>NZ_CM142714.1:4512500-7518332 GCF_054898045.1 Pseudomonas sp. LB3P14 | reverse complement strand
TGATCGAGAAACACCTGCGCGGCTTGCCGGCGGTGGCCGAAGCGCGCCTGAACCTGTCCAACCATCGCCTGCACGTGCGCTGGGCTGACGCGCAACTGCCGCTGAGCCAGGTGCTCAGCGAATTGCGCCATATCGGATACGCCGCCCACCCGTATCAAGCCGACCGCGCCAGCGAACAACTGGCCAGCGAAAACCGCCTGGCCCTGCGCCAGCTCGGCGTGGCCGGGCTGCTGTGGTTCCAGGCGATGATGGCGACCATGGCCACCTGGCCGGAATTCAACATCGATCTCAGCCCCGAGCTGCACACTATCCTGCGTTGGGTCGCGCTATTTCTCACAACCCCGATTGTGTTCTACAGCTGCGCGCCGTTCTTCAAAGGCGCCATGCGCGACTTGCGCACCCGGCACCTGACCATGGACGTCTCGGTGTCGCTGGCGATTGGCGGTGCCTATATCGCCGGGATCTGGACTTCGATCACCGGCGTCGGTGAACTGTATTTCGATGCGGTGGGAATGTTCGCGCTGTTCCTGCTGGCCGGACGGTATCTGGAACGCCGTGCCCGCGAACGCACCGCCGCCGCCACCGCGCAACTGGTCAATCTGTTACCCGCCTCGTGCTTGCGGCTAAGTGCCGACGGCCAGAGCGAGCGGATCCTGCTGAGTGAACTGCGCGTCGGCGATCAGGTGCTGGTGCATCCCGGCGCAATCCTTCCGGCTGACGGCAAGATCCTCGACGGTCAGTCGAGCATCGACGAATCCCTGCTCACCGGCGAATACCTGCCACAGCCGCGCACGCCGGGCGATGCCGTCACGGCCGGCACCCTGAATGTCGAAGGTGCATTGACCGTGGAAGTCCTGGCGCTGGGTCAAGACACCCGACTGTCCGCCATCGTCCGCCTGCTGGACCGTGCTCAGGCCGAGAAGCCGCGACTGGCGGAAATGGCCGACCGCGCCGCGCAATGGTTCCTGCTGCTGTCGCTGATTGCCGCTGCCGTCATCGGCCTGATCTGGTGGGAACTGGATTCGTCGCGGGCCTTCTGGATTGTTTTGGCGATGCTCGTTGCGACATGCCCGTGCGCCTTGTCCCTCGCCACGCCGACCGCCCTCACTGCCGCCACCGGAACACTGCACAAACTCGGTTTGCTGCTGACTCGCGGTCATGTGCTGGAAGGCCTGAACCAGATCGACACGGTGATCTTCGACAAGACCGGCACGTTGACGGAAGGTCGCCTGGCCTTGCGTTCGATTCGCCCGCTCGGCGCACTCAACAGCGATCAATGCCTGAGCCTGGCCGCTGCCCTGGAAAACCGCTCTGAACACCCGATCGCCCGCGCATTTGGCCGCGCGCCGCTCGCTGCCGAAGAAGTCCACAGCACGCCGGGGCTAGGCCTCGAAGGATTGGTCGATGAGAAACGCCTGCGCATCGGCCAACCGGGTTTTGTCTGTGAACTCAGTGGCGCTGCCGTGCCGTTGATGCCAGATGAAGCCGGTCAATGGCTGTTGCTCGGCGACAGCCAGGGGCCGTTGGCGTGGTTTGTTCTCGACGACCGCCTACGCGCCGACGCGCCCGCCCTGCTCGCCGCCTGCAAGTCTCGCGGCTGGCGCACGCTGTTACTGTCCGGTGACAGCTCGCCGATGGTCGCCAGTGTCGCCGCGGAACTCGGTATCGATGAAGCCCGTGGCGGCTTGCGTCCGGACGACAAATTGCAGGTCCTGCAACAGCTGCACAAGGAAGGCCGCAAGGTGTTGATGCTCGGTGACGGAGTCAACGACGTGCCAGTGCTGGCCGCCGCCGACATCAGCGTGGCCATGGGTTCGGCCACCGACCTGGCGAAAACCAGTGCCGACGCGGTATTGCTGTCGAACCGCCTCGACGCACTGGTACAAGCCTTCAGCCTGGCTCGACGCACCCGTCGGGTAATCATCGAGAACCTGCTGTGGGCCGGGCTGTACAATGGCCTTATGTTGCCGTTCGCCGCCCTCGGCTGGATCACTCCGGTATGGGCCGCGGTCGGCATGTCCATCAGTTCGTTGACCGTGGTGCTGAACGCCCTGCGCCTGACTCGCCTGCCAAAGACGCCTGCGGTCAGCGCCACGCCAGAAACCCGCCCGCTGCCGGCCTGAGCCGCGCGGGCATGGAGTCCAGATGCCAGCTCTCTACGTGATGATCCCGGCCGCGCTGCTGATCGTGGCCATCGCTATTTATATCTTCTTCTGGGCAGTCGACAGCGGTCAGTACGACGACCTTGACGGCCCGGCCCACAGCATTCTGTTCGACGACCAGGACCCGAACCACAAGGCGGCCGTCGACGAGGCCAGCGGCCATCCGTCCAAACCGGATGACAAGGCCCCACCCCATGCTTGAGTTGGCGCCGCTGCTGGTGTCTGCGGTGATTCTCGGTCTGCTCGGTGGCGGGCATTGCCTGGGCATGTGCGGCGGTTTGATGGGCGCGTTGACCCTGGCGATTCCCAAGGAACAACGCAGCCGACGCTTTCGACTGCTGCTGGCCTACAACCTGGGGCGAATTCTCAGCTATGCAACGGCAGGTCTGCTGATCGGTCTGGCCGGGTGGGCGGTGGCCAACAGCCCGGCGGCGATGTTCATGCGCGTCATCGCCGGATTGCTGTTGGTCGCCATGGGCTTGTACCTCGCCGGTTGGTGGAGCGGCCTGACCCGCATCGAAAGCCTCGGTCGCGGCCTGTGGCGGCATATCCAGCCGGTTGCCAATAAACTGCTGCCGGTGTCGAGCGTACCCCGCGCGTTGCTGCTGGGCGCGCTCTGGGGCTGGCTGCCGTGCGGGTTGGTTTACAGCACGTTGCTGTGGTCGGCGAGTCAGGGCAATGCGCTGGACAGTGCGCTTTTGATGCTCGCGTTCGGGCTGGGCACCTGGCCAGTATTGCTCGCCACGGGGCTGGCGGCTGAACGGGTCACGGCGTTGTTGCGCAAGCGTAGCGTGCGGATGGCGGGAGGATTACTGGTGATTCTGTTCGGCATCTGGACCTTGCCGGGACCGCATCAGCATTGGCTCATGGGCCATTAGATCGGTGGTGCCCCCTTCGCGGGCAAGCCTCGCTCCTACAAGGGATCGCAATCTTCTGTAGGAGCGAGGCTTGCCCGCGAAGAGGCCCTCACAGGCACACCGATCCTGACCGTTGATGCAAATCAAGATGGCCCTCCACGCCTCCCCATAGACTCGCTGACACTGCCAGCCTATCCGGGGGAATGCCCGCATGTTGCTCGACGCCATTCGTTGGGACACCGATCTGATCCGCCGTTATGACCTGGCGGGACCGCGTTACACCTCGTATCCGACCGCCGTGCAATTCGATGGCCATGTCGGCACTTTCGACCTGTTCCATGCGCTGCGCGAAAGCCGCAAGGCGCTGCGCCCATTATCGCTGTATGTGCATGTGCCGTTCTGCGCGAACATTTGCTACTACTGCGCCTGCAACAAGGTCATCACCAAGGACCGCGGCCGGGCCCTGCCCTATTTGCAGCGCCTTGAACAGGAAATCCAGTTGATCGCCTGCCACCTCGACCCCGCGCAGACAGTCGAGCAACTGCATTTCGGCGGCGGCACCCCGACCTTTCTCAATCACGATGAACTGCGCCAGTTGATGGCCCAGTTGCGCAAAAGCTTCAACTTGCTGGACGACGATTCCGGCGACTACGGCATCGAAATCGACCCTCGCGAAGCCGACTGGTCGACCATGGGCCTGCTCCGTGAATTGGGTTTCAATCGGGTCAGTATCGGCCTGCAAGACCTCGACCCGGCGGTGCAACGGGCGGTCAATCGCCTGCAAAGCCTGGAAGAAACCCGCGCGGTGGTCGATGCCGCCCGCACGCTGCAGTTCCGCTCGATCAACATTGACCTGATCTATGGCTTGCCGAGACAGACACCCGAGAATTTCGCCCGCACCGTCGATGAAGTCATCAACCTGCAACCGGACCGCCTCTCGGTGTTCAACTACGCGCACCTGCCGGAACGCTTCATGCCACAACGGCGGATCAACAGCCACGAGCTGCCGACGCCGGCGCAGAAGCTGGAAATGCTCCAGCGCACCATCGAACAACTGACCGCTGCCGGCTACCGCTACATCGGCATGGACCACTTCGCGCTGCCCGACGATGAGTTGGCCATTGCGCAGGAAGAGTCGACGCTGCAACGCAACTTCCAGGGCTATACCACCCACGGTCATTGCGATTTGATCGGGCTGGGGGTGTCGGCCATCAGTCAGATCGGCGACCTCTACTGCCAGAACAACAGCGACCTGAACCAGTACCAGAACGCGCTCGCCGTCGCGCAGTTGGCGACCAGCCGTGGCCTGATATGCAACGCCGATGATCGCTTGCGCCGAGCGGTAATTCAGCAGTTGATCTGCCATTTCAGTCTGGAATTCGCCCAGATCGAACACGCCTTCAACATCGACTTTCAGGGCTACTTCGGCGAACTCTGGCCACAGTTGCAGGGAATGACCGACGACGGACTCATCGAGCTTGATAACGAAAGGATCATCGTACTGCCCGCCGGACGATTGCTGGTGCGTTCGGTGTGCATGGTGTTCGACGCGTACCTGGAACAGCAAAATCGCCAGCGGTTTTCACGGGTGATCTAGCAAACTTGCCGGTCGACGAAACGCTGACTTTACGACCCTGCGACAAAATCGCCGCGTGCCTGAAGGTCCTCCCGTGGGTTACCCTTACAGCTTATGTGTGTTTTCCCACAAGGATTGAAGAAATGTCCGAGCAAGTAAAACTGCGCGCTCACAGCCAGGCCCATTGCAAGGATTGCAGCCTGGCCCCCCTCTGCTTGCCACTTTCTCTGAATCTGGAAGACATGGATGCGCTGGACGAAATCGTCAAACGTGGCCGCCCGCTGAAAAAAGGCGAGTTCCTGTTCCGCCAGGGCGACACCTTCGATTCCGTTTATGCAGTACGCTCTGGCGCCCTGAAGACCTTCAGCCTGAGCGATGGCGGCGAAGAACAACTCACCGGTTTCCACCTGCCGAGTGAACTGGTCGGCCTGTCGGGCATGGACACCGAAAAACACCCGGTCTCGGCGCAAGCCATGGAAACCACATCGGTGTGTGAAATCCCTTTCGAGCGCCTTGACGAACTGGCGCTGCAACTGCCGCAACTGCGCCGCCAGTTGATGCGCGTGATGAGTCGCGAGATTCGCGACGACCAGCAAATGATGTTGCTGCTGTCGAAGAAAACCGCCGACGAGCGCATCGCCACGTTCCTGGTCAACCTGTCGGCCCGCTTCCGCGCCAGGGGGTTCTCGGCCAACCAGTTCCGCCTGAGTATGTCGCGCAACGAAATCGGTAATTACCTGGGCCTGGCGGTGGAAACCGTGTCCCGGGTATTCACTCGTTTCCAGCAAAACGAACTGATTGCCGCCGAAGGCAAGGAAATTCATATCCTCGACCCGATCCAGCTCTGCGCCCTGGCCGGTGGCTCGCTCGAAGGCTGATTGCAACAATTGCGGCTGAGCGAAACGGTTCAGCCGCCGTTATACTGCGTCGTTTGCAGCCTGCCAGGATTCTTCGACTATGGCCTTCGACTCCTTCGACATCAAATCCCTCATCCGCCCCGTGATCGACTTTCCCAAGCCGGGCGTGATCTTTCGCGACATTACCCCGCTGTTCCAGTCCCCCACGGCCCTGCGCCTGGTGATGGACAGCTTTGCCCATCGTTATGTCGAGGCCGACTTCACCCATATCGGTGCGATGGACGCTCGTGGTTTTCTGATTGGTTCGGTCCTGGCCTATCAACTGAACAAGCCACTGGTGCTGTTCCGCAAGCAAGGCAAGCTGCCGGCCGACGTGCTGGCCGAGGGTTATGCGACCGAGTACGGCGAAGCGTTCCTCGAAGTCCACGCCGACAGCCTGTGCGAGGGCGATTCGGTGGTGATGTTCGATGACCTGATCGCCACGGGCGGTACGCTGATTGCGGCGGCGAACCTGGTTCGACGCATGGGTGCCCGGGTTCATGAAGCGGCGGCAATCATTGATTTGCCAGAGTTGGGCGGGTCGCAGCGACTGGAAGACATGGGTATTCCAACGTTTTGCCTGACGCAGTTTGCGTTGAGCGATAAGTAAGGCCGTGCTTTAGATCGTTCCCACGCTCCGCGTGGGAATGCAGCCCGGGACGCTCCGCGTCCCAACAGCGGACGCAGAGCGTCCATTGAGGCATTCCCACGCGGAGCGTGGGAACGATCATGTCTACTAAAGCCCCATCTGCTTACTGATGATCTCGTTCATCACTTCCCGGGTACCGCCACCGATCGACAGTATCCGATTGTCCCGGTACAACCTCTCCACCAAACTCTCCCGCATATAGCCCAACCCGCCCAGAATCTGCACCGCATCCGCAGTAATCCGATCAGCCGTGTCGGTAGCAAAATTCTTGGCCATGGAAATCTCCTTGATCACACTCTGCCCCGCCGCCATTTTCGCTGCCTGGCGGTAGGTGAATTCCCGTGACACTTCCAGCGCCGTGGCCATTTCGGCAAGGCGATGCTTGAGCACCTGAAACTTGCCGATGGGTTTACCGAATGCTTCACGTTGGCGAGCCCATTTCAGGCTCTCTTCCAGCGCCAGTTGCGCGGTCATGTTGGCCATTAGCGCCAACGCCAGGCGTTCGCTCTGGAAGTTGCCCATGATGCAGGCGAAGCCCATGTTTTCGGCGCCGATCAGGTTTCCTACAGGTACCCGGCAATCGTCGAAGAACAGTTCGGCGGTGTCCGACGCCCACCAGCCCATTTTCTTTAAGCGACGGCCGACCGTAAAACCGGGCGCGCCCTTCTCGATCAATAGCAGGCTGATGCCACCGAAACCTGGCGCACCGGTGCGCACCGCGACGGTGTAAAAATCCGCGCGGACGCCACTGGTGATAAAGGTTTTGCTGCCGCTGACCCGGTAAAACTCGCCGTCACGCACGGCGCGGGTTTGCAGGTTGGCGACGTCAGAGCCACCACTGGGCTCGGTAACCGCCAGGGCGCTGATTTTCTCGCCGGCGAGCACCTGCGGTACAACGCGATCGCGGACTTCAGGCCTGGCCCACTTGAGGATCGGCGGCAGGCCGATGTCCAGCGAGCCGAGCCCCGCCACCAAGCCGCCGGAGCCGCAGCGCATCAGCTCTTCGCTGGCGGCGACCTTGGCGAACAGATCGCCTTCGTGGCTGCCACCCAGGGCCTCGGGATAACCGATCCCCAGAATCCCCGCCGCGCCGGCCTTTTGATAGAGATCACGGGGAAAGCTTTCGGCTTCTTCCCACTGGTCGATGTCCGGCAAGATCTCGCGCTCGACGAAGCGTCTGACGCTGTCGCGGACCAATTGGTGGCTGGGATCGAAGTATTCCTGAAAGGCAGGCATCGGCGAACTCCACTGAAGGTTCAGCGAACTTACCGAGCGCTTGCTTGGTTTTCAAGAGGTGACACGGTAGAAGCTTACAAAGCGATCGGCTTACGCCCGGCAAACGAATGCGCCAACGTCCCGCCATCCACCAACTCCAGCTCGCCGCCCAATGGCACGCCGTGGGCGATGCGCGAGGCGATCACGCCTTTGTTGCTGAGCAATTGGGCAATGTAATGCGCTGTGGCTTCACCTTCCACGGTCGGGTTGGTCGCAAGGATGACTTCAGTGAACGTGCCCGCCTCTTCGATACGCGCCAGCAGTTGCGGAATACCGATGGCTTCCGGCCCGAGTCCGTCGAGCGGCGACAGATGGCCCTTGAGCACGAAGTAGCGACCACGGAAACCGGTCTGCTCCACTGCGTAGACGTCCATTGGCCCTTCCACCACGCAGAGCAAGGTGTCGTCGCGACGGGTATCGGCGCATTGCGGGCAGAGGTCATCTTCAGTCAGCGTGCGGCACAACCGGCAATGGCCCACCCCTTCCATGGCCTGGCTCAGCGCCAGGGCCAGTCGCGAGCCGCCGCTGCGATCACGTTCGAGCAACTGCAATGCCATGCGCTGGGCGGTTTTCTGACCCACACCTGGCAAAATTCGCAGGGCGTCGATCAGTTGGCGAATCAAAGGGCTGAAGCTCATGGGGAAAAGTCCGACAAAACAACGAGACGCGGTTTATACCCGCGCCTCTGTTTAGCGTCAATTACTCAGTCCTGGGCGACCCGTACAACCAGTTTGCCGAAGTTGCGACCTTCCAGCAGACCGATGAACGCTTCGGGTGCCTGCTCCAGGCCATCGACCACGTCTTCGCGGAACTTCACCTTGCCGTCGCGCACCCACGGCGCCATGGCACTGACGAATTCCGGCTGACGGTCGCCGTAGTCGTCGAACACGATGAAGCCCTGGATGCGCACACGCTTGGTCAATATCGTCCGTTGCAATTGCGGCAGGCGATCCGGGCCGCTCGGGGCTTCGTAGGCGTTGTAGGACGCAATCAGGCCACACAGAGGAATTCGCGCCTTGGGCTTGAGCAGCGGCAGCACTGCCTCGAAAACCTTGCCGCCGACGTTTTCGAAATAAATGTCGATGCCCTCGGAGCACGCCTTGGCCAAATCATCGGCGAAGTTCGGACTCTTGTGGTCGATGCAGGCATCGAAGCCCAGCTCTTCAACCACATAACGGCACTTGTCCGCGCCACCGGCCACGCCGACCACGCGCAGGCCCTTGATCTTCGCCACCTGACCGACCACCGAACCCACCGCCCCGGACGCAGCCGCAACCACCAGGGTTTCGCCGGCCTTGGGCTGGCCGATGTCCATCAGGCCCATATACGCCGTCATGCCGGGCATGCCCAACACGCCCAAGGCCATTGACGGGCTCGGCAGCCCGGACGGCACCGGAATGATGTTACGACCGTCACTGATGCTGTGGCTCTGCCAACCGGTGGAACCGACCACCAGATCACCTTCGTGGAATTTCGGATTCAGCGAGCGCTCGACTCGGCTGACAGCGCCACCGGTCATCACCTCGCCGATTTCAACCGGTGCGGCGTAGGACGGCGCGTCGCTCATGCGTCCGCGCATGTAGGGATCGAGCGACAGGTAAAGGGTCTTGAGCAGCACCTGACCGTCGGCCAGGTCCGCCAGCGCAACGCGCTCCAGGCGGAAATTCTCCGGAGTCGGCGCGCCTACCGGGCGGGACGCCAGAACGATACGTTGGTTGAGGGTCAATGCGTCTGGCATGTGAGCGTCTCCTTTGATCGATGAATTCGGCGGTATAGGGAGCAGACCGTTGTGGCAGTGGCGCGTTCGATGTTTCTGTCTAGCCCCGATCGTTCCCACGCGCAGCAAAGGAATGCAGCCCGGGACGCTCCGCGTCCCTCCCAAAGCGGACGCAGAGCGTCCATTGAGGCATTCCCACGCAGACGGTTCGACGCCTCGACGTGGGAACGATCGGCATTTCCAACTGACAGAAACAAAAATGCCAGGCGCGATGCCTGGCATTTTTTTGTAGCCCATCCGACACGCTTTAGCGAATCAGAATGGCAGTTTCATACCCGGTGGCAGTTGCATGCCAGCGGTCATGCCGGACATTTTGTCCTGGCTGTTGGCTTCGATCTTGCGCACGGCATCGTTGACGGCAGCGGCGAACACAGCCTCCAGCATCTCTTTGTCGTCTTCGCTCAAGCCTTCGACCAGGCTTGGATCGATGGTCACACGCTTGACGTCGTGACGACCGGTCATCACCACGGTGACCATATCGCCACCGGCTTTGCCGGTGACTTCGGCGTTGGCCAGCTCTTCCTGCATCTTGGCCATTTTTTCCTGCATCTGCTGTGCCTGCTTCATCAGGCCGGCCATGCCACCTTTCATCATGGGAATCACCTCAAAAGTACTTGGATAAAAACAGCGCCCGGCCCTTTCGGCCGAACGCCTTCAGTTATTAGCCCTGAGTGACCAGGGTCTCGACAGGTTCAATAGTATCGTTACGGACGACCGCACCGAACTGCTGCATCATTTGCTGGATGAACGGATCACCGTGGATCGACTCTTCGGCCTCGCGCTGACGGTTCGCACGGCGCCGGGACGCGGCCTGGGCCGGGGTTTCCTGCTCGGGCTTGATCAGCTCCATGCTCAGGTTCAGCGTACGCCCATGAAACTGGTTCAACGCATCGTTCAAGCGACGCTGTTGAGTCGCGTTGAACAACGCGCTGTGGGCCGGGTCCAGGTGCATCAGCCAGTTGTCACCCTCGACGGCGATCAGCGTGCAGTTGGCGGCGATGCTGCCGGTCATACCGGAGATCGGCAGTTTCGGGAACAGCTCCAGCCATTGCAGCGCCAGACCGGTGGCCGGCATGGCGGCCGGCTCAGGCTCGGGTTCCGGCACTGGCTCGGCGGTGTGTTCGCTGGCCAGTTCATCGAGGTAGCTGTACGCCGATTCCATATCCGGCTCGATGTAATCCTCGTCCAGCGGCGGCTCGTCATCCAGGTCCATGCCCGGCGTCGCGGCATCGACTTCGGCCACCGACGGCTCTGGAATCGGCGCAGCGGCCCACTCCGGTGCGTCCGGCACCACGCTGTCGGGGGTCGGCAATGGCATCGGCGCCAATTCGGGCTGTTCGCCGGCAGTTTCCAGCACCGGCTCGACGGCGGGTTCCTGAACGACTTCGGGTTCTATCGGGTCGTTCCAGGGCAGATCGACGACTGCTTCGACCGCTACTGCCTCAACGACAGGCTCGAGCACGACCACGGGCGCAACTGGCTCAGGCTCGGGCGCTTGCACGGGAGCAACCACCGCCGCAACCGGCGCAGGCGCAACGGTTGCCACTGCCGGTGCAACTGCCGGTGCAACTGCCGCAGCGACTACCGGCGCCACAACGGGCGCGGCAGCCACTGAGTTTGCGGAATCAACTGTGGCCTGGCTGATCCCCACTGGCTTTAGTGGTTGCCTCGGAGCGTCCACGGTGTCTGCCGGTCGGAACGCGAGCATTCGCAGCAGGACCATTTCGAAACCACCGCGCGGGTCCGGCGCCAGCGGCAAGTCACGGCGGCCGATCAGGCCCATCTGGTAATAGAACTGCACGTCTTCGGCCGGCAATGCCTGGGCCAGCGCCAGCACCCGATCACGGTCGCCATGACCGTTGTCGACGCCTTCAGGCAGGGCTTGGGCGATGGCGACACGGTGCAGCACGTTGAGAATTTCCGAGAGCACACCGTTCCAGTCCGGGCCTTGTTCGGCCAGATGACGGACGGCTTCGAGCAATGCCTTGGCGTCGCCTTCGATCAGCGCATGCAGAACGTCGTAGACCTGACCGTGATCGAGCGTACCGAGCATCGCCCGTACGTCGGCAGCCATGACTTTGCCTTCACCGAAGGCGATCGCCTGGTCGGTCAGGCTCATGGCGTCGCGCATCGAACCGTCGGCAGCACGGCCCAACAGCCACAGCGCGTCGTCTTCGAACGGCACTTTTTCGACATTGAGCACGTGGCTCAAATGCTCGACCACCCGCTCCGGCGTCATGTTCTTCAGAGAGAACTGCAGGCACCGCGAAAGAATCGTTGCAGGAAGTTTCTGCGGATCGGTCGTCGCCAGGATGAACTTGACGTAGGGCGGCGGCTCTTCAAGGGTTTTCAACAGCGCATTGAAGGAATGGCTGGAGAGCATGTGCACTTCGTCGATCAGGTAGACCTTGAAGCGCCCGCGGCTCGGCGCGTACTGCACGTTGTCGAGCAATTCGCGGGTGTCTTCGACCTTGGTCCGGCTCGCGGCGTCGATCTCGATCAGGTCGACGAAGCGGCCCTCATCGATCTCGCGGCACACCGAACACTCGCCGCAAGGCGTCGAAGTGATACCTGTTTCACAGTTCAGGCATTTGGCGATGATCCGCGCGATAGTGGTCTTGCCGACCCCGCGAGTACCGGTAAACAGATAGGCGTGGTGCAGCCGCTGGCTGTCCAAGGCATTGATCAGAGCCTTGAGCACATGGGTCTGGCCGACCATTTCGCGGAACGAGCGCGGACGCCATTTACGTGCAAGAACCTGATAACTCATCGAAAACCGTCGCAACGAAGGAACAGAAGCGGCTAATGCTAGCGGAGCAAGGCCAAAATTGCATCCGGTGCGCTCGTCTAATCTGGCTAAGATGGTCTTTGGGGGGCTTTTATCGGCTCGGGTTTTAACAGTACCGGAGCGTTTATGCGCCTGGCCTTGGGGGCACTGCTGTTGATCAGCCTGAATGTCACTGGCGCCGAGGCGCCGTTGCGCTTCGTGGTGCCCGACAGTTGGGCGATGCCGATGGTGCAACTGGAGCGCGGCCACCCGACCCAAGGCATCCTGCACGACGTGATGGTCAGCCTCGCGACCCAGGTCGGCGTGCCGGCCGAATTTCACGTGCTGCCTCGCACGCGAGTGCAAAACGCCATGGAACACGGCGAGGTCGATATCCGCTGCTATGCGGCGCAGTCCTGGCTGCCGAATCAGTCCGGGGACTACCTCTGGAGCATTCCGCTCTGGTTTCAGCGCGACCTGTTGATCAGCCGGCCAGATCCGCTCACCTCAGTGACGCCTGCGAACTTGTCGCGACAACCCGTCGGCACGGTACTCGGCTACACCTACCCAACGCTGCAACCACTGTTCGACGCCGACCGACTGCATCGCGAAGACGCGCGCAATCAGGAACAAGTGTTGGAAAAACTCCTGGCCGGACGCTATCACTACGCCGTGAGCAATCAATGGACGCTGGACTGGTTCAATCAGCGCCTGCTGCCCGACCGGCAACTCAAAGGCGTGGCGGTGCTGCAGGAACAGAGTGTCGGCTGCTACATCCGCAACGATCCCAAGGTGCCCGTGCAGCGCATTTTGCGCACCTTGCTGCGAATGAAAATGTCCGGGGAAATTGATGACATCATTCGACTGTATATCGGCGGCCCCGGAGATCTGTAGCAACTGCTGAAGGCTGCGTTCGGCAGCTACATAGACCGCGTTCAGCCCGCCTGCTCCAGCACCTGCCATTGCGGCGGCGCAACAAAACCTTCGACCCAGCCCGGCACCTCTGCGGGCGGCATCGGCCGGGCAATGAAATAGCCTTGAGCAACTTCGCAGCCCAGGCGCAGCAGCAATTCACCGTGCTCGATACTTTCCAGCCCTTCAGCGATCACCTGCCGACCAAACGCCCGAGCCAGGCCAATGACCGCCATGGTCAGGGCCAAATCATCACGATCTTTAAGGATGTCGCGCACGAACGACTTGTCGATCTTGATGGTTTGGGTTTGCAAACGCTTGAGATAGCTCAGGGACGAATAACCGGTGCCAAAGTCGCCCAGTGAAAACTGCACCCCCAGCGCCTGACAGGCCTGTAAACAGGCACTGACATGCTGAATGTTCTCGATCGCCACCGACTCGACAATTTCCAGATCGAGCATCTGCGGAGCCACTTGGGCATGCCGGGCGAGCACATGTTTGAGCCGGTGGACGAAATCCGCGCACTGAAAATGTCGCGCCGCAATATTAATGCTGACTGGCCAGCCCTGCCCCACCTGCTGCCAATGGTGCAACTGCGACAGGACCTGATCCATCACCCATTCACCAATATCGATGATCAGGTCCGTCTCCTCCACCAGCGGCAAAAACTCCCGGGCCGGCACCATGCCGTGTTGCGGATGCTCCCAACGTAACAACGCCTCGAGGCCGACAACCTCACCACGACGCATATTCACCTTGGGCTGGAAATGCACGCGCAACTCACCGGCAGCCAGCGCCTGGCGCACTCGCTCGACCGTCTGGTGAGTGGCCTTGACCTCCTGATCCCGGGACACGTCGAACAAATGAAAGCGATTGCGACCGCTTTGTTTCGCCACGTACATGGCCTGATCGGCATGACGCAACAAGGTTTCGGCATCTTCATTGTCATGAGGGAACAGGGTGACACCGATACTGGCAAACACATTGATGCCTTTGCCATGCAGCGAGTACGGTGCCGAAATGGCGCCGAGCACCCGGTTCAACGCCGCACGCAATTCCGGCAGATCACGCACGTAACGCAACACCAGCACAAACTCGTCACCGGCCAGCCGCGCCACCACATCTTCGCCGCGCACAATGGCGCGCAAACGCTTGGCCACCTCGACCAGCAGCAAATCGCCACTGGCATGCCCGTAGCCATCGTTGACCGCTTTGAAGCCGTCGAGGTCGAGCATGCACACCGCCAGCGGGATGTTTTCGTTCCGGGCGAACTCCAGCGCCTGATCCAGCAAATCCGAGAGAAACGCGCGATTCGGCAGCCCGGTCAGCACGTCATGCCCCACCCGCCATTGCAGTGAATGCAGCAATTGGCGTTTCTCACTGATGTCGAACCGAATCGAAAGGTATCGATCAACCCGCCCGGTGGCGTCATCAAGCACCGGCACCATGGTGCTGTCGACCCAATACAGGCTGCCATCCTTGGCGCGATTGCAGATCTCGCCTTTCCAGACCTTGCCCAAGGCAATGGTGCGCCACATGGCAGCGAAGAAATCAGCGGAGTGCAGACCCGAGTTGAGGAGACGATGGTTCTGCCCGAGCAGTTCTTCTCGGCTATAGCCGGACACGGCACAAAATTGATCGTTGACGTGGGTGATCCGGCCGCTCAGATCGGTCTCGGAAAAAATCGCGGCGGCATCCACCGCCCTGCGGTATTTCTCATCCATGAGTCAGGCTCGTTGTCGCTAGGGTTGGTACCGCTCGACCAGTGCAGGATGCCCGGAAGAGATGTTTTTATAGGTAATGCGAAGAAACACGATATCACTCCATGAACAGCGAGGGGGAAATTGACGCAGTGTCTGTCCCATCCGTGCTGAGCAACCGTTTGCATTCGACTTGACCAACAGACGCCGTAGCGACGACCGACAGAAAACGGCCAAAAGCCGCCGGTCACGGGTATCTACCAAAAGGTGGGCGATTCACTTAGCGCCATGCTATCAAGCCACGTCAAAAACCCAGTCATTTAGAGAATTCCTCGCGACTAGAATTTTTTCATGGCGTGAAGTGTAAAGTGAAAAAGGTGTCCTAGACTACAGGCTGTAAATGGTCTGATCTCATGAAATTTTCACCGCTGCGACTAATTGAGGCACACAATCCAACGAGAGAATAAAAATATGAATGGTAGTTCCGTAGCGGGCTCTCGATTAAGTGTACTTGATGGATGGCGCGGCACGAGCATCTTGCTTGTCTTGGCGTGCCACCTGCTACCACTTGGCCCAAAGCATTGGCAATTGAATTCCGCCGCAGGCGTTATGGGAATGGCTATATTTTTTACGCTATCGGGCTTCCTGATAACAAGTTTTCTGCTCAGCAACAATAGTGTCGTAGATTTTTTAATCCGCAGGTTCTTTCGGATTGTGCCTCTCGCTTGGTTGTACATGGTAATTGCTTTATTTTTCATGAACAGCACTTCGGATTTCTACATCGCAAACTTTCTGTTCATTGCCAACTGGCCGCCTATGTGGCTTGGCAATGCAAATGGCCACCTATGGAGTTTGTGCATGGAGGTCCAATTTTATGTCGCCATAGCTTTGCTGGTAGTTCTGATGAGAAACAAGTGGGTAGTGCTAATCCCTTTTCTCTGCATCGCCGTCACGCTGTACCGAGTCATGAATGATGCCCATGTCGCAATCAACACTTATTACCGCATTGATGAAATACTTTCTGGATGCATACTGGCACTGATATACAACAACAGGCTGGGCAAAACCCTTGTGAAACTTCCGACACAAATGGGGATCGCGCAAATACTTTTATTCCTCCTGTTTGCCTTGTCCTGTCATCCCGATGCGGGCTTCATGAACTACTTCCGCCCCTATCTTGCCGCAGCAATGGTGGGGAGCACGTTACTCAATAGCCGGACACGAGTTGCCCAGATTCTGAATAATCGCGTTCTATTTTATATCGCCACGATCTCGTACGCTCTCTATGTTGTTCATCCGCTGCTAGGACAGACTTGGCTGGGTAGCGGAGATACCGTCATAAAATATTTGAAGCGCCCTTTGTTGTTCGCCGCAATTTTTCTCACCGCGCATATCTCGACCTTCTATTATGAAAAATGGTGGATTGCTTTTGGTAAGACATTTTCCAAGAAAGTAACTAGCCAATCTGTTACAAGCTGAACGTCCGCAGATGGTCGTTCTCTGCTGGTCGTGACCACGAAGCGTACTGGTCAAATCCGGTGCAAATGGCTGGTCGAGTCGAATGCAAACAGCCTAGTGCCACAAAAGCTGTTGAGGAATTAGCTTGCTCGACCATCAGAAAAGATGGCACGAGTCAGACACCAGCGTAGAAAGGTCGTCCGCGAAACGGAGGAGCTTGGAGATGAGGAATTCGATTAGTAGAATACCCAGCACAGTGCACCACTTAGGTGTACCTAAACGCTGTCACACTTCGAGATTTTTTTACTGATAAATCCTTGTAGAATCAAGGACTTAGAGAAAGGTGGTAACCCCACCAGCCACACCCCGGCACACAATGTCACCGCTGCGGCTGCTCCCTTCCAGGCCTGACCGGGTTCACGGTTGATCGTTGCGGGGGGACCGATGGGGTCACCATAACGACGCTCACCTGACGGCGAGCCGCGCCATTGTACCTATCTGAGACGAAGTTACAACCGTTCGGGTGGATTAAAAAATATGTGCTGCTTCAAGGACATGCATATCTCTTGAAAAGATCGCGACCTGTAATTGGATGGACTCGCCCAAGCCGAGGCGTCAATGCGCCACGATGGCAGTCTAAACAGCCAACGACAGCGAGGGCGAGTCCATGAAAAAGCATACTTCGATTGATCAATCCCTGTCTTCTTCCGATTTGTCGGCCTGCACAACCGTGGCGGTCGATCTGGCCAAGCAGGTCTTTCAGGTCGCCGGTGAAGACGTCCTCGGCCAGGTGCACTACGAGCAACGGATCAAGTCGCGCGAGGCGTTTTATGAGTTTCTACGCCAGTTGCCGCCTCATGTCGTGGTTCTGATGGAGACCGGTCCGGGTGCTCAAGCCTGGGCCCGGCAGCTGCAAGACCAAGGCAATCTGGCGCGGATTCTTCCAGCCGGTTTGGTGGCCACACATCGCAGCGGGCCTAAAAATGATCGCAACGATGCGCTGGCGATTCTGCGGGCTGGTCGCGATGAAAAGATCTACGCAGTGCCGGTCAAAAGCGTTGCGGCGCTGGCAATGCAGGCGTTGCATCGCGCCCGCCAAGGCTATGTGCGTCGACGCACGGCGGTGAGTAATCAGATGCGCGGCCTGCTGCTCGAGCATGGCGTGGCCTTGGCGCAGGGCGATGTTGCGATCAGCCAGAAAATTCCGCGGGTACTGGAAGATGCCACCCAGCCGGTGCCGGGCCTGCTGCGTGAACTGATCGACGAACTGTTGGCCGAGTGGCGCCATTTGGGCGAACGCATCAGCGTGCTGACGGGGCGCCTGGAAGTGGCCGCCAACGCCGACATGACGGCGAAGCGACTGATGACTGTGCGCGGCATCGGCCCAGTCACTGCCACGGCACTGGTGGCCAAGGAAACCAAGCCTGAGCGATTTCCCAATGCCCGCAAGTTTGCCGCGTACTTTGGCATGGTGCCTGACCAGCACAGCAGCGGGCAGACGGTCCGGCTGGGGGACATGACCAAGCGCGGCGATGTTTATTTACGCAGCCTGATGATCCAGGGAGCCCATGCGGTACTGCAACAACTACGACCTGATTCCCAGCAACCCGATGACCGCCGCTTGTTGCGCTGGATGAGCCGACTGGGCCGTAAGGAGGCTGCGGTCAGGTTAGCCAACCGCAACCTGCGAATCGTCTGGGTGCTTCTACAGAATGACCAGACTTATCGTCGCCAGGCTGGTGATGGCCAGCAAGCGACGATGAGCCACTGAGCGACAGAGTTCTGCCACCGAGGTACTAACTGTCCGGCCCTTTGCTGAAAAAAAATTGACCCCAGGTAAGACCGGCGTGGATTGATGCCTTAGCTGCTACTGGCCTTCGAGGCCTGACTGTAATCGGCAAACCACGAGCTCTTCCAATTTTGGCCAGAAGCCGAAGACGGCTTCCTCGAATAGGCCTAATACATAGATGCAACGGGGCGGCGGTTTTTCAAAAGCGGGTAGACAGTGAGGGCGAGTCCATACATAGCAGCTGGCGCAGGCTCGACAGCTGCTACAGGTCTTGCAACACCTCATCTGCCCGGCCGCCCTCCTGCTGGATCACCAGGTGGATGAAGTGCAGCTTGGCGATCACTGCCGGCGGCAGGACGAACGGGTAGAAATCCGGCTGCCCCATGCTGCGTGACAGTTCATTCAGCATGCCGGCCAGTTCGATCCACGCATTGACGAACGACAGGAACGCCGCGCCGCCGGGATGCTGTGGATCGTAGAGCGTGTCGGGCGGAAATGGCTTGTAGTCGAAGTCCATTTCCCGCGCACTCATGCCAAATCCCAACGCCGTATCCACCGCGTCCATCATGTGCAGGTAGTGAGCCCAGGTTTCGGCCCAATCCTCCCATGGATGCATGGTCGCGTAGGCGCTGACGTAATGTTGCTGCCAATCGAGCGGCGCGCCATGTTGGTAATGCTGTTCGAGGGCGTCGGCGTAGCTGGCGCGCTCGTCGCCGAACAGGCTGCGGAACTGTTCCAGCCAATGGCTGTTGGCTACCAGCCGATCCCAGTAGTAATGCCCGACCTCATGACGAAAATGCCCGAGCAGCGTGCGATAAGGTTCATGCATCTGCACCCGAAGCTGCTCGCGATGGGCGTCGTCTGCCTCTTTGATATCGAGGGTGATCAGACCGTTGGCGTGACCGGTGGTCGGCGGCTTGCCTTGGAGGTCGACACCAATGAAATCGAAGGCCAGGCCAGTCTCTTCATCCACGGTTTTGGGAATCACCTGTAAACCCAGGCTAACCAACTGTGCGACCAGACGCCGCTTGGCCGTTTCGACCTTGCGCCAGCGTTCGTGGTTTTCGGCAATCGACAGGTCGGGGATGGTGTGGTTTAGGCTACAGGCGATGCATAACGCATCGTGGTCATTGGCGGGCAGCAGCCAATTGCACGCGGCCGGGGAATCGAGGTTGGCGCAGCGGCGCCAGACGCCTGCTTCGGGATCGGCGTCGAGTAACCAGGTATCGGCCTGCAAGCCGGGCTGCAGCGACGACAAGCGACTCTGCTCCGGTTGATAACCCAACGCCGCCGAACAGGCCAGGCACTGGCTGTTGCGAAAAAACAGCGACTGCCCGCAGCGGCACTGCCAGACCTTACTGTTGCGCGAGCTTTCGCCAATGAAGGGCGCAGCGATGCGTGAACTGAGCTGTTCGAAGAAGCGGTACATGGCGATCTCTCCCTGGGGCTTGCCAGACTAGATCATTCCCTGACAAAGATCGTTCCCACGCTCTGCGTGGGAATGCCGCCCCGGACGCTCCGCGTCCGCTGTGACGCGGAGCGTCACGGGATGCGTTACCACGCAGAGCGTGGGAACGATCAACTAAACCGCAATACCGTGATTCTTCAGAAACCCGACAAAAGCTTCTTCATCGAGAACCTTCAATCCCAGCTCATTAGCCTTCGTCAACTTGGAACCTGCACCCGGCCCAGCGACCACACAATGGGTCTTGGCCGATACCGAGCCAGCCACCTTGGCACCAAGGCTTTCAAGTTTGTCCTTGGCGATGTCGCGGCTCATCAATTCGAGCGAACCGGTCAGCACCCAGGTCTGCCCGGCCAGCGGCAAGCCTTCGACGACTTTCTTCTCGCTCTGCCAGTGCATGCCGAAATCGGCCAATTGCGCTTCAGCACTAATCGAACGTTGGCGATTCTCTGAAACCGCAAAAAACTCGCGAACCGAATTCGCCTGCTTCTCCGGCAGTGCCTGACGCATATCCAACCAATCGGCACTCATCACCGCTTCAAGCGAACCAAATTTGTCGGCCAATTTCTGCGCCCCACCCGGTCCAACCGAAGGGATGTGCAACTTGTCGAGGAAGCCACCCAACGTGGTGCTCGCGGCAAACTCGGCACCCAGCTCGCCCTGATCCTGAATCTGCAGACCGTGCTTCAGCAGATCGGCAATCACCTGCTGGTTATGCGCATCTTCGAAGAAGCTGTGAATCTCGTGAGCCACTTCCAGGCCAACGTCCGGCAAGTACGTGAGCACTTGCGGCAACGCCTGCTGAACCCGCTCCAGCGAGCCGAGAGAGCGCGCCAACACCTTCGCCGTCTCTTCGCCGACATCGGGAATTCCGAGGGCATAGATGAAGCGCGCCAGGCTCGGCTTCTTGCTGTCTTCGATGGCGCTGAGCAGGTTCTTGCTCGACAGCTCGGCAAAGCCTTCCAGGTCGACAATCTGCTCGAACGTCAGGGCGTACAGATCGGCCGGGGAGTTCACCAGGCCTTCATCCACCAGTTGCTCCACGCTCTTCTCGCCCAGGCCTTCGATGTCCATGGCGCGACGGGAAACGAAGTGAATGATCGCTTGCTTGAGCTGCGCACCGCAGGCCAGACGACCGACGCAGCGATACACCGCGCCTTCGCTGACGGTTTCGCGACCCTTGCTGCGCTTGACCAGTTGCGTGCGCTCGACATGGGAACCGCAGACCGGGCACTTCTCGGGAATCTGCACCGGCCGCGCGTTATCCGGGCGACGCTCGGTGACCACTTGCACCACTTGCGGAATCACGTCGCCCGCACGGCGGATGATCACGGTGTCGCCGATCATCAAACCAAGGCGCGCCACTTCGTCCATGTTGTGCAACGTCGCGTTGGCCACGGTGACGCCGGCCACCTTGACGGGTTTCAAGCGCGCTACGGGCGTCACCGCTCCGGTACGACCGACCTGGAATTCCACGTCGAGCAGTTCGGTGAGTTCTTCCATCGCCGGGAATTTGTGCGCGATCGCCCAGCGCGGTTCACGAGCGCGAAAACCGAGTTCACGCTGGGACGCGATACTGTTGACCTTGAACACCACGCCGTCGATTTCATAGGCCAGGCCGTTACGGCGCTCACCGATGCCACGGTAGTAGTCCAGGCATTGATCGATGCCCTGAGCCAGCTTCAACTCATGACTGATCGGCATGCCCCAGGCCTTGAGTTGCTGCAGGTTGCCAATGTGCGTGTCGGCGATATCGGCCGAAATCTGACCGATGCCATAGCAGCAGAATTCCAGCGGACGGTTGGCGGTAATCTTCGAATCCAGCTGCCGCAAACTGCCGGCCGCCGCGTTGCGCGGATTGGCGAAGGTCTTGCCGCCGACTTCCAGTTGCGTGGCGTTAAGGCGCTCGAAACCAGCCTTGGACATGAACACTTCGCCGCGCACTTCCAGGGTCGCTGGCCAGCCAGTGCCGTGCAGCTTGAGCGGGATGTTGCGCACGGTGCGTACGTTGACGCTGATGTCTTCGCCAGTAGTGCCATCGCCGCGAGTGGCACCGCGCACCAGCACGCCGTCCTGATACAACAGGCTGACCGCCAGGCCATCGAGCTTGGGTTCGCAGCTGTATTCCACCGCCGCACCGCCACCGAACAGATCGCCGACCGGCAGGTCCAGCCCTTCGGTTACACGACGGTCGAACTCGCGCATGTCAGTTTCTTCGAAGGCGTTGCCGAGGCTGAGCATCGGCACTTCGTGACGCACCTGAGTGAACGCCGACAGCGCCGCACTGCCGACGCGCTGGGTCGGCGAGTCGCTGGTAATCAATTCGGGATTGGCTGCTTCGAGGGCCTTGAGTTCATTGAACAACCGATCGTATTCGGCGTCCGGGATGCTCGGCTCGTCCAGCACATGGTAGCGATAGTTGTGCTGATCCAGCTCAGCGCGCAGCTCTAGAATGCGGTTTTTGGCGGCGGTCATGGGTGTTCTCTCATAAAGCAAAAGAGCAGCCGAGGCTGCTCAATCTGTTGAAGCTGTACAAATCATTGTAATTGTAGGAGCCAGGCTTGCCGGCGAAGGCGTATTTAAGATCGCCTTCGCCGGCAAGCCTGGCTCCTACAGATCAACGCTTCTGGGTCAGGGCGCGACGTTCGAATTCAACGATGCGCTGACGGTAGTGCTCGATGGTCTGGGCGGTCAGCACGCTGCGCTGATCGTCTTTGAGCTCACCGTTCAGCTCCTGGGACAGTTTGCGCGCTGCGGCCACCATCACGTCGAAGGCTTGCTTGGGATGACGCGGGCCTGGCAGACCGAGAAAGAAACTCACCGCCGGCGTGCTGAAGTGGTCGATGTCGTCCAGATCGAAGACGCCCGGCTTGACCGCATTGGCCATCGAGAACAGAACTTCGCCATTGCCGGCCATGCTTTCGTGACGGTGGAAGATGTCCATCTCGCCGAAACGCAGACCGCTTTCCAGAATGTTCTGCAACAGCGCCGGGCCTTTGAAGCCAGCGGCGTCGCGGCAGATTACGCTGATCACCAGCACTTCTTCGGCTTGCGGTTGTTCCTTGTCGCTGGTCGAACTCGACGCCTTGGTGTCATCCGGGAAGTCGTCGTCACGGCTGCTGAAGCTCGGGCCGCCATCCAGATCCAGGCTGAGGTTCATGTCGCCCTGGGAAGGCTCGCCGTGGCCACGCTTGCCGCGCTTGGAACCCGACTCACGCGGTTCACGGGCAGGCATGCTCACCGACGGCAGATCGTGCTCGTCCAGTTGCGGTTCTTTATGGGCATCCAGCACGCGGGGCGGGCCCAACAGCTCGGCGCTGGTGTCCTCGTCCGGCAGATTGGACAAACTCCGGTCAAGACGAAATTTCAGTTTTCCCTTGCCGCCGCGCATGCGGCGCCAGCCATCGAAAAGAATACCGGCAATGACAATAATGCCGATGACGATCAGCCACTCGCGCAGACCGATTTCCATGTAATCCCGTGCCTCTATAAAAAATGCTGAAAAATAAGGGGTTTACAACTCGTAAACCGCTTTAAAACGTGGCGCCAACTCTATGTTCTGACAGGCGTTTTGCCCACGTATACGAAAAATTGACATTAAACTAGCACGACCAAAGGCAACTTTACACCGTCTGTCACAATGGCTTGCGCGAATATGTCGATTGGCCAGCAAGTTAGGGCGGGTAAAAAAGTCCTACAGCTTAAAAATACCTTTCCTACAAGCGCCGACTCAGGCCTCCACCATCGCCATCGCCTCCTCAACATCCACTGCCACCAGACGCGAGCAACCCGGCTCGTGCATCGTAACGCCCATCAGTTGATCGGCCATTTCCATGGCGATCTTGTTGTGGGTGATATAGATGAACTGCACCGTCTGCGACATCTCTTTGACCAGCCGTGCGTAGCGTCCAACGTTAGCGTCATCCAAGGGTGCGTCAACTTCATCGAGCATGCAGAACGGCGCCGGATTCAACTTGAAGATGGCAAAAACCAGAGCCAAGGCAGTCAGGGCTTTTTCGCCACCGGAAAGCAAATGGATGGTGCTGTTCTTCTTTCCTGGCGGCTGCGCCATGATCGTTACCCCTGTATCGAGTAGATCTTCGCCCGTCAGTTCCAAATACGCGCGCCCTCCACCGAAAACTTTTGGGAAAAGCGCCTGTAAACCGCCATTGATCTGATCAAAGGTATCTTTGAAGCGGTTTCGGGTTTCCTTGTCGATCTTGCGAATAACGTTTTCAAGCGTGTCCAGCGCTTCCACCAGATCGTCGTTCTGCGCATCCAGATAACGTTTACGCTCGGATTGTTGCTGGTATTCGTCGATGGCCGCCAGGTTGATCGCGCCGAGGCGCTGAATGCGTGCGGCAATGCGTTCGAGTTCTTCTTCGGCGTCCTTCTCGCTGGCCTCGGCTGTCAGCGTGGCGAGCACGCCGTGCAGGTCGTAGCCGTCTTCCAGCAACTGATCTTCAAGCGTCTTGCGGCGCACGGTCAGGGCTTGCCATTCCATGCGCTGGGTTTCCATCTGCCCCCGAATCAACTGCGATTGCTGCTCGGCCTGGTTGCGACGTTTTTCCGCATCACGCAATTCACGGTCAGCGTCTTCCAGAGCGATCTGCGCCGTCTTGAGTTCTTCGTCGACCGTCATGCGCTTGTCGAGCAACTCTTCAAGTTTCAACCGCAGCTCTTCCAGCGGCGCCTCCCCCTCCTCCAGGTTGAGACTCAGCTGTTCGCGTTTTTCGGTCAGGCGCTCGGACTGCATTTCCAGACGTTCCAGCGCCTGACGCGTGGAATCGTGCTGGGCCTTGAGCGAGCCCAGACGCACCGCCAGTTGATGCGCGTGATCCTTGTGCTGCCGGGCCTCCTGACGCACTCGATCAAGCCGCTCGCGCAAGCTATCGCGCTGAGCCAGCAGCAACTCACGCTGCTCGGTGTCCAGCGCCATGCTGTCGAGGGCTTCCTGCAATTGCAGGCGCGCTTCGCCGATGTTTTCGTGTTCAAGTGCGCGCTGCTCGCCCAACTCGGTCAGCTCTTCGTCGAGACGAGTACGACGTAACGCAAGCTGTTCGGCCTTGGCTTTACCGGCGGACAACTGGGCTTTCAACTCACCTTGCTGACGCGCTTCGTCTTGCAGCAGACGGCGCAAATGTTCGCGACCGTTTTCCTGCTGACGCTGTTGCGCCCTGAGATTTTGAAGTTGGGTTTCCAGGGTTTCGACCGTGGCTTCGCGCTCATCGCGCTCAAGGCCCAGGCGCTGGATTTCCTGACCACGAGCCAGCACACCGCTTTCCGCTTCGCTGGCCCGGCGCACACGCAAAAAGTGTCGACCGACCCAGTAACCATCGCGGCTGATCAGACTCTCGCCGGCGGTCAATTGACTGCGCAGGGCCAAGGCCTGTTCAAGGCTGTCGACTGGTTTAACCTGCCCCAACCATGGCGACAGATCGATCTGCGCTTCAACTTTATCGAGCAAGCTGCCGGGCACGCGCACGCCATCACTGGCCGGGCTGAGCAAGCGCAAATCGCCTTGGGCAAAACCGGCCAGATCGAAATTGCCGAAGTCATCCACCAGCACTGCTTGCAGGTCGGCGCCGAGCACGGTTTCCACCGCCAGTTCCCAACCGGCTTCGACTTTCAGACCTTCGGCCAGACGCGGACGGTCCGCCAAATGTTGTTCGCGCAGCCATTCAGCGGTGCCGGTGCCCGGATCGAGTGCGGCTTGCTGCAAGGCTTCAAGGGAGGCGAGGCGACCGTTCAGACGCTGCAAGTCGCCCTGAGCCTGCTGCTGATTTTGCAGCGCCAATTGCAATTCCTGACGCAGTTGCTCAAGGCGTTCGACCTGGGCTTCTTCGCTGGCCTGCAAATCTTCGAGGGTCGCTTCACTCGCGGCCAGTTGCTCACTGAGCTCCATGATCGCCGCGTCTTCCGGGTCCGCCGACAGCAACGCGCGCTCCTCGCCAAGACGCTTCTGACGATCGGCCAGTCGCTCCATGCTGGTTTCCAGCTGCTGGATGCGTGACTGCTGGACTTCAGACTGACGACGAGGCTCGGCAGCGGTGAGGTTGAACGTGTCCCACTGCTCTTGCCAGCCATGCATGGTGGTTTCGGATTCTTCCAGCGCAGCGGCGGCTTCTTCGGCGGCGGCGCTGGTGACTTCCTGTTCGGGGGTGAGCATGTCCAGCTCTTCGCCCAGCGTCAGCAGCAAGGTGCGGTCGTGGCCCAAGTGAGACTCGGTTTCGAGGCGCGCGCGCTCGGCTTCTTTCAGATCGTCCTGCAACTGCCGTAAACGCTGCTGACCGTGCTGGATGCTCTGCTCGACCCGGGCGATGTCGCCGCCGACCGAATAGAAGCGCCCCTGCACCAGATTGAAGCGCTCGGACAGATCGTGGTGACCGTCACGGAAGCGTTCGATGCTGGCATCGGCGTTGCGCTGCTCGGCCACCAGGGCTTCGAAAGTGACTTCCTGATTACCGATGATCGCTTCGCGCTGACCGACCTGTTCGTTCAACGCCTGCCAGCGCAGGGCCGACAGCTGAGCCTTGAGCTGACGCTCCTCGCCCTTGTATTCCTGATATTTCTTGGCGGCCTCGGCCTGGCGGTGCAAGCGTTCGAGCTGCCGTTCAAGCTCTTCGCGCAGGTCAGTCAGGCGTTCCAGGTTTTCGTGGGTGCGACGGATGCGGTTTTCGGTCTCGCGCCGGCGCTCCTTGTACTTGGAGATGCCCGCCGCTTCTTCAATAAAGTTGCGCAAGTCTTCGGGCTTGGACTCGATCAGCTTGGAGATCATCCCCTGCTCGATGATCGAGTAGCTGCGCGGGCCCAGGCCTGTACCGAGAAAGATGTCGGTGATATCGCGGCGGCGGCATTTGGTGCCGTTGAGGTAATAGGTGGTCTGGCTGTCGCGGGTGACTTTGCGGCGAATGGAAATTTCCGCATAGGCGGCGTATTCGCCGAGCAGCGTGCCGTCGGAGTTATCGAACACCAGCTCGATACTCGCCTGGCTCACCGGTTTGCGGCTGGTGGAGCCATTGAAGATGACGTCGGTCATCGACTCGCCGCGCAGGTTCTTGGCCGAACTCTCGCCCATCACCCAGCGGACGGCGTCGATGATGTTCGACTTGCCGCAACCATTGGGCCCGACCACGGCCGCCATGTTACTGGGGAAGTTCACCGTAGTCGGGTCGACGAAGGATTTGAACCCCGCCAACTTGATGCACTTTAGCCGCACGCTTAAGCGTCCGTCAGCGCAGAAACCACCAGATCGCAGCTGCGCTGGGCATACGCCGCCAGCACGATGCGGATCTGCGGAAAATCACGGGCCAGCACGGCGGCGAGCAAGCGTTCGAACAGTTCGAGGAACTCGCTCATCGAGGCCTTGCGCTGCTCCAGGGCGAGGAAATACGCGCGGCTCATGGCCGGCTGCAGGTTCTCGACGGTTTCCTGCAAGTACGGGTTGTTGGCGAACGGGTACGCGGCACGCATCACACTGAAGCTGTCGTCGACGAAGGTGCGAATGTCCTGACGTTCGTAGCTGGCGGTCAGACGCTGCTGGATTTGCACGAACGGCGCCATATCGGCCTGGACTTGCCAGCCACTGGCCACTGCATTGCCCAGAAGAATGTAAAGCTCGCTCATCAGCGTGCACAGGCTCTGGACCTTGTGGGCCGTGAGCTCGGTCACGTGGGCGCCACGTCGCGGCAGGATCGCGATCAGGTGGCGGCGTTCGAGCATCAGCAAGGCCTCACGGACCGAACCGCGGCTGACATTGAGGGCCAGCGTGACCTTCTGTTCCTGGATGCGCTCCCCGGGCTTCATTTCGCCACGAATGATGCGTTCGGCGAGGTGGTGAGCAATTTGCTCGGCGAGGCTGTCCGGCGCCTTGAACGTCATGGTTGTCCCTTCAAACTCTTCGATCTGCACAAGCGGCGCAGTGTACAGCACATAAAGGGTCATGGCGGAGTGCCCACTCGGCGGTTTTTGGCACGATTCAAGCAAAAAGCAGGCTATCCCATGAGGGTCAATAATGAAGGAACGAGTCGTTTATCGACAAAATGCTATTTCCTGACCTTTAAGTCAGAAAACCATTGACCGGAAAGTCAGACCTGATAAATTCGGTTCAAGTCGGTTAACAACAATAATGAGTCTGCGAGGCCTTCCGTGATCCAGTTTTTACTTAACCAGGAACTCCGTAGCGAGCACGCCCTGGACCCAAACCTGACCGTGCTCAATTATCTGCGCGACCATGTGGGCAAACCCGGCACCAAAGAAGGCTGCGCCAGCGGTGACTGCGGCGCCTGCACCGTGGTGGTCGGCGAGCTGCAAACGGATGACGATGGCCGCGAACACATTCGCTATCGCAGCCTCAATTCGTGCCTGACGTTCGTTTCGTCACTGCACGGCAAACAACTGATCAGCGTCGAAGACCTCAAGCACCAGGGTCAACTGCACAGCGTGCAGAAAGCCATGGTCGAATGCCACGGCTCGCAATGCGGTTTCTGCACGCCAGGCTTCGTGATGTCGTTGTTCGCGCTGCAAAAGAACAGCGATCAACCGGATGCTCATAAAGCTCACGAAGCCCTGGCCGGCAACCTCTGCCGCTGCACCGGCTATCGGCCGATTCTGGCTGCCGCCGAACAATCCTGCTGTGGCAAGCAGGCAGACCAGTTCGACGCCCGTGAAGCCGACACCATCGCTCGCCTGAAAGCCATCGCACCTACCGACATCGGCGAACTCAACAGCGGCGACAAACGCTGCCTGGTGCCGCTGACCGTCGCCGATCTGGCTGACCTCTATGACGCTTATCCACAGGCTCGCCTGCTGGCCGGCGGTACGGATCTGGCTCTGGAAGTCACCCAGTTCCACCGCACCCTGCCGGTGATGATTTATGTTGGCAACGTCGCCGAAATGAAGCGCATCGAACGCTTCGACGAT
Source organism: Pseudomonas sp. LB3P14 (assembly GCF_054898045.1). Classification (NCBI taxonomy): domain Bacteria; kingdom Pseudomonadati; phylum Pseudomonadota; class Gammaproteobacteria; order Pseudomonadales; family Pseudomonadaceae; genus Pseudomonas; species Pseudomonas sp. LB3P14. Next base: position 7,490,127 of record NZ_CM142714.1, on the reverse strand, counting down.
CGCCTGGAAATCGGCGCCGCCACGGCCCTCTCCGATTGCTACGACGCCTTGAAGGCCGAGTACCCGGACTTCGGCGAATTGCTGCAACGTTTTGCCTCCCTGCAGATCCGCAACCAGGGCACCCTAGGCGGCAACATCGGCAACGCCTCGCCGATCGGTGACTCCCCGCCGCTGCTGATTGCACTCGGCGCACAGATTGTCCTGTGCAAAGGCGAAGTCCGCCGCACGATGGCGCTGGAAGATTACTTCATCGATTACCGGGTCACCGCGCGTCAGGAAAGCGAGTTCATCGAAAAGATCATCGTGCCTCGCGCCAGTGCCGAACAACTGTTCCGCGCCTACAAGGTGTCGAAGCGTCTGGACGATGACATTTCCGCGGTCTGCGCCGCGTTCAACCTGCGCATCGACAATGGCGTGATCGCCGACGCCCGCGTCGCCTTCGGCGGCATGGCTGCAACACCAAAACGCGCCAAGGCCTGCGAAGCTGTATTGCTCGGCGCCACTTGGAACAACGACACCGTCGAACGCGCCTGCGCTGCATTGGCCGAAGATTTCACGCCACTCTCGGACTTCCGCGCCAGCAAGGAATATCGCCTGCTCAGCGCGCAGAACCTGCTGCGTAAATACTTCATCGAACTGCAAACACCGCACATCGAGACTCGGGTGACCGCTTATGTCTAATCATCACGCCGTAGAGAAGACTCAAGCCGAACTGGCTGAACTGTTCGCCAAGGACCTGACCACCGGCGTCGGCCGCAGCGTCAAGCACGACAGCGCCGACAAGCATGTGTCCGGTGAAGCGCAGTACATCGACGACCGTCTGGAATTCCCGAATCAGCTGCACGTTTACGCACGGCTGTCGGACCGTGCCCACGCAAAAATCATCAGCATCGACACCCAGCCTTGCTACGCCTTTGAAGGCGTGCGCATCGCCATCACCCACGAAGACGTGCCGGGTCTGAAAGACATCGGCCCGTTGCTGCCGGGCGACCCGCTGCTGGCTATCAATGACGTGCAGTTTGTCGGTCAGGTGGTACTCGCGGTCGCGGCAAAAGACCTGGAAACCGCACGCAAAGCCGCCATGGCCGCGATCATCGAATACGAGGATCTCGAACCCGTTCTGGACGTGGTCGAAGCCCTGCGCAAACGCCACTTCGTACTCGACAGCCACACCCATCAGCGCGGCGATTCGGCCAATGCGTTGGCCACCGCCGAGCATCGCATCCAGGGCACGCTGCACATCGGCGGCCAGGAACACTTCTACCTCGAAACCCAGATCTCTTCGGTGATGCCGACTGAAGATGGCGGGATGATCGTTTACTGCTCGACGCAGAACCCCACCGAAGTGCAGAAATTGGTAGCGGAAGTGCTGGACGTGTCGATGAACAAAATCGTCGTCGACATGCGCCGCATGGGCGGTGGTTTCGGCGGCAAGGAAACCCAGGCCGCCAGCCCGGCATGCCTGTGCGCAGTGATCGCGCACCTCACCGGACAACCGACCAAAATGCGTCTGCCGCGCGTCGAAGACATGCTGATGACCGGCAAGCGTCACCCGTTCTACGTCGAATACGACGTGGGCTTCGACAGCACCGGTCGGCTGCACGGTATCGCCCTGGAGCTGGCTGGTAACTGCGGTTGCTCGCCGGACTTGTCGGCATCGATTGTTGACCGCGCGATGTTCCATGCCGACAACTCGTACTACCTGGGCGATGCGACCATCAACGGTCATCGCTGCAAAACCAACACCGCGTCGAACACCGCCTACCGTGGTTTCGGCGGCCCGCAAGGGATGGTCGCCATCGAAGAAGTGATGGACGCGATTGCTCGCCATTTGGCCCTCGATCCGCTGGCCGTGCGCAAGGCCAACTACTACGGAAAAACCGAGCGCAACGTCACCCATTACTACCAGACCGTCGAGCACAACATGCTCGAGGAAATGACCGCCGAACTCGAAGAAAGCAGCCAGTACGCCGAGCGCCGCGAAGCGATTCGTCGCTACAACGCCAACAGCCCGATCCTGAAAAAAGGCCTGGCGCTGACCCCGGTGAAATTCGGTATTTCCTTCACCGCCAGCTTCCTCAATCAGGCCGGCGCGCTGATCCACATCTACACCGACGGCAGCATCCACCTGAACCATGGCGGCACTGAAATGGGCCAGGGTTTGAACACCAAGGTTGCGCAGGTTGTGGCTGAAGTGTTCCAGGTGGAAATGGACCGCGTGCAGATCACCGCGACCAATACTGACAAGGTGCCGAACACCTCGCCGACCGCCGCTTCCAGCGGTGCCGACCTCAACGGTAAAGCCGCGCAGAACGCCGCTGAAATCATCAAGAAGCGCCTGGTTGAATTTGCCGCGCGGCAGTACAAGGTCAGCGAAGAAGACGTGGAATTCCACAACGGCCACGTGCGGGTTCGCGATCACATCCTGACCTTTGAATCGCTGATCCAGCAGGCGTATTTCGCTCAGGTTTCGCTGTCGAGTACAGGGTTCTACAAGACCCCGAAAATCTTCTACGACCGCAGCCAGGCTCGCGGTCGGCCGTTCTATTACTACGCCTTCGGTGCAGCATGCGCCGAGGTGATCGTCGATACCTTGACCGGTGAGTACAAGATGCTGCGCACCGACATTCTGCATGACGTCGGCGACTCGCTAAACCCGGCGATCGACATCGGTCAGGTCGAGGGTGGTTTCATCCAGGGCATGGGCTGGCTGACCATGGAAGAACTGGTGTGGAACAACAAAGGCAAACTGATGACCAACGGCCCGGCCAGCTACAAGATCCCGGCGGTGGCGGACATGCCGCTGGACCTGCGCGTGAAGCTGGTGGAAAACCGTAAAAACCCGGAAGACACGGTGTTCCATTCCAAGGCAGTGGGTGAGCCGCCGTTCATGCTGGGCATCGCGGCGTGGTGTGCGATCAAGGACGCTGTAGCGAGCCTTGGCGACTACAAGCATCAACCGAAAATCGACGCACCGGCGACGCCGGAGCGGGTGTTGTGGGGCTGTGAGCAGATGCGGCAGTTGAAGGCGGCGAAAGCCGAGGAAGTCGAAGTCGAGTTGGCTTCGCTGTAAGACCGAGGCGCGGCCTTCGCGGGCAAGCCTCGCTCCTACAAGGATTACGCAAAACCTGTAGGAGCGAGGCTTGCCCGCGAAGAGGCCCGAACAGACAACAGAGATGTTGAGGTGAAACATGTACAACTGGATCGACGCCCTCGCCGACCTGCAAACCCAGGGTGAACCCTGCGTGTTGGTGACCATCATCGAAGAGCTCGGCTCGACGCCGCGCAATGCCGGTTCGAAGATGGTCATCAGCGCCACCCAGACCTTCGACACCATCGGTGGCGGGCATCTGGAATACAAGGCCATGCAGATCGGCCGAGAGATGCTTGCCAGCGGCAAGCAGGACACCCATCTGGAGCGCTTCAGCCTCGGCGCCAGTCTGGGCCAGTGCTGCGGCGGCGTGACCGTGCTGCTGTTCGAACCGATGGGCCAGGTCCAGGCGCAGATCGCCGTGTTCGGCGCCGGCCATGTCGGTCGGGCGCTGGTGCCGCTGCTCGCCAGCCTGCCCTGCCGGGTGCGCTGGATCGACTCGCGGGAAGCGCAATTCCCCGAACAGATCCCTCACGGCGTACGCAAAATCGTTGCCGAAGAACCGGTGGATGAAATCGATGACCTGCCCGCCGGCAGCTATTGCATCGTCATGACCCACAACCATCAGCTCGACCTCGAACTCACGGCCGCGATCCTCAAACGCAACGACTTCGCCTACTTCGGCCTGATCGGTTCGAAGACCAAGCGAGTGAAATTCGAACACCGTTTGCGTGACCGTGGTTTCGACAGCGCCGTGCTGCAACGCATGCGCTGCCCGATGGGCATCGGCGAAGTCAAAGGCAAGTTGCCTGTGGAAATCGCCATCTCCATCGCCGGCGAAATCATCGCCACCTATAACGCGAATTTCGGCCAGCACACCGCCAGCGCCGGATCATCGATTGCCAAACTGCTGCCCGCTTCACGCCGCAGCCAAGCCTCGAACTGACAAACTGAGAACCCCCATGCCTTTGACTCGAAAAGCCTACCGCGCCGCCATTCTGCACAGCATCGCCGACCCCGCTGAAGTGGGCATCGAAGCCTCGTACGAGTATTTCGAGGACGGCCTGCTGGTGGTCGATAACGGCCAGATCAGCGCCGTCGGCCACGCCAGCGAATTGCTGCCGACCTTGCCGGCCGACATCGAAATCACCCATTACCAGGATGCATTGATCACCCCAGGCTTCATCGACACCCACATTCACTTGCCGCAAACCGGCATGGTCGGCGCCTATGGCGAGCAGCTGCTGGACTGGCTCAACACTTACACCTTCCCGTGCGAAAGCCAGTTCGCCGACAAGGCTCACGCCGACGAAGTCGCGGACATTTTCATCAAGGAACTGCTGCGCAACGGCACCACCACCGCGCTGGTATTCGGCAGCGTGCATCCGCAATCGGTGAACTCGTTTTTCGAGGCCGCCGAGCAGCTGGACCTGCGGATGATCGCCGGTAAGGTGATGATGGACCGCAACGCCCCGGACTACCTGACCGACACCGCCGAATCCAGCCATGTCGAAAGCAAGGCGCTGATCGAACGCTGGCACGGCAAGGGTCGACTGCACTACGCGGTCACCCCGCGCTTCGCCCCGACCAGCACCCCGGAACAGCTGACCCTCGCAGGCCAGTTGCTCAGCGAATTCCCTGACTTGTACATGCAGACCCACATCAGCGAAAACCTCAAGGAAGTCGAGTGGGTCAAGGAACTGTTTCCGGAGCGCAAGGGCTACCTGGACGTCTACGACCACTACAAACTGCTCGGCGAGCGCTCGGTATTCGCCCACGGTGTGCACCTTTGCGATGACGAGTGCGCGCGACTGGCGGAAACCGGCTCGGCGATCGCCTTCTGCCCGACCTCGAACTTTTTCCTCGGCAGCGGCCTGTTCAACCTGCCGATGGCTGAGAAGCACAAATTGAATGTTGGTTTGGGCACAGACGTCGGTGGCGGCACCAGTTTCTCGCTGCTGCAAACCCTGAACGAAGCCTACAAGGTCATGCAGCTGCAAGGTGCGCGACTGAGCCCCTTCAAGTCGCTGTACCTGGCGACCCTCGGCGGTGCCCGCGCGTTGCGCCTGGAAGACAAGATCGGCACCCTGCAACCGGGCACCGACGCCGACTTCCTGGTACTGGACTACAACGCCACGCCGCTGCTCAGCTATCGCTTGAAGCAGGCCAATAACATTGCCGAAACGTTGTTTGTATTGATGACGCTGGGGGATGACAGGACTGTGTTGCAGACGTATGCGGCGGGTAATCAGGTGCATCAGCGCTAAGATCTCTCCACGCTGATCGTTCCCATGCTCCGCGTGGGAATGCCTCTAGGGACGCTCTGCGTCCAGTGACGCGGAGCGTCACGGGCTGCATTCCCACGCAGAGCGTGGGAACGATCTGATACTCAAAAAAAATCCCCCGCAACCGGAAGGCTGCGGGGGATTTTTATCATCGGTATTTCAGAGTTTCGCGACCGGCCGCCCTGGCTTCTTGGTCTGCAACAAATGCGAGAACACCGCATGCAAATCATCCGACGCGCTTTCTTCGTCGAGGTTGAGTTTGCTGTCGATGTGATCCATGTGATGCATCATCAGGTCCACCGCCAGCTCACTGTTGCGCGCTTCGATGGCGTCGATCAGCTGGGTGTGCTCATCGTAGGAACAGTGGGAGCGATTGCCAGTTTCGTACTGGGCAATGATCAACGAAGTCTGGGACACCAGACTGCGCTGGAAGCTGATCAGCGGCGCGTTTTTCGCCGCTTCGGCCAACTTCAAGTGAAACTCGCCCGACAGACGGATGCCGGCACCGCGATCGCCACGGGAGAAGCTGTCGCGCTCGTCGTTGACCATCTGGCGCAACTCGGCAATCTGCTCGGCAGTGGCGTGCAGGACAGCCAATTCAGTGATCGCTCGCTCCACCAGACGCCGGGCCATGAACACCTGGCGAGCCTCTTCGACACTCGGGCTGGCGACGACAGCGCCACGGTTCGGACGCAGCAGCACGACGCCTTCATGGGCAAGGCGCGACAGCGCGCGGCGAATGATGGTGCGACTGACCCCGAAAATTTCCCCCAGCGCTTCTTCGCTCAACTTGGTGCCGGGCGCCAGACGCTGTTCGAGGATGGCCTCGAAGATATGCGCGTAGACAATATCGTCCTGGGTACCGCTACGGCCGGCTTTGCCTGCTCGCGGTTGTTTCTTTAGGGGTTGCAACTGTTCGTTCATGGGCACTCGAGTCGGAAGAACTGCGGCGAATTGACCGTGACTGTAATACGGCACAGTGGGTCGCTGGCAAGTATCGCGTAAAAAACACTGCGATTGTACACAATGGAGGGTGGCAACACGACTGTACGGCTGTTTACGGCCTCGGCTGTATTGCAACGCTTGGTTACTTTTGAGTTTAGGCTTGAACCCGGGTTTTACCTTTCAAAAGTATAAGGAACACCGCGGTCATGAACGACGCCACGCACACGCAGCTCCGCCCTTTGGCCGATACGTCGCCTTCGGCGATCGTCGCCGGCTTCATTGCGATGATGACCGGTTACACCAGCTCGCTGGTCCTGATGTTCCAGGCCGGGCAAGCGGCGGGTCTGACCAGCGGGCAGATTTCGTCGTGGATCTGGGCGATCTCCATTGGCATGGCGGTGTGCTCGATTGGCCTGTCGTTGCGCTATCGCACCCCCATCACGATCGCCTGGTCGACCCCCGGCGCGGCATTGCTGATCACCAGTCTGGGCGGCGTGACGTACGGCGAAGCCATTGGTGCCTACATTACCTGCGCGGTACTGGTGACCCTTTGTGGTTTGACCGGCAGCTTCGAACGACTGGTGAAAAAGATTCCAGCGTCATTGGCCGCAGCGTTGCTGGCGGGAATTCTGTTCAAGATCGGCAGCGAAATCTTCGTCGCCGCCCAGCATCGCACTGCTTTGGTACTGGGGATGTTCTTCTGTTACCTGGTGGTCAAACGCCTGTCGCCGCGTTATGCCGTGCTGGCCGCGCTGTTGATCGGCACGGTGCTGTCGGGGTTCATGGGGCTGCTGGATTTCAGCGGTTTCCATCTGGAAGTGGCAACGCCGGTCTGGACCACGCCGCACTTCTCCCTGGCCGCGACCATCAGCATCGGCATCCCGCTGTTTGTCGTGGCAATGACGTCGCAGAACATGCCGGGCATCGCCGTGCTGCGCGCTGACGGTTACACCGTGCCGGCCTCGCCGCTGATCACCACGACCGGCATCGCCTCGTTACTGCTGGCGCCATTCGGTTCCCACGGGATAAACCTGGCGGCCATCAGTGCGGCGATTTGCACCGGACCGCATGCCCATGAGGATCGTAACAAGCGCTACACGGCGGCCGTCTGGTGCGGGATTTTCTACGGGATCGCCGGGGTGTTCGGCGCGACGCTGGCGGCGTTGTTCGCCGCGTTGCCGAAAGAGTTGGTGCTCTCGATTGCGGCGTTGGCGTTGTTCGGTTCAATCATCAATGGCCTGAGCATTGCCATGAGCGAAGTGAAGGAACGTGAAGCGGCGCTGATTACCTTTATGGTCACGGCGTCGGGCCTGACGCTGTTTTCCATCGGTTCGGCGTTCTGGGGGATTGTGGCGGGGGTGTTGACGCTGGTGATTCTGAACTGGCGTAAAAGCTAAAAACTCGCAGCCTCGTTTCACTCGACAGCTGCTACAGAGTGAAACGAGGCTGCGATCTCTTGATCTTCCGGGCATAAAAAAACGGCGACCCTTGGGTCGCCGTTTTTTAGAACATCAAGCTACCGGATTGATCGGCTTTTCCGGGTACCAGACGTCGATCAGCGGGCTGACGGTTGCTTCAGTCAGTTCGCTGCGGCCTTTGAGCCAGGCTTCAACAGCGGCACGCTGCTCTTCGGAAACCGAGCCACGCTTCTGCAGGCAAACCAGACCGAAGTCGTCGCCGCCAACATAGCCCAGACCGTTGGCTTCCATGGCTTCTTTCAGGAACGCGTCGAGGAAAGCATCAATGGCTTCATCAGCCAAATCTTCTTTGAAATCCAGGTTCAGTTCGAAACCCAGCTCTTGAAATTCATCGACGCACAGTTTTTTGCGCAGACGCTGGGAACGGTTAGTCGCCATTGGAACAATCCTCATAAGTAATAACGGGCGGCACTTTAGCAGTTTAAGGCGCCGATTGCCCGTCTCTCTGGGTTGCAGGCCCTACCGTCGGTAAAAAATAGCGGATTAGAGGACCAGGGTACGGCACAAGCCGCTACACCTTGGGGCATAATGCCGACACTTTCATGACCGCTGAGGGAATTTATCTTCATGCCCTCGTCTTTTTTCCCCTCGGCTGTAGGGTTTTATTTCACATGATCAAATCTTTGCGTCCATTGTTACTGGCCGGTTTTCTGCTCCCTCTGGCCTTCTCTGTTTCCGCCGCTCCGATCAACACCGCGCTGACGCCCAACGTTGAAAAGGCCATCAAGGCCAGCAAAATGCCAGCCAACGCCTTGTCGCTGGTGATGATTCCACTCAACGGCCCTGGCACCCCGACCATTTACAACGCTGATGTATCGGTCAACCCGGCCTCGACCATGAAACTGGTCACCACTTACGCAGCCCTGGAAATGCTCGGCCCGAACCACCAGTGGAAAACCGAGTTTTACACCGACGGCACCCTAAGCGGCGGCATCCTCAACGGTAACCTCTACCTCAAGGGTGGCGGCGATCCGAAGCTGAACATGGAAAAACTCTGGTTGCTGATGCGTGACCTGCGCGCCAACGGCGTGACGCAAATCACCGGCGACCTGGTGCTGGACCGCAGTTTCTTCGTTCAACCGCAACTGCCCCAGTTCAACGACGATGGCAATGACGACAACAAACCGTTCCTGGTCAAACCCGATTCGTTGATGGTCAACCTCAAGGCCCTGCGTTTTGTGGCGCGTAACGACAACGGCAGGGTTCTGATTTCGGTAGAACCGCCGATTGCCACGATTCGCATCGAAAACCTGGTCAAAGCCGTCAACGCCAAGCAATGCACCGGTGGCGTGCGTTACAACCCGGTGACCCAGGCCGATGGCAGCGTGACCGTGACGGTCGGCGGCCAGTTGGGCGAGGGCTGCAGCTCCCAGACCTATCTGTCGCTGCTCGACCACGCGACCTACACCGCAGGCGCCGTGCGGGCGATCTGGAAAGAATTGGGCGGCAGCATTCAGGGCGTGGACCGTCTGGCGCCAACGCCCAAAGACGCCAAGGTCCTGGCTCGGGCTTTCTCGCCGGACCTGGCGGAAATCATCCGCGACATCAACAAATACAGTAACAACACCATGGCTCAGCAACTGTTCCTGAGTTTGGGCGCGCAGTTCCGCACCGAGGCCGACGGTGACGATGCCAAGGCTGCGCAGCGTGTTGTGCGTCAGTGGCTGGCGAAGAAAGGCATCACCGCGCCGCACCTGGTGATGGAGAACGGTTCCGGTCTGTCCCGTGCCGAACGGGTGAGCGCGCGTGAAATGGCAGGCATGCTGCAAGCGGCCTGGAAAAGCCCTTACTCGGCCGAGTTCATCAGCTCGATGCCAATTGCCGGCACTGACGGCACCATGCGCAAACGCCTGAAGACCACTGCGATGCGCGGTGAAGCGCACATCAAGACCGGCACCCTGAATACCGTTCGGGCCATTGCCGGCTTCAGCCGCGACATCAACGGCAATACCTGGGCGGTGGTGGCGATCCTCAACGACAAGGCACCGTTTGGTGCGTCTTCGGTACTGGATCAAGTGCTGCTGGACCTGTATCGCCAGCCGAAATTGCCGGAAACGGCTTCGGTTCTATAACCCACAACTTGATCGTTCCCACGCTCTGCGTGGGAATGCCTCTAGGGACGCTCTGCGTCCAGTGACGCGGAGCGTCACGGGCTGCATTCCCACGCAGAGCGTGGGAACGATCATGCTGCCAGCTCTAGTTCATCTCTCCTTCTACCCGATCCCGCCCTGCCTGTTTCGCCGCATACACCCCAGAATCCGCCCGCAGTAGCAGCGCATCCGCGCCCTCCCCCACTCGCCAACTGGCAATCCCGAAACTCGCGGTCACTGTCCCGACGCCTTCGATCGGCGAACTGCGCAACCCTTGCCATAACTGCAAGGCCAGGACATGCGCATGGCCGCCGTCGATGTCCGGGCAAAGCACCATGAACTCCTCGCCACCCAAGCGACAGAACACGTCGGTGCGCCGCAGCCGATGGCCGATACGTTCGCACACGATCTGCAACACCCGATCGCCGACAGCGTGGCCATGCTGGTCATTGATACGTTTGAAGTGGTCGATATCGAGCATGATCACCGACAGCTCACCGCCACCACGCTCGACCCGGGCCATTTCGGTGGTCAGGCGTTCCTGGAAATAGCGGCGGTTGTGGATCCCGGTCAGCACGTCAGTGATCGACAGCGCACGCAATTCTTCCTGCACCCGCTTGAGATCGGAAATGTCCGAGACGTAGCCATGCCAGAGCACGCCGCCACCGGGCAGTTCCTCCGGCGTCGCCTCGCCACGCACCCAGCGCAGGCCGCGCAGGGGTAGCAGCACGCGGTATTCCTCCCGCCAAGGGCTGAGGGTGTCCGCCGACGCCCGGATCGAGGCGCGGACCCGGGTGGTGTCCTGCGGATGAATCCGCGTGAAAATCGCTTCGGCGTTGAGCAACATCACGTCTGGCTCAAGTTCGTAGATCTCGCGAATACCGTCGCTGGCGTAGATCACACTGAAGCGCCCATCGAATTCCATTTTGAACTGGTAGATCCCGCCAGGCACATGAGCGCTGAGTTTCTTCAACAACAGGTCCCGTGCCGCCAGGGCCTCGTGGACCCGCTTGCGTTCAGTGATGTCGATACAGATCGCCAAGTGCCCGACCCACAGGCCTTGCTCGTCGAGTACCGGGGTCGCGAGCATGTTCACCGTCAAATGGCTGCCGTCGCTACGTAGCAGCGTCCATTCCCGCGCTTCGTAACCGCCCTCCTCGCCGCCCTCGACCAACATCGCCTGGCAGGTCGGAATCGGCTTGCCATAGCGCGCACTCAACTCCGCCGAGCGCGCGAGGAGCTCCCGGGGCAGGTGCAGGTTTTCCAGGGTCATGTGGCCCACCACCTCAGCGCTGGTGTAACCGAGCATTTGCTCTGCACCGGCATTAAAGGTGCTGATGACCCCGCGCAAGTCAGTGGCGATGATCGCCACCTGGGTCGCGGCATTCAGCACGCCGCGCAACTGGCCATGGGTGCCGCGCAACTCCTGCTCGCGAGCGCGCAGTTCCTGGGTCCGTTGCTCGACCATTTTCAGCGCCCGTTGACGCTGACTGACCAGCACATAGAGCAAGGCACTGAGCAACAGACTGAGCAAGCCACCCAGCACCACCAGGCTGGTCACTGAAGAGTGGTTGGCTTTCAGGAAGGCATCGCTGGGCTGAATGTCGACTTGATAGTCATGGTCGGCGAGCCGCAGCAGCCGGGTCGCGGCCAACTCACTGGGGGCTGGGGTGTTGGCGGACTCATAAAGCACTTCGTGCTGATCGTTTGTGGATAAGTCGAGGATGCGCACCGAAAGGTAGTCACGGCCCGCCTCCGGCAGGTCGTCCGCGAGCAACTGGCGCATGCTGATCACGGCCATGACATAACCGAACGGTTTCAACCCCGCCGGGTTATTGCGCAGCAGCACCGGTGCGACCAGCAGCACGCCGCGTGCATAGGCCGGCTCGATATTAACCAGATGCATCGGCTGCGATACCGCCATGCCGCCGTGCTGATCGGCCCGTTCAAGGGTGGAACGGCGCAAGGGTTGAGCCAACAAGTCGTAGCCCAGCGGCGAGCCAAGCTTGCTTTGGGTCTGGCTATAAAGCACCACCACGTACTCATCCCGTTCGGCCGCCGGTTGCAGCTGGCCATCGGCATTGAGCTCACGCAGGGTGAAGTCGGGTAAACCCTCTGCACGCACCTGGCGTTCAAATTCCGCTCGTTCGGCGCGGGTTACCCGCTTGGCGAAGGAGTACGCCTGAGTCCGGTGCAGCAGCAGTTGGGTGTAACCGTCGAACTCCTCGCGGGAGACCAAATCGGAATTGGCAAAGAACCGGCGCAGGCCATCAAGGCGCTGCTCCTGATCTTCGAAACGTTCTTCGATACGGCTGTAACGTTCACTGGCCAGCAGTTGGAAACGTTGCCGCAATTGATGGTGAAACAGATTCAGCGTCGACCACGCCAGCCATCCCGTGAGAATTGCGCCGACGACCAATACCAGCAGCGCGACCAGCCAGGCCGAGACATCTTCACTGATAAAACCCAGGATCTTCGGACGCACGGCCTGCAACGACATAGACGCAACTCAAAACGCCAGGTGCGGGAAAGCCCATTGGCCATGCGTTGAGTTATAGCTATTAGCCACTAATTTGACCAGCACAGAAAGAAGCCAAGAGCCTTTAAAAATCAAGGCTCTGTGGATCCAATTCCCTTCAACTGTCAACGAGCCGTGATTTTCCATGCCCGGTGGATCTTGCCATTACGGGCGAAATCCGGATCGATGGTCTCGGCGGTGATTTCCTCGACCGCGTAACGCTCGGTGAGGTTTTCCTCGAGCTGGAACTTGCGGAAGTTGTTGGAGAAGTACAACACGCCGCCCGGTGCCAAACGCGCCATGGCCAGATCGATCAATTGCACCTGGTCGCGCTGCACGTCGAAGATCCCTTCCATGCGCTTGGAGTTGGAGAAGGTCGGGGGGTCGATGAAGATCAGGTCGTACTCGTCACGGCAGGCGTCGAGCCAGGCCATCACATCGCCCTGCTCCAGACGGTTCTTTTCAGAGAAACCGTTCAGCGACAGGTTGCGACGCGCCCAGTCCAGATAGGTTTTCGACAAGTCGACGCTGGTAGTGCTACGCGCGCCGCCCTTGGCTGCGTGAACACTGGCGGTCGCGGTGTAGCTATACAGGTTGAGGAAGCGCTTGCCGGCCGCCTCTTTCTGGATTCGCATGCGCATCGGCCGGTGGTCGAGGAACAGCCCGGTGTCGAGGTAATCCGTGAGGTTGACCAGCAGCTTCACGCCACCTTCGTTGACCTCGACGAACTTACCCTGTGCCGCTTGGCGTTCGTACTGCTTGGTGCCGCTCTGACGCTCGCGACGCTTGACCACCACGCGGCTCTTGTCGATGTTCAGGGCCTGCGGAATGGCGGCCAGGGCATCGAACATACGCGCCGATGCTTTTTCCGGATCGATGGATTTCGGCGCGGCGTACTCCTGGACGTGGACCCAATCCTGATACAGGTCGATGGCCATGGAGTATTCCGGCATGTCGGCATCGTAGACGCGGTAGCAGTCGATGCCTTCACGCTTGACCCACTTGCCGAGGGCCTTGAGGTTCTTTTGCAGACGGTTGGCAAACATCTGCCCGCCTTCGCTCAAGCGCGGTTGCTCGATCACCACCGGGGCCGGTTTGATCGGGTTACCGTTCTTGTTGTACTTCTCGTACTTGCCGGGTGCTACGTCGTTGTCTGCGACGTCGACTTCGGCCTGCTCACGCTCGACCTGACGCTGTTCCGGGGTGCGACGTTCGCCGGTGACGAACTGGTCCGGTGTGACCTTGATCAGCAGCAGCTTGCACGGCAACGCGCCGTTCCAGAACGAATACTGTTTGTGGCTGCGGATGCCCATGCGCTTGCCCAGGTCCGGGGCGCCGGTGAATACCGCCGCTTCCCAGTTCAAGCAGGCCTGACGCAGACGTTCGCCGAGATTCTGATAGAGATAGAGCAAGCTCGCTTCGTCACCCAGACGCTCGCCGTACGGAGGGTTGCAGATCACCAGACCTTTCTGGTTCTGGTCCGGACGCGGCTCGAACGTCCCGACTTCGCCCTGGTAGATCTTGATCCACTCGCTCAGGCCGGCACGTTCGACGTTGTTGCGGCCCGGTTGAATCAGGCGCGGATCGGCTTCGTAACCGCGAATCCACAGCGGAGGCTTGGCCAGACCGGCCGCGGCACGGGCGGTGGCTTCTTCGTGAAGCTTTTTCCACAGCGCCGGGACGTGACCGAGCCAGGCCGTGAAGCCCCATTGCTCGCGGCGCAGGTTCGGCGCCATGTCGGCGGCGATCATCGCCGCTTCCACCAGGAACGTACCGACACCGCACATCGGGTCAGCCAGCGCGCCGCCATCGGCCGCAATGCGAGGCCAGCCGGAACGGATCAGGATTGCTGCCGCGAGGTTTTCCTTCAGCGGCGCCGCGCCCTGCTGCAAGCGATAGCCGCGCTGATGCAGGCTGTGGCCGGAGAGGTCGAGGGACAGAATCGCTTCGCCACGGTCCAGGCGCAGGTGAATGCGCAGGTCCGGGTTGAGCTTGTCGATGGATGGACGGTCGCCCTGCGGTGTGCGCAGTTTGTCGACGATGGCGTCCTTGACCTTCAACGCACCGAAATGGGTGTTGTCGATGCCCGAGCCGTGACCGCTGAACTCAACGGCCAGGGTGCCGTCGTTGAGCATGTGGTCTTGCCACTCGATATCCAGCACGCCGTGATAGAGGTCTTCTGCGTCTTTCATCGGGAAACGCTTGAGCACCAGCAGCACCCGGTTCGCCAGACGCGACCACAGGCACAGGCGATAAGCGGTTTCCATGGTCGCCATGCCGCGCACGGCAGAGGTGTGCTCACGCGCTTCTTCAAGGCCAAGCCCGACGGCTTCCTCGATGAGCAGGCCTTCAAGGCCTTTTGGGCAAGTGAGGAAGAGTTCGAAATGATCGGACATGGTAATTCCAGAGCCTTTAGCTAAGTGAACCGGCAACGCATTGCCGGCCCGGTTTTCAATCAGGCGCTTTTCTAAAAGAGCGCCCGCGTGGCACGAAGGTGTGCCGTCCCACCCTTGCTGCTCGGGTTAAAAGAGCTTAGATGCAAAGGCAGATAAAAAAGTTGATGCAACAAAATGTCATAAGTCGACCCTTCGTCGAATAGTCTCCCTGCTTAACAGGAGACATTCTCACTAAGGGATTAACCCCATCCTGTAGCGAGGGGCCGATCATACCGGGGTTTTGCCAATAAACACGGGACAACATCGTGTTACTTATTGCCATACCACCTTAATGGTTACGTCCTTATGACAAAACGATCATTCCCTCGATGTGACGCATTGGTTAGAACTCAATACAGGTTGACGCCGCAATGACGTCAACACCTTGGCTCGCGACGCCGGCAGCGAGCCCCAACGGCAGAGTTTTTCTGCCAGACCTCAATTGAGGTCGACGCGATAAATACAGTCAACAAGTGAGGGCAACACCCTATGAGAAGACTTAAGCGTGATCCGTTGGAAAGAGCATTTTTGCGCGGATATCAATATGGCGTTGGTGGCAAATCCCGTGAGCTTTGCCCATTTACTCTACCGTCGGTACGCCAAGCCTGGATTAACGGCTGGCGAGAAGGACGCGGCGACAACTGGGACGGTATGACCGGCACTGCGGGAATCCATAGACTCAACGAACTTCACGCCGTCGGCTAATTACAGGGCTTAACACACTCCGACACGACAATCTGATGACTGAATGACTTAACCACGCACGTCCCATCCGGGCGGCGGGCTCCGGCCCAGGGGCTCCTTCGAGGAGCCCTTTTTTATGCCTGTTCTTTGGTCAAACACGCCGCTGTAGGAGCACGGCTTGCCGGCGAAGGCGATTTTGAGGACGCCTTCGCTGGCAAGCCATGCTCCTACAGGATTTAGCGCAGGGCTGCGATGGCGTCTACAGATTCACGAATCAGCGCCGGGCCTTTATAGATGAAGCCGGAATAGAGCTGCACCAGGCTCGCCCCCGCAGCGATTTTCTCAGCCGCGTGCTTGCCTTCGGTGATGCCGCCCACGGCGATGATCGGCAAGCGACCGGCCAACTCTGCCGCCAGCACCTTCACGGTGTGGGTGCTCTTGTCGCGAACCGGTGCGCCGGACAGACCGCCCGCCTCGTCGCCGTGCTCCATGCCTTCAACGCCGACGCGGCTCAGGGTGGTGTTGGTAGCGATCACCGCATCCATCCCGGTTTCGATCAGCGCTTGCGCGACCTGAGCGGTTTCTTCGTCGGTCATGTCCGGCGCAATCTTGATCGCCAGTGGGACATGTTTACCGTGGCGCAGCGCCAGTTCTGCCCGGCGCGTAGCCAGGTCAGCCAACAATTGCTTCAGCGAATCGCCGAACTGCAGGCTGCGCAGGCCAGGGGTATTCGGCGAGCTGACGTTGACCGTCACGTAGCTGGCGTGGGCGTAGACCTTGTCCAGACAGATCAGGTAGTCGTCGACCGCCCGCTCAACCGGGGTATCGAAGTTTTTTCCGATATTGATACCCAGCACGCCCTTGTATTTGGCCGCCGCCACTCGGGCCAGCAGGTGATCGACGCCGAGGTTGTTGAACCCCATGCGGTTGATGATCGCCTCGGCATCCGGCAGACGGAAAATTCGTGGCTTCGGGTTGCCCGGCTGCGGACGCGGGGTGATGGTGCCGATTTCGACAAAACCAAAACCCAGTTGGGCAAAACCGTCGATGGCCGCGCCGTTCTTGTCCAGACCGGCCGCCAGACCTACCGGGTTCGGGAAGTCCAGGCCCATGACGGTCACCGGCATTTTCACCGGTGCCTTGCACAGCAAGCCGTTGAGGCCCAAACGCCCGCCCGCGCCGATCAGGTCCAGGGACAGATCGTGGGAGGTTTCCGGGGAAAGTTTGAACAACAGCTGACGGGCCAGGGTGTACATGGGCGGGTTTGACTCTGGGCTACGAAAAGTGGCGGCGATTATAGCCGGGCATCGAGGTTGCAGGCGAGGCGCGCGACAAAATCAGTGAGCGATGGCATATGCCTTGCACCGTCACTGACATCAGCACTCATGCCAACGGCGGGATGAGTCGAAAGACAAAGGCGTCGTCACTTGGCCTTGCTCTGGCAAGCAGCCCGGTACGGCGCTTTTTTATGGAAGGTGTTTACTGATGATTGAAGTTCCAGCCAACCCTCTGGCCTGGGTCAACGGCAGCGATGCTCCGGAAAAGACCGAAATCAACCTCGGCTTCATGGCCCTGAGTGACTGCGCCTCCGTGGTGGTCGCCGCCACGCAGGGCTTTGCCCAACCTTATGGCCTGACCCTGAACCTCAAGCGCCAGCCGTCCTGGGCTAACCTGCGGGACAAACTGGTCAGTGGCGAACTCGACGCCGCCCACAGCCTGTACGGTTTGATCTACGCCGTGCATTTGGGTATCGGCGGTGTCGCGTCGACCGACATGGCAGTGCTCATGGGCCTGAATCAGAATGGCCAGAGCATCAATCTCTCCCATGGCTTACAGGCCCTGGGCGTGACCAGTCCTGAAGCACTCGACCGGCACGTGCACCAAAGTCGCCCAAAACTCACTTTCGCCCAGACATTTCCTACAGGCACTCACGCAATGTGGCTGTATTACTGGCTCGCGAGTCAGGGCATCCATCCGCTGCAGGACGTCAACAGCGTGGTGGTGCCGCCGCCGCAAATGGTCGCGCACCTGCAAGCCGGACGCATCGATGGTTTCTGCGTCGGCGAGCCATGGTCCGCCAGCGCAGTGCAGCAAAACCTGGGGTTCACCCTGGCCACCACCCAGACCATCTGGCCCGATCATCCGGAAAAAGTCCTCGGGTGCACCCGCGCTTTTGTCGAGCAATACCCCAACACCGCCCGGGCGCTGGTGATGGCGATCCTCGAAGCCAGCCGCTTCATCGAACAAAGCACGGAAAATCGCTGCAGCACCGCGAAGCTGTTGAGTGCGCCCGAATACCTCGACGCGCCACTCGACTGCATTGCGCCGAGGTTGCTCGGTGACTACGCCGATGGCCTCGGTAATCGTTGGCAGGATCCGCATACCCTGCGTTTCCATGCGGACGGCGAGGTCAACCTGCCTTATTTGTCCGACGGCATGTGGTTCATGACCCAGTTCCGCCGCTGGGGCTTGTTGCGCGACGACCCGGACTACCTCGGCGTGGCCCGTCAGGTCCAGCAACTAGACTTGTATCGAGAGGCCGCCACGGCGGTGGGTGTAGCCGCCCCGGGTCAGGAAATGCGCAGCAGCCAGTTGATCGACGGCAAGGTCTGGGACGGCTTGGACCCCGCCGGATACGCCCGCAGTTTCAAGCTGCACGCCATGAGCGACAGCTCGCCCCTTCTCGCCAGCCGCTGACAGGAGACTGCGAATATGTTGCGTATCCTGCTGATCAACGACACCGCGAAGAAAGTCGGTCGCCTGAAGGCGGCCCTGACCGAAGCCGGGTTCGAGGTGATCGACGAGTCGGGCCTGACCATCGACCTGCCTGCGCGCGTCGAAACGGTGCGTCCGGATGTCATTTTGATCGATACCGAGTCACCGAGCCGCGATGTGATGGAGCAAGTGGTGCTCGTAAGCCGCGACCAACCGCGGCCGATTGTGATGTTTACCGATGAACATGACCCCGATGTGATGCGTCAGGCGATCAAGTCCGGGGTCAGCGCCTACATCGTCGAAGGCATCCACGCACAGCGCTTGCAGCCGATTCTCGACGTCGCCATGGCACGTTTTGAAAGCGACCAGGCCCTGCGCGCCCAACTCAACGCCCGCGACCAGCAACTGGCCGAGCGCAAGCGTATCGAGCTGGCCAAAGGGCTGTTGATGAAAATGAAGGACTGCAACGAGGAAGAGGCCTACACCTTGATGCGCCGCCAGGCGATGAGCCGGCAGCAGAAGCTGATTCAGGTGGCGGAGCAGATCATCGCCATGAGCGAGTTGCTCGGGTAACCGATCGTTCCCACGCTCCGCGTGGGAATGCCGCCATGGACGCTCTGCGTCCGCTTCGAGCTGTGACGCAGAGCGTCACGGGATGCATTCCCACGCAGAGCGTGGGAACGATCTGCGTGAACCTGGCACAGATCTCGCTAGGTAATCGCTACAGGTAACCAACGGCGGTTGCCCCACCTACGACAAAGACGTCGCTCACCTCATTTGCCCATGGCGAATCCGGTGGCGGCGTTTTTTTGTTTTGGCCCCAGAGACCGGGGCCGGTGGTGCGGCCGATGCGGCGCCCCACCTGCAAGCTCATGACTCCTTCTCGAGACTATTAACAGCTGAGGTGCGCGATGAATTCAAGCTTCTGGAAATCTGGCCATACCCCGACATTGTTCGCGGCCTTCCTCTATTTCGACCTGAGTTTCATGGTCTGGTACCTGCTCGGCCCACTGGCCGTGCAAATCGCCGCCGACCTGCACCTGACCACTCAACAGCGCGGGCTGGTGGTGGCCACGCCGATTCTGGCCGGGGCCGTATTGCGCTTTGTAATGGGCTTGCTGGCTGATCGCCTGTCGCCCAAAACCGCCGGGCTGATTGGCCAGGTGATCGTCATCTGCGCACTGTTCGGCGCCTGGAAACTCGGCATCCACAGCTACGAGCAAGCGCTGGTGCTGGGCCTGTTCCTCGGCATGGCCGGCGCGTCCTTCGCCGTCGCCCTGCCGCTGGCGTCGCAATGGTATCCGCCACAACACCAAGGCAAAGCCATGGGCATCGCCGGTGCCGGTAACTCGGGCACCGTGCTCGCTGCACTGATCGCCCCGGTGCTGGCTGCTGCATTTGGCTGGAGCAACGTGTTCGGCTTCGCCCTGATTCCGCTGATTCTGACCATCATCATCTTCGCCTGGCTGGCCAAAAACGCGCCTGAGCGGCCAAAAGCCAAGTCCATGTCCGACTACTTCAAGGCCTTGGGTGACCGCGACAGCTGGTGGTTCATGTTTTTCTACAGCGTGACCTTCGGCGGCTTTATTGGTCTGGCCAGCGCTCTGCCCGGCTATTTCAACGACCAGTATGGCCTCAGCCCGGTGACCGCCGGCTATTACACCGCAGCCTGCGTGTTCGGCGGCAGTTTGATGCGTCCGTTGGGCGGCGCTCTGGCCGACCGTTTCGGTGGCATTCGCACCCTCTTGGGGATGTACACGGTGGCGGCGGTCTGCATCGCAGCGGTGGGTTTCAATCTGCCGAGTTCCTACGCTGCACTGGCACTTTTCGTCTGCACCATGCTCGGTTTGGGTGCAGGTAACGGCGCTGTTTTCCAATTGGTGCCGCAGCGTTTTCGTCGGGAGATCGGTGTGATGACCGGTTTGATCGGCATGGCCGGCGGCATCGGTGGGTTTGCACTGGCAGCGGGCATGGGCGCAATCAAGCAAAGCACCGGCAGTTATCAACTGGCCTTGTGGTTGTTCGCCAGCCTCGGCGTACTCGCCTGGTTCGGCCTGCACGGTGTGAAACGTCGCTGGAGAACCACGTGGGGTTCGGCCGCCGTGACAGCTGCACGGGTCTGAAGCCTCAATGAGCCTGCAACTGAGTTTTGCCGAAGCCAGCGCCATCGGCCCTCGCGAGGAGAATCAGGACGCCCTGCGCCTGGTGACCCCGGCCCCGGCGCTGGCGGCGAGCAAGGGTTATTTGTTCGCCATCGCCGATGGCGTCAGCCAGTGCGCCGACGGTGGCCTCGCCGCCCGCTCGACGTTGCAGGCCCTGGCGCTGGATTACTACGCCACACCGGAAACCTGGGGCGTCGCTCAAGCGCTGGATCGCCTGCTACTGGCGCAAAATCGCTGGCTACAGGCCAACGGCGGTGGGCAACCGCTGCTGACCACTGTCAGTGCCTTGGTCATACGCGGTAGGCGTTTTACCCTGGCCCATGTCGGCGATTGCCGGGTTTATCGCTGGCACGCCGACACCTTGCAGCGGGTCAGCGAGGATCACGTCTGGGACCAACCGGGCATGCAGCATGTGCTCAAGCGGGCGCTGGGGCTCGATCAGCATTTGGTGCTGGATTTTCTCGATGGCGAACTGCGCCTCAATGAGAGCTTCGTGCTGCTCAGCGACGGCATCTGGGCCGTGCTGGGCGACATGGCCATTGCCGCGATTCTGCGCGATCAGCCGGACCTGAACAGCGCTGCGCAGACCTTGGTCAACGCGGCGCATCTGGCCGGCAGCCAGGATAACGCCAGCGCCTTGCTGGTGCGGGTCGATGCCCTCGGTGAAACGAGTATCGGCGATGCGTTGATTCATTTGCAGCAATGGCCGCTGCCGCCAGCACTGAAACCGGGTCAGACGTTCGAGGGTTGGCAAGTCGAAGGGATACTCGCTCAGAGCCAGCAGTCTTTGCTCTATCGGGTACACGACGGGCAACAACAACCCTGGCTGCTGAAAACCTTGCCCGGTGCGCTGCGCGACGATCACTTGGCCGGGCAGGCGTTGCTGTCGGAAGAATGGTTTCTCAAGCGCGTGGCCGGGCGGCATTTCCCTGAAGTCCATGCCGCCAGTCAGCGTCAGCATCTGTACTACGCGATGCGGGAATATTCCGGATCTACGTTGGCAGCGTTGCACGCAGATGTCGGACCGCTACCTCTGGCCCAATGGCAGGATCTGGCCGAACGCCTGCTGCGCGCCGTTGGCATGCTGCATCGACGGCAGATTCTCCATCGCGATATCAAACCGGAGAACCTGCTGCTGGGGGACGACGGCGAATTACGCCTGCTCGACTTCGGTCTCGCCTACTGCCCCGGCCTGTCCGAAGATCAGCCTTCTGCCCTGCCCGGAACGCCCAGCTACATCGCGCCGGAAGCCTTTCGCGGGGAAACACCGACACCGCAACAGGACCTGTATGCCGTCGGCGTGACCTTGTATTTCCTGCTCACCGGGCATTATCCCTACGGCGAAATCGAAGCCTTCCAGCGCCCCCGGTTTGGAGTTCCTGTCAGCGCCAGTCGCTATCGACCCGACCTGCCGGAATGGATCGCGCACAGTCTGGAGCGTGCCGTGGCGGTGGATCCGGATCAGCGATTTGAAACGGCGGAAGAATGGTTGTTGCTGCTGGAACAGGGTGAGCGACACAGTTTGAGCGTGCGACCCAGACCGTTGCTTGAGCGCGAGCCATTGAAGGTCTGGCGGACCTTGGCGCTGGCGTCATTGCTGGTGAATCTAGTGCTGTTGATTCTGGTATTTCATGGCTGACATCGAACCCTTGTAGCTGGCGAAGCCTGCGTTCGGCTCGGGCCGCGCCAATTGCGGGCAACATGCATTGTTTCGGTGCACAAACATCCCAACCAAATACCGAGACCGCGACCAAACCCAACAAATCCGGGACTCTGAAGAACTTGGCACAACCACTGCATTACCTCTCTCATCAACTATAAAGCCCAGCCTTCAACGACGAAGGATGCGCTTCCCGAGAGAACGGGACCAGGACAAAGGCGTCCTCGCTAGGCAACTAGCGGGACGCCTTTTTTTGTTTGCGCAAAATTTGTCGAGCAAGACCTGAAAGCCCTGATGAGGCGGGTCTGAGCTCCCCGGAGAACCTGATGAAAAAACTAAAACTGGTGATGATCGGCAACGGCATGGCCGGGGTTCGCACCCTGGAAGAGTTGCTCAAGCTGAGCAATGAGCTGTACGACATCACGGTCTTCGGCGCCGAACCCCATACCAACTACAACCGCATCCTGCTGTCGCCCGTGCTGGCCGGCGAACAGACCTTCGAAGAGATTGTGCTCAACGATCTGGACTGGTACCTGGAAAACAACATCAAGCTGCTGCTCAACCGCAAAGTGGTGGAGATCGATCGGGTCAAACGCCGGGTCATCGCCGAAGACGGCAGCGAGGCCGAATACGATCGCCTGCTGATCGCCACCGGCTCGACCCCGTTCATCCTGCCAATCCCCGGCAACACCTTGCACGGCGTGATCGGCTACCGCGACATCGCCGATACCCAGGCAATGATCGACACCGCGAAAACCCACAAGCACGCCGTTGTGATCGGTGGCGGCCTGCTCGGCCTGGAAGCCGCCAACGGCCTGATGCTGCGCGGCATGCACGTCACGGTGGTGCACATCGGTGAGTGGCTGCTGGAACGGCAACTGGACAAAACCAGCGGCCAATTGCTACAAACCGCCCTGGAAACCCGTGGCCTGCACTTTCGTCTTTGCGAGCAAACCCAGGCCCTGCACGATGCCGGCAATGGCCGGGTCGGCTCGGTTGAGTTCAAGAATGGCGACATCATCCCCGCCGACCTGGTGGTAATGGCCGCCGGCATTCGCCCCAACACCGAACTCGCGGAAAAATCCGGCATCCCTTGCAACCGCGGGATTCTGGTCAACGACACCCTGCAAACCTACGACCCACGCATCTACGCCATCGGCGAATGCGCCAGCCACCGCGGCATCGCTTACGGCCTGGTGGCGCCGCTGTTCGAACAGGCCAAGGTCTGTGCCAACCACCTCGCCCAACTGGGCTTCGCCACCTACAAGGGCTCGGTGACGTCGACCAAATTGAAAGTCACCGGCATCGACCTGTTCTCCGCCGGCGACTTCATGGGCGGCGAAGGCACCGAAACCATCACCCTCTCCGACCCGATCGGCGGGGTCTACAAAAAACTGGTGATCAAGGATGACGTGCTGGTCGGGGCCTGTCTGTACGGCGATACGGCAGACGGTGGCTGGTATTTCCGGCAGATCCGTGAGAACCACGCCATCGACGAGATCCGCGATCACCTGATGTTCGGAGAAAACGCCTTGGGCGACGTAGGACATCAAGGCCAGGACAAAGCCATGAGCATGGCCGACACCGCCGAAGTTTGCGGCTGCAACGGCGTGTGCAAAGGCACCATCGTCAAGGCGATTCAGGAGCACGGATTGTTCAGCGTCGACGACGTCAAGAAACACACCAAGGCTGCCAGCTCCTGCGGTTCCTGCGCTGGGCTGGTGGAACAGATTTTGATCAACACCGTGGGCGGCGCGGCGGACGTTAAACCGAAAAGCGAAAAAGCCATCTGCGGTTGCAGCGACCTGAACCACGGGCAAATCCGCCAGGCCATCCGCGAGCAGCATTTGCTGACCATCGCTGGCACCCTGAGCTACCTGAACTGGCGCACCCCGAACGGCTGCGCCACGTGCCGCCCGGCGCTCAACTATTACCTGATTTCCACTTGGCCCGGCGAAGCCAAGGACGACCCGCAATCGCGCCTGATCAACGAACGGGCCCACGCCAACATTCAGAAAGACGGCACTTACTCTGTAGTCCCACGGATGTGGGGCGGTGTGACCAATCCCTCGGAATTGCGGCGCATTGCCGACGTAGCCGACAAATACAACGTGCCAATGGTCAAGGTGACCGGCGGCCAGCGTATCGATTTGCTGGGGATCAAGAAGCAGGACCTGCCGGGCGTCTGGAAGGATCTCGACATGCCATCCGGCCATGCCTACGGCAAATCCATCCGCACCGTGAAGACGTGCGTCGGCAGTGAGTTCTGCCGCTTCGGTACCCAGAACTCCACGCAACTGGGCATCGAGCTTGAGCACGACCTGTTCAACATGTGGTCGCCGCACAAAGTGAAACTGGCCGTCTCCGGTTGCCCACGCAACTGTTCGGAAGCGGGCATCAAGGACGTCGGAATTATCGGCGTGGATTCCGGCTGGGAGATGTACATCGGCGGCAACGGCGGGATCAAAACCGAAGTCGCGGAATTCTTCGTCAAGCTCAAAACCGCCGAAGAAGTGCGCGAATACAACGGCGCCTTCCTGCAGCTTTATCGCGAAGAAGCCTTCTACCTCGAACGCACCGTGCATTACCTGCAACGGGTCGGCATGGAGCACATCAAGAACGCCGTGCTGGAAGACCCGGAGCGACGCAAGGCACTCAACGATCGCCTGCAATTCTCCCTATCGTTCGAACAGGATCCGTGGAAGGAGCGCCTGGAGCAGCCGCTGCTGAAAAAAGAATTCGACGTCATCGCGGTGAAGAATCTGGAGGTGCCAGCATGAACTGGCTGGATATCTGCGCACTGGAAGAAATCAATGCCCTCGGCTCGCGGATCATCGCGGGACCGAAAGGTGACATCGCGATTTTTCGTACAAGCGACGATGAGGTTTTCGCACTCGACGACCGCTGCCCGCACAAGGGCGGTCCGCTGTCCCAGGGTTTGATCTACGGCAAACGGGTCGCCTGCCCGCTGCATAATTGGCAGATCGACCTGGAAACCGGCGAAGCACAGGCCCCGGACATCGGTTGCGCTCACCACCATTCAGCACGGGTCGAGAATGGCCGGGTGCTGCTGGCTCTGCGGGAAGCAAGCTGATGAACCGCCAGATCACCGCTTCCACCTGCTGCTACTGCGGGGTCGGCTGCGGCGTGCTGATCGAGCATGACGGCGAGCGCATTCTCGACGTCAGCGGCGATCCGGCCCACCCGGCCAACTTCGGCAAACTGTGCAGCAAAGGCTCCACATTGCACCTGACCGGCGACCTCGCGGCCCGGGCGTTATATCCCGAGCTGCGCTTGGGCAAAGGCCTGGCCCGTAGCCGCACCGACTGGGACACCGCCCTCGATCACGCCGCCAGCGTTTTTGCCGAGACCATCGCCGAGCACGGCCCGGACAGCGTGGCGTTCTACATCTCCGGGCAATTGCTGACCGAGGATTACTACGCGTTCAACAAACTGGCACGAGCGCTGGTGGGCACCAACAACATCGACAGCAATTCGCGCCTGTGCATGTCTTCGGCCGTGGTCGGCTACAAGCGCAGCCTGGGTGCCGACGCACCGCCGTGCAGCTACGAAGACCTGGAGCTGAGCGATTGCGTGATGATTGTCGGCAGTAACATGGCCTACGCCCACCCGATACTTTTCCGTCGGCTCGAGGAAGCGAAATCCCGTCGACCGCAGATGAAAGTCATCGTCATCGACCCGCGTCGTACCGACACCTGCGATTTGGCTGACCTGCACCTGGCGATTCTGCCGGGCACCGATGTCGCGTTGTTCCATGGGATTTTGCACCTGCTGTTGTGGGAAGACTGGGTCGACCGCGACTTCATCAAGGCCCACACCGAAGGCTTGGCCGAACTGAAAAACCTGGTGCGCGATTACACGCCGCAGATGGTTTCGCAGCTCTGTGGGATCAGCGTCGAGCAACTGCAGCAATGTGCCAAATGGGTCGGCACCTCGAAGAGTTTTCTGTCGCTGTGGTGCATGGGGCTGAACCAGTCCACCGCCGGTAGCGCAAAGAACAGCGCACTGATCAACCTGCACCTGGCCACCGGGCAAATCGGCCGCCCCGGCGCAGGACCTTTCTCGCTGACCGGTCAGCCGAATGCCATGGGAGGTCGGGAAACCGGCAGTTTGTCGAACCTGCTGCCTGGCCATCGCGAAGCCGCCAATGCTGAACATCGCGCGGAAGTGGCAGCCTATTGGGGCGTTGAACAACTCCCCGAGAACACCGGGCTAACCGCCATTGAACTGTTCGAGCAGGTGCGTAGCGGGAAAATCAAGGCGCTGTGGATCGCTTGCACCAACCCCGCGCAGTCAATGCCGGATCAAACCGCCGTGCGCGCGGCACTGCAAGCCTGCCCGTTCGTGGTGTTGCAGGAAGCCTTCCGCACCACCGAAACCGCAGCGTTCGCTGACCTGTTGCTGCCCGCCGCCAGTTGGGGCGAAAAGGACGGCACGGTGACGAACTCCGAGCGGCGCATTTCCCACGTTCGTCGAGCCGTCGTCGCACCGGGCGAAGCCCGCTCCGACTGGGCGATCACCGTCGATTTCGCACAACGCCTGGAAAAACATCTGCGTCCGGGGCAAACCAGCCTGTTTACCTTTGAAACGCCGGCGCACGTCTTCGATGAGTACAAACAACTGACCCGCGGGCGTGATCTGGACTTGTCCGGCATCAGTCACGAGCTGATCGACCGCCTCGGCCCTCAGCAATGGCCCTTCCCCACGGGTGCCAGCGAAGGCACGGCTCGGCTGTACCTGGACGGGATTTTCCCGACGGCCAGTGGACGCGCACAATTTGTGGCCGACCCGTATCGCGCCGCCAAGGAACAACGCGATGCGCGCTTCCCGCTGACCCTGATCACCGGCCGTCTGCGGGATCAATGGCACGGCATGAGCCGCACCGGCACCGCCGCGCAGCTATTCGGCCACGTCAACGAAGCCGTGTTGAGTCTGCACCCGGATGAACTGCGTCGGCATCGGCTGCAATCGGGCGACCTGGTCAGCCTGAAAAGTCGCCGTGGCGCGGTGATTGTCGCCGTTGGCAGCGACGACAGCGTGCGCCCGGGCCAGGCCTTTCTCCCCATGCATTGGGGTGACCGCTTCCTCAAGGGTGGCGTAAATGCACTCACCCAACCGGCTTTCGACCCGTTGTCGAAACAACCCGAACTCAAGCACAGCGGCGTGCGCCTCGAACCTGTGCAACTGCCGTGGAACCTTTTCGCCCTGATCGAGGGCGATATTCAACAGCATTTTGAGACGCTACGACCGCTCTGTGAGGCGTTTTCCTACGTCAGCCTCAGCTTGGCCGGCCGCGAACGCCCCGCGCTGCTGATACGCGCTGCCAGCGCCGGTGCGCCAGATCCGCAACTGTTGCGTGATATCGATCAATGCCTGGGGCTCAACGACGGCCCGGTTTTGGCTTATGACGACCCACGACGCTCCATCGGCAAACGCGTGCGGATCGAGAACGGTCGGATCACCGCGATTCGTCTGGCCGGCGAAACCCTCGCCCAACACTGGCTGCAAAGCCTGTGGCTCGAAGGTCGCGCCGACGAACAACTGCGGCGCTGGCTGCTGGCACCGCTGAGCGCACCACCGGGCAACGCCAATACGCCGGCCGTCGGTAACAAAACCCTGTGCAACTGCAAAAACGTCAGCCAGAGCGCGGTCTGCGCTGGCATTAGCCGCGGCCTGGATCTGCAGGGTTTGAAACAAGAATTGGGCTGCGGCACGCAATGCGGTTCCTGCGTCCCGGAAATCAAGCGTTTGCTGGCCGCCACTGCGCAGCCGATCGCCGTCATCTCGTGAGGAAAAACACTATGAGCGCAAAAGTCTGGCTGGTGGGTGCGGGTCCTGGGGATCCGGAATTGTTGACCCTCAAGGCTGTGCGAGCGTTGAGAGAAGCGGATGTGGTGCTGATCGATGACCTGGTCAACGACGCGGTGCTGGAGCATTGCCCGCAGGCGCGGATCATTCCCGTGGGCAAGCGCGGCGGCTGCCGCTCCACGCCTCAGGCGTTCATTCATGGCCTGATGCTGCGTTATACCCGCCACGGTAAATGCGTGGTGCGGCTCAAGGGCGGTGATCCGTGCATTTTCGGCCGTGGCGGTGAAGAGGCGCAGTGGCTGCGCGAACGCGGCGTCGAGGTTGAACTGGTCAACGGCATCACCGCCGGGCTTGCCGGCGCAACGCAATGCGATATTCCGTTGACCCTGCGGGGCGTCGCGCGTGGCGTGACGCTGGTCACCGCCCACACTCAGGATGGCAGCAGCTTGAACTGGCAGGCCCTGGCGCAAGGTGGCACGACGCTGGTGGTGTATATGGGTGTCGCAAAACTGAGCGAGATTCGTGAGCAGCTGCTGGCCGGCGGAATGGCGGCGGATACACCGGTGGCGATGATTGAAAATGCTTCCCTGCCACACCAACGGGAATGTCGGAGCGATCTGACAGCGATGGAAGACGATGCCTACAGCTTCGAGCTCAAAAGCCCGGCGATCCTGGTGATCGGTGCTGTGGCGGGATGTGATGAGATCAAAAGATCGCAGCCTCGTTTCACTCGACAGCTCCTACAGGGGGATGCATTACAATGTAGGAGCTGACGAGTGAAACGAGGCTGCGATCTTTTCGGGGCGCCGCCAAACAAACGTTGAAAACCCAAATCGCAGACAAAGAAAAGCCCGGCCTAAGCCGGGCTTTTCAGAGCTGCGAGGTAATTACTTACCTTGAGCTTCAACCTGCGCTTCTACGCGACGGTTTACAGCGCGACCAGCGTCAGTTTTGTTGTCAGCAACTGGGCGGGATTCGCCGTAGCCAACAGACTGAACGCGGGACGATTCAACACCGTACTGGTTGGTCAGAACTTGCTTAACGGCGTTTGCACGACGCTCGGACAGTTTCTGGTTGTAAGCGTCAGGACCGACGGAGTCAGTGTGACCTTCAACAGTAGTGCTGGTGGATGGGTACTGCTTCATGAAGTCAGCGAGGTTTTTGATGTCGCCGTAGCTGTTAGGCTTGACTACCGACTTGTCGAAGTCAAACTTCACGTCCAGCTCAACACGAACAACTTCAGCAACTGCCGGGCAGCCATCAGCGTCAACAGTTACGTTGGCTGGGGTATCCGGGCACTTGTCAACGTTGTCGCACACGCCATCGTTGTCGCTGTCGGAGCAGACTTCAGCTGGTGCTGGAACTGGAGCAGCAGCAGGCTTGGAGCCGCCACCGAAGTTCACACCGATACCGACGCTTGGAGCCCACTCGGTGTCGCCCTGGTCGATGTTGTACTGAGCTTCAACGCCGGCACGGGCGTAGAAGTTCTCGGTGAAGTACAGCTTGGCACCGCCGCCAACGTTGGCGAAGGTGGAACGGTTACGACCGCCACCGCCGTTCTGGCCAATGCTTTGGTCCGAGAAACCGGCAGAAACGTATGGACGGACCATGTCGCCTGGGTTGTTGAAGTGGTACAGAGCGTCCAGAGCGGTATCAGCGCCCTTGATGTTACGACCGTCGTCGGAACGCACGTTGTGCACTTCGTCGTAGCCCAGACGCAGTTCAACGTCGTCGGTCAGGAAGTAACCAACCGAACCACCGAACAGGTTGCCGTTGTTCTTGAAGTTACGAGCGCTGTCGAATTGTTCTTTCTTTGCGAAGCCTTCGATTTCAACTGCGCCTTGGCCTTGTGCCAGAGCGCCGAACGAAGTGGCGGCAATCAAAGAACCAATGGCCAAGCCCAAGGTGTTTTTCAGTTTCATCCGTTAAATCCCCATCTGGTGATTGTGAAGCAGTCCCGCAAACCGGGGGACAACTCGGCGGCAAGTCTATCAGAACTTGCCTACACGTAAGAGATATTTGCGCCGAACTAAGTTTCAGCAATGCCTGCAAATTTCTCACGCAATTTATCTAGAGCGCGTTTGTACCGCATTTTTGTTGCACTCAAACCCATGTGCATGATGTCTGCGATCTCCTGAAACTCCAGCTCTGCGACAAATCGTAGCACCAGAATTTCACGGTCAATCGGGTTCACATACACCAACCAGCGATCAAGTCCACCCGTTTCCTCGGGTTTCGGCGCCTTTTCTTCAGACGCTTCCTCGAGGGGGTCCAGACTCAAAGCATCCATCAAGCGACGCTTTCGCCGTTCTTTCCGATACTGCGTGATGCATTCGTTGTACGTGATGCTATATAGCCATGTCTTGAACTTCGATTTACCCTCGAAGTTCTTCAGGCCATACAGCACCTTCAACATCACTTCCTGACAGACATCGTCTGCATCACGATCGTTCCCAAGATATCGCGCACAGACGTTAAATAATGTTCGCTGGTAACGCCGCATCAGTTCTTCATAGGCGCGCGTTACGTGAAACAGCTCGGTATGCGAGCGCGCGACCAACTCCTCATCAGAGAGCTCGCGGGGGTCGTAGCGCGTGGACAGCGATTGAGCTTTATTCAAAACAAGTCGGGCCGACAGTCAGGTCAATGTCCGCTGCTGCCCTTTCAGGGCACTTTGCGGCGGCATACATTAGCAGGGTTTGCCGGGTTAGCGGCTACTCACATGCTGCTCCAGGAGTATCCGATTGGAGAGAGAGACTAGCTCACCCTCATCGGTCAGCAATGTGGTTTTAACCGTGCCGATCTCTTCGATCTGACCTTCGACCTCGCCAACACGCACTTGTTGCCCAACCTGATACAACTCACGCACATAGATTCCCGCAAGAATCTGACCGGCAATTTCCCGGCTTCCCAACCCCATGGCCAGCGCAACCGCCAGACCAACGGTAATCAAAACAATCACAATCACATGGTTGAGCAGGTCAGTCTTGACCTCCAACTGGCTGATTGCGACCGAAATACTGATGATAATCACCAGACCCTGGGCAATTCGCCCCAGGCCCGCAGCGTAATCCAGCCCTACGCCCTCTGCCGCACCACGCACCAGCCCATTGGCCAGTTGCGCGAGCAATACACCCACCAGCAGCACCAGGGCGGCGCCGAATACTTTCGGCAAATACAGCGCAAGCATGTCAAGCGTAGCCGAAACTCGCTCAAGTCCAAGGGATTCTGCGGCAGAAACCAGAAAAATCAGCAGAACGAACCAATAGACAATCTTGCCGATCAAGGTCGAGATCGGCACTTGAAGGCCGGCCCGGGACAGCAATTTAGTCAGACCGGTGCCGCCCATCAGGCGATCGAGTCCCAGCTTGGCGAGCAACTTGGACAACAAAGTATCCAAAAGTTTCGCCACGACGAAACCCAGCAGCAGAACAACCAGTGCTCCGAACAGGTTCGGGATGAAATTTGCAACCTTGGTCCATAACGCAGTCATTGCAGTGACGAGGCTCTGAGTCCAGAGATCAAGTTCCATATTCAATCAGCCTTATCAGCAGTGCGAACGGTAGGTTTACGGTGGCGGGATACCGGCGAGACGTGGGCCGAGCCGTTGTTGAGGGCAATCATCAGCGCGGGCAGCCAGCGGCCCAGCAGGCTGAACAGATCACCGGCGCCGACCTGGCGGTTAGCGGTTTTCAGTACACGCCCAAGGCACGCATCGTCGTCCCGGGTGGACGGTGATGCCTTGAGCATGTCACGCAAAGACTGTTCAAACGGATCGTGCATACGCACCTCTCGTGATGTCTGTGAAAGACGCGATCAAATTTGCTCGGGTCACATGGCTCACCCTCAGACCCAGCGCAAACGTCGGAATAACCACCACTGCCCCAACGCTACCGAGACCATCATCAGGCAGGCAACCAGGAAGCCATAAGGGCTTGCAGAGAACGGAATCCCGCCGACGTTGATACCCAAGAGACCTGTCAGAAAACTCATCGGCAAAAAGATCCCGGTGATGATCCCGAAGCGGTACATCGTGCGGTTCATGCGCACGCTCAAACGTCTATCTTCGGCCTCGAGGACCAACCCCACCCGCTCCCGGGTCAATTCAAGCTCCTCGAGATACCGGGTCAAGCTGTTGTTCAATTCGTTCCAGTAATCACCGTCATCTTCGACGAACCAAGGCAGTTTGATCCGTGTCAGCTGACCAAAAATATCCCGCTGCGGCGCCAGAAAACGTTTCAGTGCGGCAGCCCTGCGACGTATCTGCAAAACGGCTCCGTGCTCGGGTGTATACCGTTCGTCGGCATCCAGCTTTTCTTCTTCCTCATCGACCACTTCCGAGAGGCAACTGACCAGATCCTGCACCTTGTTGGTGAGGTATTGCGCCATATAAAGGATGAGTTCTGACGCCGTTTTTGGTCCTTTACCTTCGGCGAGCTGCACCAGCAACTCATCGGTGGCACGCAACGGACGCAAACGCAGAGAAATAACCCGCTGGGCCGACGCAAAAATCCGCACCGAGACCATGTCTTCCGGCTCGGCGCCCGGGTTCAGATTGACCCCACGCAAAAATAGCAGCAGTTCGCTGTCCGAAAGCTGTACAAGACGCGGTCGGGTGTTTTCTTCAAGCAACAGGTCACAGCTGAATTCACTCAGACCGCTGGATTTGCGCAGCCAGGTCTGGGTTTGCGGGTGACTTCGATCCCAGTGCAGCCACAGGCTTTCATGGGCCAGCAGCTGCAAGTCATCGAGTTCAGTCCGGGCTATCGAACGCGCACCGCCTTTACCGTCCAGCACCAGGGCATGCACCAGCCCCCACTGCGCGTTTTCTTCCTCGAACATCCTCACCCCTTTGTTGGTGTAGCGCTTTATTCAGGCATTTTCAGCGGGCTGGGCGAGATGATCACGCCGTTATTGTCCGCATAGATGTAGTGACCTGGATGGAAGGTCACGCCGGCAAAGGTCACCGCAACGTTGAGATCGCCGAGCCCGCGCCTGTCGGATTTCCTCGGGTGGCTGGCGAGGGCCTGAACGCCCAGATCGGTCTGCGCGATGATATCGACGTCGCGGATGCAACCGTAGATCACCAGCCCTTCCCAACCGTTTTTCGCGGCTTTCTCGGCCAGCATGTCACCCAGCAACGCATGACGCAGCGAACCGCCACCATCGACTACCAGCACCTTGCCATTACCCTTGAGCTCGACCTGCTCCTTGACCCGCGAGTTGTCTTCGAAACACTTGATGGTCACGATTTCGCCGCCGAAGGAATCTCGACCGCCGAAATTGCTGAACATCGGTTCCAGCACCTGCACCAGTTCCGGATAGGCGTCGCACAGGTCAGGCGTGAGGTAATGGTTCATCGAGAAACTCCTGTAAAGAGGAAGACAGCACGAACATCACTGATAGCTCAGCAACCGAAAATGACCAGAACAGCTCAATGCGTCATATCTTAGCCGCAAGCCGAACGGAGCGAAATGCCCTTGTTAGAGCATCAGGCTCAGACCGCCGTGGCCAGATCCGGTTTTTCACCCAGCAATGGCGTCTGCTGATCTACCAACCAGCGCGCCACCAACGGCCAGACTTCAGTCTGGGCGGCTTTGCTGACGAGCATTTCCACGTGACCAAAATTTTCGCCAAAACCCTGCTCGCGACCCAGGTTGATAAATTGCTTCTGCTCGGAACCGAGCTGATCGAACAGTTTGCGACAGGCCCAGGTCGGGTCCTGATGATCGCCCACTGCGCTCACGGTCAATACCGGCAACTGAACCTCGGCCAACCCGGCCCACCAATCCTTGTCGGCATCGCCAAAGCGCCCGAACAGGCCATACCAGCGCATGCTTTCCAGGGCCAGGCCAATAGGCTCGTCCTCCGGGCCGCGCTTTAGCCGAGAACCGGACAGCTGGGCAAAGCGTTTGAGAATGAAGCGCCCGCTCCACTCCACCGGTGGAATCTTCAGCGGCCAGTAGGTGCGGCTGACTTGAGTGCCGAAAAACGCCGCGGAAGCCACCACCGGCTCGCCGATGTATTCACCACCCAATGCCGCCGCCAGGGTAATCCCGCCCAGCGAGTGACCGATCCAGTGCGGGATCTGGCCGCTCTGCTCGCGCACGAACGCGCCAATAGCCGGCAAATCGTAACGGGCGTAGTCGGCAACGCGGTTCTTGCGGTAGTTCTGGTTACGCTGGGACAGGCCGTGGCCGCGCATTTCGGGAATCCATACATCGAATCCCAGACGCGTCAGATAGGCGCCCAGTCCGAGCCCCTTCGGGGAAAACCAGAACCGGCGATTGGAAAAGCTGCCGTGAAGCAAAATAACCGGAACGCCACGCGCGTCTGAGCCATCCGCCATGCCCAGGCGCGTCACAGCCAGTTCGACGGTGCCGTCAGGGCTGTTGCCGGGTTTCAGACGATAGACGTCTTCGCTCAGATCGCCGCGCCGCTCGGCGCTGATCAGGGCGACAGGAAATAGGTTGCTGCTGCTTTGCATAATGCTCTTGCACAAAAAAGGGCGGCGTCCAGAGGAGCCCGCCCATGAGTCCTATCTCGACAATGACTGTTCAATTTTGACGGCGTCTTTTGCTGGCACGCTGCGTTGCCGCTCCTCGCCATAGCAAGCTATGACTCGTCGCGGCGCCTTGCCTGCCAGCAAAATCCACACGTCAAAATTGAACGCATTGCCGAGATAGGACACAGATTCTTAAAGCCTCGGCCACTTGACCGAGGCTTCATTCACATCAAGCCGAAGCTTGACCTTCAGCCAGGAAGAACCAGGTTTCCAGCACGGAATCGGGGTTCAACGAAACGCTTTCGATGCCCTGCTCCATCAGCCATTTGGCCAGATCAGGGTGGTCCGAAGGGCCCTGACCGCAAATGCCGATGTACTTGCCAGCCTTGTTGCAGGCCTGAATCGCGTTGGCCAGCAGCTTCTTGACCGCCGGATTACGCTCGTCAAACAGGTGCGCGATGATCCCGGAGTCACGGTCCAGGCCCAGGGTCAACTGGGTCAGGTCGTTGGAGCCGATGGAGAAGCCGTCGAAGAACTCGAGGAACTCTTCAGCCAGAATCGCGTTGGACGGCAGTTCGCACATCATGATAATGCGCAGACCGTTTTCGCCACGGGCCAGGCCGTTTTCGGCCAGCAGATCGACGACCTGGCTCGCTTCACCCAGGGTACGGACGAACGGCACCATGATTTCAACGTTGGTCAGGCCCATCTCGTTGCGCACGCGCTTAATGGCACGGCATTCGAGTTCGAAGCAGTCACGGAACGCTTCGCTGATGTAACGCGAGGCGCCACGGAAGCCCAGCATCGGGTTTTCTTCTTCCGGCTCGTAGAGCTTGCCGCCAATCAGGTTCGCGTATTCGTTGGACTTGAAGTCCGACAGACGCACGATGACCTTTTTCGGCGTGAACGCTGCCGCCAGGGTGCTGATGCCTTCAACCAGCTTGTCGACGTAGAAGCCAACCGGATCGTTGTAGCCAGCGATGCGCTTGTCGACGCTGTCCTTGATTTCTTGTGGCAGACCGTCGTAGTTCAACAGCGCTTTCGGGTGAACACCGATCATGCGGTTGATGATGAACTCCAGACGGGCCAGGCCCACACCAGCGTTCGGCAGCTGTGCGAAGTCGAAGGCGCGGTCCGGGTTGCCGACGTTCATCATGATCTTGAACGGCAGATCAGGCATGGCATCAACGGAGTTTTTCTTGATGTCGAAGCCCAGTTCACCTTCGAAGATGTAACCGGTGTCGCCTTCAGCGCAGGAAACGGTCACGCCCTGGCCGTCTTTCAACAGCTGGGTGGCGTTGCCGCAACCGACCACGGCGGGAATGCCCAGCTCGCGAGCGATGATCGCCGCGTGGCAGGTACGACCGCCACGGTTGGTGACGATGGCACTGGCGCGCTTCATGACCGGTTCCCAGTCCGGGTCGGTCATGTCGGAGACCAGAACGTCGCCTGGCTGGACTTTGTCCATCTCGGACACGTCCTTGATGATCCGCACCTTGCCCGCGCCGATGCGCTGGCCGATGGCGCGACCTTCAACCAGCACGGTGCCGGTTTCTTTCAACAGGTAGCGTTCCATGACGTTGGCCGAGGTACGGCTCTTCACGGTTTCAGGACGGGCCTGAACGATGTAAAGCTTGCCATCGTCGCCGTCTTTGGCCCATTCGATGTCCATCGGGCACTTGTAGTGCTTCTCGATGATCATCGCTTGCTTGGCCAGCTCGCTGACTTCGGCGTCGCTCAGGCAGAAACGTGCGCGATCAGCCTTGTCGACGTCGATGGTCTTGACCGATTTACCGGCCGTGGCGACTTCGCCGTAGATCATCTTGATGGCTTTGCTGCCCAGGTTGCGACGCAGGATGGCCGGACGACCGGCTGCCAGCGTGCCTTTGTGGACGTAGAACTCATCCGGGTTCACCGCGCCTTGTACGACGGTTTCACCCAGGCCGTAGGCGCCGGTGATGAACACCACGTCACGGAAGCCCGATTCGGTATCGAGGGTGAACATCACGCCAGCGGTGCCGGTTTCGGAGCGGACCATACGCTGCACGCCGGCCGACAGGGCAACCAGCTTGTGGTCAAAGCCCTGGTGCACGCGATAGGAAATGGCGCGGTCGTTAAACAGGGAAGCGAACACTTCTTTGGCGGCGCGAATAACGTTTTCGACACCACGGATGTTCAGGAAGGTTTCCTGCTGACCGGCAAAGGAAGCGTCCGGCAGGTCTTCGGCGGTAGCGGAAGAGCGCACGGCCACGGCCATGTCAGGGTTGCCGGCCGACAGCGTGGCGAACGCGGTGCGGATCTCGGCGTTGAGCTTCTCGGGGAATTCGGCTTCCATGATCCATTGACGGATCTGGGCGCCGGTCTTGGCCAGGGCATTGACATCGTCGACGTCCAGGGCGTCGAGGGCGGCGTGGATCTGATCGTTCAGGCCGCTCAGCTCGAGAAAATCACGATAAGCCTGAGCTGTCGTGGCGAAGCCACCGGGCACCGATACACCGGCACCTGCAAGGTTACTGATCATCTCGCCCAGGGATGCGTTCTTGCCCCCCACATGCTCTACATCATGGACGCCGAGCTTATCGAGGGAAACTACGTACTCTACCAAGGTGATCTCTCCACTAACTGTGTTGGAAAAGCTCAGAAGCCGGCTGCTACAGGGAGCGTTTGCCGGCTGTATGGCCTGGACCTGGAAAATAAGTGAGAATGCGGGCCACTGGCGGCCGGCAAATCGCGCCTACTATATCCAAGATTCGTCACTAGCTTAAGGCCCAAGGTGCAAATGAAACGATCTGCTTTCTTTATTTCCGACGGCACCGGCATCACAGCCGAGACCCTCGGCCAAAGCCTCCTGGCGCAGTTCGAAAACATTACCTTCAGCAAATTCACGCGGCCCTACATCGACAACGTGGATAAAGCGCGGGCCATGGTACAACAAATCAACAAAGCCGCCGAAAACGACGGCTTTCGGCCGATCATCTTCGACACCATTGTCAATCAGGACATCCGTGAGATCCTCGCAACGTCCAATGGTTTCATGATCGACATTTTCTCGACCTTTCTGGCGCCGCTTGAACAGGAACTGACCGAGCATTCTTCCTACACCGTCGGCAAGTCCCACTCGATTGGCAGCAACTCCAATTACATGGAGCGGATCGAGGCAGTGAACTTCGCCCTCGACAACGACGATGGCGCGCGCACGCACTATTACGACAAGGCCGACCTGATCCTGGTGGGCGTGTCGCGTTGCGGCAAAACCCCAACCTGCCTGTACATGGCCATGCAATTCGGCATCCGCGCGGCCAACTACCCGCTGACCGAAGACGACATGGAGCGCCTGCAACTGCCAGGCACCCTGCGTGCCCACCAGCACAAACTGTTCGGCCTGACCATCGACCCGGACCGCCTCACCGCGATCCGCAACGAACGCAAGCCCAACAGCCGCTATTCGAGTTACGCCCAGTGCGAATTCGAAGTGCGCGAGGTGGAGAACCTGTTCCGCCGCGAGAACATTCCGCACATCAATTCCACGCATTTTTCGGTGGAAGAGATTTCGGCGAAGATTTTGGTGGAGAAAGGTGTGGAGCGGCGGTTCAAGTAATGCTCTAGCGCCTGTTCGGCCCCCATCGCGGGCAAGCCACGCTCCCACAGTGGATCTCAGTGGACACAACATTTGTGTACGACGGAGAACCCTGTGGGAGTGGGCTTGCCCGCGAAGAACGATTACACGGTCTCGGCCAATGCCTCCGCCAACGCTTCAAACCCTCGAATCAACAACCGATCATCTCCCGCCGAATTACAAACACTCGCCCGAACCTGCGGCAGCTCCGCGGGATTGGCGTTTATCCGATCAAATGACGAACAGGTCCATGAAGCGGTTGACCGGTGTCGCC
Organism: Pseudomonas sp. LB3P14; assembly: GCF_054898045.1. Classification (NCBI taxonomy): domain Bacteria; kingdom Pseudomonadati; phylum Pseudomonadota; class Gammaproteobacteria; order Pseudomonadales; family Pseudomonadaceae; genus Pseudomonas; species Pseudomonas sp. LB3P14. The sequence goes on along the minus strand of NZ_CM142714.1, from coordinate 7,451,840 downwards.
TCAAGCGCCGCCTGGTCCTTGCACAACGCAAAGATCTCAGCGCTGCGCTGGACGTTGAAGCGGGTCGCCAGGTTGGCCTTGAACTTGTCTTCCAGCAACGGAATGCCGTCGCTGCGGCGACGGCGATGGCCGATCGGGTACTCCACCAACACGTTCTCGGTGCTGGAGCCGTCCTTGAAGAACACCTGTATCGCATTGGCGATGGAGCGCTTATCGGCCTCCAGGTATTCGCGGGTGTAGCGCGGGTCTTCGACGATGATCATTTTTTCGCGCAGCACGTCGATGATCGGATGCGCCGCGTGGAAGTCGTCCTCGTACTGCTCGGCCACCAGATTACCGAATGCCAGCGGCACGGCAGTCATGTACTGAATGCAATGGTCACGGTCCGCAGCGTTGGCCAGCGGGCCGACCTTGGAGATGATGCGGATCGCCGATTCGTGGGTGGTGATGACGATTTTGTCGATTTCATGCAGGCGATTTCTGACTTGCGGGTGCAGGGTCACCGCCGCTTCGCACGCCGTTTGCGCGTGGAATTCGGCCGGAAAGCTGATCTTGAACAGCACGTTTTCCATCACGTAACTGCCGTACGGCCGGGAGAAGCTGAACACGCGTTTGTCTTCAGGCTTAAGCGCCAGATCGTTGTTCATGTGGCTGAACAGCACGTCGTAGAAGCCCCATTGCCTGGCAGTCAGCACGCCGGGAATGCCCATCTCACCGCGCATCGCAATGTCCGCCAGCCGCACGCCGCGACTAGACGCATCGCCTGCCGCCCAGGATTTACGCGATCCGGCATTCGGCGCATGACGGTAAGTGCGCAGCGCCTGACCGTCGGCGAAGGCATGGGACAACGCGGACAACAACTGCTCGCGATTGGCGCCCATCAGCTTGGCGGTGACGGCGGTAGAAGCGACTTTCACCAGGATGACGTGATCGAGGCCCACGCGATTGAAGGAGTTTACCAGGGCGATCACGCCCTGGATCTCGTGGGCCATGATCATGGCTTCGAGTACCGCGCGAACGGTCAGCGGCGTGTCGCCATTGGCCAGGTGTTTTTGCGAAAGATGATCGGCCACCGCCAGAATGCCACCGAGGTTATCGGACGGATGGCCCCACTCGGCCGCAAGCCAGGTGTCGTTGTAGTCGAGCCAGCGGACGATGCAACCGATGTCCCACGCGGCTTTGACTGGATCAAGACGGTAAGGGGTGCCGGGGACGCGAGCGCCGAAAGGGACGACGGTGCCTTCCACCATGGGCCCGAGGTGTTTGGTGCATTCGGGGAAACGCAAGGCCAGGAGACCGCAGCCGAGGGTGTCCATCAGGCAGTTGCGGGCGGTGTCCAACGCTTCTTGGGATTCGATTTTGAAGGTCAGGACGTAATCGGCGATGTCCTGCAGGACCGTGTCGTAGTCGGGGCGGTTGTTCAGGTCGACGTTGGCGCTCATGTTCGATTCACTCTTGAAGTGGTTCGTTGATGGGACCTCGGTTCAGGGGCAGTCTCAGGTTAGTTACACCACTTTCTTATTGTTGAAATTCGGTCAACTGTGGGAGCGAGCTTGCTCGCGATGACTGAATCACATCCGACACTGATGTCGACTGACCCACCGCTATCGCGAGCAAGCTCGCTCCCACAGGGTTTTGTATTTATCTCGGGATCCGGATCAGAAAGAATCCCCCGGCACGCGCACGAAGCCTTCCATCAACACCCGAGCACTACGGCTCATGATGGCTTTGTTCACGGTCCATTCACCGTTCACCTGACTGGCTTCAGCACCCACGCGCAACGTGCCGGACGGATGCCCAAAGCGCACAGCATTGCGTTCGATACCGCCCGCCGCAAGATTCACCAACGTGCCGGAAATCGCCGCCGCCGTACCGATCGCCACCGCAGCCGTGCCCATCATCGCGTGATGCAACTTGCCCATCGACAACGCGCGCACCAGCAGATCGACATCACCCGCCGCAATCGCCTTGCCGCTGGATGCAACGTAGTCCGCTGGCTTGGCAACAAAGGCAACCTTCGGCGTGTGCTGACGCTTGGCCGCTTCGTCCAGATCCTTGATCAAGCCCATGCGCAACGCGCCGTAAGCCCGAATGGTTTCGAACATCGCCAACGCTTTCGGATCGCTATTGATCGCGCCCTGCAACTCGGTACCGGTGTAACCAATGTCTTCGGCGTTGACGAAAATCGTCGGGATGCCAGCATTGATCATAGTCGCCTTGAAAGTCCCAACACCCGGCACTTCCAGGTCATCCACCAGGTTGCCGGTGGGGAACATCGAACCGCCGCCGCCCTCTTCTTCCGCCGCCGGGTCCATGAATTCGACCTGCACTTCCGCAGCCGGGAAGGTCACGCCATCGAGTTCGAAATCGCCGGTTTCCTGCACCTCACCGTTGGTGATCGGTACGTGGGCGATGATGGTTTTGCCGATGTTGGCCTGCCACACGCGAACCACCGCAACGCCGTTCTGCGGGATGCGGCTGGCGTCCACCAGACCGTTGCTAATGGCGAACGAACCCACCGCTGCCGACAGGTTGCCGCAGTTACCGCTCCAGTCGACGAAGGGCTTGTCGATGGAGACCTGACCGAACAGGTAATCGACGTCGTGATCAGCCTTGATGCTTTTCGACAGGATCACGGTTTTGCTGGTGCTGGAGGTCGCGCCGCCCATGCCGTCGATTTGCTTGTCGTACGGGTCGGGGCTACCGATCACGCGCAACAATAAAGCATCGCGAGCCGGACCGGGAATCTGTGCCGCTTCGGGCAGGTCTTTCAGGCTGAAGAACACGCCTTTGCTGGTGCCGCCGCGCATGTAAGTGGCGGGGATTTTGATCTGGGGTGCGTGAGCCATGATGTTCCTTTTAGGATCGAGCGGGACCGCATGGCCCCGCCCGAACTCATCGTGTTAAACGGCTACCGCCGATTCTTCGAGGAAGTCCTGCGCGAAGCGCTGCAACACGCCGCCCGCCTCATAGATCGACACTTCTTCGGCGGTGTCGAGGCGGCAAGTCACCGGCACTTCGACGCGCTCGCCGTTCTTGCGGTTGATCACCAGCGTCAGCTCGGCACGCGGGGTGCGTAAACCAATCACGTCGTAGGTTTCGCTGCCGTCGATGCCCAACGTCTTGCGGTCGGTGCCCGATTTGAACTCCAGTGGCAACACGCCCATGCCCACCAGGTTGGTGCGGTGAATACGCTCGAAGCCTTCGGCCGCAATCGCTTCCACACCCGCCAGACGCACACCTTTGGCTGCCCAGTCGCGGGACGAACCCTGACCGTAGTCAGCGCCGGCGATGATGATCAGCGGCTGCTTGCGTTCCATGTAGGTTTCGATGGCTTCCCACATGCGCATGACCTGGCCTTCCGGCTCGACGCGCGCCAAAGAACCCTGCTTGACCTTGCCGTTTTCCTGAACCATTTCGTTGAACAGTTTCGGGTTGGCGAAGGTTGCGCGCTGCGCAGTCAAATGGTCGCCCCTATGAGTCGCGTAAGAGTTGAAGTCCTCTTCCGGCAGGCCCATTTTCGCCAGGTATTCGCCGGCGGCGCTGTCCAGCATGATCGCGTTCGACGGCGACAGGTGATCGGTGGTGATGTTGTCCGGCAGCACCGCCAGCGGGCGCATGCCCTTGAGCGGACGAGCGCCAGCCAGCGCGCCTTCCCAGTACGGCGGACGGCGGATGTAGGTGCTCATCTCGCGCCAGTCGTACAGCGGCGTCACTTTCGGACCGGTGTCTTCGTGGATGGCGAACATCGGGATGTAGACCTGACGGAACTGCTCAGGTTTGACCGATGCCTTGACCACTGCGTCGATTTCTTCGTCGCTTGGCCATATGTCTTTCAGGCGGATTTCCTTGCCCTCGGCGTCCAGGCCCAGCACATCTTTTTCGATGTCGAAACGGATGGTCCCGGCGATGGCGTATGCGACCACCAACGGCGGCGAGGCCAGGAATGCGTTCTTGGCGTACGGGTGAATCCGTCCGTCGAAGTTGCGGTTGCCGGACAGCACGGCCGTGGCGTATAGGTCGCGGTCGATGATCTCTTGCTGAATCACTGGGTCCAGCGCGCCGGACATGCCGTTGCAGGTGGTGCAGGCGAAGGCGACGATGCCGAAACCGAGTTGCTCCAGTTCGCTGGTGAGGCCGGCCTCGTCGAGGTACAGCGCCACGGTTTTCGAACCCGGCGCCAGGGACGACTTGACCCACGGCTTGCGGGTCAACCCGAGCTTGTTGGCATTGCGCGCCAGCAGGCCGGCGGCGATGACGTTGCGCGGGTTACTGGTGTTGGTGCAACTGGTGATGGCGGCGATGATCACCGCACCGTCCGGCATCTGGCCGGGCACTTCGGTCCACTGGCCGGAGATGCCTTGGGCGGCGAGGTCCGAGGTCGCAACGCGAGCGTGCGGGTTGCTCGGGCCGGCCATGTTGCGCACCACCGACGACAGGTTGAAGGTCAACCCACGCTCGTATTGCGCATTCTTCAAGCTGTCAGCCCACAGACCTGTGGTCTTGGCATATTGCTCCACAAGCTGCACCTGCTCGTCTTCACGGCCGGTGAGTTTCAGGTAGTCGATGGTTTGCTGGTCGATGTAGAACATCGCCGCGGTAGCACCGTATTCAGGGGCCATGTTGGAAATGGTCGCGCGGTCGCCGAGGGTCAGCGCGGCGGCGCCTTCGCCGAAGAACTCCAGCCACGCACCGACCACTTTTTGCTGACGCAGGAACTCGGTCAGTGCCAGCACCATGTCGGTGGCGGTGATGCCCGGCTGCAGTTTGCCGGTCAGTTCGACGCCGACACTTTCCGGCAGACGCATCCACGACGCGCGACCGAGCATCACACTTTCCGCTTCCAGACCGCCGACACCGATGGCGATCACGCCCAGTGCATCGACGTGCGGGGTATGACTGTCGGTACCGACGCAGGTGTCGGGGAACGCCACGCCGTCGCGCACCTGGATCACCGGAGACATTTTCTCCAGGTTGATCTGGTGCATGATCCCGTTGCCCGGCGGGATCACGTCGACGTTCTTGAAGGCCTTTTTGGTCCAGTTGATGAAGTGGAAACGGTCTTCGTTGCGACGGTCTTCGATGGCGCGGTTCTTCTCGAACGCCTCCGGATCAAAGCCACCGCGTTCGACGGCCAGGGAGTGGTCGACGATCAATTGCGTCGGCACCACCGGGTTCACTTGCGCAGGGTCGCCACCTTGCAGGGCGATGGCGTCACGCAGGCCGGCGAGGTCGACCAGCGCGGTCTGGCCGAGAATGTCGTGGCACACCACGCGGGCCGGGAACCACGGGAAATCGAGGTCGCGCTTGCGCTCGATAAACTGCTTCAGGGATTCGGTGAGCGTGGCCGGGTCGCAGCGACGCACCAGGTTTTCCGCCAGCACGCGGGAGGTGTACGGCAGAGTGTCGTAGGCGCCGGGCTGGATGGCTTCGACCGCCGCGCGGACGTCGAAGTAATCCAGATGGCTGCCGGGCAGCGGTTTGCGGAATTCAGTGTTCATCGTCAGGACTCGGTCACGGTAATTTCAAAAGGTGGGGCCTGGCACCCGGTTTGAATTCAACACAACCCCTGTGGGAGCGGGCTTGCCCGCGATTGCGGTGGGTCAGGCGACATTTATGTCGAATGTGACTCCGTCATCGCGGGCAAGCCCGCTCCCACAGGGATTTGCAATATGTTCAAATCCCTGCGTCAGCGCTCCCACCATTCAGCGTTGTTCGATTGGCACGAACTTGCGCTGTTCGACGCCGACGTACTCGGCGCTCGGGCGGATGATGCGGTTGTTGGCACGTTGTTCGAACACGTGCGCCGCCCAGCCGGTCAGGCGCGAGCAGACGAAAATCGGTGTGAACAACTTGGTCGGAATGCCCATGAAGTGGTACGTCGACGCATGGTAGAAGTCGGCATTGGGGAACAGTTTTTTCTGCTCCCACATGGTCTTGTCGATGGCTTCGGAGACCGGGAACAACACTGTGTCGCCCACTTCGTCAGCGAGTTTTTTCGACCAGCCCTTGATCACCTCGTTGCGCGGATCGTTGTCCTTATAGATCGCGTGGCCGAATCCCATGATCTTGTCCTTGCGCTCAAGCATGCCGAGGGTGCCTTTGATCGCCTCTTCCGGCGACGAAAAGCGCTCGATCATTTCCATCGCCGCTTCGTTGGCGCCGCCGTGCAGCGGACCGCGCAGCGAGCCAATGGCCGCCGTGACGCAGGAATACATGTCCGACAGGGTCGAGGCGCAAACACGTGCGGTGAAGGTCGACGCGTTGAACTCGTGTTCCGCGTAGAGGATCAGCGAAACGTTCATCACTTTGACGTGCAACTCGCTCGGCTTCTTGTCATGCAACAGGTGCAGGAAGTGACCGCCGATGGATTGCTCGTCGCTCACGCAGCTGATGCGTTTGCCGTCGTGGCTGAAGCGATACCAGTAGCACATGATCGCCGGGAACGCGGCCAGCAGGCGGTCGGTCACGTCGTGTTGTTCGCAGAAATCTTTCTCCGGCTCGATGTTGCCCAGGAACGAGCAACCGGTGCGCATCACGTCCATCGGGTGGGCGTCGGCGGGGATGCGTTCCAGCACTTCTTTCAGCGCTTGCGGCAGGTCACGCAGCTTGCTCAGTTTGCTCTCGTAAGCGGCGAGTTGTGTTTGGGTCGGCAGTTCGCCGTAAAGCAGCAGGTAAGCCACTTCTTCGAATTGTGCGTCAGCCGCCAGTTCGCGAACGTCGTAGCCGCGATAGGTCAGGCCTGCGCCCGACTGGCCCACGGTGGACAGTGCGGTTTGCCCGGCAACCTGGCCACGGAGCCCGGCGCCACTGAGTACTTTTGCTTCGGCCATTGCTGTCTCCAGTTTTTCTTGAATTTGTTAGGGAAACTTGTAGGAGCGAAGCTTGCTCGCGAAGACGGACTGACATTCAACATTTATGTCGTCTGAGACACCGCTTTCGTCGGATCGCCGCCCGGACCAAGCTTTGCTCCTAAAGGGCTTTCATTACTTCTTCGCCGCAAACAACGCATCGAGCTTCTGCTCGAAGGTGTGGTAGTCGATGCGATCGTAGAGTTCCATGCGCGTCTGCATGGTGTCGATGACGTTCTGTTGCGTGCCGTCGCGGCGGATCGCGGTGTAGACGTTTTCCGCCGCCTTGTTCATCGCGCGGAACGCGGACAATGGGTACAGCACCAGCGACACGTCGGCAGCGGCGAGTTGCTCGGTGGTGTACAGCGGCGTCGCGCCGAATTCGGTGATGTTGGCCAGGATCGGCGCTTTCACGCGGTTGGCGAACAGCTTGTACATGTCCAGTTCGGTGATGGCTTCCGGGAAGATCATGTCGGCGCCAGCCTCGATGCACGCCGCGGCACGATCCAGCGCAGATTCCAGACCTTCCACCGCGAGGGCGTCGGTGCGGGCCATGATCACGAAGCTGTCATCGGTGCGCGCATCGACGGCAGCCTTGATGCGATCGACCATTTCCTGCAGGGACACAATCTCTTTATTAGGACGGTGACCGCAGCGCTTGGCGCCGACCTGGTCTTCGATGTGAATCGCCGCCGCACCGAACTTGATCATCGACTTGACGGTGCGCGCGACGTTGAACGCCGAGGAACCGAAGCCGGTGTCCACGTCCACCAACAGTGGCAGGTCGCAGACGTCAGTGATGCGACGCACGTCGGTCAGCACGTCGTCCAGGCCGGTGATGCCCAGGTCTGGCACACCGAGGGAGCCAGCAGCCACCCCGCCACCCGACAGATAAATAGCCTTGAAACCGGCGCGCTTGGCCAGCAGTGCGTGGTTGGCGTTGATCGCGCCGACCACCTGCAAAGGATGCTCGCTGGCGACCGCATCGCGGAAACGCTGGCCTGGAGTGCTCTTGTTGGAACTCATGACTCACCTCGTTCAGTGGCTGTCTTATTGGCGCCGTCCTGGTAGTGACGGGCGATATTGCGTTTGGAGGCGCCGATGTGACGACGCATCAACAACTCGGCCAGTTCACCGTCACGGTCGGCGATGGCATCGAGAATTCGGTGGTGCTCGGCAAAGGCCTGACGCGGACGATTGGGCGTGGTGGAAAACTGGATGCGGTACATGCGCACCAGTTGATAAAGCTCGCCGCAAAGCATCTGCGTCAGGGTGCGGTTGCCGCTGCCCTGGATAATTCGGTAGTGGAAGTCGAAATCGCCTTCCTGCTGGTAGTAGCCGACACCGGCCTGAAACGCCGCATCACGCTCATGGGTTTCGAGGACTCGGCGCAGTTCGTCGATTTCTTCGAGGGTCATGCGCTCGGCCGCCAGACGGCAGGCCATGCCTTCGAGGGATTCGCGGATCTCATAGAGTTCCAGCAGCTCGGCGTGGCTCAACGAAACCACCCGCGCCCCGACGTGCGGCACACGAACCAGCAGGCGCTGGCCTTCCAGACGGTGGATGGCCTCGCGCAGCGGCCCGCGGCTGATGCCATAGGTGCGCGCCAGTTCCGGCTCGGAGATCTTGCTGCCCGGGGCGATCTCGCCCTTGACGATGGCCGCCTGAATGCGGCGGAAGACGTTCTCGGACAGTGTCTCGGAATCGTCTTGGGCAATGACCGGGGGATCGAGTTGATCCAGCATATTGTCGACACCTTGAAAGCTGATGCGGCAAAAACTAGCGAATACAGGGTTAATAGTCAAAGGATAATTGGGTATTGTCGACAATCGTCTAATAACCACTTTCTTTTGTAGGGGCGAATTTTGGTCGCTAAGACGGTGTGGATCAATGTTGGTAGAGGCGCCGATGGAGGTAGTCACAGGTTGACGGACAGGCTCAGGGCGTGAGGGGGCGGTGCATCAAGATCAAAAGCTGAAGGCGAGCTAACGCTCGACCTGATGAGTGGTGTAAGGCGAAAGCGTACGCCGCTCTCCTGTGGGAGCGAGCCACGCATTATCGTGCCGATCGTTCCCACGCTCCGCGTGGGAATGCCGCCGGGGACGCTCCGCGTTCCGCTGGCGACGCAAGGCCCGAGTCCTGCGCAATGGTGACGCGGAGCGTCACGGGATGCATTCCCACGCAGAGCGTGGGAACGATCAGCGATCAGCGCGGTGTGCTTGAAGGCTAGGTCGGCTGGCAGGCCGCCTCGCCGTTGCTTTTGCGGTAGTCGCCCCCTCGTGAGGCCGAGCGCAGGTTCTGCGCAGTGGGCAACCTGGCATGGATGCCGGGTTAGCCGCGCACGGCCATGGATGGCCGATCGCGGCGGGCCCACGGAGCAGGACCGGAGCGAGGGCATGCCGAGCACTAGCGAGGCACCGAACGAAAGGGGCAAAAAGCCCTTGGTTACTTGGGGCTCTTCCAAGTGACTCGCCGTAAGGGCGAAACCAATATCAGCCATCACCAAAAAAACGGATATACACCCAACAACGAACACCAGAACCCAAGCGCCCAGCGCTGGCGCCATAAAACCACCGTGCTAGAATGCCGGCCGCATTTGTTTGTGACATCTGCACTGCCTGTCATAAATCGTTGATAGGCATACGAGGGAGCTTGCGCAGCGATGCCAGGGCCTTGAATAGAAGTACGGACCGCTGCGCACCAGGATTTATGAGACTCAAGCCCTTCCCCACCTTCCTTTATCTTCTTTGCCTGCCCGGTTTCGCCGCGGCGGGGGAAAAGACCGTGTACGGCCTCAACGAGTACGCCTCCCTGGATGGTATCGACCTGGAAGTCGCCGCCAAACTCGACACCGGGGCGAAAACCGCGTCCCTGAGTGCCCGCGACATCAAACGCTTCAAACGCAATGGCGAGTCCTGGGTGCGCTTCTATCTGGCGATCGACGCGGCGCACTCGCATCCCATCGAACGGCCACTGGCCCGGGTCAGCAAGATCAAGCGCCGGGCTGGCGACTACGACCCGGAAGAAGGCAAGAAGTACACCGCCCGTCCGGTCATCGAGCTGGATATCTGCATGGGTTCGGCTTTGCGCAGTATCGAAGTGAACCTGACCGACCGCAGCGCTTTCCAATACCCGCTCCTGATCGGCTCCGAAGCACTGAAACGCTTCGATGCGCTGGTCGACCCCAGTCTTAAATACGCTGCTGGCAAACCCGCCTGCGCCACCGACGCTCATACCGCAGAGTAATTCCAATGCGCTCTCTTACCATCCACCTGAGAATCCTGATCGCCATCCTGGTGGTGCTGGGTATTTCAGTCACGGGCTATCAGATCTTCGTGCTCGGCATTCCCGTGACCGAAGACGCCACCGACGACTTGTGGAACATCGACGCCAAAGTCGAGTTCGTCGCCAGTGCCAAGGACCCGGTCAAGATCCAGATGTTCGTGCCGCCGCTGAGCCGCGATTACGTCAGCCTCAACGAGAGCTTCATTTCCAATAACTACGGCGTGGCCGTGAACCGTGCCGACGGCAACCGCAAGGTCACCTGGTCGGCCCGCCGGGCCAAGGGCAATCAGACGCTTTATTACCGTTTGGTGCTGACCAAGCGTTACACCGGCGAAAAATCCAAGATCAAAGGCCCGACCTTCCGCGACAGCATTGCGGTTGAAGGCGCGGAAAAAATCGCCGCCGAAGCCCTGCTTGCGCCCATTCGCCAACACTCGGCCGACGTCGAAACCTTCATTGGCGAAGCCATCAAGCGTGTCAACAATCTCAACGACGACAACGTGAAGCTGCTGCTGGGCGGCGATCCGTCCGCCGGGCACAAGGCCAAAATCGTCGAGCTGGTGCTGTCCATCGCCCACGTGCCGGTAGAAAAGGTCCACACCATTCGTCTGGTGGCCGACCAGCCGCAAATGCCGGAACTCTGGCTGCGCAGTTTCAACGGCACCGACTGGCTGTATTTCAACCCGGAAACCGGTGAACAGGGCCTGCCGACCGACCGCCTGCTGTGGTGGACCGGCGACGAAAACCTGATCACTGTCGACGGCGGCAAGAAAGCCAACGTGACCTTCAGCCTGAATAACAGCGAGATGAACGCGATTCGCCTGGCCAAGCTGACCGACGAAAACACCGACGCCAACTTCCTCGAATACTCGCTGTACGGCCTGCCACTGCAAACCCAGCAGACCTTCATGATCATGGTGATGATCCCGATCGGCGTGCTGGTGATTTTGATCCTGCGCAACCTGATCGGCATTCAAACCCTCGGCACCTTTACTCCCGTGCTGATCGCCCTGGCGTTCCGGGAAACCCAGCTCGGCTTCGGTATCGTGCTGTTTACGATCATCACGGCGCTGGGGCTGTCGCTGCGTTCCTACCTTGAACACTTGAAGCTGCAAATGCTGCCGAGGCTGTCGGTGGTGCTGACCTTCGTGGTGGTGCTGATCGCGGCGATCAGCTTGCTCAGCCATAAACTCGGCCTGGAGCGCGGGTTGTCGGTGGCGTTGTTCCCGATGGTAATTCTGACCATGACCATCGAACGCCTGTCGATTACCTGGGAAGAACGCGGTTCCGGCCACGCCATGAAAGTGGCGATCGGTACGCTGTTCGCCGCGTCGCTGGCGCACCTGATCATGAGCGTTCCGGAGCTGGTTTACTTCGTGTTCACCTTCCCGGCGATCCTGTTGATCCTGGTGGGCTTCATGCTGGCGATGGGTCGCTATCGCGGCTACCGCCTGACCGAACTGGTGCGTTTCAAGGCATTCCTGAAGAAGGCTGACGCCTGATGTTCGGCTTCTGGAAGACCTGGAAGGCCCTGGAAGCCCGGGGCATTATGGGGATCAATCGGCGTAACGCGGACTACGTGCTCAAGTACAACAAGCGCAGTCTGTACCCGATCGTCGATGACAAGATCATCACCAAGGAGCGCGCCATCGACGCCGGCATTCATGTGCCGGAACTGTATGGCGTGATCTCCACCGAGAAAGAAATCGACAACCTCGACGACATCATCGGCGGGCGCAACGACTTCGTGATCAAGCCAGCCCAAGGCGCGGGCGGTGACGGCATCATTGTGGTTGCCGATCGTTTTGAGGGCCGCTATCGCACGGTGTCCGGCAAGATCATCAGTCATGAGGAAATCGAGCACCATATCTCCAGCATCCTCACCGGCCTCTACTCCTTGGGCGGTCACCGGGATCGGGCGCTGATCGAGTACCGCGTGACCCCGGATCAGATCTTCAAGAGCATCAGCTATGAAGGCGTGCCGGACATTCGGATCATCGTGCTGATGGGCTATCCGGTGATGGCCATGCTGCGGCTGCCAACCCGCCAGTCCGGCGGCAAAGCCAACCTGCACCAGGGCGCCATCGGCGTCGGTGTCGACCTCGCCACTGGCCTGACATTGCGTGGCACCTGGCTGAACAACATCATCAATAAACACCCGGACACCACCAACGCGGTGGATGGCGTGCAACTGCCCTACTGGGACGGTTTCATGAAACTCGCCGCGGGCTGCTATGAGCTGTGCGGGCTGGGTTACATCGGTGTCGACATGGTGCTGGACCAGGAAAAAGGGCCGCTGATTCTTGAGCTCAATGCCCGACCTGGGCTGAACATTCAGATTGCCAATGATTGCGGACTGACGTTGCGTACCCATGCGGTTGAAGCGCGGTTGGAAGAGTTGAAGGCTCGCGGGATTGTTGAGACGGTTCAGGAGCGGGTTGAGTTTGTTCAGGAAATGTTTGGGCATATTCCGGCGGTTGAGGGCTGATCCCCTAGCATTGATCGTTCCCACGCTCCGCGTCACAGGCGGACGCGGAGCGTCCGTGGCGGCGTTACCACGCAGAGCGTGGGAACGATCATTGGCTTTCAACCTGCCAATCCCCGACATCCCCTCTAGGAGCAATTCCCCGAGGAGACTACAATCGCCACCCCCGCCTCGATGGCTGATCTGCCCCGCCCATGTTGACCTGTTCCGTACACCCGCTCCCCTATCGCGCCAACCCCGCCGAGTACTTCGCGGCGATTCGTCATGCCCCCGGTGCCGTGCTGCTCGACAGTGGCCGGCCGACTGCCGAGCGTGGGCGTTATGACCTGCTCAGCGCCTGGCCGCTGGAACAATTGGCGGTGTTGCCTGACGAAAGTGGCAGCGATTTCCTGCAACGCCTTCGCGACAATCTGACACGACTCGGTGAAACGACGGTGCCTGTTGACCTGCCCTTCGCGGGGGGCTTGATCGGTTACCTGAGCTACGACTTCGGTCGGCATCTGGAGAATCTGCCGAGTCAGGCACAGGACGATCTGCAATTGCCCGACGCACGTTTCGGGCTGTATGACTGGGCGCTGATCAGCGATCACCAACTGAGTACAAGTCAGTTGATCTTCCACCCATCGCTGATCGACAGCGAACGTCAGCGTCTGATCGCACTGTTCAGTGAGCCTTCGACTGAAGCGCTCGAGCCTTTCAAGTTGAAGGCCCCGATGAAGGCCGACCTGAGCGCTGATGAGTATCGCCACGCGCTAGAACGCATTCAGCACTACATCCAGGCCGGTGACTGTTACCAGGTCAACTTCGCCCAGCGTTTCCGCACGCAATGCCAGGGCGATCCATGGGCTGCGTATTGCGCGCTGCGGGCGGCGTGCCCGACGCCGTTCTCCGGTTTTCAGAGCCTGCCCGACGGCGGCGCGGTGCTGAGTCTGTCGCCGGAGCGTTTCGTCAAAGTCAGTGAACGCCATGTGGAAACCCGCCCGATCAAAGGCACCCGCCCCCGTGGACTGACCGCTGCCGAAGATGCGGCAAACGCCGCCGAACTGCTGGCCAGCCCCAAGGACCGCGCGGAAAACCTGATGATCGTCGACCTGCTGCGCAACGACCTCGGCCGTACTTGCCGTATCGGTTCGGTGCGGGTGCCGGAGCTGTTCAGCCTGGAAAGCTACCCGAACGTGCATCACCTGGTGAGCAGCGTGACCGGGGAACTGGCGGATGACCGGGATGCGCTGGACCTGATCGCTGGCAGCTTCCCCGGCGGTTCGATTACCGGTGCGCCGAAGATTCGCGCAATGCAGATCATCGACGAGCTGGAGCCGACGCGTCGTGGGTTGTACTGCGGGTCTTTGCTCTATCTGGACGTGCGCGGCGAGATGGACAGCTCCATCGCGATCCGCAGTTTGCTGGTCAAGGATGGGCAGGTGTGTTGTTGGGGCGGTGGCGGAATCGTCGCGGACTCGGAGTGGCAGGCCGAGTATCAGGAATCGATCACCAAGGTGAAAGTACTGCTCGATACCTTGCAGGGCCTCTAAAAGCTTCGCGGGCAAGTCGGATCGCCGCACCGCTCGCTCCTACAGGACCGCGTAAGCCCTTGTAGGAGCGAGGCTTGCCCGCGAAGGCGTCCTCCCGGACGACTACAAACTCAACGCCCGATTCGAAGCCTTGATGAATTCCTGCTTCAAATCCGCAAAGCTGTGCACCGCCGGGAACTGCGGAAACTCGCGAATCACATTGTCCGGCGCATGGAACAGAATCCCCGCATCCGCCTCACCCAGCATCGTGGTGTCGTTGTAGGAATCCCCTGCCGCGATCACCCGGTAGTAAAGGCTCTTGAAGGCCAATACCGACTGGCGCTTGGGGTCTTTCTGACGCAATTGATAGTTCGTCACCCGCCCTGAATCGTCGGTAATCAGACGATGGCAAAGCAAGGTCGGGAAGCCCAGTTGACGCATCAGCGGCTGGGAAAACTCGTAGAACGTGTCCGACAGAATCACTACCTGAAAGCGTTCACGCAGCCAATTGACGAACTCGATGGCACCGTCCAGCGGCTGGAGCGTGGCAATCACTTGCTGAATGTCAGCGAGTTTCAGACCGTGCTCGTCGAGAATTCGCAGGCGCTGCTTCATCAGCACGTCGTAGTCGGGGATGTCCCGGGTGGTAGCCCTCAAGGATTCAATCCCGGTTTTTTCGGCGAAGGCGATCCAGATTTCCGGGACCAGTACACCTTCAAGATCCAGACAGGCAATTTCCACAAGACACTCCCATTTGTATTGATTATTGAGTCGAGCGAGCAAAAAGACTGCCGAACTCTAGCGACTCAGGCAGGCCTGCGCAACGCAGAGTGCGCGCCAACGGCTGCAGGATTTTGTTACCATCAGGGCCATATAGAGCGCCCAGCGCCACCGACCTGTAGGAAGCCGCCCTGATGAGCCCATCGTTCGATGTCGTGGAACTCGCCACGACCTATGCCAACAAATCCGCCCAGGACATCCTGAAACTTGCGTTCGCCGAGTTTGGCGATGACCTGTGGATATCTTTCAGCGGCGCCGAAGACGTGGTGCTGGTGGACATGGCCTGGAAGCTGAACAAAAACGTCAAAGTGTTCAGCCTCGACACCGGCCGCTTGCACCCTGAGACCTACCGCTTCATCGATCAGGTGCGCGAGCACTACAAGATCGACATCGAACTGGTGTCGCCGGACTACACCAAGCTCGAACCTTTTGTGAAGGAAAAAGGCCTGTTCAGTTTCTACAAGGACGGCCATGGCGAATGCTGCGGCATCCGCAAGATCGAGCCGCTTCGTCGCAAGCTCTCGGGGGTGACGGCCTGGGCGACCGGCCAGCGTCGGGATCAGAGCCCTGGAACTCGCAGCGCCGTCGCGGTGCTGGAAATCGACACCGCGTTCTCCACCCCGGAACGCACCCTGTACAAATTCAACCCGCTGGCACAAATGACCAGCGAAGAGATCTGGGGTTACATCCGCATGCTGGAGCTGCCGTACAACAGCTTGCACGAACGCGGGTTCATCAGTATCGGCTGTGAACCGTGCACCCGTCCGGTGTTGCCGAACCAGCACGAGCGCGAAGGTCGCTGGTGGTGGGAAGAAGCGACACAGAAAGAATGCGGCTTGCACGCAGGCAACATCATCAGCAAATCCAAGGCCTAATCCCTCTACAAAAATGTGTACACACGAATGTCACCATAGGTGCCATTTGTGTGTGCACTTTTCATTTCTGCGCCCCCAAAAG
Organism: Pseudomonas sp. LB3P14; assembly: GCF_054898045.1. Taxonomy (NCBI): domain Bacteria; kingdom Pseudomonadati; phylum Pseudomonadota; class Gammaproteobacteria; order Pseudomonadales; family Pseudomonadaceae; genus Pseudomonas; species Pseudomonas sp. LB3P14. Next base: position 7,435,971 of record NZ_CM142714.1, on the reverse strand, counting down.
TTACACACTCCCGCCCTGACTTCCTCAGTCGACCTTTCGTACCCACCTCACCGAAAAATAAATACCTGTTCAATCGGTCAATTTATATCGCTTTTTTTTTCAATCGCTTATCGCCGACTGATAACAAAACGAAATGAGCGATGAATTTCATAGATCGGGATCTGGCATGGATCTGGCTTAAGTGCATACATGTTTTGTATACAATCACATCAAAACATACACACACTTTAGATCCGCAAGCCTGAAGCGCCCTATCCCGTACAGGCTGCAGATGCCCCGTAACCAATGATGCTTATTGCCCGCGACGAAGATTTGTCGAGCCAACGCTCATGCACAGTCATCGCGATGCCAAGCTCGGAGCCTGCCGGAATGCGTACTAGCCTCTCCAATAACAACATCGCGCTGGATCTGCCCTCCTTCCCACCCACTTCAACCACTCCCGACCAAACGTTTCAAGAACCCATCGTACTCAGCCCTCGCCTGCACAATAAGGACCTGGCGCCCACCAAGGCCGAAGGTCGACGCTGGGGCCGCTACAGCATCTTCGCCCTGTGGACCAATGACGTTCACAACATCGCCAATTACTCATTCGCCATCGGGCTGTACGCCCTCGGGCTGGGCGGCTGGCAAATCCTGCTGTCCCTGGGGATCGGTGCGGCGTTGGTGTATAGCTTCATGAACCTCTCCGGTTATATGGGGCAAAAGACCGGCGTGCCCTTCCCTGTCATCAGCCGGATCAGTTTCGGTATTCACGGGGCGCAGATTCCTGCATTGATCCGCGCCGTTATCGCCATCGCCTGGTTCGGGATTCAGACCTACCTGGCCTCGGTAGTCTTTCGTGTACTGCTGACAGCGGTTCATCCAGGCTTCGCTGACTACGACCACAACTCGATCCTCGGTCTATCTACCCTTGGCTGGGTGTGCTTCGTGGCGATCTGGTTCGTGCAACTGGCGATTCTCGCCTACGGCATGGAAATGGTGCGGCGCTACGAGGCGTTCGCCGGGCCGGTGATTCTGCTGACCGTTGCTGCCCTCGCCGCGTGGATGTACACCCAGGCCAACGCGACCATCGCCTGGTCGATCCGCGAACCGCTGACCGGTGGTGAGATGTGGCGCAACATCTTTGCCGGCGGTGCGTTATGGCTGTCGATCTACGGCACGCTGATCCTCAACTTCTGCGACTTCGCCCGTTCTTCGCCGTGCCGCAAGACCATCAAGGTCGGTAATTTCTGGGGCCTGCCGGTGAATATTCTGGTGTTCGCCAGCATCACCGTCCTGCTCTGTGGCGCGCAATTTCAGATCAATGGACGGATCATCGAAAGCCCGACCGAGATCATTGCCTCGATTCCCAACACCTTCTTTCTGGTGCTCGGCTGCCTGGCGTTCCTGATCGTCACCGTGGCGGTGAACATCATGGCCAACTTCGTCGCCCCGGCCTTTGTGCTGAGCAACCTGGCACCGAAGTACCTGACGTTCCGCCGCGCCGGGCTGATCAGCGCGACCATCGCGGTGCTGATCCTGCCGTGGAACCTCTACAACAGCCCGCTGGTGATCGTGTATTTCCTGTCCGGCCTTGGCGCCCTGCTCGGCCCGTTGTACGGCGTGATCATGGTCGACTACTGGCTCGTACGAAAAGGTCAGGTCAACGTGCCGCAGTTGTACAGCGAAGACCCCAACGGTGCTTATTACTACAGCCGCGGAGTCAATTTACGCGCCGTCGCGGCGTTCATTCCTGCCGCGCTGATCGCCATCGTCCTGGCACTGGTACCGGGTTTTCACGGCGTATCGGCCTTCTCCTGGCTAATTGGGGCCGGAATTGCAGGGATGCTCTACCTGATCATCGCCAAACGGCAGCCCCATTACGCAGACGTCAGCGGCGAAGCCATCGCCGTCGACAACGTCAGCCATTAATCCCTTGGCGGCCCGGCACCGTCGGGCCGCAGAACCACCCCGCTATAAGGACCTCCCATGCGAATTCTCGTGGTCAACGTCAACACCACCGAATCCATCACCCAGGCCATCGCCCGCTCGGCTCAGTCCGTGGCCGCGCCCGGCACGGAAATCATCGGCCTGACGCCCTACTTCGGTGCTGACTCCATCGAAGGCAATTTCGAAAGTTACCTGGCCGCCATCGCGGTGATGGACCGGGTGATGTCCTACGACCAACCCTTCGATGCCGTGATCCAGGCCGGTTACGGCGAGCACGGTCGCGAGGGTTTGCAGGAGCTGCTCAATGTGCCGGTGGTGGACATCACCGATGCGGCGGCCAGCACCGCCATGTTCCTCGGCCATGCCTACTCGGTGGTCACCACGCTGGACCGCACCGTGCCGCTGATCGAGGATCGCCTCAAACTGTCCGGACTCTGGGACCGTTGCGCGTCGGTACGGGCCAGTGGCCTGGCGGTACTGGAACTGGAATCCGATCCCGAGCGTGCGCTGGAGGCGATTGTTCGTCAGGCGGAATTGGCCGTGCGTGAAGACAAGGCCGAGGTGATTTGCCTGGGCTACGGCGGCATGGCCGGGCTGGATGAACAGATTCGTCAGCGCACTGGCGTGCCGGTGGTGGATGGTGTGACGGCGGCGGTGACCATTGCCGAGTCGTTGGTGCGGTTGGGATTGTCGACGTCCAAGGTGCGGACTTATGCGACGCCGCGGCCGAAAAACATCATTGGCTGGCCGGGGCGGCTTGGTCGGTAGACCGCGTTATCGTTCATCGCGGGCAAGCCACGCTCCCACAGGTTTCGCGTCGTCTACACAACAGTGGCACGCCACAAACCCTGTGGGAGCGTGGCTTGCCCGCGATGGCCGCACCTCGGTCTCAAGCCTGGCTCAAAGAGCACTAAACCGCAGCCCCAACCCCTGCTCCACAAACTGCTCAATGATGAAATCGACAAACGCCCGAGTCTTGCCCGGCAACAGTTTGTGCTCAGCGTAATAGATAGAAATGTTGCCATCGTCGACGAACCAATCGGGCAATACTCGCTGCAAGGTCCCGGCCTCCAGATAGCCCACGGCAAACGGCATGCTCACCAGCGCAATGCCCAACCCTTGGGCAGCCGTCGCGCAGGCCGCTTCCGAATCACTCATGGTCATCCGCGCCTTGAGCGTCAGCGGACTGTGCTGCTGGGTGCGACTAGTCAATTGCCAGGAGCGCACCCGACCGGTCTGTGGCGACCGAATCAGGATGCCATCGTGATGTTTGAGATCATCCGGCTCGACGATCGCCTCACGCCCCGCCAGATACTCGGCTGATGCCACCAACACCCGATGCGCCGGCGTCAGCTTGCGCGCCACCACACCCTGCGGCAGCTCGAATCCCCCGCCAATCGCCGCATCGAAACCCTGAGCGATCAGATCGACCTGACGGTTATCGAAATGCCAGTCCGGGTTGATCGCCGGAAATCGACGTAGAAACTCTCCGAGCAACGGCACGATGTACAAACGCCCGAACACCGTGCCCATGCTGACTTTCAGTGTCCCCGCCGGTCGACCCTCGGCGCTGGCCAGATTGGCCACCGCATTCTGGATCGTGTGAAGACTGGAACTCACTTCGCCGAGAAACAGATGACCCGCTTCAGTGAGCGTCAGACTGCGAGTGCTGCGCTGAAACAACCGCACACCCAGTCGCGCCTCAAGTTTGGCGACGCTCTTGCCCACCGCCGCCGGAGTCAGACTCAGGCGGCGCGCGGCTTCGGCGAAGCTGCCGACCTCGGCACTGCGCACGAAGCATTCGATACTGCTGAAGGTTTCCATAAGCGCCACTATAAACTTTTGGTTTACACAGACTATCGTAATGACCGTCTACACAGCCTGTAATCCTGCATCGATACTAGGCTCCATCAACCGAGACATCTCGCCTCGGGACTTTGGAGATCGATATGACTACTCAGAACCTCAGCGGCAAAGTGGCTTTGATTCAAGGCGGATCCCGCGGTATCGGCGCCGCTATTGTCAAACGCTTGGCTGCTGAAGGCGCGACAGTCGCCTTCACCTATGTCAGCTCAACGGCAAAAGCCGAAGAATTGCAAAACAGCATCACCGGTAACGGCGGCAAAGCCCTCGCCATCAAGGCTGACAGCGCCGACGCCAAGGCCCTCCGCAACGCCGTGACCGCCACCGTCGAAACCTTTGGTCGCCTGGACATCCTGGTCAACAACGCTGGCGTACTGGCTGTTGCACCGTTGGAAGACTTCAAACTCGAAGACTTCGACCAGACACTCGCGATCAACGTGCGCAGCGTATTCATCGCCACCCAGGCCGCTGCCAAACACATGACTGAAGGCGGTCGCATCATCAACATCGGCAGCACCAACGCTGACCGCATGCCCTTCGCCGGTGGCGGCCCCTACGCCATGAGCAAATCGGCACTGGTCGGCCTGACCAAAGGCCTGGCGCGCGACCTCGGCCCGCGCGGAATCACCATCAACAACGTGCAACCGGGCCCGGTCGACACTGACATGAACCCGGCCAGTGGTGAATTCGCCGAAAGCCTGATCCCGTTGATGGCGGTGGGTCGGTACGGCAAAGCGGAAGAAATCGCCAGTTTCGTCGCCTACCTCGTCGGCCCCGAAGCCGGCTACATCACCGGGGCCAGCCTGACCATCGACGGTGGTTTCGGCGCCTGATAAACGGCTCGTTTGAAACAAAAACGCCGGCAACCCTTATCAGGTTGCCGGCGTTTTTTTGCGCGTAGTTTTAGGCCCATTCAAAGCGCCGGCAGGCCGAAGGCGCTCGGTTTGAACGCCGTCAGCGTACGAAGAATGCCATCGGCGTGTGCGTATTTTTCGTCAGCCATCGCCGCATCCGGGATCGCAATCGCGGTCATCCCCGCCGCTTTCGCCGCTGTGACACCGAACGGCGAATCCTCGAACACCAGGCAATCCTCGGGCGCGACACCCAGGCGCCGCGCCGCCGTGAGGAAGATGTCCGGCGCCGGTTTGGCCGCGCCGACTTCAGGATCATCGGCCGTCACGATGAAATCGAACAGCGCGAACCAGTCGCGGTGCAAGGTGGTTTTCTGGCCGAACGACTGACGCGAAGAACTGGTGCCCACCGCGATCGGAATGTTGTTGGCCTTCAAGTGCCGAACCAGTTCCTGTGCGCCCGGCATCGCCAGCGCCGTAGGAAAACGCTCGCGCATTAGCGGTTCGCGGATCACCAGAAACTCTTCGGCGGTGATCGGCAGGTCCAGCGCCTCGACCACATAACGCGCCAGATCGCCCGCGCCACGGCCGATGATGTTCTGTTTGACGCTCCAGTCGAAGACCCGACCGTAACGCGCGGCAATCATGGACGTGACCTCGGTGTAAATGCCCTCGGTGTCCAGCAACAAGCCGTCCATATCGAAAATCACGGCCTTGATCGGGCCGAATTCATTCAGCGGTGCATTCATCGCATCTGATCCGTTTTCTAATGACATCCCAGAGGCGGCTCAGGTACGGCCGGGTCCGCGATCGATTAAAGGATTCAGCAGCATAGCGAGCGCGACTGGCATAGGGCAACGGGCAATGTCTGATCGGTACTAAAACCTGCGCCGAAGTGCTGCGTCATTTAGCGATTCCCCCTACACCAAACACCTACTTTCCCGACTTCTTTCCACGCCGATCCCCCGCAAAGTCCCGCGTTCTGAATTGATCCGCGCGAGAGACTGTGAATGTTCGTACCTGACAAGGTCCTGGCCTTGAATAACACCATCGGGCTGCTGGTGGTCGCCGCCATGAACCCTGAGAAGCCGGACGTCGAAGCGCTGCTCGGTGATTTTCGGCTGTGTCTCAATGACTACGACGCCTGGACTGAAAGTTTCTGGACCGGCAGGGCATTGGATGTCGAGCAGGTGTTCAAGGTCGGCAACGAAGTCCGTCTTAGCGCGCCGACGAATTCCACCACGCCAGTCAGTTCGACAGTCGTCGCCTGTCCGACCAGCGGTCCGTTGACCCTGGTGCATATGTTTGAGGCTGCGCGTTTCGTGCCGATCGGCAATACGCCAGTCATGCTTGAGCCGTTGATCTCTGAAGGCACGTTTGGCGAGCCGGTCTACCACGAGATTGGCCCCAGCGGCATCCTGGAAATCCCCGATTGCCAGCGCAGCCTGCGTTATCGCATCACCTTCTTTCCGAATGTTTCCAAGGCTCATGTCAAAGCGCTGTACGACTCGTATCAGGGCGTGATCGGCGAACTGGAAGGCTGGCTGCGCAACGAGTGGACCACCGAGTTCCAACCGCTGTGGGCAGAGTTTTCCGAGGCCGGTTTCACCAAACGCTACGGCATGCTGCAACAGGCTGATTGGCGCGGTTTCGAGAACTCGCTGAACGGTTTGTGGGATGACGTGAAGCAGGTCTACGCCTTGATCGCGGACCTGCAAGCCAATAGCGAAAAGCTCCTTGAGTACCTGACCGAGGTCGAACTTAAAGCGCTGCTGGACGCTTCGGCCGAGACCATTGCCAATGTGTTGCTGATGTTGAGCGACGAGCCGTTGATGTTCATTCATCTCGCGGCGATCACCAGTTGGCTGAGGATGTTGCCGCCGCAGCATATCGCTGAGGTCGTGGCGGAAATTCGGACAGGAATACTGATCGGATTGCTGTTGGCGCGCTTCACCGGTTCTACAGGACTGAAACTTGGCATAAGCGCCAAGGTGCTGAACAAGGTCAAGTCGGAGCGAGCACGGAACTGGCTGGCGGCCGCGAGTTTGCGGCTGGCCGAACTGAACGCCAAGTCCGACCTGACAGCCCACGCTGGCGTACTCAAACCCCTCGCAGTCAGCGCCCGGAATGTTCCGCTGAACCCCGCACCCGCAGTGTCACTGCAGATCAGCGCGGGGGCTGCACCGGTTGTGCTGGTAAAGAACCCGGTCGCAATCGCTCGCGACAAGTCTGAGGCCATGACCCGCCTGGTTCGTCAGGAACACCGCGACGATGCTCCCGATCAGGCGAAAAACCCCAACGGCGACAGCGCCGATTGCGGACCGTTGACCTGTACCAATGGCTGTCCGGTATCGATGGTCACGGGCGAAGAACTGCTCACCCTCACCGACGGTTCGCTGGACGGGATTTTGCCGTTCGACTTCACCCGGCTCTATCGCACCAGTGCGGTGGAGATCGATTGTGGACTCGGATTCGGCTGGAGTCATTCCCTCGCACATCGGCTGGACATCGATGAAGCACAGGTTGTCTGGACCGACCACGAAAACCGTCGTACGACTTTTCCTTTTCCGAGTGTCGAGCGCCCGGCGATTCATAACAGCCTGTCGCGGGCAGCGATTTATCTGGGACACGAGCCGGAAGAGCTGGTCCTTGCATTGGCTGGCGAGACAGCGCGGTTTTACCACTTTCGTACAGGGCGACTGACGGCCATCAGCGATGCCTATGGCAATCGGCTGATGGTGCAGCGGGACACTTCTGACAGGATCAATCGCCTCGACAACGGCGCCGGGCGTTCCCTGCTGTTGCGCTATGACCGCCGACACATCGTTGCCGTCGAGTATCAGAGTTTTCATCCGGCCGACACCCTGGAAGACGCCTGGCGTACCGAGCAAACACTGGTTGCCTACCGCTACGACGCTTGTCAGCGCTTGATCGAAGCGACCAATGCCGCCGGCGAAAGCGAACGCTACGACTACGACGAGCAGCACGTGATTCTGCAACGGCAATTGGCCGGCGGAGCAAGTTTCTACTGGGAGTGGGAGCGTGCCGGCAAAGCGGCCCGGTGCGTGCGGCATTGGGCGACTTTCTCGCAAATGGACACACGCTATGTCTGGGATGACAACGGCAGTGTGGTGGTTAACAACGCCGACGGCAGCGAGGAGATTTACGAGCACGACGAACAGGCGCGACTGGTGCGTCGGGTCGAACCCAATGGCGCAGAACACCTTAAGGCCTACGACGACAAAGGCCGGTTGCTGACCGAACAGGATCCGTTGGGGGCAATTACCCAATACCGCTACGACGAGATCGGGCGGCTGATTGCCCTGATCCCACCCGAAGACGAGCCGACGTCCTACGAATATCGCAATGGTTTCCTGCACGCGCGGTATCGCGGCAAAGCGGTATGGAAGTATCAGCGCAATGTTCAGGGTGACGTCACGCAAGCAACCGATCCTGATGGTCATGTCACTCACTATCGCTACGACGCTCAAGGACGGGTGCTGTCGGTCCGTTATCCAGACAACAGTCGGCATGTCTTCGGGTGGAATGCATTAGGACAGCTGCTCGAAGAAACGTTACCGGACGGTGGTCAGCGGCGGTTTTCCTACGACGCTTTGGGTCGGCAGATTACCCGTCAGGACGAACACGGCGCTGTCACTCACTACCAATGGGACGCTGTCGGGCGTCTGATCCAGACGATTCTTCCCACGGGCGCCAGCCGCGCGTTCAGCTACAACGCCTACGGCAAGATCACCGCCGAACGCAATGAACTGGGGCACGTCACCCGTTTTGAGTACGACGATGACCTGCATCTGGTCAGTCGCCGGATCAACCCTGACGGAACGCAACTGCGTTATCGCTACGACAACGCCCAGCTACTGCTGACGGAAATCGAAAATGAATCCGGCGAACACTATCGACTGGACTACACACCCAACGGATTGATCCGACAGGAAACCGGCTTCGATGGCCGACGCACGGCGTATGCCTACGACCTCAACGGCCACTTGCTGGAGAAAATCGAGTTCGGCGATGACGGCTCACAGCTGTTCACGAGTTACCAACGGGATTCGGCTGGACGACTGCTGGTCAAAAACCTGCCCGATGGCGTCAACGTCGAGTATCGCTATGACAGCCTCGGCCGGTTGGTCAGCGTCGATGACAGCAACGATCACCCGCTGGAGTTCGAGTACGACCAACAGAATCGCCTGATCACCGAGCATCAGGGTTGGGGCACTTTGCGCTATGGCTACGACGCCTGCGGCCAGCTCAACCACCTGCGCCTGCCGGACAACAGCAAACTCGATTACCACCACGCCAAGGGCGGTGCGCTGACGGCGATCGACCTCAACGGCGCCCGACTCACCACCCACCACTTAGCCTTCGGCCGCGAACAGCAACGCGAGCAAGGCCTGTTGCTCAGCGAATATGCCTACGACAATCAGGGTCGCCTGAAGGCCCACGCCGTCAGCCAACAGCAACAACCGCTGTATCGCCGCGACTATGCCTACAGCGCCAACGGCAATCTCGACAGCATCGCCGACAGCCGTCACGGCCAACGCAGCTACCAATACGATCCCCTCGACCGCCTGATCCGCGTGCGCCACACCCGCGACCAACAGCCCGAAACCTTCGCCCATGACCCGGCCGGCAACCTGGTGGTGCAGGATCGTCCAGGCCCGACCACCGTCAAAGGCAATCGCCTATTGATACAAGGCGACCGCCATTACGATTACGACGCCTTTGGCAACCTGATCCGCGAGCGCCGCGGCACCGCACAAAAACTCGTCACCGAATACCGCTACGACTGCCAGCACCAATTAATAGGCGTCACGTTGCCGGATGGACGTTGTGCCAGTTATCGCTACGACGCCTTCGGCCGCCGCATCGCCAAAACCGTCGACGGCAACACCACTGAATTTTTCTGGCAGGGCGACAACCTCGTCGCTGAAAGCAGCAAGGAACACCACCGCAGCTACCTCTACGAACCCGGTACTTTCCGTCCACTCGCCATGCTCGACGGCAAAGGCCCACGCCAGGCTTGTCCGTTCTACTACCAACTCGACCACCTCGGTACGCCACAAGAACTCACCGACTACAGCGGCGACATCATCTGGGCCGCCCGATACACAGCGTATGGCCCCCTGACCCGCCTCAACCGCGACACCCATCAGGTGCTTGATCAGCCATTGAGGTTTCAGGGGCAGTATTTCGATGCGGAAACGGGCCTGCATTACAACCGGCATCGCTACTACAATCCGGATGTTGGACGGTATCTGACGCCGGATCCGAGTAGGTTAGCGGGTGGGTTAAACGGGTATCAGTACACGCGGAATCCTACGGGATGGGTTGATCCGTTGGGGTTGAGTGAGTGTCCTGGGGGGGATGGGTGTAAGAGGCCGGCGTTTGGGGATGAGGATCCGGCGGGGACGGCTAAGGTTGATGAGGGTGAGCCAGATCTGCCTTCCCTGATACATGACGTTGACCCAAGCAGTTTATTTAGAACGCATTCGTTGTCTGGTAAAGGTTCAACTAAGCGTGTAGAAAATATCGCGAAGGATATGCGTGAAACTGGTTTCGACACGGCTTTCCCGATAGATGTCGCCGAAAATGACGGCAAGCTCTATATCCTTGATGGACATCACCGTGCTACAGCAGCAAGGCAGACATCAACAAGAGTGATCATTAAACTTGTGAGAGATATCGCGGGCCATAGAGGAACTCTGAACAATATTGATGACGTTATAGAGTCCGCAAGCAACGTTGGGCATGACAGGCTGGAGCATCGAAGAAGATGAACTACAGGAACGAGAGTCTTGAGCAACTCATATTCGACTTTCTTTCGATGGTCGATAAAGCCACCTCTTTGCTCGAAGAAAAATTCGGCACTCGATGCATTCTAAGACTGTGGCGCACCAATAAAATAGAGCGGTGTGGAACCGTGGCTGGCGACATAACATATGAGTTACACGGAGTTGGCTGTGCTGTTTATTTTCCTGATCTCTGTATAGATTTTGACTACGGACCTGAAGGCAGGACAGACGGCTTTGATGTTTGGAGACTTTATATTTTTGCTTGCGAACTGCCATTAAAATATAAAAAATATACTGACAAAGCCGTTTTAGAGACTGAATTCAAACAATACATCGCCCTAGGTAAAGTTGAAAAAATGTCAAATTCCACAGGCGAGCTTTATTTCTTTAAGAACAACGTTATTTCTAAATAATTGACTAGATATTCGGGGTCCTGTTGAGAAATCCGACTCCTAGCATGGAGTGCTAGGGGTCAAGTGTTTTAACCACCCGATCCACTCGTATCAGCTTTCCCCGTCCCTCCTCCCGAACTCCCACTCATCCCGGAACTCCCCGAACTACCGGATCCTCCAGACCCACTCCCAGAACCACTCCCCATCGAACTTCCACCACTTCTCGCCTCGCTTCCCGCCTCCGGGCTGGTGCCACTCCCGTTTGCATCACCACCATTCCCACCGTCAATGGTGCCAGGCGGCGGTGCATTTCCGTCCGCAGAGCCCGCATTCATTTCAGAGTACGGCGGCATCCCGCCCTTATCCACAGGTGCCTCGGTGCCGGAGGACTGAGCAAACGCCGACATTGAGCTGGCCGACAACACGCCGATCACCGTCAGGGCCGTCAATTTTGACCTGATCATGGTGCATCTCCTTTAAAGGGTGCGTACCTGAATTCTGGCAGCGATCACTTTTTAAAGGTGCCGCACAATCGACGAGCGGCGATGCGTTCAGCTCGGTTCGTTTGAGCAGTCATCACCGGCAATGTCTGGATCTTCAGGGTCAGCTTCCACGTCCCCTCGCTTCACGTCATCAGACGGCAATTGCTCCACAGCAGTGTCGTCATCAGGCGGACGCTGGTCTCGACTCAAAGAATCGGTCGGTGAAGGCAACGGATATTCGGGGGTATCGTCGATGTCGGAGTCTTTCGGATCAGCGTTCATAAAGCACCTCTCGAGGGGCCTGAAAAGCAGGCCCTGACATTTCGAGGATTGCGCCATGCAGGCGTTCGATCAGAGAGACGATCGGTCGAGTCTGTCGCAAAGCATGGTTAATCGTCGTCCTGGTCCTCTTCCTCGTCTTCGAACTCGATGTTTCCGACATCGCCTGCATCATCGGAATCGTTGAGCGGCACCGTTGCGTCATCCATCAGCGAGCCAGGGTCCTCGTTACCGGGATCGTTAATGAACGGAAGCCCGCTCGGGCCTTTCTCTTCCTTGCCTTCGGTTTCAGGAGTCATGGCATGCCTCACAACGTTCTGGGGTGTATGAAGTTCGAGGCGACCTACGACCAAACGTTCCAGAGTTCTACCACCAGAAATGAAAAACCCGGCACTGGGCCGGGTTTCTGGTGTAGCTCGATGTCGAATCAGTGATGTTTGTTTCTGTGCTTATTTTTATGCTTATGCTTGTGGCCGCTACCGGAGTGCGAACTGCCGCTGTCGCTACCCAAGTTGTTGCCGACTGCCCCACCCGCCGCGCCGCCCAGACCTGCGCCAATGGTCGAACCGGTAGAACCGCCGAGGCTATTGCCGATCACCGAGCCACCAGCCGACCCCAAACCGCCACCAATCGCCGCTTCTGTGCGACTGCCTTTCTTCGCGCCGACCGCGCTACCTGCCGCGCCACCCACACCGGCGCCAATCGCTGCACCCGTGCTGCCGCCCATTTGCTGGCCGACCACGTTACCGAGCGCACCGCCAATACCACCGCCCACTGCAGCAGTGCCGTCACCGGCTGCCATTGCACCTTGAGCGACCAAAAGTCCCAGAACCAACGTGGACAATGTCAAACGCATGATATGAACCTCTAAATTCCGTATCGGGGGTAAGAGAACGCGTTACGGATGGCAGGAGTCTAGCTTTTTCCCCACGCCAGCGCTGACCGTTGGACAGCGGTAGACCCGAAGAGTGTGAAGAAGAAACATCCGGATACGAAAAGCCCGGCATCAAGCCGGGCGTTTTAAACTTATCGATCAGGATCAGTGACGCTTGTGACCTTTGGCCAGGTTGCTGCCCACGCCGCCGCCCAATGCGCCGCCCAAGCCTGCGCCGATGGTGGAACCGGTCTTGCCACCGAGGCTGTTGCCGATCACCGAACCGCCGGCCGCGCCGACACCCCCACCAATGGCTGCTTTAGTGCGGCTGCCTTTGCGTGCGGCAACAGCGCTGCCGGCCGCGCCCGCGACACCAGCACCAATCGCTGCACCGGTGCTGCCGCCCATACTCTGGCCGACCACATTACCCAGCGCGCCACCCAAACCACCACCGATCGCGGCAGTGCCATCACCAGCAGCCATCGCACCTTGAGCAACCAAAAGCCCCAGAACCAAAGCAGGCAGTGTTAAACGCATGACAAGAACCTCAAAAAAAGGGGGTAACCGAAAGGGGCGAGATTGAATGCTTTAGAGGAGCAAAAGTCCAGACACGCACAGGTTCAACCTCGCTATAGGCGACGGTTGGACAGCGTTTATAGAAAAGGTTTTATGACAGGCAAAAAAAAGCCCGCTGGGGAACGGGCCAGGTACTGCTTTCTAACGGATGAGTTGAGCCTACGTAGGCAGGTGTGAAAAGTTTGTGAAAAAAAATTACCAACAGCCAGTTATGTACCTGTTGTCCAAATCCCAAGAGCCAACGTCATGAAAATGAAAACCCCGCTCAATGGCGGGGGGGCTGTACAGTTGATAGTTACTTCCTGGTACGCACCTTGGGCATAAACTTCGACTTGGGCCCTCGGCGCACCGCAGCTTTCAATTTGTTGTTTTGAACCGGGTCTTCACCAAAGCCTGCCACATACTCCGTTTGGCCACACTGAACGCAATTGTTGATCGGAAACTCTGCCCCTTCCTCTTCGATATACGGATCAGTCATACCTTTCCCCTCTCAAAAGGGTCGATACCGGCAAGCCCTATTTGCCTAAAAAATACCGACCACCCAGGATTCTGAGACTAGTCGGTCATTACCGGACTTGTGATTCAGATTGTTGCATGCCCGACGAATGGCCCCTTGCCTCACTCACCTCAGCTTGACCGCCGTCCCGGTCACAAACACCACCACCATTCCGCCCTTCCCGGCCGGCATGCTGATCTCAAAATCAAGCCCCACCACCGCATCGGCCTGAAGTGCCCGCGCCCGCTCCTTGAGCTCGTCGGTAGCCTGAATCCGTGCTTCCTTCAACGCACGCTCCAATGTCTGAGAGCGCCCACCGAAAAAATCCCGCATCCCGGCGAACATATCGCGGATAACGTTGACACCCTGCACCGACTCGGCACTGACGATGTCCAGATAGGCGGTGATTTGCCGGCCTTCGATGGTGTGGGTTGTGGTGGTGATCATTAAATTTCCTTCTTCATGGCCCAGGGCTATTTACTCAAGGCAACCTGGACAGATGTTGAGCCAACGCATCAAACGCCGGCAAGGTGACCGGATCGTTAGCCGAATTACTGGCGACCGGATGGGAGGCGTAGCGAACAATCACCATCTCGGCTTTCGGGTCGACATAGATGCGTTGTCCATGGACCCCGCGCGCCATGAAGGCTCCGCCCTCTTTGTTCGTCACCCACCACATCGAACGGTAGCTCCACCCCTTCAACAAATCGTAACCCGCCTGGGCGAATGCCCGTTTATCGCCACCACGACGGATGTCATCAACCACCGCTTTGGGCACGATTTGCTGACCGTTGAACGTGCCGTCATTGCGCAACATCTCGCCAAACCGTGCCAGGTCACGCAAGCCCGTGTTCAAGCCGCCGCCGGCAAACGGGGTGCCAATGGAGTCCACGGTGAAATAGGCGTCCTGCTCAGCACCCAAACGACTCCAGATACGTTCCGACAACAACTGTGCGACGTTGCGGCCGGTCACTCGAGCGATGACCCAACCCAGCACATCGGTGTTGACGGTCTTGTAGCCGAACGCACTACCGTGCTCGCCTTGCTGTTGAACAGTCTGCAAAAACTCGTAGTAACTTCGCGGACCGGTGTAGTCCTTTGGCTTGGGCAAAGGGCTGCCAGCTTTTGCATGAGCCCAGACTTCGGCGTTCGGGTCGGCGTAGTCCTCGCTGTACTTGAGGCCGGTCGTCATATCGAGGACCTGGCGCACCGTGGCGCTGCCAAACGCAGAAGCCGCCAGTTCAGGGACGTAATCGGCGACGTGCTTGTTCGCATCGATTCGCCCTTCAGCCACTAACATCGCCCCTAACGTGCCGACTACGGACTTGGTCACCGACATTGCCGCGTGCTGGCCTTCAGGTTTCAGCACGCCAAAGTAACGTTCGTAGACCACCTTCCCGCGATGCATCACCACAATCCCGTCGGTGTAGGTGACCACGAGGGATTGATCCCACGTCATCGGAGCCTTAGCGCCAAGCGGGACGAAGCTGATCGCATCGATGTCTTTACGCAGCGCAGATACCAATGGAACCGGTGCGCCCAGCCCCCGTGAAACGTTGATCGTTGGCATCAGTTGACGGAAGTTCGAGACACTCCAGCGCATCGCCGGGAACTGGAAATAGCTGCCATCTTCGAAACGCACGGAGCGATCTGCCGGTGGTGGCGAACCTACCATCCAGCCTAGTTTTGCGGGATCGCTGGCTTCGGCGTCGGGGAAGGTTGTGGCGGTGGATGCGCTGGCGAGGGATGACATCAAGCACATCAACAGGACGGTCACAGGTTTGGCAATGCGACGGGAAGTGGCGTGAGGGGTAGGCACGAGGTCGATTCCGTTCGAGGGGTTTTGCCAGTCTAACAGGTGGACGGAACTCGCTTGAAGACCGGACTTCTGGAGGAATTGAATAGGTCGACGCGCCCTCAAATCCAGAACAATGGCTTAATAATCCGGAAAATCGTACTGGCGAACTAGAGCCCCTGTAACGATGAGCCTCGCGCATGCACCGAATCATGACTACCGGTCATTCATAAGCTCGGCAACCCCACGCGTGATGAATACCAAATTCTCATCAAGTGTCGTCAAGGAGTTGCGAACACTGACTGCTACGTCGGCCGAGCCACGCTGTTCGACAAAGATCGATAGCTGTTCCACAGCCGCGGCTATGGCGAGTTGGTTTTCGTTGAGCTTGAAGATCAGGGACGGAATGAGGTCGTTTGTTGGCATGGCTGAGCCCTCCTTTGAGTCAAGAAAGCATAGCAGCGGACAAAAAAAGCCCGGTGGACAATCAAATCTCAATCACCGGTCCGGGGGATCAGAGCAGCTTGATCAACACTGCGGTAACAGTGGCGACCGTACCGATCAGGCCAATAGCAACGGCCACCGGATACCAAAAAGTTTCACGGGTCATCTTGCCGGCCTCGGCGTTCAGCTTGCGTTGCTCAGCGAGCAGCTTGACGATCTCCACATGAACCTTTTCCAGCTCTGCCTGTTTCATGGTCATTTCCTGCATAACGTGCGTACGTCCGTTCCGGATAATGGGGGGCGTCATGTGCACTGCCCTTTGATTCATTTTGTACCCTGGAGGCGCAAATCGAATACCCCTTCCCGAGATGGCTCGTGAGAGCTGCTGAAACCCATGGAAGCACCCAACCGCCTGGCTTTCCAGCATAAATTCCCACACGCCTATCACTTGTCCTACATCATTTTCAGACACGCCTTCGCTGATACGCCTGGGCCAACAGCGGTGCCATGCTTGAAATTGAGACACCAGAAACCACAAAACCCCTGACTTCTCTCGAAATCAGGGGTTTTGCTTACATCGAATTTGGCGGTGAAGGAGAGATTCGAACTAAACCCCCCTTTCGACCAACATGACCAGTATTACGGGGCTTTCAGCGTGCATAGTAGTACAATTGAGTAGTACAATCCGCTGCACCACTCCCCACTCACGGCGCTCCAATGGCAGACAACCTGATCCAGAAGAAAGGCGAATCCACATGGTATGTGAAGATGGCTATTCCGGCTGATGTACAGCGTGTGTTTGGGGCGAAGGCCTTTATCCGGTCGTTGAAAACTGGACTCCGCAGAGAAGCAATGGACGCTCGCCTGCCTTTCCTTACCGAGTGGAAAGCGAAGATTGCTGCTGCTAGGGCACAGGTGCAGGCCCGCAAGGAGAACTGGCGGCCCGAACTTGCAGCATGGGGTCACGACTTCGACAAAGATGTTGGTGCACGCTTTCTGGCTGCATCGAGACATGCTCCTGAAATCAAGGTGCACACCCCAGAGGAACTTGAGGCTACCAAGCAGAAACTTTTTGATGCTGCCTATGCGCTCTACATGAACGCCCACAAGTTGGAAGGTCTCGGGACCACGGGCGTCGTCGACCTTGTAAAGAAATACGGAGCACAAAAAACCACTAGCGACATGGACGTAGTGCAACAATCTGCCGGTTACCAACGAGAATTAACGGCACTGATGACCACAGCCCAGTACGGATTAACTTCGTCGGAAGCAGCCGAAGCGAAGGCGATTGCCCAAGATCCAACCGTGTACAAGCCGAAGTCACCCATCACCCCTGCTCGCCTGAAGACCTACCGAGAGTTCCGGGAGAGTCGTGGTGGCGCGCCAAAACACGTCGATCAGCAAGTGGGCAAAATGGAACGACTGTCGGACTTCCTCAAGCATGAAGGGCTGCCGGTCAACTTCGACACGGTAGACGCATGGCTGAAATCGCTGGATCGTGCACCAGCTACGTTAGGTCAGTACCTCATGGCTGGTACTGCGTTCTGGAAGTGGGCAATGAAGTACGACCCTGCTTGGCGTGAAGAATATAAAGACAAGGTGAACCCGTTCAGCGGCCACGAACTGCCACAGGGCGGAGGCTCCGAGATAGCAGGCCAAGACCGGGAAATCTTCACGCGGGACGATACCCTCAAGCTGCATCAAGCCGCACTGAATAACCAAGATAAACCGCTTGCGGACCTTATCTCACTGGGCTGGTACACCGGGGCTCGTATCGAAGAACTTTGCCAACTCAGCAAAGACAGCGTCATCACTGTTGATGGCATCCGGTGCTTCAACTTCCCACGGAGCAAAAGCAAGGCGAGCAAACGTGTAGTGCCGATTCACCCAAGCTTGTTGCCGACCATCGATCGACTCAGCGAAGACTCCACAGACACCTTCCTCATCCCAACCAGCTCACACAATCACTACGGCCACCGCTCACACGCAATATCCAAGGCGTTTGGCAGATTGCGTACAGCAGCAGGCTTCAGCAGGCTCCACGTCTTCCACAGTTACCGTCATACCGTAGTCACTGGGCTGGTCAGGGTTGACGTGCCAGACGCCTTGGCAAAAGAACTGGTTGGCCATGGGAATAAATCAGTGACGCATGCTGTGTATTCGAAAGGTGCGACGACAGCACAGAAGCTGGAAGCGATATCAAAGCTCGCGACCCTAATAACCGAGTAACGCGGACCACCCATCGCGGACAGATTGAACACCATCTCCCAGCCAGATACTGTACGCACATACAGTATTCGGTGCATGCGGGATGAAAGACGATTTGATCGATGACAGCGGGTTTGAATTGGGGATGCCAACCCGCACGGAGATGCTGAAGCACCACTGTGACCTGTTGTGTGCGGAACTGGAGACGACACGTCGAGACTTAAGGAAGGCCCACAAGAACATCGCCGGACTGATCGTCATGTACCGGGAAAGCTCCACTGAGCTGGCTGCCCTGAAGGTTGAACACGAGCGGCTGAAGTGGACGCTGACTGACATGTACCAGCGGGAACGTGAACAGGAGAAGACACAACTGGGGTACGCCTACGGTGACTACTCACCCAAGGACAAGACCTAGCTCTAGGTCAACCAAGTGACGTGATGGCAGCCAGCTACTGCACCCGGTAACATCGATCACCCACCGATACGGCACTACAAGGGAAGTGAACATGGCTGAAGAACAGGATCGGATAGACCAGTTGATTTACCGTTCACATGACGAAGATGCCAAGTTGGACTATTTCATCCTCGGGGCGACACTGACGATATGTGCCTATCTAGCCCAGACCAACCCGTACGGGCGACTAGGGATCAACAAGGAAACATTCCTTCTGTGTAGCCTGTTAGTGTTTGCCAGCAGTGCGGTCTACGGGTTCAAACGCCTAGAGGCTAAGTTGGTACTCATGTACGACAACACCAAGGCATTACAAATCAGAGACCCCAACACCAGGAAACGAAGGCTAAACGAGCTTGGCGATCGTAGCGTCAATAGAATAGCCAAGTTCTACAGGGCCCGAAACAGACTGCTGTTCGCTGGGTTAGCCTGTTACCTCGTCACGAAGGTATGGGCTAGCTACCAGAACAGCGGATGGATACTGGTCAACTAACCAAGACCGTTTTCCACGGAGTCCATGCCCCGCTCCGCGAAAATGAGTGCAACTCTTGAGGCGATCCAGATCCAGGCTGGAAAAATAATGATGGAGCTCACCCGGCGTGACGTACTGCATCCAGCGAGAATAGGCACTGTTCACACCGGGTGAGCGGGACAGATTGTAGGCTGCTACTCTCTGGCTGTCAGCGATTAAAGGCGTAGTCGCATAATGGCATCTGTAATCGCTTGTGCATTTACGTCCAGCGTGTCCATGGCAGTCATTGCGTTATCGGCGACAATCCCTACTCCGTTCTCTGAGAGCCACTTGATTACTTCTTCCATCGAGGCAGCTAGAGCGTGCTGATTATGCAAAAGAAGGGTTAGAGCGTCTGCCGTGGCGATGTTGGCTTCTGACTTATCTGACATGGCTATCGTCCTTGAGTGGTGATGCGGGAATCCTAGTTCATCTTACCGCTGGCTGGGGCTGGGTAAGTAATTGCTAAGGCCAACCCAATTGTCTGCATTCGATATGAACAGTCCTTTGAACTGGATTTGACCAGCACTCTTCGTGGTTATGACCGGCAGAAGGCGCCCCATTGCGGCCACTCGCAAAAGCTGATGGTCAAGAAAGCACTGTCCATCCTACATAGCCCTCAAGCCCACGCAGTGTGGAAAGCCACAGAGCGTTTTACACCGATGGTCACCCAGACTACCTCGTTACGACCCCTTTAACGACTACCAGCTTGACTTAGTCAGAAGGGAAACTCACCGTTCGATAGGACCCGAAAGCCTGATGGATTTAGTAGCTTCGAGCTTCGAGCTGAAACATGAAGATCTCCAGTGCATTGAATCGCAGCTTTCTGCTTATGCGCATTTACGGCATCCATGTATTCATCAGGCCCAAGCTGAATAGATACATGCTTTTCAATCTCGCCAATCATCGTCGCAATTGTGATGGTACCCGCCTCATCATTCAACGGCCTGTCCAATCGTTTGATGGAACCTATAATAGTCCGCGCTGGTAGGACATAATTGTCTTTGTAATAGGCTGAAGCGTCCGCAATTTTGACGACGCTCTCAACATCAAATCTAAATGATTTAATTTGTGAAACGGTTTCAGGGCGATGCGACGGGGTGATTGAAATCTCAAAACCTCGCTTCTTTTCTGCACCGCTGAGTCCTACAAGTGCATCGCACATATTGGAGCTTGCCCCGCTGGTAACTGCCGCATCAAATACGGTGAGGTCTCCAACTGATGAGAATTCATCGATCGCAAAGGTAAGAGCCTCAAGACTAGATGCCAAATTCGCAGTGACGATATTGGACAATGGAACATCTTCAAAAGATCCCTGATCGCTCTGACTCGGCCCAACTGGAGCGATTATATTTACGATATAACTACCAAACTCGGTCTGCCCCAATCGGAGCGAATCGATGTATGCCTTCACCTCTGGCGAGCGCTTCCCCATAAAATGCCGTCGCTTCGAAGCTGTAGACATCACCGCAGAGGCCATCAGATCACGCGCGCGTATGTTTAGAAGTACACCGTCATTTATCGGAATAGTCCCGGCATCAACGTCGTTGTGAAATACACGTATACGGACTAGGTCCGCAAAGTGTCCCATGACTTCTTTCAATACGGTTAGAAACGATCGATCTTCAAATAGCGATATAGCAATTACTGCATCCACCATGCGGTCTGCGAAGTCTTTAGCAGAAGCTGAACTAGGCAGCAGAATTTCCGCATCGGACTGATCAGTGCCGGATCTATGCCATATTGACGCCAGCCCTTTGAAGTCGCCATCGCGAAACCAACCATGGGACAGCATGTATGTCTCCAAATGTGCTGGAGTTATGTCGTTAAGATGCTTGGCGAGCTCATCCCGTCTCATACGCTTTCCCCATTACTGGCCAGCGTTAACAGGTGTCGCAAGCTGGTGGTGGTTAGCCGCTGTGTAAGCGGGATCTCAACGGTTACCGACGAGTTATTGCTAGTACTTGGATAATCCCTGAGTGACAGCCAATAGCAGGTGTTGTGCAGAGTCATGTGCGAGGCATGATGCTCGACCCACAACCCATCATCTTCTGGGACCAATAGCACAACGAGGTAACGCGGACAAATCACGTTACTGCCGCGAAGATCGTCGAAGTTTTTGCGAGACAGAGGGAATTTGATGACGTTTCCAGACACCAAATCCTGAGAGGTGCATTTCAGCTGTAACTGAACCATGGGGTTCCGGAGCTGGCCGGTAAATCCCTTACCCGAAAGTTGGATATCGATGCTGTCGTCGTCAACCATCAGCTGACTTGGGTTAAGCCCTGCTTGGGCTGCCATTGCGTGCACATAAGCAATATTGAACTGCTCTTTCCTCTTGCCTGCATCCATACGAGATCAACTCTATCATTCGTGCCCCTAGGGGGAGCTTTCCTTATCTGCAGACTTTAGCGGAAACAGATTAGATCGGCTTTGCTTTTTTCAGGCGCTTCCGGATGTCCGCTTCTGGCCCAGACTGTGTAAAAACTCTCACGAGGGCTCGACTGGTTAAAAATTGACCTGAAAATCGCGCTCTTATGTAAATTTCAGGTCTGTTGACCCGCCGCGCTTTTCTAGAATTGACGTAGGAGCGCGCACTTCGATTTTTGGTCAGCGTTTTTACACACTCTGGGCCGATTGCTGTCCGTCGCAACGGGCTGAAAACGACCCGTAGCGGTCACTGGTGTTGTTGGAGTTGCGCTGAATCGGATGAAACGTTGCAGTTAGTGATAGGCGCCGGCCTTCGACACTATTTGCGTCTGAAACTGGTGCATGCCGAGACTTTTTGCGGGTAACAGCCAAGTTTTCGCTGTTCTCCATCTGCTAGTAAATGTAGCGCTTCAATCTCATATTGTTGTTGGGAATTGTAATGGCTCTAAACTTTCCGTGTTCATCTATAAAGGTTATTTCTGTATCCGGATGGACGCCGGTGCGACTGGGTGGGTAGGCCTCGTCGACAGTCTTAATTGAAATCCCAAGATAATCCGAATAATAATAAATGGCTATCCAGCTCCGGTAATATGGTTTAGGGGCAGAATGCCAATCTGATTGGCAGTTTATCTCCCAGATGTATCCTGGGACGCCATGTATAAGCAAGTCTGCGAATGTCTTGCTTGTAGAGCGACAGTTTTGAATTAGCTCTCTATCAATCCCGTTTTTGGAGCGTTCTTTTAAATATGTTGTAAAACCAAATTCTAGCCAGTTTTGTGCGCTGGCATTGAATATTATATTTAGTGGGGTGTTGTCAGAGTTAACTTGTACAAAGCCGTGATAAGTTAATGTTGTTTTGTGCGTTGTTGCTGCGGGGGAGATTAATTGATCGGAAACCAGAAAGCCATTATTTTCAATAAACGTGTTCTGACCTATTTTTACTTTGAGCAGTTTGCCGCTGCCTGCTCTGGCATATGGGTCATGCTCCATTTGGTTGATAAGTTTTTTTGGAGAGTTAGGGTAAGTCGCTGTATCCCAATTTTGTAAGCGTACGAGTTCGGCGCTACTGCAAGGGAAGTTCATAAATATACTTAAAACTAAGCAGGCGAGAGTACTTTTTTTCATTGTATGAATCTCCTGCAATCCCCTTCTAGTGTATTGCCGGTCCATTTCACCCAGGGCCTAAAATCTCCAGGACAGGCGAATATGTACGTTGCAAAAGGCGCTCCATGGGTGCCTGGCCCATGTGCGCCTTCTCGACCCCCAGGCGGCGGCTCAACAGCCCCTTCACCTTTTCCGCATTGGTGGAACTCACCGCCTGCGTAGCAAAAAATGGCATAGATTGGTGTGTTGCAATGATTGTAAAAATATACAATTCCATCCTGTTCTTGCTGTTCGGAAACGCAGTTTTTCGCCTGTTTTGCGTATTCAAATTTTTCTTTGTTGTTGGCTGCGCGTTCTTCCCAGTTATTATCCCCTAATGCGTTAGCGGATTTTGAGAAGCTTGATCTTGCTATAAAGTCTTTATCAGTCTCGTTACTTAGTTTGGCTAATTCATTGCTCTTGGCAGGCTGTTTAAGTGTGGTGGTGGGTGTCGCGACATTTGTAATCTCTGATGTCGGGCGTGTTATTTTTTTAGGTGGCTGATTTGATATTGATGGGCTTGGTTGGCTTCTGCTATTTGTGGCAGATGGCCAGCCGAATCGCTTGCTGCATTCATAGGCGGCAATTCTTTGTTCTGCTACTTTTTGTGCTTCATCTCTATGTTTGTCTACATATGGATAGTTAAAGGGTCTTTGGGTCGAGTATACTACGCTCATATCAGTAAATGAACTATGTTGAAAGCCTGTGCCACTTGTCTCGCCCATATTTTTAACTTCTTGGATGTTGAAGTACTCCTGACCATTATTCATGCCGTTTTTGAGTGTGCTTAATACTTTCTCTAGCTGCTCGATGGTGTATTTTTTTTCGATGAGTGGAGTTATATTTATATAGTGGTTGTCAAAGTCGGTAATGCGTGTCGGGCATCCCTGTGCTAGAGGCTTTAACGAGTAAAGCGAAATAATTAAAAGTAGTACAAACGAGGCTTTTTTCATCGAGTTAATCGCCGATCAAGGTCATTACTATTTTAGATTGTTTGACAGACAGACACATTATAGTCGCTCAACGTGTTTTCGCTGGACGTCGCGAACCGTGTGGCTTGTTCTGAGCAGTGCGCCTTCGCAATGAGAACGGAGTGGGTTATAGGGTGGCCATGTGTCTGGGACGGGAAGGACCGGAGAAGCTGAAGTTTTCGGATTTAGGCTCAGGACTTGTGGCATTGCGACAGTCCGCTTCTGGCCGACAGTTGCCGGTCGCGAAGGGCTGCAATCGACCCTTTGCGGACGTTCATTCCGGCTAGATCAAAAGCGGTTGGCGTACGCATGCAACCTGCTCCTTTGCAGCGGTAGCAGCAGAAGGAATTCAAGCGTAGAGGCGATCAATCGGGATGAACTATCCCCCTACAACCGCACTCAACCGTCCGAGGAGCACCGGTTCTTCAATGGCGGTGAGGTCCGCCGGGGGGCAAAGACCATGGCGTCTATCGACGACTTCAGAATCGAGTCACATAAACTCTTGATGGAACTGGACGCCGCGACGATGGGAATGATGATGTTGGTGTCAGCCAGATGTGTTTCAGGCCCTGACTGGGACGCAGCGAGCAAGAGGCAGCACGATGCCTACGAAAGCTGGGACGCGTTTATAAATTTCCCATCAGGGGCGGCCCCTAACAATGCTCCGTTTGTAAGCTGAGTCGTTGCAGCTGGCCCATACTCCGCTCATTGCCCCCGGAGAATTCCAGTGCGCCAGCGAGAAGCGTTTTTAAAGGAAGCCATTGAGATCCATCTCGCTTATGTGCAGGCCACGGACACGTTGCATCAGCTATTGAGAGAGAACAAAGCTTATAGCCCTATGTGGGATGAGGCAATTACACGTCAGCAGCAACTTTTGGCTGCCTGGTCGGCACTTCCGCTCAAATACGGCGACTTCGATTCTGAGGACTATTCGGGTTGAGCGCCGTGTCGGCACGCACCTTAATAAATTGGTCGTTTGCACTCGTGGGATACATCTTGTTCCTAATGTAGATTTCATCGGACGGTTGACCGCTATTGGCCGTTCTCTGTCGGTCGTAAGCCACTCTTTGAAATCCGCTGATACCCAAACTTTTCAAAATCGGCACCTGCCCTTGGCCGAATATTGCCTGTGAATCTGTGGCGGAATATCAGGGCGGAGAATCTGGCAGATCGGCGGATTTCCCGCACAGGGTGGGTCGAGGTTAAGAGCCATTCCCGTGCCACCTCGCTGCCGGCAACTACAAATTCAAAATATCAAGGTTCAAAGAAAAGCCCCGCACTTGGCGGGGCTGCGGTATTCGCTAGAAGAGGATTAGGCCTTGTTCCAGTGTCGTTTGACTGTAGCAATGCCGATCTTAAGGACAGCTGCTACCTCTGCCTGCGTCATATTCAATGCCTTGTGATGAAACACTGCTTTTGTGGTGCCCTTTGCCTCTGGTCTTCCCAGCTTTTTACCTTCGGCCTTTGCTCGCTTCAAGCCCGACTGAGTACGCTCGATCAGCAAGTCACGTTCAAACTCAGCCACGGCACTCAGCACCTGCATGGTCATTTTTCCTGCTGCACTGGTGAGGTCTACGCCGCCAAGGGCGAGACAATGAACACGGATGCCCGACGTTGCCAGATGCTCGACTGTCTGACGGACATCCATCGCGTTCCGGCCTAGGCGGTCGAGCTTGGTCACGATCAGCACGTCGCCAGACTCCATCCTATCGAGCAGCTTCTGAAAGCCGGGACGTTCCTTTGCAGCGATGCTGCCTGAGATTGTTTCCTCGACTACCCGGCTGCCCTGCACATCGAAGCCAGCGGCTTTCACTTCTTGCACCTGGTTCTCGGTGAACTGGCTGCATGTGCTGACGCGGCAGTAAAGGAAAGTGCGGGACATGGCGGGTGACTCCACTAGTATCACTTAAGGTGGTATCAGCGTATCAAGGTATCGACAATGCTCAAAGCCTATTTTTATGATACCTAATACCGCTCGTCAAAAAGGTATCGTTTAACGGTCGTTTGTTGGTACTAGCCAGAATGCGGTCGCCTCGCTCAACGAACGACTTAAGAATCTCGTGGGTCGCAAATCAGTTCATCGCGATAAAAGTGGTCTGAGTTTTTCGCTTCACACGCAGCTTCAGCTTCCGCTCGTGTCGGAAATGATAGGGGTAGGCGACACTTTTCCTTGTTGTCGTAGATGTTGAATCCGTTAGTCGCCATGCTGGCGTAGAAGCGGGCACCGACACGTACTGATCCCGTTTCAATAGGTATCCCGGGGACGACAACAAATCTCAATAACATCTCATCACCTATTATTGTGACCTATGCAATTATTTTTAGCGGCAATTGGCTAGCACATCAAACCGTCCGCTATTGGATTCGACGGCCGGTTGGATGGCCAACTTTCCTGCGTCCAATGGAAAGTTGCACGAAAAGAGAGGCTGGCTTAGCAACTGTAGTGGAATCGCGCCACAAACAGGGGAACTGACGTGCTACAAAAGTATTGGCCCCTGTAGCCGACGCCTAGCCGGGTTAGATAACGGATAGATGTCGTTTGCAGAAATGAGGTCCCTGCACTTACGCAGCTAGGGACACCGGTTCCGCTGATACTGGCGGGTATTCCAGATAGGCCGGGTAGCGTTGGAATGTCACGCCGTACACCGTGTACTTGCGGCTATTACGGTACTGCTCACGCCCCCGCTCTATAGCTGCCTGCAAACTCCGCAGGACACCATCCTGAGCGACAAAGACTTGCGATTCATTGCAGATCCCCAGATCCAGCAGCGCCTGCCATGTACCCTCAAGCGAGTTATACAAGTTGTCGATGTAGGTGATCCAGCTGGCTTCGCAGGCTTCCCAACTCCATTGATCGGGCGCTTGTACCACTGGTACCAGAGTTTGCAGATGTAGGCGCTCTTCAAGTTGTTCCTTCAATGCTTCGCAGTCGATGGTCAGGCCCTGTAATGCGTTGTGGGCTGCCTCTATGATCGATGTAACCAACATCTGCCGGTCAGAATCCAGAATACGGGCTGACGTTTTCCATGGGTTCTGTGGGCAGAAGTACTGTAGCGGCGACCAAGTAGCATTCGGAAAGTCGAGGAAGCGACCACGGGCCTTGCCTTGTGCATCGTCGATCTGGGCAAGGTACAAACCAAGCACTCGCAACAGCGATAGCATGAATCGGCAGTTATCCCGATGCTTGCCTTCCGGCAGATCCGCAGAGAACCGCTTCAATTCATCGTGCAATACACCCAACTGAGAATCGGGTGGGCAGTTCAAGAAGATAAGATCCTTGCTTGCCTCCCGACCAGTTTGGATGGCATCCAGCGCCTGCAAATCCGGCATCTTTTTCGATTCAAGTTCCGCCAAGGTGTAGCGACGGTCTAGAGGCTCGTACAGTTCATCGCCCTGCCGCTTGTGAATTGCCCTGGCTAACCGTAGTCGTGCAGTCCGCTGGGGTATCTTGTCCAGTCCATCAAGGAAGGTATCCAGTTCGTTGCCAAGGAAATCGGCAAGCTTCTGTAGCTTCTGATCCAGCGTCATGCCGGGGGTGATGTCCCACTTCCGCTGCCGTGCAGACTTGGGAATCGATGCACCCGCCCAAGCATTGACGGGCTTGTTACCGTGCCGCTGGTTCAGATGGTCGAGGCCAACGAACAGGTTCAGCGAAGTTGTCAGGCCAGTGGAACCATCACGCCCCCTGAGACCCTGCACATGGCAGAGGTGATACGCGTCTTTGCCGTGTCCTGCTTCGACCCAGCCGTACCGCCGCTTACGGTAGTTGTGCAGGGCTAATAGTTGGTGCAGGCCAGCAGCATCGATGCCCTGATAAGTCTGAACAGTGCCAGCTCGGTCGGCCTGATCGATCAACCACAAGCCAAACGCATTCTCAGTCAGGCGCTCTTTACGGCGCTGCACTTTCTGCTGCTGGCGGGTGATCTTGGGCGCCTTCTGCTTACGCTGTGCTGCCGACTTGCAGGCGCTATTGCACGTTGAGCGGCCACCGGGCCTGCGGTTAAACAATGTTCCGCAGTTGGTGCAGGGGACTTCAAGCTGCTTGATTGTGGTTAGGGGGGGCGTTGCCATCGTTGTCCACTTTTACTGGGATCAGGGATCTTTGTGCGGCCTCTGCGATAAGCACGTTCAGACCGTGTGTTGGGTTGGTAATACCACGCGCCTGCATGAAGGCAAGCAGACGCCCTGTGGATGCATCGTTGAGAGAAATCCTCATGGTGGGTACTCCTTAGAAATGGAAGTTCTGCAAAATGAAAGTCGGCTGGAGGTGTCTAACTCGCGGGGGATAGCCTGAAACGGATGCAATCCCCAGCCTACCTGCCGCCACTAAACGCCTTTCGCCAGACAGCAGAAAACCGACGTAGTCAGTTGGGCCGTTTCGGCTTGACTATCGGGAAGCTGTGTCAGGGAAGGCAGATATAATGCAGAAGAAGTTACTTGGCTGTCGAGGCTTTCTTTGGGGAGTACGCGGCGAGCAAATCAGAAAGTGCGAACTCTTCTTCGCTTACCTGAAGTTCTGCCTCTGCTTTAGCTTTAGCCGCAGCCGCCTCCCGGGCTCGTCGAGAAATGGTAATATCCATTTGTCGGCGGGTTTCGAGTCGGTTACGCTCGTAACGGTCTGCGGTATATTTAACCTTCGCCTGCTCCGCAACTTCAAGAAGATCGGCATCGATAATAGTCGCCGGCTTCTTAAGCTGTACGCTAAGATACAGTGGACGACAAAGGGAAGTTTCAACGGTGTACCCATTTTTAAACCAGCTTGCTAGTTCATTAAGAGCCTGAGTTAGCGGCTCCTCATTTATCCAAGACACGTTCACACCCAAGTCCGGATATGCTGGCGACATGCAATTACGGAAGTATTGCACTTCTCTCTGCTTAATTAGTTTCTGTAGTTCTTCGTCACTATGTTTTTCGATCTCGATAACGTTAGTTCCGTATACGTGTGTAGCTGTAGTTGTCATGCTTGTTGTTCCTTATGATTACTTAGATTTCTTACGTGTTTTGATCTGCGTTATAAGGCTCTGTCGGGCCTTGTCATCGCTATAGGATGGTTTGGTATTACTTGGGTCATTGGCGGCTATAAGGCGCTTCTGGCGATCTTCTAGAAGGCCTTCCAGCTCTGTAACGGTGAGGCCTCGCTCCGCAGCAGCTTTGCTCATGAACAACTTCAGTTCGGCCTTGGCCATGCTAATTGCTGCCTTGGCTTTGGCGAACTTCACCTGTGCTGCTGCATGAGCTTGCTTAGCCTTCGCAACGTTCTGCTGCGCCGCCCGATACGACTCCAGGTCGCTAAGTGTTGCGATAGTTCCCGAGGGGAATACCTCATTCTCAAGACGATTGATGAAATCGACTTCAGCCTGAGTAACGGGCACATACTCATATCGGCTCGACTCGCCTATGCGATCTGTCAGCCCCATGATTCCGGTGTGGACTTTATCCACTTCGATATACAGTTGTTGTGTCATGCTGCCGCTTCTTGTTGGTTGGGTTGTTGGTGTGCCTCTTGTGCATTGAACTCTAGTTCCAGCTCTGCCTGTGTCTGCTTCAGGGCTGCACGGTAGTTGCGAGTCTGACATGTACCGGTACACCAGCGACTGCGGTGAGAGCGACTATAGTACATAGCCCCGCAGTGATGGCAGTATTTCCGCTTGAGCGGATAACGCTTTATCATTAGTTGTATCTCTGAGTGTGTAGTTGCTTTCGATAAGCCAAAGAAAACCTTTAACTCCGTGTGAGAGTTTCGGGGGAGCTGGCTATCAGTTGTTAGCACTGAGTAGTGCTTAGACTTTCTCTGCATTGCAGAGAAATAGAGTTAGTGACCGTCTTCTGTTGCGTCCTGACGGCCGAGGACTGGCATTAACGACAATAGAGATATGCCTAACTCTATAGCCATCATGGCAACAACTCTTAAGGAATAATGTCGATCTTCTGCACTTGGAATCGACAACAAGTTTTAAACAACACAGTTCGGTAAAGGATTAAACCTAACTATGTCGTCGAGCAGGCGGGGAAACTTTGGGGGGCGTTACTGAGGAGTTGTATCTAACTAAGCAAACTCTACCATCTTTTCTGATTCTGTCAAGTGAAAAAACACACTTCTTACGATATTGCAACACTTATTTTTATTTAGTTGACGAGCGGTAGACGTCCCCAGACGTGGGGCCATGTTGCGGCGTGACGCTGGGTGCAAACTGGTGGGGTATGGTGCTGCGAGGCTGGCAGATTTGGCGTAGGGACGCACTTGGGATCTGTAACACTGCTGACTTGGGATTGGTGCTGAGTGCCGGACGGCGGGAGGGGCTCACAAGTAGTACAATCGAGTAGTACAATCGGAAAATAAAAAGCCCCGTAACTCATTGAATTACAGGGCTTTTCTAAAAGTGGCGGTGAAGGAGAGATTCGAACTCTCGATACAATTTCTTGTATACACACTTTCCAGGCGTGCTCCTTAAGCCACTCGGACACTTCACCGTATCTCTTCAAACATGTTCTGTCTGTCGAGGCGCGCTAATATAGTC
This sequence comes from Pseudomonas sp. LB3P14, assembly GCF_054898045.1. Classification (NCBI taxonomy): domain Bacteria; kingdom Pseudomonadati; phylum Pseudomonadota; class Gammaproteobacteria; order Pseudomonadales; family Pseudomonadaceae; genus Pseudomonas; species Pseudomonas sp. LB3P14. Next base: position 7,405,945 of record NZ_CM142714.1, on the reverse strand, counting down.
GAAAGCTTTTCCGATGGCAAATATTTTTTTCAGAATTTTCATGCGGTTAGCGATTTAGTCGCTCCAGTGAGTTCCGGGCCATGGCAAACCGGCCAATCTCCGGCTTCGCGCCCCGCTTCTATATAGAGGGCAATGCGCGGCTGGCGTAGCGGGCGACGCTTGCCGGGCGGGAAAAGGGTGACTGGGCGGTCAGTCACGGCGCTTTACCTGGCCTGCGGCGGTGGGTAACGTTTGCCCTACTTTATTGAAAGGAATGCGTCATGAGTGAGTTGATTTCCTACCATCTCGAAGACGGTATCGCGACCCTGACCTTGAGCAATGGCAAGGTCAATGCCATCTCTCCGGACGTGATTGCTGCATTTAACGCTGCGCTGGATCAGGCGGTGACTGATCGTGCGGTGGTGATCATTACCGGTACGCCCGGGATGCTGTCGGGCGGTTATGACTTGAAGGTGATGACCTCCGGTCCTAAAGAGGCCGTGGCGCTCGTGACTGCCGGTTCGACGCTGGCTCGTCGTCTGTTGTCGCACCCGTTCCCGGTAATCGTGGCGTGCCCTGGGCATGCGGTGGCCAAGGGCGCGTTCCTGCTGTTGTCGGTGGATTACCGCATTGGTGTCGACGGCCCGTTCAGCATTGGTCTGAACGAAGTGCAGATCGGCATGACCATGCACCACGCCGGTATCGAGCTGGCCCGTGATCGTCTGCGCAAGTCGGCGTTCCACCGCTCCGTCATCAACGGTGAGATGTTTAATCCGCAGAGCGCCGTGGATGCCGGTTTCCTCGATCTGGTGGTGTCGGCCGAAGAGTTGCAAGGCGCGGCGCTGGCGGCGGCTCGTCAGTTGAAGAAGATCAACATGACGGCTCACAAAAACACCAAGTTGAAAGTGCGCAAAGCGCTGCTGGAGACGCTGGACAACGCGATCATCCAGGATCAAGAGCCTTTGGTTTAAGCCCAAACCTGAAATACCGAAAAGCCCGACCGTCGTGTCGGGCTTTTTCTTACGCGCTCCGTTGAAAAGCCTACAACCGCTCTAGGTTGCGTCTGACCCATAAGTCGGAAACATGCGCTCAAACATCGCCTATCTCCCACCTCTATAGCGACAATTGCCGAAAACAGTGCACATCCGTACACTGCGCCACCTTTTGTCCCGGTGGGGCCTGTAAATGCTGTTTGTGTTTCGTATGTTATTGATGGGCCTGCACTTTATTCTGGCCGGTGTGCTTGGGGTGACTCTCGGCCTGTGCCGACCGTTCAATCCGGACAACAGCCGTTTGTGCGCGCGTCTTTATGCATGGCCGGCGATGTGCATTTTGCGTCTGCGGGTGAAGGCCGACGTCGGACCGCTGATGGATAAACCCGACAGCTGCGTGATCATCGCTAACCACCAGTCCAACTACGATCTGTTTGTGTTCGGCAACGTGGTGCCCCGACGCACCGTGTGTATCGGCAAGAAGAGCCTGAAGTGGGTGCCGCTGTTTGGGCAGTTGTTCTGGCTGGCAGGCAATGTACTGATCGATCGCGGCAATGCGCAGAAAGCGCGTAAGTCGATGTTGACCACTACCCACACGCTGCAGAATCAAGACACCTCGATCTGGGTCTTCCCGGAAGGCACGCGCAACTTGGGCGAAGAGTTGCTGCCGTTCAAGAAAGGCGCCTTTCAAATGGCCATTGCCGCTGGAGTGCCGATTGTTCCGGTGTGTGTCAGCAGTTACGTTAAACACATGCGATTGAACCGTTGGCGCAGTGGGAAGATTCTGATCCGTTCGCTACCGGCGATTCCTACGGCTGGATTGAGCCTGGATGACATGCCACTGCTGATTGCCCAGTGCCGCGAGCAGATGCGCGAGTGCATCGCGTCGATGGATCGGCAACTGCAAGCCGCGTAAAAGAAACCCGCCCAGTGCGGGTTTTATTTTGCCTGCGAGTTTTTGCCAGCGAACTCCGCAGATTTTGCTGACTCTCAAGCAGCAGACAGGGCTAAGCTGAACACAGCCTGCCACTGCCATCTTTGCTAATAGAAAGTTGCCAATAAGAAGTGAATCACTATCATGGGTAGAGTTGTTGCTGCTGCGGTTTACAGCGCCGGTAAGAAAGTCACCAATATCACCCTCGACGAAGGCGCTGCCTGGGCTGCAAAGCCTGGCCACTTTGTCTGGATCGGCCTCGAGGAGCCGAACGCTCAGGAGCTGTACAACCTGCAACGCCAGTTCAACCTGCACGAACTGGCCATCGAAGACGCCCTGGAAAAACACAGTCGACCGAAACTGGAAACCTTCGGCGACGCGCTGTTCATCGTCACGTATTCGCCGATTCGGCATGAAGGCAAACTGGAGTTCATCGAGACTCATATCTTTGCCGGCAACGGTTACATCATTACCGCACGCAACGGCCACTCAGCGTCCTACGCTCATGTCCGACAGCGTTGTGAGGCGCGTCCACTGTTGCTGGAGCACGGGGAAGATTTCGTGCTCTATGCCATCCTCGACTTCGTGATCGAAAACTACCAGCCAATGGGCGAAGCGATCCATGCAGAGATCGATGAGCTGGAACTCAACGTAATGTGTAGCTCCCTAAACGAGCGCGACATTCAAAAACTCCACAGTCTGCGCCGCGATGTATTGCGCTTGCGCCGGTTTGCGGCACCGATGGTAGAGATCAGTGAGGAATTGCAGAAGCTGAGCTTTCCGTTCATCGACAAGAACATGCGGCCGTACTTTCGTGATGTGCAGATCCACGTGACGCGGCAGATGGAAGACCTGACGACCCTGGCGGATATCGCCAGCCAGACCATTGAGGTTGGGGTGTTGCTGGAGGCGTCACGCCAAAGCGTGGTGCAGCGCAAGTTTGCGGCGTGGGCGGCGATTCTGGCGTTCCCGACGGCGGTGGCCGGTATATACGGGATGAACTTTCAGGACATGCCGGAGTTGAGTTGGCATTATGGGTATTTCGGGGTGTTGGGGGTTATTGCGGTCGGTTGCGTCGGGTTGTGGGCGAGCTTCAAGAAATCGGGGTGGTTGTAGCCAATACCGAGTCGTATGTGAAATTCGTCGGAACGCCGCCCGGAGCAGGCTAGCTCCCACATTAGATCGCGTTCCAATGTGGGAGCGAGCCTGCTCGCGAAGCTTTTCAAGGTTTAAACAGGTTCTGGCTTGTGCGCCACAAACCGCATCATCCACTCAGCAACGGTAGTGCCGTGATGCTCGTGCTCAAGGCTCGCCATACCTTTCGAATAAATCTGCTCGCCTAGCGCTTGCTGACGAATATCCAACAACGCGCGCGAGTAATCGTGAATGAATTCCGGATGCCCCTGGAAGCACAGCACCTGATCGTTGATGTGGTACGCGGCAAACGGGCAGAAATCGCTGGAAGCGATGACCGTGGCATTTTCCGGGAGCGCGGTGACCTGATCCTGGTGGCTGATCAACAAGGTCAGCTCTTCCCTCAACGGGCTCATCCACGGCGCTTTGGCGGCGAGTTTGTAGCTATGGGTGCCGACGCCCCAGCCTTGGGGCGCACGTTCGCTCTTGCCGCCCAGCAGCAGCGCCAACAGTTGATGGCCGAAGCACACGCCCAACAGTTTGTCACCGCGCTCGTAGCGGGTCAGCAGGTAAGTCTTGAGGGTTTCAATCCACGGGTCGGTGCCGAAGGAATCGGCCTTGCTGCCGGTGACCAGGTAGGCGTCGAACGTCAGCTCATCGCCGGGATACTCGCCTTGCATCACGTTGTAGACGGTGAACTCGGCAGCGATGGGTTGCTGCGAAAACAGACGCTGGAACATCTGCCCGTAACCCTGATATTGATCGACCAGTTCCGGACGCAGGATGTCGGTTTCCAGAATGCAGATGCGTAACGACATAAAAAATACCTGACACGTGATGGGAATAATGCACACCCCAGAGCCTGCCTTGAAACACGGTGGCAAGGCAAGCCCCGGAATGCGTCACCCGTCCCCTAGAACGCCTCCCCTTTGGCCGCTTTTTCCAGCAGCAGCGCAGGGGGGGCGAATCGTTCGCCATACTGCTCCGCCAGGTACTGGGCGCGGGCGACGAAGTCTTTCACGCCGTACTGGTTGATGAACTGCAGCGCGCCGCCGGTCCAGGCGGCGAAGCCAATACCGAAGATCGAACCGACGTTGGCGTCCGCCGTCGAGGTCAACACACCCTCCTCCACACAGCGCACGGTTTCGATGGCTTGCACGAACAGCAGCCGATCGCGCACGTCCTTCGGTGAAATCTGTCCGTCAGCCTTCTCGAAACGGATTTTCAACTCCGGCCACAGGTGTTTCTGGCCACGGGCCGGGTAATCGTAGAAACCGCCTCCTGCGGCTTTACCGGGCCGCTTGTATTCGTTTAGCAGCACGTCTATCACGGCAAACGCTGGATGCTCAATCAGCGCTTTCCCTTCTGCTTGCAGGTCTTTGGCGGTTTGCTGGCGGATATGGCTCATGAGGCTGAGGGAAACTTCGTCGGAGATCGCCAGAGGTCCGATCGGCATGCCCGCCTTTCGCGCTTCGGTCTCAATCATGGGCGCGCTCACGCCTTCGCCCAGCAGGGCGATGCCTTCGTTGGTGAACGTGCCGAACACCCGCGAGGTGAAGAAGCCACGGCTATCGTTGACCACAATCGGGGTTTTCTTGATTTGCAGGACGAAATCGAACCCGCGAGCCAGGGTTTCGTCGCTGGTGTGGGCGCCTTTGATGATTTCCACCAGCGGCATTTTCTCCATAGGGCTGAAGAAATGCAGACCGATGAATTTGCTCTGATCCGGCACGGCGGTAGCGAGGCCGCTGATCGGCAAGGTCGACGTGTTGGAAGCAATCACCGCGTTCGGGCCAACGACTTTTTGCGCCGCCGAAGAGACGTTGGCTTTCAGATCGCGATCTTCAAACACCGCTTCAATGATCAGATCACAACCGGCCAGATCGGCATCGCATTCAGTGGGGTGAATTCGCGCCAGCGTTGCATCGCGCTGATCAGCGCTCAATTGGCCACGAGCAACCTTCTTGTCCAGCAGCGCCGCCGAGTGAGCCTTGCCCTTCTGCGCTGCCGCCAGATTGATGTCCTTGAGCACCACGTCGATGCCGGCCGACGCGCTGACAAAAGCGATACCGGCGCCCATCATGCCGGCGCCCAGCACACCCAGGCGACGAGTCACGTAAGGCGCAAAGCCCCGGGGCCGCGAGCCACCGGCATTGATCTCGTTGAGCTGAAACCAGAACGTGCCAATCAGGTTTTTCGACACCTGGCCGGTGGTCAATTCGGTGAAGTAACGGGTTTCGATCAGGTGCGCGGTGTCGAAATCCACCTGTGCACCTTCCACTACGGCGCAGAGGATTTTCTCTGGTGCGGGCATGCAGCCCTGGGTTTTGCTGCGCAAGATCGATGGCGTGATGGCCAGCATTTGCGCGACTGTCGGGTTCGACGGCGTACCGCCCGGAATCTCGTAACCCTTCACGTCCCAGCGCTGCACAACCGAAGGATTGGCGATAATCCAGGCGCGAGCCTTGGCCAGCAGTTCATCACGATCCGCCGCCAGCTCATCAATCAACCCTGCCTTCAACGCCTGCTGCGGCCGGACTTTCTTGCCTTCGAGCAAGTACGGCAAAGCTTTTTCAATACCGAGCATCCGCACCATGCGCACTACCCCGCCGCCGCCCGGCAGCAGGCCAAGAGTCACTTCCGGCAGGCCGAGTTGCACCGAAGAATCATCCAGCGCAACCCGGTGATGGCACGCCAGGCAGATTTCCCAACCGCCACCCAACGCTGCGCCGTTGATGGCCGCGACCACCGGTTTACCGAGGGTTTCCAGGGTACGCAGCTGCCCTTTGAGGGACAGCACCATGTCGTAAAAGGCTTTGGCTTCGGGCTTGCCGACCTTGATCAACTCATTGAGGTCGCCACCGGCGAAGAAGGTTTTTTTGGCCGAGGTGATGATCACACCGGCGATGGTGTCTTTGTCGGCAACGAGTCTGGCGACACAAGCGGCCATGGCTTCGCGGTAGACCGCGTTCATGGTGTTGGCGCTCTGCCCCGGCATGTCGATGGTCAGGACGACGATCTGGTCCTGCCCTTTTTCGTAACGAATGGCTTCAGTCATGGAAGGTTTCCTTGAAGTCGGGGGCTCAGAGGCGTTCGATGATGGTGGCAATGCCCATGCCGCCGCCGACACACAGCGTCGCGAGGCCATAGCGCAGGCGCCGGGTTTCCAGTTCATCGAGCAGCGTGCCGAGGATTGCGCAGCCAGTGGCACCCAGCGGGTGGCCCATGGCGATGGAGCCGCCGTTGACGTTGACCTTGTCCGGGTCGATCGCCATGTCCTTGATGAATTTCAGCACCACCGAGGCGAAGGCTTCGTTGACCTCGAACAGGTCGATGTCTTCGACCCGCAACCCGGCCTTGGCCAATGCCTTGCGGGTAGCCGGTGCGGGGCCGGTGAGCATGATGGTCGGATCGGTACTGGTGACTGCGGTGGCGACGATCCTCGCCCGTGGCTGTAAGCCCAACGCCCGCCCCTTGGCCTCGGAACCGATCAGCATCAGCGCCGCGCCATCGACGATGCCGGAGCTATTGCCCGGCGTGTGCACGTGATTGATCCGCTCAACGTGGCTGTAGACCCGAAGCGCGGTGGCGTCGAAGCCCATCTGCCCGATCATCTCGAAGCTCGGCTTGAGCTTGCCCAAGCCTTCCAGGGTCGATTCGGCGCGAATGAATTCATCGTGATCGAGCAGGATGATGCCGTTCTGGTCCTGCACCGGCACCAGCGACTTGTTGAACGAACCGTCGGCCCTTGCCCGCGCAGCCTTTTGCTGTGAGTGCAGCGCATAGGCATCGACGTCCTGACGGCTGAAGCCCTCCAGCGTCGCGATCAGGTCAGCGCTCACGCCCTGAGGGACGAAATGGCTGTGAAGATTGGTTTCCGGGTCCTGTGCCCAAGCGCCGCCATCGCTGCCCATCGGCACGCGGGACATGGACTCGACGCCGCCGACCACCACAAGGTCTTCGAAGCCGGAACGCACTTTCATCGCGCCGAGGTTCACCGCCTCCAGCCCCGATGCGCAGAAGCGATTGATCTGTACACCCGACACGCTGACGTCCCAATCGGCCACCTGGGTCGCGGCTTTGGCGATGTCGGAGCCTTGGTCGCCGATAGGCGTCACGCAGCCAAGCACCACGTCGTCGACCTGACGGGTATCGAGGGAAGTGCGCTGTTGCAGCGCCTTTAGCAGCCCGGCTACCAGGTTCACCGGTTTGACGCTGTGCAAGGCGCCATAGGCCTTGCCTTTGCCGCGGGGCGTACGTAACGCGTCGAAAATCAAAGCTTGAATCATGACGTCCTCGAACCTGGGCGGGGAGTAAATACAGAGTTCCCACCTTATGCCGAGCGGCCATGGATTCAATGACCGCAGCGCTCACTGACGTTGACGGACACGCTCAGACGGACGGTAGTGAACCACTGCTTTAACCGATTCAGGACACCAAGCTGTCTAGCAAACGGGCGCCCAAGAAGCTGGCAATAGGCCTCATGCCATTTTAAGAGCAATTTATAGGAAGCCCATACGAAATGGATCTAAACCAAGCGTGACGCGGGCTCTAAGGTGAACTTGTACGAAGTTGTCGTCGGGTTTTGCCGAGGCGCTCGTCAAACAGGAAGTGCAACGCTCTGCCGTCATGGAGAAATGCAGGCAGGCATCAGGAAATAACAATAAAGGCGGTCAAGCCATGTTCAAACAATCGAAAGTACGTCAAGCCGGGCTCATTCTATTCGCCACTACGTTGTTGTTGATTTTGCCGAACCTGACCAAGGTGATCGGCTAGTCGGTCTGTAAAAAATACGGCGCCATGTTTTATATCGCCTCTTAAAAATGTGACTGGCTCGCTACCCGGGCCAGCGTGGGTGTGCCAACCTTTGCGGCACTTCCACGACATGGACGGCGATCACTTGAAAACACTCATTCTGTTTGGGGCCTTGCTGCTCAGCACGCCTCTGTCTGCCGCACAGCTGAACCTTGAGCTGGGCGCGAGCAGTCGCACCTGGCAAACCGAGGAATTGCTCAAGCATCCTCAGGTTCAGACCATCACGATCAGCAACGACGTTTCCTACAAACGGGACATGAGCTATCGCGCTGTTCCGTTGGCTGCGTTGTTGACCGATATCAAGCCCGAAGACCATCTGCAAGCCGTGGCTCTGGACGGTTTTGCCGCCGAACTGGCGGCAGCGCCGTTACTCAATGCCAAGGGCGCGCGAGCCTGGCTGGCGATTGAAGACCCGGCCAAACCGTGGCCACCGCTGTCGGAAGGCAAGCCCGGCGCCGGACCGTTCTATCTGGTCTGGACCGATCCGCAGGCGGGCGACATCAGCCCCGAGCAATGGCCATTTCAGGTGGCGAGCATCAAGCGCATGGCACCGGTGGCTGAGCGCTTCCCTGCCCTACTGCCCGATCCGGCGTTGAAGGCTGACGATCCGGTGAACAAGGGATTTGCGCTGTTTCAGAAGAATTGCCTGGCGTGTCATCGATTGAACGGCGCCGGGGATGCGCAGTTTGGGCCGGATCTGAATATTCCGTTTAACCCGACCGAATACTTCGGCGCGGATTTCCTTAAGCGCTACATTCGTGATCCACAGAGTTTGCGTCAGTGGCCGCAGGCGAAAATGCCCGGGTTCTCGACGACGGTGTTGCCGGACGGGGATCTGGAGAGGTTGGTGGGGTATTTGAAGCACATGGCTGGGCGCAAAGTTAAACCCTGACACTATCCCCTGTAGGAGCGAGGCTTGCCCGCGAAGAACGATAACGCGGTCATTCGGTTAGACCGCAGCGCCTTCTTCGCGGGCAAGCCTCGCTCCTACAGGGTTTTGTGATGATCCTGATTATTGCTGCTGGACGGAGATAACCGGAGCCGGCATCGGGGTCGGTGACACAAACACCTTCGCATGCATCTGCTCGCAACCTCCGCCACGCCGCATGCCTCGCACCGGGCAGGCATCGAGGTAATCCAGACCCACCGCCAGTTTCAGATGACGCTCGGGCCGCGCCAATTCATTGGTCACGTCGAAGCTGTACCAGGCGTCATCGAGCCAGGCTTCCGCCCAGGCATGACTGGCCAGGTGTTCGCTGTTCTCGCTGTACAAATAGCCCGACACATAACGCGAAGGAATGCCCAGGCTGCGAGCGCAGGCGAGAAACGCATGGGTGTGGTCCTGGCAGACGCCCGAACGCCCGGCGAAGGCTTGAGCGGCGCTGGTGTCCACTTCGGTGGAGCCCGGCGTGTAGGTCATGTGCTGGTTCAGGCCATGCATCAAATCGATCAGCGCCGTGCGATCCCGGCGTTGCTTGCATTCTTTCTCGGCGAACGCACGCAGGGCTTCGTCGGCTTCGGTCAGGCGCGTGAAACGCAGGAACGGCAGCGCCGACTGACTTTCATGCTCCGCCTCGCGCAACTCGTCAATGTCCACCTGCCCACGCGCGCCGATGATGATCGCCTCGTGGGGCTCATCCAGGGTCAGCACGTGCAGGATGTTGCCGAACGGATCGAGTTGCGCGCGCACCGGGCGCGGCAAGTCGAGCTGCCAGCTGAGCACATGCTGGCGTTCGCTGTCGTGGGGTGTCAGTCGCAAGTACTGGATGCTCGCCCGCACCTGATCTTCGTAGTGATAGGTGGTCTCGTGGCTAATGGAAAGTCTCATGCAGCCTCCAGGTAGGAACTGTGTATGGCGTTACCCAACTGGCGCACCAGTGGGATGAACTCGGTCAGCCAGGCGTGCAGGCCTTCGTCGAGAATTTCGGTGATGCCGGTGTAGCGCAGGCGTGCGTCCATTTCCGCGGCCAGGCGTTGCGCGGGACGACCATTGGCCCCCGGCAGTTGGGCGAGGATCTGGTCAATTTCTTCGGTGCAGGCGCGCAGGGAACGCGGGACATCGGCGCGCAGCAGCAGCAATTCGGCCACATGCCGGGCGCCGGGGGCGTCGCGGTAGATTTCGGTGTAGGCCTCGAAAGAGGACAACGCCCTTAGCAAAGCACTCCACTGGTAGTAAGCGTGCGCCGTGCCATCGCTGACCGCTTCGGCCTGATCGCCGGCCATTTCGTAGCGGGCATCCAGCAGGCGCAACGTGTTGTCAGCCCTTTCGATAAACGTCCCCAAGCGAATGAAACGGAACGCATCGTTACGCATGATGGTGCCGTAGGAGGCGCCGCGGAACAGGTGGGAACGTTCCTTGATCCACTCGCAGAAACGGCTCATGCCGTAGCGACTCAACCCTTGATCAGCTATCCCGCGTATTTCCAGCCAGGTGGCGTTGATGTTTTCCCACATGTCGGCGGTGATTCGCCCACGCACCGCATGGGCACTGGCCCGCGCGGCGCCGAGGCAGCTGTAGATACTCGCCGGGTTGGCCGCGTCCAGGGCGAAGAAATGCAGCAGCCGTTCGGCGTGCAATTCGCCGTGGCGCTCCAGGTAATCGTCCAGGGTGCCGGTAATCAGCAATGGCATGGCGAGTTCATGCAGGCCATCACCTCGGCCATCCTGTGGCATCAGCGACAGCGAATAACTGATGTCGAGCATCCGTGCGAGGTTTTCCGCCCGCTCCAGGTAACGCGACATCCAATACAAATCCGAGGCAGTTCTACTTAACATGGCAGGCTTCCTTCAATCCTCGACCACCCAGGTGTCCTTGGTTCCGCCGCCCTGGGATGAATTCACCACCAGAGAGCCTTCGCGCAGGGCAACACGGGTCAAACCGCCGGGCACAACCCGGGTTTCGCGGCCAGACAATACAAACGGACGCAGGTCGATGTGGCGTGGAGCGATGCCGTTTTCGACAAAGGTCGGACAGGTCGACAGCGACAGCGTCGGTTGCGCGATGTACGCATGGGGCTTGGCTTTGATCCGCGCACGGAAAGACTCGATTTCCGCCGCCGTCGCCGCCGGCCCCACCAGCATCCCATAACCGCCTGAGCCCTGGGTTTCCTTGACCACCAACTCTGGAAGATTGGCCAGTACGTGGGAAAGTTCGGAGGGATTACGACACTGCCACGTCGGCACGTTCTTCAGAATCGGCTCTTCATCCAGGTAGAAACGGATCATGTCCGTGACGAATGGATACACCGACTTGTCGTCCGCGACCCCGGTACCGATGGCATTCGCCAGCACGACGTTGCCGGAGCGGTACGACGACAGCAGCCCTGGAACGCCGAGCATCGAGTCCGGGTTGAACGCCAGCGGATCGAGGAACGCATCGTCGAGGCGACGGTAGATCACGTCGACGGCTTTCGGCCCGTCCGTGGTGCGCATGAACACCTTATCGTCACGCACGAACAAGTCCGCGCCTTCCACCAGTTCAACGCCCATTTCCCGAGCCAGGAATGCATGCTCGAAAAACGCGCTGTTGAAACGACCCGGCGTCAGCACCACCACGCTCGGGTTATCGATCGGGCTGGAGCTTTTCAGGGTGTCGAGCAACAGGTTCGGATAATGGTCGATGGGGGCAATGCGCTGGGCCGCGAACAACTCGGGGAACAATCGCATCATCATCTTGCGGTCTTCGAGCATGTAGCTGACGCCGCTCGGTGTACGAAGATTGTCTTCGAGCACGTAGTACGTGCCGTCGCCATCGCGCACCAGATCGACACCGGAGATGTGGGAATAGATATCGCGGTGCAGATCGAGCCCTTGCATCGCCAACTGGTATTGCTCGTTGGCCAGCACTTGTTCGGCCGGGATGATGCCGGCCTTGATGATGCGCTGCTCGTGATAGAGGTCGGCGAGGAACATGTTCAACGCCTTGACCCGCTGAATGCAGCCGCGCTCGACGACTCGCCATTCACTGGCGGGGATGCTGCGGGGGATGGTGTCGAAGGGAATCAGGCGCTCTGTCCCTTGCTCATCACCATAGAGGGTGAACGTAATCCCGGCGCGATGAAACAACAGATCGGCCTCGCGTCGCCGTTGTGCCAAAAGCTCGTCAGGCGTTTCGGCCAGCCAACGGGCAAACTCCCGATAATGCGGGCGGACTTGGCCGCCGGCATCGTACATCTCATCAAAATAGGTGCGGATCATGCCGTACTCCTTGTCACCCGGACATCTGGGCTTCGCAAAGCCCGTGCCATCGGCATAAACGCTTTGATATCAATCAGTTGGATAATCACGCTGCACGCACCGCACCAATCCTGTGCGGTAAATACCCCCACCTGATCGCCCCCGCTTCATTGCGAAGCAATGTTGTCGCTATCACCAGCATAGCCAGAGTTGATTTCACTGCTCGGGAGTCGATGCGGATAATCCGCGCATTTGCTGGAAAACCTCTCGAAATTCCCTTTGGCCGCCTGTTTAGGCGGCTCTTTTTGCGTTTTTGAAACGTTATGAATCAAAAACACGATCTTTTGCCTTTTCAAACCGCGAAAACGAAAACGGCCAACCCTGAGGTCAGCCGTTGCTGAGTGTTGTGACTGTTCATAACGTTATGCGAGTAGCCCTCGTACCTCCTGCTTGACGCCCCATCCTTCGATGATGCCGCCCAAAGGCTCGACCACCGCCTCGAAATCCTGCTCAAAGTCGCCGATGCCGTCATAGGTGGCGTACATCACTTTGCTCAGTTCCAGGTACCACGCGCCGTCGTCGCGCACACTGATTTGTGCATTCAAGGATTCACCACAGTAATGCCCTGCCGCCCTGCGCGCCCGCTCCTCGTCCGGGAAAATGGCGTAGAACTCGATGGGATGGAATCGTGAAAAGTCGAAACCGCCTTCTTTCATGCGGCGCAACACCTTGCTGCTGATGTCTTCTTGATAGGCTGTGCTCATGAAACGTCCCCCTCAGACTGATGGATAGACTTTCCGTATTCCCGGCACTCGCAACCGAATGGGGCGAGCGATGCGGCAATAACATTGCCGGTGGGAAGCAAGCATGTAGCTGACAAGACCAGACCTTAGCGATCCGTTCGCTGATCTCGTTTGCAGAGTAGCCCCAAGATAGAGCCGCTGCCAAGGCCTGGTTGTGAAGGTGACAAGGTGAGTGTCAGACGGGAGTAATGCCGAGGATTTCAATGCTGCACTGGTTTTTCAGACTTTTGACAGTCGGATCATCGGCGCGCCCTTCCAGATCGTTGAGGTCCAGTTCGGCAGCCACAGGCAGACGCCGGGCGCGTATGAGTTTCGCGGCTTGCTCGTTGTTTGGGCATTCATCGCTCTCGAACACCTCGTCAACTTGTTCACCGTGATCATCAACGAAAGTGACTTTCCACTTTTGCATCAGTGCCTCCTTGATAAAACCCGCGGATGGGCTTACCACTATCTCGACATTGCTCCCCGGCCAATCGTTCAACCGGACCCTCTATCTATAAGTGAAGCATGAAAAAAGGGTCGCCTGCGGCGTGTTTTACACCGGGGCGACCCTTTCCGACCTGCGTGCTATCAGTCGTTGCTAGGTTTGTTCACAGCCCGCAGGACGTATTGCGGCAAGGCGAAGGCGCCGATGTGGATTTCCGGGTTGTAGTAGCGCGTGATAATGCCGCTGCCGGCGAAGCGCTGCTGCAGGGTTTCGCGGGACAACTTGCGATAGGCGGTATTGGTCGCGCCCCAGGCGAAGGTCATGGCGCCGCCGATGTAGGTCGGCACGGCCGCCTGATAGAAATGCCAGTCCGGGAACAGACTGCGCAGGCGCCCCGCGGTGGTTTTGACTTCTTCGATTTGCATGAACGGCGTGCCGTTCTGGGTCACCAGAATGCCGCCTTCGTTCAGGCAGCGACGGCAGGCCTGGTAGAAATTTTCCGAGAACAGCACTTCACCCGGGCCAATCGGGTCGGTGGAATCGGAAATGATCACGTCGAATTTTTCGGTGGTGGTGGCGACGAAACGCATGCCGTCGTCGATCACCAGGTTCAGGCGTGGATCATTGAACGCACCCTTGGAGTGGTTCGGCAGGTATTCCTTGCACATATCGACCACGGTGCCGTCGATCTCGACCATGGTGATGTGCTCGATGCTGCGGTGCTTGGCCACTTCACGCAGCATGCCGCCGTCGCCGCCACCGATGATCAGCACGCGCTTGGCGGTGCCGTGCGCCAGGATCGGCACGTGGGTGAGCATCTCGTGGTAGATGAATTCATCGGCTTCGGTGGTCTGGATCACGCCGTCCAGCGCCATCACCCGGCCCATGCGCGGGTTTTCGAAAATCACCAGGTGTTGGTGTTCGGTGCGCACTTCGTGGAGCAGTTTTTCCATGCGAAAACGCTGGCCGTAGCCTTCGTAGAGGGTTTCCAGGTATTCGCTGGTTGGCGTGTTGCTCATGGGAAGCGCTCCGATGAAGGCGGTGGCAACGGACGGTTACCCGCCCATGATGGTCAATCGATCACCTCGATTGCCCGGGAAAGGTGCGCATTCTACGTCGCGGGATATGACAGGTCGAACCTCGCTTGACGCCTCGACACCGAACCTGTGGGAGCTGGCTTGCCTGCGATTCAGGCGGCACGGTCTGTCAGGCATACCGCGGCGATCCCATCGCAGGCAAGCCAGCTCCCACAGGTTCGGTGTCGTTTTCGGGAATGCAATCAGATCCGCACATTGCCCCGTGGCCCGGCGATGGCCCAGATGATCAGGCCCAGGACCGGCAGCAACAGGATCAACAGCACCCAGATGATTTTCATCCCGGTGTCGGCGCCACTTTTCAGCACGTTGATGATTGCCCAGATGTCCAGGGCAAGAATAATCAGGCCAATCAGACCGTTGAACGTGGAACCCATGGTGACGCTCCCTAAGAGTGGTATGCACTCTTAGGATAGCCGGCCATTGCGAGGGTTCCGTTTTATTAGCGCCCTGTGGGCTTCAGACGTGGATCGCCACTTTCAGGGCTTCCAGGGAGGGTGCGGCAGTGATGCCGACTTCGGTGCACAACTCGAGCACGCGCGGCACGTCGTTGCCGTAGACCAGCACCACTTGCAGCTCGTCGTCGAGCAGCTGACTGAAGTTCATCAGCACGTAGCCGCCGTTTTCCTTGTTCATGCTGCTCATCTGCACCTGAATGCGATTGAGCGCGGTCAGGGCTTCGGTCTTGGCCAGTTGCTTGGGTTTGATATTGAAATCAACGCCGGGGCCGAACGAGGAAACGATCTGGGCAAACAGGTCCATGTAGGTGTCGGTCTGGAACAGCACGGTCTCCGGAAGACTGCCGACGACGACCCACTCGCCCAGCGGAATCGGGAACGAGTCGTCGTAGTTGATATCCGGATTGGCCGTCAGAAAAGCCTCGGGATCGGCGTAGGCCTGGGCCGCTTCGTCAGCGACTTTCTGGATTTCGTCATCGCTCATGCACCCGGAGCTGATTTTGCTGATGAGTTCGACGAGTGCGGCTTTCATGGGGCGGAATCCTGTAGCGAGGGAATTTTGAAGCCGCGAAGGATAGCGCATTACGCCCCGCAATTCCTGTGCGCGAGCACGGCCGGGATTGTTGACACACGTCAAGGTCCGACGCACTGAGTAGCGGCACAATACTGGCACCTTGCCGAAATTGTTTCCGCTATCAGAGAAGACCTCCATGGGTGCCTGGCTTAGCAATATCTCACTGAAATACAAATTCTGGGCGGTCAACGCCGTCGCCTTCGTCACGACCTTGTTGCTGGTGATCTATGCCGTGCAACTCGAACAACAGGCCCGCAGCCATGCCTCCCAGGCATCGGCACAAGCCCAGGCACGACTGCTCAGCGCCTGGCCCGCCGGGCAACCGCTCCCCAAAGCCGATAACGTGCTGACCTTCAGTCGCGGGCAGGCACCTTTGTTGAACGGGCAGCCGGTACTGGAACTGGCCGATACCAACGGCTGGGTCGGGATCAATGCCATGCCGCTGTTCGGCGACAACCCGTTGATGGGCGCCGAAGTGTTTACGCGCACGGATGGCAATCAGGTCGCGGTGATTGCCCATGGCCCGAGCCTGAACCAGGTATTTGGCGAGCGTTTTCCCAACTATGCAGTGGCGGTAGCGATCCTGATGCTGGCGATGCTCGGCGCTTCGCAGTTGTTGATCCGCTTCCTGCTCAGCCAGCTCAATACGCTAAAGGACGTCATGCTTCACGTCGAGAAAACCGGTGACCTGTCGGCCCGTGTGCCGTTGGCCTGCACTGACGAAGTCGGGCAGATGGCCAATGCCTTCAACGCCATGCAGGCCGGTTACCAGCGGGTGGTCAACACCGTTGCCAGCACCGCCCGGCAACTGGATGTCGGGGCGGCGCGGCTGGCGTCGAGCATGACCGAGGTGCGTCACGGCATGCTCGGCCAGCAAAGCGAAACCGATCAGGCCGCCACGGCGATCAACGAAATGACTGCCACGGTCTATCACATTGCCCAGCACGCCGGCGCCACTCGCGACCTCTCGCAAACCGCCGACACCCTGGCCGGCAGCGGGCAGGAAGTGGTCAGTCGGGTGCAGAAGTCGATTGCCGGTTTGTCCAGCGGGGTGCAGCAGACTGCCGAGATGATTCAGCATCTGGCCGAGGACAGTCAGAAGATCAACGGCGTGGTCAGTGTGATTCACAGCATCGCCGAGCAAACCAATCTGCTGGCGCTGAATGCAGCGATTGAAGCGGCCCGGGCCGGAGAGATGGGGCGCGGCTTTGCGGTTGTCGCTGATGAAGTGCGCAACCTGGCCAAGCGTGTGCAAACGTCCACGGACGAGATCACGATCATGGTGTCGGCGTTGCAGGCCGGGACTCGGGATGCGGTGGACTTCATGCAGGAAAGCTCGTTCAAGGCCGACGATTGCGTGCAGCAGGCTCAAGAGGCCGGCGCAGCGTTGGCGGAAATCACCCGCGCAGTGGCGCAGATGCGCGAAAGCAATACGCAGATCGCCGTGGCAGCCGAGCAGCAGAGCCACGTGGCGGAGGAGATGAATCGGTCGATCGTGAGTATTCGGGATGTGACCGAGACCACGGTGCAGCAGACTGTGAATTCGGCGACCACCAGCCATGAACTGGCGGCGTTGGCCGGGGAATTGAGCAAGGCTATCGGGCAGCTCAAGCTGTAAGGCCCCCATCGCGGGCAAGCCCGCTCCCACAGGGTTAGCGCCATTTCAATATTTGCGCATTACCTGTGGGAGCGGGCTTGCCCGCGATGGCGTCTGCTCAACCGACATCAATTCCGAACATGACTCCTATCACTCCGATAGCCAGCCTTGATTCGCCGACTGGTTTCGCCCGGCCTATTCTTTGTTCAAGAGCCTCAACGAACCAAAGGATTACCATCATGGGCAAACGTCACCCCAACCTTCCCGCCTGGCAATGGCGAGCGTACCCGAACAATCACCAGCACCCGACCAATCTGGTGCTGCACCTGATTGCCGTGCCGCTGTTCATCGTGGCGTTTTTGCTGATTGTCTCGGGGGTGTTCAGTCTGAGCTTCGCGAATGTCGCGATTGGTGTAGTCGGCCTGCTCGCAGCGCTCGGCCTGCAACGCCATGGTCACAAACTGGAGGCGCAAGCCGCCGAGCCGTTCAGTGATCGCAAAGATGCAGTGTCGCGCTTGCTGGTCGAGCAGTTTCTGACCTTCCCACGGTTCTTCCTGAGCGGCGGCTGGTGGCGCGCCTGGCGTGAGCGCCACCGTCGTCACTGATCAGGCGAAAATCGTCACCGTCTGCCGGCTCATGGCAATCAACTGACCGTCCGCGTTCCACAGCTTCGCGGCCGCATGACCGTAGCCGTCAGCGGCATGCTCGATTTCGACGAGGTATTTGCACCAGTCCAGCGTGCTCAGTTCAAGCAATGGCTGGACGAATTCTATGGTCCAGGTCAGCGTGCTGCCCATCGCCGGTTTCTTCAGGTGCGGCAACAGCGCCGGTGGCCAGGCGTCGACCAACGCCAGGATATGCGACTCGCTGACCGCTTCTTCCTTCACGTCCCCACGCAAGCGTACCCAGCCGCCCATCTCGCGGGATGTGTTGCCAGTGAACGGCAGGCCGCCGACGCTCCAGCGCATCGCCAGGTGCCGCATGAATTCCGGGAGTACGCCTTTGACGAACGGCAGTTCCTGACAATCGTCCCAGTGCTTCATTTCAGGTGCAGGCTCGGCCGTGACCGCGACTTCGGAAGACCGCGAGGCACCGAAGCTGCCCTGGATCAACGTCACTACCTGACCCTTCTGCATCGCCCGGCCCAGCACCTGGCTGACCGCTTTGCCTTCGCGCAGCACATCGACTTCAAAGCTGACCGGCACTTCAGGCTCGACAGGGCCGACAAAGGTGATCGCCAGCGAACGCACCGGACGATCCGCCGGGACTTTTGCGCGCATGGCTTCGTATTGCAAGGCGGCCACCAGGCCACCGAAACTGGCACGCCCCTGAGCCCATTCGGCCGGAATAGACAGCTCCAGCGGCTGGCTGCGAACAGCGTCGAGCAGATCGGAAAAGCGCATGGAAACCTCGGTGCGGGAAAAGGATGAAGGGATCTTAACCAGCCTGCGAGGACGGCACAGCGCTTATTCCGGCCAAAGAGGCTGACAGATAGGCCGTGTGCCGGACATCGATTCCAAATTCAACAGTGATCAAATGTGGATTCAGGATTTGAAGCAGGCAGCACTGAGTTTGTCGAGGACGCGGTCGGCGCGGTTTTCGGCCTTGGCCATGGTGGTTTTCCAGATTGCGACGCAGGGCTGCAAATCGGCTTCCTGTTCGGACCTGGCCAGCCATTGCCAGCAGTCGTGCCAATCGCCCAAGGCGCCTTGCGCGGACTTCAAGCGCGGCATCGCGGCTTTCGGCAATCGATCCAGTTCGGGATAGGCTTCGATCCCATAGCGCACACGCTTGATCAGCAAGCGCAAACGATGACGATCATGGGCAGGGTCGTGCAGGGCCTGGTCGAGTTTTTTCCACTGCTTGGCCAGGCGTTTTTCAATGTGCTGGCGCAAGCCCTTGAGCAAGCCCTGACGCTGGGAGGCCCGCAAAAAACGCGGAAAGGCGTCGAGGATCATCAGCAACTGCGCCACTTCAGGACTCGCCGCCACCGCCGGATAAGCCTCGGCCATTTGCGCCATGCGCCGATGGGCAGCCCCAGGTTGATCATGCTGGAGCAAGTACGCCGCCAGCACTTCGCGATCGCGCAACGGCGTGGTCAGGTCGCCGACCCGGGACGCCGCCGCTTCCAGCTGTTCGACCCCGGGCAAGCCGCGCAATGGCCGCAGCAGACTGCGCAAACGGCGAACCGTGGTGCGCAGATCGTGCAGCGCTTCAGGGTCGGTGCGGGCACTCAAGCGTGCCTGACAGGCCAGCAACCGAACTTCCAGGCCCAGGACGCGAGCCACCAACCGATCAACCAAGGCAGACATCGTTTGCTCCCTGAATCGAATTGCCCCCAATGCCTACATCATGCCTCAACGGCCAGCGCGAGACTCACGAATATAGAAGCGCGCCTTCTCGGCCTTCTTGGTGCAGCCTTCGAAGCCTTCGAATTGCTGCTGGGTCTTGGCCGCAGTCAACAACGACAGGGCCTTGGAGTAGCTGACGTTGCCAGCGAAACCCTCGGCCTTGGCCAGGTCCAGTTCATGCCACGCCGCATCGAGCCCGCTACCGCAGCTGTCACGATAAGCGGTTTTGCCGGCACAACCGGCGAGTGCCAGGGCAATCAATGGCACACAGATCCAGGCTTTCATCACTCACACCTCAAAAATAGGTAAACAGTCGTGCAGGTAAGACGGTCTGGCGCGTGAAAAGTGCCTTGGCCCCGCCGCGGAAACTCTAGCGCTCGCGAGAATACTCATCTGCCGCCATGGAGTGTCGAAAAAACGACGCACTCGCCTCACGAAACGACCTTAGCGATTGAAGCGCGCCCCTCGATGGGTGCATTGTTGAACCTTGTCAGACGAGGGCGATTCATGAAAAAGCGTGTCGCACTGGTGCTGGGCTCAGGTGGGGCCCGGGGCTATGCCCATATCGGTGTCATTGAAGAGATCGAGCGGCGTGGCTACGACATCGCCTGCATCGCCGGTTGCTCCATGGGCGCGGTGGTCGGCGGGATCTATGCCGCCGGCAAACTCGACGATTATCGCAGCTGGATCGAAAGCCTGGACTACCTCGACGTCTTGCGTCTGGTGGACGTCAGTTTTCGTCTGGGCGCGATTCGCGGGGAGAAGGTTTTCGGGCAGATCCGCAAGATCGTCGGCGAGATCAATATCGAAGACCTGCGCATCCCTTACACGGCGGTGGCGACCGACCTGACCAACCAGCAGGAAATCTGGTTCCAGGAAGGCTGCCTGCACCAGGCCATGCGCGCCTCGGCGGCGATTCCCAGCCTGTTCACCCCGGTGATGCAGGGCAATCGCATGCTGGTGGACGGCGGTATCCTCAACCCTTTACCGATTGTGCCGGTGGTGTCGAGTCATTGCGACCTGATCATCGCGGTCAACCTCAACTCCACCAACCAGCGCCACTATCAACTGCCGGTGATCCAGCGCCCGGCCGCATTCAGGACCCGTTTCGACAGCCTGATCAGCTCGGTGGGCTCGAAGTTGCCCTTCCGCCGCAAGCAAGCGGAAAAGTTGCTGATGCTGGAAAAGGAGGCATTGATCGCAGAAGCGGCCGAGATCAACCCCTGGATCGAATCCGCCGAACCCGAAGCCCAGCAACCGGCGGCCGCCCCTGAGCGCGATGGCGCGCCGAAGTCCGCCACCGGTTCGTTCATCATCGACAACGTCGGCCCGGCCTCTTTGCTGGACCTGATCAACCAGAGTTTCGAGGTGATGCAAACCTCATTGGCGCAGTACAAGATCGCCGGTTATCCGCCGGATGTTTTGATCAATGTGCCAAAGCGGGTGTGCCGGTTTTTCGAGTTCTATAAAGCGCCGGAACTGATCGCGCTGGGGCGGGAGATTGCGCGGGATACGATGGATCGGTATGAGAATGAGCGGGATTCCTGAGATCCAATGATCGTTCCCACGCTCTGCGTGGGAATGCCGCCTCGGACGCTCCGCGTCCGCTGTGACGCGGAGCGTCACGGGATGCGTTACCACGCAGAGCGTGGGAACGATCAGGCATCAAGCAACCGATACCCAACCCCCGCCTCGGTGACGATGAACCGCGGCTGCGTCGGGTCGTCTGCCAGTTTCTGGCGCAAGTGCCCGACCACAATCCGCAAATAATGGGTGTCCTCGGTATGGGTCGGTCCCCAGATGTCCTTGAGCAATTGCTGCTGGGTGATGACCCGCCCCGGATGCCGCGCCAGTTGCGCCAGCACCGCGTATTCCTTGCGGGTCAGCGCGACTTCGGCGCCATCGAGCAGTACCCGGCGATAAGCCAGATCGACGGTCAACGGGCCGAACGTCAGCGCCGCCGCTTGAGCTTCTCCCGCCGGTGCCTGACGCAACAACGCACGAACCCGGGCCAGAAACTCCTGAATACCAAACGGCTTGGTCACGTAGTCGTTGGCGCCGCCATCGAGCGCTTCGACTTTCTGCCCTTCATTGGCACGCACCGAGAGCACCAGCACCGGCACCGTCGACCACTCGCGAAATTCGCGCAGCACTTGCTGGCCGTCCATGTCCGGCAAACCGAGGTCGAGCACCAGCAAGTCCGGTTTATTCAGTGCGGCCTGGGCCAGACCCTCGGTGCCGGTGCCGGCCTCCAGCACTTTGTAGCCCTGGGAAACAAGGCTGATGCGCAGGAATTTTCGGATCTGCGGTTCGTCGTCGATGACCAAAATGGTCGCGGTCTGGCTCATGAATTCACATCAACACAAGGAAGTGGCAAGAGAGTAGCGCAAGCGCGATCAGGCTTCACTTTCGGCTCTTAATTTTCAAAGGCCGGCTGAGCCTGCAACGGCAGGTGCAAAGTGATGCAGGTGCCCCGTCCTTCGATGCCATCGGCGACGCTGATCCGCCCGCCATGGGCACCGACCATGCCCTGACAGATCGCCAGCCCCAGCCCGGTGCCCTGCCCGCCACGATCACCGCGCGCAGCGGTGTAGAACATGTCGAAAATCTTCGCTCGCTCCTCCTCCGGAATCCCCGGGCCTTCATCGCTCACCGAAAAAAACAGCTCGCGGTCATCGGCCCCGGCGCGCAATTGCAGGCGGCCGTGAGACGGTGAAAAACGCGCGGCGTTTTCCAGCACGTTGACCAGCGCCTGTTCGATCAGCGCGGCGTGGACGTAAAGCAGCGGCAACTCCGGCGGCACTTCGGTGGTCACCTGCAACGGCGCCAGCACGGCGCGCAGACGATTGAGCGAACTGCCGACGATGTCGGCCGGCGACACCCAGTCCCGCGCGAGCTTCAGGGCGCCGTGCCCGAGGCGGGTCATGTCCAACAGGTTTTGAATGTAACGATCGAGCCGTTCGGCTTCATCGCGAGTGCCTTCGAGCAGTTCGCGGCGATCCTCCAACGGGATCGCTTCACCGAGGGCCAACAGGCTGTCGATGCTGCCGCGCATGGAGGTCAGCGGTGTGCGCAAATCGTGGGACACCGAGGCCAGCAAGGCACTGCGCAGTTGCTCGGTTTCGCCGTGCAGCCGAGCGGCTTCCAGGTCTTCGGCCAATTGCGCACGCGCCAGCGCCTGGGCCAGCGGTTGGCTCAACGCGGTCAACAAACGGCGACGCTGACCGCTCAGGGTCTGGCCCTCTTTGGCACACACACCGAGCAATGCCAGCGGCCCGTCTTCCACCGACAACGGCCACCACCACCAACGCCCGAACGGCAGCGTGCCGGTGCCCGCGCCCGCCGGTTGATCGTGTTGCCAGGCCCAATCGGCGGCAGCGCGCTCGGCTTCGGAAAACTCCAGCGGGCCACCGGTTTCGACTTTCCATCCGCCCTGCCCGTCTTGATTGAGCAGGCACAGTTGCAGATCACTCCAGCCGTTGAGGTGCTGGGCCGCTGCGCTGACCACCGCCTGGCGGTCGGTGGCGGCCGTGAGTTTGCGTGACAGGTCGAGCAGTTCGGTGGTTTCTTCCTGAGTGTCGCGCAGGGCTTGTAACTGCCGCCGCTGTCGGGCCGCGAGGTTACCGGTGAGCGCCGCCATCAGCAGGAAGAACAGCAAGGTCAGCACGTCCTCTTCGCGCTGGATGCTGAAGGAGAAATTCGGCGGAATGAACAAAAAGTCGTAGGTCAGAAACGACAACGCCGCACAGGCCAGCGCCGGGCCGAGGCTGCTGCGCACCGCCACCAGCAACACCGCGGCAAGAAACACCAGCGAGATATTGGGCAGCGGCAAGACACTCGCCACCGCCCAGGCCAAGGCACTGGCGAGCACCGTCGCCACCAGCGCCAGCGCGTAGTCGAACCACACCAGTGACTGCGCCGAACGCTGACGCGGCTGATGCTGTTCGTGTTCACTGTCGAGGACGTTGATTTCCAGCCCGCGCGCATCGCGCAGCAAACGTGACGCCAGACCGCCGCCGAACAATCGCCGACGCAAACGCTGCCGGGACTGACCGACCAACACCAGACTGGCGCGGCGTTCGCCAGCATGCTGGATCAGGGTTTTCGCCACCTCACCCGCCCGCAACAACACCACTTCGCCGCCGAGGCGTTCGGCCAATTGCTGGGCACTTTGCAGACGCAGGCGCGACTGCTCGTCACGCACGCTGCCGTTGTCCACATGCACCAGGCTCCACGGCAAATGCCGACGCTGTGCGACGCGACTGGCGTGACGCACCAGGCGCTCGGCCTGAGCATCGCCATCGACGCCGACCAACAGGCGACCGCGTACCGCCGGCGCCGCTTGGCCGAGCTGGCGATAGCCCTGGGCCAAATCATCATCGACCTGAGCGGCGGCGGTTTGCATCGCCAGTTCACGCAGGGCCGTGAGGTTGGTCTGGGTGAAGAAAGCGTCGATGGCCGCCCTCGCCTGCTCCGGCACGTAGACCTTGCCATCGCGCAAGCGCTCCAGCAGCTCACGCGGCGGCAGGTCGATCAGCAGCAGTTCGTAGGCTTCTTGCAGCACCCAGTCCGGCAGGGTTTCGCGGACCTGCACGCCCGTGATGCCACGCACTTTGTCGTTAAGACTTTCCAGGTGCTGGACGTTGACCGTGGTGAACACGTCAATGCCGGCAGCGAGCAGTTCCTGGATGTCTTGCCAACGTTTGGCGTGACGACTGCCCGGTGCGTTGGTGTGGGCCAGTTCGTCTACCAGCACCAGTTTCGGTTTGGCGGCAAGTACGCCGTCAAGGTCCATTTCTTCGAGGATCACGCCGCGGTATTCCGAGCGCACCAGTGGCTGCTGCGGCAAGCCGCCGAGCAGCGCCTCGGTTTCGGCACGGCCATGGGTCTCGACCACGCCGGCGATGATTTTCACACCCTGGCGCAGTTGGGTGTGGGCCGCTTGCAACATGGCGTAAGTCTTGCCGACACCGGGTGCAGCGCCGAGAAAAACCTTGAGACGGCCACGGCCATCCCGGGGCAGGTCTGCTAACAGCGCGTCGGCGCGGCCGGAGTCACTCATGCTTGAAGTTCTCTCTGTGATCGTTCCCACGCTCTGCGTGGGAATGCATCAATGGACGCTCTGCGTCCGCTTCTGGATGGGACGCGGAGCGTCCCGGGCTGCATTCCCACGCGGACGGTTCGACGCCTCGACGTGGGAACGATCATCTTCTACAGGTTTTCCAGCGCAATGTTCAGCGCCAGCACATTGACCACTGGCGGGCCAACGAGCGGCTGTTCGATGTGCGCGTCCAGCAGTTGCTGAAGGGTCGCCACCGGCAGATTGCGCGCGGTCGCAACACGCGCCAGTTGATAGGCAATCGCTGCCGGTGGCAAGTGTGGATCGAGACCGCTGCCAGAGGTGGTCAACATGGCCAATGGCACCGGACCCTGGCCCGGCACTAGCAGTTTATTGGCATCGTCAACCACCCGAGTGGCCAGGGCCGGATTGCTCGGCGAGAGGTTACTGGCACTGCTCGACACGGTGGCAAATGCACCGGCCGATGGCCGTGGATGGAACCAGGCGTCACCGACGAAATCCTGCGCAATCAGCGACGAGCCACGGACCTTGCCATCGGCGTCGTGGACCAGGCTGCC
Source organism: Pseudomonas sp. LB3P14 (assembly GCF_054898045.1). Taxonomy (NCBI): domain Bacteria; kingdom Pseudomonadati; phylum Pseudomonadota; class Gammaproteobacteria; order Pseudomonadales; family Pseudomonadaceae; genus Pseudomonas; species Pseudomonas sp. LB3P14. The sequence goes on along the minus strand of NZ_CM142714.1, from coordinate 7,380,974 downwards.
ATTGGCTTGATCGGGAAATGCGACCTGGGCGACACCGGTGACCACCAAGGGGTAAGCGACGCCGGTGATCAGGGTCATCAGGACGAGCAGGCTCAGGGCGGGGCGTATTATTGTGGACATTTCAGAATCCTCGAATTTGGGGAATTTAATGCTGTGGGGTGTCAGGTGGATCCGCCCCCTCACCCCAGCCCTCTCCCCACGGGGGCGAGGGGGAAAGGGGGCCGATCTTTGTGCTGTTCAAAACCTGAGTTCGGCTCGAGCTTTCAGGTCGCAGCACCTCGAACAAACACCTCGGTAAGTCCCCTCTACCCCCTGGGGCGGTCCGACGTTTCGGGAGGGTTAGGGTGAGGGGCGGATTTCAAGGTCAAACCAGATGCAACGCAGTGAGCAGCATGTCAATCGCCTTGATCCCCACAAACGGCACCAATATCCCGCCCACCCCATAGATCAACAGATTGCGACGCAGCAACGCCGCCGCACTCGCCGCCTGCACTCGCACACCGCGTAGCGCCAGCGGGATCAGCACCACAATGATCAAGGCGTTGAACACAATCGCCGACAGAATCGCGCTCTGCGGACTGCTCAGGTGCATCACGTTCAGCACGCCCAGTTGCGGGTAGATCGAGGCGAACAGCGCCGGCAGAATCGCAAAGTACTTGGCCACGTCGTTGGCGATTGAAAACGTCGTCAGCGCGCCGCGGGTCACCAGCAGTTCTTTACCAATCTGCACCACGTCCAGCAGCTTGGTCGGGTCGCTGTCGAGGTCGACCATGTTCGCCGCCTCGCGCGCCGCTTGCGTCCCGTCGTTCATCGCCATGCCCACGTCCGCCTGGGCCAGGGCCGGGGCGTCGTTGGCGCCGTCGCCGCACATGGCGACCAGGCGACCGTCGTTCTGCTCGTGGCGAATGCGCGCCAGTTTCTTCTCCGGTGTGGCTTCGGCCAGCACGTCATCCACGCCCGCCTCGGCCGCAATCGCGGCGGCGGTCAGCGGGTTGTCGCCGGTCACCATGACCGTGCGAATCCCCAGTTTGCGCAGCTCGGCGAAACGCTCGCGAATGCCGGGCTTGACCACGTCCTTGAGGTGGATCGCGCCGAGCAATTTACCGTCGGCGCAGACCAGCAATGGCGTGCCGCCGCTCTGGGCGATCTTGTCGATTTCCCGGGACAGAGGCGCGGCCAGGTCGGCACGTTTCAGGCCAACGAAGGCCAGCAATGAATCCACCGCGCCTTTGCGATACACGCGGCCCTGATAGTCGACACCGGACAGGCGCGTCTCGGCACTGAACGGCACAGCGGTCAGCAACTCGGTGGACGGCTCAGGCTGTGAGTGAGTCCCGCGCAGGTACTCGACGATGGATTTACCTTCAGCCGTGTCATCGGCCAGCGAGGCGAACAATGCACCCTCGGCGAGTTCCTTGGCGGCGACGCCAGGTGCCGCGTAAACCGCGGTGCAACGACGGTTACCGAAGGTGATGGTGCCGGTCTTGTCCAGCAGCAGGACGTGTACGTCCCCCGCCGCTTCCACGGCGCGACCGGATTTGGCGATCACGTTCAGGCGCACCAGACGGTCCATCCCGGCGATACCAATGGCCGACAGCAAACCACCAATGGTGGTCGGAATCAGCGTGACCAATAACGCCACCAGGAACACCAGCGGCAGGCTGCCGTTGGCGAAGTGGGCGAACGGTTGCAGCGTGACGACCACCAGCAGGAAGATCAGGGTCAGGCCGATCAGCAGGATGTCGAGCGCCACTTCGTTCGGGGTTTTCTGGCGTTTGGCGCCTTCGACCAAGGCGATCATGCGGTCCAGTGTCGATTCGCCTGGGTTGGCGGTGATCCGCACCAGCAGCCAGTCGGACATCAGGCGGGTGTTGCCGGTGACGGCCGAACGGTCGCCGCCGGACTCGCGAATCACTGGTGCGGATTCACCGGTAATCGCCGCTTCGTTGACCGCCGCGATGCCTTCAATCACCTCGCCATCACCGGGGATCATTTCCCCCGCTTCAACGCGCACCACATCGCCCTTGCGCAGGCTGGTGGCCGGCACCACTTGAAAGGCGCCGTTGCTGGTTTTGCGTCGAGCGCTCAGGCCTTCGCTGCCAGCCTTGAGGCTGTCGGCGCGGGCCTTGCCGCGACCTTCGGCCAGGGCTTCGGCGAAGTTGGCGAACAGCACGGTGAACCACAGCCACAAGGCGATTTGCGCGGCGACAAAGGTCGGCACCGCCGTGTCGGGAATGAAGCACAGCACGGTGGTCAGGATCGCGGTCAGTTCGACCACCAGCATCACCGGCGCTCGCTGCAATTGCCGTGGGTCGAGCTTGACGAAGGCTTGCACCAGCGCCGGGCGCCACAGGGCCGAGATCGCGGTTTTCGGTTGTTCCGGCGCCTTGACGGTGGCGGCTTTAATTACGGGCATATTCATCATTCAATCCTCAGAAGCCCAAGCTCAAATGTTCAGCAATAGGACCCAGCGCCAATGTCGGCAGGAAGGTCAGCCCGCCCACCAGCAAGATGGTCACGGTCAGCAAGGTCACAAACAGCGGGCCATGGGTCGGGAAGCTGTTCTGGCCGATCGGTGCGGTTTTCTTCATCGCCAGGCTGCCGGCCAGGGCCAGTACCGGGAGGATGTAACCGAAGCGACCGATCAACATGCCAAGGCCAAGCATCAGGTTGTGGAACGCGGTGTTGGCACCGAAGCCGCCGAACGCCGAACCGTTGTTGGCACTGGCCGAGGTGTAGGCATAAAGCAACTGACTGAAACCGTGGGCACCAGGGTTACTGACTGCCGCGACCGGACCGGGCAGGCTCGCAGCAATCGCGCCGAGCACCAGCACGCCGACCGGCATTACCAGCAAGGTCACCACCAGCAACTGGACTTCCTTGGCCTGCAATTTCTTGCCGAGGTATTCCGGGGTGCGGCCGATCATCAGGCCGGCAAGAAACACGGCGATCAACACGTTCAACAACATGCCGTAGAGCCCGGCACCGACGCCGCCGAAGATCACTTCGCCGACCATCATGTTGACCAGCGCGACCATGCCGGTCAGCGGGTTGAGGCTGTCGTGCATGGCGTTGACTGAACCGTTGGACGCCGCGGTGGTGGTGACCGACCACAGCACCGTGGCAGTGGTGCCAAAGCGCGCTTCCTTGCCTTCCAGCGGCGCGGTCTGTTCGACGGCGACGTTGTTCAGGGTCGGGTTCGGTTGGTATTCAGCCCACAGCGACGTCGCGCCGCCAATCAGGAACAACGCGAACATGCAGGCAACAATCGCCCGGCTCTGACGCAGGTCCTTCACGTAGTGGCCGAAAGTGAAGACCAGGGCGACCGGAATCAGGATGATCGAGGCCATCTCGAATAGGTTGCTCCACGCCGTCGGGTTCTCGAACGGGTGCGCCGAGTTAACGCCGAAGAAGCCACCGCCGTTAGTACCCAGTTGCTTGATCGCAATCTGGCTGGCGGCCGGGCCGAGCGGGATCACCTGATCGACGCCTTGCATCGTCACGGCATTCACGTACTGCGCGAAGGTTTGCGGCACGCCCTGCCAGACCAGATACAGCGCCAGCAGCAGGCATAGCGGCAACAGTCCATAGAGGGTGGTGCGGGTCATGTCGACCCAAAAGTTGCCGAGGGTCTTGGTCGACTTGCGGCCAATCCCTCGACACAGGGCAACCAAAACGGCGAGGCCGGTGGCGGCGCTGACGAAGTTCTGCACGGTGAGGCCGACCATCTGACTCAGGTAGCTGAGCGACGCTTCGCCGCTGTAGGCCTGCCAGTTGGTGTTGGTCATGAAGCTGATGGCGGTGTTGAACGCCAGGGTCCACTCCTGACCCGGCAGGTTTTGCGGGTTCAGTGGCAAGTGGTCCTGGAACAACAGAATCGCGAACAACAGCAAAAAGCCCGCGAGGTTGAAGGCGAGCAAAGCCAGGGTGTACTTCTGCCAGCTCTGTTCGGCCTGCGGATCAACGCCGGCCACCCGATAACATCCACGCTCCACCGGTCCGAGGATCGGTGAAAGCCAAGTGCGCTGACCTTCCATCACCTTGTAGTAAAAGCGCCCCAGGAACGGTGCCGGAATCAGCACCACGGCGAAGAAGGCGAGGATCAGCCAATAGTCATAACTGTGCATAGCCGCTCCTAGTTCCGGTCCGCGCGCAACAGCGCAACCAACAGATAAATGAACAGCCCCACTGCCAATAGCAGTGACACCCCGTCCAGAACGCTCATGGAAATTCTCCGTGTTACGGCGTATTGCCGCGTGTGGAGCCATTGTCGGCAGGGAGGCTGTAAAGGAACGAGACTGGGGGTGTTGGCTGTGCATAAAGAATGCGTAAAGAGTGGGTTTATGGGTTTGTTACAGGTGACTTTTGCGCTGTCTGGACGGGCCTCATCGCGGGCAAGCCCGGCTCCCACAGGTTTTGCGGTGAACACCAAATAGGCGAACACGACAAAACCTGTGGGAGCCGGGCTTGCCCGCGATGACGGCATGACCGACAACATCGCACCCAACTGACGCACAAAACTCTGACATCCAGCGCCAAACATCCTCGATACGACGTCTTTTTACGCTTTACGACCGCCATCACAACACTGGCACGCCCACTGCAAACGCCCTCCCCCGAGCTTTCCAAACCGTTCAGGGGGCAAACGCATGAACACACAACTCAAACCCACGCTGGGCACGCTGCACCTGTGGGGCATTGCGGTCGGGCTGGTGATTTCCGGTGAGTACTTCGGCTGGAGTTACGGCTGGGGCGTGGCGGGCACACTCGGTTTTCTGGTGACGTCCTTCATGGTCGCCACCATGTACACCTGCTTCATCTTCAGTTTCACCGAGCTGACCACGGCGATTCCCCATGCCGGCGGTCCCTTTGCCTACAGCCGTCGCGCCTTTGGCGAGAAAGGCGGATTGATCGCCGGGCTGGCGACGCTGATCGAATTCGTCTTCGCCCCGCCGGCGATCGCACTGGCAATCGGTGCCTACCTCAACGTGCAGTTTCCCGCCCTCGACCCGAAGCACGCAGCGGTCGGCGCCTACATCGTGTTCATGGGACTGAACATCCTCGGGGTGAAACTGGCCGCAACGTTCGAGTTGATCGTCTGCGTCTTGGCCGTGGCAGAACTGCTGGTGTTCATGGGCGTGGTCGCCCCGGCGTTCAGCTTCAGCAACTTCGCGCTTAACGGCTGGGCGGGTTCCGATGTGTTCGGTGCGCCGGCGATTGCCGGGATGTTCGCGGCGATTCCGTTTGCCATCTGGTTCTTCCTGGCCATCGAAGGCGCCGCCATGGCCGCCGAAGAAGCCAAGGATCCGAAACGCACCATTCCGAAGGCCTACATCAGCGGCATTTTGACGTTGGTGCTGTTGGCCATGGGCGTGATGTTCTTTGCCGGCGGCGTCGGTGACTGGCGCACCCTGTCGAACATCAACGATCCGCTGCCGCAAGCGATGAAAACCGTGGTTGGCGAAAGCTCGGGCTGGTTGCACATGCTGGTGTGGATCGGCCTGTTCGGCCTGGTGGCGAGTTTCCACGGGATCATCCTCGGCTACTCGCGGCAGTTCTTCGCCCTTGCCCGTGCCGGTTACCTGCCGGCATCCCTGGCCAAGTTGTCACGGTTTCAGACCCCGCACCGGGCAATCATCGCCGGCGGCGTGATCGGCATTGCCGCGATCTACAGTGATGGTTTGATCAACCTGGGCGGCATGACGCTGACGGCGGCGATGATCACGATGGCGGTATTCGGCGCGATCGTGATGTACATCATGAGCATGCTCAGCCTGTTCAAACTGCGCAAAACCGAACCGAATCTGGAGCGCACCTTTCGCGCACCCTGCTACCCCTTGGTGCCGATCATTGCGCTGGTGCTGGCGGTGGTCTGCCTGGTGGCGATGGCCTGGTTCAACACGTTGATCGGGTTGGTCTTCCTGGGTTTCATGGCGGTGGGGTTCGTGTACTTCATGCTCACGGCGCAACTGCGTGCCGATGCGCCAGCGGACGCGATGCTGACTGGGCTCTAAACAGGCGAAGTGTTGCTGTCATATCAGGCATAGAATGGAGTGACTGCGATGGAACCAGTGCGAAAATCCATCGCTCAAAGTGGTATGCACGATCGGTTGGCGAAACCCGCCAACCAGCCTGCCCTTAAGGAGAGCCCTATGCCCTGGTATGCCTGGTTAATTCTGGTCGTTGCAATCGGCTCGATCGTTGGTGGTTTGATGATGTTGCGAGACACCGCCAACAAGGTCGAATTGACCGAGGAGCAACGCAAACGCGTCGCTGAACGCAACGCGGAAGCGGATGCCAAGGATGCGCAGGACCGCTAAACCAAAAACCCTGTCATTCTCATTGAATGACAGGGTTTTGCGTTTCTACTTCTCCCACTCCGCCTTGGCGATGTGCAGGCCATGCAGCCCTTTATAGGCCGCTCGTTCCGGCTGGCTCCAGCCTTTAAGCAACGAATCCTCCAAACGATAAATCTCTACCCCGAGCGGGCGACACACGCTCAGCGGATCCTGCGCATCCGGCCCCCACATGGCCAGCGACAGGTCACCGCCCGGGCAGGTCGAGAGCGCACACAACAGATCAATTTCGGCAAAAAATTCCAGGTAATCGCCCTTCTTCGCCGGACAGGCTTTCATGAAGTACATGTCGTCGTGGTTAAGGCCCGTGCACTGGAAAATGTTCAGCACGTCATGCACGTCAAACTCGGTCAGGCCATGGGGCAGCACAGCGCGGGTCAAGTTCGAGTGGCAGTGATGATGGAAGTCTTCGCCGGTGAGCATTTTGTTCACATAAGGATCGCAGCGAGTGCCCAGCAAATCGTGCAAGCGACCGCCATGTTCGTCGATGCCGTAACCGGCCAGGCTATCATCGGTAATGGTCACCAGCGGACGTAAAAACGGCAGGTTCGACCAGAGCCGGTCATGGGTGCTGACGTGAGCGCCCTGTAATTGCCGGGTCCGTGCCGCCCACAAACGCTCCCGTGGATCGTTGGCATTCCAGACGTTGAAGTCGCCCACCTGCGGGCCGACGGGTGTGGTCACCCGGAACACATGCCCGGCCGGCACTTTCCAGGCGCGACCGGTGCGGATCGGCACCTCGAATTCCTCGATCAGCGTGCGCCCGTCCTTGTTGTCGCGGATCCGCTCGTAGAAGGCTTTATCCACCTGCAAGGCTGAGCCTTTGCTGACTTGATAGGCCGCCGGATAGTCTTTGTACATGGCACGAATCCTCGATCAGTGATGGGAAGAACGGGTAAGCATCTGCAACAGGAGGTGTTCGGAATCGTCGAGATAAAGGCTCATGGCGTCCTCGGCCGCGCGCTTGTCGCCCTCGGCCAGCCACTCATGTATTTGCCGGTCGCGCGCCAGCCAGGGCGCCTGAAAACGTGATTCATCGGGAGCGGTGCAGAACACCAGGCGCAGTTGCGCGACGACGTTGGTGAAGAACTCATCGAACAGTGGACTGCGCAGCAATCCGACGATGTGTTGATGAAACGCCAGGCTGTGGGTGCCGACGGCGCGCCAGTCCTCGCGCTCCCGGGCAAGCTCGGTGGCCTCCAGGGCTTCGAGCATTCGGTCGGATTGATAGTCGCGCAGCGGCTGACTCGCGCTGATGGCCTGCAGCTCCAGGGTGCGCCGGACCTTGAACAAGTCCCGCACGTCCTCGACGCCCAGCCTGCGCACCATCACGCCCTTGTTGCGCACATAACGGGTCAGGCCCTCCTGCCCCAGACGGTGCAACGCTTCGCGAATAGTATTGCGGGAGGCGTTGTAGGCAGACACCAGATCGTTTTCTACCAACGCCATGCCAGGCAGCAAACGACCGCCAATGATGTCGGCGCGCAACTCAAGTGTGATGTGGTCGGCGAGGGACAGTCCGCTGTTCATACTCATTGCCTCGTGATTGTTCAACAATCGTCAATTAATGAGTAATCACTATTCGTGCCATTTGTTGAGAACACGTTCTTCCAAGATCGACGCATCTGTACGCTTTTTAGAAGTAGAAGTACAAACACCATACAATTTTCATTGGTTAATATGGCGCATTGTTGCGGAGATACACGATGCGTTACTCGCAGAACCATAAAGCCCAGACCCACGAACGCATCATCAAGGAAGCTTCAGCGCGCTTTCGCCGCGATGGCATTGGCGCGACAGGTCTGCAACCGCTGATGAAAGCACTGGGCTTGACTCACGGTGGCTTCTACTCGCATTTCAAATCCAAGGACGAACTGGTGGAAAAGGCTTTGCAAGCCGCAGGCGAGCAGGTCGATATCATTTGCGCCGAGCTCTTCGCTCAGGATCGCCCGCTGGAAGCGTTCATCGACGCCTATTTGTCCGAATGGCACCAGACCTCACCCCATGAAGGTTGCCCGCTGCCGACCATGTCATCGGAACTCGGCCTGCGCGGGCAGCAGAGCCCGACCACTGACATGGTGCTCAACGCACGGCTCGAACAAGTGCAAGGCACCCTTGAGGACGAAGGCGCCGCCGCCGACCAAAGCATCGTCATCATGTCGACGCTGGTCGGGGCGTTACTGCTGTCACGCAGTGTCGAGAATCCTGAGCTGGCTCAGCGGATTCTCGACATTACTCGCGCCTATCTCAAACAACCTCGGGACTAGCCCTCCCAACGCTTGAACAGCACGCTGGCATTGACCCCACCAAACCCGAAGCCGTTGGATAGCGCGTATTCGATTGCCATCGGCCGCGCCTTACCGTGGACAATGTCGACGCCTTGGGCGGCGGGGTCCGGGTTATCGAAGTTGAGGGTGGCCGGTACGACCTGATCGCGAATGGCCAACAGCGTGAAGATCGCCTCGATACCGCCCGCTGCGCCCAGCAAATGCCCGGTGGCGGATTTGGTCGACGTCACCGCAATTTTGTTATCAGTGCCAAACAACGCCTTGATGGCCGCCAACTCCCCCAGATCCCCGACCGGCGTCGAGGTTGCGTGAGCATTGAGGTGTTGCACCTGCGCCGGCGAAATGCCCGCCTGGGCCAACGCCAGCGACATCGCCCGTCGCGCACCGCTGCCATCCTCAGGACCCGCCGTCAGGTGATAGGCGTCGGCACTGGTGCCGTAACCGACCAGTTCCGCCAGCGGTTGAGCACCGCGGGCCAAGGCATGCTCCAGGGATTCAATCACCAGAAGGCCTGCGCCCTCCCCCATGACAAAGCCATCGCGGCCACTGTCGAACGGCCGCGAGGCACGCTCAGGGGTTTCGTTGTAGCCACTGGACAAGGCGCGAGCCGCGGCAAACCCGGCGAGACTGACGCGATCAATCGCCGCTTCCGCGCCACCACACACCGCAATGTCTGCCTCGCCACAACGAATCAGCCGCGCCGCATCACCAATCGCCTGGACCCCGGCCGCGCAAGCCGTCACCGGAGCACCCAACGGGCCCTTGAAACCGTGCTGGATCGACACATGACCCGCGGCCAGATTGACCAGGAATGACGGAATAGTGAACGGCGACAAGCGTCGCGGCCCACGGCTGTCCGTGGTGCGCACCGCGTCGGCAATCGCGCCGAAACCACCCACGCCAGAACCGATAATGGTTGCAGTTCGCTCCTGGGCATTGGCGTCCGCCGCTTGCCAACCGGCCTGCTCCAGCGCCTGACGCGCCGCTTCCATGGCGAACATAATGAAGCGGTCCATCTTCTTCTGCTCTTTAGGCGCCGTCGCCCGATCCGGGTCAAAACCCGCCTCGGGATCGTCCACCAGGGTCGGCACTGCACCGCCGACCTTGGCCGGCAAATCGGCAACCACCTCGTCCGGCAAATTGCGCAACCCGGAACGTCCGGCCAACAGACGCGACCAGACGGCTTCGACGCCAGAACCCAATGGAGACACCAGGCCCATGCCCGTTACAACCACTCGACGATCACTCATACCGCAAATACCTCAAGCCGATTCATGACGCCTCACGTGTAACGTGCGGCGGCCTTACTTTTGGAAAGATTCGGCGCCAAAACATGACGCGCCGCAACGAAGGCATCCCAGTCGGCCGCATCCGGCAACGAAGGAATGGTGATCAACTCACCCTGGTCCAGACCCGACAACGCCGCATCGACCATATCCCCGGCTTCCATAACCATATCCGCCGGAATCTGGGTAGCATCGATACCGGAGCGCTCCCAGATTTCGGTGCGTGTTACGCCTGGCAACACTGCCTGCACCTTGACCCCGGTGCCCTCCAGTTCGGCGTTCAACGACTGCGTCAGACTTAACACATAAGCCTTGCTGGCGCTGTAAGTTGCGTTGAAGCGTTCTGGAAACAACGCAACCACTGATCCGATGTTGATGATCGTCCCCCGGCCCGCCTTGGCAAAACTGGCGGCCGCTGCCGAGGCCAGCCGCGTGACAGTCGTAACGTTCAATTGAATCAAGCGTTCCAGCTGATCCATGTCTGAATTGGCCAACAACCCGTCAGCTGCAACGCCGGCGTTGTTCAGCAACAGGCTGATACTCGAATCGCTGCGAAGACGCTGCTCGAGCTTCAGCACCTCATCCTTTTGAGTCAGATCCGCCTTGAGCACCTCGACCTGAACGCCATGCGCGGCGCGCAACTGGGTTGCCGCCGCTTCCAGCCGCTCTTGATCACGGGCGACCAACAACAAATCAAAACCACGCGCCGCCAACCGCTCGGTGTAAATCGCACCGATACCGGAAGAAGCACCGGTGACGAGAGCCGTACCTTGGGACTGGACAGAATTCATGACTGTGCTCCTGGGAGATGCCTAAAGGAAGACAAGCGCCTGAGGCCGGAACGCTTTGGCGCAAACCTAATTTATTATAGGCATAATCTGAGCCGTATATGATAGACGTAATTTTTCCCTCATCGACGAAAGGCGCACCATCACAGCGTTCGTCAGATCGAGTAGGAGGCGGATTTACATCCGCCGTCCTCTCACACCACCGTACGTACGGATCCGTATACGGCGGTTCAAGTTATGCGGTTAAGCCGGTTTATCGTATCCAGTACCGAGACTAGCCCAAGTTGGTCCAACAGCTTCTTCGGCAACGCCTGATTCATATGAGATGCCCCCGAACTCCACCATGGGCCGCGACCATTGAAGGCTGATTTGTAGGCGCGTGGCTCACTTAGCCCCAAGCGCATCAAGTTGCGCGCCCTCGTTGAGGGCTGCTTCCATTGACGCCATACGGCGCAGCGCAGCTTTCGACGCCCCCAACCATCCAACTCCTCAAGGGGCCGCTTGCTCTGACTCAGCTTGAAGTAGCCTGCCCAGCCACGCAGTACAGGGTTTATTCGCTCAATGACGGTTGCCATCTTGCAACCCCGCGCTCCGCGCAGCAGGTCTCTGAGTCGGTCGCGCAAGCGACCCAGACTCATCATTGCCACTCTCAGTCTCGGCTGTTGATGCGAGCTCATCCCATAACCCAGATAATTACAGACCCAATGCCGCGCCACACGGCTCTTTTCCCGATTCAGCGTCAGTTTCAGACGCTGGTTCAGGAAGCGCTCAACGCTCCCCATCACTCGTTCGCCCGCACGGCGACTGCGCATATAGATGTTCGCATCGTCGGCATACCGCACGAAACGATGGCCCCGTCGCTCCTGCTCGCGGTCGAGTTCGTTGAGCAGAATGTTCGACAGCAACGGCGAGAGCGGGCCGCCTTGCGGCGTCCCCTCCTGCCGTCGGCTGGCGAGTCCCCCTGACATCGTTCCCGCTTCGAGATAACGACGGACCAGCGTGAGTACCCGCTTGCCTTCGATTTGACGCGCCACATGGGCCATCAACACATCGTGATTGACCCAATCAATGAACTTCTCCAGATCGAGTTCTACGCACCAGCGGTGACCCGCCGCCACATGGCTGCGAGCAGTTTCGATGGCTTGGTGAGCGTTTCTGCCCGGACGGAAGCCATAGCTGTAGTCCGAAAACAAAGGGTCGAAGATCGGCGTGAGCTGTTGCAGCAATGCCTGCTGAATCAGGCGATCCACGACGCAGGGAATGCCCAGCTGTCTTGTCCCGCCTTTGGGTTTGGGGATGTCGACGGCGCGCACACCTTGCGGGTGATATTCGCCGGCCAGCAACCGAGCCTTAAGGATCGGCCAATACTGTTTCACGTAGCCCGCCAATTGGTCGACCGTCATGCCATCGGCACCCGATGCGCACTTGTTGCGAACCACGCGTTGATACGCACGCTTGAGGTTGGCGGGTGCAAGCACCCGCTCCATCAGCGTGTCCGGCTCCGCGTTCGTCCACGTCACAGACGCCGCCGATACCTGTGCGCTGTCAGCCGTCATCCTCGGATTCTGTCCGGGACTCGGGGTAACAGTTTTCTCTGGGAGAAATTTCTGCATTTCGGTATTCAACGAGACTCTGACGCCTACTGGCGGCATAACATGTTCAGCCCTTGGTGACGGGGTTATTCGTCACTTACTACGGCCTCGGCTGACTTCTGCACGCTCATCCCGTCGCCTCTCGACGCTCGGTAGCACAATGGCAAACGTGCAGATCTCCCAGGGTAATTCGCGCAACCTTCCTGCTTATGCCTGTCGGATCTACGTCGCAGCGTCCCGTGCAAGTAGGGCTTTGAGGAAACATGCCCCCTTACCCCGCTACGCCGCCTCTATCCGCTTGCTGTTCGTTAGGCCAGCATTTTGCCTCGGGCTTCCTTCAGATTCGCAGTCACCCGCCACACCCTTGCCTCTGGCTAACACTTCCCCTTGCAGGGTGTGTAGAGGACTTTCACCTCCAAGTCACCAGCGTGGCCACCACAGCCAAACTGGTTGCGCTTCGCGCAACGCGCCATGCCTAGCGCACCAAAAAAGCCCGCCTCCGGCGTCCTGCCGAACGAACACAATCAACTATCGAAGTAGTGATCGCCGGGCCCGGCACTGGTATTCTCGCCACCACGTTCGTCGCCCACTAAGGGATGGAGGCGAAAATAAAGCCCCGAAGCCTCGAAGCCCCGAAGCCGCGAACCTTCGGGGCTTTGTTTCTTAACGCAGTCAGTGAAGTGGATTCGCCCGCCGAGTACGCAGAATTGGCTAATGGCTCCAAGCAGCAGATTTCGGCTAAGATTGAATGGCACTTTAATATCAAGGACTGGGTCATGAGCAACCGAGACATTCTCATCGCGAAAATCAAAAAGCATAAGGAGGCAAAGGAAAAAGAGCGCCGCGAGAAAGACGAGCAAAAGTCTCGACTCGAGACACTTGCACCACAGCTTTTTTCCAAGATCGAGTCTCTCCTGGCTGACATCCAAGAAATCACGACGTCGAGGAGCACGCCGATTCTTCCCGAATTCTCCGCCAACGTTGAATCGTTCTCTATAAAAGTGATTGAAAAGACGGTGAAATTCGAGCCATCTGAAAATCAGGGGCACCAAGGTTTAAGCGTTACCAACCTATTCGACCGGCGCATGTTTTTCCGCCCCCTTTCAAGTGGTGACTGGGAGGCTGATGATGATAGGAGCGGCAGAGCGATATATTTAACAGATACAATCCTGTTCGACCGGCTGGCCGCGCTTGTTCCTTCGCTAATGCAGTAAAATCAGTGAAGCGGCGTACTTGCCCCCCCAACACCCGGTGCTGGTACTGCTGAACCGCAGCCATGAGCGACTCAGCCTCAATGCGCAGTCGCTCAACCTGCTCGGCCAACAGGATGCCCTTCGCCTCCTCGTACTCGCTCCACGCCTGCAGGGCTTGCTGCATCAGTGGTTCGCCTGCAGCTATCTCCTCGGCCAAATCCTTCACTCACCAGCTCCTCCCACTATTTGACCAAGGCAGTATAAGCCGACTCGAAGACCAGGCCGGCTATCCAGGCTCGGTCTACGCTTTCGCCAGTTCCCCCGATCGAGCATCAGCCCGTGCGAGCAGGTCGGATAGCGCCATTGTGGAGCGGGCAGCTGCCTTGCTTGTGGCGGCAGTGCAGGTATTGTTGTTGGCTTCACTGGCTGCGAGGCGACGGGCAAAGCCGTCGGCGCCCCCGCGCAGGCCACCAGCGCCAGCGCGGCTATGTAAGGAAGGATGCGCAGCCAAAGTGGTTTCATGGCACATCCTTGAAGAAGATGTGGCGGCCGAGCACCAGAGTTTGCTTTGCTCCCTTAACCCAAACTGGTGGTTTCGGCATGGTGGTCGCGTAATAGTGGGTAGCCCGCCGGTGGGATACGACACCTTACCGGCCACCACCTGGTCAGCGGCGATCTGCGCTTGGGCGAACTCGCGGAATGGGATCGGCTTTGCACCACTCAGGTAGGCATAGTTCGGGTCGTTCTTGTTCCAGCAGCTGAACTGGTACGGCTTTTGGCAGACGCCGGCATAACCCTCCCCCCACCACGACTTCAGCTTGCCGTCGTTCACGCGGTTGCGGATGGTCCAGGCTACGGCGATCTAGCCGGCCAAGGTTTCGCCGCGGGCCTCGCCCCACAACGTGCGTGTGAGGATGTCGCGGTCGTTATCGTTTGCAGTCATCACTTTTCTCCAGGCAAAAAAATACCCGCAATAGGCGGGAATCAATGGTTAAGCTATGCACTCCACGCATGGAGGCACTTATGAAATACATAACGATTATTTTGATTGCCGCTTTGCTCGGCGGCTGTGCCTCATACAGTGAGCGCGGCACCGGTGAAGGCGGAAGGGAATTCAACAATAAGGGCTATACCGTCCGCTGTGATGCGACCCCGGCCAATCAGCCAGGCTGCTACACTCCGCCGCCGTCGTGGTCTTGGTGGCCTTCAAACAACATCAAATTGAAATTGGGTGCGAACTGAAATCAGCTTCATGTCCCGCTCGCTGTGGCACAGCGGGACCTGAAAATCAAGTTTGTTGCCACCAAGAAGACCCGCATATCCAGCGCCTTGCAGATTTGAGGCATGCCCTCGCCACCAATCAGCACGATGTTACGAGCCACCTGCGAAAAACTGTACCTCCGTCAGACTAGGCATCACAGTTCGAACCAAGGAAAATTCATGAAGTTCATGGTTGCAGCTAATGAACACATACACCTAAAGCAGGCAGACTACTTCGGCATAATTTACTTAACGCTGCCGCTTATTTTGTTTTTCATGTTATACACAATCCCCTCCATAGCTATCCCCTCAACATTTTTTCTTATTTACTGCATCACCCGATTAAGAATATCAGACACCGCACACAAAACAGATTGGAAAATCAAAACATACAATGCATGCATTGCAGCCGCAGTTATTATTTTGAGCGGATCTACAGGCCCGCTATTTGCAAACAGCGACTGGTACAAGCATTTCGCTCTATTCAATGAAATCGCAAATCATAGTGCGCTAGGAGAGCCAGAATTCACTTTGCGCTACTACATTGGTGCATACATAGTTCCTGGGATTATCGAGAAATTTGTTTCGCTTTCAAACGGGATCACCATTAGCTTATGGTTGTGGCTAGGGCTCGTTATCTTCTTCAATCAGATTACAACACTGATCCATTCAACAGCGCTCCGATATGCTGCACCACTTATATTCATGTTATCTAGTGGCGCCGATATATTAGGCAGCCAGATCACAGGATTTAAGCGTGGAGACATATTCCATTTTGAGTGGTGGGCAGGCTGGATAGAGTACAGCTCTTCAATGACGTCTATGTTTTGGGCTCCGCAAAGCACCATTCCAGCATGGATCTCCATAGCTTTTCTGGTTCAACGCCCGACCATCGAGCAAAAGCTCTTCGTATCCCCACTGCTTTTCTCAGCATGTCTATTGTGGTCTCCATTTGCAGCGATCGGCATCGCCCCTTTTCTCCTATTAACGTTGGCTCACCAAGATTTCCGCCTCTCCAAAATCAACTTCGGTCACTTGTTCGCACTCGGACTGATAGTTCTACTTCTTTGTTACTACCTCACCTTTGATACAGGTAACATCCCGAAAAATTTAGCGTGGAACAGTCCATGTTTGATCTCAAACTCCGGAGAGCCTTGCTTCACATGGTCCAATTACGCCAAATTCATCCTCATTGAATTTTTCTTATTAGCACTGATCGCGCTGTCATTTAGGCCAACTCGAAACGCAATTACTTATATAGCAATTGGAATACTGCTCATCCTGCCAATGATGCGACTTGGGCTTTACAATGAGCTTGCTATGAATTCATCAAAACCAGCGCTCGGCGCCTTAATCATTGCAATGATTCTATCATTGCAGGACTCAAGTGTCTGGAGAAGATCTTTCGCAGCCTTGCTACTCGCAGCGGGAATAGCTACTCCAGCAGGGGAAATAGCACGCGCATTCAAACTACCAAAATCATTAAGCCCAGATTATGACATTACAACTTTTGTCTCGCAGAACCCAATATTTGCCCAGCAATATGTAACAAATAAAAACATCTGGTTTATAAGATCTGAACAGTAAGCAGCATTAATAGCGCTGGTTGTTGAGGCCAACAATATTGCACCCACATCCAGGATTGGCTGCTCGGTTCTCGATCAGGCTCTTTCAGCACTTGCACACCCGTTTCGTCGCAGTGGATGACGCGACTTTCCAGCAGTCGATCCCGCATCAAGTTGAGCAAGGGTTGCAGGTGGTCGCCGCACTGCATAACCCAGCGCGCCAAGGTTTGCCGTGGAATATCGACGCCGTGGCGACCGAGTACTTTTTCGAAGCGATGCAGTGGCAGGCCATCGACGTATTTGGTCGTCAGCAACATCGCCAAAACGCTGGGGCTGGCCATGCTCTTTTCGATCAGCTGCGCCGGCTTGTCGGCCGTGACCAGCGCGGTTTCACAGCCACGGCAGGCGTAGACCTTGCGCACATGTTTGATCACGCGGATTTGCATCGGCACGATCTCCAGCTGCTCGCTGATTTCCTAGCCAATGTTGTGTTTATGGCAACCGCAGGTGCAGGTCAGCTCGTGATCGGGCAGTTCGTGGATGACTTCGATGCGCGGAAGATCGGCGGGCATAGGCTTGCGTTTGCCCCGTCGCTTGGTCGGCGCTACGACCTCTTCTTCAACCATTTCGTCGACAGACTCGGCCATGCTTTCGGCTTCGTTAAACAAGGCCATTTGTGGGGTCGTGGGATCGGCGGTCTGCTCTGACCTTCGCCCGAAAAGGTGCTGACGCAACAGCTTGATGCGGACGGTTGCGCCACAAATCAAACCGTCCAATAACCAGTTGAGCTCTTGAACCGTCAGCACGATGGCTTCATCCGAACAATCCGTCGATGTTTTGAAGCGCTCGGACTTCAGCCGCTTCAGCCAAAGGCAGAAGCCGTTGCGCTCCCAGTACAAAATCTTCACTCGGTTTCGAGGCTTGTTGAGGAACACGAAAAGCACCGGGTCAAACACCGCGACCTTGATGTCCAGTTCGACCAGGGCGGCGAGGCCGTCGATGGATTTTCGGAAGTCGACGGGTTTGGGGTAGAGATAGACTTTTTCGACTTTTGCGTCGGGACGCATCATGAGGGGCTGGCTCCAGAAAGGAATCGGGAGCACAGCATCGGGGATCAGGTGGTGACGTTGAATGTGGGGTTTATGGAGCGCTTACCCAGCATGGCCACCACAGCCAAGCTGGTTGCGCTTGCGCGCAACGCGCCATGCCTGGCGCACATAGCAAAAAGGCCGGTCAATGACCGGCCCCTGGCGCTGACGTATAAGCTTAGTTCACCTCAAGCTTCTCGCGATTTTTATCCAGAATGGCTTTACCGATTCCCTTCACTTCGAGCAGCTCGTCCACGGACGCAAACGGCCCATTACTCTCACGATAAGCAACAATCGCCTTGGCCTTGGCTTCCCCCACACCGGCCAACTCGCGCTGAAGCGTTGGCGCATCGGCCTGATTCAGATCGACCTTGCCGGTCTGTGCCGCGGGAGAAACTTCGAGCACCAAAGGTGCATTGCCAGCCTCGGGCTTGGCCGTCGGTGCAGCAATGGCCGCGATAGAAGCGCTGGTGAGCAGGGCAAAAACCAGAGAGTAGAAATAGCCAGTACGCATAAATGACGCTCCATGACATCGATTGAGAAAGCAGCTTTTCCGAAGCTGCCTCCCAAACTTAGGCGATGGCTGGAGCTTGTCAAAAATGTGTCCGTTACAGGATGTGAAACAATCAGGGTTCGAGGCGACGTTGCTGGTAGATCCAGTCGACGATATCGCCGTCGGGGGTGTAGCCGCTGACGGTTTCGCGCAGGAGCTGACGAACGCGACTGTAATCGTCATGATCGACAGCAACCAGCAACTCCCTCAAACGACCCTTGAGTACATCCCAAGGCAAATGATCTTCGTTGGCGCTCATGATCATCGGATGTTGCGTCGCTGCCACGTTGTCGCCGATCAGCAACTCCTCGTAAAGCTTCTCGCCGGGACGCAGACCAGTGAATTCGATGGAGATGTCACCTTGCAGATTCTTGTCCGAACGAACACTCAAGCCCGACAGGTGAATCATCTTCTCGGCCAGCTCGACAATCTTCACCGGCTCGCCCATGTCCAGAACAAACACATCACCGCCCTGCCCCATGGAACCCGCCTGGATCACCAGTTGCGCGGCTTCGGGGATGGTCATGAAATAGCGAGTGATTTTCGGGTGGGTGACCGTCAACGGGCCACCGGATTTGATCTGGCTGTGAAACAGCGGGATCACTGAGCCGGAAGACCCCAGCACATTGCCAAAGCGCACCATGGTGAAACGGGTCTTGTTGACCCGGGATACATTGGCCTTGTCGCCGAACAGCACTGGAGCAATCTCACGACTCAACGCTTGAAGCGTCATTTCGGCGAGACGCTTGGTACTCCCCATCACATTCGTGGGGCGAACAGCCTTGTCGGTGGAGATCAACACAAAGTTGGACACACCTGATTGCAACGCAGCCTGAGCCGTGTTGAGCGTGCCAATGACGTTGTTAAGCACGCCTTCGGCAATGTTGTGCTCGACCATTGGGACGTGCTTATAAGCGGCAGCGTGGTAGACGGTGTCCACACCCCAGGTCTTCATTACATCCAGAAGTTTGTCCTGGTGCCGGATCGAGCCGAGGATAGGAAGCAGACGGACAGGAACCGACTCCCGGCAGGCGCGCTGCTCCAATTCCGACAGAATGCTGTAGAGGTTGAATTCACTGTGCTCGAACAACAGAAGCGTCGTCGGCCCAAGCGAGAAAATCTGCCGGCACAGCTCCGCACCGATCGATCCACCGGCGCCAGTGACCATCACTGTCTTGCCTTTGATACAGCGTTCGAGCAGGTCTGGTTGCGCTGGTACCGAGTCGCGACCCAAAAGGTCCGCGATATCCACTTCCTGGATATCTTCGACCTTTACCCGGCCGCTGGCCAGATCGGTGAAGTTGGGTACGCTTCGGATATGAAGCGGGTAACGCTCCAGGATAGTGAGAATTTCCCGACGTCGTGCGCGGGTAGACGACGGCAGAGCCAGGAGGATTTCCTGCGCGCCGGTTACGTCGATCATCTGTTGGATGTGTTTGGGTTTGTAGACCTGTAGTCCTGCAATCGAACGATCCGCAATGCTTGGATCATCATCGATAAACGCCACGGGACGCATGACTCGGCCCATGCGAAGTGCCGCTACAAGCTGGTTGCCGGCCACACCTGCACCGTAGATGGCGACTTTGGTGAGGCGATCGTCGCGACTGGTGAACGGTACGTGCTGGGCGGCCGTGAACCAGTCGCCCATGAAGTATTGACGCATGCACAGGCGCAGACCACCAATGATGACCAGACTGAGCCACCAGTAGTTGAAGACAATAGAACGCGGCACCACCGTTTCGTGGTTGCTGTACCAATAGACCACGACTGCCAGAATCAACGCAGACAAACTGACGGCCTTGATAATTGCAATCAACGCGTCGTTGCCGAAATAGCGCATCACTGCCCGATACATGCCGAAGCGGATAAACAGGGGAATGGCGACGACCGGGGCACTGACAAACAGCCAGAAATGAACCCTGAAAGGGTTGTACATATCATCGATACCCAGACGGACGATAAATGCCAACCACAAGGCAACCCAGACCAGAAAAATGTCTGTGGCAACCTGTATCAATCGCTTCTGACGCCTGGGAAGCCCTACAAGACTCGCCCGGACCCGATCCATGAACTCTTCAAGCACTTCAGCCTTCTCCCTTCAACTGCCGCATCACAGTGGTGAAACTTTACAGGCGCATCTCATGCACTTTAATCCTAAATGACAGAACTGTTACTTAGTTCTTCACCGATGGCCCTTCAAGCTCTCCAGCGTGAAACTTGATCGCCAGCACGACCAGTGGAGCATAGGCCAAAATCACACCCAGACTGGAGTTCAGGCCAAATTGCGTAACGCCTAGTGCGATAGGCAACAACCAAAGCAAATTGATCGCGCCCACCGCTATAGTAACCGGCAAATGGTCGCCAAACCGACGGGAGGCAAACTGATAGGCATGGCTGCGGTGTGCTTCGTAAATCTTGTCGCCCCTGAGTAAACGGCGAAACAGAGTGAAAGTTGCATCGACAATAAATACGCCGAGCAGAATCAGCCAACCCCATAGCAAGTCAGCAGAGACCCAGGCCGCTTGAAGTGAGAGCCCTCCAAGGACAATACCCAGGAATCCGCTCCCGGCATCCCCCATGAAAATTCTGGCAGGGGGGAAATTCCAAAAGAGAAAACCCGCCACGGACACGGCCAACAATAAGGGTGCCCAGACCAAGTCCGTCGCACCACTCACCCAATACAGGAGACAAGCCCCAAGGCAAACGCAAATCGCCTCGACGCTGGCAATGCCGTCGATACCGTCCATGAAGTTGTAAAGGTTAAGTAGCCATACCAGATAAAACGCTGCTAACACATGGCCAAACCACCCGAGGTCGAAAGTCCCCCCGCCGATTTCAACTACAGGTAACCCACCGATCCAGAACAGCAACCACGTCGATGCAGCGAAATGCCCCAACAAGCGCCAACGGGCGGCGATGTGTCCGTGGTCATCCATAAATCCGATAACGGCGATCAGAGCACCTGCTCCGGCGATCGCCAAAAACGCCGAAGAAGGCATTAACCCGGCAAACAAGAGCATCCCCAGTGCCAATGTAAATGCCAGGACAATTGCCACACCGCCCCCTCTAGGAGTGGGAACCGAATGAGAACTTCGGGCATTGGGAATATCCATCAGGCTTCGAGACAGAGCGTAACGACGTAAAGCCCAGGTGAGGGAAAAAGACACAGCAACGATGACAGGGATAAACCAGCCATAACTCATGATTTACGCAAATCCAGAAAATGTTGTGCGGTCAGGCTCAACGCTTTATCGAGGGTGACCGGAGGAGTCCAGCCCAATAGCTGTCGGTTTTTGCTGATATCAACCTGCAAGGACCCGAGAATACGATCCGACAGCGCTCGTCGGCCCAGTAACGCTGCCGCACCGCTCATGAGCCAGGCAGGTATTGGCAACAATATGGCAGGTTTGCCCAGAGCGCCCGCCAACTTGCGTAGTAATTGCGTGATCGACACGTCCTCGCCGTCACTGACCAGGAACACTTGATTGGCGGCCGCTGGGTGCTCGGAACAGGTCACGATAAAATCCACCAGATTGTCTATGGCAACGAGACTGCGGTGATTGTGGACAGCGCCAAAAGGCAAGGGAACGCCACGGTACAACCAGCGCATCATGCTGAGGAAGTTGGCCTTGACGCCAGGCCCGTAGACCAGCACAGGGCGGATGATGACCACTTCCATGCCCGTGTCTGCGGCAAGCACCTTCAAGCCTTGCTCTGCCTCAAGCTTCGAGATCCCATAAGGGTCAATGGGAGCAGGCACATCATCTGCGCTGTACGCAGTGCCAGGCGGAGTCCCCTCCCCGTTTACCTTGATCGAGCTGATGTAGATAAAACGTTTCACTCCGGACGCCGCGGCCGCGCGAGCGAGGTTCAATGTAGCCTCGACATTGACCTCACGAAACGCCGCCAGCGGATCGGAAGAGACTTCTTTCATGACGTGAACGCGAGCAGCCGCATGGACAACAACTTCGACGTCGGTGAGGGCTTCACTCCAATCGTTTGTACCATTGAGACTCGTCAGAGGTAGTTGGCGCACACCCGCCGGGAGCACAGCCGACGTGGCCCGGACCGGCGCCACAACAGAACAGTCAGGCAACTGCACCAATCGTTTAATCAGTGCGCGCCCTACAAAACCACTGCCACCGGTAACCAGGAATGTTTTAGATCTCATCGGTGACCCTTGGGAATACATAGAACATCCATGTTCTGCCAGTCCGCAGAGACGTTTCGAACATAGATGATTTGATGCAAATACTGAAGTCAGGTCAGGAGCAAATACTTCAAAGCAGGGACCGATAAATCTCTGCGTAAGATTTAGCCATCGAATCAGCTGAAAACACCTCTTCGAAACGCCGTGCAGCCGCCTCCCCCATCGAAGCAGCAACCGCGGGTTGATTCCAGAGGTGGTTCATTGCCTCCGCCAGCGCGATAGCATCGCGAGGAGGTACAACCAACCCGGTTTCTCCTGCGATGTTGATGTAAGTCGTGCCGGAGCCAATCTCACAAGAAATCATCGGCTTTCCGTACATCGCACCTTCAAGCAACGAAATACCGAAAGACTCGGATCTCAGGTGCGACGGAAAAACGAACGCGTAGCACAGCGTTAAAAGAGCCGCTTTGTCTTCATCAGGTAAGCCACCGAGAAAATGTACATTCGACAGCCCCAATTGATTTGCCTGAGCCTTGAGCTCCATCTCAAGGTGTCCGCCCCCCAGAATGACGACGGGAAGTTGAGTGGCTTTTGCAGCGTCAAGCAGATAATCCAATCCTTTGTAGTAGCGCAGAGCACCCACAAACAGGAAAAAACGCTCCCCTAGACGCGCTCGCCAGAAATCCAGTTTTTCAGCAGAAGGCGTCGGGTAGGTTTGCCGGTCCAGCCCATAGGGAACAACGCGGACTTTGTCTTTGAAGCGCGTTAATACCGGACTGCTTTCAGCGTAGTTGGGTGATGAGGCAACGATACAGTCGACGCTAGACAGGAAGCGGTTCATCAATGGCTGATAAAGCTTGAGGAGTGTCTTTTGCTTGACGATATCAGAGTGATAACTGACGACGGCAGGCTTGCGAATTCGACTGGCGAAATGCACAAGATCCATGTATGGCCACGGAAAGTGATAGTGAATAATGTCTGCCTTCTGCGCCAGCTCGGCAAAATCCTTGAACGCCGATAGCGAGAAACCGGTGGACGCTACGTGCAGGTCGAGTTTGGAGCGATGAGTCAGGTGGTGTCCCACCTGTTCATTACGTGCTGCGCCTCGCTTGCTGAGATAAAGCACTTCGGATTCAAAGCCGTGCTTTGCGCCACCTTCAGCAATCTGAAAAATGACCTGCTCAATACCGCCCATCGTCTCTGGGTAGTAGGTCTTGAAGAAGTGCAGAACCTTGATCATTGTCCTTTGAGCACCTTCTGATAAACCTGAAGCGTTTCCGTTGCGCAGCGCTCCCACGAAAATCTCGCGGCATGTAGCAAGCCTTGCTCAACGGCGCTGGAGCGCCACATCTCGTCCTCCAGACCTCGCTGGATGAGTCCAGTCAATGTCTCGGTGTCCTTGGCTTCGCACATCAGGGCCGCATCTCCAGCAACCTCTGGGAGTGATGAGCTGTTTGAACAAACGACCGGGACACCAGAACTCATGGCCTCCAGAACCGGCAAACCAAACCCTTCATACAGTGAAGGGAAGGTAAAAAGACGAGCCCCGGCAAACAGCAGGGGTAGGTCTTCACTGGGTACAAAGCCTAGATAAAAGGCCCAGCCCTCACGCCGGGCACTTTCGAGCCGTTGGTGAATGCTTTCGTTGCGCCAGCCGTGATAGCCAGTCAACACCAAAGGCCAGCGCTTGCGTACTTCGATAGGCAGTCGGGAATAGGCATCAAGCAACGTCTCGATATTCTTGCGAGGCTCGATCGTCCCGACAAACAGGCTGTAACCACCAACCGTAAGACCGTGGAGTGAAAGGGTGTTTCTCAGTTCATCCGCGCTACGAGGATGAAACTCGGCAGAACTGGCCAGCGGCACCGTATAGATACGCTCAATGGGCCAGGAAAAGTACTCTGCCAACTCTTTGCGCGTGTACTCAGAGTCCGTAATCAGCGCATCTGCTCTTACCAGTGTGATTTTAAGCTCTTTCTGCAAATAGCGCACAAGTTGGGGCGCATGGCAGTGAGACCAGGTGAACGGAGACAGGTCGTGGAAGGTGGCAACGCTGCGGCCAGCAAAGGGCGGCAGATAATAATTCGGGCTGTGGTAAAGAAAATCACCATGGCCTTTTAATGCGCGCCTCCTGAGCAGCGGCATAAGCAGTCGATACGCTTCAACCGCCAGGAAATTTTTCTGTACTGCTCGTTTCAAGCCATAGCCGTTGCCCGACTCGTCGGCAGCCGTTGGCAGCGCAGGCAAAAACCGCCGACCGGCAAAAAATTGCAGATCGGTGATTTCCGGGTTCTGCTGCAGTCGTAGCGCCAATTCGTAGGTGTAGCGACCAATACCGGTCAGCGGGAAGCGGACCGGTTCAACAGAAAGAATTAACTTCATCTATTCAGCCGTCAGCATCCAGCTAAGGGTTTCGCCCAGAGACGGTGTTGTCCAGCCGGGTACCAGCGCCCGCAACCTCGAGTTGTCCCCGCACAAAGTTTTCACCTCATTGGCTCGCACAAAGGCCGGATTCACTTCGACCTCGATATCATGCCCGGTGAACCCTTTGCACATTTCGATGACTTCACGAAGCGAATGAGTATTGCCAGAGCTGACATTAATAGTCTGCCCGAGTGGCTTCGCCTCGATAAGCCCTCGATAAGCCTTCACCAATGCGCGAACATCGCTGAAATCACGCCAAACATCGAGATTGCCCAATTCGATCTTTGGCGCCTTTCGACGAAAATGTGAAACAATTTTCGGCAAAAGGAAGTTCTCGGCCTGACCGACACCTGTGTAGTTGAAAGGACGAGTAATGACGATAGGCAGACGCTCGTGCCAAAGATTGGCCATGTACTCCATGGCCAACTTGCTAACGGCATAATCGTTGGCCGGCGCCGGAGATGTGGTCTCCGACAATAGGCCACCCGAAGCATTGCCATAGACATTGGCGCTACTGGCGATCAGTACACAATCCAGGGATTTTCCACTGGCCGCGACGGCTTCCAGCAGATTACGAGTGCCTATCAAGTTCACTTGATAGAACGCGTCCGCTGCACCATGCCCGACAAACGCCAATGCTGCGAGATGCACAACAACATCCGGCTGAATATTTGCCAGCAACGCACGCAACCCCGGGCCATCCGCCAGGTCCACCTGATGATAATTGCGCTCATTGGAAGGCTGACTGCCCAACCCAATCACCTCGTAGCCATGAGCCCGAAGTTCATCCGCCATGTAACGACCGGTGAAACCTTGAATACCTGTAATCAGCGCACGTTTGCCGGCAATGGTCATCAGAACGAAAATCCTTGTTCATTACGACGCAAGTCTGCTTCGACCATCATGCGGCACAACTCTTCCAACGACGTTTTAGGCTCCCAACCCAGAACTTCCTTGGCTTTGGCCGGGTCCCCGATCAGCAACTCAACCTCGGTTGGGCGGTAGAATTTCGGATTGATGGTGATCAGCACTTTACCGGTGGCAGCATCAGTACCCTGCTCGGCCTCGGCAGTACCCGCCCAGGAAATAGTGATACCAACAGCCTTGAACGCCATGGAGACGAAATCGCGAACGGTCTCGGTGCGGTTAGTCGCCAACACGAAAGTGTCCGGCTCATCGGCCTGCAGCATGCGCCACATCCCTTCGACGTATTCCTTGGCAAAACCCCAGTCGCGCTTGGCGTCGAGGTTGCCCAGTTCCATCTTGTCCAACAGACCCAGCTTGATCTTGGCAACGGAGTCGGTGATTTTGCGGGTCACAAACTCACGGCCACGCAGTGGGGATTCGTGGTTGAACAAGATACCGCTGGTGGCAAAAATGCCGTACGACTCACGGTAGTTGATAGTCATCCAGTGAGCGTAGAGCTTCGCGACACCGTATGGGCTGCGCGGATAGAAAGGCGTGCTTTCGATCTGCGGGATAGCCTGCACCTTGCCAAACATCTCAGAGGTAGATGCCTGATAGAAACGAACCTTCGGATTAACGATCCGAATCGCTTCAAGCAGGTTAACCGCGCCGAGGCCGGTGATCTCTGCGGTAGTGATCGGCTGCTCGAACGAAACACCCACGAAGCTCTGCGCAGCAAGGTTGTAGACCTCGGTGGCTTCGGTGGACTGCAGCAAACGAATGCTGGCAGACAGATCGGTGAGATCGTATTCGACCAAATGCAGGTTAGGGTTGGACTGGATGCCCAGCTCCTCGATACGCCAGAAATTGACAGAACTGGTACGACGGTAGGTACCGTATACGGTGTACCCCTTCTCCAGCAGCAGTTCCGCCAGGTAGGCGCCGTCTTGACCAGTGATGCCGGTAACGATTGCTTTCATGCGAATCCTCGAAACTCCATTTTGCGCCATGGTTGGCTTGCTCACAAAAATAAGATGCACGGCTAGAGCCGCAGCGACCATTCTGGTTCGCAATGATACCCAAATTGCCTGCCCTGAAGGAACTTTAAAAAGGGAAAGAACCCCTAACCTCCTGTCGCCTCGAGCACCCTAGCCCACCCATAAAAAACAGCTTCCTTATAGTTGTGTAAAAAACCATGAGCCCCATAAAAAAAACCTCGACACAAAAGTGGCGAGGCTTTTGACTCAGCAAAGGTCAGGCTTCGCGACTTTCAATAGCCAAGTCGTTTTGCCACTAATCAAGCGAAAATCAGCACCGTGTCACGCTTGCGTCGAAGTTACCCAGCGCCCTCTTTTCGCACCAGGCCCAGCCTGATCCTGGCCAGAGAGTCAGTGATTTTACAGGTTACGAACTCACGACCACGCAAAGGAGACTCGTGGAAGAAGAGGATGACACTGGCAGCGAATATCTCTACGACGCTCGATAGTTGATAGTAGCGAATTGTTTAGGCCTGCCGCACCAAGGTAGTGTGGCAGGCCGCTCGCGCGCAACCAACGCACGCCCCCCCCCTGCAACAATTGATGCACACAACTCGCACCTAGGTTATCATCCAACCCTTTGAAGGCATGAGGCTCAACCCTCTGGCGGCGCTACTTCATAACCCGACATGGATGTGAGCTTTCAGCATGATGATGGATTTCATGAGAATAATTTGGTGACTGTTGATGTGGCGGCAGTATTGAACCTCCCTGTTACAAGGGCTTGCCAACACCAGCCCTGCGCACAGAACCGCAGTGGTCACGACCATCGCCAGAAGCACTTTCTGAAGCACCGTTGATTTTTCCGTGCCCGCTGTCTGTTCACGCGCTGCCTTTCACCTTCATTCAACGCCCGTCAACTTAAAATCTCCATTTGTTCATAGCCGTCGAATCTTCGATTCTGGAGCAAGCTGACGGCAGCATTGCAGTCCGTACAGAATTTTCAAATCCGGTAACCAATATGGCTTCAGTAAAACTTCATAACGGGAAAACATTCAGCTCCGAGACAGGCACATCAATGCTTGACAGTGCCAGGGCTGAAGGCATCACTCTCGAATACAGTTGCAGGACTGGACGGTGTGGTGTTTGCAAAACCAAAGTTCTCTCCGGTGAAACTGAAGCGTTCAAGGGCGAGACGTCTCTGACACCCGATGAGAGCGCTGCAGGTTTGATCTTGACGTGCTGCCGCCACGCCCTCACCGATGTGGAGATCGATGCCGAAGACCTTGGAGCACTCGGAAACATTGTCGTGAAGACACTCCCCTGCAGAATCGACACGATTAGCAAGCTCGCCGACAATGTCGTGGAAGTCATCCTTAGAGTTCCGCCCAATAGCAAACTCACTTATTTGCCAGGACAGTACCTCGACATCATCGGCGAAGCTGGCCTGCGCCGCAGCTATTCCATTGCCAATGCACAGCGCGCTGACGGAAAACTCGAATTACAGATCCGTGAGGTCGAGCAAGGCATGATGTCGGAGTACTGGTTCGCCCGTGCAAAGACCAACGATCTCTTACGACTGGAAGGCCCGTTAGGCACCTTCTGCCTGCGTGAAAAGGACGCTAGAAACATAGTTTTCCTGGCCACCGGAACTGGCATTGCTCCCGTCAAGGCCATGCTTGAACAATTGCTTGACAACCCCTCGATGACTGCCGGGAAGAAGATCTTCATCTATTGGGGAGGCCGCACGCTCAGCGACATCTATTGGAACCCGCAACTTCAGAGACTGGACGCCACCTTCATACCGGTACTGTCGCGAGCGGACGCTCAGTGGACAGGACGTACTGGCTATGTACAATCGGCGCTAATCAAGGATGCCATCGATCTCACACAATCGGTCGTCTATGCCTGCGGCTCGGAAGACATGATTCATTCCGCACGGGATGCACTGACGACTTCGGGACTGC
Source organism: Pseudomonas sp. LB3P14 (assembly GCF_054898045.1). Classification (NCBI taxonomy): domain Bacteria; kingdom Pseudomonadati; phylum Pseudomonadota; class Gammaproteobacteria; order Pseudomonadales; family Pseudomonadaceae; genus Pseudomonas; species Pseudomonas sp. LB3P14. The sequence goes on along the minus strand of NZ_CM142714.1, from coordinate 7,352,581 downwards.
CCGTCAAACACTTTTATTCAGATGCATTTGTAAGCTCAAACTGATAAGGAGCAATCATGAAAGCGGTCATTTTGGCAGGCGGCTTGGGTACACGCCTGAGCGAAGAAACCAGTATACGTCCAAAGCCTATGGTCGAAGTTGGTGGAAAACCAATCCTCTGGCACATCATGAAGATGTATTCCGCGCACGGCATCAATGATTTCATTATCTGCTGTGGGTACAAAGGCTATCTGATCAAAGAGTACTTCGCCAATTACTTCCTGCATTCGTCGGATGTAACTTTCAACATGCGTGAAAACACCATGGAAGTACACGACAAACGCGCCGAGGACTGGAATGTCACATTGGTCGACACCGGTGATTCTTCGATGACCGGCGGTCGCTTGCGCCGCGTGGCAGATTACGTTCGACATGAAGAAGCTTTCTGCTTCACCTACGGCGATGGCGTCGGTGATGTAGACATCAGCGCCACCATTGCCTTCCACAAACAGCATGGCAAGGCAGCGACACTCACCGCCACCTATCCCCCAGGTCGCTTTGGCGCGCTGGACATCAAGCAACACCAGGTTCTCAACTTCAAGGAAAAGCCCAAAGGCGACGGCGCCATGATCAATGGCGGTTTTTTTGTATTGTCCCCCCGAGTCCTCGAATACTTGATCGACGACAGCACTGTCTGGGAGCAAGAGCCTTTGATGGGGCTGGCAGCGGACGGCCAGTTGATGGCACACGAGCACCAGGGCTTCTGGCAGCCAATGGATACCCTGCACGATAAAAACCTGCTGGAAAAACTTTGGCAAAATGGCAAGGCACCTTGGAAATCCTGGGAATAATATGAAAGCTACCGTCACTGCTGCCTTCTGGAAGGGAAAGAAGGTATTCCTCACAGGGCATACCGGATTCAAGGGCAGCTGGCTGTCCCTGTGGCTACAAGACATGGGTGCGCACGTCAAAGGTTTCGCGCTGGCACCGCCTACAATTCCGTCGCTTTTTGAACAGGCGCGCGTTGAGCAAGGCATGATGGCATCGCAGATTGGCGATATTCGCGACCTGCAAGCCATTACTGAAAGCATGACGGCTTTTGATCCAGATATTCTGATCCACATGGCCGCTCAACCCTTGGTCAGGCTGTCCTACCGAGAACCGGTCGAGACCTATGCCACCAATGTCATGGGCACTATTCATGTGCTGGAGGCAGCACGCAAATGCCCAAGCCTTCGCGCAATCGTCAATGTCACGACTGACAAGTGCTACGAAAACCAGGAGTGGGAGTGGGGCTATCGTGAAAACGAACCAATGGGCGGCCACGACCCTTACAGCAACAGCAAAGGCTGTGTAGAGCTGGTCACCTCCGCCTACCGCAATTCATTCTTTAAAGCTGATGACGCGCCCGCCCTAGCCTCGGCACGTGCCGGCAACGTGATCGGTGGCGGTGACTGGGCAGAAGATCGCCTCATTCCCGACATTCTGCATGCCGTCGAAAAAGGCCTGCCGGTGATCGTTCGCAACCCGAAAGCGACGCGCCCGTGGCAACATGCCCTAGAACCGCTTAGTGGTTACCTTGTCCTAGCCCAACACCTGTGGGAGCATGGACATGCATTCGCGCAAGGCTGGAATTTCGGCCCCCGGGATGAAGATGCTCGTCCCGTCGAATGGATACTCGATCACATGGTGGGAGCGTGGGGCGCCGGTGCAAGCTGGCAACTTGATAGCGAATCTCAGCCCCATGAGGCGCGCTACTTGAAGTTGGATATTTCCAAAGCCAAAACCCACTTGAAGTGGGAGCCTACCTGGAGCCTGGAAGCCACACTAACCCACATCGTCACTTGGCATCGAGCCTGGTTGCGAGGCGAGGATATGCATGCCCATTGCATGAAAGAAATCAACAGTTACATGGCAGCCATGGCCGCTGGCGCCTAACCAACTAAAAGCTTTAAGTAGGAAATACTATGACCCCCGATATGCTCCGTCAGGAAATCAGCCAGCTCGTTGAACGTTACGCCGAGATTGCATTGGCTGCCAAACCTTTTGTTGGGGGCGAGACCGTCATCCCGCCTTCCGGCAAGGTGATTGGCGCGCGCGAACTGCAACTGATGGTCGAAGCATCCCTAGATGGCTGGTTGACTACCGGTCGCTTCAATGCTGAATTCGAAAAAAAACTGGCCGAATTTCTCGGTGTCAATTATCTCATTACCGTCAACTCGGGCTCGTCGGCCAACCTTGTTGCTTTCAGCACATTGACCTCACCCAAGCTAGGTGACCGTGCCATCAAGAAAGGTGACGAAGTCATTGGCGTGGCTGCAGGCTTCCCCACCACCGTCAACCCCATCGTACAGTTCGGGGCGATACCGGTCTTCGTCGATGTCGACATGGCGACCCACAACATTGACCCCGAGCTGATCGAAGCGGCCATCACCCCCAAGACCAAGGCGATCATGCTCGCCCACACCCTTGGTAACCCCTTCAACCTGGACAAAGTCAAAGCCCTGTGCGAAAAGTACAATCTCTGGCTCGTCGAAGATTGCTGCGATGCACTCGGTGCGACCTATGACGGCAAGATGGTTGGCACCTTTGGCGACATCGCCACCCTGAGTTTCTACCCGGCCCACCACATCACCATGGGGGAAGGTGGCGCGGTGTTCACCAATAACGCTCAGCTCAAATTAATTGCCGAATCGTTCCGTGATTGGGGACGCGACTGCTATTGCGCGCCCGGTTGCGATGATACCTGTGGCAACCGTTTCGGCCAGCAATTCGGCAGCCTGCCACAAGGTTATGATCACAAGTACGTGTATGCCCACCTAGGCTACAACCTGAAGATCACCGACATGCAAGCGGCCTGCGGACTGGCACAGCTCGACCGCGCACCCGAGTTCATCGAAACTCGCAAGCGCAATTTCAAGCTGCTCAAGGAACGCCTGGCGAGCTTGAGCGATTTCCTTGAAATCGCCGAACCAACCCCCAATAGCGACCCGTCCTGGTTTGGCTTCCCAGTCACCCTGAAGGAAAGCGCCGGGATCAAGCGTGTCGACCTGCTCAAGTTCCTGGATCAGAACAAGATTGGTACCCGCCTGCTGTTTGCCGGTAACCTGACCCGCCAGCCGTACTTCCATAACATCGAGTACCGCGTCGTGGGCGAACTGACCAACACTGATCGAACCATGAACCAGACCTTCTGGCTGGGCGTTCAGCCCTCCCTGGGCCAAGAGCATTTCGATTACGTCGGTGAAAAACTGGAAGAGTTCTTCGGGATCGGTTTCTAACATATGAAAGCTTCAGATGCAGTAGCAAAAGTACTTGCAGACACTAACGTCCTGTATGGTTTTGAGCTCATCGGTGGAATGATTACCCATCTGGTGGACAGCATTAATTTGCTCGGAAAGACCAAGTTGGTATCAATGCACCATGAGCAAGGCGCTGCCTTTGCTGCATCTGCTGTCGCACGTGCGACCCATCACAAGATCATGGGCGTGGCACTGGGTACAAGTGGACCCGGTGCCACCAACCTGATCACCGGTATTGCAGACTGCTGGCTGGACAGTCACCCTTGCCTGTTCCTGACCGGTCAGGTCAACACGCATGAGCTGAAGGGCGACCGCCCCATTCGCCAGCAGGGTTTCCAGGAGCTCGACAGCGTTGCTCTGGTGAGCAGCATCACCAAGTATGCTCGCCAGGTCACCCATGTCGATGAACTGATCCCCTGCCTTCTCAAAGCGATCCGCATCGCTCGGGAAGGCCGTCCGGGGCCTGTCCTGCTGGACATTCCCATGGACATCCAGCGCGCCGAGATCGATGAGGCGGTGCTGGACCAATTATTGAACGCCTGGACCAATGAAACGACGCCTGCTGCCGAGCAGCACGCCTCGTTCAGCGAAGTCTGGGCTGCACTGGCCAAGGCTCAAAAACCGGTATTCCTGATCGGCGGTGGCGCAGTAAACAGCCCTGCGTTCAGCCAATGGCTTAGCCTGGTCGGCAAATTGGGCATCCCCCATGTCGCCAGCCTGAAAGGCGCTGAAAAAATCACGGCAAGCGAACACTACCTCGGCATGCTCGGTGCCTATGGCACCCGCGCAGCCAACCATGCCGTCCAGCACTGCGATCTGCTGGTGGTGTTCGGTAGCCGCATGGACGTGCGCCAGACCGGGGCCAAAACCGAAACGTTCGCTGCGAATGCGCACATCATCCAGTTCGATCTGGATGCGGCCCAGCTGGACAACAGGGTCAAGGCCCAAGAGTCGATCCATGCCGACCTGGACGCGGTGTTTGTCGACTTCATCGCGCATGCAGCCAAGCTGCAACCCGCTCCGGCGGCCTGGCGCGCTCACCTGGTGCAGGTCTTCAAGCAATCGTTCGTCGATGAGTACACGGCGTGGAACATCAGCCCGTTCGAGCTGCTGAACAACCTCAACAACCTGACCGCCGACCGTGCACTGGACTATGTTGCCGACGTTGGTAACAACCAGATGTGGGCCGCGCATACCTTGCGCCTGAGCCCCGGCCAAGCCATGCACCACTCCGGCGGCCTGGGCACCATGGGCTTTGCCATTCCTGCCGCCGTGGGCGCCAGCATTGCAGGTGACAAACCGGTTGTTGTCATCACCGGCGACGGCGGCGCGCAGCTCAATATCCAGGAGCTCGACATCATTGCCCGCGACCAGTTGCCGATCCTGACTATCGTACTGAACAATCACTCGCTGGGAATGGTCCGCGGCTTCCAGGAAATGTACTTCGAGGGTCGTAACTCTTCGACTTACTGGGACGGCTATACCTCGCAGTTCCAGGCCCTTGGCGCTGCGTATGGCATACATTCGCTAAGCGTTGTCAATCTGGCGGCATTCAAGGCCGCTGTAGCCGAATTTCTTGCCAACGGCAAACCCATGCTCATCGAAGTCATGATGCCAGATGCGCGGGAATGCCGGCCGCGCCTGGAGTTTGGCCGCCCGATCGATGAGCAGTCGCCACCGCTGGATCTGGGTAAATGAAGCTTGCCATCCTTGGGGCGAGCAGTCATATCGCCAAAGACCTGATAGCCAGCATCGCTGAACATACTGCTTATGAATGCAGCCTGTTCGTGCGCGCACCGGGCTCGCTCGATGCCGAACTGCGGGCCATTGCCGAGCGCAAGGAATTTGCCGTGCTCGACTACTCCGGCTTCGATGTCAGTTGCCAGTTCGATGCGATCATCAACTTTGTTGGCGTTGGTGATCCCGCCCGGGCCGTACAGATGGGCAAGGACATCTTCACCGTCACCGAGCTGTATGACAACCTTGCCTTGGAGTACCTGCAAAACCATCCTCAGTGCAGATACATCTACCTGAGCAGCGGTGCTGCATACGGTACCAACTTCGAAACACCTGTAACCGAGGCCTCGAAGGCGATCTTCGCGATCAATGGGCTAAAGCCGCAGGACTGGTACGGCGCGGCCAAATTCCAGGCCGAGTGCCGCCATCGAGCGCTGCCTGAGGCCGCTATTGTCGATGTGAGGGTGTTCAGTTACTTCAGCCATCGCCAGGCTGTAGAGGCTCGCTTTTTCCTCAGCGACATTCTGCGTGCACTGCAAGCGAGCACAGTACTGGAGGTGGCACCCGATGACATGCTCCGGGACTACCTCACCCCCGCCGATTTCCTGCAACTGATTGACCGGATCCTGCAGTCGCCAGCGTGCAACGACGTGGTCGACTGCTACAGCCAGGCCCCCATCGGCAAGTTCGAACTGCTGACGGCCTTGAGCGAGCAGTTCGGCCTGCAATTCACAATTGTGGGTGACCAGGCAAGGGTCAATGCCACAGGCCCCAAGGCCCATTACTATTCGCACAATCGCAAGGCCGGGCAACTGTTTGGCTATGTGCCCAGCGACTCTTCGCTAAGTGGTGTCATGCGTGAAATCAGGCAGCATCTGAATGCAAGAGACTAAAAAGGCACCCCCCATGTTGCGCAGGCTTCTACAAGTAAAACTGTTCAGATTCCTGTTGGTGGGGGTGATGAATGCGGCGTTCGGCTACGGCTGTTTTGCCGGCTTTCTCTACCTCGGGTTGCACTACAGTGCGGCATTGCTGCTCGCCACGATATTAGGCATAGCCTTCAATTTCAAAAGCACCGGTGCCCTTGTATTCGGCTCGAAGAACAACAAGCTGATTTTCAGGTTCATTGCCGGCTATGGCGTCGTCTATGGCGCCAATGTGGCAGGCATTGCGGCGCTCAAATTACTGGGTATCGACCCGTACTTGGCTGGCATGGCCTTGATCGTGCCAATGGCCTTACTTTCATTCGTCATTAATAACAGGTTCGTTTTCAATTATGCGTAAGCTTATCAGCATAGTGACACCCTGCTACAACGAAGAAGCCAACATTGATGAGCTGTACCAGCGCATCGTCGAGGTGATGTCACGCCTTGACTATGACTACGAACACATTTTCATCGACAACTGCTCCACCGATAACAGCCACGCCAAACTGCGCGCCCTGTCTGCGCAAGACAAGCGGGTCAAGGTGATTTTCAATGCCCGCAACTTTGGTCACATCCGCTCGCCATACCATGCCCTACTGCAGGCCCGTGGCGACGCCGCCGTGCTGATCGCCTCCGACCTGCAAGACCCGCCTGAGATGATCGAAGAGTTCGTCAAGAAGTGGGAAGAAGGCTTCAAGACGGTGATGGCGGTCAAGCCGGAGAGCGAGGAATCGCGCCTGATGTTCCTGATGCGTCGCGCTTATTATCGCTTCGTTACGCGTATTTCCGAAGTGCCGCTGGTGCAGAATGCCACCGGTGCCGGCCTATTTGACCGGGTTGTGCTGGATATCCTGAGGAAGATCGACGACCCCTATCCGTATTTCCGCGGCCTGCTGTGTGAAATCGGCTTCCCCATCGCCACGGTGCCGTTCAAGCAACCACGGCGTCAGCGCGGCATCACCAAGAACAACTTCTACACGCTTTATGACATCGCGATGCTGGGCATCACCAACCACTCCAAGGTGCCATTGCGCCTCATGGTCATGGGGGGTGGGCTGCTGGCGGGACTCAGTCTGTTGATCGCATTCGGGTTTCTTGTGGCCAAACTGCTGTTCTGGAACTCGTTCCAAGTGGGCATCGCCCCCATGCTAATTTCTCTGTTCTTCTTCAGTTCGGTACAGATATTGTTTTTGGGCATGCTGGGGGAATACCTGGGTTCGGTTCATACCCAGATGCGCAACATGCCGTTGGTGGTTGAGTCTGAACGTGTAAATTTTGATTGACTTTATGGATGACTGACAATCGTGACATCAAATAGTGCACCACTTGAAAAAGCCATATTAAATTCGGAATTGCCACTAAAATCGTTGCAAGCAGTACTCATGGAAAACTGGAAGCTAGCACTTTCAGGCGCTGTCATATCCTTCTTTCTCGCAAGTATTTTGCTTACTGGCTGGCCGGGGGGGCTATGGCCCGACGTTTCTTACCCGTACTCATATCAAGGTGATAGTCTTTTCCATGCCTGGATGGCCAAAAGCGTTTCAGAAGGATGGCTCTTTAATAACGCCAGAAGTGGATACCCTTTTGGTTCAAACTTTATTGATTTTCCAGGCTCCGACTTCGGTAGCCATTTAATCATCAAAGCATTTTCTCTACTGTCCGGCAGCAGCTTTACTGCAATAAACCTATTTCTCTTGTTTAGCTTCCCAACTGCCTTCATATCCTCTTTCTGCGTAGTCAGGTCCTTTGGCGTCTCGCGAGCGCTTTCATTTGTGGGCGCTTTACTTTTCACATTCATGCCGTTCCACTTTCAGCGTATTTCACACCTCTTCTATACATGGTATTTCGTCGCTCCGATATTTTTCTATCTGGCATTTTCTGTTTTTCGCTCCTCAAGCAATCAAACTTTAAATACCCCAAAAAGAAAACCCTGGGTTAAGTACGCACTTTTTACTCTCGCACTGCTTGTAATTTCTTCTTTTGGTGTGTACTACACGCTATTTGGCGTGATTCTAATTTTTTTGGCAGGCGCCCTCAACCTTATCAAAACTGGAAAGCTCCTTGGATTCAAGCGCGCGCTACTTATAACAGCCATCCTCGCTAGTGGCGTATTACTCAATATAACCCCAAATCTAATTGGAAAGCATGAACAAGGCGAAAACTCGGAAGTAGCAATACGCTCACCCGTAGAATCAGAAATTTACGCCCTCAAATTAATGCAACTCATACTCCCCAGAGCTGATCATCGAGTATCCTACTTTGGGCAATTTACTCAATCTTATAACGCCGGATCTCCGCTGATAAACGAAAACACTACGTCAACCTTGGGCATTATTGCGTCTTTTGGGTTACTGACGTGCTTTTTGTATATCCTGGCTTCTCTTTCCGGAACTAGAGCAGATCACAGATTAGCCTTTTTGGCTGCCTCTACACTTGTATTGTTTTTGTTTGCTACTACTGGTGGTCTGGGTGCACTCTTCTCTTATTCCATCTCACCCTCAATAAGAGGATGGAACAGGGCTAGCATCTTCATTGCTTTTGGCTGTGTTCTTGCCTTCTTTTTGGCGCTCCAATTATTTTTAGAGAAATTTTCTTCGAAGATTCACACCCATTCATTACTCGCAGCGGCAATTATACTTATCGTGGGCATGTATGACCAAACGGCGTCTCCATGCAAAGAATGTAGCACGCCGCAAAAGTTGGCATATGACAACGACAAGAACTTTGTAAGCGATATTGAGCGCTCATTACCTGAAGGCGCTGCCATTTACCAATTACCTTATATGCCATTTCCGGAAACCCCACCCTTAAATCGGCTAGCTGATTATCAATTGGCCACCGGCTTTGTTCATTCAAAAAACCTTCATTGGAGCTTTGGTGGAATGAAGGGCCGGGATGGCGACATGTATTATCGCTCGCTTGCAAATGAATCTATAGAAAAGCAATTGGAGGTCATAAAGCGTTTGGGCTTCAATGGCATCTACATTGATCGTCGTGGTTACTCGGATAATGCGAATGCGCTGATCACAAGCTTAACTACGCTGCTTGGCTCTCCTCCACTTTTAAACAGTTCGAATGGTGAGCTCGCGTTCTTTAAAGTAAACTCGAATGAAGGTACCAACTTGGTAGGCCTGAGCGCTAAGCAAATAATGGAGAAATCGGGTTACTATGCAGACCATTTGGGTCTGCGGTACTCTGCCAGCTTACAAGAAGGGATAGTTTTTACTCGCCCAGGTTGGCCAGCGTTTATTCAAAATGTTTCTGGCTTCTCATCACTAGAGCCATGGGGGCGCTGGTCGGAAGGGAATGCCCGCTTGATTTTTACCTCTCCACTACCCCAAACGTTCACGCTGATTATGACCGCACAAGCCTTCGGACCTAACGCTGACAAGCCTGCAAAAGTATTAATTGGCAGTCGAGAGTACGAGATAAAACTTGGGGGTGCAGCATCAGAGGTTCGCATACAAGTGGATCTAATGGGGCAGACGACTGATACAATTTCATTCTTACCATCAAAGCCAATCTCCCCTAGGGCACTTGGCATCAATAGCGACAAGCGTAAACTTGGAATTGGTTTCGTTTCGCTTCGACTTGAGCTATAACAACTCACCACATGCTCAAACCAAGAGAATCATCTCAATCGACTGGATAGTTGAGACTCGTTATAAAAATAAATGCCCTGACCAAAAACCAGGGCATTTCTATTTAAAACCCGTACCGAGATACTCAGAGGCGAACGAGTGAAGTTCGAATATACTGAGCTCAGTTCTTTATAACAAACCGAACCCAGCCGTCGTTTATAACCCTTCACCGCTCTCCTGCACTTTTTCTTAGCTTGATTGTAACCGCTCCACGAACCCCACATTCAAAGCCGGGATTTGATGCCTGATGCTGTGCTCCCGATCTCTTTCAGAAGCCAGCGGCCATGATGCGTCTCGATGCCATAGTTGAAAAGGTGTACCTCTACCCTAAACCCGTAGACTTTCGAAAATCCATCGACGGCCTAGCCGCACTGGTGGAGCTGGATATCAAAGTGGCGCTGTTCGATCCGGTGCTTTTCGTCTTTCTCAACAAACCCAGCAATCGGGTGAAGATTTTGTATTGGGAACGCAACGCCTTTTGCCTTTGCTCAAACGCCTTGAATCCGAATGCTTCAAAACATCGCCCGATCAACACCGACGAAGCCATCGTGCTGACGGTCCAGGAGCTGAACTGGCTGCTCGATGGTTTTGATCTGTGGCGCAACCGTCCACATCAGGTTTCGATACCTCGATTTGTCGCCTGATTCGCTATAATCCACGGCATGATTTCCATGCACGGCAACCTTCCCGATGACCTGACTGCGCTCAAGCAATTACTTGCTCAGATGCAGTCCAAGGTTGTTCATCTCGAAGAAGAAAATGCGCTGCTCCGTCAGCGTCTCTTCGGGCGTAAATCCGAACAAACCGTCGATCCAGCATCCCCGCAATTGGCTCTTTTTAATGAAGCCGAAAGTGTCGCTGAACCTGCCGCCGAAGAGGTGGAGGAAGAAGTCGTCACGCCGACCAAACGCCGTGGCAAACGCAAGCCTCTGCCCGCCGACTTGCCCCGTATCGAAGCCATCCACGAACTGCCCGAGCGCACGAGCTGACTTGTGCTTGCGGCTGCCGCAAGCACGCCATCGGCGAAGAAACCAGCGAGCAGCTGGAAATCGTGCCGATGCAGATCCGCGTGATCAAACACATCCACAAGGTCTACGCCTGCCGTGGCTGTGAAACCGCGCCGGTCACCGCTGACCAGCCAGCGCAATTGATCGAAAAGAGCATGGCCAGTCCCAGTGTGTTGGCGATGTTGCTGACCACCAAATACGTCGACGGTCTGCCGCTGCATCGCTTCGAAAAAGTACTCGGTCGCCACGGCGTCGATATTCCACGACAAACCTTGGCACGCTGGGTCATCCAGTGCGGCGAACACCTGCAACCGCTGCTCAACTTGATGCGTGACCGGCTGCAGGAAAGTCACGCAATCCACTGCGACGAAACGCGTGTCCAGGTGATGAAAGAGCCTGATCGAGAGCCGACTAGCCAATCCTGGATGTGGGTATAAACCGGCGGACCGCCGAATCAGCCAGTGATCCGTCTTGATTACTCGACCAGCCGAGCGCAAGACGTGCCGTCGCGCCTGCTCGAAGGTTATCGCGGCTATCTGATGACCGACGATTACGTCGCTTATAACTCCTTGGGCGCGCAGGCTGGTGTCGAACGTTTAGGCTGCTGGGCACATGCGCGACGCAAGTTTGTCAAGGCGCAAAAAGTGCAACCCAAGGGCAAAACCGGGCATGCCGATATAGCCCTGAATCTGATCAACAAGCTGTACGGTATCGAGCGATATTTAAAAGTAGTCGGCGATGAACATCGCCATGAAGGTCGACAGCAAAACAGCCTGCCAGTCCTGGCGCAGTTACACACCTGGCTGGAGAAAACGCAGTCTCAGGTGACGGCGCAAAACGCGCTGGGCAAAGCCATCAGTTATCTGGCCAGCAACTGGGACAAGTTAGTGCGCTACACCGAAGCCGGCTATTTGCCGATCGGCAACAACGCGGCAAAGCGCGCGATCAGGTCCTTCGTGATCGGGCGCAAGAACTGGCACTTGAACGGTTGCCGCAAGCCGCCGCAGTAGAAGACTTCGAAGCCTTGCTTCCGTGGAACTGCACGCCGCAAATACCAAGATAGCTATATGCCCCACCTTTAAAATGTGGGATTCATGGATCACATACCGTTGCTCTGGCGTTAATGGTCGGTTTTTCTCGGGCATAGACCCCATCCTCGGCGAACCAATGTATGAGCCGGGGCTCCAATCTTGCCGACCATGCTTGCGTAACCACGTCAGTACGGTCGTCTTGCCTTGAATCCCGTAACGCTCCTGAGCCTCTTTATAACTCAACTCGCCTTTTTCGATCTGGTCGACGACCGACAATTTAAAAGTCAGCGTGTAGTCTCGCTGACTACGCCTTTTTCCTGCTTCCATTACGCCCTCCTGAAAACAGATCAGAAGGTGCTCGGCCAAGCGAGCGAACGCACTAGCCCTCTAGGTATCGAATGATTGTTTTTGCGTTGTCTTCCACAGAAAGCCTAGAGTTGTCGACAATTAAAGCCGGTGCCAACGGTGGCTCATAAGGCGAGGATATCCCTGTGAAATTTTCTAACGAGTCACAGCGCGCTTTCCGATAAAGTCCTTTGGAGTCTCTTTCTTCACAAACACTGAGAGGAGTACTTACAAAAACCTCATGAAAGCAAACGGAGCCAATTATCTCGGCCGCTAAAGTGCGGTCCTCAATCATCGGAGAAATTATCGCTACGATGACTATCAGACCAGCGTCATTCATGAGCTTTGCAACCTCAGCTATTCTTCTTATATTCTCCGACCTTTCGGACAAACTAAATCCTAAGTCTTTATTAAGACCGTGCCTAACGTTATCACCATCAAGAACAAAACAACTTTTACCTTGGGCTGCTAATTTTTTTTCTAATGCACAAGCTAAGGATGATTTTCCAGACCCACTAAGCCCCGTGAGCCAAAGGGTAATGGCTAACTGCCCCAACTGGAGCTCCCGATCTTCACGGGTCAAGGTTCCGTAATGCCAAGTGAGGTCATCCCCGCTTGTTTTCATTTTACAAGAACCTCACTATCAGAAAAAATCGCACTCTGCGGTTCATCAAACCATGCCACGCCTTCCTGAACAAAAGTAATTCGCAGGATTGATAATCCCGACAGTTCAGGAGCGATGACTTCTACATTAAGTTTCAGGATTTCCCCTGGAAGCAAAGTCGGCTCGATCTTGGTCCTAACCCCATCAAAGATAATGAGCTCATCTGTGACCGGATTTATCCAGTGGTAGCAAATATTGACTGGATAGCGACCATTACTCTGAATACGGTATTTCGAGTTGTTGGTTACCTCGACTTGAGCCTCAAAGGTAGCGCCCTGCTCAATAGCATCCGGCAAGGATATTGTATTGATTTGCAGAGTTCTCCTTTCCTCCGAAGGTAGTTGAATATTACAAGCCTTGTCCGCGTGCTTCGGGCTAGAGATATAATTATTTATGAGTAGTGAATTCACCAATTCGTCATACCTTGACTCAAACGTCTTCACCGCCCAATCGTAAAGCTCCTGATCCAATGAGGTGATTTCTCTTATGGCATGAATTGTATCACTTGATATCTCATCATCCATCGGTCGATTTTCTGACACATTCAATTTTTGACGGGAAAATTGAGGGTAAACGTCTAAAACATGTGACAACAAATGCAATGAGTGATTCATTCGCTCCGTGATACCAAAGAACATGAACCTTTCAAGCCGAGATTTAGCTAAGTCCAGCAACTCTCGATCTTTGTTGCGCGCAGCATAACTCTTGATAACAGCCCTGCCATAACCGACAGGATCTTTAGAAAGCTTCTCAAAATCTAAATCTGCGGCAAGAAATATAGTTTGAGCGTTCACCATATCCCACTGAGTTTCTTTATCCGCAACAAAGTCAAATAATGACCAATTTTCTTTCACAACGCGATCATGGCGATAAGCATTTACGTCACGTTTGACATGTGAATACCATGAAATCGTACGCTGTACAGGATCTCGCAACATCGTTATATAGTTTAAATCCCTCCCCACATAACTATTCAAGCCGAACCATAGATGCCCCCGAAAAAAATCATATTTCGAAATAGAATCACTATCCAACTTAAAAAGTTCGGGAAGCAATTGGGCAAGACATATCTGAGAAGGGTCATATTGCGCATCTAAAAATGAAGTCAGTGATGTGCCGGCAGTCTTTGGAATATGAAGATAATAAAGTGGCTTGTTCATTGTTAACCAAATCTAAAAATCGAATTAAAATTAAGTGATCGACCAATCAAAATCTCGATAGAAAATTAAAAATTTAGCACGTATCACAGATACTGCCAAACCCTCGTAAATTTCCAACTTCATGCTATTTTCCCTTAAATATTGTATTAGTCCTCCTCGGCGTACTGCCGACTACCCCCCCATCCCTTCATTACCTGGCAGCCTTGATTTGGTGGAATCTCGCACCTGAATTGTTGTACATAGAGATCGTTTGATCGAGGTTTCTCAATGGCTTCCTACGAAATCGAAAGACCAGCGCTCGGCTTGGCTGCCCGACACCGCTCGAAGCCTATCGGCATCAGCTCCGAATACTTGAGAACGAAGTAGAGGAATTGACCCTGCAACTGCGCCTGGCTCGGCAAAACATCTTCAAGCTGGTGGAGATGCACGCTGAGGTCACCCAGGAATGCGGGACACTGCGGACTGCATTGCAGAAGACGAAGGCCGATCTGGTAGAGTTCAACCGCCGCGCCACTGATATAGAGATGAAAAGCAACTGGGAGCTGATGGTCAGCAAGCATATCAGCGAGCTTCCCAGGAGGCTCATAGATGCTACGGGTAAAGACCCGCGCACCGGGTTACCTACCAAACTATCGAGGTAGTGATCCCGGGGGCGGCACTGGTATTCTCGCCGCCACGTTCGCCAGACATTAAGAATGGAGGCGAAAATAGTAACCCCGAACCCCCGAACCTTCGAGGCTTTGTTTCTTAACGCAATCAGTGAAGTGGATGCGTCCGCCGAGTACGCAGAATTGGCTAATGGCTCCAAGCCGCAGATTTCGGCTAAGATTGAATGGCACTTTAATATCAAGGACTGGGTCATGAGCAACCGAGACATCCTCATCGCGAAAATCAAAAAGCATACGGAGGCAAAGGAAAAAGAGCGCCGCAGAAAGACGAGCAAAAGTCTCGATTCCAGACACTTACACCACAACTTTTTTCCAAGATCGAGTCTCTCCTGACTGACATCCAAGAAATCCCGACGTCGAGGAGCACGCCGATTCTTCCCGAATTCTCCGCCAACGCTGAATCGTTCTCTATAGAAGTGATTGAAAAGACGGTGAAATTCGAGCCATCTGAAAAATCAGGGGCACCAAGGTTTAAGCGTTACCAACCTATTCTTAGCGACTCAACCTCAATGCGCAGTCGCTCAACCTGTTCGACCAACAGGAGCCCTTCGCCTCCTCGTACTCGCTCCACGCCTGCAGGGCTTGCTGCATCGGTGGTTCGCCTGCAGCTATCCTCTCGGCCAAATCCTTCACTCACCAGCTCCTCCCACTATTTGAGCAAGGCAGTATAGGCCGACTCGAAGACCAGATCGGCTATCCAGGCTCGGTCTACGCTTTCGTCAGTTCCCCCGATCGAGCATCAGCCCGTGCGAGCAGGTCGGATAGCACCATGGCGGCACGGCACCTCAATGGGAACCTCGTCGCGCACATGCGACCCTTCGACGAAATTCCGATTGCTAGGCTCAGCTAGTTTGAAGTGCCTGGCTAGTCTAGTATGTCTCAACCGCCCCATATCAGAGCGCCACATAAGCAATGCGTATAACACATGGTAATTTAAAAAAAATCACTTTCGGATCAATCTTTGCTGTTCTGATAGTCATCATTCTTTTACCGTATTCAAAAAACGGTTTCTGGGCTGACGACGCCTTGAACAGTCAGACATGGGGATTGATCAATCGTTTCGATTCCAGCGTCATTGAATTCTCAAGCAGTGTTATTCGATCGTGGCTTGTTGAATACGGTAGAATTCTTTTACCTTGGCCTGTCATCTACAGTTTTTTCTATATACTTAAGAGCGAGCTTGCTGTCAGACTGGCAGACATGACAATGTTCATTGCACATGTAAGCCTCACAATTCTACTACTACGTAGAATTGGTATATCTTGGCGGACAAGTGGCTTATTTGTTTTGTCTTTATTGGCTTTACTGCAAATACGCGACTCGGGGGATCCATTGGCAGCATTCGCCGGCTTTAGCCAAGGCGTTGGAGTCCTCCTTATGTCATCCCTCTTAATGCTTCACAAGTGGCACAAAACTAAATCCGCAGCATGGCTATCCACGTCTTCGTTAATAGCCGCTCTATCAATGACTTTCTACGAGATCAATTCCGTCTACGTCCCGATTGCAATCGTGACAATACTTGCCTCTGACCACTCAAGAAAAATTCGCGACACCGCCATAGTCGTCGTGCCATTTCTCATATTCATGACTGCAAATCTCTATGTGAAACAAATTGCGCTGACCCCTTATACAGGCTCTGAAGTTGGAAGCTTAAGCGCTGTACCCGAGACATTCCTCAAACAGCTATTCGCGACGCTTCCAGGGAGTTTTTACTTATCCGCAGGAAAAAACGAATACCTTCCACACGAGCTTTTCAGTGCAGCCTCCACAAGTCAGCTCGCGTGGGGAGTTATGCTCCTGTGGTCAGCTATAGCAATCATAGTACTTAGGCGTGAACACACAAAACAGCCTGGGATGCTCATGCCTATTTTCGCAGCAGGTATGCTTCTACTTGTGCCACCAGTGCTGATCTCTATCTCAGCCAAGTATCAATCAGGCTTGACATGGGGCTACGCACACATTCCCGTCTATTACCAATGCTTCGGACTTGCGTTTCTTCTTGCAGCCGCTGTTGATCAGCTCGCACGGGGGGCAATGGCAAAATTGGCGATGGCCTGCGTTCCATTGGCTGGGCTTGGAATTGCACTGAACTGGACGATGAACATGCACCAGTCAGCAGTGTGGGACTCCGTGTTTAGGGAGCCACGTGATTCCTTGGTTTCCGCCATGCAGAACGGTATCTTCGATGGGGTCCGCGACGGCGATGTAGTACTGGTAGATGGTCAACCAATGCATATAAACGGCAATCTGATATACCAAACAATCGAAAAGAATTTTTCTATTCCCAACGAGGCTGCAATTTCAGGTTGGTTTGAGTCCCCGCCCAGGGCCGATGCTAAGGTTTATCGCTTAGTACGGGACCCAGCAGCCAACAATCAGTGGAAAGTCGTGGCACAATAGTGCCGGGGCGTTTGAATACCGCTCAGCCCGCCCTGCGCGGGCTTCTACTTCCGAAATACGAAAACAGCCCCATTCATTATTCAGCCTCGCTCAATTCCGACAAGCAGAGCCGAGTTGTATATTGCTGCAGTGCTTTCAAGACTGCTTGGTCGGCGATGATCCATAATCGCTCCACGAACCCCACATTCAAAGCCGCGATTTGATGCCTGGTGCTGTGCTCCCGATCTCTTTCAGAAGCCAGCGGCCATGATGCGTCTCGATGCCATAGTTGAAAAGGTGTACCTCTACCCTAAACCCGTAGACTTTCGAAAATCCATCGACGGCCTAGCCGCACTGGTGGAGCTGGATATCAAAGTGGCGCTGTTCGATCCGGTGCTTTTCGTCTTTCTCAACAAACCCAGCAATCGGGTGAAGATTTTGTATTGGGAACGCAACGCCTTTTGCCTTTGCTCAAACGCCTTGAATCCGAATGCTTCAAAACATCGCCCGATCAACACCGACGAAGCCATCGTGCTGACGGTCCAGGAGCTGAACTGGCTGCTCGATGGTTTTGATCTGTGGCGCAACCGTCCACATCAGGTTTCGATACCTCGATTTGTCGCCTGATTCGCTATAATCCACGGCATGATTTCCATGCACGGCAACCTTCCCGATGACCTGACTGCGCTCAAGCAATTACTTGCTCAGATGCAGTCCAAGGTTGTTCATCTCGAAGAAGAAAATGCGCTGCTCCGTCAGCGTCTCTTCGGGCGTAAATCCGAACAAACCGTCGATCCAGCATCCCCGCAATTGGCTCTTTTTAATGAAGCCGAAAGTGTCGCTGAACCTGCCGCCGAAGAGGTGGAGGAAGAAGTCGTCACGCCGACCAAACGCCGTGGCAAACGCAAGCCTCTGCCCGCCGACTTGCCCCGTATCGAAGCCATCCACGAACTGCCCGAGCGCACGAGCTGACTTGTGCTTGCGGCTGCCGCAAGCACACCATCGGCGAAGAAACCAGCGAGCAGCTGGAAATCGTGCCGATGCAGATCCGCGTGATCAAACACATCCACAAGGTCTACGCCTGCCGTGGCTGTGAAACCGCGCCGGTCACCGCTGACCAGCCAGCGCAATTGATCGAAAAGAGCATGGCCAGTCCCAGTGTGTTGGCGATGTTGCTGACCACCAAATACGTCGACGGTCTGCCGCTGCATCGCTTCGAAAAAGTACTCGGTCGCCACGGCGTCGATATTCCACGACAAACCTTGGCACGCTGGGTCATCCAGTGCGGCGAACACCTGCAACCGCTGCTCAACTTGATGCGTGACCGGCTGCAGGAAAGGAGAAAACGCGTATGCGTCCGGCCAAGTCATCTACCCAACCCCGCAACGCCAGGACATGGTGTGCACTTAAATTTAAGTGGGCACCAGTTCTAGCCTTTTAAGCGGGTATTTCATGCAGCCAACACGCCGTTCCTATTCCAAATCCTTCAAGGCCCAGGTCATTCAAGAGTGTGCCCAGCCCGGCGCTTCGATTGCCAGCATCGCCCTCAGCCATCGCCTCAACGCAAACCTCGTCCACAAATGGATTCGAGTGCAAGCGCAGAAAAGCACGACGCTTCAACCTGCATTCATCCCATTGCCTATGCAAACAACGGCGCACGTATCTTCATCGAATATCAGCGTTGAGATTCTGCACCCACGCGGCACCGTCAAAGTGAACTGGCCAACCGATAGTGCTGCTGCCTGCGCCGCTTTCCTTCGAGACCTGTTGCGATGATTCGCATCGACGCCATCTGGCTCGCCACCGAGCCCATGGACATGCGTGCCGGCACTGAAACTGCGCTGGCCAGGGTGATTGCGGTCTTCGGTGCGGCGAAGCCGCACTGTGCTTATCTGTTTGCCAATCGCCGCGCGACTCGGATGAAAGTGCTGGTACACGATGGGATTGGCGTTTGGCTGGCTGCACGTCGCTTGAACCAAGGCAAGTTTCACTGGCCAGGCATTCGACAAGGCAGCGAAATGCAGTTGGATACCGAACAACTTCAGGCCTTGGTGCTCGGCCTACCTTGGCAACGTGTTGGCGCTGGCGGTGCAATCACGCTGCTTTAAAAACCGTAATTAGTGCCTCGGCTTGCTGTCGCAAGTGGCCTGCTTTGGTAAAATCCACGGCATGACTTCCTCGCCCAATCTCGATCAAATGACTCCCGACCAACTGCGTGCATTCGCTGCGCAGTTGCTGTCGCAGGTCGAGACCATGGGTAAGACGGTCGAAACAATGGGTAAGAAGATCAACCGCGATCAAACGGTAATCGAGAAGCTGACCCACGAGATTGCGCAGCTCAAGCGTTTGAAGTTTGCCAAGCGCAGCGAGCAGATGAATCCTGAGCAGGCGAGCCTGCTTGATGACCTGATCGATACCGATATCGCGGCGATTGAGGCCGAGCTTCAGGCCTTGCAAATAGCCCCAGTGGCGACCGAGAAAAAGCAAAAGCCCAAGCGCACGGCCTTGCCGGCAGAGTTTCCACGCACCTTGATCCATCACGAGCCGGACAACACCCACTGCCCATGCGGCTGCGCGCTCAAGCGTATCGGTGAAGATATCAGCGAAAAACTGGACTACACACCGGGCGTGTTTACCGTTGAACGCCATGTTCGTGGCAAGTGGGTTTGCGATAACTGCGAAACGCTGATCCAGGCACCGGTGCCGGCGCAGGTTATCGACAAAGGCATCCCAACCGCCGGGTTGTTGGCCCATGTCATGATCGCGAAGTTCGCTGACCATCTTCCGCTTTACCGTCAGGAATCGATTTTTGGTCGTGCCGGCTTGGCGATTCCACGTTCAACTTTGGCTCAATGGGTTGGCGTTACGGGCGTGCAGTTGCAGCCACTGGTCGATGCCCTGCGTGACGTAGTGATCGGGCAGCAGGTTGTGCACGCGGATGAAACGCCCGTGCAGATGCTCGCTCCGGGCTCGAAAAAAACCCACCGTTCTTATGTTTGGGCTTACGCCACCAGCCAGTTCTGCGAAACAGCCGCTGTCGTCTACGACTTCAGCCCCAGCCGCGCCGGTGAGCATGCTCGCAACTTCCTGCAAGGCTGGAAAGGTAAGTTGGTCTGCGACGACTTTGGCGGTTACAAGGCCAGCTTCGAACTCGGCGTGACCGAGATCGGCTGCATGGCCCATGCCCGGCGCAAGTTCTTCGAACTGCACGCTACCAACAAGAGCCAGCTCGCCGAGCAGGCCCTGCGTTACATCCAGTTGCTGTACGAGATCGAGAGCGAAGTGCGTGACCTGGAGCCGGATTTACGGTGCCGAATACGGCAAGAAAAAGCCGTGCCGATGATGGATATCCTGCATGCCTGGATGATCGCCCAGCGTGATCTTGTGCCCGAAGGGTCGGCCATCAGCAGAGCACTCGATTACAGCCTTAAACGCTGGGCAGCGCTGTCGCGCTACCTCAATGACGGGGCCGTACCCATTGATAATAATTGGGCGGAGAACCAGATCCGGCCATGGGCTCTTGGGCGCAAGAACTGGCTCTTCGCCGGGTCGCTACGCAGCGGAAAACGGGCGGCGGCGATCATGAGCTTGATCCAGTCTGCGCGGCTGAATGGTCATGATCCGTATGCCTATCTAAAGGATGTTCTCACGCGCCTGCCGACGCAGCGGGCGAGTGAAATCGAGCAGTTGCTTCCGCATAAGTGGCAGCCGGTTTAATCACGCAAGATGTGATGCCCGGACGCATACGAAAACGCAGTCTCAGGTGACGGCGCAAAACGCGCTGGGCAAAGGCATCAGTTATCTGGCCAGCAACTGGGACAAGTTAGTGCGATACACCGAAGCCGGTTATTTGCCGATCGACAACAGCGCGGCAGAGCGTGCGATCAGGTCCTTCGTGATCGGGCGCAAGAACTGGCTGTTCAGCGACACCCCCAAAGGCGCGCCGGCCAGCGCTCAACTTTACAGTTTGGTCGAGACGGCTAAAGCTAACGGCCAAGAGCCCTATGCGTGGCTGCGCCACGCACATGAACGGTTGCCGCAAGCCGCCGCAGTAGAAGACTTCAAAGCCTTGCTGCCGTGGAACTGCACGCCGCAAATACCACGATAGCTATACGCCCCACCTTTAAAATGTGGGATTCATGGATCGCATACGCTTGATTAGCTCGTCGAGCTCAAAAAATTTTCACGCGCACTGCGAGGCCGCCTTGTTTATTATTGGCTGGGAGCATTGGGGGGCGAGTAAAGCACGTTTGAGTTGCTCGGCACTCTGTTTCCAGGTTAGCCACGGCATGTTAACTGAATCAATGGTTGAGCCGTCACGATAGTCCTGTAACCACTGAGTAATTGCGTCGGCCAAGCTCTGTGCACTGTCGCCCTCGAAGAACGCAGCATACTCGCCGGCAACCTCTCGAAACACCGGCAGGGAACGCGCGAGGATCGGCAGCTTATGCTGCGCAGCTTCAATCAGCGGTAATCCGAAGCCTTCACCTTGCGAAGCGGCCAGCAAGCAGGACGCCGCCGCATAGACTTTTTCCAGGTACTCATCGCTGATACCTTCAAGCCAAAACAGGCGCTTGTTTAATTGCGGGTGGTTGCGCAAGCGCGTGCACAACGCATCAACCATCCAGCCTTGTTTGCCCACAATAACCAAGTTGACCTGCTCACCTTGGGCCCATAGCAGATCGAAGGCTACAAGAGTTTGGGCATGCCCTTTGCGCGGCTCAATGGTGCCCACCGACAAGAAACTCGGTACGCTACGCAGGCATTCAAGCACCTCATTGGCTCCTTGCGCCAAACCGTTGGACGGCATCGAAGCGGCCAAATCAGCACCTAGGTGGAACCAACTCGTCTGCAAGGGAGTCGGAGACAAACGTGGTGCGCCATGGGCGGCAACCCAGCGCTGCAGGTCAGCAGCCACCGAGGCAGAGATACATAGCGCTGCATCGGCCTTGGAAATCTCGTATAGCCAATTGGCATGACCTTCTTTAGTGCCTGCAGGAAAGTGCTCCTCGAACTGGATCGGGATCAGGTCATAGACTACGAAAGAAGTCTTCACCCCACGCTCACGCAAACGGGAGAATACCCCGCACTTGCCCGCCTCGATAATAAACGAACCGGAGAAGTCCAAGCCCAGGAATTGCTCGCCAGGTTGCATATCCACAGGCTCATCGAGTAACCATCCGGTCGGGCAGCTCATCAACGAGAGCATGTAATTGCGCGCATAGCGCCAATGCCATTCGCCCCCGCTATCGCTCAGAAAAACCGGCTCAAACAGATAACCAGTGGGCGGCGATTCAATCAGCGCCAGCAGCAACGCCCTGACCACACGCTGAATACCGGTGCGCAAATCAACCCGGATCATGGCAGAGACGTCAACATATATGCGACGTAAGCCAACGGCCGGCGGCTGGTTGAGTGCAATGGCTTTGGACATCGCAACGATATCCACGCTCTCGCTAAAATCAGTGACCACATGCCCCACCGCCGAAGTGAACGTCTGATAACGGCTGTGATCGAGATAATGGGCTTCAATACTTTCGAAATAGCGCTGGGCACAAAATGCGGGCGCATGGGCGCTTCGCACGTATGTGGCGGCTAGATCGCCCAGGCTAGCGCGAGCCACAGGCTCGCTGCGGAGCCATTCCAAGGCTTGGGTCAGTTGCGCGTCGCTGAAATCGTCTTCCAGCTTGATCAACACATCATCCGGCAGATCAGCCATGGCACCATTGGCATTGATGACCGTGGCCAGACCGTAATTGAGACAATCAAGCACTGCCGCTGAAGTCTCGCCGCGCGACAGTTCACGCAACTGCACACCAACGTCTGCAGCGGCCAGGTACAGCTCATAGGTCAGTGCGTCGGTCCAACCAACAATGCTGACGCTAGAAGCCTGTTGACGTTTCTTGAGGTGCCGCTCGATGTCTTGGCCATAGTCTGACGCCTCGTTCTGGCCAACGAAGAACAACTTGCAGTTGCAGTCCTGGCGGAGCAACGTGGAGCCTTCCCACGCGGCCAACAATCGATGATTAAGCTTGGTCTTGCCCATAAAGCCAAAGCTACACACCACGAAGTCGTCGCTGCTCAAGCCCAAGGCTGCACGGGCGCGCTCGCGGTCCAGGTTCATTGCAGGCACACGCAGAAGTGGGATCATCGAACAGCGCGCCCTCTCCCCATACCATTGACGCGCCAACGACTCGGAGTAATTCGAATGCACGATCACTCCTAGTGCCTGATTAATCACCCCCAGGCTGCCCGGGTACTTGGACAACGTGCTATGCACCCCGTCCTGATGAAAATCAGCCACCGCCTTGTAACCATGTCCCTGATACAGCTCTTTAATCCAGACATCGGGTTTTATCCCATGGACCTGGCAATACCACTGAACATCGCTCAGATAGAAGTCGTGCAAGACGACGACCCCAGCAATCTCGTCGAGTAACTCAAACATAAAGGCATGCATCGGATTATTACCGAAGTGGTAAATAACCCGCTGGTAGCGCAAGGCGTTCTGGCGGAACCACTCCACCGAGCGCACCTGACAGTTAGCCAGGATCCAAGGATCATTGACCTGGGGATGATCGGTCACCACATCGATGTCGTAATAGCGGCTTAACTCGGGCAACAACTCTGCGCTGTACCCGGCGATGCCGCTTTTTTGGGGTGGCAGTGGCGACACATAAGCCAACTTCTGTCGCAAACCACTGGTGCTGACATGCCCCTGTTGCAAGGCCCCTCGCGCCAACAACGCTAAGACAGCCCCAGCGTCCTCCCGCAATGACGCGTCTTCGAAACCGGTCGCAGGGTTCGCCGATAGAGCATTGACCTGAGCGGCAGGCAACCCCAGCGCCTGGCTGACATATTGAGGATCCAGCGGCGGTATGACCATCACCAACTCTGCACGACGGATCTGCTGGATCTGCTGCGCCCAATACAAGCCCCGTGGCGCCACCTCGCCAGCATAGGACTTACCCAAAGACTCCAACACGACGACGCTGCGCATGGACTGCGCCAATACGCCAATAGTCAAAATCAACTCATTGTCAGCGCCATCAAATACATTGGATAGCAACACCAAATCGGGCTTGAGATTGGCCAGAAACGCCTCACGGATCAACTCAGCGGCTTTCGCCCGACCTTCGTTATCCGGATCAAGCCGATTCACCGGGCCAGGTGCCGACCACACATGAATATTTTTGGACGGCAGAACCCCATGAAACTGCGCGCGAATCGCTTCGATGGTCCCATCAAACAGCCCACTGAGGGCCAGGATGACCTCATGTTCGCCTGACTGAAGGGCTAACGCGCATGCCAATTTGGTGATGTAGCACGACGAATCGAGCCGGGTGAGGCGGGCTTGAGCGCCCTGCATATCAATAACAATACGCATCAGCGCTGATCCTTCTGTTCGGTAGTCTTTTTGAGGTCGTTATACACTTGGCGAGCACCCGCCGAGAGGCCCTCCAGGTGCTGCGGTACTTCACTGTTCGCCGTTTCGTGGTGAGAGACAGATGCGCTGACCATTAGCCCACGGTTAAAGGCGAAGCGCTTGAGGGCTTCATACAAACGGGGGTAACGCTTAAGGCTGGCATTGAGCCACCGACGCAAAGCCGGGCGCCCGAGGGTATGGCGCAGCCCCGCGACCACGATTCGACGGGCCCCGCTTTTGAGCAAACGGGCAAAGCTACTGCCCAGCCAGCGCACGGATCTTGCGCACCAGCGCAAAGGCGTAGTAAGGCGCCAGGAAGTGCTGCTCATCAACGCTTGCACGCGGCTGTTATCGGCGCAACTTTGTAGCCAAATTTCGTGAGCCTGGGCCAACGCTTCATCACGCTGCTGACGGGCTTGCTGCAACTCGTCTTCCAGCTCGACACGCTGGCGCTGCAACTCGGCATCGTGTTCGACACACCGGCGCTGCAACTCGGCTTCCAGTTCGACACACTGGCGCTGCAACTTTGCTGCCACGTTGGCTCCCTGGTGTTGCAACTCAGCTCCCAGCTCGGCCCCCTGATACTGCATCTCCTGTAGGCGGTGGTCTTCGAGCATTGCCCGGAAGCGTCGCTCCATGTGTTGCTCATAACGCTCCGCCAAGGTTTCCAGACTCAAACCGTAAGTACGGCCAAAGCAAGGATCGAAAACCGCCAACTGCTCGGCCCCTGCCGTCTTCTGCGCAATGATCGCGTAATCCGGGCTGACCCCGCTCAACACTTCCATTAAGGTGAGTTGCGGCACGTCATGCAGCGCAGCTGGCTCCTGCAGACGGACCAACTTGGAGCGCGCAAACCCCGTGTACTCGGTCAAAAAGCTGAGTAACAAATGTGGTATGGGCTTTTCGTGGGTCGGGTCGAGGTAGAAAGAATTAGTGCCAACCAACAGGTTTTCCGGGTTCGGCGTTTCCATAATCAACAGCCCCGCCGGCTTGAGCACCCGCAGCGCCTCACTGACCAACTCCTGCAAACTGGCGAACGGTATGTGCTCAATCAAATGGAACGCCGACACCACCGCTTGACTCTCATCGCCCAGTGCGGCCAGCGCCGCCAGCG
The DNA here is from genome assembly GCF_054898045.1 of Pseudomonas sp. LB3P14. Lineage (NCBI taxonomy): Bacteria > Pseudomonadati > Pseudomonadota > Gammaproteobacteria > Pseudomonadales > Pseudomonadaceae > Pseudomonas > Pseudomonas sp. LB3P14. The sequence continues at coordinate 7,327,202 of NZ_CM142714.1, read as the reverse complement.
CGTCGCCGTGCTCGGCAGGCAAGTCGAGCGCCTGACATGCTTGCAGCATGCCCTCGTCGACGTCAACACCACGGGCCAGAAAGCCTTGCGACTGGATCAACTCCAGCCACTCGCCACGGCCACAACCCAAATCAAGCACCGGGCACTGCGGGTACAATGCTTTGAGCGGGTTGATAAAAGGCAGGTAGACCTCTTGACGCTTCCTGATCAAGTCGCGGCTACCGCGATGGAGATCTTCAAACGCCCGGTAAAAATTCGCATTCATCTGCTGTTTTCCACTGTTGGCGGTAACCAGGCAAGCCCGACAAATTCCGTTTTGGAGACATTGACCACATTGAACACCAGTGCCAGGTCCTGCCACTCGAAGTTACAGGCAATATGGTTCTCGGTGGTGTGCAGCGCAACCGCCACCGAATACGAACCCACTCCCAAGTTAGCCTCAAAGTCGAAGCGGTACTGCATTGTTTGCCCCGCCGCCAGACTCTCCAGTTTGCAGCCCAAGTGGTGCGTGTTGGTGCCGAAGACCGTCTGACCCAAACGGTCCTTGAGCATGTAACCGGTAACCAACTCGGGGATGTCGCTGTTGACCTGCACATCAATTTTCAAGCTGACACTTTCGCCAACTTGTACGTACTCGATCGGCTCTCCCACGCTATTGTGCAGGCTAACCGAACGTATGCTTGCCTCGCCCGAGCCGGAGCGGGTTTGCACGCTGCCATCTTCGCGCTGGATGACTGTAACCGTGGCGTTTTCCTTGGCCGCGATAATAGCGTTGTAGTAATCCATCACCTCTTCCGGCGCGCCATCCTTGATCACCGTACCGTGGTCGAGCAGGATCGCCCGGCTGCATAACGACTGGATCGAACCTCGGTCGTGGGACACGATCAACAACGTCGTGCCCAGACGCTGAAACTCGCGAATACGCTCAAAGCTCTTGTGCTGGAAATAACTGTCACCCACCGCCAAGGCTTCATCGACGATCAGGATGTCTGGACGAAACGCTGTCGCCACGGCAAACGCCACGCGCATCTGCATACCGCTCGAATAAGTGCGCACGGCTTGGTCGAAGTATTCGCCAATCTCGGCAAAAGCCTCGATCTCTGGCATGGCCTGGCGGATCTGCTCAGTGCCAAAGCCCATCAAACCGGCGGCGTGATACACATTCTGGCGACCGGTCAAATCAGGGGTAAAACCCATGCCCAACTCGAGAATGGCAGCGATGCGGCCGTTAACCTGAACGCTGCCCTCCGTGGGTTGCAAGGTTCCGGTAATCATCTTCAGCAGCGTAGATTTTCCCGCACCGTTTTGGCCAACGATACCGATGGCTTCTCCCGGCTTGATGGAAAAACTGATGTGCTTGAGCACCCAATGCTCCTCACTGGGTTTGGTGCGCAGCCCAAACCAACGGCCAATGCGCTGAAGTTCAGAGGCATAGACGCGATAAGCCTTGCCCAGGTTATTTACAGTCAGCAGGCTCATAACACGTCCACCATTTCCGGCGCGGCGCGGCGGAACATAAAAAGCCCCAACAGCATCAAGCCCAAGGCAATAACAGTGGTCACTGCAATTTGCTGGATATCGGGGGTTTTGGCGTATACCAAAATGTCATGGTAAGCGCTTACGATCGGGAACATGGGGTTCATGTCCATGTAGCTTCTGAAATTTTCAGGAATAATATTGACCGGGTAAACGACCGGGGTGAACCAGAACCAGACTTGCAGCAGGATGGGTACCACTTGGCCTACGTCCCGAATGAAGACGTTCAGTACCCCAAGAATCAAACCTATGCCAATAGCCAGAGCAGTGACTGCGACCGTCAACGGGATGAGCCATAGCATTTGCAGGTGTGGCCATTGACCCAACAGAGCAAAAACCGCCAACAGCGCGACAAACAGCAACACATAATTAAGCAGGCTCGATCCCACGACAATTACCGGCAAGGTAATACGCGGAAAGCGCATTTTTTTCATGAGGTTGCCTTGGTCGATGAACAAGGTTAAACAGCGGCCGATGATCTCCGAAAAAAGGCTCCATGCCAGCATGCCCGCCATCAAGTAGAGGGCGTACGCGTACTTGTTGTCGATCCCGGGCAGCTTTGCTGCCAGCACGTTGGAGAGCACCAGAGCATAAATGGCGACTTGGGCCAGAGGATTGATGATCATCCACAGACCGCCTAAACGGCTACGAGCAAAACGGGCAGAAAATTCATTGTGGATAGATGAAAAAACGAATCCCCGGTAATCCCAAAGGCTTTTGAACAACTCCAACATTCCTGACTCCTGGTAAAAGTGAAGCCAAGTTGCTTCACTCTTGGCGATTCTGAATCGTGCGATTTACAGCTACGTCTCAAGGTCTCCGGTAAAGATACGGTTGCGCTCCCAGAGATGAGAATCCAGACCAAACCCTCGGTGGATTGCTTTGAGGTGCACTATATAGTTTCCGCTAAGGCAGGCGGACATTTCACCAAGGATAGAAGTCTCTTTCAGGGCTTCCATCGCTACAAACCCCTTTATCAAACTGAACGTACTTATCCCCGGATCAAACCGGCAATTTCCGCCACATAGCGCACAACAAGCTCTTCATTCGCACGACTCTCCACATTCAACCGTAGCAATGGTTCCGTATTGGATCCTCGCAGACTGAAGCGCCAATCGCCAAACTCAAGACTGATACCGTCTGTTTCATCGATAAGCGGGTCGCTTGGCAGAAAGTGTTCGAGCACCTTTTTTAACGTCTCACTCACATCCGTCACACGATAGTTAATCTCCCCACTACAAGGAAACGCTTCGATTCGCTTCGCGACCAGCTGAGCAAGCGTTTCTCCTGTTTCGGAAATCAACGCTGCCACCAACAACCACGGAATCATCCCGCTGTCGCAATACGCAAAATCGCGGAAGTAGTGGTGAGCGCTCATCTCCCCGCCATACACGGCATCTTCCTCGCGCATGCGTTCCTTGATGAACGCGTGTCCGGTTTTGCTCTGAACGGCGATACCGCCCGCCTGCTCGACCTGTTCGATGGTGTTCCAGGTCAGGCGCGGGTCGTGGATGATCTTGCTGCCGGGGTGTTGTTTGAGCAGCATTTCGGCCAGCAGGCCAACGAGGTAATAGCCCTCGATAAACCGACCATCGGCATCGAAGAAGAAACAGCGATCGAAGTCACCGTCCCAGGCCAGGCCCATGTCGCACTGGTTGGCCAGCAGCGCCTGACGAGTCAGCTCGCGGTTCTCTGGCAGCAGCGGATTGGGTACGCCGTTCGGAAAGTGGCCATCGGGCTCTTCGTTGATGAACACCCACTGCAGCGGCAGTCGTGCAGCCAGCGCCTGCAGCACGGGACCGGCAGCGCCATTGCCCGGGTCTGCGAGGATCTTGAGGGGTTTCAAGGCGCTGACGTCGACGTAGGTGAGCAAATGGTCGATGTAAGCGGTCTTGTCGAACGCTTGGCGAACCGCGCCTTTTTCTGCCGCGACGGTGCCCAGGTCACCCTGATCGACACGCTGGCGTATGGCGTCGAGGCCAGTGTCGCCGCTGATAGGGCGAGACTCGGCCTTGACGAGTTTCATGCCGTTGTAGCCTTTGGGGTTGTGGCTGGCAGTGATCATCACGCCGCCATCAACCTTGTAGTGACTGGTGGCGAAGTAGACTTCCTCGGTGCCGCACAGCCCAATGTCGATCACATCGGCACCCGCCTCGGTAATGCCGCGCATCAGCGCTGCCGCCAGAGGTGGGCTTTCGAGCCTCATGTCCTGGCCGACCACGAAGGTTTTCCCCTGCAACTCGGCCACGAGCGCGCGACCTATGCGGTAGGCGATGTCTTCATTGAGTTGAGCGGGGACCTGACCACGAATGTCGTAGGCTTTGAAGCATTGCGTCACGATAGGAGGATACATTCTGCTCACTAACTGAAATGTCCGATGCCGCCCTGAGGCGGCAACGGCAAAAATGGACCGCCAGGGCCTGATGCCGCTGGCGCGCTGACCCCGCAAGGCGCGGGGCTCGCTTCGGGTTCAGTGTTGCTACTTGTCGACGCGACCGTAATTATCTTCGAAACGAACGATATCGTCCTCGCCAAGATAGTCACCGCTCTGCACTTCAATCATCACCAGGTCTATGACTCCCGGGTTGCTCAAGCGGTGTTGATGGCCGGCACGAATAAAGGTGGACTCGTTGGTGTTCAACATCAGCTCTTGCTGGTCGTTGACCACCACTGCCATCCCGCTGACGACGATCCAGTGCTCGCTTCTGTGATGATGCATCTGCAGCGACAGAGAAGCCTTAGGCTTCACCACAATGCGCTTGATCTTGAAGCGTTCGCCATTTTCCAACGTGGTGTAGGTGCCCCAAGGGCGATGCACCGTACGGTGGAGCAAATGAACCGTGTGGCTGCAGGCCTTGAGCTGATTGACGATATGCTTTACGTCTTGGGCGTGGTCTTTGTGGGCAATCATCACCGCGTCCGGGGTGTCGATGACCAGCAAGTCCTCGACACCGACCAGCGCGGTAAGCCGACCCTCACTGTTGACGTAGTTATTGCGCGAGTTATGAGAGAGCACTTCGCCTTCAAAGCGGTTGCCGTTCTCGTCAGGCTCGGTCAGTTCACTGACAGCGTTCCAGGAGCCAATGTCACTCCAGCCGATGTCACAGGGAACAGTCGCGACTTTGGAGGAGCGTTCCATCAACGCGTAGTCGATGGAGATATCCGGAACCTCTGCGAACGCATCAGCATCAAGCGCCAGGCAACGGTACTTGGCGGATGAAGTAAGGCGGGAGTTTTCAATCGTTTTGCTGACCGCTTCCACTACGTCCGGAGCATGCTGACGAAGCTCTTCGAGGACAGTACCCACCCGGAAGCAGAACATCCCGGAGTTCCAGTAGTAGTTGCCTGCGCTGACATAGGCTTGAGCGGTGTCAAGATTGGGTTTTTCGACAAAGCGCGCTACTTTCAGGCCGCCCTTCAGCGGGGCATCTTTTTGCGCTTCGATGTAGCCAAACCCGGTTTCAGGGTACGTCGGCTGAATACCGAAGGTTACCAGCCAGCCGTCGGCGGCAAGCGTCATGGCGCTGGCTACGGCCGCAGCAAAGGCTTCTTCGTCTTTTATCAGATGGTCAGCGGCCAGTACCAGCATTTGGGCGTCGGAGCCATGTGTGGATTCCAGCTGCAGCGCGGCAGCTGCGACGGCCGCAGCGGTGTTACGACCGAAAGGCTCCAGGATGAAGCCTTGAGCGTGCTTGGCTGTATTGACTGCGCCGTACTCGTCTTCGGTCTTGAACAGGAGTTCCCGGTTGGTCACCGTTAGAACTTCCACAACACCGTCCAGGCGCGAAGCACGAAGGAAGGTTTTCTGGATCAGATTCTGGCCATCTGGCAGTTCCATAAACGGCTTTGGATGGGCTTCACGAGAAACAGGCCACAACCGGCTGCCCACTCCACCAGACAAAATTACGGGAATCAGTTCCATGCTCTAAATCCTTAATCCCCCTTCTGGCAGATACGTCCAGAAAGTGGGGCTCAGTTATGTTTCCGGTCATTCCTGCATCGTAATCGATGCAAATTCTTTGCTCAAAGCGATTGCAAGGGTGACAGCTCGACTTCGATCCAAACCCATCGGCTTTTATGCTGGCGCCTCCCGAATTGACGCCCTCTACCACTTATCGGATCTTCCTGCCTGCTGACGCTTTTTATGGGAGGAAATCTCGACAATGGCGCCCTTCCTTTGAAAGGAAAAGCGGGTCAATTGAGGTTGAGATGCAATGCTGAACGGGATCAGATAATTCTGCCGGCCATTCTACAGGTAGTACCGGGGAATTAATAACTCATGCGGAAGGCCGGATACAAAAAATCATTTGAAATCAAACGTGTGATTCGAGTGCGAGCCATCAAAATAACATCAACCACCAGCATCGATCAAATCTCAGCGGCCAGGTGTATCCAGAAGTTTTTTCAAGTATTGCCCATAACCCGTCTTTCCAAGTCGCTCTGCCTGAGCTTTCAGCTCAGCGGCAGATATCCACCCGCTGTTGTAAGCAATCTCTTCCAGGCAAGCCACTTTCAACCCCTGGCGCTTCTCGATGGTGTGCACGAAGTGACTGGCCTCAAGCAGCGAATCGTGAGTACCCGTGTCCAGCCATGCGAAACCGCGACCAAGGATTTCGACATTCAGATCATTCAGCTCAAGATAGGCACGGTTGACATCAGTAATTTCCAGCTCGCCGCGTGCGGACGGCCTGATGCTCTTGGCGATCTCGACGACCTTGTTGTCGTAGAAGTACAGGCCGGTCACCACGTAGTTGGATTTGGGCTTCTGCGGCTTCTCTTCGATGCTCAGCGCCCGACCGGCATCGTCGAATTCCACAACACCGAAACGCTCAGGATCCGATACGTGATAGCCGAATACAGTCGCGCCTTGCTCTTGATTGTTCGCGGAACGCAGGTTGTCCGAGAAGCGCTGCCCGTAGAAGATGTTGTCGCCCAAGATCAGACAGCAAGGGTCGCTGCCGATGAACTCCTCACCAATGATGAAGGCTTGCGCCAAACCATCCGGGCTAGGTTGTTCGGCGTAGGTAAGCTTGATGCCATACAGGCTGCCGTCACCCAGCAGCTTGCGGAAACACGGCAAGTCTTCTGGCGTGGAGATAATCAGGATTTCACGCATGCCCGCAAGCATCAGCACCGACAGCGGATAGAAGATCATCGGCTTGTCGTAGATCGGAAGCATCTGTTTGGACACGCCGAGGGTCAACGGATGCAGGCGCGTACCCGAGCCGCCGGCGAGGATGATGCCTTTACGATTGGTCGTGGTCATTTATTCAGAACTTCCCTAAGCATTCGGGTTACGCCACTTTGCCAATCCGGCAAGTGTAGAGAAAAATTGTCACGCAGCTTCTGAGTATTCAAACGCGAATTCAGAGGGCGGCGCGCAGGCGTTGGATAAGCCGTCGTTTCAATCGGATTGACCGCCGTGACGGCGAGCTGCTCGCCATTAGCTTGGGCGAAACCGACCACATGGCTAGCATAGCCGTGCCAGGACACTTCGCCACTGGCCGCCAAGTGATACAAGCCCGATAGCTCTGGACGTTGCAGAACTTGCTGAATGGCCAACGCGGTCACATCGGCAATCAGGTCTGCACCCGTCGGGGCGCCGATCTGGTCGGCGATGACGCTCAAGGTTTCGCGATCCTTGGCCAGACGCAGCATGGTCTTGGCGAAGTTGTTGCCGCGAGCGCCATAGACCCAGCTGGTACGGAAGATCAGGTGTTTGCAGCCCGACGCGGTAATCGCCTGTTCGCCGGCCAGTTTACTGGCGCCGTAGTGATTAACCGGGGCCACTGCATCTGACTCTTGCCAAGGAGCAGAACCCAGACCGCTGAAGACGTAGTCAGTCGAGTAGTGAATCAGCCAAGCACCCAGAGTAGTGGCCTCTTCGGCCATGACTTGGCTTGCCTGACCGTTCACCCGGTTGGCCAGCTCGGTTTCGGACTCGGCTTTATCGACAGCGGTGTAGGCCGCAGCGTTGACGATGACGTCGGGCATGACCTGGCGGATCGTTGCGCGCAAGGCATCGAGATCGGACAGATCTCCGCACAAGCCATCAACCGCATGACGGTCCAGGGCGACTAACTCACCCAGCGGCGCGAGGGAGCGCTGCAGCTCCCAGCCTACCTGGCCGTTTTTTCCCAGCAGGAGGATTTTCATGCCTTGGTCGAGCGGTCTGCGTAGTTCTGGTCGATCCACTGCTGGTAGCTACCGCTCTTTACGTGAGCGACCCATTCAGTGTTATTGAGGTACCACTCGACCGTTTTGCGGATGCCGGTTTCAAAGGTTTCTTCCGGCGTCCAACCCAGTTCACGCTGAATTTTGCTGGCATCGATTGCGTAACGCTGATCGTGACCCGGGCGATCCTGAACATAGGTGATCAGGCTGGCATGTGGGCGGTGAGCAGAATCGGGACGCAGTTCGTCGAGCAGCGCGCACAGGGTATGCACCACTTCGATGTTTTGCTTTTCGTTATGACCACCGATGTTATACGTCTCGCCGATCACGCCTTCGGTCACGACTTTGTACAGTGCGCGGGCGTGGTCTTCGACGTACAGCCAGTCACGGACCTGATTGCCTTTGCCGTAGACCGGCAGCGATTTGCCTTCCAGTGCATTAAGAATGATCAGCGGGATCAACTTCTCAGGGAAGTGGCACGGACCGTAGTTGTTCGAGCAGTTGGTGACCAAGGTCGGCAAGCCGTAAGTACGGCTCCAGGCGCGAACCAGGTGATCAGAACTGGCCTTGCTTGCCGAGTATGGCGAGCTTGGCTGATAAGGAGTGGTTTCGGTGAAGAGGTCTTCCGGACCTTCGAGGTCTCCGTAAACTTCGTCAGTCGAAATATGGTGGAAGCGGAAGTTGGCTTGATGCGCATCATCCAGCGCCGCCCAATAGTGGCGTGCAGCTTCCAGCAGGGTGTAAGTGCCGATGATATTGGTCTGGATGAATTCAGACGGACCAGAGATCGAGCGATCAACGTGAGACTCTGCGGCAAGGTGCATGATTGCATCCGGTTGGTGTTCCCGCAGGACACGGTCGATCTGATCGCGGTCGCAGATGTCGACGCGCTCGAACACGTAACGCGAGTTCTGGCTAACTTCGGCCAATGACTCAAGGTTACCGGCGTAAGTAAGCTTATCGACGTTAACGACCGAGTCGGTTGTGCTGGAGATGATATGTCGAATGACTGCCGAACCGATAAATCCTGCGCCGCCGGTTACTAAAATTTTCACGCGAAGCCATACCTTTGGAGTGACTGACAGGGAGTCAGTGTGAACCGAACCGGCAATACGCCACCACTGCAACAAGCGCAGCATATTACAGCTTCATAAAGATTCCACTAATGGATACGGACGAGCATAGGTGCAAAATCGACGTGCGCCACGCTTTATCGCAATCAGATTAGGCGCTTGCGTGAAGTTCTGGACGTGCGCCCCAGAAACCAGCCGAGAATCGGCCCGATCACCATACCAATCAGCAGTGCAACAACCATGATCAGCGAAACTGGCAGTTGCGGTCCCGCCCAACCCAGGAACAGGAGGGAAACCGATTGTTGATTCTCGAGAACGAAGGCCAGAACTGCCAAAATCAGCAACAGGATAACTACGCCAAGGAGTACACGCTTGAGGTTACGCATGCGCCGACCCTTTAGTTATGGAGGTCAAAACCTTCCTCCTCTTCCTCGTTCACCCGATCACGCAGTTCCTTGCCTGGCTTGAAATGCGGCACGAACTTGCCGTCGAGGCTGACGGACTGACCGGTTTTTGGATTGCGACCTACGCGCGGCGCGCGATAGTGCAAGGAGAAGCTGCCAAACCCACGGATCTCGATGCGATCACCGGTGGCCAGACATTGGGACATTTGTTCGAGCATGGTCTTGATGGCCAGCTCCACATCCTTGGATGAGAGCAGCCCTTGATGGGTGACAATTCGTTCGATCAACTCCGACTTCGTCATATTTTTCCCTTCTTTTTCAAGCAGCTAGATCAGCGCTTCAAAGGTTTTAGCACGCCCGGATGAATTTGAACAGCCCGAGTTTTTGACAGACTCCACCAGCAACGAAATGCCCTATTCCAGAGCAACGGAACACTGATCGTGACCGCAGCACTCATCTACAGATAACCAGCATGGTGCGCGTCAGATAGCCCGCAGGATTGAAGCCAAAGGGGTACTCATCCTCGTCTTTGGCATCATCGGACCGAGCTATAACTTTATAGCCCGCCGCCTTGCACTCCTTGTTCGCTCGCTTGCGACACTTCTCCCACCCCGACCCCAGTCCTGAACAATCGATCTCTATGCCACTGACCCCACGTACCGCGTGAGTCTTGGCACTAGTAGTACAACCCGCCAATGTCAGTACTGCTATTACGACAATGAGCTTGTTCATTCGCTTCCTTAGGTCGGACAACCTGCTCGACCTCGTTCGCTTCAGGCTAAAGACTAGCTGTAAATAAACGATTGATCCTATTAAAGAAAGAAACAACTTATCGGGCGGGTTGGTTTCACGGCAAACAATCGCAGCGCCGCGTGACCATCAGAATCACCAAATCGCAGACGCAAAAAAGGGCGACCGAAGTCGCCCTTTTTCTATGGTCTGACAGAACTTAGTTCTGTTTTTCCATTTGTGCACGCAACAGGTCGCCCAGAGTGGTAGGACCAGGAGCAGCGGTATCCGAAGCTGGCTTGTCGCGCAGGCTTTGGATGGCTTCTTTCTCTTCTTCAACGTCTTTCGACTTGATGGAGAGCTGGATTACACGGCTCTTGCGGTCAACGCTGATGATCTTGGCTTCTACTTCTTCGCCTTCTTTCAGAACGTTGCGCGCGTCTTCAACGCGGTCACGGCTGATTTCGGAGGCTTTCAGAGTCGCTTCGATATCGTCGGCCAGAGTGATGATGGCGCCTTTAGCGTCAACTTCTTTCACGATGCCTTTAACGATTGCGCCTTTGTCGTTCTCTTGAACGTACTCGGAGAACGGATCGCTTTCCAGTTGCTTGATACCCAGGGAGATGCGCTCGCGCTCTGGGTCAACCGACAGGATAACGGTGTCCAGCTCGTCGCCCTTCTTGAAGCGGCGAACGGCTTCTTCGCCCACTTCGTTCCAGGAGATGTCGGACAGGTGAACCAGACCGTCGATGCCGCCGTCCAGACCAATGAAGATACCGAAATCGGTGATCGACTTGATGGTGCCGGAGATTTTATCGCCCTTGTTGAACTGGCCAGAGAAATCTTCCCATGGGTTAGATTTGCACTGCTTGATGCCGAGGGAGATACGACGACGCTCTTCGTCGATGTCCAGAACCATAACTTCCACTTCGTCGCCGACTTGTACGACTTTCGAAGGGTGGATGTTCTTGTTGGTCCAGTCCATTTCGGAAACGTGTACCAGGCCTTCAACGCCTTCTTCCAGCTCAGCGAAGCAGCCGTAGTCGGTCAGGTTGGTGACACGAGCGGTAACGCGAGTGCTTTCTGGGTAACGGGCTTTGATAGCAACCCATGGATCTTCGCCCAGTTGCTTGAGGCCCAGGGAAACACGATTGCGTTCGCGATCGTACTTCAGAACCTTGACATCGATCTCGTCGCCAACGTTGACGATTTCGGAAGGATGCTTGATGCGCTTCCAAGCCATGTCGGTAATGTGCAGCAGGCCATCGACGCCACCCAGATCGACGAATGCGCCGTAATCGGTGAGGTTCTTGACGATACCTTTGACTTGTTGGCCTTCCTGCAGGGATTCCAGCAGAGCTTCACGCTCAGCGGAGTTCTCGGCTTCGAGGACGCTACGACGGGAAACGACAACGTTGTTGCGTTTCTGGTCAAGCTTGATGACCTTGAATTCCAGCTCTTTGCCTTCCAGGTGCGTGGTGTCGCGCACAGGACGGACGTCAACCAGAGAACCTGGCAGGAACGCACGGATGCCGTTAACGTCGACAGTGAAGCCGCCTTTAACCTTACCGTTGATAACGCCCTTGACCACTTCTTCGGCTGCGAAGGCTGCTTCCAGAACAATCCAGCATTCAGCGCGCTTGGCTTTTTCACGGGACAGCTTGGTTTCACCAAAGCCGTCTTCAACCGAGTCCAGAGCAACGTGAACTTCGTCACCGACGTTGATAGTCAGTTCGCCAGCATCGTTGTAGAACTGCTCAAGCGGGATGAGTGCTTCAGACTTCAGGCCAGCGTGAACGGTTACCCAGCGAGCTTGGTAATCGATATCAACGATAACACCGGTGATGATGGAGCCTGCCTGAAGGTTCAGGGTTTTTAGGCTTTCTTCAAAGAGTTCCGCAAAGCTTTCGCTCATTTTAATTCCTGTTGAATAAGGGCGAAGGATACGCCCATCTCCACATCCCAGACGACGTGGGTTATGTTCATTTGAAGAAACGGCGCAGGACTATGACTGGTCCCCTGGGTCGCTTCTTGGTCACCCGGCGATATCGCGAATGGCGATCTCGCTCATGATGCGTTCCAGCACCTGATCGATGGATAATTCCGTGGAATCCAGCTGTATGGCGTCAGCCGCCGGTTTGAGCGGGGCTACCGCTCGCTGGGTGTCACGCTCATCGCGGACACGTATCTCATCTAGCAGACTCGACAGACTAACACCATCGACTTTGCCCTTCAACTGCAAGTATCGACGGCGCGCACGCTCCTCGGCACTGGCAGTCAGGAATATCTTCAACGGCGCATCGGGAAAAACCACCGTGCCCATGTCGCGACCATCGGCTACCAGACCCGGCAGCTCCTGAAACGCCCGCTGACGCTGCAGCAACGCGTCGCGCACCGCCGGCAACGCGGCCACTTGCGATGCCCAGGCGCCGACTTGTTCGTTGCGCAGATCGTCAGTGACATCGTCACCTTCGAGAATGATTCGTTGCGGATGACCTTCGGTCGCGCCGACGAATTGCACGTCCAGATGAGCGGCCAGCAGCTTCAGCGACTCTTCATTGGTCAGATCGACACCATGGTTACGCGCGGCAAATGCCAGCAGACGGTACAGCGCACCGGAATCCAGCAGGCACCAGCCCAGACGCTTGGCCAGAATCCCGGCAATAGTGCCCTTGCCCGAACCGCTAGGCCCGTCGATGGTGATGACCGGTGGCTTGATAATCACGACTGAGCCTCTTGTGCAACACGGATACCGACCTGCGCGCACAGCGCGAGGAAGTTCGGGAACGACGTCGCGACGTTGGCGCAATCATGGATGCGGATCGGCGCAGTGGCGCGCAGCGAAGCCACGCTGAAGGCCATCGCAATCCGGTGATCGCCGTGGCCGTGCACTTCGCCGCCGCCGATCTGGCCGCCGTCGATAATGATGCCGTCCGGGGTCGGTTCGCATTTGACGCCAAGCGCAAGCAAGCCATCCGCCATGACCTGAATCCGGTCCGACTCCTTGACCCGCAACTCTTCAGCGCCACGCAGGATAGTGCGCCCTTCGGCACAGGCGGCAGCCACGAACAGCACCGGGAATTCGTCGATGGCCAGTGGAACCAGCGCTTCGGGAATCTCGATACCCTTGAGTTTAGCTGCACGTACGCGCAGATCCGCAACCGGTTCGCCGCCGACTTCACGCTGGTTTTCCAGGGTGATATCAGCGCCCATCAGACGCAGAATATCGATCACACCGGTACGGGTCGGGTTGATGCCGACGTGCTCGAGCACCAGCTCCGAACCTTCGGCGATCGATGCGGCCACCAGGAAGAACGCCGACGACGAGATGTCGCCCGGCACTTCAATGTGGGTCGCGGTCAGTTTGTGGCCGGACTCGACCGAAGCGGTCGCACCGTTGACGGTGACCGGGTAGCCAAAGCCACGCAGCATGCGCTCGGTGTGGTCGCGGGTTGGAGCCGGCTCGGTGACGGTGGTCTTGCCTTCGGCGTACAAACCCGCCAGCAGCAGGCAGGACTTAACCTGGGCACTGGCCATTGGCATGGTGTAGGTCAGGCCTTTGAGCTTATTACCGCCACGAATAGTCATCGGTGGACGACCTTCGGCAGCGGTCTCGATCACGGCGCCCATTTCACGCAACGGATTAGCCACGCGATTCATCGGACGCTTGGACAGCGAAGCATCGCCCGTCAGCGTGCTGTCGAAGTTCTGCGCAGCCAACAGGCCAGACAGCAGACGCATCGACGTGCCGGAGTTGCCCAGATAGATCGGGCCCGGCGCAGGCTTCAAGCCATGCAGGCCGACGCCGTGAATGGTCACGCGACCGTGGTGCGGACCCTCGATCACTACGCCCATGTCACGGAAGGCTTGCAAGGTTGCCAGGGCGTCTTCGCCCTCGAGGAAACCTTCCACTTCGGTGACGCCTTCAGCCAAGGAGCCGAGCATGATCGAACGGTGGGAAATCGATTTGTCGCCCGGTACACGAATCCGCCCAGTCAGGCGGCCACCAGGTTGTGCCAGGAAAATCAGGTCGTTGGAATTCATAGCGTCCACATAGGCCCGGCGGGCCAGGATTTTACTGAAATGCTCGCGGGCAACCCGGGCGCGAGTGAACACGCCCAACAATTGGTGCCCATCCCCTGCATCGACCGCGTCGCGCAAGGCGTCGAGGTCGCTGCGAAATGTATCGAGTGTGCGCAGGACAGCTTCGCGGTTGGCGAGGAAGATGTCGTGCCACATGACCGGGTCGCTACCCGCAATTCTTGTGAAATCGCGGAAACCGCCCGCAGCGTAACGGAAGATCTCAAGGTTTTCATTGCGCTTGGCCAACGAATCGACCAAACCGAACGCCAACAAGTGCGGCAAATGGCTGGTCGCCGCCAACACTTCGTCGTGACGCTCAACCTGCATGTGCTCGACATCGGCGCCCAATTCGCGCCACAACCGGTCGACCACTGCCAGGGCTGCCGGGTCAGTTTGATCCAGCGGCGTCAGAATCACTTTATGGCGACGAAACAGCTCGGCGTTGGAGGCTTCCACCCCGCTCTGCTCGGAGCCGGCAATCGGATGCCCCGGCACGAAACGCGACGGCATGCCGCCAAACGCTTCGGTTGCCGCACGCACCACATTGCCCTTGGCGCTGCCGACGTCGGTCAGAATCGCTTGCCCCAGGTCCATGCCGGCCAATCGGCCGAGCATTTTTTCCATGGCAAGGATCGGCACGGCCAGCTGAATCACGTCAGCGCCCTGACAAGCAACGACCAGGTCTTCTTCGCAGCGATCCACCACACCCAACTCAACCGCCAGTTTGCGCGACTGCGGATCGAGATCAACCCCGACCACTTCGCGGCACAGACCGCTTTCACGCAAACCCTTGGCAAACGAACCGCCGATCAACCCCAGACCGACCACCACCAGGCGACCGATCATAGGTTCAGCAGATGGCAGTGCAGTGACATCAACCACGAGCCAGAACCTTGGTCAGCGCGTCAAGGAAGCGGCTGTTTTCAGCCGGCAAACCGATGGTGATACGCAAGTGGTTCGGCATGCCGTAGTTGGCCACCGGACGAACGATCACGCCTTCGCGCAGCAAGCCCTGGAAGACCGGAGCCGCAACACGACCCAGATCGACGCAGATGAAGTTGCCCTTGGACGGAATCCAGCTCAGCCCCAGCTCACGGAAACCCGCTTGCAGTTGCTGCATGCCGGATTCGTTCAGGCGACGGCTTTCAGCCAGGTACTCGGTGTCTTGCAGCGCAGCGCACGCAGCGGCCAGGGCCAGGCTGTTAACGTTGAACGGCTGACGCACACGGTTCAGCACATCCGCAACCACTGCGGTGGACAAGCCATAACCGACACGCAACGCAGCCAGACCGTAGGCCTTGGAGAAGGTGCGCGAAACCAGCAGGTTCGGATAGGCCGCCAGGTAGTCCAGGCCATCCGGCAAGTCGCTGCCTTCGGCGTATTCAATGTAGGCCTCGTCCAGCACCACCAGCACGTGTTCCGGTACGTCCTGCAGGAATTCGTCCAGCGCCTCGGCGTCGAACCAGGTCCCGGTCGGGTTGTTCGGGTTGGCGATGAACACCACACGGGTATCGGCATCGATCGCGGCCAGCATGGCCGACAGATCATGGCCCCAGTCTTTGGCCGGGATCACTTTTGCCTGGGCGCCAACGGCCTGGGTCACGATCGGATAGACCGCAAACGCGTGCTCGCTGAACACGGCATTCAAACCCGGCGCCAGATAGGCACGCGCGACCAGTTCCAGAATGTCGTTGGAACCGTTGCCCAACGTCACCTGATTGAGCTCGACGCGGCACTGATCGGCCAGCAGGGTCTTGAGCGCAAAACCGTTGCCGTCCGGATAACGGGTCAGCTCGGCCAGCGCTTCGTGGATCGCTGCCAGCGCCTTGGGACTGGCGCCCAACGGATTTTCGTTGCTGGCCAGTTTGACGATGCTGGCCGGATCGATGTTCAGCTCGCGCGCCAGTTCGTCCACGGGTTTGCCCGGAACGTAAGGCGAAAGTTGTTGCACGCCCGGCTGTGCCAGAGCGAGGAAGTCACCACTCATTTGCTACCGCCCTTAGAGAACTGCTTTCGGGTAGGAACCCAGCACTTTGAGTGCCACTGCTTCCTGACTGATCTTTTCCAACACACCTTTGACCAGCGGGTCGCGGTGGTGGCCGACAAAGTCGATGAAGAACACGTAGGTCCATTTACCGCTGCGCGACGGACGCGTCTCGATTCGCGTCAGGTCGATGCCGTTGTCGTGGAACGGCACCAGCAACTCGTGAAGTGCGCCGGGCTTGTTGCTCATGGAGACGATGATCGAGGTCTTATCGTCGCCGGTTGGCGGCACTTCCTGGCTGCCGATCATCAGGAATCGCGTGGAGTTGTCCGGGCGATCCTCGATTTTCTCGGCCAGACGGGTCAGCCCGTACAAGCCTGCGGCCATGTCGCCGGCAATCGCCGCCGAGTTCCACTCACCCTTGACCCGCTTGGCCGCTTCGGCGTTGCTGGACACCGCCACGCGCTCGACATTCGGGTAATGGGCGTCCAGCCATTTGCGGCACTGGGCCAGCGACTGGGCGTGGGAATAGATGCGGCTGATGCTGTCGGTCTTGGTGTTTTCACCGACCAACAGGTGGTGGTGAATCCGCAACTCGACTTCGCCACAGATCACCATGTCGTGTTCGAGGAAGCTGTCGAGGGTGTGGTTGACCGCGCCTTCGGTGGAGTTTTCCACCGGGACCACGCCAAAGTTCACCGCACCGGCCGCCACTTCGCGGAACACTTCGTCGATCGCCGCCATCGGCTTGCTGATCACCGCGTGGCCGAAGTGCTTCATGGCCGCCGCTTGGGTGAAGGTGCCTTCAGGGCCGAGGTACGCCACTTTCAGCGGCTGCTCGAGGGCCAGGCACGAGGACATGATTTCGCGGAACAAACGCGCCATCTCTTCGTTGCCCAGCGGCCCCTGGTTACGCTCCATCACGCGCTTGAGCACCTGAGCTTCACGCTCAGGACGATAGAACACCGGCACTTCGCCTTCGGCCAGCGAGGCCATCTTTACTCGCGCAACTTCCTGGGCGCAGCGTGCGCGCTCACTGATCAGCTCCAGGACTTTTTCGTCCAGGGCATCAATGCGCAGGCGCAGTGCCTTGAGTTCTTGCTCAGACATTAACCGTGTTCCTTCTCGAACTCTGCCATGTACGAAACCAGTGCGTTGACCGCAACGATGTCGACGGCGTTATAGATGGAGGCACGCATGCCACCCACGGAACGGTGACCCTTGAGGTTCAACAGGCCACGCTCTTCGGCACCGACCAGGAATGGCTTGTCCAGGCGATCGTCAGCCAGACGGAACGGCACGTTCATCCACGAGCGGTCCGACTTGTTGATCGGGTTGCTGTACAAGCCGCTGGCGTCGATGAAGTCGTACAGCGTGCGCTGTTTAACTTCGTTGAGCTTGCCGATGGCTTCAACACCACCCTGCTCCTTCATCCACTCGAATACCAGACCCGAGAGGTACCAGGCCAGGGTTGGCGGGGTGTTGTACATCGAGCCGTTATCGGCCGCGACCTTGTAGTTGAGCATGGTCGGGCACAGGGAACGGGCGTGACCCAGCAGGTCTTCGCGAACGATGTTCACGACGATGCCGCTCGGGCCGATGTTTTTCTGGGCACCGGCGTAGATCATGCCGAAGCGCGAGACATCCATCGGACGCGAAAGAATGTCCGAGGACATGTCGGCAACCAGCGGCACGTCACCGGTTTCCGGGATCCACTGGAATTCCAGACCGCCAATGGTTTCGTTCGGCGCGTAGTGAACGTAGGCCGCATCTGCAGACAGGCTCCATTCGTTCTGGCCGGGAATAGCGAAATAGTCGTAAGGCTTGGCGGTAGCGGCAACGTTGACGTGACCGTAGCGCGAAGCTTCTTCGATGGCTTTCTGCGACCAGATACCGGTGTCGATATAGTCGGCGGTACCGCCTTCCGGCAACAGGTTCAGAGGGATCTGAGCAAATTGCTGGCTGGCGCCACCTTGCAGAAACAGCACTTTATAGTTCGAGGGGATATTCAGCAGATCACGCAGATCCTGCTCGGCCTTGGTGGCGATGGACACGAACTCATCACTGCGATGACTCATTTCCATGACCGACAGGCCTTTGCCATGCCAATCAAGGAGTTCACCCTGAGCGCGCTTCAGGACAGCTTCAGGAAGCGCCGCAGGACCGGCACAGAAGTTATAGGCTCTCTTGCTCACATCCAATCTCGCTCTGATTTGGTGGTATCACGCAATAAATCACAACATCAATCGACACAGGGTCCCTGCCGAAGCAGAAAACCTGTGGGAGCGAGCCTGCTCGCGAATGCGTCACCGCGGTGTTTCAGAGGTACCACGGCGCCTGCATTCGCGAGCAGGCTCGCTCCCACAAGGGGTCTCCACAGATATCGAAATTTTCCGTTCGGACAAACAACAAGGGGGCGAATCTTCATCCGCCCCCCGCTTGTCCGCTTATTCCTGCGGTTCTTCGTCGGCTGCGGCGTCGAGTTGCTGGTCTTCGGCAACGTCGTCGATCACGACTTCACCGTCGAACACTGCACCCTCTTCACCTTCCAGCTCTTCACCTTCGACTTCCGACGGCTCCTGAACCCGTTCCAGACCTACCAGCTTTTCATCGCTGGCCAGTTTGATCAAGGTCACGCCCTGGGTGTTACGACCCAGGCTGGAGACTTCGTCAACACGCGTACGCACCAAGGTGCCCTGGTCGGAAATCAGCATGATTTCCTCACCGTCGAGCACCTGGACTGCCCCGACCAGACGGCCGTTACGGTCGTTGCTGACCATGGCGATAACGCCCTGACCGCCACGTTTGTACTCAGGGAACTCGGTGATCGCCGTACGCTTGCCGTAACCACGCGCCGAAGCGGTGAGGATCTGGCTGCCTTCTTCCGGGATCAGCATCGAAATCAGCTTCTGGCCTTCCGGCAGACGCATGCCGCGGACACCGCGAGCGGTACGGCCCATGGCGCGAACGTCGGTTTCCTTGAAGCGAGTGACCTTGCCGCCGTCGGAGAACAGCATGACCTCGCGATCGCCATCGGTAATGGCGGCGGAAATCAGTACGTCACCTTCATCCAGTTCCAGCGCAATCAGGCCGACGCTGCGTTGACGGCTGAAGGATTCCAGCGGGGTCTTCTTCACGGTGCCTTTAGCAGTGGCCATGAAGATGAAGTGGCCTTCGGTGTATTCCTCGACCGGCAGCATGGTGGTGATGTATTCATCACCGTCCAGCGGCAGCAGGTTGACCAACGGACGACCACGGGCAGCGCGGGAGGCTTCCGGGATTTCGTAGGTTTTCAGCCAGTACACTTTGCCTTTGCTGGAGAACAGCAGCAGCGTGGTGTGGCTGTTAGCGACCAGCAGGTGAGCGATGTAGTCCTCATCCTTGACGCCGGTAGCCGATTTGCCTTTACCGCCACGACGCTGAGCCTGGTACGCAGCCAATGGCTGGGTCTTGGCGTAGCCACCGTGGGAAATGGTCACGACGCGCTCTTCTTCCGGGATCATGTCACCCAGGGTCAGGTCGAGACGGGCATCGAGAATCTCGGTGCGACGCACGTCGCCGTATTCGGCGCGGATCACTTCCAGTTCTTCGCGGATCACTTCCATCAGGCGCGTGGCGCTGCTGAGGATGCGGATCAGTTCGCCGATCTGGTTGAGGATCTCTTGATACTCGGCCAGCAGCTTTTCGTGTTCCAGACCGGTCAGACGGTGCAGACGCAGTTCCAGAATGGCTTGCGCCTGTTCCGGCGACAGGAAGTACTTGCCTTCTCGCAGACCGTATTGCGGGTCCAGGGTCTCTGGACGGCACGAATCAGCACCGGCACGTTCAACCATCGCGACCACCGCGGAGGATTCCCAGGCCGTGCTGATCAGCGCTTCCTTGGCTTCCGACGGGGTCGGCGAGGCTTTGATCAGGGCGATGACCGGATCGATGTTCGACAGGGCAACCGCTTGACCTTCCAGGATGTGACCACGTTCGCGGGCTTTACGCAGTTCGAACACGGTACGGCGGGTAACGACTTCGCGACGGTGACGAACGAAGGCTTCCAGCAGGTCCTTGAGGTTCAGGATGCGTGGACGGCCGTCGATCAGCGCGACGATGTTGATACCGAACACCGCTTGCAGCTGGGTCTGGGCGTAGAGGTTGTTGAGGATCACCTCAGGCACTTCGCCGCGACGCAGCTCGATCACGACGCGCATACCGTCCTTGTCGGACTCGTCGCGCAGTTCGGTGATGCCTTCGAGCTTCTTCTCTTTGACCAACTCGGCGATCTTCTCGATCAGACGGGCCTTGTTCAGCTGGTAAGGGAGTTCGGTGATGACGATCTGCTGGCGGCCACCGACCTTGTCGATGTCTTCGATCATCGAGCGGGCGCGCATGTAAATGCGGCCACGACCGGTGCGGTAGGCTTCGATGATGCCGGCGCGACCGTTGATGATCGCGGCGGTCGGGAAGTCTGGACCAGGGATGTATTGCATCAGCTCATCGATGGTCAACTCGGGGTTGTCGATGAGTGCCAGGCAACCGTCGATGACTTCACCGAGGTTGTGCGGCGGGATGTTGGTCGCCATGCCCACGGCGATACCGCTGGAGCCGTTGACCAACAGGTTGGGAATACGGGTCGGCATGACCGCCGGGATCATTTCGGTGCCGTCGTAGTTCGGCACCCAGTCCACGGTTTCTTTGTGCAGGTCAGCCAGCAGTTCGTGAGCCAGCTTGGTCATGCGCACTTCGGTGTATCGCATGGCGGCGGCGTTGTCGCCGTCCACGGAACCGAAGTTGCCTTGACCGTCTACCAGCAGGTAGCGCAGCGAGAATGGCTGCGCCATCCGAACGATGGTGTCGTACACCGCAGTATCACCGTGAGGGTGATACTTACCGATCACGTCACCGACAACACGGGCAGATTTCTTGTACGGCTTGTTGAAGTCGTTGCCCAGCTCGCTCATCGCGAACAGCACACGCCGGTGCACGGGCTTCAAGCCATCGCGCGCATCCGGCAGTGCCCGCCCGACAATTACGCTCATCGCGTAGTCGAGGTAGGACTGCTTCAGCTCGTCTTCGATATTGACCGGGAGGATTTCTTTGGCCAGTTCGCCCATGAGAAGCCTGATTCCTTTTTCTGGTGAAACTTCGTCACATCCATATGGGACGAACGAAGCTCGCCGCTGCAGGCTGAGTGCCATGCACCGACTTACGACAAATCAACGAGTTATGCCATGGATCTGCGCAGTAAAGGCAGCCACATCGGGCTACCTTGGAAACCGCCGGATGTTATCACAAGAGCCGCCACGCACCTATCCCCCTGATGCGCATGGAGCATAGTTAGTTGACCGGTGACAGGCTTGAAGGGGACGAGAGAGGCTTAGAGCCTTCACAACCCCAGATTCATAAGCAAAATAAGGGGTAGCAGGAACGGTAGACCGAGTCATCGTTCTTCGCGGGCAAGCCTCGCTCCTACAGGTTCCACATTTCTGTAGGAGCGAGGCTTGCCCGCGAAGGCGATTTATTAGGCAAAACAGATCATCAATGCAAACGCTTGCGGCACATCAACTGCGCCATCTTCGCGGTATCCGGACGCTCGACGATGCCTTTTTCGGTGACGATCACATCGATCAAGTCAGCCGGAGTCACGTCAAATACCGGGTTGAACGCATCGACATCGGCTCCGACCCGCTTGCCGCCGACTTCCAGCAACTCGCGACCATCGCGCTCTTCAATCGGGATGTCATCACCGCTGGCCAGGTTCATGTCGATAGTCGAACTCGGCGCCACCACCATGAAGCGCACGCCGTGGTGCATGGCGTTCACCGCCAGCTGATAGGTGCCGATCTTGTTGGCCACGTCGCCATTGGCGGTGATCCGGTCGGCGCCGACGATCACCCAGGTAATGCCCTTGGTCTTCATGATGTGGGCTGCGGCGGAGTCGGCATTGAGGGTCACGGGAATGCCTTCGTTGGCCAATTCCCATGCGGTCAACCGCGAACCTTGCAGCCATGGACGGGTTTCGTCGGCGTAGACGCGCTCGACCATGCCCTCGATGAACGCCCCACGAATCACGCCAAGTGCCGTACCAAAGCCGCCGGTGGCCAGTGCGCCGGTATTGCAGTGGGTCAGAATCGCCTGGGCGTTGCCCTGATGCTTGCGGATCAGGTCCACGCCCAGTTGCGCCATGGTCAGGTTGGCTTCGCGATCACTCTCGTGAATGGCGATAGCCTCCGCTTCCAGCGCCGCCAGAGGGTCTGCATCTCCCTTGAGACGATCCAGGCGGTCACGCATGCGACTCAAGGCCCAGAACAGATTCACCGCCGTTGGACGGGAATCAGCCAGCAACGCGTAATCCTCTTCCCACGCGGCCTGCCAGTCACCGCCCTCGGCGATTCGGGCGCGGGCTGCCAGCACCATCGCATAAGCGGCACTGATGCCAATCGCCGGCGCGCCGCGCACCACCATCGAACGAATGGCCTCGGCCACGCCAGCGGCGCTGGTGCAGGCGATCCACGTTTCCTCGAACGGCAAAATACGCTGATCCAGCAGGTACAGGGCGCCATCAC
Source organism: Pseudomonas sp. LB3P14 (assembly GCF_054898045.1). Lineage (NCBI taxonomy): Bacteria > Pseudomonadati > Pseudomonadota > Gammaproteobacteria > Pseudomonadales > Pseudomonadaceae > Pseudomonas > Pseudomonas sp. LB3P14. The sequence goes on along the minus strand of NZ_CM142714.1, from coordinate 7,304,665 downwards.
GCCAATCGATGGCCTTCACCTTCTCCGCAGCCAACAGTCGATCGCGCATCCCTCACCCCGCACTCATGAACAAAAGCCGTCGATTATAGCGATCCCCCCGCGAAGACGCTCGGGTATACTTCGCCATCCTTACAAAAGCTCTGGAACCGACTCTCGATGCCGAACTCTGCCGCTGCGCTCGACCTGTTATTGCTGCCGACCTGGCTGGTACCTGTCGAACCCGCTGGCGTTGTCCTCAAAGAGCACGCCCTCGGCATCCGTGACGGGCGCATTGTCTTTATCGGCCCGCGCGCCGCCGCACTGAAGCTTAACGCAACCGAAGTCCGCGAATTGCCAGACATGTTGCTCTGCCCTGGCTTGATCAATGCCCACGGGCATGCGGCAATGACGCTGTTCCGTGGCCTGGCCGATGATCTGTCCCTGATGACCTGGCTGGAAAACCACATCTGGCCGGCCGAAGCCAAGTGGGTCGATGAAGCTTTCGTACGTGACGGCACTGACCTGGCGATCGCCGAGCAGATCAAAGGTGGCATCACCTGCTTTTCTGACATGTATTTCTTCCCGAAGGTTGCCAGCGAGCGCGTACATAACAGCGGCATTCGCGCGCAAATCGCGATTCCGATCCTCGACTTCCCGATCCCGGGCGCCAGTACGGCGGACGAAGCCATTCGTCAGGGCGTCGAATTGTTCGGCGATCTCAAGCACCACGAGCGCATCAAAGTCACCTTTGGCCCCCACGCACCCTATACCGTGGGCGACGAGAATCTGGAGAAAATCCGGGTGATCGCTGAAGAACTGGACGCCTCGATCCATATGCACGTGCATGAAACGGCTTATGAAGTGCAGCAGTCCGTCGAGCAACGAGGCGAACGCCCATTGGCCCGCCTCGGGCGCCTGGGTTTGCTGGGGCCGCGCTTTCAGGCGGTTCACATGACGCAGATCAGCGATGAAGACCTGGTGTTGCTGGTAGAAAGTAACACCAACGTGATTCATTGCCCGGAGTCGAACCTGAAGCTGGCCAGCGGGTTCTGCCCGGTGGAGCGCTTGTGGCAGGCTGGCGTCAATGTGGCGGTCGGCACCGATGGTGCGGCCAGCAACAATGACCTGGACCTGCTCGGCGAAACCCGCACTGCCGCGTTGCTGGCCAAAGCCGTCGCCGGCTCGGCCACCGCACTGGACGCCCATCGCGCCCTGCGCATGGCCACGCTCAACGGCGCCCGTGCGCTGGGGATCGAGGCTGAAGTCGGTTCGCTGGAAGTCGGCAAAGCGGCAGACATCGTCGCGTTCGACCTCTCCGGCCTGGCGCAGCAACCGGTCTACGACCCGGTTTCGCAGCTTATATATGCCACCGGCCGCGATTGCGTGAAACACCTTTGGGTCGCCGGCAAGCAACTGCTCGACGACCGTCGCCTGACTCGCCTGGATGAAGAACAGCTCTGCGCCACCGCCAAGGCCTGGGGCCAGCGCATCAGCGGCCATACCGAATCGTAAGCACCCCGGACTCACCACCGGGGCAACAGGAATTTTCAAGTTTTAGAGGACTTAACCATGAGCAACGTCGACTACGCCGAAATCGCCAAATTCGAAGCCCTGGCCCATCGCTGGTGGGACCGCGAAAGCGAGTTCAAACCGCTGCACGACATCAACCCGCTGCGGGTCAACTGGATTGACGAACGGGTCAGTCTGGCCGGCAAGAAAGTCCTCGACATCGGTTGCGGCGGCGGCATCCTCAGCGAAGCCATGGCCCAGCGCGGCGCTACCGTCATGGGCATCGACATGGGCGAAGCGCCGCTGGCGGTCGCGCAACTGCATCAACTGGAATCCGGCGTGAGCGTCGAATACCGGCAGATCACCGCTGAAGCGCTGGCCGAAGAAATGCCTGAGCAGTTCGACGTGGTCACCTGCCTGGAAATGCTCGAGCACGTGCCGGACCCGTCCTCGGTGATCCGCGCCTGTTTCCGCATGGTCAAACCCGGCGGCCAGGTGTTCTTCTCCACCATCAACCGCAACCCGAAGGCGTACCTGTTCGCCATCGTCGGCGCCGAATACATCATGAAGCTGCTGCCGCGCGGCACCCACGACTTCAAGAAATTCATCCGCCCGTCCGAACTCGGCGCCTGGAGCCGCATGGCCGGCCTGACCGTCAAGGACATCATCGGCCTGACCTACAACCCGCTGACCAAGCACTACAAACTGGCCTCCGACGTGGACGTCAACTACATGATCCAGACCCTGCGCGAGGAGTAAGCCGATGCGTATCAGAGCAGTTCTTTTCGACATGGACGGCACCCTGCTCGACACCGCGCCGGACTTCATTGCGATCTGTCAGGCGATGCGTGCCGACCGCGGCCTGCCGCCGATGAACGACCAGCACATTCGCGACGAGATCTCCGGCGGCGCCAAGGCGATGGTCGCAGTGACCTTCTCCATGGACCCGGAATCACCGGGTTTCGAGGCATTGCGCCTGGAGTTCCTGGAGCGCTACCTCGCCGGTTGTGCGGTTCACAGCAAACTCTTCGACGGCATGGGCGAACTGCTGGCCGACATCGAGAAGGCCAACCTGATCTGGGGCGTGGTCACCAACAAACCGCTACGGTTCGCCGAGCCGATCATGCAGCAGCTTGGATTGGCCGAGCGCTCGGCGCTGTTGATCTGCCCGGACCATGTGAAGAACAGCAAGCCGGACCCCGAGCCGTTGATTCTGGCGTGCAAGATGCTCGACCTGGACCCGGCCAGCGTGCTGTTTGTGGGTGATGACTTGCGCGATATCGAGTCCGGTCGCGATGCCGGCACCAAAACGGCTGCCGTGACCTATGGCTATATTCATCCGGACGATAACCCGCGGCATTGGGGCGCGGATGTGGTGGTCGATCATCCGCTGGAGTTGCGCAAGGTGCTGGATAGCGCCCTCTGTGGCTGCTGAGAACCGGTTTCAAATCTTGGAATTGGGTTGTAGGGATTGACGCCTTCGCGGGCAAGCCCGCTCCCACAGGGTTCTGTTGGTGGACACAAAATTCGTGAACACCATGATCATTGTGGGAGCGGGCTTGCCCGCGAATGGCCGCGCCGCGATCTGTTTTCTGTATTAGTCGAGGTTTCTATGTTTGATTATTCCGCCCGCCCAGAATTGCTCAAGGAGCGGGTCATCCTGGTCACCGGCGCTGGCCGTGGCATCGGCGCTGCCGCCGCGAAAACCTTCGCCGCGCACGGCGCCACCGTGCTGTTGCTGGGCAAGACCGAAGCCAACCTGACTCAGCTCTACGACGAAATCGAAGCCGCCGGCCATCCACAACCGGCCGTGATCCCGTTCAACCTGGAAACCGCCCTGCCCCATCAATACGATGAGCTGGCAGCGATGATCGAAACCGAATTCGGCCATCTCGACGGTTTGCTGCACAACGCGTCGATCATTGGCCCGCGTACGCCGATCGAGCAGCTGTCCGGCGAAAACTTCATGCGCGTCATGCAAGTCAACGTCAACGCCATGTTCATGCTCACCAGCACCCTGTTGCCGCTGCTCAAGCTGTCTCAGGACGCCTCGGTGGTGTTCACTTCCAGCAGCGTCGGTCGCAAGGGCCGCGCGTATTGGGGCGCTTACGGCGTCTCCAAGTTCGCCACCGAAGGCTTGATGCAAACCCTGGCCGACGAAGTCGACACCGTGGCACCGGTGCGTTCCAACAGCATCAATCCGGGCGCCACGCGCACCAGCATGCGGGCCCAGGCTTATCCGGGTGAAAACCCGCTGAACAACCCGACGCCCGAGGAGATCATGCCGGTCTACCTCTACCTGATGGGTCCGGACAGCACCGGCATCAACGGCCAGGCGTTCAACGCTCAGTAACGCCCGCGCGTCGCTTTTGTGCCGCGACGGCTTCCCGTCGCGGCACTCAAAGTGCGTCGTAACCACCGACTACAAGTCAAACAACTGTCACCGAACGCGACGGCATTCATCAACAACAGCTTCAATACTTTGATTTAGAACACTTTTTATTCGACTGAACTGAATGGCACGACTTTCGCTCTAAATTTGCTCAGACACGCAGTGTGAAAGCAGACGGGGCGGACACCTGAGCCGACAGTTTCTAATCGTCGGCAAAGCGGACTAAACTTGCGCCAAACGTCCTACGGGACTGATGGACCAGTATGACGCGCAGCCCAAAGCCGCTCTCACCCAGCCTGTAAGACAGCCTTACTGCTTAGGGGCGCACGCCATATGAAATCACCTTCCCAGACCAACGCAATTGACTTCGATAGCGCCAAATTGCAACGCCTGGGCTTTGGTCAGCAGCCTCCTCTTCTGGAGAGGCCAGTCAGCCTTGCGCAACTGCGCCAGAAGCTGAGCCAGCAGCTGCAAACCAGTCTTGAGCCGCAACGCATTCTCGGGCTCTTCTTTCGTGAAATTCAGCGACTTGTGCCGCTCGACGCCTTGAACTATCAGCACAAGGCCAGCGACTTACGCCTGGAGTTCGGCCTGCGCGGCCATCATTCGATCAGCTACAGCCTCAGCCATGAAGGCGAGCACCTGGGTGAACTGGTATTCCGCCGCAATCAGCGGTTCAGTGAACAGGAACAGAGCAACCTTGAGTCGCTGCTGTCCGCATTGATGTATCCGATGCGCAATGCCCTGCTCTACCGCGCCGCCACCCAAAGTGCCTTGCGCGATCCGCTCACGGACACCGGCAACCGCATCGCCATGGATCAGACCCTGCAACGGGAAATCGAGATGGCGCGTCGGCATCTGCAACCCTTGTCGCTGCTGATGTTGGACATCGATCACTTCAAGCACATCAACGACAACCACGGACACAGTGCCGGCGATGACGTGCTCAAGGCCGTCGCAGCCTCGATCAAAAGCCAGTTGCGCAACGTGGACATGGTTTTCCGGTTTGGTGGCGAGGAGTTCCTGATCCTGCTTTCCAACACCACCCGGGAAGCGGCAGCCTTGGTCGGCGAGCGACTGCGGTTTGCCGCGCAGGCTGAGGATTATGCTGCCGACGGCAATAGGGTCGAGCTGACGGTCAGCCTTGGCTGCTCGACCCTATTGCCCGGCGAGTCTGCCGACAGCCTGTTGCGGCGGGCCGACAGTGCGCTGTATGTGGCCAAGCGCGAGGGGCGCAACCGATTGGCGATGGCGGGCTGAACATCCGCCAGAGCGGGCTCGCTGGTGAAGCGGCCCGCATGGACAGGTATTAGCGAACAGTACCGCGCAAATCCCCCACCAACCCTTGCAACCGGGCTGGTTCTGCCGCCTCAACCGCGATCGCAGGCCCTGCCACCAGCGTCACCCGCGACCACAACCGGCGAAACACGCCCTTTTCCGGATCGCGACTGAAGAAACTCCCCCACAAACCCTGCAATGCCAGCGGAATCACCGGCACCGGCGTCTCCTCGAGAATCCGCGTCAGCCCGCCCTTGAATTCGTTGATCTCACCATCGGCGGTCAATTTTCCCTCAGGGAAGATGCACACCAACTCGCCATCTTTCAGAAACTGAGCAATGCGCGTGAACGCTTTTTCGTAGATCTGTATGTCTTCCTGACGCCCCGCGATCGGAATGGTCCCGGCCGTGCGAAAGATAAAATTGAGCACTGGCAAGTTGTAAATCTTGTAATACATCACAAAGCGAATCGGCCGACGCACCGCGCCGCCAATCAGCAAGGCATCGACGAAGGACACGTGATTGCACACCAGCAACGCCGCGCCTTCATCGGGAATCAGCTGCAGATTGCGATGCTCCACGCGGTACATGGAATGGCTGAGCAGCCAGATCATGAAGCGCATGCTGAACTCGGGGACGATGCTGAAGATATAGGCGTTGACGCCGATGTTCAGCAGCGACACCACCAGGAACAACTGCGGGATCGACAACTTGACCATGCTCAGCAAGACGATCGAGACAATCGCCGAGACCACCATGAACAGCGCGTTGAGAATATTGTTGGCGGCAATCACCCGCGCCCGCTCGTTCTCGGGGGTACGTGATTGAATCAGCGCGTACAGCGGCACGATGTAGAAACCGCCGAACACGCCAAGCCCCAGAATGTCGATCAACACCAGCCAGGCGTGGCCAAAACCCAGGACTTCGATCCAGCCATGGCCTGTAACGCTGTCCGGAATCCCACCGGAATGCCACCATAGCAGCAAACCAAATACCGTCAGACCGAACGAGCCGAACGGCACCAGTCCGATTTCGACTTTACGTCCGGACAGTTTCTCGCAGAGCATCGAACCCAGCGCGATACCGATCGAGAACACGGTAAGAATCAGCGTCACCACAGTTTCGTCGCCGTGCATCCACTCCTTGGCGTACGCCGGGATCTGCGTCAGATAAACCGCCCCGATAAACCAGAACCACGAGTTGCCGACAATCGAGCGCGACACCGCTGGGGTCTGCCCCAAGCCCAGTTTCAACGTGGCCCAGGACTGGCTGAAAATGTTCCAGTTCAAACGCATATCAGGTGATGCGGACGCAGCCCGTGGAATGCTGCGACTGGCCAGATAGCCGAGCACCGCAACACCGATGATCGCCGTGGAGACGATCGGCGCGTAATGACTGGACGACATCATGATCCCGGCGCCGATGGTCCCGGCGAGGATCGCCAGGAAGGTGCCCATTTCCACAAGACCGTTGCCACCCACCAGCTCTTCGTCACGCAAGGCCTGCGGCAGGATCGAGTATTTCACCGGTCCGAACAGCGCTGAGTGAGTGCCCATGGCAAACAGCGCGACCAACATCAGCGACAGGTGATCGAACATGAAACCGACTGCGCCGACCGCCATGATGGCGATTTCTCCGAGCTTGATCAGACGGATCAGCGCGTCCTTGGCGAACTTTTCACCGAACTGCCCGGCCAGCGCCGAGAACAGAAAAAACGGCAGGATGAACAGCAGCGCACACAGGTTGACCCAAATCGAGCGATCACCCTCGATGGTCAGCTTGTACAAAATGGCGAGGATCAGCGACTGCTTGAAGATGTTGTCGTTGAACGCCCCGAGAGACTGCGTGACGAAGAATGGCAGGAAGCGCCGGGTGCGAAGCAAGGTGAACTGTGAGGGGTGACTCATCTTCCATGTGTCCCTGATGTTGGGTAGAGAGTGGCGTGGATACCGTTATTGGAATATCGAACGACGATCCAGGCCACACATTACCTAAACTTTGCCGGTTATTTCTTTAATCTGTGCAATGCACGGTGAGACAAACAACTCGCCCCGCCACGCGCCCTGCAGCGTTCGTTTGGCGACGATCAGCCACATCACCGCCAGCAACACCACCAGTACACAGCCGAAAGCACTGAAAAACGTCAGGTTCAAGGTGCTGGCCAGTTTCAACGTCGCCAGAGAATAGACGCCCAACGGGAAGGTGAAGCCCCACCAGCCGAGATTGAAAGGAATACCGACGCGCAGGTAACGCAGGGTGATGAGCACCGCGATCAGCATCCACCACAAACCAAAACCCCACAGTGTGATTCCGGCCACCAACCCCAGCCCTGCGGCGATTTCACCGATGCCCGGCAGACCGTTGGCCGCAAAGATTGCCGGAGCATCGGCACCCAGCAGCAACATGCCCAGCGCCCCAGTGCCGATCGGGCCCAGCGCCAGCCAGCTGGAGGCGGCCATGTTTTCGTGGGGCAATTTATGCAGCGCCATGCGCAGCAACAGGATGGTCAGAATGCTGAACGCCACCGGTAAGGAAAATGCCCAAAGCACGTAGCTGGTCACCAATACCACCAGTTGCGAATGGGCATCGGCCAAGTGCGGCGCCAACAGACCACCGCTGGCGGCCGCCACTTCCGCCGCCACCACCGGCAACAGCCAGACGGCAGTCATCTGGTCGATGCTGTGTTCCTGACGGGTGAACATCATGTAGGGAATCAGCACGCCGCACGCCAGAGACATCGCCACATCCAGCCACCACAACACCTCGGCGACATGAATCACGCCCTCGCCCCAACGCGGCAACCCGAACACCAGAAAGCCATTAATGATGGTCGCCAGGCCCATGGGGATGGTGCCAAAAAACATCGAAACCGTGGAGTGACCGAAAATCCGCCGCGCCTCATTAAAAAACAGCGCCCAACGCGCCGCGTATACCGCCGTGAACAAAACGAACAGCACGATGTTGAACAGCCAAAGGGCTTCGGCAATTACGTGCAAACCGGGATTGGCAGCAGGCAGCTGCGCCAGCGCCAACGCCAGCACGCCGGTGCCCATGGTGGCGGCGAACCAGTTCGGCGTGAACTGGCGAATGACTTCGCGCGGGTGCTGCAAATGACTGAAAGGTTTGAAACCGGATGGGGCGGTGTTGGGGCATGTCATGGTGAACTCCTGTCCTCTGTTGAGGTGGAGCCCATGGTAGATCTGAATCGAATATCGATATAACGGGTAATATCTCTAACTGTTATCTGCTTTGCAGATATAACGTCAGACGCTGCCTTCAGTCTCGATCACCAGGATTCTCGCCGCGCCCTGTGGATGGGCAACGTGTTCGGTGCCGACGTCGGCATAAAAGATATCGCCTACACCCAATACCACTTGTTTCTCCTGACCCTCTTCGCGATAACGCATCTGCACGTGTCCATCCAGCACCACGAACACTTCTTGCCCATCATTGATGTGCCATTTATAGGGCTGATCGGTCCAGTGCAAACGCGTGGTGATGCCGTTCATGTTGGCGATATCCAAAGCGCCCCAGGCACGGTCAGCGGTGAAGGATTTGCTGCGGATGATTTTCATGCATCGGTCCGTCGAATTGAATGGCGGTGCCAAGGCTAGCGGTCATCGCACATCGACGCCACAGACTTTCATGGACCGCTGACGCATCAATGCGAGCAGAGCACCGACCGAGAGCATAATCAGCACCGCGCCATAACCATCGGTGGTGGCCACCAGCCCGAAGGTGTGGGTCAAGTTCCCGGCCAGCAACGACGGCAAGCAGAACGCCAGATAACTGAGCACATAGTAAGCCGACATCAACCCTGCCCGTTCATGGGGCAAGGCCAGCGGCACGACGCTGCGCAACGCACCGAGGAAACCGGCGCCGAAACCGCCGCCAGCGACCAGCGTCGCGACGAAAAACAGCGTCAGGCTGGCGCTGTGCACCGCTATCAGAATCAGCGCGATGCCGACAGGCAGCAGGCTGCCGCCCAACCGCAAGACCTTGTCGGCCGGCTGATTGCGCAGGGTGTAGATCATCGACGCGCCGGTCACTGTCAACACAGCCACCGTCGCACCGCCAATCAGATTTGAGGTCGAGCCGGTGGCCGTGCGAACCAGGGACGGTGCCAAAGAGGCGTAAAAACCACCGAGCGCCCACACCGCGATGTTGATTGGCAGCACCAGCCACAACGCACGCCGCGCCTGGAGCGGCACATGCAGTGTCGGACGCAGCGAAGCCCAGGCTCCCGGTTGCCGACTGACGCTTTCCGGCAAGCGCCAGACGTACAGCGCCTGCATCACAAACAGCGCGAACAGCACCCAATAGGTCAACTGCAACGGCAACGGTGCAAACTCGGCCAACAAGCCGCAACCCACGGCACCCGCCGCCATGCCCAGCAACGGCGCGACACTGTTGACCAGCGGCCCTTGCTGGCGATCGGTGTCCAGCAACGCCGCACTCAATACGGCAGTGGCCATCCCCGTGGCAAACCCCTGAAGTACTCGTGCACTGATCAACCAGGCGACACTGTCTGCATTGATAAACAGCAGCATCGCCAGCATGTTCAACATCACAGCGGTAAAGATCACCGGTTTGCGCCCCAGGTAATCCGAGAGCGAACCGACCGTGAGCAATGCCGCCAGCAAGCTAATGGCGTACACGCCGAAAATCAGAGTCAAGGTCGCTGCCGAAAACTGCAGGTGTTCCTGGTACAGGTGATACAACGGCGTCGGCGCCGTGGACGCGGCGAGAAAACTGAGTAAGGTGATCGCCAGGAACCACAGGCTTGAACGATTGGAAGTTGAACTGGACATCGGCATACTCCGCAAAAGCTAACTTTTTGCTTTTGCGGAGTGTGCTACTGGCTAGCGCTTAAAGCAAATTCTTTGTCTTAAGGTCCGATGCATGGCAATTAAAGAAGGATTACGCCCCGGCGGTCGCAGTGCCCGGGTGCAAGAGTCGGTTCACTCGGCCGTCCGCGATCTCCTCGAAGAGCAGGACCGTGCCACCGTGACCGTCCCGCAAATCGCCGCGCGCGCTGGCGTCACGCCGTCGACCATCTACCGGCGCTGGGGTGATCTGTCGGTGTTGTTGGCGGATGTCGCCCTCGCCCGCATGCGCCCCGAGAGCGAGCCGGCCAATACCGGCAGCCTGCGCGGTGATGTGCGCGCCTGGGCGGAGCAGTATCTGGACGAGATGAGTTCCGAGCCCGGCCGCACCATGTTGCGCGACGTGCAATGCAGCACCACACCGGCCGTTTGCGCGACGATCATTGGCGGACAGTTGCAGACGATTCTGGATCGTTACCCTGATCAGCCGAAGCCGAGCGTTGATCGGCTGATTAACATGGTGGCGGCGCCGACGGTGTTTCGTATCCTGTTTTCAGCGGCGCCGCTGGAGGTTGAGGAATTGCATTGGTTGATCGAGATTGCGTTCCGTCAGTAACGACGCCTTCGCGGGCAAGTCGGATCGCCGCATCGCACGCTCCCACAGGTTTCGTGTCGTATCTGAATCATGCGGTCAACACGAAACCTGTGGGAGCGTGCGATGCGGCGATCCGACTTGCCCGCGAAGAGGCCCGCTTAGACACCCAAGATCCAACTGACAAACATCCTGCGACACCCCGCCGCGCCGCGACTTTGGTCGACACTGACTAACCCCTGCCATCGTGCGAGACTGTCTGTCCGGGAGCGAATCCCGGGTGTCTTTTGTTGGAGTTTCCATGTCGCTGTCCAGCGGGCTGATCGCCGCCGTCGCCCTGGCCTATATGGCCATCATGTTCGCCATCGCCTTCTACGGCGACCGTCGCAGCACGCCGTTGCCGCCGCGGGTGCGCGCCTGGGTGTACAGCCTGTCGCTGGCCGTCTATTGCACCAGTTGGACCTTCTTTGGCGCCGTGGGCCAGGCCGCCGAACAGCTCTGGTCTTTCCTGCCGATCTACCTCGGGCCGATCCTGCTGCTGGTGTGCGCGCCGTGGGTCCTGCAAAAAATGGTGATGATCAGCAAACAGGAGAACATCACCTCCATTGCCGACTTCATCGCCGCGCGCTATGGCAAATCCCAGTCGCTGGCGGTGGTGGTGGCGCTGATCTGCCTGGTCGGTGTGTTGCCCTACATCGCGCTGCAACTCAAGGGCATCGTGCTCGGGGTGAACTTGCTGATCGGCGCCGGCGCCGATGCCATGGGCACTCGCGCCCAGGACACGGCGTTGATCGTGTCGCTGGTGCTGGCGCTGTTCACCATCGTCTTCGGTACCCGCAACCTCGACGCCACGGAACACCACCGCGGCATGGTGCTGGCGATTGCGTTCGAATCGCTGGTCAAGCTGTTCGCTTTTCTTGCCGTCGGCGCGTTTGTGACCTACGGCCTGTACGACGGTTTCGACGACCTGTTCGACCAGGCCATGCTCGCACCGCGTCTGGAGGAGTACTGGAAAGAAACCATTAATTGGCCGTCGATGGTGGTGCAGACCGGCGTGGCGATGATGGCGATTATCTGTCTGCCCCGGCAGTTCCACGTGACCGTGGTGGAAAACATCGACCCTCAGGATCTGCGCCTGGCCAAATGGGTGTTTCCAGCCTATCTGGCGCTGGCGGCGCTGTTCGTCGTTCCCATCGCCCTCGCCGGCCAGATGCTGCTGCCGAGCTCGGTATTGCCGGATTCTTTTGTCATCAGCCTGCCGTTGGCCCAATCCCATCCAGCCCTGGCGATGCTGGCGTTTATCGGTGGTGCCTCGGCGGCGACCGGCATGGTGATTGTCGCCAGCGTGGCGCTGTCGACCATGGTCTCCAACGACATGCTGTTGCCATGGTTGCTGCGGCGCAACAACGCCGAGCGGCCGTTCGAAGTGTTCCGCCAGTGGATGCTCTCGGTGCGCCGAGTGAGCATCGTGGTGATTCTGCTGCTGGCCTACGTCAGTTATCGCCTGCTCGGCTCGACGGCGAGCCTGGCGACCATCGGCCAGATCGCCTTTGCCGCCGTGACCCAACTGGCCCCGGCCATGCTCGGCGCGCTGTACTGGAAACAGGCCAATCGCCGCGGTGTGTTCGCCGGTCTCGCCGCCGGGACGTTCCTGTGGTTCTACACCTTGATCCTGCCGATTGCCGCCAACAGCCTTGGCTTGTCCTTGAGCAGTTTTCCCGGCCTGGCCTGGTTACACAGCAACCCGCTGCACCTGCCGATTACCCCGCTGACCCAGGGCGTGGTGCTGTCTCTTGCGGGCAACTTCACGCTGTTCGCCTGGGTTTCGGTGCTCTCACGTACGAGGGTTTCGGAACACTGGCAGGCGGGTCGCTTTATCGGTCAGGAAATCAGTGCCCGCCCCAGCGCCCGTTCGATGCTGTCGGTGCAGATCGACGATTTGTTGCAGCTGGCAGCTCGCTTCGTCGGCGAAGAACGCGCCCGTCAGAGTTTTATCCGCTTCGCCTACCGCCAAGGCAAAGGCTTCAACCCGAACCAGAACGCCGACGGTGAATGGATCGCCCATACCGAACGTTTGCTGGCCGGTGTGCTCGGTGCTTCTTCGACCCGGGCGGTAGTAAAAGCCGCTATCGAAGGTCGGGAGATGCAGCTCGAGGACGTCGTCCGTATCGCCGATGAAGCCTCGGAGGTGCTGCAATTCAACCGCGCACTGCTGCAAGGCGCGATCGAGAACATCACCCAGGGCATCAGCGTGGTCGACCAGTCGTTGAAACTGGTGGCCTGGAACCGGCGCTACCTGGAGCTGTTCAATTACCCGGATGGACTGATCAGGCTTGGCCGACCGATTGCCGACATCATTCGCTACAACGCCGAGCGCGGTCTGTGCGGCCCCGGCGAAGCCGAAGTGCATGTCGCCCGCCGCTTGCACTGGATGCGTCAGGGCCGCGCCCATACGTCTGAAAGACTTTTCCCCAATGGCCGTGTGATCGAGCTGATCGGCAACCCGATGCCGGGCGGCGGTTTCGTCATGAGTTTCACCGACATCACCGCGTTCCGCGAGGCTGAGCAGGCGCTGACCGAGGCCAACGAAGGCCTGGAGCGACGGGTTACCGAGCGCACCCACGAACTGTCGCAACTCAACGTTGCCCTGACCGAAGCCAAGGGCACCGCGGAGTCGGCCAACCAGTCGAAAACCCGTTTCCTGGCGGCGGTCAGCCATGACTTGATGCAACCGTTGAACGCCGCGCGACTGTTCTCCGCCGCCCTTTCCCACCAAGACGACGGCTTATCCGGCGAGGCGCAGAAACTGGTCCATCACCTGGACAGTTCACTGCGCTCGGCCGAGGACTTGATCAGCGACTTGCTGGACATTTCCCGCCTGGAAAACCGCATGATCAACCCTGATCCAAAACCGTTCGTGCTCAATGAGTTGTTCTACATCCTCGGTACCGAGTTCAAGGCTCTGGCCCGGGACCAGGGGCTGGAATTCCGTGTCAGGGGCAGTACGTTGCGAATCGACAGCGACATCAAACTGTTGCGACGAATCTTGCAGAATTTCCTGACCAATGCCTTCCGCTACGCCAAAGGCCCGGTGCTGCTGGGCGTTCGCCGGCGCAAAGGCGAGCTGTGCCTGGAGGTCTGGGACCGTGGGCCGGGCATTCCGGAGGATAAACAGCAGGTCATTTTCGAAGAATTCAAACGCCTCGACAGCCACCAGACACGTGCTGAAAAAGGCCTGGGGCTGGGCCTGGCCATTGCTGACGGACTGTGTCGCGTACTGGGTCATACCTTGCGCGTACGCTCCTGGCCGGGGCGCGGCAGCGTGTTCAGCATCAGTGTGCCGTTGGCTAGCGCTCAAACCGCCCTGCCGACCAAAACCGCCGAACTCAACGGCAAATTGCTGAGCGGCGCGCAGGTGCTGTGCATCGATAACGAAGACAGCATCCTGATCGGCATGAACAGCCTGCTCACACGCTGGGGTTGTCAGGTCTGGACCGCGCGCAACCGCGATGAATGCGCGGCGCTGCTCAGCGATGGGATGCGACCGCAATTGGCGCTGGTGGATTACCACCTGGACCATGGCGAGACCGGAACCGAGTTGATGGCGTGGTTACGCACCCAACTGGGTGAGCCGGTGCCAGGGGTAGTGATCAGCGCCGATGGGCGACCGGAGATGGTGGCCCAGGTGCATGCGGCGGGGCTGGATTACCTGGCGAAACCGGTGAAGCCGGCGGCGTTGCGGGCGTTGCTGAGCCGGCATTTGCCGTTGTAGCGCGGCAGGTTTGAGGCTCATGGTGGCGCGACTGACGCCATCGCGAGCAAGCTCGCTCCCACAGGTTTTCGTGGCGTTCACTCTATTTGTGCAACCACACAGATCCCATGTGGGAGCGAGCTTGCTCGCGATGCTTTTCGGTTACTCCGGTAATTCTGCCAAGCCATCCACATCCGTCATCGCCCGCTCCAGCAAGTCTGCCGGCAGGCTTTTGCTCGCCCGCGCGCCCAGTAACTTGAGCTGCTCGCTACGGCTGACCAGATTGCCGCGGCCTTCTGTCAGCTTGTTGCGCGCCGAGCTGTAGGCTTTATCCAGTTGCTGTAAGCGATTGCCGACTTCATCCAGATCCTGGATGAACAACACGAACTTGTCGTACAGCCACCCGGCCCGCTCGGCGATTTCTCGGGCGTTCTGGCTTTGGCGCTCCTGCTTCCACAGGCTGTCGATGACGCGCAGGGTTGCCAGCAACGTGGTCGGGCTGACGATCACGATATTACGGTCGAAGGCCTCTTGAAACAGCGTCGGCTCAGCCTGCAATGCGGCGGAAAACGCCGCTTCGATCGGTACGAAGAGCAGGACGAAATCCAGGCTGTGCAAGCCATCGAGACGCTTGTAATCCTTGCCGGCCAGCCCTTTGACGTGATTGCGCAGAGACAGCACGTGCTGCTTGATCGCGATCTCGCCGATGGCATCGTCTTCGGCCGCGACGTATTGCTGATAGGCCGTGAGGCTGACTTTGGAGTCGACCACCACCTGCTTGTCGCCCGGCAGATAAATGATCACGTCCGGCTGGAAACGCTCACCGTCCGGGCCTTTGAGGTTGACTTGGGTCTGGTACTCGCGCCCCTTCTCCAGGCCCGCGTGTTCAAGCACCCGCTCAAGAATCAGCTCACCCCAGTTGCCTTGGGTTTTCTGGCCCTTCAAGGCGCGGGTCAGGTTGGTGGCTTCGTCGCTCAGGCGCAGGTTCAGCTGTTGCAGTCGCTCCAGTTCCTTGGCCAGGGAAAAACGTTCGCGGGCTTCAGCCTGATAGCTTTCCTCGACGCGCTTTTCGAAGGACTGGATGCGTTCTTTCAATGGATCGAGCAATTGACCGAGGCGTTGCTGACTGGTTTCGGCAAAGCGCTGCTCGCGCTCGTCGAAGATCTTGCCGGCCAGCTCCGCGAACTGCGCTCGCAGTTCGTCTCGCGAGCCCTGCAGGTCGTTGAGGCGCTGCTGATGGCTTTCCTGCTGCTCACGCAGCTCGGCGTTGAGCGAGGCAGCCTGGGCATCCAGACGACGCAACTCGGCCTCTTTGCCGGCGCGCTCCAGATTCCAGGCGTGGGCGGCATCGCGGGCGTCGTCACGTTCGATCTGCAGCAGTTCGACTTCACGGCGCACGGCGGCCAGGTCTGCCTGTTTGGCGGCGTTGGCCTGGCCCAGATCACCGATTTCATCGCGACAGGCTTCGAGTTGGGCGTTCAATCCGTCTTGGGCCAGATGGGCCGTGGCCAGACGCTCTTCCAGCAGCGCAACCTCTGACTGCGTGGCGCTCGCTCGGCGTTGAAGTTGCCAGGCCAGTACCAATAACGGCAGCGCAGCGCCCGCCAGACCGAGCAATGCGCTGGTCAAGTCCATAGCCATAGCCACTCCTGCCAATTGAATAAAGCTTGAAGGTTAACCAAGGCGTCAGGTCTTGGACAGCTCAGTCTTCGATCAGACCAAGCTCCTGCTGGGCGCGCCGATCCCCTGCCCGCGCGGCCTGACGCAAAAGGTCCTGGCCGATACGGCGATCCCGGGCATTCCCGCATTCACGGCACATCAATTGACCGAGACGGCTTTGCGCGGCCACGACCCCTTCACGGGCCGGCTGCTTGAGCAAACGTCCGGCGAAATGTTTGACGTTGGGGTTTTCGCCCAGACGCGGGCTGTCCAGCAACCACTCGGCCACACGCATCGAAAATCGTTTGGGCGGGGTAACGCTGGGAGGTGTCGAGTTTGCAGCAACTGATACTGAACGAAACTTCATAAAGCACTGTGGGGCAGATCGGAAGGCGCGCCACTCTACTCTTTTTTTCTTACAGGTAAAGCCTAAAAAAACCCTGCACGCCCGTCCTAGAGCAAGCGCTCGGGACAATCCACAGAAGCTGTGGATAACTCAGTGGACAACCGTCTTTGAACTCTCGCAAAGCCCTATGGAATGGGGCTCGCAGTCAAACTGACGATTTTTTCACCAGTAAAAAAAAGCGATGTTTTTCATTGACTTAAATTTCGGTTACAGGCACCCACTGCGTTTGAAGGGAAGATGACAGCGACGTGACAACGTGAATGACTTATGTGCACAAGTACCTTCGAGGCAGT
Organism: Pseudomonas sp. LB3P14; assembly: GCF_054898045.1. Classification (NCBI taxonomy): domain Bacteria; kingdom Pseudomonadati; phylum Pseudomonadota; class Gammaproteobacteria; order Pseudomonadales; family Pseudomonadaceae; genus Pseudomonas; species Pseudomonas sp. LB3P14. The sequence goes on along the minus strand of NZ_CM142714.1, from coordinate 7,287,981 downwards.
TATATCGATGCGCTTTTACGGCGCATTTTTTGCCTGAACCAGGGGATAACCTTGGCAAACCCATGCTCCTGGCTGGTCCTGGCCCGATGAACCTTGACTACCAATGGTCGGAATTTGTGCTATTACAGGACAAGTCTGCGGGGTATGGCTTTTTCCGCGCACCAATCCGGACGTTGAACAAGGGGGCTAGAGAACTTTTTTCGCTAACACACTTCCCTTCGTCAATTCAATCCGTTAGTATCCGCGGCGTTAGTACCAAGCTGAAAGTCAATTCTGGTCGAACAAATCCCCCCGGTCAGCCTTCCCCAAGGAAGCCTCTACCGACAAAGCGGGATCGACCACCTCGATGGTTTCCAGGTAAACCTTGCGCCAACACAGCCTTTGAATCGAAAGCAAAGGGTGTTGCGAAGCTCACTTACTCTGACCGAACCAACCTGCAAATTGATCAGGATCTTCACCCCGGGCCCAGAACCTTTGCCCTTGATGTGTTGCCTGCCCTCCTAAGTACCTACCTGCCAGCCCAAGCGCGCCAATTTATCAGCGCTTCAAACTGGCTGCTTTGTTCCAGTCGGGTTCTTCGTTCGACCAATGGTGGTCGTCGTCACTGGAACGTTTTAACTTTGCACGGTTCTTATCCGTGTCGCTTGTAGGAACACCCAATGACTATGTCTACTCAAATCCATACCCAGGATGCCATCCGCACCCTAACCAACGCTTTTGCACCAATGAATTGCCTGATCATGGCTGCTCGCAAAGGCTGCTTCAGCTTCACCCTGGTCAACGAACACGGCATCGCTCGTCACAGCGAACGCCTGTACCCCGATCAATACTCCAGCGCCGAGCCGCTGCAGGCCGTGATCGATCGTACCCGTCAGGCACTGGTTGCCTGAAACGCCAGAAAGACTGAAAACCTCAAAAGCCCTGCTCAAAAAGCGGGGCTTTTTATTGCCAGAAATTTCTCTTTTCACTGTCACCGCTTAAGCACTAACCGATATAACGGTTATAACTCGCAGCCAGAAATATTTTAAAAACAGGCCTTTACGGCGCGAATATGACACTACACTTCAACTCAAGCGGATTGATCCGCTTCCGGCGAGCCTGAGTCGATTCACCCGCTGCCAACGCTCCCTTCAGGTATCGCCGACCCTTTCAAGTTTCGAGGGCTTTATGGGTATCGCTGCCAGCGAACTGTGCCGTTATGTGATCCGTCCGACATTGATCTACCTCGGGCGCCATAGCGCAACTGCCGAATCCCTGCTGCTGGGCATCGCCGCCAGCCAGTCAGCCCTTGGTACTGCCCTGCATGACCGCCGTGGACACGGCCTGTACCGAATCGCCGAACCCCGCCACCAGGCACTTTGGGACCACTACCTGGCACTTGACCCGGAACGCGCAAGCCTGGTTCGCGGCTTGGCCAGCCAACATGCTTTCCTGAGTGGTCCGCACCTCGAATTGACCGTCAACCTGCGTTACGCCACAGCCATCGCCTGGCTGCTGGTAGAAGAACAGAACACCCCGCTCCCCGAAGCAGACGACCTGCTGGGAATGGCCCGTATCTGGCGCCAGACCTTCCAGCCTCAAGGACGCCTGAGAGACTTCACCTACGCCTGGCAAACCTGTGTATCACCGCTGAATCAGCTCGCCTGCTGATCCGCTATTCCACAAGATCGCGCAAATGCTGCGAATCTGGTCGGATTGTCCTACAAAACCGCTCTAAATCAAGCGATACAGGCTATAGCGCTGGGACGAAAATGTTGGTAATTTTCGCCCCGGTGATCACCAGGAGTTCTAATAATGAAAAAAGTAATGCTCAAAACCACCCTTAGCCTCGCCGTTACCTTGGCATCCACCCAGATCTTCGCAAGTGGCTTCGCCCTCAACGAACAAAGCATCAGCGGGATGGGTACAGGTTTTGCCGGGCGATCTTCTTCTGCCGACGACGCATCCACCATTTTTGGCAACCCTGCCGGCATGTCTCGCCTCAAACGCGAACAAGTGACCGGCGGTGCTTCATTTATCGACGCGCACACCGACATCAGCGATGCCAGCTCCCGTCCGAACAGTGGTACCAACAAAGGTGACATGGTCCCTTTCATGGGCGTACCCATGGGCTACTACGTCAAGCCAATCGATGACCAGTGGGCAGTCGGTTTCGGCGTCTACGCTCCATTCGGCCTGGTGACCGACTACGAGAACGGCTTCGCCGGCCGATACTTCGGCAGCAAGAGCGAAGTAAAAATCGTAACCCTGCAGCCGACCGTCAGCTACGCCTTCAACGACAAGGTGTCGATCGGTTTCGGTCCGACCATCAACCGCATTGACGGCACCCTGGAATCGAACCTGTCGCTGAACCCGCTCGCAGCGGACGGTAACGTCAAGATCAAGGGTGACGACACCGCGCTGGGTTACAACATCGGCATCATGGTTCAAGCCCTCGAAAGCACTCGCCTCGGCCTGACCTATCACTCGAAAGTGAAGTACAAGCTCGAAGGTGACACCAAGGTCAACTACGGCCTGCTCGCGGCGCTGGGCCAGAACCCGAACCAGAAGTTCGACGCTTCGCTGGACATCACCACGCCTGAGTCGGTGGACTTCTCGGTCACTCACCAGCTGGACGACCAGTGGACCCTCTACGCAGGCAGCACCTGGACTCGCTGGAGCCGCCTGAAAGAGATCTCCGTCGAGAACGAAGGCGTTCCTGCCGCTCTGGCCGCACGCGGCTTTGGCACCATCACTGAAGAACAGAACTGGCACGACACCTGGGCTCACGCCATCGGCGCTTCGTACCAGCTGAACAAGCAGTGGGTTCTGCGTACCGGTCTGTCCGTCGACCAGGCACCAACCAACAACACAAACCGCTCCCCACGCATCCCGACTGGCGATCGCAAGATTTTCAGCCTGGGCGCTGGCTGGAGCCCGACCGACGACCTGACCATCGACGTTGCGTACTCGTACCTGCGCGAAGAGTCGGTCAAGGTCAACAACAGCAACGGCCGCCAGACCTACAACGCCGAGTATCAAAACTATGCGAACGGTTTCGGTGTGGGCGCGACCTACCGCTTCTGATGATTCACGGCGAGCTTGAACCACTCGCCGCCTGAATTGAAAAAGCCCCGCTCTCTTGTACAGAGGCGGGGCTTTTTAACGGGCGTCGATCAGGGTTGCGAGGCCAGGGCTTTCTCCACGGCCTGGATGAACTCGGGATCGTCAGGCTTGGTCAGGCTGGAGAAATTGGCGATCACCTTGCCCTTGCGATCGACCACATATTTGTAGAAGTTCCACTTCGGCGCGGTGCTCTGCTTGGCGATGATCTTGAACAAGTGAGTCGCATCATCCCCGCGCACCTTCTGCGGTTCAGTCATGGTGAACGTCACGCCGTAGTTCACGTAGCAGACCTTGGCGGTCTCTTCGCCATCCTTGGACTCTTGCTTGAAGTCGTTGGACGGAACGCCGATCACTTCCAGCCCCTGATCCTTGTAGCGCTGACTCAGCGCCTCAAGGCTTTTGAACTGCGGGGCAAAACCGCAGAAGCTCGCGGTATTGACCACCACCAGCGGTTTGCCGGCGAAGCGCTGGCACAGGTCGATGGATTCCTTGGCACGCAGCTTGGGCAACGAGCCTTGCAAAAGGTCCGGACACTCTGCCGCTTGAGCCCATCCACTAAACGCTACCAGTAACGCGGGAACTGCGAGCCAGCGCATCAGCATGTCGGTGCATCCTTGAGAAATCGTGAAAACCAAGTTACTCGCCCTCACATCCTGCTAGCAAGCACCCATGCCCAGTTGCATCAACGCCAACCCGCCCTGATGCCAGCCCCACCACGACAGGGCCAGCAGCAAGGCGCAGACAGCGACGACAGCGATCCGCGGCCAGAGGCTGTTCATATTGCACTCATCTGTGTTTGCAGACGCGCCACCGGCCGTTCACGCACCGGCCAGTTCAGGGCCGCGGCCAACAGGCTCAAGAGAATCGCTACCTGCCAGATCAAGTCATAGCTCCCGGTTCGGTCGTACACCACCCCGCCCAACCAACCGCCGAGGAACGATCCGAGCTGGTGAAACAGGAAAACAATCCCACCGAGCATGGACAAATTTCGCACGCCGAACAAGGTCGCGACGGTGCCGTTGGTCAAGGGCACGGTCGACAGCCACAGGAAACCCATTGCCATGCCGAACAGGTACGCGGTGGTCGTCGTGACGGGCGCCCACAGGAACAACCCGATCACCACGGCCCGCAGCAGATACAGGCCGGTGAGCAAACGCGGCTTGGACATCCGCCCGCCGAGCCAGCCCGCCGTGTAGGTACCGAATACATTGAACAGCCCAATCAACGCCAGCACCGTGGTGCCAACGGTCGCCGGGAGGTGCTGATCCACCAGATAAGCCGGCAAGTGCACGCCGATGAATACCACCTGGAAACCGCAGACAAAAAAACCGAATGCCAGCAGCCAGAACCCCGAATGGGAGCAGGCTTCGCGCAATGCTTCGGACAGCGTTTGTTCATGGCCGAACACCGGTAGCGGCTTGTCCTTGAGCATGCTCACCAGCGGTACGATCAGCGCCACCAACAGGCCCAGCACCAGCAATGCCGCAGACCAGCCGAGCCAGCCGATCAACCCCAGCGTACCGGGCAACATGGTGAACTGACCGAACGAACCGGCGGCGCTGGCAATGCCCATGCCCATGCTGCGTTTCTCTGGCGGCACCGCGCGGCCGACCACGCCAAGGATCACTGAGAACGAAGTGCCCGACAGGCCAAGACCGATCAACAAGCCGGCACTCAGGGACAAGGTCACGGCCGAATCCGACAGGCCCATGAACACCAGGCCCAACGCGTACAGGACTCCGCCGATCAGCACCACTTTCGCGGCGCCAAAGCGGTCGGCCAACGCGCCGGTGAATGGCTGCGCCAGGCCCCAGATCAGGTTCTGCAAGGCAATGGCGAAGGCAAACGTCTCACGCCCCCAGCCGAACTCGGCACTCATCGGCGCCAGAAACAGCCCAAAGCCGTGCCGTACGCCCAAGGACAACGCGAGAATCAGCGCACTCCCCAACAGAACCCAACCGCAAGTACGCCACATCGATGTCATTCTTATTCTCCGGTAGCGGGTATATACCCGCTTAAGATCGGAAAAACCGGCATCACGCCAGTTCGTCCAGCAGTCTCAGCAAGGTTTCGCGTTTCTCGGCACCCAGGCGATCAATCAACCGCTGCTGCGCCGCTTCCCACGCCGGCAAGGCCGCTGTCAGCCGTTCAACACCGGCCTCGGTGAGCATCACGATGCGGTTACGCATGTCTTCGCCCTCGACCAGCATCAGCAGGCCTTCGCCTTCCAGCACCCGCAGATTTCGCCCCAAGGTGCTGCGATCCAGCCCCATGGCCTCGGCCAACGTGGAAATACTCGGTTTATCCAGACGCTGCAAATTACACAGCAGAGAATACTGGGCAACGTTAATCCCGAAGCCGTCGAGAGCGCCGTCGTAGTGCCTGCTGACGCCACGAGCGGCGCGACGCAGGTTGATGCATAAACATTGGGAGTCGAGCATGGTGCGTGTATATACCCGCGGTTGTGTTAAATCAAGTTACATGATGTGGGAAGTTCAGCAGATCGCCAATCCCACCAGCACCGCCACCTCAAGGATTTCCAGCAACGCCCCCGCCGTATCGCCCGTCGTGCCGCCCAATCGCCGCAACATCATCTGTCGCAACCAGACAAACACCAACGCCGCCAACGCCACTGCCAACACGCCGCTGAGGCCAGCAATCAAAACACACGCCAACGCACTGACCGCCAACACCTGCATGCCCGCCAAACGTGGCAGATGATCGGCCAGTGCTTGCCCCAACCCGCCGGCACGCACATAGGGCGTGGTCAGGAATAACCCCAGCATCGCGCTGCGCCCGATCATCGGAACGATGATCAGGACAACGGCGTGTTGCTGCTCGATCAACGCCAGCAACGCGGCGAACTTGAGCAGCAACACCAGCACCAGCGTCACGACCGCCATCGGGCCGCTGCGCGGGTCCTTCATGATCGTCAACGTGCGCTCTCGATCGCCGAACCCACCCAGCCACGCATCGGCGCTATCGGCCAGGCCGTCCAAGTGCAAGGCACCACTGAGCAACACCCAAACGCTCAGCAACAGCGCTGCATGAAGCAACAACGGGGTGCCGAGTACCAGCCAGTTGAACACCCACAAAATCCCGCCAAACAGCAAGCCGACCAGCGGATAAAACAGCAGCGACCGTCCCGACGCCTGCGGCGCCGGCATGCCCGGCAGACGAACCGGCAAACTGCTCAAAAATTGCAGGGCGATCCAGAACGGCAACATGGTCAGGTCGCTTCCCTTAACAACACGCCGGATTCGACCGACAGCGAAAACAACGCGCCATGCCCGACTTCGACGTTGAGCAATTGCTCACGAGGTAATCCCCGCGCCTGAGCCAGCAACAAACGCATGACCCCGCCGTGACTGATCAGCAACACCCGCTCGCTGGCGTAGGCGGCATGCAATCGCTCAACGGCCGCCAACACCCGCGTCGAAAAATCCACGACCGGCTCACCCTGTGGCGGCGTAAACGCATAAGGGTCGGCCCAGAACACTCCCAACGCCTCGGCGTCGGTTTCCATCAGCGCCGCGGCGCTCTGCCCTTCCCAGGCGCCGAAGTGCAGCTCCTGCAAGTCTTTATCCAACTGCACCGGCAATCCCAGTTGCGCGCCGAGCTCCTGTGCAAATCGCGCACAACGCTGCAACGGCGAGCTGACCAAACGATCCCAAGGCCCCTGATCGACCACCGCCGCGCGCATCTGCGCCCAGCCCTTGTCGGTCAGCGCATCGTCGAGGCTGCCGCGCAAGCCGCCACCGAGTTCGGTTTCGCCATGGCGCAACAGGTCCAGGCGCAAGGTCATGCCGGACGGTCCGCCACGGCGGCCTCGGCGAAGGTCGCCATCTGCCCGTGAAGGTCGCACGCCAGACGCAGCAACGGCACGGCCAATGCAGCGCCACTGCCCTCGCCCAGACGCAGGCCGAGGTCCAGCAGCGGTTCGGCATTCAGGGTTTCCAGTACATGACGATGACCCGGCTCGGCGCCGCGATGACCGAACAACAGCCACTGACGGCATTCAGGATTCAACCGCACTGCCACCAATGCCGCGACGCTGCAAATGAAACCGTCCACCAGCACCGCGACGCCTTCCTGGGCACACGCCAGATACGCGCCGACCAGTGCAGCGATTTCAAAACCGCCGAGGTTGAACAGGGTTTGCAGCGCATCGCCGCGTTGAGCATTGTGCAATGCCAAAGCGCGCTCGATAACCTGAGCTTTATGACTGACACCCGCCGCGTTCAAACCCGTGCCCGGCCCGGCCAGATGCACCACCGGGCAATCGAGCAAGGCACACGCCAACGCGCTGGCCGCGGTGGTATTGCCGATGCCCATCTCGCCACCGATAAACAACTGCGCACCCGCCGCGATGGCGCGCTGCACGCTGTCGCGGCCGGCCTGTAAAGCGAGTTCGCCTTGTGCCGGCGTCATCGCCGAACCTTCGACGAAATTCGCTGTGCCCGGGCCGATGTTCAAGTGACGCACACCCGGCAAATTCAACGACGGCGTGACGGTCCCGAGGTCGACCACTTCCAGGGAGGCCCCGAGTTGCCGCGCCAGCACGCTGATCGCCGCCCCACCGCTGACGAAGTTGTGCAGCATCTGCCCGGTGACTTCCTGAGGAAATGCCGACACCCCTTCAGCGACCACGCCGTGGTCACCGGCAAAAATTGCGATCCACAGCTGATCGAGTCTCGGCTTGACCTGCCCCTGTAACCCGGCCAATTGCACGGCCACCGACTCAAGCCGACCGAGGGAGCCGGCCGGTTTGGTCAGCTGTTGTTGACGGGCCTCGGCCTGCTCGACCGCTTGAGCATCGATCGGCTTGCAGCGGTTCAGCCACCAGGATTGAGTCATAACACAGTTCCTTTCAAAGTCAGGGGCAGGCCGGCGACGGTGAGGACGACTCGCTCACAGCGCTCGGCCAACGCTTGATGCAGCCAACCGGCTTCATCGACATAGCGGCGGGTCAATTCGCCGAGCGGTACGACACCCATTCCGGTCTCGTTGCTGACAAAAATGATTTCACCCGGCAGCGACGCCAGGCAATCCAGCAAAGCATCACGTTCGGCCGACAGACGCTCGGTGTCGTCGAGCATCAGCAGATTAGTCATCCACAATGTCAGGCAATCCACCAGCAGGCACCGATCGGCGTTGGCGGTTTCGCGCAGGACGCGGGCGAGTTCCACAGGCTCTTCGATCAACGCCCATTCGGCCGGACGACGGGCGCGGTGATGGGCGACCCGCTCGTTCATTTCACCGTCCAGCGGTTGACTGGTGGCGATATAAGTCACTGCCAGAGCGCTGTCGGAGGCGAGTTTTTCGGCCAGTCGACTTTTACCGGAACGGGCGCCGCCGAGGATCAGTTGCAGCATGGTTCATTCCTTCAAATTGGCGGTGTGGGGACGGGCCACTTCGCGGGCAAGCCTCGCTCCTACAGGTACGGTGGGGTCCTTGTAGGAGCGAGGCTTGCCCGCGAAGGCGTCCTCAAAACACCTCAAAACCCGCAGAGCTCCCACAACAGTCGGGTATCCAGATGCTTCTCCACCAGATCCGCCAGCCGCTCGATATCGCGCTCACGCAACGCGTGATAATCCACTTCCTGCACAGCCTGCAAACCGGCCCAGCGTAACAGCGCACTGCACGCCGCGGGCGATTCAAACAGTCCATGCAGATAGGTGCCGAAAATTTGCCCATCCACGCTTTGCGCACCGTCGCAGCGACCATCGTCCAGCTGCACGGCGGCGTTTTCCAACGCTGGCCCGGTGGTCACGCCGGCGTGAATTTCATAGCCGCTGACCGGCGCGTCTTCCAGCGCCAGACGTCCGCGCACATTGCGCAATTGCTTCTCTTCTTCGAGCTGCGTTTCGAACGCCAGCAAACCCAGACCGGCGCTGGAACCCGGTGCGCCTTCGAGGCCCAACGGGTCGTGCAACTGCTCGCCGAGCATTTGCAGGCCACCGCAGATGCCCAGCACTTTGCCGCCATAACGCAGATGACGACTGATCGCAGTGTCCCAGCCATTGGCCCGCAGATACGCGAGGTCGCTACGCACGCTTTTCGAGCCGGGGAGAATAATCAGGTCGGCCGGTGGAATCGTCTGGCCGGGGCCGATGAATTGCAGATCCACCTGCGGGTGCAAGCGTAGCGGATCAAAGTCGGTGTGGTTGCTGATGCGCGGCAGTACCGGCACCAGCACTTTCAGCACCTGGTCGGCCTTGTCAGTCTGACGCTGATCGATGCCGTCCTCGGCTTCCAGGTGCAGATCCATCACGTAAGGCAGAACGCCGATCACCGGTTTGCCGGTGCGCGCTTCCAGCCAGTCGAGGCCCGGTTGCAGCAAGGCGATGTCGCCGCGAAAACGGTTGATGATGAAGCCTTTGACCCGCGCCTGCTCGCTGGGCGACAGCAGTTCCAGCGTGCCCACCAGGTGCGCGAAAACCCCGCCGCGATTGATGTCGGCGATCAGCACCACCGGGCAATCCACCGCCTCGGCAAAGCCCATGTTGGCGATGTCGCCGGCGCGCAGATTGATCTCGGCCGGCGAGCCCGCGCCTTCGACCATGATCACCGGATACGCCGCGCTCAGCCGTTCATGGGAGGCCAGCACCGCTTGCATGGCAATGGCTTTGTAGTCGTGATACGCAACGGCGTTCATCGTCGTGACCGCACGACCATGGATGATCACTTGGGCGCCGGTATCGCTGTTGGGTTTGAGCAACACCGGATTCATGTCGGTGTGCGGCTCAAGGTTGGCCGCCTGAGCCTGTACCGCTTGTGCGCGACCGATCTCGCCACCGTCGGCAGTCACCGCACTGTTGAGTGCCATGTTCTGCGGTTTGAATGGCACCACGCTCACGCCCTGACGCGTGACCCAGCGGCACAACGCCGTTACCAACGTGCTTTTACCGGCGTCGGAAGTGGTGCCTTGCACCATCAACGTAGTCATTGGGTTTCCTTGGCGTAGGCTTCGAACGCTTGCGCGAGACGTGTCCAGTCGGTTTCATCGGCGGGCAACCCGAAACGCAGGCTGCTGTTGTGCGTGAACAATCGCAGCAGAATGCCGCGCCGGGCCATGAATTCGTGCAACGCTTCGGCGTGATCGGTGATCAGCCATTGAAACAAGGCGCAGCCGCCCTGGGGTTTGAAGCCGTGCTGTTCAAGCAGCAGCGCCAGACGTTCACTGACCTCTTCAGCGCGAACCCGTTGCCGGGCATGCCCTTCGGTATCCCGCAGACAGGCCTGACCCAGTACCCGCGTCGGCCCGCTGACCGCCCACGGCCCCACTTGCTCGGCCAGCAATTTGAGCAACTTGCGCTCGGCCAGCACGAACCCCAGGCGCACACCGGCCAGACCGAAAAACTTGCCGAAGGAACGCAACACGATCAACCCGACCTGATTGGCAAAAGGTGCGAGGCTCAGTTGCGGCGTGTTGTCCATGAACGCCTCGTCCACCACCAGCCAGCCACCGCGCTGGGCCAGCCGCGAATGCCAGTCGAGCAGCCGACTCGGTGTCAGGCTCAGGCCTGTAGGATTGTTCGGGTTGACCACCACCAGCACGTCGAAGCTGTCGAGGTAGAAGTCGACTTCCTGCTCCAACACTTCACGCACGATGTAGCCATTGCGGCGCCACGCTTCGGCGTGTTCGGCGTAACACGGCGAGAGCACGCCGACCTTGCCCGCCCGGCGCAAACGCGGCAACAACTGGATCGCCATTTGCGAACCGGCCACGGGCAGCACCTGAGCGGCGCCGTAATAATCACAGGCCGCCTGCTCCAGACCGTCATCGGTTTCCGGCAAACGCGCCCAGGCCCGCCACGGGATCTCCGGCACCGGAAACGGCCAGGGCGCCAGGCCGCTGGACAGGTCGAGCCAATCGGCTTCGGCGATGCCGTATTCGAGCGCCGCCTTGCGTAACCGACCACCGTGCTCAAGCATAGAATTCAGCCCCCACGCAGAGGATCAGCAACCATAACCATACCCCGCGCTGGACCAATTGCCAGCCACGGTCGATGGAGTCGGCGTCCGCCGGCACGCCTTCGCCCAGTTGCGGACGCTGATGCAGTTCACCGTGATAAATCGCCGCCCCGCCCAACTCGACACCGAGCGCACCGGCACCGGCCGCCATCACCGGGCCGGCATTCGGGCTGTCCCAGGTCGGGCCTTGGCGGCGCCAGCATTTCAGCGCGAGGCGGGTTTTGCCCAGCAGCGCGTAGGTCAACGCCACCAGGCGTGCGGGAATGTAGTTGAGGACGTCGTCGATCTTTGCCGCCGCCCAGCCGAAACGTTCGAAGCGTTCGTTGCGGTAACCCCACATCGCATCGAGGGTGTTGCTCAAACGGTAGAGCACCACACCGGGCGCACCCGCCACGGCAAACCAGAACAACGCGGCAAACACCGCGTCGCTGCCATTCTCCAATACGGATTCGGTGGCGGCGCGGGCGACTTCGGTTTTGTCCAGTTCGCTGGTCTGGCGGCTCACCAGGTAACCGACACGCTTGCGCGCCTCGTCCAGATCATCGCTGCGCAGCGCCTTGGCCACCGGCTCGACGTGTTCACCGAGGCTGCGCAGGCCGAGGGCGCAATAGAGCGCGAGAATTTCGACGATCCAGCCGACATAGGGCGCCCAGGAAAACGCTGTGGCCAGCAGGGTCAGCGGCAACACTGCGATCACCCAGGCAGTGACGCCATGACTGCGCCAGCCGCGACCAGCAGCGTTGAAACGTTGTTCGATGCGGTCGGCAAAACGGCCGAACGCCACCAGCGGATGCCAGCGTTTGGGTTCACCCAGCAGCGCATCCAGCGCAACCGCGGCGACACTCAACAACGCCACACTCATTGACTCACTCCCCAATAATTTTCGTACAGCAGCTCACTCAGCGGACGCGCCTGCGCCCAGCCTTCGAGTACCAGCATCGGTGCCGGATAGAATGCCTTGACCGGCCCCAGGCAAAGAACGGCCAAGGGCTTGGCACCGGCCGGCAAACCCAGCAGGTCCGCCAGGGCTTGCGGCTCGAACAGCGACACCCAGCCCATGCCCAGTCCTTCGGCGCGGGAGGCCAGCCAGAGGTTCTGGATCGCGCAGGACAACGAGGCCATGTCCATTTCCGGCAAGGTGCGACGGCCGAAAATATGGCGCTCGCGATCGTCCATCAGCGCGGCGACCAGCACCTCGGCGCAGTCGTTGATGCCTTCGACTTTCAGCTTCATGAATTCGTCGGTGCGCTCGCCGAGGGCTTCGGCGGTGCGGATGCGTTCTTCTTCCACCAGTAACTGGATCTTGCCGCGCAGGGCTCGATCGCTGATGCGGATGAACCGCCAGGGCTGCATCAGGCCGACACTCGGTGCCTGATGCGCAGCTTCGAGCAGGCGTCGCAGCAACTCGGGCTCGACGGTGCCGCCGCTGAAATGACGCATGTCACGGCGTTCGGCAATTGCCCGATACACCGCTTCGCGTTCGGCTTTGGAGAATGCGTTATCGGTCATGGCCTATTCGCGAGCAGGCTCGCTCCCACAGTGGACCGCGTTTCTTCAGCCAACCCACTTTCTACTGTGGGAGCGAGCCTGCTCGCGAAGGCGGCCTCAAGATCAGGCGCAAACAGCGCGGCAATCGCCGATGGATTGGACGGGAAATAGAAGTGCACATACGAGGCCGTCATCCGCCCTTCACGGTAAACCGCCTCTGCCCCTCGCCCACCGTTAGGGCTCAGGCCACGGGCGATTGGCTCAAGCTCGGTACTGGTCAGCGAATGGTGATAGGTGTGCCCGCGCAACGAACCTTCCGGCAACTCGACCGCCTGCAACGCCAACGCGGCCAGACGCTTTTGCATCACCGCATCCCCCGCCAGCAAGCCGACCAACTCAGCGCGAGTGCCCTCGACATCGGTCAACGAATCGAGCAAATAGAGCATGCCGCCACATTCGGCCAACAACGGTTTACCCGCCGCATGGTGAGCGCGAATCGCCGCCAGCATCGTGGTGTTCTGTGACAGCGCGACATGGTGCAATTCGGGATAACCGCCTGGCAGATAGAGGCTGTCTGCCTCCGGCAATTGCGCATCACGGATTGGCGAGAAAAACCGCAATTCGGCGCCCATGGCGCGCAGCAGATCCAGGCTTGCGCCGTAGGTGAAGGCAAACGCCTCGTCACGGGCCACGGCAATTCGCACGCCGGCCAGCAACGGTTCGGCAGCGATCACATCAGGGGCTGCGAATTCCACCGCCGGTGGCAGCGCGACCTCGCAACTGCTGGCCAGTGCATCGGCCGCCGCATCGAGGCGCAGATCGAGATCGTTCAACTCACTGGCCTGAACCAGACCCAAATGGCGACTCGGCAATTCGATCCCGGTTTCCCGGGACAAGGCGCCGTACCAGCGCAAACCTTCAGTGAGGCTGCCTTCAAGTAATTGCGCGTGACGCAGGGTACCGACGCGGTTGGCCAGCACACCGGCAAACGGCAAATCCGGCTGATAGCGCGCCAACCCCAACGCCAGTGCGCCAAAGGTCTGGGCCATGGCGGTGCCGTCGATCACACCCAGCACCGGCACACCGAAATGCCGCGCCAGATCAGCGCTGGACGGCGTACCGTCGAACAGCCCCATGACACCTTCAATGAGGATCAGATCGGCTTCGCCGGCAGCTTCCCACAACAGACGACGACTTTCCTGCTCGCCGACCATCCACATGTCCAGTTGATACACCGGCGCACCACTGGCGCGCTCTAGAATCATCGGGTCGAGAAAGTCCGGGCCGCACTTGAACACGCGAACCTTGCGCCCCTGATTGCGATGCAAACGGGCCAACGCCGCGGTGACGGTGGTCTTGCCCTGGCCGGAGGCCGGCGCGGCAATCAGCACCGCCGGGCAGTGACGGCTGATTTTCATAAAGTAGTATTCACAGCTCGACGCCTTTTTGCGCTTTGATCCCGGCCTGGAACGCGTGCTTGATCACGCCCATTTCGGTGACCGTGTCGGCCAGTTCGATCATCTCCGGCTTGGCGCCGCGACCGGTGACCACCACATGCTGCATCGGCGGACGCGCCTGCAAATCGCTGAGTACCTGATCGAGATCCAGATAACCGTGCTTGAGCGCAATGTTCAACTCGTCGAGCACCACCAGGCCAATCGACGGATCACGCAGCAATTCGCGGGACACGGCCCATGCGGCTTCAGCGGCGGCGATGTCACGCTGGCGATCCTGGGTTTCCCAGGTGAAGCCCTCGCCCATCACATGAAAACGCACCTGGTCCGGGAAACGCCGGAAGAACAATTCTTCGCCGGTGCTGTTGCGCCCCTTGATGAACTGCACCACGCCACACTGCATGCCGTGGCCCAAGGACCGGGCGAGCATGCCGAAGGCCGAGCTGCTTTTGCCTTTACCGTTGCCGGTCAGCACCAGCAGCAGGCCGCATTCATTCGGGGAGTTGGCGATGCGTTCGTCGATCACGGCTTTTTTGCGCAGCATGCGTGCCAGATGACGTTCGTCACGATCGGGGGTATCAGTCATGGGGGAGCTCTCCGTTGAGGCTGGATAACGGCGGGCAGGCACAAGAATAGACGGCAAAAAGCCTGGCATCGCCCACCGTGATGCCGCTGGATGGATCAGGCCGGTCTCCGGGCTCATGAGCGGCGATACGCCTGACCGCGCGCCTTCCCATGTCATATGACACAGTGGCTCAAGACGCAGTCTTCACTCATTTACCGTTGCGGGGGCAGCGCCGGGATCGTGGTTCTTCATTAGTTGAATGAACTCACTCACCGGCTTCCCTGTTTCACTCTGTCGACCAAGGCCACAGAGCACCTGAAACAAGCCGCGAAGGTTAGAGGGTTGGGGATGGAGCGTCAATTGAAGACGGGCGGCCTGCAAGCGAATAACTGCCGTTGATCAATTATCTGACGCCAATCTTGTGCCACACTCTCAGCAGTGATATCAAAGAGCCATAATCTCACAATACAAATTCAAGGGTGAGCCACATGCAAGGCATGATCATCAGCAATCCGAAGCTGGAATTCCTGCGCCCGGTGCTGGACCGCTGGTTTGACTGTATCGACCGCTACAACGCCGTACGCGGCGATAACGACACGCCTTACTGGTTCGATGAAAAAGCCAACCTGAGCCTGCTGTCCGCCGCTGCGTGGATGGCGGAAATGGTGACGCTGCAACAAACACCGACCCGTAAACAGACCGAAGAAGGCGAACGCAATGGCCGCGCCGACCTGTTTATCGCGACCAGCGAAGAACGCGCTTACCTTCAGGCGACCCAGCGCTGGCCACGCGTCAACAGCCTGAACCTGAGCCAAGCATTGCAGGACATCACCAGCGACGCCAAGCGCATCAGCTACGCCAGCGACCTGAAACTCGGCTGCCTGTTCGTCGCGCCGCAAAAAGCTCAGCAAAGTGCTACTCCGGAAGAACTCCAGGACATGGTCGACGACCTGCAAAAGGAACACAGCTGCGCGGTGGCCTGGTATTTCCCCTATGCCTATCGCAAGTTGCGCAACGAAGCCGGCAACTACCACCCCGGCATCGCCGTGCTGTTCAAGGAAGCCCGCGGCTGACCGGTTGAACCATCGCGCACCTGCGCTTCTCTATTGATTAGGTCAATGCATTCATAGGGAAGATCAGCATGCGCAAGCCTCAGCTCGCTCTCGTCATCGTGCTCGCCGGAGGGCTTGCCGCCTGCGGTGAAACCTCCAGGCTGCAAGTCTCCGACGGCACCGGCCCGTCGCCCAAGCTGCCAGAACCAAACAAAACCCTGATCCCGACGGTGAACATCGCCCCGGCGATCGGCTGGCCAAACGGCGCGAAACCCATAGCTGCGACAGGGACTCAGGTGGCGGCCTTTGCTGAAGGGCTCGATCACCCGCGCTGGCTCTATGTGTTGCCCAACGGCGACGTGCTGGTCGCCGAAACCAACGCACCACCCAAACCCGATGACGGCAAAGGCATCCGTGGCTGGGTCATGGGCAAAGTCATGGGCCGTGCCGGCGCCAAAGTACCGAGCCCGAATCGCATCACGCTGCTGCGGGACAAGGACCACGACGGCATCGCCGAAACCCGCACGGTGTTTCTGGAAAACCTCAACTCGCCCTTCGGCATGACCCTGGTCGGCAATGACCTGTACGTCGCCGACACGGACCGCTTGCTGCGCTTCCACTATGAAAACGGCGAGACGGCGATCAAGTCACAGCCAATGAAGGTGATCGACCTGCCGGGCGGTACGCTGAATCACCACTGGACCAAAAACGTCATCGCCAGCAAGGACGGCAGCAAGCTGTACGTCACGGTGGGCTCCAACAGCAACGTGGCCGAAAACGGCATGGACAAGGAAGAAGGTCGCGCGGCGATCTGGGAGGTGGATCGCGCCACCGGCAACCATCGGATCTTCGCCTCGGGGATTCGTAATCCAAACGGTCTAGCCTGGGAACCTCGGAGCGGCGCACTGTGGACGGCGGTCAACGAGCGCGATGAAATCGGCAGCGACCTGGTGCCGGACTACATCACTTCAGTGAAAGACGGCGGGTTCTACGGCTGGCCTTACAGTTATTACGGTCAGCACGTCGACATTCGCGTCGAGCCGCAAAACCCCGATCTGGTGGCCAAGGCCATTGCTCCGGATTATGCGGTGGGCCCGCATACCGCATCGCTGGGCCTGACGTTTGCTGAAGGCAACACGCTGCCGGCGCAGTTCAAGGAAGGCGCCTTCATCGGCCAGCATGGCTCGTGGAATCGTAAGCCGCACAGTGGCTACAAAGTGATTTTCGTACCGTTCAGCGCAGGGAAGCCGACCGGGCAGCCGATGGATGTGCTCACCGGCTTCCTCAATAACGAGGAAAAAGCCATGGGCCGCCCGGTAGGCGTGGTGATTGATCAGCAGGGTGGTTTGTTGGTCGCGGATGACGTGGGCAACAAGGTGTGGCGCGTATCG
Organism: Pseudomonas sp. LB3P14; assembly: GCF_054898045.1. Taxonomy (NCBI): domain Bacteria; kingdom Pseudomonadati; phylum Pseudomonadota; class Gammaproteobacteria; order Pseudomonadales; family Pseudomonadaceae; genus Pseudomonas; species Pseudomonas sp. LB3P14. Next base: position 7,270,949 of record NZ_CM142714.1, on the reverse strand, counting down.
GCGGCCAAGTGAGCGCTTAGCGCTTGCGGCACAACGTCAATCCATCGCCCAACGGCAACAACGACAGATCCACACGCGAGTCATCCTTCAAGGCCCGATTGAGCGCCTGGATGGCTCGGGTGTCTTCGCTCTCGGGATTGTCCTCAAGCACCCGTCCGCTCCACAGCGTGTTATCAAACACTGCCAGACCGCCGACGCGCAGCAGACGCAGGGCGTGCTCCAGATAGCGTGGATAGTTGGCTTTGTCGGCATCAATGAAGATCAGGTCGAACTGCTCTTGCTGATCCAACTGAGCCAGGGTTTCCAACGCGGGCGCCAAGCGCAGATCAATCCGCTCGGCAAGCCCCGCCTCCTGCCAGTAACGGCGTGCGGTGGCGTTGTAATCGCCGGGAATGTCGCAGCAGATCAGCGAGCCGTCATCCGGCAATGCAGCCGCCATGCACAAGGCGCTGTAACCGGTGAAGGTGCCGACTTCCAGCAGACGCTTGGCGCCGGTGAGTTTCACCAGGAGCGCGAGGAACTGGCCCTGCTCGGGCGCCACTTGCCAGCGAGCCATGGGCAGCGCCTGGGTTTCGTCACGCAAACGCTTGAGCAGCGGCGTTTCACGCAGGGAAACATCGAGCAGGTATTGATACAGGGAATCGTCGAGATTGAGTGTGCGAGCGGTCATGACAACCTCTGCAATTTAGGGGTTGCGTGCCAAGTGCTCAGGTTGCAAGACGCGCTTGGCACTCAGATAGGCTTTCTGCCAGTAAGCTTTGGACAAGCTGTCGAGCTTCACCGTGCCGCCGGTGGCGGGCGCATGGACGAAGCGACCTTCGCCGACGTAGATCCCGGCGTGGCTGACCTGGGAGCCGCCATTGGTGGCGAAGAAGATCAGGTCCCCGGTTTGCAGACCTTCCTTGCCCACGCTGGCCGCTTGCATGCTGATCAACTCGCGCGTGGTACGCGGCAGGGAAATGCCGGCGACGTCACGATAGACGTAACCGATCAGCCCGCTGCAATCGAAACCCGAATCCGGCGTGTTGCCACCCCAACGGTACGGCGTGCCCACTAGGCCGAGCGCACGGAACAATACGTCTTCTGCCTCAGGGGAGAATGCTTGGGAGGAACTGAAAATAATGGGAGCGCGAACCACCGGCGCAGGTGGCGGTGTACGGCTGGCGCAGGCGCTGAGCAGCGCTGCGAAGAGCATGATTGCGAGGCGGGCCGACGTCGACATAAGCAGAACATCCTGATCTGGCTGCGGCTTTTTCTGCAGGGGGCGCAGAAAAGAAAACCGCCTGCGCAGGACGCAGGCGGTTTGCCATCAATAATAGATCAGGATTCTAGTCGCTACGCGGCAAACTTCAAGTAAGACTTTAAGTTCACCTTACAAAATGTCCGCTTACTTGCGTGCCGTGACGATAGTCGGGGCTGCAGTTGGTGCCATCGCCAGTGCGCGCTTGGCTTCGATGAAAGTCTTGCTCCAGTAGCTGTCGCCCAGGCTATCGATCCGGACACCACCGCTGCGGCGGCTGCTGGAATGGATGAACTGGTTGTCACCCAGGTAGATCCCGGCGTGACTGACGCGACCGCGACGGCCATTGGTGGCGAAAAACAGCAAGTCGCCAGGCTCCAGTTTGCTGCGCGAAACCAACGGAGCGTCCACGTTGATCATTTCGCGAGTGGAGCGTGGCAGGTTCAGGCCGGCTTCTTCACGAAACAGGTAACCGATGAAGCCACTGCAATCGAAGCCAGCTTCGGAGGTGCCGCCGAAACGGTAACGGGTACCGATCAGGGACATGCCGCGTTCGAGGATGCTGTCGGCCAGAACCGGAAGCTGGTACGACTTGCCGCCGGCGAAGTCTGCCAATTCTTTTTCGGTGGCCGCCTCTTCCTGTTCAAGCGCTTGCTGATAAAGAACGGAAGATTGGGCGGTAGCAGAATTTTTAGCCTGCTGTTGTTGCTCTTGCTGGGACACTGGAGAGTGAGCAGCGCAACCGAACAACAGGGTAACGAGTGCGAGGGGCACGAGGGGTGCAAAGCGATTTAGCATGGGCACGACCGTGGCTGATAGTTCTAAAGATGGCGAGACTATGCCCGCTATCAACCTCATTTGCAAATTCAATCGAACTTTATGTGACTTCTCGGTTTCTCGTTTACATCTAAGCGCTTAAGCCCGTTTTAGACATTCGCGCAGCCTGCAACCCTGTAGGAAGGCGGAATTCTTGGCGCCTGAAATATGCCGAAACCCGCTGCAGGCCTTGGCTTTACCAGCCTAAAGTTTCTTTCAGAAAGGGAATCGTCAGCTTGCGCTGAGCTTGAAGGGAGGCCTGATCGAGGCGTTCAAGCAGCTCGAAAAGTGCGCTCATGCTGCGCGTACCGCGGGTCAAAATGAAATGCCCGACTTCATCGGTCAGGTGCAGACCGCGACGAGATGCGCGCAGTTGCAAGGCACGCAATTTGTCTTCGTCGGAGAGCGGACGCATCTGAAAGATCAACGCCAACGTCAGACGGGATTTGAGGTCCGCCAGCTTCACCGGCAGTTCGCGCGGAGATGTCGAAGCGGCGATCAGCAGGCGTCGACCGCTGTCACGCAGACGATTGAACAGATGGAACAGCGCCTCTTCCCAATCCGCCCGACCGGCTACCGCCTGCAAATCATCCAGGCAGACCAGTTCGTACTGTTCGAGGTTGTCGAGGATGGCGATGCCACGATCAAGCAGCTCGGCCAACGGCAAATACACCGCCGGCTCCCCCAGTTGTTCGAAGCGCAGGCAGGCCGCCTGCAACAAGTGCGTACGCCCTACCCCGTCCTTGCCCCAGAGATAAATCAGGCTTTCGGTCCAGCCGGCGTCGGCTTCGCATAGCCGCTCGACATAGCCGAGTGCAGCGGCATTGGCGCCTGGATAGTAATTGATAAAGGTAGCGTCATCACGCAGACGCACACCTAGGGGCAGCTGAATCGGTTTCATGCTGACTGAACAGTTCCAAAGGAACCGTTAGTGGCCTCTGTGTAAAGTTTGCGAAGTTTATACCCGTGAAGCTGGCCGCACAATGCGACAGACCACAAGCAAAATCAAAGGTTTGCGTTAACACACTGGTTTTATGACAGTTTCGTTGGCAGCGCATGTGACAGCCGCGCGAGGGATTCGGGTCAACCTGGCGATGAACCAGGCGGCCCGCGACGCGTGATCAGAGCGCCTTAAAGCTCGGCCTGATCAACACCGCTGTACATATCCGAATCTTTATACAAATCATGCACATGGCGCAAAAGCACCATGATCACCGCCGCCACCGGCAGCGCCAGCAGCACACCGGTAAAACCGAACAGTTCACCCCCTGCCAGAATCGCGAAGATGACCGCCACCGGGTGCAGACCAATCCGATCACCCACCAGCAATGGCGTCAGCACCATGCCTTCCAGTGCCTGCCCGACCATGAACACCGCGACGATTCCGATCATGGGATACAGATCGCCACCGAACTGGAACAACCCGGCTATCAAGGCCGCACCAATCCCGATGACAAACCCCATGTACGGCACGATCGCCGCCAGACCGGCAATCAAACCGATCAACAGCCCCAATTCCAGCCCCACCAGCATCAGGCCCGCCGCGTAGATGACGCCCAACGCCACCATCACCAGCAACTGACCGCGCACGAACGCACCCAGCACTTCATGGCATTCACCCGCCAGGACCACAACGCGTTCTTCGCGATCACGGGGCAGCAGGCTGCGGATCTTGGCCATCATCAGGTCCCAATCCCGCAACAGGTAGAAACTCACCACCGGGATCAGCACCAGATTCGCCAGCCAACCGATCAACGCCAGCCCGGAAGCCGTCGCCTGACTCAGCACGATCCCGACAATGTCAGTGGTCTGGCCCATGTGTTCACTGATCGCAGCCTTGAGCTTGTCGAATTTCCAGAAATTATCCGACAGTCCAAATTTCGATTGCGCCCACGGCAATGCGGTGTGCTGTAACCAGTCGAGCATCTGCGGCGCCAGTTCGTACAAGCGAAACAGCTGCTTGGCGAGCATCGGCACCAACACCAGCAGCAATGTCGTGAAGATCAAGGTAAACAGCGCAAACACCGCCACCACGCCCCAAGTGCGAGAGAGCCCGGCCTTCTCCAGCCGATCCACCAATGGATCGAACAGATAAGCCAACAGCAGCGCCACCAGAAACGGCGTCAGGATCGGATGCAACAGCCAGACAAACGCGCAGAGCAGGATGACCCCACCCAACCAGAACCAACGCCGCGTATCGGCCATGTACAACTCCCTATGCATCTATATAAAGAAAGAAAACCGTTACCAACGGAATCGCAACTGCGGCACAGGTGCCGGAGTGGGCGCTACTACCGGTGCCGAACCCTCGGCCGGCTGAACCGGTGCGACAGGCGCCGGCGCTTCACCGGCAGGAACCTCCTGCAACTTCGCCAGTGACAACTGCGAGCGCAACTGCTCGGCGCTGCCATTGACCCGATAGACAATACGGTCGCCATCGACGCTGACCAAGCGCGCGCCAAACGGATCCAGCAATCGCCCCAGTGCCGCGTAGCGCTCCAGATTCATGCCCTGCACTTCGAGCAATTGCTCGCCCGAAACACCTGGCTTGACCACAAAACGAGGCGCCAGCCGTTCACTGACCGCCAGCATCACCGCATCGGCCACAGCGGCCTGATCCGCGCCCTGAACACTGCCCGCCTCCTTCTTGTCGCCCAGCCACAACTGCCACTTGGCCTGCCACTGGCCGCCCTCTTCACGGGCATGCACCGCGAGCAACGCGTCAGCGTTGTAACGCTCCGATGCCCCGCGCAGTGGCGTCGCGTCCGCACCTTCCAGATTCGGTGCCGTGGCGACAATCTGCTCATTCAGATCGGCCAGCGGCAGACGCAGCGGCAGACCACGGTGTTGCGCCGCTCGACGCAGCGGTGCAGCACTGGCCTGGCCATCGCCCACCAGGCTCGAACCCTCGGTGGAATCGTTCAACCACCAGCTGAGGATCGATGGCCGGTTCGCCCCCCACAGAGACAGCCCGGCACGGCGCAACGCTTGCTCGGTGGTGGCCGGGTCGAAATCGACCTTCAGCACCTCCGGCGGGCCGGCGTCAAAGCCGTACTGACTGATGATCTGCTGCGGGTCCTTGCGCAGTGCGGCCAACCCCGGGCTTTGCGCAGCCTTGGGATCACCGGTCAGACGCAGCACCAACGTATCCAACGCTTGCTGGGTCGCCTGATCGCGTACCTCAGGGGTTTGACCACTGACAGGCTGACGCACCTGATACAGATTTTTCACGGTCTCGGCATGACTCACCAGGCTGACCAATGACAAACAGCCCGCAAACAAATATCTAGAAAAAAAACGCATGGAGGATTCCTGACGACAAGAGCGGCTGGAACAGGCCGCGTGAACCGGATTGAGCAAGGCTGTGACCACGCCCCCAAGCAAAACATTCACCCGACCCCGGTAAGTTTTTGCACTGTCATAACGATAGACGGTGAATAGCGATACCTTATACAGCCATGAAGGATGCGACCAACACGGGCAATAAAGGTTTTTTTAAGCCGATATGCCCCTGCCGTCGGCCTGAGGATGGCCGCTGCCCCTCAAGCCTGATAAAATCGCGCGCCTTCGCAGACCGGCAACAGCCGGGCAGTGTCGGAATAGCGCGCTAGGCTCTCGCCTACGCCGTTTCGGCGCCCCCACTGGACTCGGTCGTTACCCCTGAATCCCCCCTAAAGGCCTGGATCATGAGCAAGCAACCCTCCCTGAGCTACAAGGACGCCGGTGTAGACATCGACGCCGGTGAAGCATTGGTCGAACGCATCAAGAGCGTCGCCAAGCGCACTGCGCGCCCGGAAGTCATGGGCGGCCTGGGCGGTTTCGGCGCCCTCTGCGAAATCCCGGCCGGCTACAAGCAGCCAGTACTGGTTTCCGGCACTGACGGCGTCGGCACCAAGCTGCGTCTGGCGCTGAACCTGAACAAGCACGACAGCATCGGCATCGACCTGGTTGCCATGTGCGTGAACGACCTGGTGGTCTGCGGCGCCGAGCCGCTGTTCTTCCTCGACTACTACGCCACCGGCAAACTCAACGTCGAAACCGCGACCCAGGTCGTAACCGGCATTGGCGCTGGCTGCGAACTGTCGGGCTGCTCCCTGGTCGGCGGCGAAACCGCTGAAATGCCGGGCATGTACGAAGGCGAAGACTACGACCTGGCCGGCTTCTGCGTCGGCGTCGTGGAAAAATCCGAAATCATCGACGGTTCGAAAGTCGCTGCCGGCGATGCCCTGCTCGCCCTGCCGTCTTCCGGCCCGCACTCCAACGGCTACTCGCTGATCCGCAAGATCATCGAAGTGTCCGGTGCCGACATCGAAAACATCCAGCTCGACGGCAAACCACTGACCGACCTGCTGATGGCCCCGACCCGTATCTACGTGAAGCCGTTGCTCAAGCTGATCAAGGAAACCGGCGCAGTCAAAGCCATGGCCCACATCACCGGTGGTGGCCTGCTGGACAACATCCCGCGCGTTCTGCCAAAAGGCGCACAAGCGGTGGTTGACGTCGCGAGCTGGACCCGTCCTGCCGTGTTCGACTGGCTGCAAGAGAAAGGCAACGTTGACGAAAACGAAATGCACCGCGTGCTGAACTGTGGCGTGGGCATGGTCATCTGCGTCGCTCAAGAGCACGTTGAAACTGCCCTGAACGTCCTGCGCGAAGCCGGCGAGCAGCCTTGGGTCATCGGTCAGATCTCCACCGCTGCCGAAGGCGCGGCTCAGGTTGAACTGAAGAACCTCAAGGCTCATTGATGTCCCAGACCTGTGATGTGGTGGTGCTGTTGTCCGGCACCGGCAGTAACTTGCAGGCCTTGATCGACAGCACGCGGACCGGCGACAGCCCGGCCCGCATCGCTGCGGTGATTTCCAACCGCGCCGACGCCTACGGCCTGCAACGCGCCAGGGACGCGGGTATCGACACCCGCACCCTGGATCACAAGGCTTTCGAAGGCCGCGAGGCCTTCGATGCCGCGCTGATCGAACTGATCGACGCTTTCAACCCCAAACTCGTGGTACTGGCCGGCTTCATGCGCATTCTCAGCGCTGGCTTCGTGCGCCACTACCAGGGTCGCCTGTTCAACATCCATCCCTCGCTGCTACCCAAATACAAAGGGCTACACACCCATCAGCGCGCACTGGAAGCTGGCGACACCGAACACGGCTGCTCCGTGCACTTCGTCACCGAGGAACTCGATGGCGGACCACTGGTCGTACAGGCAGTAATACCGGTAGAGTTGCACGATTCGCCGCAGAGTCTGGCGCAGCGAGTTCATACCCAGGAACACCTGATCTACCCGCTGGCTGTACGCTGGTTTGCCGAAGGTCGTTTATCACTCGGCGAGCAAGGTGCTTTACTGGATGGAAAGTTACTCGCGGCCAGCGGCCACTTGATTCGAACCTAGGAGATTTTATGCGTCGTGCCCTGCTCTTCGCTTGCGCTCTGCTCGCACTGCCTTTTGCGCAGGCTGCAGAACTTCAACCTTTCTCCGCCAGCTACACCGCTGACTGGAAGCAGTTGCCCATGAGCGGCACCGCTGAACGCAGCCTGACCAAGCAAGCCAATGGCGCCTGGAAGCTCAGCTTCAAGGCCTCAATGATGATCGCCAGCCTGACCGAAGAAAGCACCCTGACCCTGGACAAGGACACGCTGCTGCCGCAGTCCTACCACTTCGAACGTGGCGGTCTGGGCAAAGCCAAGAAAGCTGACCTGGATTTCGACTGGACCAACAAAATGGTCACCGGCACCGATCGTGGTGACCCGGTCAAGATCCCGCTCAACCGCGGCATGGTCGACAAATCCACCTATCAACTGGCCCTGCAACACGACGTGGCCGCTGGCAAGAAAAGCATGAGCTATCAGGTCGTCGACGACGGCGAAGTCGATACCTATGACTTCCGCGTGCTGGGTTCGGAAAAAGTCGACACCAAGGCTGGCCAGATCGACGCGATCAAGGTCGAGCGCGTGCGCGACCCGACACAAAGCAAGCGCATCACCGTCCTGTGGTTCGCTAAGGATTGGGATTACCTGCTGGTTCGTCTGCAACAGGTTGAAACCGACGGCAAGGAGTACAACATCATGCTCCTGGACGGTACGGTCAACGGCAAGGCTGTCAAAGGCAGCTAATCCGGCTCGACACGAAAATCCGGAATCCGATGAGGATTCCGGATTTTTTTATGCCTGTTTTTTTTCAAATTCTCGCCAGCGCCTGGGCCAGGTCGGCGCGCAGGTCTTCGACATCCTCGACCCCCACTGACAAACGTACTAACGCATCGCCGATGCCGAGTTGCGCGCGGGTGTCTGCGGGGATGCTGGCGTGGGTCATGATCGCCGGGTGTTCGATCAGGCTTTCCACCCCGCCCAGGCTTTCGGCCAAAGCGAAGATCCGCACGCTCTCGAGGAAACGCGTGGCGCCCGCCAGGTCGCTGTTCAGATCGAGGGAAATCATCCCGCCGAAACCGCGCATCTGCCGCTGCGCCAGTTCGTGCTGCGGGTGCGACGGCAGGCCCGGATAGTAAACGCGCGCCACCTGCGGCTGACGCTCCAGCCATTGCGCCAGATCCAGCGCGTTATTGCAGTGGCGTTCCATGCGCAGCGCCAGGGTCTTCACGCCGCGCAGGGTGAGGAAAGCGTCGAACGGCCCGGCGATAGCGCCTACTGAGTTCTGCAGGAAACCCAGACGCTCTGCCAGGTCTGCGTTTTGTCCGACCACCGCGATGCCGCCGATCACGTCGGAGTGGCCATTCAGGTACTTGGTGGTCGAGTGCAGCACGATGTCGAAGCCAAGCTCCAGCGGGCGCTGTATCCAGGGGCTGGCAAACGTGTTGTCGGCCACACAGATGATGCCTCGCGCGCGACAGATGCGCGCGACAGCGGCGAGGTCCGTCAGGCTCAGCAAGGGATTGCTTGGCGTCTCGACCCAGACCATCTTCGTGTCGTCCTGCAACGCCGCCTCGAATGCCGCCAGGTCAGTCAGATCGACGAAGCTGAAGCGATGCCCGGCGCTGCGTTTGCGCACCTTGTCGAACAGTCGAAAGGTGCCGCCGTACAAATCATTTCCGGAGACGATGTGCGAGCCCGCGTCGAGCAGCTCGAGCACCGTGGAGATCGCCGCCAGCCCGGAGGCGAACGCGAAGGCCTGGGTGCCGCTTTCGAGGTCCGCGACGCAACGCTCCAGCGCAAAGCGCGTCGGGTTGTGCGAGCGCCCGTAATCGAAACCCTTGTGCACGCCGGGGCTCTGCTGCAAATAGGTGGAGTTGGCGTAAATCGGCGGCATCAGCGCCCCGGTGGAAGGGTCGGGCGTCTGCCCGGCATGGATCACACGGGTGGCGAAGGCGCGTGGTACAGCGGTTTCATCGTGTTGACTCATGCAAGGGATCTCCGTAAGTGATTGAGCATGTCGACTCGAGTAATCAAGCCGTGAAAGCCCGAGCCGTCGGCGATGATCGCCACCAGCCCACGGTCGAGCTCCGCCCGTAGTTCCGCCAGGCTGGCGCCGGGAGGCAGGGTTTGAAGCTTATCGGTCATCGCGCTGGACACGCTCGTGCGAAAGTGCGAGGCATCTTCTTGCATGCCAAGCAGAATATCGGACTCGTCGATCACGCCAACCAGCCGCTGTCCGCCCTCGAGCACCGGCAGTTGCGAGACATCAGCCAGGCGCATGCGCTGGAAAGCGGTGAGCAGCGTATCGTCCGGGCCCACGCTGATCACCCGGCCATCCTCGAAGCGCCGTGAGATCAGGTCGCGCAGATCGCCGTAATGTTTGTACTGCAGCAGGCCCTGATCGTTCATCCACTGGTCGTTGTAGACCTTCGACAGGTAGCGAGTGCCAGTGTCGCAGACGAAGCTGACGACCCGCTTCGGCTCGGTTTGCTCGCGGCAGTAACGCAACGCTGCCGCCAGCAACGTGCCGGTCGAAGAGCCGCCGAGTATGCCTTCGGCGCGCAGCAGTTGGCGGGCATGATCGAAGCTTTCCTCGTCGCTGATCGAATAGGCGTGGCTCACGCTGGACAGGTCGGCAATCGACGGAATGAAGTCCTCGCCGATGCCCTCCACCGCCCACGAACCGGGTGTGCCGAGGGTGCCGCTGCGGCTGTATTCGGCCATCACCGAGCCGACCGGATCGGCCAGCACCATGGTCAGATTCGGCTGCACGCGGCGAAAGAAGCGGGTCAGCCCGGTCAGTGTGCCGGCCGAACCGACGCCAACGACGATGGCGTCCAGATCATGCTGAGTCTGCGCCCAGATCTCCGGCGCAGTGCTGCATTCGTGGGCCAGCGGGTTGGCCGGGTTGTTGAACTGATCGGCGAAGAAGGCCTCGGGAATTTCCTGCGCCAGCCGCGCAGCAACGTCCTGGTAATAATCGGGATGACCCTTGCCGACGTCGGAGCGGGTGATGTGCACCTCGGCGCCCATCGCCTTGAGGTGAAGGACCTTCTCGGTGGACATCTTGTCCGGCACCACCAACACCACCCGGTAACCCTTGGCACGGCCGACCAGGGCCAGGCCGAGGCCGGTGTTGCCGGCGGTGGCCTCGACGATGGTGCCGCCGGGTCGCAGGCGGCCATCGCGCTCGGCGGCGTCAATCATCGCCAGGCCGATGCGATCCTTGATCGAACCGCCGGGGTTCTGCGATTCGAGCTTGAGGAACAGCGTGCACGGGCCGGTATCGAAACGGCTGACGCGCACCAGCGGCGTATTGCCGATCAGTTCGAGTACGGCGGGACGGGAGTCAGTGGGCATGTCGTCACCTCGCTACGGAAATCAGCACTGGATGGACAGCAACCGGCGGCGAATCATCGCGCGCCAGTCACAGGCAAAGTCTCGCTTGGACCATAGGCCGGGATGGCGCCTCCCGCAACCGTGCACAGCCAGCCGGTAGCATTGCCTGAACGACAAAGTCCGCAGTCGCAACCTGGTTCAGCCTGTAAGAAAGTGGAACGTGCATCAGTAGGACTGCTCTATAACTTCAAGGTCTTTTTTGATCGAATGACTTTTCCTGCTGCCTACGAGGTTTCCCATGACTGTCACCGTCAACACCGTCTCCACCGAAGGTTTTCGTCACAGCGTCCAGATCGATGACCACGAACTCTTTGCCGACGTACCGACATCCGCCGGCGGCGAAGGCTCGGCGCCCGAGCCACACGATTACTTCGATGCAGCCCTGGGTGCCTGCAAGGCCCTGACCCTGAAGATGTACGCGAAGAAGAAAGACATCCCGCTGACCGGTGTCACGGTCGAGGTCAAACGTGACAACAGCGAAGAGCAGAAAGGTAAATATGCCCTGCACATCAAACTGACACTCAAGGGTGTGCTCACCGACGCCCAGCGCGATGAGCTGCACCGCGTGGCCGACCGTTGCCCGGTCCACAAGCTGATGACCACCACTGAGGTGAGTATCGAAACCCATCTGTCCGAAGGTGCTTTCAGCCAATAGCGGCAAGGGCTGTGCAGGCGGGTTATGCTCCACGCGTCACCCGCTTAGCCTGGAATGCACCATGAACACTCCACTCGTGATCCGCCCCCGCGCCGAAGATGTCGAAGGCCAGCCGATTCTTCGCCCGCTGCCGTCAGCCAAATGCCGCAGCGTCGGGCCTTTCGTGTTTTTTGACCACATGCTGCAGACCCGTTATCCGGCGGGTAAAGGTATGAACATCCGACAGCATCCGCACATTGGTCTGTCCACCCTCACCTACTTGTTCGAAGGGCAAATCCAGCACAAGGACAGCCTCGGCTCCGATCAAGTGGTGGACGCCGGCGATGTCAGCTGGATGACTGCAGGCAGCGCAATTGCCCACGTCGAGCGCACGCCTGAGGCGTTGAGGGACAAGGGCTTCACGATGCACGGCTTACAGATTTGGCTGGCCTCACCGAAAGATAAAGAACACGGTCCGGGACACTACAGTCACTATCCGGCGGCCACGCTGCCGGTCAGCGATAACCTTGGGGTGAAGATCCGGATGATTGCCGGGTCAGGCTTTTGCCTGGAATCACCGGTCCCGGTGCTTTCTCCGACGCTGTATGCCGAACTGAACCTGCAAACGGCGACGACGCTGCTGATTCCTACCGAGCATGAAGAGCGGGCGTTGTATGTGCTGGACGGCGAGGTGCAACTGGATGGCGAGCTGATAGAACCGCATTCGCTGGTGGTGTTGCCTGCTGGGGAAGAGATGACGCTGTTCGCTGAAAGCGACTGTCATGCCGTGCTGTTTGGCGGTGCACCGCTGGATGGGCCACGGCGGATCAACTGGAATTTTGTGGCGAGTGATCCGGCGCTGATCGATGAGGCTCGTCGGCGCTGGGCGGCCGGGGATTGGCCGACGGTGCCGGGTGAAAGTGAGCGGATTGAGTTGCCGAAACACCGAAGCCCGCCAACTCCCCTGTAACTGATCGTTCCCACGCTCTGCGTGGGAATGCAGCCCGTGACGCTCCGCGTCACTGGACGCGGAGCGTCCCTAGAGGCATTCCCACGCAGAGCGTGGGAACGATCAGTGTCAGGGCCGAGAGCAGCTATCAGCCTTTAAACACTTCATCCAGCAAATTATGCATCGACGTAAACGCACGCCCCGCCGTCTTCGCGTCATACATCATCATGCCCGGCACATTGGCATGCGGATCGGTGAAGGAATGCACCGCGCCACCGTAGCTCAGCAGTTGCCAATCCACGCCCGCCGCATTCATTTCTTCTTCAAACGCCGGCGGTTGGTCTTTCGGCACCAATGGATCGGATGCGCCGTGCAGCACCAGTACCGAGCCTTTGATGTTTTTGGCGTCCGCCGGGTTCGGCGTATCGAGCGAGCCATGGAACGACACCGCCGCTTTCACTGGCGCACCCGTGCGGGCCAACTCCAGCGCACAGCAACCGCCAAAGCAGAAACCGAACGTCGCCAGCTTCGCGGTATCGACTGCCGCCTCGCCCTGGGCCTGCAATTGCTCGAAGGCCGCCGCCATACGCTTGCGCAGCAATGCGCGGTCGTTCTTCAGCGGCATCATCGCCGCACCCGCCTCGTCGCCGTTCTGCGGACGGACCGACTGGCCATAGAGGTCCGCGATCAGCACCACATAACCCTTGGACGCCACGGACTTGGCGATCTCCTCGGCACCGGCGCTAACGCCCATCCAGTTCGGCGCCATTAACAACCCCGGACGCGGGCCTTTATGGTCGGCGTCGAAGGCGAGACGGCTTTCATACAATTGGCCATCAATCTCATAAGCGACGGAACGAACAGTGATTTGGCTCATGACTTACTCCCAGTAAAAGACACCAGAATAAAAAAACCCGCCGAAGCGGGTTTTTGTACAACGCAGTTAAACCGACAGTTCAACCAGCAGCTTGTTGAGACGGCGCACGTACGCCGCCGGGTCTTTCAAGCTGTCACCGGCTGCCAAGGCCGCCTGATCGAAGAGAATGTGCGACAGGTCGCCGAAACGCTCGTCGCTCTGCTCGTTGTCGAGCTTCTCAATCAGCGGGTGAGCCGGGTTGAATTCGAAGATCGGCTTCGATTCCGGAACCTTCTGCCCGCTGGCTTCCAGGATCTGACGCATCTGCATGCCCAGGTCCTGCTCGCCAATGGCCAGAATCGCCGGGGAATCGGTCAGACGGTGCGAAACCCGCACTTCAGCAACGGAGTCGCCCAGTGCAGTTTTCAGACGCTCAACCAGGCCTTCTTTGGACTTGGCGACTTCTTCCGCAGCTTTCTTGTCCTCTTCCGAGTCCAGGTTGCCCAGATCCAGGTCACCGCGAGCCACGTCGACAAAGCTTTTGCCGTCGAAGTCGCTGAGGTAGCTCATCAGCCACTCGTCGATGCGGTCGGTCAGCAGCAGCACTTCGATGCCTTTCTTGCGGAAGACTTCCAGGTGCGGGCTGTTTTTGACTTGCGCGTAGGTTTCGCCGGTCAGGTAGTAGATCTTGTCCTGACCTTCCTTGGCGCGAGCCAGGTATTCGGCCAGACCCACCACTTGCTCGCCTTCATCACCGTTGGTCGATGCGAAACGCAGCAGGCCAGCGATTTTCTCTTTGTTGGCGAAGTCTTCTGCCGGGCCTTCTTTCATGACCTGACCGAAGTTTTTCCAGAAGCCTTTGTATTGCTCAGGCTCGTTCTTCGCCAGTTTTTCCAGCATGTCCAGAACGCGCTTGGTCAGCGCCGACTTCATGGAATCGATGATCGGGTCTTTCTGCAGGATTTCCCGCGACACGTTCAGCGACAGGTCGTTGGAATCGACCACACCTTTGATGAAGCGCAGGTACAGCGGCAGGAACGACTCGGCCTGATCCATCACGAACACGCGCTGCACATACAGCTTCAGGCCTTTCGGCGCTTCACGCTGGTACAGGTCGAACGGAGCACGGGCCGGCACGTAGAGCAGCGAGCTGTATTCGAGCTTGCCTTCGACCTTGTTGTGGCTCCAGCTCAGCGGGTTCTCGAAATCGTGAGCGACGTGTTTGTAGAACTCCTGGTATTCCTCGTCCTTGACCTCGGTACGCGGACGGGTCCACAGGGCGCTGGCGCGGTTGACGGTTTCCCATTCAACGGCCGGTTTCTCTTCGCCTTCAACGGCTGCCACTTCTTTCGGCAACTCGATCGGTAGAGCGATGTGGTCGGAGTACTTCTTGATGATGTTGCGCAGACGCCAGCCATCGGCGAACTCGTCTTCACCGGACTTCAGGTGCAGGACGATGCGGGTGCCGCGCTCGGCTTTCTCAACGGTGGCAACTTCAAATTCGCCTTCGCCCTTGGACGCCCAGTGCACGCCTTCGCTGGCAGCATCGCCGGCACGACGGCTGAACACGTCAACTTTGTCGGCGACGATGAATGCAGAGTAGAAACCCACACCGAACTGACCGATCAGGTGCGAGTCTTTTTTCTGATCGCCGGAGAGATGTTTCATGAAATCGGCAGTGCCGGATTTGGCGATGGTACCCAGGTGGGTGATCGCCTCTTCTCGGCTCATGCCGATGCCGTTGTCTTCGAGGGTGACGGTTTTAGCGTCCTTGTCGAAGCTCACACGGATTTTCAGCTCGGCGCCACCTTCCAGCAATGCAGGCTTGGACAGGGCTTCGAAACGTAATTTGTCGACAGCGTCAGAGGCGTTCGAGATCAATTCGCGAAGGAAAATTTCCTTGTTGGAATACAGCGAATGGATCATGAGGTGCAGCAGCTGCTTCACCTCGGTCTGGAAGCCCAGGGTTTCCTTTTGAGTTTCCACACTCATGGTCATCAAACTCCAATCAGATGGCAGTGGCCGCGACCTTCAGGGTCGACGGCGGGTTGTCATCAGAGTTTGGGGCTGAGTTCAGGATTTCAAGGGCTCTTCAATTTTGAAATGAGCGCGGGCGGTGGCAATCGGTTCGGCTTCGGTACTTTGCCAGGCCGTAATCGCAACGTTGGCCACCCGGCGACCCTGACGGCAAACCTGGCATCGGGCCCAGGTGTCGCGAAACTGCCCCGCACGCAGGTAGTCGAGGGAGAAGTCGATGATCTTCGGCACGCCTGGCGAACCGGTGAAAATCAGCAGGTGCAACGCTGCGGACAGCTCCATGAACCCGGCGATCACACCGCCATGAATCGCCGGCAATAAAGGGTTACCAATGTTGTCCTTGTTGGCCGGCAAGCGGAACAGCAGATCATCCCCCTCCCGCGAACATTCGACGCCGATCAGTTTGGCGTAAGGAATCAGGTGCAGCAGCGAGGCGTAGTCGCCCTGCTCATGTGCCTTCTGAAGTTGTTCCTTGAAGGCGTCGGTCATTTCGCACCTCCGGCAATGACGCCGCCAAAGCCTTTAGTACCTTTGATGGCTTTTCCCATGCGCATGAAGGTGCCCACCACGTGGGCGATCGGTTGCTCGGGATCGTCTTGATAGGCGAAACCGCGGGCAAAGATCACATCCGTGGTCACCCGGTAGCACTGAGCAAAACCGTAGACATCTTTGTGAGGTTCAGCGGCGTGCATGTAGTCGATGCGCAGGTCGAGAGTCGGGCAGACCTCAAATTCAGGCAGCACACAAAGGGTCGACATGCCGCACGCAGTGTCCATCAGCGAGGTCAGCGCCCCGCCATGGATCACGCCGGTTTGCGGGTTGCCCACAATTTGAGGACTGTACGGCAGGATGACGGTTAGCCCTTCGCTGCTGGCGCTGTGAACCCGCAGCCCAAGTACCTGACAATGTCGCAGCGCTGATAGAAATCGCGTAGCGCGCTCAAAAACGGGGTTTTCGGCCATTTTGATCAAACTCTTCTTAGTGTTCAGGCAACGCACTAGGCGCTTTTAGTAAAAGTTCCCGTCGGAATAATCTTATATATCTGTATGAATTGAGGAACTTAACACTGCGGGCTGCGTTCGAAAGGCCAGATAGATATTTTCCATAAGGAGAAACACCCCATGCGTAAGACTTTAGCTATTGCCTTGATGTTGACCGCTTCCCTCGGTCTCGCTGCCTGCGATAAAAAATCCGAGGACAAAGCTCAAGATGCTAACCAACATGCTGAGCAAGCTCAGCAAGACATGAACAAAGCTCAGGATAAAGTGAACGACGCTGCGAAAGAAAACGCCGAAGCCGCCAAAGCTCAGGCTGAATCGAACGAAGCAGCCACAAAAGAAGCACCTAAAAACTAAAACAGTTTTTAGCGTGATAAAGAAAACCCGCCAAGTGCGGGTTTTCTTTTGTCTGCTTTTTTTGCACCGCAGGTATTACAGCAAAATAGTTCTAAAAGTCGGACTAATCATCAACAGCAACGAACACACTAGTCCGACGAACCACACCAGACTCCGTTGCCAGGCCAGATCAACCCAATAGCACAGCAAATAAATGATTCGCGTAATCACGAAGATGATTGCCAGCAAGTCGATAAGCCACCCCGCCGTCTGCGTGGTGTGAGCCATCAACACCCCCACCGAGAACAAGATGAACGCCTCAAAACAGTTTTGATGCGCCGCTAGTGCTCGGGCACCAAAGCCTGTCAGTTGCGCCTGTTGCTGACGCGGCAGGTGGTTGTCATATCCGCCCTGCTCGTTCATCGCTTTGGCCACGGGAATCTTTGCCACGAAAATCAGCAAGGCACTGATAAACACACACCAGAACGGAATACTCATTAAGCGGCCTCTTTGTTCGCCTCGGGCAATGGCGCCTCTGTAGGTGTATAGACCATCACGTCGAGAACGTCGGAATGAAACTCCCGGCGGTACAACACCAGCACTACGCCGGCACTCATCAACATGAACAACCACGGGCTGACGAACCAGGCCAGCATGGTCATGCCGAAGTAGTAAGAGCGCAGGCCAAAGTTGAATTGGTTGGCGGCCATCGAGATAACGCGGGCCGCTCGGGCAGCAAAGGCTTTGCGCTCTTGTTCGGAAACGTGGCGCTCACCAATCATTGGCGCCGAACCAATCAGAATCGCGGCGAAGTTGTACTGGCGCATGCACCAGCTGAACGTAAAGAACGCATAGACAAACACCAGCGCCAGGCACAGCAACTTGATCTCCGACATTCCTTGAGAGGCCTGCTGCACCATCGGGATATCCGCCAACAACGACACCGCCCTGTCGGAGGCTCCGAGCACCGTGAGAATGCCGGCCAGGATAATCAGTGTGCTGGAGGCGAAGAACGAGGCGTTGCGCTCCAGGTTACCGATCACGCTGGCGTCGGCGATGCGGTTGTCGCGCAGCAGCATCCGGCGCATCCAGTCTTCGCGATAAAGGTGCAGCACACTGGCCAGACACGCGGTGTCGCGGCCCTTCCACGACGCATAACGGGTGTAGCCGCCCCAGCAGATGGCGAACCAGAGCGCGGCGAGGATGTGGATGATATTGGCGTGGATGAACGACATGCAGGTCCTTGTGATGTATTTGGCAAAGCAAGTAGTGCTTCGACGTTAGCTCAAGGAAAAAGACACTGCACCGACTCCAAAAAAAATGCCCCGTATCGATTGATACGGGGCATTTCCATGTGTGTTCAAGACCTGCTTGTGGCAGGCCATGAATCGGCTTAAGCCAGTGCTTCTTCGCGCTTGCCCAGCATGCGATCGCAAACCACCGCGACGACCAGGGTCATGACCGACGGCACCAGCCAGGCCAGGCCTTGCTCGCTAAGCGGCAGGTGGGACAACTGAGTCGGCATCCAGTCCGCCAGGCCTGCGCCTTTGAGGGCGTCGATCAGGCCGAAGATGAACGACACCAGCATCACCGGGCCGACGATGCGGCCCTGCTCATGCCAGAAGTCCTTGCAGAAGCTCAGGGCTACCAGGGCAATGCACGGCGGGTAGATCGCGGTCAGCACCGGGATCGAGAACGCAATCAGCTTGGTGAGGCCCAGGTTGGACACCAGCAGCGAGAACACGGCCAGGATGATGACCAATGTCTTGTAGGACAGCGGCAGCACACGGCTGAAGTATTCGGCGCAGGCACAGGTCAGACCCACCGCCGTCACCAGACAGGCCAGGGAGATCAGCACCGCCAGAAAACCGCTGCCCAGAGAGCCGAAGGTGTGTTGCACGTAAGCGTGCAATACCGCTGCGCCGTTGGTAGCACCCGCAGCCACTTCATGGCTGCCCGAACCGAGACGGAACAGGCTGACGTAAACCAGCGCCAGGCCCACGCCGGCAATCAGCCCGGCAATGATCGCGTAACGGGTAATCAACACCGGCGACTCGACGCCTCGGGAACGGATCGCATTAACGATGACAATGCCGAATACCAGCGCGCCCAGGGTATCCATGGTCAGGTAACCATTGATGAAGCCTTGGGAGAACGGTGCCGCCACGTATTCCGGGGTGGCCACGCCGACATCACCGGCTGGCAATGCAAACGCTGCGATGCCGAGAGCGGCCAGGGCGATGATCTTCAGCGGCGCGAGGAAACGTCCTACGGTATCCAGCAAACGGCCTGGATAAAGCGAGATGAAGAACACCAGCAGGAAGTACACCGAACTGTAGAGGAACAACGCCAGCGGGCTCTCGCCGGTCAACGGCGCCAGGCCCACTTCGAACGACACGGTGGCGGTGCGCGGTGTCGCGAACAGCGGGCCGACAGCGAGGTAACACGCGGCCGCCAGCAGGCCACCGGCGACTTTACCGATCGGGCTGCTCAAGGCATCCATGGCGCCACCGACCTTGGCCAGGGCGACAACGGTGATCACTGGCAGACCGACCGCGGTGATCAGAAAGCCCAGCGCCGCCATCCAGACATTTGGACCGGACTGCAGACCGACGATAGGCGGGAAGATGATGTTGCCAGCCCCGACAAACAGGGCAAACGTCATAAAACCAAGTGCCAGGATGTCCTGGCCTTTCAACACTTTCATTAAGGAAATACCACACTACTGAATCGGAATTTAGAGAGGGATTTCCCTGAGGGGTGAGGGAAATGCTGTCGGTCCGTATAGGACTGACCCGTTTAGCGCGTAGCAACCTTGTGGGCCGCGGACGCAAAAATGGCTGCTAGCCTAACGAATTTGCCCGACAAACGCACTGTTAGGGTGCGAAGTATCCGATACGCGACATTTCTATGTCGCGTTTACATATCTAAATTTCCAACCTCGGCGCAGATCGTTCCCACGCTCCGCGTGGGAATGCATCCCGTGACGCTCTGCGTCACATTCAAAGGCGGAACGCGGAGCGTCCCCGGCGGCATTCCCACGCGGGAGCGTGGGAACGATCACCCGGAAATGACAAAGGCCACCCGAAGGTGGCCTTTGTTTGGTGAAGCGTCAGATAAGCGCGAGGCTTACTTGATCGCCCAACCGGTCAGCTCGGACAAAGCCTTGCCGATGTCTGCCAGCGAACGCACGGTTTTAACGCCTGCGTCTTCCAGGGCAGCAAACTTCTCGTCTGCAGTGCCTTTGCCGCCAGAGATGATTGCGCCAGCATGGCCCATGCGCTTGCCTGCAGGGGCAGTCACACCAGCGATGTAGGAAACAACCGGCTTGGTCACGTTTGCCTTGATGTAGGCAGCCGCTTCTTCTTCAGCCGAACCGCCGATCTCACCGATCATTACGATCGCTTCGGTCTTCGGGTCTTCCTGGAACAGCTTCAGGATGTCGATGAAGTTCGAACCCGGGATCGGGTCACCACCGATGCCGACGCAAGTCGACTGACCGAAACCGGCGTCAGTCGTCTGCTTCACAGCTTCGTAGGTCAGGGTGCCGGAACGGGAAACGATACCGACTTTACCTGGCAAGTGAATGTGACCTGGCATGATGCCGATCTTGCATTCGCCTGGAGTGATCACGCCTGGGCAGTTAGGACCGATCAGGACTACGCCCAGCTCGTCGCACTTGACCTTGGCATCCAGCATATCCAGGGTAGGAATGCCTTCAGTGATGCAAACGATCAGCTTGATGCCGCCGAAGGCTGCTTCCAGGATGGAGTCTTTGCAGAAAGGAGCTGGAACGTAGATCACGCTGGCGGTGGCGCCAGTGGCAGCTACAGCATCTTTCACGGTGTTGAACACTGGCAGACCCAGGTGCTCGGTGCCGCCTTTACCAGGAGTAACACCACCGACCATCTTGGTGCCGTATTCGATGGCTTGCTGGGTGTGGAAACTACCTTGCGAACCGGTAATACCCTGGCAGATAACTTTGGTGTCTTTATTGATCAGGACGCTCATTATTTGCCCTCCGCAGCTTTGACAACTTGTTGAGCAGCGTCGGTCAGGCTGGTAGCAGCGATGATGTTCAAACCGCTTTCTGCCAGTACTTTAGCGCCCAGCTCAGCGTTGTTGCCTTCAAGGCGAACAACAACCGGGATTTTCACGCCGACTTCTTTCACAGCGCCGATGATGCCTTCGGCAATCATGTCGCAACGAACGATGCCGCCGAAGATGTTGACCAATACTGCAGCGACGTTAGTGTCGGACAGGATGATCTTGAACGCTTCGGTAACGCGTTCTTTGGTAGCACCGCCGCCCACGTCGAGGAAGTTGGCTGGTTTGCCGCCATGCAGGTTGACGATGTCCATGGTACCCATGGCCAGGCCAGCACCGTTGACCATGCAACCGATGTTGCCTTCCAGCGCTACGTAGTTCAGTTCGAACTTGGCAGCGTGCGCTTCGCGCGGATCGTCTTGCGACGGATCGTGGAAAGTCTTCAGCTTAGGCTGACGGTACATGGCGTTGGCGTCGATGTTGATCTTGGCGTCGAGGCAATGCAGATCGCCGTCAGCCTTGATCACCAGCGGGTTCACTTCCAGCAGAGCCAGGTCGTGATCCTTGAACAGCTTGGCCAGACCTACGAAGATCTTGGCGAACTGAGCAACTTGTTTGCCTTCCAGACCCAGCTGGAATGCCAGCTCGCGACCCTGGAATGGCTGAGCGCCAACCAGTGGATCGATAGTAGCCTTGAGGATTTTCTCAGGGGTGTCGTGAGCGATTTTCTCGATGTCCACGCCACCTTCGGTGGAAGCCATGAACACGATGCGACGGCTCGAACGGTCAACGACAGCGCCCAGGTACAGCTCTTTAGCGATATCAGTGCACGATTCAACCAGGATCTTGGTGACTGGCTGACCATTGGCATCAGTCTGGTAAGTCACCAGACGCTTGCCCAACCACTGTTGAGCGAATGCTTTGGCGTCTTCTTTGCTGCGAACCAGCTTAACGCCGCCCGCTTTACCGCGACCACCTGCGTGAACCTGGGCTTTGACAACCCATTCGGTCCCGCCGATCTTGTCGCACGCTTCTGCTGCTGCTTCCGGGGTGTCTACGGCGAAACCCTGGGATACTGGCAGGCCGTATTCAGCGAACAGCTGCTTACCCTGATACTCGTGAAGATTCATGCTTATTACCGTCTTCGTTAGGTACTGCGCATTCGGTGCTGCACTTGTTCAAGTGCCGCACCACCTGTGACTGCTGCTTGCGTAGGTGTTCCGGATAACCGGTGAGACTACGCAAGGCTGCGTCCGGCGGACATTCCGCGGTGAGTCTTGCACGCAAGGCTCACGACGGGCCTTCCGCCGTGGTTTCTTATTGTCTTGTCTTAACGCTTCTTGCGGTTGGCAATGTGAATGGCGCCGCCATTCACAGCCAAAGCTGCTTCGTGCAAGGCTTCGGACAGGGTCGGATGGGAGAAAACCATCATGCCCAGGTCTTCAGCACTGGTGCCGAATTCCATACCGATCGCGCCCTGCTGAACCAGTTCTGCAGCGCTCGGGCCAATCACGTGGACGCCCAATACGCGGTCAGTCTTGGCATCAGCAATGACTTTCACGAAACCGCCGGTGTCGTTGGCTGCCATGGCACGGCCACTGGCTGCGAACGGGAAAGTGCCGACGTTAACTTCAACGCCTTCAGCTTTCAAGGTCTGCTCGGTTTTGCCGACCCACGCGATTTCCGGGTGAGTATAAATAACAGACGGGATCAGGTCATAGTTGATTTGGGCTTTGTGGCCCTTGATGCGCTCAACCACCATGATGCCTTCTTCGGACGCCTTGTGCGCCAGCATCATGCCGCGAACCACGTCACCGATCGCGTAAACGCCCGGCACGCTGGTCGCGCACTGGTCGTCAACGAAAACGAAACCACGCTCGTCGATGTTCACACCGCTGTCAGATGCCAGCAGTTCAGTGGTCACTGGACGGCGACCAACGGCAACGATCAGCTTGTCGAACGTGATGTTCTGTTCGCCATTGGCATCGGTGTAGTTCACGACAACTTCGTTGCCGTTCACTTTGGAACCGGTGACGCGAGCGCCCAGCTTGATGTCCAGACCTTGTTTGGTCAGGGTTTTGTAGGCTTCTTTGGAAACCGCGTCGTCAGCGGCTGGCAGGAACTTCTCCAGCGCTTCCAGAACAACGACTTCAGAACCCAGACGCGACCAGACCGAACCCAGTTCCAGACCGATTACGCCAGCGCCGATCACGCCCAGACGCTTAGGTACCGATTGGAATTCCAGCGCGCCAGTCGAATCGACGATCACGTTCTGGTCGACCGGAGCTGGTGGAATGTCGATCGGACGCGAGCCCGAAGCCAGAATCACGTTCTCGGCTTCGATGATTTCGACGGTGCCGTCTGGCTTGGTCAGTTCAACTTTCTTACCGGCCAGAAGTTTGCCGTGGCCTTGCAGGGAAGTGACGCCGTTCGCCTTGAACAGGGTGGCTACGCCAGAGGTCAGGCCTTTGACGATGTTGGCTTTACGGCCAACCATTGCCGCCACGTCCATGGTCACGCCAGCGTGATTGATACCGTGGATCGCGAAGCCTTCTTTGGCTTCCTTGTATTTCCAGGAGCTGTCCAGCAGCGCCTTGGATGGAATGCAGCCGACGTTCAGGCAAGTACCGCCGAGGGCCAGTTTGCCTTCCTTGTCGGTGTATTTCTCGATGCAGGCAGTGGTGAGGCCCAGTTGCGCTGCTTTAATGGCAGCCACGTAGCCGCCAGGGCCCGCGCCAATCACTACCACGTCGAATTTCTGAGTCATGTGTCATTCCTTCTCGAATCAAACCGGACGGCCCCTTTTGAGGACCGTCGTGGGACGAAGCTGGTCATTACAGAAGGGCCGTCCATCACTGGACGGCCCATGCAACGAAATCAGATATCCAGCAGCAAACGAGCCGGGTCTTCCAGCAGGTTCTTGATGGTAACCAGGAAGGTCACAGCTTCTTTGCCATCGATCAGACGGTGATCGTAGGACAGAGCCAGGTACATCATCGGACGGATAACAACCTGACCGTTGATCGCCATAGGACGCTGCAGAATGTTGTGCATGCCCAGGATGGCCGCTTGTGGCGGGTTGACGATCGGGGTCGACATCATCGAACCGAAGGTACCACCGTTGGTGATGGTGAAAGTACCGCCGGTCATCTCGTCCATCGACAGTTTGCCGTCACGAGCCTTCTTGCCGAAGGTGGCGATGCCGCCTTCGATTTCAGCCAGGCTCATCAGTTCGGCGTTACGCAGAACCGGTACAACCAGACCGCGGTCGCTGGAAACAGCCACACCAACGTCGGCGTAGCCGTGGTAAACGATGTCGGCACCGTCGATCGAGGCGTTGACAGCCGGGAAGCGTTTCAACGCTTCGGTGGCCGCTTTCACGAAGAACGACATGAAGCCCAGGCGCACGCCGTTGTGAGACTTCTCGAACAGGTCCTTGTACTTCGAACGCAGCGCCATGACTTCGGTCATGTCGACTTCGTTGAACGTGGTCAGCATCGCCATGTTCGACTGAGCTTCAACCAGACGCTCGGCAACCTTGGCACGCAGACGGGTCATTGGAACGCGTTTTTCAACGCGGTCACCGGCGGCGAACACTGGAGCAGCGGCGGCAGGAGCAGCAGCCTTGGCAGGCGCGGCAGCCGGAGCGGCTTTCTTGGCGGCAACAGCGGCTACTACGTCTTCCTTGGTTACACGACCGCCTTTGCCAGTACCGGCAACGGAAGCGATGTTGATGCCGTTCTCTTCAGCCAGCTTGCGAGCAGCCGGTGCAGCAACCGGATCGTCTTCGCCTTCGGCGGCTGGAGCAGCAGCCTGTGCGGCGGCCGGAGCAGCTGCGGCTGGAGCGGCAGCAGCACCGCCCTCGCCAATGGAGCCCAGGACTTCGTCGGACAGAACGGTGTCGCCTTCGTTCTTGACGATAGCGCCCAGCACGCCGTCAGCGGTGGCCAACACTTCCAGTACGACTTTGTCGGTTTCGATGTCGACGATCAGATCATCGCGCTTGACGGCGTCGCCCGGCTTTTTGTGCCAGGTGGCAACGGTGCCATCGGCAACCGATTCCGGGAAAGTGGGGGCTTTGATTTCGATAGCCATTATCTGTGGGTCCTTAAATTCGGTTTCAAGTGCGCGAAGGCGTTAAACAGTAAAGGCGTCTTGCAGCAGTTTTTCTTGCTGCTCAGCGTGCATCGATGCGTAACCACAAGCAGGTGCAGCAGAGGCATCACGGCCCGCGTACTCGAGTACGAGAGACTTGTTGTGATTGCCAACGATGCGACGCATGTGGTGTTGGCTGCAGTACCAGGCACCCTGGTTCATCGGCTCTTCCTGACACCAAACGATATGTTTGAGGTTGGTGTACGGAGCCAGGACTTCGTTCAAGTCGTCCTCAGGGAATGGGTACAGCTGCTCGATACGCACGACGGCGATGTCATCACGACCTTCGGCACGGCGTTTTTCCAGCAGGTCGTAGTAGACCTTGCCGCTACACAGAACAATGCGCTCGACCTTTTTCGGGTCTTGAACATCGATTTCCGGGATAACGGTCTGGAACGAACCTTCAGCCAGATCTTCCAGCGTCGAGACTGCGAGTTTGTGACGCAGCAGCGACTTCGGCGTCAGGACTATCAATGGCTTGCGCAGCGGGCGAATCACCTGACGACGCAGCAAGTGGTAGATCTGAGCCGGCGTGGTCGGCACCGCTACCTGAATGTTGTGCTCGGCGCACAGTTGCAGGTAACGCTCCAGACGAGCCGAAGAGTGCTCCGGACCCTGACCTTCATAACCGTGCGGCAGCAGCATGGTCAGACCGCAGAGACGGCCCCACTTGTGCTCGCCACTGGTAATGAACTGGTCGATAACCACCTGGGCACCGTTGGCGAAGTCGCCGAACTGGGCTTCCCAGAGAACCAGCGCTTCAGGCGTGGTGGTCGAGTAACCGTATTCGAACGCCAGTACGGCTTCTTCGGACAGGAACGAATCGTACAGGTCGAAACGTGGCTGGCCCTTGTACAGGTTTTGCAGCGGGATGTAGGTACCCGAGTCTTTCTGGTTGTGCAGGACGGCGTGACGGTGCGAGAACGTACCGCGACCGATGTCCTGACCCGTCATGCGAATCGGGTGACCTTCGAACGCCAGGGTCGCGTACGCCATGGTTTCGGCGTAACCCCAGTTGATCGGCAGGCCGCCGACTTGCATCTTCTGACGGTCTTCGTAGATTTTCGAGACCTGGCGCTGAACCACGAAGCCTTCCGGAATTTCCAGCAGCTTGGCGGACAGTTCCTGCAAGGTTTTCAGATCGAAGCGAGTGTCGTGACGCGCGGTCCAGGCATGGCCCAGATACGGACGCCAGTCCACGAACAACTCTTTGTTCGGCTCTTTGACCAGGCTTTTTACAACATGCAAACCGTTGTCCAGCGCGTTGCGGTATTCGTCGACTTTCGCCTGAACACGCTCAACGTCCAGTACACCGCTCTGGGTCAGGCGATCGGCATACAGTTCACGCGTGGTGCGCTGCTTGGCGATTTGCTGATACATCAGAGGCTGGGTACCGCTTGGCTCGTCGGCCTCGTTGTGGCCGCGACGACGGTAGCAGACCAGGTCGATCACCACGTCGCGCTTGTACTGCATGCGGTAGTCGATGGCCAACTGGGTCACGAACAATACGGCTTCCGGATCATCACCATTCACATGGAGGATCGGTGCCTGGATCATCTTCGCAACGTCAGTCGCGTACTCGGTGGAACGCGAGTCCAGCGGGTTGCTGATGGTGAAACCGACCTGGTTGTTGATCACGATGTGCACGGTGCCGCCGGTCTTGAAACCGCGGGTCTGCGACATCTGGAAGGTTTCCATGACCACGCCTTGACCGGCGAATGCCGCGTCACCGTGGATGGAAATCGGCAGAACCTTCTCACCGGTAGGGTCGTTGCGACGATCCTGACGGGCGCGAACCGAACCTTCGACCACTGGAGATACAATTTCCAGGTGGGACGGGTTGAACGCCATGGCCAGGTGAACTTCACCGCCAGTGGTCATGACGTTGGACGAGAAGCCCTGGTGATATTTAACGTCACCGGAACCCAGCTCGACCTTCTTCTTGCCTTCGAACTCGTCGAACAGCTCGCGCGGGTTCTTGCCGAAGGTGTTGACCAGCACGTTCAGACGGCCACGGTGAGCCATGCCGATGACGATTTCCTTGGTGCCGTAGGAACCGGAACGCTGGATCAGCTCATCGAGCATCGGAATCAGACTTTCGCCGCCTTCCAGACCGAAACGCTTGGTGCCCGGGTATTTGGTGCCCAGGTATTTTTCCAGGCCTTCACCGGCCGTGACGCGCTCGAGCAGGTGGCTCTTGATGTCGGCGGAGTACGTCGGACGACCACGCACGCTTTCCAGACGCTGCTGGAACCACTGGCGCTGCTCGGAATCGGTGATATGCGTGAATTCAGCGCCGATGGTGCGGCAATATGTCTGCTGCAACGCTTCGTGAATTTCGCGTAGGCTCGCCTCCTCTTTGCCGATGAACAGGTCGCCGGCACGGAAGGTCGTATCAAGATCGGCATTGGTCAAGCCGTAATGATTGATCGACAGGTCTGCAGGTGCAGGACGCTGCCACAGCCCCAGCGGGTCAAGCTGGGCTGCCTGGTGGCCACGCATACGGTAGGCCTGGATCAATCGCAGCACTTCAACTTGCTTCTTCTCGTGCTCACTGCTCACGCTGCCGGCGGAAACCGGTTGGGCGCGGCGCTGGTTCTTTGCCAGCAAGACGAAATGATCGCGAATTGTCGAGTGCGAAACATCGGTGGCAGTGTTGCCGTCAGCAGGCAACTTCTGGAAGTAGGTGCGCCACTCTTCTGGCACAGCGTTAGGGTCGTGCAGGTAGAGCTCATAGAGCTCTTCCACATAGGCAGCGTTACTACCGGATAGGTAGGCGCTGTTCCACATGCGCTGCATCACGCTTTCTTGCATGCTTGGTCACCCTCGGTTAGGGGAACACCACCGGCGTTGACACCGAGCACACTTGCAGAAGTCCGAATGCAGCGACTAAAACAAGCCACTTAGGATCACGCTGATAGTCCGGGTACCAGCCCGGATGCCCCTGCTTGTCTCATTTCTTCAAAATAAGAGCCGCAGCCTTATAAGCTGCTGCTCAGGTTAAAACTACGGCGCCGGTTGAAGCCTGCGCCGTAGCATCTACGGGTACAGCGGTCCTACGTTTACAGCAGCTGAATCACACGCCGCTTTGCAGCAACATGTTACGTACGTGACCGATGGCCTTAGTCGGGTTCAGGCCTTTCGGGCAGACGTTGACGCAGTTCATGATCCCGCGGCAGCGGAATACGCTGAACGGGTCATCCAGCGAAGCCAGACGCTCGGCAGTCTTGGTGTCGCGGCTGTCCGCCAGGAAGCGATACGCTTGCAGCAGAGCAGCTGGACCCAGGAACTTGTCCGGGTTCCACCAGAAGGACGGGCAAGAGGTCGAGCAGCAAGCGCACAGGATGCACTCGTACAGACCGTCGAGCTTTTCACGCTCTTCAGGGGTCTGCAGACGCTCGATGGCCGGAGCCGGCGTGTCGTTCTGCAGGTATGGCTTAACCTTCTCGTATTGCTTGTAGAAGATGCTCATATCGACGACCAGGTCACGGATAACCGGCAAACCTGGCAGAGGACGAACGATCAGCTTGTTACCTTTTACGACAGCGGACAGCGGCGTGACGCACGCCAGAGCGTTTTTGCCGTTGATGTTCATGCCGTCGGAACCGCAAACACCTTCACGGCAAGAGCGACGATAGGAGAAACCTTCGTCCTGCTCTTTGATCAGGGCCAGCACGTCCAGCACCATCAGGTCTTTACCACCGGTATCGACCGTAAATTCCTGCATGAACGGCGCAGCGTCCTGATCAGGGTTGTAGCGATAAACACTGACTTGCAACATGGCGGCCACCCTTAATAAGTCCGAATCTTAGGTTCAAAAGTCGGAACAGTCTTCGGCGAGAAGTTCACAGCACGCTTGGTGACGCGCTTGTCACCCGGGAAGTACAGGGTGTGGCACAGCCAGTTTTCGTCGTCGCGATCTTCGTAGTCTTCACGGGCGTGAGCGCCGCGGGACTCTTTGCGGATCTCTGCGGCGATGGCGGTAGCTTCGGCCACTTCCAGCAGGTTCTGCAATTCCAGAGCTTCGATACGAGCAGTGTTGAACGCCTGGCTCTTGTCGTTGATCTTGACGTTGGCGATACGGCCACGCAGATCAGCCAGCTGAGCAATACCCTTCTGCATGTATTCGCCGGTACGGAATACACCGAAGTAGTTCTGCATGCAGTTTTGCAGCTCTTTACGCAGGGTGGCGACGTCTTCGCCTTCGGTACGCGAGTTCAGGCCATCGAGACGTGCCAGGGCAGCGTCGATGTCGGACTGGCGAGCGCGAGTGTAATCGACGCCTTCTTTCAGGGTCTGTTCCAGGAACAGGCCGGCAGCACGACCGAATACCACCAGGTCGAGCAGCGAGTTACCGCCCAGACGGTTGGCACCGTGAACCGATACGCAGGCCACTTCGCCTACTGCGAACAGGCCCGGGATGATCTGGTCAACGCCGTCGGCGTCCTGAGTGATTGCCTGACCGTGAATGTTGGTCGGCACGCCGCCCATCATATAGTGGCAAGTTGGAACGACCGGAATCGGCGCCACGGCTGGATCGACGTGGGCGAAAGTCTTGGACAGTTCCATGATGCCTGGCAGACGGCTGTGCAGAACTTCTTCACCGAGGTGATCGAGTTTCAGCATTACGTGGTCGCCATCCGGACCGCAACCGTTGCCGGCGATGATTTCTTTAACCATCGAGCGAGCAACCACGTCACGACCAGCAAGGTCTTTGGCGTTCGGAGCATAACGCTCCATGAAACGCTCGCCGTGCTTGTTGATCAGGTAACCGCCTTCACCGCGGCAACCTTCAGTAACCAGTACACCAGCGCCGGCGATGCCGGTTGGGTGGAACTGCCACATTTCAATGTCTTGTACCGGCACGCCAGCACGCAGAGCCATGCCGACGCCGTCACCGGTGTTGATCAGGGCATTGGTGGTGGACGAGTAGATACGACCTGCACCGCCGGTCGCCAGTACGGTGGCGTTAGCGCGGACGTAGGAGGTTTCGCCGGTTTCGATGCAGATGACGATCATGCCGACAAAGGCACCATCTTCGTTCTTCACCAGGTCGACACCGTAGTATTCGTTGAGGAATACGGTGCCGGCCTTGAGGTTGGCCTGGTACAGGGTGTGCAACAGCGCGTGACCGGTACGGTCGGCAGCAGCGCACGTACGGGCAGCCTGGCCACCTTTACCGAAGTCTTTCGACTGACCGCCGAACGGACGCTGATAGATGCGGCCTTGTTCGGTACGGGAGAACGGCAAGCCCATGTGCTCGAGTTCGAAGACCGCTTCCGGGCCTACGGAACACATGTATTCGATAGCGTCCTGGTCACCGATATAGTCGGAACCCTTGACGGTATCGTACATGTGCCAGCGCCAGTCATCGTTCGGATCTGCCGAGGCGATGGCGCAGGTGATGCCACCCTGGGCGGATACGGTGTGCGAACGAGTCGGGAAAACCTTGGTAACTACGGCAGTCTTGTGACCACCTTGTGCCAGCTGCAGCGCAGCGCGCATGCCAGCACCGCCGCCGCCAATGATGATGGCGTCGAACGAAAGCGTGTTAACTGTATTAGACATGAATCAGATACCCCAAAGAATCTGCACACCCCAGACGAAGTACGCGAACATCGCGACGCCGCATACCGCCTGGAAGAGGAAACGTATTGCAGTCGCGGACTTGCCGAACGCCATTGGCGTCAGGTAGTCGGTCGCGATGGTCCACATGCCGACCCAGGCGTGAGCGCCGAGGGCAACGAGGGCCAGGAGACTGAAAATACGCATCCAGTTGCTTGCGAACAGTTCATGCCATTGGGCGTAGCCGATGCCAGGATGGGCAACGACGTATCCGATCAGGAATATGAAATAAGCCGCGAGAACGACCGCAGACACACGTTGTGCCATCCAGTCATAGAGGCCCGAACGCGACAGGTTCGTGACGTTAGTTACCATATCCAAACTCCTGCCAGAACGATTACCACCACGGAAACGGCGATAACGATTTTCGAGCCCAGTTTGCCGCCCTCAAGCGACTCGCCGATGCCCATGTCCATCATCAAGTGGCGCACACCGGCAACCAAGTGATACAGCAAGGCGGACAGGATGCCCCATGTCACTAGCTTGGCTAGCGGACTGGTCAGACACGCTTTCACCTGACCGAAGCCTTCTTCCGAGTCGAGCGACTTGTCCAATGCATAAAGCATGATGGCCAGGCTGACAAAGAGGATGATTCCGGAGATTCGGTGAAGAATGGACGTGTAAGCAGTGACTGGGAGTTTGATGGTCCTTAGGTCTAGGTTTACAGGTCGTTGGCTATTCACGGCTTTTTTTCACACTGAAGAGCCCCTAACAATCAGGGCAAAGTTGTTGGGGAGTGCACTGGTCAGGTACCCACCACCCAGGGAGTGCGACCCCCAGTAAAGCAGGCCCAAAAGCCCCTGGCGGTCGGAGGCCGAGTATAGACAGTTAGGCTACTAATGACAACGCAATCGCCTTCCCCTAATAGCTCATTGCACAAGTCGTATAAAAGGCGTAAATGGCAGTCAATTTCGAGGAAAAAGTCAGGTTAAAGCCTTCTGGAGCAAGACTTTAGGCAAATTGACATTCGAATTTATCTCACTATAGTGGTGCGGGCCCTGCGTGGGGGGTCTGTCTGATGATTTCAAGCATAAATAGGAGGCCACATGGCTGACAAAAAAGCGCAGTTGATCATCGAGGGCGCAGCCCCCGTCGAGCTGCCCATTTTAACCGGCACCGTTGGTCCCGATGTTATCGATGTTCGGGGCCTGACGGCCACGGGCCGTTTCACCTTTGACCCTGGTTTCATGTCGACAGCTTCCTGCGAGTCGAAGATCACCTATATCGACGGCGACAACGGCATCTTGCTGCACCGCGGCTACCCGATCGAACAGCTGGCTGAAAAGTCGGACTACCTGGAAACCTGCTATCTGCTGCTCAACGGCGAACTGCCGACCGCAGAACAGAAGGCCCAGTTCGTCAGCACCGTGAAGAACCACACCATGGTTCACGAGCAGTTGAAGACTTTCTTCAACGGTTTCCGTCGCGACGCCCACCCGATGGCCGTCATGTGCGGTGTAGTCGGCGCCCTCTCGGCCTTCTACCACGACTCCTTGGACATCAACAACCCGCAGCATCGCGAAATCTCCGCGATCCGCCTGGTTGCCAAGATGCCAACCCTGGCAGCGATGGTTTACAAGTACTCCATGGGCCAACCCATGATGTACCCGCGCAACGACCTGACGTACGCGGAAAACTTCCTGCACATGATGTTCAACACCCCGTGCGAGATCAAACCGATCAGCCCGGTACTCGCCAACGCCATGGACAAGATCTTCATCCTCCATGCCGACCACGAGCAGAACGCATCGACCTCAACCGTACGCCTGGCCGGCTCTTCGGGTGCCAACCCGTTCGCCTGTATCGCCGCCGGCATCGCTGCACTGTGGGGCCCTGCCCACGGCGGCGCGAACGAAGCTGTTCTGACCATGCTCGATGAAATTGGCGATGTGTCGAACATCGACAAGTACATCGCCAAGGCCAAGGACAAGAGCGATCCGTTCAAACTGATGGGCTTCGGTCACCGGGTTTACAAAAACCGCGACCCACGCGCCACAGTAATGAAGCAGACCTGCGACGAAGTACTGAAAGAACTGGGCATCACCAACGATCCGCAACTCGAACTGGCCATGCGCCTGGAAGAGATCGCCCTGACCGACCCGTACTTCATCGAACGCTCGCTGTACCCGAACGTCGACTTCTACTCGGGGATCATCCTCAAGGCGATCGGCATCCCAACCAGCATGTTCACCGTGATCTTCGCTCTGGCGCGGACTGTCGGCTGGATCTCCCACTGGAAAGAAATGCTCTCCAGCCCGTACAAGATTGGCCGTCCGCGCCAGCTGTACACCGGCTACGAGTCGCGTGACATCACCAAGCTGGAAGACCGCAAATAAGAACTGCCTTGCGATAACGTCTTAAGCTGCACCGGGAACGGCCTCTATAAAATAGAGGCCGTTTTTGTTTGTGCGATGAACCTGATCGTTCCCACGCTCCGCGTGGGAATGCCGCCGGGGACGCTCCGCGCCCCGCTTCCGGTGCACGACTTAAGTCCTGCACATTGGTGACGCGGAGCGTCACGGGATGCATTCCCACGCGGAGCGTGGGAACGATCAGTGAGTGAGCGGTGGGGGCTGTTGATCTTGCTTTGGCTTTGGCTTTTGATCTTGATCTGCCCCGTCGGAAGGCAGAGTGGAGGTTCTGCGCAGTGGGCAACCCGGCATGGATGCCGGGTTAGCCGCCCCCGGCCATGGATGGCCGATGGCGGCGTGCCCGCGGAGCAGGACCGGAGCGAGGGCATGCCGAGCCTGGGCGAGGCACCGTACGTCAGGGGCGAAAGCGCTTGGTTACTTGGCGCTTTTCCAAGTAACCCGCCGTAAGGGCGGAACCAATAGCCGCCGTTATCGCAGGAATGGATATGTACACCCTCAAAAAACATATCGCCTGAAACATAGCCATCGCAGGCAAGCCAGCTCCCACAAGAAATCGGGGGACACCCGCAAAATCTTCGTCGCCCCTGAGGCCGCCTTCGCGAGCAGGCTCGCTCCCACAGAGTCAACGCAGCGTCCAAAAAAATGCCCCGATCTCTCGACCGGGGCATTTCTGTTTAACGCAGCTTACATAAGCAAACCTGAAGCCTTAGTGAGCAACCGCCCCACTCGCCCCCAAGCCAGTCTGCGAACGAACAAACTGAGGGAAAAACAGCGCCCGCTCATTATCAGCCGCCGTCGACTTGTCAGTAATCGAGAAGAACCAGATCCCGACAAACGCAATAGCCATCGAGAACAGCGCCGGGTACTCATACGGGAAGATAGCCTTCTCGTGATGCAGGATCTGCACCCAGATGGTTGGCCCAAGGACCATCAAACCAACGGCACTGATCAGACCCAGCCAGCCGCCGATCATCGCACCACGCGTGGTCAGCTTCTTCCAGTACATGGAAAGCAGCAGCACCGGGAAGTTACAGCTCGCCGCGATGGAGAACGCCAGGCCCACCATGAACGCAATATTCTGGCTTTCGAACAGAATGCCCAGGCCGATCGCCAGCACGCCCAGAGCGATGGTGGTGATTTTCGAGACGCGGATCTCGTCCTTGTCGTTGGCCTTGCCCTTCTTGATCACGCTGGCATAAAGATCGTGAGACACCGCCGTAGCACCGGCCAGCGTCAAACCAGCCACTACAGCCAGAATGGTTGCGAACGCGACTGCCGAGATGAAGCCCAGGAAGATACTGCCACCGACCGCATTAGCCAGATGAACCGCCGCCATGTTGTTGCCGCCCAACAGCGCGCCAGCCGCATCTTTAAAGGCAGGGTTGGTGCTGACAAGCAGGATCGCGCCGAAGCCGATAATGAACGTCAGGATGTAGAAGTAGCCAATGAAGCCGGTTGCATACAGCACGCTCTTGCGAGCTTCTTTTGCGTCACTCACGGTGAAGAAGCGCATCAGAATGTGCGGCAGGCCAGCGGTACCGAACATCAGTGCCAGGCCCAGGGAGAATGCCGAGACCGGATCTTTCACCAGGCCGCCCGGGCTCATGATCGCTTCACCTTTAGGGTGAACCTTGATCGCCTCGGAAAACAGCAAGCTGAAGTCGAAGTTGACGTGTTTCATGACCATCAGCGCCATGAACGATGCACCGGACAGCAACAGCACCGCCTTGATGATCTGCACCCAAGTGGTCGCCAGCATGCCGCCGAACAACACGTACAGGCACATCAGGATACCGACCAGGATCACGGCGACGTAGTAGTCGAGACCGAACAGCAGCTGAATCAGCTTGCCGGCACCGACCATCTGCGCGATCAGGTAGAACGCCACCACCACCAGCGAACCGCAAGCAGACAGCGTGCGGATCTGGGTTTGCCCGAGGCGGTAGGACGCCACGTCGGCAAAGGTGTATTTACCCAGGTTACGCAGGCGCTCGGCGATCAGGAACAGAATGATCGGCCAGCCCACCAGGAAGCCGATCGAGTAGATCAGGCCGTCGTAGCCGGAGGTGAACACCAGGGCGGAAATACCCAGGAAGGACGCCGCCGACATGTAGTCGCCGGCAATCGCCAGACCGTTCTGAAAGCCGGTGATCTTGCCACCCGCCGCATAGTAGTCAGCCGCCGAATTGTTGCGTTTGGAGGCCCAGTAGGTGATGCACAGGGTCAAACCAACGAACGCCACGAACATCAGGATCGCGGAAACGTTGAGCGGTTGTTTATGCACTTCACCCGTGAGGGCTTCAGCCGCCCAGGCACCAGGGGCAAAGGCTGCGATGCTCAATAGAGCCATTAGACGCCGGATCATTGCTGAGCCTCCTTGAGAATCGCATTGTTCAGGTCGTCGAATTCGCCATTGGCGCGTCGTACGTAGATTGCAGTCAGGATAAAGGCCGAGAGAATCAGCCCGACACCAATGGGTATCCCCCAGGTAATCGAAGACTCAGGGCTGATTTTCGCGCCCAGAATATGCGGCCCGTAAGCAATCAAAAGGATGAATCCGGAGTAAAGCCCAAGCATGATCGCTGAAAGAATCCAGGCGAATCGTTCCCTTTTACTAACCAGCTCCTTGAAGCGCGGGCTGTTTTGAATCGAGAGGTAAATGCTGTCGTTCATTGTTTTTATCCTCGCAGCACAGATGAAGTTGTAACGTCATCCACTCTATGCGGCTGCGGAACAGGTTCCAGACGACCTTAGTATTAGAACGACATGACCGTTCTGCCATTTTTCAGCAGAGATTAATTAGCCTGCTTTGCACCCATCTTCTCTCTGCAAAAATGCGGGAATGCAAAAAGGCCGCTTGGCAGTGATACCAAGCGGCCCTGGAAGGTGCTGACTAGACGCGTCAGCTCAAATCATTTGGTCCAGTCTGCAACGCGTTCCGGGTGTTTGGCCACCCAATCCTTCGCGGCGGCTTCAGGTTTGGCACCGTCCTGAATGGCCAACATGACTTCGCCGATTTCGTCTTTCGACGCCCACTGGAAGTTCTTCAGGAACTTGGCAACTTCCGGAGCCTTGGTGGCCAGTTCTTTGCTGCCGATGTTGTCCACGGTTTCAGCCGCGCCATAAACGCCTTTCGGGTCATCCAGGAAGCGCAGTTTCCACTTGGCGAACATCCAGTGCGGCACCCAACCGGTGACGGCGATGGATTCGTTTTTCTTCTCGGCACGGGTCAGCTCGGCGATCATGCCGGCGCCGGAACTGGCCTTGAGTTGATACCCGGTCAGATCGTAGTCCTTGATCGCCTGCTCGGACTTGAGCATCACGCCCGAACCGGCGTCGATGCCAACGATGCGTTTTTTGAAGCTCTCGTCGGTTTTAAGATCGTCAATGGATTTGGCCTTGACGTACTCCGGTACGATCAGGCCGATTTTCGC
This sequence comes from Pseudomonas sp. LB3P14, assembly GCF_054898045.1. Taxonomy (NCBI): domain Bacteria; kingdom Pseudomonadati; phylum Pseudomonadota; class Gammaproteobacteria; order Pseudomonadales; family Pseudomonadaceae; genus Pseudomonas; species Pseudomonas sp. LB3P14. The sequence goes on along the minus strand of NZ_CM142714.1, from coordinate 7,234,678 downwards.
GTCTTTGAAGTTCGGACCGTAATCGACGACCTGATCCTTGTTCTTGGCCCAGTAGTCGCCGTGAGTCACAGGCAACCACGCAGACATCATGGCGTCGAGTTTGCCAGTGGCCACACCCTGCCACATGATCCCGGTGGCGACGGCTTGCAACTTCACGTCATAACCCAGCTTCTGCTTGATCACTTCGGCCGCCACATGAGTGGTGGCAACGCTGTCGGACCAACCGTCAACGTAGCCGATGCTCAGGGTTTTGCTCTCGGCATTGGCGAATGTGGAGCCAATCGCAAGCACCAGAGCGGCACTCGCGCCTAAAAGTCGTCGCATCTTCATCGTTACTTCCCCGAAAGTGCTGCGCTCGACGGATGCCGAGTCGCGTCAACGTATTGTTATGGTGCACAGCGCCCCCATCACGCCCACCGCAAACTCATCCGAACATCAGCGTGATTTATCTATGAGAGCACTGATGCGTCGATAATCAACCTCACGCCAATGGCGACCTTCTCTGCCAGCGACCTCAAGGCATCGAGAAACGACATCAGAACGCCATTAATCTAGACCACCGGAACTCCGCCGGCCAATCCGCCCGAACTTTGCATGTCAAAATTATGCAGGCCACCAAGCACGCGGCAAATGAAGGTAACATGCGCGGCTTTGCTCCCAGACGGCCTGACCATGCCCGCGACATCACGCTTTCCTTTTTTTGCTTATCTATTCGCCTGCCTGTTGGGGCTTTTTGCCCTCGGTGGCTTCTGGTACAGCCTCGGTAAACCGGTGATGCTGCCGGATGTGGCCAGCGCGACGCACAAGCTGCAATGCGCCTCCTACACCCCGTTCGACAAGGATCAATCGCCGTTCGATCAGCCGTTCAAGTTGCGCCCCGAGCGCATGGACGCCGACCTTGCGCTGCTGGCGACTCGCTTCGAATGCATCCGCACCTACTCGATGACAGGCCTTGAGGCCCTGCCCGACCTGGCGCGCAAGCACGGGCTGAAGCTGATGATTGGCGCCTGGGTCAACAGCAATCCGGTAGACACCGCCAAGGAAGTCGACCTGCTGATCGCCTCAGCCAACGCGAACGCGGACGTGGTGACCGCGGTGATCGTCGGTAACGAAACCCTGTTGCGCAAGGAGGTCACTGGCGCGCAGTTGGCCAAGCTTATTAATAAAGTCAAAAGCCAGGTCAAACAACCTGTCACTTACGCCGATGTCTGGGAGTTCTGGCTCAAGCACCCGGAAGTCGCCCCGGCAGTGGACTTCCTGACCATCCATTTGCTGCCGTACTGGGAAGACGATCCCTCGAATATCGACGCCGCGCTGCAACATGTAGCCGAGGTGCGTCAGGTGTTCGGTAACAAATTCGCACCCAAGGACGTGATGATTGGCGAAACCGGTTGGCCGAGCGAAGGCCGTCAGCGCGAAACCGCTCTGCCGAGCCGGGTCAATGAAGCCAAGTTCATTCGCTCTTTTGTCATCATGGCGGAGCAGCAAGGCTGGCATTACAACCTGATCGAAGCTTTTGACCAGCCGTGGAAACGCGCCAGCGAAGGCGCGGTCGGTGGTTACTGGGGGCTGTTCGACGCCGATCGTCAGGACAAGGGCGTGCTGGCAGGTCCGGTGTCGAACGTGCCGTACTGGTCGCAGTGGCTGCTGGTGGGCGGTTTGATCTTCCTCGGCACACTGATCCTCGGCGGGCGTGTTCGCAGCACTCGCGCAGCGTTGGTCCTGCCGCTGCTGGGTGCGCTGGCGGCTTGCTCGATTGGTGCCTGGGGTGATCTGGCGCGTGTCACCACGCGGTTTGCCAGTGAATGGTTGTGGGTGGCGCTGCTGACGGGTTTGAATCTGTTGGTGCTGGCCCATGCCGCGCTGACCCTGAGCGCACGCACCGGTTGGCGTGAACGTGCATTCAATGCGCTGGAACGTCGGGCTGGCTGGTGGGTGGCAGCGGCGGGGTTTGCCGCTGCGGTGATGATGCTGGAACTGGTGTTCGACCCGCGCTATCGCAGCTTTCCGAGTGTCGCTTTCGTGCTGCCGGCGCTGGTTTATCTGTGCCGCCCGGTAAGCGTGCCGCGTCGGGAAATCGCCCTGCTGACCTTCATCATTGGCGCAGGCATTGCGCCGCAGCTGTTCCGTGAAGGGTTGCAGAACCAGCAGGCCTGGGGTTGGGCGCTGGTGAGTGTGTTGATGGTTGCAGCGTTGTGGCGCAGTTTGCGGGTTTACAAGGGCTGATCTTCAGCGAGGCGACTGGCCTCTTCGCGGGCAAGCCTCGCTCCTACACTATTGTGTCGTTCATAAAGGATGTAACCGACACAAATCCGTAGGAGCGAGGCTTGCCCGCGAAGGCTGATTATCGGGCGCTGCGGGAAGCCCTGACCAGACGCAAAGCAGCAATCACCACCGCAAAAACAGCCAAAGTCGTGTTGTACAACGCCAACGCCGGAAACCCGATCAACAGCGCCAGCACCGCCAGCCACCACCCTGCCCGACCCGGCAACACAAAACCGGTGATCGCCGCGCCCAACGCCGCCCAACCCAACACCTTGAAGTGAATCATCAACCCCAGGCTCGAACGAATCTGACATTCCCAGCGACTCGCGTCGTCCACACAGACGCCAACCCATTGAGCATCCTCCATAAAGCCATAACGCGCGCCATAACTGGCGGCCAGCCATAACGGCAGGAGAACGAGCAGTAGAATCACAGGCAGACGGCGGGACATGAAGCACTCCAATAAACGAAAACGGCGGCCAGCTTAATCCCCCGCCAGCGCTAAGCAAACGCACGCAACAGATAATTGGTCACGAAATAGCTGCAAAGTGTATCGTCCAGCTACCATTACTCCGAAATTAGGCCTGATTGGTGCCGATCCATGGCACTTTGGCGCAAATCCCGTGGTCATAGCCTGCGAACTTCATTCGGCACCTTTCTCTAAGGGATCTAGTCATGCTCCGTTCCTTGCGCTTCGCCGCCCTGTTTGGCGGCCTTATTTTGAGTGCGTCCGCACTGGCGGTCGACATCGACGCCGCCAGCTATGGCTACCCCTTGACGAACCCGTTCGAGGCGACCATTGCCACGACACCGCCGGACTTGCGCCCGGAGTTGCCGCTGGACGACGACATCACTCAGGCCGACCGCAGCGTCAGGTTGCGCCCGGAGCGTGAATTCGACCTGCCGGACAACTTCTGGCCGGTGAAGAAACTCACCTATCGCATCGCCACCCAGGACAAAGCCGCACCGCTGATTTTCCTGATCTCCGGCACCGGCGCGCGCTACGACAGCAGCCTTAACGAATACCTGAAAAAGCTCTACTACAAGGCCGGCTACCACGTGGTGCAACTGTCGTCGCCCACCAGCTTCGACTTCATGAGCGCAGCCTCACGCTTCGCCACCCCGGGTATCACCGAGGACGATGCCGAAGACATGTACCGGGTAATGCAGGCCGTGCGGGCACAAAACCCGAAAGTCCCCGTCACCGATTACTACCTGACCGGCTACAGCCTGGGTGCCCTGGACGCGGCATTTGTCGCGCACCTGGACGAAACCCGCCGCAGCTTCAACTTCAAGAAAGTCTTGCTGCTCAACCCGCCGGTCAATCTCTACACCTCGATCACCAACCTCGACAAACTCGTCCAGACCGAGGTCAAGGGCATCAACAACAGCACAACGTTTTATGAACTGGTGCTGAACAAACTGACCCGCTACTTCCAGCAAAAAGGCTACATCGACCTCAACGATGCCCTGCTCTACGACTTCCAGCAGTCCAAGCAGCACCTGAGCAACGAACAGATGGCCATGCTGATCGGCACCTCATTTCGCTTCTCGGCGGCCGACATTGCCTTCACCTCGGACCTGATCAACCGCCGCGGCCTCATCACCCCGCCGAAGTACCCGATTACCGAAGGCACCAGCCTCACGCCGTACCTCAAGCGTGCGCTGCAGTGCGACTTCGACTGTTACATCACCGAACAGCTCATCCCGATGTGGCGCGCCCGCACCGACGGCGGCAGCCTGCTGCAACTGATCGACCAGGTCAGTTTGTATGCGCTGAAGGATTACCTGCACGACAGCCCGAAAATCGCCGTCATGCACAACGCCGACGACGTGATCCTCGGCCCTGGCGACCTCGGTTTCCTGCGCAAGACCTTTGGCGATCGTTTGACCGTTTATCCGCTGGGCGGCCATTGCGGCAACCTTAATTACCGCGTCAACAGCGACGCCATGCTGGAGTTCTTCCGTGGCTAAATACCTCCTGCTTATCGCAGCGTTACTCTGTGCAGGCGTCGCCAATGCCGACAACAGCAAAGCCAACGCACCGGTTGTCATCGACAGTGATGGCTTCAAGGAGCCGCTGAGCAAACTCAAATTCAACCCGGGGCTGGATCAGCGCGAATTCGAACGCTCGACGCTCAGCGCGCTGGCCGTTTATGACCCGCTGGAAGAGTGGAACCGCCGCGTCTACCACTTCAACTACCGCTTCGACCAATGGGTATTCCTGCCAGTGGTTGACGGCTATCGCTACATCACGCCGAGTTTCCTGCGTACCGGCGTCAGCAACTTCTTCAACAACCTCGGTGACGTACCGAACCTGATGAACAGCTTGCTGCAGTTCAAAGGGAAGCGCTCGATGGAAACCACCGCGCGACTGCTGCTCAACACCACTATCGGTATCGCCGGCCTGTGGGACCCGGCCACCGCCATGGGCCTGCCACGCCAGAGCGAAGACTTCGGCCAGACGCTGGGCTTCTACGGTGTACCGGGCGGCGCCTACTTCGTGCTGCCGATCCTTGGCCCTTCGAACATCCGCGACACCGGTGGCCTGGCAGTGGACTTCACCGCCGAGAACGCGATCAACTTCCTGAACGTCGCTCAAGTCAGCGAAAACCACCCGGAAATCTGGGTCCTGCGCAGCGTCGACAAGCGCTACCAGACCAGCTTTCGCTACGGCCAACTGAACTCGCCGTTCGAGTACGAGAAGGTGCGTTACGTGTACACCGAGTCGCGCAAGTTGCAGATCGCCGAGTAATTCCATCGGCAACAAAAAAAGGCCATTCGATGCAGATCGAATGGCCTGATCGTTCCCACGCTCTGCGTGGGAACGATCAGCCTCTGAAGGCTTTCCAGATTTTGCTCGCCGCCATGACGCCGGCCAACACCACTGCACCGGCCACAATCCCCGCCACCGCATTCAGCAACGTCGGCACGATAAAACCGGCACCGCCCGCCCCCGCGCTGACGCTTTCAATCCAATGATGAACCACCGGCACGCCGTGGGTAAGAATTCCGCCACCCACCAGAAACATCGCCGCCGTGCCGATCACCGACAGGCTTTTCATCATGTACGGTGCAGCCCGCAGAATGGCGCCGCCGATGCTTTTGGCCATCTGCCCAGGCTTCTGGGTCAGCCACAAGCCGAGGTCGTCGAGTTTGACAATGCCCGCCACCAAGCCGTAGACGCCGATGGTCATGACGATGGCAATGCCTGAAAGCACGATGACTTGCTGGGTCAGCGAGGCATCCGCCACGGTGCCTAGGGTGATTGCGATAATTTCTGCAGAGAGAATGAAGTCGGTGCGGATGGCGCCTTTGATCTTGTCCTGCTCGAAGGCCACCAGATCGACTGCCGGATCGGCCACGGCCTCGACCAGCTCTGCATGCTCGGCCTGGTCTTCCGCCTTGCTGTGCAAGAATTTATGGGCGAGTTTTTCGAAACCCTCGAAACACAGGTAAGCGCCGCCGATCATCAACAACGGTGTGACCAGCCAGGGAATGAACGCGCTGATGGCCAGGGCCGAGGGCACCAGGATCAGTTTGTTGCGAAACGACCCCTTGGCCACCGCCCACACCACCGGGATTTCCCGCTCGGCGCGTACGCCGCTGACTTGCTGGGCATTGAGCGCCAGATCGTCGCCGAGCACGCCAGCGGTCTTCTTGGCGGCCATTTTGGTCATCAACGCCACATCGTCGAGTACAGCGGCGATGTCGTCGATCAGCACCAGCAAACTGCTTCCTGCCATGAATCAGGTTTCCTTCTTGAATGAATGCCGCGCAGCATAGCGCGGCCGGCTGCCGCACGGGGCATTCTTGAGCGCCGCGCGAGGCCGGTGCTACCATGCGCAACCGCCAGAACAGGCAAGGAACCCCCTGGTTTATGAGCACTATCCGCGAGCGCAACAAAGAACTGATCCTGCGTGCCGCCAGTGAAGAATTTGCCGACAAGGGCTTCGCTGCGACCAAAACCAGTGACATCGCAGCCAAGGCGGGATTGCCCAAGCCCAACGTCTATTACTATTTCAAATCCAAGGAAAACCTCTACCGCGAGGTCCTGGAAAGCATCATCGAGCCGATCCTGCAGGCCTCGACACCGTTCAACGCAGACGGCGTGCCCAGTGAAGTGCTGAGCGGCTACATCCGCTCGAAAATCCGCATCTCCCGCGACCTGCCCTTCGCCTCCAAGGTGTTCGCCAGCGAAATCATGCACGGCGCCCCGCACCTGAGCGCCGATCTGGTGGAACGGCTCAACGGCCAGGCCAAGCACAACATCGATTGCATCCAGACCTGGATCGACCGCGGCGAGATCGCCCCCATAAACCCCAACCACCTGATGTTCAGCATTTGGGCCGCCACGCAGACCTACGCCGACTTTGACTGGCAGATCACCGCGATTACCGGCAAGGCCAAGCTGGATGAAGAGGACTATGAAGCGGCGGCGCAGACCATTATCCGGTTGGTGCTGAAGGGGTGTGAGCCGGACTGATACACCGCAGCGCGCCTTTCGCGAGCAAGCCCGCTCCCACACGATCTGTGGTGCCTATAAATTCTATGAACACCTTCGATCCTTGTGGGAGCGGGCTTGCCCGCGATTGGGGGCGACTCAATTTCAAGTCTTAAAGCCAGATAGCATCCCACAGCGGATAGTCGCCAAGCCGCTCTACAAGCCCCGCCCGCAATGGGTTGGCTACAACGTACCGCGCCATCTTCACCAAGTCTTCTTCTCGCCTTAATGCTCGGTCGTGATAGCCCTGCTGCCAGAGTGGCCCAGTTCTATTACTGGAAAGGTTCACCTCTCGAGTACTCAATGACTTGGTTTGGCGCATCAGATTGCTGAGCGAACATTTCTCCAATTCGACCAGCCAGTGGAAGTGATCAGGCATAACTACCCAAGCCAGTGAATTCACTATTCCCAGGTTATGGGCTCGGCGAAACTGATGAACAACCAATCTGCCCAAAGCGAAATCGGCAAAAACCGGCTTGCGATCAAGCGTATTGGTGGTCAGCAAATAGATTCGATGGGGTTCGGCATAGCGACCCGTTCGCAGACGATGTGAAGCGGGTAAGTCCGGCATTCCTTTGCCTCTTTCATGATGAACTCATGAAAAGACTAGACCTGTGAATGCCAACGAGTGCGGCAAACTTTTAGCTGGATGTGTCTGGTAGATAGTCATCGCGGGCAAGCCCGCTCCCACAAGGATCGCTGAAGTTCACAGATTTTGTGTGCACTTGCAAATCCTGTGGGAGCGGCGGTGCGGCGATCCGACTTGCCCGCGATAGCAATGGATCAGTCAATACATAATCAAGCAGTCACCCCCGCATCCGCCTTCAACCCCATCGCCTCGATCGCACTGATCGCACATTGCTCATCAACATCAGACAGATCCCCGCTGATACCCACAGCCCCCAGCACGTTCCCTTCCTGATCCCGGATCAACACACCTCCCGGTGCCGGCACAACACTGCCTTGCCCCAGACTATTCAAAGCGGCGATGAACGCCGGGCGTTGTTGGGCGTCCAGTGCCAGCAGGCGCGAGCCTTTGCCCAGGGCGATGGCGCCCCAGGCTTTGCCGATGGCGATCTGCGGGCGCAGCAGACTGGCGCCGTCTTCGCGTTGCAGGGTGACCAAGTGCCCACCGGCATCCAGTACTGCGATGGTCAATGGAGCTGCCGAGATTGCACGCCCCGCGGAGATGGCCTGACTGATCAGGTTGACTGCGACTTTCAGGGTTAAAGCGCTCATGGTGCCGTCCTCATTTTGTTATAGGGAAAGCTGCTGGACTGCTTTTTGTTCAGCAGTCCGATGCAACAAATAGAACACAATGAGTTATTTTTTTGTATACAATAATTATCGAAAAGCGCCACATGCGACGAAAAGCCACAGTAGACCGGGCTTCCGACGAATGAAACAGCCGCTTGAGAAAATGGATTGACCTGCGCCGTCCGCCGTGAATACACTCTGCGCAAAGCCACTTGTATACAATTACAAAACGTAAGAGGCACAAAACCATGAGCAAAATGAGAGCAATCGAAGCCGCCGTTCTGGTGATGCGCCGTGAAGGGGTTGATACCGCTTTTGGCATCCCGGGCGCCGCGATCAACCCGCTGTACTCCGCCTTGCAGAAGGTCGGTGGCATCGATCACGTCCTCGCTCGCCACGTTGAAGGCGCCTCGCATATGGCCGAGGGCTACACCCGCACCAAGGCCGGCAACATCGGCGTGTGCATCGGCACTTCCGGCCCTGCCGGTACCGACATGGTCACCGGGCTCTACAGCGCCTCGGCCGACTCGATCCCGATCCTTTGCATCACCGGGCAAGCACCCCGCGCCCGTATGCACAAGGAAGACTTCCAGGCTGTCGACATCACCGCGATCGTCAAGCCAGTGACCAAGTGGGCAACCACCGTCATGGAACCGGGCCAGGTGCCTTATGCGTTCCAGAAAGCCTTCTACGAAATGCGCTCCGGCCGTCCAGGCCCAGTGCTGATCGACCTGCCGTTCGACGTGCAGATGGCTGAAATCGAATTCGACATCGAGGCCTACGAACCACTGCCGCTGGCCAAGCCAACTGCTAACCGCGTGCAAATCGAGAAGGCTCTGGCCATGCTTGACCAGGCTGAGCGTCCATTGCTGGTTGCCGGTGGTGGCATCATCAATGCCGACGCCAGCGAGTTGCTGGTGGAGTTCGCCGAGCTGACCGGCATTCCGGTGATCCCAACCCTGATGGGCTGGGGCACCATCCCGGACGATCACCCGTTGATGGTCGGCATGGTCGGTCTGCAAACCTCGCACCGCTACGGCAACGCCACGATGCTCAAGTCCGACCTGGTGCTGGGTGTCGGTAACCGTTGGGCCAACCGTCACACCGGTTCGATCGACGTTTACACCGAAGGCCGCACATTCATTCACGTTGACATCGAACCGACCCAGATTGGCCGCGTGTTCACCCCGGACCTGGGCATCGTTTCCGACGCCGCTGCCGCGCTGACCGTGTTCATCGAAGTCGCTCGCGAATGGCAAGCCGCCGGCAAGCTGAAAAACCGCAGCGCCTGGTTGCAAGACTGCCAGCAGCGCAAGTCCAGCCTGCAGCGCAAGACTCACTTCGACAACGTGCCGGTCAAGCCGCAGCGCGTGTATGAAGAAATGAACCAGGTGTTCGGCAAGGACACGTGCTACGTCAGCACCATCGGTCTGTCGCAGATTGCTGGCGCGCAGTTCCTGCATGTCTACAAACCGCGTCACTGGATCAACTGCGGTCAGGCAGGTCCTCTGGGCTGGACCATTCCGGCAGCGCTGGGCGTGGTCAAGGCTGATCCGACCCGCAAGGTCGTGGCGCTGTCGGGCGACTATGACTTCCAGTTCATGATCGAAGAGTTGGCGGTGGGCGCGCAGTTCAAGCTGCCGTACATCCACGTGGTGGTCAACAACTCGTACCTGGGTCTGATCCGTCAGTCTCAGCGCGGTTTCGACATGGACTACTGCGTGCAGCTGGCCTTCGACAACCTGAACGCTCCGGAACTCAACGGCTACGGGGTCGACCACGTCGCGGTCGCTGAAGGCCTCGGCTGCAAGGCGCTGCGTGTGTTCGAACCGGGTCAGATCCAGCCTGCCCTGCGCAAGGCTCAGGAGATGATCGAAGAGTTCAAGGTGCCGGTGATCGTCGAGATCATTCTGGAGCGCGTGACCAACATTTCCATGGGCACCGAGATCAACGCCGTCAACGAATTCGAAGACCTGGCGCTGGTCGGCAACGATGCGCCAACGGCGATTTCGCTGCTGGATTGACCCGGTCTGGCCCCCTCTCCCTCCGGGAGAGGGCTGGGGTGAGGGAAAGGTTTTGCGGCGTTCGCATTATCGGGATCAGACTTCAGATTCCCCCTCACCCTAACCCTCTCCCCCAGGAGAGGGGACTGATCGCGTTTAGCCGGGCCATTTGTACTTTTATCCGGAAGGAGACCACCATGCCGCGTTTCGCAGCCAACCTGTCCATGCTGTTCACCGAGCAGGATTTTCTTGCCCGTTTTGAAGCCGCCGCCAAGGCCGGCTTCAGTGGTGTCGAATACCTGTTCCCTTACGACTTCAGCTCCGCCGACATCAAAGCCAAGCTCGACGCCAACGGCCTGACCCAGGTGCTGTTCAACTTGCCGGCCGGTGACTGGGCCAAGGGCGAACGCGGTATCGCGTGCCTGCCGGATCGGGTTGAAGAGTTCCGCGCCGGTGTCGACCTGGCGATTGCCTACGCAAAAGTGTTGGGCAACACCCAGATCAATTGCCTGGCCGGTATTCCGCAAGGCATCGACGATGCCATCGTGGAAAAAACCTTCGTCAGCAACCTCAAGTACGCGGCCGACAAGCTGCAAGCGGCGGGCGTCAAACTGGTGATGGAAGCGATCAACACCCGAGACATCCCGGGTTTCTACCTGAACAACACGGCGCAAGCCCTGTCGATTCGCGAACAGGTCGGCAGCGCCAACCTGTTCCTGCAATACGACATCTACCACATGCAAATCATGGAGGGCGACCTGGCCCGCACCCTGCAATCGCACCTGGGCGAGATCAATCACGTGCAGTTGGCGGACAACCCAGGGCGCAACGAACCGGGCACCGGTGAAATCAACTACCGCTTCCTGTTCGAACACCTGGACCGCATCGGTTATCAGGGTTGGGTTGGCTGTGAATACAAGCCGCTGACCACGACTGAAGCAGGTCTGGGTTGGTTGAAGACTCATAACGCTATCTGAAGCGCTCCCCATGTATGAGGGGGCAGCTATAAAAACAAGAGGAATTTCTCATGGCTAAAATCGGATTTATCGGCACCGGCATCATGGGCCACCCAATGGCATTGAACCTGCAAAAAGCCGGTCACAGCCTGTTCCTGTCGGCGCACCACGATCCCGCGCCTGCTGAGCTGATTGCCGGTGGCGCCGTCGCCCTGGCGAACCCGAAAGAAGTCGCCCAAGAAGCCGAATTCATCATCGTCATGGTGCCGGATACCCCGCAGGTCGATGACGTGCTGTTCCGCGCCGACGGCGTTGCGGCCGGTGTCGGCAAAGGCAAAATCGTCATCGACATGAGCTCGATCTCGCCGACCGCCACCAAAGCCTTCGCCGCCAAAATCAACGAAAAAGGCGCTCAGTACCTCGACGCGCCAGTGTCTGGCGGTGAAGTCGGTGCCAAGGCTGCGACTTTGAGCATCATGGTCGGCGGCGATGCCGATGCCTTCGAACGCGTTCTGCCGCTGTTCCAGGCGATGGGCAAGAACATCACCCTGGTGGGCGGCAACGGCGACGGTCAAACCGCCAAAGTGGCGAACCAGATCATCGTGGCGCTGAATATCCAGGCCGTGGCCGAAGCCCTGCTGTTTGCGTCGAAAAACGGTGCTGATCCCGCCAAGGTCCGTGAAGCGCTGATGGGCGGTTTCGCATCGTCGAAGATCCTCGAAGTACACGGCGAGCGCATGATCAAAGGCACCTTCGACCCAGGCTTCCGCATCAGCCTGCACCAGAAAGACCTGAACCTGGCCCTGGCCGGCGCACGCGAGCTGGGCATCAACCTGCCAAACACCGCCAACACCCAACAAGTGTTCAGCACCTGCGCGGCCATCGGCGGCAGCAATTGGGACCACTCGGCGCTGATCAAGGGCCTGGAACACATGGCGAATTTCTCGATTCGCGATAAGTAAGCCCTACACCAAAACCTGTGGGAGCGAGCCTGCTCGCGATGGAATCGCCGCGGTGTGCCCGGAACACCGTGGTGCCTGAATCGCGAGCAGGCTCGCTCCCACAGGGTTCGCGTCAAACCCAATAACAAGAAATCCGGGAGCCCGCCATGTCGGTCAATCCGCAACAATTCCTGCGCGAGCTGTTTGCCACAGCCATCGACGCGGCCCATCCGCAGCAAGTCCTCGAAGCCCATTTGCCTAAAGATCGCAGCGGTCGGGTGATCGTCATCGGCGCCGGCAAAGCCGCCGCGGCCATGGCCCAGGTGGTCGAGCGCTGCTGGCAGGGTGAAGTATCAGGTCTGGTGGTAACGCGTTACGGTCACGGCGCCCCGTGTGAAAAAATCGAAGTGGTCGAAGCCGCTCACCCGGTGCCGGACGCGGCCGGTCTGGCCGTCGCTAAACGCGTGTTGGAACTGGTCAGCAACCTGAGCGAAGACGACCGCGTGATCTTCCTGCTCTCGGGCGGTGGCTCTGCCCTGCTGGCATTGCCGGCGGCCGGCATCACCCTGGCCGACAAGCAGTCGATCAACAAAGCCCTGCTCAAATCCGGCGCCACCATTGGCGAGATGAATTGCGTACGCAAACACCTCTCGGCGATCAAGGGCGGTCGTCTCGGCAAAGCCTGCTGGCCTGCCACGGTTTATACCTATGCGATTTCCGATGTACCGGGCGACCTCGCCACGGTCATCGCCTCCGGCCCCACCGTGGCCGATCCGAGCACCTCGGCCGAAGCGTTGGCGATCCTCAAGCGCTACGCCATCGACGTTCCGGTCTCGGTGCGTAACTGGCTGCAGAGCCCGGAATCGGAGACGGTCAAACCCGGCGACCCGAGCCTGGCGCGTAGTCATTTCCAGTTGATCGCCCGCCCACAGCAGTCACTTGAAGCCGCTGCGGTGAAAGCACGTCAGGCCGGTTTCAGTCCGCTGATCCTCGGCGACCTGGAAGGCGAGTCCCGCGAAGTGGCCAAGGTTCACGCCGGTATCGCTCGTCAGGTCGTGCTGCACGGTCAGCCACTGGCAGCGCCTTGCGTGATCCTCTCGGGCGGTGAAACCACGGTCACCGTACGTGGCAATGGTCGTGGCGGACGTAACGCCGAATTCCTGCTGAGCCTGACCGACAGCCTCAAAGGCCTGCCCGGCGTCTACGCGCTGGCCGGTGACACCGATGGCATTGACGGCTCCGAAGACAACGCCGGCGCGATCATGACCCCGGACAGCTACGCCCGCGCCGCCGCACTCGGTTTGAGCGCCAGCGACGAGCTGGACAACAACAATGGCTACGGCTATTTCGAGGCGCTGGACGCGCTGATCGTCACCGAGCCGACCCGCACCAACGTCAACGACTTCCGAGCCATCCTGATTCTCGAGAACCCTAAAAATGACGCCTGACAAGAAGGTTAAAATCCTCGCCACCCTCGGCCCTGCCACCGTCGGGATCGACGACATCCGTGAGCTGGTGCAGGCCGGGGTCAACATCTTTCGCCTGAACTTCAGCCATGGCGATCACGCCGACCACGCTCAGCGCTATCAGTGGATTCGTGAAGTCGAGCGCCAGCTGAATTATCCGCTGGGCATTCTGATGGACCTGCAAGGCCCGAAACTGCGGGTTGGCAAGTTCGCCGAGGGCAAGGTGCAACTGCATCGCGGTCAGGCTCTGCGTCTGGATCTTGATCCGACGCCGGGTGATGAACGTCGGGTCAACCTGCCCCACCCGGAAATCATCGCGGCGCTGGAGCCAGGCATGGACCTGCTGCTCGACGACGGCAAGCTGCGTCTTCGTGTAGTCACCAAATACTCCGACGCGATCGACACCACCGTGCTCAACGGCGGCGAGCTGTCGGACCGCAAAGGTGTGAACGTGCCGCAAGCGGTGCTCGACCTGAGCCCGCTGACCGCCAAGGATCGTCGCGATTTGAGCTTCGGTCTGGAGCTGGGTGTGGACTGGGTGGCGCTGTCGTTTGTGCAGCGTCCGGAAGACATTCGCGAGGCGCGCGAACTGATCGGCGACAAAGCGTTTTTGATGGCCAAGATCGAGAAGCCATCGGCGGTGACTCAACTGCGCGAGATCGCCGAATTGAGCGACGCGATCATGGTTGCTCGCGGTGACCTGGGCGTGGAAGTACCGGCCGAAAGCGTGCCGCAGATTCAGAAAAACATCATCACCATCTGCCGCGAACTCGGCAAACCGGTGGTGGTGGCCACGCAGATGCTCGAGTCAATGCGCTTCTCCCCTGCCCCGACCCGTGCGGAGGTGACCGACGTTGCCAACGCCGTGGCCGAAGGTGCCGATGCGGTGATGTTGTCGGCGGAAACCGCGTCCGGCGAATACCCGCTGGAAGCCGTGCAGATGATGAGCAAAATCATCCGCCAAGTGGAAAACGGCCCGGACTATCAGACACAACTGGACGTGAGCCGGCCGAAGGCTGAAGCGACTGTTTCTGACGCGATCAGCTGCGCGATTCGTCGCATCAGCAATGTGCTGCCGGTGGCGGTGCTGGTGAATTACAGCGAGTCGGGGACGTCGAGTTTAAGAGCCGCGCGGGAACGGCCGACGGTGCCGATCCTGAACCTGACACCGAACCTGCAAACCGCTCGCCGGTTGACGGTGGCGTGGGGCGTGCACTCGGTGGTCAATGATCGGCTGCGGCAGGTGGATGAGGTGTGCTCGACGGCGCTGGAGATTGCGCAGGCGCAGGGCATGGCCAAGCGTGGCGACACTTTATTGATCACCGCGGGTGTGCCGTTTGGGCAGCCAGGGTCGACTAACTCACTGCGTATTGAGACGTTGATTTAGCGTCTACACCGGCCTCTTCGCGGGCAAGCCTCGCTCCTACAGGATCGCGCTGTCCTTGTAGGAGCGAGGCTTGCCCGCGAAGAACGATTACACGGTCCCTCTGACTCACAGACCTAAAATGCCTGCCAACCACTTCAACACCCACTGCCCCGACTGGGCGACTGCTCTGCTCAACGGTTTCAGTCAGGTCTTCCTCCAGCGCCATCCGCTGTGCGGCCTGCTTTGCCTGCTGGCCATTCTTTTCACCGCGCCGGCCCTGCTCGGCGGTGCACTGCTGGGCGGTGTCGCCGGGTTGCTCACCGCACAACGACGCGGTTATGCCAAGGCCGATCGACAGGCAGGGCTCTTCAGTTACAACGGTGTCTTGCTCGGTTTGCTGCTGAGCCTCTACTTCCCATGGTCAGCGATGTTTCCGCCGCTGATCATCGCCGCTGGCGGCCTGAGCGCGATGTTCACTCAACAGTGGCTCAAACGCGTCCGGGTCAGCCAATACCTGCCTGCCTATACGGCGCCCTTCGTGGGGCTGGGATGGTTGCTGCTGTGCTTCGCCACGCCCTCGACAAATGCGCACTTGATCGAAATCAATACGCTGAACATGCTCGCCGCACCACTGAAAGGCCTCGGCCAGGTGATGTTCCTCGGTCATCCGCTGGCCGGTGCGATGATTGCCGTGGGTTTGCTGATCGCTGATCGCCGCGCATTCTGCTGGGCGTTGTTGGCGTCTGTCGCGGGCATGGGCTGGAGCATGCTGCATCACGACTTCTATACCGCATTGATCGGCCTCGGTGGCTATAACGCCGTACTCGCCGCCCTCGCCTTCAGCTCGCAGCGCCAGAAGCCTTGGCTGCCGCTGGTCGGTATGGCATCAGCGCTGTTGCTGACACCGGTGTTTGCCGCCATCGGTCTGCCAACGCTGACCGCGCCGTTCATCCTCTCCTGCTGGCTGATCCGCGCGGTTGTTCAAATGCTCGGCAAGACCACTGTCGCCCGTACGCCTTGCACTCTGGAGGAGAATCACCCTAGGCTGCGCTGATTCTCGGTTCAGGCGTTTTCCATGGACAGCAGCAAAAACTGGCGTGAAGAGCTTTACGTCATGGTTTTCCAGAGCGACACCACGGCCGGTCGGCGCTTCGACGGCATTTTGCTGTTGATCATCCTCGCCAGCATTGTGATCGTGATGCTCGACAGCATCGACTCCATTCACCAGAACTACGCCAACGTGCTGGCATACATCGAGTGGGGCTTCACCGTCATCTTCGCCATCGAATATGGCCTGCGCCTGTACTGCTCGCCGAAGCCGTTGCGTTACGCGTTCAGCTTTTATGGGCTGGTGGATTTGCTGGCGATCGTGCCAGGCATCCTTGCGCTGTATTACAGCGATGCGCAGTACCTGCTGATCATCCGGATCATTCGGATGCTGCGGATTTTCCGCGTGCTCAAGCTCAGCCCGTATCTGAAGCAAGCCAACTATTTGATGTCGGCGCTGCGCGGCAGCAAGCAGAAAATCGTGGTGTTTCTGGTCAGCGTCTGCACGCTGGTCACGGTGTTCGGCACGCTGATGTATGTGATCGAAGGCCCGGAACACGGCTTCACCAGCATTCCCAAGGGTATCTATTGGGCTATCGTGACGCTGACCACCGTGGGGTTCGGCGACATCGTGCCCAAGACACCGCTGGGCCAGGTGATTTCGTCGCTGGTGATGATCACCGGTTACTCGATCATCGCCGTGCCCACGGGGATTTTTACCGCCGAACTGGCCAACGCCATGCGTGGCGAGCAACTGCAACACGACTGCCCGGTGTGCAAGAAAAACAACCACGAACACGGCGCGGCATTCTGCTCGCGGTGCGGTAATCAACTGTTCAATAAACTGGAATAAGCAAAGAGCTTTTTAATCTTTAAAGGACTATGCGGGCCCGGCTATAGTCGCTGGCAAATTGCCCCACTTTCTAAATAAAAACTTCTAGAACAAGGACTGCGCAGTGAAAAAACTCTTTGGCGCCTCACTTCTGGCCGCTGGCCTGGCACTGACCAGCGTGGCTCAGGCCGCACCGACCCTGCTCAATGTTTCCTACGACGTGATGCGAGATTTCTACAAGGACTACAACACTGCGTTCCAGAAACACTGGCAAGCCGAGCACAACGAAAACATCACCCTGCAGATGTCTTTCGGCGGCTCGAGCAAACAGGCGCGTTCGGTCATCGATGGCCTGCCGGCTGACGTCATCACCATGAACATGGCCACCGACATCAACGCCCTCGCGGACAACGGCAAACTGGTCCCGGACAACTGGGTCACCCGCCTGCCGAACAACAGCGCGCCGTTCACCTCGGCCACCGTGTTCATCGTCCGCAAAGGCAACCCGAAAGCCCTGAAAGACTGGCCCGATCTGCTCAAGGACGGCGTGCAGGTGATCGTGCCGAACCCGAAAACCTCGGGCAACGGCCGCTACACCTACCTCTCGGCCTGGGGTTATGTGCTGAAAAACGGTGGTGACGAAAGCAAAGCCAAAGACTTCGTCGGCAAGCTGTTCAAACAAGCGCCGGTCCTCGACACCGGTGGCCGTGCAGCCACCACCACCTTCATGACCAACCAGATTGGCGACGTGCTGGTGACCTTCGAAAACGAAGCGGAAATGATTGCGCGTGAGTTTGGTCGTGACCAGTTTGAAGTGATCTACCCGAGTGTTTCTGCTGAAGCCGAGCCGCCGGTGTCGGTGGTCGACAAAACAGTCGACAAGAAAGGCACCCGCGCGGCAGCTGAGGAATATTTGAAGTACCTGTGGTCGCCGGAAGGTCAGGAGATTGCCGCGGCGAACTACCTGCGTCCGCGTGATCCGGCGGTGCTGGCCAAATACACCGACCGTTTCCCGAAAGTGGATTTCCTGTCAGTAGAGAAGACCTTTGGTGACTGGCGGACTGTGCAGAAGACTCACTTCAATGATGGTGGGATCTTTGATCAGATTTACAGCGGCCAGTAATTCCTGAGCCCAATGAAAAAGGCGACCTGAGAAGGTCGCCTTTTTTTGTGGCCGCTGACTGATCGTTCCCACGCTCTGCGTGGGAAAGCAGCCCGGGACGCTCCGCGTCCCATCCAGAGCCGAACGCAGAGCGTCCGTTGAGGCATTCCCACGCAGAGCGTGGGAACGATCAGTGGTGAGTTTACTCCTCGACGCACCGTTACATCGGCGGTGTTACGCCATCCTTGCCCGCGGAAATCGATTGGGCGGTGAGCGTACCGTCCGCACTTTGGGTGACAAACGTCACGATCTTCACTCCCACCTTCAGCAAGCTGCGATCACCCGGCACCAGATTCACGATCGGCACGTCTTCCGGCACCAGAATCTTCTGCTGGCCGCCCTTGTAGTTGACGGTCAATACCCGACCATTGCTGACCACCAGATCGCCCACGCTGCCATTGGTCATGCTACTGCCCTTGACCAGATCAAACGGCCGATGCCCGTCGCCGCTGCCGGCCAGTTCCGGTGGGAAGACGTGGACTTCCAGGGCCTTGAGGGTTCCGTCCTCCTGCGGTATGGCAGCCGAGCCGATGTAGCTGCCGGGTTTGATGTCTTCGATATTGGCCAGGGTAACGGCGCGGACTTTGGTGTCTTTGGTCAGGTTGATCACCACGTTTTCGCCGCTGTTGACGTGGACTTTCAGCACGTCGGGACTGACGTCGGTGATCTCGCCGCGAACGCCGATACGCATGCCCGGCGCGTCGGCGGCCTGGGCGAGACCTGCCGTGAACAAGGTGATCAAGGTAATGGCTGAAGCGCCGCGAATCAGGTGACGAAACATCGCATTCATGGAAGTGCCTTCCGTTTTATGAAACATGAGGAGAGAACATAAGCACGCTATCGAACAGGATGTAAGTGAATGTATCATCGGACCTCAATGTTTTGACGCAAGGTTCATCGACGAACATCACACACGTCCGTCACTCATTCCGCAAAGGAATGATTGCTATCACTCCAACCCCTCTTCCGCCGTTCCGGTCAGCCCATTAGCCTTCGCGCATTCCCTTTTGTTCAGCGAGACCCGATATGAACCCAGCAACCCAGGTGCCCCACGGCGCCGCGACAATGACCAAAGGCATGGTGCTGCTGTTTGCCTTCTGCTGCGGCGCCATTGTTGCCAACATTTACTACGCCCAACCGATCATCGGCCTGATCGCACCCGACATCGGCCTGACCAGCACCATGGCCAGCCTGATCGTTTCGCTGACCCAGATTGGTTACGCGTTAGGTTTGTTTTTCCTGGTGCCGCTGGGTGATCTGCTGGAAAACCGCCGCTTGATGATCATCACCACCGTGGTGGCGATTGCCAGTCTGCTGGGCGCAGCGTTCACCGATCAGCCAAACGTGTTTTTGCTGATCTCGCTACTGGTGGGTTTCAGTTCGGTGTCGGTGCAGATCCTGATACCGCTGGCTGCACACCTGGCGCCGGAAGAGTCACGTGGTCGTGTAGTCGGTGGGATCATGGGCGGTTTGCTGCTGGGGATTCTGTTGGCGCGACCGGTGTCCAGCGTGGTGGCTGACCATTTCGGCTGGCGTGCGATGTTTGTGATTGCAGCGGTGTTGATGGCGGCGATCAGCATCGTGCTGGCGCTGACGATTCCCAAGCGCCAGCCTGATCACAGCGCGTCTTATGGTCAGTTGTTGGGTTCGCTCTGGACCCTGTTGCGTCAACAGCCGGTATTGCGCCAGCGCGCGTTCTACCAGGGTTGCATGTTCGCCACGTTTAGCCTGTTCTGGACCGCCGTGCCGCTGGAACTGGCGCGCAACCATGGCTTGTCGCAAACCCAGATCGCGATCTTCGCCCTGGTCGGGGCCATCGGTGCCATCGCCGCCCCCATTGCCGGTCGACTGGCCGATGCCGGCCACACCCGCGTTGCTTCACTGCTGGCCCTGTTGTTTGCCAGCCTGAGCTTCCTGCCCGCCTTCGTCCACCCGGCCTACAGCGTCATCGGCCTCGCGGTCACCGGCGTGATACTCGACTTCTGCGTGCAGATGAACATGGTGCTTGGCCAACGCGCGGTCTACGCCCTCGACGCCAAAAGCCGCAGCCGCCTGAATGCCCTGTACATGACCAGCATTTTTATCGGCGGCGCGTTTGGTTCCTCGGTGGCCAGTGCGGTGTATGAACACGGCGGCTGGTTGTGGATCGTGATTGTGGGTAGCGCGTTTCCGCTGTTGGCGTTGCTGCGGTTTTTGAGTGTTTCAGAGAGGCGTTCGTTGGCCACGGCTTAAGGTGCCAAAAGCTTCGCGGGCAAGCCTCGCTCCTACGGGACCGAGATTGCCTGCGATTGCTGTGTGACTGACACCACTCAGTGCCGAACCAACTTCTCCATCGCCGCATCTGCCAGAAAGGAAGAGCGGCTTTTGACATTATGCTCACGCACATATCGGTCAATGCGCTGAATCACATAGCCAGGCAGCGTTACGTTGACCTTCTCGGTTTTGCCCATATAGGGGGCGATGTCCAGCTCCAGCATTCCCCAGCCCATGTCGGCAAAGTCTGGATTTCCACGATGAGCAGCCGCAGAGGTAGGCATCGGAATTGACTCCCCGTCAGCCGCGATCTCCTGAAGCATGATGTGGGCAATCTCGACCGCTGCGTTATAGGCGTCTTCAAACGTATCCCCGGCCGTTACGGCGCCTGGAATATCGGGGATCTGAATACCGATGGCGGTGTTCTCGTCTCCCCACTCGATACAGATTGGATATTGCATTATGGATCTCCTGCGTAACTGGCTCCCGGGCAATACAGCCCGGCTCGCCTCCTGATGCTTTTGACCGTCCCGATCGGCAAATCCTTTTTCGGACGAGGGACGGGTATCGTGTACGGGTTGTATCGGTGTTTGAAGATGTGATGGCTGCCGGCAATCCGATCCAGTATCCAGCCGGCCTCCTCCAACTCCTTGATCAATAGCCTGCTCTGCACCAATAGCCTCCTTGCTCAGGCCTAAACAAAAGTAACTCTAGAGTTATCTTTACTCAAGCACAAAAATCCGAATCACGACGTTCGGTTGTTTTACAGAGTGTGATTGCGGGCCGCGGCATTCTTCCCAAGAATGAATACTTTCGCTCAGCCTGATCCGTCACGCCGAGGTCAACCCGGATTACACTCAGCGACCTGAGCTGAAGCGATGCTGGGATGCGATTCGCGGCTAACGATCAAATGCCGCCTGACCCGCGGCATGTTCTTTCACGGAGCATGCAATGACCCGACGTACCGGGCAGTGAGGGTGAAGCGCGTTATCTGGCCGGCGTGCCGATAGGTCGGCTGGGGCAGCCGCAGGAGATCGCGGCGGCGATTGCGTTTTTGTTGTCCGAGCAGAGCGGGTTTATTACCGGGCAAACCTTGTTTGTCGACGGTGGCGCTTCGATAGGTAAAGCCGCGTTCTAACCAACAACACATGTCCCCTTGTGGGAGCTCAACATTATTCAGACTTGCACAAGGACTTTGATGGACCGTCTCGGCGCAATGGAAACCTTCGTCTACGTGGTGGAAACCGGTTCCTTTTCCGCCGCCGCCCGACGCTTGAATATCGGCCAGCCCGCCGTGTCGAAAGCCATCGCGCAACTGGAAGCGCGCCTTGCCGTTCGGCTGCTGTTGCGTTCGACTCGAGGCCTGACACCGACCGAGGCCGGGCAGGCGTTTTTCGAACGCTCCAAGCGTGCCATCGAAGAAGCTGATGAGGCTGACAATGCCGCTCGCGGTGCCGCCAGCGGCCTGAGTGGCAACCTGCGAATCTGCGCCGCCGTGACCTTCGGCCGACTGCACATCGTTCCGCACCTCGGACCGTTCCTCGATCAGAACCCTGAGCTGAACATCGACCTGATGCTGGATGACCGCAATATCAATCTGGTGGAAGAAGGCGTCGACATCGCCCTGCGTATGGGCGCCCTGAGCGACTCAGGTCTCACCGCCCGCAAAATCGCCGAATGCCGTCGCGTGGTGCTGGGCACGCCCGCCTATTTCGAAAAACACGGCGAACCCAACTGCCCTGCCGATCTGAGCAAACATCACGCAATCGCCTACACCTTGGGTGGCGGTGCCCATTGGCAGTTCAAGAAAGGCATCGAAGAACAGTCAGTCCTCATCAGCGGCCGGATCCGCGTCAACGCCGCCGAAGGTTTACGTGAAGCGGTGCTCGCCCACCAAGGGCTGACCATGGCGTCGGAGTGGATGTTTGCGCCGGAACTCGCCAACGGTGCGGTCAGGGAAGTGATGAAGGAGTGGGCGCTGCCGAATCTGGACCTCTGGGCGGTGTTTCCCACCGGCAAAATGGCCAGCGCCAAGGCTCGGGCGTTTGTAGATTATGTTCAGGGGGTATTGGCGAAGGAGACCTGAAACCCACTCGTTTCGTTTATTGCGATTTTCGTTTGATTCGAATAGCCTTCCAACATTGTTTTTTCAGAATGTCGGAAACCATCATGTCGCCAGTCATCCTTCCACCGATCAATCTACCCCTGGAGCGCGAAGTTCAGGCTGCTATCGAAGGCCAACGCGCCCTGGCCGCCTATCTCGCCACTCAATTCGAAACTCAGCACATCCAGATTTTCGACGAGCAAAATGAAGCTCATAGCGTCGAACTGCCCACCTCGGCCCTCCGGCTGCTGGTCGACATCCTGGCCGAGCTCGCGGTGGGCAATGCCGTCAAAGTGGTCCCGGTTCACGCAGAACTGACCACCCAGGAAGCGGCAGATTTACTCAATGTCTCACGCCCGCACCTGATCAAACTGCTGGAGTCCGGCGAGTTGTCCTACCACAAAACCGGCAAGCACCGACGTGTGCGCTTTGCCGATTTAATGGACTATAAAAACCGGCGCGACACTGCCAGCGAGCAAGCAATGACGCTTCTCGCCGAGCAGGCACAAGCCTTAAGGACAGGATACGAGTGAGGCAATCTTCTTTTACCGCTGCATATGACGCCTGTGTGCTGTACCCCGCTCCCTTGAGAGATTTTCTGATGTGGCTCGCGCTCTCCGGGCGTTTCAGAGCGAAATGGTCGTTGGAGATACACAACGAGTGGAAACGTAATCTGCTTAAAAATCGCCCGGATCTAACCGTAGAACAGCTTGATCGCACATCCGAGCTGATGGACCAGGCCTTACCCGACGCGTGTGTGTCCGGTTACGAAGAATTGATTGAGGGGCTGACGCTGCCCGATGTTGATGACCGTCATGTCCTTGCTGCTGCGCCGTTCGATCATGACTGCATAGCGTCCAAGCGCTAAATCACATACCCATCAAAACCAACCCTGACATTCCCCGGCAATTCGCTACGGTGCTCCAGCAACCAGGCATCCAGCGTATGCCCGACATGCGTCAAGACCGCCAACTTCGGTTGCAAGTCCTCAATGCAACGCAATGCAAGATTCAGATCGTTGTGATTACGTGGTGTCTGCGGCTGCGGCGGCATTGAGCAGTCGAGCACCAACAGATCCAGCGGCTCACGCTGCAAATGGGCCGTAGTGGCTGGCGGCAGGCCTACAGTGTCGGTCAGGTAAGCGATTCGTCGCCCTTCTCCCTCCAACAAGTAACCAAGCGTCGGTTTGGAGTGTTGCAGTGGTAACGCCGTGACGCTGAGCGTGCCGAACTGCCGGGTTTCAAAGGCGTCGAAAGGCTGGCTGAAATCGAGTATCCCCGGATGCTTGTAGAGATCGGCCAGGCCTTCCGGGTCCACCGGGCCATGCACCGGAATCACCAGCCCCTGACCCCAACGCAAATGCAGCAGCCCTTGGGCGTGATCGGCGTGGTAGTGGGTCTGGAAAATGCCGTTGAAGCTGCGGGGCGGGAAGCGTTCGGTGAGGTCGGACAGGCCGCTGTCGATCAACCAGCGCTGATCGCCACACTCGATCAATGCGCTGCACGGACGACGTCTCAAGCGTTCATCGCTACGGGCCAGGTCGCAGGCCGCGCATTCGCAGCCGTAGACCGGCACCTGTCGGGCGTCACCGGTGCCCAGTAATGTCAGGCGCATACGGGTTGCCCGTCGACGCAGGTCAGCAAGCATTCGACCGTGCGCTCCAGCGGCCCGGAGTTGTCGATCACACACAACACCGGATCGTGTTCGGCGAGCACGCGGTCGCTGAAACGGCCATTGCGTGCCAGCCGATCATCAATCTCGGCGACCGTTTCACGTCCCCGTGCCAGCAAGCGCTGGCGCAATACAGCCTGATCGACCGTCAGCAACAGCACGAGCACGTTTGGATAGCGCAAGCGGGTCTGCGGCAGATGACCGCGCGACCCATTGACCAGCACATCCTGTCCCGCCGCCAGCCAATCGTCGATTTCCCGTGGGATCCCATAGGACAAACCATTGGCATGCCAGCTCAGGGCAAACGCGCCCTGAGCCTCCCTCTCGGCGAACTGTTGCGCACTGACGCCTTGTGCCGCTTCCCCCACCGCTTCCGCCGAGCGGGTGATGACCCGCCGCACGATACGACATTCGCGTTCGGCCAACCGCGCTCGTGCGGCATCCAGCAGGCTGTCCTTGCCCGAACCTGAAGGTCCGATGAGATAGATCAACCTGCCCGCCATCAAAACACCCTCTTCGCTTGTCGCCAGACTTGTTGTACCACCGGCAACCCGTCCTGGCTCCTGGCTTGCACCAGATCCGCTCGCAAACCGACAGCAATCTCGCCGCGATCACTCAGCCCTGCCGCTCTGGCCGGGGCCAGGGTGACCATGCGTACAGCCTCGGCCAAGTCGCACTGATTGGCCTGGGCCGCCAGTGCAAACGCCGCTTGCAGCAGACTGGCCGGGTAGTAGTCACTGGACAGTATGTCCAGCAAGCCTTCAGCAGCCAGATCAGCAGCGGCCACATTACCCGAGTGGGAACCGCCGCGGACAATGTTCGGTGCGCCCATCAGCACACTCATGCCCAATTGCTGGCAGCCGCGCGCCGCCTCCAGAGTGGTTGGGAACTCCGCGATGGTCATGCCGTAGCGTGCCGACTCCTCGACATGGGCCAGAGTCGCATCGTCATGGCTGGCCACCGACAGGCCGCGGGCCAGGCAGTGCTCGACAATCGCCGCGCGATAGCGGGTGCTGTACTCACGGGAGTTGGCCATTTGCAGGACGATGAACTCATCCATCTGTGTCGTCGTCAGGTGGTACTTGCCCATGTAGTACTCACGGTACTTGGACTCCAGCACAAACTGCCGCTGGCCAGGAGAGTGGTCCATCACCGACACCAGTTGCACCAGCGGATGCTCCACCAGGTCACGGAACACACTTAGCGTATCCGGGTGGCACAGCTCGCAACGCAGGTGCAGACGGTGTTCGGCGCGCGTCAGCCCGGCGTCGGAGGCGCTGGAGATCGCCTCAAGCATCGCCGGCAATTTCTGCATGCGATTGCCTTTGGGGTTCACATCGCCGATGGACACGGCATCGAACACCGTGGTGATGCCAGCCGCGATGATCTGCGCATCGTGACTGAGCACCGCCGAGGTCGAGGGCCAGTCCACGCCGGGGCGCGGGGTCATGTGCTTTTCCAGGTTGTCGGTGTGCAACTCCACCAGACCGGGCAACAGGAAATCACCGTTGAGGTCTTGGGCCTGGGGCAGTCGGCTCAGGCCTTCGGCGACTTCGGCGATCAACCCGTCGCGCAGCACGAGAGTGCCGAGGAACACACGGTCAGCGGTGACCAGGCGGGCATTGCTGAGGATCTGTTCAGCGGACATCGGCGTATTCCTCGTGGTTCACAGCGGCTGGGGTCATGTCGAGATGGCGATCGGCAACCGCCTCGCGAGCGGTGCGGTCGTGGAAGATGCCGATCAGTGCGGCGCCTGCCGCTTTCGCTTCGTTCATCAGCTCCAGCACCACCTGGCGATTGGTGTCGTCCAGGGAGGCCGTCGGTTCGTCGAGCAGCATCACCGGCCAGGGCACCATAAAGCCGCGGGCGATGTTGACCCGTTGTTGCTCGCCACCGGAGAAGGTGCCGGGTGCCAATTGCCAAAGGCGTTGTGGAATGTTCAAGCGGCTGAGCAACAGCTCGGCGCGCGATTGCGCCAGGTGTTTTGACCAGCCTCGGGCAAGGGCCGGCTCCATCACCACGTCCAGGCACGCCACTCGCGGGATCACCCGCAGGAACTGACTGACATAACCCAGGGTTTGCTGACGCACCTGCAGAATGTCTCGCGGCTCGGCGCCCACCAGCTCCAGCCAGTGGCCGTCATGCTGTACGCGGATGCTGCCGCCGGCTGGCAGGTAATTGCCATACAGCGTGCGCAGCAAGGTGCTTTTACCGGCACCGGACTGACCATGCAGCACCAGGCATTCACCGCCCGCCACGCTGAAATCCACCCCACGCAGCACGTTCAGGACCACGCCGTGCTGTTGATGCAGGGTGAAGGTTTTCGAGAGGTCACGGACCTCGATCAAGGTATTCATCGCTCGGATTCCACAGATAAACGGGACTTCACGGCTGCAACACCGAAGACACCAGCAGTTGCGAGTAAGGGTGCTGCGGATCGTCAAGGATCTGGTCGGTCAGGCCGGTTTCCACCACCCGCGAGCGGCGCATCACCATCAGCCGATCGGCCAGCAGACGCGCCACCGCCAGGTCGTGCGTAACGATGACCACCGCCAGGTCCAGCTCGCGCACCAACCCACGCAACAGGTCGAGCAACCGCGCCTGCACCGACACATCGAGTCCACCCGTCGGTTCGTCCATGAACACCAGCCGCGGGCTCGACACCAGATTGCGGGCGATTTGCAGCCGCTGTTGCATGCCGCCGGAGAAGGTCCGGGGCAAGTCGTCGATGCGCAGCGGGTCGATTTCCACCTGGCTCAACCAGTCGATCCCCGCCCCGCGCAGTTGCTGGTAATTGCGCACACCTTGGGCCATCAGGCGCTCGCCGATGTTGGCGCCGGCCGAAACGCCCATGCGCAAACCGTCGCGAGGATTCTGTTCGACAAAACCCCACTCGGTGCGTAGCAAGGTCCGGCGCTCGGCTTCGCTGGCGCTGTACAGGTCGAGCCATTGACCCTGTTTGTCGCGGTAACCAATGCTGCCGCGCTGGGGCGGCAGGCGGCCGCTGAGCAACGAGAGCAAGGTCGATTTGCCCGAACCGGACTCGCCGACAATACCCAGCACCTCACCGGGATACAGGTCAAAACTGACGCCCTGGCAACCCTTCTCCAAGCCGTACAACAACGACAGGTCGCGCACTCGCAGCAAGGGCTCGACAGTGGCGGCGGACGGTTGGTTTTTCAGCGCCTGATTCATTGGCCTTGCTCCTGCTGGCTGACGCGCTGGGCGCAGTAATAGGTGTCGGAACACACGAAACTCTGGGTCCCGGCGTCGTCGATGATCAGCTCGTCGAGGAAGGAATCGTGACTGCCACAAATGGCGCAGCACTCCTCCCACTTCTGCACTTCGAAGGGGTGATCCTCAAAGTCGAGACTGGTGACTTTTGTGTACGGCGGCACGGCATACAGACGCTTTTCACGACCCGCGCCGAACAGCATCAGCGCCGGGCTCATGTCGAGTTTCGGGTTATCGAATTTGGGGATCGGCGACGGGTCCATCACGTAGCGCTCGTCCACCATCACCGGGTAGGCGTAGCTGGTGGCGATGTGACCGAAGGTGGCGATGTCCTCGTAGAGCTTGACGTGCATGACCCCGTAATCATTGAGGGCATGCATGGTCCGGGTCTCGGTTTCCGAAGGTTCGATAAAGCGCAGCGGCTCGGGGATCGGCACCTGATACACCATGATCTGATCGGCGTGCAGCGGCGTTTCCGGAATACGGTGCCGGGTCTGGATCACCGTCGCATCCGGCGTACTTTCGGTGGTCGCGACGCCAGCGGTGCGGGCGAAGAAGCGGCGGATCGACACGGCGTTGGTGGTGTCATCCGCGCCCTGATCGATGACTTTGAGCACGTCGTCAGCACCGAGAATCGCCGCGGTCAATTGCATGCCGCCGGTACCCCAGCCGTAAGGCAGCGGCATCTCACGCCCGCCGAACGGCACCTGATAACCGGGGATCGCCACGGCCTTGAGCAAGGCGCGGCGGATCATGCGTTTGGTCTGCTCATCCAGGTAGGCGAAGTTGTACGCCGCATCGCGGATTGGCGCCTGGGTCAGGTCATTCATGGCTGTTGGCCTCGGCAGGCTTGCGCAGTTTGCGGATCAGTTCCAGTTCGGCCTGGAAATCCACGTAGTGAGGTAATTTGAGGTGCGAGACAAAACCGGCGGCCTCGACGTTGTCGCAGTGCATCAGCACGAATTCCTCCTGTTGCGCCGGGGACACGATCTCTTCGTTGAACTCCTCGGCCCGCAGTGCGCGGTCGACCAGCGCCATGCCCATGGCTTTGCGCTCGGCGTGCCCGAAGGCCAGACCGTAGCCACGCGTGAACTGCGCCAGCTCGGTGGCGGAACCGACGAATTGGTTGACCATTTCGCACTCGGTCACTTCGATGCTGCCCAGATTGATGGGGAAGCCCAGCTCTTCGGGATCGATCCACACTTCCACTTCACCGATGCGAATTTCTCCAGCGAATGGGTGGTTGCGGCCGTAACCGCGCTGGGTGGAATAACCCAGCGCCAATAGAAAACCTTCATCGCCACGGGCCAGGGCCTGTAATCGTTGGGCACGGCTGGCCGGCAGTTCCAGAGGGTCGCGGGTGATGTCCGCCACTGTTTCGCCGTTGTCGGATTCGTTCTTGATCAAACCCTCCTTGGCCAGCAAACCCAGGACCCGTGGGCAAGGTTCGAGGCTGGCGTTCGGGGTGGTTTGCGGTCCCGGGTATTCGCCTTCGGCGAGCAGCGCAAAGTCGAGCAGACGATGGGTGTAATCGAACGTTGGCCCCAGCAACTGCCCGCCCGGCACGTCCTTGAACGTGGCGGACAAACGTCGGCTGAGCTGCATGTCTGACGTGTCGATCGGCAGGCTCGGGCTGAAACGCGGCAGCGTGGTGCGATAGGCCCGCAGCAGGAAGATCGCCTCGACCAGGTCGCCCGCCGCTTGCTTGATCGCCAGTGCGGCCAGTTCTTCGTCGTACAGCGAGCCTTCGCTCATCACCCGCGCCACCGCCAGCGGCAGTTGCTGGCGGATCTGTTCGACACTCAGTTCAGTGATCGAGGTGTCGCCCCGGCGCTTTTTCGCCAGCAGACGGTGAGCGTTGTCGATGGCCTGTTCGCCACCTTTGACGGCTACGTACATCAGGCAAACTCCTCTATTGTGCGAGCGACCCGCGTGCTGCGCGGCAGGCCGATAAAGTCGTGACCGGCGGCGAAAAACAGATCCAGCCCTCGGGGAAATTCGTTGCGCTGTTCACGCTCGCGCCAGAAACCGTCGGTCAGAGGCAGACTGACCTGGTGCTGAGTCTCGATCCCCGGCCCGCGCCAGGCCTGCCCTGCCCCGCCGTCGAGGCTCGGCAGCTGAACCAGCAAGGTGCAGGACTGATCGGGGTAACGGTCATTGCCATGGTCGAAGCCGCTGAGATCGAGCAGGTCTTCGGCGCCCAGCAAGGCAAAACGCGCGGCTTCCCGATACGGGGTCAGCGGGCAACCGCAGTGGAACGCCAGGTTGGCGCGGATTGCCGGCGTATCGAAAGACGGCGCCAGCCACAGCGGCGTGTCGACATCCAGCAAGGCCAGGCACAAGGCGTAAGTGGCTGGCGCCAACCCTTCCAGGCTTGGGGTGGCGTGCAAGTTCTGGATCAATCCGGGACCGGCCAGCGCTTTGAGCGCAGCGCGAAAACTGCGCTGGGCATCAAGCACCGGGTCGGTAAACGCCGGTTGCAACAATGGTGCGCTCATCAGTTTTCTCCTCGCACGAGGGTGAAAAATTCAACTTTGGTGGCGGCGGTTTCCGCCTCTTTCTGCGCCCGACGTTGTGCCTGAGCGTTGGCCAGTGGCGTGATCACTTCATTAAGCCAGTGGCGCTGTTGCGTGCCCTGCAAATGCGCGTCGGCCAGGGCCGCCAATTCGGCGTGGACCTTGTCGCGACCCGCCAAGTAGCTGTAGCCGGTACGGCCATCGGCCAAGCGCACCACGCAACGGGTCACGCTCATTTCGCCGACGTTGAACGGCGCACCGTTGCCGCCCATGCGGCCACGGACCAGGGTCATGCCGATTTCCGGGGCGCGGATCAATTGGTACTCGACGTCGCGCAGCGCGGCTTCGAGAGGCTGCAATTCGCTGCGACGGGCGCGGGCCAGCACGCCGATCCAGTGCTGCCGCGCAGAGTAAGGAGCAGGGTTCATCGGTAAGTTCTCCATCAGGTGACGACCTGGTACTGGAAGCGATCCGAACGGCTGGTGGACTGGGCCAGCTCCACCGGACGGCCGTCGCGGTCGCGGGAAAGGGTGAACACACTCAGCGCCGGCAAGTGCCGGGGCATCATCAGCAACGCGGCTTCTTCGCGGCTGGGCAAACGGGCGCCAATCAGGCTCAGCGTGCGAGTCAGCGGCAGGTCCCGTTCGCTCAAGTACTGACGCAGGGAGCCGCCGGTGTAGTCCGCCAGCAACGGCGCGTGGCTGGCGCAGTAGCGATGGCGTATCAGGCTGACCGGTTGGTGATCGAGCTTGCGCAAGGTCTGCAATTCGATCATCGGCGCCATCTCGGCAAGACCGAGGTGTTGCGCCTCTTCACGGCTGGCGAAGCAATAACGACGCTTGAGCAGCACCGCCTCGACGCCCAGGCCTTGGGCCGACAACGACTGGCTGTAGGCACTGTCGGCGGCCATCGGATAAATCAGCGGCCGCTCCAGCACCTGAGTGCCCTTGCCCTGGCGGCGCAGCAGGCTGCCTTCGAACACCAACTCATCGATGGCGCGGCGCAAGGTGTGGCGGTTGACCCCGAAACGCTCGGCCAACTGCACTTCCGCCGGCAGGAAGTCCCCGGCCTGATAATCCGCCAGCTCACGGCGCAGGATGTCGGCCAATTCGCGGTACACCGGCTCATCTTGTCTAGACAACTGCATGCTTAAAAAAAAGCGCCCACGGGCACCCCTCCGAAATTCAGATGAACTGCTTGCGCAGGCGTTGCGACAGGATGTCGATCAGGCTCACCACCACGATGATCACCAGCAGCACCGCACAGGTCTGCACAAACTGGAAGGCGCGGATGTTTTCCCAGAGAATCACCCCGATCCCACCGGCACCGACCATTCCCACCACCGTCGCCGAACGCACGTTGGCCTCGAAGCGGTACAGCGCGTACGACACCCACAGCGGCATCACTTGCGGAATGATCCCGTAGATCACTTCTTGCAAGGCACTGGCACCGGTGGCGCGAACACCTTCAACCGGGCCCGGGTCGATGGCCTCGACCGCTTCGGCGAACAGCTTGGCAAGTACACCGGTGGTGCTGATCCACAGCGCCAGAACCCCGGCAAACGGCCCCAACCCGACGGCCACCACGAACAACATGGCGAAGACCATTTCGTTGATCGAACGGAAGGCGTCCATCACCCGACGCAGCGGCTGGTGGATCCACCAGGGTGTGATGTTTTCCGAGCACAGAATCCCCAGGGGAATCGAGCAGACAATCGCCAACACCGTGCCCCAAAGGGCGATTTGTACGGTGACGATCATTTCCTTGAGGTAGGCGCGCCATTCGTGGAAGTCCGGCGGGAAGAAATCAGCGGCGAAGGTCGCCATGTTTCCGGAGTCGCGGTACAGCGCCATCGGATTCATCTCGGCGCCGTGCCAGGCCCAGGCCAGCAGGACCAGGAACAGGCCCCAACCGGCGTACTGCGGCCAGGTGCGCTTGCCGACAGCTTCAGCGTGCAGAGTGGTCATAAGGATTCTCTAAAAAAGCGGTTTGACGAGGCGCGGCACATGAGTAATGCCTTGAGCAAAAAACTGTGGGAGCGAGCCTGCTCGCGATATCGGTGTGTCAGTCGACATCGATGGTGCATGTGCCGCCATCTTCGCGAGCAGGCTCGCTCCCACAGTTGCCCCGCGGTGAATCAACCGGCGTTGGCCGCGCTCTTCTTGTCGCTGGTCTTTTCGAGCAGGGTCAGGCGCTCTTGCAACTTGGCCAGCTCGGCATCGATTTCGGCCAGACGCTTGGCCTTGTCCGCGGCCTCAAGCTTGGTGTCGGCACTGATGGTAGTGCGCTGCTTGAACAGTTCGAGCTGACGGATCGGCAGCAACTGGTCGTCGCTGGACTTCAGGAACTTGCCCAGCTGCATGCCTTTGAGTACCGCTTTCTCGGAGTCGGTATCGCCATAGCTGAAGATGAAATCGCGGATCTTGGTCTTCTCGCTGTCGCTCAGGGCCTTGCTCCATACCAACGGGTCGGCGGGGATCAGCGGCGACTTCCAGATCACCTTGAGCAGCGCAGCCTTGTCCGGCTGGGTGACTTCCAAACGATCCCAGCTTTCGGTGTTGAAGGTCGCCACATCCAGTTGCCCCTTGGCCACGCTCAAGGCGTTGACCTCATGGCTGGAGTTGAGGGTGCGCTTGAACGCGGTGGCTGCATCGACGTGGTTCTTCGCGAACACGTAGTAGCCCGGCACCAGATAACCCGAGGTGGAGTTCGGGTCGCCGTTGCCGAAGGTCAGGTTCTTCGCGTTTTTCAGCATGTCGTCGACGGAGTTGATCGGGCTGTCCTTGCGCACGATCAGCACGCTCCAGTACCCGGCGGCACCGTTGGCGGCAGCGGTCTGGGCGAAGATCTCGCCGTTGGAACGGTCCACCGCTTCCATGGCGGCCTTGTTGCCCAGCCAGGCGACGTCGACCTTGTTGAAGCGCATGCCCTGGATCAGGCCGGCATAGTCGGAGGCGAAGGTGGCGTTGATCTTCAGGCCGGTTTTCTTCTGCATATCGTCAAGAAACGGCTGCCAGATACTCTTCAGGTTCTGCGAAGACTCGGTGGACATGATGCCGAAGTTGATGGCTTTTTCTTCAGCCTGGGCGGTGCCCAGCACACAGCTTGCTAGTAGGGTTGCACCAGCAATAACGCGACCGATACGGTTCAACATGGAAAGGATTCCTGAGGGTGCGTAGTTGAGGAAGTGGAGGTATTCACACGCGAGCCAGCACCAACCGGGGCGCGGGTTCGGGGTGGCGGGTCTGGTCGGAAAACATCAGGCTGGTGTCGATGTCGGCACCGTACAAATCATTGAGGAACTGACTGCTCAGGTCGGCGGCGAGGCCGTCGAAATGAATCCGACCGCCCTTGAGCGCCACCGCACGGGGGCAATAGCGCGTGGCGTAATCGACTTGATGCAGGGTCACTACCACGGTCTTGCCGTCGCGGCGGTTGATGTCGGCGAGGATTTCCATGACCTTGCGCGCCGATTCCGGGTCCAGGGAGGCGATCGGTTCATCGGCCAGAATGACCTCGGCGCGTTGGGTCAGCGCCCGGGCAATCGCCACGCGCTGTTGTTGGCCACCGGACAAGGTGGATGCGCGCTGCGCCGCCAGATCGACCAGGCCGACACGGTCCAGAGACTCGAGGGCAAATTGCTTTTCCTCGGCATTGAACAGGCTCAAATTGCCGCGCCAGCGTGGCATGCGCCCCAGGCAACCGAGCAGCACGTTATCGAGCACGCTCAGGCGGTTGACCAGGTTGAACTGCTGGAAGATGTAACCGATGTCGGCGCGCAAGCGACGAACCTTACCGTTCAGCCGCCCGGACGCCTGCACCTCCCGCCCCAGCACCTTGACGCTGCCGCCGTTGTTGCGATCGCAACAGGCCAGGCCCGCGAGGTGCCGCAGCAAGGTGGATTTGCCGGAGCCGGAAGCGCCAATCAGCGCGACCATCTCACCGGTTGCGATGGTGAGTTCGAGGTCGACCAGCGCGGTTTTGCGCGCAAAGGTCTTGTTCAGATGATCGACATGGATAGCTGCGTTCATGGGCTTCTCTGTCTGGTTGAACAGCCGTCCCTGGCCGCTTTGAAGTTCAACCGACTTTAGGCACTGGCTGTGTCAGCCCTATGACTTGCACAAGTCGCTGGAATAACTATTTGATGAAGGTTTTGTGAAAGGTTGAGCAGGTGGGGTTACCGCTGAACCTGTGGGAGCGAGCCTGCTCGCGAAAGCGGTGTGTCGGGCAACATAGGTTTTGATGGGGGACATATCCGTTTCTGCGGTAACGGCGGCTGACGGTTTCGCTTTTACAGCGAGTCACTTTCGAAAAGCGCGAAAGTAACCAAAGCGCTTCTACCCCTTTCGTTCGGCCCTTCGCCTAGGCTCAGGGTGCCCTCGCTCCGGTCCTGCTCCGTGGGCCCGCCGCCATCGGCCATCCATGGCCGGGGGCGGCTAACCCGGCATCCATGCCGGGTTGCCCACTGCGCAGAACCTCCACTCGGCCTCTCGATGGGGCGGTGCGTCAAGATCAAAAGCTGCAGGCGAGCTAACGCTCGGCCTGTTGAGTGGTGAGAAGCAAAAGATGTACGCCGATCCACTGTGGGAGCGAGCCTGCTCGCGAAGCTGTTGATCTCGCTGTTGCTGTTGCTGTTGCCGTAGCCGTTGCTTTGCTTTTGATCTTGATCTGCCCCGTCGGGAGGCCGAGTGGAGGTTCTGCGTAGTGGGCACCGCGGCAAGGATGCCGCGGTAGCCGCCCCCGGCCATGGATGGCCGATGGCGGCGGGCCCACGGAGCAGGACCGGAGCGAGGGCATGCCGAGCCTAGGCAAGGCACCGTACGTCAGGGGCAAGAGCGTTTGGTTACTTGGCGCTTTTCCAAGTGACCCGCTGTAAAAGCGGAACCAATAGCAGCCGTAACAGCAGCAACGGATATGTACACCATCAAAAAACTCGCCACCTGACCCACAGCCTTCGCGAGCAGGCTCGCTCCCACAAGGTTCAGTGGTGGTCCCGTCTCTTTTTCTGCGCCCAAAAAAAAGGCGACCCCGAAAGTCGCCTTTTGCGTTACTGCCCGAATTGCCGTCCCAACCCACCCGGCACGCCATGGATGTCCGTGTCTTCCCATGGCCCGTTCGGACTGATCGACCGGCTCCAGCCGTTATCCCAGCGATAGTAAGTACGCTGGCGATAAAAGGTGTTGGTCTGGTCATCCAGCAC
Organism: Pseudomonas sp. LB3P14; assembly: GCF_054898045.1. Classification (NCBI taxonomy): domain Bacteria; kingdom Pseudomonadati; phylum Pseudomonadota; class Gammaproteobacteria; order Pseudomonadales; family Pseudomonadaceae; genus Pseudomonas; species Pseudomonas sp. LB3P14. The sequence goes on along the minus strand of NZ_CM142714.1, from coordinate 7,199,901 downwards.
ATAAACACCGAGCTTCGGGTCCCAATGGCTGTTGCCACCTGGTGGCGGCGCGAAGCTGGCGGAGGTACGTGGCAGCGGTTTGGCGGGCTTGGCCGGAATGCTCGGTTTGCCCGGCGTGGGTGCCGTAGACGGCGTGGGTCTGGGCTGCGAGGGTGGGATCGGCGGCAGCGACGTCGGCTCGGGTCGCTGGACCGCACAAGCGCTTAACCCCAAAACCAGACTGAGCAGGGTGATGCGAGCGATGACGGTCATGGTGGCGTGTCCTATTTATCCGGGCTGTCGATGGTCAATTGTTGCGGCGCGGTGGTGCTGCTGGCCAGAGGCTGGCTGCGACCGATCCATTCGCCGGCAGTCGGTTGGCCGGCGCGGGAGATGCGCGCAACCAGTTGGACTTCAGGGAAGTTCGACAGTTTCAACTGCGGCATCATTGCATCGGCGTCGCCCAGCTCGACGGTCGCTGGCAAGTCGGCCACGGTCAGGCGCTTGGCGGCCAGTGGTGCCGGTGGGCCTGAGGTGGCGCGGGCGAAGATGAATACGCTGTCGCCTGGCTGGACCTTGGCTTTCAGCTCTGGCGCCAGATCCACACGCACCTTGAGCAGCGCCGCAACCTTGGCGGCTGGCGGCTGTGCAACTTTGCCGCCGTTGGCTTCGAGTTTTTCGGTAGCCCGAGTGATGCCACCTTGCAGCGCGGCGCGGGAATTGTCTTCTGGCGGCAGTTGCACCAGCAGGCGATTCCAGTAGTCGATGGCGTCCTGATAACGCTGGCTTTCAAAGGCAGCAATACCGAGCAAGCCAAGGCTGGTGACTTCTTTCGGATCAACTTTCAGGGCTTCATCGGTCAGGGCCTGAACCTTGTCCGACCACTTCTTGCCGTCGGCGAAGTACTGGGCCTGAGCCCATTGGCCCAACAGTTCCGGCTGACGACCGGCCAGGTTCACCGTGCGCTCGAAGATCTTCGCCGCATCGCCAGCACGGTCCTGGGCCATGTAAGTACGACCCAGGAAGTACAAGCCCTCGGCCGAATCCGGTTGAGCGGCGACCGCGCGCTCCAGGCGTCGGGTCATCTCTTCCATCGACTGTGGCGCCTGGGCGAATTCGCGGGTCAGTTCGACCTTGTCGCTGGCGCCAAAATGCAGGTACAGGCCAAGACCCAGCACCGGTACCAGAATCGCCGCCAGCAAGGGCAACGGTTTGCCCAGACGGGACACGCGCGGCGCCTCGACGCCTTCGGTGTCGGCGAGCAATTCACGGGCCGCTTCGGCGCGGCCGGTGTCCATTTGCGCGGCATCGAGAACGCCCTCTTCCTGCTGAGTCTGCAACTCGGCCACGCGCTCCTGATAAAGCGCGACGTTCAGGGCAGTACGATCCTCTTCAAGCTGGGCGCGACGGCCACGCAGAACGGGGATCAGCAGAAAACTCAGGGCAACCAGAAGTAGCAGACCTGCAGCGAGCCAGAAATCAATCATTCTTGGTTTTTATCCAACAGGTGGTCGAGGCGCTCGCGCTCCTCGGCAGAAAGCTCATCCTTGGTGTCAGTGCGTTGCACGCGACGACGGCGGACGATCACGGCGATGATCACAAAACCGCCCAGCAGCAGGCCGGCAGGGCCGAACCAGAGCACAGCAGTCTTGGCGTTCAGAGCAGGTTTGTAGCGGACGAAATCACCGTAGCGGTCGACCATGAAGTCGATGATCTGTTGATTGTCCTTGCCCTCGCCGAGCATGCGAAAAATCTCTTTGCGCAGGTCGGCGGCGATCGGTGCGTTGGAATCGGCGATGTCCTGATTCTGACACTTGGGGCAACGCAGCTCTTTGGTCAGCTCGCGAAAACGCTCACGGTCACTTTCTTTGGCGAACTCGTAGGTGTCGATGGCCGCGTGTGCCACGCCGGCCATGCTCAAACCCAATACCGCGGCGGCTATCCAGCGCTTCATGGCTTGGCCTCATCGACCAGCGCCTGATACTTGGCCGCCAGTTTTTCGCGCCAGACCTGTTCGTCGATCACGCCAACGAACTTGTCGCGGATGATGCCCTTGGCATCAATAAAGAAGGTTTCCGGAGCACCATAAACGCCAAGGTTCAGGCCCAGAGTGCCCTCATCGTCACGGATGTCCAACTGGTACGGATTGTGGAATTCCACCAGCCACTTCAAGGCGTCAGCGTTAACGTCCTTGTAATTGATGCCGTAGATCACCACGCCCTTCTCGGCCAGCTTGTTCAACACCGGGTGCTCGACCCGGCAGGAAATGCACCAGGTGCCCCAGACATTGACCAGCGCTGGCTTACCCAGAATGTCGGCCTTGGTCAGGGTCTTGTCGCCCTGCACGGCCGGCAGGGAAAACTCCGGGAATGGCTTGTCGATCATCGCCGAGGGCAACTCGGCCGGGTCCAGGTACAGACCGCGGTAAAGGAAAACAGCCACCACCAGAAAAATCACCAGAGGCAACAGCATCAACCAACGTCTCATGCCGTGGCTCCCGTCATGCCCAGTGCTTCACGCACACGGCTTTTCACCTTGACCCGGTAACGGCGATCCAGCGCCGCCAGCAACCCGCCCAAACCAGTGAGCAGACCACCGAACCAGATCCAGCGCACGAACGGTTTGACGTGGACGCGAACGGCCCAGGCGCCATCGCCCAACGGTTCGCCAAGTGCGACGTAGAGGTCACGGGTGAAACCGGCGTCGATCCCGGCTTCGGTCATCACCGAGTTCTGCACGGTGTAGAGGCGTTTTTCCGGGTGCAGCACGCTGACTTCCTTGCCGTCGCGGATCACCCGTACGGTGCCCTTGTCGGAGGTGAAGTTCGGGCCTTCGAAGTGCTTGGCGCCTTCGAATACGAAGTGATAACCGGCCAGGTCCATGGACTCGCCCGGCGCCAGGCGCAAGTCGCGCTCGGCACTGTTCTGGCTCGACAACACGACACCGAGGGCACACACGGCGATGCCGAGGTGAGCGACCTGCATGCCCCAATAACTGCGGGTCAGGGTCGGCAGGCCTTTGATCAGGCCTTTGTGGCGAGTCTTGTCGAAGATGTCACGCACGCCGGCCAGCAACACCCAGGCCGCGAGCATGAAGGTCGCGATCACCGCCCAGTTGAAATCGCCGTAAGCGACGCCAGCCACCACCGCCAGCGCGGCGCTGCCGAGCAACACCGGGGTCAGCATGTTGAACAGCCATTTGACCGGGGTGTCCTTCCAGCGCACCAGCATTCCGACCGCCATCACCACCATCAGCAATGCCATCAACGGAATGAACAGCGCGTTGAAGTACGGCGGGCCGACCGACAGCTTGGCGCCGGTCATCGCATCGAGAATCAGCGGATACAACGTTCCCAGCAGGATCATCGAAGCCGCCACCACCAGCACCAGGTTGTTACCCAGCAGCAGGGTTTCCCGGGACCAGAGGCTGAAGCCGACGTGGCTCTTCACCACTGGCGCGCGCAGGGCGAACAGCGTCAGCGAACCACCGACCACAAACAGCAGGAAGATCAGGATGAACACGCCGCGCTCAGGGTCGGACGCAAACGCGTGAACCGACGTCAGCACGCCGGAACGCACGAGGAAGGTCCCCAGCAAGCTTAACGAGAACGCTGCGATGGCCAGCAACACGGTCCAGCTCTTGAACACGCCACGTTTTTCCGTGACCGCCAACGAGTGAATCAGCGCCGTGCCCACCAGCCATGGCATGAAGGAGGCGTTTTCCACCGGATCCCAGAACCACCAGCCACCCCAGCCGAGTTCGTAGTAGGCCCACCACGAACCGAGGGTGATACCGATGCCGAGGAAGGCCCAGGCGACGATGGTCCACGGACGGGACCAGCGCGCCCAAGCGGCATCAAGACGACCGCCCAGCAGTGCCGCAATGGCGAAGGCGAATGCCACCGAGAAACCGACGTAACCCATGTAAAGCATCGGCGGGTGAACGATCAGACCGATGTCTTGTAGCAACGGATTAAGGTCGGCGCCATCGCTGGGCACTTGCGGCAGGATGCGCTTGAACGGGTTGGACGTGAGGATCAGGAACAGCAGGAAACCGGTGCTGATCATGCCCATCACCGCCAGCACGCGAGCGAGCATCACTTGCGGCAATTGTCGGGAGAACACCGATACCGCGAAGGTCCAGCCGCCGAGGATCAACGCCCAGAGCAGCAACGACCCTTCGTGAGCGCCCCACACCGCGCTGAACTTGTAGTACCACGGCAAGGCGCTGTTGGAGTTACTGGCGACGTAGGCGACGGAGAAATCGTCGGCCATGAAGGCGTAAGTCAGGCAACCGAAGGCGAACAGCAGAAACGCGAACTGCCCCCAGGCGGCCGGTTGGGCCAGGCTCATCCACAAGCGGTCACCGCGCCAGGCGCCGAGCAACGGCACGATGGCCTGAACCAGCGCGAAACACAGCGCCAGAATCATGGCCAGATGGCCGAGTTCAGGAATATAGAGTCCGGACGTCATCGATCAACCCTCCTTCGCGGGCGTTGGGGCAGATTGACCGCTGTCTTTCAAAGCCTTGGTCACTTCCGGCGGCATGTACTTTTCATCGTGCTTGGCCAGCACTTCGTCGGCCACCACCACGCCCTCGGTGTTGAGCTTGCCCAGGGCAACAATGCCCTGCCCTTCGCGGAACAGGTCCGGAAGGATGCCGCGGTAGCTGATGGTCACGGATTTGTTGAAGTCGGTGACGATGAATTTCACGTCCAGCGAATCGCCGGAACGTTGCAGCGAACCTTTTTCGACCATGCCGCCCGCGCGGATACGTGTGTCTTGCGGGGCTTCGCCGTTGGCGATCTGGGTCGGGGTGTAAAACAGATTGATGTTCTGCTGCAGGGCGCTCAGGGCCAGGCCGACAGCAGCGCCGACACCGACCAGGATCGCGAGAATGATGGTAAGACGCTTTTTGCGCAGCGGATTCACTTGCCGTTCTCCCGGCGCAGACGACGCGCCTCTTGTTGCAGATACCGCTTGCGGGCCAGGATCGGCGCCGCCACGTTGAGGGCCAGCACCGCCAGGCAGATGCCATAGGCTGACCAGACATACAGGGCATGATGGCCCATGGCGAGGAAGTCGCCAAATGAAGCAAAACTCATCGCGCGGCCTCCAGACTGTTCTGCACTTCGGCCTTGACCCAACTGGCGCGGGCTTCGCGCTTGAGCACTTCAAGGCGCATGCGCAGAAGCAGCACCGCGCCAAAGAAACAGTAGAAACCCAGCACCGTCAGCAGCAGTGGCAGCCACATTTCGGCCGGCATCGCCGGTTTTTCGGTGAGGGTGAACGTCGCGCCCTGGTGCAGGGTGTTCCACCACTCCACCGAGTATTTGATGATCGGGATATTGATCACGCCGACAATCGCCAATACCGCACAGGCCTTGGCGGCACTGTCACGATTGCTGATGGCGTTGCCCAGCGCAATGAGACCGAAGTACAGAAACAGCAGAATAAGCATGGACGTTAGTCGTGCATCCCAGACCCACCACGAACCCCAGGTCGGTTTGCCCCAGATCGCCCCGGTGACCAGCGCCACGGCGGTCATCCAGGCACCGATGGGCGCCGCGCATTGCAGGGCGACGTCGGCCAGCTTCATCTTCCACACCAGCCCGACGATGCCGCACACGGCCAGCATCACGTAGCAGGACTGCGCCAGCATGGCAGCTGGAACGTGGATATAGATGATGCGAAAGCTGTTGCCTTGCTGGTAGTCCGGCGGCGCGAAGGCCAGGCCCCACACTACGCCAACGCCAATCAGCAGCAACGCCGCGACGCTCAGCCACGGCAGCAGTTTGCCACTGATGCCGTAAAACCATTTGGGCGAGCCGAGCTTATGAAACCAAGTCCAGTTCATTACTGTTTCCATCACGGTTGCTGCTCGTGTCACGAGCAGTCAGGGTCTGCTTTTCTTTAAAAGAAGTGGTTAAAAAACAACCAGACCTCATTATTATTCGCCGACGCTGATCTTCAGGCCAGCAGCTATTGCAAAAGGTGTCAGGGTTATCGCAAGGGCGGTCAGGCTACCAAGCCACAGGAGATAACCGGTCGCCGGCATGCCTTGCAATGCCGCCTGCAAGGCGCCACTGCCGAGAATCAACACCGGGATGTACAACGGCAGAATCAGCAGCGCCAGCAACAGGCCGCCGCGCTTCAATCCCACCGTCAGGGCCGCGCCCACCGCACCGAGCAGGCTCAGCACCGGTGTACCCAGCAATAAAGAAAGCAGCAACACCGGCAGACAGGCGGTTGGTAAACCGAGCATCAATGCCAACAGTGGAGCGAGCAAAACCAGTGCCAAGCCAGAGAAGGCCCAGTGTGCCAGTACCTTGGCCAAAACCAGAAGAGGCAGGGGGTGCGACGAAAGGACCCACTGTTCAAGCGATCCGTCTTCGAAATCACTGCGGAAAAGCCCGTCCAGCGAGAGCAAAACCGATAAAAGCGCTGCCACCCAGACCAGTCCCGGAGACAAGGTTTGCAACAATTGAGACTCGGGGCCGACCGCCAACGGGAACAGGGAAACGACGATCGCGAAGAATACAAGCGGATTGGCCAGTTCCGCAGGACGGCGGAACAGCAAACGGGCCTCACGGGCGACCAACAGGCCGAAAACACTCATACGGCCCAGTTCCCCAGATCAATGTCGCGATAGCCTGCCGGCATCCGGGTCAGCGTGTGATGGGTGGTCAGAATGACCATACCGCCGCGCTCGCAGTGCGCAGCCAGGTGTTCTTCAAGTTGCGCCACGCCTTGTTTATCGAGCGCGGTGAACGGCTCATCGAGGATCCACAGCGGCGGGCTTTCCAGGTACAACCGCGCCAACGCTACCCGGCGTTGCTGCCCGGCAGACAGCGTGTGGCAGGGAACATCCTCGAAACCGCGCAATCCGACGGCAGTCAGCGCTTGCCAGATCGCCTCATGGGAGGCCGGTTGATGCAGGGCGCAAAGCCAGCTCAGATTCTCTTCCGGCGTCAGCAGATCCTTGATCCCGGCGGCATGGCCAATCCACAGCAGGTTGCGCGCCAGTTCAAAGCGTTGCTCGTTCAGTGGCCGGCCATTGAGCAACACTTGACCGGCGGTCGGCTGCATCAGGCCGCAAAGCAGACGTAAAAGGCTGGTCTTGCCGCTGCCGTTGGGGCCGCTGATTTGCAACATTTCGCCACTGGCCAGTCTCAATTCGAGATTTTCGAAGAGCAGCCGAAGGTCTCGCTCACAAGCAAGGGCAACGGTTTGCAGGACTGGACTGGTCAAGAGATAACGGGCCTTTACGGTTCAAGTCGGCAGCGGAGCGGCCGCTAAAGAGATGCAGGATAAATGCATTGACGGCCCGTTCTAAGGAGCCAGATCAAGCTTTTGCAAATGTTTTCAGCGCTCTGGTTGCAACGGGGCCGCATTATACATGCCATGCCTTCCTCTCAAGAGGGCAATTTCCTCAGGTTGTGACCGCGTATGACAGGCGAAATGAACATCCTCCCGCTTCCGCAGACCACTTCCGCGACTTCGCGGCCGCTGGTGGTGAGCGGCGATTTACTCAAGCTGCTGACGCCAATGGAGGGCCTGATCACTGCCGGTCAGACCGCCAAGGCCGAAGTGCTGTCGCTCAAGCAGGCGGATCAGACCTTTCAACTGTTGCTCAAGGTCACTCTCGACAGCGGCCGTCAGACCACGGTCCAGGCCACCAGCACCCAACCGCTGCCTCAGGGCACCAGCCTGGCGATCACCCAGCCGTCGGCGGGTAATCTGGCCGTCACCGTGCAACAGGCCATCGCCTCCAGCGTTGCCACCCTCACCCGTATCGACACCGCGCAACTGCCCGTTGGCACCCTGCTGCAAGGCAAAGTGCTGACCTCCCAGGTGTTGCCACAGGTGCCGGGGCAGCCGACGGTGTTTCGCTCGATGGTGAGCTTGCTCAACACTGCGTTGAGCGGCAGCACCCTGAGTATCGACAGCCCGACGCCGCTGCGCATCGGCACCTTGCTCAGCGCGTTGGTGCAGGACACTCAGACGCTGAAGTTCGTGCCGTTGAGCAGTCGCCAGGAGCAATTGGCGGTGAGCCATCAACTGGCCAGCCAACAGAGCCGCCAGGGTTCGCTGGATGGCCTGCTCAAACTCCTGCAAAACCTGCCGTCTTCGAATCAGACGTCCAGTGATCTGCGCGCGGCCGTCGACACGTTGTTCGCCGGCCTGCCCGATGTTCAACAACTCAGCACGCCAAAGGGGCTGGCCCAGGCACTGGCCAATAGCGGGCTGTTCCTTGAAGCCAAACTGCTCAGCGGTCAGAACCCGACGCTGGCCCCGGACATGAAAGGCGATCTGCTCAAGCTGATCGCACAATTGACGCCAGGCCTGCCGGCCAACACCAATCTCAACGCGATCATTGCCGCCAACACACTGGCCCAAGCCATGCCGAACTTCGTGCGCAGTGCCCTCGGCATGCTCGGTCAGGTCAGCGCCAAACCGCAGCCCACCAGCTTCCCGCTGCCCGAGCGCCTGCTACAAAGCATGGACGGCGAAGGCGATCTCGAGCACTTGCTGCGTTTGGCCGCAGCGGCAGTTTCGCGCCTGCAAAGCCATCAACTGTCGAGCCTGGAACAGACCGGCCTCACTGACGACGGTCGGCTGATGAGCACCTGGCAGCTGGAAATCCCGATGCGCAATCTGCAGGACATCGTGCCGTTGCAAGTCAAGTTCCAGCGCGAAGAAGCCCCCGAGAAAGAACAACCAAAAGAACGCAATGAAGAACGTCCCCCGAAACAACAACTCTGGCGGGTCGAGTTAGCGTTTGATATGGAGCCTTTAGGCCCGCTGCAGATTCAGGCGCAACTGATCAAAGGCAGCTTGTCCAGCCAGCTCTGGGCCGAACGGCCTTACACCGCCAGCCTGATCGAAAGCAATCTGGCCGGACTGCGCGAACGCTTGCTGGCGTCCGGCCTGAATGTCGGCGATCTGGATTGCCATCTCGGCACACCCCCCCAAGGCCCTCAAACCCGTCTCGAACAACGCTGGGTCGACGAAACCGCATGAATAACCCCAACACCCCGCGCCAGGCCATTGCCCTCAAATACGACGGCAGCCACGCCCCTACCCTCACGGCCAAAGGTGACGAAGCACTGGCCGAAGCCATTCTGAAGATTGCCCGCGATTATGAAGTACCCATCTACGAAAACGCCGAGCTGGTGAGACTGCTGGCGCGGATGGAATTGGGGGAGAGTATTCCGGAGGAGTTGTATCGCACGATTGCCGAGATTATTGCGTTTGCGTGGAATTTGAAGGGTAGGTTTCCTGAGGGGCAGGATCCGGATGCGCCGATGGTAGAGAAAGACATCACCGATCGCGGCGACGACTACTGATCATTCCCACGCTCTGCGTGGGAATGCAGCCCGTGACGCTCCGCGTCACATTCAACAGCGGAACGCGGAGCGTCCCAAGAGGCATTCCCACGCAGACGGTTCGACGCCTCGACGTGGGAACGATCTTTGGTAGGCGTCAGTCCTTGTCCAACTTGCTCATCAACTCCGCCGCCGTCACGCTATCGGACTTGAAAAAGCACAAAAGCCTTAGACTGCGACCCACAATCAAACCATTGATAAGGCCAGCCCCCAGTGCTGACCATGCCACTACCGATACTTCATTGGCCAGTTCCGGGTGCATGGCCGCTTGGTAACCGCTGTAGTAACGCCAGGCAAAAAAACACCAATAAACAACTAGTACTTTGACCGAGCCACCCAGCACCAAATGATCGCCATCGCGTTCGACGTCTTGGTACGAATAGAAACGCAGTGCCACAAGCCACCCGGCAAATAATCCCAACGCGTAAACTGAAAACGGAATTGCAATGCCCTGCGAGAACTTTAAGGACGCCAGCGAAATGGCGACGAATATCATCGGCGTTATCTGCAACGACCTTTTCGATTCATGATTTTTAAAGCACGCAATGGCGCCGTAATACGTCACTACAAAAAAAACTGCATAAACCCATAGTGGTGTTCCGAGCAAAATATCGAGCATAAAAAGCCTTGGAATAAGAATTTGCTTTCGACTGCGGACGGGCAAATCCAATCGATGATGAGTGGTTACACAGTTCAAGTTAGCGACGAGGGACAACTCTCGCAAGTCGGCGGAATCCGGAAAAGTTGTAGGCAGCGGACTAAGACAGGATTTGAGGGGATGAAGGATGGGGCGAACGCAGGGATGACTACTGGGGGTTTGAGGACGCAATCGCGAGCAGGGTACTGATCGTTCCCACGCTCTGCGTGGGAACGATCTCAGTTCTTATGCAACTTACGCATCAACTCCGCCTCAGCCTGGGTCAACCCGCAGGACTGAGTCAGTTCATCAACACTCGCGCCCATCCCGACCAGTCGCGCCGCCTGGGCAAACGACAAGCTCGACGGATCGCGCTGTTCCAGCTGAGCCAGTTTGTCCGGTAACGGACCGACCACCGCGCGCAGTTCGTGCAGGTCTTCACCCATTCGCACGTTGCCGCTCTGGTAGTCCTCGACACGCCGGGCCAGGTCCTTGATGCGCTGATCGCGTAGCGCATCGCCCTGGGCCTGTTGCGCAGCGATCAGTCGTTGGCCTCGTATGTACGCCAGAAACATCGCCAGCGTGCCTGCCCAAAAGAGGAACAGGACAATGACCGCCACCTCAAGAATCAATCAGATGTTCTCCAGGTCCGACCATTCTTCTTCGCTCATCATCTTGTCCAGCTCGACCAGAATCAGCAGTTCGTTGTTCTTGTTGCACACGCCTTGAATGAACTTGGCGGATTCTTCGTTACCGACGTTCGGCGCGGTTTCGATTTCCGACTGACGCAGGTAAACCACTTCGGCCACGCTGTCGACCATGATCCCGACCACTTGCTTGTCGGCTTCGATGATGACGATACGGGTGTTGTCGCTGATCTCGGCATTCATCAGGCCGAAGCGCTGACGGGTGTCGATGACGGTGACCACGTTACCGCGCAGGTTGATGATGCCCAGCACGTAGCTCGGGGCACCCGGGACCGGGGCGATTTCGGTGTAGCGCAGGACTTCCTGAACGCGCATCACGTTGATGCCGTAAGTTTCATTGTCCAGCTTGAAGGTCACCCATTGCAGGATCGGATCTTCGGAACCCTTTGCAGACGACGCCTTATCATTCATACCCTGACCCCTCGAAAAACCGCCCTAGCGGTGTATGTTCTGTGCGACGGCAGTCACTGCCGTCACGTGTTTTTATGTCGGTTTGTGCGCTGGTTTAACGCTACCCATGTGCTTTGCCCCGCCGCTGGCGATCAACTCGGCCAGTGCGGAAACATCGAGCAACGCACACATGTGTTCAATCACAGTGCCCGCCAGCCATGGCCGTTGACCACGGTGGCTGCGCCATTTGATTTCGTTCGGGTCCAGGCGCAACGAACGGCTGACCTGATGCACCGCCAGCCCCCACTCGTAGCCCTGAACCGAAATAACGTATTGCAGGCCCTGACGGAAATCGTCGCGGTAGCGGTCAGGCATGACCCAACGCGCGGTGTCCAATACCTTCAGGTTGCCGGCCTGGCTCGGCAGAATCCCGAGGAACCATTCCGGCTGACCGAACAGCGGCGTCAGCTCGTGACCGGCCAACGAATAAATCGAGCCCAGGCACACCAGCGGTACCGCCAGGGTCAGCCCGGCGACGTCGAACAACAGGCATTCGAACGGTTCGGCGGCCCAGGACGGGCGACCATCGGTTTCCACCGGTGGCGGCGTGTTGCTCGGCGGCAAGTGGACTTCGACCACCGGCGGCACCAGGGCTTGCAGCAGCGGTGCGATAGTCGATACAGGCGCCAGAACCGGTGCCGGTGCTTCTTCGATCACAACAGGTGCTTTCATCACCGGTGCTACCACTGGCGCTACTGTCGGCGCGGCGACCACGGCGGGTTTCTGCGCATCACGAGCCTGCTCTTCAAGCACCGCCGCCTGGAATTCGTCCAGAGCAGCTTCAACCTCCACAACCTCGGGCAACGCCTCGATTTGCGGCGGCAACTCTTCGGTCGCCTCCATCAGCAAGCTGTCCAGATAAGACTGGAGCGCGAGTTGCGGGCGCGAGGTGATTTTTACCGGGCGGTTCATCTCACGCCACCTGCGGGACAAGTTGTGCTGCCAGCAAATGCTTGAGCAGTGCGCGGTAGGCGAGAACCCCACGGCTTTTGCCGTCGAATTGCGAAGGCGTCACGCCGGCCCGGCTCGCATCACGCAAGCGGGTGTCGACGGGGATGTAGCCCTGCCAGATTTCTTCCGGGTACTTGTCGCGCAACACCCGCAGAGTGCCGAGGGAAGCCTGCGTGCGGCGGTCGAACAGGGTCGGCACGATGCTGAAGGGCAACGCCTGTTTGCGTGAACGATTGATCATCGCCAGGGTGTTGACCATGCGCTCCAGGCCTTTGACCGCCAAGTGCTCGGTCTGCACCGGAATCACCAATTGCTGGCTCGCCGCCAAGGCATTGACCATCAGCAAACCGAGCAACGGCGGGCTGTCGATCACGGCGTAATCGAAGTCCTGCCAAAGTTGCGCCAGGCTCTTGGCAATCACCAGGCCCAAGCCACTCTGACCCGGCGACTGGCGCTCGAGGGTCGCGAGTGCGGTGCTCGATGGCAGGAGGGAAATACGCTCGTGGCTGGTGGGCAATAACAACTGACCGGGCAAGCCTTGCGGCACACTGCCCTTGTGCAGGAACAGGTCGTAGCTGCTGTGTTCCAGGCTGTCGGGGTCGTAACCGAAGTAGCTGGTCATGGAGCCGTGAGGATCGAGATCGACCACGACCACGCGCTTGCCCGCCTCGGCCAGTAAACCGGCTAAAGCGATAGAGGAAGTGGTTTTACCGACACCACCCTTTTGATTGGCGACTGCCCAGACTCTCATTCGGATTGTTCCTCCCGGTCGAAATGGTCGACCGAGAAATAGCTCAACGTATTAATGCGGGTGACGGAGAATTGACGGCGCTCTCTCGTCCCGGCGACTTGACCGGGGTCGGTGCAGTTTGTGTGCCAGCACGCTTCAACGCGGCATCCGGATGCGCATTGGCCGTTCCGGTACCGGTGAGACTGCGGCGTACATCGAGATTTCGTGACACCACCAGCACGACCCGACGGTTACGCGCCCGACCCTCGGCAGTCGCGTTGTTGGCCACTGGCTGGAACTCGCCGTAACCCACCGACGCCAGACGACCAGGGTTCACCCCCTGCATCGCCAGCATGCGCACGATGCTCGCCGAACGGGCCGAGGACAGCTCCCAGTTGGTCGGGTATTGCGCGGTGCGGATCGGTTGATCGTCAGTGAAGCCTTCAACATGAATCGGGTTGTCGAACGGCTTCAGAATCGCGGCGACCTTGTCGATGATGTTGAACGCGATGTCACTGGGCATGGCGTCGCCACTGCCGAACAACAGGCTGGAGTTGAGTTCGATCTCGACCCACAGCTCATTGCCGCGCACGGTCATCTGATTGGAGCTGATCAGGTCGCCGAACGCGGCGCTGATATCGTCGGCGATGCTTTTGAGCGGATCGTTGGCCGCTTGGGCGATGCCGGCGTCGATCTGCTCGCTGTCTTTTACCAGCGGCTTGGCCGGGGTGACGGTCTTCGGTCGCTCGTCGCCGATCGGGATTGGCTTGAGGGCTCGGTCGGAGTCGGTAAAGACCCCGATCAACGCTTCGGAAATGACCTTGTACTTGCCTTCGTTGATCGAAGAGATCGAGTACATCACCACGAAGAAAGCGAACAGCAAGGTGATGAAGTCGGCGTACGAAACCAGCCAACGCTCATGGTTTACATGTTCTTCAGGTTGGCGACGACGTGCCATAGTCCATTACCCCCATCAGTCCATGAAGCCCTGAAGCTTCAACTCAATAGAGCGAGGGTTTTCACCTTCGGCGATCGACAGAATGCCTTCCAACAACATTTCGCGATAACGCGACTGCCGCAAAGCGACGGACTTGAGTTTGGCGGCAATCGGCAGCAGCACCAGGTTGGCACTGGCCACGCCGTAGATGGTTGCGACGAAGGCCACGGCAATGCCGCTACCCAGTTGCGATGGATCGGCCAGGTTGCCCATCACGTGGATCAAGCCCATCACCGCACCGATGATGCCGATGGTCGGCGCGTAGCCGCCCATGCTTTCGAAGACTTTGGCGGCTTCGATGTCGCGGCTTTCCTGGGTGTAGAAATCCACTTCCAGGATGCTGCGAATCGCTTCCGGCTCCGCGCCGTCCACCAGCAGTTGCAGGCCTTTGCGGGAGTAGTTGTCGGGTTCGGCGTCGGCCACCCCTTCCAGGCCGAGCAGGCCTTCCTTGCGTGCGATCAGGCTCCAGTTGACGACGCGATCGACGCCACCGGCCAGATCCACGCGAGGTGGAAACAGGATCCAGGCCAGAATCTGCATGGCGCGTTTGAAAGCGCTCATCGGCGCCTGCAGCAGCGCCGCACCGATGGTCCCACCGAGTACGATCAACGCCGCCGGGCCGTTGGCCAGCGCGCCGAGGTGACCGCCTTCAAGGTAGTTGCCGCCAATGATGGCGACAAACGCCATGATGATCCCGATAAGGCTTAAAACATCCATCAGATACAAGCCTCGACCAGATGCTTGCCAATATCGTCCAGGCCGTACACCGCGTCGGCGAGTTCGGCTTTGACGATGGCCATTGGCATGCCGTAGATCACGCAGCTGGCTTCATCCTGAGCCCAGATCGAGCTGCCGCCCTGCTTGAGCAGACGCGCGCCTTCACGACCATCGGCACCCATGCCGGTCAGCACGACCGCCAGAACTTTGTCACCGTAAGACTTGGCCGCGGAACCGAAGGTGATGTCCACGCACGGCTTGTAGTTCAGACGTTCGTCGCCCGGGAGGATTTTCACCGCGCCACGGCCGTCGATCATCATTTGCTTGCCACCCGGCGCCAGCAACGCCAGGCCCGGACGCAGGATGTCGCCATCCTCGGCTTCCTTGACGCTGATGCGGCAGAGCTTGTCCAGACGTTCGGCGAAGGCCTTGGTGAAGGCGGCCGGCATGTGCTGGATCAATACGATGGGTGCGGGGAAGTTGGCCGGCAATTGGGTCAGAACCCGCTGCAAGGCAACCGGGCCGCCAGTGGACGTACCGATGGCGACCAGTTTGTAGGCTTTGCGTTTCGGCGTTGGCGACGACGAGGCTGGCGCGTGGGTACGCGTCGGAATCGGAGCCGGTGCCGGACGCGCAGGCGCGCTGCTGCCGTAGCTGCTGACGCTGGCAGGTGCAGGCGTCGGGGCGGGTGCGGCGACAGGTGCCGGAGCGCTGTAGGTGTTGGCGCGACGGTTACTGCGCGAGATGCTGAGAATCTTCTCGCACAGCAGTTGCTTGACCTTCTCCGGGTTACGGGAGATGTCTTCGAAATTCTTCGGCAGGAAATCCACCGCGCCGGCGTCCAGCGCGTCGAGAGTTACCCGAGCGCCTTCGTGGGTCAGCGAGGAGAACATCAACACCGGGGTCGGGCAGCGCTGCATGATGTGCCGCACCGCCGTGATGCCATCCATCATCGGCATCTCGTAGTCCATGGTGATCACGTCTGGCTTGAGGGCCAGCGCCTGATCAATCGCCTCTTTTCCGTTGGTCGCCGTGCCGACGACCTGGATATTGGGATCCGTTGAAAGAATTTCCGAGACGCGGCGGCGGAAAAACCCCGAATCGTCCACCACCAGGACTTTAACTGCCATAAACACTCCGTTAGACGGAGCGAGGCTCAGTCGCCCCGCCCCACCAGAATCAAATACGCCGTGCGGCGTAACGCTTGAGCATGCTGGGTACATCGAGAATCAGCGCAATGCGGCCGTCACCGGTGATGGTGGCGCCGGACATGCCCGGGGTTCCCTGAAGCATTTTGCCCAATGGCTTGATGACCACCTCTTCCTGGCCCACCAGTTGATCGACGACAAAGCCGATCCGCTGCGTGCCCACCGAAAGGATCACCACATGGCCCTCGCGCTGCTCTTCGTGAGCGGCGGAGCTGACCAGCCAGCGTTTGAGGTAGAACAATGGCAGTGCCTTGTCCCGCACGATCACCACTTCCTGGCCGTCCACCACGTTGGTGCGCGACAGGTCGAGGTGGAAAATCTCGTTGACGTTCACCAGCGGGAACGCAAACGCCTGGTTGCCGAGCATGACCATCAGCGTCGGCATGATCGCCAGGGTCAACGGGACCTTGATGACGATCTTCGAGCCCTGGCCCTTGGTCGAGTAGATGTTGATCGAACCGTTGAGCTGGGAAATCTTGGTTTTCACCACGTCCATGCCCACGCCACGACCCGATACGTCAGAGATCTCGGTTTTGGTCGAGAACCCTGGCGCAAAAATCAGGTTGTAGCACTCGGTGTCGCTCAAGCGATCCGCCGCGTCCTTGTCCATCACACCGCGTTTTACCGCGATGGAGCGCAGGACGTTCGGGTCCATGCCTTTGCCGTCATCGGAGATCGACAGCAGGATGTGGTCGCCTTCCTGTTCCGCCGCGAGGATGACCTTGCCGCCGCGGGACTTGCCCGACGCTTCGCGTTCTTCCGGCGACTCGATGCCGTGGTCGACCGCGTTGCGTACCAAGTGGACCAGCGGGTCGGCCAGGGCCTCGACGAGGTTCTTGTCGAGATCGGTTTCTTCGCCGACCAACTCCAGGTTGATTTCTTTCTTGAGCTGGCGAGCCAGGTCGCGAACCAGACGCGGGAAGCGCCCGAAGACTTTCTTGATCGGTTGCATCCGGGTCTTCATGACCGCGGTTTGCAGGTCGGCCGTGACCACGTCGAGGTTCGACACGGCTTTGGACATGGCTTCGTCGCCGCTGTTGAGGCCCAGACGGACCAAGCGGTTACGCACCAGTACCAACTCGCCGACCATGTTCATGATTTCGTCGAGACGCGCGGTATCGACCCGCACGGTGGTCTCGGCTTCGCTGGCCGGTTTTTCCGCCGGTGGCGCGGCCGGGGCACGAGCCGGAGCCGGTGCAGCAGCAACAGGCTTCGGCGCTTCGGCTTTAGGCTCGGGCGCTTTGGCGACGGGTTTCAGTGCAACAGCCTTGGCAACTGGCGCCGCAACCGAAGCGCTGGCACCCGACGCGGTGCCGACTTCAGTGAACTTGCCTTTGCCGTGCAATTCGTCGAGCAGCGATTCGAACTCATGATCGGAGATCAGATCGCTGCCAGCCGCTTTAGCGATTGGCGCAGCCGGGACAGGAGCCGCAGCAATGGCCGATTCCAGCGCATCAACGGCAAAGTTGCCCTTGCCGTGCAACTGATCGAGCAGTGCTTCGAACTCGTCGTCGGTGATATCGGAGCTGTCGCCTGCCGCTTTCGGGGCAGCCGGTGCGGCTGGCGCCGGGGCTACCGCATCGACGGCGAACTGGCCTTTGCCGTGCAACTGATCGAGCAACGACTCGAACTCGGCATCGGTGATTTCGTCGCTGGCAGCGGCATTACTCGCTGGCAACGGAGCAGCCGCCGGGGCCTCGGCCTGCGCCTTGACGGCGTTCAGCGAGTCCAGCAATTGCTCGAATTCGTTATCGGTGATGTCGCCCGTCTCGCTGTCAGCAGCCGGTGTTTGGACCACGTCGGCAACCGGTGCGGCTTCTTCAGTTTGCGGCTCGGCCAGACGGGCCAGAGCTGCCAGCAATTCAGGCGTGGCAGCCGTGATCGGGCTGCGCTCGCGGACTTCGGTGAACATGCTGTTCACCGCATCCAGCGCTTCAAGAACCACGTCCATCAATTCCGAGTCGACGCGACGTTCACCCTTGCGCAGGATGTCGAACACGTTCTCGGCGATGTGACAGCACTCCACCAGCTCGTTGAGCTGGAGGAAGCCGGCGCCCCCTTTTACAGTGTGAAAACCGCGAAAAATTGCATTGAGCAAGTCCGCATCATCGGGTCGGCTTTCAAGCTCGACCAGCTGTTCGGACAGTTGCTCTAGAATCTCGCCGGCCTCAACCAGGAAATCCTGAAGGATCTCTTCATCGGCGCCGAAGCTCATTAAGGGGGTGCTCCTGAGGTCTAAAAACCTAAAAAACCTAAAATGCTAAAACTCTAAAATCCTAGGCTGGATAACAAATCGTCCACATCGTCCTGACCGGACACAACGTCTTCTCTTTTATCGGCATGAATCTGCGGACCTTCACCCTGAGAGAGATGTTTTTGCGGATCTTTTTCAGCCAGCATCGCTTCACGGTCATGTTCGATGCCCGCAAAGCGGTCCACCTGACTGGCCATAAGCACGAGCTTGAGCAGGTTGCTTTCAACTTCGGTGACCAATTGGGTCACACGCTTGATCACCTGACCGGTGAGGTCCTGGTAATCCTGAGCGAGCAGAATGTCGTTGAGGTTGCTCGACACCACGCGATTGTCTTCGCTGCTGCGTGTCAGGAAACCGTCGACTCGCCGGGCCAGTTCGCGGAACTCTTCAGCCCCGACTTCGCGACGCATGAACCGTCCCCAGTCGGTGCTCAAGGCCTGGGCTTCATTGCTCAGGCCGTTGACCAGCGGCGTGGCGTTTTCCACCAGGTCCATGGTGCGGTTGGCCGCGGCCTCGGTCAGCTTGACCACATAGCCCAGACGCTCGGTGGCGTCCGTGATCTGTGACACCTCCTCGGCTTGCGGCATGTTCGGGTCAATCTGGAAATTGACGATCGCACTGTGCAGCTCGCGAGTGAGCTTGCCCACTTCCTGATACAGGCCGCGGTCACGGGTCTGGTTGAGCTCATGGATCAGTTGCACGGCGTCGCCGAACTTGCCCTTTTCAAGGCTTTCGACCAGTTCGACAGCGTGTTTTTTCAGGGTCGACTCGAAATCGCCCTGTGAAGATTCGATATGCTCCATAGCTTCCCCGTGGCGCAGTTTCTCAACCGATGCGTTCGAAAATCTTTTCGATTTTTTCTTTCAACGCCTGGGCCGTGAAGGGTTTGACCACATAGCCGTTAACACCGGCCTGGGCCGCTTCGATGATCTGCTCGCGCTTGGCTTCAGCGGTCACCATCAGCACCGGCAGGTGCTTGAGCTTTTCATCGGCGCGCACGTGGCGCAGCAGATCGATACCGGTCATGCCAGGCATGTTCCAGTCCGTTACCAGAAAGTCGATGCTCCCGCTGTTGAGCACCGGAATGGCAGTAGTGCCATCATCGGCCTCGACCGTGTTGGTGAACCCAAGGTCACGCAACAGGTTTTTTATGATCCGCCGCATCGTTGAGAAGTCATCAACGATGAGGATTTTCATGTTCTTGTCCAATTCGACCTCCAAGCAGTCTTAAACGCGCCCAGCACCTGGACACGCCATTTCAATCAATCCGGCAAAGCACTCAATGACTGTCTGGAGCACAACAGATCGGGACTCGTGCGGTTCAACACCCCACCAGCCGCGTTCGCAGTGTCCCCACACTGCCTTCAGCGCGCTCGCCACTCCCCCAAACGCCCCCGCAAACGGGCCGCGCACTGGCTGTGTAACTGGCTGACCCGAGATTCGCTGACCCCCAGGACTTCACCGATTTCCTTGAGATTCAACTCTTCGTCGTAGTACAGCGCCAACACCAGTCGCTCACGCTCCGGCAAATTGGCAATCGCGTCCGCCAGCGCCCTCTGGAAGCGTTCATCTTCCAGATCGCGCGACGGCTCGAGATGAGCACTGGCGCCATCCTCGTGCAGCCCTTCGTGTTCGCCGTCCTGCAACAGATCGTCGAAACTGAATAACCGGCTGCCCAGGGTGTCGTTCAAAATCCCGTAATAATCGTCGAGACTCAATTGGAGTTCGGCCGCAACCTCGTGATCTTTAGCGTCACGGCCGGTTTTAGCTTCAATCGAGCGAATGGCGTCGCTGACCATCCGGGTATTGCGGTGGACCGAACGTGGCGCCCAGTCCCCCTTGCGTACTTCATCGAGCATCGCGCCGCGGATTCGAATGCCCGCGTACGTCTCGAAACTCGCGCCTTTGCTGGCGTCGTATTTGGTCGACACTTCAAGCAGGCCGATCATCCCGGCCTGAATCAGGTCTTCGACCTGGACACTGGCCGGCAGACGCGCCAGCAAGTGGTAGGCAATGCGTTTAACCAGTGGCGCGTAACGCTCGATCAGCTCGTACTGCGCGTCACGTGCCGACTTCTTGTAGAGGTTGTAGCCGCTGGCTGTCATAACACCGGTCCTGCGGTCTGTTGCACGAGGCGCTCGACGAAAAACTCCAGGTGCCCACGCGGGTTGGCAGGCAGCGGCCAGGTATCGACCTTCTGTGCAATGGCCTTGAACGCCAGGGAGCACTTGGAACGCGGGAAGGCTTCATAAACGGCGCGCTGCTTCTGCACGGCCTTACGCACGCTTTCGTCGTAAGGCACCGCGCCGACGTATTGTAAGGCGACGTCGAGGAAGCGGTCCGTGACCTTGGTCAACTTGGCGAACAGGTTGCGACCTTCTTGCGGGCTCTGGGCCATGTTGGCCAGGACGCGGAAGCGGTTCATGCCGTAATCGCGGTTGAGTAGTTTGATCAGTGCGTAGGCATCAGTGATCGAGGTCGGTTCATCACAGACCACCAGCAAGACTTCTTGCGCTGCGCGAACGAAACTGACGACCGACTCACCAATGCCCGCAGCGGTGTCGATCACCAATACGTCGAGGTTATCGCCAATATCGCTGAACGCCTGGATCAGGCCGGCGTGTTGGGCCGGGCTCAGATGAACCATGCTTTGAGTGCCGGACGCGGCCGGGACGATGCGAATGCCGCCTGGGCCCTGCAACAGTACGTCGCGCAGCTCACAGCGGCCTTCGATCACGTCGGCCAACGTACGTTTGGGTGTCAGTCCCAGCAGGACGTCGACGTTCGCCAGCCCCAGATCGGCGTCCAGCAGCATGACGCGCCGGCCGAGCTCTGCTAGAGCCAGGGACAAGTTCACTGACACGTTAGTCTTCCCGACGCCACCTTTGCCGCCGGTCACCGCGATCACCTGTACGGGATGCATGCTGCCCATGAATTTTCTTTACCTTGTCTTACTTGACGGAGGCCACATTACTGGCTGCGCGTTCACAAAATGAACAATGCATGGCAGACCATCGATGTAGGTACAAAAACTGTTCATTAATACCTCAGCCGACCTGCTTGGTCGGGCTGTGGTAAATATCAGCGAACATGTCAGCCATGGCTTCTTCGCTGGGTTCTTCTTGCATTTGCACGCTTACGGCGCGACTGACCAACTGATGACGACGCGGCAGATGTAAATCATCCGGAATCCGCGGGCCATCGGTGAGGTAGGCCACCGGCAATTCGTGACTGATGGCCAGGCTCAACACCTCGCCCAGACTTGCCGTTTCATCCAGTTTAGTCAGGATGCAGCCAGCGAGGCCGCAGCGTTTGTAACTGTGATAAGCGGCAGTTAGAACCTGTTTCTGGCTGGTGGTTGCCAACACCAGATAATTCTTCGATTTGATCCCACGACCGGCCAGGCTTTCGAGCTGCATGCGCAGTGCCGGATCGCTGGCCTGAAGGCCCGCGGTATCGATCAGCACCACGCGTTTGCGCAGCAAAGGTTCCAGCGCCTGCACCAGTGACTGACCCGGGTCGACGTGAGTCACCGACACATTGAGGATCCGGCCAAGGGTCTTGAGCTGCTCCTGAGCACCAATACGGTAGCTGTCCATGCTCACCAACGCGATATTTTGCGCACCGTATTTGAGCACGTAGCGGGCGGCGAGCTTGGCCAGCGTGGTGGTCTTGCCCATGCCGGCAGGGCCGACCATGGCAATCACACCGCCCTCTTCCAGCGGCTCGATTTCCGGTGTGGCGATCATCCGCGCCAGGTGCGCCAGCAACATACGCCAGGCCTGACGAGGCTCTTCAATATCGGTAATCAGCGCCAGCAAATCGCGCGACAACGGGCCAGACAGGCCGATGCGTTGCAGGCGGCGCCAAAGATTGGCCTGGGCCGGACGGCTGCCTTGCAGCTGATTCCAGGCCAGGGAACCAAGTTGCACTTCCATCAGTTCGCGCAAACTGTTGAGTTCGAAACGCATCGAGTCGAACGCCCGCGGGTCCACACCACCGGAGGCTGGCGCAGCAGCCGGTGCAGGACGACGGGGTTCAGCGTAGGTCGGTTCGATCAGCGGCTCGGCGGCGGTCAGTGGCAGGCCGGCGAACAACTGGCGATTGGTGCTCTTGTCGCTCTCGCCTTCGCCGCGCAGGCTCAGTTCGGCCTGGGCGGTAACGATCCGCGACTGGGTCTTGCGCAGCTCGTCTTCGAGTTCCATGTTCGGAACGCGCGGGGCCAGCGCCGACAACTTGTAATCCAGGGCAGCTGTCAATTCGACACCACCGGCGATCCGGCGGTTGCCAATGATGGCGGCATCAGCGCCCAGCTCATCACGAACCAGTTTCATGGCCTGACGCATATCGGCGGCGAAAAAACGCTTAACTTGCATAAACCACTACCTCAGCCGTTGGGCCCTACTGTCGCAACGATGGTCACTTGCTTGTTGTCAGGAATTTCCTGATACGCCAACACGTGCAAACCCGGGACTGCCAATCGGCCGAATCGCGACAGCATCGCGCGAACCGGACCGGCTACCAGCAGAATCACCGGTTGACCTTGCATTTCTTGACGCTGCGCCGCATCGATCAACGAGCGTTGCAGCTTCTCAGCCATGCTTGGCTCCAGCAGAACGCCCTCTTCCGAGCCTTGTCCTGCCTTCTGAAGACTATTGAGCAATATTTGTTCCAACCTTGGCTCCAGGGTGATCACTGGTAGCTCGGAGTCAGTGCCTACAATGCTTTGGACGATTGCGCGGGATACGCCGACGCGCACGGCGGCCACCAGCGCGGCAGTATCTTGACTCTTGGCGGCATTGTTGGCGATGGCCTCGGCAATGCTGCGAATGTCCCGTACTGGCACCTGTTCGGCCAGCAAAGCCTGCAAGACTTTGAGCAGCTGCGACAGAGAGACCACACCAGGGACCAGCTCCTCAGCCAGTTTTGGCGAGCTTTTGGCCAGCAATTGCATGAGTTGCTGCACTTCTTCGTGACCGATCAACTCGCTCGAGTGCTTGTACAAAATCTGGTTCAAGTGGGTTGCCACTACTGTACTGGCATCGACCACGGTGTAACCGAGGGATTGCGCCTGGGCACGCTGGCTGATTTCAATCCAGACCGCCTCCAGACCGAAAGCCGGATCTCTGGCGGTAATACCATTGAGCGTCCCATAGACCTGCCCTGGGTTAATCGCCAGCTCGCGGTCCGGGTAAATCTCCGCTTCGGCCAGGATCACCCCCATCAAGGTCAGGCGATAGGCACTCGGCGCCAGGTCAAGGTTGTCACGGATATGCACGGTCGGCATCAGGAAGCCCAGATCCTGCGACAGCTTCTTGCGCACACCTTTGATACGCGCCAGCAACTGACCACCCTGGTTGCGGTCCACCAGCGGAATCAGCCGGTACCCGACTTCCAGGCCGATCATGTCGATCGGGGTCACGTCGTCCCAGCCCAGTTCCTTGGTTTCCTGGGCGCGGGCCGGGGATGGCAGCAGCTCTTGCTGACGCTTGACCTCTTGCAGGGCCTGCACCTTGACCACGCTCTGCTTCTTCCAGAACAGGTAAGCACCGCCGGCCGCCAGGGCTGCCATGCTGAGAAAGGAGAAGTGCGGCATGCCGGGCACCAGGCCCATCACCGCCATCAGGCCTGCCGCGACGGCCAACGCTTTTGGCGAGGCGAACATCTGGCGGCCGATCTGCTTGCCCATGTCTTCCGAGCCGGACGCACGGGTCACCATGATCGCTGCAGCGGTGGACAACAGCAGTGATGGCAATTGCGCCACCAAACCGTCACCGATGGTCAACAGCGCGTAAACCTTGCCGGCGTCGCCGAAGCTCATGCCGTGCTGGAAAATGCCGACGGCCATGCCACCGATCAGGTTGATGAACAGAATCAGCAGGCCGGCAATGGCGTCACCGCGAACGAACTTGCTGGCACCGTCCATGGAACCGTAGAACTCGGCTTCCTGGGCCACTTCCATCCGGCGCAATTTCGCCTGGTTTTGATCGATCAGGCCGGCGTTCAGGTCGGCGTCGATCGCCATTTGTTTACCGGGCATAGCATCGAGGGTGAAGCGCGCGCTCACCTCGGAAATCCGCCCGGCACCCTTGGTCACCACGACGAAGTTGATGATCATCAAAATCGCGAAAACCACGATACCGACCACGTAGTTACCGCCGATCACCACCTCACCGAAGGCCTGGATCACCTTGCCGGCGGCGGCATGGCCTTCCTGACCGTGGAGCATCACCACCCGCGTGGACGCCACGTTCAGCGCCAGCCGCATCAGCGTTGCCACCAGCAGAATCGTCGGGAACACCGCGAAATCCAGCGGCCGCAAAGCGTAGACGCACACCAGCAGCACGACGATGGACAAGGCAATGTTGAAGGTGAAAAACACGTCCAGCAGGAACGGCGGCACCGGCAACATCATCATCGCCAGCATGACCAGCAGCAACAGCGGCACACCCAGATTGCCCCGACTTAAGTCGGCAACGTTTGTGCGAGCACTGTTGAGTAACTGAGAGCGATCCACCGGTTTTCCCCGTTCCTTTAAAGCAAACTTTTGACGCCTGAAGCAGGCGCAAAGCGGCTACTGCAAGAAGCCTTCCAACTTTTGCCGGGGATTGAAATAGAGGTTGTGGTGGATGCTCAAGTGTCGAGTACGACGAAGACTCGCCTCCTGCAGGAGAACTCCCGAGAGGCGAGGTCTTTGCAATCACATTGCAATCAGAATTTGCTTCGAGGTGATAGGGCCGAAAGTGAGGGCGCTGTTATCCAGGTAGGGCGTCCTCTTGAACACGCTGCCACCTCCCACATCGACCAAGGCTTCCTCAGCCTGCATGACCACCACTTTGGTTTCAGGCGAAACGGTGGTGTTTTTCAGCTCGCCTTGCATCAGATTCAACGCCCACTCGAACCAGATGAACGGCAGATCACTGATCCCAATCGGAGGATCCCCCGGCCCCAATCGAAAGTATTGCCTGACAGTCATTTGCAAGTCGTTGTTGACCAAATTAAAAGAGGGCTTTCCATAACGCCGCTCCAACGACCCACCACCGCTCGACCATTGATCCATGTAAAAAATGGGATCGGTGAACACATCGAATAACGATGGGTTATCGCCGATATTGCCTGCGGCCCCAAAGAAATAATTGTAGGAATAGTGATACGCAGACCCGTTGAACTCGGGCCGGACCGCGTTGGTCGGACCTTGCAGATAATTCGGGATAAAGAGATTGGCCATCACCACGAAGTTGACAAAGTCCAGCTTTAGCTCCCAGGTCGCCTCATAGAAGATGGCCCGCTGGGCAACATCCCGTTCCAGTTTTCCTGAAACAAACTTCATCTCCATACCCGGCAGATGTTTGTAAACGCGCGTCGTCATGATTATCCCTCTAGCCTGAGTGAATGGCTCATCTCCCACTGCGCCCGCGGTACGCGAACATTCAACGGCATGAGCTCCGGACCTATGGGGCGCTAGAGGACAACGGTTGTCTACTGTCAGAACTAACAGGTAGGGAGCGCTTTCGGTCGGAGGGTGTCACTCCACTTCCAGGTGACGAATCAGGAATCGCGCCGCAAATCCTTCGAATTCTTGTCTCATTCGCAGGTTGGCCGACCCCGGCAAAGCTTTGTGCGATATATCGAATCACTATACCCACTATAAGCAAAATATCTAAAGGACTGTCATATGTGACAGGTGACAGGCATGCACTTCAGTAGAAAGATCCAAGCCAAGATTGGATATTTCAGCTGGAGTCAAACAAATGAAAACCTGGACAAGTTCAACGCACACTGTCTACTCCTTACAACCGCCCACTTGGTTAACGAACGCCGGCCTGTCAAAAGGAATAAATCACGATAAACAGTCCCTAGGCGTTATCGTTGAAGCAGGAACCGATATCCGAATAAAGCATGGCGGCACATCAAGCGATTCTCCAGCGGCCCTTGTGCTACTGAATAACGACAGAGAGACAGAAGCCATTCAAAGCATCACTGAGAAATTTACCGAGCTCACCGTCGCACACACATCAGTTCCATTTATAAACACACCGTATAAAGAAGACCCTTTAAACATCGAGATTACAGTGGAATACAGCCGTTCTCCGTTATCACTACCCACCTATCAAACAAACACAGACACCGCCACTTTTTTTAAACTTTGGGACGACGAGAAATCTGCGTTCGCCTTGATCACATCACAGTATGTCGACATATTAGTCCCTCAAAAAGACAAGGCACACCTTAAAGAACTCCACCAAAGCACAGGATTGGCCTCCCTAATAAATTACTATAAGAACATTTTCGAGATTTTCAACACACTGGCTGGATTATCATTTTCAGCCGACCAACCAACAGATCAGAACATACCTAACCGATTTTTCATGAAAGCCGATAAAAACGGACCCGGATCCGCCTATTACAGGTCATCCCATATTGGAATAACAGCAGACTCAGTAGCCTACTTTCTAGCCCCGTTCCCTCAGAGATGGGGAACCATTCATGAAATAGGCCATGGTCACGAAGGACTATTTATGCTCAATAGCGAGATCCCGCTATTTGAGAGCTGGAACAACGTCTATGCACATCTCTATCAGGTAGAGGCGCTAGGCGATGACATTTTAAATGGCTCGCTATACCAGGGCAAACCGGAAGCTCTTTTTGACCTTACCGAGAAAACTTTTGAAGAAAACCAGCCAATCATTTACTGGGGCGCAGGCCTGATCTTTTATTATCTCATCCTGATTATGAATAAATCTGGGCCTGAGGCCCTCACCGAATTCAACAAAGCCTACAGAATACTCTGCAACAAACTTGACTCCACACCTGAAGATATTTCATTCATCGACTTATTAGCAGAAGCCTGTGAGAACACATCCCACATAGACATTGCAGCCTTCCTGAGATTCGGACACGTAAAATTTTCAAGGATCAAAAACGTTCTAAGCAGGTACAGCAACCGAAAACCTGTTTACCCTCTATACAAACTGATCCCAAAAGAGAAAATTGACGACATACAAAAACAATTGAACCTCATTAGTCGACTCGACCTTGTAGACACCCGTGCATTAAAAATAACGGGACTCACGGGAACAATTGAACTGATCTTGGATAAAATTTTGTTTCAAGCCTTTTCCAACCAAGACTTCCTGCTCAAGCACGGCAGCAACCTATCTACAATTATGAACATCACTTCAGAAAGAGTTTTAATAACAGATATCCCAATTGGAATCTACTCACTACAAGCCCCTTCAGCCAACAATGGCAAACCACACATTTTGACTCACTACATAGAAGTAAAGCCCGACACAACCAACACCATCAAAATCGAATATGAGTACTTATCCGGCATCAAACTGGCCTCCCAAAAAATCCATTTACATGGAATGCTCGGACAATTCGCGACCATTGACCTCGAATGCGGAAACTATAATATAACTGTCAACATTGGCACCACTATGCCTCACCGTTGGCTAACAGAGCTTTACGCCTCAATTATTATCAAAGACAGTCAGCAACAAATCATATTTCAGAAAGATATCCGTGGCGACAACACCACACCGTCCACTGATAAAATACCGGTCAACCCAGACTACACAATGGAGCTTTATCACCGCGAAACCATGCGCCCCAATAAAATAGTCCCAAAAAGCGACTTGGTACTACACTGGGAGAATACCAGCTACCTCACCATAACCCCACAAGGGCTTTACAATAAGGACCTCGATACACCCGTAGGCGAAAATCTCAAAAGCACAATCGAATACGTGGCGAATATCCTGAGGTCTGAACCCCACTCTCTCTTACATAGAAACCACTCATTAAAGGATGAGATCTACGCTGCCATCGACTCTTTCGACGACACGGAACGGGATCTCCTCCAGAAAAAATACAAAGACATTTACTTGACTCACCAAAACACCGAACCAACAATTGTCACAGCCTCTTCATTTACCTGGCACCAAGGCGCGCGAAACGGTGATATCGCAAAGATTGACATCAATCTAAAAACGGAAACCATCGACATCGAAGTTTTTGAAACCATTCCTGATAGCGATTTCACAGGCATCTATCTTGCGATTTGGATATACAATGAAACGGGCAACGTACTGTTCTGCCAAGAACTTTACGGAAACATTACCGCCGAACACACCTTAGTTCGCCTTCCTTTCAAAAAGAACTATGAAGTCAGTGTTTTTCATTGGGAACCGAAGAGATCTCCAATAATAAACATGGAAACAAGCGAGCAATATGAAGTCATGCAACGACATTGCGTACGCGCATTGACAGCAAACAGCTTACAAATATAGGCGAGCACTTATCAGGAATCGCGCCGCAAATCCGGCGGAATCGGCAGATCGCCCTTGAGCGGATCCGGGCGCTTGCCCTTGCCAGCGCGGTGTTGGCGGATCTGGTAGACGTAAGCGAGCACCTGGGCGACGGCAAGGTACAGCCCGCCAGGGATTTCCTGATCAAGTTCGGTGGAGTAGTAGATCGAACGTGCCAGCGCCGGCGACTCAAGCAGCAGCACTTCGTTGGCCACAGCGATTTCACGGATCTTCAAGGCCAGGAAATCGCTGCCCTTGGCGATCAGCATCGGCGCCCCGCCCTTGTCCGGATCGTACTTGAGCGCTACGGCGTAGTGGGTCGGGTTGGTGATGACCACATCGGCCTCGGGGATCGCCGCCATCATCCGGCGCTGGGACATGTCGCGCTGCAGCTGGCGAATCCGTTGTTTGACCTCCGGCCGCCCTTCCTGATCTTTATGCTCGTCGCGCACTTCCTGCTTGGTCATCAGCAGCTTCTTGTGGCTCTCCCAAAGCTGCACCGGCACGTCCACCGCGGCGATGATGATTAGCCCGCAGGCCATCCACAAGGTGCTCCAGCCGACCACTTGCACGCTGTGAATGATCGCCTGCTCCAGCGGTTCGTGTGCAATGCGCAACAGGTCGTCGATGTCGGCGGACAACACTGCCAGGGCCACGAACAACACGATCAGGAATTTCGCAAAGGCCTTGAGCAGTTCCACCAGGGCCTTGGTAGAGAACATCCGCTTGAGGCCGCTGAGGGGAT
Source organism: Pseudomonas sp. LB3P14 (assembly GCF_054898045.1). Lineage (NCBI taxonomy): Bacteria > Pseudomonadati > Pseudomonadota > Gammaproteobacteria > Pseudomonadales > Pseudomonadaceae > Pseudomonas > Pseudomonas sp. LB3P14. The sequence continues at coordinate 7,170,825 of NZ_CM142714.1, read as the reverse complement.
TCATGCGGCTGAATTTAGGCGCCATGGCGCTGGCCGAGAACAGCCAGCCCCCCAGAGAAATCGGGCCTATTAACGCCGCCAGCACCAGGGAAATCATGATGGGCTGAATTGCCCACAAGGCAATCTGCCCGGAGTGCAACAGGTAGGTCGCCATCGAGCGCTGATCCAGAATCACTTCCCGTGACAGCGAGAAGTTCATGCGCATCAGCTCCATCAGGTCCTGAGCCAGGGCACCGCCGAAAATCAGCAGCGCGCTGGCACCGATGAGCATGATCGCCAGCGTATTGAGTTCCTTGGAGCGGGCAATCTCGCCCTTATCACGGGCGTCCTTCTTCTTTTTCTCCGTGGGGTCTTCTGTTTTGTCCTGACCGCTTTCGCTCTCGGCCATGGCTCAGCTCGCCCGTGCCAGTTCGCGTAAAAACTGCAGGGCCTCGGAGGCCAGCGGTTGATACTGATTGAGAATGTCCGCCATCCCGACCCAGACGATGAACAGCCCGAGCACCAGCGTCAGCGGGAAGCCGATGGAAAAGATGTTGAGTTGCGGCGCCGCCCGGGTCATCACCCCAAACGCAATGTTGACCACCAGCAACGCGGTGATCGCCGGCAGCACCAGCAGCAGTGCAGCGCCAAGCACCCAGCCGAGCTTGCCGGCCAGCTCCCAGAAATGATTGACCATTAACCCGCTACCGACCGGCAATGTGGTGAAGCTTTCGGTGAGGACTTCGAAGACCACCAGGTGGCCGTTCATGGACAGAAACAACAGCGTCACCAGCATGGTGAAGAACTGCCCGATCACCGCCACAGACACACCGTTGGTAGGGTCGACCATAGACGCGAAGGCCATCCCCATCTGGACGGCGACAATTTGTCCCGCCACCACAAAAGCCTGAAAGAACAGCTGCAAGGAGAATCCCAGCACCGCGCCCACGAGAATCTGCTCGGCAATCAGCAGCAGGCCGCTCAAGTCCAATGCACTGACCGGTGGCATGGGGGGCAGACCGGGAGCGATGACCACGGTAATGGCCACCGCGAAATAGAGGCGGACCCGCCGGGGCACCAGCGTCGTACCGAACACCGGCATGACCATCAGCAACGACCCGACGCGGAACAGCGGCAACATGAACGTCGCCACCCAGGTACTGATCTGGGTATCGGTCAGCTGGAGCAGTGACATGGTTTAGCCGATGACCTGAGGAATGCTGCCGTACAACTGCAGGATGTATTCCATGAAGGTCTGCACCAACCAGGGGCCAGCGACGATCAGCGTCACCAGCATCACCAGCAGGCGCGGCAGGAAGCTCAGGGTCTGTTCGTTGATCTGGGTGGCGGCCTGGAACATCGCCACCAGCAGGCCCACGATCAAGCTCGGGATCACCAGCACAGCGACCATCATGGTGGTCAGCCAGAGCGCTTCCCGAAAGATGTCTACCGCCACTTCCGGCGTCATGGCGATACACCGCCGAAGCTGCTCGCCAGTGTGCCGATGATCAACGCCCAGCCATCCACCAACACGAACAGCATGATCTTGAACGGCAGAGAAATGATCAGCGGCGACAGCATCATCATCCCCATGGCCATCAGCACGCTCGCCACAACCATATCGATGATCAGGAACGGGATGAAGATCATGAAGCCAATCTGGAACGCGGTTTTCAGCTCGGACGTGACGAACGCCGGAACCAGAATGGTCAGCGGCGCCTGATCCGGCGACGCAATATCAGTGCGTTTGGACAAGCGCATGAACAACTCCAGATCGCTGCTGCGAGTCTGGGCGAGCATGAAATCCTTGATCGGCACCTGAGCCTTGGCCACGGCGTCTTGAGCGGTGAGTTTCTCCGCCAGATACGGCTGCAAGGCATCCTGATTCACCCGGTCAAACACGGGCGCCATGATGAACAGCGTCAGAAACAGCGCCATGCCGGTAAGGATCTGGTTAGACGGTGTCTGCTGCAGGCCCAGGGCCTGACGCAGGATCGAAAAGACGATGATGATCCGGGTGAAACTGGTCATCAGCATGACGAACGCCGGGATAAAACTCAGCGCGGTCATGATCAGCAGGATTTGCAGGCTGACCGAATATTCCTGAGCGCCGTTGGCATTGGTGCCCAGGGTGATCGCCGGGATCGATAACGGATCGGCGGCGAACGCCAGCGGCGCGACCAGCATCAGGGCCAGCGTCAAGACGATGCGCAACGCACCCATTACTTCTTATCCTTCTGATCCTTGCCCATCAGCTCCATCAGGCGCTGGGCAAACTCGGGGGTCGCTTTTTCAGTACCGCTGGGCACTTGCACCGGCTCTTTGAGCACATGCAACGCAGTGATGGTGCCGGGGCTCAAGCCAAGCAGAATCTGCTCGTTGCCGACCTGCACCAGCATCAGCCGGTCGCGAGGGCCAAGCGCGCGGGAACCGATCAGCTCGATCACCTGCCCTTTGCCGGCCGGCCCGGCCTGTTGCACCCGACGCAGCAACCAGGCGAGGAAGAAGATCAACCCCAGCACCAGCAGCAAACCGAACACCAACTGCGTCAATTGCCCGGCCACACCACTGCTGACCGCGGGCGCGGCGGCGGTGGCAGCCGTCGCCACCGGCTCGGCAGCCAGAACGCTGAACGGCAAGGCCAGCGCTAACCCCGGCAAGAATCCCAGAACCTTTTTCACTTAGCGCAGCTTCTTGATGCGTTCGCTTGGGCTGATCACGTCGGTCAGGCGGATGCCGAACTTCTCGTTGACCACCACCACCTCACCGTGAGCGATGAGCGTGCCGTTGACCAGCACGTCCAGCGGTTCACCGGCCAGACGATCGAGCTCGATGACCGAACCCTGGTTAAGTTGCAGCAGGTTACGGATGTTGATGTCGGTGCTGCCGACTTCCATGGAAATCGATACCGGGATATCGAGGATCACGTCCAGGTTCGGACCGTCCAGGGTGACTGGATTGTTGTTTTTCGGCACGCTGCCGAATTCTTCCATCGGCAGACGGTTGGACGGCGAACTGGCGGCGTCGGCGGCCAGCAAGGCGTCGATGTCGTCCTGCCCGGCATCGCCGGTTTCTTCCAGGGCAGCAGCCCATTCATCAGCCAGCGCCTGGTCGTCCAGGGTATTCATATTGTCAGCCATCAATTTGTCCTCGGCGGGCAACCATTCAATGAGAAGCCGTCAGTTAAAAGCGAATGTGTACGAGCGCCAATCAACGGCGCTCGATCGGCTCGATCACTTGCAACGCTAGGTTGCCTTTGTGCGAGCCCATCTTGACCTTGAACGCAGGCACGCCGTTGGCGCGCATGATCATCTCTTCCGGCATCTCGACCGGGATTATGTCCCCCGGCTGCATGTGCAAAATGTCCCGCAGGCGCAACTGACGACGGGCAACCGTGGCACCGATCGGTACGTCAACGTCCAGCACGTCCTGGCGCAAGGCATTGACCCAGCGCTCGTCCTGATCGTCGAGGTCCGACTGGAAGCCGGCGTCGAGCATTTCGCGTACTGGTTCGATCATCGAGTACGGCATGGTCACGTGCAGGTCGCCGCCGCCGCCATCGAGTTCGATGTGGAACGTCGACACCACAACGGCTTCGCTCGGACCGACGATGTTGGCCATGGCCGGGTTCACTTCCGAGTTGATGTACTCGAAGTTCACTTCCATGATCGCCTGCCAGGCTTCCTTCAAATCGACGAAGGCCTGCTCCAGCACCATGCGCACCACTCGCAGTTCGGTCGGAGTGAATTCACGCCCTTCGATCTTTGCGTGGCGGCCATCGCCGCCGAAGAAGTTGTCCACCAGCTTGAACACCAGTTTGGCGTCGAGGATGAACAACGCGGTGCCGCGCAACGGTTTGATCTTGACCAGGTTGAGGCTGGTCGGCACGTACAGCGAATGCACGTATTCGCCGAACTTCATCACCTGCACGCCACCGACGGCAACGTCCGCCGAGCGGCGCAGCATGTTGAACATGCTGATGCGGGTGTAGCGGGCGAAACGCTCGTTGATCATTTCCAGGGTCGGCATGCGTCCACGGACGATGCGATCCTGGCTGGTCAGGTCGTAGCTTTTGACGCTGCCGGGTTCGGCAGCGGTATCGGTCTGCACCAGACCATCGTCGACGCCATGCAACAGCGCATCGATCTCATCCTGGGACAGCAGGTCCTGCACGGCCATGTCGTGTTCCTACTGCAGTACGAAATTAGTGAAAAGCAACTGTTCGATGACCACTTTGCCGAGTTCTTTCTGCGCCACTTCCTGGACGCTGGCCGTGGCTTTCTGACGCAACATTTCCTGGCCGACCGGCGACGCCAGGGTGGCGAAGTCCTGGCCGGAGAACAGCATGACCAGGTTATTGCGGATGACGGGCATGTGGACTTTAAGCGCTTCCAGATCGGCCTGATTGCGACCCTGCATGGTGATGCTCACCTGCATGTAGCGCTGACGACCGTTCTGGTTGTAGTTGGCCACAAAGGCCGGAGCCATAGGCTCGAAAATCGCTGGCTGCTTGCCGACCGGGGTGGTTTCGACCGCTGCGGCAGGCTTGCTCTGGGCGCTGTGCATGAAGAACCAGGTCGCCCCCACAGACAAACCAATCGCCAGCAGCAGGGCCACCACAATCACAATGATCAGCTTGAGTTTGCCTTTGGTTGCGGGGTCTTTTACTGCTGCTTCGCTCTTCGCCATGCCAATAATCCGTCACTATTCGGGTTTTCACAGTCGCACGGCAAGGCAAGAGCAAGTGTTATGCCAGAAGTGTCGGGAGGCAGGGGGCGGCGGATTGATCGTTCCCACGCTCTGCGTGGGAATGCAGCCCGTGACGCTCCGCGTCACATGCAAGAGCGGACGCGGAGCGTCCATTGAGGCATTCCCACGCAGACGGTTCGACGCCTCGACGTGGGAACGATCGGAGAGAAATCAGGCGTAGTAGTCGACTGCGCTGGAGCCAATCACGCTGGTGGTGCTGGCCGCAACTTCGGCAACGCTAACCGGAAGCTCTTCGTCCACGGAATCGAGACGACCACCGCTGGCGTTGGTGCGCCCGCCCTGGCCTTGGCCCTGTTGTGCCTGATCCTGTCCCTGACCCTGCCAACCACGGGACTGGTCGGACACGTTGACGTCGACCTGGCCCATACCCTGCTGCGCAAACATGTCACGCAAGCGATGCATTTGCCCATCCAGCGCTTCGCGAACGCCTGGATGGGCGCTCATGAAAGTCACTTGAGTCTGCTGATCCGGAACCATGTTCACCCGAATGTCCAGGCGCCCCAGTTCGGCCGGTTGCAACTGGATGTCGGCCGCCTTGAGATTGGCACTGGACAGGTACATGACCCGGTTCACCACTTCTTCGGTCCAGCCGTTCTGGTGCATGGCGATCGGCTGGTTCACCGGCACGGCATTGGCGGTTTTCGGTGTGGCCGCCTGGGTCAGCGCTGCCAGACGGTTGGCAAAGTCGTCGACCCGGGTATCGCTGCTCGCGGACTTCAGGTCCTTGAGACCGTCATCGATAAGACCGCTGAAGGCCTTGTCGCCGCCCTGGCCGGTGCTGTCCTTGTCGGCTTGCACGTCGAGCATGCTCGCCATGCCCGCGGCAAAGTTCTGCGCCGAGGTCGACTCGCCGTCGGCCTGAGCCTGGGCCGAGGTCGGTGCCGCTTTGGGCTGAGCCTGACTGGAAGCGGAAACGTGCCCGCTCTGCTCCATGGCCATGCGCACGGCTGGCAGCGCGTCGAGGGGATCGGCTTCGGGGTCGAAATCGGTGTCAGTGGTTGCGGCGCTAAGGGTCGCCGCTGTAACGGCCGCAGCGATCGGCGCTTCGACCTGCGCGGCGGCTACCACTGGCGGAGTCGTCGGCACTGGCGCTGTCGGCTGGACTGCCTGCATCAATGCAGGATCGAGAGCCGGGTCAACAGGCGCGGCATCGGCGACCGCCGTTTCAGCAGGATCCGGGGCTTCATCGCTGGCAGCCTTGTCGTCAGCCGGCGCCGGTTTATCGGCGGGCAAGGATTTGCCGCTATCGGCAACCGCCGGTTCCGGGGCGGCAGACTTGTCGCTGTCGACGTCCTTTTTGCCGGGGCTGTCCGGCGTTTTATCGCGTATTGGCTTGGCCGATCCATCACCCACCGCAGAGGGTTTGTTCCGGGCTTGATTGGCGTAGACCTGAGCGAAGCTGGACGCCTTGTCCCCAGGCACAGCGGCCAGCGCCGGTGTATTGGCGCAAGCGACTTGAGTCTTGGCCTGCGCGGCGGCCTGAAGCAGCATAGTGGGGGTAACGGGCATGGAACGGTCTCCGCTGCACTGGGATCGTAGGTACAGTTGACGGAGATTAATGCAAGGGTCGCGCCAGTTTTGAGTGACAGGCGCTAAATGCGCCGGACGGTTGTCTCAGTCCGCAAGAGAACGCTGGCGCTCGGCTTCATAGAGCGGTCGAACAATGGCGAATTCGCCAGCAATTTCGCCCACCAGTTTTTCAATTCCGGCGAGGCTTTTTTGCTTGGCAAGTTGTTCCAGCTCATTGCACAACTCAGCTAGGCGAATGGCGCCCATATTGCTGCTACTGCCTTTGAAACTATGGGCAGCATTCATGAGGAGCGCGGCATCTTCGGCGTTTCGCAAGGTGCACAAACGCTCTTCGGAATCGGCGATGAACGTATCCAGCAACATCGGATACTCATCCTCCATGACCTCTTGCAACGCGTTCAGCACGTCGCGGTCCAGGTGTGTGTCAGCCACTTGCTCACTCCTTGATCAAGAATGCGTGGATTATGCCAGAGCCTCCCAGAAAAATTCCACGCGGGCACTTCGACCATTGTCGGACCAACTCGCATTGTGGCCCAGTTGACGGATCAGACTGACGCCACGTCCCGACAGACGGACACCATCGACGGGCCGCTCCATCACCCGCGCGACATCGAAACCCTTGCCACTGTCTTCGACCCGAACCGTCAGGCAGCCGCCCTCGCCCCTCGGGACAACCTGCAAATGCACCCGCACGAAGCCGTCCTGCAAATCGTCCAGGCGCGTTTTGCGCTGTTGATAATAACGGGTAAAACCCGAGGCATCGCGTTTGAGCGCCGAATCCAGCCCCAGCACGCCATGCTCCAGGGCATTGGAATACAGTTCGGCCAAAACACTGTAGAGCGCCCCGCTCTGAGCCCGCAGACCGTGGACCTCAAGCAGCAATTGCAGAAGATACGGCAATGGATTGAAACGTCTGAGCGTGGCGGCGCGAAACTCGAAACTCACTGACCAGTCCAGCGGGCAGGACTGGCCGCTGTCGGAATACACCAGCGCCGGCGGGTTCAGTTGCGCGGCGTCCAGCAGACTGACTTCGACCATGCTCACGTCATCGCGGGCCTCGCCGCGAAAGTCCCGCAACGCCTGCTCGATCTCTTCGAACAACTCATCAGGCTGACGATTGGCCGCAAACACCTGCTGCAATCGCTCCACACCAAACAACTGTTCGTTGGCATCGCAGGTATCGATCACCCCATCGGACAACAGGAAAACCCGATCCCCGACCGCCATCGGAAACACCTCGGTGCGGTCATTAAACGATTGCGGGCTCAGTACGCCGAGCGGCAAATGCCGAGCCGTCAGCGCCGTGCGCTCACCACTGGCGATGCTGTGCAGGTAGCCGTCCGGCATCCCGCCGTTCCAGACCTCCACCGAGCGCCGCTGAAAACTCAGGCACAGCAGGGTTGCACAACAGAACATGTCCACCGGCAGGATGCGCTTGAGCTTGGCATTCATCTCGCGCAAGGTTTCGGACAGGCCGTAACCCTTGGCAGTCATGCCGTAAAAGACTTCGGCCAGGGGCATCGCACCGACCGCGGCCGGCAAACCATGGCCGGTGAAATCGCCGAGTAGCACGTGCATGTCGCCGGTCGGGGTAAACGCGGCCAGCAGCAGGTCGCCGTTGAACAGCGCATAAGGCGATTGCAGGTAGCGGATATTGGGTGCATTCAGGCAGCCGGAGTGGGCCACCTTATCGAACACGGCCTTGGCCACCCGCTGCTCGTTGAGCAGGTAGTCGTGGTGTCTGGCGATCTGATCGCGCTGCTGCAACACCGTGGCCTGCAACCGCCGCAAGCGATCCATCGCCTTGATCTTGGCGGCGAGGATCACTTGGTTGTAGGGCTTTGCCAGAAAGTCGTCGCCCCCAGCCTCCAGACAGCGGGCCAGCGCTTCGCTTTCGGTCAGCGAGGTGAGGAAGATGATCGGCACCAGGGTTTCCCCGGCCAATACCTTGATCTGTCGCGCAGCCTCGAAACCGTCCATCACTGGCATCATGGCGTCCATGAGTACCAGTTGCGGTCGCTGTTGGCGAAACGCTTCAACGGCTTCGGCACCATTGGCGGCCGTCTGCACCTCATGGCCCTGGCGACGGACGATGGTCGACAGCAGCATGCGATCGGCCGCGCTGTCTTCGGCGATCAGGATCGTCAGCGGTTCGAACAAGGACTGCATGGCGGTCACGCCACGTCGAAGATTTGTTCGAAGTTGGAGATGGCGAGGATCTTGCGCACATCTGCATTAGCGTTGGTCAACGTAATCTCGGCACTCTCGCCACCGGCGTGATCACGCAATAGCAACAACATGCCGAGCGCTGAGCTGTCGAGGTAGGTGGCCTCTTTCAGGTTCACTTCGAAGGATTCGGGTTTTGGCTGAAGATTTTCGTAGGACTCGCGAAATTCCTGATGCTTGGCGAAATCGAATCGTCCCCTGATCGATATCGTCAGTTTTTGCCCATCTTGAGATACTTCTGTAACAACTGACATTGAACGGCTTCCTTGTCATTGGTGAACGTACGTGTAGAAGGTTTAGCACTTGGCGGGGGCCGGAGCAAGGCTGGAAAATTGTTGAGCACCGCTGATCAGTAAGGATCCTGACGAGGTAACCGCTGGGACAACTCATCCAGCAGCTTTTGCTCGCGCCGGTCTTCCAGCCGCTGCGCCTCATCCCTGTAGCGCAACACCAGTTTGCGCAAGCCTTCGACCCGAGCATAAGCCTGTTGCCAGGTTTCGCGCGCCTTGTTCAGATTGTTTTGATGCCATACGAGGCTTTGTCGCTGCTGGTCGATGGCAGTACCCAGTTGCGCAAGGAAGCCTTGATAACCCAGCAGCCATTGGCCCGACACGCCGCTGCTGCCGCGCACGATCCATTGCTCCTGATAATCGAGGCGAAAGGCTTCGAGGTCGGCGAGTTTGCTTTCTGCCAGACGGACCTGCCCCTGGAAGTGCCCCAGGCGCTGGACCGCGGTTTTCTCGACTTTTTCAGCCATTTCGACCACGGGGGCCAGGCGCGATGCTCGGCTCTGGACCATGGTCGGTTAGCCGCCAGCCGCGGGCGCGAAGATCGAGCCGAGATAGGCTTCGCTTTCGCCCAGACTGATGCTGTCGTTCAAACCCTGGCGCAGATATTTGACCAGCTGCGGTTGCAGGGCGATCGCCAGGTCGGTTTCCCGATCACCACCCGCGACGTAGGCGCCGACGCTGATCAAATCCCGACTCTGTTGAAAACGCGACCACAGCTGCTTGAAGTACTGGGCGCGAGTCATGTGCTCCGGCGATACCACCGACGGCATGACCCGGCTGATGGACGCTTCGATATCGATGGCCGGGTAATGACCTTCCTCGGCCAGGCGCCGGGACAGCACGATGTGTCCATCGAGCACGCCTCGCGCGGCGTCGGCAATCGGATCTTGCTGGTCATCGCCTTCGGACAATACGGTGTAGAACGCGGTGATCGAACCGCCGCCCTTCTCGGCATTACCGGCCCGCTCAACCAGTTTCGGCAGCTTGGCAAACACCGATGGCGGATAACCCTTGGTCGCCGGCGGCTCGCCGATGGCCAGGGCGATTTCTCGCTGGGCCTGGGCGAATCGGGTCAGGGAGTCCATGAGCAACAGGACGTTTTTGCCCTTGTCGCGGAAATACTCGGCGATTCGCGTGCAGTACATGGCAGCGCGCAGACGCATCAGCGGCGCATCGTCCGCCGGGGACGCCACGACGACAGAACGCTTGAGCCCTTCTTCACCGAGAATGTGCTCGATGAACTCTTTAACTTCACGACCCCGTTCACCGATCAGCCCGACGACGATGATGTCGGCCTCGGTAAAGCGAGTCATCATGCCCAGCAGCACACTCTTACCCACGCCAGTACCGGCGAACAGGCCCAGACGCTGGCCGCGACCAACCGTCAGCAAACCGTTGATGCTGCGAATACCCACGTCCAGCGGCTCGCTGATGGGTTCGCGCTTGAGCGGGTTGATGGTTGGGCCGTCCATCGGCACCCAATCTTCGGCTTTCATCCCGCCCTTGCCGTCCAGCGCGCGACCGGCGCCATCGAGCACCCGCCCGAGCATGCTCATGCCCATCGGCAAGCGACCGGTGTCCGCCAGCGGAACCACGCGGGCACCGGGAGCGATGCCGGCAACGCTGCCGACCGGCATCAGAAACACCTTGCTGCCGGAGAAGCCCATGACTTCGGCTTCGACCTGCACCGGGTGATAACTGTCGTCATTGATGACCATGCAGCGGCTGCCCATGGCGGCGCGCAAACCTTCGGCTTCGAGGGTCAGGCCGACCATGCGCAGCAAGCGGCCTTCAAGGATCGGTGCGCCGGCAAGCTCCGTGGCCTCGGCGTAACTGCCGAGGCGCTTGGCGAAGCTGGTGCGATCAAGGCGCATCGGGATCGTCCAGTTCGGGTTCGACCGGCGCGACTGCTGGCTTGTCGTTGATTGGCAGTTCCAGGCTCAGATCCGGCGCAGCCGGGTGCAAGGCCTGTTCGTGTAACTGATCGAACAGCTTGTCCATGACCCGCGCAACGCGGGTTTCGACCGTGGCGTCGATACGGCTGTGTTCAGTCTCGACCCGGCAACCGCCGGGCAACAACGCCTCGTCCTCGACGATGCGCCAGGTTTCTTCATGGCGCTCGCGCAGGGCTTTGACCTGTTCGAAATCTTGCGGATTGATGTACAGCCGCACATTGCCCACGCCCAGCGGCAAGAGCTTGAGGGCCTCGCGCATGACGTGTTCGATCTGCGTCGAGTCAATGGCCAGTTCGCGTTGAATCACCTGTTTGGTGATGTGCTGCACAAGGTCGACCAGGGACTTTTCGATCAGGGTGTCCTGTTCGGCAATGGGCTCGAACAGATGCCCCATCAGTTGCTCCAGCCCGGTAATCTTAGCGGCCAACGCGACTTCGGCTTCCTGACGGACCTTGAGCGTAGTGCTGTGAAAACCTTCTTTCTCGCCCGTGGCGAAGCCTTCGTTGTAGGCCTCCTGGCGAATGCTTTCGAGCTCTTCGAGGGTCAGTGGCTGGACTTCTTCCAGCGGCACTTCTTCCATTTCCGGCGGCTCGGGCTCAGGTTCAGGCTCGGGCTCCGGCACAAAAGGGTCGAAACTGGGCAGCGACCAGACGTCGAAGCCACCGACGTCCTTGGCACGGATCAGGTCGGTGTTGGACTCATCATGTTTGGACGACATAGTGACCTTAGATCATCTCTTCGCCGCCCTTCCCGCCGAGAACGATTTCTCCGGCTTCGGCCATACGGCGGGCAATGGTGAGGATTTCTTTCTGCGCGGTTTCCACGTCGCTGACGCGCACCGGGCCTTTGGCCTCGAGGTCGTCGCGCAACAGTTCGGCCGCCCGTTTGGACATGTTCTTGAAGATCTTCTCTTTGACGCCTTCGTCCGAACCTTTGAGGGCCAGCACCAGCACGTCGGAGGACACTTCGCGCAGCAGCGCCTGAATCCCGCGATCGTCGACATCGGACAGGTTGTTGAACACGAACATGAGGTCTTCGATCTGACCGGACAGGTCTTCGTCGACTTCGCGGATCGAGTCCATCAGCTGGCCTTCGATCGAGCTGTCGAGGAAGTTCATGATGTCTGCCGCACGCTTGATGCCACCCAGGGTGGTGCGCGAGGCATTCGAGTTGCCGGAGAACTGCTTCTCGAGAATCTGGTTGAGTTCTTTCAGGGCCGCCGGCTGCACAGTGTTCAGCGAGGAAACCCGCAGAATGATGTCCAGACGCACCTTATGGTCGAAGTTGCCGAGTACTTCACCGGCCTGGTCCGGATCGAGGTACGCCACGACGATCGCCTGGATCTGCGGGTGCTCGTAACGGATCACGTCGGCGACGGCGCGCGGTTCCATCCACTTCAGGCTGTCGAGGCCGCTGGTGTTGCCGCCCAGCAGAATGCGGTCGATCAGGCCGTTGGCCTTGTCTTCGCCCAGTGCCTGCGTGAGCATTTTGCGCACGTAGTCGTCGGAACCGACGCCGAGGCCAGTCTGGTCGCCGACGATGTCGACGAACTCGCTCATCACCTGCTCGACCTGCTCGCGGTGCACGTTACCCATCTGCGCCATGGCCACACCCACACGCTGGACCTCTTTGGGCCCCATGTGGCGCAGCACCTGGGCGGCGTCGGTTGAACCCAGGGACAGCAGCAGAATCGCGGCTTTGTCGACCTTGCTCAGTTTGGCGGCAACGGCTCGGTTATCACTCATCTGCGTTAATCCACTCTTTCACGACCTGGGCCACGCGACCCGGATCTTCTGCCACCAGACTCTTGATTGCGTTCAACTGTGCGTCATAGCCTTCGCTCGGGCTCGGCAGCAGGATGCTGGTCGGGCCACCGAGGCTGACGCGGTCGTTGGCCAGTTCGCCGTCCAGGCCGCCCATGCCACCGAGTTCTACGTCGCTGCCGAGGCCCAGTTGTTTGCCTTTGCCGCCATTGGTGATGTTGTTGAGCACCGGACGCAGCACACCGAACACCAGCACCAGGATGAACAAGACACCCAGCACTTGTTTGACGATGTCCCAGAACCATGGCTGGGAGTAGAACGCAATATCGGCAATCACTTCACCGCGCTCGGCGGAGAACGGCATGTTGATCACGCTGACGCTGTCGCCACGGCTGGCGTCGAAACCGACCGCGTCCTGTACCAGGCGAGTGAAACGCGCCAATTCGTCGGCACTCCACGGTGCACGGGTGGTTTCACCGTTGGCCGCGTTGATCTTGACCTGGTCATCCACCACCACAGACACCGACAGGCGATTCAAACGGCCCTGTTGTTGCTTGGTGTGGCTGATGGAGCGATCAAGCTCGAAGTTCTTGGTGGATTGTTGACGCTTGTCCGCCGGGTACGGTGCGAGCATGGGCTGGCCGGTGGCCGGGTCCATGATTTGCTGACCGTTGGCATCAATCAATGGCTGGCCTGGCTGCACCATGCCGGCCGACGCGGTAGCGCCACCGGTGGTTTGCGGCGCGGAGGCTGGCGCTGGTGGCTGGTTGCTCAAAGCACCCGGCACACCTTGCGGGCCATTGCTGGCGGTGCGTTGCTCATTGACCGACTGCTCGCTGCGCAAGGCCGGTTGATCCGGGTTGAACTGCTCGGAGGTCGACTCGACAGCACTGAAATCCACGTCGGCCGAGACTTCGGCTTTATAGCGATCGTTGCCCAGCACCGGCTGCAGAATGTTGTGCACGCGCTGAGTGAGCATGCTTTCCATGCGACGGCTGTAATCGAATTGTTTGCCGGCCATGGTCAGTTCGGAGTTTTCCGCCTGATCTGACAGCAGGTTGCCCTTCTGGTCGACGACAGTGATCTGGGATTTGCTGAGTTCGGGAACGCTGGTGGCCACCAGGTTAATGATCGCCAGCACCTGGCCAGGCTCCAGCGAGCGGCCGGAGTACAGTTCCACCAGAATCGAAGCGCTTGGCTTGCGCTCGTCGCGCACGAATACCGAGCTTTTCGGAATCGCCAGGTGCACGCGGGCACCCTTGACGTTGTTCAGGCTGGAGATGGTGCGGGCCAGTTCGCCTTCGAGACCGCGACGATAACGCGTCGCTTCCATGAACTGGCTGGTACCCAGGCCCTGGTCCTTGTCGAGGATTTCAAAACCGATGTTGCCGTCGCTGGGAGTGACACCAGCGCCCGCGAGTTTGATTCGCGCACGGGACAGGTCATCGGCCTTGACCAGCAAGGCACCGGAGTTTGGTTCAACGGTATAGGGAATATCGGCTGCAGCCAGCGTATCCATGACCTGCTTGGCGTCCATACCGGCAAGGCTGCCGTACAAAGGCCGGTAGTCCGGTTGCTGGGACCACAACACCACGGCGAAGCCAATCGCCACGCTCGCGGCCAGGCCGACCAACAGGCCCACCTGACGCAACATGGTCATCTCGGAGAGGTTTTCCAGGAAGGACAACCCGAACAGCGGCGGCTTGCCGTCTATTGGAGTGGCCTTGGCCGGAACATTATCGGCGACTGCTTCTGCCATGACTCAATTCGTCCTTAAACCGGCATCTGCATGATGTCTTGGTAAGCCTGAACCAGCTTGTTGCGTACTTGGGTCAACGCCTGAAAAGACACGCTGGCCTTCTGCGAGGAAATCATCACGTCCGTCAGGTCGACGCCGCTCTTGCCGATCTCGAAGGCACTGGCCAACTGATTGGACGCCTGCTGGGTGTCGTTCACTTTATTGACGGCCTGACCGAGCATGTCGGAAAAACTGCTGCCACCCAGTTCAGGGACGGCGGCAGTCGATTTCGGCGCGGACATGGCATCCATTTGCATGGAGCGCATGTCCAGCATCAATCGATTGAATTCAATACCTTGGCTCATGGTTTCTCTCTTTGACGAGCTACGTCTTTGGCGACGGCGACCCGCAATTTTTTGACACTCACTCGGCGGGTAGTGAGGTGTTAGCAACAAGGGTGCCAGCTCCGTGGCCGCTCTGAACAAAAGCCGTCACCGGCTTTGCATTGCTGACGAATCAGGTGGCGAACAAATAAGCTTCCACGTCCATTCCGGCATCACGCATCTGCGCCAGCTTGTAACGCAGGGTGCGCGGACTGATGCCCAAACGCTCGGCGGCCTCTTTGCGACGGCCGCGCTCGGAGCGCAAGGTGTCGATGATCATCTGGAATTCACGGCGACGCAGGTCATCACCCAGTGCCCCGGCCGACTCGGATTCGACCTCCACCGCTCGCACGGACGTCGGCGCCAAGGCTGGCAACGGCGCACAGGCGACCGGCCCGGCCAGACAGAAATCCTCAGGCTGTATCAAACCGCCCTGCTGCAGGATCAGCGCCCGCTGAATCGCGTTATCCAGCTCCCGCACATTACCCGGCCACGGATAACCGATCAGGCACGCCTGTGCCTCAGGCGACAGCCTTGCCGCGGCATGCTTCATTTTATTGACGTACTTGGCCAGCAGACGCTCTGCCAGCGGCAGGATGTCGGCGGTGCGCTCGCGCAGCGGACGCCAAGCCAGCGGAAACACCGACAGGCGATAGTAAAGGTCTTCACGGAAACGCCCCGCCGCCACTTCCCCTGCCAAGTCACGGTTGGTGGTCGCGACGACTCGAATGTCCAGCGTGATCGGCTTGCGCGCGCCGACCCGCTCGACTTCGCGCTCTTGCAACACGCGCAGCAACTTGGCCTGCAGGCCCAGGGGCATTTCGGAAATTTCGTCGAGCAAGATGGTCCCGCCATCAGCCTGTTCGAACTTGCCGGCCTGAGCCGCAATGGCGCCGGTGAACGAGCCCTTCTCATGACCGAACAGCGTGGCTTCAAGCATGTTGTCGGGGATGGCTGCGCAGTTGATCGCAATGAACGGCTGACTGGCACGATGGGAGTGCTGATGAATGTAACGCGCCAGCACTTCTTTACCGGTCCCGGACTCACCGGAGATCAACACTGTGGAATCACTGCGCGCCACTCGCGCAGCCAATTCCAGCAATTGCGCACTGGCCGGCTCGAACGCTACAGGCCCCTCGCCCTCGGTCGCGCCGAGGCTGCCCAGCGCATGACGCGCCACCAGATCGAGCAACGCCTTGGGTTCGAACGGTTTGACCAGGTAATCCGCCGCGCCCTGACGCATCGCATCGACTGCCCGCTCCACGGCGCCGTGAGCCGTCATCAGCAATACCGGCAGCTGCGGCTGACGAGCGCGCAACAATCCGAGCAGTTGATGGCCGTCCATGCCCGGCATGTTGACGTCACTCAGCACCAGGTTGAACGCCTCGGCAACGACCGCGGCCAGCGCTTCTTCCGCCGAGCCTACCGCCGTGTAATCGTGCCCCGCGAGCAGCAGCGTATCCGCCAGTGCTTCGCGTAGCGCGCGGTCGTCCTCGACCAGTAAAACCTTGATTGCCATGTCCTTCACTCCGCTCCCTGAGCGCTGTGCTTTTCACCAGAAAAAAGCGGCAGGACCACCTGCGCACACGTGCCGCGACCGAGCCTCGAGCGCAGTTGCAATTCTCCCTGATGGGCACGCGCCACTGCCTTGACCACGGTCAGGCCGAGGCCGGTACCGGTGGTTTTTGTGGTAAAGAAGGGTTCACCCAGGCGCGCCAGTACTTTCGGATCGATGCCGCTGCCGCTGTCGCTGACCGATACACGCAGGTTGTTGTCACGGGCATAGAGATGGACTTTCAAACGAACGTCGCCAGCACTGGCCTGGATGGCGTTCTCGATCAAGTTCAGGATCGCCCCGACCAGCGTGTCGCGATTGCACAGCAACTCGCCGCAATGACTGTCACATTGCCAGCGAATCGGCAGGTCCTGCACATGGGTCAGTGCGGCCGCCTGCAGCGACTGCATCAGCACCTTGGGCGTGACGCGATCGGTCAGCGGCAGCTCGCCACGAGCAAACACCAGCATGTCGCGAACCTGATGCTCCAGCTCATGCAAACGCTCTTTCAGGCGCCCGGCAAAACGTTGCTGGATCTCGACCGGCAATACCTGCTCAGTCAAATGACTGGCGTAGAGTAAGGCGGCGGATAAAGGTGTACGAATCTGATGAGCCAGCGAGGCGACCATTCGGCCGAGGGACGAGAGTCGTTCGTGGCGGGCCAGCTGATCTTGCAGATGACGGGTTTCAGTCAGGTCGTTGAGCAACACCAACTGGCCGGGCTCGGCATCCAGCGAGCGAGTGGAGATCGACAAGCGCCGACCGTCCTTGAGAGAGATTTCATGGCCGTCGTCTTCACGGGGCGCAAAGCAGCGGGCAATGACATGACGCCACAATTCGCCCTCGAGAGGCAGACCGAGCAGTTCGCAGGCAGCGGGGTTGGCTTCGCGCACGATGCCTTGTACGTCGATGACGATAACGCCGCCGGGCAACAGATCAAGAAGGTTTTGCAGCCGGTTGGCCAGGCGTTCTTTTTCCGCCAGCTCCTGCATGCGCTGAGCGCTGACGACCGCCAGCTCACCCTTGAGCTCGGTGACCCGAGCCTCAAGCATGCTGTAAGAGTCGGTCAATTGGCTCGACATCTGGTTGAACAGTGCAAACGCCTGCTCAAGGCCAAGCCGGCTCGCCTGCTCTACGGACGACGGTTGCCCCGAAGCGTCAGGGACAGGAGACATCTGGGCGGCTTGGGGCATCGTGCTCTCTCGCTTGGCTGACCGTCAGTTAAACGGAACGTTGCGAGGGATGTAGCAATACCCGTGCCTAAAAAAAACCGCCTATAAATGAAGGACTTGAAAAACAGGCGTCAATCATCTGCCTGTTCATCACCGTCACGACGGCTCATGCCGTACTTGCGCATCTTCTCCACCAGTGTGGTGCGACGAATTCGCAGCCGCTCTGCCGCACGCGCGACGATGCCATTGGCATCATCCAGCGCTTGCTGAATCAGCCCTTGTTCCAAACCACCGAGGTAGTCTTTCAGGTCCAGGCCTTCCGGCGGCAGCAGGGCGCCGGCAGAGAAATCCGGGGTATGACCGTTGATGGCCACCCGCTCTTCGAGATCGCTGCGCAGGCTGTCGACCAACTGCTCGTCTTCATCGTCGACGTAGCGGAATTTCTTCGGCAATTCGACCACGCCGATCACTCCGTACGGATGCATGATCGCCATGCGCTCCACCAGGTTGGCGAGTTCGCGAACGTTGCCCGGCCAACCGTGACGGCACAGCGACATGATCGCCGCGGAATTGAAACGGATCGAGCCACGCTTCTCGTGCTCCATGCGCGAGATCAACTCGTTCATCAGCAGTGGAATGTCTTCGACACGTTCGCGCAGTGGCGCCATCTCGATCGGGAACACGTTCAGGCGGTAGTACAAGTCTTCGCGGAAGGTGCCGATCTCGATCATGCTTTCGAGATTCTTGTGGGTCGCGGCGATGATGCGAACGTCGACGCTCTGGGTCTTGTTGCTGCCCACGCGCTCGAAGGTGCGCTCCTGCAACACGCGCAGCAACTTGACCTGCATTGGCAACGGCATGTCGCCGATTTCGTCGAGGAACAGGGTGCCGCCGTTGGCCAGTTCGAAACGTCCGGCACGGCTGGTGATTGCACCGGTGAACGCGCCCTTTTCGTGGCCGAACAGTTCGCTTTCCAGCAACTCGGCCGGGATCGCCCCGCAGTTGACCGGAACGAACGGCGCGTCACGACGCTTGGAGTGATAGTGCAGGTTGCGCGCGACCACTTCCTTACCGGTCCCGGACTCGCCGAGGATCAGTACGCTGGCGTCGGTGTCGGCGACTTGCTGCATCATCTGACGGACGTGTTGAATCGCCCGGCTGGTGCCGACAAGACTGCGGAAAAGATTGGGTTCGCGATGACGACCGCGCTCGCGGGCCTGGTCGTACATCTCGCGATAGACCTGGGCACGGTGCAGGGAGTCGAGCAATTTGCTGTAGCTGGGTGGCATTTCGAGGGTCGAAAGCACTCGGCGACGCTGGTCTTCTGGCAAGTCAACGGAAGAATTATCGCCCATTAACAAAACCGGAAGGAACTCATCCCAAGTTGAGAGTGTCTTTAACAAGCCCACAAGTGCACCAGGAGCATTGACCGTCCCGATGAGGACACAGATCACTTCACGACTTGATGACAATGAGCCGACAGCCTGCTGCCAGTCATGGCTCCCGCAGGGTAAATTTTCTTCGCCAAGAAAATTTAAAATCACCGCCAGGTCGCGGCGGCGGACGCTATCGTCATCAATCAGCAGAATTTTGGTTTCACGCCACATGCAATAGCAACTTCCCTAGTCAACTCAATGCCCAAAATGTTGGGGCAAGCTAAACGCTTGCAGGCAAGGTCATGCCTGAAGACGACTGAAATATGGAACCAGCCACTAGTTAAGTCAAAAAACCGTGCACAGTCAAATTTATGGCGCACTATGTTTGGATTAACCGGGGATTAACCAAACAGATGGTAAACCTTTGCCGCGTTCTGTGCTTGATGGATCTGCGACATCTCGTCAACTATCGCTTGCCTCTCCCCTGTCGCCGCCTCCAGAAGCTGTTTATACACCCCCAGCAACTCCTCAAGGTTGTCGCGCAATGCGGCCTCGTCCACCGAAGCTTCACTCAAGACGTCTTCCATGCAGGAACGGCAAGCCAGGTCCAATTCACCAATGGCTTCCCAGTTACGCTCAGCCAAAGCACCGATCAGGCCATCACGGGTTTGTTCGATTCGCTGCAATACAAGACTCATGGTGATCTCCTTAAAATTGCGGACCCGGCGCGGCGATAGCATCCCAACCGTCTTTGACGGTGCGAAGCAAATCAGCGACTTCGTCGAGAATCTTTGGATCTGTTTTGATGTTGGCCTCGGCCAGACGCTTCATCATGTAGGTGTAGAGATTGTCCAGCTCGCCCACCGATTCAGCCTGATTTTCCAGATCCAGACCTTCACGCAGACCGCCAATGATGCCGATGGCCTTGCCGATCAGAACGCCTTTATTGGCAATGTCCTTGCGTTCCATCGCGCCTTTGGCCTGCGCGATGCGATCCAGGCCACCTTCCATCAGCATCTGTACCAGACGATGAGGGCTGGCTTCGGAAGTTTGCGCCTGAGCGCCAATC
Organism: Pseudomonas sp. LB3P14; assembly: GCF_054898045.1. Classification (NCBI taxonomy): domain Bacteria; kingdom Pseudomonadati; phylum Pseudomonadota; class Gammaproteobacteria; order Pseudomonadales; family Pseudomonadaceae; genus Pseudomonas; species Pseudomonas sp. LB3P14. The sequence goes on along the minus strand of NZ_CM142714.1, from coordinate 7,151,019 downwards.
CTCTGGTATTGGCGAAGGGCTAACATTGGATTCATGTTGTACCTCATCAAAATTCTGTAGTTCGTATAACCAGTGTATCGACGACGCGTCAAAAAACTTTAACCTGTTGGCGCCAACCCTCCCCTGTTGACCATGCGCTTGCCACCTAATCCCCCGCCTCAGAAGGAAAGTGGACCGCAGCACGCAGGAATAATCCATACGATACTACACAGCACATTAACGCCAGGCCAAAAAAGGCACCCCACATGAACGCCCTGTTACTGACAAACAGTATTGCCGGCACTGCACTGAACCATTGGCTCAGCGAACGCGAAAATGTCACGAAACTCGAACGCCCGATCAACGTCGACCGGTAGCTGTCTAAAAATAAACGCTATCAATCGCTTAACACAGCCCTCAACGAAAAAGCCCGGCAGCACTTTCAAGTGCTGCCGGGCTTTTTTTACGATGAACTCTTAAGAGTTTTTCTGTTGCGCCGTGATTGCCTCAAACATCGAGGTAATGTTGCTTGCAGTGGCTTTGAGCTTGCCCACCAGCGCATCCATGTCGTTATACTTTTTGGTCAGCACCGCGGTCAGAGTTTCAATCCGCCGATCGAGCGCAGCCTGTTGTTCGACCAAATTGGTTTTGGTCTTGTTCAGGTTTGTAATGCGCGTATCGAGAATTTCACCTGTCTGAGTGTAAGGGACAATGACCTTATCCATCCGCTCCAGCAAGCCATCGGTCCCGGTAAAGAGCGCCTGAACCTCACCGCCAAGACTCTTGTCATTCATCGCAGCAGTGAACTTGGTGCTATCGAAGTCCAATGCACCAGTCTTTTGGTTAGTGGTGATACCCAACTGCGAAAGTACTGTGAGCTTATCCCCTGCCCCGGCCTCAGTCAGCGGACCACGGATCGCCGCCAGGACGGAGCGAGGCAATGCATCCCCGGTCAACGCAGCGGCGACCGTATTTCCGTCACCATCGAGGGAGGTCTTTGTCAACGAGGTAATGCTGGTGACCACCGAGTTGTAGGCATCGACAAACTTCTGGATCGAGGCTTTCAAACCATCAGTGTTTGTCGCCACCGTTACCGTCGACGTGCCTTCCGCCAAAAGATTGAAGCTCAACCCCGAGACCGCATTGTCAATTGAGTTGCTCTTGCTGGTCATGCTCAGGCCGTCGACCGAGAATTTCGCATCGACTGCAGCGGCACCGATGCGCCCTGCGCCGGGAGGATCACCGGCCATTGCCTGCGCGCCGTCGATGGTCATAACCCCGGAAACGGAAATTTCAGACCCGCTCCCCGTCGCCGACGAGCCCAATACCAGTCGCGACCCATCTTCGTCAGTAATGACGTTGGCATTGATGCCATTGGCCTGGAGCTTGGTGTTGATCAGGTCACGAACCGACTGCAAGGTCGATCCATCCGGCACATCGATCTCGTAGTCAGTGCCATCTTGATTGATGGTCAGCTTACCAGCCGTAATCGCACTGGTCGTGCCGGAAAAAGCCTCACTGGCCACTTTCGCAGAAGTAGCAAGGTTCTCCACGTCAACGGCATAGCTACCCTTGACAGCGGAGTTATTGGAAGTTGCGGAAATGATCTTGGCATCAGAGGTCGTTGCCGCAAAACCCGAGAACTGCGGCGTTGTAGTACTGCCGAGGTTCTTCATTGCGGTCTGAAATGCGGCCAACACCGACTTCAAGCTGCCGACACCGGAAAGGCTCGATGTGGTGACTTTTGTCTGCCGGTCGATCTGGCCTTGCTTGGCGGACTTGTCAGCTTCGACCAAGGCCTTGACGATAGCACCGGTGTCCAGTCCTGAACCCAGCCCCGTGCCCGGTAGAATTATACTTGCCATGTGCATCTCCCTTCAGTTTGTCGCCAGCCGTTTGACATTTACCGCGTCGAAAAGAACGGCACAACACTTTTCATGCCAGCTATCAGGCCTCGGCGCTGAACAACAGGCTGCTCGCATCATTCAAGCTATTGGCCAACTTCAGGACTTCCTCGTTAGGGATCTGGCGTACCACTTCTCCGGAGTCACTGGCAATGACTTTAACAACGACTTTGCCGGAAGCCTCGTCAATAGAGAACTCCAGATTACGTTTGATCGACTGCACGAACTTTTCAATTTCCTGAACCGCTGCTTTCAGCGTGCCTTGCTCCGTTTCGTTGCCTTTGCTTCGATCCTCGATGACTGCGACTGGCGTTATAGCCGCCCGAGGCTTTTCCGTCATTTTTTCAATGACAGGTGTCACCGGTTTGGTAACAGGGTAAGACAAGTTCAGCTTGACGCTCATATCCATGTCCATCACCTCTTTAAAACAAAAAAGCGGGAGAGCACGACTAGCGCACACTCCCGCCAACATTCAACCGGCTATTACTGAAGCAGTTTCAGTACAGCGGAAGGCAGTTGGTTGGCTTGCGACAAGATCGCGGTGGAAGCCTGTTGCAGGGTCTGCTGCTTGGTGAGTTGAGCGGTTTCAGCAGCGAAGTCGGTATCTTGTACCCGACCCAGTGCAGCACTGGCGTTTTCATTGATGTTCTGCAGGTTGGAGATGGTGCTGGTCAAGCGGTTCTGCGCGGCACCCAAAGTCGAACGCACATCGTTGATCTGCTGCAATGCTGCGTCAACTTCATCAATCGAAGCTTTTGAATTGGTTACATCTGTAAGGTCTGAGGTGATGTTCAAACCTGCGGCGTCCAGTTTGGTGGCCCCAAGATCCAGCTGAATCACGTCATCGGTAGTTGTACCAGAGCCGACCTGAATATCAACTACACCAGTTGTACCAGCGGTGCCGTCGAGCAACGCAGTGCCGTTCAAGTTGGTGCTACCAGCGATACGGGTCAGTTCCTTAGCCATCGCCTGATACTCTTTGTCCAGAGCAGCGCGATCGGAAGTGGTGTTACTACCGTTAGCAGATTGCACGCCCAGCTCACGCATACGCTGCAGAATGTTGGTGGACTCTTGCAGAGCGCCTTCAGCAGTCTGAGCCATCGAAATACCGTCGTTTGCGTTTTTGATCGCCATGGTTTGGCCGCGAATCTGGCTGGTCATACGGGTAGCGATTTGCAGACCAGCAGCGTCGTCTTTGGCGCTGTTGATTTTCAGGCCGGAAGACAGGCGAGTCATCGAGGTGGACAGAGCATCGGAAGCGCGGTTCAGGTTCTTTTGAACGTTCAACGATGCAACGTTAGTGTTTACTGTTAAAGCCATGACGAATTCCTCGTTGGTTGGGTACTGCGGCTTCCGGCCCTGGCAACCGCCGGGTGTGGCCTAGAGAACCTTCGTAATAGTTATCGTCGCGTTGGCGGGTTGCTTTAGGTTTTTTTGAAAATATTTTGCCATCACACTGCCACCCCCTAGAAAAACAAGGGGTTAGTAGGGTCAGAAATAAAAATGGCGCCATGGATCTGCCGCCAATAAGGCCCCAACGACTGCCTGTATCACCCTCCGCCTGTTGGTGAGCGATTCAAACCGGCTCCCCGAGTAACTCCGGCAACTCGTATTGTAAAAAGTCGGCCAACCCCAACCAGTTCTGCGCCTCCTGACAACCGAGCATTTGCGTCAGCAGGTGTGCCCACGTCTGCTGCTCCGTTGGCGAAGCCTGGGCAAACACCGGCATTAACTGCTCGAACAACTCGACCATTAGCAACACCGCTTCCACATCCCGTCCCAAGCGAAACAGCTCGGCACACTGCCGCAGCCTGAGGTCAAATGATTCGCTCCGGCTCATTGCACAAACTCCGGATTAAAGGTCGTTCCGGTGATCATCGCGCCCTCTCGACTGCTGTTGAAGAAGTGCACCTGTGGGTGCCGTGCAATATGACGCTCCAACTCGCACAGATAGCTGCGAAAATTCAGCAATGTCCGGACTCGCTGCCCATGACCGTTGAGCACCCAATGAGTCGCCGTGGCGAACTGCGCACCGAGTTCACCGTCCAGCCAGCCGGCATGGGTCTTGTTCATCGGAAAGGCAAAGTCGGCACCGAACAGGGTGATCTGTCTGGCGCCCATTTTCACCGCCAGGTCTACTGCCGGGTGAATCACACTGCCGCCTGCATGGAGTCGCGCTCTAGGCACTTGCCGGCAGATTCGCTCATAGATCGGACTGGCGGAATATCCGACGTAGCGCGGTCCCTGCCACGCCCGCAATACCTGAGGGTCGGTCATCGGCATGTAGACCAGGCTAATGCCCTCCGTGCCTTCGGGCGGTAGATGCCGGGACGTGATCCGCTGATCGATGCTGACCACTACGTCCGGTTGGATGCCGTGCTCCAGCAAAGGCCGATAGGCCGTATCGACGCAGATAAACAAAGGACGCTGCGCCTGCTCGCCAATAGCCCGAAGCCGCTCGAAGTGCTGTTCCAGGCTCGGTCCGGTGGCGATGACAAAGACTTCCCGACCAACCTGAGTGGCAAAGAGCTCAGCGACATCAAGATCCGCTTTCACCAACTCAAGACTGGACGCCAACCGCTCGACAATCTCTGGATCGTCGGGGTCGAATTCACGATTGTTGAAGGTCAGCTGGGTTTCGCTGATCAACCGATCTCGGATCTTGGCATTGAAGTCATCGGCCAGCACCAACTCGGACGGCAAGGCAAAGAACGGCATATGAATTTCCGCCAGATCGCCGGCATACAATAGTTCAACCCGCGGATCGTTAAGCCACTGCTGTTGATCGAGCAGTTGCAGCACCAGAGCAAACACCGCTCCGTTGAGAATGTGCACATACAAACGTTCAAGTCCGGCGCGCTCCAGCAACTCCATTTGCAAGTCGCCAAGCCCGGTGCCGTAGACATGCACCACCGAGCTGTCGACCGGCAAGCTGTCGGCCTGAAGTCTGGCTTCGCGTGTGCGGTCATGGCGACTGGTCAGCTGAATGCCATTGATGCTCAGTGTCGAGCCCAAGCCTTCCGCCAGCTCAGCCTGCAACAGGTTTGTGTTCTCAACCAGCAAGCGCGCATACAGCACCGGCCAGCGGCGCTGTATGACTTCGACGTTGAGCTCAAAGAACTCGCTCATGGAGCCTCGCTTTTCATTCGGGCAAAAAAATAGCGCTCAAGGTTACACCTTGAACGCTTTTTTTGTGTCTGGCTTTCTTTGATTAGAGAGCCTGGGTCAAGGGCGATAAATGATCGCCGATCCCCAGGACAGCCCCACACCAAAACCGCTCAACGCAACGCGCTTCCAGTTAGAGTCCAGGACGTGTTTTTCCAACAACAGCGGAATGCTCGACGATACCGTGTTGCCGGTCTCGACCATGTCCTTGATGAACTTCTCCGGCTCGCCTTCGAAGCGTCGGGCGACCGCATCGACAATCGCCGCACTGCCCTGGTGGATGCAGAAGGCATCGATATCGTCAGCCGTCAGTTGCGAGTCAGCCAGCAGCTCATGCAAATGCGCCGGGACTTTGAGCAGCGCGAAGTTAAAGACCTGACGGCCGTTCATGTAGAACACGCCATCGGTGACCTTCAAATGCGGCGCACCGGAACCGTCGGTGCCGAACTTGGCCTTGCCCAGTTGCCATGGCGCGTCTTCGCCCATCCAGGTCGCGGTGGCGGCATCGCCAAACAGCATCGTGGTGTTGCGGTCTTCCGGATCGACGATCTTGGAGTACGGATCAGCCGTCACCAGCAAGCCGTTTTTCAGGCCCGTGGCTTCCATGAAGCCCTTGATCGCGTAGATGCCGTAGACATAGCCCGAACAGCCAAGGGAAATATCGAAGGCCGCCACGTTGGTCGACAGGCCCAGCTTGTCCTGAACGATGGCGGCGGTGTGCGGCAGGCCTTCTTCGTCGCCGTTCTGAGTGACAACGATCAGCACGTCGATGTCTTCACGTTTCAAATCGGGGTTGTTGGCGAACAGCGCGTTGGCTGCTTCGACACACAGGTCCGAAGTTTCCTGCCCGGCGTCTTTACGCGGCAGGAAGGCCGAACCGATTTTGCCCAGGATGAATTCTTCATCCTTTTCGAATTTTGCACCTTGTGCGTAATTGTCCACGCCGGCTACAGGAACGTAGCTCGCAATGCTTTTTATGCCAATCATTACGGCTTCCCAATAATAAACAGCCCAATACCACCGCTCGCAAGGATTCGAGGGGCGCCGACAAACAGAGAAAAATGCCGCCCCGAGGGAGCGACAGACGGGAAGAATAAAAGGCTATCACTGGGTCAAAAAGACACCAGGCGCCACCTCCCCGATTAATACAATACAGTGAAGATGCGCGTTATGACTCGCAGGTCACGCTATTTTGCCGAATCAGCCCCACAACAGGTTATTCGACCAACGACCAGTCCAGCGGCGTTCCGCGCTTGATCGCCTGGCGGGCGTGGCGCCCCAGAAGGCTTTCAGCGTGCTTAGGCGCCAGCCCCAGGCCAGGACGGATGGCCCGCAGATTCTCGGCTGTGAAGGGCTCACCGACGGCCATGTCCTGTGTTACGTACAGTGAACGGCGATACACCACGGACTTGCGCTCGGCTTCAGTCACGCCGTAATGCACATGGCCCATGGCTTGCCAGGCACGTTCGGTTTCGATCACCAGGCTGGCCAGCTCCGCAGGTTCCAGAGAGAAACTGGCATCCACACCACCCGCGGCACGGTCGAGGGTGAAATGTTTTTCCACCACCGTCGCCCCCAGTGCCACCGCGGCCACGGAAACGCCTACGCCCATGGAGTGATCGGAAAGGCCGACCTCGCAGCCGAACAATTCACGCAAATGAGGAATCGTCCGCACGTTGCTGTTGGCCGGCGTTGCAGGGTAAGTGCTGGTGCACTTGAGCAATACCAGATCCTTGCAACCCGCTTCACGGGCGGCGCGTACGGTTTCGTCGAGTTCGGCGATACTGGCCATGCCGGTAGAAATGATCAACGGCTTGCCGGTGGCGGCGACTCGCCGAATCAGTGGCAGGTCGGTGTTTTCGAAACTGGCGATCTTGTAGGCCGGTACGTCGAGGCTTTCGAGGAAGTCGACGGCGGTGTCATCGAACGGCGTGGAGAACGCGAGCATGCCCAGCTCTTGAGCTCGGGCAAAAATCGGTGCGTGCCATTCCCACGGCGTATGCGCTTTCTCGTACAACGAATACAACGAGGAGCCCGCCCAGAGGCTGTTCGGGTCCTTGATGAAGAACTCACCTTCGGACAGGTCCAGGGTCATGGTGTCAGCAGTGTAGGTTTGCAGCTTCAAGGCATGCGCGCCGGCCTTGGCCGCGGCTTCGACGATCTGCAGCGCCACGTCAAGGGACTGGTTATGGTTGCCACTCATCTCGGCAATGATGAACGGCGGCGCGTCAGCACCGATCAAGCGGTTGCCGATCTTGAAACTAGTCATTGCTGTGATCCTTCAATATGCGCGTGAACGCGCAAGCACTCTGAGTGAAACCTGCTTCTCGGAAAACCTTCAGCGACGGCTGATTGGTCGGCAACACCTGCGCGGTGATGGCAACCCGTTGCGGCCTGTGGGCGGTCACGAAGGCTTCGCCCCGCGCCGGCAGTGCCCTACCCCAGCCCAGGCCGAGTCGGCCAGCGCTGCCGCCACCCGCTGCGCACCACGGCCATCGACCAACTGCCGGGAACGTTCGGCCAGGCTCTGGCGCAAGCCATGATTGCCCGCGACAATACCGATGGCCTGGCGCAGTTGCTCGACGCTCACCTGCTCACGCGTCCCGAGGAACACATGGGCACCCGCGGTGGCCATGACCTCACCGTTGGCGTATTGATTGTTGGACACGGCAATGCAAATCGTCGGCAGCCCCATCGCGGCTCGCTCCCAACTGGTCCCGCCACCGGCGCCGACAAACAGGTCGGCCTCGGTCATCAACCGGTAAAAGTCGCTGACAAAACGCTGCAAGCGCCAGTTTGGACGATCGGCCGCCAATGCTTGCATCTCGTCCCAGGCTGGGTTGTCGGCACCGGCAACAAAATCGACTTCCAGCTCAGCGAAGTCCATCAGCGCCAGCATCGCGTGATGGGTCTGCATCGCTGCATCAAAACCGCCGAAATTCACCAGCACACGTCTGACCTGAGGCTTGATTTCAATCGCCGGGCAGCAGAACTCATCGCGTAGCATGGCGAAGCGTGGGCCGAGCAAGGTCTGGCAATCCGGCTTAAGCAACGAAGCGTAAGCCGCTGGCGTACCCGAGAGATTCTGGTTGAGCAGCAAATCGACGCTGTAGGTGCGCGTCGCCAGATCGTCCACCGCCGCGATCCGTGGCGCCCAGCGGCGGGCAGCGGTCTGCCACTGATGATCGAGGCCGTAGTGGTCGGTAATGATCCAGTCGAAGGCTGGATGGTGTTCCAGCGCTTGCCCTAACGCAGCAATATCCGCCTGCCACGGCAACATGGCTTCGATGGGCTGTTGCGGGTCTTCATCGGGATAACGATCCGGCAGCGCGAAGGTTTCAAAACCCTCGGCGGCGAGACTGTCGAGCCGATGGCCCGGCAGCCGGCGACAGGCAAACGCCACGTGCACGCCTTGCTGGCGCAAAACCCTGGCCAAGGTCAGGCAACGGGCAATATGGCCGCTGCCAATGGTCGGCGAGGCGTCGGCGCGTATCAGCACTCTCATTGCAACTCTCCGCCTGCTTTCAATGCCGCGTAGAGGTATTCGGCACGCTTCCAGTCTTCGAGGGTGTCGATGTCCTGCACCAGATAACGCGGCAGGATGACAGGCAGGCTCACCGGGGAAAACAGTACATCGCCGCGCAACCAGGCCTCGCTGCGCCCCCAGTAAAACTGGCCGGCGTCCTGAAAGGCTTCCGCCAGATCCTGGGAACGAGTATTGCGAAATTCCGGGTAGAGCGAGGTCAGGGCGCCGTGCTCGTCGAGGGTCAACGCACGCTGCACCGGGAAGCCAAAACCGGCCACGGAAAACGCGAACGACTTGTTCGGATGTTGCACCAGCAATTCATGTCCCTGACGCAGATACCGTGCTTGCAATAGCGGCGCGGTCGCGTAGATGCAACAGGCATAGTCGAACGCGGGGAGTTGATTCAAGGCATGAACGATGACCGCGGCGGTCCCGGTAAAATCATCGGCAAGCGCAACGGGTCGCATGAACGGCACCAGGGCTCCATTGGTCCGCGCGAGTTCGGCAATTTCCTCATCGTCGGTGCTGACAATCACCTGATCGAACAGGTTCGAAGCCAGCGCCATACGGATCGAACGGACGATCATCGGCACGCCGTCGAACGGTTTGAGGTTCTTGCGGGGTATCCGTTTGCTGCCGCCACGGGCGGGAATGATCGCAACACAACTCAAGAGTTACTACTCCTCAACGACCAAACGTCGCAGTTGTTCGACCACGTAGTCTTGTTGCTCATTGCTCAGCAAAGGAAACATCGGCAGGCTGATGGCCTCGGCGTAATAACGTTCGGCCTGCGGGAAGTCGCCCTCGGCAAACCCCAGATCACGATAGTACGGCTGCAAATGCACCGGTATATAGTGCAGGTTCACCCCGATCCCGGCCGCCCGCAACCTTTCGAACACCTGCCGATGGCTGAGGTTGATCCGATCTGGTTGCAACCGCACCACGTACAGATGCCACGCCGACTCGGCGTCTGGTTGCGCGCTGGGCAAGGTCAGCGGCAGGTACGCCAGCAATTGGTCATAACGCGCCGCCAGTTCACGACGACGCTCGATGAAGCCGTCGAGCTTGTTCAGTTGTGACAGACCGAGAGCCGCTTGAAGATCGGTGATCCGGTAATTGAAGCCCAGCTCCACTTGCTGGTAGTACCAGGGACCGTGGCTGGGTTCGGTCATCTGCTGCGGATCACGGGTCATGCCGTGGCTGCGCAGACGCTGCAAGCGCTCGGCCAATTCCGGGCGGTTGGTCAGGACCATGCCGCCCTCGGCACTGGTGATGATCTTCACCGGGTGAAAACTGAACACCGTCATCGCCGCAAACTCGCCGCAGCCCACCGGACGCCCGGCATAGGACGCGCCGACTGCGTGGGACGCATCCTCGATCACGGTGAAGCCATAACGTTCGGCCAGTTCGGCGATCATGCGCATGTCGCAGCTCTGGCCGGAAAATGCCACGGCCACCAGAACCTTCGGCAATGTGCCGTCGCGCTCAGCAGCTTCGAGCTTCGCCGCCAGGGTGTAGGCGTCGAGGTTCCAGGTCAGCGGATCGATGTCGACGAAGTCCACTTCGGCGCCGCAGTAGCGACCGCAGTTGGCCGAGGCCAGAAAGGTGTTCGGCGTGGTCCACAACCGGTCGCCCGGCCCGAGTCCGGCAGCGAGGCAGGCGATGTGCAACGCAGCGGTGGCATTGCACACCGCCACCGCGAAATCGGCCTGGCAACGCTCGGCCATGGTCTGTTCGAAACGCTCGATGGTCGGCCCTTGGGTCAGCCAGTCCGACTGCAACACGGCAACCACCGCATCGATGTCTGTCTGATCAAGGCTTTGCCGACCATAGGGAATCATGCCGACAGCTCCGCGTGCAGGTCAGCGATCTGGCCGACCGACAAGAAGTGCGGATTAGTGTCGGAGCGGTACTCGAAATCCTCGCTCACAGGCTTGCCCTGCTCGCCCAGTTTGTCGACAGCAAAATCCACGTCGACACTGGTGAAGCGGATCGACGGCTGAATCGTGTAGTGATCGGTAAACTCCAGGGTCATGCGCGCATCGTCCAGTGGGACCATCAGCTCATGGAGTTTTTCCCCCGGACGAATGCCGACGTTCTTGTGCGGCAAATGCTCAGCCATGCCCAACGCCAGATCGATGATGCGGATCGACGGGATCTTCGGCACGAAGACTTCACCACCGTGCATGCGGGCGAAGCTGTCGAGCACAAACTGCACACCGTGATCGAGGGTGATCCAGAAGCGAGTCATGCGCTCATCGGTGATCGGCAACTCTGTCGCGCCCTCGGCAATCAGCTTGCTGAAAAACGGCACCACCGAACCGCGCGACCCGGCCACGTTGCCGTAGCGGACCACGGAAAAACGGGTTTGCTGGTCCCCGGCAATATTGTTCGCGGCGACGAACAGCTTGTCCGAAAGCAGCTTGGTCGCGCCGTACAGATTGATCGGGCTGGCGGCCTTGTCGGTGGACAGCGCGACGACTTTCTTCACGCCGTTGTCGATGGCCGCGGCGATGATATTTTCCGCGCCGTTGACGTTGGTGCGGATGCATTCGGTGGGGTTGTATTCCGCCGCCGGCACTTGCTTCAGCGCTGCGGCGTGCACCACGTAATCGATGCCGCGCATGGCCTGACGCAAACGCTCGGCATCGCGCACATCTCCGATGAAGTAACGCATGCACGGCGCATTGAACGTTTGCTGCATCTCGTACTGCTTGAGCTCGTCGCGGGAGAACACCACCACCCGCTTCGGCTGATATTGCTCCAGCAGACGGCGGATGAAATTGCGCCCGAACGAACCGGTGCCACCGGAGATGAAAATCGATTTGCCGTTGAACATGCCGTGAGTCCTTGTACTGCTCAGCCAGGGCTATGCGAGCCGGTTATTTAAAGGTCGGGGCTTTGAACACGGCGAAAGCCCATTGGCGACGGGCACTGTCCAAGACACATTTCAGGTAAAGCCGCCTGCCAGTTTTCCCGGCTGGCGGCTATTCCAAAAACATCGCGTGCATTGCGCTAAAGTTCAGATTTTGTTGAATAAGCCCAATTGCGCAATTTTACTGAATGCCAATTGCGATGCTTGCAACATCGTTTGCTGCAGTGTCAGGCGCGTCATGACCTCCGCTGGATCGGAATCGCGAATCACCGACTGGGTCTGTTTGTTGGCCAGGCTGAAACTTTCGTTAGCCTCGCTTTGAGTGTCGAGAGCCGCGCCGCGTCCGCCCACTGAACTTAGCGCAATGGAGAGTTGCTCGGCACCGCTCGTCAAGTTGGAGATACCAGAACTCAGCGCAGCACTGAAACGCTGGGCAAGGACCGGATCATTGTCGATCGGTGCAAGTAACGCGGTACGCAACTGGCTGACGGTATCCAGAATGTTCTGTGTTTGATGGTTGTTGACTGCAATCACATATTGGTCACCCGCCTGTGGCGCGCCACTAAGAGTGAAATCGACACCCGCCGCCGTCGCGGTCGAACCCGCCAGACTACCTATGGAAACCGGTTTACTATCGGCCGTCATCGGCGACGCATAAAGTTCGTAATCGCTGGCGCTGGTGAACTTGAGGATGGCACCTCCCGCCGGAAAGCTGCCGTTGTAATCCACTGAGTTGCTGATGGTGCTGCCGGTGACCTGTGCTGCAGACGGATTACCAGGAGAGCGAGAGGCATTGAAGCTGTCCGGTTTGCTGATCAAGCTGAAGCTATGCCCGGCGATCGCCGCATCCGGGTCAGTATCACCGGCTTGCAGATTAATGTTCAAACGCAGATCGATCCCACGAAAATTGATGGATTGCGAGGTCGCGTCTTTGGAACTGAACACGCCATTCTGGCTGGCTTCAGATGTCACATCATTGCCTGACGCGTCAGTGATCTTCAATTGCGTGCTGCTCAGAAACTCGACCGAGTAAGGTTCGCCACTACGAAAGCGATTATTGTAGCCCGCACTTGAGGACACTAAACCATCAGACAATAGCACTCGCCCATCATTGACAGCTGGCGCGGTCAGGGTTGTCTGGCTCCGACTGGTGTTGATCGCCTGCTGGAAAACCTCCCAGCCGGTGCTGTTGGTGGCCATCGACATGGTGTCGCCAATAGGCAGATTTAGCGTGGTCTGATCACCGTTGTAGCTGTAGGTACCGTCGGAGTTGCGTGAAAACGGAGCCGTATCGCCCTTGGAACCGGCGAAGATGTACTTGCCGCTTTCATCCTTGGTATTCATCAAACTCAGCAGTTGCTCTTCGATCTGCCCCAATTCAGAGGCATTGGCTTGGCGATCAGCGTCGGTATAAGCGCCATTGCCTGCTCCAATCGCCAGCTCTCTTGCACGCTGCAGCACATTACCAATGCTGTTCATCACCGCCTCGGTCGTACCCAACGTCGCTTTGATGGTATTGGTGTTGGCCGCGTACTGATCAAGCATCGAAGCCTGCTGCCCCAATTGCAACAGACGCGAAGCACCCACCGGGTCATCAGCAGCGGTGTTCACGCGAACCAGGCTGCTGGCCTCTTCGCTGCTCTTGACCACGTTGGCGAAGTTCTTTTGATAATTGGCAGCCGAGGACTCGTAAAACTGGGCGGTAGAAATGCGCATGAGCTACGACTCCTTAAATACTGTTGATCAGTGTGCTGAAGATTTCCTGCGCAGCCTTGATGATCTGCGAAGAGGCGGTGTAGTACTGCTGATATTTGACCAGGTTGCCGGTTTCCTCATCGAGGTCGACACCCGAAAGCGAATCACGAGCCCCCTTGGCATTGGCCAGGATTGCGGTGGTCGCGGCGCTGTCGAGCTTGCCCTGGGCGGCTTTGGAGCCAACACCCTCGACCAGTTTGCCGTAGGCGTCGCTCAGGGAAATACCCTTGCTCGCCGAACCGGTATCCACGGTCTGTGCGGTCTGCAAACCGGCCAGCGTTGTACCGTTACGGTTATCCAGGCTGCCCGGTTGACTGAGCGAGACGTTGATCGCGGTGCCTTTGCCCGGTGAGCCGGCCACGGTCATGTCGAAGCTGACGGTGTATTGCGTGGCGGGTGCAGGCGGGATCGGCGCCCCACTGGCATCCTTGAGCGGGATACTCAGACTGAGAGTGTTGTTCTCGCCCGGCTTGATGGTGCCACTGCTGATAACCCCGCCCTTGGCATCCAGGAACTGGTAGGTCTGGCTGGTGCCGTCGGCGGAAACATCGCCAAACACGACCTTGGTCGGCGTGGAGTTTTTCAGGCCGTTCTGCATCGCGGTGGCGGTGGCCGCGTCGTAGATGTCGAACTTCGTGGTCAGGGTCGGCTGACCGCTGGCCGGAATCGACAGCGTGCCACTGCCGCCTGCTGCAATGGCCGCACTCAACGGTGCCGCGATGGCCAGACGTTTGGAGTCGGTCATCTCGGTCTTGATGTTGGTGGCCGCGTTGCGGGTCGGGGTGATCTTGAAGGTGTCGCCCGCGGCAGGGGTGCCACCGGTCAGCTTCAAGGAGAAACCGTCGATCACCGGCGCGGGTGTGGTCGTCGTGCTGAAGCTGCCCACAGACGTATTGTCCGGCAGGCGTTGCACGGTGTAGTCGGTGGCGCTGGTGAACGTCACCTTGTAATCGTTGATTGTCAGCTTGCCAGTGTCTTCGATGCTGACATCGAAATTGCCCGAACCGGCACTGTTACTGCCCGAAGCGATGCTGCGCTGAGCCATCTGCGCGGCACTGTTGATGCTGTTGAACAGGTTCGAACCGAAGTCACCGTTTTTGTCGATGCCCTGGGCCTGAATACTGTTCATCTGATCGGCAACGACCAACGCCACGCGGCCCAGTTCGTTCATGGCCGGGTCCAGCACGGTACTGCGATAGCGCAGCAGGCCGCCGATTTCGCCGCCGGTCATAATCGACGTGATATCGATGGTGCTCGAACCACGATTGAGCTGCAGCGATAACCGTCCCGGATCGTCTGTGCCCGGCACGACTTCAAGTTTGTTGACGGTGTTGCCCATGACCAGCGGCTGGCCGCTGCCCAAATAGATATCGACGTTACCTTCACGTTCGACGATCTGCGCGCCGGTAAAGGTCGAGAGCTGGCGTACGGTCTCGTTACGGGCGTCGAGCAGCTCGTTCGGCATGCCACCGGCGCTGGAAATCTCGGCAATCTTCTGGTTCAACTGCGCCACGGTGGTGGCGAGTTTGTTGACCTGATCGGCCATGTTCGTCAGGTTGCCGTTGATGTTCGCGTTCTGCGCGTTCAACTGGCTGGACACCGAATTGAAACGGTTGCTCAAGGCCTGGGCATCGCTGAGCAGCAACTGGCGCGAAGCGTCGTCGCCCGGTTTGGCGTTGACGTTCTGCACCGAGGCGAAGAACTTGGTCAGAGCGCCATTGAGGCCGGTGCCGCTGTCGGACAGCAAGGTATCAAGTGGCGTGACCTGACCCAGATAGGCTGCCGAATCGCTGTTGAGCGACGTGGTGGTCTGCAGTTGGGCGTCAAGGTAGCTGTTGTACACCCGGCGCACATCGGCCAGTGTCGTGCCGGTGCCGATGTAGACATTGCCGAACTGCTGAGAGGCTTTGGTGCCCTGCACGGTTTGCTGCCGCGAATAACCAGCGGTATCGGCGTTGGCGATGTTGTTACCCGTGGTCATCAACGACGTTTGGCCAGCAGCCAGACCCGACATCCCGATATTGAGCAAACTCATGGTTCAAACCTTATAGCTTATGCCTATAAAGGCGTAGTGGAGGCGCCCGCCGCAGCGTAGTTCTGGTAACTCGTCATCTGCTTGGCTATCTGCGAAATCTTGCTTGCGTAGTCCGGGTCGGTTGCGTAACCGGCCTTTTGTAACTCGCGTACAAACTGTTCTGGGTTATCGGCCGACTTCACGACATCTTGATAGCGATTGTTGGTTTGCAGCAGCGTCACAAGGTCATGGAAGCTGTCCTTGTAAGAGTCGTAGGAACGGAACTCAGCCGTCTCCTTGACCCTCTCGCCATTCCTGAATTCGCTGGTGATCGCTCGCGCCGAATTGCCCTTCCAATTGCTGCTGGCCTTGATGCCGAACAGGTTGTGGCTGCTGCTGCCATCCTGGGCGCGCATGACCGATTTGCCCCACCCGGTTTCCAGGGCGGCCTGCGCCACCAGGTAACGCGGATCGACACCAATGCGCTCGGCGGCCTCTTTGGCCATCGGCAGCATGGTGTTGACGAATTCGTCGGCGGAACTGAACGCCTTCTTCGCCGGTGCCAGGGGTATTTGCGCCATGGCACGCCCATAAACCTGCAGGCGCCCGCTGGATGTCGCATCCGTTTGCGAAGCCAGCCAATCACCGTTGTACAGGGGACCGGAACCGGTCTTGGTACTCTGCGGCATTTGGATGTTGTTCTGCGCCGCCGTGGCGGTCGCGGCGGTGGTCGATGCCGACGGCACCAGCCCTGCGAGCAAGCGGTCGGCCAGTTTCGGCGGCAGCGCCAGACGCCGCTGATTGATCAGCGCCATATCATTGTGATGAGCGCCCTCGCCCGCATTTGCCGGCGGCTTCACCGAGCGCGAAGCCCACAACGGACGCTCGCCATTGAGGCGCGACAGCGGCCCATTGGTGGCGACCGTACCGGCGGCAATCGGCGTTTCCACGGCGGCTTTCGCGGCCGCTTGCTTGGCGGCTGACGCGGCAGCGGCCTCGCCCGGGGCCAGTGTTTTATTCTTCGACATCTGACGCATCAGCACGTCGGCCAAGCCGATACCACCGCCCTCACGGGACATGGAAACGGCCAACTGCTGGTCGTACATTTCCTGGTATTGCTTGGCTGCCGGCGTATTGAGCGGATTGTCCTGGCCCAGCGTTTCAGTGGCCGAGCGCATGGACTTGAGCATTTCACCGAGGAACAGCGACTCGAATTCCTGCGCAACTTTGCGCATGTTCGCGTCACTGTCCTTGTCGCCGACCTTGAGCTGGTTCAGACGATTGAGGTCCGAATAGGAACCCGAGTCGCTACTGCTGACCAGACCGCTCTTGTGCATATCCATGGTTGCCGTCCTCAGATCACGATCAGGTCGGCTTGCAACGCGCCAGCCTGCTTCAGTGCCTCGAGGATGGCCATCAAGTCACCCGGTGCCGCGCCGACCTGGTTCACCGCACGCACGATTTCGTCGAGGGTGGTGCCCGGGCCGAACTTGAACATCGGCTTGGCTTCCTGCTGGGCGTTGACCCGCGAGCGCGGCACGACCGCCGTCTGACCATTGGACAGAGGGCCGGGCTGGCTGACGATCGGGTCTTCGGTGATGGTCACGGTCAAGCTGCCGTGGGTTACCGCGGCCGGGGAAACCTTGACGTTCTGGCCGATCACAATGGTGCCGGTACGGGAGTTGATGATGACTTTCGCCACCGCCTGACCCGGGTCGACTTCAAGGTTCTCGATGATCGACAAGTAGTCGACGCGCTGGCTCGGATCGAGTGGCGCGCTGACACGAATCGAGCCGCCGTCGATGGCCTGGGCAACGCCAGGGCCGAGCATGTTGTTGATCTTGTCGACGATACGCTTGGCCGTGGTGAAGTCCGAACGATTGAGATTCAGGGTCAGGCTGTTGCCCTGGTTGAAACCGCTCGGCACCGAACGCTCCACCGATGCACCGCCCGGGATACGACCGGCCGACGGAACGTTGACGGTGATCTTCGAACCATCGCGACCTTCGGCATCAAAACCGCCGACCACCAGATTGCCCTGAGCGACCGCGTAGACGTTGCCGTCGATACCCTTGAGCGGCGTCAGCAGCAAGGTGCCGCCGCGCAGGCTCTTGGAGTTACCGATGGACGATACAGTGATGTCGACCTGCTGACCCGGCTTGGCGAACGCCGGCAAATCAGCACTGATCGACACCGCCGCGACGTTCTTCAACTGCACGTTGCCCGAACCCGGCGGCACCTTGATGCCGAACTGCGAGAGCATGTTGTTGAACGTCTGCAGGGTGAACGGCGTCTGCGTCGTCTGGTCACCGGTGCCGTTAAGCCCGACCACCAGGCCGTAGCCGATCAATTGGTTGGAACGTACGCCGGAAATACTGGCGATGTCCTTCAGCCGCTCCGCTTGAGCGTTGAAGGCCGCGGACAGCAACAGGGTGGCCACCATGAGACTTTTGAAGTTCAACGTAGCCACCTAGAAAGGGAACAGCGGGCTGAGGAAGAAACGGTCGAACCAGCCTGGCTGACTCGCATCGGCAAACGCACCGGTGCCCGAATAGGTGATACGTGCATCGGCGACGCGGGTCGACGAAACGGTGTTATCGGTAGCGATGTCATCGGCGCGAACCAGACCGGCAATCCGTACGAGTTCATCACCGGAGTTAAGGGTCAGCCACTTCTCGCCGCGCACGGCGATGATGCCGTTGGGCAAGACGTCGGCGACCGTCACGGTAATCGAACCGGTCAGGCTGTTGCTCTGGCCGGATTTGCTCGCGCCGTTGGTGGCGCGGTCGCCGCTGTAAGCAGCGTCGAGGCTCAGACTGCCACTGCCTACCGGGTCACTGGTACTAAGGCCGCCACCGAATAGCGAAGACAGGCCGATACTGGTCTTGCTGGTTTTGTCGATCTGCGAGTTGGCACCCTTGCTGGCCTGGGTCTTCTCGTTCAGGGTGATGGTGATGATGTCACCGACCCGGAACGCCTTGCGGTCGCTGTACAGGTTCTGTTCGAAGCCAGCCTGATAAATCGAGCCGTTATTGGCGGCAGCCGGCAGCGGCGTGCGCGGCAACACCGGCGCGTAGTAAGGGTCATTGGGCTTGGGCGTCGGACCGACGCAGCCCGCGAGCGCGGCGATCCCACTCAGTGCCAGAACAGATACAAAGCGATTCATGACCCTACCTCACGGTGTTGCCGGCGACCTGATGGCCGCCTCATAGACTTGATTACAGATTCTGCGTTACGAACGAGAGCATCTGGTCGGCGGTGGAGATCACCTTGGAGTTCATCTCGTAAGCGCGCTGAGTGGTGATCATGTTGACCATCTCTTCAACGGTGCTGACGTTGGACGTTTCCAGGGTGTTCTGCAGCGTGGTGCCGAAACCGGCCAGGCCTGGGGTGCCGACTTGCGGCGCGCCGCTGGCAGCGGTTTCCAGGAACAGGTTGTTGCCCACGGCCTGCAAGCCGGCCGGGTTGATGAAGTCGGCGGTTTGCAGGTTGCCGATCACCTGGGACGCCGCGTTGCCGGCAACGGTGATGGACACGGTGCCGTCGCGACCGACCGTGAAGGTCTGGGCATCGTTGGGGATGACAATGGCCGGTTCCAGGGCGAAGCCGCTGGCGTTCACGATCTGACCGTTGGAGTCCAGGTGGAACGTACCGTCACGGGTATAGGACGTGGTGCCGTCCGGCTGCAGAATCTGGAAGAAACCGCGACCGTCGATGGCCATGTCCAACGGCTGCTCGGTGGTTTGCAGGCTGCCGGCGGTGAAGTTTTTCTGGGTGCCGACGATGCGCACACCGGTACCCAATTGCAGACCCGACGGCAGTTCACTGTCCTGGGTCGACTGGGCGCCTGGCTGGCGTTTGATCTGGTAGAGCAAGTCCTGGAACTCAGCGCGGTCACGTTTGAAACCCGTGGTCGACACGTTGGCCAGGTTGTTGGAAATGGTCGTCAGGTTGGTGTCCTGGGCGGACAGACCTGTTTTGGCAACCCATAGAGCCGGAAGCATTCGATTCTCCTCGTGCGCCTGTTTTACGGCGCGACGTTCTGATAATTAGCTGATCTGCAAGACCCGAGCCATGGCCTGGTCATCGTCTTTGGCGGTGTTCATCATCTTTATGTGCAGCTCGAACTGCTTGGCCAGGGCCAGCACCGAGGTCATTTCTTCCACGGCATTGACATTGCTCGACTCGAGAAAACCGGACACCAGCTTGACGTTGGCATCGGCTTGCGCCGGCTTGCCGTCCTTGGTGTGGATCGAACCGTCCAGGCCTTTGGTCATGTTCTTGAAATCAGGGTTGACCAGTTTGATGCGGTCGACTTCCGCCATCACGCGAGGACCTTCGCCCATCGCACGAATGCTGATGGTGCCGTCCTCGCCCACTTCGATTTGCTGCTCGGGCGGCACGGCAATCGGCCCGCCATTGCCCATCACCGGCATACCGTTGCCGGCCCGCAGCACGCCCAGGGCGTCAACGTTCAGGCTGCCGGTGCGTACGTAGCTTTCGCCGCCGTCAGGGTTCTGCACGGCGATCCATCCGCTGCCTTGCACCGCGACATCGAGATCGCGACCGGTTTGCACCAGCGCACCAGGGGAGAAGTCGGTGGCCGGACGCTCGGACAAGGCAAACGCACGCGCCGGAAAGCTGTCACCGAACACCGGCATCGAACGAGCCTGCTCCAGGTCTTTCTGGAAACCGTTGGTGGAGATGTTCGCCAGGTTGTTGGCATGAGCCTTCTGCGCCAGTGCATTCTGGCTGGCGCCGGTCATTGCCACATAAAGGTACTTGTCCACACTCTTTCCTCTGCATGCCGGACGTTTGCCGCCCACTGCTGTACTGCTGAGCCATAAGCAATTTGCAGACCAACTTTTTTCTGGCGGCACAGGGCCCGGCAAACAAAGGACTTGAGGGGTTTTGCGGGGAATGGGGAAATGTATCGAAGTCGAAAAACCGGCGGTGTTATGCCGCTTCGCGGCAACGCTCAGCTTCCGTCGCCTGATCGTTCCCACGCTCCGCGTGGGAATGCAGCCCGGGACGCTCCGCGTCCCAAGAGCGGACCCAGAGCGTCCATTGAGGCATTCCTTTGCTGCGCGTGGGAACGATCAGTCAGGTGTTGTCCTTGCCGACTTCATACTCACGCAACTTATTGGCAATGGTCGTATGCGAAACCCCCAACCGCTTCCCCAGTTGGCGACTACTTGGATGCTCCGAATACAAGCGCTCAAGCACCGCTTTCTCGAAGCGCCCGACAATTTCGTCCAGCCCGCCCTCGAGCGAGAAATCGCCAAGTGGCTGACGCACGCCGTAATCCGGCAGGCGAATATGTTCGGCCTTGACGGTCCCGC
The DNA here is from genome assembly GCF_054898045.1 of Pseudomonas sp. LB3P14. Taxonomy (NCBI): domain Bacteria; kingdom Pseudomonadati; phylum Pseudomonadota; class Gammaproteobacteria; order Pseudomonadales; family Pseudomonadaceae; genus Pseudomonas; species Pseudomonas sp. LB3P14. The sequence continues at coordinate 7,130,459 of NZ_CM142714.1, read as the reverse complement.
CCTCGCACAAGGAAACCGCTTGGAACAACACATTTTCCAATTGCCGGACATTACCCGGCCAGTGGTAATGACTGAGCCGCTCCATCGCCGCCGGCGCCAGTTTTGGCAGTGGGCAACCGATCTGCCGACTGGCCTGATCGAGGAAGTGCTCCACCAGCGGCGTCAAACCATCGAGGCATTCGCGCAGTGGCGGGATGTGCAGCGAAAGCACATTCAAACGGTGATACAAATCCTGGCGAAACTCACCGCGCGCGCACAACTCGGACAGGTCGACCTGCGTTGCACAGATCACCCGCACATCCAGATAAACCTCTTCATCGCTGCCCACACGACGGAAGCAACCGTCCTGCAGGAAGCGCAGCAATTTCACCTGTAAGCGCGGGCTCATTTCCCCGACGCCATCGAGAAACAGCGTACCGCCCGCCGTCAATTCCAGCAGCCCGAGCTTGCCTTCTGCCCGTGCCCCCTCGAAAGCACCGGGGCCGTAGCCGAACAGTTCCGTCTCAGCCATGGATTCCGGCAGACCGGCGCAGTTGAGCGCCATCAAGGGTGACTGCCCACGCGGACTTGCCAGATGGCAGGCGCGCGCCAACAACTCTTTACCGGTACCGGTTTCACCTTCTATCAATAGCGGCGCATCCAGCGGCGCCATGCGTCGGGCTTCGCGCACTACGGCGGCCATCACCTTCGAGCTTTGGAAAATGCTGTCGAAACCGCGCAGCTCCTGCTTGCGCACGTTATAGATGCGCTCACCGACCCGGTCGGCGCGGTGCAGAGTAAGTACCGCGCCGGCCATGGCTTCGCTGTCGTCATGCTCCGATTGCAGTGGCGCGATGTCAGCGAGAAACACGTCACCCTTAACCTTCACCCGCAAGCCGTTGATCCGCGACTTGTTGGCGCGCACCAGCTCCGGCAAGTCGAAATCTTCGGCGTAACGCGACAGCGGAATCCCCGGCACCTCATCCACCCGCACCCCGAGCAACTGCGCCGCTGCGCGGTTGGCCGCGACGATCGAGCCGCCCATGTCGATCGACAGCACCGGAAACTCCAGGGCGCCGAGCAAGGCATTGAGTTCCATGTGCCGACGCTCGCTAGGCATAAGACCTACACGCTTGACGCCAAAAACCCCGGCAATCGATTCGAATTTCGGACGTAACGCCTGGAACTGAATGTTGATCAGGTTCGGGCAATGCAGGTAGATGGCATTGCCATGCTCACCGCCGACCTCGCCGCGTGCGACGTTGATCCCGTATTCCACCAGCAGGTTGAGAATGTCGCGCAGGATGCCGATGCGATTCTGGCAGTGGACTTTGATACGCATATAAAGGCCCGAAACAGGAGTGATCGAGGGCCTGAGCCAGGAATTTTCTGCGCAGGCGCCAACTTAGTCGTCAAGATTATGTGACACCTGTGCGCTGTTTCAAACCCGGAAATCTCCATCCCTGCGCCACAGCGACCGATCCGTAACGAATACTTTACAAAAATCGACGAATTTTCCTACGCACAGCGCGACTCACGTGCTGCAACTCCGCATTTCTTGAGGTATTTCTAGGTCCATAGCAGGACATAACAAGAACGAAATCCCCTAGCAGGAGAGCAGCATGAAGCAGACGCAATACGTGGCTCGCGAGCCCGATGCGCAAGGTTTTATCGACTACCCCGCCGAAGAACACGCGGTGTGGAACACGCTGATCACTCGTCAACTGAAAGTGATCGAAGGGCGTGCGTGCCAGGAATACCTGGACGGTATCGAAAAACTCGGTCTGCCCCACGACCGCATCCCTCAACTCGGTGAGATCAACAAGGTCCTCGGTGAAACCACCGGGTGGCAGGTCGCCCGGGTACCCGCACTGATCCCCTTCCAGACCTTTTTCGAATTGCTCGCCAACAAGCAGTTCCCGGTAGCGACGTTTATTCGTACCCGCGAAGAGCTGGATTACCTGCAAGAGCCGGACATTTTCCACGAGATTTTTGGCCACTGTCCGCTGCTGACCAACCCTTGGTTTGCCGAATTTACCCACACCTACGGCAAACTTGGCCTACAGGCTTCCAAGGAAGAACGCGTGTATCTGGCGCGTCTGTACTGGATGACCATCGAGTTTGGTCTGGTCAACACGCCAGAAGGCCTGCGCATCTACGGCGGCGGCATTCTCTCCTCGCCGAAAGAAACCGTTTACTGCCTGTCGGACGAACCTGAGCATCAGGCTTTCGATCCGCTTGAATGCATGCGCACGCCGTACCGCATCGACATCCTGCAACCGCTGTACTTTGCCCTGCCGAACCTCAAGCGCCTGTTCGACCTCGCCCACGAAGACATCATGGGTATGGTCAAGCAAGGCATGCAGTTGGGTCTGCACGCACCGAAATTTCCGCCAAAACCAAAAGCTGCGTGATCCGTAGCTTTTAGAATCAAGTGAGCCTGTCAGGAACCGACGCTTTGGTTTAGCGTGGTGAATTGACGGCCGAATTCCAATAATTCGATTTCAGGAACCCATCATGTCCACATTGAACCAAGCCCACTGTGAAGCCTGCCAAGCCGGCGCGCCTCAGGTCAGCGACGAAGAACTGCCGGTACTGATCAAGCAGATTCCTGACTGGAACATTGAAGTACGCGACAGCGTGATGCAGCTGGAAAAAGTTTTCCTGTTCAAGAACTTCAAGCACGCGTTGGCGTTTACCAACGCTGTCGGTGAAATCTCCGAGGCCGAAGGTCACCACCCGGGCCTGCTCACCGAATGGGGCAAAGTCACCGTGACCTGGTGGAGCCACTCCATCAAAGGCCTGCATCGCAACGACTTCATCATGGCCGCGCGCACTGACGAAGTGGCCAAGGACGCCGAGGGCCGCAAATAATGCATTTCGACGCCATAGGTCGAGTACCCGGCGACCCGATTCTCGGCCTGATGGAGGCCTATGCGCAGGACCCAAACCCGCGCAAATTCGACCTCGGCGTGGGCGTCTATAAAGATGCCCAGGGCCTGACACCGATTCCCCAGTCCGTGAAGCTCGCCGAGCAACGTCTGGTGGATCGTCAGACCACCAAAACCTACATCGGTGGCCACGGCGGACCGGCGTTCAGCAAGGCCATCAACGAGCTTGTACTCGGCGCCGACTCCGCGCTGATCGCCGAACAACGGGCCGGCGCGACGCAAACGCCGGGCGGCACCGGCGCGCTGCGCTTGAGCGCCGACTTTATCGCCCAGTGCCTTCCCGGCCGTGGCGTGTGGCTGAGCAACCCGACCTGGCCGATTCACGAAACCATCTTCGCGGCGGCCGGGGTCAAGGTCAGTCATTACCCGTACGTCGGCAGCGATAACCGCCTCGACGTCGAAGCGATGCTCGCGGTACTCAAAGAAGCGCCGAAAGGCGATGTAGTGCTGCTGCACGCCTGCTGCCACAACCCGACCGGTTTCGATCTATCCCATGACGACTGGCGCCGGGTGCTGGAGGTGGTGCGCAGTCGCGACTTGTTGCCGCTGATTGACTTCGCCTACCAGGGCTTCGGCGATGGGTTGGAACAGGATGCATGGTCGACCCGCTTGTTCGCTGCCGCGTTGCCGGAAGTGCTGATCACCAGTTCTTGCTCGAAGAACTTCGGCCTGTACCGCGACCGCACAGGCGCGCTGATTGTCTGCGCGAAAACCGCTGACAAGTTAGTGGACATCCGCAGCCAACTGGCCAACATCGCCCGCAACTTGTGGTCGACACCGCCGGATCACGGCGCTGCGGTGGTGGCGACCATCCTCGGTGATCCAGAGCTGAAAAGCCTCTGGGCTGACGAAGTGGAAGCCATGCGTTTACGTATCGCTCAACTGCGCAGCGGTTTGGTTGAAGCGCTTGAACCTCATGGGTTGCGCGAGCGCTTTGCGCACATCGGCGTGCAGCGCGGAATGTTTTCCTACACCGGGTTGACGCCGGACCAGGTGAAGCAACTGCGTGATCATCACAGTGTTTACATGGTCAACTCAGGCCGGGCCAACGTGGCCGGGATTGATGCGACGCGTCTGGATCTGCTGGCCGAGGCAATCGCTGAAGTCTGTAAATAAACCCGCCGTCCACTGATCGTTCCCACGCTCCGCGTGGGAATGCCTCAACGGACGCTCCGCGTCCGGCTTTAAAGGGACGCAGAGCGTCCCGGGCTGCATTCCCACGCAGAGCGTGGGAACGATCATGCGTCTCCTGCCGACCTGTCTAGACAACCCCATCCGTCGCAACAATTGGATATAAAAGACTATTTGTCTTTTCTCCTGCTGTATCCTTCGCAGGCTTTTTTAAAAGCGCGGATCTACCAGATCTATCAACAGACTTTGCGAGGAGCGCGATATGCACGAGATCCCTAATCTCCCCTTCCCAAGCCTGCACGAAACTGAGCAGACGCCCACGCAACAAGCCGGAGCCCAACAGCCCGAGCCGAAAGAAGCCACTGAACGCCGCAAGGCCGACAGCGAAGACTGAAACACCTGCAATGCCAGACCGTGTGGAAAGCGCTAACATGCGCTTTCCACACCGCCTGAACCCCGAGTTCCACACCATGACCGATGAATTCAGCGAGACCCAAGCCAGCGTCCTGATCGGCACTGCCGAGAAGATGATCGAGATCTGGAATCGCCTGTCCCCCGAGAAACAAGCTGCGTTGCTCGCCCGTTTCGGCAGCGAAGAAAACGCCCTGGCCGCCTTGGTCACGACGCAACTGGTTGCCCCCGCCAAACCCGAATAACCCCGCCCGGCAAATAGTTTTACTTTTCCACGCCCCACGGCCGCTCGCGCCGCTCGCGCCGCTATCATAAGCAACCTATCTATCCTGCTTCCCCGTGGACCTTTTACCCATGTCTGAAAACCAGCGCCCCTTGGCGGTCACGCTGCAAGTCGTTTCCATCGTCCTGTTCACCTTCATCGGCTACCTGAATATCGGCATTCCCCTGGCCGTGTTGCCGGGCTACGTCCACAGCGATCTGGGCTTCGGTGCGGTGATCGCTGGTCTGGTGATCAGCGTGCAATACCTGGCCACCCTGCTCAGCCGTCCGTATGCCGGGAAAATCATCGACAACAAGGGCAGCAAACTCGCGGTGATGTACGGCCTCGCCGGTTGCGGTTTGAGCGGAGTGTTCATGCTGATTTCGGCCTGGACCCAGAGCCTGCCGACCTTGAGTCTGATCAGTCTGCTGATCGGCCGTCTGGTGCTCGGCAGCGCGGAAAGCCTGGTGGGCTCCGGCTCGATCGGCTGGGGCATCGGCCGGGTCGGCGCGGCGAACACTGCCAAGGTCATTTCCTGGAACGGCATCGCCAGTTATGGCGCCATCGCCATCGGTGCACCGTTGGGTGTGCTGCTGGTTAGTCAGCTGGGCTTGTGGAGCATGGGCGTGAGCATCGTGCTGCTGGCCGTCCTCGGCCTGGTGCTAGCCTGGCCGAAAACCGCCGCGCCGATCGTTGTCGGTGAACGCTTGCCGTTCATGCATGTGCTGGGGCGAGTGCTGCCACATGGTTGCGGTCTGGCGCTGGGCTCGATCGGCTTCGGCACCATCGCCACCTTCATCACCCTCTATTACGCCACTCAGCATTGGTCCAATGCGGTCCTTTGCTTGAGCCTGTTCGGTGCCAGTTTCATTGGTGCGCGGCTGCTGTTCGGCAACCTGATCAACCGCCTCGGCGGCTTTCGCGTGGCGATTGCCTGCCTGTCGGTGGAAACCCTCGGCTTGCTGCTGCTATGGCTGGCACCAGATGCTCATTGGGCACTGGCCGGTGCGGCGCTGAGCGGGTTCGGCTTCTCGCTGGTGTTCCCCGCGCTGGGTGTGGAAGCAGTCAACCTGGTGCCAGCCTCCAGCCGTGGTGCCGCGGTCGGGGCCTATTCGTTGTTCATCGACTTGTCGCTGGGGATCACCGGGCCGGTGGCGGGTGCGGTTGCGGCAGGCTTTGGCTTTGCCTCGATCTTCCTGTTCGCTGCACTCGCCGCTTTAAGCGGGCTGATGCTTAGCGTTTATCTGTACCGGCAAGCGCCAAAGTATCGCGAAGAAAGAGACGCGCGTTAGAAGTCGACCTTACCGCGTCCGGCCTTGATGCTGCCGCGTTTGGTCTTTGATTCCAGCCGACGCTTCTTCGAACCGAGGGTCGGTTTGGTCGGGCGACGTTTCTTTTCGACCTTGGTGGCACTGAGGATCAACTCGGTCAGCCGTTCCAGCGCATCGGCACGGTTGGCTTCCTGCGTGCGATATTGCTGGGCCTTGATGATCAACACCCCTTCGCTGGTGATGCGACTGTCACGCAACGCCAGCAACCGTTCCTTGTAGAACTCAGGCAAGGACGAGGCCGGAATATCGAAGCGCAGGTGCACGGCACTGGAGACCTTGTTGACGTTCTGCCCCCCCGCGCCCTGGGCACGAATGGCGGTCAACTCGATTTCGGCATCCGGCAGATGCACGTTGTTGGAAATCACCAGCATGGAAAAGCGTCCGTATTCAGAACGCGCAGGATACCGCGAATAGACTGCAGGAATGCGGCCCCTGTGGGAGCGTGGCTTGCCCGCGATGAACGATGACGCGGTATGCCTGATGAACCGCAGCGCCTGAATCGCGGGCAAGCCCCGCTCCCACAGGGGATTTGTGTAAATCCCGAAAATAACAAACCCGGCACATGGCCGGGTTTGTTGTGTCTGCGCGCTGAATTATTTCACTGCAGCCTGCAACGCGTGCTGGGCGCTGCGCTTGTTCTTGATGCCGTAACAAATCCACATGAACGCCACCCACACCGGAATCGCATACACCGAGATCTGGATACCCGGAATCAGCAGCATTACGCCGAGAATGAACACCACGAACGCCAGGCAGATGTAGTTCCCGTACGGGTACCACAGCGCCTTGAACAGTGGCGTTTGCTGGGTCTTGTCCATGTGCTGGCGGAACTTGAAGTGCGAGAAGCTGATCATCGCCCAGTTGATCACCAGAGTGGCCACCACCAGCGACATCAACAGTTCCAGCGCGTTTTGCGGGATCAGGTAGTTCAGCAGCACCGCGATCAGCGTCACCGCCGCCGAAGCAAGGATCGAACGCACCGGCACGCCGCGCTTGTCGATCTTCGACAAGGCTTTCGGCGCATCGCCCTGCTCGGCCATGCCCAGCAGCATGCGGCTGTTGCAGTAGGTGCCGCTGTTGTACACCGACAGCGCCGCGGTCAGGACCACAAAGTTGAGGATGTGCGCGGCGGTGTTGCTGCCGAGCATCGAGAACACCTGGACAAACGGGCTGCCGCTGTAGGAATCACCCGACGCGTTCAGGGTAGCCAACAGAGCGTCCCATGGCGTCAGCGACAGCAGGATAACCAGCGCACCGATATAGAAAATCAGGATCCGGTAGATCACTTGGTTAATGGCTTTCGGGATCACGGTTTTCGGCTTGTCGGCTTCCGCTGCAGTAAAACCGAGCATTTCCAGGCCGCCAAAGGAGAACATGATGATCGCCATGGCCATCACCAGACCGCTGACGCCATTCGGGAAGAAGCCGCCGTGGGCCCAGAGGTTGGTCACCGACGCTTGCGGGCCGCCGTGGCCGCTGACCAGCAGGTAGCTGCCCAGCGCGATCATGCCGACGATGGCCACGACCTTGATGATCGCGAACCAGAACTCGGCCTCACCGAAGACTTTCACGTTGGCCAGGTTGATCAGGTTGATCAGAACGAAAAAGCCGGCTGCCGATACCCAGGTCGGGATGTCCGGCGCCCAATAGTGGATGTATTTGCCGACCGCGGTCAGCTCCGACATGCCCACCAGAATGTACAGAATCCAGCAGTTCCAGCCCGACAGGAAACCGGCGAAACCACCCCAGTACTTATGGGCGAAGTGGCTGAAGGAACCGGCCACCGGCTCTTCGACGATCATTTCGCCGAGCTGGCGCATGATCATGAAAGCAATGAAGCCGCAGATGGCGTAGCCGAGGATCATCGACGGACCGGCGGATTTCAGGACGCCGGCCGAGCCGAGGAACAGCCCGGTACCGATCGCGCCACCGAGGGCGATCAGTTGAATATGGCGATTTTTCAGGCCGCGTTTCAGCTCGCCTGAATGCGAGTTTTGTCCACTCATGAAAAGGGTCTCACGTTCAGCGTATTTACAACGGTCATGCGTCACCTGTTTGTTTTTATCTGTGACGAAATCGAACCCGACACGCTCGTGACGCGGCGGAGTGAACAAGGCGGATAGCCTTGAGGTTTACGCAGATGCGCAGGAGGTCACAGTTAAAACGCGGCGCATTGTACACCTGTAACCCCCTGCTGCCAGACACCGCTGGATCAACGTGTCGTTTGCCGGGACTGCCTGTGTTCGCCTCGAGGGTCTCGAGCGGCTGCAAAAAATTGAGTCAGACCTTTGCAGGTCTTTGACGGGAGCGACGGAAAAATCGCCCCATGGGGAGGGATGGAGATGAGTCACGGCGTTCATTGCGCCTCCTTCTTGTTATGCACCTGCACGACAGGCATGAGGCGCATCTCACCCTTCAAGCGCGTCTGAAACAAGCGGGCCAGAGCCCTGCGAATGAGTTGATTGGCTATGGGGCGGAAGGTTTTCCTTACATTCGTTCCATAATCGTCAAACCAAGGGGTTTGAGGCTTGATTTCGTCAGCATTTCTTTACATGCCGTAACGTAAATTTTCCGAATCAGATCTGGCTGTAGGCTGACTGCAAATTGACGGTAGGACGTTTCCTTAAGAAAAGGCCGAGTTAGTTTTTTGTTTTTTATTAACAAAATGCTTCTTATAAAACAGAATAAAAAGTTCAAATAAATCTTATTTAATTATTTTTTTGCATTTCAAAAACCTCTGAACTAGGTTTCAGCGACTTGCCAAGCAGCATCGATTGGCAAGTTGTTCTTACTCAAAAGTCATCAAGGAGATTCACCATGCAAGCACTGGACAAAGACTTGGAAACTGAACTGCAGCTGGACGATTGGTTTGAAGCACCGACCCATGAAGCCGCCGTTGAAATGATGCAAGCCGACGCGGTTGTTCCGTTCGGCACGGCGATGTGGCCTTTGTAAGAAAGGCCCGGCAGGCATGATCCGGCCGGTTGTGCCTGCCACTTTTTCTCGGTTTGTCAGGGAGGACTACATGGATAAGCAACGCGCCATCTCGCATTTCCTTTACTACCTCGAACACCACCCTGCCCTTGCCGGAATCAACCCGGCGAAGGTTTTACTCGGCCACACGGCTGATTACGCGGCACACACCTGCGCCATCGCCGAACAGGCCGGTGACAGCCAGCGTTTCGGTTTCAGCACGATGCGACTGGATCTGGAACCCACGCAAGTGCTGGCCCAGGCGATAGCCGACAGCGATCTGTATATTTTCTTCTACGACTCTTCCACCCTGCCCAACCCACGCCCCGACGGCCCGGAATTTGTCCGCGCGCTGCAAGGCGTGATGGCCGAGAACTGGAAGAAGTCGCTGCTGTTCAAGGATTACGGCGATTACTTCTACGACACGTTCAGTGTCACCCCGCAGCGCATTGCCGGGTTGAATAGCCACTTGATCCAGCGCATGTCTCACGCCACCACGCTAAGTTTCAAAGATGATCATGGTTCATGGTTCGAAACACCGTTGAGCAGCATCAAGAAGTGGACCGACATTAACGGTGTCGGCAACTTCGACCTGGCGCCCGGTGAAATTGCCACGCACAGCGAAGCCATTAACGGGCGGGTCAAGTTCATGGGGACTTTTCTCAGCACTATTCCCTTTGCCCGCAAATACGGGGTGCTGGAGTCACCGCTGGAACTGTGGATCGAGAACTCGACCATCAGCAAAATCGCCACCGATGTGCCGGGGCTGGAACATGACTTCAACAAGTACCTGGAGGCCAACCCATCCAATCGGCGCATTGAGGAGTTGGGGATCGGCACCAATGAAGGCGTGAAGGCGCTGTATGCGCGCAATGCCGGGTTCGAGGAGCGCCATTGCGGTCTGCATCTTGGGCTGGGCGGTGGTGCGAAGGGAAGCCATCATCTGGACCTGATCTTTTCCAGTGGGGTGTTGGCGCTGGATGATGAGCCGGTGTTTGATGGGCGGTTTGTGTTCTAAACGATCGTTCCCACGCTCTGCGTGGGAACGCAGCCCGGGACGCTCCGCGTCCCTTCCGAAGCGGACGCGGAGCGTCCATTGATGCATTCCCACGCAGAGCGTGGGAACGATCAGCCAGACAAAAAAAAACGCCAACCCGAGGGTTGGCGTTTTTTTATGCGGCGCTTACCAATTACTCAGGCTTGCGACGACCGAAGCCCGGGCGCTGGCCCGAACCGGCTGGCGCACCACGGCGCTTGCCCGATGGCGCGTCCTTGTCGACCAGAACGATGCCTGGACGTTTCTTCGGCGCTGGCTTGGCCGGTCGCTTGGTATCAGAAGGACGGTCTGCCACTGGCGTACCGCGACCGGCTGGAGCACCGCGATCGCTACGACCGCCGCTTGGAGCACCGCGACCTTCGCCACGCTCAGTGCGACCGTTGGCCGGACGCGGCGTGCGTGGACCGCGCTCGCCATCCGCACGTGGGGCGGCGGGTTTGCGGGACGGACGATCGCCTTCGATCTGCGGCTCACGTGCTGGACGTGGGCCGGCAGCCGGAGCGCCAGCCGCCGGACGCAGCGTGCGCACACGCTCGGTCTTGCCGACCGGGCGGGACGATTTACGCTGCATACGCTCAAGCTTGTCTTTGCTCTTGGCGTTCATTTGCGGCATGGCCACTGGGGTCAGGCCGACTTCAGCACTCAGAATATCGACTTCGTACTGGCTCATTTCGCGCCAGCGACCCATCGGCAGGTCGGAGTTGAGGAACACCGGACCGAAACGCACGCGCTTCAGACGGCTGACCACCAGGCCCTGGGATTCCCACAGACGACGGACTTCGCGGTTGCGACCTTCCATCACCACGCAGTGGTACCAGTGGTTGAAACCTTCGCCACCTGGAGCTTGCTTGATGTCGGTGAACTTGGCCGGGCCGTCTTCGAGGACGACGCCTGCTTTCAGACGCTCGATCATCTCGTCATCGACTTCGCCACGGACACGCACCGCGTATTCACGGTCCATTTCGTAGGAAGGGTGCATCAGGCGGTTGGCCAGCTCACCGTCGGTGGTGAACATCAGCAAACCAGTGGTGTTGATGTCCAGACGACCGATGTTGATCCAGCGGCCTTCTTTCGGGCGCGGCATCTTGTCGAACACGGTCGGACGGCCTTCAGGGTCGTCACGGGTGCAGATTTCACCGTCGGGTTTGTTGTACATGATCACGCGGCGTACCGACTCGGCGGCTTCTTCGCGCTTGATCACCTTGCCATCAATGGTGATGGCGTCATGCAGGTCGACACGCAGGCCAAGGGTGGCGTCTTTGCCGTTGACCTTGATGCGGCCGTGGCTGATCCAGGCTTCTACGTCACGGCGCGAGCCGACGCCGATACGGGCGAGGACTTTCTGCAGTTTTTCGCCTGCTGGGCCGATTTCCTGGTCGTCTTTCTGGTCGTTGATACTCATCTGGGCACCTCCCGGTGTGGTCTGTTCAGGCCTGGCCTGAAGCGATATGAAACTGGGTACTTGGGCAAAGGGATCGCCGAAGGGTCGCGAATCATACGCTCATGGGAACGTTCGCGCATCAGAGACTAGCTGATCAATCGAGACTTACTTATTTTTCCGCCGACCGGTGGCACCCAGTTTGATCAGCCTGAGCGACGCTTCGGCGAGGACCGAGCTCATTTTTTCATTCCGCTCGTTCCCACGCTCCGCGTGGAAATGCATCCCGTGACGCTCTGCGTCACAGCGGACGCGGAGCGTCCGTGGCGGCATTCCCACGCAGAGCGCTCATCGTTCTACATAACTCTGTTTTCAAGTATTTTTGAAACTCGAAGAAATGGAGAACGAAGATTGAATTGGGCACAGGACGAAATGAAAACCGCCGACTTGGGTGATGGCCGTTTAAATGCCAGGCTCGCCAGCTTTTTAGGACGCCTAGCCGATCATCCCGGCAACAGCATCCCGACCGCTTGTCGAGGGCTGGCAGAAACCACGGCGGCTTATCGATTTCTTGATAATGAGAAAGTCACGTTCCAGAAGGTGTTGCGGCCCCATCAGGACGCGACCCTGCAACGGATGCAAAGCAGTCCCGTGGTGCTGTTGGCGCAAGACACGACCGAGATGGACAAATGGGTCAATCTCGGTCCCAAAGGGATGGGCACGATCAAGGCGCAGAAGAAGTTTTCTCGACGTCTGCACCCAACCATTGCCTTTACCCCCGAACGTATTTGTCTGGGCGTCGTCGATGCTCAGTGGTGGAGCCGCGATAAACCGAGCCCCCGCCATGAGCGCCGAGATAAAGGGATTGATGAGAAAGAGAGTCAGCGCTGGATTGACAGTTATCAAACCAGTTGCGCGATTCAGGGGCAGCTACCGCAGACCCTGGTGGTCAACCTCGCCGATGCTGAGGGCGATCTGTACGAATGGTTTGTTGATCATCAAGAGTTCAGTCCAGACACCCGGGCCCAATGGATCGTGCGGGCGGCTCAAGACAGGCGCTTGCTGGGGGCTGACAACGGGAAGTTGTGGTCGGCACTGGATCAGGCACCGTCCTTGGGAACACTCAAGGTTGAAGTCAAAGCTCGTCCCCAGCGCCCCGCCCGACTGGCTGATGTCACCTTGCGCGCGGCAACCGTGACCCTGCGTGCCCCCGACAGGCCGGGTTATAAATTGCCCAGCGTCTCGATCAATGCTGTGTTGGCCCGTGAAGAAAACGCCATAGACGGTGTTGAACCTCTGGAGTGGCTGCTGCTGACCAGTCTGCCGGTCACTAGCCTGGAGCAGGCGAGCACCGTGGTTGAGTGGTACGGGGTACGCTGGTCTATCGAAGTGTTTTTCAATGTGCTGAAGAATGGTTGTCAGGTCAGTCGATTGCAGCTGGAGACCGAGGAACGGTTGTTGCCCTGCATTGGTTTGTACCTGATCACGACCTGGCGTGTGCTGTACAGCCTGATGCTGGGACGTGCTTGTCCCGATCTAAGCTGCGAGATGGTGTTTGAGGCTTCGGAGTGGAAAGCAGCCTATATCGTGGTCAAACGGTGCCAACCGCCCACTGCGCCCCCTTCTTTAGGAGAAATGGTTTTACTGGTCACGAGCCTGGGAGGCTACTTGGGGCGTAAAAATGACGGACCTCCCGGCCCCAAGGCCATGTGGATAGGGATGCAACGAATACGTGAGTTTGTTATCGCATTAGACGCCCAGCGTGCGCTCATCGAGAGTTGTGTAGAACGATGAGCGCAGAGCGTGGGAACGATCAGTCAGGTTAATCGTCTTCGAATTCGCGGCGTTCGGCCTCGATCGCTTCGGCGAGGGCCTTGGCTTCGGCTTCTTCGTCGGTCAACTCGGGCTCGGGTTTCTGCTGTTCTAGCGCAGCGACGGCGGCCAGGAGTTTTTCGCGAGCTTCGGCGACGCCAAGCACATCGTCTTCCTGCTCTTCTTCGACCGTGGCTTCGGGCTCTACCTGAAGTTCAACTTCGATTTCAGGCTCAGGCTGATCCAGGCCTTCTTCTGTCTGAGTCACCGCTTCATCGCGCATCAGATCGTCAAAGTCGGTCTTGAGCCCCTCCTCCATGGTGTCCAGTTCCAGCAACAGGGTGTGGAAACTGGTTTCTTCCTTCGGCTCTTCCAGCTCGGCACTGGCGTCGGCCAACTCTTGCAGACCGGCAGGCACCGGCGCGTCGTCGAAATCGAGCACCGGATCAGGTTCAAGCTCGCGCAATTCAGCCAGCGGCGGCAAATCGTCGAGGTTTTTCAGGTTGAAATAATCAAGAAACGCCTTGGTGGTCGCAAACATCGCCGGCTTACCGGGCACGTCGCGGTAACCGACGATGCGAATCCACTCGCGCTCCAGCAAGGTTTTGACGATGTGACTGTTAACCGCCACGCCCCGCACGTCTTCAATTTCGCCCCGGGTGATCGGCTGGCGATAGGCGATCAGGGCCATGGTTTCGAGCATGGCGCGGGAATAACGCTGCGGGCGCTCTTCCCACAATCGTCCCACCCACGGCGAGAACTTTTCGCGGATCTGCAAGCGATACCCGGAGGCCACTTCCTTCAGCTCGAAGGCGCGGCCGTCGCAGGACTTGGCGAGAATCGACAGGGCTTTCTTGAAGACTGGCGGCTCTGGCCGCTCGCCCTCTTCGAAGAGTTCGAACAGGCGTTCAAGCGATTGCGGTTTTCCCGAGGCCAACAGAAAGGCTTCAAGCAGTGGCGCCAGCTCACGGGGTTCAGTCAGGTTCATGATTCAACTCGTTATTCGGCTCGGGCCCGGACATGGATCGCCGCGAACGGCTCATTCTGCACCAGCTCGACCAAGGATTCCTTGACCAGTTCGAGAATCGCCATAAAGGTCACCACCACCCCCAGACGCCCTTCTTCAGCGGTGAACAGCTCGACAAACGGCACGAAACCACCGCCCTTGAGCCGTTCCAGCACATCGCTCATGCGTTCGCGCGTGGACAGCGCCTCGCGGCTGACCTGGTGGCTTTCGAACATGTCGCCACGGCGCAGCACCTCTGCCATGGACAGCAGCAACTCTGACAGACGCACGTCCGGCAACAACTTGCGCGCCAGGGCTTGCGGGGCATCCAGCTTGGGCACCACCACATCGCGACCGACACGGCTCAGGCCATCGATGCCTTCGGCAGCGGCCTTGAAGCGTTCGTACTCTTGCAAGCGGCGGATCAGTTCGGCGCGAGGGTCGTCTTCTTCGGCCTCGATCGTTTCGGCACGCGGCAGCAACATCCGCGATTTGATCTCGGCCAGCATCGCGGCCATGACCAGGTACTCGGCGGCCAACTCCAGGCGCACCGACTGCATCAACTCGACATAGCCCATGTATTGCCGGGTGATTTCCGCCACCGGGATGTCGAGAATGTTGATGTTCTGTTTGCGGATCAGGTACAGCAGCAGGTCGAGGGGGCCTTCGAACGCTTCAAGGAAGACTTCCAATGCGTCCGGCGGAATGTACAGGTCCAGCGGCATTTCCATGACCGCCTGGCCATAGACCATGGCGAAGGGCAGCTCTTGCTGGGCTCCGGCCTGACTGTCGACAACGGGTTCTACTGCAGACATCTACGCCTCGGCCATGAACGGCGTAGGGTCGCCGCAACCGACACGGATCACTTCTGGCTCGCCGTCGGCGAGGTTGATCACGGTGGACGCCTTGATCCCGCCGAAACCGCCGTCGATGATCAGGTCAACCTGATGCTCGAGCAATTGACGCATTTCGTAAGGATCGGTCAACGGATCGGTGTCACCGGGCATGATCAGCGTCACGCTCATCAGCGGTTCGCCGAGTTCCTCCAGCAGCGCCAGGGCAATCGGATGGCTCGGCACGCGCAGGCCGATGGTGCGTTTTTTCGGATGCAACAACAGTCGCGGGACTTCGCGGGTGGCGTTGAGAATGAAGGTGTAAGGCCCCGGCAGGTGAGCTTTAAGCAGGCGGAAGGTGCCGGTGTCGATCTTGGCAAAGAGCCCCAATTGCGACAAGTCGCTGCAAATCAGCGCGAAGTTGTGCTTTTCGTCCAGCTGTCTCAACCGGCGCACACGCTCCACGGCATTCTTGTCACCGATCTGGCAACCAATGGCGTAGGAAGAGTCTGTGGGATAAATCACCACCCCGCCGTTGCGGATGATCTCGACAGCCTGTTTGATCAGGCGCGCTTGCGGGTTTTCCGGATGAATCTGGAAAAATTGACTCACATTCTCTACCTGTTCAGACGGCGGCAATAATTGGGTCATGTTTGAATCGACACCACAGTGGCGGCAGATCCTCCGGAAGCGGGCGGTATTCGCCGATCTCGGACCAGCCTCCAGGGCCATGAAAATCACTGCCGGCGCTGACCAGCAGACCGAATTCGCGGGCTAGAATTGCCAGGCTGCCCACTTGCTCGGCGGGCTGATGGCCATTGACCACTTCGATAGCGTGGCCCCCTGCTTGAATATAGTCGGCAATCAGGCGACGACGTTTGCTGCGAGTGAAATCGTAGTGCCACGGATGCGCCAGGCTGACCCAGGCCTTCGCGGCTCGCAGGGTTTCGACGGTGTCTTCCAGGGTCGGCCAGTGTTGCTTGACGTCCCCCAGTTTGCCGGCACCCAGCCATTTGCGGAACGCTTCGGCGCGATCCTTGACGAAACCTTCACGCACCATCCAGTCAGCGAAATGCGGGCGGGCCGGCGCGTTGCCGCTGTCGCCCAGTTCCTGCTGGATGGCCCGGGCACCTTCCAGCGCTCCTGGCATGCCTTTGAGCGCTAACTTGCGGCTAATTTCTTCGGACCGTAGCCAGCGGCCGTCGTGCAATCTTGCGATGGCCTCGACCAACGGCGCGGCGTTGACGTCGAAACCATAGCCCAACACGTGAATGGTCGCGCCGCCCCAGGTACAGGACAATTCGACGCCGTTGACCAGTTGCATCCCCAGCGCAGTCGCCGCGCTGCGGGCCTCATCGAGGCCCTCGAGGGTGTCGTGATCGGTCAAGGCCAGGACTCGCACGCCTTTCTCGAACGCTCGCGCAACCAGAACCGCAGGCGCCAGGGCGCCATCGGAGGCCGTGCTATGGCAGTGCAAATCAACATTCACGGGGATGTGTTACCTCAAATCAGCTGGCGCTATCGCGCGCCCATATGTTTGTTATTATGCCGCCACATCCTGCTTCTGGCTGCCACTGTGAAACAATTCATCGATTTCATCCCGCTTCTGCTGTTTTTCATCGTCTTCAAACTCGACCCACGGGTCGTCGACATCGCCGGTCATCAACTGACTGTAGGCGGTATTTACAGCGCCACCGCCATGCTGATCATCAGCTCCCTGGTGGTTTACGGCACGCTGTTCATCAAGCAGCGCAAGCTGGAGAAGAGCCAGTGGCTGACCCTCATCGCCTGCCTGGTCTTTGGTAGCCTGACCCTGGCGTTCCACAGCGAAACCTTCCTGAAATGGAAAGCCCCGGTAGTCAACTGGCTGTTCGCCCTGGCTTTCATCGGCAGCCACTTCATCGGTGACCAACTGCTGATCAAGCGCATCATGGGCCACGCGCTGACCCTGCCGGACCTGGTCTGGACTCGCCTGAACATCGCCTGGATCGGGTTTTTCCTGTTTTGCGGTGCCGCCAACCTGTTCGTCGCGTTCACGTTCCAGAGCTACTGGGTCGACTTCAAGGTCTTCGGCAGCCTGGGCATGACGTTGCTGTTCCTGGTCGGCCAGGGCATTTATTTGTCCCGCCACCTGCACGACGCCGATACCACAACGCCAAAAACCGAGGACTGACATGCTATACGCAATCATTGCCACAGACGTCGCCAACTCCCTGGAAGCCCGCCTGGCCGCACGGCCTGCACACCTTGAGCGTCTGCAAGTGCTCAAAGGCGAAGGTCGCATCGTTTTGGCCGGCCCACACCCGGCGGTCGACAGCAATGATCCGGGTGCTGCGGGTTTCACCGGCAGCCTGATCGTCGCCGAATTCGATTCCCTGAGCGCCGCACAGGCCTGGGCCGACGCTGATCCGTATATCGCCGCAGGCGTCTACGCCAACGTTTCGGTCAAGCCGTTCAAGCAAGTCCTGCCGTAATTTCCCCTGGCGCGATGAACCTTGTCGGTTCATCGCGCTCTCAATCGCTCATTATTCTCGTTTGCCTGCCGACAACTTGCCCAATACTCGTATTGGAATCAGGAGTGGCGATGCGCAAAGGTCCGTTGTGTCTGATGTTGGTGACGTTGTCGATTGTGGCCCCTGCTCACGGTGAAGAAAGCGCCGAGGGCGGTAATTCCACACCGCTGTCCCTGAGCGCCGGCAGCCAGATCACCGAGTTGCAACAGCGCTTGAAGGTAAGCGAGCAGCAACGAGAAGAACTGAGCAAACAACTGAAAAGTGCCGATGGCGAACGCGAAAGCGTTCAGCTGAGCCGGTTACGCCAGGAGAACCAGCGACTGAAGCTGCAACTCAAGGAAGCCCAGGCCAGCAGCCCGCTGCCGCGCTTGCTGACGGATCAGCAGCAGTGGTTCGTCATCGGGGCCGGAGTAGCGCTATTGGCGCTGCTCTGCGGTATCTTCGCCAGTGGTGCCACTAGAAAACGTAGGCAATGGCTAAATTGAGTGAGTCATGAGCGAGCTGTTATTAATTGATGATGACCAGGAGCTGTGTGAGCTCCTGAGCAGTTGGCTGAGCCAGGAAGGCTTTCACGTCCGTGCCTGCCACGACGGTCAGAGTGCACGCCGTGCGCTGGCCGAAACCTCCCCGGCCGCCGTCGTGCTGGACGTGATGCTGCCTGACGGCAGCGGCCTGGAGCTGCTCAAGCAATTGCGCAGCGATCACCCGGATTTGCCGGTGCTGATGCTCTCGGCCCGCGGCGAGCCGCTGGACCGCATCCTCGGCCTGGAACTTGGCGCCGACGATTACCTGGCCAAACCGTGCGATCCACGGGAACTGACAGCCCGCCTGCGCGCCGTGTTGCGCCGCAGTCATCCGGCGGCGGTGTCCAGCCAGATGGAACTGGGCGACCTGTGTTTCAGCCCGGTACGTGGCGTCGTCAGCATCGATGAACAGGAGTTCACTCTCACCGTTTCCGAAAGCCGTTTGCTCGAAGCCCTGCTCAAGCAACCCGGCGAGCCGCTGGACAAACAGGAACTCGCGCAAATCGCCCTCGGCCGCAAGCTGACGCTGTACGACCGCAGCCTGGACATGCACGTCAGCAACCTGCGCAAAAAGATCGGCCCGCACCCCGACGGTCGCCCGCGCATCGTGGCCCTGCGCAGCCGCGGCTACTACTACAGCCTGTAAGTTTTGTCAGGTCGGCGAGAAATCGTCTTTACCCAAGCTTTACGCTCCGCTGACCGCCGCTGACCTTGATCTCCGTAATCTGCACACATCCGGAACGTACCGGGAACGAGACAAGGAGATTCACCATGCGCAAGACTCTTATCGCTCTGATGTTCGCTGCCGCCCTGCCAACCGTTGCCATGGCCATGCCTGAAGGTGCCGGCCCGATGGGTGGCCCGATGGACGGCTCACGCCATGGCGGTCAGATGCACGGCATGCACGGCAAAGGCCCGTACAGCCAGCTGGACCTGAGCCGCGAACAGCGCGAGCAGATCCGCAAGATCATGGGCGAGCAGATGCACGAGCGTAAGCAAGTGGTCGACAAGTACCTGGAAAAACTTTCGCCAGCCGACCAGAAGGCCATGAAAGATGAAATGGCGGCCAACCACAAGAAAGCTGAAGCCGACGTGCGTGCCCTGCTGAAACCGGATCAACAGAAGCAATTCGACGAGATCCAGAAAAAACAGGCTGAGCGTCGCGTCGAATGGGCCGAGTTCAAGGCCTGGAAAGCGCAACAACCGCAAAAAGCGCAATAATGCGTTAACCCCGGACCCGACGGCTAACACCGTTGGGTCTGTCTCCACTCAGTTCATTGTGGGAGCGAGCCTGCTCGCGATGGCGTCCTTTCAGTCACGTTGATGTTGAATGTGCCGACGCTATCGCGAGCAGGTCGAATCGTCGCACCGTCGCTCCCACATTAATCTGTGTTTGTTTGAGGATTTTCTGTGCGCTCATTGTTCTGGCGTATCCTGGCCAGCTTCTGGCTGGCTATCGCTCTGGTTGCAGGGCTCTCCCTTCTGCTCGGGCACATGCTCAACCAGGACGCGTGGATTCTCAGTCGCCACCCGGGCCTCAACACCCTGGCCGAACAGTGGACGCAAACCTACGAGTCTCAGGGTGAAGAAGCGGCCCAGGACATTCTGGAACAGCGCAAGCGCCAGTATCACATCGACGTTCAAGTGCTCAACGAGAGCGGCGATCCGGTGGTGCGCGGCACCTTCCCACGCCGCGCGGCGGCCTTCGAAGCGCGGCAGAACAACGACGACCGTCGTCTGCCATGGCGTCGTCTGACTGATGAATTCACCAGCGCAAAAACCGGCGACACCTACCTGCTGATCTACCGCATCCCGCACCCGGAGCTGGACGCGTGGCACCGCGAAAGCCTGCTCTGGCCGTTGAGTGCGCTGGGCATTGCGCTGGTGGTGCTGACCTTGTTCAGTCTATTTGTCACGCTGTCGATCACCCGCCCGCTCAGCCGCTTGCGCGGCGCGGTGCATGACCTCGGACAAACCACCTACCAACAAAACAGCCTGGTAAAACTGGCCAACCGCCGCGATGAATTCGGCGTGCTGGCCAACGACTTCAACCGCATGGGCGCGCGCCTGCAAAGTTTGATCGGCAGTCAGCGGCAGTTGCTGCGGGATGTGTCCCACGAATTGCGCTCCCCCCTCGCCCGGCTGCGCATTGCGCTGGCACTGGCCGAACGGGCCAACCCTGAAGAACGAGAAAAACTCTGGCCACGCCTTACTCGTGAGTGCGACAGACTGGAAGCGCTGATCAGCGAAATCCTGGTACTGGCACGGGTCGATGCCGACAACGCCAGCGCCGAAGAAGTTGATCTCAATGCACTGCTCAACACCCTGCAAAAGGATGCTCAATTGGGTTCGCCCGAGCAGAACGTATGCCTTGAGGCCGAGCCGCAGCTGAACCTTAAGGGCTGGCCGACGATGATCGAACGCGCCGTGGACAACTTGCTGCGCAATGCCCAGCGGTTCAACCCGGTGGGGCAATCAATTGAAATGCAGGCGGTGCGTCAGGGTGAGCGCATTGTGGTCAGCGTGCGTGACCATGGACCGGGTGTAGAGGCTGCACATTTGAGCCAGTTGGGGGAGCCGTTCTATCGGGCGCCGGGGCAGACGGCGGCTGGGCATGGTTTGGGGTTGGCCATTGCGCGTCGTGCGGCGGAACGGCATGGCGGGAGCCTGGTGCTGGCGAATCATCCGCAAGGTGGGTTCATCGCCAGCCTTGAATTACCGTTGGTGCCTGGGGCTGTTGTACAACTTTGATCGTTCCCACGCTCCGCGTGGGAATGCAGCCCGTGACGCTCCGCGTCACAGTGGACGCGGAGCGTCCGTTGAGGCATTCCCACGCAGAGCGTGGGAACGATCCTTAACAGCCCGTTTCAGGCTTTACCGGGCCAGGCGCTGACGAATTCAGTGAGGTCTACCTTCTCCGCCACCCGCGGTTCCTTCTGCGGCGTACCCAGATAAAGAAACGCAATCACCTCTTCCCCTTCCGCAAGCCCCAACCCCTTGGCCACATGCGCCGAATACGCCAGCTCACCCGTGCGCCACACCGCGCCAATACCCTGCGCATAAGCCGCCAGCAAAATCCCGTGAGCCGCGCAACCCGCCGCCAGCAGTTGTTCGGACTTCGGATATTTGACGTGATCCTGCAACCGCGCGATCACCACAACCACCAGCGGCGCACGCAACGGGCCATTACGCGCCTTGTCCAGCGCGGCCTCGGACACTTCACTGTCTTGCAGCTTCGCCGCTTCGGCCAGCAACTCGCCCATTTGCTCACGCGCCGCACCTTCGACTGTCAGGAAGCGCCAAGGCTGCAAGTGACCATGGTCTGGCGCTCGCATCGCGGCGGCAAACAGCACTTCACGCTGTTCTGCGGTGGGGGCCGGTTCAATCAGTCGTGGAACGGAAACACGGTTGAGCAAAGCGTCGAGAGCCTGCATCGGCCACCTCCTGAAAAAAATGTGAAGCTATTCTAGGGCCTGCCATCAATTATTGCCTGCGCCGCCCAGGCAATAATTGATGGCAGGCCCTGCAACCACCTCGGGAGTGCCGGTTTACATAGCAGGCCCCGCAGGTAGAATGGCGCCCTTCCCTATTTCAGCCCGAGCGGACCTCATGGCGTTGCCGACCTTACGGACTATTGGTTTCATCATCGGCATCTTCCTGATCACGCTGGCCATCGCCATGGTCGTGCCCATGGCCACACTGGTGATTTTCGACCGCACCAGCGACCTGCCGTCGTTCCTCTGGGCGAGCATGATTACCTTTGTCGCCGGCCTCGCGCTGATCATCCCCGGTCGCCCCGAACACGTACACCTGCGTCCGCGAGACATGTACCTGCTGACCGTCAGCAGCTGGATGGTGGTGTGCATCTTCGCTGCGTTGCCGTTCCTGCTGACCCAGCACATCAGCTACACCGACTCGTTCTTCGAAAGCATGTCCGGCATCACCGCCACCGGGTCGACGGTGCTCACGGGCCTGGACACCATGTCCCCTGGCATCCTGATGTGGCGTTCGTTGTTGCACTGGATCGGCGGCATCGGCTTTATCGGCATGGCGGTAGCGATTCTGCCACTGCTGCGCATCGGTGGCATGCGGCTGTTTCAGACCGAGTCGTCGGACCGTTCCGAAAAAGTCATGCCCCGTTCGCACATGGTGGCGCGTTTGATCGTTGCGGCTTACGTCGGTATCACCATTTTCGGCAGCCTGGCGTTCTGGTGGGCCGGGATGAGCCTGTTCGATGCAATCAACCACGCGATGTCGGCGATTTCCACCGGCGGTTTCTCAACGTCCGACCAGTCTCTGGCCAAGTGGACGCAGCCGGCAGTGCATTGGGTGGCGATCGTCATCATGATCCTCGGCAGTCTGCCGTTCACCCTGTATGTAGCGACCTTGCGCGGGAACCGCAGGGCCCTTATCAAGGATCAGCAGGTTCAAGGTTTGCTTGGCATGCTGCTGGTGACCTGGCTGGTACTCGGCACCTGGTATTGGTGGACCACCCAGCTGCATTGGCTGGAAGCCCTGCGGCATGTGGCGCTGAACGTGACCTCGGTGGTCACGACCACAGGATTTGCGCTGGGCGACTACAGCCTCTGGGGCAATTTCTCGCTGATGCTGTTCTTCTATCTGGGTTTTATCGGCGGCTGTTCGGGCTCGACCGCTGGCGGGATCAAGATTTTTCGCTTCCAGGTTGCCTACATACTGCTCAAGGCCAACCTTAACCAATTGATTCACCCGCGCGCGGTGATCAAACAGAAGTACAACGGTCACCGTCTCGACGAAGAGATCGTGCGTTCGATTCTGACGTTTTCATTCTTCTTCGCCATCACCATCTGTGTGATCGCGCTGCTGTTGTCGCTGCTCGGCGTGGACTGGATGACCGCTCTTACCGGCGCGGCCAGCACGGTGTCTGGCGTCGGTCCCGGACTGGGCGAGACCATTGGCCCGGCGGGCAACTTCGCCACCCTGCCGGACGCCGCCAAGTGGATTCTCTCGTTCGGCATGCTGCTGGGCCGACTCGAGATCATTACGGTGTTTGTTCTGTGTATTCCGGCGTTCTGGCGTCACTGACAAGAGCAGGCGCTTCCATCAGTTTCAACCGGTATTCGCCGGGGGTGGCATCGAACCAGCGGCGGAAAGCACGGAAGAAGTTGCTCGGATCGGCGAACCCCAGCAGATAGGCAATTTCCAGCAGGGTCATAGTCGGCTGCGCCAGGTATTGCTCGGCCAGTTCACGCCGGGTGTCGTCGAGCAACGTCTGAAAACTCGTGCCTTCTTCCTGCAAGCGTCGCTGCAAGGTGCGTTGCGACAGGTGCAGCGTCTGCGCCACAGTATCGCGCTTGGGTTCGCCTTGGGGCAGCAAACGGCACAGCACCTGTCGCGCCTTGTGGGTCACGCGACTCTCGGAAAACCGCGCCAGGTATTCACCGGCAAACCGGTCATGCAACAGCGCCATCGCCTCGTTGGCGGTAGGCAGCGGTGCCTCCATGTCAGCGCGCTCGAAGATCAAGGCGTCATAAGGCGCGTTGAACACCAAAGGCGCATGAAAGGCTTGTTTATAGGGTTCGAGATCGACGGGCTGGTCGCCCTGCACCAGCACCTTGCGCGGTTGCAGAGTGCGCCCGGTCAACCAGCCGCACAGCGCCAGGGCACAGGCCAGTGACGCTTCGGCGCTCTGCCGGGTCGGTGGCAGGTGGTCGCCGTGGACTGTCAGAATCAGCGCATAACCCTCATCCAACAGCCGAAAACTCAGGTCGGCACTTTCGGCAATGATCCGCTGATAACGCACCAGACGCTGAAAGCCTTCGGCCAGGGTCTGGCTGGACATCAAGGCGTAGCCAGCCACATGGAAGGAGGCCGGTCGCACCACCTTGCCCATGTTTAGGCCGATCGCCGGGTTGCCGGACAGCTCAACCGCGCGCTGCCACAGTCGTGTCATGGAATCTTGCGGGAAGCGAGCATCCGGATCATCCAGCGCCGCGTAGTCGAGCCCCAGCTGCTTGAACAGAAGCCGGCAATCCAGCCCCTCCATCTCCAGTGCTTTGACAATCCCCATCGCCCAGCTTGCAGAAGTCGTTCGTTCGCTCATGTCGTCCACTTACATGATGAGCCGCATGCTACGGCCGATTTCCGAAGGATACTAAAGTGGCGCCTATTGTCACTGGCTTATGCAAATGATCTCTCTAGACTCAAATAGGCTACCCGCAGAACAACGTGCAGTCAGAACAATAACCACAGAGATCGCGGTCGTGGAAAACATCAAGCGTTTCAACAGCTTCGCTGAGTTCTACCCGTATTACCTCAGCGAACACAGCAACAGTACCTGCCGACAATTGCACTTTATCGGCACGACGCTGGTTATTTTCATTCTGGCCCTGACCATCGGCATAGGCGCCTGGTTGCTGTTGTTGGCGCTACCGCTAGCGGGTTACAGCTTCGCCTGGGCCGGACATTTCTTCTTCGAGAAGAATCGTCCTGCGACCTTTCAACATCCGTTTTACAGCCTGCTCGGCGATTTCGTCATGTACCGAGACATGATTCTGGGCCGCGTGCCGTTCTAGGCGCAGCCGCTATTTAGAGAGATAAGCAAAGAGAGATCAGCCGATGAATGCCAACGCCCGTTTCACCCACATGCAGGACGGCACGCAGGAAGACTGGGCGATTATCGCCGCAGACTTCAGTGCCTACGCGCGACAATTGCCGACACGGATTGTGGCGCACCTGAAATTACTGGAGGGTGATTTTGGCGGTTTCCCGGTAGATCGTCTGACCCATTCCCTGCAAACCGCCAGCCGTGCCTGGCGCGATGGCCGCGATGAAGAATACGTGGTCTGCGCGCTGCTTCATGACATTGGCGACACACTGGGTTCCTACAACCACCCGGACATCGCCGCAGCGATCCTCAAGCCGTTCGTCAGCGCCGAGAACCTGTGGATGGTCGAGCAACACGGGATTTTCCAGGGCTACTACTTCTTCCATCATTTGGGCATGGACCGGCATCTGCGCGAGCAATTCAGCGGGCATCCGCAGTATCAGCCGACCATTGAGTTTTGCGCCAAATACGATGCGGCGGCGTTTGATCCGGCGTATGACACACTGCCGCTGAGCTTCTTTGAACCGATGATGGAACGGTTGTTTGCGCAGCCGAAGCATTCGATTTACAAAGCGGCGATGGAAGAACATTCGCCAGCCTGATCTTTTTTTGGGACCGCTGGGCGGTCCATCGCGGGCAAGCCCGCTCCCACAGGGTCTCTGGCGTTCACAAATCTTGTGCTCACCTCGCTCACTGTGGGAGCGGGCTTGCCCGCGATGGGGCCGGCCAATACACCTGATTTTAAGCAGGCTCCGCGACTTTAATGGCTTTCAACTCCGCCTCACGCGCCTGGGCATCCGCCAATCGATACAACTCGATCGACCCGTCCCAATGCTCGATCAGCGCTGTGCACGACTCCACCCAATCCCCGCAATTAAGGTAATCCACCCCGCCGACCTTGCGAATTTCGGCATGGTGAATGTGCCCGCACACCACGCCGTGCAACTCGCGTTTGACGCATTCGTGAGCGATAGCTTCTTCGAAATCGCTGATGAAGCTGACCGCGGTTTTGACCTTGTGCTTGAGGTAGGCAGACAACGACCAGTAACCGTAGCCATAACGGGCGCGCCAATGGTTGAGCCAGCGGTTGAGGGTCAGGGTGAATTCGTAGGCCGAATCGCCGAGAAAGGCCAGCCAGCGGTGATACCGCGTGATCACATCGAACTGGTCGCCATGAATGACCAGCAGATGGCGGCCATCGGCGGTCACGTGCACGGCTTCATCCACCAATTGGATATTGCCCAGAATCAGCTTCGAATAGCGGCGCAGGAATTCGTCGTGGTTGCCGGTGACGTAGATCACCTCGGTGCCGCGCTTGCTCATGGTCAGCAAGCGACGGATCACATTCGTGTGCGCCTGAGGCCAGTACATGCCGCTTCGCAGCTTCCAGCCGTCGATGATGTCGCCGACCAGGTAGATCTTGTCCGCGTGGTAGCCCTTGAGAAACTTCGACAAGTGTTCGGCCTGGCAATCCCGGGTGCCCAGATGCACGTCGGAAATCCACAAGGTCCGCACACGTTGCTTACGACTGGGTTTGGCGAGCTCGGCGCTGGTCATGGGCAACCCTCTGCAAAAGTTTTTGCAACTTTGCGCCGGTCGGGTTAATTGCCCATGACAGTGGCGAGTCAGTCCTGTGACAGCGCCCCACGATTGCCCTCGGTGTAGACTGGCAGCCAAGCCCTGGAGACCTGCGATGAGACCGATCCTCACGCTACGCCAATACACTCATGACCTGATCGTCCACAGCCACGACCACGCGCAGCTGGTGTTCGGGCTGTCGGGTGCGCTGGATTTCGAGGTCGACGGGCGTGGCAGTCAGGTGGTTCAGCAGAGTTTCGTGGTGGTGCCGTCCGGTTTCCATCACGCCTGCGGTAGCGCCAATGGCAGCCGTTGCCTGGTGCTGGATGTGCCCAGCGACCAATGGGTCTCTCAGTCCCTTGGTGATCACGCCGAGGCCAGCCGTCGTTTGCTCGACAACGCCGGTCGCCTGCCGCTGGATGCCGGGCAAAGCCAATTGGTCAGTTGGTTGGCGGGCAGTCAGGTCAGCGATCCATTGATCGCGCAACAAGGCGCGGTGTTGCTGCTGGCCAGCCTCAACAACGCCAAACCCGAGATCGTCGGCGGTCGGCGCCTGCCTTATGCGGCGCTGAATGCGCACATCGATCAGTACGCAGCCTATCCACTTCAAGTCGCCGATCTGGCGCGCATCGCCGGTCTGTCCAGCGCTCGGTTGCATGCGCGGTTCGTTGCTGAATGCGGGCAGACGCCGATGGATTACATCCGCAGTCGACGTTTGCACATGGCCGTGGGCTTGTTGCGGGATTCCGCGCTGCCGATCGGCGAGATTGCCAGTCGGGTCGGTTACAGTTCGCAGAGCGCTTTCGCGGCAGCGGTATTGCGGGAGTTCGGTGTCTCACCCGGCAAATTGCGGCGCGAGGTTGGCGACAAAAGGCAATAGTTTGCCGACAGACACAACGGGGGTTATCACGGTTCAATGTAGGCGCTGCCGAAGGCTGCTCCTACCTCTTTGTTCGCTTGTTGTTAAGGATTGCAATGACTCCCCGTACCGCCCTTGGCGCCCTGCATATCGGCGCACTGATGTTCGGCTTGACCGGTGTGTTCGGCAAACTGGCTGCTGCCTCCCCCGCCATTATCGTTTTTGGTCGTGCCGCGTTCGCTGTGCTGGCGTTAGCCGTTTTTGCGCGGTTCGCCAGCAATACTCGCTGGCAGAAACTCGAGGCCGTGGACTGGCGCCGACTGTTGCTCAGCGGTTTGCTGCTGGCCGGGCACTGGGTGAGTTTTTTCATTGCGGTGAAGGTCGCAGGCGTGGCAATCGCGACCCTGGGTTTCGCCAGCTTCCCGGCGTTTACCGTGATCCTTGAAGGGTTGATCTTCCGCGAGCGAATTCGCGCCAACGAAATCCTGCTGGTAGTGCTGGTCAGTATCGGGCTGGTGCTGGTCACCCCTGATTTCGATCTGGCCAGCGGCGCCACGATAGGTCTGCTGTGGGCGGTGGGCTCAGGTTTGCTGTTCTCTCTGCTATCGCTGACCAACCGCGCCAGCTCCGGGCGAATCCCGGCAGTGCAGGCTGCGCTGTGTCAGAACGTGGTGGTCGCGTTGTGCCTGTTGCCGGTGGCGGCACCGCAGTTGAGCGAAGTGCGCGCCATCGACTGGCTGTGGATCGGTCTGCTCGGGGTGTTCTGCACCGGCGTCGCTCACAGTCTGTTTGTCGCCAGCCTGGCAGTGATCAAGGCGCGGACCGCGGCTGTGGTTTTCGCCCTGGAGCCGGTTTACGGCATCACCGTGGCCTGGCTGCTGTTTGATGAAAACCCGACACTGCGCATGCTGATCGGTGGCGCGTTGATCATCGTGGCGATCGTGGTCTCCAGCCGACTCTCGGGCGGCTCAAGCAAGAAGACCGTTGCGGCAGAAGCCGCCTCTCACTGAGTGCGGTCGTTGTGCCCCAGGTCGCGGTCCGGATCAATTTGATCGCGGACCCGCTGCTTCAGCACTTTGGCCTCCGGGAAACCGCCATCAGCCTTGCGCTCCCAGATCTGCACATCGTCACAGAAAATGTGAAACACCCCACCGGTGCCGGGCACCAACGACACTTTGCCGAGGTCGTCACCAAAGGTGCTGAGCAGTTCCTGGGCCAACCAGGCAGCACGCAACAGCCACTGGCATTGCGTGCAATAAGTGATGAAGATTTCCGGTTTTCGTGCAGTCATGATCGGCGAAACTCCTGAGCCAGAGGTCGCCGCTATGATAGCCCGGCAAGCAGGTTCCGGGCTGTCTGCTTAAGCGGCTCGCTTCCTTCCTTGAGCAACTCGTTGAGCAGTTCGATGGCGCTGTCCAGATCGCCGTCATCAATGCAGGTCTGGGCTTGTTCCAGTTTGCTGGCGCTGCTCGGCTCGGCCGGTTCCAGGTTCAGCGGCTCCAGCTCCAGCGACTGGCCGGAATCGCTGAACTCGTTGAGAAAGGTGTCATCCAGAGACTGCGAGTCAGGCTCGGCGACCCATTCAAGTTCGGGCTCGTCCAGCGTCGAGTCGTCAGGCACTTCAAATACCTCGGGCAAGACGTGCAGGTTCGAGATGAACGGCGACTCGACCGGCGCGGGTTCGCTCGATGGCTTCGCGGCGGACGGCGAGTGTTCAAAAGGACTGATCAGGTCCCAACTCGAATCCATCGACAGATCATCCAGGTTCAACTGGAACTCATCGTCGGGCACTGCGTCAGGTATCGAAGGCTTGGGGGGAGTGATTGTTGCGGCGACGGCCAACGGTACCGCTCTGCTCAGTTTCGGGTGTTGGGCGCGAATATTCTGAAGTTTTTGCAGGTCGTATCCGGCGTCACGCAGGTTGTTTTCCTGTGCTTCGTAGGCGGGTACGTCACCCTGTTGACCCAAGACTTCCAACAGCTCCACGGCCAGATCCGTGCGTTGTGGCTCCTTGAGCAGCGCCTCCCGCAACAAACCGGCCGCTTCGGAAAAACGGCCATAGGCCAGATAGATACCCACCCCTTCGAGCACATCGCCTGCGGGCGTCTCTTCACCCGATTCGGTTGCTGGTTGCACGACCGGTTCTGCAGCGCGATTGAGCACCGGCTCATGCCGTGAAGGCAAAACAGGTAAAGCGTCGGGCAATGCCTGAACCTGTTGTCGTTGGCGCCGAACGAACAGCCCCAGCAAAACCAAAGCCACCAGCGCCAGCAACCCGAAAATCAGCAGCCAATGAGTGGCCTCAGGCTCTTCAACAATGGTCGGCGCTGGAGCCACGACGACGGGTGCAACCGGATCCACCGACGCTTGTTTGATTTCCGACAATTGGGTTTGCAGTTCAGTCACCTGTTTCTTCTGACCGGCGACCTGCTCCTCCTGTGCCTGAATCTTGGCATTCAATGCATCGATGGTTGCTTGCAGCTGCTGGTTTTGCAGCACGCTGGCGGCCAGTTGTTCGGCAACCGGATCACTCACAGGCGTGGCAGGAGGTTGATCGACGCGAGGGACTGGCGGCTTTTTGCCCTGCGCCGCAGGTGGCTGCACAACGGCCGGCTCAACCGTCGGGAATCCAGAGGGCTGAACGTCGGTAACCGGTTCGTCAGTGACGGGAACAATCCCCGGTGAACCCGGCGGATCGATCAGCACCGTGTACTCGCGCAGCACCCGCCCGTTGGGCTGATTGAGCTGCACCAGGAAATTCAGGAAGGGTTCATTGACTGGCTTGTTGGAGCTCACGCGAATCAGGCTGCGGTTACCGCGCAGGATCGGTGTGAATTTCAGATTGTTGAGGAAGAACACCCGATCGACGCCGGCACGGCTGAATTCCTCAGGCGTCGCCAGACTGACCGAGAGCTCGCCCTCCTCCAGCCCCGCGGCATCCACCAGGGCGATGTCGGCGCGCAACGGCTGATTCAGTGCCGAATGCAGGGTGATATCACCCAGACCCAACGCGGGCGCCAATGCCGAGTAAGTGACAGCACCACCGACCAGAAGCAGCCTGGCGCAACACCGCAAAACCACGTGCCAACTCTCGAGCATGAGCATCCCTTAGATAATCAGAACCAACCCGTACGTGTTCGCACATCCGGTACGAACACGATATTGCCAAGTAGTTCTTTATAGTCTTCCCAACGGAGTATCTCAAAAGTCCGGCGCGCGGTTATGCCTCAAGATTTTTCCAGGTTGGTCAGAATGTGCCCGTGGACACGCATACAGACCTTCAAATCCGCCTCATCGACGCCTTCGAACAACTCGTGGCGCAGTTGCGTGGCAATGGTTTCAATTTGTTCGATCAAGGGACGCGCCGGGGCACAGAGGACGATTTTCTTGGCCCGGCGGTCTTCCAGCACCGATTGACGTTGCACCAGTCCCTGGCTTTCGAGGCTGTCGAGCAGTCGGGCCAGGGTCGGCCCCTCAACACCGACGCTTTGCGCCAGTTCACGTTGGGTCGGGGCATCGTCGAAACGGGCCAAGTGCAGCAGCACCAGCCAGCGTGCCTGGGACAGACCCAGGCCAGCCAGACGGCGGTCCAGTTCGGCACGCCAGCCGCGCGACATCTGGGCCAGTTGCATGCCAAAGCGGTGGGGTTCGGTTAACGGCATAAAACACTCATGATTAGACTGAAATAGAGAAAAACTAATTATTAGTCAGCTAAGCATGACCCTTGGCTCGAGGCAAGGCTTGCTCCGTACTGAATCGTTACATCTATGTGGCAGATCACTTAAACCTCGAATTCGGATTGCAGCGCCGCCCGCACACAGTACAAAACCCCTTCCGGCACGCGACCGGCGAACAGTGCGGCAATCTCCGACACGGGCGGCAATTCGCCCTCGCCGTCGAGGAACGCGTCCTGGACTTCGCCCATCAACTCTTCGGGCAGATCCAGCGCTTGCTCCAGCGACAACTGTTGCTTGCCAATCGCTTCGGCGAGCAGGGTGTAGACGTTCTTTTCCGAGCATTGCAGCTGACCGGCAATCTGCAACGGTGTCATGCCCGCTCGGGCCAGGGTGATCAGTTCGTGGCGCAGGTCGGCCACCACTTTCGGCGCCTCGACCTGGCCGCCAAGGACTTCGAGGAAGGCCTCGCCGTAACGCTCCAGTTTGCGCGCGCCAACGCCGCTGACCGTGGCCATTTCCGACAACGACGTCGGCTGGCTGCGGAGCATTTCCAGCAGCGTCGAATCGGGGAAGATGACGTACGGCGGCACGCCGTGCTCTTCGGCGAGTTTGCGGCGCAGGGCGCGCAGAGCTTCCCACTGTTCGCGTTCTTCGCCGCGAACCAGTTGGCTCGCCTGGCTCTTGCTGCTTTTGGCAGTGGTTTGCGGCTTGAGGTCGCGACGCAGTTCCAGGGTCACTTCGCCCTTGAGCAATGGCCGGCAAGTATCACTCAAGCGCAGGCCGCCGTAGCCTTCGAGGTCGATGTCGGCCAGACCTCGGGCAACAAGCTGTCGGAACAGAGAGCGCCATTCACTCTCCCCCATCGCCTTGCCAACACCGTAAACCGACAAATGCTGATGACCAAAGCTGCGGACCTTTTCGTTGTCCTTGCCCAGTAGCACATCCACCAAATGCCCGACGCCATAGCGCTGGCCGGTGCGGTAGATCGCCGAGAGCGCTTGACGGGCCGGCTCGGTGGCGTCCCAGGTCTGCACGCCATCGACGCAATTGTCGCAATGGCCACACGGCTCGGGCATGTCTTCGTCGAAATAGGCCAGCAGCGTCTGACGACGGCAGCGGGTTTCTTCGCAGAGCGAGAGCATGGCGTCGAGTTTGTGCTGCTCCAGACGCTTGTGGCGCTCGTCGCCTTCGGAGTTCTGCAACATCTGCTTGAGCATCACCACGTCTTGCAGGCCGTAAGCCATCCAGGCGTCTGCCGGAAGACCGTCACGGCCGCCGCGACCGGTTTCCTGGTAGTAAGCCTCAAGGGATTTTGGCAAGTCGAGGTGAGCGACAAAGCGCACGTTGGGCTTGTCGATGCCCATGCCGAACGCCACGGTGGCGACCATGATCAGGCCTTCCTCGTTGAGGAAGCGCTTCTGGTGGTGGGCCCGGGTATCGTTGGGCAGACCGGCGTGGTACGGCAGCGCCGGGAAGCCTTGTTCGCTGAGGAACACCGCCACTTCGTCGACTTTCTTGCGCGACAGGCAATAGACGATGCCGGCATCGCTGCGCCGCTCGGCGAGGAACGCCAGCAACTGCTTGCGCGGCTGCTCTTTGGGCACGATGCGATAGAAAATATTGGGGCGGTCGAAACTCGACAGGAAACGCTCGGCATCCTGAAGATGCAGGCGGTCGACGATTTCTTCCCGGGTACGCTTGTCGGCGGTCGCGGTCAGGGCGATACGCGGGACGTTGGGGAACAATTCCGCCAACTGGCCCAGTTGCAGATATTCGCGGCGGAAATCGTGGCCCCATTGGGACACGCAGTGGGCTTCGTCGATGGCGAACAGGGAAATCTCAAGACTTTGCAGAAAGGCCAGCATTCGTGGCTGAACCAGACGCTCGGGCGCGAGATAAAGCATTTTCACTTCACCGCGCTTGATCCGTGCCGCCAGATCGCGCTGCTGCTCGGCGCTGAGCGTGGAATTCAATGCAGCGGCAGCGACGCCCAGCTCCTCGAGGGTGGCAACCTGGTCGTCCATCAGTGCGATCAGCGGCGACACCACCACCGCCAGGCCTTCGCGCAACAGCGCCGGCACCTGAAAGCACAAGGACTTGCCGCCACCGGTAGGCATCAGCACCAGGGCGTCGCCGCCACTGGCCACGCGCTCAATGATTGCACCCTGACGGCCACGGAAACTGTCGTAGCCGAAGATGTCCTTGAGGACGCGTTGAGCCTGTTCGAGCATAGAAACTCCAAAAATCACAAAAACATCCCTGCAAGGCTGGTTCAGAACCACGAAGGCTGCACCGACAAATCGTAAGTGCGCATTGCATGACACTTCACATGTCAGCCGCGACGCCGGCAGGGCATCACAAAACGCGCGAGTATACCCGACCCCTGTCCGGCAAAGGGCGCCGCTGAGAAGACACACGAATGCCGATGCAACACAAAACCTGTGGGAGCGAGCTTGCTCGCGATAGCGGCAGACCAGTCAACATTGATATTGAATGTAACGCCGCCATCGCGAGCAAGCTCGCTCCCACAGGGATTGCGGTGTTTGCGAGGTCCCAGGGTTGCAAATATGCCGCGCGGCTGGCCTGAGTGCTCAAGAAGGCCTAGAATTCCCGCATCTGTTTAATTCCCAAGGTAGCCCTTTAATGTCCTTCGCTGAGCAATTAACCCGCCTGCAAGTCTTCCTCGACGCCGACGAACTGCATGACGAGGCGCTGGACTACGTGGCCGCCCACGGCTACCTCACTGCGCTGTCGATCTGTTCCGAAACCGTTCCCGACCGTGAATGGATCGACGCCCTCTTCGCCGAAGAGCCGCATTACGCCGACGACACCGAGCGTGAAGCGATTGAATCCACCCTGTTGGCCCTCAAGGCTCACATCGCACGCCAACTGGCGTCCGATGAAGAGTTCGAGCTGCCGTGCGACCTGGACCTGGGCGAGGAGCCGGACGATTCCGACCTGCGCGGCTGGTGCATCGGGTTCATGGAAGGCGTGTTCCTGCGCGAAGCGGCCTGGTTCGAAACCGCCGAAGACGAAGTCAGCGAAATGCTGCTGCCGATCATGGTCGGTTCGGGTCTGTTCGACGAACAGCCTGAGTTCGAAGACATCGCCAAAGACGCCAACCTGATGGACGACATGATCGTGCAGATCCCGGAAGCCCTGACCGCGCTGTACCTGCTGTGCCAGGCGCCAGACGAAAAACCGGCGATCCTCAAACCACGTCACCACTAAGGTTTTGCCTATGGACAACCCCATAGGCAACCGCTCCCTGATGTTGCGCTACGTGCTGCTGGCCATCGGCTGGCTGAGCGTAGCGCTGGGGGTGATCGGGATTTTCCTGCCTGTTTTGCCCACTACTCCCTTTCTTCTGCTGGCGGCGGCTTGCTTCGCCCGCAGTTCTCCGCGCTTCTATCATTGGCTGGTGGAGCATCCACGGCTTGGGCCGTGGGTTCGCGATTACCTGAGCGGCAACGGCATCCCGCTCAAGGGCAAGGTCTACGCGATCGGGCTGATGTGGGCGAGCATCCTGTTCTCGTGCTATCTGGTGCCCCTGCCGTGGGCGCGGGGGTTCATGTTGACCAGTGCGGTGCTGGTAACGGTGTATATCCTGCGGCAGAAAACCCTTCGTAAATCTTGATATTCACGTATACCGTTCGTCGCAAAACGACCCTCACCTGTCAGATTTGACAGTAGCCAACCCATCGCTTTCAGCCCTTAAATCACTCCGTCGCCCGCCCCCTCGACCGGAGTGTTTGCCATGCTGATTCAACCCCCAAAAAACATGTCCACCTTGGCTCTGATCGAACCGGAAGTCCCTGACCGTACCGTGCCGGAACTGCCTTCCGGCGAGTGGGGCATCAATAAGGCAGCAGCACAAGGCGTATTCCCGGACAAGGGGTTGCAAGTACACAATGCCCCTTGGAGCATCATGGGCATCGGCGACAAGATCGAGCAGTTGCTCAACGGCAATGTGGTTGATCAAGACCTCATCGATGAAGCCACCAAGGTCGGCCAGCGCGTAACCATGTTTGTCGCCCCCCGCCATCTTCAAACAGGCTCCTACACCCTGTCTTACCGGGTCACTCGATTCAATCAACAGCCCGAAACCCAAACGCCGCCGCTCAAGCTCTACGTCAAACTCGACATTCCCGCCGGTCAGGACACGGATCCCGGTAACGGACATTCCGGGCTGTACATGTACATCGAGCCGGAAATCGTTAATGGGGGCGTGGACAAGGACAACGCAGAAGACGGCGTACCCATTGTTATCCGGGCCGAATCCGGCAACGGCGCG
This sequence comes from Pseudomonas sp. LB3P14, assembly GCF_054898045.1. NCBI lineage: Bacteria > Pseudomonadati > Pseudomonadota > Gammaproteobacteria > Pseudomonadales > Pseudomonadaceae > Pseudomonas > Pseudomonas sp. LB3P14. Next base: position 7,095,304 of record NZ_CM142714.1, on the reverse strand, counting down.
CCCTACGAAAATGCGGCGGTAGGCGATCTAATCATTCTGAGCTGGGGTGGTGTGTTTGTCATATACGGACCGCTGACTGCTGAACAAATCAGCGACCCGGCTAATAACCCGATCACGATCCTGGTGGACAAAGCCACAATCGAGGAAGCAGGCGATAGCGATGACTCTGGATTGGCAGTCTCCTTTAAGGTGCGCGACCTCGTAAAAAATGATTCGGAAGACTGGTGCAAGGAAACACGGATCAGGGTTTCGACCCAAACCGATCTCAGGTCCGCTCCTATCGCTAAGGACGCGCTAAACAATGTCCTTAACCTTGATGATCTGGGTGACAAAGCCGTCACGGTTCAAGTGGCGGCCACTTCGCCTTCCTTCAAGCTGGGCGACATCATCAATTTGAATATGCGCGGTACCACATCAGATGGCGATTCGGTTGAGGTCGCTGGTAAACCAGCCCCTGTCGACAACTTGCCTCACGTCTACGAGATCGACCTGGAGAAATCGGATGTACGCAAACTGGTGAAAACCCAAGGGGTCTTTTCTTATCATTTGGATCGCATTGGCAGCGCCCCGTTGCGTTCCAAAGGCCAGTTCGTTCAGATTGAAGGCCAAGCCAAACAACTGGCCGCACCGATTGCTGACGATGCCGTGGGAGGTTCACTGCCCCCTGATCTCGCCAGCACCAGGATCCGGATTGCGCATGACTCGAGTATCAAAGTCGACATGGCCATCGAACTCAAATGGCTCGGCACCCGCCCCAATGGCAGCGTCCACGATCCGGAACTCCCATGGTACTTCCCGGACAGGTCCGAGGTAGCCGATCCAAAAGGTTTCGTCATAACCGTTGGAGGCGAACATCTCAAGACCATTGAGGGCGGACAGCTGGTTTTGTCGTACAAACTTCTGATCGACGACAATGGCGACATCATCGAGCTTGTCTCACGGTCGGCGTCGTCGCTGAACGTTGGCGATCCGAAGTTCGAACTGATCAAGCCTACTGTTGATGGCGAAAAGGATGGTGCACTGGAGCCCGAGGACCTGCCCAACGGCGTCAGCATACTGACCGCGCCCAGACCGACCGGCACCCCAAGCAAAGCCAAAGACGTGGTGACTTACTTTTGGGAGGGCAAGGTATCTGGCAAGACGCAAGACGAGGTAACGCTCAATGCTCTCTCGGCAAACAGGGATGTGAAATACAACCTCAACGCCAAGTTCGTCGCCGATCACATGGAGCCGAATCGCGGGACGAGTGTGACAGCCTGGTATCAGATCTGGCGTTTCGAGACAAATACGACCAGCCATTCGAACCCGCTGACGTTTGTCATCGGCGAAGCGCAACAGCAGCCGCTGGATCAGGCCGAAGTAGTGGAAGCCATCGACAATGTACTGGATCCGGCCGACGCGCCAAACGGCGCAACCGTCAGGATGCCTGCCAACCGCCCCGAAAACGTCAATGATAAATACCTCATGCAATGGCTCACTGAGGACGGCGAGACAGAACATAAAGACGAGAAAACCGTCAGTGAGGAAAACAAGGGGGAACCGGTCGAATGCAACATTCCCCGATCAATTGTTCTGGCAAGTCAGGGCAAATCAGTCACCGTCAGTTACGTGGTCGAGCCGGCCGAGGGTGGTGAATTTCCGGCCGAGGACTACGAACTGACCGTGAAAAAGCAGGCGCAGCCATTACTGGATCAGGCCGAAGTAGTGGAAGCCCTCGAAGGCGTACTGGATCCAGCCAACGCGCCAGACGGCGCAACCGTCAGGATTCCCGCCAACCGTCCCGAGAATGCCGGCGATCACTTTTACATGAAGTGGGCCACCACGGACGGTGTGACCGAGCACGAGGATGACAAATCCATCACCGGAAACATGAAGGGTAAGCCGGTCGAGTTCACGGTTCCCGTGGAAATCGTGCGGGCCAGCCTGAATAAAAACGTGATCGTCAGTTATCGCGTGGCTCTATTCGAGGGTGGCGACGACGCCGAGGGCGAGGATTACCCACTGAAAGTGGAGAAGCAGGAGTTCACGCTGCCCGACGCCACTTTCAAAGAAGCGACCGGCGCGCAAAAAGACCAGTTGAACCCTGACAATGTTTTCCCGGGGGGCGCAACTGTCGTCATTCCGGCGGAAGCGCAACTCAAGGAAGGGGACGTGGTCACTGCGACCGTCGATGGTCAAACCACTACCTATCACCCGCATACGGTAAGCAAGCTGGAAGAAGACACGGAACTGTCAGAGATCAAGGTCGCGCACGCCATTATCCTTGCCAATGACGGCAAAAGCATTGCGCTCAGCTACGAGGTCAAACGCAAGGCGGGGGGAACCGATGGCCCGTCCGGCTTGACGGAATACGACGTGCGCAAGGTAATCGGCAGCGGACTGCTGCGCGTTATGGGCGCCCGCTACAACCGCAGTACTTATCGAGAGTCCAGTTCCAGCCGCCTACTGAGCGCGTTCAATGCCATCACCAGCCAACCAGTACAGGCAGAGTGGAAATACGCCGACGAAAACACTTGGACAAAAGCAGCCACCTGGTCCGATACCGCCCCGCATAAACCTTTGCAAGTTCGTACAACCGACGATCAAGTCACCCTCAACAGGGTGAACATTTTTGGCAACGGTGTCGACACTACAATCACCGGTTCGGCGGCGTTTGTCGCACTTCGGGACAAGGACAATATGGTCGCTTGGGGTAACCCATTGTTTGGCGCCCGTATTCCTCCAACCTTTATTACCTTCGACGACATCATCTACATAGCTTGCTCAGGAAGCTCGTATGCGGTGATTCGCGCCAACAACACCACCGTGGCCTGGAGCGACACTGTAGGTCAGGGTGGCGACATGACCGGTATTGATCCGTTTGATTTCGTCCAGCTTGTCGGCAACGCCCTTGCGATCGCAGGCAGGAAAAAGGATGGAACAGTCCATGCCTGGGGCACCGCTGCCAGTGGTGCGACCCTTACCCCCGAGATTGAATCCTTGACCAATGTTGTCGAGGTGTTCTCTGCAGGGCAAGCCTTCGCAGTCCTTCTGGCAACCGGGGAGGTGAAGGCTTGGGGGGCCGGGGCTGAATTCGGCAGTGATGTACCTCCGGAAATCGCCAGTCTCAACGATATCAAGCGCGTCATGGGTAACGGTCACGCCTTCGCGGCACTCCGGAAAAACGGCACAGTGGTCGCCTGGGGCAGCACAACGCTTGGAGGTACCGTGTCTGACCCCGTCGCCTCCCTGACCGACATTAACGAGCTTGCCTGCGCCAATGCCCAGGCCTTTGCCGCCCTGCGCGATACCAAGGAAGTCGTTGCCTGGGGAGCCGATGCGTATGGCGGCACCGTTCCCACGGTGATCGCATCACTGACGGATATCATTTCAGTCGTCGCCACCTGGAATTCGCTCGCGGCGATACGCGCAAACGGCCATGTCGTCGCGTGGCCGGACACCAACCCTGCTGGCTTGGTGCCTGACGCCATCGCCGCCCGGAACGACATTGTTCAGCTGGCCGGCTCGTCCCACGCTTTCGCTGTCTTATTCAAAGACGGAACAGTGGAGGCGTGGGGCGACGCAACGGTCGGCGGTGATACTGCGCTGGTAGCCGATAAGCTGGTCAAGGTTGTGGCGCTTTACGACAACTCCCATGGTTTTGCAGCAATCACAAGCGATGGCGAAGTGGTGACGTGGGGCCATGCCGTTGGCGGTGGCGACAGCAGCCTCGTACAGGATCGACTCAAAGGCCAAGTGTCGTACCTCGCCACCCCGGCCTCCCGTGGCCGCGCGCTCAAAGCCAGCCGTTTGGCCAAATTGAATAATCCCTCCAAAACGCCTGTCTGAGGCTTCCCCTTCAGCCCTTCTGTGCGGCGCTCTCGTGAGAGCGCCGCGTGACAGCCTTTTCGAGGTAATTCCATGAACATCGCAAACAACACTCCGCTTGCGCCTTCGGTAGACGAAGCCCCCAACGACGTTCTGGATCCCGAGGTGATTCCGGCCACAGGCGCGACCGTAAGGATCGAACCCTACGACGACATGGCGTTCCGCGACCACGTGTACCTGTTCGTAGGGACGCACTACACCGATGATTTGCCGATCAGCTCGAGTGCAGTCGGCAAGGATGTCGTGTTCAAGGTGGCCGCCAAAGAGTTCGTCGCCGGTGCGGATGACATCCTGCCCATTCGATATGAAGTGCAGCTTTATCAGGGCATCCGTGAATCGTCGGACATTCTTGACCTGGTGCTGCAAGCCGGTTTCGACGCTGAAGCAACACTAGATCTGAGCGCCCAGAGCTATGTCGTAGCATTCGAAAAGCCACCACTGACTTCTCCGTCGGCAGCCCGCATGACCCGTGAGGCAAAGTGGGGCAGCGCGCCCTACACCTACGAAAGCAGCGACCCGACGATTGCCAGTGTCGATGCGCAATCCGGCGAGGTCACCGCCCTGCGCAACGGCGTTTGTACGATCGAGGCGACTGACAGCCAGCGCCAGGCCCGCGAGTATCCACTGACCGTCGAGGGCATCCAGGAAGTGCATTTCCTGAGCGCCAGCGCGGACTGGCAAGGCATGGCCAGAGTGTGCGACGCGGCGAAACTGCAACCGATCACCCTCGCCCAGGCCAAACGCCTGTGGACCCTGTATTTCCTCGACACCGGCCCCGTCGCCCAGTACCTCGAATGGCTGAATTATGCGGTGTGGACCGCCGATGACCTGGGTGGCGGCACTGCGTGGACGTATGACCTCAACGGCTCATCGGTCAATGGCAATGCCACCGGCCAGGACACCACTTCGTTCTGGCAGGTAGTGGGCGTCTCTCAAGCCTGAATGATTGCGCAGAGACCTAAGGAGAGCGTCATGCAAAGCGGCACGTTGCGGATAAAAATTCTGTCTCTCGCGTTGTTGCTGTTCAGCAGTGTCGGCCAGGCTGCCACCGGCCCGGAAATCGCGCATTTGCTCAACCAGCGCTACCAGAGCACCTCGACCCAGTGTCCGGGTGCCAACCCGGCTTACTATTGCAACGGTGTGTTGCTGCGTGGCAGTGAGGGTGCAGGAGAGTTCTGGAAGCACAGTGCGCAATCCACCCAACTGGGCGCGGAAGGTTTCAACTATCTGCGCGTCGATCTCGACACCCGGACCCTGACGCAAAAATACGGTGCGGTGTTCAGCGATCAGTTCACCGCCATCGGGCTGGGCAAAGCGCTGGACGTACTCTGCGCTTATCCATTCGAGTTCCCGGTGCAAGGCACTCGGCCCGATTTGGGCTGTGGCTGGACGGCTGCGGTAAACAGCGCGCAGGACGTCAGTTCCTGCAATGCATTGGGGGTCACAGACGCAGACGGATGGCTGGCGCATTTTGCGCAGCAAGGCAACCAGCCCGTAGCGCAGTGTTCACTGAGCAGCCAGGACCCGCTGCAGTTCATGGCCAGCCTGATCGCGCATCAACGGCTCGATACCACCTGGTCAGCCAGACCCACGCTGCTGCAAATCAGAAACTGGGATGCTCAAACGCCTGCGCAACTGCCGCTGCAAGGGCTGTTCTATGACGTGACGCAGCCCGGCGCATTGCTGGGGGCGCAGAAAGATCAACGCGATTACTTCATTGCCACCCGCGACTGGCTGCCGATCCTGCGCATGGATCTGAGCCAGGCACCGGATAAGGTGTTTGGTTTTAGTCAGCAGGATCAGTTGTACATCGGCTATCAGGTAGCGGCGAAGTTGAATGCGCAGTCCATCGACAAGGCAACGACCTGCCGGGGGAACACTGCGTCTTTCAACTGCACCGGTGTTTTAATCCGTTCGACAGATGTCTCCACCGGGTTTCACTCCTGGAACCCCAGCCCGAGTTCCGTAAAGGGTAATGGCGTTTCGTTTACTTTCATCAGGGACGGCGCGCTGGTGACCCGGACGTACAAACCCCAAGGGTTCATTGTTCGCGAGTCCTTCGCACCGTCCGGCAAGCCACTGGCCGTTCGTTGCCTGTACCCCTTTGACGCCGGGACCTCCGGCTCGGCCGATATCTGTAGAACCCATGGCGGCCAGTGCGAGGAGCTTGGCATAACGACCAAAGAATTATGGATTCAGCATTACGCAGCCACTCCCACCCGAACCTGCGCATTTAACACCGATGCGCAGAACTTTCAATTGGCGACCACGGTACGGCCCGATGCCAATGATCCCTTGGGCTGGAATGAACTGATCATCGCGGCCTGGACCGAGGACAACCCGCAGCAACTTCCGCTGGAAGCGATAACTATCATCACCCCCTCCCACATCGCCGGTGACGGGGTGGCCGGCGCTCGATACATTCAACGCGATTACTTCCAGGTCACAGGCCGTTTCGTACCGATCGTGCGCGTGCTGTTTACGGCTGCACCGGGATCGGTTTTCAGTTATGACGTTAAGGACCAGGCTCTGGAAGACTCGACCACGCAGACGCTGGCCAACGTGATCCCATTCCTGCCCAACTCGATGCGTTCTGATTAGTGCAGAAAGGGTGCGCCCCAAACCCAACCGCTCGTCGAAAAACCCCCCTCACCTGTCAGTTCTGACAGTAGGCAAGCCCCCTCCCCTGAGGCCCAATAAAAAACCGCCTGAAATACTGGCCACGCTCGCGATCAGGAGTTTCGTCATGCCCTCCAACAGTCCCTTTCTGTTTCCTGCGCTCGACCACGAAAACAGTACGCTGGCCGTTTTGCGGCCCTTGCAGATCAGCGGCATGGTCAGGCCCATTGAAGAGGGCGACGGGGGGATCAATATCGCCGTGGTCTCTGAGAGTGCCGACGGTATTTTGTGCGTGATTCTGGCGTACCTCGACATGCAGGAGGGCGATAAACATGTCATCTATTGGGATAACAAAATTGTATTCAACAGAGAGGTAGAACCTGGGGAAGTCAACAAACCGCTGTTTTTTTATCTGCCGGCGGCGCTGTTCACACCCGGTTGGTTCGATTGCTATTACGAGTTGACACCCGTTGGCCAAACCACACCGGACGACCCGTCGGTACCGGCGCGGCTTTTTGTCAAACTCAACAGGCCCGGAGGGCGGGACAAAGCCCCACACCTGCCGGATGGACATTCCGAGCTGCACATCGCGCAACTGCCGCCAGAACTCATCGAACAGGGGATAGTCGATGCCGAGTGGGCCAAAAATGGGTTTGACGTAATCATCCCGCCTTATCCGGAAATCGCCCTGCGAGATACAGTGCTCGTGCGTTGGGGCAGCTTCACGCTGGCCCCCCTGCGCCTCACGCAGGAACAAGTGGACGGGCTGAAACAGATTGTGATCCACGTCGATCAAGACGCCGTTCTGGCCGGTGGCGACAGCGACAAACTGGAGGTGAAGTACGACATTCATGACAATGTCTGGAATTGGGCCGTGCGGCACTCACAACGAACCAATATCGCTGTCGACGTCGGCGCCTGGCGCCTCGCTGCACCGATCATCATGGAATCGATCAACGGCACCATCACGATCAAGGACTTGAACAAACAGGACGTCACGGTGCAGATCCATATCCAGGGCACCGACTTTGCTCTGGGCGATACGGTGAAGATGACCTGGATCGGCACGCCATTCACCGGTAAGCCACTGATTCGCACCGAGTTTAAAACGGTAGCGAACATTCCGAGCATCATGGAGTTCAAGGTGCCTTACGCGGATGTTCGCGCCATCGCCATGGGCCGGGCGGATGCCTCCTACGTTCTGACTAAAGTAGACGACAGTCCGCCGTTGTCCTCCAAGCGTCGGTTCGCTGATGTTGTGGGTGACGTTTTAATGTTGCCCGAACCGACGATTCGCGAGTTACTCGGCGACACACTCGAGTCTGACCTGGATTACGCAACCATGGACATCGAGTATCCGGGAATAGCCAGTGGCGATCTGGTCGTTTATCACTGGTTAGGTAAAACATTCAGTGGCCAGACTTATCTGCATGAAGATGACCACATCGTCAGCGACAACGAGGCCAAGGAAGGCGGCTTTACTGTTTACGTCGACAAAGAGCACATCAGCGTGCTCGATAAAGGCAGCCTCGACCTTTCTTACACCGTATCCAATGACGAGGTAGCGCTCTACGGAGTCAGTGAATCCGAACACTTGCTGGCCAAGGTGGAAAAAGTCACCGCCACGCTGCCGGTGCCCAGAGTGGAGGAAGCCGACCCGCCGGATGTGCTTGATCCTTCCAGAGTGTTCGACATCGTCCACGTGTTGATCGAATACCCCGGAACAAAAAAGGACGACATTCTGACGTACTACTGGCAGAGCATCAGCCCGATCGGCAGTACCAGCGACTGGGTGCCCATCACGTCACTGACCGCAGGCAAACCGCTGCGTTTCAGAGTGGCCGCGAAGTTTGTCACGATCAATATCGGGCAGTATGTCAAGGTGCGTTATTCGCTGAAGCACGCCGCTACAGGCTTATACAGTCACTCCGCCACTCTGGATCTGCTGATAGGGTCGCTGGTGGGGGAATTGCCTCCAGCGGAGGTCGAGCAAGCGCCGCAAGCAATACTTGATCCGATCGATGGGCTGAACGGAGTCGACGTCAAGGTCAGCTACGAAAACATGGATGCGGCCCTCGATATCATTCGCCTGAAATGGGTCGGAACCCCTGGCGCGGGCACCTCGCAGGATCTGGAACTGCCCGGGCACACCAGTGGCAGCGTGCGGTTTCATCTACCCGCAACGGTTGTGGGACCCAACATCAACAAAGAGGTGGATGTGAGTTACGTCGTGCGCCGCTATGGCTACGATACCGATTCGGAATCATTGGGCTTGAGGGTGCTGGCGTTCCAGAAGCCCGAAACCGAATTGCCCCACCCTCGCGTGCTGCAAGCAACCGTCAACGTTCTGGATATGATGACCTTCAGCGGGGATGCCAAAACACTTGTTGACCTGTGGCCGTACATTGCACTCAAACAGCGGCTCTGGCTACGACTGGAAGGCAAGACAACTTCGGGGGTCGATTACATCATCAAGCTGCTCGACGGCGTGGAAATTACCGCAGCGCAAGTCGCCATCGGCCTTGACGAAACGCTGCTCAGAACCGAATTGATGAAACTGGGCCACTCCACACCGGCGATAGTGGTTTGCAAAATCGCGTTCGATGGCGGTGAGAAAGAAGGCGAGGCCATCACCTTTCCACAGCTTCAATTGACGATCAGAACCCGCTACGACTACGTGACACCTAAGATCACCGGGGTGACCGACTCTCGTGGCGACGTCGATGAGGGCGGTAAAACCCGCGATAAAGAAGTCACCGTCAAGGGCACCGCAACCCGCGGAGAAACCGTCGAGCTGTTCGATGCACTTTTGACACCTCTTGGCACCGCCCGCGTGGGTGATGACAACGTCTGGACCCGCATAATCAGCGGCTTGACCGAAAAAACCTATAGCATCACCGCCAAAGCGCTGTATGACGCCGATCCGGTGACCAGCGACCCCAGAACCTTTGAGGTCAAGTTCGCTGAAACACCGGAGATTCTCAAAGTCAGCGACTCCAGAGGCATCGTCAAACCCGGAACAACTACTTACGACAACAGCGTTCAGATAGAAGGCATCGCGACACCGAACGAAAGGATTCGGCTTCTGGATAGCAAATCCCCGGTCATCGAGCTGCCTGTCAACGCCGACGGTAACTGGCGGCATACCCTGTCCGGGTTAACGGTAAAGCCTTATGTACTCAATGCCGAAGCGCTGTATGACATCGAGCCACCATTGAGTCCGCGCTACGCCTTCGATGTCGCCCAAGCCGTCACCCCGACGATTTCTCGTGTGGCCGACATCAGAGGCGATGTCGACGCAGACGGTACGACCTATTACAAGACCGTCACCCTGTACGGCAAAGCCAGTCCGAACGAAAAGATCACACTTAGGAATGGGGCCAGTCCGATAAATACGGTGGACGTCAAAGCAAGCGGTGACTGGGAATACGTCTTCAACAATCTGTTGCTACAACGCTACAGCGTGACAGCCAAGGGCGAGTACGGCAGCGAACCAGTGTCTGACCCGCCTCGGGTCTTCACGCCCGCCGCCCACATTTCCCCGACCATCACTTCAGTGAATGACTCGGTCGGGACGGTGGCTCCCAGTGGAACCACCTATGACACTACGGTGACCGTGCTGGGCGAGGCCACGCCGAAAGAACAGATCCAGATGTACAACAAAAGCGTAGCAGTCGGGCCACCTGTCACCGTCGATACCAATCGGCAATGGCGTGCTACCTTCACCGGTTTGGCTATTACCTCACACAGCATTGCTGCCAGAGCGCTGTATGTCGTGGATCCGGTCGAAAGCCAACTTAGAAACTTCACCGTCGCCGCGCACACCCCGGCGACTCTCACGTCCGTGCATGACGGTTTGAGAGAAGTGGGCCAGGAAACCAAAAGCACCTCGGTCACTCTGCGGGGTAATGTCACACCCAACCATGAAGTGCAGATCCACGACAACGGCGCCCCCGGACACACAGTCCGCGCTGTCGGTAACGCCTGGAGCACGACGCTGGGGGTCAGCCTGGGCAGTCACTCGATCACGGCAAAAGCAGTCAGTACCGGACAGTTCTCGAATGCGCGTGCCTTCAGGGTTATCTCGCCGATTCCGCCGCTGACTATCAATACGGCGACGATGAACCTCAGCGCATGGCACTTCAGGAGTGGCGATACACCGTCCAGTCCTGCCGCGGGTACCTTTGGCGACAGATCGGCCAGCGGCGGTGTGCCTCCGTACCGGTATTCCTCGAGCAACAGCAACATCGCAGAAGTTAACGCGTCATCCGGTCGCGTCATTTCCAGTGGCAACGGCTCTGCAACCATCACTGCCATGGACAATGTGGGTCAAACGGCCAGTTATAACGTGGCAACGTCGAACGTAGACAGGGAGTTTGGCACGGGCCACTTCAGTACGTACGTTCATTGCGCCAACACTGCCGCTTCCATGGGCGGAAGAATCCCTTCCCTGGCGGAATGGCGTGCATTGATCAATATCTACAGCGGTAGACCCAACTATCAGGGATGGTGCTGGGCATCTGACTCCGGCGGTATCGGCAAGAGGATGGTGATATACCCGGCAACCGGTCAGACAGATACCCGACTCGACCTCCCCTTTGGAGGCGGTACCGCCCTTGGCTATGGTATTCGACGCGCGTAAGAGCCAGGCACAAAAAAGCCGCTTGCTCAGCAAAGGAGCAGCGGCTTTTCGATCACAGGACTAACGACTTACCAGCTATACCTCAACCCCACATTCCCCCCCATCGGCTGTTCAATATGCTCACCCTTCGCGTAATCCAGATCGACATGCACCTGCCACTGCTCGGACAAGGCCACCGCTACACCGGCCCCGAACTCGGCGCGTGAACCCGACAGGTCGTTATTGAACACATTGTTGTTGACCCGCACCTCATTGTTTTTGGCGAACTCGTGGGCAATGGCCGCTCGCACATACGGTTGCGCGACACCGCCATTGCCGAACCCGATGTTGCGTCCGAAGGTGGCGCCCGCCTTGCCCAGCAACGAACGCGTGCGATCGCCGTCGGCGTCCAGGTCGTTATCCAGGCTGTAGCGTTTGCCCTGGATCTGCACTGCCGAGAACTGGGTGAACGGTTCGATGAAGTAACCATTGGCAAGTTTGATGTGCCGGCCGAACTCCGCCGAACCGCCGATGCCCCAGTTGTCGTAATCGCCCTTGGCGCGGCTGCCGTCGCTCAAGCTGACCTTGGACTCGTTGCGAAAGCGGTTGAACTTGAGCACACCGTCAAAGTAGTAGCCGGTGTCGCTGTCCAGCCAGGTGACGTAAGGCCCGACGTAGTAGCTTTTGACGGTGCCGGACGTGCCGTGATCAAGGTTCAGGTCGGATTCGCTGAAGCCACCCAGCACGCCGAGCAACACTTGGCTGTCACCCAACCGGGCATCGGCCCCCAGGGAAAGCCCCTGTTGGGTCTGCTGATAACCCACGCCAGAGCCATCGGCCACGTTGTATTTGTTGCCGTACGTGCGAATCCAGGCCCCCGATTGTCCACCGTTGAAACGCAACTCGCCCATACGACTGCGCACCGAGGCCAATTCGGCGGTCCAGACTGTAGACGCCGTATTGAACAGCGCCAACACCGATCGGGCACCGGGGCTGACGGTCTGGGTGGTCGGATCGAGAAACCATTCAGTGCCTGTTGCACCGTCGGAGCGCTGGGCCAGACCGTAAGACCAGGCCCCCTGATCCGATCGTCCGCCCACCAGGGAAAATTGCGCATCGCCGGCCGCCGCGTGCACCAGCGTCAGTTGCTGGGGATTGACCGCGTCCAGACCCGAAGCCGCCACCTGCAATCCGAACTGCCCTGTCGCACTGCCGACATTAAGGAAGTCGCGCTCGCCCGTTGCGAAGTTGCCCTTCATCACGAAAACACTTGAACCATCAGCAGAGTCGGCCAGCGTACCGACGTTCAACTGGTAGAACTTGCCCGGCGCGTCCGGCGCACCGAAACGGACCGTCCCGCCACTCATGGCCAGCGCACCTACGTTGTCATTGCCGGTCAGTGTCAAAACCGATCCGCTGTTGACGGTGACGCCGTTGACCTTATCGAGACGGCCCGTGAACTGCGAACTGTTCTGCAAGGTGACATTGGCCGCCGAGCCACTTTCGACCAGCACATCGCCGGTCATCTGGCCCTGATCGAAAGTGAGGTTGGCCGTGCTGCTGCCGGCGACGTTGATGTTGCCTTGCAGGGTGCTGTTGGCGACGGTCATGGCGGCGGTGGAAGCACCTTGGACGTCGAGCAGGATGTTGTTGCCGGCGAGCAGGCGAGTGTTGTTCAGCACCTGAATCTGCGTTGTCACGCCGGAGTCAGCGAGAATCGCCGATCCGCTCTGCCCTTGAACCTGGACATTGTCCAATGTCAGGTTGGCGCCGTCCCCGACACCTTCCGAGTCGGCTCGCAGCCGAACGCCGTTCGCGCCTCCGGTAATGCTGCCGCCCTTGGCCCTTACGTCGGCGCCGAAGGAGTTCAGACCGATGCCGGTCGTCCCGCTGGCGGTAACGTCGGTATCGGTCAGTTGAATCAGACTGCCGCCGCCGGTTTCAATCCCTGCGTTTACACCAGTGATCCGGCTGCCGCTGATCACTGCGCTCGAACCTGTCGTGGTACCACTGACGCGGTTGATGAGCATGCCCATGCGGTTTCCGGTCACAGTGGCATTACTCAAGTTGCCGCTGGCGTTGGTGATACTGACCCCGGCGTTACCCAGCCGCCCTGTATAGGTACCGCCCACGGCATTGAACTTCGCATCACTGTTGATCAATACCTCAAAAGTGTTCGCTCCATTGGAGTTCAACACACCTCCATTACGGCCGATGTAGTTGTCCATAGGGGTGTTTTGATCAATGTCCACGATTTGACCCGCATCAATGGGGGTCAATGCAACCACCACAGGGCTCGATAACAGGGTCGAAGGCAAGATCAGCCAGACCAGAGACTTTCTTATTGTCTGAAACGGAAACAACCGTAGACAGGCTTCCATGGTAAATCCTTCTAACGTATGAGCGAGACACGCCTTCGTCGGAAGACATGAGAAATTCCGGCGCAGAGTACAAGGAGAAAAGCTTTTGTTCTGTAGGACTAATCCTCAATGTGATGAGAATTTATCCGCGTAAATGTAGGAGTGAGAGAGGTGGGAAAGCGCCCCCACCTCCGAGCAAGATAAGACGTTAATACTTCTAAGTGCCTGGGCAGAAGCCACCATTAAAATCGATCATGACAACTCTTTCCTCTTGAAAATTGGAAGTATGGGTTTTTCCATTAATTGACGTGGAGTAAATAATTTTCCCTGTACCATCCTTGATTGGTTTAAGCGCGAGGGCGAACGGCAGATAAACATCAAATCCGTTGATATGTTCCCCATTTCCCAATGTTTTCTGAAATAGATAATCAGAAACAGGAGGACTGCCCGGTGCGCCCGTTACCCCGGACCATACAAAGTCCAGCACCATTGCATCTGCCAGTGACCCACCGCCGGCCACTCTCACGATCGCTGCCTTACCCACAACCGGTATATCTCGCAGCGAACTGCAATCAAGATACTTACGGCCAGCCGGATTGGTGTACAAATTCTGAAGGACAGGATCGGGCAGCGTCACGGGAAAGATATAAACATCGACGTCGGTGGGTGGTGACGGGTTTCTGTTTTCACCGTTGATAGGCGGATTGGTAATCACATAACGCGCTTGCCTAGTGCCGTTCCCGGTTGCTTCAAATACTGGCGAAGGGAGTGTGAAGGGGATTTTAAAATCTACAGCTTCGTCCCCTATCACCTCATAACGTCCCTCCGGAGGAGGTACGATCACTTTCTCCCATTCAAGGTCGACAATGTCGCCAGCCTTGTAACCGGCATAAATTGTCAGGTCTATATCGACAGTAGTGCCGACGTCGCCTTCCACCAGCGTGTCATCGGCGGTCGAGCCTTTCACCACAAGTTTAACCAGGTTCGGGTTACCCAAATCCGGATCGGGTTCAGGATTGACCGGACCCGCGAGATTCAAGTCGATGTCTACTTTTTCGCCCACCGGTTCTGGATACCGGTCCTTATCTCGTACGATCACATAGGTTACGTCGACTTTTTTCGGACCGTCACCCCCTGCCGCCACATCCGCAAACGGCACATCGACAATCACTTCGGCGGTGCCGTCTGTTGGTATGAGTGGCTGGGGAATGCTATTGAAGGTTACTTCAACCTTATCTCCCGGCAATCCGTTATCAAAAGTCGGAATGACCACCGCCACATCGGGATAAGCATCCTTCCTATTAACTAAGCCATCATCGTGTTCCGGAACTTCCGGAGGTTGTAATCCACTGGGCGCCGGGGTCAGACGAATGGAAAAGTTGAAGGGCATGGAAGAAGGGCCGATATTTCCCACACGGTCTGCATACTTGAAATAAGCAATAAACGGTCCGTCGCCAGCCGATAAAACCATATTTTTGGGAATTGTCACTTCAATCGGTAAAGTAAAATCATCCGTGACCGTAAATATTCCAACAACGGCGCCTGGATCACTTTTCCCGTAGTAACAGGTGTATATATCTCCCGCTTTCATGTCATCAGGAAAGTCGGAGGTCATTTTTATACCATCCAAAGCCTCCAGAATTTCACGAGTGACCACACCGTTGACCACTTCAGGTGGAGGAGTTGGTTCTGCGCCTGGAGCTCCGTGATTTGGCGCAAAGGGGTCGATGAAAAACTCGGACTCACCAGAGGTAACCGAGTTGCTCGCATAGAGAGTCTGATAACTCAAGCGGAATACTCCGGGAGTGGCTGTTTCTTTCCCGGGCAATATCATGGTGTAAGGATCATCAGGAGGCATTGGAAGTTCTAGATATTCCGTTATCGCTAATCCATCTTTCATCAACGCAATATACGTATCACCCGGCGTGGCTCCAGGAGGCGTTTGCACGCCTGTAATAATCACATCGCAATCTGCCCCCTGACGACTCGACTGGAGTTTTTCAATATCATCTCCTGGAATGGCAGGCAGTAGATTATCTACAATGGGTGCATCGATAACCTTGCGCTGCAATGATTCGCGGAAGATATACAACTTCCTGCGAGCGAGTTCTGCTGCGGATAACACGGTCAAATTGGTCATTGCCTTTTCTCCTTATCAATAGACGCGCCAGGCCATCTGCACCTACTGCTGACTATCAAGACAGACTCCGGACATTCTCTTCATTGTTACATCGAACGCCATTCAGTTTTCGTCACACAGATCATTTGTCGGCGAACATATTCTTCCGCTTGGCATCGTGCGATTGATCACTACAAAGTCCGGTCGGGATCGCCCACGACCGCCATTACTTTTTTCCAGTCTGTAATAAGCCAGC
This sequence comes from Pseudomonas sp. LB3P14, assembly GCF_054898045.1. Classification (NCBI taxonomy): domain Bacteria; kingdom Pseudomonadati; phylum Pseudomonadota; class Gammaproteobacteria; order Pseudomonadales; family Pseudomonadaceae; genus Pseudomonas; species Pseudomonas sp. LB3P14. The sequence continues at coordinate 7,079,462 of NZ_CM142714.1, read as the reverse complement.
CCGGAGCCGTAATTCACCATGGGTGAAATCAACTTGTCGTAATCCTCTACGACGATATCGATATCTTCGCCGGGTACCAGGGACACGAGATGTTTAACAATTTCAGCGTAAGCCCCCGATATGGGATCAGTTCCATTTGGGCCCCTACAGCCCTGCCAGACCAGAACAATCCTGTCGCCTTGTTCAATACGGGGATCAGCAAGGACTCTGACCGTCACGCCCTCCCAAAGCCGCGGTTTTGCACAACAATGGAGTACGCCCTCTTTTCCGGCGTGAGGAAACACAGGTTCCTTCAGGTTTTCGATCAGGACAATGTTCACCTCGACCGGAGTCGGCAGCGACTGCTGCTCGTTTACGCCGTTGCTCGTCTTGCAATAAACAGGTAACGCCGGATTTTGTTTATCGGTGTCGATGACCTCCCATGGAACCGTAACCTCGATCGGCTGCCCCACCACATCGCCTGCCTTGACGTCATAGCGAGCGACTGGCCCGGGGTAACTTCCCCAGAAAAACTCCACCGTCTCTCCGTATTTTGGATCGTCGTGCAAGTCGAGCCGAATTTTGGCCGGGAAGCCGTGGTCTTCGGTCAACAAGGTGTCTCTGATGCCGGACTTTTCCCCGTACGCCTCCAGTCGCGCGAGTTGTTCATTGACCAGTGCCGGCGCCTTGTTGTGATCCTGACCCGCCAGCGTCAGGTTGACCGCCACCGAAATATCCGGCGAGGGCGGCCCATATGAGGAACCTTGGCGAATCTTGTAGTAAACCTTGGCCCGCAATGGCCCGTCGCCCTTGGCGTGCAGCGTTGGCCAAGGCACCGTGGCATCCAGCGGAAAGGCTGAAGGATCGACGGGGAACTCGGCAAGCGGGGTGTCATCCCAAACTGTGGCAACCCAATGCCCGGGATCCGCAAAATCGTATTTATCGATTAACACCTTCACACCATCGCGGGCCTGTTGTCGATCCACCAACCCTCTGGGTAGATCCACCCTGGGCGGAGGCAAGGCTCCCGGCGCGGGCGACAGGTCAACGTCAATCTCCGCCAGATAGGATTTGGGCCCGATATTTCCAGCCAGGTCCCTCAGGAAGTAGTAGAGGAAACGCTTACCCGAACCCCAGGCGCGAATTTCATCGGCATACACGGTGATGCGCAGTCGTTTGTCGGCAATATCCTGGGCGCTGAACTCCTGTTCCCGGATAGGTAATTCACTGTCGGGAGGCGTGTCTTTATCGGTCCAGAAATACGGCGCGCGATCTTTGGCTTCGGCGTCGATGTACCAAGGCACGTCGACTCTGACCTCGCCCTCCTGCGCGAGGTACGTTTCGGTGATCGTGCCGTTCAATTCGCTCGGAAACACTGCAGCGAGCGGTTGATTACCGTAGTTGGGCTTGGTGGTGTCGATGGTCAAGGTTTTCCGCGCGCCCTCGACCGGGTTGACGCCATAGATGGAGATCCTTACAGCCACTTCATAAACGCCCTGCACCAATCGATGCCGAGGCACTTTGAGGGTTTGCGGGAAATCGATGAGATCGCTCGTTGGATACCACCGCTCGGCGACGGGATCGAAGTCATCCCCTGTATGCATGAAACCCAACTCGACCAGATCTTCCTCGCCCGGCGTGGTCCCGCGGCCAAACTCCATGAACATTGCCGTCAGATCCTCACCCAATGCCGTCAGGGGCAGTAACCCCCGTGGATCAGCCGGATCAATGATTGCCGGGATATCAGGTTTCTCCATCGCAATAGCGGCGGGCGATACGTCATCGCCCTGCGGCTGATCTCCGGGTTTGTCAGACGTCGCCATTTCATACCTTCCTTGAGGAGGTGCTTGGGCAGCACCACTTTCGTGCTAACCGAATGGCATCATTTAATGCCCCCCTCCAGAAGCTGGCTACTGTCAGAAATAACAGGTATTGCTACCGCTCGTCTGAAATTGATACCGCAACCAGTCCTACGGCTCCCTTAAACAGAAATGTTTAACCTACGCGTACGCTTCAACACGAAACGGCCCATGACTGGCCGTTTTTTTGTGCCTGCACCAAAAGTCGCGCATCGACCGTTCGTCGCAAAACCCCTCGTACCTGTTATTTCTGACAGTAGCCAACCCTGCCCCCCTCGCATTAAATCACTCCATCGCCAGCCCTCGATCGGAGTCTCCAGCATGACCACCAACGGCCCATCCGGTGCAACCCCGCTCGTTCTCAAGGAACTCGACATTCCCGGCCGCACCGGCCCGGTGTCGGAAGCCCCCACGGTCTGGGGCCTCAACATCGCTGCCGTGAAGGACAACTTCCCCCAACAAGGCCTCCTGTGCCGCGCCGGGCCGTGGGGGGCCATGAACGTGGGCGACAAGCTGGTGATATTCAAGAGTCGTCAGCAGGTGGCTCAGGAAACCGTCGACGCTAACGAGGTCGGCACGACGCTGTCGATGTTCATTGCGCCGGCCCGTTTCAGCAATGGCAGGTCCGACCTGTCCTACGCCGTCACCCGGCTGGGCCAGGTGGCCGAGCCGTCCGAAGTGATGGAGGTGCTGGTCAAGCTCGACCGCCCCGGCGGCCATGATGGCAACGACGAACCGGGCCATTCGCAGCTGATCATGACCATCCCCAAGGAGATCCTCGAGGGGGGCATCGACAAGGACAACGTCGCCGCCGGTGTGCCAATCACGATCGGGCCCTCTGCCGACGGGTCGCAGCCCTATCCCAACGCGGCGGCCGGCGACGTGATCCAGGTGAGCTGGGGCGGCGTGTTCGTGGTCAGCGATCCGCTGACCCAGGATCAGGCCGACGGCAAGGCGCCGATCATCTTGCACGTTAGCGAGGAGGACATCCGCGAAGCTGGCGACTCGGACGACGCCGGTCTGGCCGTGGCCTTTGAGGTTTACGATCTGGTCGACAACCGGTCCGAGGACTGGAGCAAAGAGCAGCGCGTCGTGGTGGCGGTCGACGCGGAGCGGCTGGGCGCGCCGTTGCTCAAGCAGGCGGTGAACAACGTACTGGACGTCGACAAGCTGGGCGATGCCGACGGCACGGCGCAGATCCTCGCCGTGGACACCAGCAAGTTCCAGGTGGGAGACATCCCCTTCGTCCGGGTCAAGGGCACGCCGGTGGAAGGGCCGCCGATTGACAGCGAGTTTCCCGGCGCCGCCCTGACCAGTGTGCCGAGCATCCCCGAGATCAAGATTCCCAATGCCGCGCTGCGGCAACTGGCCAAGGCCCAGATCGCCTTTTCCGTTCGCCTGCAAAAAGCCGACAATTCCGCCGACCTGCGCTCCAAGACCCAGTTCATCAGCGCCATCGGCGAGGTCAAGCGATTGGCGGCCCCGATCGCCCTGGACGCGTTACAAGGGGCCATCGACCCGGAGCTTGCCCAGGCACGCATCCAGATTCCGTTTGATACAATTTTCGTTGCCGGTCAGGCGATCAAGCTGTTCTGGCTCGGCACCCGCCCCGATCTGAGCACCTACCTGCCCGATCTGGCGCTGCGCCCGATCACCCAGGGTGAAATCGATGCCGCGCTGCCCTTGATGATCAACGTCGCTGGCGTGCATCTCAAATCGATCGAAGGCGGTACGCTGGAGCTGTATTACCACCTACTGAACGATGACAAGGTGCTCGGTACGATGAACCGGGTCAACGCTACCCACGCCATCCGAGAATCGATTCACGCCGACACGCTGCGAGTCGGAGAAGCAAAAGCAGAACTGCCGGAGCCGAAGGTGCAAGGCGTGGTCAACGGGGTATTGCCGCCGGACACCGTCGGCACCACGCTGACCGTGGAATACCTGAACACGGTCAAGGATGACGAGGTGTTCCGCCTGTGGGAGGGCTCGAAAACCGGCCCGGATGAAGACTCGGTAAAACTGTCCTCGTTCACCGCCGGCCAGGAAGTACCGTTCACCATCAAGGCTGAGCTGATCAAGGGCAATGAAGGTGGCACTGTAGAGGCGTCGTACTCCATCGTATGGGCGGATGGACGGCCCACCAGTTATTCCGATGTGCTGGAGTTCAGGGTTGGCGTGGAGCTAGAGCTGACCGCACCGCGTATCAAGGAAGCGCCAAACGACACCACGCTTGTCCCGAATGCGGCAAAGGACGCCCTGACCGCCTTGGTGAATTACCCCGAAATTGCCCTCCTGGACGAAATCATTGCCACCTTCACCGGTGCGCCGGGCACGCCAGCGGCGGGCTCATACACCGCCCCACCAAAAATCGTGCAGAACCTCGGTGAGCAGGAAATTCCGCTCGACAATGGCGTGGTGGCCTTCAACCTGGATAAAGATGTGGCTTTGAGCTACACGGTAAAACGAGGCAATAACGCGCCTTTACCGTCGCAAATCCGCCCCCTGGCGGTACAGTCGCTGATTCTGGATCTTTCAAACGTACCGAAGATCCTCCAGGCGGCCAACAACGGTGACGGGCAGGAGCTGGACCTGAATGCGATCAGCACCAGTGCCACAATCCATGCGCCCATTTGGCCGCTGATTGCCCTGAGGCAATACGTGTGGCTGCGGATCAGAGGGACGTTGGCTAACGGCACGGCGTATGAAAAACTCCTCTGGCAACCGCCGACTTCAATAACCAGCCAGGCCTGGCTCACCACCGGAAAGTACGAGTACGCGATCCCGCCCGCGACATTGAACGAGCTCAAGGAGCTCAAGCATGCCACGCCATTCACCCTTGAATTCAAGGCTGCGTTGGGTGGCAGCCAGAATGAGCCCGAGGCGGTGACGTTCCCGCTACGCACCTACACCATCAATGCGGTGGAGGATGTGAAACCGGTCATTACCCGAATTGCAGACTCCAAAGATGTCGAGATCCTCCCCGGTGGAATCACCGTCGACACCACCGTGAACCTGACCGGCACCGCAAGCAAGGGCCAGAAGGTGGAGATCTTGGACGGCCGGACAAGCGAGGGCGAAGCCGATGTCCATCCGACCACCGGTGTATGGACCAAAGACGTCATGGGTCTGAGCCTTGCACTCCACACCTTCACCGCCAAGGCCAAGTACGGTTCAGAGCAGACTTCGGACCCACGCACCCTGACGGTGACAGCGGCCACCGCGCCGACCATCACCTCGGCCAAGGGTTTGCCGAGCAATGTCGAAATCCCTAACACCGGCTTCACCGTAGAAACCAGCGTGACCCTGATCGGGGTCGCCGCCAAGGGCCAGAAAGTCGACGTGCTTGATGGACAGACCTCCAAAGATCAGCCAACGGCCGATCTGGTTACCGGTATCTGGACGCTGGTGGTCGCGAGCCTGACCGCCGCACTCCACAGCTTCACCGCCAAAGCGTTGTATCTTCCAGGAGCGGTGTCAGTGCCCAGGACGCTGACGGTGACGCCGGCCACCACGCCGACCATCGCATCGGTCAAGGGTGCGAACGGCGTCGACATCCCCAACGGCAACAGCACGGTCGACACCACGCTGACCCTGAGCGGCACGGCCAGCGACGGCCACCAGGTGGAGATCTTCGATGGCATTGTGTCCAAGGGCACGGCGCCGGCGATCGGCGGCATCTGGACCAAACAGATCACCGGTTTGGAAGTAGGGGCGTACAGCTTCACCGCAAAGGGTCTCTACGGCAGCAACCCGGTGTCCACCCCGGCACGAACTATCACAGTGGTCATTGGACGCCCAATAGTCATGACACGGTGTTATGACGGGATAAAAATGAGAACGCTACAAGAGGGAGACCTCGCGAGCGGGCACTTCCAGTGGTCGGGCACATGTTCCCCGGGCCCAGCGCGGACCGGAATGGTGACATTGGCATACCCTGATGGACAACCCGGAAATAGCAGGTGGATAATCACCATCCCAGAGGGTGCTACAACTTGGTCCCTCGAAAGTTTCCACCTGTCAGCTCTCCGTCGTCAATCATACACATTTGAGGACTATGGTTTCCCCGGAGTCACCTCGCCATTCACCGTACGGGTAGTGGGCCCATGAACACCGGCGGGGAAATACCGACAAGCCCAACAGCGTCATAGCAAAAAAATGGGACGCAAAAAATGGGGAAAAAAATGGGGACGCAGTTATTTACCAGTCCCAACCATGAAAGCCCGCCTTCCTGTTAAACCGGGAGGGCGGGTTTTGTCGTTTCAGCTAATTCTGAGACGCTTGTTGAATAGTGTTTATGGAAAAAGGTGACGGATTTATTTAATCAGCGATCGGGTTTAGCGATCCGGCTCCATACAGACGCAACAATGCCCAGTCTCAATTAAAGTCTTCGTTGTCTGCACTTTGCGTAACGGTGGCTGTGCGTGGGAGACCTTCGGGTCTCCCCGGGGTTTCTGTAACCCGGATCGCTAACCTGCGTACAGCCGCCACCTTTACTTGTTTAGCAATGGTCGTGGCGGCTCAATCAATCACGGAGCTTTGCCAGCTGCTAGTCCGCGTACTAACCCGACAATCTGTCCTGCCTGGCTGAAAACACCGCCTAGACTTCAGGCATCTGCACCCGAGCGGCCAGACATGTCCCGCAGTCCGCGTAGTCCAGGATGGTCAACGCTCCGACTTCGGCTCGGTGGATGGCTGTTGCTGATCACTTTTCTATTGGCCGGGCTGGGCAGTGTCTGGGCCGACTGGGATTTTGCGCAGATTCTGCAAACCGCCGAAAACCGCTACGGCACCCTCGGCTCGGGACGGGGACGGATCGAGGCCTGGGGTCAGATGCTGCAAAGCGAAGTCAACGCCCCCGAGCGCGAGCAACTGAACGCGGTCAATCGATTCTTCAATCAGCAACTGAGCTTTCTGGACGACACCCGCATCTGGCATCAGACCGATTACTGGGCCACGCCCGTCGAATCCTTGATCAAGGGCGCCGCTGACTGCGAGGACTACGCACTGGCGAAATATTTCAGCCTGCGCCACCTCGGGATTTCCAGCGAGAAACTGCGCATCACCTACGTCAAAGCCCTGACCCAGAACCAGGCGCACATGGTGCTGACGTTCTACAACAGCCCCACGGCCGATCCGCTGGTGCTGGACAATTTGATCGGCGAAATCCGCCCCGCCTCCCAACGCAAAGACCTGCTGCCGGTGTACGCCTTCAACGCCGAAGGCCTGTACTTGCCGGGAGCCAATGGCAGTCAACGCAGCAGCGACTCGAAAAACCTGTCGCGCTGGCAGGACGTATTGAAAAAGATGCAGGCCGAAGGGTTCGCCGTGGGTGACGGCTAGCCACCATTGCAAGGAGCGTTTTATGTCACTGCGCAAACAGTTGTTTCTCGCCATTTGCCTGTTCTTGCTGGTGGCCTTCAGCGGCAGTTTTTTTGTCAGCCTGGAAAGCTCTCGCGACCAGATGCTCGGCCAGTTGCGCTCCCACGCCCAGGACGCCGCCACGGCGTTGGGTTTGTCGTTGACGGCGCAGATCGATGACCCGGCGATGATCGAGTTGATGGTCAGCTCGATATTCGACAGTGGCTATTTCAGCAGCATCCGAGTCATCAACATCGTGAATGAGCAGGTGCTGGTGGAGCGCAGCGTATCGGCGAAAATCGAGGGCGTTCCCACCTGGTTTGTCAGTTTGGTCAACCTGCACCCACCCGGTGGCGAAGCGCTGGTCATGCGTGGCTGGGTGCAGGCGGCACGGGTCGAAGTGCTGAGCAACCCGCAGTTCGCCCTGGCCAAACTCTGGGACAGCACCCTCGGCAGCTTGATCTGGTTACTGCTGTGCGGCCTGCTCAGCGCCGTGTTTGGTGGCTGGTTGCTGCGCCGGCAATTTCGTCCACTCGACACCATGGTCAAACAGGCCGAAGCCATCAGCAAACGCGAGTACCTCAGCCTGCCAAAACTGCCGCGCACACCGGAGTTGAAACGCGTGGTACTGGCCATGAACCAGATGGTCGAGAAGCTCAAAGCGCTGTTCGCCGAAGAGGTCGCGCGCAGTGAAATGCTGCGGGCCGAATCCTATCAGGACAGCCTGACAGGACTGGCCAATCGACGCTTGCTGGATGAACAACTGGACGACCAATTGCTGGTCTCCGAGCAGAGCAGCGACGGCCATTTGCTGATGCTGCGGATCAACGACCTTATCGGTCTCAACCAGCGTCTGGGCGGCCAGCGCACTGACGCGTTGATCAGCACCGTCGGTGAACTGCTCAAGCGTCTGACCCAACTGGCGGAGCGTCGCACCTGGCTGGCGGCACGCAATCGCGGTGGCGAGTTCAGCCTGCTGACACCAGGCCTCGACGCCAAGGACGCGGCACGCCTGGCCTCCGAAATCAGCGCCACCCTGGAAAACCTGCGCTTGACCGGCGCCAGCGATTGCATGCCGGTGGCGCACTTGGGGATCGTCGCTTTCCAACCCGGTGAGCCCGCCAGTGACGTGCTGATGCGACTGGATCAGGCGATGACCCAAGCCCAGCAACATCCCGAGCGCCCGTGGGTCCACTTGGCCTATTCCAACACCGCGCCGAACCCGTCCCAAAACGACTGGAAAACCTGGATCGACGACGCCCTGAACCTAGGCAAGATGCAGTTGTATTTCCAACCCGTCGTGCAATGCGCCGACACCAGCCAGGTGCTGCATCACAAAGTCCTCGCGCGCCTGCTCGACCCACGGGGCGAGGCGATAGCCGCCGGGCATTTCCTGCCGTGGATCGAACGCCTCGGCTGGTCGGCGCGGTTCGACCTGGCGATGCTCGAAGCGACCCTCGACTACCTCGTCGTCAACCGTTGGCCCCTGGCGTTAAGCCTGTCCGGCAGCACCCTGCGCGATCCCGCGCAGCTGCAACACATCCTCGACATGCTCGAATCGCTGCCCGAACTCGCGCCCCTGCTGATTCTGGAAATCGACGAACGCCAACTGCCCCCTCAGGAAGAACTGCAACGCCTGAGCCACAGCCTGCTCAACACCGGTTACCGCATCGGTCTGCAGCATTTCGGCGGCAGCTTCAGCCAGATCGGCAACCTGGCCCAACTGGGGCTGGCTTACTTGAAAATCGACGGTGCCTACATCCGCCACATTGATGAGCAGAGTGATAAGAAGCTGTTCATCGAGGCGATTTTTCGCGCGACCAACAGCATTGATTTGCCGTTGATTGCGGAGATGGTGGAGACCAAAGGAGAGTTGGAGGTGATCCGGGAGTTGGGGTTGTTTGGGGTGATGGGGCGGTTGATCGGGCCGCCGGAGCCGATGTAACGAGCCTGAGCTCGTTTCTTACCGATTGTCCACGTGGATCTGGCCGCAAAGCGGACACATTTATTTGTCCATCAAAGTGAGCATGAACGGCGATGTTTAATAGACACCTTCAGATACTCACTCAGGCTACACAGCCTTGCGCCATTGCCTACGACTGCGCCAGAATCCGCCGGCTTGTGCGCCTTGGGTCTGGGGCTCTATCGTTTGCCTGCCACTGCCCATCAGTGGTCGGGTTTCGCAGCCCAGGTCAATCAAGGCGCATAGCGCCACCGTTTCCTTTCAGCTGGCGCTTTTTTTCGTCTACTGCATTGCGTTATGGCGGCTGTGCGCGGGAGATCTTCGGGTCTGCCGGGTTCCTTGATTCCCGGCCTGCGAACCTGCGTACAGCTGCCACCCTCCTTCGTTTCGCAGCGAACCGTGGCGGCCCTATCAATCAAGGAGCATCACCATGTTCAAAGCCACACCCAATCCTCCGGAAACCGATGACGTTTCCCCCTACGATTCCCTCGACTCCAAAAAACTCCACGAAGCCGCCCACCGCTCCCTCGATCACTACCTCCACCTGGCCACCCACATCAAAGCCACCCCGCGCACGCCCGGCACCATGTTCACCGTCAATCCGGAGCTCGATACGGAAACCCTACTGGCCCACGCTTGCGAGTCGCTGGCCTCGGCCAATGTCATGACCATGGACCTGGCGGATCATATGGAGGGGCCGAGTCGCAACTCCCTGTTGGGTATTGCGCAAATCATCATGCTGGGGGAGCTGGCGGTGAATCGGGCGCTGGACAACATCGATCCGCAGGACTAGCGAGGGACTTGTGACGAGGGTGCTTGCTCCCTCGCCACAGGGATCGCGGTTCATCAGATGAACGGCGTAATCGTTCATCGCGAGCAGGCTCGCTCCCACAGGGGGAATGCGATCAGTGTGGGAGCGAGCCTGCTCGCGATAGCGATGCTACGGACAACAAAAAACCCGCCATTCCTTCAACAGGAATGACGGGTTTTGTCGTTTCAGGTCACACGGTATCTACCTTCAGCGAATGATCATTGAGCATGCCGTTGATGATGGTCGCCGTATCGTGTCCACCGGCAATCACCCCACCCGCCCCCGGCGTTACGCCGTAGTGGCTGGCCAGGTTCACACCCGCCAGGTCGATGGTCTGGTTCGGCGCGTCACCGGCCATGGCGCTGACGTCGATGCTGGTCATGACCGATGCACCACTGCCGATGACTTTGAAGTGCAGGTAGTCATCCAGCGACGCCGTGGTGCCGTTTTCCCCTTGCAGCAACTGTGACAGGTCGAGTTTGTCGGTGCCCGGCGTGAAGTCGGTGACCACGTCGTGGCCGCTGTTGCCTTTGAGCCACTGGAAGGTGTCGGCGCCACTGCCGCCGGTGAGGGTGTTGTTGCCCAGACCGCCAATCAGGAAGTCATCGCCGCCCCCGCCGTTGAGCATGTCGTTACCCAAGCCGCCGTTGATGATGTTGTTGTGGTTGTCGCCGGTGAGGGTGTCGTTGAAGTTCGAGCCGGTCAGGTTTTCGATTGCTGCCAAGGTGTCGGTCCCGGCGCCCACGGTGTTCTGCGGGGTGAGCAGGCTCAGATCGACGGTTACGCCGGCCGTGGCGTGGGCATAGCTCGCCGTGTCGACGCCGGTGCCGCCGTCGAGCAGGTCGTTGCCCGCGCCGCTGAACAGCACGTCATTGCCGGCGCCGCCGTGCAACTCGTTATTGCCGGAACCTGCGGTGAGCACGTCGTTGCCGTCGCCGGCATTGATAACGTTGTTACCGGCGCCCGCCACCAGTACATCATCGCCCGCCGTCCCGGTGAGGGTGTGGCCGTCCTGATAGGTGATGGTCACGGCGGCGCTATCGCTGCCGCCATGGCTGTCGCTGGCGGTGTAGGTGCCGTGGTAGTCCGGGGTGACATCGTGGGCCCCGGCGTAGTTGACGGTCATGGTCAGCTGGTAGTTTTCCGCCCCCTTCCCGCTGTGACCCGGGCCATCGTTGTCGATGTTGGTGATGTGGATCTGGTACGTGCCGTCCGCCGCGGCGGTGATGGTCTGGCCGTCGGCGATGGCAGTGAAGGCGCCACCGTTGACCGAGTACTCCATCGCGATGTGACCGGCCGCAAGGTTGTGATCCAGGTTAAGGGTTTCACCCTGTTTGAGGTTGACGGTGATGCGGTCCTCATCGTTGGCATTGGCAGGGGTGACGGCGCCCAGATAACCGCTGACGACCAGCAGCGCGGTCATGGTCGCGGCGTTGCCGGCAAAGGCGTTCCGCACATTCGCCAATGCCTGGTTAGCCGCGCTGTAGTTGCTGGTGCCGGCGAAATTGATCGCCCCGCTGCCGATGAAGTCCGCACCTTTGGCAATCCAACCGGTGTTGAAGGTGGTCGGCGATGCGCTGAGCGGATCGCCGTTGGGGTCGGTGTCGTTGGCCAGCAACAACTCGCCCGGTACCACGACACTGCCCGACAGCACGTTGGTGATGACGTGGTCATCGACCGCCACCGGTGGCGCGTTCGGAATGACGTTGACCGTCAACGTCGAGTCGCTGTCGCTGACCGCATTGATGCAGCTGTCGCTGACATCGATAGTAATCGTGGTGGTTCTTTCGTCACCGTCGCCATCGCGCAAGGTGTAGGTGAACGTGTCGGTCGCACCGGGACCGTTCACGGCGTCCGGATTGCTGTGATACACGGCGTTGCCCGCCGCATCCAGCGTCAGGTAACCGTAGGTGCCATTGATGTGGCTGTTCAGGCCGCCGATGGCCGAGGTCGAGGTGTCTGAACCGGCGCGCACGCCGACCACCCCACCCCCATCGGCATCGCCGAAGTCGTTCGCCAGCACGTTGCCACTGACGATGCCGCCCTCCGCTACCGAGGCTACGTCGGGGTTGGCGGTCGGCAGGTCATCGACGATGTTGACCACGATGGTGCTGGTGGTGGAATGGCCCAGGGCGTCGGTGGCTTTGTAAGTGAAACTTTCGCTGAGAGTGTTCGCGCCATCGTCGGCGTGCGGCGTGGTGCTTGGCGCCGACGTCAGCGTGTAGGTGTAGGTGCCGTCGGGATTGAGCAGGATTTGGCCGTAGGTGCCAGTGGCGCTGCCGACCAGCGTATAAGTGATCGCGCCGCTGGCGCCGCTGACCGAACCGACCAGGGTGCCACTGGCGGTTTCAACCGTGCGGTCTGGCTGGCTGCCGGTGACGGTGCCGGCGGCGAGGTCCTGGCCGTCCTTGTTCAGGTCGAGGGCTTTTTCGTAGACGGTCACGTCGTGGTCGCTGATCGCTGTGATGCCGCTGTTGATCACGTCGATGGTGATGGTGGTGGTGCTTTGGTCACCGTCGGCATCGCGCACGGTGTAGGTGAACACGTCGGTCGCACCGGGGCCGTTCACGGCGTTCGGGTTGCTGTGGTATTCAGCGTTGCCATTGGCGTCCAGCGTCAGGTAACCGTAGGTGCCATTGATCTGGCTATTCAGGCCGCCGATGGCCGAGGTTGAGGTGTCTGAGCCGGCACGCACGCCGACCACCGCCCCTGCGGCGAGGCCATCGGCGCCGCCGACGTCGTTCCACAGCACGTTGCCGCTGACGATGCCGCCTTCGGCGACCGAAGTCTCGTCGGCATGAGCGGTCGGCAGGTCATCGACGATGTTGACCACGATGGTGCTGGTGACGACGTTGCCCAGGGAATCGGTGGCGTGGTAGGTGAAGGTTTCGCTCAGGGTGTTGGTGCCATCGTTCGCATGCGGCGTGGTGCTGGCCGGCGAGGTCAGGGTGTAGGTGTAGGTGCCGTTGGGGTTGAGCAGGATTTGGCCGTAATTGCCAGTGGTGCTGCCGACCAGCGTGTAAGTGATTGCGCCGCTGGCGCCGGTGACCGAGCCAACCAACGTACCGGAGGCGGTTTCGCCGGTGTTGTCGGGCTGGCCGCCGGTGACGGTCCCCGCCGCGAGGTCCTGACCGTCCTTGCTCAGATCCAGCGCCTTTTCATAGACGGTCACGTCGTGGTCGCTGACCGCTCTGATGCAGCTGTTGATCACGTCGATGGTGATGGTGGTGGTGCTTTGGTCACCGTCGGCATCTCGCACGGTGTAGGTGAACACGTCGGTCGCACCGGGACCGTTCACGGCGTTCGCGTTGCTGTGGTATTCAGCGTTGCCGTTGGCATCCAGCGTCAGGTAACCGTAGGTGCCATTGATCTGGCTATTCAGGCCGCCGATGGCCGAGGTTGAGGTGTCTGAGCCGGCACGCACGCCGACCACCGCCCCTGCGGCGAGACCATCGGCGCCGCCGACGTCGTTCCACAGGACGTTGCCACTGACGATGCCGCCTTCGGCGACCGAAGTCTCGTCGGCATGAGCCGTCGGCAGGTCATCGACGATCTTGACCACGATGGTGCTGGTGGTGCTGTTGCCCAAGGCGTCGGTGGCTTTGTAGGTGAAACTTTCGCTGAGGGTGTTGGCACCGTCGTTCGCATTCGGCGTGGTGCTGGCCGGTGAGGTCAGCGTGTAGGTGTAGCTGCCGTTTGGGTTGAGCAGGATTTGGCCGTAGGTGCCAGTGGCGCTGCCGACCAGCGTGTAAGTGATCGCGCCGCTGGCGCCGGTGACGGCACCGACCAGGGTGCCACTGGCGGTTTCGCCCGCGTTGCCCGGCAGGCTCCCGGTAACGGTGCCGGGCGCCAGATCCTGGCCATCCTTGTTCAGGTCGAGGGCTTTTTCGTAGACGGTCACGTCGTTGTCGCTGACCGCTTTGATGCTGCTGTTGTTGACGTCGATGGTGATGGTGGTGGTGCTTTCGTCACCGTCGGCATCGCGCAAGGTGTAGGTGAACGTGTCGCTCGCACCGGGGCCATTCACGGCGTTCGGGTTGCTGTGGTAGACCGCGTTGCCATTGGCGTCCAGCGTCAGGTAACCGTAGGTGCCATTGATCTGGCTGTTCAGGCTGCCGATGACCGGGGTCGAGGTGTCGGAACCGGCGCGCACGCCGACCACACCGCCCCCTGCGGCAGGGCCATCGGCGCCGCCGACGTCGTTCCACAGCACGTTGCCACTGACGATGCCGCCTTCGGCGACCGAAGTCTCGTCGGCATGAGCCGTCGGCAGGTCATCGACGATCTTGACCACGATGGTGCTGGTGGTGCTGTTGCCCAAGGCGTCGGTGGCTTTGTAGGTGAAACTTTCGCTGAGGGTGTTGGCACCGTCGTTCGCATGCGGCGTGGTGCTGGCCGGTGAGGTCAGCGTGTAGGTGTAGCTGCCGTTTGGGTTGAGCAGGATTTGGCCGTAGGTGCCAGTGGCGCTGCCGACCAGCGTGTAAGTGATCGCGCCGCTGGCGCCGGTGACGGCACCGACCAGGGTGCCACTGGCGGTTTCGCCCGCGTTGCCCGGCAGGCTCCCGGTAACGGTGCCGGGCGCCAGATCCTGGCCATCCTTGTTCAGGTCGAGGGCTTTTTCGTAGACGGTCACGTCGTTGTCGCTGACCGCTTTGATGCTGCTGTTGTTGACGTCGATGGTGATGGTGGTGGTGCTTTCGTCACCGTCGGCATCGCGCAAGGTGTAGGTGAACGTGTCGCTAGCACCCGGGCCGTTCACGGCGTTCGGGTTGCTGTGGTAGACCGCGTTGCCCGCCGCGTCCAGCGTCAGGTAACCGTAGGTGCCATTGATCTGGCTGTTCAGGCCGCCGCTGACCGGGGTCGAAGTGTCTGAACCGAAGCGCACGCCGACCACACCGCCACCTGCCGCAGGACCATCGGCGCCGCCGACGTCGTTCCACAGCACATTGCCACTGACGATGCCGCCTTCGGCGACCGAGGTCGCGTCGGCATGGGCGGTCGGCAGGTCATCGACGATGTTGACGTTGATCTGTCCGGTCGCGGTGCTGCCATCCGTATCGGTGGCGACAACGTTAAAGTTCTCGGTGATGCTGTTGGCGCCGTCGGCGTTGGGGTGGGTGTCGCTGTCATTCAGGGTGTAGCTGTAGCTCACCACGCCCGTCGCCGGGTTGTAACCGGTGATGGTGAAAGTGGCGCCCGTGCCGGTGTCGGCCGATAGCGGGAAACCTGCCGCCACGCCACCGCTGACCACCGCGACGCCGCCCACGGTCAGGGTTTGCAAGCCATCCGGCGCGCTGACGGTGAAGGTGCCGCTCTGGGTCAGCGCCGGGGCGTCGGGGCTGGAGCCGTAGGTGAGGTTTTTCTCGTAGACCGTCAGCTCGCCGCCTTCGACGTTGAGGCCGCCAATCGTGACCGGGTCATTGTTGTTGTGGATGTTCAGTACCAGGGTCGCGGTGCTGGTGTCGCCGTCCGAGTCGGTGAGGGTGTAGACGAAGTTTTCCGTCCCGTTGCCACCCGCGTGCAAGGCTTTGAAGTCGGCATCGCTGGTGTTGAGGGTGTAGGTGTAAGTCCCGTTGGGATTGAGTACGAGGGTGCCGTATGTACCGGTGAAGGTGCCGCCAACCACCGGCCCGCTGTCGGGCCCGACGGGAATGCGGTCAGCGCCCTGAGTGTCGTTGGGCAGCACGCTACCGGTCAGGGTCACCAGGGTTTCCGAAGCGGTGCCGGCGTTGCTGTCATCGACCGCCTTGGGTACGTCGTCGGTGATATTGACGTCCAGGGAACCGGTGGCGGTATCGCCATTGCTGTCGCCGGCCACCACGGTGAAGTGTTCGCTGAGGTTGTTTGCACCGTCACCGACCGGATGGGTTTCATTGTCGTTGAGGGTGTAGCTGTAACTCACAACGCCCGTGGCCGGGTTGTAGCCGGTGACGGTCAGGGTGTTGCCCAACGGGGTGGTGATCGACTGCGGGAAGCCTGCGGCCACACCACCGCTGATCACGTTGATCCCGCCCATGCTCAGGCTGGTCAGCCCGTCGGGGGCAGACACGCTGAACGTGCCGGTCTGCGTCAGTGCTCCAGGGTTGGGCGCTGAACCGTCGGCCAGGTTGGCCTCATTGAGGCCCAGTTCGCCCCCCGCCGCCGACAGGCCGGTGAGGGTGACCGGGTTGTTCGGCGTATCAGGAACAACCGGTGCCACAGGAACAACGCCTGTCCCGCCTGTCCCACCAGCACCGCCTGCATCACCTGCATCACCTGCATCACCTGCATCACCTGCATCACCTGCGCCGCCTGCACCGTTGTCGCCGTTGTTCGGGTCTCCGGCCAGACGTTCGAGGGGGAATTCGGGAATGCCGTTGAAGCCTGCGGTAGGAAAACCAATGGTCGGTTCGACCCGCCCCCCCACCTCTTCGAGCATGACGAACGTGTGGCCGCCGCCCAGTGCACCACCGGGTGCGCCAGTCGAATCAGGTCCGGCCGCCGTGGCGTCAGCGGTCTGGGTCGGGTCGTCGCCGGCAGCGATCGCTTTTTGCAGTTGTTCGACATCGGTCAGTTGCGCTTGAGTCGGCGTCACCGCTTCAGCGGTGTCCACATGGGGCGCCTGATCGGCAAGTAACTGGGAAGTCATTTGCAGGCTGCTCTCACGCCCGACGGTCAGTTCCTGGCCATTTTGCAGATGCACCGCCACCGCACCTTCGGCCCCGGTAACGAGCTGATCGCCAGCGAATAATCGATCCCCCTCGACCAGCGCACGTCGGGTGCCATCGCTCGCGACCGCGAACACCTGACCAATGACCTTACTGACGATACCGATGAGCGTAGCCATGTGCACTTCCTCCGCTGCCAACCGCTGTCGGCATCCTGTTTTTGCGAAGAACGTGCTCATGGCTCCAACGGGTTGCCTGGCGCAATCGCCTGCTGGCAGCAGTTACCTAAAGTAAGCCGCTGCCCTGGCGCCGTTCTCGCCAAGCATGCCGCTCGCGGGCGACGTGTCTGCTGCGGGATAAAACCCTATGCAATCAACGGCATCGGGATCCACGTGCGCAACAAATTGCCCTTTGAGCGATGCGTAACAGTTTTGATCCACTAGAGCGACAAAAAACCGTCACTTCAAAACCGTTCGCTTCCCTCCCCTCCAGCACTTCCCCGCCCTATGTCGATATGTGAATTGGAACTTTCCTCAAGCCCTGAGGAGCTCCCTAACGCTCATAAATCAAGGGCTTTCGGAGTGAACAATGTGCTGGATTTTGCGGAGCACATAAGTTTTTTTTGGCATAAGTCTTATGAGAAATACTTCTTAGGTTCTTCCTAGAATGTTCTTAGCTCTGTTGTTACAAGAGTGAAACGGTTTCACCTATAAATGCCGTCAAATAATTGGCGACTAATAAGCACCATCAGGAATCAGGGAGAGGCACCCATGCGCGTATTAACCCCCCTATGCAGCGCAATTCTGCTGGCGATGGCCTGCACTTCTCAGGCTCAAGCCATGTCATTGACGGAGGCGATCCAGAGCACCATCGCGACCCACCCGGAGCTAGCGTCGCGCGTGGACAGCCGCCTTTCAGCCGATGAGCTGGTAAAAGTCGCCAAAGGGGGCTTTTATCCATCGGTTGATCTGAATGCCGCCTACGGGCGCGGGTACAGCGATAACACCAACACGCGGGCATTCGGCAATCACCACACCGAAATCCTGACCTACACCCAATCGGAATTGCGCCTGCGGCAGATGCTGTTCGATGGTTTCAACACCTCCAACGAAGTCCAGCGCACCAAAGGCGTGGTCAATTCCCGGGCCTATTACGCTCAGGGCACCGCTCAGGATCTGGCCCTGCGCACCATTGAGGTCTACCTCGAAGTGCTCAAGCGCCGCGAACTGGTGACCCTGGCCACGAACAACCTGCAAGCTCACCTGCGGGTCAATGATCAGATCGGCCTGCGCACCCAGCGCGGTATCGGCAGCACCGCCGACTCCGACCAGTCCGTCGCTCGTCGGGCACTGGCGCAAAACAACCTCGATACCGCTGAAGTCGATCTGGCGGATGCCGAGTCGAACTTCTACGCCGTCGTGGGGCGCCTGCCCGATGAACTCGAAGCACCGCCCTCGACCCGCGGTGAATTGCCCGCCACCCTGCAGGAAGCCCAGCAAAGCATGGTGGAAAACAACCCGTACCTGAAATCTGCCCAAGCCGATGTGCAATCGGCCGAGAGCCAGTACGAAGTGGCCAAGTCGCCGTTCTACCCTCGTTTCGACGCCGAAGCCGCCGTGGGTGCAAACAACAACGTGCAGGGCGATGAAGGCCACGACAACGAATGGCGGGTCGGCGTGGTGATGAACTACAACCTGTTCCGCGGTGGCAGCGACAAGGCTCGCCTGGCCTCCGATGCACACCAGATCAACCAGGCGATGGACATCCGCAACAATGCCCTGCGCCAGCTCAACGAGAACATTCACCTGGCCTGGAACGCCATGGTCAATGCCAAGAAACAAACCCCGACCGCCCGCGAATACGCGGATACCAGCCGACGCGTGCGCGTGGCGTATCAGGACCAGTTCGGCCTCGGCCAACGCACCCTGCTCGACTTGCTGGACAGTGAAAACGAGCTCTACAACGCCAACCGCCGCTACACCGAAGTGCGCTACACCGAGGAGTACTCGATGTACCGCGTGCTGGCGAACATGGGTCAGTTGCTGAGCAAACAACGGGTGGTGTTGCCCGCCGATGCCATCGCATCGACCGAAGTGAAAAACGAAGCCCGTTTGCCTGAACTGAAATAGCTCACTGGGAGCGATCAATGTGACCAGCATGGAATCCGGCAATATCGGTGTCGATCCGCGCCTGAGCTTCGATGACCCGCTTCTGGACGGTCTGTTGATCCTCTGCAAACTCCACGGCGCGACGGTCAGTCGCGCCAGCCTGAGTGCCGGCCTCCCCCTGCACAAGCAACGCTTGAGCCTGGACCTGCTGCCTCGCGCAGCGGCCCGGGCCAGTTTGCAGGCGCGATTGCTGCGTCGTGAACTGGCGGATATTTCCGCCCTCAACCTGCCTGTGATGCTGATCCTCAACAACGGCCGCACCGCCATTCTGCGACGCTTCGGCGATGACGGTCAGTTGCTGATTCTGCCCAGCGAAGCCGACGGCGGTGAACAATGGGTCAGCACGGCCGAGCTGGCCGAGAATTACAGCGGCCAGGCCTTGTTCGCGCGGCCACGGCATGAACTCGAAGACTTGCGCTCACCGCTGGTGCCACGCGTGGAGGCGTGGTTTCGCGACACCTTGAAGCTGTCGAAGTGGTTGTACAGCGACGCGATTCTGGCGAGTTTTTTGATCAACCTGCTGGGGTTGATGGTGCCGCTGTTCGTGATGCAGACCTATGACCGGGTGGTGCCGAACCAGGCCACGTCGACCTTGTGGGTGCTGTCCATCGGCTTGCTGATCGGCACCGGTTTCGAACTGGCGCTGCGAGTGGTTCGCGCGCACTTGCTGGACTCAGCCGGGAAGAAAACCGATGTGATCCTTTCCGCAACGTTGTTCGAGCGCATCACCGGCATGGCGATGAAAGCGCGCCCGGCGACCATTGGCGGCTTCGCCCAGAGCATCCATGACTTCCAGGGCCTGCGCGAATTCCTCACCGCGGTGACGCTGACCAGCCTGATCGACCTGCCCTTTGCCGTGTTGATGCTGGTGGTGATCGGCCTGCTCGGCGGCTGGCTGGTGGTGATTCCGCTGCTGGCGTTTCCGATCACGATCCTCTTCGCGATGGTGATTCAGGTGCGTCTGCGCGACACCGTGCAGAAAAGCCTGACCCTGGGTGCCGAACGCCAGGCGCTGCTGATTGAAACCCTCGGCGGCCTGGAAACCCTCAAGGCCTGCAGCGCCGAAAGCGAACGCCAGCACAAATGGGAAAGCACCCACGGCGCCCTCACCCGCCTCGACAGCCATGCGCGCAACCTCTCGGCGCTGGCCACCAACGGCACGCTGTTCATCCAGCAATTCTCCGGCATGGCGACCATCATCGCCGGGGTCTACAGCATCATTGCCGGCAACCTCAGCGTCGGCGCGCTGGTGGCGACCTACATGCTCGGCAGCCGGGTGCTCGCGCCGCTGGGGCAGATTGCCGGTTTGATCACTCGCTATCAGCAAGCGCAGCTGACCATGAAAAGCACCGATGCGCTGATGTCCTTGCCGCAGGAACGCGACGCCAAACAACGACCGCTGGAGCGCACACAACTGCAAGGTGCGCTGGACGTCAGCAGCGTGACGTTCCACTACAACGGCCAGAACGCTGCCGCCCTGGCCAACATCAGCTTCAGCGTGAAACCCGGCGAGCGGATCGGCATCATCGGTCGCAGCGGCTCGGGCAAAAGCACGTTGGCGCGGCTGGTGATGGGTTTCTACGCACCGGAAGAAGGCCAGTTGCTGCTCGATGGCCTGGACTTGCGGCAACTGGACGTCGCCGACCTGCGCCAGCAGATCGGTTACGTCGCCCATGACCTGCCGCTGTTGGCCGGCAGCCTGCGCGACAACCTGACCCTCGGCGCCCGCTACATCAGCGACTCACGGATGCTCGAAGTCGCCGAGCTGACCGGCGTCACCGAGCTGGCGCGTCAGCATCCGCAAGGCTTCGACCGGCCAGTGGGTGAACGCGGACAACTGCTCTCCGGCGGGCAACGTCAGGCGGTATTGCTGGCCCGCGCGCTGTTGCTGGATCCGCCGATCATGTTGCTCGACGAACCCACCAGTGCCATGGACAACAGCAGCGAAGATGTCCTGCGGCAAAAACTCCACGGCTGGGTCCAGGGCAAAACCCTGCTGCTGGTGACCCACCGCACCTCGATGCTCAGCCTGGTGGATCGGCTGCTGGTGCTGGACAACGGGCGGATCGTCGCCGACGGTCCGAAAGAAGCGGTCATCGATGCACTGCGCAAGGGCCGTGTCGGCTCTGCGGCTGTCTAGGAGCGACCCATGGCCCGTTCATCGTCGGACAAATCACAAGACCGGGGTTACTTCGGCAGTTTCAGCAAAAGCGCCGAAAGCGAATTCATGCCGGAAACCGCCGGTGCCTCGTTGCAGGATTCTCCACGCTGGTCGCGCATCACCGTGTGGCTGGCGGCAGCGCTGATTATCACGGCGGTGGTCTGGGCCAAGTTTGCGGTGCTGCAGGAAGTGACCATGGGCGAAGGCAAGGCGATTCCGTCGAGCAAAGTCCAAGTGATCCAGAACCTGGAGGGCGGCATCGTCACTGAGATCTTCGTTCGCGAAGGGCAAATGGTGAACAAGGGCGACACCTTGCTGCGCCTCGATGACACGCGATTCCTGTCGAATAAGGGCGAAAGCGAGGCGGATCGTTATGCGCTGACCGCGCAAGTCGAACGGCTGTCGGCCGAGGCTGAAGGCCGGCCGTTCAAGCTGTCCCCCGAAGTGATCGCCAAGGCGCCGCAAGTGGCCGAAGACGAGCGCTCGCTGTACGAACAACGGCAGCGTCGATTGGCCAGCGAACAACGCACGCTGAGTGAGCAACTTCGGCAGAAAACCCAGGAGTTGGCGGAGTTCCGCTCCAAACAGGGCCAATACAGTTCAAGCCTGGCATTGCTGCAACAAGAGATGAACATGTCCGCGCCGCTGGTGGGCAGCGGGGCCGTTTCGCCGGTGGAAATTTTGCGACTCAAACGCAGTGCAGTGGAGATTCGCGGCTCATTGAACGCCACGACGCTGGCGATTCCCCGTGCGGAATCGGCGATAAACGAGATCAAAAGCAAGATTGATGAGTCCGAACAATCCTTCCGCTCCGATGCCGCGAAAGAGCTGAATGAAAAACGCACCGACCTGTCGAAAATCACGGCATCGAGCATTGCTATCGATGACCGAGTGACCCGCACCACCGTGGTGTCGCCGGTTCACGGGATTATCAAAGTACTGAAGGTCAACACCATCGGCGGCGTGGTTCAGCCGGGCAGCGACATGGTGGAAATCGTGCCACTGGAAGACAATTTGCTGATCGAAGCCAAGGTCCGGCCACAGGACGTCGCGTTCCTGCATCCGGGGCAGAAAGCGATGGTCAAGTTCAGTGCTTACGACTACACGATTTACGGGGGGTTGAGTGCGAAGCTGGAGTTGATTGGGGCGGACACAATTACGGATGACAAGGGCAACAGCTTTTATCTGATTCAGGTTCGGACGGATAAAAACCATTTGGGTGGGGATGTGAAACCGTTGCTGATTATTCCGGGGATGGTGGCGACGGTGGACATCATTACCGGGGAGAAAAGTGTGTTGGATTACTTGCTCAAACCGGTGTTGAAAGCCCGGACCGAGGCGATGCGCGAACGTTAACCACCGATCGTTCCCACGCTCCGCGTGGGAATGCATCCAGTGACGCTCTGCGTCACATTCGGGAAGGGACGCGGAGCGTCCCGGGCGGCATTACCACGCGGAGCGTGGGAACGATCATTGTCCGTGATTACGCTGAAAAACCTCCTCCCCCATCGCCGCAATCTGCCCCTCGATCAAGGCTTCGAACGGCCGTAGCAATGGTTCGAAAGTGGTCGGTGCTTCAAGTGTTTGCAACGCCTGAACAATCGCTTCCACCGTCGACAACGCGCCCGGCCCCGGTGCCTTGCGCAATCGATACCTCGACACCCCGCCCTCCGCCAACGTCACCCTCGGCAACGCCGCCAACAACGGATTGAGGTGCAGCATCTTGCGCGCCTTGCGCCAGGTGCCGTCCGGGACGACCAGCAATAACGGTTGATCATTGGCGGTGTAAGTCTGCAACGGCTGCGCATCATCGGCAGGAAACAGCAGTCGCGCCTGATAGCCCGGCCGGTTCAACAATGCCGGCAAATCCTCGAACACTTCGCCCACAATCAACTCGGCATTCCTCAACCCCAACGCCGCCAACCGCGCGGTGTTCAGCGCATGGTTCACTTCACTGGGATGCTGCAACAGCAACACCCGAGTGCGGCTGTCGAGGCTCGGGATCAGCGGGCACAGGCAATGGGTTTGCGGACGTAGGCAGCGTGGACATTGGATTCTGGACATTGCTTCTTTTTCCGTTAAGCGGCCTGATTGAGCTGAGCTTTGAGCAAATCGCGAAAGGTCTGGATCAGCGGTTCGCGGCTGCGGCCACGGCGCACGATCATCGAGAACGGCGCCTGATAACCGAAGGTCGCCGGCAGCAGCACCCGCAAATCGCCCTTATCCGCCCACGCCTGGGCGTAGTGCTCCGGCAGGTAGCCAATATAGGCACCGGACAGCACCAGAATCAGCTGGGCTTCCATACTTTCCACGGTCGCGGCGCTGTGTTTGAAGCCGTGACGGGCCAGTTCGGCCTGGCTCCAGTAACCGCGGCCGACCATGCGCTGCTGGGTAATGACCTGCTCGGGAATGCGCCGCTCGGTGAACAGCGGATGACGACTGCTGCAATACAACCAGTGTTGTTCGCGGTACAGCGGCATGTACACCAGACCGCTCATGCGCGTGGAGAACGCGCCGATGGCCAGGTCGAGGCGGTTGTCCTGCACGCCGAGTTGCAGTTCGTAAGGGCTCATGACCGACAGGTGCAAATGCACGGCCGGGTGTTCCTGACTGTAGGCGCCGATGGCTTCGGCGAAGGGCAAAGCCTTGTCGCTGACGGTGGAATCGATCACCCCCAGATTCAGGGTGCCGCGCAGTTCGCCTTTGAGGGCGGCGGCGTATTGTTCGAAACCTTCGAGTTCGCCGAGCAGGCGCAGGGTTTCCTGATGGAACAGTTCGCCCTTGCTGGTCAGGCTGAAACCACCGCGGCCGCGATGGCAGAGGACCAGGCCGAGGGCAGCTTCGAGCTGGCTCATGTAGGTGCTGATGGCCGAGGTCGAGAGGTTGAGCTCTTGCTGGGCGCTGGCAAACCCCTGATGGCGAACCACGCTGACGAAGATGCGCAACAGTTTCAGGTCGGGTAATGCGTTGGCCATGGGGCACTCCGTAGATCGTTCCCACGCTCTGCGTGGGAATGCCGCCTCGGACGCTCTGCGTCCGCTTCGAGGGTGTGACGCGGAGCGTCACGGGATGCATTCCCACGCAGAGCGTGGGAACGATCGATATCAAGTCTATCGCCGTCATCGGCATTAGTTTAGAAAAATCTGAACTAAGTATTTGCCCGTAGCGATTCTTCCAGCCCACTACATTTCGCAGAATCGGCCCCTAATACAGCTCTTAATATAAAAAAGATGAGGCCTGAACCCGTGGACAAGATTCTTCACCAACCACTGGGCGGCAATGAAATGCCGCGCTTCGGCGGCATCGCCACCATGATGCGACTTCCCCATTTGCCAACCGCTGCCGGTCTGGATGCTGCCTTCGTTGGCGTCCCGCTGGACATTGGCACGTCTCTGCGCCCTGGCACCCGTTTCGGACCTCGCGAAATCCGCGCTGAATCGGTCATGATCCGCCCGTACAACATGGCCACCGGCGCTGCACCGTTCGACTCGCTGTCAGTCGCTGACATCGGTGACGTGGCGATCAACACGTTCAACCTGCTGGACGCCGTACGGATCATCGAAGAATCCTACGATGCCATCCTCGAACACAACGTGATCCCGCTGACCCTGGGCGGCGACCACACCATCACCCTGCCCATCCTGCGTGCGATTCATAAGAAGCACGGCAAGGTCGGTCTGGTGCACATCGATGCTCACGCCGATGTGAACGATCACATGTTCGGCGAGAAAATCGCCCACGGCACCACCTTCCGTCGCGCTGCCGAAGAAGGCCTGATCGACTGCGATCGCGTGGTGCAAATCGGTCTGCGCGCTCAGGGTTACACCTCTGAAGACTTCAACTGGAGCCGTAAACAGGGCTTCCGCGTGGTTCAGGCTGAAGAGTGCTGGCACAAATCCCTGGCACCGCTGATGGCCGAAGTTCGCGAGAAAGTCGGCGGCGGTCCGGTGTACCTGAGTTTCGATATCGACGGCATCGACCCAGCCTGGGCACCCGGTACCGGCACCCCGGAAATCGGTGGTCTGACGACCATTCAGGCGATTGAGATCATTCGCGGCTGCCAAGGCCTCGACCTGATCGGTTGCGATCTGGTAGAAGTCTCGCCCGCGTACGACACCACCGGCAACACCTCGCTGCTGGCCGCCAACTTGCTGTACGAAATGCTCTGCGTACTGCCTGGCGTGGCCCACCGCTGAGGATCGGTCATGAACGAACGTGATCAGGTATTGAAAGCTGCCGCCGATCTGGTGACAGCCTTTGCCGGTAATGATCGCGAAGCCTACTTCGGCGCGTTCAGCGCCGACGCCAGCTTCGTGTTCTACACCCTCGAGCAGCCCCTGCTGTCGCGCGATGCCTATCAGGCGTTGTGGGACACCTGGCGCTCGGAGGATGGCTTCGAGGTGCTCTCGTGCACCTCGAGCAACGCCTTCGTCAGCCTGCAGGGTGACGTGGCGATTTTCATCCATGACGTGGCCACCGAGCTGCGCATGCAAGGGGAGCAACACTTCAGCCAGGAGCGCGAGACGATTGTTTTCAAGAAACAAGCGTCTGGCCTAGAACAACAAGGCCTATGGCTGGCCTGCCACGAACATTTGTCCGCGATGCCGGAAGGGCTGCCAACCCCTTAGCCAAACAGGTGACGCTCACACACGATGAGCGCGCCTTTATGATCGGAGCTGATCATGAATAACAACAACAAAGACCAAAGTCTTACGCACATTGAAACCTACGGGGTCGAACAGATCCCGGACAGCGAACGCACCGCAGGCCCGACGGATTTGTTCCGGATGATCTTCGGTGGTTCCAACACCTTTGCCACCGCCGTGCTCGGCAGTTTCCCGGTACTGTTCGGCCTGTCTTTTCAGGCGGGCGTCTGGGCGATTGTGCTCGGTGTGCTGCTGGGCTCGCTGATCCTCGCGCCAATGGGCCTGTTCGGCCCGATCAATGGCACCAACAACGCCGTGTCTTCCGGTGCGCACTTTGGCGTGCACGGGCGGATCGTCGGTTCGTTTCTGTCGCTGTTGACCGCCATCGCCTTCTTCTCGCTCTCGGTGTGGAGTTCGGGTGATGCGTTGATCGGTGGCGCCAAACGCCTGATCGGTCTTCCGGAAACCGACCTGACCCTGGGCCTGGCCTACGGCCTGTTCGCGATCCTGGTGCTGACCGTTTGCATCTACGGCTTCCGCTTCCTGCTGTGGGTCAACAAGATCGCGGTGTGGAGTGCCAGCCTGTTGTTCCTGCTGGGCATCTTCGCCTTCGCCGGCCCTTTCGATGTGAACTTCGCCGGCACCGTCAGCATGGGTCAACCGGGTTTCTGGGCGGCCTTCATCGGCGCTGCGCTGGTGGCGATGAGCAACCCGATTTCCTTCGGGGCATTCCTCGGTGACTGGTCGCGCTACATTCCGCGTGACACCTCCAAGCGCCGGATCATGGCCGCCGTGGTGATCTCGCAGATCGCCACCTTCATCCCGTTCCTGTTCGGCCTGAGCACCGCGACCATCGTGGCGATCAAGGCACCGGACTACATCGCCGCCAACAACTACGTGGGTGGCCTGCTGGCCGTCTCGCCGAGCTGGTTCTTCCTGCCGGTGTGCCTGATCGCCGTGATCGGCGGCATGTCCACCGGCACCACCTCGCTCTATGGCACCGGGCTGGACATGTCCAGCGTGTTCCCTCGTGTGCTGTCGCGAGTCAAGGCAACGCTCCTGATCGGCGTGATGTCGATTGCTTTCATCTTCATCGGGCGCTTTGCTGCGAACCTGGTGCAGAGCGTGTCGACCTTCGCCGTACTGATCATCACCTGCACCACCCCGTGGATGGTGATCATGATCATCGGTCTGCTGGTGCGTCGCGGCTTCTACTGCCCGGATGACCTGCAAGTGTTCACCCGCGGCGAGAAAGGCGGTCGTTACTGGTTCACGCATGGCTGGAACTGGCGTGGCCTGGGCGCCTGGATCCCGAGCGCACTGGTGGGTTTGTGCTTTGTGAACCTGCCGGGGCAGTTTGTCGGTGTACTGGGCGATCTGGCTGGCGGTATCGACATCAGCCTGCCGGTCACCCTGGGCCTGGCCTCGCTGGTGTACCTGGCGCTGCTGAGTCTGTTCCCGGAATCGGCAGCGGTATTCGGTCCAAACGATGCACGCAGCAAGAGCGCGGATTCGCTCGCTAAACCGGCTATCAGCCAACCAGCTTGAACTGTAGGAGCGAGGCTTGCCCGCGAAGAACGATAACGCGATCGACCTGACCGACCGCGGTGCTTCCTTCGCGAGCAAGCATCGCTCCTACACAAAAGATTGATTTTCGCCTCACCATAAAAAAGACAATCGGAGACACGCCATCATGGCTTTGGATTTATTCGTCGTACTCATCTACGCCGCCGCGATGCTGATACTCGGCTACTACGGCATGCGCAAGGCCAAGACCAACGAAGACTTTTTGGTCGCCGGTCGTAACCTCGGCCCGAGCCTTTACATGGGCACCATGGCCGCTACCGTTCTGGGCGGCGCATCTACCGTCGGCACCGTGCGCCTGGGCTACGTCCATGGCATCTCCGGTTTCTGGCTCTGCGCCGCACTGGGTTGCGGGATCGTGGCGCTGAACCTGTTCCTCGCCAAACCGCTGCTGAAACTGAAAATCTACACCGTTACCCAGGTGCTGGAAAAACGCTACAACCCGATGGCCCGCTCCGCGAGCGCGGTGATCATGCTGGCGTATGCGCTGATGATCGGCGTGGTCTCGATCCTGGCCATTGGCACCGTGCTGCAAGTGCTGTTCGACCTGCCGTTCTGGCTGTCGGTATTGGTCGGCGGTGGCGTGGTGGTGATTTATTCGGCGATCGGCGGCATGTGGTCCCTGACCCTGACCGACATCGTCCAGTTCGTCATCAAGACCGTGGGCCTGATGTTCATCCTGTTGCCAATATGCCTGTACCGCGTCGGTGGTTGGGACGAGTTGGTGTTGAAACTGCCGGCAACCGCCTTCAGCTTCACCACGATTGGCTGGGACACCATCATCACCTACTTCATGATCTACTTCTTCGGGATCCTGATCGGCCAAGACATCTGGCAGCGTGTGTTCACCGTCAAGAGCGCCAAAGTGGCCCAGGTCGCCGGTACATTCGCAGGCTTCTACTGCATCCTTTACGGACTGGCCTGCGCACTGATCGGCATGGCCGCTCATGTGCTGATCCCAGACTTGGACAACGTCAACAACGCCTTCGCCGCCATCGTCAAACTGTCCCTGCCGGACGGTATCCGTGGCCTGGTGATTGCGGCTGCCCTGGCGGCCATGATGTCCACCGCAAGCGCCGGCCTGCTCGCCGCCGCCACCACCCTCACCGAAGACCTGCTGCCGAAACTGCGCGGCGGTAAACAGTCGAGCCTGGGCATCAACCGCCTGTTCACCCTGCTGACCGGCATTGTGGTACTTGGCATTGCGTTGGTAGTGAACGACGTGATCAGCGCGCTGACCCTGGCGTACAACCTGTTGGTGGGCGGCATGCTGATCCCGCTGATCGGTGCAATCTTCTGGAAACGCGCAACCACCGCCGGCGCCATCGCCAGCATGGGCTTGGGCTTTGCCACCGCGCTGGTGTTCATGATCAAGGACGGTATGGACGCCAACACCCCGATCTACTACAGCCTCGGCGTGGGTCTGGTGAGTTTCGTCGTGGTCAGCTTGCTGTCCCGTCGCCCTGCAGTGGTGGCCAGCGCCGCCTAAGCTGAACATAACGACTTGATGCTTTCTTCGACGGGTGTGGCGTCGGTTGCCACACCCGTTTTTTTTCGTCTGGAGAAAACCTTTGATGAAGATTGTTTCTCGCGATCAGTGGTTCGAGGTCAAGCAGCTCAGTGATGGCATTCGGCTGATTCACGAGCCTTACATCCGGCCCTTCTATCGCTGCAACCTCTGGCACATTCAGGGCCGCGAAAAAGACTTGCTGTTGGACAGCGGTTCCGGGCTAGTGAGCCTGCGCGAACAACTGCCGTGGATCACCGAGCGGCCGCTGGTGGCGGTGGCCAGTCATTGCCATTTCGACCACATCGCCGGCCATCACGAATTTCCCGAACGCTTGGTACATCCAGCCGAAGCGCAGATTCTCGCGTCGCCGGACGGCGAAAACACACTGAGCAAGGCGTTTGTCGGTGACGAGATGTTCGAGGCTCACCCTGACTGCCCGTTGTGCTATGCCGAGTATCGGGTCAAAGCGGCCCCTGCCACCGGGTTGATTGAAGAAGGCGACGTGCTGGATCTGGGTAACCGCACGCTGCAAGTGCTGCACACGCCGGGGCATTCACCGGGCGGCATCAGCCTGTACGAAGCGGCGACCGAGACCCTGTTCAGCGGCGACATCATCTACGACGGGCCGCTGATCGAAGACGCCTACCACTCCAACCTCGACGACTACGCCCGCAGCCTGCAGCGTTTGCGCGAGTTGCCTATCCGCACGGTGCATGGTGGGCATTTCGGGAGTTTTTCCGGGGAGCATTTGCACACGATGATTGACGAGTGGCAGCGCTCACACGCCTGAAGCCTGCTGTACTCAAGCGCAGGGACAACAAACAATAACGCCCTCGAAGAATGCCCATGAAAAGAGCTGCCGTTCGTGCCGTCGTGCATCGTTTCATCAGCCGCCTGCTGGAGGGTCAGCATGACTTCGACGACAACGCCAGCCTGGCGCAATTGGGATTGGATAAAGAAGATGTCGAAGAGCTGATCTTCCGTCTGGAAGATGAACTGGGTTTGACCGCGTTTACGGCGGAGGAAGACCAGATGCTCAAGACCGCCAGGACGGCGAATGACTTGAGTCGGTTTTTGATCGAGATCGGAAGGCATTGACCTATAGACCGCCAAGATCGTCCGAACGCGGCCCGAGCCTTCGGCAGCTCCTACAGGTACAGGGGCAATCGCAGCATTGGCGCTACTCCCTGTAGGAGCTGCCGAAGGCTGCGATCTTTTAGGCCTTGACGCGTTACCGGCGGCGCTGCTGGCGTCGGCGTTGTTCGTCGTCAGTGCGAATGGGCACAGGTTGCAGAGGCGGTTCGATCAAACCGAGTGCGACACCCAAGTCGTGCAGCCAGTTTTGGATTTTCTCTTTCATGGTGCCCCCTTCAGGGTAGTGCCGAGTGGCCAAAATTCTGTAGCCACTTCGCACTGATAATAGTCCGAAGTCCTACGCAATGCTCGCCCAAAGTCGCAATGATCTGTTACTGAATTGATCAAAATACCTGACCGATAGTTCAAGCCATCGCCCGAGCCTGGCTTGGCGCTGACGGATAGGCCAATTGTTGCTGCTCAAGCCACGCGTTCAAATTCGCCCCGACCATGCCTTTGCGCCACATCAGCCACGTGGTGGCACTGGCAAACGGCTCGGCCAACGGATGCACCGCCACGCTTTCGCGGCCCGGCAGGCTGGCAAGCATCGATTCCGACATCAGCGCCACGCCTGAGCCGGCGATCACGCAGGCGAGCATCCCCGGATAAGACTCGATCTCCATCGCCCGGCCCATGGCCGCATGGTAATGGGCAAACCAGGCTTCCAGGCGCATCCGGTAGGAACAACCCTGCCGAAAGGTGAACACCGACCGCCCTTCCACATCCAGCGCACTGAGGATCGGCGGGTGATCGGCCTCGCTGATCAGCACCAGCCGTTCGTCGCACAACGGCACGCCGTCCAAACCGGCCAGCTCCAGCGGTCCGTCCACCAGCGCCGCATCGAGACGCCCGGTGAGCAGACCTTCCAGCAATTCACCACTGGGGCCAGTCTGCACTTGCAGGTTCACCGCCGGGTAAGTGCGGTGATAACGCGCCAACAACCCCGGCAGATGAATCGCCGCCGTGCTGTACATGGTGCCGAGCACGAAGTCACCGGCCGGTTGCCCGCCCTGCACCGCCGCTTGAGCTTCGTCGTGCAGATTGAACAGCTTGGTGGTGTAGTCCAGCAGGACTTTTCCCGCAGGCGACAACTGCAAACGCTGACGTTCACGCAGGAAAAGTTCGACACCGAGTTGCTCTTCCAGCTGTTTAAGCCGGGTCGACAGGTTCGACGGCACCCGGTGCAGGCATTCGGCAGCGCGGGTGATGGAACCCTCCTCCGCAACCGCCTGGAAAATCCGCAATTGGCTGAATTCCACACCTTTCTCCAAATCAGAACAAGTTACTCACTATTATTCATTTTAAAAGAAAGTCAATCAGTCCTAGCCTGACGGTCATTGATCCTCTGCTGGAATTCAGACTATGTCCCCTCTGATTCGCTTACTCGCCAGTTTCATCGCCCTGATGATGGCCATGGGCATCGGGCGTTTCGCCCTGACGCCGCAATTGCCGCACCTGCTCAGCGAAGGTCAGATCGACCTGACCGCCGCCGGTCTGATTGCGGCGGCCAACTACCTCGGCTACTTCGTCGGTGCGGTGGACGCGATGTTCTCTCGCCGCCCCGAGCAAGTCCGCCGACGTCTGCTGGGTGGCTTGTGGCTGTGTGTGCTGCTGACCCTGGCGTCCTTCTGGGCCAATGGGTTTTGGTCGCATCTGGTGCTGCGTTTCGGCACCGGCGTGGCCAGCGCCTGGGTGTTGGTGATGATCACCGCGTTGAGCCAGCCACTGGCCGCGGCGGCCGGTCGTCCACGGCTTGGCGCACTGGTATTTGCCGGACCGGGTCTGGGGATTTTTCTGACGGGGTTGTTGGCGTTGGTATCGAACCTGCTGGGGCAAACCTCCGCAACCTTGTGGCTGATATATGCCGGCGTCGCTCTGGTGATGCTGTTGGGCATTCTGCCGTTCCTGCCGCAACCGACCGCCACGGTGGTAGCAGCACCGACCGTTACTACGCCAGGTAACCAAGGCATCGGCCGTTTAGGTGTGATCTACGCCTTGTACGGTTTGGGCTACATCATCCCGGCCACTTTCCTCTCGCAAATGGCCAACGCGCAGTTTCACGGTCAATGGATGGCGGATCTGTTCTGGCCGTGCTTCGGCCTGGCGGCCGCTTCCGGCGTGGTGCTGGTGAGTTTGCGTCGACATAACCCGAACGCTACCCGTCATTGGCTGATCGCGACGTTGTGGCTGCAAGCCGCCGGGGTATTCGCCTGCCTGTTGGGCAGCGGTCCTGGCCTGGCATTGGGCGTGATCCTCTGCGGCACGCCGTTCCTGGCCTGTATGCAACTGGTGATGCAACGCTCCAGGGAACTGGCGCCCCACGCCACCCAGCGCAACGCCGGGCTTTTGACCGCGTGCTTTGCCGTGGGCCAGCTAGCGGGCCGTTGCTGGCGGCATTGAGCAGCCACTTCAGTGGCGAATTGCAGCCAGCGCTGGTGTTCGCCGGCAGCGGTTTGATTGTCGCCGGAGGTCTGTTGTTGCGTCCGGTCAGCTCTGCCCGAGGGCTTTGCGCAAGCGACGGCGCACCCACTGCTCAGCGCTGACAAACGTGATACCCAGCAGCACCAGCACCGCACCGATGACAAAGTTGAAGCTCAGCGCTTCGCCCAGCAGCACCACACCGAACGTGACACCGAACAGCGGCGTCATGAACGAAAACACGGCCAGGTTCGCCGCCAGGTAACGACGCAACAGCCAGAACCAGGTCAGGTAACTGAAGAACGACACCACCAATCCCTGAAACAACACACTGGCCACCGCCACGGTGGTCAGGCTGACATGGGTGACCTGGCCGCTGAGGATCGCGATCAGCAACAGGCCTACGAAACCGACAATCAATTGATAGAACAGCGTCAGGGTCACCGGCGCTTCCGACAGGCGCGAAGCGCGCACCACCACGGTGGTCGCACCCCAGGACGCGCCGGCCAGTACGCCCAGCGCATCGCCCATCAACATACGGTGGTCGAGGTTGTCCCACGACACCCCACCGGCAAACGCAATGGCGATCCCGACGAAGGCGAGGAAAATTCCCAGCCACTGGACCGGCCTTAAACGCTCACTCGGCAACAACCAATGAACGCCCAATGCGGTGAAGATCGGCGCTGTGTAAAGGAACACTGACATGTGCGCGGCCGTGGTCAGTTGCAAGCCTTCGGAAATGAAGAAGAACTCCAGGCCAAAAAGCGCGCCAGCCAGTAGTCCACCGCGCCAGGTGTTGCCCACTTGATCCCAGCCACCCTTCCAGCAGATCAACAATCCTACGAGCAACGCGGAAATACCCGAACGCCCGGCGGCCTGCATGACCGGCGCGATGTCTGGCGCCGCCCACTTGATCATCACCTGCTGAATACCCCAGATCAGGCACAACCCAATCATTACTTGCAGGGCAAACCCATCGGCGCTGCGCCGGGTGGCGCTCACAGGAACACCTCGACAACACAAAACATGGCAGTACTCGCAACAGGGGGCCGGCGCGAGGTTAGCTCAGTTCAATGCGATCGGCATGAATGACGATCTGGCCGTTCTTGTACAACGCACCAATGGCCTTTTTGAAGTTGCCTTTGCTCACGCCAAACATACTGCTGATCACCGTCGGGTCGCTCTTGTCGCTGACCGGCAGGCTGCCATTGTTGTCGCGCAACTTGGCGAGGATCTTCGAGTTCAGGCTGGTGGCGGCTTCTTCGCCGACCGGTTGCAGGCTCAGGCTGATCTTGCCGTCGGCGCGGACTTCTTTGATAAAGCCCTTCTCTTCTTTACCGGCGCGCATGAACTTGAAGATTTCGTTCTTGTGGATCAGGCCCCAGTGCTTGTTGTTGATGATCGCCTTGAAGCCCATATCGGTGGCTTCGGCAACCAGCAAATCAACTTCCTGGCCAGGGGTGTAGTTGCCCGGGGTCTTGTCGAGGTAGCGGTCCAGACGTGCCGTCGCGGTGATGCGGCGGGTGTGCTTGTCGAGGTAGACGTGCACCACCACATACTCGCCGGCGGTCATCTGGCGCTTTTCTTCGGAGTACGGCAGCAACAGATCCTTCGGCAAGCCCCAATCCAGGAAAACACCGATGCTGTTGACTTCAACGACTTTTAAACTGGCGAACTCACCGACCTGAACTTTCGGCTTTTCGGTAGTTGCGATGAGTTTGTCATCGCTGTCCAGATAAATAAAAACGTTGAGCCAATCTTCATCTTCGCTGGGAATATCTTTGGGAATATAACGATTAGGCAGGAGGATTTCGCCATCCGCGCCACCGTCCAGATATAAACCGAAGTTAGTGTGTTTAACCACTTGCAAACTGTTGTAGCGCCCGACTAAAGCCATTTCCAATACCCTCATTGCGTGGGCGGCATTCTACCCGGTTTTGCGGGCCGCGTTCGCTGGCCAGCCCGGTGGCGCAAGAAAATCCTCTGAAGGGCTTAATTTTCCTGGGTTTTACCGCGTGCGCCTGGCCGCTCGTCAGGCCGATCCGGCGACTTGCGCACCTGCTCGCCAGGCAGAAAACTGTCTTTTCACGATCGTTCTTAGTTAAAACAGCAGCTTAGGGGCCTATCCAGAATAATAACTTGCGTTTAATTCTTCATTTGCCCTGTGTATTTCGGGGGGATATTTACCAAGCAATTGTCAAGTATTTCCTGTACGATGCCTGGCCAAGTTAATTTTCTATAGGTTAATGGCCGCCATGCGTGTAAAAGCATCCAACAGCAAAGCAAAGCCAGCTCCAGCCGTTGAAACCAGCGAATCGATCAACAACCAGATTGCTGCGTTCCTCAAGTCCGGCGGCGAGATCCAGCAAATTGCCAAAGGCGTCAGCGGCCAGACGTTCGGCCCGTCCAAGCAGATCACTCTGGGCAAGAAGTAACTTCCCCAAGATCCGCCGCGTCACCTGGTCCCTAAGCGCTTTGAGCTTCGAAGCGCTTGGACTGGAACCCTCCCGCAATACCCCATCAAACAAATCAGTATTTCAAAAATCGACGAACGGCCCTCGATGCCGAGCATTCGCCGGTATGCTTGCACACGTCTAGATCAAGCGTTTCAGTAGGTTTTAGTGCCTGCTCCTCGCTGTCATGGAGTGACGCATGCTCAAACCCTCCTATTTATTGCTCGGCACCCTGCTGTCGTGTTCGGTCGCCAATGCGCAAATCTTTCAGCGTGAACTGGGCGACTTCGATCTCAAACTCGGCACCACCCCCAGCCGCAGCATGGCCCAGGGGCTGGTCAAACCTTCCAGCACCGGCTCGTTCCACGGTGGTCTCGACCTGAGTCACGACAGCGGTTTTTACGTGGGCCAATGGGCACCGAGCATGGGTTTAACGCCAGGCGCCAACCTTGAAGTCGACTCCTACATGGGCTTTAAACAGCCTTTCGATAATACCCTCGGGTACGAAGTCGGCATGATCCGTTACAGCTATCCGAAAGTGGACACCCTCGACAGCCAGGAGCTTTTCGGTGGCCTGACCTTTCTGGGCAGTCGTTTCGGCGCAGCCTTCAGCAACGACCCGGACAAACAGAACAGCACCGTGTTCGCCGACCTGGGCGGCAATCAGCCGTTCGGCATCGGGATCAGCATGAAATACACCACCCACCAGCTCAACACGCCGGTGTCCGTCGACGGTGGATATGTCGGCAGTTTCACCGACTGGTCCGTGCAACTTTCCCGCCCGTTCATGGGCGTCGATCTGGACCTGATCTACAGTGACTCCAGCTTGAGCGGCAACAGCTGCTCCGCCTATTCCGGGCACAACAGCCAATGCGACGGGCTGCTCACCCTCAAGGCCGAACGCGCCTTTTATTGATCGGCTGAACTGCGAGGCTCATCCTGCGTTCACATAGAGAAGCCCATTAAAAAAGCCAGGCCTTCGCAAAGGATTAGCCCATGTCGCACTGGTTGAAGTATCTCGCGGTCGTTATCACCCTCAGTCTCGCCCTCGGTGCGTGCAGCCGCGTGGGCCTGGCCTATCGCAACCTCGACGTGATTATTCCGTGGACGCTCAGCGACTACCTGGACATGAACGGCGAGCAGAAAGACTGGTTCAACGAGCGCCTCAAGGAACACCTGAGCTGGCACTGCACCACGCAACTGCCGGGCTACCTCGATTGGCTGGATCGCTTACAGGTCATGGTCGAGACCAACCAAGTCACCGACGCTGCGCTGCAAACTCGCACCCAGGAAGCCAAACAGGCCATCGCCCAGACCGCCCGGGAAATTACTCCGTCAGCCATTGAGCTGTTACAGGGGCTGGATGACAAACAAGTCGCGGAGATGAACGACGCCTTCGCCAAGGACCAGCACAAACGCCAGGAGCAATACCTCAAACCGTCTCTCGATCAACAGATCAAGGCGCGCAGCCAGCGTATGGAAAAACGCCTGAACGACTGGCTCGGCCCGCTCAGCGCAACCCAGCAGCTACGCGTTGTCGCGTGGTCCAACGCCTTGGGTGACCAGAATACGCAATGGATCGCCAACCGCGCCCATTGGCAGAAACAGTTCAGTGCGGCGGTTGCGCAGCGCCAGAGTCCAGAATTCCCACAGAGAATCGAGACGCTTCTGGTGAATAGAGAGAGCTTGTGGACGCCGGCGTACCGTCAGGCCTACGCAAGCACCGAAGCGCAGGCACGAGGATTGATGGTGGATTTAATGGCCGAGAGCACGCCGGCCCAGCGGCAGCGGCTGTTGAAAAAGATTGAAGGGGTGCGCAAAGACTTCAACGATTTGAAATGCCTGAAAGCCGCCCAACAAGGCTAAGCCCAACACAAATCCCATGTGGGAGCGAGCCTGCTCGCGAAGACGGAGTGTCAGACAACAATGATGTCGACTGACACTCCGTATTCGCGAGCAGGCTCGCTCCCACAATGGGTTAGGGGGTGATCTTCAGGCAATCTGCGCCTTCGACGCCACCCCATCAAACGTCACCTCATCCAGCGCATCTTCCTGCTCATCCAGCACCTGCCGCGGATGGTCATTGCCCGGAATACTGCTGTCGATCAGGCTCAATAAACTCGAGCCCCGAGGCGTCAAAATGTAGTTCGATCCAGTGCCACCCTGTTCCTCAGGCCGAGGCTCGATATAACCGCGCGCCAACAGTAACTTTTCATACTCACCGGCCACCGCTTTCAGGTGATCCAGGTTCTCAATAGTCTCGCCCTCCGCCGCTTTCTCCGCTGCGTACTGCTCGGCATAGGGCCGTGGCGTGAAGCTGCTTGCACCGTTCTGCACCTCGTGCAGCAAGCGTTCAATCAAATCCCAGTTATAAGTCGTCATCCTGATCAACCTCCAGTGCCCGCGAGTGAAATGGCCGTCATAGGTTGTGACCGGCGCGGTTCGTAGCCGTTCAGCCGAGGTTTTTGCTTGTACCGACCGGCGGCATGTCGAATTGGGCGCAAGCCAAACGACTAGGCTGTGTAAGTCACCTCCCAGCACTCCGCAGGAGAATCCCAATGAACATTCAGAATCATCCCGTCGTGTCTCGAGAAGAATGGCTCACCGCCCGTAAGCAACACCTGGCCCACGAAAAAGCCTTCACCAAAGAACGAGACAAACTCAGCGCCGAACGCCGCGCCCTGCCCTGGGTGAAAACCGACAAGGACTACCATTTCCAGGGCCCGAACGGCGAACTAAAATTGGCTGACCTGTTCGGCGGCCGTAGCCAGTTGGTCATCTACCACTTCATGTTTGGCAAAGGTTGGGACGAAGGTTGTTCCGGCTGCTCGTTCCTGTCCGACCACATCGACGGCGCCAACCAACACCTGGCCCATCATGACGTCGCCGTAGTGGCGGTTTCCCACGCACCGTTCGCCGAATTCCAGGCCTTCAAAAGGCGCATGGGCTGGAAATTCGATTGGGTGTCATCAGAAGGCTGCGACTTCAACTACGACTTCGGCGTCTCGGCCCGAGCAGAAGACGTCGCCGCCGGTAAAGCCACCTACAACTACGAAAAATCCGACGGTGCTGAAGAAGAACTGCCCGGCCTGAGCGTGTTTTATCGCAATGAAGCTGGAGAGATTTTCCACACCTACTCCACTTATGCCCGAGGCCTGGATATGTTAGTCGGGGCCTATAACTACCTAGATCTCATGCCCAAGGGGCGTAATGAAGAGGAAATCATGGAGTGGGTAAGGCTTCACGATCGGTACGAAGACAAAACCTCATCCAGCTGCTCCCACAGCTGATCAATCCGTAGGAGCAAGGCTTGCTCGCGATGACAGTAAGGCTCGTGTGGCAGTGAGAAATAGCTAAAGCTCCTACACCAACCTCGGAATCAGGCGCCTTGCACCGTTGGAACAATGAAGCTTATAGTCCGCCCGTCGCTCCAATGGCGACCAGGTTTGGCGACCTGATTTTACGAGTGCGAGAGCTGTCTGCTTATTTGCAGGCGCCTCCGCATCCGCAAAGCCGCTTTGTCTATGGCGGCTGTGCGCGGGAGACCTTCGGGTCTGCCGGGTTACTCGTTTCCGGTTCGCCAACCTGCGTACAGCTGCCACCCTTTTCGTTTGGCGACGATCTGTTGGCAGTCTCAACAAACTAAACGAGGCTTCACCTATGGATAGATACATGCCCCTCACCGGAATCGACCTGATCCCGGCCTCCCTGCTCATCGACACCCAAGCCCCGCTAGACGTCCTTCAAGCCATGGCTGACTACCGAATCCGCACAGTCACCCAAGTGCTAGAGAACATAGCCTTCCGCGCAGAAATCGGCTGCGACACGGTCGTGCTGTCCGACTTCTCAAAATTGCTGGCCATCCCCTTGCGCGATGGTTGTGATTTGATGGATGTAATCGGCAGACGCTTGCGAGCGCAGGCGGTGGCGTAAATGAAAACGGGCGCCCTTCACGGTGCCCGTTCCTGCCTCTGAACTTTTTACACGCTTAAACCCTCAACCGGATAACTTGCCTTAACCGGAACCGAGGCCCACCCCAATGAAAACCCTGCTCAAACTCACCCTCGCCGCCACCCTCGCCTGCGCCCTCCCCATCTGGGCCTGCACCCCCGAGGAAGCCACCGCCAAACGCGAACAACTGGCCAAGGAAGTCACCAAACTCACCCAGCAAAACCCGGCCAAGGCCAAGGAAATCAACGATGAGTTACAGAAGATGGATTTGGGTACGGCGAGCAAGGATTTGCCCGATAAGTGCCAACTGATCGATCAGCGACTCAAGGAGTTGGACTCGGCGGAGAAAAAAACCGAGGGTTGAACCAGCTCAGGAATCCCAGGCATAAAAAAACCGGACATTGGTCCGGTTTTTTTATGGGATCGCGACGCTGCTTTATTCAGCAGCCGGTGCTTCCGGCTTGCGGCGTTTCAGCGGGGCCATGCCGTCCTTGCTGACCAGCGACAGGGCGTCGGTCTTCGGGCGGTTGGCGATCTTGCGCTTAGTGGGCGCCTTGGCGCCGGTTTTCTTCTTGTCGCCTTTGGCGTCGACTTTTTTCTTCTTCACGCCAACGGCTTTGCCCGAGGCCTTGACCTTTTTCGGTCCGCCGTAGGTGCCTTTGACTTCCTTGATGGTGCGGCGCTCGAAGCTCTGCTTGAGGTAGCGCTCGACGCTCGACATCAGGTTCCAGTCGCCGTGGCAGATCAGCGAGATGGCCAGGCCATCGTTGCCGGCGCGGCCGGTACGACCGATGCGGTGAACATACTCGTCGCCGCTGCGCGGCATGTCGAAGTTGATCACCAGGTCCAGGCCATCCACGTCGAGGCCGCGAGCGGCGACGTCGGTGGCGACGAGGATTTTCACGCCGCCCTGCTTCAGGCGATCGATGGCCAGCTTGCGATCCTTCTGGTCTTTGTCACCGTGCAGCACGAATGCTTTGTATTCCTGCGCCACCAGGCGGCCGTAGATACGGTCGGCCATGGCCCGGGTGTTGGTGAACACGATGGCCTTCTGATAGGTCTCGTTGGCCAGCAGCCAGTTCACGATCTGTTCTTTGTGCTGGTTGTGGTCAGCGGTGATGATCTGCTGACGGGTGGTCGCATTCAGATCGCTGACGTTGTTGAGCTGCAGGTGCTCAGGGTTGTTCAGCACCTTGGCGACCATCTCGCGCAGGCCCGAACCACCGGTGGTGGCAGAGAACAGCATGGTCTGCTGGCGGTTGGTGCACTCTTCCACCAGACGCTGGACGTCTTCGGCAAAACCCATGTCGAGCATGCGGTCGGCTTCGTCGAGGACCAGGACTTCGACTTCTTTCAAGTCGAGGTTGCCGGCGTTCAGTTGCTCGATCATCCGGCCCGGCGTACCGATCAAGATGTCCGGCACCTTGCGCAGCATGGCGGCCTGGACCTTGAAGTCTTCACCGCCGGTGATCAGGCCGGACTTGATGAAGGTGAACTGAGCGAAACGCTCGACTTCCTTGATGGTCTGCTGGGCCAGCTCGCGGGTTGGCAGCAGGATCAGGGTCTTGATGCTGACGCGGACTTTAGCCGGGCCGATCAGACGGTTGAGGATAGGCAAAACGAATGCAGCGGTTTTGCCGCTGCCGGTTTGCGCTGTCACCCGCAGGTCACGCCCTTGGAGCGCCAGCGGAATAGCCGCTGCTTGCACAGGCGTTGGCTCGACAAATTTAAGCTCGGCCACGGCTTTGAGCAGGCGTTCGTGCAGGGCGAATTGGGAAAACACGGGTGCTACCTCGAAGAAATACAAAAAAACAGCTGCATAGGGTAACGGTTTCGAGCGCCGAGGCCGAGTTTCTTTATACAAACGGCGCTAAACAATGGTTTTTTTGTTGCGTCTTTTGTCCTCAAACGTCATCCAAAGCGTCTTAAATGCTCTAATCGCCCCGTCGCGTCCTACAGAAGAACCGTTTTCGCCCATGGATATCAAACAGCTCTGGCTCAACGTCCAAGACCTTTGGGGGGCGCTCGATCAGCACCCGCTCCTGCATTCCAGCCTGGCGCTGATGGTGTTGCTGGTGATTGCGCTGGTCCTCGGACGAGTGGCGCGCTACCTCATTCTTCATGCGACCAAAATGCTTGGCCGCCAACCGGCGCTGCACTGGGTCAACGATTTACGCCACAACAAGGTGTTTCATCGCCTGGCGCAGATGACGCCGTCGCTGGTGATCCAGTTCGGCTTGCACCTGGTGCCGGAGCTGGGCAAGACCAGCCTGATCTTCCTTGGCAATGTGGCGCTGGCGTTCACCATTCTATTTCTGGTGCTGGCCATCAGCGCCCTGCTCAACGCCCTGCTGGACATCTATGCGCGCACTGAGCATGCCCGCACCCGCTCGATCAAAGGCTACGTGCAACTGGCGAAAATGGTCTTGTACGTGTTTGGCGCGATCATCATTGTCGCGACGCTGATCGACCGTTCGCCGCTGTTGCTGCTGTCGGGTCTGGGCGCCATGTCGGCGGTGATTCTGTTGGTTTACAAGGACACCCTGCTGTCGTTCGTCGCCAGTGTGCAGCTGACCAGCAACGACATGCTGCGGGTCGGCGACTGGATCGAGATGCCGCAAGTCGGCGCCGACGGCGACGTGGTCGACATCACGCTGCACACGGTCAAGGTGCAGAACTTCGACAAGACCATCGTTTCGATTCCGACCTGGCGCCTGATGTCCGAGTCGTTCAAGAACTGGCGTGGCATGCAGCAATCCGGTGGGCGACGGATCAAGCGCAGCCTGTTCATCGACGCCAGTGGCGTGCGGTTCATTCGCGATGACGAAGAGCTGAAGCTGTCCCAGGTTCATCTGCTGACCGATTACATCAGCCGCAAGCAGGCTGAACTCAAGGCCTGGAACGAAGCCCAGGGCAATGTGGCAGCGATGTCGGCCAACCGTCGGCGGATGACCAATATCGGGACTTTCCGCGCCTATGCGCTGGCGTATCTGAAGAGTCACCCGGAGGTCCAGCCGAACATGACCTGCATGGTTCGGCAAATGCAGACCACGGCCCAGGGTATTCCGCTGGAAATTTACTGCTTTACTCGCACCACCGCGTGGGCCGATTACGAGCGGATTCAGGGGGATATTTTTGATTACCTGCTGGCGGTGTTGCCGGAATTTGGGTTGAGTCTTTATCAGCAGCCCAGTGGCGGGGACTTGAGGGCCGGGTTGCTCCCGGCGATGCTCGGGGCAAGCCACATTCCCGAACCCGAAAAACACGTCATGTAGTACCTCACACTGATCGTTCCCACGCTCTGCGTGGGAATGCCGCCCGGGACGCTTCGCGTCCCTTTGCGGATGTGACGCAGAGCGTCACTGGATGCATTCCCACGCAGAGCGTGGGAACGATCATGCGATGGCAGGCCTGCGTACACCCAACCGACTGATCCACACCGCCATCAGAATCACCGATCCACCCAGGAACAACCGCCCCAGCGCTTCATGCTGATTCCAGATCAGCAGATTGATCAGCAACCCCACCGGCACATGCAGGTTGTTCATCACCGCGAGCGTCCCGCCATTCACCAGGCAAGCGCCCTTGTTCCACCAGTACAACCCGAGCGCAGTCGAGACCAGGCCGAGGAACACCAGCACGCCCCATTGCAGCGGTGCTTCGGGCAGGAAGTTCTGTTTGCCGAACAGCAGAAACGCTGGCAACGCCACCGCCAATGCGCCGAGGTAGAAGTAACCGAAGCGCCGGTAATGCGGTAGATCGCTCGGATGACGGGCGACCAGATGCTTGTAGAGCACCTGCCCGGCGGCGTAGGTGAAGTTGGCCAGTTGCAGCAGCAGGAACCCCATGAAGAAATCCGGATTGATCCGGTCGTAGCGAATCACCGCCGCGCCCATCACCGCCACCAATGCTGCGATCAATGCCCATGGGTTGAAGCGCCGGTTCAGCGCGTCTTCGATCAAGGTCACGTGCAGCGGCGTGAGGATGGTGAACAGCAACACCTCCGGCACTGTCAGCACCCGAAAGCTCAGGTACAGGCAGACGTAGGTCACGCCGAACTGCAACGCGCCGATCAGCAGCATGCCGCGCATAAACACCGGTTCAACAGAACGCCAGCGAGTCAACGGAATGAACACCAGCCCCGCCAGCACCACCCGCACCAGCACCGCAAAATAACTGTCGACATGACCGGCCAGGTATTCGCCGATCAGACTGAAGGAAAACGCCTGAATCAGCGTGACAAAAAGTAGATAGCCCATGCTCGCCTCATTTTAAATGGCGGCGACGATAGCGGGTTTCGCCTGTTATCGCGACAGCCAGGCAACACCCACAGGGGTTATGTGTCCATTCAACAAATCCCGGGCAAAAAAAAGCCCGATCTCGCTAAAGCGTTCAATCGGGCTACAGCACTCAGGAGCAACAAGTGCAAAGGGAGGTTCGATGCGCGTAAAGCATTGAAGGGGTTGCGCCAGGCCACTTGAACATCAAGGGATTATCTGGCGATTAAAGCCTCAAGCGACCTGGGCAAGCTTGGCGTTGGCCTGGTTCAGACCCTTCTCCTGGAAGTCGCCACCCAGGTTCATGCCTTCGGCGTGAATAAAGGTCACGTCGTGGATCCCGATGAAGCCCATGACCTGACGCAGGTACGGTTCCTGGTGATCCGCAGTGCTGCCGGCGTAGATCCCGCCGCGAGCGGTCAACACATAGGCACGCTTGCCGCTGAGCAGACCTTGTGGGCCGGTGTCGGTGTACTTGAAGGTCACGCCGGCACGTAGCACGTGATCGAGCCAGGCTTTCAACGTGCTTGGGATCGCAAAGTTGTACATCGGCGCAGCCATGACCAGCACGTCAGCAGCCAGCAGTTCGTCGGTCAGCTGGTTGGAGCGTTCCAGGGAAGCCTGTTCGATGTCATTGCGTTGTTCGGCAGATTTCATCCAGCCGCCCAACAGGTTGATGTCCAGGTGCGGCACCGGGTTGACGGCCAGGTCACGCACCGTGATCTGATCGGCCGGGTGAGCCGCTTGCCACTGGCTGATGAAGGTTTGGGTCAGTTGACGGGAAACCGAGTCTTGCTGACGGGCGCTGCTTTCGATGATCAGAACGCGTGACATGGGATGTAGTCTCCATCTGAGAATGCTGTAAGGCGATGGAGTGAAGGTTAAACAGAGTCATATCGATGAAAAAGCGCAAATAACTGCTATAACCCATCAATAAATTCGTTTATAAGCGGAGCGTGCCTGGCGG
Source organism: Pseudomonas sp. LB3P14 (assembly GCF_054898045.1). Lineage (NCBI taxonomy): Bacteria > Pseudomonadati > Pseudomonadota > Gammaproteobacteria > Pseudomonadales > Pseudomonadaceae > Pseudomonas > Pseudomonas sp. LB3P14. Next base: position 7,035,573 of record NZ_CM142714.1, on the reverse strand, counting down.
GCGTGCTCCGCTCGAGGTCATTTGGGGGTGCAGGTCAGTTTGATACGCATCTTGATGATGCTCCGGTTGAACTTGGCGGTGGCATTTTTGTGTTTACCAGCGGCCACTTCGATATTGCGGGTGCGTGGCGCTTCCGGGCCATTGTTGAAAACTACCTTACAGGCCGCATCGGTGGTGCCGTAGTTGTTCACCTGAATGGAGGCGATGTCGCTATCCGTGTCATACGCGTTGTAGTCGATGCTCAAGCCGTTCAGCTGTTTTTCAACGTCGATCGGATAGGCAAACGCCGTCAGCGGCAGCATTGCCAACAGCACACAACCCGATACCACACAACAAAGCTTTTTCATTCAGCAGTCTCCAATAAGGACTGCCAGCTTAGGACAAGAGGAGCTATTCATGAAAGCGCCCCGCGTGACCCTTGATCAATGGCGAACGTTACAGGCCGTGGTCGACCACGGCGGTTTCGCCCAGGCCGCCGAAGCGCTGCACCGCTCGCAATCATCGGTGAGCTACACCGTGGCGCGCATGCAGGACCAGCTCGGCGTGCCGCTGTTGCGCATCGACGGCCGCAAAGCGGTGCTGACCGAAGCCGGCGGCGTGCTGCTGCGCCGCTCGCGGCAACTGGTGAAACAGGCCAGTCAACTGGAAGACCTGGCTCATCACATGGAACAAGGCTGGGAGGCGGAAGTGCGGCTGGTGGTCGACGCTGCGTACCCGAGTGCCCGCCTCGTCCGCGCCTTGACCGCGTTCATGCCGCAAAGCCGTGGCTGCCGGGTGCGTCTGCGTGAGGAGGTTCTATCGGGCGTAGAGGAAGTCTTGCTCGAAGGCGTGGCCGACCTGGCCATCACCGGCCTGAGCATTCCCGGTTACCTGGGTGCGGAATTGAGCGACGTAGAGTTTGTGGCTGTCGCTCACCCCGAACACCCACTGCATCGTCTGAACCGCGAACTGAACTTCCAGGATCTGGAATCTCAGATGCAAGTGGTGATTCGCGACTCCGGTCGCCAGCAACCACGGGACGTTGGCTGGCTCGGCGCGGAACAGCGCTGGACCGTCGGCAGCCTCGCCACCGCGGCGACTTTTGTCAGCAGCGGCCTGGGTTTCGCCTGGTTGCCTCGGCACATGATCGAACGAGAACTCAAGGAAGGGCTGCTCAAGCTGCTACCGTTGGACCAGGGCGGAAGCCGCAACCCGAGCTTCTACCTCTACTCAAACAAGGACAAACCCTTGGGTCCGGCCACGCAGATTCTCATCGAACTGCTGCGCACTTTCGACACCGCGCCGCTGGATGCACCTTTCGCCGCCCCTGAACAAGCCTGACACGGAGTGTAAACATGGCCTATTTCGAACACGAAGGTTGCAACCTGCACTATGAGGAATATGGCCACGGCACGCCGTTGCTGTTGGTTCACGGGCTGGGCTCCAGCACCCTGGACTGGGAAAAGCAGATCCCGGCGCTGTCGGCCCACTACCGGGTGATCGTCCCGGATGTGCGCGGCCACGGTCGCTCCGACAAACCCCGCGAGCGCTACAGCATCGCCGGGTTCAGCGCCGACCTGATTGCCCTGATGGAACACCTGAACCTGGGCCCCACTCATTACGTGGGCTTGTCCATGGGCGGCATGATCGGTTTTCAACTGGCCGTGGATCAGCCGCAATTGCTCAAAAGCCTGTGCATCGTCAACAGCGCGCCCGAGGTCAAACTGCGCAGCCGCGACGATTACTGGCAGTGGTTCAAGCGCTGGAGCCTGATGCGCGTCCTCAGTCTGGGCGCCATCGGCAAGGCCCTGGGCGGCAAGCTGTTCCCGAAACCCGAACAGGCTGACCTGCGACAAAAAATGGCCGAGCGCTGGGCAAAAAACGACAAACATGCTTATCTCGCCAGCTTCGATGCGATCGTTGGCTGGGGGGTTCAGGAACGACTTTCGAAGGTCTCCTGTCCAACCCTCATCGTCAGCGCCGACCGTGACTACACACCGGTCTCGCTGAAGGAGACCTATATAAAACTGCTACCCGATGCGCGGCTGGTGGTGATCGCCGATTCGCGCCACGCCACCCCGCTCGATCAACCCGAACGCTTCAACCAAACCCTGCTCGAGTTTCTCACCGCAGTCGACACCACCCCACTCAGGATCACTGACCCATGCTGAAAAAAATCGCCCTCGCCGCTGGCTCCGTTCTGTTTGCCGCCAACCTGATGGCCGCAACGCCCGCCAAGGCGCCGCACGTGCTGCTGGACACCACCAACGGCCAGATCGAAATCGAACTGGATCCGGTCAAAGCACCGATCAGTACCAAGAACTTCCTTGAGTACGTCGACAGCGGCTTTTACAACAACACGATTTTTCACCGTGTGATCCCGGGCTTCATGGTCCAGGGCGGTGGTTTCACTCAACAAATGCAGCAGAAAGAAACCAAGGCACCGATCAAGAACGAGTCCAAAAACGGTCTGCATAACGTCCGTGGCACGCTGTCCATGGCCCGCACCTCTAACCCTGATTCGGCCACCAGCCAGTTCTTCGTGAACGTCAAAGACAATGACTTCCTCGACAGCGGTGACGGCTATGCGGTCTTCGGTAAAGTCGTGAAAGGCATGGACGTGGTGGACGTCATCGTCAACTCGCAAACCACCACCCGTGGCGGCATGAAGGATGTGCCAGCCGACCCTGTGTTCATCAAGTCGGCCAAGCGCATCGACTAAGCTGCACAGGGAGTCTTGAGCGGCTGCAGGAGTGCGCCGCTCACACTGTTCAAAGGAGAGCCCGTGCGCGGGCGGAGAACTGATGCTTTATCGCCGTTTTGAGAAACTGATCGACATTTTCCGCGATGCCCCGACGGCCGCTCCGCCGGATCGGGTTCTCCCTTTTTATACCTATTATCTGAAGCAGGTCTGGCCGAGTTTCGCCGTCCTGCTGATCGTCGGCCTGTTCGGCGCACTGATCGAAGTCGCGCTGTTCAGCTACCTGAGCCGCATCATCGACCTGGCCCAGGGCACCCCGAACGTCAATTTCTTCAAGGATCACGGCATCGAGCTGGCCTGGATGGCCGTGGTTGCGCTGGTTCTGCGCCCGGTGTTCGTCGGCCTGCATGACTTACTGGTACACCAGACCCTGAGCCCCAGCATGACCAGCCTGATCCGCTGGCAGAACCACAGTTATGTGCTCAAACAGAGCCTGAATTTTTTCCAGAACGACTTCGCCGGGCGCATCGCCCAACGCATCATGCAGACCGGCAACTCGCTGCGCGATTCCGCCGTGCAAGCGGTGGACGCGCTGTGGCATGTGCTGATCTACGCGATCAGTTCGCTGGTGCTGTTCGCCGAAGCCGACTGGCGCCTGATGATCCCGCTACTGACCTGGATCGTCGCCTTCATCAGTGCCCTTTATTACTTCGTGCCACGGGTCAAGGAACGCTCGGTCGTGTCCTCCGATGCGCGCTCAAAACTCATGGGGCGGATTGTCGATGGCTATACCAACATCACCACGCTGAAGCTGTTCGCCCACACCAACTTCGAGCAGCAATACGCTCGCGAAGCGATCAAGGAACAAACCGAAAAAGCCCAACTGGCCGGCCGGGTGGTCACCAGCATGGACGTGGTCATCACCAGCATGAACGGCTTGCTGATCGTCGGCACCACCGGCCTGGCGCTGTGGCTGTGGACACAGTCGCTGATCACCGTAGGCGCCATTGCCCTGGCCACCGGCCTGGTGATTCGTATCGTCAACATGTCCGGCTGGATCATGTGGGTGGTCACCGGCATTTTCGAAAACATCGGCATGGTCCAGGACGGTTTGCAGTCCATTTCTCAACCGGTTAGCGTCACCGATCGCGAGCAGGCCAAACCGCTGACGGTCACCCGTGGCGAAGTGCGTTTCGAGCACGTGAATTTCCACTACGGCAAGAAGAGCGGGATTATTGGCGACCTCAATCTGACCATTAAGCCTGGCGAGAAAATCGGCCTGATCGGTCCGTCCGGTGCCGGCAAGTCGACCCTGGTCAACCTGCTGCTGCGCCTCTATGACGTGGAGGGCGGAGGCATCCTCATCGACGGGCAGAACATTGCTGAAGTCGGCCAGGAAAGCCTGCGCGAGCGTATCGGCATGATCACCCAGGACACGTCCCTGCTACATCGCTCGATCCGCGACAATTTGCTTTACGGCAAACCCGACGCCACCGACGCCGAACTCTGGGAGGCGGTACACAAGGCCCGAGCCGACGAGTTCATCCCGTTGTTGTCGGACGCCGAAGGCCGCACCGGTTTCGATGCGCATGTCGGTGAACGCGGAGTGAAACTCTCTGGCGGCCAGCGCCAGCGGATTGCGATTGCTCGCGTGCTGCTCAAGGACGCGCCGATCCTGATCATGGACGAGGCGACCTCGGCGCTGGACTCGGAGGTCGAAGCGGCGATCCAGGAAAGCCTCGAAACCCTGATGCAGGGCAAAACCGTGATCGCTATCGCCCACCGGCTCTCGACCATCGCCCGGATGGACCGACTGGTGGTGCTGGAAAACGGCAAGATCGCCGAAACCGGCAGCCACGCCGAACTGCTGGCCCATGGCGGGTTGTATGCGCGGTTGTGGCAGCACCAGACAGGTGGGTTTGTCGGGATCGATTGAATCTACCTGCCTGATCGTTGCCTGATCGTTCCCACGCTCTGCGCTCATCGTTCTACATAACTCTGTTTTCAAGTATTTTTGAAACTCGAAGAAATGGAGAACGAAGATTGAATTGGGCACAGGACGAAATGAAAACCGCCGACTTGGGTGATGGCCGTTTAAATGCCAGGCTCGCCAGCTTTTTAGGACGCCTAGCCGATCATCCCGGCAACAGCATCCCGACCGCTTGTCGAGGGCTGGCAGAAACCACGGCGGCCTATCGATTTCTTGATAATGAGAAAGTCACGTTCCAGAAGGTGTTGCGGCCCCATCAGGACGCGACCCTGCAACGGATGCAAAGCAGTCCCGTGGTGCTGTTGGCGCAAGACACGACCGAGATGGACAAATGGGTCAATCTCGGTCCCAAAGGGATGGGCACGATCAAGGCGCAGAAGAAGTTTTCTCGACGTCTGCACCCAACCATTGCCTTTACCCCCGAACGTATTTGTCTGGGCGTCGTCGATGCTCAGTGGTGGAGCCGCGATAAACCGAGCCCCCGCCATGAGCGCCGAGATAAAGGGATTGATGAGAAAGAGAGTCAGCGCTGGATTGACAGTTATCAAACCAGTTGCGCGATTCAGGGGCAGCTACCGCAGACCCTGGTGGTCAACCTCGCCGATGCTGAGGGCGATCTGTACGAATGGTTTGTTGATCATCAAGAGTTCAGTCCAGACACCCGGGCCCAATGGATCGTGCGGGCGGCTCAAGACAGGCGCTTGCTGGGGGCTGACAACGGGAAGTTGTGGTCGGCACTGGATCAGGCACCGTCCTTGGGAACACTCAAGGTTGAAGTCAAAGCTCGTCCCCAGCGCCCCGCCCGACTGGCTGATGTCACCTTGCGCGCGGCAACCGTGACCCTGCGTGCCCCCGACAGGCCGGGTTATAAATTGCCCAGCGTCTCGATCAATGCTGTGTTGGCCCGTGAAGAAAACGCCATAGACGGTGTTGAACCTCTGGAGTGGCTGCTGCTGACCAGTCTGCCGGTCACTAGCCTGGAGCAGGCGAGCACCGTGGTTGAGTGGTACGGGGTACGCTGGTCTATCGAAGTGTTTTTCAATGTGCTGAAGAATGGTTGTCAGGTCAGTCGATTGCAGCTGGAGACCGAGGAACGGTTGTTGCCCTGCATTGGTTTGTACCTGATCACGACCTGGCGTGTGCTGTACAGCCTGATGCTGGGACGTGCTTGTCCCGATCTAAGCTGCGAGATGGTGTTTGAGGCTTCGGAGTGGAAAGCAGCCTATATCGTGGTCAAACGGTGCCAACCGCCCACTGCGCCCCCTTCTTTAGGAGAAATGGTTTTACTGGTCACGAGCCTGGGAGGCTACTTGGGGCGTAAAAATGACGGACCTCCCGGCCCCAAGGCCATGTGGATAGGGATGCAACGAATACGTGAGTTTGTTATCGCATTAGACGCCCAGCGTGCGCTCATCGAGAGTTGTGTAGAACGATGAGCGCTCTGCGTGGGAATGCCTCAAGGGACGCTCCGCGTCCAGTGACGCGGAGCGTCACGGGTTGCATTCCCACGCAGAGCGCGGGAACGATCAGGCCCCCATCAGTCTTGCCGGTAAGGCAAGGCCGTCCTCGCTTCCTCGGCATACGCCAGCACGCCAACGCGCTCCTGTTGCAGGAAGTCTTTGACGGCGGCTTTCAGGCCGGGATGACGCAAGTAGTGCCATGAATGAGTGATCACGGGTTCAAACCCGCGAATCAACTTGTGCTCGCCCTGGGCACCGGCATCGAATCGCTGGAAGCCGTTGGCAATCGCGTAGTCCATGCCTTGATAGAAACAGGTCTCAAAGTGCAGACGGTCGAACTCTGCCAGGCAGCCCCAGTAACGGCCGTAAAAACTGTCTCCGCCCACCAGACTGAACGCCATGGCCACCGGTCGTGAGCCTTGCTTGGCCAGCACCACGCGAATCGACTCAGGCATGCGCTCGGCCAGCAGACTGAAAAACTCCCGCGTCAGGTAGGGCGCTTGCCGACGCACTGCGTAGGTGTTGGCGTAGCAGGCATAGACAAAATCCCACTGCGCCTGATCGAGTTGCCTACCTTCAAGCCATTCGAAATCTATGCCCTGCCCCGCCACTTGTTCGCGTTCCTTGCGCATCTGCTTGCGCTTGCGCGAACTGAGGACGTCGAGGAAGTCTTGAAAATCCCGATACCCGCGATTCTGCCAGTGGTACTGACAGCCGATTCGCTGCAACCAGCCCGGTTGCTCGGCCAATGCTGCGTCGGTGAAAAGATCGGTGAAGTTGATGTGGGCACTGGAAAGTTGTTCGATCTCAAGGTAGCCGGGCAGGCTTTTCAACAGTTCGAAACCGTCCTCGAGAGTAGCCGCCAGCAAACGCGGGCCACTGACCGGACTGAACGGCACAGCCGTCAACAGCTTGGGGTAGTAATCGATACCGGCACGCTCACACGCATCGGCCCAGGCGTGATCGAACACGTACTCGCCGTAGGAATGCCATTTGCGGTAACTGGGCAGCGCGGCGATCAGGCGATCACCTTCGATATGCAGCAAATGCTCGGGTTGCCAGCCGGAATGGGGGCCGAGGCTGCCGCTGTCTTCCAGCGCGCTCAGAAAAGCGTGACGCAGAAATGGCTGAGTCTCGGGGACCAACGCATCCCACGTGTGCGGGGCGATTTCCGACAGACTTTGCAGACGTTGCAACGGCATCACCATCCTCACTCTTCATGGCGTGAAAGCACCGCGAGTATCGCTTATCGCTCTGCATTGCACACGAGCAAATCGACGACAGCGCTCTAGCTCAATAGTTCGCGACGACTTTGTATCGTCATCGAGATGCCACCACATTGCCACTGCTCTGTCATAAACCATCGCGATACTGGCGCCTGTTTTTAGAGCGTCGGGTTCTAGCCCGGCCACTGTTTTCCGCCCGTAAACGGTCGGTTGTGTCCTGGATGGCTCAGTCATCCTCTCTCATCTTCGGAGATTGATATGCGTCTTGCTTCCACGAAAACTGCGGCAGCCCTGTGTGGCGGGCTGTTGCTGGCCATGAGTGTACCGGCCAGCGCCGCGGTCGACGCCAAACTGCTCGACATGCTTAAGGCAAACGGCTCGATTACCAACGCGCAGTACAGCGAACTGCAAGCCGAGCTGGCCAGGGATCAGAAGGACCAGCAGATTGCTCGTCAGGCTCAACAAGAGACCAACGAGCAGATCGCGGCGACCGCGAAGAAAACCAATGAACTGAGCACCTTCGACCAGAAACTGGCGTGGGCCGCCAAGACCCAGTTCAAGGGTGACGTGCGTTTCCGTCAGGAAACGGTGCACAACGATGGCGTTTCAAACAACAAAGACCAGGATCGTCAGCGCGTTCGTGCCCGCCTGGGTGCCTACAGCGAAATCAACCCGCAAGTCGACACCGGTATCCGTATCGCCACCGGTAACAACGACGACGCGCGTTCCACCAACCAGAGTCTGGACAACTACTTCGACAAAAAGTCGATCTGGCTGGACCAGGGTTACGTCGACTACCACCCCGACTTCGCCAAGAACCTGCACATCGTTGGCGGCAAGATGCCACAGCAGTGGGTGAGCATGGGCGACATCATCTGGGATAGCGACGTCAGCCCGGAAGGTCTGTCCCTGTCTTACAAATACCCGCTGGGCGCCAGCACCGAGCTGTTCGGTAGCGCCGGCCACTACACCCTCAAGGACAACGTCGACGGCGACGGCGTGCAGTTCAAACACGACTTGCGTCTGTACGCTGGCCAGTTGGGCGCGCGCTTCGCCATCACCGACAACCTGAAACTGACTCTGGGTGGCAGCGTCTACGGCTACGACAACGACGACGACATCACCGCAGGGGGCACCAGCATCCCATCCGTACTGGCCACCAACGGCAACACCCCGAACGAACAGTTCAAACTGTACGAAGGCTTCGGTCAGATCGACATCGGCGGTCTGCCAATGCCGCTCTCGCTGTACGGTCAGTACGTCAACAACAAAGATGCCAGCAACGATCAGGACACTGCCTGGTTGGCCGGTGTCAAGACCAAGGTCTTCGGCTTCGGCGTGGACTACAACTATCGCGACGTACAGCGTAACGCAGTGGTCGGCGCCTTCACCGACTCTGACTTCGCCAACGGTTTCACCGGTTCGCGCGGCAGCAAGTTGAAAGTGAGCTACGAGCTGGACAAGAACTTCGCCCTGGGTGCGACGTACTTCATGGCTAACTCCGACTACACCAACGCCAACCTCAAAGATTCGGACATCAACACCCTGCAACTGGACGCAGAAGCCAAGTTCTAAGCAGTGCCGCTCCACGCCTCAGGTCATGGATGCTTGAGGCGCTTTACAGTCTGGCGTGGATGGATCGATCCCCATCATCCGTTCGATGCATCCACGCCGGCCTGTTTCTCTTCACCGCGATCCACCCCGCTAGGGATCGCCCTTGAGGTGTTCAGCGGCGAGACGCTCGGCGAGTGTGTCGATATCCGGCACAGCGTCCTCCGGCATCGCGCGCAACGTCGCCTGCATCAAACGCATCTGCCGAATGAACCGCCGGCAATTAGGGCAGAACATCAGGTGATGACGCACCATCAGCCGCTCACGAAAACTCAACTGGCCATCGAGATAATCACTGGAGCGCGCCACTTGTTCCTTGCAGGTCAGCATTCGCCTGTTTCCTCAAAATGTTCTACGGTCGCAAAGACCTTCAACCGTGCTCGATGCAGCAGCACGCGAACATTGGAGAGCGAGATTTGCAGAAGATTACAGATCTCTTCCAGCTCCAGTCCCTGACGCTCGCGAAGTAACAAAACACTGCGTTGCAGTTCCGACAAGCTTAGCAGCGTGTGTTCCAGGCATTTGCGCAGCTCGTTTTCAGTCAACAGCGCCTCTGGCGTGTCTTGATGCCAGGCGAACGGAGCGATCAGCCAGTGGCCATCGCCAGGCGAAAAACGATCGTCATCGAGGGTGCCGTGAGGCGATGGGAGGTCATCGAGCAAGACTTCCCGACGATTTTGTTTGTAGCGACCTTTGGCCGAGTTTGCGGTGATGGTCAGCAACCAGGTCTTGAGGCTCGACCTGCCCTCAAACCCTTTGAGGCTACGCACCACCGACAGCCAGGCATCCTGCACCACTTCGTCGGCATGCCGGCTGCCAACGATAGCGTAGGCCACTGCACGCATGGCACTTTGATAGGTACTGACCAACTCCTTGAAAGCCTGTTGATCACCTGCCAGCAATCGCGCGAGCAGAAGCGTGTCGTCAGCCGCCATTTACAAATCCCCTTGTCCTGACTTCGAAAATGAATACAGCAGGACCTCGCCGTAGGCTTCGTCCTGCTGTCAGTTCCGAAAACTACAGCGTCATGACATTTTCGAATGTAGGAAAAGCCACCGCGAATCAGAGGAAAGAACGACAGCTGTTCACATCAACGTTTGCGCAGAATCACGCTGCCAATCGAGTAACCGGCGCCGAACGAGCTGAGCACTGCCAGCGAACCGGCGGCCAAATCATCCTGATATTTGTGAAACGCAATCACGGAACCGGCGGAGCTGGTGTTGGCGTAGGTGTCGAGAATCACCGGAGCTTCTTCTTCGGTGGCTTCGCGGCCCAGCAGTTTCTTGACGATCAGGTGGTTCATGCTGAGGTTGGCCTGATGCAGCCAGAAGCGTTTCACGTCGCTGATGTTGAGCGTGTTCTCTTCCAGGTGCGTACCGATCAGCTCGGCGACCATCGGGCAGACATCGCGGAACACCTTGCGGCCTTCCTGCACGAACAGTTTGTCCTTGGCACCGATGCCCTCTTCCGCCGCGCGGTTAAGGAAGCCGAAGTTATTGCGGATGTTGTTGGAGAACTTGGTCAGCAGCTTGGTGCTGACGACATCGAACTGGTGCTTGGACGTTGCCAGGTCGGCGCGTTCGATGATCACTGCAGTCGCGGCGTCGCCGAAGATGAAGTGGCTGTCGCGGTCGCGGAAGTTCAAGTGGCCGGTGCAGACTTCGGGGTTGACCATCAGGATCGCCCGGGCCTGACCCAGTTGCACGCTGTTGGCGGCGGCCTGAATGCCGAAGGTTGCTGAGGAGCAGGCGACGTTCATGTCGAAACCGAAACCCTGGATGCCCAGCGCTTCCTGAACTTCGATGGCGATGGCCGGATAGGCTCGCTGCAGGTTGGAGCAGGCGACGATCACGCCGTCGATGTCCGCGACGGTCTTGCCGGCGCGCTGCAAGGCTTGCTCGGCGGCACCGATGGCCATTTGGCAAAGCACCGACCACTCGTCATTCGAGCGCTCCGGCAGGCGTGGCGCCATGCGTTGCGGGTCGAGAATGCCGTCCTTGTCCATGACAAAGCGGCTTTTGATGCCAGATGCTTTTTCGATAAACGCCGCGCTGGACTCGGTCAACGCTTCGATGTCGCCGCGCGCGATGGCGTCGGCATTGTCGGCGTTGAATAGCGCGACGTAAGCATTGAAAGACTGCACCAGCTCTTCGTTGGAGATGCTGTTGGCCGGTGTGTACAGGCCGGTGCCGCTGATGACGACGTTATGCATGGTCGTTTCTCTAATCCGTTCAGGCAGAAAGTATTGGCACCGACGTACCAATACACAAAGAGTCTATTCCCCTCACGGGAAGTAAACCTGGCATCGCTTTATTCCGATCCGTTGGTGGCGGTGAAGGCTCAAAACTGCGGGCCGGCGTTATAGGCGCGAAGTTTGCCATAAACGCTGGGGTTTGGCCCCTTCTGCGAGAGCAACGCCCTCCCACTGGGTTAGGGCTCAACTTGGGTCCATTGCTTGTTCAAACGCTTATCGGAGATCGGCACCTTGGTCCCCAATTGCTGGGCGAACAGCGAAACCCGGTATTCCTCAAGCCACCAGCGATAGAGTTCCAGCTGCGGATCGCGTTTGCCTTCCTGGGCGTGTTTGTTGGCGCGGGTCTGGTATTGCGTCCACAGACCGGACAATTCGCCGCTCCAGACCCGATCCCGCTGCACCTGCGCGCCGATTTTCTCGAAGCGCTGCTCGACCGCTTTCAGATAGCGCGGCAGCTCCTTGAGCCACTGCATCGGGGTTTCCCGTACAAAGCCCGGATACACCAGATGACTGAGTTGCTGCTTGATGTCGTTCAAGGCCACGGCTTGCGCCAGGTCGATCTTGCCCTTGAAGCGTTTTTGCAGGCCGTGCCAGAGCTTGAGAATCTCCAGCGTCAGCTTCGCCAGACGTTCGGCGTGCTCGGTCCAGCCGCCGCGCTTGCGTTCGGCCAGTGACGCCAACCCGGCGCCATCACGCGGCAGCGGGTCTTCGCCGTCGAGAATGCAGCTGTCGAGGCTGGCCAGCAGGATGTCTTCCACCAAGGCATCGATGCGCCCCAATTCGCGGTACATCAAGCCCAGTTCGGTCAGCCCCGGCAACTTGCCGCGCAGGAACTTCGCCGGCTCGGCCAATTGCTGCATCAGCAAGCGCTGCAACGCGCGGCGATGCTGGAACTCGGCTTCGGCCGGGGTCGAGAAACGCCCTTCCTTGACCGTGCCGCTCTCTTCCACCAGCGCCGGATAGACCGTCATCGACAACCCGGCGATCTTTTGCTGGGTTTTCTCGGCGACAGCGGCGAAGACTTTTGGCTCGACCGGTTGCTGGTTTTTCGCGGTCTGTGGCACGGCCAACGCCGCTTGGCTGGCTTCGGCAAAGCGTGCAGTCAGTTCCGCCAGATCTCGCCCCTCGCCCAGAAACTTGCCCTGGCCGTCGACGATTTCCAGGTTCATCCGCAAATGACTGTCGACCTGTTGCGACGCTTCCGCCCAGGCTTCATCGCTGACCCGCGCACCGGTCATGCGCAACAGTTCACGGCCCAACGCCTGCGGCAACGAGCCCTCGGCGAAGGTCATTCGCTGCAACGCGGCTTTGACGAAGTCCGGCACCGGCACGAAGTTCTTGCGCAAGGCTTTGGGCAGGTTGCGGACCAAGGCAATGCACTTGGCCTCGATCACGCCCGGCACCAGCCATTCCAGACGCTCCGGCGGCAGCATCGGCAACAACGGCGCTGGCACTCGCAGGGTCACGCCGTCACGCGGGTGATTCGGTTCGAAGTGGTAACTCAACGCCAGCTCCAGATCACCGATGTGCAAGGTGTCCGGGTAATGCAGGGCGGTGACTTCACTGGCCTCGCGAGCCAGTACGTCTTCTTCGCGCATGATCAGCAGCTGCGGGTCTTTCTGGCTGTTGACCCGGTACCAGCTGTCGAACGTGGCGGTCTGGTGAATCTCCGCCGGCAGTCGCGCATCGTAGAAAGCAAACAGGGTTTCTTCGTCGGCCAGAATGTCGCGACGACGGGCCTTGGCTTCCAGTTCGTCGAGCTGTTCCAGCAACTGCGCATTGGCCGTCAGGCACTTGGCCTTGGACTGAATCTCGCCACGCACCAGGCCTTCGCGAATGAAAAACTCACGCGACACCACCGGATCGATAGGCCCGTAATGCACCGGTCGGCGACCGACCACGATCAGCCCGAACAGGGTGATTTGCTCGAAGGCCACGACCTGACCGCGCTTCTTCTCCCAATGGGGTTCGAAGTGATTTTTCTTGATCAGGTGCCCGGCCAGCGGCTCGATCCAGTCGGCGTCGATCTTGGCGACCATCCGCGCGTAAAGCTTGGTGGTTTCCACCAGCTCGGCAGCCATCAGCCATTGCGGGCGCTTCTTGCCGAGACCCGATGACGGGTGAATCCAGAAGCGCCGCTGACGGGCGCCGAGGTAGTCGCCCTCTTCGGTTTTCTGACCTATCTGGCTGAGCAGCCCCGAGAGCACGGCTTTGTGCAGTTTCGGGTAATCCGCCGGTTCCTTGTTGAGGCTCAACTGCATGTCGCGGCAGATCAGGCTCAACTGGCGATGAGAGTCGCGCCATTCGCGCAGACGCAGGTAATTCAGGAAATTCTTGCGGCACCAATTGCGCAGCGGACTGGCGGTCAGGGCCTGGCGCTGTTCTTCGAAACCACGCCACAGATTGACCAGCCCGGCGAAGTCCGAGTCCACGTCTTTCCACTGTGCGTGCGCCTGATCCGCCGCTTGCTGACGCTCCGGCGGACGTTCGCGCGGGTCTTGAATCGACATGGCGCTGGCGACGATCAGCACTTCCTGCAAGCTGCCGAGTTTCGCCGCTTCCAGCAGCATGCGGCCCATGCGCGGGTCCACCGGCAACCGCGCCAACTGCCGACCCAGCGGGGTCAGCTGGCTGTTGCGGTCGACCGCCGAGAGTTCTTGCAGCAGGTTGAAACCGTCGCTGATGGCCTTGCCATCCGGCGGCTCGATAAACGGGAAATCGGTGATCTCGCCGAGGCGCAGATGCAGCATCTGCAAAATCACCGCTGCGAGGTTGGTCCGCAGAATTTCCGGGTCGGTAAATTCCGGGCGACCGATGAAATCTTCCTCGCCATAGAGGCGGATGCAAATGCCCGGCTCGACCCGCCCGCAACGACCTTTACGCTGATTGGCGCTGGCCTGGGAAATCGCTTCGATGGGCAGGCGCTGGACCTTGGCGCGGTAGCTGTAACGGCTGATGCGCGCGGTGCCGCTGTCGATCACGTAACGAATGCCCGGCACCGTCAGCGAGGTTTCCGCGACGTTGGTCGCCAGGACCACGCGACGGCCTGGGTGCGACTGGAAAATCCGCTGCTGTTCGGCCGGCGACAATCGTGCGTAGAGCGGCAGAATCTCAGTGTGCTTGAGCTGGGCTTTGCGCAGCATGTCCGCGGCGTCGCGAATTTCGCGCTCGCCGGGCAGGAACACCAGCACATCGCCGGGGCTCTTGCGTTCGCTGCGTTCGAACGCAGCGATTTCGTCGAGGGTGGCGAGAATGGCCTGATCCACCGTCAAGTCATCCTCGACGCGGTTGCCCTCTTCGTCCTGCTCCAGGGTCAGCGGGCGATACCAGGTTTCCACGGGGAAGGTGCGGCCGGAGACTTCGACAATGGGCGCGTCATCGAAGTGCTTGGAAAAGCGCTCCAGGTCGATGGTGGCCGAGGTGATGATGACTTTAAGGTCCGGACGACGCGGCAGCAGGGTTTTCAGGTAACCGAGCAGGAAGTCGATGTTCAGGCTGCGCTCGTGGGCTTCGTCGACGATGATCGTGTCGTAGCGTTCGAGGTAACGGTCGTTCTGGGTTTCCGCCAGCAGGATGCCGTCGGTCATCAGTTTGATCAGGGTGTTGGAATCGCTCTGATCTTCGAACCGCACTTGATAGCCAACCAACGCGCCCAACGGCGTCGCCAGTTCTTCGGCGACCCGGCTCGCCACGCTGCGGGCGGCGATTCGACGGGGCTGGGTATGGCCGATCAGACCCTGCTGACCGCGACCGATTTCCAGGCAAATCTTCGGCAACTGGGTGGTTTTACCCGAACCGGTTTCACCGGCAATGATCAGCACCTGATGCTTGAGCAGCGCTTCTTTGATTTCGTCGCGTTTGGCGGCGATCGGCAGGCTGTCGTCGTAACGAATCACCGGCAGGCTGGCACGCCGCGCCGACACCTGATCACAGGACGCCTGCGTGCGCGTCACCCACTGGGCCAGCTTGGCCTCATCAGGTTTTTTGCGCAGCTCAAGCAACTGCCGTCGCAGCCGGTGGCGGTCAGCGAGCATGGCGTGATCGAGGTTTTTCAGCAGTTTGTCGATTGAAGGCGATTCGTCAGTCATCAGGTACGCAATAAGTTGTCTGGTGGCGCAGGAGGCGGATTGTCGCAGATTTGCGCCTTGCTGTGATCGTTCCCACGCTCTGCGTGGGAATGCCTCCCCGGACGCTCGGCGTCCGCTCTTGGGACGCGGAGCGTCCCTTGCTGCATTCCCACGCGGAGCGTGGGAACGATCAGTGCGGGCTATTCGTTATCCAGGCCTTTGCGCCGATAAGGAAACACATCAATCACTTTGCCGGCGCGAATGGCTTCCTGAAGACTCTTCCAGTAATCAGCGTTGTACAACTCACCATGCAGCTGATCAAACAACTTGCGCTGCCCCGAATCGGCAAACAGGAACGGCGGAAACTCCTCAGGAAACACATCCAGCGGCCCAATCGAATACCACGGCTCGGACGCCATCTCATCTTCCGGTGTACGCGGTTGCGGGATGTGACGGAAGTTGGCTTCAGTCAGGAAGCAGATCTCGTCATAGTCATAAAACACCACCCGCCCATGACGAGTGACGCCAAAGTTCTTCAGCAGCATGTCGCCGGGAAAGATGTTTGCCGCCGCCAGTTGCTTGATCGCCAGACCGTAATCTTCCAGCGCCTCGCGGACCTGAGCGTCGTTGGCGTTCTCCAGATAAAGGTTCAACGGCGTCATCCGCCGTTCGGTCCAGCAGTGGCGAATCAGCACGGTGTCGTCCTCCACCGACACCGTGGACGCGGCCACCTCAAGCAGCTCTTCCAGGCACGCCGGGTCGAACTTGCTCAACGGGAAACGGAAGTCGGCAAATTCCTGGGTGTCGGCCAGGCGCCCGACCCGGTCGACGCTCTTCACCAAACGGTACTTCTCGATCACCGTGGCGCGGTCGACGTTCTTTGACGGCGAGAAGCGGTCCTTGATGATTTTGAATACGGTGTTGAAACCCGGCAGGGTAAACACGCTCATCACCATGCCACGCACGCCCGGGGCCATGATGAACTGGTCGTCGGTGTTGGCCAGGTGGTTGATCAGCGCCCGGTAGAACTCGGACTTGCCGTGCTTGTAGAAACCGATCGAGGTGTACAGCTCGGCAATGTGCTTGCCCGGCAGAATACGTTTGAGGAAACCGATGAACTCCGCCGGTACCGGCACGTCGACCATGAAATACGACCGGGTGAACGAGAAGATGATCGACACGTCCGCTTCATCGGTGATCAGCGCATCGATCTGAATCCCGCGGCCTTCGCGGTGCAGCAGCGGAATCACCAGCGGCCATTGTTCGTCCTGTGTGTAGATGCGCCCCACCAGGTACGCGCCCTTGTTGCGGTAAAGCACCGAGGAAAACAGTTCGACGCTCAACTCCGGATCCTTGCAGACCCAGTCCGGCAGGTTCTCGCGCAATTGCCCTTCGAGTCGAGACAGGTCGCCCGCCAGGTTGGCGTAATCTTCGCTGAAGCGGTAGTCGGCAAAAATGCTCGCGAGCATCCCGGACAACTGCCCCTGAGGTTTGTACGTGCGGGTTTGTGCGGCACGGGCCCGACGCAGGCTCGGCCGGGTGGTGTGGATGAACATGCAGCCGTCGCTGATCAGGTCGTGGCTGAACAGCCCGCAGAAGATCGAGTTGTACCAGGTCTCGGACAGTTCATCGTCGAAGCGCAGGTCGATCAAGGTGATGTAAGCGCTTTTGACCAGCGGCCAGCAACTGACATCCAGCGTGTCGGTGTCGAAAGCGATGTGTAGCCGTGCCACCGTTTCGCCGACTTTTTCTTCGTAGAGATTGATCCGCGCCGCCGACGCCGATTGCGTCTCCTGCCACTTGGCCTGCTCGAACCGAGCTCGGGCGCCGTCGGTGATCTGGCGGAAATGCTCGCGATAATCGTCAAAGCCATCGAGGATCATTCGGGCGATGTCGGCGGCTGGCCATTGCTGCGGCATAGGTAAAACCTCGGCGGCTGAATCTTATCGTTGGGGCCTGAGCTTAGTGGCCCTATGTTACGCAACGCAACCATTGCCTTGGGTCCTGACTGGCGCGACACTTGCGCGCCAATCAAGGAAGGAATGTGCTGTGAACCCCGTCGATACTCTGCGTTTGCTGTCGCTTGCCGCCATTTGGGGCGCGAGTTTTCTGTTCATGCGCATCATCGCCCCGGTGATTGGCACAATCCCCACTGCCTTTTTCCGCGTGTCAATTGCCGCTGTCGGCCTGTTGGTGATCCTCGGGCTGATGCGCATCAGCTGGGATTTCAAAGGCAAGCTCAAAACCGTGATGCTGCTCGGGGTGATCAACTCAGGGATTCCGGCGACCCTGTATTCGGTCGCCGCGCAAGTGCTGCCGGCCGGTTACTCGGCCATCTTCAACGCCACCACGCCGCTGATGGGCGTGCTGATCGGCGGTCTGTTCTTCCATGAAAGGCTCACCACCGCCAAGCTTGGCGGGGTGTTTCTCGGGCTGTTCGGCGTCGGTGTCCTGACGCGTGCGGGCCCGGTGGCGTTCGACATGGAACTGCTGATGGGCGCCCTCGCCTGCCTGCTCGCCACGACCTGCTACGGTTTCGCCGGGTTCCTCGCGCGCCGCTGGCTTGATCAGGCCGGTGGTCTCGACAGCCGACTGTCGGCGTTGGGCAGCATGCTCGGTGCGACGTTGTTTCTGTTGCCACTGTTTGGTTACAGCGTGATCAGCCAGCCACCGGCGAGCTGGGGCGGCTGGAATGTCTGGTTGTCGTTGCTTGGGTTGGGGCTGGTGTGTACCGCGCTTGCGTACATTATTTACTTCCGTCTGCTCAGCTCGGTCGGGCCGGTGAAGTCGATGACCACGACCTTCCTGATCCCGCCGTTCGGGGTGTTGTGGGGGGCGTTGTTGCTGGATGAGCCGTTGTCGATGGCGCACATCTATGGCGGTGTGTTGATTGCGGCGGCGTTGTGGTTGGTGTTGAAGCCGGCGGTGGTGAAGAAGGGTGAAGTGGATGCCCGGTGATATGTGCCGTTATTGAAATTGCCATCGCGAGCAGGCTCGCTCCCACAGGGATCGCATATAACCTGTGGGAGCGAGCCTGCTCGCGAAGGCGTCGGCTCAGTTCAGGCTGATTTACGGAAAACGAACACCAGGCCGACGATGATCAGCAACATGCCGAGCATGCTCAATGCCGCCAGCCGGTTGCCAAAAATCAAGTAGTCCATGACCGCCGTCACCGCTGGCACCAGGTAAAACAGACTGGTGACATTGACCAGGTTGCCCCGGGCGATCAAGCGATACAGCAGCAAGGTCGCCAGCACCGACACGACCAATCCCATCCACAACACCGGCACGATGAAACCGGTGCCGTGTTCGAAATGAAAGGGTTGGAACGGCACGAAGATCCCACAGAGCAACAGTCCCGCCAGGTATTGCACGGGCAGTGTGCCCAGGGGATTGTCGGTGATGCGCTTCTGCATGATCGAGCCGAACGTCATGCTCGCCAGCGCCAGCAATCCGAAGAGCATGCCGGCCAACGACATGCCGGCCAGACCGATGCCCTGATAGACCACCATGATCAACCCCGCCAGCCCCAGTGCCAGGCCGAACATCCGGCTCCAGGAACGCTGCCGCTCCATCAACACCACAGTGAGGATCGGCTGCACGCCCATGATCGTCGCCATGACCCCCGGCGTGACTTTCAGGTCCAGGGCCAGCAGATAGAAAATCTGATAAGCCCCCAGCAACACCACGCCTGTCGCCATCGCATACACCATCGGCTTGCCGCCCTTCGGCAGTTTGAGCTTGAGCAACGGCACCAGCAGCACCAGACCGCACAGCGCGATGGCGAAACGAAACAGCAAAAAGGCAAAAGGTGACGCGTGGGCCAGGCCCCATTTGGAGAAGATCGCCCCGCTGCTCCACAACAGAACGAACAGGCTCGTGGACGCCGCCGCGAGCGCGGATTTTTTCGAAAGGACAAACATGAATACCACCTGTAGTCAGGCAAAAAGCCAACTCAGCCGAAGCTGAAATTCAGTAGTTTTTTCAAGCGGACGCTTTTTCAGACGGGCATGGGAACAGCAGAAAAAAGCTGATCAGCCCGAAAAGCCAACGCCCGGCGGTGATACGACTGCGCACACCGGCGTGCTACTGACAGGTGGGGGGTAATGACTGATCTGCACAGGCTGCTGATTCCCGCACGGCACGACGCCAGCGTTGACCGCTGAATCGACTACCGCGTTGATGAGGGAAGTTGGCATGGGCTGATCTTTTTTGATGGGTTGGAAGGTGGGTTGGAAAACCACCGAGCGCCGACTATAACCAGCGACTGACATGGATTGCAATGGCTTCTCAGGTAAACAAAACAACGGTGGTTTACACCGGTTCCCTCATCACAAGAGCGGGCTAACCTAAAAAAAAACCGCTCCCAAGGAGCGGTTTTTCACTTCGTGATCGACATCAACCAAATAACCAATACCCCAACAACGTCAGCACCACCACCGCCAACACCGGTCGCAGCACACGGTAGGCCTTGGGATGACGACGCTTCCACTGTTTGATCACACCGCTGAACTTGTCACTGGAGTTCTTGCTCCAGGCATAAGCCTGGTTAATTCCGCCAACACGTTCGTCATCCAGGTTCTGCGGCGCAGTGGCGCGGCCCAGGAATCCACTGATCCAGCGATTGATGCGGGTCATGAGGCGGTTGCTCAGTGGTCGTTCAATGTCGCAGAACAGGATGACCCGAGTCTTGTCGGTTTCGTTCTTGACCCAATGCACGTAGGTTTCATCGAACATCACGTCTTCGCCATCACGCCAGGCATAGACCTGACCGTCGACGAAGATCCGGCAATCGTCGGAGTTCGGTGTCGACAACCCCAGGTGATACCGCAGGGAACCGGCAAACGGATCGCGGTGCGGGTTGAGGTGGCTGCCGCCTGGCAGCAACGCGAACATGGCGCCTTTGACGTTGGGAATGCTGCTGACCAGTGCCACGGTTTTCGGGCACAGGGCTTCGGCCGATGGCAGCGGTTTGTCGTACCACTTGAGGTAGAAGCGCTTCCAGCCTTTCTTGAAAAACGAACCAAATCCGGCGTCGTTGTTCCTTTCGGCGGCGCGGATGTAACCCTCGTCGAACAGGTGCATCGCTTCGTCGCGAATGACTTCCCAGTTGTCCTTGAGCACGTCCAGCTCCGGGAACTTGCTACGGTCCAGATAGGGTTTGGATGGCACGCTGGAGAACAGGTACATCAAGGCGTTATAGGGCGCGAACAAAGCCGAATGGTTGACGAACTGACGCAGGACCGGCAAACGCGCCTTGCCGCGTAAATGCACATAGAGAGTGCTGCCGAGGAACAGCAGCAACAGCGACGCCTTCGCGGCAATGGAAAAGGTCATCAACAACTCCTTGATAGTAGACAACTCTGCACAACGCGATTTACCCAACGTGGCAGCCGGCCATGATAAACATTACCGGTCTCGGGAAACACCCGCCTATCTCAACATTCAGTGTTAAGGATCGCGCAATAAAGCACTTATTAACATAAAGTTCCTGAACAGGGGCTGACCTGAATCACCCCCCCTCACACAAGATCAAAAACAAGATCAAAAGATCGTCCGAACGCGGCCCGAACCTGCGGCAGCTCCTACTGCTGGTTCTCCTGCTCGGTAAACAGATCACTGAACAGCATGCTCGACAGGTAGCGTTCGCCGGAATCCGGCAGGATCACCACGATGGTCTTGCCCTGCATTTCCGGGGTTTCCGCCAGACGGACAGCCACAGCCATGGCGGCGCCACAGGAAATGCCGCTCAAAATCCCTTCTTCCTGCATCAAGCGCAGGGCCATGGCCTTGGATTCGTCATCGCTGACCAATTCCACCCGATCGACCATCGACAGATCAAGATTTTTCGGCACAAAACCGGCACCAATACCCTGGATCTTGTGAGGGCTGGGCTTGATCTCTTCACCGGCCATTGCCTGAGTGATGACCGGCGACACCGCTGGCTCCACCGCCACCGAGATGATCGGTTTGCCCTGGGTATTCTTGATATACCGAGAAACCCCGGTGATGGTTCCACCCGTTCCGACGCCTGCCACCAAGACGTCGACTGCACCGTCGGTGTCGTTCCAGATTTCCGGACCGGTCGTTTTTTCGTGGATAGCCGGGTTGGCCGGATTGTCGAACTGAGCGGGCATGAAGTACTTGGACGGATCACTGGCGAGGATTTCAGTCGCTTTCTCAATCGCTCCTTTCATACCCTTGGCCGGTTCGGTCAGTACCAGTTCGGCCCCCAGTGCCTTAAGCACTTTGCGTCGTTCGATACTCATGGAGGCCGGCATGGTCAGCATCAGTTTGTAACCGCGAGCCGCGGCAACGAACGCCAGGCCGATACCGGTATTGCCCGAGGTCGGTTCGACGATGGTCATGCCAGGCTTTAGTTTGCCGGTGCTTTCGGCGTCCCAGATCATGTTCGCACCGATCCGGCACTTGACCGAGTAACCGGGGTTACGCCCTTCGATCTTGGCCAGGATGGTCACGCCCCGCGGGGCGATACGGTTGATCTGCACCAGCGGCGTATTGCCGATGGAATGGGCGTTGTCAGCGAAAATACGGCTCATGGCTGGGTCCTTGTACAGCATTGAATAAGCCCTTCAAGGTATGCCTGTTACCCGTGGTCGTCCAGTCAGTCGAACGTCCTGTAATCGCAGCAGTCAATGGTTGTACATCGCCAGAGATTTGCCATCATGAAACGGAGATACAGTTGGCCGCTGTGGACCCTCGCCGGCCTTGTTGTGCTGCTGATTGCCCTGCATATCGCCCTGCCCTACATGGTGCGCGACTACCTGAACGATAAGCTGGCGGACATGGGCGATTACCGGGGCCAGATCACCGATGTGGACCTGGCCCTGTGGCGCGGCGCCTACAAAATCAACGGACTGAAAATCGTCAAGGTCGACGGTAAAGTCCCGGTGCCTTTCGTCAACGCGCCGCTGATCGACCTTTCCGTCAGTTGGCACTCGCTCTGGTACGACCACGCCGTCGTGGCCGAGGTGCAGTTCTTCAACCCCGAGGTGAACTTCGTCGACGGCGGTGCCAACAAGCAAAACTCCCAAACCGGTCAGGGCACCGACTGGCGTGCGCAGTTGAGCAAACTGGCGCCGATCACCTTGAACGAAGTGCGGATCAACGATGGCAAGATCAGTTTCCGCAACTTCAATTCCAAGCCCCCCGTGAACATGAACGCCACCCAGGTCAACGCCAGCATTTACAACCTGACCAACGTGGTCGACACCAAAGGCAAGCGCGACGCTCGCTTTGAAGGCAAGGCGCTGCTGCTAGGGCACGCGCCACTGGAAACCACCGCAACCTTCGACCCCTTGAGCAATTTCGAAGACTTCGACTTCCGTCTGCGAGCCAGGGGCATCGAACTCAAACGCATGAACGACTTCGCCTCGGCCTACGGCAAGTTCGACTTCAATGCAGGTCACGGTGATGTGGTGATTGAAGCGCAGGCTAAAAAAGCTCAATTAACGGGTTACATCAAACCGCTGCTGAAGGATGTCGACGTGTTCAATTGGCAGCAGGACGTAGAAAACAAGGACAAAGGGCTTTTCCGCTCGATCTGGGAGGCCATCGTGGGTGGCTCCGAAACCGTACTGAAAAATCAGGGCAAGAACCAATTTGCGACTCGCGTCGAACTGAGAGGCAATGTACATCGACAAGATATCGACGCGTTCCAGGCGTTTTTGCAGATTTTACGTAATGGTTTCATTCAGGCGTTCAATGCCCGGTATGAACGGTCGAAGCCGGAGGCCGGTTAAGGCTAGCGACCGAGATTGAGTCAAGATGTGACGCCCCATTCAGAGACTGAATAAGCCGTCTGCGTTCACAGTCGACCGGGCTCCGCGTTATAGTCGGGTACTACAATTATTGCGCCCCGCCCTGCCTCGTTCAGGTCGGCGTTACCGTTCGAGGATTAGCAGATGAAGTTCGAAGGCACCCCGGCCTACGTCGCCACCGATGACCTGAAGCTGGCGGTCAACGCCGCCATCACCCTGGAGCGTCCGCTGCTGGTCAAGGGCGAGCCGGGCACCGGCAAAACCATGCTCGCCGAGCAACTGGCCGAATCCTTCGGCGCCAAGCTGATCACCTGGCACATCAAGTCCACCACCAAGGCGCATCAGGGCCTGTACGAGTACGACGCGGTCAGCCGCCTGCGGGACTCGCAACTGGGTACGGAAAAGGTCCACGACGTTCGCAACTACCTGAAAAAGGGCAAGCTCTGGGAAGCCTTCGAATCCGAAGAGCGGGTGATCCTGCTGATCGACGAAATCGACAAGGCTGACATCGAGTTCCCGAACGACTTGCTGCAAGAACTCGACAAGATGGAGTTCTACGTTTACGAGATCGACGAGACCATCAAGGCCAAGAAACGCCCGATCATCATCATTACTTCCAACAACGAGAAAGAACTGCCGGACGCCTTCCTGCGCCGCTGCTTCTTCCACTACATCGCCTTCCCGGATCGCACCACAATGCAGAGGATCGTCGACGTGCACTACCCGAACATCAAGAAAGACCTGGTCAGCGAAGCGCTGGACGTGTTCTTCGACGTGCGCAAGGTGCCGGGCCTGAAGAAGAAGCCATCGACCTCCGAACTGGTGGACTGGCTGAAGCTGCTGATGGCCGACAACATCGGCGAAGCGGTACTGCGCGAGCGCGATCCGACCAAGGCTATTCCGCCGCTGGCAGGCGCTTTGGTGAAGAACGAACAGGACGTTCAGTTGCTTGAGCGTCTGGCGTTCATGAGCCGTCGCGGCACTCGCTGATCCCTCTTTTAACATGATAGAGGGCGATAGCCATGCTGCTTAACCTGTTCAATGAAATGCGTGCAGCCAAAGTGCCGGTCTCGGTACGGGAGCTGCTGGACTTGATCAACGCGCTGAAACAGCGCGTGACCTTCGCCGACATGGACGAGTTTTATTATTTGTCCCGGGCGATTCTGGTAAAGGACGAAAAGCATTTCGACAAGTTCGACCGGGCATTCGGTGCTTACTTCAATGGCTTGGAAAAACTCGACGATCACCTTCAGGCATTGATCCCGGAAGACTGGCTGCGCAAGGAATTCGAGCGATCCCTGACTGAGGAAGAGCGAGCAGCAATCCAGTCCCTTGGAGGCCTGGACAAGCTGATCGAAGAGTTCAAGAAGCGCCTCGAAGAACAGAAAGAACGCCATGCCGGCGGTAATAAGTGGATCGGCACTGGCGGCACCAGTCCGTTTGGCTCGGGTGGTTTCAACCCGGAAGGTATTCGGGTCGGCGATGCCGGCAAGCGCCAGGGCAAAGCGGTCAAGGTCTGGGATCAGCGCGAGTACAAGAACCTCGATGATTCGGTGGAGCTGGGCACGCGCAACATCAAGGTCGCCCTGCGGCGGTTGCGCAAATTCGCGCGTCAGGGCGCGGCGGAAGAACTGGACATCGATGGCACCATCGACCACACCGCGCGTGATGCCGGTCTGCTGAACATCCAGATGCGGCCGGAGCGGCGCAACACCGTCAAGTTGCTGCTGCTGTTCGACATCGGCGGCTCGATGGACGCCCACGTGAAGATCTGCGAAGAGCTGTTCTCGGCCTGCAAGACCGAGTTCAAGCACCTGGAGTACTTCTACTTCCACAACTTCGTTTATGAATCGGTGTGGAAGAACAACATGCGCCGAACGTCCGAGCGCACCTCGACCCAGGACCTGCTGCACAAGTACGGCGCTGACTACAAAGTGATCTTCATTGGCGACGCCGCCATGGCGCCGTATGAAATCACCCAGGCCGGCGGCAGCGTCGAGCACTGGAATGAAGAAGCGGGTTATGTGTGGATGCAGCGGTTCATGGAGAAGTACAAGAAGGTCATCTGGATCAACCCGTATCCGAAAGATACGTGGGGCTATACGTCTTCGACCAACATCGTGCGGGACTTGATTAACGACCAGATGTATCCGTTGACGTTGCGGGGGTTGGAGGAAGGGATGCGGTTTCTGTCCAAGTAGAGCGCTGACTTTTGATCGTTCCCACGCGCAGCAAAGGAATGCAGCCACGGACGCTCTGCGTCCCAAAAGCGGACGCGGAGCGTCCGGTGAGGCATTTCCACGCAGAGCGTGGGAACGATCAGCGTGAAGCAAACCGGCGTAGGTATTCGACCTGCTCCCGATGCGCCACCTCCTGCACCACCGGCCGCAACCGCACCGTTGCCCCCGGCAGACACTGCGCCAGCCGTGCCAATGCCAACGGCGTCAAGGCGCCCAATCGCGGATAACCACCAATGGTCTGTCGATCATTGAGCAACACAATCGGCTGCCCGTCCGGCGGCACCTGAACCGCACCCAGCGGGATGCCTTCGGAAATCATCGGCTTACCCTGATACTGCAACGCCGTTCCCAGCAAGCGGATGCCCATCCGGTCGGCACGGCTGTCGAGGGTCCAGACGCTGTTGAACGCATCAAACAAACTCTGCCCACTGAACTCGCCGATCTGTGCACCGAGCACCAGGTCCAGCGGCGCGTTGAGTTTGAAATCCGGCACCTGTTCGGACGCCAACTCCCGCAGCAGTAGCAGCGAGCTCCCCGAATAACTCAACTGCGCATCGTTGGCCAACGCCCGGCCCATGCCATCCAGCCCGCCGAGTTCCTCACGGACCACCGTTGCGCTACTGCCCAACACTTTTGGCGCATCAAATCCGCCCGGCGCCGCCAAATAAGCCCGAGCGCCAAGCAGCGGCTGAGTGAATTGCAATTGCTGACCTTTGTTCAGCCTGAAACTGCGCCACGGGGCCAACGACTCGCCATCCACCAGCGCCCCCAGATCCGCCCCGGCCAGGGCCAGCACGCAATCCTCTTCGGCAACGACGGTGAACCCGCCGAGGGTGATTTCAATCACCGGTGCATCCAGCTCATTACCCAGCAGCCAGTTCGCCCAAGACATCGATCGCCAATCCGCCGCCCCGCCCTGGGTCACGCCCAGATGCCGCACGCCGAATCGCCCGGCGTCCTGTAACAGGCACAGCGGCGTACTCGCTTCTATTGATAAACGACTCATGCCTGCGCCTCCAACGGCGTGTCGTCACCGCCCAGATTGATGAATTCGGTATGGCTGACGGCTTCGAAGCGCACCGTGTCGCCTGGTTGCATCAGGCTGTAGCCGTCGCGTTCGCGGTCGAACAATTTGGCCGGGGTGCGGCCGATCAGATTCCAGCCACCGGGAGACACTACCGGGTAAGCGGCAGTTTGGCGTTCGGCGATGCCGACACTGCCGGCGGCTACCTTTTTACGCGGAGTGTTCAGACGCGGTGCCGCCAGCGCTTCCTCCACCAATCCCATGAAGGCGAAACCCGGCGCGAAACCCAAGGCGAACACCTGATATTCGCGCTCGCTGTGGCGACGGATCACTTCATCCACCGCCAGCCCGCTGCGCTGGGACAACAGGCTCAATTCGGGGCCAACGCTCACGTCATACCAGACCGGCAGCACATGACATTTGCCGCGCGTGCAGGCGTTGGGCGACAGATCGATCAAGGCCTCAGCGATCAGCTCCCGCGCCTGAGCCGGACTCAACGCGGTCAGATCGTAATGCACCATCAACGTCGTATAGGACGGCACCAGATCGATCAGATGCCCGGCGAACGCAGCACGCAATCCTTCGCTGGCAGCGAGCATCCACGGCATGTTGGCCTCGCTGATCTCATCAAAAAGACGCACCATCAGGCAATCCAGCGCCACCACTTCCACCCGAAGTTTCATGGTGCGCTCTGCTGAACAAGTGCTTCTCGAATGCGTCGCACGGCGGCCACTGAACTGGCGTTGTCGCCGTGTACGCAGAGGGTGTTTGCCTGCAAGTGCAAGGCACTGCCATCGCTGGCCGTGAGGTTGCCACCACGGGCAATGATCAGCGCCTGTTCGATGATTGTCTCGGGATCGTGATGCACCGCGTCCGGCAATTGCCGCGAAACCAGCATGCCGGCGCTGTCGTAAGCGCGATCGGCAAAGGCTTCGAACCACAGGGTCACGCCGTATTCATCGCCCAATTGCTGTGCTGCGCGGTTGTCGCGAGTGGCCATCAACATTAGCGGTAACTGGCGATCATAGGACGCCACCGCCTGAAGAACGGCGCGCAATTGCGCCGGGTTGGCCATCATGTCGTTGTACATCGCGCCGTGGGGTTTGACGTAACTCACCCGCCCGCCTTGAGCCCGGCAGATACCGTCGAGGGCGCCGATCTGGTAATGCACAATGTCCTGAAGTTCCTGGGCGGTGTAAGCCATGGAACGGCGGCCGAAGCCGACCAGATCCTGATACGCCGGATGGGCGCCGATCTGCACGCCGTTGCTCAGGGCCAGGCTGACCGTCTTGCGCATGATGCTCGGGTCGCCGGCATGGAAGCCGCAGGCGATGTTGGCGCAATCGATGAAGGGCATGACCTCGGCGTCCAGACCCATGGTCCAGTTGCCGAAACTCTCGCCGATGTCGCAGTTCAATAGCAGGCGGCTCACGATGAACACTCCTGTAGGTTTTATTCTTTTAGCTGTAGGCATTTGCCCGCAGATTATCAGTTGCTGGGCATTAAGCTATTGGGCTTCGAGTTGCTTGCCACGGGTTTCCGGCAGGCTCAGGGCCGCAAGGATCACCACGCCGTAGGACACCGCCGCAAAGGCACCGATTCCCACGCTCAATGGCACCGTCTGGCTCAGCAATCCGATCAGCAGCGGGAACAATGCCGCCAGCGCCCGGCCAATGTTGTAGCAAAAGCCCTGGCCCGAACCACGAATCCGTGTCGGAAACAGCTCGGTCAGAAACGCGCCCATGCCACTGAAAATCCCCGAGGCGAAGAAGCCCAACGGAAAGCCCAGCCAGAGCATCACGCCATTGCTGACCGGCAATTGGGTGTAGAGCAAAACAATGGTGAACGAGCCAACCGCGAACAGAATGAAGTTCTTTTTACGCCCGAGGATGTCAGTCAAATACGCGCTGATGACGTAGCCGACGTAGGAACCGACGATCACCATCGCCAGGTATCCACCGGTGCCGAGTACGCTCAAACCGCGCTCATTCTTCAGGAAAGTCGGCAACCAGGAGGTGATCGCGTAGTAACCGCCCAGCGCGCCAGTGGTCAGCACCGAAGCGCGAATCGTAGTGAAGAGGATGCCAGGGGCGAAGATCTCGTAAAACTTCGCCGGGTTGCTCGGTTCCTGCAGGGCTTTGGCTTCGCGATAGATTTCCGGGTCCTTGACCAACCGACGGACGAAGATCACAAAAATCGCCGGCACGATGCCGAGGATGAACAGTGCGCGCCAGGCGTCTTCAGGCGGCAGCACCGAGAACAGCAGCGCATACAAAATCGCCGTCAGCCCCCAACCCAGCGCCCAGCCGGATTGCACCATGCCCACGGCCTTGCCGCGGTCCTTGGCACGAATCACTTCACCCATCAGCACGGCGCCGGCAGTCCATTCGCCACCGAAACCGAAGCCCATCAGGGTGCGGCTGATCAGCAGTTGCTCATAGTTCTGGGCGAAACCGCAGAGGAAGGTGAAGAAGGCAAACCACAGAACAGTCAGTTGCAGGGTACGTACGCGACCGATGCGGTCGGAGAGAATCCCCGCCACCCAACCGCCGATGGCCGAGGCGATCAGGGTGCTGGTGTGAATCAGCCCGGCCTCGCCGGTGGTGATGCCCCACATCGCAATCAGGGTCGGCACCACGAAGCTGAGCATCTGGGTGTCCATGCCGTCCAGGCCATAGCCAATCTTGCAGCTCCAGAAGGTGCGGCGTTCCTGCTTATTGATGTTGCGGTACCAGTCGAAAGGTCCCGGGCGAACCGTGGCTTTGGGGATGTCGAGCGTGTCGGGCGCACTCATGGCAAATCTCCGCGCTAATTTTATTGGTATTGTTCTGAGCCCCGACGACGCCTATCGTGGGAACCGGATGGCCTGATTTTTGGGCGCCCGGCCCTGCTACGTCCAACTAATAAAAACCCGCCCTAGGCATAAGAAAAACTTAATCCCATGAACCTGAAGTTTCTCGAGACCTTTGTCTGGGTCGCCCGACTCAAGAGTTTTCGCCTGACGGCAGACAAGCTCTTCACCACCCAGGCGTCGATTTCCAGCCGCATTGCCGTGCTCGAAGGCGAGCTCGGGGTGAAGCTGTTCCTGCGCGATTCACGTGGCGTGAGCCTGACGCCCGAAGGCTTGAAAGTGCTCGAGTACGCCGAGCAAATGATGGACACCATGCAAGCCCTCAAGCAGTCGATCGAAACCCGCTCGAGCAAGGTCGGACGAGTTCGCATCGGCGTGATGGACACGGTCATCCATACCTGGTTGAGCCCGTTGGTGGCACAAATGATGGATCACTATCCGCTAGTGGAAATCGAGCTGGTGGCCGATACCGCACTCAACCTCTGCGATCAGCTGCAAAAAGGCTTTCTCGATCTGATCCTGCAAACCGACCTGCTGCGCCAGGAAAGCGTGCGCAGTCTGGAGCTGGCCAGCCACCCGATGGGCTGGATTGTTGCCAGCAATTCGATCTACAACCGCGAGTACTCAGGCATTGCCGATCTGGCGCGGGAACGCATCATTACCTACTCGAAAAACTCACATCCGCATCAGGACATCTTGAGTTTGATGCAGGCCAACGGCGTCATGGCGCCACGGCTCAACTGCGTGAATTCGGTATCGGCGATTACCCGTTTGCTGCGCGATGGCTTCGGCATTGGCGCGTTGCCGCCGGTGCTGGTGGCCGAAGAACTGGCGCGGGGTGAACTGACCTTGCTGGCCATTGAGCAACGGCCGCCGAATTTGCAGGTGGTGGTGTCGTGGCGGGTTGGCGTGGAGTGGGTCGAGGAGATTGTTGCGTTGTGTCAGCAGGTGCTGGACGGGTATGCGAAGAAGGTGGGTGAGAACTACATCGTCCTCGCGCGCTGATGATCGTTCCCACGCTCTGCGTGGGAATGCCTCAACGGACGCTCCGCGTTCGGCTTTGGATGGGACGCAGAGCGTCCCGGGCTGCATTCCCACGCAGAGCGTGGGAACGATCATCAAATCAAAGACCGCGCACATCCCGATCTTCGATCGGCCGGCTCTGGCGCAGGCGTTTGCCGCCCAACACCACCCAGTCGATCAGCCGGAACAGGCATTCAATGCCGAACGACAACAGCAACGCCCCGCTCATGCCCCAGATCATCGCTTCCGGCGTCAGCAGAATCTGGTAGCTGTAGCCGTTCCAGGTTTCCTTGCGAATATCCGGGTCGGCCGCCAGCGCCACTTGCAGGAAGCGGATGTACCACGGGCCCTGCATGGCCTGGAACTGTTTATCGAGGGCCAGTTGACGGGTCAGCAAAGTGCTCAGGCTGTCGGCGTCGCTGCGAAAAATCGGGTCTTCGCTCGCGCGGTAATGGGCCACCAGCGCCTGCATGTCACCCTTGAAGAACTGATTGGCAGTGCCCTGAAAACCGCTCAGACCGGTCTGCGCCTCAATCAGATGCGCTTCGACCCGCTTGGCATAATCGCTGATGAATCCCGGCACCTGGACACCGATCAACAGGCCCGCCGCAAACAACACCAGCCGTAGATAACTGAGCAACATGAGGGGCAATCCTTATTCGGTCTTGCCCTGGCTGACGCATTCACCGCGTCGCCAGAGGCTCCATTGGCCCGGTTCGTAGCGGGTCCAGGTTTCGTTTTCGGTCAAGGGTTCGGTGGCGATCACCGTGACCACGTCGTTGGGCGTGGTTTCGGCCTGGAAGTCGACGATCACATCGACGTCCTTCAAGCGCGCCGGGCCGAATGGCGCGCGGCGGGTGATTTGCGCCAGCTTGGTCGAGCAATAGCAGAACAACCAATCGCCGTCGCTGAGCAGGCAGTTGAACACGCCTTTGCTGCGGTATTCGGCGCAGGCTGCTACCAGGTCTGGCAGCAGTTCTTCGACCTCTACCGGTTCCGGGAACGCTGCGCGCACACGGTTGAGCAAATCGCAGAACGCCGCTTCGCTGTCGGTATCGCCGACCGGGCGGTAAAAACTCTTGATCGGTTGAAACTCGGCGAGCTGGCCGTTATGGGCGAAACACCAGTTGCGCCCCCACAGTTCACGCACGAACGGATGGGTGTTGGACAGGCAGACCTTGCCGACATTGGCCTGACGGATGTGCCCGATCACTACTTCGCTCTTGATCGGATAGCGCTGCACCAGGTTGGCGACTTCGGACTCACAGCTCGCCGCCGGATCCTGAAACAGTCGCAGGCCACGGCCCTCGTAAAAGGCGATGCCCCAACCGTCACGGTGTGGACCGGTGCGGCCGCCGCGCTGCATCAGCCCGGTGAAGCTGAACACGATATCGGTCGGCACATTGGCGCTCATGCCCAATAACTCACACATGCTCGGATTCTCGCTGAAAGGCAGGGGCAAGGTTACAGACGGGGTTCAACCCGCAAACGCTGAGGATTGCTCGGCACCGGTGGACGACCGTAACGATCATCGCCCGCACCGCCGAAGGGATGATCTTCTTCCGGTTCGTCGGCTAGCGCCGCAGCCTTGGCGGCGGCAGCCTGTTCCTTGCGAGCGTTGGACGCACGTTCGATAGGGAACCGAATCGCCACGAACACCAGGTAAATGCCGAAGACGATCATGCCGTACATGAACAGGTCGGAAACCGCCCGCCAGGCGTTGTTGCCGACCTTGAACAATAGATCAAGGGCAGTGATGGCGATGGCCGGAGCGACCTTTTCCTTCACCTGGTCGATGATGGTGGGGCTGAACAGCAACACGGCAACCAGCAGCCGCAGCGGTTCACGCAGCCAGCGCCACATCCAGCGGGTCAAGCGCATCCACACCAACAGGCAGCCCAAAGCGGCAAAGGCGTAGAGGCCCCAAGCGATCAGATAGTCGTTCTCGGTCATGGTGTCCATGGCAAGGCAGGCAAAGAGGCGCTTATAGTAACGACTTTTCGCACGTCAGGCTTGCCCGCCGTCTGCGAACCCCATTTCGTAAAACGCTCGAGAGTCCTTCATGCCCCTATCCGTCAACGTTTCCGACGCTCCCATTGCCCACAAGGCCGAAGGCGACGACCCGTATGCCTGGCTGCAGGAGCGCGACACCGACGCGGTGCTCGACTACCTGAAAGCGGAAAACATCTATCAAGAGGCGCAAACCGCCGATCAGGCCGGGCTGCGCGAAACCCTGTTCGAAGAGATCAAGGCCCGGATTCTCGAAACCGACCTGTCCTTGCCCTCCCCTTGGGGTCCGTACCTGTATTACACGCGCACCACGGCGGGTGATGAATACGCCCGTCACTACCGCTGCCCGCGCCCGGCCGATGACAGCCTGCAGCTCGACGAAAGCCAGGAACAGCTGCTGCTGGACCCGAATGCACTGGCCAAAGGCGGCTTCTTTTCCCTGGGCGCATTCAGTATCAGCCCGGACCACCAGCGTCTGGCCTACAGCATCGACGCCACGGGCGATGAGATTTACACGCTGTTCGTGAAGGAATTGTCCAACGGCCGTGTCAGCGAACTGGAATTCCAGGACTGCGACGGCAGCATGACCTGGGCCAACGACAGCCTGACCTTGTTCTTCGGCGAGCTGGACGAGACGCATCGCCCGCACAAACTGTTCCGCTATCGGCTGGACGGTACAGCGGCTGAAGAAGTGTTCCATGAGCAGGACGGTCGATTCTTCATGCATTGCTACCGCTCGAGCTCCGAGCAGCAATTGCTGCTGTCCCTGGGCAGCAAGACCACCAGTGAAGTCTGGGTGCTCGACGCGTTCCAGCCGCAACAAGCTTTTACCTGTATCGCACCAAGAGTTGAAGACCATGAGTACGACGTCGACCACGGCGCACTCGATGGCGAGTGGGCCTGGTTCATTCGCACCAACCGCGACGGCATCAACTTTGCCCTGTACCACGCCGTAGACACCGGCGTGGCGCCGACCGAGGCCGACTGGCAGAACCTGATCCCGCACAGCGACACGGTGATGATCGACGGCATGAGCCTCAACGCCGGGGCCATGACCCTGAGCCTGCGGGTCGGCGGCTTGCCGGTGATTGAAGTTCATCCGCAAGACCTGCCGAGCTACCGTGTGCAATTACCGGATGCGGCCTACAGCCTTCACGTGCAAAACAGTCTTGAATTCGTCAGCGACAGGATCCGTCTGCGCTATGAAGCGTTGAACCGTCCGGCGCAAATCCGCCAGCTTGTGCTGGGCAGCGGCGAGCAGAAAGTCCTCAAGGAAACCCCGGTGCTCGGCCCGTTCGACGCCGATGCCTACGTCAGTCAGCGTCTATGGGCGACGGCACCGGACGGTACGCAAGTGCCGATCAGCCTCGTCGTCAAACGCGAAGCACTCGGCAAGCCGACGCCGCTTTATCTGTACGGCTATGGCGCCTACGGTGAAAGCCTCGACCCGTGGTTCTCCCACGCCCGTTTGAGTCTGCTGGATCGTGGCGTGGCGTTCGCCATCGCTCACGTGCGTGGCGGCGGTGAACTGGGCGAAGCCTGGTATCGCGCTGGCAAGCAGGAACACAAGCACAACACCTTCAGCGACTTCATCGCCTGCGCCGAACACCTGATCGCCAATGGCTTCACTGCTTCACAGCAACTGGCGATCAGCGGCGGCAGCGCCGGTGGGCTGCTGATCGGCGCGGTGCTCAATCAGCGGCCGGAGCTGTTCGGCGCAGCGATTGCCGAAGTACCGTTCGTCGACGTACTGAACACCATGCTCGACCCGGACCTGCCGTTGACCGTCACCGAATACGACGAGTGGGGCAATCCTGAAGAACCGGACGTCTATGAGCGGATCAAGGCCTACGCCCCGTACGAAAACGTCACCGCGCAAGCCTATCCGGCGACTCTGGTGATCGCCGGCTACAACGACAGTCGCGTGCAGTACTGGGAAGCGGCCAAGTGGGTGGCGAAATTACGCGCGACCAAAACCGACACCAATCCTCTGCTGCTCAAGACCGAATTGGGTGCCGGGCATGGCGGAATGAGCGGTCGTTATCAGGGATTGCGTGACGTAGCACTCGAATACGCATTTGTTTTCAAGGTTTTGGGCATCGTCTGAGGAACTTGGCCCGGCGTGCTGGTCTTAACACCAGACACCGGGGCCAATCCAACACACCCCCTGTGGGAGCGAGCTTGCTCGCGATAGCGGTGGCACATTCAACATCAGTTTCGAATGTGCTGGCCTCATCGCGAGCAAGCTCGCTCCCACATGGGTTTGCGTGAATCCAAATCCGGATAGTACAGACACAAAAAAAGACCGTGACGACATGTCAGAACCGACCTTACTGAACAACGAAATTCGCGACTGGCTGATGGACTGTGGCCTGTTCGATCAACTGCTGCCGGCAGACTTTGCCGCGGCATCGGGTTACTTCAGCATCAGCACCATTGCTTCGGGCGAAGAGATTTTCCATGAGGGCGATGCAGGCAGCTTCATGTGCATCATCCACACCGGCCAGGTGGCGGTGCAGAAAACCAACAGCGACGGGCAACGGGTGACCATGGCAACGTTGCGCAGCGGTCGGGCGTTCGGCGAAATGGCCGTACTTGACGGCGAACGACGATCGGCCAGTTGCGTGACCGCAAGCAATTGCCAGTTGCTCAATCTGGGCAAGGATTCGCTGGAAAAGATGCTCAACGATGCGCCGAAAATCGCCGCCAAAGTCATCCGTGCCCTTGCCGTTTCCCTCTCCAAACGCCTGCGCATGGCCGACGGACAACTGCTTTCGCAGCAGGTTTAACCGCCGGGTGATTTGGCTTTCGACGGGTTTTGCTCCAGCCCCGGCAGTGGCTGGTCCTTGCTGGGCGGGCTAGGCATTTCAATGGGCACCAACGGCGGACCGCCACTGCCAGGGCCAACCTTGGGCACGCTGGTCGGGGTGATTTGCGGGTACGGTGTCGGGGTCGCAGTGCCGGGCGAACCGGGCAGCGGCGCGGGGCTGGTGGGGATGGTTTGCAGCTCCAGGGCCTGCACTGCAGTTATCGAGAGCGCGGCCAAGGCAATGACCGTTAGAATGGTGCGCTTCATCAATGGCTCCGTTGGCCTTGTTGTCTTTTTGCAGGCTACTCCCTACTGCGCGTGTTTGCCTTCCTCCTCTTATGCCAATTTCTCCTCAAGTGAGTCCCATGAAACGTTTCGTTCTGCTCGACACCACTCCGATTCCTGAAAATGGCGGTGCCTTGTGCCTGTTCGAATACGGCGAGGATTTTGTCATCAAGATCCAGGGCGGCGACGGCGGGCAACTGATGAACACCCGCATGCACGGCTCCGAAGATGCGCTGGCCGAGATCCCGTGCCGTAAAGTTGCCGGCCGGCCGAATTCGCGCGTGCTGATCGGCGGCCTGGGCATGGGCTTCACCCTCGCCTCGGCCCTCAAGAACCTGGGCAAGACTGCTGAAGTGGTCGTCGCCGAACTGGTGCCGGGGGTGGTTGAGTGGAACCGTGGACCGCTGGGCGAGAAAGCCGGGAACCCGCTGCTCGACCCGCGTACGGTCATTCGCATGGAAGACGTGGCCAAAGTGCTGCAAGCCGAGCCGCAAGGTTTCGACGCGATCATGCTCGACGTCGACAACGGCCCCGAAGGCCTGACCCAGAAGGCCAACAGCTGGCTCTACTCCGCTGGCGGCCTGAGCGCCTGCGCCAAGGCCTTGCGGCCCAAAGGTGTGCTGGCCGTATGGTCCGCGAGCGCTGACCGACAGTTTTCCGACAAACTGAAGAAGGCCGGCTTCAAGGCCGAGGAAGTCCAGGTCTTCGCCCACGGCAACAAAGGCACCCGTCACACCATCTGGATTGCCGAGAAGTTCAAGGGCTGAGCTAAACTCACGTCATAACCGTCATTAGTCTTTTTACAAAGGTGAACCCATGAGTTCGTCAACACCTCCGTCCAACACGTCGAAGCTGGACCGCATCCTTGCTGACAACCAGCGCGACAAGGAAATGGGTTACCGCGACAAGGCCCTGAAAATGTACCCGCACGTGTGCGGCCGCTGCGCCCGTGAGTTTTCTGGCAAGCGCCTGAGCGAACTCACCGTGCACCACCGCGACCACAACCACGACAACAACCCTCAGGACGGCTCGAACTGGGAGCTGTTGTGCCTGTATTGCCACGACAACGAACACTCGCGGTACACCGACCAGCAGTATTTTGGTGAAGGCTCGCTGAGCTCGCCGAAAATCGCCAAGGCGACGCATAACCCGTTTGCGGCGTTGGCGGGCCTGATGAAGAAAGACGACTGAGCCCCGCATGATCGTTCCCACGTCGAGGCGTCGAACCGTCTGCGTGGGAATGCATTCCGTGACGCTCTGCGTCACATCTAGAGGCGGAACGCGGAGCGTCCCTAGCGGCATTCCCACGCAGAGCGTGGGAACGATCACCGAACACCCCTCCCCCAATCCCCGTATAATCGCCGTTTTTTCCCCGAAGGCACCCGCTCGTGGCAGACAAACGGTACAGCTGCATTGGTTTGTATAACCCCAAATCACCGGAGAACGTCGGTTCGGTGATGCGCGCCGCTGGCTGTTATGGCGTGGCGTCCGTGTTCTACACCGGCAAGCGCTATGAACGCGCCGCCGACTTCGTCACCGACACCAAGCGAGTCCACTACGACATCCCGCTGATCGGCATCGACGACCTGAAAAAAATCCTGCCGCTGGGCTGCGTTCCGGTCGCTGTGGAATTGGTAGACGGCGCCCGTTCGCTGCCGGAATACACCCACCCGGACCGTGCGCTGTACATTTTTGGCCCGGAAGACGGCTCGCTGGATAAAGAGATTCGCGACTGGTGCGAAGACGTGGTCTACATCCCGACCACCGGCTGCATGAACCTGGCGGCCACCGTCAACGTCGTGCTCTATGACCGCCTGTCCAAGGGACTCAATACCCGCTCCGGGGCGAAATTTCGCTGATTCACCGCACATCCGATGGAACAAGCCGCCCGCCTCGGCAGTCAGCTTAGTTATCTATTCTTGAAGCCAGGAGACAGATCATGAGCGAGCTCAAACGCGTAGAACGCATCGAATCCACCCCGTTCCAGACTCACACTGAGCAGAACGTGCAGGGTTGGGAACGTATCGGTTCACTGGCCGGCGGCGTGGTGATGCTCAGCAAGGGCCTGCGTCGCGGAGGCGTGTTCGGGTTGATTCAAGTGGCGATCGGCGGTGTGGCCCTGGCGCGTGGGATTACCGGGCACAGTTCGGCGAAAAGCCTGCTGGAGAAAAGCCGTCAGGACATGAACAACGTGCGGGCGAAGATTCAGCGAGCGGGGGAAGAGTTAAATCGATTGAAGGCGAATGCCGAGGCGGCGACCAATACCGCCACGGTAACGGGCAATGATTCGTTGAAATCGCCTAAAGCCGGGGTTTGATCCCGGATTTTCGCTGAGGCTGATGGCCCCATCGCGGGCAAGCCACGCTCCCACAGGTATTGTGTCGTCCACCAATGTTGCGATCGACACAATACCTGTGGGAGCGTGGCTTGCCCGCGAAGGCGGTTTCACTGAAGCAACTCGGTATCCAGTACCTTGGAAGACTCGCCAAGAACGCTTTCCGCAAGCTGAACAAATTCCTTGGTATCCACGCTTTCGAGATGCATCGCCCCTTGCAATACATCATCCAGCGAACGCTTGTTGCGGGTCTTCAGGCGAATTTCGCGGTCCAGTTCCTGCAATAACACGACCGCTTTCGAGACCTGCGCCGGACTGACCTGTTCACCGCGCAATGTGCTGACCTTCTGGCTGTCCTTGGCCAACTTCTTCTGCAAGCTCTCATACCGTTCGTCACTCATGCCACCGGCGCGGCGCACCAGTTCGATGGCGTAATACTCGGCAAATCCTTCGCTGATCCAGTCACTGCGCTGCTTGTCGTTGATCCGCCCGAACACCTGAGCCAATTCCCGCACCAACGCACTGGTGCCGCTTTCGCTGACCAGCGGCAGACGAGTGTTCAGGTAGATCGATTCGCGCGCCCCCAGACTGCCACGCCACATCGGGTCGTTGGCACCGACGATCAACAGTTTGGTGGGATGACGGGGATACACCGCCTGCACTTGCGGCCAGACAAAGGTCAGCAGCGTCAGCACATCCATGCGGCGCATGCCCTGGCCTTGAGGCGAGGCGACGGTGACTTCGGTTTCCCCCAACCGTGTGCGACGGCTGCCGAGGTGGCCCGCGAGCATCCAGCCCGTGGGCCGGTCAAACAAGCGAGAAACGTTATCGACCCGGAACTTGTTCTTGCCGATACGCGGCCAGGCGGTTTCAACGCTTTTCCAGCCGGTGGGCAATTCGAACTCAAGCCGCGAAACCAACTCGATGCCATCCTGCTGATCGAGTTTGGCTGCCGGCACCAGGTCATCGCCGCGCATCAGCGCCCAGGTCGGGGTCATACGGGTGTCGAAGCTGCCGCTCTTGCGCCCGTGGCTGATGCGTACGCGGTAAGTCAGGCTGGCCTTGTCGGCGGCCGGACGCCAGACACCACGGGCCGGTTTGCCTGGCGTGAGCTGCCATTGGCCATCGGCCTTGAAGTCGCTGTAGTGGCTGCCGTCGCCCAAGTCGAAATCCAGACTGCGCACTGCCGAACCCTGGGCCAGGGTCAGTCGCACTTCAGCCTGATCACTTTGCGGCAACAGGCGAACGTGGTAATCCAGATCGACCTTTTTCGCCGCCCACACAGGCGAACTCAGGGCCAATAGCCCAAAAGCCCACGCCAGCCGCAATCCCACAGCCATACACACTCCTTCGTGAAACGTTAATACGCCTGGCGCTTAACCCGCCCGAAAAATCAGATGGTCTTCCCAATCGTCTTCGGCCACGCTGCCTTCGGCGAGCATGCGCCCGGACTGGGAAATACGTTCGTGGTGCACCGCATCGCGATCACCGCACACCAGATGATGCCAAAGCGGCAGATCCTTGCCTTCGCTGACCAGTCGATAGCCGCAGGTCGGTGGCAACCATTTGAACTCATCGGCCTTGCCCGGTGTGAGCTGGATGCAGTCCGGGACAAAATCGCGACGGTTGGGGTAATCAGTGCACTGACAGGTTTTCAGGTCCAGCAGTTTGCAGGCGATGCGCGTGTAGTAGACGCTGTTGTCGTCTTCATCTTCGAGCTTTTGCAGGCAGCACAGGCCACAGCCGTCGCACAGCGATTCCCATTCCTCTTGATCGAGTTGATCGAGGGTTTTGCGTATCCAGAACGGTTCGACTTTGGCGGCCATGGCTCAAGCATCAACATCAGGTGGTGAAAAGGCCGCCAGTCTAGTGCCAAGCCCCTTGAGGGCCAAGCATTGGCGACTGCCGGTATAACGGGACTTGTCAGTTGTTGCGCCGCCCAGTAGGGTTTTGCGTCGCCCCTCACTTTCAAACGTAGCCAGGAATCTCTTGATGAGTGCTAATCCACGCGTTGCCGATTATGCCATCCACCCTCAGTTCACCGATCGCTGGTCGCCCCGCGCCTTCACCGGTGAAGCGATCCCCATCGAGACCCTGTTGAGCTTCTTTGAAGCCGCACGCTGGGCACCATCGGCTTACAACTCGCAGCCTTGGCGGTTTCTGTACGCGCGTCGCGACACGCCAAACTGGGAGCGCTATCTGGGGCTGCTGAACGAATTC
Source organism: Pseudomonas sp. LB3P14 (assembly GCF_054898045.1). Taxonomy (NCBI): domain Bacteria; kingdom Pseudomonadati; phylum Pseudomonadota; class Gammaproteobacteria; order Pseudomonadales; family Pseudomonadaceae; genus Pseudomonas; species Pseudomonas sp. LB3P14. The sequence goes on along the minus strand of NZ_CM142714.1, from coordinate 6,995,707 downwards.
AACCGCAGCTGGGCGCAACACGCCTCGGCGCTGGTGATCGTGATCTCGAAAACCACGTTCGCTGTGCCTGGCGCTACCGAAGAAACCCCGGCGCTGTGGCACACCTTTGACACCGGTTCTGCCTGGGGCCATCTGGCGCTGCAAGCGAGCATCAGCGGCTGGCACACCCACGGCATGGCCGGTTTCGACCAGGAACTGACCCGCAAAGAGCTGAACATTCCTGAGGGTTATGCGCTGCACGCGGCGGTGGCCGTGGGCAAACTGGGCGATAAGGCGACGCTGGCGGATTACCTGCAAGCGCGTGAAGAACCGAGCCCACGTCGTCCGCTGAGCGAGCTGGCCGCCGAAGGCGACTTTACCCTCTAACCGGCCTCCATCCGATCGTTCCCACGCTCCGCGTGGGAATGCATCCCGTGACGCTCTGCGTCACACACGAAGCGGAACGCGGAGCGTCCCCGGCGGCATTCCCACGCAGAGCGTGGGAACGATCATTGCGACGTACTCAGTACCCGCGATTGAAATCCACTTCCCCGCGCAACGCCTCACCCGCCTGATACGCCCGCAGGTTCTCGACAAACAGATTCACCATCATCGATGGCGAGGTCGGTGCCGAGCTGTGGCCAGTCAGCAGCAAGCCCCACGCCGTCCAGAACGGATGACGCTGCGGCAACGGTTCCTGACGGCAGACGTCGATCACGGCACCGGCCAGATGCCCTTCTTTCAAGGCTTCCACCAGGTCCGCATCGACCACTGCCACGCCGCGTCCGACGTTGATGAACAACCCGCTCGGCTTGAATTGCTTGAACAGCGCCGCGTCGTACAGGTCATGGGTGTTTGGCGTATTGGGCAGCAGATTGATCACGTAATCCACTTCACCGACCAGACGCGGCAAATCAGCCAGCGCCCCGACTTCGACAAACGGCGTCTGCTCACGGACTTCGCTGGCGATGCCGTACAACTCGACCCCAAACGGCACGAGGAACTGCGCCACGGCCTGCCCGATGTCACCGGTGCCGACGATCAACACTTTGCGGCCGGCCAGGCTTTGGCCCTGGCGACTGTCCCACTTGCGCTCGACCTGGCTGACCAGCCGCGGCAGCACTTCGCGCTCGTGGCCAAGCATGTAGGTCAGCACGTATTCGGCCATGACCTGACCGAAAATCCCCACCGCCCGGGTCAGGCGATAGTGCCGAGGCAAACCGTCGGCCAGCAGCGGCGTGATACCCGCCCAGGTCGATTGCAGCCATTGCGGCTCGTGGCCCTGACGCAGCAGGGTCGCCAGCAGGTCCGGCTGACCGAGCCAGATCGGACAATCAGCGGCCTGGCTGGCCAGTTCGGCGGAGTCGCCGCTGGTCAGCACTTCCAGGTCAGGCGCTGCTTGACGCAACAGCTGGGCGTACACAGGGTGGTCGTGTTCAGCAATCAGAACGCGCATGGTTCAAACCTTTCGAAAACAGTGCAGACGGCCGCCGACGGAGTATCGCTCCATCGCCCTGGCCATCGCCAAAATCATTCCAGTGTTTCATAAAGGCTCTGAACAGAGCCTGTCTGCCGATTACATCGGGTCGTTGCGGCGCAGCAATTCTTCCGGCAAGTGTTCGATGTACTCGTCTTCGGCCGGCGGCATTTGCAGGTGGTAACCCTGTTTCTCAAGGTTTTCCAACACCACGGTGATGTCCTCGCGCGACAGTTTGCGCTCGGGGGTCAGCACCAGGTCGAAGGCGTGATGCGGTTTGCCGAAGGCGGCCATCAGGCTTTCCGGGACGCGCTCCAGTGCATCACTTTTGAGCACATAGAGGTACATCTCGTTTTTCTTCAGGCTTCGATAGATGGAGCAAATACGTTTCAAGGCTGTTCTCCGGCGGTGGCCAGGCTGTCGAGCAGCGCCTGGCCCATCAATTCGCGGCGCCAGCCACGCAGCGAATCAGGCAATTGGTAAGGACCGTTGGGGTAGCCGCTTTTGAGCAGCGCTTCCAGGGTTTTCTTGCGCAGCATCAGCTCTGGCGCAATGTTCAGTCGCTCGGCTTCGGTCTGGCCGATCGCACGCAGCTGTTTGATCAGGGCGGCGGCATCCACCGGTAATGGTTCCGGCACCGCTGGCGGCCATTGATCTGGCGACACACTGCCAGAGCGCTTGATCAGATCAAGCAGAAATTCGCCATCCTGACGCACGGTACGCGGGTGCATGTCTTCGATTTTCGCCAACGCGCCGAGGTTGTCCGGCTGAGTCCGCGCCAGCGGCCACAGGGAATGCTCACGCACGATGCGGTTGCGCGGCAGATCACGAGCACGGGCTTCGCGCTCGCGCCAGGCGCACAGTTCACGCAACACCACGAGTTGGGCGCGGGAGAGTTTCCAGGCAAGCTTGGCTTCGCGATAGACCTCATACGGATCAACTTCGCGACGCAGGTTGGCCACCAGTTCGGCGCCATCTTCCAGGACCCAGGCGTACTTGTCGTCAGACAGCTTCGGACGAAGCTGTACGAAAACTTCCGCCAGGTGCAAGGCATCTTCGGCGGCGTAGCTGATTTGGGTGTCCGAAAGTGGGCGTTGCAGCCAGTCGGAACGGGTCTCGCCCTTGGGCAGGTCGATGCCGAGCACTTCCTGCACCAGCCGCGAATAGCCCATGGAGAAACCCAGGTTCAGGTAAGCGGCGGCCAATTGGGTGTCGAACAGTGGCGCCGGCAGGCTGCCGGTCAGGCGCAGCAGGACTTCGAGGTCTTCGCTGCACGCATGGACGACTTTGACCACGGCCGGGTTTTCCAGCAACGCGGCCAGAGGTCGCCAGTTGTCGATGGTCAGGGGGTCAATCAGGTAAGCGCGTACGCCATCGCCGATCTGCAGCAGGCCTGCGATCGGATAAAAGGTGTCGACCCGCATGAATTCGGTGTCGAGGGCAACGAATGGCAGCTGCTGCCACTCGGCGCAAAACTGACCGAGGCTATCGTTGTCGCGAATCCAGTGAATATCGATGGCCACACGGCTCTCCCTTGAAGAATGGCGCGCAGTATATATCGCCCCCGGCGATTTCCGCGCATCCACTGAACAAGAGCTTTAGCGAAAATGCCTGCCAGACAGCAAGAAATGTCTGACAAACGGAGCCTAGCTCGCCTTACGCAGTACGTAGACGCGCATCCGCGCACAACCCGGCAGGAAGTCTTGATGACTGAGCAAGCGCAAACCTGCGCGCTTGAACTCGGCTTCCACGTCGGCCTTGCTGGCCAACTGTCTGACCGGAGCGCCCTGTGCATCCGTGCGCCGGCCTTTGAAATGAGCATCGACCCGTACCGCCACAATCACCGTATCGCGACTGACCCGATGGAACTCCTTAAGCATGGCCAAGCGATGCTCGGGGCTGGCGAGGTGTTGAAACAGCTGCATGCAAAAAATGCAGTCAACCGCATTCGCCGACAAGCCGATGGTGAACGCTGAACTCTGAAAGGTCTTGACCCGCTTCAGCAGGTGCTGCGGATGGTGGGTGCGGGCATGGTCGAGTATGTCCTGCGACGGGTCGGCCGCGAGGATCACCCGGTTGGCATGCTCGGCCAGTACCGGCCAGAAGCGCCCGACACCACAGGTCAAATCGAGAACCAGGCCCGGCTCGCCAGCAGCTTTGAGCGCGTTACGCACCAGTTGCTCGTCACGCCAGAACGTCAATCGCCCGGCCAGGCCACGCGGACTCGGCTGAAGACAGACGCGGGCGTGCTCCTGATCGTAGCGCCGGGCGATCTCAAGCTCGATGGCTGATGGGGGTTGAGCGGACATGTGCAATGGCTCTTGGGGGAAACTCTACCGGCCGCAGGTTAGCGGCCGGGGCGTGAAAAAAAGGTTGAAGCACTCACTTTTTGGCCAACACGCCGTCAATTACCGCACCGCGACATCCGGCAAACATATCCAGATCCTGGTTGTACACCTTGCTGTTGACCTCCAGCAAACCGAGCATCGAATGGAACAGATTGTCCTGGTTCAAGGGCTTTTCACGACTCAATTGCAGGCAATGGGCGTCCACCGAGAACGACTTTTGATAGCTGTCGGAAAACCATGCCAACATCGCGACATGCTTTTGTTGTTCCGGCGCCAGCATGTAAGGCGTGCCGTGGAGGAACAAGTTGTACTCGCCCAGGGATTCGCCGTGGTCCGACAAATAGAGCATCGCGGTATCGACTTTGTCCTGATTGTTACGCAACAGGTCGATCAGGGTGGACAGCACGTGATCGGTATACACCAGGGTGTTGTCGTAACCATTGACGATACTTTCGCGACTGCAATTGTTCAGGGCATTACTTTCACAAACCGGGGTGAAGCGTTCGTATTCTTTCGGGTAGCGCTTGAAGTATTCCGGGCCGTGACTGCCCATCTGGTGCAACACCAGTACCGTGTCTTTATCCAGGGTATCAATGAAGTGCTGCAAACCCTGCAGCAGGATTTCATCGCGGCATTCGCTATTGGCGCACAGCACCGGGTCTTTCAGGTTACTGACGTCGTCGAGGGTGACCCGATCGCACGTGCCTTTGCAGCCCGATTGGTTATCGCGCCAGATTACGTCGAGACCCGCGCGTTTGAGCACGTCCAGCAGGCCCTCCTGGTTCTTTGCCTTGCTGGCGTTGTAATCTTTTCGGCCCATGTTGGAGAACATGCACGGCACCGACACCGCTGTTTCCGTCCCGCAGGAATGCACGTCGGTATAAGCGATCAAGCCAGCTTCTTTACTCAGTTTGGGTGTGGTGTCGCGGTCATACCCTAGAATGCCGAAGTTCTCGGCCCGGGCACTTTCGCCCACCACCAGTACAGTCAGGGATTTGCGGCCATGGGTTTGCCAGGCTGGATTTCGCTGGGCATCTTCACCGAGAGTGACAAAGGGTTGTTGCGCCGACGCGACCTGCTCCCGCAAAAAGCCAACCGAGGCACCGATGTAGTTGCTGGGCACCACCATCAGGCGCAACTCATGGTGATTGCGAAACAACGAAGACAGGCCCTGATAGTTAACCAGTGCAACGCCTCCGATCACGGCAACCGACGCGACACTTACCAGAGCCTTACTTAATAGCTCTCGGTGCCAGCGGCGGTAATTAACCGGGGTCCTCCACAACAACAACGACGGCAAAACACCCAGCAAAAGTAAATAAACAAGCAACTTCAATGACAGCAAATCACGCACTTCCGTCGCATTTGTTTGCACAAAGTTACGCAACATGCCGGTGTCAATCAAAACACCATACTGGCTCATGAAGTACGCCACGCCAGCACTGACCATGAAGATCAGCGTCAGGACCGGTTTCATCACGGGCCGGAAAGCCAGCAGGGTCAGCACAATGTTGAAGGCGGCCAGGATCATCAACCCGAAAGCCACGCGCATGACGATACCCTTACCGTCAGAGGCCGTGATTTCAAACAGGTGTTGCCAGAGAACAAAATTAAAGCCCGTTAATAAAAAGGCGCTGGCAATCAGTGTCACCCACTCGGGGCGCACGGCTTTAAACTTCAACATGGTGATCGGCTGTTCCTGAAAAGAAGTGCCTTCGGCAAATGTGAAAATTTCATTTACCGCGACGGCAATAATTTTAGGCAGCCAACCATCAATTTTTTGTGAAAAAGAAGCCAACGATCAGTTGGCTTGTGGCACTAGGCCAAAACTTTCAACTTATTTGAGAATGGTTCAGGTTCTGTTCAGGCTTGATTCAAATACCAGCGCCAGTCCTGCTCGCCCACCTCGCCCATGAACTGTCGGTATTCGGCTCGTTTTACCGCCAGGTAAACGCCGAGAAACTCTTCACCGAACGCCTCCCGTGCCCAGCTCGAACCTTCCAGCGCCCGCAACGTGGTCAGCCAGTCAGTCGGCAACAATTCCGTGGCCTGGGCGTATCCATTGCCCTCCACCGGCGCGCCAGGATCGAGTTGCTCGCGAATACCGCGATGGATCCCGGCCAGAATCGCCGCAGCCGCCAGATACGGGTTGGCATCGGCACCACAGATGCGGTGTTCGATATGCCGGGAAAACGCCGGCCCGCCGGGCACGCGCAAACTCACGGTGCGGTTGTCCACGCCCCAGGTGGCCGCCAGCGGCGCATAGCTGTTGGTCTGGAAGCGACGGTAAGAGTTGGCGTTCGGACAGAACAGCAGCAACGAATCGAGCAAGGTGCTGAGCATCCCGCCGACCGCCTGTTTGAGCAGCGGCGTGCCGTCCGGGGCTTCGCTGGCGAACAGGTTATTGCCCTCCTTGTCCGCCAGGCTGACGTGCATGTGCATGCCAGTGCCCGCCAAGTCATCGAACGGTTTGGCCATGAAGCACGCCGTCATCCCGTGCTTGTGGGCCACGCCCTTGACCAGCCGTTTGTAGCGCACCGCTTCGTCCATCGCCTGCAAGGCGTCGGTGCGGTGTTCGAGGGTGATTTCCACTTGCCCCGGCGCGTATTCGGAAATCGCCGTGCGCGCCGGAATGCCCTGGAGTTTGCAGGCACTGTAGAGATCGGCCAGAAACGGTTCAATCTGTTCCAGTTCACGCAAACCGTAGACCTGAGTCCCTCGCGGCCGCCCGCCATCGACATCCCGCGCCGGTTGCGGCCGACCGTTGCTGTCGCGCTGCTGATCCAGCAGGTAGAACTCCAGCTCTGCCGCCATCACCGGGTAATAACCGTCGGCCTGCAAACCTTCGATGACTTTCGCCAGCAGATGCCGTGGATCGGCAATCGTCGCGGGCATGCCCTCCTTCGGGTGCATGCTGACCTGCACCGCCGCCGTAGGCATCAGCCGCCAGGGCATGCGCGTCAAACTGCCACTGATCGGGTAAGCCCGGCAGTCGATATCGCCAACGTCCCAGACCAGGCCGGAGTTCTCCACGTCATCACCGTTGATGGTCAGGCCGAGAATGGTGCTCGGCAATGGCCGTCCGCTTTCGTACACCGCCAGCAATTCATCGCGATGCAGCAACTTACCCCGAGGCACACCGTTGTTGTCGAGGATGAACAACTCGAACATCTCGATATCCGGGTTCTGTTCAAGAAAGGTCAGGGCTTCTTGCTTGGAGGCGAAGGATGTCGTGGCAAAACTCATGGGAATTCTCTTATTTCCGCGTCAGGCAAACGCACAGGCGCCGCCACTTTGATCCCGGCGCGCAGCGCGGGACCTGTAAGAACAATCAACGGGAAAGGCAGGAATCCGGTGGGCGCGCGTGACGGCAGTGCCACAGCGCCCAGAAGGCTAATTCGGAGGGAAGTGCGACGGGGCAACCATCCATAGAGAAAACCGCAGAGAACAGATGAGCAGCAGCGTTACACGGGAGGTTAAGTCGTTAAATCGGGATTTGAAGAACCTTGGTTATGGGCTGGCTAAACAATTGAGTTGCACCACGGTACTTGTAGCAGCTGCCGAAGGCTGCTACAGGGAGTGTTATTTAATTTCTAAATACTGCTCCGGACTTTCTGATTTGCGGCCTGCAGACCTCGCCGCGCCTAATCGGCGCCTTGTCATTCCAGGTCCGATAGATGGAAAACGTTCGCGCAACCTCCCGCCCTGCCCTCTGGCTGATGGTCAGCATCATCCTGGTCGCCCTGAACCTGCGACCTTCCATGGCCGCCGTCGGTCCTTTGCTGTCGGCGATTCGTGGCGACATTGCGCTGAGTTTCAGCCTGGCCTCGCTGCTGACCATGCTGCCAGTGATGGCGATGGGGCTGGCGATGTTCGTTGGGCTGAGCGTCAGCCAACGAATCGGCGAACAACGCACCGTGGTGCTCTCCCTGCTGATCATCGGCGTGGCGACGGTGTCGCGATTGTTCCTCGATTCGGCGGCCGAACTGATCCTCAGCGCCGTGCTGGCGGGCATCGGTATCGCGCTGATCCAGGCGTTGATGCCGGCGCTGATCAAATCCCGCTTCAGCGATAACGTTTCCGTGTGCATGGGGCTCTACGTCACATCGATCATGGGCGGCGCAGCGATTGCGGCGTCGTTTGCACCGCTGGTGATGATCCGCACCGGCAGCTGGCGCATGGGCCTGGCGATCTGGGCGGCGCTGGCGCTGGTAGCGTTGCTGTTTTGGTGCATGCAACGCGAAAGGATGCCGGCGCAGCCTGCTCAGGCGCAACGCAATGGGTCCTTCTTCGGCAATTCCCGCGCCTGGTTACTCGCCATCTTCTTCGGGCTGGGCACGGCGTCCTACACCTGTGTGCTGGCCTGGCTGGCGCCGTACTACGTCGAAAAGGGTTGGAGCGAACAAAACGCCGGGTTGCTGCTGGGTTTCTTGACCGCCATGGAAGTGTTGTCCGGCCTGCTGACACCGGCTATCGCCAACCGCAGCCGAGACCGACGCGTGGTGCTGGTGGCGTTGCTGGCGCTGATCATGGCCGGTTTCTGCGGGCTTATTCTCAGCCCGCAACACCTGAGCCTGTTGTGGCCATGTCTGTTGGGGCTCGGCATCGGCGGACTGTTCCCGATGAGCCTCATCGTGTCCCTGGATCATCTGGACAATCCCCAGCGCGCCGGCGGCCTGACCGCGTTCGTGCAGGGCATCGGCTACCTGATTGCCGGTCTCTCGCCGCTGATTGCCGGGTTGATCCGCGATCAGCTCGGCAGCTTCGAATGGGCCTGGTGGTCACTGACCGGCGTCATGGCACTGATGATCCTGATGGTCTTGCGCTTCGACCCGCGACATTACGCCCAACACATTCACTGACCCGGAACCCCCATCATGAAACACACCGGTTTCGCCGCCGCTCACGGGGCTGAAGGCCTATAGAACTGCCCCACAACTTTCCATGAAAGTTCCTACAGGGCATTCTCCTGGCACCATCGTTCCGTTAGGATCACTCGCACAAGTTTGCGCACAGTCAGCGCAAGGAGCACAGCGAGACCGAACGGATGCTGAACAGTAACTTGCTTAGAAAGCTCGATATGCAGGACCTCATGGTGTTTATCGCTGTGTATGAGCAAAGCTGCGTCACCGGTGTATCCGAGGCGCTCTGCGTCAGCCAGTCCACTGTGAGCTACTGCCTGAAAAAACTGCGCACCAGCTTCGAAGACGAACTGTTCATCAATACCCGCGCGGGGATGCGCCCCACCTACAAAGCCAGCACCATGTACACCCACGTGCTGAAGATCCTCGAAAGCATCAACCTGTGTCACGCCGGTGCGCAGGCGTTCGACCCAACCCTGCAACCGGTCACTTTCAATATCTGCGCACCTGAATACTTCGAGCAGTTGATCCTGCCGCGGCTGTTGAAAAGCTTCGATTTCGCCGACCTTCCGGTGATGGTCAACATGCACAAGTTCGAAACCGACATCCCGGCCGAAGAACTGCGCGACGGCAGCCTCGACCTGGTGATTTGCTTCGGCCCGAACTTTCATCGCAGTCACGGCGATTTCAAATCCCGGAGGCTGCTGGAGGATGACCTGGTCTGTGTCTTCGACAAACGTGCCACACCGCCGGAGCCGCGTTTAAGCCTGCAAGCCTTTGTCGAACGCCGGCACGTGTTCCCGACACCCTGGACATCCACCACCAACATGGTCGACGGCTGGCTGGCGCAGCAGGCGCAAAAACGGCAGATCGTCGCGCGCTCCAACAGCTACAGCGCAGCACTGAAGATGATCACCGGCACCGACTTCATCGTGACCCTGCCTCGGCGCATCCAGCAATTGCTGGCCAACGAGGCAATCTTCAATCATTGCGAAGTGCCGAACGGCTTGCCGGGTTTCAGCCTCGACATGCAGTGGAACCAGAATGTCGATCAGGACAGCGCCAACACCTGGCTGCGCGAACAAGTGGTCAAGGCCTGCACCGAGCAGGAAATGGCCTGAAACTCAGTGGCTGATGGCTATTTTGGTGTAAGACTCTCGATCGATGTCGAGGATTTCCACGGCCAACTGGACTTCAACGCCGGTCGGCCATTCACACAGGTCCTGCACCACCGCCAGCAGACTTTCGGACAACTGCTTCTTGATCTGCGCCGAGCGACCGCTCAACAGTGCCAGTTTCACATGCACGAAGGCCCGTTCACCTAACGCCGTGCCGACCTTGAACGTCTCGACTTTCACTGCTCGGCTCTTGATGTCGTATTCGGCAGCAAACTGACCGGACGCCACCAACGTATTGTTGAGCCGGATCAACGCCACGTCGGCATTGAGCACGGGCAGGTTGGCGGTGTATTCCATGTGCAGGTGAGGCATGACTGAGCTCCTTAAGGTTGGCAGAAAGGTCGTACATATAACACAGCGTTGCCCTACTCACTCGGGCAGCGGCAACACCGCACGTTCACTCATGAACGCCTCCAGTCTCGACCTCAACCAGCGCTCGGCGGGGTCGGTATCGACATGGCTGAGCCAGACCATCGACAGATCCAGGGTCGGTGTCTTGAACGGGAACGGCTCTTGGAACAGCTGGCCGGACGCCGCCATGGCCTCAGCCGTATAGTCCGGCAGGCTGGCGATCAGATCGGTGCCGGCGAGCAAAGCCGGCAGCGAGCTGTATTGCGGCACGGAAAGGACGACCTGACGCGTACGACCAATCTCCGCCAGCCACTCATCGGCGTAGCCGCTGACATTGGCGGTGTGGGAAACCAGCACGTGCGGTCGCGCGCAATATTCATCGAGCGTCAGCGGTGTGTCCGATGCATCCGCGCGCAAAATGCTGGGCTGGATGTGCCGCAACAACTTGCGCTTGGCGTTGGCCGGCAGGCCGCGGGTCTGGCTGATACCAACCGTGATATCGCCCGACGCCAGCAAGTCCGGGATCCGCCAGTAATCGACATGCTGCACCACGAACACCACCTTCGGTGCTTCTTGACGCAAGGCACGCAGCAACGGTGGCAACAGGCCAAACTCGACATCGTCCGACAGCCCGATACGAAAGGTCATGGTGCTGCTGGCGGGGTCGAAATCATGGGTCAGGCTCAACGCCACCGACAACGAATCCAGGGCCGGCGACAGGTGCAGAATGATCTCCTCGGCCCGCGCCGTCGGCTCCATGCGATGGCCGACTCGAATGAACAGCGGATCGTTGAACATCGTGCGCAAGCGATTGAGCGCCGAACTGATGGTCGGCTGACCGAGAAACAACTTCTCCGCCACCCGGGTGACGTTGCGCTCGAGCATCAGCGTTTCAAACACCACCATCAGGTTGATGTCGGCCTTGCGTAGTTCATTACGATTCATGCGTTCCCCCATGCCCAAGACTCGCGTCAGTTTAGGAAGGCAGGGAGAAGACGTCTACTGCGCTATCGGGCCAGTGTTCAAACTATTTGAAACAAATGCCCGATGGCCAAATAACCCGGCTCCGCTAGGCTTCTCCGACGCGCCACACAGGCCGCGCATAGATCAATCGCATGGAGCGAGCAGTATGTATTTTGAGATTTACAGGCAATCCAAAGGCACCCCGAGCACTGGAAAAGGGCAATGGCGTTGGCGCTTGAGAGCGGGAAATCACGAGACGATCGCCAGTGGTGAGTCGTACGTGAACAAGGGGGATTGCCTGCACGCCATCGGGCTGATCAAAGGTGTGGAAACTGAAACGCCCGTGAAGGAAATCTAGGCCTCAAGAGATCCGGCTTTTTGGATTGAACCCACTGGCCTCTTCGTCGGAACGCCGCCCGGAGCCGGCTCGCTCCCACATAGGATCTTCAGTGAACTTACTTTTTGCGAACAACCGAGATCAACTGTGGGAGCGAGCCGGCTCCGGGCGGCGTTCCGACGATAGGGCCGGAAAAAACGCCATCAACTTTCAGGGCAAAGAAACGCTTCAGACAGGCAATGGATACAGCGCATCGTCGAACTGCGACAAACGCGGGAACACTATCGGCAGGTCATCGCTCAAGTGTTCCAGGCGTTGCTGGTAACCACGCAGGAACTCCTTGCGGGCTTCGTCGCTGATGTACGGCACATGCCAGGCCACGAAGGGTTCCAGAACGTCGAAACCGACATAGCCCAGTGTGCCGCGCAGGATCGGTCGCAGCATGTCTTCCAGCGGGCCGTGAATCGCGCCGTCACCGAACATGTGCTCGCGCCCGCCCAACGTCACGCAAACCAGCGCCTTCTTGCCGCTCAATCCACCCTGGTCGTAGAAGCGCTTGCCGCCGTAGCAGACACCAGACACCAGCACCCGATCAATCCAGCCTTTGAGGATCGCCGGCGTCGAGAACCAGAAAATCGGGAAATTCAGAATCAACAGGTCGGCCCACAGCAATTTGTCGAGCTCCTGCTGGATGTCCGGCGCGAGCGACTGGCTCTTCACACCCAAGCGTTGCTCCAGGGCATACACGAGGTACTCCGGGTTTTCCCGCGACGAAAAGTCATCGGCGCTGGCCACCGGATTCCAGTTCATCGCGTAAAGGTCGCTGACCTGGACCTCATGCCCTTGGGCTTCGAGGGTCGTAACAGCCTGGTCACGCAACGCCGCGGTGAAGGATCTCGGTTCTGGATGGGCGTGGACGATCAGTACTTTCATGGCAATTCCTTAGACGTTTACAAGCTTTGTGTTTGAAGACGGTAACGTGCGCGCGGCCAACAACCGGTCGAGCCAGTCGGGGTCCATTTGCGGTTCGGATGAAAACAGCAGTCCGGTGTAATCCTGATGCGGCGGCGTGAAAATGGCGCTGCGCGAGCCGTGGTCGACCACCCTGCCCCGCTGCATCACCAATACTTCATCAGCAATCGCCCGCACTGTGGCGACATCGTGGGTGATGAACAGGTAAGCGACGCCCAGTTGTTGCTGAATCCGATTGAGCAATTTCAGCACGCCTTCGGCGACCAACTGATCCAGCGCCGAGGTCACTTCATCGCAAATAATCAGCTGCGGATCGGCCGCCAGTGCCCGAGCAATGCACACGCGTTGCTTCTGCCCACCGGACAGCTCGCGGGGCTGACGCTCCATGAAGGTCGCCGGATCGAGCTCGATCATTTCCAGCAACTCGGCCACCCGCGCCCGCATCGCTTTGCCTTTGAGCCCCAGGTAAAAGGTCAGTGGCCGACCGATGATATCGACGATGCGCTGACGCGGGTTCAACGCGGTGTCGGGGATCTGGTAGATCATCTGGATGCGCCGCAACTGCTCCTTGCTGCGCTGCCGAAAGTTCGCCGGCAGCGCCTCACCGTCATACAGCACCTGACCCGACGTCGGCGACAGCAATCCGGTGATCAATCGCGCGGTCGAGCTCTTGCCACTGCCGGACTCGCCGATGACGGCCAGGGTCTGGCCTCGATACAGGCTCAACGAGACGTCGTGCAGCACAGGCTGATGGCCGTAACTGGCGCAGCTCTTGCGCAATTCCAGCAACGGTTTTTCCTGTTGCGGGCACGGCTTGGGTTCGGTGCGGAAACTGCGCACCGCCCACAGCGACTTGGTGTAGTCCTCTTGCGGGTCGTCAAGCATTTTTCGGGTCTCGGCCTCCTCCACGAGTTTGCCGTGACGCAGCACCATGATCCGGTCGGCCATTTGCGCCACCACCGCCAGGTCGTGGCTGATGTAGATCGCCGCACTGCCGTAAGTCGCCACCGCATCACGAATCGCCGCCAGCACTTCAATCTGCGTGGTGACGTCGAGGGCGGTGGTCGGTTCGTCGAAGATGATCAGGTCCGGGTGGCAGGCCATGGCCATGGCGGTCATGACCCGCTGCAATTGCCCGCCAGACACCTGATGCGGGTAGCGCTGACCAATCTGTTCCGGATTCGGCAGGCGCAGCACCCGATACAACTCCACCGCTTCTGCCATGGCCTGGGCACGGCTCATCCCACCGTTCTTGACCGCCGTTTCCACGTGCTGATCAATCAGCCGATGGGCCGGGTTAAACGACGCCGCGGCGCTTTGTGCGACGTAGGCTATCCGCAGACCACGCAGTGTGCGCAGCGCTTCAGGTTTGGCGCGCAGCAGGTCGATGCCGTCGAACTGCATCGAGCCGCCGGTGATCCGGCAACCGTCACGGGTATACCCCATGGCAGCCAGGCCGAGGGTCGATTTGCCGGCACCCGACTCACCGATCAGCCCCAATACTTCGCCGCGTTGCAGGGTCAGGTCGATGCCCTTGATCAGCGGGTGCCAAGCGTCCTCGTAATGGCCTTCGATGTGCAGATCGCGGATTTCCAGCAGCGGCTTTTCGTTGTCGATCGCGTTCATGTTCAGCACTCCTTGAGGCCGCTGGATTTATGCAGCATCCAATCGACAACGAAGTTGACGCTGACCGTAATCAACGCCACGGCCAGCGCTGGCAACAGTGGACTGACGTCGCCGAAAGTAATCAGCACCGCGTTGTCGCGGACCATGCTGCCCCAATCGGCGGTGGGCGGCTGAATGCCCAGACCGAGGAACGACAGCGCGCTGATGAACAAAAACACGAAGCAGAAACGCAGGCCGAACTCGGCAATCAATGGCGCGGCGGCGTTGGGCAACACTTCGCGGGTCACCAGCCACCATAAGCCTTCACCGCGCAGACGTGCGGCTTCGACGAAGTCCTGCACCACCACGTTCATCGCCACCGCCCGCGACAGGCGAAACACTCGAGTCGCGTCCAGCAGCGCGATCACCAACACCAGCGACGTCGCTGTGGTGCCGACCACGCTGAGAATCAGCAAGGCAAAGATCAGTTGCGGGATCGCCATCAGAATATCCACCACCCGCGACAGGCCCTGATCGACCCAACCGCCCTTGATCGCTGCGATTAATCCGCTCAAGCCGCCGAGCAAGAACGCCAGAACCGTGGTCAGGAAGGCAATGCCCAGGGTGTTGCGCGCGCCGTAGACCAGGCGGCTGAACATGTCCCGGCCGAGGTTATCGGTGCCCAGCAGAAACTCGCCGCTCCACGGCGCGAAGCCTTCGCCCACCACTTGCGTTTCGCCGTACGGCGCCAACACCGGAGCGAACAGCGCCACCAGGACGTACAGGATGATGACCAGTATTGCGAACTTGGCACTCAGCGGTGCCCGGAGCAATTGTTTGAGCAGGCTCATGTTCTACCCCTTCGGATGCATCAGGCGTGGGTTGCTGGCGATGGACAGCACATCGGCCGTGGTGTTGAGCAGAATGTAGGTCGCCGCGAAAATCAGGCTGCAGGCCTGAACCACCGGGATGTCGCGTTTGGCCACCGAGTCCACCAGCAATTGGCCAAGGCCCGGATAGACAAACACCACCTCGACCACCACAACGCCGACCACCAGGTAAGCGAGGTTCAGCGCCACCACATTGACGATGGGTGCCAGTGCGTTGGGCAAGGCGTGACGGAAGATGATGCGCGACTGGCTGATACCCTTGAGCCGGGCCATTTCGATGTAGGGGCTGGCCAGCAGATTAATCAAGGAAGCGCGGGTCATGCGCATCATCTGCGCAATGACCACCAGGCTCAATGTCGCGACCGGCAGCACCGAGCGTTCCAGCACGGTGCCGAAGGATGCGTCTGGTGTGAGGTTGGAAATGCTCGGGAACCAATTGAGTTTCACCGCGAACACCAGGATCAGAATGTAGGCGACAAAGAACTCCGGAAACGACACCGCGCTCAGCGCCGTCGTGTTGAGCAAACGGTCGAACCAGCTGTTGCGATACAGCGCCGCAAGCATGCCCAGCAACAAGGCGAGCGGAACGGAAACCAGCGCCGCCAACGCCGCCAGGCTGAAGGTGTTACCCAGACGCGAGGCGACCAGTTCGGCGATGGGCCGCAGATTGGCCAGCGAGACACCGAGATCACCTTGTAGCAAGTGCCATATCCAGTGGCCGAAGCGGGTTAGCGGTGACAGGTCCAGGCCCAGTTGAGCACGGAATGCCGCGACAGTTTCCGGGGTGGCGGACTGACCGAGCATGGCCTGGGCAATGTCACCCGGGAGCATGCCGACCGCGAGAAAAATAATCACTGACACCGCAAACAGCGACAATAGGCCCAACGCCAAACGCTGCGCCAACAGCTTGAAAATACTATTCATCGTGCGGTTCCTTGAATCGGGCACGCTTGCAAAGACTGCAAATTTCTACTGTGGGAGCGGGCTTGCTCGCGAAGGCGGTGTGCCAGTCAATGAATGTGTTGAATGTGAAACCGCTTTCGCGAGCAAGCCCGCTCCCACAGTTGATCTTCATTGTTTTAAAGTCCCTTACGCCTGCCACCAGCGCTCGATGACGCGCAACCCATCCAGTTCGCCATAAGGCGCAGTCTGGCCGCCGTGCGCGACCCGGTTCGACCGCGCCGCCACCGAACTGGCAAACAACGGCACAATCGCCCCACCATCGTCCCGGCACAGCGACTGCATTTCGTTGTACATCTCACGGCGCAGCGGGTCGTTCATCTCGCCTCGGGCGGCGTTGAGCAACTGGTTGAAACGCGGATTGTCCCAATGGGTTTCGTTCCACGCCGCGCCTTTGGCGTAACCGATACTGAACATCCGGTCGGCTGTCAGGCTGCTGTACCAGAAGGAAGTGGTGAACGGTTGCTTCATCCAGACATTGGAGAAAAAGCCGTCGGCCGGCTCGCGGACCACGTCGATATCGATCCCGGCCTGACGGGCCTGCTCCTTGAACAACACCGACGCATCCACCGCGCCGGCGTAGGCCGCGTCGGAGGCTTGCAGACGGACCTTGAGCGAATCGACACCGGCCTGGCGCAGGTAAAAACGCGCTTTGTCCGGATCGTAAGTGCGCTGTTCCAGCGCCGTGTTGATGAAGCGGCTGCCCGGCTGGATCGGATGGTCGTTGCCCACCAAGCCATAGCCATGCAGCACCGAGGCCAGCAGCGTTTCGCGATTGATCGCGTACTTCATCGCCAGGCGGATATTGCTGTTCTGGAACTGCTGGCTGTCGCACAACATCGGGAAGGTGTAGTGCTGGGCGCCTTTGGTTTCTTCGATCACCAGGTGCGGGTTGCGCTTGAGTAAGGCCACGGTTTTCAGGTCGACCTTGTTGATGACATCGACTTGCCCGGTGACCAGCGCATTGATCCGCGCAGCGCCATCGGAAATGGCAATCAGCTCGGCACTGGCGAAATGCGCCCGGTCCGATTTCCAGTAATCGGGACTGCGCTCCAGGGCCATGCGCACACCTGGATCGAACGCCTGGAGGCGATAGCCGCCGGTGCCGACACCGGCTTGCCAGTCCGGGACGCCGTCCTTGCCGGGCATGATCACCAAATGGTAATCGGCGACCACATAAGAGAAGTCGGCGTTGCCCGAATGCAGTTCGAACACCACGCTGTCAGTGCCCTGGGTGCTGACCTTGGCGACATCGCCCAAAACGGTCTTGGCCGCTGAAGTGGATTTTTCACCGAGGTGATGCTGGATTGACGCAACCACGTCGTCGGCGGTCAGGGTTTTGCCATTGTGAAAGGTCACGCCCTGACGCAGTTTGAAGGTCCAGATGCGCGCGTCGGGGGTCGACGTCCAGCTCTCGGCCAGTTCTGGAATCGCGGTGCCGTCCACGGCAATTTCGGTCAGGGTGTTATAGATCGCCGAGAAGCCGACGAAGGTGAAAGTGTCGCTCCAGGAGCCGGGGTCTTTTGAATCGGTGGTGCTGCCGCCCGCCAGGCCCAGGCGTAACACGCCGCCAGGTTTCGGTGTGGCTTCCTCGGCGAAAGCCCCCATCGGTAATCCCATGGAAAACGTGCCCGCTACGGCAGCCGCCGCTGCGCTGTATTTGAGGAAGTCCCGACGAGGAAAACTGAATTCATGGTTCGCTTGAGTAATCTTGTTTTTGTTATCGCTCATTGCATTGCCCCTGATCAAAAGCAGCGTAAGTAATGAATTACCGGATTAAAACCACGCAAGGCACCGGGCCAAGGCCCGGTGCGCAGATCAATTGAATCGTCAACGGTCACACCTGAATCGCCTTCACTTCAACGAACTCGTTGAGCCCTTCTTCACCCCATTCACGGCCATTGCCCGATTGTTTGTAGCCACCGAACGGCGCTTGATAGTTGAATGCAGCGCCATTGAGGAAACATTGCCCCGCCCGCAGCTGACGGCCCAGTAGCAAGGCGCGTTCAGTGCTGCCGGCCCAGACACCGCTGGACAGCCCGAACGGCGAATCGTTGGCGATCTGAATGGCCTGCGCTTCGTCGGCGTAAGGAATCAGGCACAGCACCGGACCAAAGATTTCTTCCTGAGCGATGCGCATCCGGTTGTCGACATCCGCGAACAAGGTTGGACGGACGTAGAAACCATGCTCGAACTCCCGCGTTGTCTCACCGCCACACACCCATCGCGCACCTTCCTGCTGGCCGACCTGAATGTAGTCAAGCACGGTGCGACGTTGCGCCGCCGAACACATGGGCCCGAGGAAGCTTTGCGGGTCCAGCGGGTCGCCCATGCGCAGACTTTGGGTTTCGGCGATGGCCAGTTCCACGGCTTCGGCGTAACGGCTGGCGGGTAGCAACATGCGGGTCAACGCGGTGCAGGTCTGCCCGGAGTTGATCATCACGTCCTGCACGCCGTAACGCACGGCAGCTGCCAGATCCGCATCTTCGGCAATCAGCAGCGGCGACTTGCCGCCCAGTTCCAGGCACACCCGTTTCACCGAAGGCGCCGCCGCGTGCGCCACGCGCACACCGGCGCCGGTGGAACCGGTGAACGACACCATGTCCACGTCCGGGTGTTTGGCCAACGCTTCGCCAACCTTCGAACCTGGCCCGCTGACCAGGTTGAACACCCCGGCCGGCAAGCCGATGGCCTCGATCATCCGCGCCAGCCAAAAGGCGTGCAACGGGGTTTCCTGACTCGGCTTGACCACCACGGTGCAACCGGCGGCCAGCGCCGGAGCGAGCTTGCCGATTAATTGATGCAGCGGGTAATTCCACGGATTGATAAAGGCGCAAACGCCCACCGCCTCACGAATCACTAACGAATTTCCAACCTCGCGCACTTCGTCCATCAGGCCGGCCAGTTCGACGTATTGTTCAAGCCCCACAATTGGCCCGTCCACCTGAACCGAACGGCACCATTGCACCGGCATTCCCAGCTCAGCGGTGATCACCGCGGCCATCTCATCGGCTCCCTTGCGCAACTGCTCGGCGAGGGCACGGATGTAGCCGGCGCGCACGCTCGAGGGCGTGCGCGCCCAGGGACCAAACGCCCGGCGTGCGGCTGCCACCGCCCTGTCTACATCGCGTTCATCACCCAGCGGCACCGAGCCGGCGACGCCTTCAGTGGCCGGGTTAATCACCTGCGCGATGCCCTGTCCGGACGGGGTTTGCCAGTGACCATCAATAAACAGCGTTTTGTAGTTATGCATACTGGCGAGCCTCCATCAGCTCACGGGCACACCGGGCGATGCGCTGGCAGGCGTCACGCAGCGGTTCTGCCCCCACCACCAACCCCAGACGAATATGCCCGGCGGCGCTCGGACCGAACGCTTCGCCGGCCAGCACCGACACGCCATGGCGGTCGAGCAAGCGGTCGGCGAACGCGTGGGCGCTGAGTCCGGTTTCGCGGATATCGACCATCACGAACATCCCGCCGTCGGGTTTCAAGGCACGTACGCCGGGGCAGTCGGCCAGGCTTTCACAGACCAGATCGCGGCGCTGACGGTAGGCGTCACGCATGGCTTGCAGTTCCGGCAAATAGCTTTCAAGCGCGACGACAGCGGCGTCTTGAATGAAATCCGGCGAGCCGTACAGCATGCACAGCGCGAGGTTTTCCAAGTGCGTCGACAGGGACGTCGGCGCCACCACCCAGCCGACTCGCCAGCCGGTCATGGCGTGGGATTTCGACAGGCTGTTGAGCGTGGCGGTGCGCTCAGCCATGCCCGGCAAACTGGCCGGGCTGACGTGTTCTCCTTCGAACAACAACTCGCTGTAGACCTCATCGGAAATCAGCCACAGGTCGTGGGCGATGCACAGTTCGGCCAGCGCCTCCCAGGTGCTTCGCGGCAGACTGGCGCCCGACGGGTTGTGTGGACTGTTCAGCGCCAGCGCACGCGTGCGTGGCGTGATGCGGGCCGCGACGTCTTCGGGCAGGACCCGAAAACCGTTTTCAGAGCGCACCGGCACCGCAATCACCACCGCGCCACACGCACCGAACACCGCTTCGTAAGTGACGTACATCGGCTCGGCGACCAGCACTTCATCGCCGGGGTTAAGCACACACTGGGCGACGCTGAACAACGCGCACTGCGCACCGGCGAGCACGGTGACCTGATCGGCCGAGACCTGCTGGCCGCTGCGTTGCTGGTGACGCTTGGCGATACTTTCACGCAAGGCGCGCTTGCCGCGCACTTCGGCGTAGTGAGTGTTGCCGGTCAACAGACTGTCGATGGCGGCCTGCACGATGGGCACCGGGGTGTCGAAGTCCGGGTCGCCCACCGACAACAGTAGAATGTCTTCGCCCTGTTCTTGCAGCGCCAGCGCACGGTAATGAATACCCCAGGCGGCGGCGCCGTCACCGGCGATACGTTGAGTCAGATCGGAAAAGCGCATGGCGATACCCCTGTAAAAAAATGTAAGTCAGTGCGCACACGCGTGCTTGAGTTCGATCAGGGTCACGCCGTTGCGTTTGAAGCCGTGGCGCAAATCGGTTTGCAGTTGCGCCAGACTCTGCGGCTGGCTCACGGTGCAACCGAACGCTCGGCCAAGCGCGGCGAAGTCCGGGTTGCGCGGCAACACGCCGATCGGCTCGATATCCAGCCCGAGCATGTCGTCGCGAATCTGCCCCAACGCATCGTTGTTCCAGAGCAACACCACCAGCGGGCTGTCCAGCTCTTCAACGGCTGTCGCCAGTTCCTGCGCGGTGTAGAGAAAACCCCCGTCGCCCACCAACACCAACCCTGGCCGTTGCGGCGCACCAAACTTGGCACCGATACCGGCTGGCAAGCCATAACCCAAGGTGCCGTAGCCAGTCGGGTGCAACCAACTGCGCGGTGCCAGGCTGTTGAAGGCGTAGTTGCCGGTGTAGGCCAGTTGGGTCATGTCGGTGCTGATGAACGCGTTGTCCGGCAGCTCGGCGCCAATGCATTCAAGAATCGCTTGATGGATCGACTGCAACGGACCGTGGCCGGCCTTCACCGCTTCACGCAAAGTGGCGACGGCAGCGATGGCCGCGCTGGCATCGCGTGGGGTGGGCGACAAACGCTCCAGCAGCGCGGCGAGGGTTTGCTGCGCATCGCCGTGCAACGCCACCGCGCACGGGTAAAAGTCATTGAACTTGCGCGGATCAATGTCGACGCGCAGCAACTTGGCATTCAGCGGCAGGCGCTCCCGCCAGAAATCGGTGTCGGCCATTTCGGTGCCGACTGCCAGCACTACGTCGGCCTCGGTGATCAGGTTCCAGCCCGGTTCCACGCACAAAGTCGAGCCGGCATTTAGCGGTGCATCCGGCGCCAACAAGCCTTTTCCGGCGACGCTGGTGAACAGCGGCGCGGCCAGTCGGGTGCTGAGTTCGTGCAATGCCTGCTGTGCATTCAATGCACCGCCGCCGGCAATAATCATCGGCCGCTTGGCGCTTTTCAGCTTGGCCACGGCCTCCTCAAGTGCCTGGCTCGATGCCGGACCGCGCCCTGGACGACGCACCACCTCGTTGCTCCAGTCACGGGTGACTTGCGCTGCCAGCACATCCAACGGCACTGAAATATGCACTGGGCGCGGACGTTCGCTGTCGAACACCGCGTAAGCGCGGGCGATCAGTCCGGGCAGATCCTCGGCGCTCAACGCCACCGCCGAAAACGCGGTGATCGGTGCGGTCATGGCGCGCTGATCCTGGGTTTCGTGCAGGCAGCCCCAGCCTTTGCCAAGGCTGGCGGTGTGGTTGACGCTGGAAATCACCAGCATCGGAATCGAGTCGGCATAGGCCTGACCGATGCCGGTCGCGGCGTTGGTCACGCCAGGCCCGGTGATGATGAAGCACACGCCTGGTTTGCCACTGACGCGCGCATAGCCATCGGCCATGAAACTGGCGCCTTGCTCGTGGCGCGTCAGGACATGGCGAATGCCGCTGCCGGGCAGGCCGCGATACAACTCCAGCGTGTGCACGCCGGGAATCCCGAACACGGTGTCGACGCCGTAGTTGGCCAGTAGACGCACCAGGGCCTGGCCGCCGGTCAATGTCGTGGTTTGCATGTTCACATCCTCACTCGTGGCCGAGACGAATCAACGCATCGACCGCAGTCGTGCCATGGGCACCGACCAACAATGGGTTCACATCGAGTTCCAACAATTGCCCGGCGTTCTCGCAGGCGTAATCGGCCACAGCACGAATCGCCGCCACGAGCGCGTCGAGGTCCGCCGCTTCGCGACCGCGAAAGCCTTGCAGCAAGGTCGCACTGCGCAGGCTCAGCAACGCCGCGCGAATGGCGCCGTCGGTGCTGGGCAGCAACAGGCTGCGGCTGTCCTTGAGCAGCTCCACCAGAATCCCGCCGGCACCGATGACCAAGGCCAGGCCGAAGTCGTTTTCTCGCTTGATGCCGACGATCAATTCAGCCAACGGCGCAGTGGCCATGGGCTCCAGCAGCACCTGATCGAACGGTACTTGCGGCGCATAACCGGCAATGCTCGCGCGCATTTTTTCCAGTGCAGCGCTCAGGGCGGCGGCATCCTTGAGGTTCAGCGCCACGGCGCCGGCTTCGGTTTTGTGCGGCAGTTGCGTGCTGACCGCTTTCAGCACGAGCGGGTAACCCAGCTTGTTTGCGTCACTCAATGCGTTGTCCGGAGTGCTCAGCACGCCATTGGGTGTCGGCAGGCCAAAGGCACGCAAGGCCAGTTTGGATGCCCACTCATTGAGCAAGCGACCGTCACCTTCCAGTGCCTGCGGACACAACGGCACCAGCGCCGACTCGCCCAGCGCCAGCAACGCCTGACGATTGCGCTGATAGCCGGCGATTCGGCCCCACGCGGCCAGTCCATCCTCAACACCTTGCAGCGCCGCCACGCCTTGCGCGTGCAGACGTTCACGAGCGTGAGCCGGCAACAATTCAGGGAAGGCCGAGGTGACGAAACCGGTCTTGCCGTGCCGCACCAGCGCGGCGCAGAACAACTCCAGCAGCAGGTCGCATTCCTTGCGTTCGCCGGTGAACTCCGACGGGTAATCGAGCACCAGCATCGCCGCATCGGCTTCGGTGCGCAGGGCGCTGTCGAGCATGCGGGTCAAGGCTTCGCTATCGCCCCAGATCGCTGTGGTGAAATCCAGTGGATTGACCAGGTTGGCGTAGCTCGGCAGCACTTGGGCAAGCTCGCTGCGTTGACTTTCATCGAGTTTCGGCAAGCCCAGGTCGTTGCATTCGGCATAGTCGGCAATCAATCCGGCATCACCGCCGGAACAGGCCAGCGCGATCAGGCTGTTGCCCGACGGCAGCTTGCCGCACGCCGCAGCCTTGAGGGTTTCGACAAAGCTCACCGGACCACTGACGCGGATCACCCCAAGGCGCGCAAAAAGACTGTCGTACAGCGCATCGGAACCGGACAGCGAACTGGTGTGACTGATGGCCAGTTCGGCGCCGATCTGCGACACGCCGGTTTTCAAGGCGATGATCGGAATGCCCTTCTCCAGCGCCTTGTGCGCGGCCCGGGCAAAGCCCGGCACGTTTTTCAGGCCTTCGAGGTGCAATCCGATGGCGGTGACGCGCGGCTCGTCGAGCAGCACGTCCATCAATTCGGCGATGCCCAATTGCGCCTGATTGCCGACCGATGCCATGTAAGCCACGGGCAATGAGCGGTCGCTCATGGACACGTTGTAGGCGAAGTTACCGCTCTGGGTCAGGATGGCGACGCCCTTCTCCACCGATTTGCCGCCGTGAGCCACCGGCCACAGCGCCGAGCTGTGCAGATAGTCCAGAACGCCGTAGCAATTCGGGCCGAGCAACGCCATGTGGCCGGCCGCCTTGAGCAACTGTTGCTGCAAGGCCTGACCTTCGTCGCCGGTCTCGGCAAACCCCGAGGCGTAACAGATCGCCCCGCCCGCGTCCTTTGCAGCCAGCTCGGCGACGCAGGTCAGGGTCAGTTCACGGTTCGTCGCGATGAACACCGCGTCCGGGCCGCACGGCAGCTCGGCGACGCTGCGCACACACGGCACGCCTTCGAGGCTTTCGTGCTGCGGGTTGACCAGCCACATCTGCCCAAGGTATCCCCCCTCGGCACAGCGGTTGAGTGCCCGGGCCATGCTGCGGCCACCGACAAACGCCAGGTGGCGCGGCGCGAGCAGGCGTTTGAGGTTGTCACGAATCGTCTGCGACATACGTATTCTCCAGGCTGATCAGCGCAGCAACGGCCGCAGCAGTTCGCGGGAAATGATGTGGCGCTGGATCTCCGACGTGCCTTCCCAAACGCGCTCGATCCGTGCGTTACGCCAGATGCGTTCCACCGGGCATTCATCCATCAGGCCCATGCCGCCAAAGATCTGCACCGCTTCATCAGCCACCCGACCGAGCACTTCACTGGCGAACAGTTTGGCCATGCCGGCCTCGCCATCGGTCATGGTGCCCTGGTCCATTTTCCAGGCGGTGTGCAAGGTCAGCAGTTCGGCCGCGCGGATCTGCGTGACCATGTCCGCGAGCTTGAACGAGATGCCTTGATAGGTGCCGATTGGCTGGCCGAACTGCTTGCGATCCGCCGCCCATTGCAGCGATACGTCGAGCGCACGCTGCGCCTGACCGACGCAGTTGGCCGCCACCATGACACGCCCGGCGGTGAGCCAGGCGTTGGCCACTTCCCACCCCTTGCCGACTTCACCCAGCACTTTGGACGTCGGGACACGGCAGTCGTCGAAGAACATTTCGTAGGTGTGATAACCGCGATTGCTCACACACTTCGGACCACGGCGGATGGTCATGCCCGGCGTTTCTCGATCCACCAGGAACGAGGTCACGGCGTTGCGCTTGCGGCCGTTGTGCTCGTAGGTGTCGGTGACCGCGAAGACAATGGCAAAATCGGCGTGCCCGGCATGGCTGATGAAGTGTTTGCTGCCATTCAGAACAAAGTCATCACCCTCGCGCACGGCACGGGTCTTGATCGCGTTGGCATCGGAACCGGCGCCCGGTTCGGTGAGCGCGAAACAATCGATTTTCTCGCCCTGGATGCATGGCAGCAGGTAGTCGTTGATCTGATCCCCTGTGCAGGCCATGAGGATTTTCGACGGCCGCGCGACGAACACATGCAGCGCCCATGACACCTTGGACAGCTCACGTTCGATCAGCGCCTGGGACAGGTAATCCAGACCTCCACCACCCACTTCTTCAGGCATGTTGAAGGCATAGAAACCCGCCGCAATCGCCTTGCCGCGTATCTGCGCGGCCAGCTCCGGGGAGACTTCGTCAGCGCGATCGACCGCTTCCTCATGGGGTAGCAGTTCCTTGGCGACAAAGCTACGTACCGCGTCCACCAACATTTCTTGTTCTTGGGTCAGTTGGAAATTCATGGTGCTACCTGTTGTTCGTTCACGGGTTAGAGGTGCGTGGCAACTGCGGGCTTATTTGCCGACAAACCGTGCCGGGCGTTTTTCGATGGCGGCGCGCAAGGCTTCGGCACCGTCTTCGCTGCGACCGCAGAGCAGACCCGAGGCCAGTTCGGCTTGCAGTTGTACCGGCAGGCTGCGCTCGGCGCCTTCGCGCATGAGTTTCTTGGTCTGGGCGAAGGCGAAAGTCGGGCCGTTGGCCAGGCGCGTGGCCAGTTCAGTGGTCACCTCGAGCAGTTGCTCATCGGCACACACTTCGCCGACAAGGCCAGCGGCCAAGGCCCGGTCCGCGCCCCACAACTCATCGAGAAACAGCAAACGCTTGGCCTGTTCGGTGCCGATCAGCCGTGGCAAATGCCAACTGGCACCGGCATCCGGCGAGTAGGCCATGCTGGTGTAGCCGGCCTTGAATCGTGCCGACTGACCCGCGATGCGCAAGTCGCAGCACAGCGTCAGGTCCATTCCGGCGCCGACGGCGGTGCCGTTGATTGCAGCGAGGGTGGGTTTTTCCAGGCTGTACAAACGGCTCATCAAGGCGTGTGCGGTTTCGGTCCAGCCGTAGGTTTCCAGAGCACCACGGGCTTCGGCTTCGGCCCACTCGGCGAGGTCGGCGCCAGCGCAGAAACTGCGGCCGCTACCGGTCAGCACCACGACCCGAACAGCGGGATCGGCGTTGAGGTCGTCAAGCAAGACGTGAAGGTTTTTCAGGGTCGGGATGTCCAGCGCATTGCGCTGAGCAGTGCGATTGAGGGTGATCCAGGCAACACCGGCTTCAACCTGACTGAGCAGAGAAGATTGAGTAGTCATGCGAATCCTCGAATTATTGTGTTTGGCGTGAGGTGATGCGACTGGAGTCCATACTAAACGAGTGTTCAGTAAGGCGGCAATCGGTGGTCGACAGGGCTGTAACAACTTACAAACAAAGATATGTTGTTGGTTTTAAACGGTTTATTTCTTGATCGAGGAAATGTGAGGGAAAGGCTGTTACAACTTTGAACAACTGGGTACAGGATGGGTTTGGTTTGTTGGGGTTGGAGTTGGGGGCATATCCATTTCTTCGGTAGCGGCCGCTACCAAAAAACGGATATACACCCAATCAAGTCGCCTACCGCTAAATCCGAGACAAACTAGGCGCCAAAGCCGCCTGACGCTTACGATGAATCACGAAATAAGCGCCATAGCACAAGGCAATAAACCCAAACCCCCAATACAGGGAGGGACGCTGAGTCTCATCCAGCGCGAGGAATACAAACAGCGAGCAGCACAACGCAATGCACATTAGCGGCAGCAGCGGAAACCACGGCGCCCGGTATTTCAAATCGCTGAGCTTGCCGCCATCACGCAGGTAAGCCTTGCGGAACTTGTACTGCGCCAATGCGATAACAATCCAGGTCACCGTTCCCGACATCCCGCTCACAGCCATCAACACCATGAACAGCGTGTCCGCCGCGACAAAACTGGTCATCAGCGACACCAGCGCAAAGCACAAGGTGATGCTCAACGCCCGCAATGGAACACCACGCTTGCTCAACGGCGACAGGCTTTTGGGCGCCATGCCCGTCTTTGACATGGCCCACAGAATACGCGTCGAGGCGTACAGCCCGGAGTTACCCACCGACAGAATCGCCGTGAGAATCACGAAGTTCATCAGGTCGGCGGCGTAGGGAATGCCGACCATGTCGAACACTTGCACGAACGGACTTTCCATCAGCCCGGCCTGCTGCCACGGCACGATCGCCGACAGCACAACAATCGCCAGCACATAGAAAATCAACACACGAAACACCACATTGCGAACCGCGCGCGGAATGCTTTTTTCCGGCTGATCGGTTTCGCCAGCCGCCACACCCATGATCTCGCAACCCTGGAAGGCGTAGACCACGGTCATCATCACCGCGAACACCGCCGACAGTCCGTTGGGGAACAACGAGTCGCCGATCAGGTTGCTCATCATCGGCGCCGGCGCACCGCTGTTCAGCGGGATCGCACCGAAAATCACCAAAACTCCGATCACGATGAAACCGAGAATCGCCGCGACCTTGATCCCGGAGAACCAGTATTCCGCTTCACCGAAGGCGCGCGTCGCCAATGCGTTCAGGCCGAACAACACCACCACGAACAGCGCTGACCAATACCAGATAGGAATCGTCGGGAACCATCTCACCATCAACATGCCCGCCGCCGTGAACTCCAGACCCACGGTGGTCGCCCAGCTCATCCAGTACACCCAACCGATCATGAAGCCGGTGGCCGGTCCGATAAATTGGGTGGCATGGGTTTGAAACGAACCGGATACCGGCATCTGCACGGACAGTTCGCCCAGGCAGACCATCACCAGGTACATCAGGAAACCGGCGACCAGGTAGGCCAGAATCGCCCCCACCGGCCCGCCTTGGTTGATCGTCACGCCGGAGCCCATGAACAGCCCGGTGCCGATCACGCCGCCGAGCGACAACATGAAAATGTGCCGGCTTTTCAGGGCGCGGGTAAGTTGGATGCCTTTGCGTTCGGTAGTGTCGTTCATGTCCGCACCTCAGGAGTCAGCGAGGTACGCGGCATGGCGCAGGGAGGGATAAGCTTTACGGCCGTCATTATTATTATCTCCAATAAGCTTCGAAGACCGCGCTTGTGGCGGTTGCATCGATTATTGGAAGACCATGTAAGGTCTCGTTGACCGTAAAGATCGAAGTTGTAAAAAGTCGTAACGAACTTGTACGTCAGGTGTGCAACAGGGACGCCAGCGTCTGTTGCGAACGAAGCAGTTGTTCATGAACCTGCGGCGCCAGAGCCACCAGCGCCGACTCATCGTTGGCCATCGCTGCCTCTTCCAATGCTCTTGACACGTTAGCCAATGCGCGAAAACCCAATGAGTCGCTGCTGCCAGCCAAACGGTGTGCCAGGTGCACGACCTCGGTGCAATCGCCGGCCTCGATCGCTTCGGTGATTGCTTCGCGATGTTGAAGGATCGAGTCGCGCAACACCGCCAGCAATCCTTGAAGTTTCTGTTCACCGAGCAAGGTGCGGTGGGTGTGTAACAGGGGCCAGTCGATCGCCTCGTCATCGTGCTGCGCAGAGGGCATCGCTGATTGTCCAGCCAGCGCCTGTCGCAGAGTGTCGAGCTTCAGGGGTTTGGCAAGAATACCGTCCATTCCGGAGTCCAGATAACCGCGCACCAGTGCCGGCTGCACACTCGCGGTCAGGGCGAATATCCGACTGTGACGGTTCGGGCCCGCGATGCTGCGAATCAGTTTGCACACTTCGACGCCGCTAATGCCCGGCAGATGCACATCCAGCAGGATCAGATCGAAGGTCTGCACCGAACATTGCGTCAGCGCCTGTTCGCCGTCTTCAGCGAGCCAGACCTGATGCCCGTCCCGTTGCAGCAAGCCACTGACCACTTCACGGTTCAGCGCCACGTCCTCGACCACCAGAATACTCAGTGCCCGGCCGGGTTCACTGCTCATCGCCACACCGGGCACACCGGCCACGCCGGTCGCCGATTGCAACGTCAGGTCGAACCAGAAACAACTGCCCCGCCCGACTTCACTTTCCACACCGATCCGCCCATCCAACTGCTCCACCAGATGCTTGCTGATGGCCAGCCCGAGCCCGGTTCCGCCAAAACGTTGCGCCACCTCTTCGCTGGCCTGGGTGAAACGTTCGAAAATCTTTTGCTGCATCTGTGGGGCAATGCCGATGCCATTGTCCTTCACACTCCAGCGCAACCGCTGCCCGGTTTGCCCAGGGGCTTGAACAAGCACAACCACCTCAACACTGACCTGCCCGCCCTCCGTGAACTTGATCGCATTGGCCAGCAGGTTACTCAATACCTGACGCAAGAATTGTTCGGCGCCGTGATGCAGGTCGGCGACCTGCGGATCGATACGACATTGCAACACCGTATCGTTGCCGAGTGCACGCGGCTCCAGCAGCATCAGCACTTCGTCGAGCAATTGGTGAACTGAAAAGTCGACCGGTTCAGGGTGGCTGACACCTTCCTCCAGTCGAGCGAAATACAGCACTTCATTGAGAATCGACAGCAACCCTTCGCCAGCCTTGTACAACGCATCCAGACGTTTGCCGTCGCGCTCATCCAGTCGGGCGTCGCGCAGCAGTTCGGCCATGCCGAGGATGCCGTTGAGCGGCGTGCGCAACTCATGGCTCATGGTCGCCAGGAACCGCGACTTGGCGAGGTTGGCCGCTTCGGCTTCGTCCTTGGCGCGCATCAGGCTGGCGGTGCGGCGCTCGACCATTCGCAGCAGTTCATCGCGATTGTCTTGCAGCGCCAGTCGATCGGTTTCCCTACGGTCAATGTCATTGAGGATCGCCCGGCGCATGTCGTCCAGGGCATGCGCCACGGTGTCGATTTCGTCCTCGTTACTGCTGCGGCTTTTGTCCAGGTGCAAGGGCTCGTGCCAGTCACCGGCGGCGATGCGCCGGGCGAACCCGGCCATGACTTGCAGGTGACGCGTAACCAAGCGGTAAAACAGCCCCGACAACGCCACCGCCAGCCCGCACAGAAACACACTCATCCATAGCAGGCTGGTCAAACCGGTGGCGTACAAGCGTTGATGCACGGCGCCCAGGTCGGTGCTCACTTTCAACTGCCCCAGATGCCGCACGGGACCTGACGGTGGTTGATAGTCCAATTCAAAACGGTCGATGCGCAACGGCCCCACCGGGTCCGGATTACCTTGCATCACATCGAAATCGGGGCTTGTCAGATGAACCCGCGCCACATCGGAGAAGTCCACCAGACCCCGTAATTGCACATTCAATTGTTCCAAATTCAAGTCCCACAGGCTGCGCTCGAGGCTGGCCAGGTAACCGGCGCGAATCAGCTCCATCCGCGAGTCGATGTCGCGCATCTCGCGGCGGTATTCGAAATACAACTGCACGGTGCTCGCCAACACAGTGAAGCACAGGCTGAACAACAGAATGAACAGCAGCAGACGCCGCAACAATCCACCGGGCCGAGCGCGGATCATTGCGTATCCGCCGGCAGGTTGATCATGTCGCGGTAGATGACTTCACTTTCATTGAGCAAACGGTCGACCTCCCCGCTATCGACCATGCGCTTCAACTGCGCATCGATGTCCGGCATGCGGCTAGCCAACGGCGATTTGCGCGAGACTGCAACCCGCAGGTAGTCAACGCTCAAGGAAGTGGGCAACGCGACGATGTCGCGCGCGCCCGGCAGGTTCTCGACGTAAAGCTCCCCGGTGCGTCGCTCCGAGGTGATGAAGTCGATGCGCCCACGAATCAGTTTGCCGAAGTTCTGGCGGCTGTCAGAGACCCATTCGATGTTCTGGTGCTGAGCGACGAAGCGGTCGAAGTCCACACCATAACTTTCACCGAACAACAGCCCACCACGGTAATTGGCCAGGTCCTCCAGACGTTCGAATTTCACCGGACGCTGACGGTTGACGAACAACGCGACCTCCTCACGCAACACCGGTACCGTCGAGAACACCATGCTCTGTTCCCGTTGCGCGGTGCTGTAGGCCAGCACGACATCGACCCGGCCTTCGGCGGTATCCAACAGGCAGCGTTTCCAGTTGCCAAGCACGATGACATCGACCTCGTAGCCCAATCGCCCAAAGAGGTTTTTCACCACGCCCGGGGCCAGACCGCGCACTTGCTTGCCGTCGCTCCAGGAGATCGGCGGGTACACCGGATAGTCGCAATAGCGAATTTTTTCCGCCGCCGTCACGCTGTTCGCGACCAACGCCAACAAAAGTCCGAACACACGCTGCATAGACTTCAGGCCGCCACACTGGCGGTGAACAGATACCCGGCGCCGTGGATGGTGATGATCAACTGAGGCTCGGCGGGGTCGTCGTGCAACTTGCGTCGCAAACGGCCGACCAGTACGTCGATGGAACGATCGTTGGGCACCCATTCGCGATTGCGGATCTGATCCATCAACTGATCGCGGCTTAAGGTGTGGCCGCTGTTGCGCAAGAACACACTGAGCAACTGGTACTCGCCGTGGGTCAGCAGGGTTTCGCTGCCGGCGGGGTCGATCAGGCGTCGACGGTCGGTGTCCAGCGCCCAGTCTGCAAATTGTTTGACAGGCCGGGAGACTGCCGCCACCGGTTGCGGTAACTGCGCGTAACGAACCCGGCGTATCAGGTTTTTCGCCCGGGACACCAGCTCACGTGGATTGAGGGGTTTGATCACGTAGTCATCGGCGCCGCACTCGAGGCCGACGATGCGATCGATTTCATCGTTGCGCCCGGTGATCAGAATGATCCCGACTTCGGAACGGACCCGCAGCTCACGGGTCAGCGTCAGGCCGTCCTTGGCGGGCAAACGGATATCGAGCATCACCAGATCGACTGTTTGGCTCGCCAGAAAGGTTTCGGCCAGCTCCGCCGTGGCGGCGCAATGCACCTCATACCCTTCCTGGGACAAGTAGGCGTGCAGCAGTTCGCGAATCAGCGGATCGTCATCGACGATCAGTACCCGAGGAGTCATCGCTTGGTGTCCCGCGTATGCCCGAAGGCGTGTTTCTTATTAGAGTGATTGACCGCATTGGCGCCAGAGAGTATCGACAGCTGAACGATCGATCAACAGCCCGTCGTCTGGATACAAAACCGTTGGCGACCGCCCGTCTGCAAACCGTCGACCCAGGCTTCGCAAATCTGAATGCCTTGTTCCGGGGTGAAGGTTCCGGGGTTGAGCCCCGACTCCAGCCACAAACCGTCGAGCAACGCGCTGAGGCTGATGGCAGCCAGATCGGCGTCGAAGTTTTCCCAGCCCTCCTCCTGCGCCAACTCGGTCAGCACCTTGCGCAAGATGCCGCGATACTCACCGTAGGAGTGCTCATGCGCGAGATTGATCGACTCCGCTGTCCTCACCGCCCCCCAGAATGCCAGCCAGGCATCGATCAATTGGGGGTCGAGCAATTCGGCGGAAAACGACCCTCGGAAGAATGCCGACAAGCGCTCGCGTGCGTTGGGCGCGGCCTGCTCCATGGCATCGCGCAACAAGCTCATGACCCGACCGGTAATTGACATATAAGCCTCGGCCACCAGTTCATCCTTGCCGGAATAGTGATGGCTGATCAGCCCGACCGACACCCCGGCCTCGGCGGAAATCTTGCGGATCGACGCGCCCTGGAAGCCGTGGCGCCTGAGGCACACCAGCGTGGCCTCGATCAGGTTGGCCTTGCGCAGCTCCGGCTCCATGCGGGAAAAACGGGCTTCCTGACTCATGGGCGACACTCTCCGTGGATCAATCGTTAAGGACGCGGCTGTGAAGTTCGCGAGCTGAACGACTGTACAGCAAGAGTGTGGCAAGTCTCCAGTCAGTCGCACGTTTGAGCAGGCTCCCACAATTGATCTCCAGCGCACACAAAATGTGTGTACGACAGAGATTCCCTGTGGGAGCTGGCTTGCCTGCGAAGGCGCCAGCCCACTCACAGAAAGATTCAGATCAATCCCGATAGCCCGCAGCAACACGATCGAGCAATCGCAACAACGCGGCCCACGCCAGTTGCATACCATCCGGGTCGCTCAACTCGCCTTCGTCCAGCGGTCGGCCGGGGTCGTTGAACTGGCGTTCGGTGTGTTCGCACACCTCGACCGGCGGCAAAACCAGCTCACCGGCAGCTTGCGCAGCCAACTGGATTTCGCAGGCTTTTTCCAGGTAATACATGCGCAAAAACGCCTGGCTCACGGATTCACCGACGGTCAGCAAACCGTGGTTGCGCAGCATCAGTACCGACTTGTCGCCGAGGTCCTGCACCAGGCGCCGCTGCTCACTCATGTCCAGCGCCACGCCTTCATAGTCGTGGTAGGCAACCCGACCGTAGAACTCCATCGAGATCTGGTTCACTGGTAACAATCCGCATTTCAACGCTGCGACCGCGCAACCCGATTTGGTGTGCGTGTGCAGCACGCATTGCGCGTCTTTACGAGCACCGTGAATGGCGCTGTGAATCACGAAACCTGCTGGGTTCACTGGGTACGGCGACGGCTCCACGGCCCGACCGTCCAGGCCGATCTTCACCAGATTGGAGGCAGTGATTTCTTCGAACATCAGCCCGTATGGATTGATCAGGAAGTGATGCTCGGGCCCCGGCAGGCGCACCGAGATGTGGGTGAAGATCAGATCGGTCATGCGAAAGTGCGCGATCAATCGGTAGCAGGCGGCCAATTCTTCACGCAGGCGCTGTTCGGTTACGCTGCGCTGAGGTGTCGCACCAAGGTTCGTGACGATCTCGTTCATTGTTTTGGTTCTCCAGGCTGATCGACTGCGCGTCACAGTAAGGCTGGACGCGTTATTGCGTCCAGCCAATGGCAATTACTTACTGGCCCAGGCGTTGAAACGCTCTTCAAGTTCTTCGCCGTGATCGACCCAGAACGCTACGTCCATCGACAGCGCGCCTTTGAGGTTTTGCGGCGCGGTGGGCACCCATTGGGCGAGTTGGCTGTCCAGTTTGGCGGCGGCTTCGGTATTGGTCGGGCCATACGGGATCTGCTCGACGTACTTGACCTGAGCGTCCGGTTGGTTGGCAAACGCGATAAAACGCTTGGCCTGATCGACATGTTTAGAGCCTTTAATGATCGCCCAGTAATCCATGCCGTACAGGCTACCCGGCCAGACCAGGCCGAGGTGGCTGCCGTTTTGCGCGGCGGCGGCCACACGTCCGCTGTAGGTCGAAGTCATCACCACGTCCCCGGCTGCCAGCCACTGCGCCGGTTGCGCCCCGGCTTCCCACCACTGGATATAGGGTTTGAGTTCAGTCAGTTTGGCGAAGGCACGGTCGACACCCTGCGCAGTGTTCAACACCGAATACACGTCTTCGACCTTCACGCCGTCAGCCAGCAACGCGAATTCCAGGTTGTACACCGCACGTTTACGCAAGCCGCGCTTGCCCGGAATTTTCTTTACGTCCCAAAAGTCGGCCCACGAGGTCGGGGCCTGTGCCAGCTTTTGCGTGTCGTACGCAATCGCCACGCTCCACACCAGCGCCGCCGAGCCGCACGCCTGCGCCGCATCGGGAATCAACTGCTCGGCGCGGCCCAGGGTTTTCCAGTCGAGCTTTTCGTACATGCCTTCGTCGCACCCGCGCATCAGGTCCGGGCCTTCGATCTGCACGACGTCCCAATCGGCGTTGCCGGTGTCGACCATCACTTTGATCCGGGCCATCTCGCCGTTGTATTCACTCTGGATCAGCTTGCTGTGATCCGCGACGCTGAACGGCTGGAAAAATGCCACATCCTGGGCTTTCTGGCCGGCGCCGCCGTAACCCACCACTACCATGTCCGGTGCTGCTTGAGCGCTGCCCAGGCCCATGGCCAGGGACAACAACAAGGGATAAAAACCTTTCTTGAGCGTGTTCGATTTCATCAGGTGGTTCCTCTTGCAGGTGCCACTCGACGAAACGCCGCGTGACCCTTTTTATTGTTGTGAGGTTCGCCCCAGGTTCGGACGCAAAACGAATCTACTGCTAGCACTAGTAAAAAAACAAGTTGATTTTTTACTAATGGTAAATTTCTATAGGGAAATAATAACAACGCCGAAAACCCGGTCTTTCGGTGTCAGCCTGCCTGGAGTACCCGTACCATGCCGACCTCGTCCCCCGCTTTTGCACACCTGTTCGAACCCTTGCAGCTGCGAGGCAAACGGCTGAAAAACCGCATTATGTCCAGTGGTCACGACACCTCGATGCCCACTGACAACCTGGTCAACGACCCATTGATCGCCTATCACACCGCGCGGGCCGAAGGCGGTGTCGGACTGATCGTGCTGCAAGTGGCCGGGGTGCATGACAGCGCGCGGTACACCTCCCATGTGCTGATGGCCACCGACGACGCCTGCATCGAGGGTTACCAGAAAATCGCGCAAAGCTGCCACGCTCACGGCACGGTGGTGTTGTCGCAGATCTTCCATCCGGGGCGGGAAATCATGGAGTCCAGCGATGGTCTGCTGGCCGTCGCCTACTCGCCGTCGGCGGTGCCCAACGAACGTTTTCGGGTGATGCCGCGTGCGTTGGATCAAGCGATGATTGATGAGATCGTCGCCGGTTATGGCGCCGCAGCCCGGCGTTTGCATCAGGCCGGGATCGACGGCGTGGAAGTGGTCGCCAGCCACGGTTACCTGCCGGCGCAATTCATCAACCCGCGCGTCAACCGTCGCACCGACGGCTACAACGGTGACCTGGAGAAACGCCTGCGCTTCTTGCGCGAAGTGATCGCGGCCGTGCGCGCCAGCACCGATGAACACTTCATCATCGGCCTGCGCATTTCCGCCGATGAGCGCGACCCCGAAGGCCTGACCGAGGACGACTCCCTGCAAGCGGTCCAGTCATTGCAGACGCAGCTGGATTACGTGCACATCGTCGCAGGAACCTCGGCATCGTTGGGCGGCGCGGTGCATATCGTGCCGCCGATGGCGATCGAGGCCGCCTACTTGGCCAAGGAAGCCGGGACCTTCAAGGCCAGCCTGTCGATTCCGCTGTTCGTCACCGGGCGCATCAACCAGCCGCAAGAAGCCGAGTTGATTCTGGCGCGCGGCCAGGCGGATGTCTGCGGCATGACCCGCGCCCTGATTTGCGACCCGCAAATGCCCAACAAAACCGACACTGGGCACGTCGAAGATGTGCGGGCCTGCATCGCCTGCAATCAGGCGTGCATCGGCCACTTCCACAAAGGCTTGCCGATTTCCTGCATCCAGCACCCGGAAACCGGCCGCGAGCTGATCTTCGGTCAGCGGCAACCGACAGGGCAACGCAAACGCATCATGATCGCCGGCGGCGGCCCAGCCGGAATGAAAGCCGCTGCCGTCGCCGCCCAGCGCGGACATGACGTGACTCTCTACGAGGCCAGCTCACAACTCGGCGGCCAAGTGTTGCTCGCGCAACTGTTACCCCGACGCAGCGAGTTCGGCGGTGCCAGCACCAACCTGCAACGCGAGATGGAACTGGCCGGCGTGCGCGTCGTGCGCAACACCCGCGTCGACCGGGCGCTGGTCGAACGCGAGCGCCCGGACAGCGTGATCGTCGCCACGGGTGCCGAGCCTTATTGGCCGGCGTTCGAACGCGGAGGTGAATTGCAGGTTGTAGACGCCTGGCAAGTACTGCGCGATGAGGTGCAGATCGGCCGTTCAGTGGTGGTAGTCGACTGGCGCTGCGACTGGATCGGCCCCGGCATTGCCGAACGTCTGGTGCGCGCCGGGCATCAAGTGCAACTGGCGGTCAACGGCACCCATTGCGGGGAAAACCTGCCGCTGTACGTGCGCGATCAACTGGCCGGCGAACTGCACAAACTCGGCATACCGATCACGCCATACGCCCGGCTGTATGGTTGCGACGACAACACCGTCTACCTGCAACACACCGCCAGCGGCGAACCGATGCTGTTCGAAAACATCGACACGCTGGTGCTCTGCCAGGGCCATCAACCGGTCGACACCCTGGGCGCAGAACTGCAAGGCCTGGTGGAGTTTCGGCGCATCGGCGACTGCCTCGCACCGCGTACCGCCGAGGAAGCGATTTACGAAGGGCTGAAAGTCGCCTGGGAGCTTTGAGGCTGTTTTATACTCCGGGGCTTTTACGCACTGGCTTGAGCGAAATGAAGCGCTCGAGCCTCACCCCGGTTCGGAGCACGCCATGAGCAACAGCAGCAAGATGCCGCCTGCCACCAGCGCGCCCACACAGGACAGCGCCACAGCGGAACCGCATTTTCTCGGCACCCGCATTCGTGGCCTGCGCAAACGTCGGGGCATGACCCTGGCGGAACTGGCGCAGATGAGCGAACTGACGGCGGGCTACATCAGCCAGCTGGAACGTAACCTCGCTTACCCCTCCATTCCCGCGCTATTCAACATCGCCCGTAGTCTTGGCGTGACCATTCAGTGGTTTTTCGCCAGCGAAGCGAATACCGCGCCTGAAGATAACGGCGTTGTGGTGCGTAAGAACACTCGGATGAGCGTGCATTACGAAGACGGGATTGTGGATCAATTGCTGACGCCGCAGCCGAATCGGCAACTGGAGATGCTTCACTCGCGGTTTCCTCCGGGGACTTACAGCCAACAGAGTTACAGCCATGAGGGGGAAGAGGCTGGGTATTTGCTGTCGGGGAGTTTTGAGTTGTGGGTGGGGGATCGGTATTTTCAGCTGGGTGAAGGGGATAGCTTTAGTTTTTCGAGCCAGGAGCCGCATCGGTATGGGAATCCTGGGGATGTGGATGCGGTGGTGATTTGGGTGATTACGCCGCCTACGTTTTGAGGGGCTGGCATCCGATTCATTGGTCAGTAGGTAGGGTCCCACACTGCACAAAAAAACCGACACCTGGCCAAATGCCGGTCAGTTAAGCAATTTCAGCAGCAACGCATACCTTGTAGATACCGTCTTGAACCTCACCGGGCAAGCGCAAGTTTCGGGTCATAGGGTTGACCCGACTTGAGCACGCCGTAAACAAAGTGCAGCAGCTTGCGCATCGCTGCACAGATGATCTGCTTGGGGGCCTTGCCGTTGGCCTTCAAGCGGTCCTTCATGGCTTTGATCGCCTTGTTATGCTGCAACGTTCAGTTACTTGTTCAACCGCGAAGTCATTACTAACGCCTCCGCGGCAACTCGAACATACCTCCGATCAATTTCGGACATATCTGCGTACGAAGTAAGAAGATTCGCATCTTTGTGGATCAGTTCAGAGTTTTCCCTGTGGGATCCGTCCATGCGGTTTTTTCGAAGCTGACTAACGTCAGTTCACTGCGGTTTCTGCTGAGCTGAATCGTCAGCAGGCAAAATGAGTGGCTGTTCCGCTGCTAGCCCCGCATCGGTCTCAAGTTCTGCTTGAGGTTGGGGGATGACCGGGTCAGGAGGAGCCAAGAAAACCCGTACAACCCTTTCAATCAGTGAAAGGAATGCATAGATGATGAAGCCAAAGGTCAGCCCGACAACCACAATGCTCAACGGGTGAATCTGTGCTGCGTCGGGGCTTTCCAGCATGTAGAGAAAAGCCTGAACAGCAGCGGTCACGCAGGCCGCAACGGCTGCCATCAGCTTCAAAAACAACCAAAGCCGTCGCCATCTGTTCATGCGTTTCCCCGTCATCCGGTGATTTGCTCTGTATTGCATAATAGCTAATGACCTGGATGCGTCTTACTTTCTGAATCCGTCCGCGCTACCCCGACCGCTCATCGAGATGAAAAACTAAAACTCCAGAAACGAAAAAGCCCCGTAACTTTTCAGCTACGGGGCTTTTTCTATGTAATGGCGGAGAGATAGGGATTCGAACCCTAGGTACCGGTGAAGGTACAACGGATTTCGAATCCGTCCCATTCGGCCACTCTGGCATCTCTCCAACGGCGCGCATCATAACAACACTTTTGCCGGAAGCGAACCCCCTAAGCGAAATTTTTCCGTGCTATCAGATGCTTGCGTCGATTAAAGCGGTACGCCCAAACGATTGGCGACTTCTTCGTAGGCTTCGATGACGTCACCGAGGCCCTGACGGAAGCGGTCTTTGTCCATTTTCTTGCCGGTGGCTTTGTCCCACAGACGGCAGCCGTCCGGGCTGAACTCGTCGCCCAGGACGATGGTGCCGTCGGAGAATACGCCGAATTCAAGTTTGAAGTCGACCAGCAGCAGGCCAGCGTCGTCGAACAGTTTGCTCAGGACTTCGTTGACCTTGAGCGACAGTTCTTTCATGCGGACCAGTTGCTCGGCGGTGCCCCAACCGAAGGCCACGACGTGGGATTCGTTGATGAACGGGTCGCCCTTGGCGTCGTCCTTCAGGAACAGTTCGAAGGTGTAAGGGTTAAGCTTCATGCCTTCTTCGACGCCCAGGCGCTTGACCAGGCTGCCGGCGGCGTAGTTACGCACGACGCACTCGACCGGGATCATGTCGAGTTTTTTCACCAGGCATTCGTTGTCGCCCAGCAGTTTGTCGAATTGGGTCGGCACGCCGGCTGCTTCGAGTTTCTGCATGATGAAGGCGTTGAACTTGTTGTTCACCATGCCTTTGCGGTCGAGCTGCTCGATGCGCTTGCCGTCGAACGCCGAGGTGTCGTTGCGAAACAGCAGGATCAAGCGGTCAGCGTCGTCGGTCTTGAAAACCGATTTGGCTTTGCCGCGGTAGAGTTCTTCACGTTTTTCCATGATGGGCTCCGCTTGCTAAGTAGGTGGGCTAGGCGATGTGTCGCCAGTCGAGCCCTGAATCTTGATCGGCCAGTTGCAGCCAGTCCGGGTCGCACCCGAGGGTGTCGACAAAACATTGCCGGGCCAGCTGCGGCAGGTTGTTTTTGCTGCTCAGATGGGCCAGGACCAGGTGTTGCAGGCCTTGCCAGCCCAACTCAGACACCAGGAATGCCGCCTGATGGTTGTTCAAATGTCCCAATTCACCGCCCACCCGCTGCTTGAGAAAGTACGGGTAGTGACCGCGAGCCAGCATGTCACGGCAATGATTGGACTCGATCATCAACGCATCGAGGTCCCGATAGCCGTCCAGCACCTTGTTGCAATACGAGCCCAGGTCGGTCAACAGGCCGAAACGCCGCTCACCGTCACTGAATACGTATTGCGTCGGCTCCTGTGCATCGTGTGCCACGGCAATAACGCCGATGCTCAGTGCGCCGATCTGCAGTTGCTCGCCGCCGGCCAGAAGGCCAGCCGGTTCAATTGGTTTGCGCATCCCGCGCAGGGTGCCGCGACTGAGGTAGACAGGCAGATTGTAGCGCCGAGACAGCAAACCCACGCCATGCACGTGGTCGGCATGTTCGTGGGTCACGAGTATCGCGCTCAGCTGCGCAGGGCTCACACCCAGGCGCAGCAAGCGTTTTTCGGTTTCCCGCAGGGAGAAACCACAATCCACCAGCACATACGTGTCAGCGCTGGCTATCAGCGTGCCGTTCCCTTGGCTACCGCTGCCGAGAACGGCAAAACGCATGTGATCAGCCCAGGTTGTCCTGAATCACGCTCAACACTTTGCGCGCCACATCTGCCGGCGCCACGGTATTGATGTTTTTCTCGACGGTGACCTGGACGTTCTCGCCAACCTTGCTCAGGCGAACCTGATAACGCTCGGCACGGGATTCAACTTCTTCCTTGCTCGGCGCGCTGCCAAACAGGCTACTGAAGAAACCAGGCTTCTCGTCTTTCTTCTCGGCTTTTTCAGCGAGGTTGATGTAGTACAAGCCCAGGCTACGGTTGATGTCTTCAACACGCCATTCGCCCTGTTCCAGCGCACGACCGACGCTCGACCAGGCACGATCCAGGTCGGTGCCGACGTTCAGAACCGGGTTGCCGCTGCCGTCTTCGCTCAGGCTGACACGGCTTGGCGTATCGGAATCACGTGAAGCCAGCATGGAGACCGAACCGCCCTTCTCCGAGGTGCGGCTCATGCTCGCGAGCATGTCGTCGACCAGTGCCGCGTCCAGGCCCGTGTTGACCGAACGGTTGGTGAAGGCCACGTCGGAGGTGCTACCGGCAGGACGCTCGGCGCTGACCACGTAGACTTCACTGGTGTTGCGCTGCACGCCTGGCTCGATGCGGACCCGCACGCGGGTTTCGCTGTCAGCGCCGACACCGGCCGCGCTCAGGCGCTTGGCCATGGCGGCGGACAGTTCGTCGGAATGTTGCCAGGTGGTGGTGAATTCGCCGGTTTGCGGGCGCTGTTCGTCCAGACGGAAACCGTTGTCCTGGAAGAACTGCACGGCCACTGGCCAGACTTCGGCCGGCGGGTTCTGGGCGACGATCCAACGCGAATCACCGGTCTTTTGCAGGGAGTAGGCGCTGGCGTCAGCCGCTGCCGACAACGGCTGCGGACGAGGAACGATGTACTCGCCCTTGACGGTGTCATCGGCCACATTGCGCGGGATCGGCAACAGCGGATCCAGACGTTTGGCGGTGCTGACATCCGGCGGCAATTGCATGGGTGCAGTCTGTTGCGCTTCCAGGTAATCGCTACCACGGTCACGGAAATAACCTTCCGGGCCCCAAACCCATCCGCAGCCACTGGTGCTGGAGATGATCAAGGCAAGTGCGGAAAGTCCGGCCAATCGCTTCATGCGTAGTACTTCCTCAATTAAACCAGGACGCCGGACTGGCGCATGGCCTGCCGCAGCGGTTCGTGACAGGCAGCGCTGAGCCAGGTGAGCGGCAGACGGATACCGTCCGGCATCAAGCCCATTTCATGCAGTGCCCATTTCACGGGGATAGGGTTGGATTCGATAAACAGGGTTTTATTGAGCGGCATCAGCTTTTCGTGAATCGCGCGGGCCGTAACGGCATCGCCCTTGAGAGCGGCGTTGCACAGGTCGCTCATGTCGCGCGGCGCAACGTTGGCGGTCACCGAGATGTTGCCCTTGCCGCCGAGCAGGATCAGCTCGACTGCGGTGGCGTCGTCACCGGAGAACACCAGGAAGTCCTTGCTGACGCCATCGATGATGGCTTTGGCACGCGCCAGGTCGCCGGTGGCTTCCTTGATGCCGATGATGTTTTTCACGGTCGACAGGCGGATCACGGTTTCGGCCAGCATGTCGCACGCCGTGCGGCCGGGCACATTATAAAGGATCTGCGGGATGTCGACGGCTTCGGCGATGGCTTTGAAGTGCTGGTACAAGCCTTCCTGGGTCGGCTTGTTGTAATACGGCGTCACCAGCAGGCAAGCATCGGCGCCGGCAGTCTTCGCATTGGTGGTCAGCTCGATGGCTTCGCGAGTCGAGTTGGCGCCGGTACCGGCGATCACCGGGATGCGCCCTGCAACCTGCTTCACCACGTAACGAATCACTTCGATGTGCTCGTTCACGTCAAGGGTGGCCGATTCACCTGTGGTGCCGACCGCCACGATGGCGTGGGTGCCGTTTTGCAGGTGAAAGTCCACCAGTTTGCTCAGGCTGTCCCAGTCGAGACGACCTTGTGCATCCATGGGTGTGACCAGTGCCACCATACTGCCCGCAATCATGCAACCGCTCCTGCCGGAAAAAGAGAGCGGTAATGGTACTGGCGCCAAGATGCTTGTACAAGCGAAGTACTGCGCTGCTGCCATTCCCCTTGGCGCTGCTTTTCGCTACCCTTCAGACTTTGATCGGTACTGATAAGCTCGTACGCCGGGTTCCAGCCTCCTTTTTCGGCATCACAAGCCCCGATCCAGCGTTGCCACCCCTCGCTCTTGCCACACTGGAGCACGTTGCAACCTTGCGGCTCGGGTATTCTGAATTCGCATCCGCAGGCTCGCTCCCGGTAAAAAAAGCCCGTAGAAGTATCGACCGCTCATCGCTTTAGGAATGCTGCATGTCCACCCCCACAGTTCGCGAACAATTCCTTGTCATCAGTGCCCTCGGCGCCAACCCCATGGAGCTGACTAACGTCCTGTGCCGCGCCAGCCATGAAAACCGCTGCGCCGTGGTCACCTCTCGCCTGACGCGTCATGGCGAGTGCAGTGCGCTGATTCTCGAGATCTCCGGCAGCTGGGACGCCCTGGCGCGCCTCGAAGGCAGCCTGTCGAGCCTTGCCAAGAAGCACGCCTTTACGGTCAACGTGGTGCGCAGCGCGGCATTGGAGAATCGTCCTCAGGCCCTGCCGTACGTCGCCTATGTCAGCTCGGCTTACCGCTCGGACATCATTAACGAGCTGTGCCAGTTCTTCATGGACCACAACGTCGAGCTGGAAAACCTGACCTGCGACACCTATCAGGCTCCGCAAACCGGCGGCACCATGCTCAATGCCACGTTTACCGTGACCTTGCCGGCCGGTGTGCAGATCAGCTGGCTGCGCGATCAGTTCCTGGATTTCGCCGACGCGCTGAACCTGGATGCCCTAATCGAACCGTGGCGCCCACAAAACCCAATGTAAGGAAGCTTTCATGGCCGTTGCCATCGACCAACCGGTTGCCGACTTCGAAGCACCCGCCACCAGCGGGCAGACCGTCAGCCTCGCGAGCCTCAAAGGCAAGCAGGTGGTGATTTACTTCTATCCGAAGGACAGCACGCCAGGCTGCACCACCCAGGGTCAGGGCTTTCGCGATCAGCTGGACGCTTTTAAAGCCGCCAACACCGAAGTCTTCGGTGTGTCCCGCGACAGCCTCAAATCCCACGAAAACTTCAAGGCCAAGCAAGCGTTCACCTTCGAGCTGATCAGCGACAAGGAAGAGGCGCTGTGCCAGTTGTTCGATGTGATCAAGCTGAAAAAGCTCTACGGCAAGGAATACATGGGCGTTGATCGCAGCACATTCCTGATCGACAAGGACGGTGTGCTGCGTCAGGAATGGCGTGGTGTGAAGGTGCCGGGGCATGTGGATGCGGTGTTGGCTGCGGCTCAAGCGCTGAACAAGGCCTGAATAGTTGAATTCTGTGGGAGCCCGCTCCCACAGACTGCTTACAACAGCGGCGCCACCACTGGCTCCTTGCGCGGCCACGCGTCCAGCACGGCCTTGAATAGCGTCGCCAGGGGAATCGCAAAGAACACCCCCCAAAAGCCCCACAGCCCGCCAAACAACAATACCGCGCAGATGATCGCCACCGGATGCAGATTGACCGCTTCCGAGAACAACAGCGGCACCAGCACGTTGCCGTCCAGTGTCTGGATGATCCCGTAAACCGCCATCAAATAGATGAACTGATCGCTCCAGCCCCACTGGAACAGCGCAATCAGCAGCACCGGCACGGTCACCACCACCGCCCCGACATAGGGCACCACCACCGACACGCCCACCAGCAACGCCAGCAGCGCCGCGTAGTTCAGCCCCAGGGCGACGAAAGCGATGTAAGTCACGCCACCGCAAATGAAGATTTCGATGACCTTGCCGCGAATGTAATTGGCGATCTGCCGATTCATTTCCTGCGCGACGCGGGTGATCAGCGCCCGCTCACGGGGCAAGTAACCACGCACCCACTGACCGATCATCTCCCGGTCCTTGAGAAAGAAAAACACCAGGATCGGCA
Organism: Pseudomonas sp. LB3P14; assembly: GCF_054898045.1. Taxonomy (NCBI): domain Bacteria; kingdom Pseudomonadati; phylum Pseudomonadota; class Gammaproteobacteria; order Pseudomonadales; family Pseudomonadaceae; genus Pseudomonas; species Pseudomonas sp. LB3P14. The sequence continues at coordinate 6,951,495 of NZ_CM142714.1, read as the reverse complement.
CCAGCACCAGGTAGATCATGATGTTCACCAGCAGCGGCAGACTCGACAGAGAGAACGTCAGCGCCCACTGACCGAACTTGCCGATCTCGCCCCGCGCCACTTCGATGGCCTGCAGCACCTGCTCGTCGGATACCAGATGCGGGTAGCGCTCGGGCAGCAGCAATAACAGCGACTGCCACTTGGCGAGCATCCCGGGTAACTCGTTGAACAAGGTGATCAATTGATGCCAGAGCAACGGCACCACGACAATAATGAATACCAGCAAAACCCCCATGAACAATGCGAAGACCAGCCCCACCGCAACCCCACCGGGCATGCGCAGGCGTTCGAGAGTTACTACCAACCCTTGCATCAGATACGCCAGCACCATCCCGGCCAGCACTGGCGCGAGCATGCCGCCCAGCGTAAGCACGGCGGTAAACGCCAGAAACAGCAGGACAGCCAGCACCACGGCTTCTTCATCGGAGAAGTAGCGCTGAATCCAGTCGCGTAACACCTTGAACATCAATAATCCCTTAGAACGAACGCTGCAGAATTCAGGCTTTTTTCAACCAGTAGCGGTAAACGCCCGCTTCATCTTCTTCACGAAGCAGCGTATGACCGGCCAATCGGGCAAAGGTGCGGAAATCGCGCTGTGAGCCCGCATCGGTGGCGATCACCTTGAGCACTGCGCCGCTGGCCAGTCGATTGAGTTCCAGCTTGGCCTTGAGCAACGGCAACGGGCAATTCAAGCCGCTGGCGTCGAGTTCGGCGTCATGGGCTACAGCGTCGGTCATTGCATCACTCCGGGGTCAGGTGGTTGAGCGGCTAGAATATCTGGTCCGAAGCGTAGTGTCCGGCTACAGTAAGGTCTTTGTCGACTAAGGCTTTGTGCATGACTTTTTTGCGCCCTACCCTGCTGACGCTCGCTTGCCTGCTCGCCTCACCGGGCTTCGCCGACGACCTGCCGTCACTCGGCGACGCCAGTTCTGCCATCGTCTCGCCGCAACAGGAACACCAGTTGGGCCGTGCCTGGCTGGCGCTGTTACGTAGTCAGGTTTCCCAGCTCAACGATCCGCAGCTCAAGGACTACGTTGAGTCCAGCGTCTACCGGCTGGTGGAGACCAGCCAGGTCAATGACCGACGACTGGAGTTCATCCTGATCAACAGCCCGCAACTCAACGCCTTCGCGGCACCCGGCGGAATTGTCGGGGTCAACGGCGGCTTGTTTCTCAATGCCCAGACCGAGGGCGAATACGCCTCGGTACTCGCTCACGAATTGGCTCACTTGTCGCAACGCCACTTCGCCCGCGGCGTCGAAGCCCAACAGCGCATGCAGGTGCCGATGATGGCCGCGCTGCTGGCCGGGATCGTGATTGCCGCAGCCGGTGCCGGCGATGCCGGGATCGCGGCGATTGCGGGCACGCAGGCGGCGGCCATTCAGGAACAGCGGCGTTTCTCTCGCCAGAACGAACAGGAAGCCGACCGCATCGGCATCCTCAATCTGGAAAAGGCTGGTTACGACCCGCGCTCGATGCCGACCATGTTCGAGCGATTGGCGCGCCAATACCGCTTTGATGCCAAGCCACCAGAGTTTCTGCTGACTCACCCGGTTACCGAGTCGCGGATCGCCGACACCCGTAACCGCGCCGAACAGTCAAAACCGGGCGGCATCGAAGACACCCTCCGGTATCAACTGATTCGTGCACGGGTCCAGTTAATCTATGAAGAAACCCCTGGCCTGGGCGCCAAACGCTTTCGCGCCCAGCTTGATGAAAACCCGAAAAACGACGTCGCGCGCTATGGCCTGGCCATCGCCCAGATCAAGGGCGGCCAGCTGAATGAAGCTCGGGAAAACCTCAAGTCGCTGCTGGCCAAGTCGCCGAACGAAATCATCTACAACCTGGCTCAGGTCGATCTGGACATTACCAACAATCGTCTACCGGACGCTCAGTCCCGGGTTGACCGGATGCTTGCCCAGTATCCAGGCAACTATCCACTGAATCAGGTACGTGTCGACCTGCTGCTCAAGCAGAACCGTGCACCCGAAGCGGAAAAAGCACTGGAAAATCTGCTCAAGAGCCGTCCGGACGATCCGGACGTCTGGTACATGGTGGCCGAAACCCGTGGTCTGTCAGGCAACATCATCGGCCTGCATCAGGCTCGCGCCGAGTATTTCGCGTTGGTTGGGGACTACCGTCAGGCCATTCAGCAACTGGACTTCGCCAAGCGCAAGGCAGGCACCAACTTCCCGCTGTCGTCGCGGATCGACGCACGGCAACGTGAGCTGATGGAGCAAGAGCGCATGATCAAGGACATGATGGGCTGACTCTTTTCAGCAGACACAAAAAAACCGCCTCTTTCGAGGCGGTTTTTTATTCAGCCAACAACCCGGATTATTCAGCCAGCTTGAAGGTGATGAAGCTGGCGCGATTTTGACGCAGAACCCGCATCGACACCGAGCGGTTCTTCGGCAGCGCCTTGGCGATATCCGTGAACTCCTTGGTGGAACCGATCGCCTGATTGTTCAGGTGAGTGATCACATCGCCTGGCTGCAGGCCAATCAGAGAAGCAGGACCGTCCTGGACTTCCTTGATGACGACGCCGCCTTTGAGGTCGTAGGTTTTCTTCTGTTCATCAGTCAGCTCGGCCACGGAAACACCCAAGCGGTTGCTACTGCGCTCGGTGCTGGATTTTGGCAGGGCGTCGAGCTCTTTGCCTTCTTCCGGGATAGCGCCAACAGTCAACTCGACATTCTTGCGCTTGCCTTCACGTATCACTTCCAGATCAGCTTTCGAGCCGGCCTTCAGCGCGCCCACCAGGTGCGGAAGATCGGCGGACATGACGATCGGTTGGCCATTCATGCTCAGGATCACGTCGCCTACTTGCAGGCCACCCTTGGCAGCCGGGCCGTCATCCTGGATCTGAGCCACCAGCGCACCGGCCGGCTTCTCCAGACCGAACGACTCGGCCAGGTCCTTGTTCACTTCCTGAATCACCACACCCAACCAGCCACGGCTGACTTTGCCGCCGCTTTTGAGCTGATTGGAAACGTCCATGGCTACATCGATAGGGATCGCGAACGATACGCCCATGAAGCCGCCGGAACGGGTGTAGATCTGCGAGTTGATGCCAACCACTTCACCGTTCAGGTTGAACAGCGGACCACCAGAGTTACCTGGATTGATCGGCACATCGGTCTGGATGAACGGCACATAGTTTTCGTTCGGCAGGCTACGACCGATGGCACTGACGATACCTTGGGTCACGGTATGGTCGAAACCGAATGGCGAGCCAATAGCCACGACCCATTGGCCGGCTTTCAGATCTTGGGATTTGCCAAGTTTCAGGACCGGCAGATCCTTGCCTTCGATTTTCAACAGAGCCACGTCGGAACGTGGATCGGTACCGACCAGCTTCGCCTTCAATTCGCTGCGGTCAGCGAGTCGAACGAGAATTTCGTCGGCATCGGCGATTACATGGTTGTTCGTCAGGATGTAGCCATCAGGCGAGATGATGAAGCCCGAACCCAAGGATTGGGCTTCACGCCGATCACCGCGAGGCGTGCGCGGCTGTGGCATGCCACGCTCGAAGAACTCGCGCAGCATCGGCGGCAAGCCTTCAAGGTCAGGCATCTGCTCGCTCGACACTTTGCGGTCCGGCAGTTTCTGCGTGGTACTGATGTTCACTACCGCGGGCGAGGCCTGCTCGACCAACTGTGTGAAGTCAGGCAACTCGGCCGCTTGAACAGCGACCGCCTGACCAAGCACCAGCACGGTGGCAAAAATAGAGAGATAAGACTTCAAGCATGGTATCGACATACGGCTCCCGTTACGACGAGCATGGTTAAGCGATATGGAGCAAGGAACACCGGGAACGATACGCCGGTATTTTTGTTCCGGGAACAACAAACAAGGCCAGAGCCGAGGGGCTCTGACCTATAGAAAAATTCGGAGATATTTGCAAGTTGAAATGCTCACCAAACATTTCGATACAGCTCACTACTTGGTTGCAGTGGCGTCGGAGCGCATGGATAGCGCAATCCGCTCAGCGGTGCCAATCGGAATCTCACCGACCACGGTCACCATCATGTCACCTTGCGGGGTAGTCAAGCGTCGGGAAACTGCAACGGTCGGCCCCAACTGGGTGCGAGTATCAGTGACTGTTGCGCCATTCAACGGTTCCAGGAAAACCGAGAAACGGGCCAGACCATCGTCATACATCAGACTGTTGACTTGGGTTTTGGTCTCTGGATCCTTGCGCGATGTACTACTCGTCAGCTCGAAACCAGGCGGTAACCAGTCCGAACGCCATACCTGAGCCGTCTTGATCGCAGAAGCCTTGTCGCTGTCGAGGGCAACAATTTTGCAATCGGCGCCAGGCTGCAAGTCGCTGTCGGACGGAACATCGGCGGTATCCAGTTGGGTGAACTGGAATCGCTCCAGCAATTGCCCTCTTTCATTCAGAAGCAATGATTTGAGAGGCAGGCCGGTTTCTTTATCCAGATGCAATTCAAAACCGTAACGGTGTTGGTCGCGAGGTGTCAGTGAAACGATCACTGCCGCACGCCCGGCCACACGCGATTTGCCAATAACGGCAAGATCGTACCAATTCTTTAGCTTTTGTGGATCGAGTGCACGAGCAGCGGAATTGGGGGAATCCCCAAGCCCTGCTATCAGGGTGCCGCTGACGCATTGAGTATGCCCATCAATGCGCACGACTTCCTGTGCCGAGCCGTCGAGCTGGAGTAAACGCTCGCGGACCTTGCCATCCTGGACGCGGTGCCAGATGTTGTGGGTAGAAAAACTACCGTTACGCTCGTAGACGAATGTACCGTGAAAGCTTTGCTGTTGCTCGGCTTGGCCCAGACGGGTCAACCAGTCCTGGGCTTCATCAGCATGGGCTGGAACAATAAACCAGCCACCGAGCAGAAGCGTAAGTAGAGGTATGGCGCGCATGATCCTCCTTAACGGTTTTCCAGACTTGCTGCACGAGCATAAGGCAGAGCGCTCTCAGTACCTTTCAGTGCAGCCTGTTGAGCATGTTGGCGCAAGTAGCCTGGCATACGCTGATCGTGCCAGCCTGGCTGACCTTGCAATACGCCGTTGGCCATAGGACCAGTGGCTTCCGAACTCTCATTGTAGCCTGCCAAAACAGCTGGACCCTTGACCTGAGGAACGGCCAGACCCGGTTGACTGGATTGCTGAGCCAACTCGACACCAGCGATCTCGTCCTGGTTATACAGACGAACACCTGCCAATACGGCGACGGTGACCGAAGCTGCGACTGCCAGACGACCCAGGCTGCGCCATGGACCACGGGAGGCTTTTGCCGGTACGGCTTCGTCAGCCAGCGCAGCGGAAACTGCCGCAGCGATATCCAGACGTGGAAGCAGCAGATCCTTGTGCATCACTGCCCGAGCGATCTGATAACGAGCCCATGTTTCACGGGTTTCAACATTGTCAAAGGCATTCAATACCCGACGCAATTCCAATTCGTCCGCTTCGTTATCCATCACTGCGGACAGCGATTCCTGCAGGGCTTCACGACTCATGGCGTTCCTCTCTTGGCTGTCGCCGCTGTCTCAGTTTTCCTGCAACAACGGCTGCAGGGCTTTATCGATGGCCTCCCGAGCGCGGAAAATCCGGGAGCGCACGGTACCCACCGGACATTGCATGACGGCCGCAATGTCCTCGTAACTCAGACCATCGAATTCACGTAAAGTTAACGCCGTACGCAAATCTTCTGGCAGTTGCTGAATGGTTCGATGGACGGTGCCTTCGATCTCATCCCGCAGCAATGCACGCTCTGGCGACTCGAGATCCTTGAGGCCATGATCGCCATCGTAGAACTCTGCATCCTCGGAACTGACATCGCTATCCGGCGGCCGACGGCCGCGTGAAACCAGATAGTTTTTCGCCGTGTTGATGGCGATGCGGTAAAGCCACGTATAAAACGCGCTGTCTCCGCGAAAATTTCCAAGTGCACGGTACGCCTTGATGAAGGCTTCCTGCGCCACATCCTGGGCTTCATGGGTGTCGTGCACGAAACGCACGATCAACCCGAGAATTTTGTGCTGGTATTTCAGCACTAACAGATCAAAAGCTCGCTTGTCGCCGCGCTGAACGCGTTCGACCAGCTGCTGATCCTCTTCCTGGGTTAGCATGAACACTCCTCGATAAGCTCGGAGGAGGCTTGCATACCTAAACGACCAGACTTGCAAACATAGACTCGGGCTTTTCGCAAAAGTTCTCCCCCTCCAAGCAAGTTTCCTGCGGGCTCTGATTTGGCACGCACGAAAAGCGCAGCTCGGGTTAACCCGGCTGCGCGAATAATCTTGTCATCGGATTCGCCGGCAAGGATCAATCCACAGATCCCGCGTTGAAGCCGACACTGTCCCTTAAATCAGGCAACGGTCTATTGATCTTGGGCCTTTGGCAAAAGTTCCAAATATTTATAGCTGCGCAAGACCGACATTGTGCAACCGTGAAGAGAAAAAGACTGTTAAATCCACGATACAGTCTTCTTGTCGCCGAACCGGTGAAAAAAACATCCGACGAAGCGTCCAGTCTTTTCCGTCACAGTAGTTTCACAATGCCATGTGGGCTCGGCTATTGTGCCGCTCCCCCCCTCTATATACTAGTGGGCTGTGTGGCTGTCTTGACTCGCCGATCCAGGTGTCTTGCGCCAACCCCGACCCAGGTCGCTTTGAGCGGAATCCTGAAATGAGCCAACAGTTTCAACACGATGTACTGGTCATTGGCAGCGGTGCTGCCGGCTTGAGCCTTGCGCTGACCTTGCCCGGTCATTTGCGCATTGCCGTACTGAGCAAAGGCGACCTCGCCAATGGCTCGACTTTCTGGGCCCAGGGTGGCGTCGCCGCCGTCCTGGATGACACCGACACCGTTGAGTCACATGTCGATGACACCCTCAATGCCGGCGGCGGCCTGTGCCACGAAGACGCCGTGCGCTTTACCGTCGAGCACAGTAAAGAGGCGATTCAATGGCTGATCGACCAAGGCGTGCCCTTCACCCGCGATGAACAGTCCGGAACCGAAGATGGTGGATTTGAGTTTCACCTGACCCGCGAAGGCGGTCATAGTCATCGGCGCATCATCCATGCCGCCGATGCCACGGGTGCAGCGATTTTCAGAACCTTGCTCGACAAGGCCAGGCAACGACCGAACATCGAGCTGCTGGAGCAACGAGTCGCGATCGATCTGATCACCGAAAAGCGCCTTGGCCTTGAAGGTGATCGCTGCCTCGGCGCCTACGTCCTCAATCGCGGGACCGGTGAAGTCGATACCTACGGCGCTCGCTTTGTGATCCTCGCGTCGGGTGGCGCAGCAAAGGTCTACCTCTATACCAGCAACCCCGACGGCGCCTGCGGTGATGGCATCGCCATGGCCTGGCGTTCGGGCTGCCGGGTGGCGAATCTGGAGTTCAACCAGTTCCACCCCACTTGCTTGTATCACCCGCAAGCCAAAAGCTTCCTGGTCACCGAAGCCCTGCGTGGCGAAGGCGCACACCTGAAGCTGCCCAACGGTGAACGCTTCATGCAGCGCTTCGACCCTCGCGCCGAGCTGGCGCCACGGGACATCGTCGCCCGGGCCATCGACCATGAAATGAAGCGTCTGGGCGTCGACTGCGTCTATCTGGACATCAGCCACAAGCCGGAAGCGTTCATCAAGACTCACTTCCCTACGGTGTACGAACGCTGCCTCGAATTCTCCATCGACATCACCAAGCAACCGATTCCGGTGGTGCCAGCGGCGCATTACACCTGCGGCGGTGTGATGGTCGACCAGCATGGTCGCACCGACGTGCCGGGGTTATATGCCATTGGCGAAACCAGCTTCACCGGCCTGCACGGCGCCAACCGCATGGCCAGCAACTCGTTGCTGGAGTGTTTCGTTTATGCGCGCTCGGCGGCGGCGGACATTCTTGAGCAGCTTCCACAGGTTTCGATTCCGATCGCCCTGCCCGTCTGGGATGCGAGCCAAGTCACCGACTCCGACGAGGACGTGATCATTGCGCACAACTGGGACGAACTGCGGCGATTCATGTGGGACTATGTCGGCATCGTGCGTACCAACAAGCGCTTGCAACGGGCACAGCACCGCGTGCGGCTGCTGCTGGACGAAATCGATGAGTTCTACAGCAACTACAAGGTCAGTCGCGATTTGATCGAATTGCGTAACCTGGCGCAAGTGGCCGAGCTGATGATCCAGTCCGCCATGGAGCGCAAGGAAAGTCGCGGCCTGCATTACACCCTCGACTATCCGAACATGTTGCCGGTCGCCCTGGACACTATTCTGGTGCCGCCCACCTACGTCGACTGAACGTGAGCCGAACCCGCAGGCGTCGGTGCAGATCCGTCGCCTGCGAGTCGCGGGGAACGCAGATTGATCTGACCCGCCGCTCGTCTCGCAGTCGAAAACGCAGCACCACAATCAATGGCAAGGCCAGGCTGTCCGGTCGCAACTGCACTGGCTGCCAACCTGAAGCCTGATTCCATAACTGCCAGCCATCGGCATCGCGACGCAAGCCGCGGAATGCCTGTGGGTGCGTCAGCAGAATCTGCCTCGGAAATGCCCAACAGCCATGAGCCACGCACAGAACAACGCCGAGCAGACTGGCCCAGACTGGAATAGCGAGAAGAAACAGCGAACCCAACGCGAATAGCTGGGCCAGCAGATACGCCGCCAGCAACTGCCGTGAGGCATGCCAGCGGCATTCGAACGCATTACTTGGGCTGGACACGATCCAGGATCATGCGAACCATGCGTTGAAGCTCCGGATCTTCCGATTCGGCGCGTTCCATGAACCAGCCGAACATGTCCTGATCTTCGCATTCGAGCAGCTTGCGGTAGCAATCGCGGTCGACATCATTGAGGTGCGGATAGACCTCTTTCACGAACGGCACCAGCAACACGTCAAGTTCAAGCATGCCGCGGCGGCTGTGCCAGTAGAGGCGATTCAGTTCAACATCTTCGACCATGGAGCGCTCCTCAAATAGGCGGCAAGTATACAGCCCCAGGCAGAGTCGGACACTCGGCTTTGGTCGGGCACAACGATCCTTTGTGAACTACCCATTTCAAGAGCGCCCCCTTATGATGTCCCCCAGACTCTTTACCCTGCGATGACCCATGGCCGATTCTGCTTTTTTCTGCACCCTGTCTCATGAAGGCGTTCTCGCAGTACGCGGCGCGGATGCCAGCAAATTCCTGCAAGGCCAATTGACCTGCAACCTCAATTACCTGAGCGAAACCCAGGCCAGCCTCGGCGCCCGCTGCACACAGAAAGGCCGGATGCAGTCGAGCTTCCGCATCCTGCTGGAAGGCGATGGCGTTCTAATGGCCATGGCCACCGAGTTGCTGGAGCCGCAACTGGCGGACCTGAAAAAGTACGCGGTGTTCTCCAAATCCAAACTGACCGACGAAAGCGCTGCCTGGGTCCGCTTCGGCGTCGATCATGGTGAGGCTGTGCTGATCAGCCTGGGACTTGAGCTGCCGGCAGACACCGACAGCGTCGTGCGCAATGACGGCCTGATCGCCATTCGCGTCTCTCCGGATCGTGCCGAACTCTGGGTCGCCGCCGACCAGGCCGACCTCATCAAGGGCAAGCTATCCGCCCTGTTGGCCGAAGGCGATCTGAATCAATGGCTGCTAGGCCAGATCCGCGCAGGGATCGGTCAGGTCATGCCGAGCACTCGCGAGTTGTTCATCCCGCAGATGCTCAATCTGCAAGCCGTTGGTGGCGTGAGCTTCAAGAAAGGTTGCTACACCGGCCAGGAAATCGTCGCGCGCATGCAGTACCTGGGCAAGCTCAAGCGCCGCTTGTATCGCCTGAAACTGGATGCCAACGAGTTGCCTGAACCTGGCACACCACTGTTCTCCCCAACCCACGGCAGTTCTATTGGTGAAGTGGTGCTGGCCGCCCGCGCCGAGCACAACATTGAACTCCTGGCCGTGCTGCAAGCCGAAGCCGCAGAAGCCGGCGACATCCACGTGGGTGTGCTCGAAGGTCCCGCCCTGCACCTGCTCGACCTGCCTTACCAACTGGATCGCGATCGCGAAATCCAGCGTTAATTGCCGTATTTGTTGCAACACCCTAGAGAAAAGAAATGAGCGAGCTGGCGGAAAAGGTCCAACAGGATTTGGTTGAGGCCATCGATAACGATGACCTGGTTCTGCCAACGTTACCGGAAGTGGCCCTGCAGATTCGCAAGGCCGCAGAAGACCCGGAAATCAGTGTCAGCACCTTGAGCAAAGTGATCGGCCGCGATACCGCGCTGTCGGCGCGCCTGATCAAAGTGGTCAATAGCCCGCTGTTGCGCGCGACCCAGGAAGTCACTGACCTGCACACCGCGATCACTCGACTGGGCGTCAATTACAGCAGCAACCTGGCCATCGGTCTGGTCATGGAGCAGATTTTCCATGCCCGCTCCGAGGTGGTGGAACAGAAAATGCGCGAAGTCTGGCGCAAAAGCCTGGAAATCGCCGGAGTCAGTTACGCCCTGTGCCGCCGCTACACCCAACTAAAACCCGATCAGGCAGCCCTTGGCGGACTGGTGCACCAGATCGGTGTGCTGCCGATCCTGACCTACGCCGAAGATCACTATGAACTGCTGTCTGACCCGGTCAGCCTCAACCATGTGATCGATCAGATTCATCCGTGGATCGGCGACAAATTGCTCAGGGTCTGGGAGTTTCCGGAAATGCTGGTACAGGTGCCGGGGCTTTATCTGGACTTCAAGCGACAGTCCAAGCGGGTCGATTATGTCGATCTGGTGCAAGTGGCCAGCCTGTATTGCCACAAGGACACCGACCATCCCCTCGCCCGTATCGACACATTCAGCGTGCCGGCGTTCAAGAAGCTGGGGATTGATCCGGAAAACGAGGCGATGTGCCGCGATCTGGAAGAGTCGCGGTCGATGTTTTATTAAAAGCTTCGCGGGCAAGCCTCGCTCCTACAGGTCATCACAAACCTGTAGGAGCGAGGCTCGCCCGCGAAGAGGCCATAACAGGCACCATCACTCCCCGGCAATGAAACTCACCCGCACCTTCAGCCCCGCCTGCTCTCCATCGTGCAGGCTGATCTGCGCCAGGTGTGCGCGGCAGATCTCGCCGACAATCGCCAGCCCCAACCCCGAACCGGCCACCTGCTGGTTGCGCCGGTAAAAGCGCTCGAACACCCGATCGCGCTCTTCAAGAGGAATCCCCGGGCCATCGTCCTCGACCTCCAACACTGCCGGTGCCGTGACCCGAAGAATGACATTGCCACCCGGCGGTGTATGGGCCAGCGCGTTATCCACCAGATTGCTCAACAGTTCGTTTAACAGCGTTGGCTCGCCACGTAACCACACCGGTTCGTCCGCTTCCAGCGCCAGCGCCACACCGCGGGCGTGGGCCAGCGGCGCCATGGCCATGCCGAGTTCGCGAGCCAGCTGACTGAGGTCAAGCAACTGCGCGCCCCCCTCGGCGATGGCCCGGGCGCCATTTTCGACCCGTGCCAGCGAGAGCAATTGATTGGCAAGGTGGGTCAATCGGTCCGTACCTTGGGCGGCGGTTTCCAACGTGCTGCGCCAGGTTTGGGGTTCGCTCGAACGCAGACCCAGCTCGAGTCGCGCCTTGAGCGCCGCCAGGGGCGTGCGCAATTCATGGGCGGCATCGGCGATGAACTGCGCCTGACGCTCGAACTGCCCGCGCAGGCGCTCGGTAAAGTGATTGAGCGCGCGCACCAGTGGCCACAATTCGTGCTGCACTTCCACCAGCGGCAACGGCCGCAGATCGTCCAACTGCCGCTCCTCCACCGCCGTGCGCAAGCGTTCCAGCGGACGCAGCGCCGCGCTGACCGCAAACCACACCATCAACAACGCGCCGACCGCCAGCATGCCCAGACGCAACAGCGTGTCCGCTGCCAGGCTGCGGGCCATGCTGACCCGCGCTTCATCGGTTTCCGCCACGCGAATTTCCGCCATGCCGTTCATGTTCGGCTCGCTCACAGGTTTGAGCAGGCTCACCACGCGTACGTTCTGCCCCTGGTATTTGGCGTTATAGAAACGCGCCAGTGCCGGATAGTCATCGGTGCGCGGCGTCCCTGGTGGTGGTGGCGGAAGGTTTTCGTAGCCCGAGATCAACTTCTGATTGATGTCATTGACCAGGTAAAAAATCCGCCCCGCGCTGTCGTACGCGAAGGTATCGAGGGCGACGTACGGCACGTCAGCGCTCAGCGAGCCGTCGCGCTGGGAGACACCGGCGGCGATAGTCCGCGCCGACGCCAGCAAGGTCCGGTCATAGGCGGTGTCGGCGGCTTCGCGGCCGTTCCAGTAAGCGCTCAAACCACTGGCCAGCATCAACACCACCAGCAACAGCGCCAGATTCCACAGCAACCGCCAGCGCAGGCTGCTGGGCTTATGCATCGCGGCTTTCCAGCAAGTAGCCGAGACCGCGGAAGGTCACGATGACGACCGGTTGACCGTCGAGCTTCTTGCGCAGGCGATGGACATAGATCTCGATGGCGTCGGGGCTGGCCTCTTCGTCCAGACCGAACACTTGGGCAGCCAGTTGCTCCTTGCTCATCACCCGACCGGGACGGGCGATCAGGGCTTCGAGCACTGCCTGTTCGCGAGAGGTCAGGGTCAGCAGTTCTTCGCCGAGGGTGAAGCGCCGAGTGTCCAGGTCATAGGCCAGCACGCCGCAGCGTTGCTGGCGTTCACCGCCGAGCACACTGCGGCGCAGCAAGGCTTTGACCCGGGCCTCGAGTTCGGTCAGTTCGAAAGGTTTGGCCAGGTAATCGTCAGCGCCGAGGTTCAGGCCGTGGACCCGATCCTTGACGTCGCTGCGAGCGGTCAGCATCAACACCGGCAGGTTCTTGCCCCGCGCCCGCAGGCGCGCCAGCACTTCGAAACCATCCATGCGCGGCAGGCCGACGTCGAGGATCGCCATGGCGTATCCCTCGCTGCTCAACGCCAGGTCGGCCGCCACACCGTCGTGCAGCACATCCACGGTCAGCCCGGTGCTCTTGAGCGCCTGGGCGACACTTTCGGCGAGCTGCAGATGGTCTTCGACGAGCAGAACACGCATGGATCTTTACCTCATTCAGGGATGGTCGACGCCATTCTTTAGGCGCGGAGTTTACAGCGGCATCCGCCACTGTGAAGCCTGAAAATCCGTGAAAGCCAGCTGAAAGGTTAGTGAAAGGTTCGACCGTTAGAGTCGACCCACGGATGGTTTCGTCTGCAAGCCATCCAATCGTGCTTTGAAATGTAGCTCCCGAAAAACGCCTTGATGCGTTTTCGCCAATAAGAACAATAACGAGGTACTGCACCATGCTATCCATACAGCTTCAGGCTTGCCCGCCCCACCCCTTCTTCCGATTCCCATCGTTTATGCGTGCCGGCGCCGAAGCCGGCTGCACGGCGCGAAATCGTCGCACCTGAATCATCCCCAAAAACAATAACTCCCGTGGAGACCACCATGAATCGATCGATGCGCCGTTTCGCCCTCGCCGCCAGCTGTATGCTGTTCGCCGGCCAACTGATGGCCGAGCCCAAACGCCCGGAATGCATCGCCCCGGCCTCGCCAGGCGGCGGTTTCGACCTGACCTGCAAACTGGCGCAAAGCGCGCTGGTCAATCAGAAGCTGCTGACCAAACCGATGCGCGTGACCTACATGCCCGGCGGTGTCGGCGCGGTGGCGTACAACGCGGTGGTCGCTCAGCGTCCGGCCGACGCCGGCACGCTGGTGGCGTGGTCCAGCGGTTCGCTGCTGAACCTGGCCCAAGGCAAGTTCGGTCGTTTCGATGAAAACGCCGTGCGCTGGCTGGCGGCGGTTGGAACAAGCTATGGCGCCATCGCGGTGAAAAGCGATTCGCCTTATAAGACTCTGGACGATCTGGTTCAGGCGTTGAAGAAAGATCCGAGCAAAGTGGTGATCGGCTCCGGCGGCACCGTCGGCAGCCAGGACTGGATGCAAACCGCCCTGATCGCCAAGGCTGCCGGGATCAACCCGCGCGACCTGCGTTACGTCGCCCTCGAAGGCGGTGGTGAAATCGCCACCGCCCTGCTCGGCGGTCACATCCAGGTTGGCAGCACCGACATCTCCGACTCCATGCCGCACATCCAGAGCGGGGACATGCGCTTGCTGGCCGTGTTCTCCGAGAAGCGTCTGGACGAGCCGGAAATGAAAGACATTCCGACCGCCAAAGAGCAAGGCTACGACATCGTCTGGCCAGTGGTTCGCGGCTTCTACCTCGGGCCAAAAGTCAGCGACGAAGACTACGCCTGGTGGAAAGACGCCTTCGACAAACTGTTGGCGTCCGAGGAGTTCGCCAAGCTGCGCGATCAACGTGAGCTCTTCCCGTTCGCCATGACCGGCCCGGAGCTGGACACCTACGTGAAGAAGCAGGTCGCGGACTACAAAGTGCTGGCCAAAGAGTTCGGCCTGATTCAGTGATCGCCTCTGTCTAGCGGCTGCGCCCCCCGTTCTGCGGGGCCGCGGCACAGGAGTTTCCCATGCTTTTACAACGCATTTTCGCTTCGGTGCTGTTGCTGGCCTGTGTTGGCCTGGCGCTGATGGCGTGGCCGTATCAAGCGTCTTTTTCCTACGAACCGGTGGGGCCGCGAGCCTTCCCGCTGTTGATGCTCGGCCTGATGGGCCTTGGTCTGCTGTACATGGTGTTTCGTCCGACGCCGATCGTGCACAGTGACGATGACCCGAAACTCGATCGTGAAACCCTGAACAAAATTGGCATCTGCGTCGTGCTATTGCTGGTGTTCGCCGGGACCTTCGAACCCCTTGGTTTCATCGTCGCCAGCATTCTGATTGGAATCCCGATGGCACGCCTGTATGGCGGCCGCTGGCTGCCCAGTACGGTGATCATCAGCCTGATGGCGATCGGTCTTTATCTGCTGTTCGACAAGGTGATGGACGTGCCACTGCCGCTGGGCGTGCTCGACGTTCTGGAGAACTGATATGGATACTCTTGGCTATTTGGGTCAGGGCTTCGGCGTCGCGCTGAGCCCGTACAACCTTGTGACCGCGCTGTGCGGCACCCTGATCGGCACCGTCGTCGGGCTGTTGCCAGGCCTGGGCCCGATCAACGGCGTGGCGTTGCTGATTCCGATCGCGTTCGCCCTCGGTCTACCACCGGAGTCGGCGCTGATCCTGCTGGCGGCGGTGTACCTGGGTTGTGAATACGGTGGCCGGATCAGCTCGATCCTGCTGAACATTCCGGGCGAAGCCTCCACCGTCATGACCACCCTCGACGGTTATCCGATGGCCCGCAAAGGCCTGGCCGGTGTAGCGTTGTCGCTGTCGGCGTGGAGTTCGTTCATCGGTGCGTTCATCGCGACTTGCGGCATGGTGCTGTTCGCCCCGCTGCTGGCGAAATGGGCGATTGCCTTTGGACCGGCGGAGTATTTCGTGCTGATGGTGTTCGCGATTGTCTGCCTGGGCGGCATGGCCGGTGATCGACCACTGAAGACCTTTATCGCCGCGCTGATCGGTTTGTTTTTGTCGACCGTCGGGATCGATGCCAACAGCGGCGTGTACCGTTTCACCGGGGACAACATCCATTTGACTGACGGCATTCAGTTCGTTGTGCTGGTACTGGGCTTGTTCTCCATCAGTGAAATCCTTCTGCTGCTGGAAAAAACCCATCGCGGCCAGGAAGCGGTGAAAGCTACCGGCCGGATGATGTTCAACTTCAAGGAAGCGTCGGCGGTGTTCGTGGTGAACATTCGTTGTGGTGTGCTGGGCTTCATCATGGGCGTGTTGCCGGGTGCCGGCGCGACGCTCGCCAGCGCCGTGGCCTACATGACCGAGAAACGCATCGCCGGTGCCAAAGGCACGTTCGGCCAAGGCGACATGCGTGGCCTCGCGGCGCCGGAAACCGCCATCGGTGGCGCAGCCTGCGGTGCACTGGTGCCGATGCTGACCCTCGGTGTTCCGGGCTCGGGCACCACGGCGGTGATGATCGGCGCTCTGTCGCTGTACAACATCACCCCGGGGCCGCTGCTGTTTCAACAGCAACCCGACATCGTCTGGGGCCTGATCGCTTCGTTGTTCGTCGCCAACATCATGCTGGTGATCCTCAACATCCCGATGATCCGCATCTTCACCCGCATCCTTGCCGTGCCGAACTGGGCGCTGGTGCCAGTGATTGCGATCATCACCGGGATCGGCGTCTACGCGGTGCATGCCACCACCTTCGACTTGTTCCTGATGATCGGCATCGGCATCTTCGGTTATATCCTGCGCAAGCTGGACTTCCCGTTGTCGCCGGTCCTGTTGGGCTTCATCCTCGGAGGTCTGATGGAGCAGAACCTGCGTCGCGCCCTGTCGATTTCCAATGGTGCGCTGGAAATCCTCTGGTCGAGCCCGATCACCTTCGGTGTCTGGGTGCTGACTGCAATCATGTTGCTAATGCCGATCCTGCGGATCTGGCGCAAACGTTCAGTCACCCGGCGCGCCATCGCCGATGTCTGATCGAACACCCTTCAAAGCCTGGTGGGGAACCCCGCTGATCGGTCTGCTGGGCGGTTACCTGGCCAGCCAGATTGGCTGGCCACTGCCGTGGATGGTCGGCTCTTTGCTGGCGATCATCCTGGTGCGCTGCCTGACACCCTGGCAATTGGCGGAAATCCCTGGCGGCCGCAAGTGCGGCCAGTGGATTGTCGGTATCGGCATCGGCCTGCACTTCACCCCGGTGGTGATGGAGCAGGTCCTGAGCCACTTCGGTCTGATCTTCTTCGGTGCGTTGGTCACCAGCCTGTCGGCCGTGGTCGGGGTCTGGTTGATGCGGCGCACCGGTGAAGATCGCGCTACGGCGTTCTTTTCCAGCATGCCGGGCGGTTCCGGGGAGATGGTCAACCTCGGCGCGCGTAACGGCGCGGCGCTCAGTCGTGTTGCGGCGGGGCAAAGTCTGCGGGTGTTGGTGGTGGTGCTGTGTGTGCCGGCGGCGTTCAAGTATTTGCTGGGCAGCGGCACGCCGGTTTTTCATCCGTCCGCCGTCAATTGGTGGTGGCTGGCCCTTCTCTTCCCGGCGGGCGCCTTGGCGGCGTGGCTCTGGGAACGTCTTCGTCAACCCAATCCATGGCTGTTCGGCCCATTGCTGGTGAGTGCGGCGGTGAGTATCGGTTGGGACCTGCACATCGGTTTGCCTAACGGCGGCAGCCAGATCGGCCAATGGCTGATTGGCAGCGGGTTGGGGTGTCACTTCAATCGGCAGTTTTTCCGGCGTGCGCCGTCGTTCATGGGCCGGACCTTGATCGGCACGGTGTTGACCATGTTGATCGCCACGCTGGCGGCATTGGGGTTGAGTGCGCTGACCCACCTGGATTTGCGTTCCCTGACGCTAGGCATGATGCCCGGCGGGATTGCGGAGATGAGCCTGACGGCGCAGACCCTGCAATTGTCGGTGCCGCTGGTGACGGCGATGCAGGTGATGCGGCTGTTGTTTGTATTGTTTCTGGCGGAGCCGTTGTTCAAGTATTGGAATCGGCAACCCGACGCCCGCTAACCTGATCGTTCCCACGCTCTGCGTGGGAATGCCTCAACGGACGCTCCGCGTTCGGCTTTGGATGGGACGCAGAGCGTCCCGGGCTGCATTCCCACGCGGACGGTTCGACGCCTCGACGTGGGAACGATCATTACGCGACCGGCGGCAACCGCCATTCGATCGGCGTCTCGCCATTCTGCTCAAGGTACTTATTGGTTCGGCTGAAGTGCCCGCAGCCGAGGAAGCCGCGATAAGCGGATAACGGTGATGGATGCACTGAGGTCAGCACCAGATGCTTGGTGGCGTCGATCAGTTTTTGCTTGCTCTGGGCATGCGCGCCCCACAGCAGGAACACCAGATGTGGCTGGTGTTCGCTGACCACTTCGATAATCCGATCGGTAAAGTGCTGCCAGCCTTTGCCCGCATGGGCGTTGGCGTTGGCGCGTTCCACGGTCATGGTGGTGTTGATCATCAGCACGCCCTGATCGGCCCAGCTTTGCAGGCAGCCGTGACTCGGGATGTCGATGTTCAGGTCGCGTTTCAACTCTTTATAGATGTTCACCAATGACGGCGGCGCCGGTACGCCCGGTTGCACCGAGAAGCACAAGCCGTGGGCCTGTCCCGGACCGTGGTACGGATCCTGGCCGAGAATGACGACTTTGACCTTATCCAGCGGCGTCGAATTGAGCGCATTGAAAATCATCGGTCCTGGCGGGTAAATTTCCTTGCCTGCCACGCGCTCTTCTTGCAGAAAGTTGCGCAACTCTGCCATGTAGGGCTGGTCGAATTCGGCACGCAGTGCCTCCTTCCAGCTCGGTTCGAGTTTGATACGGTCGTCAGCAGTCATGGTTACATCCGGCAAAAACAATGGAGCGAACCCTAGGAAAGCCCATCACGCTTGTCAATTGATCTGACGCAGATCCGGCACTTTCCTGCATAGCGATCATACTGAACGCTCAAATTCCCGATCGAGGTCACGATGAATCTGCACTTCGAAGAACTCACCGGCACCGACGGCGCACGCATCGGCATCGCCAGCCTGGATGCCGAAAAATCCCTCAATGCCCTGTCCTTGCCGATGATCAACGCCTTGCGCGATCAACTGGAGGTCTGGGCCAAAGAGCCGCAAATCGTCTGCGTAGTGCTGCGCGGCAACGGCGCCAAAGCCTTTTGCGCCGGCGGTGAAGTCCGCAGCCTGGTGGAAGCCTGTCGCACCCATCCAGGCGAAGTGCCACCCTTGGCCGCGCACTTCTTTGCGGCGGAATATCGCCTGGACTTCAATCTGCACACATACCCTAAACCGCTGATCTGCTGGGGGCATGGCTATGTGCTCGGCGGCGGCATGGGGCTGCTGCAAGGGGCGAGCATCCGGATTGTCACGCCGAGCAGCCGCCTGGCAATGCCGGAGATCAGTATCGGTTTGTACCCGGATGTCGGGGCCAGTTGGTTTCTGTCGCGCCTGCCCGGCAAGCTCGGATTATTCCTCGGCCTGACCGGTGCCCATATGAACGGTCGCGATGCGATCGATTTGGACCTTGCCGACCGTTTCCTGCTCGATGAACAGCAAGAAGAGCTGATGGAAGGCCTGCTGCAATTGAACTGGCAGGAACAGACGCCGATGCAGCTCAACAGCCTGCTCAAGGCGTTGCAGCAGGAAGCGCTCGCGCAAATGCCCGAAGCCCAGTGGCTGCCACGACGCCAGCAGATCGATGAGCTGCTGGATGTCAGTGAGGTACGCTGCGCCTGGAAGGCCATCAGTCAGTTGCGCGACAACACGGATCTGCTCCTCAGCCGTGCCGCGAAAACCATGAGCGAAGGCTCGCCCCTGACCGCTCATCTGGTGTGGGAGCAGATTGCCCGCGCCCGGCACCTGTCGTTGGCTCAAGTCTTTCAGATGGAATACACCATGAGCCTCAACTGCTGCCGTCATCCGGAGTTCAGCGAAGGTGTGCGCGCGCGATTGATCGACAAGGATCACAAACCTCACTGGCACTGGCCGGACATCAACAACGTGCCGGATGCGGTGGTGCAAGCGCATTTCCACAAGGCTTGGGAAGGTCGGCATCCGCTGGCTGACCTGTAGGAGTACTGAAATCCGGGCATAAAAAAGCGGCGCTTCATGCGCCGCTTTTTTATGAGCGTTTAACGGTGGCCGCCTCGGCCATCGTGATCGCCTCGTCCATTGCGATCACCGCGACCGTTGTGGTCGCCCCGTCCGCCGTGATTGTTGCGCCCGCCATTGCCACGGTCGTCGTTGTTCCAGCCGCCGCGGTTACGGCCGTCCCAACCGTGATTCTGATGGGCCCGATAGTCGCCTCGTTGCGGCTGGTAATAGCGTGGTGCCGGTTGATAAACCCGCGGCTGGTGGTAATACCGCGGCGTTGGCTGGTAGTACCGAGCTGGCGGTGCGTAGTACCGGCGTGGTTGTGTGTAATAACCGCCGCCGCCTGAATAGTAAGGTCCGCCATCATAATAGGCTGGCGAGGTATAGACCTCGGAACTGTAGTAGCTGGCTCCTCCATCGGAATAAGGCACGCATGCACCAAGAGACAATCCCAATACAGCAATCAGAAGAATTCGCAGATACATGGCGGCCTCCTGGACCGCGAGTGAGCCACACCAGCGACGCTGGCAGGCGACAGTCAATTATTCGGTGACTGTCGAAAGATCAGACATCGTTTTCCAAATCTGGTGCGTTCTTGAAACACATTGAAACAAGTCGCCGATGAAAGGTTTTTCATCCATTCACCCGCTGATTAATGGTGGCCACCACGATATCCACCTCCGTAATAACGTGGCGAATGCCCGCCCCAATAGTAGTAGCGATAGCCGCCATAAAAGCGCGGGCCGTAGTAATAGCGCGGGCCGTAATAGTAGGAATAGGGCGAATAGCCGGGGTAGTAATAAGGCGCGGAATACACATCATAGCCACCGGCATAGTAGTAGCAGCCGGATAGCCCAAGACCCAGAACAACACCAAGCAACAGTCGACGAAACATGGCGGCCTCCTGAAAGACCCACAGCCGGAACAGGCCGGCTGACACCTGTTTTGACTGGAAATGCTCCATCGAGTGCCGGGCGGCGCCAACCTTCAGATCGGCGGCCGATACGTCCCATTGAGGTGCACCCGCGCACCATCACAAGGCAACGCCGTCACCTCTTCCCAGCGCGCCAACTGCGTAATCGCCCACGCTAGAGCGCTCAAGCCGACTTGGCACGGCTCTCGCTTTAGCAAAGACGTGCAGGAGTCATCACAGGTTCGCGGCACCACAATTTGCAATGGCTGACTAGGGTTCCGGCTCGCTAAGGCGAGTGGCTGGTCCGAGAGTTGGCGACCTCCAGTTGAGGTTACACGGCGGGACAAAAGCCCGGGAGACAAGCCACCGTTCGCGGTGCCGCGTTGACTCCTGCCCGCCCTTGATCAACTGGAGAACCACCCATGCTCAAGCTTCGTTTACCCGCCCTGCTCGCCGCTGCTTTCGCAGCCCTCGTGAGCGTTTCGTCCCAAGCAGCCCAGAAAGACCACTTCAGCGTCTGTTGGACCATCTACGCCGGCTGGATGCCCTGGGAATACGCAGGCAGCCAGGGCATCGTCGATAAATGGGCGAAGAAGTACGGCATCAAGATCGATGTCGTGCAGCTCAATGACTACGTCGAATCCATCAACCAATACACCGCCGGCCAATTCGATGGCTGCACCATGACCAACATGGATGCGCTGACCATTCCGGCGGCCGGTGGCGTCGACAGCACGGCGCTGATCGTCAGCGATTTCTCCAACGGCAACGACGGCATCGTGCTCAAGGGCGACGGCAAGAAAGTCACCGACCTCAAAGGCATGGACGTCAACCTGGTGGAGCTCTCTGTCTCCCATTACCTGCTGGCCCGGGCGCTGGATTCGGTTGATCTCACCGAGAAAGACCTGAAAGTGGTCAACACCTCCGACGCCGATATCTCAGCCGCTTTCAACACCGATCAGGTCAACGCCGTCACCACCTGGAACCCGATGCTCTCGGACATCAAGGCCAAGCCCGGTGTGACCGAAGTCTTCAACTCCAGCCAGGTCCCCGGCGAAATCATGGACATGATGGTGGTCAACTCATCGACCCTCAAAGACAACCCGGCGCTGGGCAAAGCGCTGACCGGTGCCTGGTTTGAAGTGGTTGAGTTAATGAACGCGAAAAATGCCTCCAGCAAAGCCGCACTCGAACACATGGCCAAAGCCTCGGGCACCGATCTGGCCGGTTTCCAGTCGCAACTGGACACCACCAAATTGTTCGCCACCCCTCAAGAAGCCCTGGCGTTCTCCACCAGCAAGCAACTGCCGCAAACGATGCGCAAAGTCGCCGAGTTCTCGTTCCAGCACGGCTTGCTCGGTGAAGGCGCCAAAGACACCAGCGCGGTCGGCATGGCGTTCGCCAATGGCGTGACCAGCGGCGACAAGGCCAACCTCAAGCTGCGCTTCGACCCGACCTACGTGCAGATGGCCGCCGACGCCAAGCTGTAATCAGGAGGACCTGGCCATGCGTCTGATCAATCGCCACCCGGATCGCCCGAGTCGCCTGCTGTTGGTGATCCTGCCGTTCGCCCTGGTGCTGTTCGCCTACTTCATGGGCTCGGCCGAGCGGCTGACGGACAACCCCAACGACAAGCTGCTGCCGAGCGCCGTGCAGATGACCGACGCGGTGAAACGCCTGGCGTTCACCGCCGACACTCGCACCGGCGAATACGTGCTGTGGCAAGACACCGCGTCCAGCCTGCGACGCCTGGCCATCGGCCTCGGTATCAGCGCGTTGGCCGGGCTGTGCCTGGGTATCGCCGCCGGTACCCTGCCGCTGTTCGGCGCGCCGTTGTCGCCGTTGCTGACGGTGCTGTCGATGGTGCCGCCGCTGGCGATTCTGCCGATTCTGTTCATCGTGTTCGGGCTGGGGGAGTTGTCGAAAGTGATGCTGATCGTCATCGGCATCACCCCTTGTCTGGCGCGGGATCTGGAGCAGCGCGCCCGGGAAATTCCGGTCGAGTTGCTGATCAAGGCCCAGACCCTCGGTGCTTCGACTTGGACGCTGATGCTGCGAGTGGTGCTGCCGCAACTGTTGCCACGCTTGTTGATCTCGCTGCGGCTGATGCTGGGCTCGGCGTGGCTGTTCCTGATCGCCGCCGAAGCCATCGCCTCTACCGACGGCCTCGGCTACCGGATTTTCCTGGTGCGCCGTTACCTGGCGATGGACGTGATCCTGCCCTATGTAGTCTGGATCACCCTGCTCGCCTGGCTGATGGACTGGGGCCTGAAACGCCTGACCCAACGGGCGTTTCCTTGGTATGAGGGGGCCCGCGCATGAGCTTTATCACGGTGAAAAACGTCTGGCAGCAATACGCCGATCAGGTGGTGCTCGAAGGGCTGAACCTGAACGTCAACGAGGGTGAGTTCTGCACACTCGTCGGTGCGTCAGGTTGCGGCAAGTCGACCTTCCTGCGCCTATTGCTGGGCCAGGAACGCGCCAGTCGCGGCGTGATTCTGCTCGACGGCCAAGCCCTGGCCGGTGAACCGGATGCCAGCCGTGGCGTGGTGTTTCAGCGCTACTCGGTGTTCCCGCACCTGACCGTGCTGGACAACGTCGCCCTGGGCCTTGAACTGCCGCGCTCACCGTTACTCGGGCGGTTGTTCGGCAGTTCAAAAAAAGGCGCACGAGAACAGGCCTCGACGCTGCTGCACAAAGTCGGTCTCGGTCACTCGCTGGACAAATACCCGGCGCAGCTCTCCGGCGGCATGCAACAACGACTGGCCATTGCCCAGGCGTTGATCATGAAACCGCGCGTGTTGCTGCTCGACGAACCGTTCGGCGCCCTCGACCCAGGCATCCGCAAAGACATGCACGGCCTGCTGTTGGAGTTGTGGCGCGAGACGCAACTGACAGTGTTCATGGTCACCCACGACCTGTCCGAAGGCTTCAGCCTTGGCACGCGCCTGCTGGTGTTCGACAAGGTCCGCATCGACCCGCACGCCCCTGGCGCCTATGGCGCGCGCATCACCTACGACATCCCTTTGAACAGCGACCGCCGCGCCCATAGCAAAGCCATCGATGCCTTGCCGGCTGAGCTGGCAGGCACACTTCGTATCGCTTAAGGATTTTGCACATGACTGATTCGATCCAACTGTTCCCACCCTTCGCCGAAGAAATGCTCCCCGGTGGCGGCCATCGTTCTTTCGTGTTGAAACGCGGTCAACTGCTGCGCCTGACCGACCTTCGCGGCGGCGCCAACGTCAGCCTGACGCTGCTCAACGCCAACGAAAAAACCGAACGCCTGAACCTGCCCGACAGCCTCAAATGCCAACACACCGCCAAGCTCACCACCGGCCATTGCCTGTATTCGGACATGGGCCGCGTGCTGGCGGCGATCACTGCCGACACCTGCGGCTGGAGCGACAGCCTCGGCGGTGTGCTCTGTGCTGAAGAAGTCGCGGAAAAATACGGCCAGGGCCGCTATCAGGAACTGCGCAACGGCTTCTTCCGCAACGGCACCGACAACCTGTTGGTGGAGTTGGGTAAGTGGGGTTTGGGCCTGTCCGACCTGCTGATGACGCTCAACCTGTTCAGCCGCGTGAACGTCGATGAGGCTGGGCAGTTCCACTTCGTCGAAGGCAATTCCAGGGCCGGCGACTACATCGAGCTGTATGCGCCGATGGACACGCTGGTGGTGCTCACCGCGCTGCAACATCCAATGGACCCTTCGCCTGAGTACGCGCCAAAACCGCTGAAGCTCAGCTGGATGAACGCCGACGCCAGCGTCGCCGAACACTGCCGCACCTCGCGCCCGGAAAACGAGCGCGGCTTCATCAACACCGACCGTCTGTTCGCCTGAGGATCGCTGCCATGTCACTCGCAATTGCTACCGCTGCCGTTATCACAAACAGGCTGCCCGAAACCGCGATCTACCGCGCCACCATCCCGGCCGGCGAACCGTGGCTGATGGAAGTCAAGGCTGGCCAGACTTTGCGCATCCTCGATCTGGAAGGCAATCAGGCCGTCGACACTTTGTTCTACAGCGTTGCCAATCCCAAGGAACGCTACGACGTGCAACGCACGTTGCGCCGACAGAACAGCGTCTACCTGAGCACCGGCAGCGTGCTCTATTCCAACCTCGGCAAGCCGATGCTGACCATCGTTGCCGACACCTGCGGCCGTCACGACACCCTCGGCGGTGCCTGCGCACAAGAGAGCAACACTGTGCGTTACGCGCTGGAGAAACGCTACATGCACAGCTGCCGCGACAACTACCTGCGCGCCTGCGTGCACGATGGACGACTGGGCAAGGGCGACATCGGGCCGAACATCAACTTCTTCATGAACGTGCCGGTCACGGCGGATGGCGGGCTGACGTTTGAAGACGGCATCTCGGCGCCGGGCAAATACGTCGACCTGCGGGCCGAGATGGACGTGATCGTGCTGATCTCCAACTGCCCGCAACTGAACAACCCGTGCAACGCCTACAACCCCACCCCTGCGGAGCTATTGGTATGGAACTGAAATTCGCGCGGTTGCGTCGATGGTTGTTTCTCTTGTGCCAGGCGCGGTCCGGCCAATGCCTCAAACAGTGAGACCACCACAACTCCAATGTGGGAGCGAGCCTGCTCGCGATAGCGGTGTGTCAGTCGACATCAATGTCGAATGTGCTGGCCCCATCGCGAGCAGGCTCGCTCCCACAGGGGTTCGGTGGTGGTTTGGAGTGAAGTGATTCTGCCGTCGGGGACGACCTCGGCGCTTATCGAAAAACTGCGGGACGGCCCGCATCCCAGGTCGAGGCTGATGCGTTATCGCCTCCAGGGGTTATGCCATGTTCGAAAAAGTCCTGATTGCCAACCGTGGCGCCATCGCCTGCCGCATCCTGCGTACCTTGCGTGAAGTGCAGGTCCAGGGCGTCGCCGTTTACTCCGAAGCGGATGCCGCGAGCCTGCACATTCTGCAAGCCGACGAAGCCCACAGCCTCGGTGAAGGCGCAGCCGCCGGCACATATCTGGCGGTCGACAAGATTCTCGCCATTGCCAAATCCACCGGCGCCACGGCGATCCATCCCGGCTACGGTTTTCTCTCGGAAAACGCCGCGTTCGCCGAAGCTTGCGAAGCCGCCAACATTGCCTTCATCGGCCCGACGCCAGAGCAGCTTCGAGTCTTCGGTCTCAAGCACACTGCCCGCGCATTGGCTAAACAACACGGCGTACCGATGCTCGAAGGCACTGAGTTACTCGATAGCCTCGACGCCGCACTAATCGCAGGTGAGCAGGTCGGCTACCCGGTGATGCTCAAAAGCACCGCCGGCGGTGGCGGCATCGGCATGCGCGTGTGCCGCAGCGCGGACGAATTGAGCGAATCCTTTGACGCCGTCAAACGTCTCGGCCAGAACAACTTCAGCGACGCCGGGGTGTTCATCGAGAAGTACATCCAGCGTGCTCGCCATCTGGAAGTCCAAGTGTTCGGCGACGGCCAGGGCGAAGTGATTGCCCTCGGCGTGCGCGACTGCTCGGTGCAGCGGCGCAACCAGAAAGTCCTCGAAGAAACCCCGGCGCCGAACCTGCCTGACGGCATGGCCGATGAGCTGTGTGCAGCGGCGATCAAACTGGCCAAAGCGGTGAATTATCGCAGCGCTGGCACCGTTGAATTCGTCTTCGACAGCGAGGCTCAGCGCTTCTACTTTCTCGAAGTGAACACCCGTTTGCAGGTGGAGCACGGCGTCACCGAGCAAGTCTGGGGTGTGGATCTGGTGCGCTGGATGGTCGAACTGGCGGCGGGTGATTTACCGCCGTTGAGCGAGTTGAGCCAAGGCTTGAAAGCCTGCGGCCATGCGATTCAGGCACGGCTTTATGCGGAAGATCCAGGTCGTGATTTCCAGCCAAGCCCTGGCTTGCTGACCGCCGTTAACTTCCCTGCCGCCGACGGCAAAAAATTGCGCATCGACACGTGGGTCGAGGCCGGTTGCGAGATTCCACCGTACTTCGATCCGATGATCGCCAAGGTCATCAGCTGGGCGCCGACCCGCGAAGAAGCCGCTGCCGACCTGTATCAGGCGCTGGGTGACAGCCTGCTCTACGGAGTGGAAACCAACCGCGATTATTTGCGGCAGATACTGCTCGATGTGCCCTTCGCCAGCGGCCAGCCGTGGACCCGTTGCCTGGAGGGTCTGGTCTATCAGGCCAACACATTTGAAGTGCTCAGCGCCGGGACTCAAACCAGCGTTCAGGACTATCCCGGCCGCCTCGGTTACTGGGCCGTGGGCGTGCCGCCGTCAGGGCCGATGGACAGTCGCGCGTTGCGCTTGGGCAATCGTCTGCTGGGCAACGATGAAGGTGCCGCGGCGCTGGAAATCACCATGAGCGGGCCATTGCTGCGCTTCAATTGCGATGCGGTGGTGGCGGTCACAGGCGCAATCATTCCATTGGCACTGAATGGTGAAACCGTGCCGATGAACACCGCACTGCTGGTTCCGGCGGGGGCGACATTGAGCCTCGGCACGATTGCCGGTGCGGGCGCCCGCAGCTACCTGTGCCTGCGCGGTGGCCTTCAGGTTCCAGATTATCTGGGTAGCAAAAGTACCTTCACCCTCGGCCAGTTTGGTGGGCATGGTGGTCGTGCATTGCGTGCCGGCGATGTGTTGCACATACCGACCTTGAGCGATCGCAGCGCGGGTCAACAACTGGAAGAAGAACAGGTCACCGCGTTACCTGCAGTGCGGCAGATCCGGGTGATCTACGGCCCTCATGGCGCACCGGAATACTTCACCGAAAACTACATCGACACCTTCTTCGCCACCCAGTGGGAAGTGCATTTCAACTCCAGCCGAACCGGTGTGCGGTTGATCGGGCCGAAGCCTGCATGGGTGCGTGCCGATGGTGGCGAGGCGGGTCTGCATCCGTCGAATATTCATGACAATCCGTACGCCATTGGTGCGGTGGATTTCACCGGGGACATGCCGGTGATCCTCGGTCCCGACGGCCCGAGCCTCGGCGGGTTTGTTTGCCCGGTGACGGTGATCGAGGCGGACCTCTGGCAGTTGGGACAGCTCAAGGCGGGGGACAAAGTGCAGTTCCTCCCAATCGACCTCAAAACCGCCCGCAACCTCACCTTGAAATGGGATACCTGTGGGAGCGGGCTTGCCCGCGATGAGGCCCGACCAGACACCGCATCAACTTCATCGCAGGCAAGCCAGCTCCCACAAGAACTTGCGTCGCCAGTGGTGTTGGATATTGGTCTGGGAGATACGCGACTCGTTGCGAGATTATCGGGGGACACTCATCTGCTGCTGGAAATCGGCGCCCCCGAACTCGACCTGGTCCTGCGCTTCCGCGCCCACGCCCTGATGCAGGCGCTGGAAAGCCAAAACCTGCACGGGGTAATCGACCTCACCCCGGGCATCCGCTCGCTGCAAGTGCACTACCAACCCGAACAACTTCCACTGGCCGATTTGCTCGGCATCGTCGCCGGCGAATGGGACGCCGTGTGCGCCGCCCAGGACCTGCAAGTGCCCTCGCGCATCGTCCATCTGCCGTTGTCCTGGGACGACCCAGCCTGCCAGTTGGCGATCGAAAAATACATGACCACCGTGCGCAAGGACGCCCCGTGGTGCCCGAGTAATCTGGAGTTCATCCGCCGCATCAACGACCTGCCAAACCTCGACGAAGTGCAGCGCACGGTGTTCGAAGCCAGTTATCTGGTAATGGGCCTGGGCGACGTCTACCTCGGTGCGCCGGTCGCCACGCCGCTCGATCCGCGGCATCGTTTGGTGACCACCAAATACAACCCGGCCCGCACCTGGACCGCCGAAAATTCTGTGGGCATCGGTGGCGCTTACATGTGCGTGTACGGCATGGAAGGCCCTGGCGGTTATCAGTTCGTCGGCCGCACCTTGCAGATGTGGAATCGCTACCGCGAGGTCGCCGCATTCGATGGCAAACCGTGGCTGCTGCGCTTCTTCGACCAGATCCGTTTCTACCCGGTCAGTGCCGATGAACTGCTGCGCATTCGACGGGATTTCCCCCTCGGGCGCTTCGATCTGAACATCGAGCACAGTCAGCTGAATCTGGCGGATTACCAGGCCTTCCTGACGAAAGAAGCCGAGACCATCGCAGCCTTTCGCGATCAGCAAAAAAGCGCGTTCAACGCCGAGCGCGAGCGCTGGATCGCCAGTGGCCAGGCGCATTTCGACAGCGAAGAACTGGCCCCGCAAGTGACCGAAGACGCACCGCTGGCCAGCGGTCAACAGAGCGTCGACAGCCACATCGCCGGCAATCTCTGGCAGGTTCAGGTTGAAACCGGCAGCCGGGTCGCCGCGGGTGATGTGCTGGTGATTCTGGAGTCGATGAAGATGGAAATCCCGCTGCTCGCGCCGATGGCCGGGGTGGTGCGCGAGATTCGCGTGCAACCGGGTTCGGCGGTGCGCGCCGGACAGCGCGTCGTCGTGCTGGAACTCGAGTGAACCCATTTTGAAAAGGATTAACGCCATGAACATCAATCTGCAACTCGACGCCTTGCGCAACGCTTACTGCGACGCCAGCATCACGCCTCGGCAACTGCTGCTGAGCCTGCGCGATAAAGCCGCGGCGCTGAACCCCGATTATCACCTGTTCATCCACTTGCTCAGTGTTGAAGAACTGGAACCGTACCTCGCCGCACTCGACGGTCGCGATCCCGACAGCTTGCCGCTGTTCGGCGTGCCGTTCGCGATCAAGGACAACATCGACCTGGCGGGTATTCCCACCACCGCAGCGTGCCCGGCGTTTGCCTACGTGCCGGAACGTTCGGCGACCATCGTCGAGCAGTTGCTGGCGCTGGGGGCGATTCCGTTGGGCAAGACCAATCTTGATCAATTCGCCACCGGGCTTAACGGCAGTCGCTCGCCGTATGGTGCGTGCCCGAACAGCGTGTTGCCGGAGTATCCGTCGGGCGGCTCCAGCGCCGGCTCCTCGCTGGCGGTGGCGCTCGGCGTGGCAAGTTTTTCCTTGGGCACGGACACGGCGGGCTCCGGGCGTGTGCCGGCGGCGCTGAACAATCTGGTCGGGCTGAAAGCCACCAAAGGGTTGATCTCCACGGCGGGTGTGGTTCCGGCCTGCCGCACCCTCGATTGCGTGACCACGTTCACAGCGACCGCTCGGGAGGCCAGTCAGTTACTGGCGCTCACCGCACACCTCGATCCACGCGATGAGTACAGCCGCAGCAACCCGCTGTGGAATGACGGCTCGGCGTTTGGCACTCCGCGTCCTTTTCGTTTCGGCGTACCTCGTGCGCAGGATCTGGCGTTCTTCGGCTGCCCTGAAGGTCCGCTGTTGTTCGGTGATGCCATCGACCAACTCAAAGCTCTGGGCGGAGAAGCTGTGGAACTGGATTTGTCGCCGTTTCTCGAAGCGGCGCGTTTGCTTTACGAAGGACCATGGGTGGCCGAGCGCTACAGCGTGGCCGGCGAGTTGATGGAGAAAAACCCAGAAGCGGTGCTGCCGGTGATTCGCGCGGTGCTGGCCAAGGCTCCAGCGGTGAACGGCGTGCAAACTTTCCGCGCCCAGTACCGGCTGCAAGCCCTGAAAGCCCTGTGCGACAAGGCCCTGGAAGGTCTCGATTGCGTGCTCACACCCACCCTCGGCCGCCCCGTTACGCTGGCGGAACTGGACGCCGAACCGGTGCTGCGCAATTCGGAACTGGGCTATTACACCAATTTCATGAACCTGCTCGATTACGCCGCCGTCGCCGTGCCCAGCGGTTTCATGGGTCATGGTTTGCCTTGGGGCGTAACGCTGTTTGGCCGGGCCTTTACCGATCAATATTTGTTGAGCGTGGCGGATGCCTTGCAACGCCAGCAAGGTTCGGCCGCGCCTGCACCGACAGCTGCCGCGCGTAATGACCGGGCGCGATTGGTGGTGTGTGGCGCGCATCTGGATGGGCTGGCGTTGAACTGGCAGCTCAAGCAGCGCGGGGCTCGGTTGGTCGAGACGACGTTCAGCTCACCGAACTATCAACTGCATGCCTTGGCCGGTGGCCCACCGTTTCGTCCCGGGATGGTTCGGGTGAAGGACGGAGGTGTGGCGATTGCGGTGGAGGTTTGGGAATTGCCGAGCAGTGAGTTGGGTTCGTTTTTGACCGCGATTCCGGCGCCGTTGGGGTTGGGCAAGGTGCAATTGGCGGATGGGCGTTGGGAGAGTGGGTTTATTTGTGAGGCGTACGGGCTGGAGGGGGCGGTGGATATTAGTCACCTTGGTGGATGGCGGCGTTACCTCGCTCAATGATCGTACCCCACGCTCTGCGTGGGAATGCATCCTGTGACGCTCTGCGTCACGCTCGCGTAGGGACGCGGAGCGTCCCGGGCGGCATTCCTTTGCTGCGCGTGGGAACGATCATTCGCCTTGCACATAGAGCAGTTATTTCCCCGCAGTGCCATTAGAATGCCTGCCATCGGGTCACTGCCAACGGAATCGTCATGCCGCTTCGCTCGCCGCTGTATTCGCAACGTTCGTTGGTCCTCACGCTGATCGCGCTGCTGGGCGCAGGTTTTCTTGCCACGTCCTTCCTCAGTTACTACGCCTCTCGAGCGTCGATCCGCGACAACATCATCAACACCGAACTGCCGCTGACGTCGGACACGGTCTACTCGGAAATCCAGAAAGACCTCGTCAGACCGATCCTGATTTCCTCGATGATGTCCCGCGACACCTTCATGCGTGACTGGGTGGTAAATGGCGAAAACGACCCCGAGAAAATGACTCGCTACCTCAACGAGGTCATGACCCACTACGGCGCCTACACCGCATTTTTCGTTTCCAACAGCAGCCTGACCTACTACCACGCCAAAGGCGTACTCAAACAGGTCAAAACCACTGAGCCCCGCGATGCGTGGTATTTCCGCGTACGAGACATGGCCGATCCCTACGAAATCAATGTCGACCCAGACCTTGCCAACAAGGACAACCAGACCTTCTTCATCAACTACAAGGTCTACGACTACAACAACCGTTTCATCGGCGCGGCGGGCGTCGGTCTGACAGTCGATGCGGTGATCAAGCTGATCGACAAGTATCAGCAGCGTTATCAACGCAGCGTGTTTTTCGTCGACAACTTCGGGCGTCTGGTGCTTACGGGCGCCGAGGGTGGCCCAGAAGGCGCGCGGATCGGGCGGACCCTCGGCGAGCTCGACAGCATGAAGGACCTGGTCAGCCAACTGCCCAAACCTCACAGCGGCAGCTACGAATATTCCGTCCGGGGCCAGGGACATTTCCTCAATGTGCGTTTCATTCCAGAGCTGAACTGGTACTTGTTCGTCGACAAACGCGAAGACGGCGCCCTCAGTGAAATCCGCCAGTCGCTGTACCTCAACCTGTTGATCTGCCTGATCGTCACGCTGATTGTGCTGATCCTGCTCAACCGGGTGATCAAGCGCTATCAGGGCAAGATCCAGGCCCAGGCGATCCTCGACAGCCTGACCGAGTTGCCGAACCGTCGCGGCTTCGACCTGCTGGCGGCGCAAGCCATGCATGAAGCCCAGCGCGAGCCCAAACCTCTGACCGCGTTGTTGCTGGATCTGGACCACTTCAAGGCCTTGAACGACACCTACGGCCACCTTGCCGGCGATCAGGTGCTGATCGGTTTCGCTCGGGATCTGGAGAGCTGTCTGCGGCACTCCGATATCGTCTGCCGCTGGGGCGGTGAGGAATTCATCGTGCTACTCAAGGACACTGCCGGTGAGACCGGTCTGATGATCGCCGAGAAAATTCGTCAGCATGTCGAGCAACAGCGTTATGCCTACAAGGATAAGGCCTTGCAACTGACCGTAAGCATCGGCGTTACCACCCTGCAGACCGATGACACCTTGCACACGCTGCTCTCGAGGGCTGATCATGCGATGTACCGGGCCAAGCAAGCCGGCCGTAACCGCACCTGCGTGGAAATGCCTCACTCCAGTTATGCATAACCCTACATGAGTAAGCCTGACCTCTGCCCGGCGTGCGGCGCCTCCAACGACTGTACGCTGGCCGACCCGCGAACCGCCGATCGGGACTGCTGGTGCTACGGCGTCAGCATCGACCCGGCAGTGCTCGAAGCGCTGCCGGCCGGCCTGCGCGACACATCCTGTTTGTGCCCCGGCTGCGCTCGGGTCGAGGCGCAGTTGCAAGCATCCGCCCGGCCGATCACGTAAGATGCGCAGCCCCTTTCCCACCGACCACTAGCCATGCGTGTTGACCGTTTCCTCAGCAACCTGCCGCGCTTCAACCGTAAGCAGGTGCGTCTGTTGCTGGTGGAAAAGCGCGTCAGGATCGACGGAAAAATCGTCAGTGACCCTCACGCCGAAGTACGCGAGTTCAGTCGTGTCGACGTCGATGACGAGGTGCTGCAAGTCGGCAAACCGGTGCGTCACTTCATGTTGCACAAGCCAGCCGGTTGCGTCAGCGCTACCCGTGATCCGGAGCACCCGACTGTACTCGACCTGATCCATGAGCCGGACAAGGATGAGCTGCACATCGCCGGCCGGCTGGATTTCAACACCACCGGTCTGATGCTGATCACCAACGACGGCAGCTGGTCGCGACGCCTGACCCAACCACAGACCAAACTGCCCAAGGTTTATTACGTCGAGACCGAGCAAGACATCGGCCCGGAATATGCAGTCGCGTTTATCGAGGGCCTGTACTTCGCCTTTGAGGATCTCACTACCCAACCCGCCGAGTTGGTGCTACTCGGGGAAAAATCGGCGCGGCTGAGCATCGTCGAGGGCCGTTATCACCAAGTGAAGCGGATGTTCGGTCATTTCGACAACAAGGTGCTGCGCCTGCACCGCGAAAGCATGGGCCCGCTGGTGCTCGACAGTGCGCTGAAACCGGGCGAGTACCGCGTATTACGCACCGAAGAGATCCAATTGATCTAAGCAGGCGACCGCTCAGCAGAAGTTGTCGAACAATTTGCCAAAGATACTTGCGCGATGACGTGACCCCTGCTTGAATCAGGACGTCGGCCGAAATGTGACCGATGAGTCACAACATACTTCTAAGAAACTTTTTGCCGGTAGAGAACCCTCAGGTTCCGCTTTCCCCCGGCAGTCTGCCCGCCAATAACAATACCCGTCGACCGGACTGCAATGGATCGACATGGGCCTCTCAAATTCCAGGCGTATGCCTACCTGTCACAAAGCTCGT
Organism: Pseudomonas sp. LB3P14; assembly: GCF_054898045.1. NCBI lineage: Bacteria > Pseudomonadati > Pseudomonadota > Gammaproteobacteria > Pseudomonadales > Pseudomonadaceae > Pseudomonas > Pseudomonas sp. LB3P14. Next base: position 6,917,849 of record NZ_CM142714.1, on the reverse strand, counting down.
GCAATCTGATTTGCACGCATACCCGCTTGCCAGGAGTCTTATGACATGAGGCCAGAAATCGCTGTGCTGGATATACAGGGTCAGTATCGGGTTTACACGGAGTTCTATCGCGCAGACGCCGCAGAGAAGACCATTATCTTGGTCAACGGCTCGATGGCCACGACTGCGTCGTTTGCACAAACCGTGAAAAACCTTCACCCGCAGTTCAATGTGGTTTGCTACGACCAGCCCTACGCGGGCAAGTCCAAAGCCCACAACCTGCATGAGAAAATGCTGTCCAAGGAAGTCGAAGGGCAGATCCTCCTGGAGTTGATCGACCACTTTGGCGCCGAACACGTGCTGTCGTTTTCCTGGGGTGGCGCCGCAACCCTGGTCGCCCTGGCCCACCAGCCACGGCGAATCGAAAAAGCCGTGATCAGTTCGTTCTCCCCGGAGATCAACGCGCACATGCTCGACTACCTCGAACGCGGTGTCGATTACCTCGGCAGCCGGGACGGGGACCGGGTCGGCAACCTGGTGAACAGCACCATCGGCAAACACCTGCCGACACTGTTCAAGCGCTTCAATTATCGGCACGTCAGTTCCCTGGCCGAGCATGAATACGGGCAGATGCACTACCACATCAGCGACCTGCTCAACAGCGATCGCCAGTGCTTTCTGAAAGCCGCGGAGAAAATCAACGTGCCAGTGCTGTTCATGAACGGCGAATGGGACGAATACACCGCTGCCGACGGCGCTCAGTTGTTCGCCAACCATGTGCAACACGCCACCTTCACCACCCTTGAGGCCACCGGCCACTTTCTCGACATGGAGCACAAAGCTGCTTGCCGAGACAGCCGCAACGCATTGCTGGGCTTTCTGAAACCTTCGCAACACGAAAGCCGACCGCGTTACCACTACGTCCAGGACCAACATGCATTGGCCATCTGAAACAGAGTCATCGCGAGCAAGCCCCGTCCTACAGCACTAACGCAATTGTGTAGGAACGAGGCTTGCCCGCGAAGACCGCTAAGCGGTCTCTGCTTTCGTTTCACCTGCGCTAAAGCCATCGCGCACAAAGAAAAACTTCATTTCCACGGCCACATCTGGTACAAAGTCAGCCGCTCTGAGCGGGTGTCGTATAATGGCATTACTCCAGCTTCCCAAGCTGATAACGAGGGTTCGATTCCCTTCACCCGCTCCAATCGAATTTGGTCTCACGTCGTTTTTTGACGGGGGATGCAGTAAAGAAAAAACCGGCCTTGATGGCCGGTTTTTTGCGTCTGGGGTTTGGTGGGATTGGGCTCGTAGGTAATGCGATCATTCTTTGATAAATAAACCGTCCCCAGTTTGTCCGTCCCTTCGTCCATTTTCCGCTGGTCGATGGGTGAGTCCTCCCGGGGCTATGGCAACTACTCTAAAACCTGTTAGCGTTTTTCTTCGAAATCACTGTTTCAGTATCAAATTTCAACCAGCATTAGCATTTTGACGCCTACGAAAATTATCGTTTTCGCATAAGATCGACACTCTGTTAGCGTTTTTCTCGCCCCAATAAAGGATTTCGTCAATGCAAGTCGGTTTCAAGACCCTCGCGAGCCGTTACAGCATTGAATTGGCACAGCCTCTACGCGTCGAGTCGATGATTGGCACTGTTCGTGTCAGCCGCGAAAGTGGCGGGAATGTGGAGAACCGGTATCCGTCAAAATACCGACCGGCAGACGATTTCGCAGGACATTTCGAATTCGGCCTCAAGTACGAAGAGATTCATCTTGAGTTCTTCGCTCGCCTGTTTGCGGCAACAGGCCCGCAGCCTATCGAAGACTGGTGTCGACGAGAGCCTTTCGGCCTGTACGCCCGTCGCACCGGATTCCTCTACGAATGGCTGACAGGGGAACGTCTGGATGTGCCTGACGTGACCAATGGCGGCTATGTTGATGCCGTTTCGCCAAAAGATTACCTGACACGTAGCGAGGCACTGCGAGCGCGGCGTTGGCGAGTCAATAACAACCTGCCGGGGACGGCTGAGTTCTGCCCCCTGGTTCGTCGAACGGCGTCAGTCCAGGAAGCTCTGCAATTCGACCTGCGCAAGGCATTGGATGAGTTGGATCAGGCCTTTGGCCCCGACATCCTGATGCGTACGGCCAGTTGGCTGACGTTCAAGGAATCACGCGCGAGCTTTCTAATCGAAAAGGAAGCCGACCAGGCCGATCGCATCCAGCGGTTTGCCCATGTCATTGCCCAGTACTGCGGTCATATCGAAAACCCGTTGAGTAACGACAGCCTGCAGTCCCTGCAAGCCGGCATTCTGGGGCATGACGCCATCGGACTGGGCTTGCGGCGCTCTCCTGTGTTTGTGGGTCAGGCCACGATGCGCGAGGACATCGTGCATTACATTGCCCCCCATTTCGCAGATCTTGCGCAGCTATTGGCAGGACTCAACGAATTTGAGGTCGCAACGCGTGGCGCGGAGTCACTGGCACGTGCCGCTGTGTTGGCATTTGGCTTCGTGTATATCCATCCCATGCGCGATGGCAATGGCCGGATTCATCGCTTTCTGATCAACGACACCTTGATTCGGGATAAGGCAGTGCCCGACGGCGTGATACTGCCGGTGTCAGCCACAATCACAAGTTCGATCGACTTCAGGGCCGGCTACGATCGTACGCTCGAAGTGTTCTCGCGACCGTTCATGCGACGTTACGCGACGGCCTATCGGTTCGGCGAACTCGTGACCTACGAGGACGGTACTCCCAGCAACTTCATCTTCGATGAATACGAGGACGCGTGCTTTGCCTGGCGATATCCCGATCTGACTGAGCACGTCCTGTATACCGCACGCGTCGTCGAGCACACGATTCGAAAGGAAATGGCAGATGAGGCCAGAGTACTGGTGATCTTTCAGCGAGCTCAGGAGCAGCTGAAAGAAGTATTGGAGATGCCTGACCAGGATGCGAACCGCATCATCCGCTCCATCAAGGAGAACGGCTGGATCGTGTCGGGCAAGCTTAAGAAAGGGTACCCGCAACTTGAAGACGAGGGCATGGCGGAACGCGTCGTGGAGGCCGTGCGTTCCGCGTTCGAGGATCGAGATAGGGGGGTCGGCGAAGAGTGATTCTTCGGCGGAAGAATAAAAAAAACCTTGAACTCAACAAGATTTGATCCGAGGTTGAATATCCTGACTAAAGCACAACAACCTTTATAGTCAAAAATAATTAACCTTGCGATCTAACGCAGCCAACATATAAAACATTGCGAACATTACACGGAAAATCATTACGCCAATAATAGATTCCCAAGCTGATAACGATTCCCTTCACCCGCTCTACATCGACTTTCTATGGGCATCCGCATAGATCCATGAAACGATGCAAGTCACTGATCTGAAACGATGGAGGAGCTATCCCCGGGGGATGACCATCGCATCCAACTCTAATTCTGAGGTTGGACACATGCTCCCCGATTTCAAAGTCCAGAGCGAACCCGCATCTCACTGGGTAGCTATCCCGAGCTCTCTTTGCACAACGCCCGTGAATTGCGCGAACAGGCCCGATCGATGGTCGCCAAGCGCATCAATCCCCGTATAGAACGCAAGCAGAAACTCAATGCCATCAAGATGGCAGGTGAGAACACCTTCATGCCGGTCTACGAGAAGTGGGTGGTTCTTCTGCCAAGGAATTGAGTGCAGCGCAGCGCATTGAAGACGCCCATGCTCGACAGACTATCAGCCGTGAGTTAGGGCATGAAAGGACACAAATCACTGCAACGTATCTTGGCAGATAGTTCAGGCTGCGAGAGAGACGGATATTTTGCCACCACCAACGCTTCGAGGCAGTGACCGGCAGAAGTCGATCCAAAGCTGCCCTTTGCGAAAGGCAGTTATCGGCCAAAAGCGGACATCGGGTGTCTACAGATTCAGGAGCGAATCAGTCGGCCATAATCTCGCCACGGGTAAGGGCCCGGGATTTTCGATGGGAAGACGGGCAAGGAGCAATCAACAGCTGGCGCAAACCCAGCGGGTACTCCGTACCATTCTCCGGATGCTTTTTCGAGGACAAACAAAACCCCTACCTGCATACGCAGATAGGGGTTTCGGAATTTAATCTTGACGATGACCTACTCTCACATGGGGAAACCCCACACTACCATCGGCGATGCATCGTTTCACTGCTGAGTTCGGGATGGGATCAGGTGGTTCCAATGCTCTATGGTCGTCAAGAAATTCGGTAGCCGGGTCGTGGGCCTTTGCAGGTTCACGTTCCAGCGAATGGGCAGGTGATAGATTTGTGGGTTGCGTTGCGAATTTTCGACTTGTGTCGTCTTCACACACCGCAATCTGGCCTTTCGACGCAAATTGCTTGGGTGTTATATGGTCAAGCCTCACGGGCAATTAGTATTGGTTAGCTCAACGCCTCACAGCGCTTACACACCCAACCTATCAACGTCGTAGTCTTCGACGGCCCTTCAGGGGACTCAAGGTCCCAGTGAGATCTCATCTTGAGGCTAGTTTCCCGCTTAGATGCTTTCAGCGGTTATCTATTCCGAACATAGCTACCCGGCAATGCCACTGGCGTGACAACCGGAACACCAGAGGTTCGTCCACTCCGGTCCTCTCGTACTAGGAGCAGCCCCTCTCAAATCTCAAACGTCCACGGCAGATAGGGACCGAACTGTCTCACGACGTTCTAAACCCAGCTCGCGTACCACTTTAAATGGCGAACAGCCATACCCTTGGGACCGGCTTCAGCCCCAGGATGTGATGAGCCGACATCGAGGTGCCAAACACCGCCGTCGATATGAACTCTTGGGCGGTATCAGCCTGTTATCCCCGGAGTACCTTTTATCCGTTGAGCGATGGCCCTTCCATACAGAACCACCGGATCACTAAGACCTACTTTCGTACCTGCTCGACGTGTCTGTCTCGCAGTCAAGCGCGCTTTTGCCTTTATACTCTACGACCGATTTCCGACCGGTCTGAGCGCACCTTCGTACTCCTCCGTTACTCTTTAGGAGGAGACCGCCCCAGTCAAACTACCCACCATACACTGTCCTCGATCCGGATAACGGACCTGAGTTAGAACCTCAAAGTTGCCAGGGTGGTATTTCAAGGTTGGCTCCACGCGAACTGGCGTCCACGCTTCAAAGCCTCCCACCTATCCTACACAAGCAAATTCAAAGTCCAGTGCAAAGCTATAGTAAAGGTTCACGGGGTCTTTCCGTCTAGCCGCGGATACACTGCATCTTCACAGCGATTTCAATTTCACTGAGTCTCGGGTGGAGACAGCGCCGCCATCGTTACGCCATTCGTGCAGGTCGGAACTTACCCGACAAGGAATTTCGCTACCTTAGGACCGTTATAGTTACGGCCGCCGTTTACCGGGGCTTCGATCAAGAGCTTCGCGTTAGCTAACCCCATCAATTAACCTTCCGGCACCGGGCAGGCGTCACACCCTATACGTCCACTTTCGTGTTTGCAGAGTGCTGTGTTTTTAATAAACAGTCGCAGCGGCCTGGTATCTTCGACCGGCATGGGCTTACGCAGTAAATGCTTCACCCTCACCGGCGCACCTTCTCCCGAAGTTACGGTGCCATTTTGCCTAGTTCCTTCACCCGAGTTCTCTCAAGCGCCTTGGTATTCTCTACCCAACCACCTGTGTCGGTTTGGGGTACGGTTCCTGGTTACCTGAAGCTTAGAAGCTTTTCTTGGAAGCATGGCATCAACCACTTCGTCACCCAAAGGGTAACTCGTCATCAGCTCTCGGCCTTGGAATCCCGGATTTACCTAAGATTCCAGCCTACCACCTTAAACTTGGACAACCAACGCCAAGCTGGCCTAGCCTTCTCCGTCCCTCCATCGCAATAACCAGAAGTACAGGAATATTAACCTGTTTTCCATCGACTACGCTTTTCAGCCTCGCCTTAGGGACCGACTAACCCTGCGTCGATTAACGTTGCGCAGGAAACCTTGGTCTTTCGGCGTGGGTGTTTTTCACACCCATTGTCGTTACTCATGTCAGCATTCGCACTTCTGATACCTCCAGCAAGCTTCTCAACTCACCTTCACAGGCTTACAGAACGCTCCTCTACCGCATCACCTAAGTGATACCCGTAGCTTCGGTGTATGGTTTGAGCCCCGTTACATCTTCCGCGCAGGCCGACTCGACTAGTGAGCTATTACGCTTTCTTTAAAGGGTGGCTGCTTCTAAGCCAACCTCCTAGCTGTCTAAGCCTTCCCACATCGTTTCCCACTTAACCATAACTTTGGGACCTTAGCTGACGGTCTGGGTTGTTTCCCTTTTCACGACGGACGTTAGCACCCGCCGTGTGTCTCCCATGCTCGGCACTTGTAGGTATTCGGAGTTTGCATCGGTTTGGTAAGTCGGGATGACCCCCTAGCCGAAACAGTGCTCTACCCCCTACAGTGATACATGAGGCGCTACCTAAATAGCTTTCGAGGAGAACCAGCTATCTCCGAGCTTGATTAGCCTTTCACTCCGATCCACAGGTCATCCGCTAACTTTTCAACGGTAGTCGGTTCGGTCCTCCAGTTAGTGTTACCCAACCTTCAACCTGCCCATGGATAGATCGCCCGGTTTCGGGTCTATTCCCAGCGACTAGACGCCCTATTAAGACTCGCTTTCGCTACGCCTCCCCTATTCGGTTAAGCTCGCCACTGAAAATAAGTCGCTGACCCATTATACAAAAGGTACGCAGTCACCCAACAAAGTGGGCTCCCACTGCTTGTACGCATACGGTTTCAGGATCTATTTCACTCCCCTCTCCGGGGTTCTTTTCGCCTTTCCCTCACGGTACTAGTTCACTATCGGTCAGTCAGTAGTATTTAGCCTTGGAGGATGGTCCCCCCATATTCAGACAAAGTTTCTCGTGCTCCGTCCTACTCGATTTCATGACCAAGAGATTTTCGCGTACAGGGCTATCACCCACTATGGCCGTACTTTCCAGAACGTTCCGCTAATCTCAAAGCCACTTAAGGGCTAGTCCCCGTTCGCTCGCCACTACTAAGGGAATCTCGGTTGATTTCTTTTCCTCAGGGTACTTAGATGTTTCAGTTCCCCTGGTTCGCCTCTTAAGCCTATGTATTCAGCTTAAGATAACCATCTTATGATGGCTGGGTTCCCCCATTCAGACATCTCCGGATCACAGTCTGTTTGCCGACTCCCCGAAGCTTTTCGCAGGCTACCACGTCTTTCATCGCCTCTGACTGCCAAGGCATCCACCGTATGCGCTTCTTCACTTGACCATATAACCCCAAGCAATCTGGTTATACTGTGAAGACGACATTCGCCGAAAATTCGCATTCTTACTCATTAAGAGCAACTCACAAATTTTACCTTAGCCTGATCCGTTACCAGTGAAAGTAACGTTCAGTCTATCTTTCTATCACATACCCAAATTTTTAAAGAACGATCTAGCCAAAGACTAGAAATCAATATTCCCAATGGAATATTCATTTCTAAACTCTAACGAAAAAGACAACCTTATGGATGTCTATCGCCTCTACAGTGAATCAAGCAATTCGTGTGGGAACTTATGGAGCAGCTGATGTCGTCGATTAAGGAGGTGATCCAGCCGCAGGTTCCCCTACGGCTACCTTGTTACGACTTCACCCCAGTCATGAATCACACCGTGGTAACCGTCCTCCCGAAGGTTAGACTAGCTACTTCTGGTGCAACCCACTCCCATGGTGTGACGGGCGGTGTGTACAAGGCCCGGGAACGTATTCACCGCGACATTCTGATTCGCGATTACTAGCGATTCCGACTTCACGCAGTCGAGTTGCAGACTGCGATCCGGACTACGATCGGTTTTCTGGGATTAGCTCCACCTCGCGGCTTGGCAACCCTCTGTACCGACCATTGTAGCACGTGTGTAGCCCAGGCCGTAAGGGCCATGATGACTTGACGTCATCCCCACCTTCCTCCGGTTTGTCACCGGCAGTCTCCTTAGAGTGCCCACCATTACGTGCTGGTAACTAAGGACAAGGGTTGCGCTCGTTACGGGACTTAACCCAACATCTCACGACACGAGCTGACGACAGCCATGCAGCACCTGTCTCAATGTTCCCGAAGGCACCGATCCATCTCTGGAAAGTTCATTGGATGTCAAGGCCTGGTAAGGTTCTTCGCGTTGCTTCGAATTAAACCACATGCTCCACCGCTTGTGCGGGCCCCCGTCAATTCATTTGAGTTTTAACCTTGCGGCCGTACTCCCCAGGCGGTCAACTTAATGCGTTAGCTGCGCCACTAAGAGCTCAAGGCTCCCAACGGCTAGTTGACATCGTTTACGGCGTGGACTACCAGGGTATCTAATCCTGTTTGCTCCCCACGCTTTCGCACCTCAGTGTCAGTATCAGTCCAGGTGGTCGCCTTCGCCACTGGTGTTCCTTCCTATATCTACGCATTTCACCGCTACACAGGAAATTCCACCACCCTCTACCATACTCTAGCTCGACAGTTTTGAATGCAGTTCCCAGGTTGAGCCCGGGGATTTCACATCCAACTTAACGAACCACCTACGCGCGCTTTACGCCCAGTAATTCCGATTAACGCTTGCACCCTCTGTATTACCGCGGCTGCTGGCACAGAGTTAGCCGGTGCTTATTCTGTCGGTAACGTCAAAACACTTACGTATTAGGTAAATGCCCTTCCTCCCAACTTAAAGTGCTTTACAATCCGAAGACCTTCTTCACACACGCGGCATGGCTGGATCAGGCTTTCGCCCATTGTCCAATATTCCCCACTGCTGCCTCCCGTAGGAGTCTGGACCGTGTCTCAGTTCCAGTGTGACTGATCATCCTCTCAGACCAGTTACGGATCGTCGCCTTGGTGAGCCATTACCTCACCAACTAGCTAATCCGACCTAGGCTCATCTGATAGCGCAAGGCCCGAAGGTCCCCTGCTTTCTCCCGTAGGACGTATGCGGTATTAGCGTCCGTTTCCGAGCGTTATCCCCCACTACCAGGCAGATTCCTAGGCATTACTCACCCGTCCGCCGCTCGCCACCAGGTACAAGTACCCGTGCTGCCGCTCGACTTGCATGTGTTAGGCCTGCCGCCAGCGTTCAATCTGAGCCATGATCAAACTCTTCAGTTCAAACATCTTTGGGTTTTGAGAAAACCCTAAACTTGGCTCAGCAATCGTTGGTTACATCTTTGATTTCTCGCGGAGTAACTTGTGATGCTGATAATCTTGTTGACTATCAGTCTGACTCCACAAGCACCCACACGAATTGCTTGATTCAGTTGTTAAAGAGCGGTTGGTTAAGAGCTTTCGTCTCAACCGAGGCGCGCACTTTACAGCACACCCTCTCAAATAGCACCCTTAAAAGCTCCTGATTTTATTAATAAAATCAATTACTTAAGCCAAAATCAGCATCAAGCTGCTCGTTAGCGGGAGGCGAATAATACAGGATTAAAATACGCGGTCAACCCCCGTCTAAAAATTCTTTTCCTTCCCAAAGAACCTAGGTTGCCACTATGAAAACTTCTAAGGTCCGTACAAAGCATCAAAGCAGCAGAGAACCCAGACCACATCGTCACTGAAGCACCCCTTATTTCGTGGACGCTGATAAACCGCTTTTGGCCGTTCTCTGCCGATCATGATTACAGAGCCTCTTATCGCGTTCTATCAGACTGATGTGCAGAGATACCAAATTCCACCGACTCCGCCCTGATTAGGTCAGCATCGAAAACCTGCTGAGCCAATTGAACCACCACGCCCAAGCAGCGCGATGTGCTCCGAAACGTGCGCAGGGTGACAAGCTCACGTACTTGATGGGCCTACCGTCGTGGTCCATAATGCGGCCTCACTACCCTAGCGGTGGTGAATTTATCCGCTGTAAATCAATTGGCTGATCATCCCTTCACCCGCTCCAATCGAATTTGGTCTCACGTCAGGATGGTTTTGACGGGAGACGCAGGAACACAAAAACCGGTCCGTTGTGACCGGTTTTTTTGTGGCCAGGATTTGGGGTGCTGGGGAACCTGCCGGGAGATCAGACTGCGTGCATCCCGAACCAATGCCTGGATGCTATGCGGTGCTATACTTTTTTATGGCTTGAATCAAGCGTGCAAGGTTGCCCATAGGTAACTGATACCGACTGCAAATCTCGACGCCAAGCACGAGATGGGAGGTGTGGCATGAATCGACACTATTACATCAGCAACAATCTCGACGATCTTGAAGCCGTTGAAAATGAACTGGAAACCAGCGGCATCAATTCCGAACAAATTCATGTGCTCAGTGAACATGTTGCCGATGTCGAACAACATCACCTCCACGAGGTTAACTCGTTAATGGAACAGGATGTTGTCCACTCTGGCGAAATTGGTGCAGTAATCGGTGTGCCACTCGCGGCGCTGGTTCTTGGCGGCGCCTATTGGCTGGGTTGGACCGAATCCGCCGCAGGCTGGATGCCCTTCATCTTTCTTGCCATTGTTGTATTTGGCTTCTGCATCTGGGAAGGCGGTTTTTTTGGCATTCAGGTACCAAACACTCACTTCCGCAGTTTTAAACAGGTGGTAGGAGAGGGAAAACATATTTTCTTCGTCGATGTCGAGCCGGATCAGGAGTCGGTATTGGACGGGGTTATCGAACATCATCCAATGCTGGAGATCGCCGGTACGGGAACGGCATCCCCCCACTGGACAGTCGCCTGGCTGCACAGATGGCATCAGTTCAAGCGAACGATATAAAGGCATTTATTGCCAATCAATCCCCTGGAGGTTCAAGGCCATCCGGGTGTTTCTCATTGACCGAAGAAAATGACCCGACTGAGAAAAACATAGTCCGCCTCGGTGGCCATCAGTCCGACAAGCACCAGCAAACACAACGGTGGCACCAGTATGGCGTAGACCAAGGCCAACCGTTCCCAGGCCATATGCATGAAGATGGAGACAATTAAACCTGCCTTTAACAACATGAACGTGACAATCAGTGACCACCGAAGGTAACCGTGGAAGTGAAAATAGTCGACAAGATACGACAGCGTGCTGAGGACGAATAACAGCCCCCAAATTTTAAGGTACAAGCTGATTGGATGTTGCTGACCTTGAGCATGCGCCATCATCAGTGCTCCTCTTCAGAACCTGTTCACGCCTTTATGAACGGTCTCCTGGACCTACCATAAATAGAAGAAAGCAAAAATAAACACCCACACCAAATCCACGAAGTGCCAGTAAAGCCCGGCTATCTCGACGTTCTGATAATTTCCGGAGCGCTCATAATCTCCCCGCAATACTTTCCGCGCCACAATGCTGAGGTAGATGGCGCCGATTGATACATGCAGTCCGTGGAAACCGGTAATCATGAAAAAGCTGGCACCAAATTGCGCCGCCCCCATGGGGTTTCCCCAGGGACGTACTCCTTCTGCAATGAGCTTGCTCCATTCAAATGCCTGCATGCTGACGAAGGTCACACCCAAAGCAGCGGTCGCTAGCATCAGGGCTGTGGTTTTCGCGCGATCACGGCGATAGGCGTAGTTAACGGCCATGGCCATGGTGCCGCTGCTGCTGATCAGCACAAAGGTCATGATGGCGATCAGAATAAGTGGAATTTCTCTACCGCCGATGGTCAATGCGAACACTTCACTGGGGTTCGGCCAAGGGACGGTGATGGTCATGCGTACCGACATGTAGCCGGTCAAAAAACAGGTGAATATAAACGTATCGCTGAGCAGGAATATCCACATCATCGCCTTGCCCCAGGGGACCTGCTTGAAAGCCTCCTTATCCGAGGACCAGTCGCTGGCGATGCCCTGCCATCCTGGTGCGGGCGGCGAGCCAGGTGGATTGGATGAACTTGACTCGCTTGGGGCTTGTGGGTGCGATGCCATGGCTTTTCACCTCAAGCCGCAGAGTCTGGCGATGGCTTCATAGGTTTGCGGCGTGCTGGTCAGCAGAGCGAATAGCACGAACCATAGACCCAATAAGTAATGCCAATAGATGGCACAAAGTTCTACGCTGGCGCTGAGTTGCGGCAACGGCACGTGATACAGGAATTTAGCGACGGTTCTGCCCCAGGCAATCAACCCACCCAGCAGGTGGAGCCCGTGCACACCGGTCAACAGGTAGAAGAAACTGTTGGCCGGATTGCTGGCGACAAAGTAGCCCCAGGCGACAAACTGCTGCCAGACCCAGAACTGTCCCGTCAGAAAGGCAATTGCAAATACGCCTCCCACTATAAAGCCAATGACAGTTGCGCTCAGCCGAGCCTGTCGGGCGGCCATGCGCGCCCACTGCAATGCGATACAACTCAAGACCAGAAATGCCGAATTCACCCAGAGCTGCCATGGATTGGCCAGCGGTGCCAAAGGCTCTGTCAGGGGTAGCCAGTCGGTCATTTGTGAACGGGCGATAAAGGCGAGCAAGAAGAGAAAGAACAACGAACTCACCACAACCAGAAACAAGCGCAGGCCTGTTTTGGCGATTTGGTTTCGATCGGGCCCCTCGCCGGCCCCGATACCCTGCGGATCGCGATTCCAGCTGCCGCCGGGGTCAGCGCCGTCGGCGTTTCTCAATAGCAGCCTGCTCATGGTTTAACGTCCGCTATCGTGGTTCCGGCACTGAGTTGCCGCATCTGCTCCAGCTCCTCGGCGGAGACCGTTTGCGCAACGAAATCCTGTTCTATCCCCGGCACACTGTAGTCATAGGCCCAGCGATGCACGACCGGCAGCTTCGCTCCCCAGTTACCGTGTATCGGTGGGGTGTTCGGCGTTTGCCATTCCAGACTGGCCGCGCCCCAGGGATTACTGCCTGCGGGTTTGCCTTTAAACGTGCTCCAGGCCAGGTTAAACAGGAACAGCAACTGGGAAACGCCGACGGCCAATGCAACCACCGTAATGAAGGCATTCAAATCTTGCGCCGACTGCGGGATGAACGCGTAGTTTTCATAAGCGTAGTAACGGCGTGGCATGCCCTGGAAACCCAGGTAGTGCATGGGGAAGAAGATGGCGTAGGTGCCCAGGAAGGTAATCCAGAAATGCAGCTTGCCCAGGGTGTCATTCAACATGCGCCCGGTGACTTTCGGGAACCAATGATAAATGCCGCCGAATACCACCAGTACCGGTGCGACCCCCATGACCATATGAAAGTGGGCTACGACGAAATAGGTGTCCGAGAGCGGAATATCCACGATCACATTGCCGAGAAACAACCCGGTCAGACCGCCGACCAGGAAGGTGACGATAAAGGCCAGGGCAAACAGCATCGGTACGGTCAGATGAATGTCGCCGCGCCACAGGGTCAGCACCCAGTTGTAGACTTTCAGGGCGGTCGGCACCGCAATGATCAAGGTGGTGACGGCGAAGAAAAAGCCAAAATACGGGTTCATTCCGCTGACATACATATGGTGCGCCCAGACCACAAAGCTGAGTACACCAATCGCAATAATGGCCCACACCATCATTCGGTAGCCGAAGATATTTTTACGCGCATGGGTGCTGATCAAGTCAGAGACCAGACCAAACGCCGGGAGAGCAACGATGTAGACCTCCGGGTGACCGAAGAACCAGAACAGGTGCTGGAACAAGATGGGGCTGCCCCCCTGGTGATCGACCGCCTGCCCCAGCGAGATCATTGCCGGCATAAAGAAGCTGGTGCCCAACAGTTTGTCGAACAGCATCATGACCGCACTGACAAACAACGCCGGGAAGGCCAGCAAGGCCATGATCGAGGCCATGAAGATGCCCCATACAGAGAGCGGCATCCGAAACAATGTCATGCCGTGCGTGCGTGCTTGCAACACCGTGGTGACGTAGTTCAACCCGCCCATGGTGGCTGCGACAATAAAAATCGCCAGTGAGACGAGCATCAGGACGATGCCCCACTCGACCCCCGGTGTCCCCTGAGAAATGGACTGTGGCGGATAGAGCGTCCAGCCCGAACCGGTGGGGCCGCCCGGTACAAAGAAACTGGCGAGCAACACCAGTACCGCCACCAGGTAGAACCAGTAACTCAGCATGTTGACATAGGGGAAGACCATGTCGCGGGCGCCCACCATCAGCGGGATCAGATAATTACCGAAGCCCCCCAGAAACAAGGCCGTCAGCAAATAAATGACCATGATCATGCCGTGCATGGTCATCGCCTGATAGTAAGTACTGGCGTCCATGAACGCCAAACTGCCGGGGAAGCCTATCTGTAGGCGCATCAAGTCGGACAACACCACGGCGATAAGACCCACGAACAGAGCCGTCACGGAATATTGAACGGCTATGACCTTGTGGTCCTGACTCCAGATATATTTGGTCAGGAAACTTTTGGGCTCGTGCAGTGCTTCTGTTTCGGTTTGCTCCGCATAGGCCATCACGTCATCCTCCTGCCGAAGTTTCAGTGTATTTCTGGCTGCTTTACGGCGACTTCCCTGGCTCAGCCTTGCTCGCGTCAGCGTCAGCATTCGCTTTGGATTTGATAAAAGCGATCAGTGCGTTCAGCTCCTTGTCGCTCGGAGTAAAGGGCGGCATAACGGCTGCGTAGCCCTTGACGATCTTGGCACCGGGATTAAGAACCGAATCTTTTATATAGTCCTCATCAACCTTTATGCTCGTACCGTCGGCAAGGGTTTCTGCCTTGCCAAACAGGCCCTGCCAGCTGGGGCCGACGCCCTTACTGCCATCGACACTGTGGCAGGCCAGACAGCCGAGTGACTGAGCCAGCCGCTGTCCCTGTGCCGCCAAGTCTTCTCCTGGGCTCGACGCTTCGCCGGGAGAAGGTTCAGCCTCTTGCTGCCCGGAACCGAGTGATTTGATCAGGGCGACGAGCGCACCCAGTTCATCGTCATTGAGAGTATAGGCCACCATGACCGGTGGATAACCCTGTACCAGTCGGGCCTTCGGATCGAGGATCGACTCTTTCACGTAGGCCTCATCGACGAGCACGCTGGTGCCATCGGCAAGCTGTTCAGTGCGGCCGTACAGGCCCTTCCATCCTGGGCCGAGACTGGCACTGCCATCCTCGCTATGGCAGGCACGGCAGCCGTATTTTTCGACCAACAGGCGGCCTTTTTCCAGCACGCTGTCTCGACTGGGCCTGGCAGCTGTCGCTAATGTCTGCGCAAAGGTCGGTTGGCTGTTCAGCCATTGAACGAAGGCGGCCTGGTCTTCCACGATCATATGGCCGCGCATGTTGTAATGACCTACGCCACAATACTCAGCACAAAGGATTTCATATTTCCCGATTACAGTCGGCGTAAACCAAAAGTGCGACACCATCCCTGGCACCATGTCCATCTTGCTGCGAATCTGCGGTATATAGAAATTGTGCAGTACATCTTTGGAACGCAATAAGACTTTCACCGGCTGATCGAGCGGAAGGTGAACTTCATTATTTTTTATAAGTACATCGTCCTGCCCGGCAGGATCATTGGGATCAAGGCCGAGAGGATTAACCGAATCAACAAACTTGATGTCTGACTTTCCCAGCTTTCCGTCCTGGCCCGGAAAACGAAAAGCCCATTGCCACTGCTGGGCGACCACTTCAAGTTCATAAGCATTTTTTGGCACCCGGATGAAATCATTATAAACAACCAGACCGGGTGCCAACATTCCTGCAATGCCTATCGATGTAATGACAATCAACCATAATTCCAACTTTCTATTTTCTGGCTGGTAGGCCGCCTTGACACCTTCCTTGTGACGGAAACGAATCACGGCCACCGCCATGAATAAGGTGATGGCGATGAAAAATATTCCGCTAATGATCAGGGTAATGAACAGGATGTTGTCTATGGAACCCCAGTTAGACGCTGGCGGTGTCGCATGCCAGGGCGCTAATAGATCGAACAGCACAGATGCAATAACGATTAGTACAAGAATAATTGCTATTGCCATTTTGCCTTCATCCTATTCCTGTTACTCATCGGTATGCATAAGCATCGCCACAGAACAACATCGTCAAACTAATCTGACGCCAAAACAGGCTAGACACATACCACCACTCTTCGTGGCAAAGTCCGCAGGAAGTATAGTTCATGGCCGGAACAAACGCTTTTCCTGAAAACGTTATGGCCTGGATATTCCAACTTCAGCATCAACTTGATCACTTAAAATCTATTCGCTATATATAACTGTAACTATTCAGCAACACATCTCCCGGGACTAAGTGGGGCGTAGGGCCACGTCGATCAAGACCGACAAGATGCATCAGAGGTGTACCCATAGCGAGGCCCGGTTGCCAGCTATAATCAGGTCTGATTACGGAAGGCAAAGATCGGCTTAAAGCGCCCGCAAAAGTCCTTGCCTATGCATAGCGGTCAGACACGTGACGGCCAAGAGCGATAGCGTCCAGCCGTCCACAACGGAGATTTCGTCATGAGTGCCTTGACGATCGAAGGCTGGTGCAAAGTCAACGGAGCACAAAAGTCGACCCCGGTGGGTGAAATCCATTTGTACGTCGATGGCCCCCTCCATCTGGGTCTGGAGCAAGCTGAAGAACGCCTGCAGAAGACCCATGAGCGTGAAGCCATGGTCGATGTCGACATGAGCACACTGGAATTGATCTTGCCAGAGGGATACGGCCCTTTGTCCGACTGCCAAATGCGCGTCTATATACACAACGAGCGCGGTCAGTTCCATTTGGTCGGGCATCGAGCGAGTGATGGAAGCTTGATCTATAGCAACGCGGTGTTGATTGATCAGTTGCTTGATTAGCTACGACGGGATGCTCGGCCATTAGTGCGCGCATCAGCGCGTCGCAACGATGAACAACCGTGGGAACGGCAGCAGCACTGAACCATCGGCCAACGGCGGATAGGCCCGCTCGATTGCCGCTTGGTACTGACCCAGATACTGCGCTCTTTGCGCTTCATCCAGCGGATCGAGAAACGGCCGCAAACCGCTGCCCTTGAACCATTCGACCACCCCCGATGCACCGCCCGCGAGCGGGTGATGGTAGGTGGTGCGCCAGATGTCGACCCGTGAGCAGTGCGGGCGCAGCATCGAGTAGTAACCGCTGGCACTCGCCATTTCCGTGCGTTGACCGGCAGCCCCCGGCAGTTTTTCGGCCCACGAGCCATCGGCTGCAACTTCGCGCATCAAGCGATGCGAAGGTTCGTTGAGGTTGTCGGGCATCTGGATCGCCAGGCTGCCACCGGGTGCGAGTTTGCGAACCAGCGAAGGCAGCAGCTGCGCGTGATCAGGCACCCACTGCAACACCGCGTTAGCGAAAATCACATCGAACGGGCCGTTTTCGTTCCAGGTATCAATGTCAGCCGTATCGAATTGCACCTGCGGCAAGCGCTTGCGGGCGGCGTCGATCATATCGGTTGAACTGTCCAGCCCCCGCACCGTGGCACTGGCGAAGCGCTCAACCAGCAACTCGGTCGAATTGCCGGGGCCGCAACCGATGTCGATTGCCGAGCGCGCTTCCACAGCGGGGATCGCGGCCAGCAGGTCACGCGCGGGGCGTGTGCGTTCATCTTCAAAAGCGACGTACTGTTTGGCGGACCAACTCATTGCGTTCTCCTGTCGGTGCATTGTCATGGGCAGGGCAGATAACCGTTCGCTACGATACCCTGACCCATGTGCTCTGCCCTATCCGACCTATGGCGAACGATGTCAGTTGACCCACCCCCCGCGTTGCCAATACCAGCCATTATTACGCTGCTCCCAGTGCGGATGCACATAACGATAGCCCGGTCGTTCCGGCACCCAGTGGCCATGAACAGCAACATAACGCCCACCATCCCAACGCCAGTATCCTCGGGACCAGACGTACCCCGGACGCGCCATAGGCTCTACGTCGATAACGCGTTCCGGTGGCGGCTGCGGAGCAACAACTTCAACGTACTCATGCTGCACCGGACGCCGTTCATGAACGACCCGCTCCTGCACACAGCCGGACGCTGCGAACACCACCGCCAGTAACGCCATATAACGTAACCACATGCTGCCTCCTCAGGCTTGACCGCCACATCGAGTGACTCAGCAAAAAATCGCCCCCCTTTTCCAGCCATGCTCCTGCCTGGCTAATTGATCTTGTAGCAGGTCGTATCTGTCTGTTGCCTGAACTTGCATCACTTGGCGCCGACATAACAACGAGAATTTGAATGAGCGTTTTTAATCGCCAAATGGTCTGAAATCATAACTAAAGCGACCGTTCGTCGAACTAGCAGTAAAGCAATTTTGACAGCCTGAAAATGGCACCTATAGTCCAATCGCGGCCCGTCGGATGGAACCCGACCCGTTAATTTTCACGCAGGGAGCAAGGCCAGTTCATGCCCGTGACAGGTGGGTTCCGCCCGTAGTGTTTTCGCAACGGCCGCAAGGCAAGCAAGCGTTGTTGTGCCTGGAAAGATGCCAGGCATTCACTATGAAAATGGAGCGTTACCATGTCTCGAGTCACGGATGTACTTGTTTCCATCGACACTGAAACCATTCTGAAAAACTACCCGAACATCAGCAAGAATCCTGCGTCGCCAACGCTGATCGACGTCAATCATGTGTACATGGTGACCAATCAGAACAACGTGGTCAGCGGCCAGGCCGGCGGCGAACTCAACTTGAAAGCCCAGGTGGGCGACTTGATTCGCTGGCGTGAAACCAGTCTGTCGCAGAGCTTCGAGACTGCCGTGATTTTCTACAAATTCATTGGCAACGTCGGCAACGAATTGATCTCCACCCCCACACCGCGCAAAGCTACAGCGTGTGTCGCCGTCCCCAACACCAGCAATCCATCGGTGCCGAGCTGCCAGAAAGTCGATAACCATTACTGGTCCTCGGAAACCCTTTCGTGCGGTAGCGTGACCTACCACTTCCATTTCCTGATCGTTGATCGCGATTGCAAGATCGTAGGCTGCTGCTCGTGGGATCCGTTCATTACCATCCATAACTGACGATGGACTGGCCCCTTGGCGACAAGGGGCCAGCAGAGTTCGTTGCCGCCTCGACAGGAACAGGATGTCTTGCATGAATCGAAGCGGCTGCCGTCTTGCATCAACATCATGAAAGGAATCCATGATGACTTCCGAACCGATTGCCTCCCCCTCGACGAGTATCGCGCCAGCCAATAATGTGCTGCTGATCGTCGATGCCGAATCGCTGCTTTCACGTTATCCGCAGCCCAGTCTTGAGCCGCAAAATCCGACCGAGATTGAGGAAGGCTTCATCTTCGCCATTAGCGGCACAAAAACAACACAAAGTACAATAAATGACAGCTTAATGACGCTTACCGCCAATAACGGGAAGAACTTCCAAATCCGTGGCAGGACCGTCAGTTTGCTCGCTGAACACAGTGTGGTGTTCTACGAGATGTCTGTAGGTGATGCCGGGGTACTTTCACCGCCAGAACTGGTGGTCCACGCAAACCTGACTGTCCCCGCCCCCGATCCCGAAAACCCGACCCAACCGGGCAGTCACACGGCCGATGATCATTATTGGCACTGCACGCAGCTCACCGCAGGGGTTGAGGCGTGCGTTCTGAAATTCATGCTGATCAATAAAAGCTGCGAGCCGTTGGGATACTTCAGTTGGGCGGTGGAAGTGAAGTTGGCGGAGTGAACAGAAATCCAAAATCGGCATAGGAGGCGGCCATCTGGCCGCGCCCCTGCCACACCACCCGGCATGCGGGTCCGCACCGGGCGGTTCGAGAAGTTGAGGTCAGCAGAGTCGAGGTAGACCCAACCGGTCGAACCACGCCACCGTAAGCACTCCATGGATCAGACCGACACTGTTGTGCCAGAACCTGTGGCTGTTGCCGGCTATTGCCGCGGCCAAATCAGGGCCTGCTCCAAGTTTGCGTAGTTCACGGTACGTCCTCCTTCCGGTTTTCCATTGTTTGAGCTGGATGGCCCTGAGTCGTCGGCGTATCCATTCATCGAACCGGTGCCAGAGGCGTGGGGTTTGCGATAAACCGAAGTACGCTTTCCAACCCAGTAGGTAGAGCCTCAGACCTTCCACCACTTGCGACAGGCTTCGGCCTCCATTACGAGACGTCAGCTGTCGGATGCGGCTTTTGAACGTCTGTAACGCTTTGCTTGCCACCCAACGTTTGACCTCGCCTTGAGCTGACAGCCAAAAGCCGTAGCCCAGAAACTTGCGGCCAAACGCACTGGCAACCGCGCTCTTGCTCTCGTTCACTTGCAGCCTAAGTCGGTCATAAAGGCGACGGAGCACTGCCATTACCCGCTGGCCGGCCTTGAGGCTGCGAACGTAAACGTTCGCATCGTCCGCATACCTGACGAAGCAGTGGCCTCGTCGCTCCAACTCCTTGTCCACCTCGTCCAGCAATACATTGGCCAGCAAGGGTGAAAGAGGGCCGCCTTGCGGCGTCCCTCGTTCACTGCCTACCACTACGCCATTGATCAACGTCCCGCTGTTCAGATAGGCCCGGACCAGACGCAGAACGCCTCGGTCGGTCACCTTCCTGCTCAGTCGAGCGATCAAAAGGTCATGATCAACGCGATCGAAGAACTGCTCCAGATCGACGTCCACCACAATGTCTCGCCCCGAGTGAATATATTGCTGCGCCGCCAATACCGCTTGGTGAGCGCTGCGACCGGGACGAAAACCATAGCTATGATCGCTGAAACTCGGGTCCAGCAGAGGCTGTAAAACCTGTAAAAGCGCCTGCTGGATCAGTCTGTCCGTCACCGTCGGAATGCCCAGCTTGCGCTCGCCACCTCCCGGTTTTGGAATCAGAACTCTACGCACCGGACTTGGCCGGTACGTTCCCGCCAGCAACTGTGCCCGTATCGCAGGCCAGGCCATTTTCAGATGCTCGACCGTCTCATCGATCCCAAGACCGTCGACGCCCGCAGCACCTTTATTCGACCGAACTCGCTTGAGCGCCAGTTGCAGATTCTCTCTGGTCAGGGCTTCTTGCAGAAGCCCTGACCCCGTGTGGCTCGGGTCATGACGCGGACAACCAGCTTCATCGCTGGACGTTTCGCGTCGGGTTTCACCCGTCGCATCTGCGTCCCGCCCCGATTTCCCGGGCATCTGATGCAAGGCCTGTTGTATCGCCATGGTGAACCTCACTCCTTCTCGTTCAGCCCTTCGCTACTTCGTAGCTACTATGGCCTCTGCTGACTTCTCGCTCCGATTCACATCGTCGCCCTTTCAGGCATGAGGCGAGATCTCCCCAGGTAAGAACGCCATCCTTCACCGCACAACCGCCGCATTTACGTCCCCGGCACTTTGGCCACAAGAGCTTCGCAGTCACTTGGCTGCTCGCCCTGACCGGTGACGCCTCAGATGCGGTTCGTGTACCTCGGCTCGCGGTTTACGCCCCACGCTTCCTTCCCACACTCGGTCGCCCTCATGCAGTTGCGCTTCGCTTCATTTGCTGTGGCCAGCTCAAGAGAGGACTTTCACCTCTAGGATGGCGCCCATGCTGGGCGCACAAGAAACCGGCCTCAAAGGCCGGTTTTTTATCGAACATGGAAATGTAATTAGAAATTCCCACACGCCGTCGCTGTCTGAAAATCAGGCGCATCCCTATAAGGAACACGGCAATGAAATTCGCAAAAGTCGCTCAGAAACTTGCCCTGTGGGCGGGCAGCCCCAAGACGTTCATGGGGGCGATCATTCTGATTTTTCTGTGGGGTCTGAGTGGGCCGATTTTTCACTTCAACGACACCTGGCAGCTGATCATCAATACCTCGACCACCATCATCACTTTCCTGATGGTATTCCTGATCCAGAATACCCAGAACCGCGACACGGACATTTTGCACTTGAAGGTCGATGAGTTGCTGCGGGTGACGAAGGAGGCGCAGAACGCGATGCTGGGGCTTGAGGCGCTGGACCTCAAGCAGTTAGAAGCGCTGAGAAAGCAGTATCGGCAGCTTGGCGAGGGCGAAACGATTTCACTGGACGATACCGTCGTCCAGGACACCAAGAAGCAGGACTTGAATGAATGTTGATCCAGGATTCGCGGGTGACCAGGGTCACCCGCACAACCTGACCGCTATCGGCTAGCTTGCAACGCCCTGGCCATTTGCAGGTGGTTCTGCAGTTTGGGCAGGGTTTCTTCGGCGAAGGCTTTGATTTCAGGCACGTCGGTGATCTGCGCTTCCTGTTGAAGCTGTTCGATGGCTTCCTGGGTGGTTTTCACCTGACTGGCCGCGTAGGCCTGGTCGAAGCTCGCGCCGTCCTTCACTTCCGGCATCAAGGCTTTGGCTTTATCGACGACCTCTTCGCGCGGGGCCACCGGCAAATCGAGCTGTTTGGCGATTTTCGCCAGATGCTGGTTCGCGGTGGTGCGGTCGTTGATGACGACGATGGTGTAGTCCTTGACCTCTTTGGATTCGGTTTTCTGGTGCGCCAGGCGGCTGGCTTCGATATCGGCCATGCCTTTGGCCGACGCATCGTTGATGAATTCGGCGGGAGACTGGGCAAAGGCACTGCTGGCACACAGGCTCAGTAACGTGGCAAAACTGGCATTGCGTAATCGGGTGGCCATCCGGCTCATGGTCGCGCCCTCCTCGTAAAAAATTCAAACGGGAGCTTACGCTCCCGCCTCTCAATCAAAACTACCTACATCACTACTTCGACTTCTGACCACCTTTGCGGCCCATATCTGGTTTCGCAGGTTCTTTATCGACAGTCGTGGTGGTAGTTTTCCCACCTTTGCGACCGGCTTCAGACGCCTTCGTTCGATCGTTGGCGGAGTTTCCCGCGTTCGAGTTTCTTGAATTAGGCATGATTATCTACCTCTTGGTGATGATCGCGGCGAGCAGGAGCCCGCATAAGATCAGAATTTCCATGACCAAAAAGGTTTAGAAAACCTGGCATCGCCGCGACGAACGGTGGCGAAACTCAGACCCCGGTGCGCAGGTGATGCTGGCGTTTGGCGGTGTACATCGCCTCGTCGGCGTGTCGGAACAACTGCTTTTCTTCAGTGCCGTGGTCGGGGTATCGCGCAACGCCGATACTCGTCTGGATGATCAGGCTGTGGCCGTCCAGACGCAGGGGTTGAGCCAGGACCTGACGGATTTTTCCCGCTACGCTGTCGGCGTCTTCCGAGGCGTGGATGCTGTGCAACAACACCACAAACTCATCACCGCCGATGCGCGCCACCGTGTCAGATTCGCGCACGCAGCCTTTGAGCCGATTGGCGACTGCTTGCAGCAGCATGTCGCCCACCGCATGGCCGTAGGTGTCGTTAACTTCTTTAAAGCGGTCGAGGTCGACGTACAGCAATGCCATTCGGCCGCTGTCCGCTCGGGCCAGAGTCAGCGAGGCTTTGAGCCGGTCACGGAGCAATTCGCGATTGGGCAGCTGGGTCAGTTGATCGTATTGCGCCATGCGCTGCAGTCGGGCATGCAATTGCTTGCGCTCGATGGCGGTCGCGACCTGGGCGCACACGTATTGCAGCAACTCCTTGTCCTGCTCGGTGTAGCGCTCGCCACCGGGCACGCTTTTAACGATCAGCGCACCGATGGTGCCGTTTTGTGAACTCAACGGCACGCCCAGCCAGCAGGGCGAATGCTGGCTCGCGACCAGCGCCTCAAACCCTTCCGGCAAATTGTCCTGATCCGGGGTCAGCAGAATCGGCTGGCCACTGCGAATCACCTCGGCGCAGAGACGTCCAGTGATAGTCCCAGGCTGCTCGGGTTGCAGCTCATGGTCGTCGACGTGATAGGGGAAACTCAGCTGCTCGCAGTGTTCGTCATACAGCGCCACGGAGAAATTCAGTGCCGGCAGCCATTCACCGATGATCAAATGAACGCGCTTGAACAGCGCCAGCAAATCTTCCGCCGCGTGGGCGGCTTCGGAGATCGCATACAGCGCCGCTTGCCGGGACTCGGCCTGCTTGCGCTCGGTGATATCGCGCGCCACGGCGATGCGCAATTGGTCGACCTCCGACCAGCGTGCCGACCAGAGGATATGCACCACTCGGCCATCCTTGCGCAGGTAGCGGTTTTCGAAATTGAGCTTGGGTTCGCCGCCCATGATCTCCTGCGCGGCGTCGAGGGTGCGCTGACGATCGGCGGGATGCACCAGATCGATCATCGGCTGGCCGATCAGCTCTTCGGGGGTATAACCGAAAATACGCTCGCAGGCCGCGCTGACAAATACGAAGCGACCTTGTGTGTCGACCGCACAGACGGCGTCCAGCAAGAGATCGATGTAACTCGCCGACGGCGCGGAATTTCTGGTTGCCATGGTGCAGAGCACATGTCCGAACAATGCAGCAATAAAAAACCATCCCTGACCGGTCATACGCCCGTGCGATGACGTTGCAACTGACGCTTCCCTGCGATCAGTGTCAAGCCTTGTCCGTTACCAGCCCCGGCAATGCATGCGCCAGGGCGTTGATGGCGAAACCGATAAACATCACCCCGCACAGCCGGGTGATCAACAGCTCATGGCGCTGGTACACGTTGCGCACCTGTTGCGCACCGACAATGCCAATGAGGATAGCGTAGGCCATGAGCCCACCGACGAAGCTCAGGACAATCAACCACGGCAGCATCGACCAATGAAGCAATTCGGCGCGGCTGGAAAGCAGCGCAGTAAAAGTCGCTACCGCCACCGGGTAAGCCTTCGGATTGGTCAGGCCAAACAGAATGCCGTGCCAGAACGGCTGCCGCGCCGGCCCCTGTGGCGCTTCGACACTGCTGCGACGAGCGCGAACCGCGCGCAGGCCGAGCCAGAACAGGTAGAGCCCGCTGAGCACGCCCAGCACATCGAACGCGGTACTGCCGATTTCCCGCGCACCGACAATCGCGATCAGCGCAGTGCTGCACCAGACCACGTCGCCCAGCAAATGCCCGCAGAGAAACCCCGCCCCTGCCCTCCGACCACGCGCCGCACCGATGCCGAACACCGCCAACACACCCGGCCCCGGCGTGATGCCGTAGATAAAGCCCGAGGCGAGAACGGCCATTAGCAGCGATGGGGTCATGGGGAGTCCTTTTGAACCACTGGGTGAATGCACGCAAGTCTATCTCAGGTCTCCGGGGATCGACTCACTGATCGTCGAAGAACTTCATCCCCGCATACGGACGTTGTCGACAGGCTGCCAGTCGGGATGACAGATCGCCGACATGGGCTTCGAGCTTGTGCCCGTCCGGGTCGAGGAAATAGAAGGATGCGCCTTCGCTCCGGTTATCACGCCACTCCTGGACGTCGGCGGATCGCAGGTGTTCGACGAAGAGCGGGAAGTCTGTTGCGCTGATGCTGAAGGCGTAATGGGTGTAATCGGCGGCGGGTTCGGAGTTGCACAGTGGATCGAGGGAAAGGCACAACCAAAGGCCCGGCAGCGAGAGGTAGGCACCGTTGTCCCACGTGGCTTCAAGCTGAAGTTGCAGCAGATCGTGATAGAACGCCACGCTGCGGTTCAGGTCGGTGACGGCGAGGGTCAGGTGGTTGAGGCCTGTTAGCAATTTTATTTCCTCACGGGTATGTTCTGAACCAACGGTATCTGGAGTGTAAAACAAGTGGAAAAGCATAAAACCAAAAGACACAGCGATGCGCTTCTTACAACAGACATATCGCGCGGGCACTCAGCACACCAGGCCTTGATGTTCGACGAAATCCAGCAAGCGCTGAGTGAAGCGAATAGCGGTGATTTCGCAAGCCCCAAAGAAATGAAAGCGGTTGTAAGCAAATGGGTGACGAATATCAGCTGATGCAAAGTTTTCAAAGCCAAAATGCTCAACCGCAATGCTGTCCGCTTAAGAAAATCTTGAGGTAAGAGAGAAATCTGTGGCGAGGGGCAAGCCCCCTCGCCACAGATGCGGGTATGCCTAAAAAACCGCGTTTAAGTGGACACCATTGCTTTGGGTGGCGCTGGATCACTTGGGGTTGGTGGCGCGGCAGATGACTTTATCGCGCGAGGTTGGGGCGGGGTTGTTGATCGCCGGTGTGGTGTTGATTCAGTTCGGTGCTTCACCGGCCAAAGCGGTGATCGCGACATCCTGATCGTTCCCATGCTCTGCGTGGGAATGCCTCTAGGGACGCTCCGCGTCCAGTGACGCGGAGCGTCACGGGCTGCATTCCCACGCAGAGCATGGGAACGATCGCCATCTTGCGATCGCAGCCTTCGCCAGCCCCCGCAAGGATGCGTGGTCGATGCAGGGACCGGCGTAGCCTGCGATCTTTTAAAACTTATCGAGCGTGCGCAGCTTCTGCGGCAACCCCCACATCAGCAGCGCAACGGCGATCAGCGCAGCGACGCCGATGACATACAGCGCCGGCGTGGTGCTGCCCGTCAGGTCCTTGATCCGCCCTACCATCACCGGGCTGACAATGCCGCCGAACTGGCCGAGGGTGTTGATCACCGCGATCCCGCCAGCAGCCCCTGCGCCGGCACCGGCCAGCAGTTTTGGCGGCAGGGTCCAGAAGCTCGGGATGGACGCGATGATCCCGGCACCGAGCAAGCCCAGCGCGACAATCAGGAAGGTCGTGTGGTTAGCGAAGATCCCTGCACAGAAGAACCCCACCGCGCCCACCGCCACCAGACCTGCAACAAACTTGCGCCGCTCACCGGTCGAGTCGGACAACCGCCCGATCACCACCATGCTGATGGCGCCGCAGATGTAAGGGATGGCGGTCAGCAAACCGATCATCACCGGGCTCTCGGTGCCGGCACTGCGAATCAGTTGCGGGGCCCAGAAGTTCAAGCCGTAGGACGCCACTTGAATCAGGAAGTAGATCAGCCCGAGGGTCAGGAAACCCGGGATCCGCAGCGCGGCGAGCAACGAGCCGCCACTCTTGTGCGGTTCATGGTGCGCGATGCGACTGGCCAGCAGCGTTTTCTCTGACGGCGTCAGCCAATGGGCGTCTTCGATGCGGTCCTTGAGCAACGTCAGCACCAGCAAGCCAAGGCCGATGCAAGGCACGCCGCCCAGCAGAAACAGCCAGTGCCAGCCGCGCATATCCATAAAGCCGTCGAGGTGTTGCAGCACCAGACCGGAGAAGGGTGCGCCGACCAGGCCGGCAAACGCCGACGACAGAAACAACATCGAAGTAATGCGCCCGCGATAGTGCTGCGGGAACCACAGCGTCAGGTAATACAGCACGCCCGGCGCAAAACCCGCCTCCATCGCGCCGATGACGAAGCGCAGGGCGTAGAACTGCCATTCACTGTTGACGAAAACCATGGCGGCGGTGGCGAGGCCCCAGGACATCATGATCCGGGCGATCCAGCGCCGGGCGCCGACCTTGTAGAGCATCATGTTGCTCGGCACTTCGAAGATCACATAACCAACCACAAACAGCCCGGCGCCGAGGCCGTAAGCGGTGTCGCTCAGGCTCAGGTCGGTCTGCAACTGGAACTTGGCAAAGCTGATGTTGATGCGGTCGAAAAACGCGAACAGGTAGCAGACCATGATCAACGGCATCAGGCGCCAGGCGACTTTGCTGACCAGGGCTTTTTCTTCGTCGTGGCTAACGGACGGGCTCGTGCCCGCCTCCAGTACATTAAGGCTCATGATGTTCCTCCAGGCGGACTTCCTGTGGGTGTCCGATTGTTTTTGTTGTCTGGTGTGGGATTACAACGTTGTGATGGACTGCGGGGTCGGATGCAGATCGCAATTGCGTCCAGCCTTGGCCAGCTGACCGGGCACTTCGTGGCCGAGCAGCGCCGGCAACCCTCGGGATAGCTTCAGCAACAGCGGCAGATCGATGCCGGTATGAATGCCGATTTCATCGCACAGGTTGACCAAATCTTCGGTGCAGATATTGCCCGAGGCGCCCGGCGCGAACGGGCATCCGCCGAGCCCGCCGAGGGCGGCGTCGAAGCGTCGGGCACCGGCCTCGTAGGCGGCCAGCACGTTGCACAGACCGAGGCCGCGAGTGTTGTGGAAATGCAGGGTCAGATCAGCGGGCGAAACTCGCTGCAAGACCCGCCGCACCAGACGATCAACCTGCCGCGGATTGGCCATACCGGTGGTGTCGGCCAGGGTAATGCCCTGGATCCCGAGCTCCTGATAAGCCTCGACGATTTGCAGCACGCGATCCTCATCGATCTTGCCTTCAAACGGGCAGCCAAAGGTCGTGGCGATGCTGCCGTTGAGGCGCACCTTCGTCCCGGAAACGTATTGCACGATCTCGCCGAACGCGGCCAGCGAGGCTTCGCAACGCATGCGCATATTCGCCAGGTTGTGGGTCTGGCTGGCGGACATCACCAGATTCAGCTCGTCGGCCTTGGTCGCCAGTGCCCGTTGCGCGCCTTTCAAGTTGGGGATCAGCGCGACGTAGATCACCCCCGGTTGCCGGACGATGCCCTTGAACACCAGCTCACCATCGCGCAGCGCCGGTATCGCCTTGGGGGAAACGAACGAGCCTGCTTCGATGCGGCTGAAACCGGCCAGCGACAGCTGATCGATCAAGGCAATCTTGTCGACGGTTTCGACCCAGGTTGGCTCGATCTGCAAGCCATCGCGGGGGGAGACTTCCTGAACAATCAGGGTCTCGGAAAAGTCAGTGATCATTGCACCACCCCTTCAGCTTTCAGCCGTTCGATGTCCAATCCCGTGAGGCCAAGCCCCGCGAGGATGCCGTCGGTGTGTTGACCCAACGTAGGTCCGGACCAGTTCACGCCACCGGGCGTCTCGGACATTTTCGGCACAATGCCGGGCATCTTCACCGTGGCACCGCCGGGCAGGTCAGCGTTGAGCAGCATGTCCCGCGCCTGATAGTGCGGATCGGCGACGATGTCGGCCACCGAATAGATGCGCCCGGCCGGGACTTCGGCAGCTTCCAGCGCCGACAACACCTCGTCGATCGGCAGGCTGCTGGTCCAGTGAGTGATCGCCGCATCAAGCACGTTGCTCTTGGCGGCACGACCGTCGTTGTGGGCAAACTCCGGCGCATCGGCCAGATCACGGCGACCGATGACTTCCATCAAGCGCTTGTAGATCGGGTCGCTGTTGCCGGCGATCACCACGTAGGCGCCATCGGCCGTCAGGTACGTATTGGACGGCGCGATGCCCGGCAAGGCCCCGCCGCTGCGTTCACGAACATGGCCAAGCATGTCGTATTCCGGCACCAGGCTTTCCATGACGTTGAACACACTTTCAGCCAGGGACACATCGACGACTTGCCCACCGCCCTGCCCGGTCTTGACCCGCAGCAGCGACATCAAGGCACCGATCACCGCGTGCAGCGAAGCCAGGGAATCGCCGAGGCTGACGCCAACCCGAGCCGGTGGTGAACCGGGGGTGCCGGTGGTGTAGCGGATCCCGCCCATGGCCTCGCCGATCGCACCGAACCCAGGACGATCACGGTACGGGCCGGTTTGGCCATAACCGGAAATGCGCACCAGGGTCAGATTGGGGTTGAGGGCGTGCAACACGTCCCAGCCCAAACCGAGCTTTTCCAGGGCGCCGGGGCGCAGGTTTTCGATCAGCACGTCGGCGCTGGTCGCCAATTGCTTGACCAGTTCGATGCCTTCGGGGGATTTCAGATTAAGTGCCAGGGACTTCTTGTTTCGCGATTGCAGGTACCACCACAGCGACGTGCCTTCGTGCAGCTTGCGCCATTTGCGCAGGGGGTCGCCCTGACCCATGGCTTCGATCTTGATCACTTCGGCGCCGAACTCGGCGAGCATGCGCGCGGCGAACGGCGCGGCGATCAGCGTGCCGATCTCGATCACTTTGATTGCACTTAAAGGGGCAGTCATCGCGGGGTACCTCATGTTGTTCTTGGAATATGAGCCAAGGCTAGAGGACCACGGGACCAGGAATCCAACCTTCAGTTGGCAACGAGCGTTCGCGAAACGCGAACGCCTTGAAGATTACCGCGACCTCAAGTCAGCCTTCGCGAGCAGGCTCGCTCCCACAGTTGATCTGCGGCGTATACAAAACCCCTGCTCGCGAAGAGGCCGGCCCTGCCAACACATCTCTCAGACCTGTTCACGCAACTGCTCAAACAACATCCGGCTCACCGGCGACAGCGCCGCTTCATCGCGCACCACGATGATCAACGCACGATCCGACCAGTCATCCGTCAGCGGCACCGCATGCAAACCCAACGCCTGGCCAAATAATTCATAAGCCTTTTGCGGCAGGATGCCGATGCCCATGTTGGCCTGGACCATCCGGCACATGGCGTCGAAACCCGGCACATGAATCCGTAACCGCAGCACTTTGCCGGCCTGGCGCGCGGCTGCGTGGGTGCGCATGTTGATCGAACTGGCGGCATGCAAACCGACGTAGTCGCTGTCCAGCGTATCAGCGAAGGCCAGGCTGGGACGACTCGCCAACGGATGATCGGGCAGCATCAACACCACCAGCTTGTCCTGTCGATAAAGCACGCTGTGCAGACCTTTGACGTCACTGTCACTGGAGCAGATCCCCAGGTCGGCCACGCCATCCAGCACACCCTGAATCACCCCGCTGCTGGGGCGTTCTTCGAGGTCGGTCTTGACCTGAGGATGACGCTCGGAAAAGTCTCGCAGGTCCTCAGGCAGAAACTGAATGATCGCCGACAGGTTGGCGAGCATCCGCACATAGCCGCGCACGCCGTGGCTGTGCTCGCCCAGTTCGAGCCCCATTTTCTCGACGTTGAACAGCATCTGCCGGGCATGGTGCAACAAGGTTTCACCGGCCGGCGTCAGGGTCATGCCTTTCGCCTGGCGCACGAACAGGCTGATGCCCAGCGCTTCCTCCAACTCCATCAACCGCTTGCTGGCCGCCGACACGGCGATTGCTTCACGCGCGGCGGCACGGGTCAATGTGCCCTCCTCATGAACGGCGACAAACAGCTGGAGAGTGATCAGGTCGAGGCGGCGGATCAGGCTTTTCTGCAGCATGGGAGGGCTCGATGCTTGGGTTCGGCTGAGTCGGCAGGATAGCCCGGTTTCCAAGCAATTGGCCCACAACATCACGAGACATCGAAGAGGCTCATTGCGCCGACATGGAGCCGGCGCTGATCCGACACTTTTGTGAACCCATCACCGAG
Source organism: Pseudomonas sp. LB3P14 (assembly GCF_054898045.1). NCBI lineage: Bacteria > Pseudomonadati > Pseudomonadota > Gammaproteobacteria > Pseudomonadales > Pseudomonadaceae > Pseudomonas > Pseudomonas sp. LB3P14. The sequence goes on along the minus strand of NZ_CM142714.1, from coordinate 6,887,006 downwards.
CTTTTACGCACGCGTGGTCGGAAAATCGGCTGCTGAACTAAAACCCGGGAAGCCTCGCAAGTTTCCCGGGGCAGCAAAACCTCCTAAAACGCGCTGCGGAAAATCTCCTCGATCTGGCGCTGATCCGCCGTTCGAGGATTGGTCACGCCACACGCATCTTTCAAGGCATTGGTGGCGAGGATCGGGATGTCGTTGAGCTTGGCGCCGAGCTCACGCAAACCAGCGGGAATGTCCACGTCCTTGGACAGGCTGCGGATTGCCACGATGGCTGCCTGGGCGCCCGCTTCCGGGGTGAAGCCGTGAACATCGACGCCCATCACAAGGGCTACATCAGTGAGTCGATCGGCGCACACCAGCGCGTTAAACCTTTGTACGTGGGGCAGCAATACCGCGTTGCACACACCATGAGGCAAGTCGTAGAACCCGCCCAACTGGTGAGCCATGGCGTGGACATAACCCAGGGATGCGTTATTGAACGCCATGCCCGCGAGGAACTGCGCGTAAGCCATGTTTTCGCGCGCGGCCATGTCACTACCGTCACGGACAGCCGAGCGCAGGTTGTTGCTGATCAACGTGATCGCCTTCAGTGCGCAGGCATCGGTGATCGGATTGGCCGCCGTGGAAACGTAGGCTTCGATGGCGTGAGTCAACGCGTCCATGCCGGTGGCAGCCGTCAGGCCCTTGGGCATGGCGACCATCAGCGCCGGGTCGTTGACCGACAGCAGTGGCGTGACGTTGCGATCGACAATGGCCATTTTTACGTGACGGGATTCGTCGGTGATGATGCAGAAACGGGTCATCTCGCTGGCGGTGCCGGCGGTGGTGTTGATGGCGATCAGCGGCAGTTGCGGTTGGGTGGATTGATCGACGCCTTCGTAATCGCGTATCTGCCCGCCGTTGGTCGCGCATAACGCGATGCCTTTGGCGCAGTCATGGGGCGAACCGCCGCCCAGGGACACCACGAAATCACAGCGGGTTTCCTTGAGCAGAGCCAGACCACTTTCGACGTTGGCGATGCTCGGGTTAGGTTTGGCGCCGTCGAAAATCACCGAATCGATGTCCTGCATCGCCAGTTTCTCGGCAATCATCTTCGCTACGCCCGCCTTGGCCAGCCCGGCGTCGGTGACGATCAGTGCCTTGCGAAAACCGTATTTGCGAATGGCGTCCATGGCTTCGTCCAGGCAACCAATGCCCATGATGTTCACGGCGGGGATGAAAAACGTGCTGCTCATGAGCGAGTCTCCTGGCTGAGGCCGAATCGGCAGCGCCGATCCAGCAGGTACCCACAGGATCGACCTATCGGTCATGCAGTAACTTGATCTGGCTCAAGTCTTGGTCGTGATAAAGTCGCCGCCCATCAGACCTTTTGCTTTGAGACTTTGACCGCAATGACCGATTTCCAGGATGTTGATGCCCAACTTGAAGACTGGAACGCCTTGCGCGCCACCGCCTCGTTCAGCGGCCTGCTGGTGGGCAACGGCGCCAGCCGCGCCGTGTGGGACGACTTCGGCTACGACTCGCTGTTCGAAAACGCCCGCACCGTAGAAGAAAAACCCTTGAGCCAGTCCGAGCTGAGCGTGTTCGACGCCCTGCAGACGCGCAGCTTCGAGCAGGTGCTCAGCGCGCTGAAAACCACCAGCCGGGTCAACAAGGCCCTGGCCGTGAGTTCCGCCGCACCGCGCAATCGTTACTACGCGATCAAGGAAGCGCTGATCAACACCGTGCACGCGGTGCACATCCCGTGGCGACTGGTAGTGCCTTCGACACTGGCGACGATCAATCAGGAGCTGGGCCGCTACCGGACGGTGTTCACCACCAACTATGACCTGCTCAATTACTGGGCGATTCAGCATCAGCCTGACGCGATCACCGACCTGTTCCAGGGGGCGGAGCCCAGCTTCGATCTAAGCGCCACGGCGACCGATAGAACCCGCCTGCTGTACTTGCACGGCGGCCTGCATCTGGTGCGCAATCAGGACGGCACGGCGCGCAAACTGATGTCGACCGAAGGCACGTTGCTCGGCAGTTTCGCAATCAACAACACGATCAAGACCCTCGACGACGTGCCACTGTTCGTCAATGAAGGTCCGGCGCAGGACAAGCTCAAGACCATTCGCAGCTCGGACTATCTGTCGTTCTGCTACGACCAGCTACTCGGTCATGGCGACGGGTTGTGCCTCTTCGGTCACGCCCTGGGTGAGCAGGACAGCCACATCATCCACGCCTTGCGCCAAGCGAAACCGCAGGTGGTGGCGATCTCGATTTATCCGCGCAGCAAGGCGTTCATTCAGCATCAGAAGCGGCATTACGCGAAGGTGTTTGAGGGCACTGGTGTGGGGTTGCGGTTTTTTGATTCGAAGACCCATGCGCTCGGCAGCCCGAAGCTGACGGTGCCGGTAGAAGTCTGAAGATCGTTCCCACGCTCTGCGTGGGAACGATCAGCGGTGAGTTCAGAGCACCGGCAAGGTCTTGTCCTTGATCACCGTCGTCGGCCCGTTAGCCTTTACGCTGGCGATGCCTTTATCCATCGCGGCAGGTGAGGCGTAAGCCTCGCTGCTACCGATGATCTCGTGGTTACCGGCCTTGAGGTTGAAGTAAGGATGGCCATCCTTGGTGGTTTTCTTCTCGTAGCGTTCATCCTTCGGGCTGTTGCTCTGAACCGACGCGATGCCTTTGTCGGCGGCAGCGCGGGTGGTGTACAGCTCGCCGGTCAGAATGGTTTCCGCGTTGGCGGCCTTCAGTACAAATTTGAACTGACCATTGCTGCTTTTGCTCACTTCATACCATCCAGACATGCTCTTTCTCCTTGGCAATTGAGAGGTTTCGCGCTTCAGAGTAAAGACCAACCTGCCCTACTTCACCACCGCGCGCACCACCGATAACTCCGGCGCCTGCACCCGTCGCTGACTCAGGTACCGCGTACAGCTGACCCGCAAAAACGAGGCGAAATTCACCACCTCGCCGCGGTAGTCCATCACCTCTTCATACAGCTTGGCGATCAACTGGTTGGTGGTCATGCCGTCGACCTCGGCGATTTCGCTGAGGATGTCCCAGAACTGATTCTCCAGCCGCAGGGTGGTGACCACCCCGCAGATGCGCAGCGAGCGGGAGCGCGATTCGTAGAGAATCGGGTCGGCTTTGACGTAGAGCTCGCACATGGACAGGTCCCTCGTTACAGCGTGATTTTGGTGCCCAACAACCCGAGGAAACCGGCGAGCCAGCTCGGGTGCGCCGGCCAGGCCGGAGCAGTGGCCAGATTGCCTTGAACGTGACCTTCCGTCACCGGGATATCGATGAACGTACCACCGGCCAGGCGCACTTCCGGAGCACAGGCCGGGTAAGCGCTGCACTCGCGACCTTCAAGAATCCCCGCTGCCGCCAGCAATTGTGCACCGTGACACACGGCGGCAATCGGTTTGCCGGCCTTGTCGAACGCTCGCACCAGTTCCAGGACTTTTTCGTTCAGGCGCAGGTACTCCGGCGCACGACCGCCGGGGATCAGCAGCGCGTCGTAGTCGGCTTCCGCGACCTTGGCGAAGTCGAAGTTCAGGGCAAACAGGTGGCCGGGTTTTTCGCTGTAGGTCTGGTCGCCTTCAAAGTCGTGGATTGCCGTGCGTACGGTCTGACCGGCGGTTTTGTCCGGGCAAACGGCGTGCACCGTGTGGCCGACCATCAGCAGCGCCTGAAACGGCACCATCACTTCGTAGTCTTCGACGTAATCGCCGACCAGCATCAGAATTTTTTTAGCCGCCATGGGGAGGACTCCTCTGGGAAATATGGGGTCATGCAGGAGTATTCAAGGTAGTCCTTATCCGCGGGGTCGGGTAATAACCGGTTACTACCTGATAGAACGCGTCATCGTTCATCGCGGGCAAGCCCGCTCCCACAGGTCTTGTGTCGTTCTTGCGGCTGATGCAAAACCTGTGGGAGCGTGGCTTGCCCGCGATGGCGTCCTCAAACTGTACGGATAACTCTGCGGCTAGCTGTAACAGCGCGATCCCTGCGGTTTATGGCTAGATGAAGACTCTTCCCGCCACCCTCGATTCTGGTCCCCCTCATGTCCTCGCGCGAAAACACCGGCATGGCCCTCGGCCTGCTCGGCGTTGTGATCTTCAGCCTCACCCTGCCCTTCACACGGATCGTCGTGCAGGAGCTCCATCCGCTGCTCAACGGCCTGGGCCGTGCGCTGTTCGCGGCGGTTCCGGCGGCGTTGTTGTTGCTGTGGCGTCTGGAAAAATGGCCGACCTGGAAACAGGTCAAAGGCCTGACCCTGGTGATTGCCGGGGTGATCCTCGGCTTCCCTGTGTTGTCAGCCTGGGCCATGCAAACCTTGCCGGCGTCTCACGGTGCGCTGGTCAACGGCCTGCAACCGCTGTGCGTTGCACTGTATGCCGCGTGGTTGTCCCACGAACGACCGTCGAAAGCCTTCTGGGCCTGCGCCGCACTGGGCAGCGCGCTGGTGCTCGGTTATGCGCTGATCAGCGGTGCCGGCAGCATTCAGGCCGGTGATTTGCTGATGCTCGGGGCAATTGCCGTGGGTGGCCTGGGTTATGCCGAGGGCGGCCGATTGGCCAAGGAGATGGGCGGCTGGCAGGTGATCTGCTGGGCGCTGGTGCTGTCGACGCCGTTGCTGCTCGGGCCGGTGGTGTACCTGGCGTTGCAACATCAGGGCGAGATTTCGGCCAAGACCTGGTGGGCGTTTGGCTACGTCTCGCTGTTTTCGCAATTCATCGGCTTCTTCGCCTGGTACGCCGGGTTGGCGATGGGCGGCATTGCACGGGTCAGTCAGATCCAGCTGTTGCAGATTTTCTTCACCATCGCCTTTTCGGCGCTGTTCTTCGGTGAACACATCGAGCCGATCACCTGGCTGTTTGCCGCCGGGGTGATCGTGACCGTGATGTTGGGACGCAAGACCGCGGTCAAACCCGCTCGGGTCGCCACAGCATAGTCTTGTAGGAGCCAGGCTTGCCGGCGAAGGCGATCGTGAGGACGCTTTCGCCGGCAAGCCTGGCTCCTACAGGGTTAGAGGTAACCGTCAGCCCGCAGCAGGGTTTCGAGGCAATGCTCGGTGATCTGATAGAAATCCTTCAGCTCCTGAATCTTCACCAACAGCTGAGTCGGGTCCACCGGCTCGGCACGTTTGACCGCCAGGATCATCTTGTTCTTGTTGGTGTGGTCCAGTGAAATGAACTCGAACACCTTGGTCTCGTAACCGCAGGCTTCCAGAAACAACGCGCGCAAACTGTCGGTGACCATTTCCGCCTGCTGCCCCAAATGCAGACCGTATTGCAGCATCGGCTTGAGCAGCGCCGGGCTCTGGATTTGCAGGCGGATCTGCTTGTGGCAGCACGGCGAGCACATGATGATCGAGGCGCCGGAACGGATACCGGTGTGAATCGCGTAGTCGGTGGCGATGTCACAGGCATGCAGCGCGATCATCACGTCCAGCTCGCTCGGCGCCACGCTGCGCACATCACCGCACTTGAACACCAGCCCCGGATGCTCGAGCTTTGCGGCTGCGGCGTTACACAGGTTGACCATTTCTTCGCGCAGCTCGACACCCGTCACCACGCCTTCGGCCTTCAAGGTGTTGCGCAGATAGTCGTGGATCGCGAACGTCAGGTAACCCTTGCCCGAACCGAAGTCCGCCACCTGAACCGGCTTGTCCAGCGCCAAGGGCGAGGTGGTCAGTGCATGGCTGAAGACCTCGATGAATTTGTTGATCTGCTTCCACTTGCGCGACATTGCCGGGATCAGCTCATGCTGCTTGTTGGTCACGCCGAGGTCGGCGAGGAACGGTCGGCTCAGGTCGAGGAAGCGGTTTTTCTCGCGGTTGTGCTCGGCGGACGGCACCTCGCGCAATTGCTGAGGTTTGCTCTTGAACAGCGAAGACTTGCCCTTTTTGCTGTATTCGAGCTGGGCTTCGTCCGTCAGCGACAGTAAATGCGCATTTTTGAACGACGCGGGCAGCAACGCGGCGATGGTCGCTACGCCCTCGGCAATCGGCAGGTTCTTGGTGATATCGCGAGTCTTGTAGCGGTAGACGAAGGACAGGCAGGGCTGATCCTTGACTGTCAGCTGTTTGATGATCAGCCGCTGCAGGTCCGCCTCAGTGCCGACGTACTTGGCCAGCACCAGTTTGATGAAGGCGTTATCGTCGAGGCTGGATTGCAGCAGGTCGATGAACTGGGCGTGATGATCCGGTGCGAGGCTGGCGGGAGTGGCGGTGACAGACATGGAAAAAACGGCCTCGGGCGGTGCGGATCGGGGGATGGCGGGTATTTTAGGGGGGATGGGGATTGAGGGCACGGGTAATTTCCCGAACGGTGCAGAATCAAAAGATCTACCCTAAAACCACCAACCGATTCGGCAACTCATTCCTCACATGCGTCACCGGCACATGCACCTTAAGCAACTCGCCGCACGCCTCCACACACGTCACAAATCCCTGCAACGTCTGCCCCTGCTTCACCTGTTGAGTGAACGCCGCGACAATCGCGTCCCAGTTTTTGTTATCCAGGCGCGTCGAAATCCCCTCATCGACCAAAATCTCCACATAGCGCTCGGCTTCGCAGACAAATATCAGCATGCCGGTGCTGCCCACCGTGTGGTGCAGGTTTTGCTCCAGAAACTGCCGGCGCGCCAGGTTCGAGGCGCGCCAGTGACGCACCGAGCGCGGGATCAGGTGCGTGGTGATTTTCGGAATCCGGAACACCAGGCACAGCACGATGAACGTGATCCATTGCACCAACAACAAACTGTGCAGGGTCAGCCAGCCCGTCAGGTAATGCACGATACCCGGCACCACCAGCGCCAGCAGGCTGGCCCAGAGCAGCGGGATGTACGCGTAGTCGTCGGCGCGGGCCGCGAGCACGGTCACCAGTTCGGCGTCGGTGTCGCGCTCGACCCGGGCAATCGCCTCGGCGACTTTGCGTTGTTCGTGTTCGGTCAGTAATGCCATGTTTAAGAATGCCCACTCGCTATTGTTGTGTGATCACCAGCCGCCCGAGGAACCGCCTCCCCCGAAACTGCCCCCGCCGCCGCTGAAGCCCCCGCCTCCACCGCCACCAAAACCTCCACCGCCGAACCCGCCGCTCGAACCGCCTCGACCACCGCCGCCGCTGGGCAGAATCCCGAGCATCTGGCAGACAAACATCGTCAGGATGAACAGCATCACCAGAAACACGAAGATCCCAGGATGCCGTGAGACAAAGTCGCCTTCCTGATTGCCGCCAGAGTCATACACCGTGGACGGCTCATCCAGCGGATTGCCACCCAGCACCACGAGCATTGCCGCGACCCCGTCGCTGATGCCCTTGCTGAAGTTGCCGGTCTTGAACGCCGGGGTGATCACCTGATTGATGATCACAGAACTCTGCGCATCGGTCAGACGATCTTCCAGGCCATAACCGACTTCAATCCGCAGCTTGCGATCGTCACGCGCAACGATCAGCAGGGCGCCAGTGTTTTTGTCCTTCTGACCGATGCCCCAGTAGCGCCCCAGCTGATAACCGAAGTCCGCAATGTCGGTGCCCTGTAAATCCGGCAACGTGACCACTACCAACTGCTCGCCGGTGGCTTTTTCATGGGCCTGAAGCTGTTGCGTCAGCTGCTCGCGTACCGCAGGCTCGATCATCTGGGCGTTATCCACCACCCGCCCGGTCAGTTCCGGAAACTTCAACGCGGCCTGGGCCGTCAGGGCAAACACCCAGAGCAACAGCACCAGGCCAACTTTCAACACGCGCATTGGCAACCTCATCCGTGGTGATGCTTCAAGCCCCTTGCGGCGCTTACTGGAACTTCACTTGAGGCGCTTTTTCCGCATCGGGGCTGGTGGCCTCGAAGGTTTCGCGGATCGGCAAATCGCTGTACATCACGCTGTGCCACAGGCGACCAGGGAAGGTACGGAGTTCCGTGTTGTATTTCTGCACGGCGAGGATGAAGTCACGACGCGCCACGGCGATGCGGTTCTCGGTACCTTCAAGTTGCGATTGCAACGCCAGGAAATTCTGGTTGGCCTTGAGGTCCGGATAGCGCTCGGACACCACCATCAAACGGCTCAAGGCCCCCGTCAGCTGATCCTGCGCCTGTTGGAACTGTTTGAGTTTTTCCGGGTTATCCAGGGTCTTGGCATCGACCTGGATCGAAGTGGCCTTGGCCCGGGCTTCGATCACGGCGGTCAGGGTTTCTTCTTCGTGCTTGGCGTAGCCCTTGACGGTTTCCACCAGGTTGGGAATCAGGTCGGCGCGACGCTGGTACTGGTTCTGCACCTGGCCCCAGGCGGCCTTGGCCTGTTCGTCGAGGGTCGGGATCGTGTTGATGCCGCAGCCTGCCAGCAGTGTGGTCAACAACATCAAGGCTGCAACCTGCAGGCTCGACCGATAGTGGTGTCGTACATTCATCTGGTTGACGCTCCCTTGCCCATTCCGTTGAAAAACAACCTTCGAACTTTGAACCCGGCTCTTGGGGCATAATCTGCCGCCGCCACTGGATTGCATCGAGCCAATGGGCTAAAAGATGCCCCTGCGCTAAAACACTGCGCAAGTGTGCCTGCATTTACCTGAACAACAATAGTCGCTCCCTAATTTTTGGCTGACCGGCGCGTATTCACTGCCGTTTAGGCTTTTGAGAAAACTATTCATGAAGAAGCTGTGTTTGCTGGGCCTGTTCGTCAGCCTGGCCAGTCATAACGTATTGGCCGCCACGACGCCCGCACCTCTGGAAAACAAGGACGCGTTCATCAGCAACCTGATGAAGCAAATGACCCTCGATGAAAAGATCGGCCAGTTGCGCCTGATCAGCATCGGCCCGGAAATGCCTCGGGAGCTGATCCGCAAGGAAATCGCTGCCGGCAACATCGGTGGCACGTTCAACTCGATCACCCGCCCGGAAAACCGTCCGATGCAGGACGCGGCCATGCGCAGCCGGCTGAAGATCCCGATGTTCTTCGCCTATGACGTGATCCACGGCCACCGCACTATTTTCCCGATTCCGATAGCCCTGGCTTCGAGCTGGGACATGGACGCCATCGGCCTGTCCGGGCGCATTGCCGCCAAGGAAGCCGCGGCTGACAGCCTCGACATCACCTTCGCGCCAATGGTCGACATCTCCCGTGACCCGCGTTGGGGCCGGACTTCCGAAGGCTTCGGCGAAGACACATATCTGGTTTCGCGCATCGCCGGCGTCATGGTCAAAGCCTTCCAGGGCACAGGCGCGAACGCGGCCGACAGCATCATGGCCAGCGTCAAGCACTTTGCCCTGTACGGCGCGGTCGAGGGCGGTCGCGACTACAACGTCGTCGACATGAGCCCGGTCAAGATGTTCCAGGACTACCTGCCACCGTACCGTGCGGCTATCGACGCCGGTGCTGGCGGGGTGATGGTCGCGCTGAACTCGATCAACGGCGTGCCGGCCACCGCCAACACCTGGCTGATGAACGACCTGTTGCGCAAGCAATGGGGCTTCAAAGGCCTGGCCGTCAGCGACCACGGGGCGATTTTCGAGCTGATCAAACACGGCGTCGCCCGTGACGGTCGCGAAGCCGCGAAGCTGGCGATCAAGGCCGGCATCGACATGAGCATGAACGACACCCTCTATGGCAAAGAACTGCCAGGGCTGTTGAAGGCGGGTGAGATCCAGCAAAGCGACATCGATAACGCGGTGCGTGAAGTGCTCGCCGCCAAGTACGACATGGGCCTGTTCAAGGACCCGTACCTGCGCATCGGCAAGGCTGAGGATGACCCGGCCGACACCTACGCCGAAAATCGCCTGCACCGCACCGAGGCCCGTGATGTTGCGCGCCGCAGCATGGTGTTGCTGAAGAACCAGGGCGAAACCCTGCCGTTGAAGAAAACGGCAAAAATCGTCCTGGTGGGCCCGCTGGCCAAGGCACCGATCGACATGATGGGCAGCTGGGCCGCCGCCGGTAAACCCGCGCAATCGGTGACGCTGTTCGACGGCATGACGAGCGCATTGGGCGCACAGTCGACGCTGATCTACGCCCGTGGCGCCAACATCACCAGTGACAAGAAAGTCCTCGACTACCTGAACTTCCTCAACTTCGACGCACCGGAAGTCGTGGACGATCCGCGTTCGGCCCAAGTGCTGATCGACGAAGCCGTGAAAGCCGCCAAGGACGCTGATGTAGTGGTGGCAGCGGTCGGCGAGTCCCGTGGCATGTCCCACGAATCGTCGAGCCGCACCGACCTGAACATCCCGGCCAACCAGCGCGATTTGATCAAGGCCCTGAAGGCCACCGGCAAACCGCTGGTGCTGGTGTTGATGAACGGCCGTCCGCTGTCGATTCTCGAAGAGAAAGAACAGGCTGACGCGATTCTGGAAACCTGGTTCACCGGTACCGAAGGCGGCAACGCCATCGCCGACGTGTTGTTCGGCGACTACAACCCGTCGGGCAAATTGCCGATCACCTTCCCGCGCTCGGTGGGTCAGATTCCGACCTACTACAACCACCTGAGCATTGGCCGACCATTCACCCCAGGCAAACCGGGCAACTACACCTCACAGTATTTCGATGACACCACCGGGCCGCTGTTCCCGTTCGGCTTCGGTCTGAGCTACACCGAGTTCAGCCTGAGCGACATGGCCCTGTCATCCACCACGCTGAACAAAACCGGCAAGCTCGACGCCAGCGTCATGCTGAAAAACACCGGCAAGCGCGACGGCGAAACCGTGGTGCAGTTGTACATCCAGGACGTGACCGGGTCGATGATCCGCCCGCTCAAGGAACTGAAGAACTTCCAGAAAATCATGCTGAAGGCCGGCGAACAGAAAGTCGTGCACTTCACCATCACCGAGGATGACCTGAAGTTCTTCAACGCCCAGCTCAAGTACGCTGCGGAACCGGGCAAGTTCAACGTGGAGATCGGCCTGGATTCCCAGGACGTGACGCAGCAGAGCTTTGAACTGTTGTAACCCCCGCGCGGACTGATCGTTCCCACGCGCAGCAAAGGAATGCAGCCCGTGACGCTCCGCGTCACTGGACGCGGAGCGTCCCTTGAGGCATTCCCACGCGGAGCGTGGGAACGATCTGGCGTCACTAGCCGCGTCGATCCAGCAGATTCACCACCAGCCGATCCACCCATCCCCATACCCGTTGCTTCACCCGCCGCCACAGCGGTCGGCGTTTCCATGCCTCCAGGCTGACTTCCTGGCTCTGCGCAAAGTCCTTCTCAAAACTCGCCGCCACCGCCCGCGTCAGCCCAGCGTCCAGCGCCTCAAGGTTGGCTTCCAGGTTGAAACGCAAATTCCAGTGATCGAAATTGCACGAGCCGATGCTTACCCAGTCGTCGATCAGGACCATTTTCAAATGCAGGAAACACGGCTGGTATTCGAAGATCTTCACCCCGGCCCTGAGCAATCGCGGGTAGTAGCGATGCCCGGCATAGCGCACCGACGGGTGATCGGTGCGCGGCCCGGTCAGCAGCAGTCGCACATCGACACCCCGGTCAGTTGCCCGGCGCAATGAACGACGGACTTTCCAGGTCGGTAGGAAATACGGCGTCGCCAACCAGATCCGCCGCTGGCCACTGTTCAGCGCGCGAACCAGCGATTGCAGGATGTCCCGGTGCTGGCGGGCGTCGGCATAGGCGACCCGGCCCATGCCCTCGCCCACGGACGGCACGCGTGGCAGACGCGGCAAGCCGAAATGCGAAGCGGGTTTCCAGGCACGCCGATGCCGGTTGGCGATCCATTGGCGGTCGAACAGCAACTGCCAGTCGATGACCAAGGGGCCGGTGATTTCCACCATCACTTCGTGCCATTCGCTGGTGTCTTCACCCGGCGTCCAGAACTCATCGGTCACCCCGGTGCCGCCCACCACGGCCATGCTTTGATCGACCAGCAACAGCTTGCGGTGATCGCGGTAGAAGTTGCCGACCCAGCGCCGCCAGCTCAGGCGATTGTAGAAACGCAGCTCCACACCCGCCGCCATCAAACGCTGACGCAAGGTCAGGGTGAACGCGAGGCTGCCGTAATCATCGAACAGGCAGCGCACACGCACGCCACGTTCGGCAGCCTGGACCAACGCCTGAACCATCGCCTCGGCACAGGCACCTGCCTCCACCAGGTACAGCTCCAGTTCGACCTGCTCTTCGGCGCGGGCAATCGCGACCAACATCCGCGGGAAAAACTGTGGACCGTCGATCAGCAGTTCAAAACTGTTGCCTTCACGCCAGGGGAAAATTGCACCGGCCATGTCAGCGCGCCGTGAAAATCAGTACCGCACCCACCGGCACCGACAGACTGATGGCCGACAAACCGGCGACCTTGCGCAAGTTTTCCAGGCCGGGGGCCAGGTCGAAATCCGCAGCGTTGATGATCAGCGGTTCGAGGGTCACCACCTGGAAGCGTCGGTCATCGAGACGGGTTGCCAGCAGTTCGGCGTTGTATTCGTGCTTTTTACCGTGAAGGTTGACGGTCACTGGCAAACGCAATTCAAGTTGCGCACCGGGCGCGAGGTCGTTGATCGGCCGCAGATCGATTTGCGCGGTGATCAGCGCTTCGGGGAAGACCTGGATGTCAAACAGATCCTTGCGCATGCGTTCATCGCGCAGCGGGATGCCGCTGTTGACCGAGTCCACCTCGACTTCGACCTGCGCCAGCCCCTTGGGATCGACCTTGCCGTGCAGCACCAAAAAGCGCTGCACTTCGGAAATGTTGGTGTTTTTGGTGCTGATGAACGACAGCCGCGAGGACTCGCCATCCAGATACCAATCGGCGTGGGCCGACAGGGCGGCACTGGCCAACAGCAGAAAGGCGAGGGGTTTGGAGAGAAAGCGGTTGAACATAGAGACTCGTGGGGCAGATAAACCTGCACGAACCTTAACCGCCCGTGAGCGCATTGCAAACCGCGAAGATCAAAAGATCGCAGCCTGCGGCAGCTCCTACAGGGGAATGCGCTCACATGTAGGAGCTGCCGCAGGCTGCGATCTGTTATGCCTTACGCCAACGCGTGCTGCACATCGCCGATGGTGGCGGCCAAACTGTTCAGGTGCAGGCTCAGTACCCGTTCCACCGGTGCCTGATCCATCGGCCAGTGCAGCGCCATGCTGCCGACCAGTCGGCCGTCGGCATGGATCGGCAAGGCCACCGCGCGAATCAGAAACGGCAGGCGCACCGGGTATTCCCAGTAACCTTCGGTGCGCTGGCCGAAGCCCTGATGCAACGCCTGCTCGCTGGCGCTGAAGAGACTCTCATCGGGCAGCCGTTCACGACCGGCCAGTCGTTCCACTTCATGGGTATCCAGCTCGCCCAGGCACGCCCGGCCCATGGCCGAATGAAACAGGCTGGCGTGCTGGCCGACGATCTGGCAGTTGTTCGGGTAACGCTTGCGCAGCACCGTGGGTATCGCGCTTTCCATGACTTCCACCCGCTCGCCATCGAAGCTCGACAGGTCCGCCACCAGTCCGGTGCGCTCGCTCAACTCCAGCAACAGCGGCGCGGCGCTTTCGACCAGTCGCCGTTTGAAACGCTGCTGGCTGTCGCCAAACAAGCGCTTGGCGCACAGCCGATAACGCCGGTCGCTCAAGCCACGATAAATCCAGCCTTGCTCCTGCAAGGTCAGCAACATGCGCGACACCGTGGCCTTGGGCAGGGTCGTCAGGTAGTGCAACTCCTCCAGACCCAACGCCTGATGCTCGCCCAGCAGTTCGACGATGGCCAGGGCCCGTTCGACGGAACGTACGCTGCCGGTTTCTGCCTTGCTGTCCATGGTTTCGATCTCCCTAAGCCCTGATGGAATAGCCCGGATGGGTGATCGCTTTATGCAGCAAGATGCGGGCCCGCTCGGTGAGTTCAGGCATTTTGCAGACAGCTCGGAGGCCGGCGCTTGACCCATTGAGTCAGCTGTTCATGGGCGTAAGCCAGTTGCAGCACCGCCCGATCGGCCTGGGCCGGGCCGATGATTTGCAGGCCCATCGGCAACCCGGCCGGGCTGAATCCCACCGGCACATTCATGCTCGGCAAACCGGCCAGGGTCGGCCCAATCACCACCTCCATCCAGCGGTGATAGGTGTCCATGGACTGCCCGCCGACGATGCGGGGCCAAGGGGTTTGTGCATCGAAAGGGAACACTTGGGCGGTGGGCAACAGCAGAAAATCGTAACGCTCGAACAACTCGCTCAAGGCCCGATACCAATCGCTGCGACTGACCGACGCCTGGTAAACATCCGCCGCCGTCAGGCGCAGGCCACCCTCGATTTCCCATTGCGCCTCGGGTTTGAGCAAGTCGCGTTTTTGCGGGTCGGCATACAACGCGCCGAGGCTGCCCTGCACCAGCCAGTGGCGGTGCACCAGCCAGGTCTGCCACAGGCGTTCCATGGAAAAGTCCGGCTGACAGGCCTGGACCCGGCAACCCAGCGCCTCGAAATCCTCAAGTGCCGATTCGCACAGGCTCAACACGCCGTCGTCCATCGGCAAATAGCCGTTGTAGTCCCCCAGCCATCCCAGCCTCACGTCACTGAAATCCTGCACCAGCGTGTCGCTAAAAATCTCCGGGCTCTGCGTGAGCGACAAAGGCACGCGCGGGTCATAACCGGCCTGAGTGCCGAGCAAACGGGCGACATCGGTCACGCTGCGGCCCATCGGCCCTTCGGTGGCCAGTTGCTGGACGAATACGTCCGGCGCGGGCCCGTGAGGCACGCGACCTTGTGATGGACGAAAACCGAACACGTTGTTGAACGCCGCCGGGTTGCGCAACGAACCCATCATGTCGCTGCCATCGGCCACCGGCAGCATGCGCAATGCCAGCGCCACCGCCGCCCCGCCGCTGCTGCCGCCGGCGACTAACGTCGGGTCGTAGGCGTTGGTGGTGGTGCCGAACACGCTGTTGTAGGTCTGTGAGCCGAGGCCGAATTCCGGGACGTTGGTCTTGCCGATGATGATTGCCCCGCAATCGCGAACCCGCGCCACGCTGATCGCGTCGTGTTGCGGGATCTGCTCGGCAAACAGCGGCGAGCCCAGGGTGGTGCGCAAACCGGCGGTGGCCGCCAGGTCCTTGATGGCTTGTGGCATGCCGTGCATCCAGCCGCGGGACTGGCCCTGATCCAACTGCCGGTCGCAGGTGTCGGCCTCTGCCAGCAACTCATCGGCCGGGCGCAGCGAGACCAGCGCGTTGACCTGCGGATTGAAGCGCTCGATCTGCGCCAGATACGCCAGCATCACTTCACGGCAGGAAACCCGGCGGGCATGAATCGCCTGCGACAACGCATCAGCGTCCATTTCAACAATCGGATTAAGGCTCAAGGTTTCACCTCAAGGTTAAGTGCAGCGGATGTCTTGCTGCGGGGTGCCTCGTGCATGCAGTAAGTGCCCAATAACGTCAGCACGCAAGCGAACAGGACATAGAAGGCCGGCGCCACGGGCGTCGCCATAACCTTGCTGAGCCAGGTAACGATCAACGGGGCGAAACCGCCGAAGACCATGACCGCAACGTTGTAGGCCACCGACACCCCGGTGGAGCGCACTTCGATCGGAAACTGTTCGGCCAGTGCGGTCGGCGCCGGGCCGAAGAACCCGCCGATGGCGCTGCACAACAACAGTTGCATCACCAGCAAACGTTCCACCGATGGCGCCGTCGCAACCCACACGTACAGCGGATACACCATCACGAAAAACGCCAGGGTAAACGCCATCAATACCGGGCGCCGTCCGAGCCGGTCCGACAGCGCGCCGGACAGTGGAATGATCACGGTCATCACGGCAACTGCGAGCATTTGCACCAGCAGCACCTGATCCAGCGGCAGGCCGAGGTTTTTATGGGCGAAGGTCGGCATGTTCACCAGCACCACATAAAACGATACCGTCGCACCGCACGCCAGGCCCATCGACACCAGAATGCTGCGTCGATGTTCGCGAATCACTTGCAGCAAGCCCGGGCTCGCGCCTTTGGCCTGTTTGCGCGATTCGAGAAACTCTTCCGGTTCCTCCATGTGCTTGCGAATCCACAGCCCGACCGGGCCGATCAACAAACCGATCATGAACGGAATCCGCCAGCCCCAGCTATCCAGCGCCTCGGGGGAAAGCAGATGAGTAAACAACGCCACCATCCCCGCCCCGGAAAACACCGCCAGGCATTGCCCCACCAACTGCCATGAACCGTACAAACCCTTTTTATGCGCGGGTGCACTTTCCACCAAAAACGCCGTGGCGCTGGCGTATTCGCCGCCCGTGGCGAAGCCCTGGAGCATCCGCGCGACCACGATCAATAACGGCGCGCCCATGCCGATGGCGGCGTAGTTCGGTGCGAACGCGATCAGCGCGATGGACACCGTCATCAGGCGGATGATCATCTGCATCGCGGCCTTGCGCCCTTTGCGATCGGAATACATGCCCAACAAAATGCCACCCACCGGGCGCATGAAAAACCCGACGCCAAAGGTTGCCAGCGCCATCAACAGGGACGCGTATTCGTCCTCGGACGGGAAAAATTGCCGGGCGATGATGCTCGCCAGAAAGCCGTAAACGATGAAGTCATACCATTCCAGGGCATTACCGATAACGGCGGCGACCACCTGCCGGGTGCGCGAAACGCCTGTGCTCGAAGTCTGCATGGGGAACTCTCCAAAAACCTGTTGGGCGATAACGGACGCGACGTGGCGCGCCCGGTCCAGCGGCAGTAGAAAGTGAGGTCGTCAGGCCGGCTTGAGCCAGCGCTCGGTCAGCGCCCCCCAATACGCCGCGCCCGTCAGCAGGATGTCGTCGTTAAAGTCGTATGACGGGTTGTGCACCATCGGCCGCGAAACGCCATTGCCGATGAACAGATAGGCGCCGGGGCATCGTTGCAGCATCCAGGCAAAGTCTTCGCTGCCCATCAGTTTGGGTGTGTTGCCGTCCACTGCGTCGGCACCGAGCAGCTCGACGCCGACCTGCCGGGCGAACTCGGTTTCGGCGGCGTGGTTGACCAACACCGGGTAGGCCGGGCGATGTTCGATGCGCGAACTGCAACCGAAACTGCGGGCCTGGGATTCGATGATCGCGCGCACGCGTTCGAGGGTTTTCTCGCGGACTTCGGCGTTCAGGGCGCGCAGGCTCAGGCGCAGAATCGCCTGCTGAGGGATGACGTTGGCGGCCTCCCCGGCCTGCAATGCACCGACGGTCACCACAGCGGCCTGCTGTGCATCGATGTTGCGCGCGACCACGGTTTGCAGGGCCATGACCACACTCGCCGCCGCCACCAGCGGATCCACCGCCAGATGCGGCATCGAGCCGTGCCCACCTACGCCCTCGATGGTGACCGTGAGCAAATCCTGCGAGGCCATCATCGGCCCTTCGCGAAAGCCCAAGTGCCCTGCAGGAAGTCCCGGCATGTTGTGCATGCCAAACAACGCGTCGCAGGGAAAACGTTCCAGCAAGCCATCGGCGAGCATCGCTTCGGCGCCGCCCTGCCCTTCTTCGGCGGGTTGGAAAATCAGGGTCAGGGTGCCGTCGAATTGGCGGGTCGCGGCGAGATAGCGCGCCGCTCCCAGCAGCATCGTGGTGTGGCCGTCATGACCGCAGGCGTGCATGCAGCCCTGATGCCGACTGCTGTAAGCCGCGCCAGTATTTTCGATGATCGGCAAGGCGTCCATGTCTGCCCGCAGCCCCAGTTTGCGTGAACTGCTGCCGCTGCGCAGGACGCCGACCACGCCGGTCTTGCCGATACCGGTGTGAACTTCATAACCCCATTCCTCGAGGGATTTTGCCACCAGCGCCGAGGTGCGGTTTTCCTCGAAGCCGAGTTCCGGATGGGCGTGGATGTCCTGGCGCGTGGCGTGCAGGTCGCTGGCCACGTCGCTGAGCCAGGCAAGGATGTGCTGATGTCGGGTCATGACGATTGTCCTCGGGCCGGGTGTATTCCCGTTCTTTTTGTTCGCAGTGATTTCGCGACACATCAAGGCAGGTCGCGCTCACCGCCAGATAACCGCGAGTTCGGCGCGAGGACAATCGAATGTGGTTCCACTGCGTGGAACCTGATGAGCGCAGGACTGTGGTGCTCAGGGATTCAGGCGGCAGCCTTGGCGCTCGCCGATCCATTGCGCGCTGTTGCTGCGGCCCATGCCGCTGACGGTGACGCGCTTGCGGGCGGCGTCATCGGTAAAGCCACTGGTCGGCAGCCACTGTTTCACATAGCTGTGGCAATACTCGGTTGGATTGTTCATCACGTAACGGCACGAACAATATTCCTTGGCGGTGTAGGCACTGATGATGTCCGGGAACGCCCACAGCGCGACCCGCTCTTGCCAGATCCAACCGAGCAAGGCGATCAGCAGGATCAACAACAGCGTGCTGAACGGTCGGCGACGAACAAGGCTGCGGCGGTTCATGGCTGCACCTTCGCGGCAAATGCCTTGAGCGCGAGCTTGAGCAACGCGTTGTGCTGGTAGCTGGCGTCGCGGTCATCGCCATAGCGCACTATCACCAGGTTTTCGCCAGGCATCACGTACATCGCCTGACCCCAATGCCCCAGCGCCGCGAAGGTATCGTCGGGTGCATCGGGCCAGGGTTTTGCCGCGCCATCCACCGCGCGGTTAAGCCACCAATGGCCGCCGGGCACGGCGTCGTCCTGATGGGCTTGATGGTGGGCGAACGGTTCGCGGTTGAAAGCGGTCCAGTCCTTGGGCAGCAATTGGCGCTCGCCCCAACGGCCGTCGCGCGCCATCAACAGACCGACTCGGGCCAGATCCCTGGCGGTGAGGTAGGCATAGGATGACGCGACGAACGTCCCCGTGGCATCGGTTTCCCAGACGGCGTGACGAATCCCCAAGGGCTCGAACAGAGCGGTCCATGGATAGTCCGGATAACGGGTCGGGCCGACGATGGTTTTCAGCGCGGCGGACAACAGATTGCTGTCGCCACTGGAGTAACGGAATGCCGGACCGGGTTTGGCGTATTCAGCGTGATCGGTGATGAACGCGGCCATGTCCTGGTGACCACGGGTGTAGAGCATCGCGACCACCGAGGATTTCAACGGCGCGTATTCATAGTCTTCCTGCCAGTCCAGGCCCGAGGCCCAGTGCAGCAGATCGGCCATGGTCATCGTCGGGTGCTTTTCCAGCGGTGGATAAAACTTCAGCACCGGGTCCTGGAGTTTGAACAGGCCCTCGCCATAGGCCACGCCGAGGACCGTGGCCATCAGGCTTTTGCTGATGGACCAGGTCAGGTGCGGGGTGTCGGCGGTGGTTGGGTCGGCGTAGCGTTCGTAGATCAACTGCCCGTCGCGGACTACCAGCAAAGCGTCGGTGCGGATGCCTTTTCGGATGGCCTCATCACGGGGTGGGAAGGCGTAAGCCTCCAGGGCTTGAAGCGCCGGCCCGGTGACTGTCGGGGCGGTCGACCATTGCTCGGCAGGCCAGTTTTCGGCGTGGGCCGTGAGGCTGAGCAACAGCCAAAAAATCAGGGACAAGCCTTTGGACATGGCAGGGGCTCGGAGGGATTGGCCTGCTGAGCCTAGTTGAGGTTGATGACAGTTCCGGGATTTGTGTTGTGCATGAGATCGCCTTCGCGAGCAGGCTCGCTCCCACAAGGGAGTGCATTTCAAAATGTGGGAGCGACGGTGCGACGATTCGACCTGCTCGCGAAGGGGCCAGTCAATCCAGTGAAGATCCCGCGACGAGTGCCTTGGCCAACCGCTTCCCCCGCGCACCCGCCGCCAAATCCATCACGCTCTGATCGCGCTGCCACATCGCGGCCCAATGCTGCGGGCCATCGGCCAGTGCCTGAGTCACCTCAGCCTTGAGCCCATCGAACTGCGCAAACAAGCCACCGAGCAACACGTGCCCGGACGGATTATTCGGCGCTTGCCGGCTGACTTCCGCACACCCGGCCAGCAGCGCCAGCAAACGCAGTTGCAAGGCTTGCGGCCAGTCGCTGTCCTGACCGATGCCGTACAGCCAGGCGGTCATGGCGCTCAGCACATAGATGTCTTCAAGGGTGCGGAACGGTTTGATGTAAGCATCCCAGCCATCCCCCGCCAACAGTTCGCACTGAGCGTTATCGAGAAACAGCCGGCCATGGCTGATGTCTGGCATCAACGGGATTGCCGGGAGCTTTTCCAGGCGCACGCCCGGTTCATCGGGATAGACCACCGCCAGGCTCAAGCGCGGTTTTTCGTCGGGGGCTTCACTGCGGGCAGCGATCAGCAGCCAATCGGCGGCATCGCCTGCGGTGACAAAATCCTTGCGCCCGCTCAGACGCAAATCGCTGAGACGGGTCTGCATGTCCGCCACTCTCAGGCTGCGCTGTTCGGTCGCGCATAACGCGCCAAGGCTCAGCGGCGCGCTCGGCCAAAGCATGCGCAACGCCGCCTGATACCCCACCAGAAACGCCAGCCCCGGCGTCGACATCAAACGCCCGCCGGCCACCGCCAGTTCGAACGGCGTGACGTTGCCCAACTGGTGCAACAAGGTTGCGAACCCCTCGCCCAGGTCCGGGTTGGCGGGCAGGCGATCGCGGCGACTCAACAGGTTTTGCCAGGGCATAAGAGGCTACTCAAAGGCTGTCATATAAGCATCACCAAAGCTTCATGGCGATGACACCGGGGCTACATAGCCTGACTTTGCACAACACGGCTGCATAAAGAAAGTCGATCGGCTGCAACCCAAGACGGGTGACCGGCCCGTACGGAGATTCGCAATGACTCAGATCGCCCGCATCAGCGACACCGGCAATGAACGCCGCCTGCAAGCCGAACGCCTGGTGGGCGCCGAGGCCTTGCAGGAAGCCCAGGCCCTGCGCTTCAACGTGTTCAGCGGCGAATTCAACGCCAAACTGAAAGGCGCCGAGCTGGGTCTGGACATGGATGACTATGATGTTCACTGCGCCCACATCGGCGTGCGTGACTTGAACACCGGGCGTCTGGTGGCGACCACCCGTTTGCTCGACCACACCGCCGCCAGCAGCCTGGGCAAGTTCTACAGCGAAGAAGAATTCAGCCTGCACGGCCTGGTCCACTTGAAAGGCCCAATCCTGGAAATCGGTCGCACCTGCGTCGACCCCGCCTACCGCAACGGCGGTACCATTGCCGTACTGTGGGGCGAACTGGCCGAAGTGCTGAACCAGGGTGGCTACAGCTATTTGATGGGTTGCGCGAGCATCCCGATGCAGGACGGCGGCATTCAGGCCCACGCGATCATGCAGCGCCTGCGCGAACGCTACCTGTGCACTGAACACCTGCGGGCCGAACCGAAAAAACCGCTGCCGAGCCTCGCCATCCCGTCCAACGTCATCGCCGAAATGCCACCGCTGCTCAAGGCCTACATGCGCCTTGGCGCGAAGATCTGCGGCGAGCCGTGCTGGGACGAAGACTTCCAGGTTGCCGACGTGTTCATCCTGCTCAAGCGCGACGAACTCTGCCCGCGTTACGCCAAGCACTTCAAGGCGGCCGTTTGATGAGCCGGTTACGGGTGTACGCGCGGATTGCGCGAGTGCTGACGGTGGTGGCACTGGGGTTGAGCATGGCCGGAGTGTTCGGGCTGTTCGAACGTTTGGGGATCGCTCATTCGATGGTCCGCCGCCAACGCTGGTCGCGGTTCTTCATGGCGCGGTTGAGCAATGCCCTGCCCTTTCGCGTGACCGTGCACGGTCAATTGCCGAAAGCGCCGATGCTGTGGGTCAGCAACCACGTGTCCTGGACCGACATTCCACTGCTGGGCATGCTCACGCCGTTGTCGTTCCTGTCCAAGGCCGAAGTGCGCACCTGGCCGGTGGCAGGCTGGTTGGCGGCCAAGGCCGGCAGCCTGTTTATCCGTCGCGGTTCAGGAGACAGTCAGTTGATCCGCAAACAGATGACCCGTCATCTAGAGCAGGAACATCCGCTGCTGATGTTCCCGGAAGGCACCACCACCGATGGCCGTTCGCTGCGCACGTTTCATGGTCGATTGCTGTCTGCGGCGATCGACTCCGAAGTGAAGTTGCAGCCGGTGGCGATTCGTTATCTGCGCGACGGTGAGCTCGATTCGCTGGCGCCGTTCATTGGCGATGACGATTTGCTCTCGCACTTGATGCGCTTGTTTGCCAATGATCGGGGTGAGGTGGAGATTCATCTGCTCAAGCCGATCGCTTGCGAAGGTCGGGAGCGTGCGGCGCTGGCGTTCGAGGCACAGCAGGCGGTGCAGAAGGCGTTGTTTGGGGCGATTCCGGAAACACAGCAAGTCCCAATGCGCCCCGCCATTGCTGCCTGACACCTATCTACTGAAGGAACAAAAATCCCCTGTGGGAGCGAGCCTGCTCGCGAAAGCGGTATGCCATTCAGCATCTTCGTTGAATGTTATGCCGCTTTCGCGAGCAGCTCGCTCCCACAATAGGTTTATGTCGTTGGATAGTTTTGGGCAAAGTCCTGAAGTTGCGGATAGAACAATCTGAAGTCATCGCTCAACGGTTCATACAACACCCGCAACTCCTGCATCGCTGCGGCCAGTTCCTCCGGCCGCGTCAACCGCCGCGAAATCCCCCGCAGCACCTGCTCCAGCACAGCGAACTCCCGGTAAGAACCCAACCAGTCATTGGCCACCATGTGCGGCGCGATCTGCGCCAGACGTTCCGGCAATTGCGGCTCGGCGGACAAAACCCGGTACACGTCCGACGTAAATTGCTCCAGTGGCCGGTCAGAATACAGCGTCCAGTCACGTGCCAGGCAATGGTCGAAAAACACGTCGAGCACGATCCCGGCGTAACGCCTGCGGGTCAGGGAAAACCGCGACAACGAGACGTCCACCAACGGATGGCGGTCGGTAAAGACATCGATGCTGCGATGCAGCTGGATGGCCGCTTCGATCTCCGGATCGAACTGCCCTTGCAGCCGTCCTTTGACGAAATCGCCATACAGACTGCCGAGCAATTGACCAGGGCGCTGGCCACCGAGGTGCAGATGTGCGAGATAGTTCATGCCGCGCAGCTTAGCACTGCGCATTTGTATTTTTACAACCATCATATCGTTATAACTCGATATACCGATTTGCACGGTCGTCAGACCAAAATCATATTGGTATATCGCGAAGTACCGATTTAAAGTTCGCCTCATCGCGATATAGCGTTTTACTCATCACGAGCCCTGACCATGACCATCGACCTCGACGAAATAATAAAAGCCCTGGCACACCCAGTACGCCGAGACATCCTCACCTGGCTGAAAGATCCCAAAGCCCAGTTCCCGGAACAGATCCACAACCACGAGTACGGCATTTGCGCCGGACAGATCGATCAACGCTGCGGGCTGTCGCAGTCGACCGTGTCCGCCCATTTGGCGAACTTGCAACGTGCGGGGCTGATCAGCAGCCAGAAAGCCGGTCAATGGCACTTCTTCAAACGCAACGAGGACGTGATTCAGGCGTTCCTCGACGCCATCGTCAAGGAGCTCAGCGCTCCGACTAGGAATTAAACAATGCCCCTCTCGCTACTCATTCTGGCCTTGAGCGCCTTCGCCATCGGCACCACCGAGTTCGTCATCATGGGCTTGCTGCCCGATGTGGCGGCTGACCTCGGCGTGTCGATTCCCGGCGCCGGCTGGCTGGTGACCGGTTACGCCCTGGGCGTCGCCATCGGTGCGCCGTTCATGGCACTGGCCACTGCTAAATTACCGCGCAAGGCTGCACTGGTAGTGTTGATGGGCATCTTCATCATTGGCAACCTGCTCTGTGCAATGGCGACCGACTACAACGTGCTGATGTTTGCGCGTGTGGTCACCGCCCTCTGCCACGGTGCGTTCTTCGGTATCGGTTCGGTGGTCGCGGCAGGTCTCGTGCCGGCGAACAAGCGCGCTTCGGCCGTGGCTTTGATGTTCACCGGCCTGACGCTGGCCAACGTGCTCGGCGTCCCGCTGGGCACCGCGCTCGGTCAGCAAGCCGGCTGGCGTTCGACTTTCTGGGCAGTGACCGTGATGGGTGTGATCGCGTTGATTGGCCTGATCCGCTTCCTGCCGGCCAAGCGCGATGAAGAAAAACTCGACATGCGCGCCGAACTGCGCGCCCTCAAAGGCGCCGGGATCTGGCTGTCGTTGAGCATGACCGCGCTGTTCGCCGCGTCGGTCTTCACCCTGTTCACCTATGTCGCCCCACTGCTCGGCGATGTCACAGGCGTCTCGCCCAAAGGCGTGACCTGGACACTGATGCTCATCGGCCTGGGCCTGACAGTCGGCAACATCATCGGCGGCAAGCTGGCTGACAAAGGCATGGCCGCGACGCTGATCGGCGTCTTCATCTCGATGGCCGTGATCTCGACCGTACTGACCTGGACCAGCGTCGCGGTGATCCCGACCGAAATCACCCTGTTCCTATGGGCCACCGCGTGCTTCGCCGCCGTACCCGCCCTGCAAGTGAATGTCGTGACCTACGGCAAGGCCGCACCGAACCTGGTGTCGACCTTGAACATCGGCGCTTTCAACATCGGCAACGCCTTGGGTGCCTGGGTCGGCGGCAGTGTCATCGCCCACGGTTTCGGCCTGACCAGCGTGCCTCTCGCGGCAGCAGCATTGGCGGTACTCGCCCTGCTGGTGACCCTGATTACTTTCCGTCAGAGCGGTAATCCCGAACTGGCCCCTGCTACCAACTGATACCTCACGAGGGTTGTATTCAATGACGACTATTTTCGATCCGATCAAACTGGGCGACCTCGAATTGTCCAACCGCATCATCATGGCGCCGCTGACTCGCTGCCGCGCCGACGAAGGCCGCGTGCCAAACGCGCTGATGGCCGAGTACTACGTACAACGCGCATCCGCCGGCCTGATCCTCAGCGAGGCCACTTCGGTCACGCCGATGGGCGTCGGCTACCCGGACACCCCGGGCATCTGGTCCAACGATCAGGTACGAGGCTGGGCCAATGTGACCAAAGCGATCCACGGCGCCGGCGGCAAGATTTTCCTGCAACTGTGGCACGTCGGCCGGGTTTCCCACGAGTTGTACCTGAACGGTGAAGCGCCGGTCGCACCGAGCGCCATCCAGCAGAAAGGCCACGTCAGCCTGGTTCGCCCACTGGCCGACTACCCAACCCCGCGCGCTCTGGAAACTGCTGAAATCGCCGACATCGTCGACGCTTACCGCGTCGGTGCCGAGAACGCCAAGGCGGCCGGTTTCGACGGCGTGGAGATCCACGGCGCCAACGGTTACCTGCTCGACCAGTTCCTGCAAAGCAGCACCAACCAGCGCACCGACAACTACGGCGGCTCCCTGGAAAACCGTGCGCGCCTGTTGCTGGAAGTGACCGATGCCGCGATCGAAATCTGGGGCGCCGGCCGCGTCGGTGTGCACCTGTCACCGCGCGCCGATCTCCATGACATGGGCGACGACAACCTGTCCGAGACCTTCACCTACGTCGCTCGCGAACTGGGCAAGCGTGGCATCGCGTTCATTTGCTCGCGCGAGAAAGAAGCCGGCGATAGCCTCGGCCCACAAATGAAAGAAGCGTTCGGCGGCCCGTACATCGTCAACGAACACTTCACCAAGGACAGCGCCAACGCCTGGCTCGCCAGCGGCAAGGCCGATGCAGTCGCCTTCGGTGTGCCGTTCATTGCCAACCCGGACCTGCCGGCACGCTTGAAAGCCGATGCGCCGTTGAATGAAGCGCGTCCGGAATTGTTCTACGCCAAAGGCCCGGTGGGTTATATCGATTACCCGGTGATGTAAGCGTCAGCCGTTGAAATATAAAAGCCCCGACTCGAAAGAGCCGGGGCTTTTTTGCGCGGGTCACTCACAAAATCCCTACAAATCAGGTAGCTCACTACCTATCAACCTGGCGAGCGTACGTATATAAAAGCAACCCACTGCAATCAGACGAGCGTCGAGATGATCTTCGTCCGCCTCATGTGTTGACACAACCGGATCCAATTACGCATTTTGTTTCATTTGCGCAGGCTGGGGCTCAAGCGCAGCATGTCCAACCCTGTATCGACCCAGCGCTCGGCATCGATGTGCAGTTCAAAGCTGTCGGGCGCCAACAACCACTGATACAGGATGCCGTCGATGTACGCATGCAGGCTGATGGCCGCGCGGGCCGTGTCGAGGCTTTCCGGTAACTGTCCCCGATTGACCGCATTACTCAGGGCCAGGGCGATTCGCACATTGCAATCAAGACTGACCGCTCGGCGCTGCTGGCGCAGGTCGCACATTTCATCGGTGAATTCGCACTTATGAAACAGAATCTCATTGATGCGTCGGGTTTTCGGGTCCAAGGCAACTTGATGAAACAAATGAATCAGCAACTTGCGCATGCAGCCCAGGGGGTCGGGTTCATCTTCGCTTTCACTGGCCTTGGCCATTTCATCCAGCGGCTCTTGCAAGGTATCAAGCATGGCCTGCACCAGATCCGCCTTGTTGCTGAAATGCCAATAGATGGCCCCGCGAGTGACCCCGGCCAGGGTAGCGATGTCCGCCAGTGTCGTGCGCGCCACGCCCCGCTCAAAAAAGGCTTTTTCTGCCGCTTCGAGTATCTGGCTACGGGTTTCTTGAGCTTCCTCTTTGGTACGACGGACCATGGCAGTACAACCTCAATCAGGATGCCTCAGCGATGTCTGAACATCAGCTGAATAAAAGTGGGACGAACGCTCTTGGGGCGTCGTCCCCGGCCTACAATTCGGATCTTTTAACGGCTTTCGTAACGGTGTGGATACGCGGCCAGGTGTTTACAAACAACCATGAACGTAAGTATATTACTTAGCAAGCTACTTATCCACTCAGCGCACATTTTTTACCTTTCCACATTTCTAGTGCGCTATTTGCGCGCCTGACCCGAGGATTTTCATGCAATTCAAGCCAGCTGTTACCGCTCTGGTCACTGCCCTCGCCTTGGCATCGCTGCTCAGCGGATGCAAAAAGGAAGAGGCGGCACCTGCCCCACCACCCCCTCAGGTCGGCGTCGTTACTCTGCAACCTCAAGCCTTCACCCTGACCTCCGAGCTTCCGGGCCGTACCAGCGCGTACCGCATCGCCGAAGTTCGCCCTCAGGTTAACGGCATCATTCTCAAGCGCCTGTTCAAGGAAGGCGGCGACGTCAAGGCCGGCCAGCAGCTGTATCAGATTGATCCGGCTGTTTATGAAGCCACCCTGAAAAGCGCCGAAGCCAACTTGCAACAGACCAAGTCGATTTCCGATCGCTACAAGCAACTGGTCAGCGAACAGGCTGTGAGCCGTCAGGAATACGACACGGCCCTGGCCAACCGGTTGCAATCGGAAGCCGCCCTGCAAAGCGCCCAGATCAATGTGCGCTACACCAAGGTTTACGCGCCACTCTCCGGCCGCATCGGCCGCTCGACCGTGACCGAAGGCGCACTGGTCACCAGCGGCCAGGCCGACGCGATGGCGGTGATCCAGCAACTCGACCCAATCTACGTCGACGTCACCCAGTCTTCCGTGGAGCTGCTTCAGCTGCGCCGCGAACTGGAAAGCGGTCGTCTGCAAAAGGCCGGCGACACGGCGGCAACGGTCAAGCTGACCCTCGAAGACGGCAGCCAGTACAAACAGGAAGGCAAACTCGAGTTCTCCGAAGTCTCGGTGGACCAGACCACCGGTTCCGTGACCTTGCGTGCGGTATTCCCCAACCCTGATCACACCCTGCTGCCAGGCATGTTTGTACATGCCCAATTGCAGGCCGGTGTGAACAGCGCGGCGATCCTCGCTCCGCAACAAGGCGTGACCCGTGACCTCAAAGGCACCCCGACCGCACTGGTCGTCGGTGCGGACAACAAGGTCGAACTGCGTCAGCTCAAGGCCAGCCGTACTGTCGGCAGCCAATGGCTGATCGAAGACGGTCTGAAGGCCGGCGATCGCCTGATCACCGAAGGACTGCAATTCGTCAAACCTGGCATCGAAGTCAATGCCAGTGAAGCGACTAACGTTGGCGCAAAGAACCCGGCCCCCGCACAGGCAGCTAGCAAGGCTTCCAGCGGCAAAGGGGAGTAAACCATGTCCAGATTTTTTATCGACCGTCCGATTTTCGCCTGGGTAATTGCCCTGGTAATCATGTTGGTCGGGGCACTATCGATCCTCAAACTGCCGATCAACCAATACCCGAGCATTGCGCCTCCGGCCATTGCGATCCAGGTGACCTACCCGGGCGCGTCCGCACAAACCGTGCAGGACACCGTGGTGCAGGTGATCGAGCAACAGCTCAACGGCATCGATAACCTGCGTTATGTCTCGTCGGAAAGTAACTCCGACGGCAGCATGACCATTACCGCGACCTTCGAGCAGGGCACCAACTCCGATACCGCGCAGGTTCAGGTCCAGAACAAACTAAACCTGGCCACCCCGCTGCTGCCGCAAGAAGTGCAGCAACAGGGTATCCGCGTGACCAAGGCAGTGAAAAACTTCCTGATGGTGATCGGCGTGGTGTCGCGCGACGGCAGCATGACCAAGGACGACCTGTCCAACTACATCGTGTCGAACATGCAGGACCCGATCTCGCGGACCGCCGGTGTCGGTGACTTCCAGGTCTTCGGTTCGCAGTACGCCATGCGGGTCTGGCTCGACCCGGCCAAGCTGAACAACTTCAGCCTGACCCCGGTGGACGTCAAGGCTGCCATCGCCGCACAGAACATCCAGGTGTCCTCTGGTCAACTGGGCGGCCTGCCGGCTGCACCCGGCCAGCAATTGAACGCCACGATTATCGGCAAGACCCGCCTGCAGACCGCCGAGCAGTTCAACAAGATCCTGCTCAAGGTCAACAAGGACGGATCGCAAGTGCGCCTGTCCGACGTCGCCGACGTTGGCCTGGGTGGCGAGAACTACAGCATCAACGCCCAGTTCAATGGCGCACCGGCTTCCGGTCTGGCAGTGAAACTGGCCAACGGTGCCAACGCCCTCGACACTGCAAAAGCCCTGCGCAAGACCATCGAAACCCTCAAGCCGTTCTTCCCGGAAGGGATGGAAGTGGTATTCCCGTACGACACGACTCCGGTGGTGACCGAATCGATCAAGGGTGTGGTTGAAACCCTGGTCGAAGCGATCGTACTGGTGTTCCTGGTGATGTTCCTGTTCCTGCAAAACTTCCGTGCCACCGTCATCACCACGATGACTGTGCCAGTGGTATTGCTGGGTACCTTCGGGATCCTCGCGGCATTCGGTTTCAGCATCAACACCCTGACCATGTTCGGTATGGTGTTGGCCATCGGCTTGCTGGTGGACGATGCCATCGTCGTGGTGGAAAACGTCGAACGGGTGATGAGCGAAGAAGGCCTGTCACCCAAGGAAGCCACCAAGAAATCCATGGGGCAGATCCAGGGGGCACTGGTCGGTATCGCCCTGGTGCTCTCGGCGGTACTGCTGCCGATGGCGTTCTTCAGCGGTTCCACCGGTGTGATCTACAAGCAGTTCTCGATCACCATCGTCTCGGCCATGGCGCTTTCTGTGATGGTCGCCTTGATCTTCACCCCGGCGCTCTGCGCCACCATGCTCAAGGCGATTCCGAAAGGCGAGCACGGCACGCCGAAACGCGGCTTCTTTGGCTGGTTCAACCGCAGCTTCGACCGTGGCGTCAAAAGCTACGAGCGTGGCGTGGGCAATATGCTCACGAACAAGGCTCCGTACCTGCTGGCCTACGTCATCATCCTGGTCGGCATGATCTGGCTGTTCACCCGCATTCCAACGGCGTTCCTGCCGGAAGAAGACCAAGGCGTACTGTTTGCTCAGGTGCAGACCCCGGCCGGTTCCAGTGCTCAACGGACCCAGGTGGTGATCGACCAGATGCGTTCCTACCTGCTGGAGAAAGAATCCGGCGCCGTGGCCTCGGTCTTTACCGTGAACGGCTTCAACTTCGCCGGTCGCGGTCAAAGCTCGGGTCTGGCGTTCATCATGCTCAAGCCGTGGGATCAGCGGGATGCGGAAAACAGCGTGTTCAAACTCGCCGCCCGCGCCCAGCAGCACTTCTTCACCTTCCGCGACGCCATGGTGTTTGCCTTCGCACCACCGGCGGTCCTGGAATTGGGTAACGCCACCGGTTTCGACGTGTTCCTGCAGGACCGCGCCGGTATTGGTCACGCCAAGTTGATGGAGGCACGTAACCAGTTCCTCGGTATGGCCGCGCAGAGCAAAGTGCTCTATCAGGTACGTCCCAACGGTCTGAACGACGAACCGCAATACCAGCTGGAAATCGATGACGAGAAGGCCAGTGCCCTGGGCATCACCCTCACCGACATCAACAACACCCTGTCGATTGCCTTGGGCAGTAGCTACGTCAACGACTTCATCGACCGCGGTCGGGTGAAGAAGGTTTACGTGCAAGGCCAGCCGGGCGCGCGCATGAGTCCTGAAGACGTCAAGAAATGGTATGTGCGCAACAGCGCCGGCACCATGGTTCCGTTCTCGGCGTTCGCCAAGGGAGAGTGGATCTACGGCGCACCGAAGCTGTCGCGTTACAACGGCGTAGAAGCAATGGAAATCCTCGGTGCCCCGGCGCCCGGTTATTCCACCGGTGAAGCCATGGCCGAAGTCGAAGCCCTGGCCAAGAAACTGCCGGCCGGTGTCGGTATTTCCTGGACGGGTCTGTCATACGAGGAACGTCTGTCCGGTTCGCAAGCGCCAGCGCTGTACGCCCTGTCGCTGCTGATGGTATTCCTGTGTCTGGCGGCGCTGTATGAAAGCTGGTCGATCCCGATCGCGGTGATGTTGGTGGTGCCGCTGGGGATCATCGGTGCGCTGATGGCGACCAGCCTGCGCGGCCTGTCCAACGACGTGTACTTCCAGGTGGGCTTGTTGACGACCATCGGTCTGGCGGCGAAAAACGCCATTTTGATTGTCGAATTTGCCAAGGAACTGCATGAACAAGGGCGTAGCCTGCGCGATGCCGCGATCGAAGCCTGCCGGATGCGTTTGCGACCGATCATCATGACCTCGCTCGCCTTCGTCCTCGGTGTGGTACCACTGGCGATTTCCACGGGCGCCGGTTCAGGTAGCCAACATGCGATCGGTACCGGGGTAATTGGCGGTATGCTCACGGCCACGATCCTGGCGATCTTCTGGGTCCCACTGTTTTTCGTCACCGTGTCGGCCATAGGACAGCGCAAAACCGCTGACCAGGACGACGCTCTTGAACCTTCTAAAGAGGCTGGCTAATGAGCAAGTCGCTACTCTCCCTGGCTGTTGCCGCCTTCGTGCTCGGCGGCTGCTCGCTGATACCCGATTATCAGCAGCCTGAAGCACCGGTGGCGGGCCAGTATCCGCAAGGTCCGGCGTATTCGTCGGCCCAGGCGCCTGCCCAGGCTGCCGCCGAACAGGGCTGGAAGCAGTTTTTCCATGACCCGGCGCTGCAACAGCTGATCCAGGTCGCCCTGGAAAACAACCGTGATCTGCGTGTCGCGGCGCTGAACATCGACGCCTTCGCGGCTCAATACCGCATCCAGCGTGCCGATTTGTTCCCGGCGGTTTCGGCCAATGGCACCGGCAGCCGTCAGCGGGTCCCGGCACGCGCCTCGCAGACCGGCGAAGCGGGTATCACCAGTTCCTACTCGGCCACAGTGGGCATCAGCGCCTATGAACTCGACCTGTTCGGTCGGGTTCGCAGCCTGAGCGAAGAAGCGCTGCAGAAATACTTCGCCACTGAAGAAGCACGCCGCAGCACCCAGATCAGCCTGGTGGCCAGCGTGGCCAATGCCTACCTGACCTGGCAAGCCGACAAGGAGCTGCTGAAACTGACCCAGGACACCCTCGGTGCGTTCGAGGAGAGCTACAAGCTTACCGCCCGCAGCAACGAAGTGGGTGTTGCCTCGGCCCTGGACCTGGCCCAGTCGCGTACCTCGGTGGAAAACGCCCGCGCGCAACAGGCCAAGTACACCCGTCAAGTCGCCCAGGATGAAAACAGCCTGGTGCTGCTGCTTGGCACCGGTGTCCCGGCCAACCTGCAAGCGGCCAAGCCGCTGGCTGACGACCTGCTGAGCGACGTGCCAGCCGGTCTGCCATCGGACTTGCTGCAACGTCGTCCGGACATCCTCCAGGCCGAATACGACCTGAAAGCCGCCAACGCCAACATCGGCGCGGCACGGGCTGCGTTCTTCCCGAGCATCAGCCTGACGGCCAATGCCGGGACCTTGAGCCCGGACCTGTCCGGTCTGTTCAAAGGCGGTTCGGGCACCTGGTTGTTCCAGCCGCAGATCAACCTGCCGATCTTCAATGCCGGCAGCCTGCGCGCCAGCCTGGATTATTCAAAAATCCAGAAAGACATCGGCGTGGCGAACTACGAGAAGTCCATTCAAACGGCCTTCCAGGAAGTCGCCGACGGCCTGGCCGCGCGCCAGACCTACACCGATCAGTTGCAGGCCCAGCGTGATTTCGTCACCGCGAACCAGGATTACTACCGCCTGGCCGAGCGTCGCTACCGCATTGGTGTCGACAGCAACCTGACCTTCCTCGATGCCCAGCGTCAGCTGTTCAGTGCCCAACAAGTACTGATCACCGACCGTCTGGCGCAACTGGTCAGTGCCGTCAATCTGTACAAGGCACTGGGCGGTGGCTGGAACGAACAGACGGCGAAGAACGAGCCGTTGAAAGAAGAAGCGCCGAAGCTGAAGTTGTTCTGATAGCGCTGTAAAACAAGAAGCCCACCGATTGGTGGGCTTTTTGTTGTCTGCGGGAAAAGTAGGGTTGTCAGTTCTGGCCTCATCGCGGGCGAGCCCGCTCCCACAGTGTCCGTGTCGAACACAAACTTTGTGAACCCCGCTGAACCTGTGGGAGCGGGCTTGCCCGCGATGAGGCCGGCACAGACAACACAAAAACCGCCCCAATCTTACGTTCGATAATCGCCCAAAACCCGCTTTCCCCGATTGAACCATCTGGTACATTCCCCGCACCATTCGTGGCACAAGACCAATAACAACAGGTTCGACACCATGCCACCGCGCCCTGCCCTGTCCGGCTGATCCCGTTCGTTTTTGTCCTGATTTCAAATTTTTGTCTGCAACCCCAGGTTGCGGCAGCGCCCCGTTTCACGCCTAAAAATTAGAGAGACCCGAGCACATGACACCTTCCAGCACGCAGTACTTGTTCCCCAGCCTTATCGCCGTTGCACTGGCCAGTACGGCTCTGCCCGCCATGGCCGAGGAGGCAGGCTTTGTCGAAGGTGCCAAGGTCAACCTGAACCTGCGCAACTTCTACATCAACCGCAACTTCACCAACCCGACCAAAGCCCAGGGCAAGGCAGAAGAGTGGACGCAAAGCTTCATCCTCGACGCCAAGTCCGGGTTCACTCAGGGCACCGTCGGGTTCGGCATGGATGTGCTGGGGCTGTACTCGGTGAAGCTCGATGGCGGTAAAGGCACTGGCGGTACCCAATTGCTGCCGCTGGATCATGACGGTCGCCCGGCGGACAACTTCGGTCACACCAACGTGGCGTTCAAGGCCAAGCTGTCGCAGACCGAAGTAAAGGTGGGTGAATGGATGCCGGTGCTGCCGATCCTGCGTTCGGACGACGGTCGCTCCCTGCCGCAAACGTTCCGTGGTGGCCAGATCACCTCGAAGGAAATCAACGGCCTGACGCTCTACGGCGGCCAGTTCCGCGCCAACAGCCCGCGGGACGACAGCAGCATGAACGACATGTCGATGGTCGGCAAAACGGCGTTCACCTCGGACCGCTTCAACTTCCAGGGCGGTGAATACGTCTTCAACGACAAACATACCCAGATCGGCCTGTGGAACGCTGAGCTCAAGGACATCTATAGCCAGCAATACGTGAACCTGATTCACACACAGCCCATCGGGGACTGGACCCTCGGCGCCAACCTTGGATTCTTCTACGGCAAGGACGACGGCAGCGCCCGGGCCGGCGAGCTCGACAACAAAACCTGGTCGGGCCTGTTCTCGGCCAAATACGGCGGCAACACCTTCTATGTCGGCCTGCAAAAACTCACCGGCGACAACGCCTGGATGCGGGTCAACGGCACCAGCGGCGGCACCCTGGCCAACGACAGCTATAACTCAAGCTATGACAATGCCAAAGAAAAATCCTGGCAAGTGCGCCATGACTACAACTTCGCCGCCGTGGGCGTACCGGGCCTGACCCTGATGAACCGCTACATCAGTGGCGACAACGTCCACACCGGTACCATCACCGACGGCAAGGAATGGGGCCGCGAAAGTGAACTGGGCTACACCGTGCAAAGCGGAGCGCTCAAAGACCTGAACGTCAAATGGCGCAACTCGACCATTCGCCGCGACTTCAGCAACAACGAGTTCGATGAGAACCGGTTGATCGTCAGCTATCCGATCAGCTTGCTGTAAACATCTGTCGTCGCATTGAT
Source organism: Pseudomonas sp. LB3P14 (assembly GCF_054898045.1). Taxonomy (NCBI): domain Bacteria; kingdom Pseudomonadati; phylum Pseudomonadota; class Gammaproteobacteria; order Pseudomonadales; family Pseudomonadaceae; genus Pseudomonas; species Pseudomonas sp. LB3P14. The sequence continues at coordinate 6,852,796 of NZ_CM142714.1, read as the reverse complement.
CGTTCCCACGCGCAGCAAAAGAATGCAGCCCGGGACGCTCCGCGTCCCATCAAGAGCCGAACGCGGAGCGTCCGGTGAGGCATTCCCACGCAGAGCGTGGGAACGATCAACACTGGAAATCCCGAAGATCACTCCCGCGATTCAACCCCCAACTCATCCCACACCGACTCCGCCAGGTGGAACGTCGCGTTCGCTGCCGGAATGCCGCAGTAGATCGCGCTCTGCATGATCACTTCCTTGATCTCGCCGCGGGTCACGCCGTTGTTGGCGGCGGCGCGCAAGTGCAGTTTGAGTTCTTCGTTGCGGTTCATGCCGATCAGCATGGCGATCGTGATCAGGCTGCGGGTATGGCGCGGCAGCCCCGGACGGGTCCAGATATCGCCCCAGGCATGGCGGGTGATCATTTCCTGAAACTCCGAGTTGAACTCGGTCAGCGCGTTCAGGCTGCGGTCGACATGGGCGTCGCCGAGCACCGCGCGACGGACTTTCAGGCCCTCGTCGTAACGTTGTTTCTCGTCCACAACAATCCCCTTAATGAGCTAACAGAAACGCCAGCACGCGGTCGCTGAAATCAGCACCGGCCTGAACGTTGGACAGGTGCGCGGCGTAGAACTCGGCGTACTCGGCGCCCTGCACGTGTTCCTGAATAAAGTGCCCACCGGACGGCGGCGTGACCGCGTCTTCGGTGCCGGCGATTACCAGCAGCGGCAGCTTGATCGAGGACAGTTGATCACGGAAGTCTGCATCGCGCACGGCGGCGCAATTAGCCGCATAACCTTCCGGCGAAGTGGCCGCGAGCATGTCGGTAATCTTCTTCGCGGCAGCAGGATTCGCTTCAGCAAAGTCAGGGGTGAACCAGCGTGCAATCGACGCATCACGCAACGCGACCATGGCCGCCGAACCGTCACGCAGCACGGTTTCGATACGCGGGTTCCATACCGACGGGTCGCCGATTTTCGCCGCGGTGTTGCACACCACCAGTTTGTTCAGCCGGTCGCCAGCGTTAATCCCCAGCCACTGGCCAATCAAACCGCCCATCGACAGACCGCAGAAATGCGCGCGCTCGATGTGCAATGCATCCAGCAGCGCCAGCACGTCGCGCCCCAGTTGCTCGATGCTGTACGGACTCGGCGTGACCAGCGATTTGCCGTGGCCACGGGTGTCGAAACGCAGCACCCTGAAATGCTCGGTGAACGCCGCAATCTGCGCGTCCCACATGTGCAGGTCGGTCCCCAGCGAGTTGGACAACACCAGCACCGGCGCATCCGCCGGGCCATCAAGTTGGTAATGCAGTTCGCCCTCGGCGAGTTGTACGAAAGCCACAGCAATCTCCTTCAGGCAGTCAACGCAGAATGTTCAGCCACCGCTCGCTCGACCCAGGTATGGGCCTGGCCGAGGTAATGGGCGGGGTCCAGCAGACGATCGAGTTCAGCATCCGACAGTTGGGCGGTCACTTGCGGCTCGTCGCCGAGTACCGCTCGCAGATGACGTTGTTCGGCCACTGCGCGCTTGCAGCATTGCTCCAGCAAATGGTGCGCCGTGTCGCGCCCCACTCGTTGAGCGAGGACGATGCTCACCGCTTCGGCGAGCACCAGGCCTTGGGTCAGATCGAGGTTGCGGGTCATGCGCTCCGCGTCCACTTCCAGTCCATCCGCCACCAGCAACGCTTGTTTCAGGCTGCCGGACACCAGGCAGCAAATCTCCGGCAGGGTTTCCCACTCGGCATGCCACAGGCCCAGGCTGCGCTCGTGTTCTTGAGGCATGGCGCTGAACAGGGTCGAGAGCAAACCCGGAACGCGCGTTGCAGCGCCGATCAGCACCGCCGCGCCTACCGGGTTGCGTTTGTGCGGCATGGTCGAAGATCCGCCCTTGCCCGGCGCCGAGGGTTCGAACACTTCAGCGGCTTCGGTCTGCATCAACAGGCTGATGTCGCGACCCAGTTTGCCGAGGCTGCCGGCGATCAATCCCAATACCGAGCCGAACTCCACCAAGCGATCTCGCTGGGTGTGCCAAGGCTGTTCCGGCAACGCCAGTTGCAACGCCTCGGCCAGTGCCTGGGCAATCGGCATCGCCTGCTCGCCAAGGGCCGCAAGGGTTCCGGAGGCGCCGCCGAATTGCAGCACCAGCAATCGCGGTTTGAGTTCTTGCAGACGTTGACGACTGCGAGTGACAGCGCCCAGCCAACCGGCGACTTTCATGCCGAGGGTGACTGGCGTCGCGTGTTGTAACCAGGTGCGCCCGGCCAGCGGTGTGGCGACGAAACGCAAGGCTTGGGTCGCGAGAATTTCGCCCAGTTGTGCCAGATCGCTTTCGATGAGTTCCAGCGCCCGGCGCAGTTGCAGCACCAAACCTGAATCCATCACGTCCTGGCTGGTCGCGCCCAGATGCACATAGCGCTCGGCTTCGGCATGGTTGGCCGCGATCTGTTTACCCAGCGCCTTGACCAACGGAATCGCCGAATTGCCGGCCGTGGCAATTGCCTCGCCGAGGGCGGCGAAGTCGTAATGCCCAGCCTGACAGGCCGCCTCAATAGGCGCGACAGCTGTTTGCGGAATCAGCCCGACCCGCGCCTCGGCCCGGGCCAGTGCCGCTTCGAAATCAAGCATCGCTTGAACCCGACCCTGATCGCAGAACACCTCACGCATATCGCGCGCAGTGAAATAGGCATCGAACAATTGATTGCCCGGTCGCTCGTTCATAAACAGTCCCTGGAAGCGTGGGCCGGTCAGGCCCACGGGTAAAGATCAAAGGTCGTGGTGCAAGTACTTCGCCTGTTTCGGCAAGCGCAGGCTGAACAGGAACGCCACCGCCATCATCACCGTCACGTACCAGTAGAAGGAATTTTCCATGCCCCCGGCTTTGAGGCTCAGGGCCACATATTCCGCCGAACCACCGAAGATTGCATTCGCCACCGCGTAAGCCAGGCCGACACCCAATGCACGCACCTCCGGCGGGAACATTTCAGCTTTTACCAGGCCACTGATGGAGGTATAAAAACTGACGATCGCCAGCGCCACGGTAATTAGCACGAAGGCCAGGAATGGACTGCTGACGCTTTTCAGGCTCAGCAGGATCGGCACGGTGAACAACGTCCCCAGAGCGCCGAACCAGAGCATCGAGTTACGTCGGCCGATCTTGTCGGCGAGCATGCCGAACAACGGCTGCATGCACATATAAAGGAACAGCGCACCGGTCATGATGTAGCTGGCGGTCTTGGCGGGCATGCCGGCGGTGTTCACCAGGTACTTCTGCATGTACGTGGTGAACGTATAGAAAATCAGCGAGCCACCGGCGGTGTAACCGAGCACGGTGATGAACGCAGTCTTGTGATCGCGGAACAGTGCGCGGATGCTGCCGGCGTCCTTGTTTTCGCGCATTTCCTTGCTGGTGGTTTCCTTGAGCGAACGGCGCAGGAACAGTGAAATCAGCGCCGCCAACGCACCGACGACAAACGGGATCCGCCAGCCATAGGCACGCAAATCATCCTCAGTGAGGAACTGTTGCAGGATCACCACCAACGACACCGCCAGCAGTTGCCCACCGATCAGCGTCACGTACTGGAACGAGGCGAAGAAACCGCGCTGGCCCTTGAGGGCGACTTCGCTCATGTAGGTCGCGGTGGTCCCGTACTCACCGCCCACCGACAGGCCCTGGATCAAGCGGGCGAACAACAGCATGATCGGCGCCCAGACACCGATGTCCTTGTAGGTCGGCAGGCAGGCGATGAGCAACGAACCGAAGCACATCATCAGAATCGAAATCATCATCGAATTCTTGCGCCCGTGCTTGTCCGCCACCCGGCCGAAGATCCAGCCCCCGATGGGCCGCATCAGGAACCCGGCGGCAAATACGCCAGCCGTGTTGACCAACTGCACCGTTGGGTTGTCGGACGGGAAAAAGGCTGGCGCGAAATAGATCGCGCAAAAGGCGTAGACGTAGAAGTCGAACCATTCGACGAGGTTGCCGGACGAAGCGCCAACAATCGCAAAGATGCGTTTGCTGCGCTCTTCACCGGTGTAGTGCGCGGGTGTAGCGGTTGAAGTTGTCATTGTTTTCACTCAATGGGGACTGTGAGAGTCTAGACACACTTTGCAACAGTCCCGTTCCGCAGATGCAGTCTTCACACCGATCGTTCCCACGGTCCCCGTGGGAATGCCGCCATGGACGCTCCGCGTCCACTGTGACGCAGAGCGTCACGGGATGCATTCCCACGCAGAGCGTGGGAACGATCAGGGTGGAGTCAATAATCGAAGAACACCGTCTCCGCATCGGTGCCCTGCAGAATCACATTCCACTGATAAACACCCGACGCATCAGCCTTGGCCAACAAGGTGCTGCGACGTTCAGCCGGCACACACTCAAGAAGCGGATCCGCCACGTTGGCCGGTTCGCCATCAAAGTAAATCCGCGTCAGCAAGTGCTTCACCAACCCGCGAGCAAACACCAGCACCACCAGATGTGGCGCCTGGGTCGTGCCTTTCAAGCCTTCGACCGTGCCCGGCTTGATGGTGGTGAAACGAAAGCGCCCTTGCGCATCCACCGGTACCCGGCCAAACCCTTCGAAGTTCGGGTCCAGGGGTTTGTCCTGATCGTCTTCGGGGTGGTCGTACTTGCCGGCGGCGTTGGCTTGCCAGACTTCCAGCATCGCGTCGTTGACGACGTCGCCGTTGCCATCGATGACTTGCCCGGTGATCGCCACGCGATCGCCCAGGGTTTGTTCGACGGTCAGGTCTTCGCGGTTCAGCCAGGTCAGGCCGATGTGGTAATACGGCCCGACGGTGTGGGACGTGGTCGCGTTCAGCGTCATCTTATTTCTCCATCGGCGTGGCTTCGCGGCCGCGCAAGACGATGTCCCAGCGATAACCGAGGGCATAGGAAGGGATGGTTTTTTCCAGATCGAAACTGGCGATCAAACGCTCTTTGGCGCTGGTATCCGATACGCAGTTGTAGATCGGGTCATAGGCCAGCAGCGGGTCACCCGGGAAATACATCTGAGTCACCAGGCGCGTCAGAATGCTCGGCCCGAACAGCGAAAAATGGATGTGCGCCGGGCGCCACGCGTTGTGGTGGTTGCCCCACGGGTAGGCGCCGGGCTTGATGGTCTGGAACTGGTACCAGCCATCGGCGTCGGTCACGGTGCGGCCGGTGCCGGTGAAATTCGGGTCCAGCGGCGCATCGTGCAGGTCGCGGTCATGGTTGTAGCGACCGGCAGCGTTGGCTTGCCAGATCTCCACGAGAATGCCCGGCACTGGCAATCCATCTTCATCCAGCACGCGGCCGTGAATGATGATGCGCTCACCCAGGGGCTCGCTCTTGTGCTGGGCGGTCAGGTCGTTGTCCTTCTCCTGCACACGCTCGGCGCCGATGGTCGGACCGGTAATTTCAGACAGCGAATGGGGCAAAAACACCAACGGCTTGGACGGCGAGCGACGGTTGGTGGATTGATAGGCCGGGTGCAGGTATTCCGGCTGGGTGCCCTCTTGCGGGCGGCGGTAACCAGGCTTGTCAGTCATGAAACATTCCTCAGTTCTTATTAGTCGACGCTTCTTTTTTCACAGCGAAGCGCGTCAGACCCGTTCGATCGCCAAGGCCAGACCCTGGCCCACGCCGACGCACATGGTCGCCAGACCTTTCTTGCCACCGGTCTTTTCCAGCTGATGCAGCGCGGTCAGTACCAGACGCGCACCGCTCATGCCCAACGGATGGCCCAAGGCAATGGCGCCACCGTTCGGGTTGACCTGGGCAGCGTCGTCCGCCAGTCCCAGTTCACGCAGCACCGCCAAACCCTGGCTGGCGAACGCTTCGTTGAGTTCGATCACGTCGAAATCGCTGACCGCCAGACCGAGACGTTCGGTCAATTTGCGCACTGCAGGCACCGGGCCGATGCCCATGACCCGTGGTGCGACACCGGCGCTGGACATGCCCAGCACTTTGGCGCGGGCGGTCAGACCGTGTTTCTTCACCGCGTCGCCGGAAGCCAGAATCAATGCCGCCGCACCGTCGTTCACACCGGAAGCATTGCCGGCGGTGACTGTTTTGTCGGGACCGTTGACCGGTTTGAGTTTGGCCAGTGTTTCCAGCGTGGTGTCGGCGCGAGGATGTTCATCCTGACTGACGACACTTTCACCCTTCTTGTGGGCAATGCGCACTTCAACGATTTCTTCCGCGAAAAATCCTGCAGCTTGCGCGGCTGCCGTCCGTTGCTGACTGCGCAGTGCGAAAGCGTCCTGATCGGCGCGGGAAACTTCGTAATCGTCGGCCACGTTATCGGCAGTCTGCGGCATCGCATCCACGCCGTATTGGGCTTTCATCAACGGGTTGATAAAACGCCAGCCGATGGTAGTGTCTTCCAGCTTCATGTTGCGCGAGAACGCCGCATCAGCCTTGCCCATCACGAACGGTGCGCGGGACATCGACTCGACGCCGCCAGCAATGGCCAGCTCCATCTCGCCACTGGCGATCGCCCGGAAAGCGGTGCCGATGGCATCCATACCCGAGGCGCAGAGGCGATTGAGGGTCACGCCCGGAATGGTTTCCGGCAGGCCCGCCAGCAGCAACGCCATGCGCGCTACGTTGCGGTTGTCTTCGCCGGCCTGGTTGGCGCAACCGAGGAACACCTCGTCCACCGCGTTCCAGTCGACCGACGGGTTGCGCTCCATCAGCGCCTTGATCGGCACGGCGGCCAGGTCGTCGGCGCGAACCGCCGACAGGCCACCGCCGAAACGGCCGATGGGGGTGCGAATCGCGTCGCAGATATAAACATCGCGCATCAGGCTTCTCCGGGTGCTTGGCCGTGGGCCGCGGCAGTGCGGGCTTCCAGATCCCTGAGCGCAGTCAGTTCGACCACCGTTGGCTCAGCGGTATTTTCAACCGTCTCGGCAAAACGAATCGCCCAACCGGTGGCGGCAGTCACCTGCTCCCGTGTCACGCCAGGGTGCAACGCGGTGACCACGAATTCATGGGTATCCGCTTCCGGCTCCATGATGCACAGGTCGGTAATAATGCCGACAGGTCCTGCGCCCGGCAGACCGAGACGCTTTCGCGAATCACCGCCCTCACCATGGCCAACCGAGGTAATGAAGTCGAGTTTATCGACAAAGGAACGCGCCGACTGCTTGAGGATGATCAACACGCTCTTGGCCGAACCAGCGATCTCCGGCGCGCCACCGGCACCCGGCAGGCGGACTTTCGGCTGATGGTAGTCGCCCACCACCGTGGTGTTGATGTTGCCGAAGCGGTCGACTTGCGCGGCGCCAAGGAAACCGACGTCGATGCGCCCGCCCTGCAACCAATAGCGAAAAATCTCACCGGTCGGGACGACGGTGTCGGCGGTTTCCGCCAACTCACCGTCACCGATAGACAGCGGCAGTACACTTGGCTTGGCACCAATCGGACCCGATTCGTAGATCAGGACGACGTCCGGCGAGGAAGTCAGACGCGCCAGGTTGGCGGCTTTCGACGGCAGGCCGATACCAACGAAGCACACCGAACCGTTTTTCAGACGGCGGGCAGCGGCGACGGTCATCATTTCATTGGTGGTGTAAGTCATTACTTCGCCTCCGAAGCAGCGGCCAGTTTGGCCTGGAACTCGCTGAAGTCAGCGCAGCCGTGGATGTACTCGTTGATCCACGCGGTGAAGGTTTCACGGTCGCGTGCAATCGGGTCCCAGGCCTGGTAGAAACGGTTATCACGCTCGTTGTAGCCGTGAGCGTAGGACGGATGCGCGCCGCCAGGGACGTGGCAGACCGCGCTCAACGCCCACGTTGGCAAAACACACGAGTTCATCGGTGCATTGAGGTCGTCGACGATTTCTTCGACGGTAACGATGCAGCGCTTGGCGGCCAACGCCGCTTCTTTCTGCACGCCGAGAATGCCCCAGAGCAGCACGTTGCCTTTGCGGTCGGCTTTCTGCGCGTGAATCACGGTGATGTCCGGGCGCACCGAAGGCACGGCCGCCAATACTTCGCCGGTGAATGGGCAGGTAACGGTTTTGATCAGCGGATTGACCTTCGGCAGGTCGGAACCGGCGTAGGCACGCAGCACCGCGAACGGTAGGCCAGATGCGCCAGCGACGTAGGCATTGGCCAGGTCGGCGTGGCTGTGTTCTTCGATTTCCAGCGCGTGTGGCCACTGCTTCTCGACTGCATCACGCAGGCGGTGCAGCGAACCGACGCCCGGGTTACCGCCCCAGGAGAAGATCAGCTTGCGAGCACAACCGGCGCCGATCAACTGGTCGTAGATCAGGTCAGGCGTCATCCGCACCAGAGTCAGGTCTTTCTTGCCCTGGCGAATGATTTCGTGACCCGCCGCCGTAGGGATCAGGTGAGTGAAGCCTTCGAGCGCGACGGTATCGCCGTCGTTAACGAATTGCTTCACCGCGTCGTGCAGCGAAAGGATTTCAGCCATGGGGCAGGCTCCCGTTTTGTTATGAACCGACAGTGGAAGAAAAAGGCGCGATGCGCAGCGCCGGAATGACTGAAGAGTAAGCCCCTGAAAAACGCCAAACAATCCGATAATCGACTGAGTGTTCGTTTATCGAACAGATTGTTGCCTTGCTACCGATCCGCTTTCTGCGCCAGATCGTTCCCACGCTCCGCGTGGGAATACCTCAAATGGACGCTCTGCGTCCGCTTTTGGGACGCAGAGCGTCCCGGGCTGCATTCCCACGCGGAGCGTGGGAACGATCACTTGAGGAACCGTCAGGTCGCATCCGCATGACTGACCATGCCCTTGATCACCACCGCCGTGGTCGCCAATGCCGCTGGAATCACCAGCGCTGTCAGCACCTGCTCGAAATTCCAGCCTAGGCCCAGCAGTGTCGCGCCCATCCAGGCACCGAGAATCGCGCCGAAGCGGCCAATCCCGAGCATCCACGACACCCCGGTCGCCCGCCCCTGGGTCGGATAAAACCGCGCCGCCAGTGAAGGCATCGCCGATTGCGCGCCGTTGACACACATCCCGGCCACCAGCACCAATGTCGCCAGCAGCGTGATGTTGCCCAGGCTTTGCCCTACCGCGTAGGCAAACACCCCGGCGAGTAGATAGAAAATGCCGATAACCTTGTGCGGATTGAACCGGTCCATCGCCCAGCCCACGCCCACCGCGCTCAATACCCCACCAAACTGGAACAACGCGCCAATAAACGCCGCTTGTTCCATACTCGCGCCACTGTCACGCATCAGCGTCGGCAGCCAACTGGTCAGCAGATAAACGATCACCAACCCCATGAAGTAGGTCAGCCACAGCAACAAGGTGCCGGTGCTGTAGGTGCCGGAGAAGATCACTGCGAAAACGTTGCGGGCCTTCACGGTTTTCTGTTCCGGCACGCTGAAGCTGGATGCCCGGGCGACGACGGTTGGATCGATGGGCGCCAGGGTCTTACGCACTTTGTCAGTGCCGCGATTGCGGACTACGAGGTAGCGCGCCGATTCCGGCAGCCAGAAAAACAAAACGACTGCGAGGATCAACGGCAGAATCCCGCCGATCAGCAGCAGGCTGTGCCAGCCAAAGGCCGGGATCAGCTTGGCGGAAATGAAACCGCCGCCAGCCATGCCGAGGTTGAAGCCGCAGAACATGCTGGTCACCAACAGGGATTTCTTACGCTCCGGGGTGTATTCGGACAGGAGCGTTGTGGCGTTCGGCATGCCGGCGCCAAGGCCCAGGCCGGTGAGGAAACGCAGCACCAGCAGCTGATCGACGTTGGTGCTGTAAGCCGAAGCCAGGCTGAAAGCGCCGAACAACAACACCGCGCCCACCAGTACGACTTTTCGCCCGAAGCGGTCAGCCAACGGGCCAGAACCCAATGCGCCGAAGACCATGCCGATCAGCGCAGCGCTCATCACCGGGCCAAGGCTGGCGCGGTCGATGCCCCAATCCTGAGACAGGGCGGGCGCGATGAAGCCCATGGCCGCCGTGTCGAGGCCATCGAGGAAAACAATCAGGAAACACAGGACTACCACTCGCCACTGGTAGCGCGAAATGGGTTGAGCATTGATGAAGGACTGCACGTCGAGGCAGTTTCCTACAGCAGACTGAGGCTGGTTCATTATTTTTATTCCACGCAAGAACGCAGTCGGACAGGAGCCAGCCAAGGCTGGCGCTGCCGCGACATTAGTGATCCAGGGGAAAGAGCGTCAATTCGATAAACTCGAGTCTGTGCGTTTATCGAACAGCTTAGGCGAATGGCTTACGCAAAGAGTTGTGCGCTGAGGTCGCGGCTCGCGCTAAGGAGGCCGGGCAGGAAACGTTGCTCCAGCTCATTACGACTGACTCGGCCGGCGTGGGTACTGACGTTCAGCGCCGCGACCACTTGACCGGAAGCGTCGTACACGGGAACGGCAATCGAGCGCAGGCCCTGTTCCAGTTCCTGATCGACGATGCACCAGCCTTGTTGCCGCACCTCTTGCAGGCATTCGAGCAACGCCTCGGGGGTGTGCAGGGTTCGGCTGGTCTTGGCTTGCAGCTCTGCATGATCGAGGTACTCGCGCAGTGACGTATCGTCCAGCGCCGCGAGAAGAATCCGACCCATTGAGGTGCAATAGGCGGGCAGACGTCCACCCACTGACAGGTCGACGGAAATCAATCGCTGGGTGGTGGCCGAACGAGCGATGTATAAGATGTCATCGCCTTCCAGAGTGGCCATGTTGCAGGCTTCGTGGAGTTGCTCGCTCATGCGGTCCAGGTAGGGCTGGGCGGAAACCGCCAGCGGAGTCGAAGACACATAGGCATGGCCGAGCGTCAGCACTTTGGGTAGCAGCGAATACGTGCGGCCGTCGGTGGTGGCGTAGCCGAGTTTGATCAGCGTGTGCAGGCAACGTCGCACAGCGGCGCGGGGAATTTCCGTGCGGTGGCTGATCTGGGCAATGGTGAGGTGACGTTTGCGTTCCTGGAACGCTTGCACCACGGCCAGGCCACGGGCGAGGGACGTCATGAAATCGGGGTCCCCAGTCAGTGCCTGGATCCGCTTGGCGGGCGAGGCAACGATCGGCGGCGCCACTGAAGCGAAGGAATTGCGCATTTGATCGTTCATATAAGGTCCTTTTTCCACACGGATCAGCGGCTATTACAAGCGGCAGCCGGCCTCTCACACAAGTCCGAGCCACCAAGACTGTTCGATTATCGAACCATCGACCGATAATCGCAATCGATTGTCACTTGGGCGGGCCAGCTGACTATTGAACGGGTTTGCACCACCTATTACCTATTTTTACACTGACTCGGACGCAGACTAAAAGCGCCGATGTAATTGCCCTAACTTGTTCGATTGAATGGCGTCAGAAAGACATCACTGTAAAGTCGGTGTCGCCGAACGACCTAGTTAGCCGTAAAAGTTGCGAGTACCAAAACAATCACACATCAAGACCCACTTTTAACTCTTTGGCGATAGTGTTCTTCGAATCGACCGCTATAATGCAATTCAGTGGCGACCGGTTTTTAATTGCCGATTCCACCACCCGGTAGCGCGATGTTCCATTGCCGCTGCCCGCAGCAAGCGCCCGACACTCATTTCATATGCTTCGCCAAAGCGTTCGCTGAAACAGGAAACTGATGCTACGTCAGCTGTTCATCTCTGGTGCCGTGGCCGCCTGCAACATGGAAGTATTGATTTCAATGCCGTAAAAACGATGCCTTCACCGGCCTTGTCCTTTCGGCGAGCGTGGTCAATACATTTGATGCAGCGCGTTTCACCAGAATTAATCTCAACTCAATCAGGTAGCACTGTGACGAAAGACGAACTGCGCGCGGAACTTGAGCGCCAGGAACAACGTTACAAGGAAGTTTACGGCGGGGAAGTCACCACCTACGCCGCTCAGCCCGAACCAGAGCGCAAACCCTGGCGTAAACGCGCCACCGTTCAGGATCAGGCGTTCACTCAGGAATTGCAGAAAATGGAAAAGGAACTCAAAGCCGAAGAGCCATAACCGCCTTGGCCTGAATTCTTTCAAGGGGCTGCGTCTACACCCGTTAAAAGCGGGATGTATCGATGATGCCTTTCGCGCCCGCTATGAGCGGGCAGCGGCCACCTCACCTACTGGATGAGGCAAATGGCTCATGCCTGGCCCTCTTTTCAGATATTTCACACAAGCGTCCAAACCTCTTGCCCTACGAGAGGAACCCTTGTGGCTGCGGCCTTTTCATAGAAATTCAATGACTTGCAAAACCCCGCAAAAACCTGGGGCTGAGGCTGTCGTCACAAACTAATTCGTTGAAGAATGTAACCGATGAGCACCTAGTGCATCGATTAGCAGTCTTTTCTGGCATAATCGCGCCCCCTTACGACCGGGTCAGAAAACCTTCATGATCGATTTATTCAGCGGACTGGATGCTTGGGTGCTTGTGAGCCTCTTGCTCGCCCTGGCCTTTGTCCTCGCCTTCGAGTTCATCAACGGCTTTCATGACACCGCTAACGCGGTGGCCACTGTTATCTACACCAAAGCCATGCCGCCTCATCTGGCGGTGTTCTTTTCCGGTGTGTTCAACTTTCTTGGCGTACTGCTGGGCGGTGTCGGCGTGGCGTATGCCATCGTCCACCTGCTGCCGGTAGAGCTGCTGATCAATGTGAACACCGGTCACGGGCTGGCCATGGTGTTCTCGCTGCTCGCCGCCGCCATCACCTGGAACCTGGGCACCTGGTACTTCGGTATCCCGGCTTCCAGCTCCCATACGCTGATCGGATCGATCCTCGGTGTCGGCCTTGCCAACGCCTTGATCAACGATATTCCGTTGGCTGATGGCGTGAACTGGCAAAAAGCGATCGATATCGGAGCGTCCCTGGTGTTCTCGCCAATGGCCGGTTTTATCGTTGCCGCTTTGGTCCTGATCGGACTGAAATGGTGGCGCCCACTGTCGAAGATGCACAAGACGCCGGACCAGCGCCGCAAGCTCGATGACAAGAAGCACCCACCGTTCTGGAACCGTCTGGTACTGGTGATCTCGGCCATGGCCGTGAGCTTCGTACACGGTTCCAACGATGGCCAGAAAGGTATCGGCCTGATCATGCTGGTGCTGATCGGTATTGTGCCGGCGCAGTTCGTACTCGACTTGAGCAGCACGACCTACCAGATCGAGCGGACCCGCGATGCGACCCTGCACCTGAGTCAGTTCTACAAGCGCAATGCCGAAACGCTGGGTGACTACCTGGCCCTGGGCAAAAGCGTGGAAGGCGATCTGCCGGAGAAATTCCGTTGCAACCCGCAACAGACCGAACCGACTATCGACGCTCTGCTCGGCACCCTTAAAGGTGTCGCCGACTACCACTCCCTGCCGTCGGAAAGCCGCATCGAAGTGCGCCGTTATCTGCTCTGCCTGGACGACACGGCGAAGAAAGTCGGCAAGCTGCCTAGCCTCAACGCCCGTGAAAAGGCTGACCTGGACAAGCTGCGCAAAGACCTGACCACCACCACCGAATACGCCCCGTTCTGGGTGATTCTGGCGGTCGCTCTGGCACTCGGCCTGGGCACCATGGTCGGTTGGAAACGCGTGGTTCTGACTATTGGCGAGAAGATCGGCAAGCAAGGCATGACCTACGCACAAGGCATGTCTGCACAAATCACCACCGCGTGCATGATCGGCCTGGCCAACGTCTTCAGCCTGCCGGTTTCCACCACCCACGTCCTGTCCTCGGGCGTGGCCGGCACCATGGTCGCCAATAAAAGCGGCCTGCAAGGTGGCACCGTCAAAACCATCCTGCTGGCCTGGGTCCTGACCCTGCCAGCCACAGTGGCCCTGTCGGCGGGCCTGTTCTGGCTGGCGTCGAAGGCACTGGGCAGCTGATAGACTGCTGCTAAAAAAGGCGCGTTCCGTGAGGTTCGCGCCTTTTTTATTGCTGCTGGAAAGTAGATCGTTCCCACGCTCTGCGTGGGAATGCCTCAAGGGACGCTCCGCGTTCCAGCTCTCGAAAGGGACGCCGAGCGTCCCGGGCTGCATTCCCACGCAGAGCGTGGGAACGATCAGGCAAATCGCAGGCAAAAAAAAGGCAACCGAAGTTGCCCAAAATGCCTTGCGTGCTCATTGCTTCCAGAAAGACCTACGGCTTGCGCTTATGCGAATCCTTCCAGATAAAAAATCCAAACCCTGCAAAAAACACAACCATGAGGCCGACTGTCAGCACTCCGGCGATCACCACGTTGTCGAAAAACATGACTGGCCTCCTGCAGTTGCCTTGTTGCGATAGGGCTAAGTTAACCAATCAGGCAGGAGAAAAAATTGACCGGGATCAATGTCGCCCGAGACTGGGCGTAAAGGAGGGGAAATAACTGACCTGCATCAACCGATGCAGGGTGTTTCAACGCTTTTTCGGTTTGTTCTTCGGCTTCTTCTTCGCTTTACCCAACGGCATGGCTTGCTCGAACGCCTGGCGTACTTCGTTCAGGCGCTTTTCATTAAGGTCATGAACCCGCTTGGCGCGTTCGGAGTTGAGGTCGATCAGCTTGTCATCTTGGCTCATGGTGCTCTGTGCATCGCTTGTAGTGAAATTCAGCTGCCGTATCGGCAGGCAAGGATGTACCAATAATGCGGTCTGATGGCAGCGCTGACCAGCCACCACCTCAAATCTGAATATCGACCCACAAACCCTGCCGAGGCTGATCTTCCATCAATGGCACCACCGGCACGGTATTGTCGGCGTTGAGCTCGTCACCGGGAATCGCCAAGTGCTCTTCGGGATCTTCATCAGCTTCACGGCGACGTCGGTCACGTTCCTGCTGCCGACGCTGCTCCTCGCGTAGCTGCAAGCCCGCCTCTTCAGGGTCGCGCTTTTGCAGGTCGATGGTGCTTTCGTTGGAGCTTTCCTGCACCGGCACCACAGGTGGAATATCCGGCCGCTGGCGAATTGGATCCTGCTGTGAGGTGATCGGCACGGCACTCAAGGGGAGCATCGGTGGCAGCATAATTATTAGTCTCCTGTCAGCAAGCTGTCGGCTGCGGGGATGGCGACTTGAGCCATCGGTCGCAAATTGTGACCCGGTTGGCACTGTAGGTGCTGCCACCAGCTGCGATCTTTCATCGGACAACACAGAACTCAAGCGTTCCCGAAGATCAAAAGATCGTCCGACGTCGCAGCGCCTACGCACGTAAACCTTTGGTCTGCAGGCCCGATTCCGTTAAGATAGCCCGCTTTTTCAAGGTGGGAGTCAGGCAGCATGGCGCAGCAGTATCAACCGGGGCAACGCTGGATCAGTGACAGCGAAGCCGAGCTGGGTTTAGGCACCGTTCTGGCACAGGACGGCCGCTTGTTGACCGTGCTCTACCCGGCCACTGGCGACACTCGCCAGTACGCGCTACGGAATGCGCCCCTCACCCGCGTGCGGTTTTCGCCGGGTGACTCGATCACTCACTTCGAAGGCTGGAAACTGACCGTACAAGAAGTCGACGACGTCGACGGCCTGCTGGTCTACCACGGCCTCAACGGGCAAAACGAAGTGGTGACCCTGCCGGAAACCCAACTGTCGAACTTCATTCAGTTCCGTCTGGCCAGCGATCGTTTGTTCGCCGGTCAAATTGACCCGTTGGCCTGGTTCTCCCTGCGTTACCACACCCTGGAACACACCAGCCGCCAATTGCAGTCCTCCCTTTGGGGTCTGGGTGGCGTGCGTGCGCAACCGATCGCGCACCAGTTGCACATCGCCCGTGAAGTCGCCGACCGCATCGCGCCGCGGGTTCTGCTGGCGGACGAAGTGGGCCTGGGTAAAACCATCGAAGCCGGTCTGATCATCCATCGCCAACTGCTCTCGGGCCGCGCCAACCGTGTGCTGATCCTGGTTCCGGAGAACCTTCAGCACCAGTGGCTGGTCGAGATGCGCCGCCGCTTCAACCTGCAAGTCGCGCTGTTTGACGAAGAACGTTTCATCGAAAGCGATGCCGCCAACCCGTTCGAAGACACCCAGCTCGCGCTGGTTGCACTCGAGTGGCTGGTGGAAGACGAAAAGGCCCAGGACGCGCTGTTCGCGGCAGGTTGGGACATGATGGTCGTCGACGAAGCCCACCACCTGGTGTGGCACGAAGACAAGGCCAGCCCCGAATACTCGCTGGTCGAGCAACTCGCCGAAGTCATTCCTGGCGTCCTGCTACTGACCGCGACCCCGGAACAACTGGGTCAGGACAGCCACTTCGCGCGTCTGCGCCTGCTTGACCCGAATCGTTTCCATGACCTGCACGCCTTCCGCGCCGAGAGCGAAAACTATCGCCCGGTGGCCGAAGCCGTCCAGGAGCTGCTGGACAAGGGGCGCCTGTCGCCCGAAGCGCACAAAACCATTCACGGTTTCCTCGGCAACGAAGGCGAAGCCCTGCTGACCGCCGTCAACGATGGCGACACCGAAGCCAGCGCCCGCCTGGTCCGCGAACTGCTCGACCGCCACGGCACCGGCCGCGTACTGTTTCGCAACACCCGCGCCGCCGTGCAGGGTTTCCCGGAGCGCAAACTGCACCCATACCCGCTGCCGTGCCCCGACGAATATCTCGAACTGCCATTGGGCGATCACGCCGAGCTGTACCCGGAAGTCAGCTTCCAGGCCCAGCCGGACGCCAACGAAGAAGAGCGCTGGTGGAAATTCGACCCGCGCGTCGAGTGGCTGATCGACACCCTGAAGATGCTCAAGCGCACCAAAGTGCTGGTGATCTGCGCCCACGCTGAAACCGCCATGGACCTGGAAGACGCCCTGCGTGTGCGTTCCGGCATCCCGGCCACGGTTTTCCACGAAGGCATGAACATCCTTGAGCGAGACCGCGCCGCCGCCTACTTCGCCGACGAAGAATTTGGCGCGCAGGTGCTGATCTGCTCGGAAATCGGCAGTGAAGGTCGCAACTTCCAGTTCTCGCACCACCTGGTGCTGTTCGATCTGCCATCGCACCCGGACCTGCTGGAACAGCGTATCGGTCGTCTGGACCGGATCGGTCAGAAGCACATCATCGAACTGCACGTGCCGTACCTGGAAACCAGCCCGCAAGAGCGGCTGTTCCAGTGGTACCACGAAGCATTGAACGCATTCCTCAATACCTGCCCGACCGGCAACGCCTTGCAGCATCAGTTCGGCCCGCGCCTGCTGCCGCTGCTGGAAAACGCCGACGACGGCGAGTGGCAAGCGCTGATCGACGAAGCCCGCGCCGAGCGCGAGCGTCTGGAAGCCGAGTTGCACACCGGCCGTGACCGCTTGCTGGAACTCAACTCCGGCGGCGCTGGCGAAGGTGATGCGCTGGTCGAGGACATCCTCGAGCAAGACGACCAGTTCGCCCTGCCGATCTACATGGAAACCCTGTTCGACGCGTTCGGCATCGACAGCGAAGATCACTCGGAAAACGCACTGATCCTCAAACCGAGCGAAAAAATGCTCGACGCCAGCTTCCCGCTGGGCGACGACGAAGGCGTGACCATCACTTACGACCGCAACCAGGCGCTGTCTCGCGAAGACATGCAGTTCATTACCTGGGAACACCCGATGGTTCAGGGCGGTATGGACCTGGTCTTGTCCGGTTCCATGGGCAACACCGCCGTGGCGCTGATCAAGAACAAGGCGCTGAAACCTGGCACCGTGTTGCTGGAACTGCTTTACGTCAGCGAAGTGGTTGCCCCGCGCTCGCTGCAACTGGGCCGTTACCTGCCGCCGGCCGCCCTGCGCTGCCTGCTCGATGCCAATGGCAACGACCTGTCGGCCCGGGTCTCGTTCGAAACCCTTAACGATCAGCTGGAAAGCGTACCGCGCGCCAGCGCCAACAAGTTCATCCAGGCCCAGCGCGATCAGCTGACGCCACGGATCAACGCCGGCGAAGAGAAGATCTTCCCGCGTCACGCCGAGCGCGTGGCTGAGGCGCAACGTCGTCTGGCCGCCGACACCGACGAAGAACTGGCGCGCCTGACCGCCTTGCAAGCGGTCAACCCGACCGTGCGCGACAGCGAACTGGTTGCCCTGCGCAAGCAACGCGAGCAAGGCCTGGCCATGCTCGATAAGGCTGCGCTGCGACTGGAAGCGATTCGGGTGTTGGTCGCGGGTTAACTTCCCTGCTCCACCCAGCTAAAACAAAAAGGCCCGCAGCGATGCGGGCCTTTTTTGTGTGCTGGAATGTTGTGGTGTTGCGGATGGCCTCATCGCGAGCAGGCTCGCTCCCACAGGGGGTTGTGAACGCCACAGAACCAGTGTGGGAGTGAGCCTGCTCGCGATGGCGGTTAAGCAGTCGCCACAGAAACCCTAGGCTCAACCACCGCCACCAACCCCTCCTTCATCCGCTTCGCATCCCGAACAAAACACCGCGAAGCCAGGAACAGAAACACCATGGTGAAAAACAGCGCCACCGGGATCAAATACATCGCGTCATGCAGTCCGACCGCCTTGAACGCCTCGGTCATCTGTTCAGCACCCGCCGAGAGCATCGCCGTGTGCGCAAAGTGGTCAGACAAGCCGCCCACCACCACCGGCCCCAAACCGCCACCCAGCAAATATAACCCGGCAAAGAACAGCGCCATGGCCGTGGCCCGCAAGCGTGGCTCGACTACATCCTGAATGGCGGTGTAAACGCAGGTGTAGAAGTTGTAGGCAAACAGCCAGCCCACACTGAACACCGCCACAAACACCCCGATCTCGATCCGCCCGGAATGCAGCGCCCAAGCGGTGCACAAGGTAGAGATGATCAAGCTGAATGCCGCAAACAGCAGACGACCATTGGCCACCCGCTGGTGAATCTTGTCAGCGACCCAACCGCCCAGGGTCAGGCCGAACAACCCGGTCACGCCGACGATCACCCCGGTCGCCACCGCCGCTTCCTGCAATGGCATCAGGAAATAACGCTGCAGCATCGGCACCAGAAACGAGTTGCACGCATACGTGGCAAAGTTGAAGCACAACCCTGCCATCACCAGCCACAGGAACGTCGGCACCGCCAGCACCCGACGGATCGGCCGGTCCACGCGTTCCTGCGAAACCTGCACGCTTTCCGCGGCGCCGCGTTTCGGTTCCTTGATGAAGAACATGAAGATCGCCAGGATCAGCCCCGGCACCGCCGCGATGAAGAACGGTGCGCGCCAGCTGTCGAAGGCCTTGACCATGGCGCCGATGGTGAAGAACGCCAGCAGCAACCCCAACGGCAAACCGAGCATGAAAATGCCCATCGCCCGCGCCCGGCGGTGGGCCGGGAACAGATCGCCGATCAGCGAGTTGGCGGCCGGTGCGTAACTGGCCTCACCGATACCGATGCCCATGCGCACGATCAGGAAACTCCAGAAACTCCCCACCAATCCGTTGACCGCTGTGAGCCCGCTCCATGCTGCCAGGCCCCAGCCCATCAATTTGCTGCGCGAACCGGTATCGGCCATCCGCCCCAAGGGCAGGCCGGCGATTGCATAGACGATCGTGAATGCGGTACCGATGATCCCCAGCTGAAAGTCGCTGAGGTGCCATTCCATGCGGATCGGCTCGATGATGATGGCCGGAATGGTGCGGTCGAAGAAGTTGAACAGGTTGGCGAGGAACAGCAGGAACAGAATGCGCCAGGCATTCGCCGCTTGGGTCGAGTTCTGCATGGGTCCGTCTCTTTTATTGTTATTGGGGCTTCACTGCCAGCGCATCCGAGCCCGGAACCTGCAATCTAGTCAGGCCCGCCAGAGCTGTCTGTCACTATTTGTAAAGCTGATAGCGCCCCATGTATTGAGGCACCTCCCATGCAACATTTTATTTCTAAACATTCAGCGACTCATTCCAAAATCATTCAAAGCAATGTGCCACTACCGCTTGCGGTCTGCGCATGACACCTATACTCCACTGCATTCGCCAAGTTCATGGCGTCGGCCAAAAAAGACAAATGCGGGGCGTACGATGGAGTGGCCTGCTTTATATTTCACGACCCAACTACCCGAGAGCGGGCAGCTCATACTCAATTGCGCCCATAACCCCTTTCTGGTGTTACTGGCCTATGTGGTCGCTTGTGCGGCCGGCTTCGCCACGCTGGACATAACCGAACGGGTTGGCCATGCAGAAAAATCCGCGTCCCAACGCCTCTGGTGCTGGGTCGGAGCCGGGTGTCTGGCGGGCGGTATCTGGGCCATGCACTTCATCAGCATGCTGGCGTTCCAGGCACCGATCGAAATCCATTACCAACTGCCCATCACCCTGATCTCGCTGTTGTTCGCGCTGACGGCCTCGTGGCTGGCGATGCACACCCTCAGTCATCCTCATCTGAATTTCTGGCAATACCTGCGGGCCGCGGTGTGGATCGGCCTGGGCATAGCGACCATGCACTACGTAGGCATGGCCGCCATGCGTTCGAATGCGACGGCCTATTACCAACCCTTCCTGTTCGCCCTCTCCATCGTGATCGCGATTAGCGCCAGCTTGGCCGCACTGTTGATTTCCAGTCACCTGCGCGAAGGCAGCGGTGTGCTTCATCAACTCCTCAAATACACCGCCAGCCTGGTGCTCGGGGCTGGCATCGTCAGCATGCACTTCACCGGCATGGCGGCACTCAGTCTGGTGCTGCCCGACAGTAGCCTCCAGCCGCTGCCCGGCGATAACAACCACCTGCAACTGGGGCTGACGGTGGCGGTGATAACGTTGCTGATCATCGGCAGCAGCATCAGCGCAGCACTCGCCGACAAGAAGCTGCAACACAAGGAGAGCGACTTGCAGCGGGTCAACACCCTGCTCAGTCAACTGGACCAGGCGCGAATGTCCTTGCAACTGGTTGCGCACTACGACGCGTTGACCAACTTGATCAACCGCCGCGGCTTCAACCAGATCTTCGCCGAAAAGCTGATCGACACAGCCAACGAAGGCGGCAAGCTGGCAGTGATGTTCCTCGACATCGATCACTTCAAGCGGATCAACGACAGCCTGGGTCATGACGCCGGCGACGAATTGCTCAAAGCCCTGGCCAGCCACATCAAGAGCTCGGTGCGCAGCCACGACGATGTGGTGGCGCGCTTCGGCGGGGACGAGTTCTGCATCCTCATCGACCTGCGAGACCCTGAAGAAGCGCGGCTCTTGGCTCAGCGCATCATGCTGAAAATGAAAGAGCCCATCGAGCTGGCCGGACGAAGCATGGTCATGACCACCAGCATCGGCATCAGCCTGTTCCCGCAAGACGGCAATACCTGCGAAGAGTTGTTGAAAAATGCCGACCTGGCGCTGTACCAGTCCAAGGACAGCGGTCGCAATGGCCTGAATTTTTTCAGTCCACACTTGAAAAGCCGTGCCACGCTGGAGCTGCAACTGGAAGAAGAACTGCGGCACGCCCTGCGCAAAGACGACGGGTTGATCCTGTATTACCAACCGATCTATGACCTGAAAGCTGGCCAAGTCACCAAACTCGAAGCGCTGATTCGCTGGCAGCACCCGGTTCACGGGTTGCTGGCACCCGATCGGTTCATTGCCATTGCCGAGGCCAACGGCCTGATCGCCGAACTGGATAACTGGGTGTTGCGCCAGGTATGCCAAGATCTTGGCGAGCTGTCCCGCCAGGGTTGCGAAGAACTCACGATCGCCATGAACTGCTCGCCCCTCAACCTTGCGCGCGAAGAGCTGGTCGAGGAAATCGAATACGCCCTGTGCGTCGCCGGGGTGGCGCCACAGCGACTGGAACTGGAAGTGACCGAAAACGCGCTGATGGGCAACCTCGCTAACACCCTGGTGTTGCTGCGGCAGATCTGTGCCCTCGGGGTCTCGCTGTCGATCGACGATTTCGGCACCGGTTATTCATCCCTGGCCTACCTCAAGCGCCTGCCGCTGAACACGCTGAAGATCGACCGTTCGTTCATCCAGGACATTCCCAAGGTCACCCAAGACATGGAAATCGTCCAGGCCATTATCGTCATGGCTCACACCCTGCATTTACAGGTTGTCACCGAAGGCGTGGAAACCTTCGAGCAATATGACTTTCTCGAACGCCAGGGCTGCGACTTTGTTCAGGGCCACCTGCTCAGCCGTCCGTTGCCACTGGCTGAGTTGCGTCCGGTGCTGAACGAAATCAACCAGCGTAAACACGCGCGCACCGTCAGCTCTCTAAGTCTGGCTCGCGGTACATCTGCACTAACGTTGACGGATCCTTTTCCAAAAAGCCCTGCCCCCCATGCAGGCGCATCAGTTGTGCGGCCAATCCGCTGATCGGTGTGGCCGAGCCTTGTTCGCGGGAAAATTTCACCGCAGCATCCAGATCCTTGAGCAGCGTGCGTACGTGCCACTTCACGGGCTCGAAACGGCTGTCGGCCATTTGTGGGGCGAGGATCTGCAAGGGTTTTGAATCGGCGAAACCGCCGGCCAGGGCCTCGGCGATCATGCCAGCATCGACCTGGGATCGTTCAGCCAAAGCCACCACTTCGGCGATCACCAGCGCATTGCAGGCGACAATCATCTGATTGCAAACCTTGGTCACCTGCCCTGCTCCGACCGCCCCCATGTGCGTCACGCGCTGGCCAACGGTCAACAACACCGGGCGCAAACGTTCAAGATCTGCCGTTCTGCCGCCAACCATGATCGCCAGGCTGCCAGCCTCAGCGCCAGCCACACCGCCAGACACCGGCGTATCCATCCAACTCATGCCGGTTGTATCGATAAGTTCTTTGGCCATTTCCCGAGTCGCCGTGGGTTCCAGACTGGAAAAGTCCACCAGCACTTGACCCTTTTTCGCCCCCTCGGCAATGCCAGTCGGACCAAAAACCACCTCACGAACCACCGACGTGTCCGCCAGGCACAACATCACCACGTCGGCGTGCTGACACAGTTGCGCAGGCGTGGCGACTTGCCGGGCGCCGGCCTCGACCAGCGGCGCGCACTTTGCCGGGTTGCGGTTCCACACGGTCAGCGGATAACCCGCGGCCAGCAGACGCCGACACATCGGCAAACCCATCAGGCCGATCCCGGCAAACCCGAGCGAAGGTAACGTTGCCATCATTTGGCCTCCTTTTGATTAAAGATCGTCGAATATTGGCCGATTCATCATGACTTAGGAAAGGATTCCCCCGAGCGATGCTTAGGCCAAGGCCCTGACGCTTGGGCCCAATACGCGCTGAAAAAAGACGCGAGATCCCATCCGTGATGGTTCGACGACAGCTTGTCGCCCAACCAACCAGCACAGGTACATGGCGCACAATGAATTCTAAAAACAATCCGGCCGCTGCGGTATCCGATCTGACGCTGAGCCCGGCGGCGAACAGCCCCGCACCGTCGAAGCCATTGACGCCATCGCGCCCGTTGGCGACTCAGCAATACCTGTACTTCACCGAAACCAATACCGACCGCATCCTCGATAATCTCGACGGCCTGCGCGACATGGTGTTCCCGCGCCCACCGCATCTGGAAGGCGACAGCGAACAGCACAGCGATCAGGAATTCCCGTCGGTGTGCCTGATCGGCTTGGGCCGCTGCGGTTCGAACATCGCGCTGGACGTCGCCGAGCTGGTGTACAACGCCCGCAAGTTCTACCTCAACGAATTCAATAACGAAGACCGCCTGTCGCCGGACAAGCGCTTCGCCGAAAAGGGCTACAGCCCGGCACAGTGGATTCGCAACAACCTGCGCCTGGGTCCGAACAAGGCCACCAAACCGGTGTTCCTGGTGGAACCGTTGGTCATGCTTGGCGACCTGGACAAAGACATCGCCGGTCGCATCCGTTTCTCGCGCAAGGGCGAAAAAAGCGGTTTCCTGCGCGACTACAGCAAAATGAAAATCATGGACTTGTCGGAAGTCCACGCCGGTGGCGCCGGTAACGCGCCGATCCTCGGTCAGTACTTGGCCAAGATCATCCTGAACAAGGACACCCAGCGTTTCTCCAGCCCTGACTGGAAGATGATTCACTCGTACCTGATCGACAGCTGCGGGATCAAGGCCAACCAGTCGCGCCTGTATTTCTCGATTTTCAGTGCCGGCGGCGGTACCGGTTCGGGCATGGCCTCGGAATTCGGCCTGGCCCAGCAGCACTCGTACATGAACAAGACGTTCGATACCAAACCGATGGACGAGCACGACGGCAAGAGTGGTCATTCCTTTGTCTTCGAGCCGATTTTCACCAGCGGTATCTGCGTGCTGCCGAACATTTCCGATCACCGCAGCGAAATGTCCGAGGCGCTGCACATCAACGCCGGTCGCCTGCTGTGCAAGTACCTGTCGGAAGAGTGGGACTTCTCCTACAACTTCGCCAATGAAGACAGCAGCGAAGCCAGTGTCATGGGCCGTATCCGTCCATGGAACGCCATGATGCTGATCTCCAACGACATCATGCGTTACGCCGAAGAAAGCGATGACGGCAACATTCAAAACATCGACGTCAACGCGATGGAAAAGCACGCTAACCAGTACATCTCACAGCAGATCTTCAACATTCTGACGGCTCAAGCGGTCACCACCGACTATGACCAGAACTATTTCCGTCGGGCCGGCATCGACATTGGCGAAACCATTCGCCTCGACGCCAACGACCTGTTCATGAGTCTGGCCGGCCCTGTAGCCATTGCCTACGCCGAGTCCGTGGTGCCGGAAACCCCGCCGCCGAGCAGCGACAAATTCAAGGTGTTCGAGAAAGAACCGCAGCGCCTGAACATCGACGACCTGTTCTTCCGCTCCATCGACTTGCCGCACTTCAACAAAGTGACCCAAGCGATCGAAGGCATCAGCCTGTTGCCGATCGAGTCCAAGCGCTATCGCGCCTCGCTGGAGCAATACAAGAATTCGGGCTACGACGCAGCCGCATTGCACGACCTGCACTTCTTCAAGAATTGCTCGTCGGTGGTCTCGATCGTTTCGTTGCCCAAAGACTACAAGTTGTCCTACATGGACCTGAACCGGTTGAAGACCCACCTCAACAGCCTGTTCCCCAACACCACGCTCAAGCGTTATGCGCTGGTCATCGGCGCCTCGGCCAACCTGTCGCTGACCACCCTGATCGCCAAGAGCCCGTGCCTGTCGGACGACTTCCTGACGCTGATCGTGGCCTTCATCAAGCGTTGCTTTGCGAAAAACCCGTACCGCTTCGATGACACCCTGGATAACTCGATCCTGGACTTCATCATTAACGAAGAGTTCGACGAAGGCCTGATCGACAACTTGCTCAACGAGTTCGAGAACCCGGCGAAGATCCTCGACACCAATTGGTACGCGATCAAACCCATGTACGAGAAGAAGTACCGCGAGCTGATCAACGACAAGGACAAGTTTGTCTCGATCAACGACATTCGTTTGTCGCGCGATTGCGTGAAAAAGGCGATCAAGTACTTGCGCGAGATCTACCGTCACCGGATTGGTAAGACCAAGGTTATTTCGCTGAATAACCATACCGGCAAGACCGCTTAACTCACCTACTGTCGATCGTTCCCACGCTCTGCGTGGGAATGCCTCAATGGACGCTCTGCGTCCGCTTTGGGACGCAGAGCGTCCCGGGCTGCATTCCCACGCAGAGCGTGGGAACGATCACATCCAGAAACAATTAAGCAGCCATCAGGCTGCTCACAAAACTGTTCCCGTTACGCGCACGTCACCCTCGCCAAGACCCTTCTGTGGCCTTTCTCTACGGCAACATGCCATCACGCTACTCGGCTACACACTTTTGCCCGACAAAGCCACGCACCAATCAAGTGCAAACCTTCAGCTCGTCGCCCTTTCCTGGATCAGAATCCACGGCGAAACGACCACTGCCCACAGCTCCGGATCGCGTTCGAAAAGATCCAGCGCCCGCGTTTCAGACAGCTTGGCGACTTTGTCGGCGGCCAGCCAGGCAGCCACTTTCTCGCCTTCATCGGTCGCCACCGCCTCCGCTGCGGCGATCAAATCCAGACCGGGGTCGACCCACAATAGGGCACCCTTGGCGAAGAACGGCTCCAGCTCCTTCCAGGTAATAGATGCGGTTTCACCAAGCAGCTTGGCATAGAGGGTGCTAGGTTCTTGAGTCATGGGTCCTGTCCGGAAAATAAATTGACGCAATCATAACGTCGGTGGTCTGGCAGAAAAACCCGGATGCAATTGAGTCACTGATTGAAAGGTGCAGGAAAG
Source organism: Pseudomonas sp. LB3P14 (assembly GCF_054898045.1). Taxonomy (NCBI): domain Bacteria; kingdom Pseudomonadati; phylum Pseudomonadota; class Gammaproteobacteria; order Pseudomonadales; family Pseudomonadaceae; genus Pseudomonas; species Pseudomonas sp. LB3P14. The sequence continues at coordinate 6,826,838 of NZ_CM142714.1, read as the reverse complement.
CCAAGGATTGCTGTTAATTCAGCCTGAACCCCCGCCGCAATTCTGTCTTTTTCTTTCAATAAAGCGACACCCTCAGGTTTTGCCCCCTGGCGCCAGCTTCCCAGGCTAACAATTGGCGCTCTACACTGTACCGGTACAGTTGCCGGGGGCATTTTCCGGAGGATATTCGAAGAGATATCTGACCCGGTTCTGCTGCTACGGCGCCAGGACTATAAAAACTACAACAGTAAGAGTGGAGCACTATGACTAAGGCTACTAAGCAGATTTCCAAACTGTTTGCCGCTATGGTTCTGGCCGGGGTTGCCAGCCATTCGTTCGCAGCTGACACCATCAAGATCGGCATCGCCGGCCCTAAAACCGGCCCTGTAGCCCAATACGGCGACATGCAATTCAGTGGCGCCAAAATGGCCATTGAACAGATCAACGCCAAAGGCGGCGTAGACGGCAAGAAACTCGAAGCCGTTGAATACGATGACGCCTGTGATCCAAAACAAGCGGTAGCGGTCGCGAACAAAGTCGTCAACGACGGCGTCAAGTTCGTGGTCGGTCACCTGTGCTCCAGCTCCACCCAACCGGCTTCGGACATTTACGAAGACGAAGGCGTGATCATGATCACCCCGGCTGCCACCAGCCCGGACATCACTTCCCGTGGTTACAAAATGGTGTTCCGCACCATCGGTCTGGACAGCGCCCAGGGCCCTGCCGCCGGTAACTACATTGCCGATCACGTAAAACCGAAAATCGTTGCGGTTCTGCACGACAAACAGCAATACGGTGAAGGCATCGCCACCGCCGTGAAGAAAACCCTGGAAGGCAAAGGCGTCAAGGTTGCAGTGTTCGAAGGCATCAACGCCGGCGACAAAGACTTCTCTTCGATGATCTCCAAGCTCAAGCAAGCCAACGTCGACTTCGTTTACTACGGCGGCTACCACCCAGAGCTGGGTCTGATCCTGCGCCAAGCCCAGGAAAAAGGCCTGAAAGCCAAGTTCATGGGTCCGGAAGGCGTGGGTAACGACTCCATTTCGCAGATCGCCAAAGACGCTTCCGAAGGCCTGCTGGTGACCCTGCCGAAATCCTTCGACCAGGATCCGGCCAACATCGCCCTGGCTGACGCGTTCAAAGCGAAGAAAGAAGACCCGAGCGGTCCGTTCGTGTTCCCGGCCTACTCGGCTGTGGAGGTGATCGCTGACGGCATCAAGGCTGCCAAGTCCGAAGACACCGCCAAAGTGGCTGCTGCCATCCACGCAGGTACCTTCAAGACGCCTACCGGCGACCTGAGCTTTGACGACAAGGGCGACCTGAAAGACTTCAAATTTGTGGTTTACGAGTGGCACTTCGGCAAACCAAAAACTGAAGCCAAACCTCAGTAAGGCGTTGCCTGACTGACTGCCAATAAAGCCCACGGCGTGCCGTGGGCTTTGTTTTACGAACGTATTGGGCCGCGCTGGCGTGATCCGCCAGTCTCCCCACCTGAAAATCTCAAAACCGTCATCAGCGGTTCGCTGGCAAACCTCGCGTTCGAAGTGGATGCAGATCCACGGGGCTCGAGCGGGAAAATGACTCCACCAGTGAAATGCGTATCAGGTTTTTAGGAGCGCTGTAATGCCTGACATCTATCACTTTTTCCAACAGCTGGTTAATGGTCTGACCATTGGCAGCACGTATGCCCTGATCGCCATCGGCTATACGATGGTTTACGGCATCATTGGAATGATCAACTTCGCCCACGGCGAGGTGTACATGATTGGTTCTTACGTGGCGTTCATCGCCATTGCGGGCCTGTCCATGATGGGACTCGACAGTGTTCCACTGTTGATGACCGCCGCTTTTCTCGCGACCATTGTCGTGACCAGTGCCTACGGTTACAGCATCGAACGGATCGCCTACCGCCCTCTGCGCGGCAGCAACCGTCTGATCCCGCTGATTTCCGCCATCGGCATGTCGATCTTCCTGCAGAACACGGTTCTGCTGGCGCAAGACTCCAAGGACAAATCCATCCCCAACCTGATCCCTGGTAACTTCTCCATCGGGCCAGGTGGCGCACAAGAAGTGCTGATTTCCTACATGCAAATCGTGGTGTTCGTGGTGACCCTGGTCGCCATGCTCGGCCTGACGCTGTTCATCTCACGCTCTCGCCTGGGTCGCGCCTGCCGTGCCTGTGCCGAAGACATCAAGATGGCCAACCTCTTGGGTATCAACACCAACAACATCATCGCCCTGACCTTCGTCATCGGTGCCGCACTGGCGGCTATCGCGGCCGTGCTGCTGAGCATGCAATACGGTGTGATCAACCCGAACGCCGGTTTCCTGGTCGGCCTCAAGGCCTTCACCGCAGCGGTACTGGGCGGTATCGGCAGCATCCCCGGAGCCATGCTCGGCGGGATCGTGCTTGGGGTGGCGGAAGCCTTTGGTGCCGATATCTTCGGCGACCAGTACAAGGACGTCGTGGCGTTCGGCTTATTGGTTCTGGTGTTGTTGTTCCGGCCAACCGGCCTGTTGGGCCGTCCGGAGGTTGAAAAAGTATGACTAGGAATCTTAAACAGGCGTTGTTCAGCGCCTTGCTGGTGTGGGCCGTCGCCTACCCGGTACTCGGTCTGAAACTGACCATTGTCGGCATCAACCTCGAAGTCCATGGCACCAGTACGACAACCTTGATCACCATCGCCGTGTGCTCGGTGCTGATGTTCCTGCGGGTGCTGTTCGACCAGCAGATCAGTGCAGCCTGGAAATCCTCGCCCAACCTGCCGGTGATGCCGGCCAAGGCCAGTACCTTCCTGACCCTGCCGACCACCCAGCGCTGGATCATCATCGCGTTGATCATCGGTGCCCTGGTCTGGCCGTTCTTCGGCTCTCGCGGCGCGGTGGATATCGCCACCCTGGTGCTGATCTACGTGATGCTTGGCCTGGGCCTGAACATCGTGGTCGGTCTGGCCGGTCTGCTCGACCTCGGTTACGTCGGCTTCTATGCCGTCGGCGCCTACAGCTATGCGCTGTTGTCGCATTACTACGGTTTGAGCTTCTGGATCTGCCTGCCGATCGCCGGCATGATGGCGGCCACCTTCGGCTTCCTGCTCGGCTTCCCGGTCCTGCGTCTGCGCGGTGACTACCTGGCAATCGTGACGTTGGGCTTCGGTGAAATCATCCGTCTGTTCCTGCGTAACCTGACCGGCCTCACGGGTGGCCCGAACGGCATCAGCAACATCGAGAAACCGACGTTCTTCGGCCTGACCTTCGAACGTAAAGCCGCTGAAGGCCTGCAGACCTTCCACGAGTACTTCGGCCTGGAATACAACTCGATCAACAAGGTGATCTTCCTTTACCTGGTTGCGCTGTTGCTGGCGCTGTTCGCGCTGTTCGTCATCAACCGCTTGCTGCGCATGCCCCTGGGCCGTGCCTGGGAAGCGCTGCGTGAAGACGAAATCGCCTGCCGTGCGCTGGGTTTGAACCCGACCATCATCAAACTCTCGGCCTTTACCCTCGGTGCCTGCTTCGCCGGTTTCGCGGGGAGCTTCTTCGCCGCGCGTCAGGGCCTGGTGACACCGGAGTCGTTCACCTTCATCGAGTCGGCGACCATTCTCGCCATCGTGGTGCTGGGTGGCATGGGCTCGCAACTGGGCGTCGTACTCGCCGCCACGGTGATGATCCTGTTGCCGGAAATGATGCGTGAGTTCAGTGAATACCGCATGTTGATGTTCGGCGCCTTGATGGTGCTGATGATGATCTGGCGTCCTCAAGGACTGCTGCCCATGCAACGTCCTCACATGGAGCTGCGCAAATGAGCCGCGAGATCCTTAAAGTCGAAAATCTGAGCATGCGCTTCGGCGGCTTGCTCGCGGTCAACGGCGTAGCCCTGAGCGTGAAAGAAAAACAGGTGGTGGCTCTGATCGGCCCCAACGGCGCCGGCAAGACCACCGTATTCAACTGCCTGACCGGTTTCTATAAACCGAGCGGCGGCAGCATCCTGCTGGACGGCGAGTCAATCGAAGGCCTGCCCGGCCACAAGATCGCCCTCAAAGGCGTGGTGCGCACCTTCCAGAACGTGCGGCTGTTCAAGGACATGACCGCGGTCGAGAACCTCTTGATCGCCCAACACCGTCATCTGAACACCAATTTCCTGGCCGGTCTGTTCAAGACCCCGGCGTTCCGCCGCAGCGAGCGCGAGGCCATGGAATTCGCCGAGTACTGGCTGGAAAAGGTCAATCTCAAGGCGTTCGCCAACCGGCCGGCCGGCACCCTGGCCTACGGTCAGCAACGTCGTCTGGAAATCGCTCGCTGCATGATGACCCGTCCGCGGATCCTCATGCTCGACGAACCGGCCGCCGGCCTGAACCCGAAGGAAACCGAAGACCTCAAAGCGCTGATCAGCATGCTGCGTGAAGAGCACAACGTCACCGTGCTGCTGATCGAACACGACATGAAACTGGTCATGAGCATTTCCGACCACATCGTCGTGATCAACCAGGGCACGCCTCTGGCCGACGGCACGCCGGAACAGATCCGCGACAATCCTGAAGTGATCAAAGCCTACCTGGGGGAAGCGTAAATGCTGCAATTCGAAAACGTTTCCACCTTCTACGGCAAGATCCAGGCCCTGCACAGCGTCAACGTGGAAATCCGTCAGGGCGAAATCGTCACCCTGATCGGCGCCAACGGCGCGGGCAAATCCACCCTGCTGATGACCCTCTGCGGCTCGCCTCAGGCCCACAGCGGCAGCATCCGCTACATGGGTGAAGAGCTCGTGGGGCAGACCTCGGCGCAGATCATGCGCAAGAGCATCGCCGTGGTTCCGGAAGGTCGTCGGGTGTTTGCCCGTCTGACCGTAGAAGAAAATCTCGCCATGGGCGGATTCTTCACCGACAAGGGCGATTATCAGGAGCAGATGGACAAAGTCCTCGGACTTTTCCCACGCCTGAAAGAACGCTTCGCCCAGCGCGGCGGCACCATGTCCGGCGGCGAACAGCAAATGCTCGCCATCGGCCGTGCGCTGATGAGCAAACCCAAGCTGCTGTTGCTCGACGAACCTTCGTTGGGCCTGGCACCGATCATCATCCAGCAGATCTTCGACATCATCGAGCAGCTGCGCAAGGATGGCGTGACGGTGTTCCTGGTGGAGCAAAACGCCAACCAGGCACTGAAAATTGCTGACCGCGCGTACGTTCTGGAGAACGGCCGGGTGGTGATGACAGGCACCGGTGAAGCGCTGCTGACTGATCCGAAAGTGCGTGAAGCGTACTTGGGTGGTTGAGTCTTTGCGGTAACAAAAAACGGCCTTCGGGCCGTTTTTTTTCGTTTTTACAATCAACGACGATGACCGATCGTTCCCACGCTCCGCGTGGTAATGCAGCCCGGGACGCTCCGCGTCCCAAACGGACGCAGAGCGTCCGGTGAGGCATTCCCACGCGGAGCGTGGGAACGATCAGTGTCGGTGTTTTTTTGAAGTTTTTTTGTTGGCGCTGTAACGCATCGCACTGACCTTTCTCTAGAGCCGTAAGCAAGCACAAACGCTTGCCAACCCAAGCTCATTTTCGGAGAAACATCATGACTGCTACCACCCGCACCCTGTCCGCCACCGCCCTGGTCCTGGCCCTCGGTTCTGCCCTGAGCATGGCCGCTGTCTCCACAGCCCAAGCCGCTGCCAGCGACATGGAAAAATGTTTCGGTGTTTCCCTCAAAGGCAAAAACGATTGCGCTGCGGGTGCTGGCACTACCTGCGCCGGCACTTCGAAATCCGACTTCCAGGCCAACGCCTGGAAACTGGTGCCTAACGGCACCTGCGCCACCACCGAAAGCAAGACCTCGCCGACCGGTTTCGGTCAGATGGAAGCCTTCAAAGCCAAAGCCTGATCTGAACCCCGCCTGAGTGTCGACCATGAACAATTCATCGTTCGGGCTCCCGCCCCGCGCCGGGCTGGGGCTCAAGACCGAGCACTTTCGTGAAGTGCTCGGTTCACAACCGGACATCGGCTTCTTCGAGGTCCACGCCGAAAACTACATGGTGGCCGGCGGCCCGTTTCATCATTATCTGGGGTTGATCCACGAGCAGTATCCGCTGTCGCTGCATGGCGTTGGCCTGTCGATCGGCGGCGAAGGCCCGCTGGACGTTCAGCACCTGCAACGGCTCGCCAACCTGATCGAGCGCTATCAACCCCACGCCTTTTCCGAACACCTGGCCTGGTCCAGCCATGGCCCGGTGTTTCTCAATGATCTGTTGCCTCTGGCCTATGACACGCCGACGCTGAACCGCGTCTGCGAACACATCGACCAGGTGCAGAACACCCTCAAACGCCCGATGTTGCTGGAGAACCCGGCGACCTATCTTGAGTTCCAGCGTTCGACCCTCGATGAAGCCGACTTCATCAGCGAAGTCATTCGCCGCACCGGCTGTGGATTACTGCTGGATGTGAACAACGTCTACGTGTCGAGCATCAATCATCGCCGCGACCCGTTGGCCTACATCGACGCCCTGCCCCTTCACGCTGTAGGCGAGATTCATCTGGCAGGGTTTGCCGAAGACACCGACACCCTCGGTGACCGTCTTCTGATAGACGATCACGGCGCCCCCATCGACAACGCGGTGTGGGCGCTGTACCTGCGAGTGCTGGAGCGGGTTGGCCCGATGGCGACACTGATCGAGCGCGACAATCAGTTGCCGGCCTTCACCGTGCTGCATGCCGAGGTGCGTCAGGCCGATGAGTTGTTGCTGTGCGCCGAGGTCCGGCCATGAGCACCCAAGCCGCTTTCGCTGCCGCCCTGCTCGATCCACAACGGGTCTGCCCCAAGAGGTTGTTCAGTGCAAACGGCGCAGACCCAACCAGCCGTTTCGCGGTGTATCGCAACAATGTGCAGAGCTCGCTTATCAACGCATTGGCAGACAGTTACCCGGTGGTTTTGCAATTGGTCGGCGATGACTTTTTCCGGGCGATGGCTGCGTTTTACGTGCAGAACCATCCGCCCCAAAGCCCGCTAATCAACGACTACGGCAACGCTATGGCGGCGTTCATCGAAGGCTTCGCACCCGCAGCAAGCGTGCCGTATCTGGCGGATGTCGCACGACTGGAACGCTTGCGGGTAATGGCCTATCACGCCGCCGATGCGCAGCCCTTGAGCCATGAACAGATCGCCGCCGCGTTGTCAGACCCGCAAGCCCTGAGCCAGCTGACCATCGAACTTCATCCCTCCCTGAACCTGCTGAATTCGGGCTTTGCCGTGGTCGCGATCTGGGCTGCCCATCAACGAGACGCAACGCTGGCAGGCATCGATCTGAACCAGGAGCAGCGCGCTTTGGTGTTGCGCCACGGACTGGAGGTTGAAGTCTTTGTCATTGATCACGGCGCCAGCGTCTTCATCCAGAACCTGCGAAACGGCCACACCCTGGCGCAGGCATTGGAGTCCACACCCACATTCGACCTCAACCAAACCCTGGCCGTGCTGATCAGCCACAACGCCATCATCCATTTACACCACAACAAGGTATCGCCATGAACACCCGGACTGAATCACTGAACCCCATCACCCGCGCCATCGCGCTGCTGAAAATGATTCCCCACAGCCTGATCGCCTTCATAGCGCGGTTCTCCATTGCTGCGGTGTTCTGGAAGTCCGGGCAAACCAAAGTTGAAGGCTTGGCCATTGACCTGTTCGACGGCACCTTCCAGTTCGGTGTGCCGCGTCTGGCGGACTCGACCATTCCGTTATTCCAGAGCGAATACCACGTGCCGTTGGTGTCTCCAGAAATTGCGGCACACATGGCGGCGTTCGCCGAGCATTTCTTCCCGATGCTGATCCTGATCGGCTTGGCCACGCGGTTTTCAGCACTGGCATTGCTGGGCATGACCTTGACCATTCAACTGTTCGTTTATCCGGATGCTTATCCAACCCACGGCACCTGGGCTGCTGTGCTGCTGTACTTGATGGCGACCGGGCCGGGCAAGTTGTCGATCGATCACCTGATCGCCAGCCGTTATCGTTGAAGCCGATCCAGCGCCTCGCCGCTGCGCTTGAACCAGCCGATCAGGTAATCCGCCAGCACTTGGGTGCGTTTCGGCAACCCTCCCTGATAGGGGTGAACCAGGTACATCGGCATGCGACGAGTCTGATATTCGCGCAGGAGCCAGCGCAAACGTCCGTCAGCCAATTCGGCTTGCAGTAGGTAGGACGGTAAACGCGCAATACCGGCGCCGGCCAACGCCGCTTTCTTCAACAAGCTGTAATGGTTGCTGGCGAACGGTCCCGAGACCCGCACCCGCAACAACTCGTGTTGCTGGTGATAGAGCCATTCTTCACGGCCGCTGTAATGGCTGTTGAGCAAGCAGCGATGTTCGGCCAGCGCCTGGGGCGTCAGCGGTTCGCCGTATTGTTCGAGATAGGCCGGACTGGCGCAGGTCATCTCGTGCCAGGCCAGCAGCGGGCGCGCGACCAGTCGTTGGTCATTGGCCACTTCGGATCGAATGGCCAGGTCAAACCCCTCCCGCGACAGATCGCGATAGTGGTTGCTGAGCTCCAGTTCGATCTGCACGTGCGGGTACTTGTGGGAAAAGTCCAGTAACAAGCCATCGAAGAAGGTTTCCCCCAGCGAGACTGGAACCGTCATACGCACCGGCCCGGCCATGTCGTCCTTCAAACGCGCCAAGGCCTGACGCGCCCTTTCCACTTGGACTACGAGCGCCTGGGCTTGTGGCAACAACGCCGCACCCGCCGCCGTCAGGCTCAAGCGGCGGGTGGTGCGTTGCAGCAGGACGACGGAAAACCGCGTTTCCAGTTGGCTGATGCGCTTGGACAACTGGCCCTTGCTGCACCCGAGTTGCTGCGCCGCCAGCGTGAAACTCCCCGCTTCAACCAATATCGCGAACGCCGCCAGATCATCCATTTCGCTCATGGATTGTTTCCATTTGAAAACCAAAGGTTGCCTATTAGTGCGCTTATCAATGGAAAAAACCACTCTAGACTGAGGCTTCGTTCAACTCACTTGAGGATCAGCAGCATGAAAATTCTTTTGATAGGCGCAGGCGGCACCATCGGTTCGGCGGTCGACAAGGAGCTGGCCGAGCGTCACGAGATCATCCGCATCGGCCGCAACAGCGGTGATTTCCATGTGGATATCAGCGACAGCGCCTCGATTCGCAAGCTGTTCGAACAGACCGGCAAGTTCGATGCTCTGGTCTGCGCCGCCGGCAACGTGACCTTCGCGCCCCTGGGCGAAATGACCGAAGAAAGCTTCGCGCTGGGCCTGAAAGACAAGCTGATGGGCCAGGTCAATCTGCTGCTGATCGGCCGCGAGTACGCCAACGACGGCGCCTCGTTCACCTTCACCACGGGCGTCCTCAGCCACGACCCGATTCGCAGCGGCGCATCGGCAGCGCTGGTCAATGGCGCCCTGGACAGCTTCGTCCGCGCCGCCGCCATCGAACTGCCTCGTGGTCTGCGCATCAATTCGGTGAGCCCGAACGTGCTGGTCGAAGCCATGGGCAAATACGCGCCGTACTTCCGCGGCTACAAGCCAGTTCCGGCAGCCGATGTGGCATTGGCCTACGCCAAAAGCGTGGAAGGCTTGCAAACAGGCCAGACATTCCACGTCGGCTGAGCAGACCAGTGTGCGGCGCTGTCTAAGCGTCGCATCAAGGTGTCGATCGCTCCAGTAAAGTAGGGATCAGATCGGCCGCTATCTCGCGCGGTACGGATATCAGCAGACCGGGGCCTTTGATCACTGATTGAATCGTCGCAGTCGACACCAGCATGCCGTTGACAGACAGCCGCAAACGCTGATGCATTTCCTGGCGTGTCACTTTCTCCAACCGGCGTTGCGCATCAGGGCTCAGCGTGACCTTGAGCCCTATGGATTGCGGATTCAGATCATCGGTCCGTTTAAGCTCCAGGTTCATTTCGGTAAAGTCCGACCCGGACGAAAAAGCGATGTCTGCTGCCAGACATTGCAACGTTTCCGTCATCCCTAACGCCGCAAAAAGCAGCTTCGCCGATCCTCTCATAACACCTCCTGCAACGAAAAAGCCGACAAGATTACGCCAAAATCCGTTTCACCCCGGTGCCTGAAGTAAAGCCGAATGTTACTTGCGCGACTTCAAGTTCCTGACAAGTCAAACGCATGGGTTGTGATGAACGGTCAGGCTGAGTAACGTGGCAGCACTTGTCTGGAGACTCAAAGATGCGTGTTGCCCGTTCCTTAGTTCTTGTTGCCCTGCTTCCGCTATTCGCCGCTTGCCAGTTGTTCGAAGGCCCGCGTGAAAGTGCCTCCCACGTGGGCGAGACCCGCATGCAGGGCCAGTTGACGGCGGCCGATGGCAAGCTGTTGTTCCAGCCGTGCAATGAGCAACGTAGTTACGTGGTCAACGACACCGGCGGCACCAGTGTCCTGCAAGAGGCCGCGACCCTGGCCGATGCCCAAGGCAAGCTGTTTGCCGACGTGCGTGGCCGGATTGTTGCCAGTGGTGCCGACAGCCGCCTCGATCTTGAGCAGCTGTACCGCGTCGAGCGCTCGGGCACCGCATGCAACGATCCGAATTTCAAACTGCTGATTCTGCGCGCCGCCGGCCATGGGCCGGAATGGAACGTGAAAGTCAGCGGCAAAGGCATGGTCATCGACCGCGCCGGTCAGCCACCGTTGGCCGTACCCTACGTTGAAGAACAACTGGGCGATGGCCGCTTCAATCTCAGCACTGAAGCCAATAACCAGCACATCGAATTGTGGGTCGCGCCGCAACGTTGCGTCGACAGCACCACCGGCAGCGTCCAGCACATGAGCGCCGAACTGCGCGTCGACGGCCAGGTTCAGCGTGGCTGCGGGTATTTCGGCGGATCGCGTAACGACTGATCGTTTTAGCCTCACGGGAATCATTCTTTGAGGCTTATAATCGCGGCCTTCAAACGCCTTGGCGCAGTTGTGCGCCCCGCGAACCGGATCCTGTCATGTTACGAATCACCGAACTCAAGCTGCCAATCGATCATCCCGATGAAGACCTGCGCCCTGCCATCGTGCAGCGTCTGGGCATCACCAGTGATGACCTGCTCGATTTCACCTTGTTCAAGCGCAGCTACGATGCGCGCAAAAAGTCCTCCGAGCTGTGCTTCATCTACACCATCGACCTTAACGTTCGCGATGAGGCGGCGGTGCTGCACACGTTCGCCGATGACCGTAACGTCAACGTCGCGCCGGATGTCAGCTACAAAGTGGTCGGCCAGGCGCCGGATGATCTAGAGCAACGTCCTGTCGTCGTGGGTTTCGGTCCGTGCGGGATTTTCGCCGGGCTGCTGCTGGCGCAAATGGGCTTCAAGCCGATCATCCTCGAGCGCGGCACCGAAGTGCGTCAGCGCACCAAGGACACTTGGGCGCTGTGGCGTAAAAGCGTGCTTAACCCGGAATCCAACGTGCAATTTGGCGAGGGCGGCGCGGGGACATTCTCCGACGGCAAGCTCTATAGCCAGATCAAAGACCCGAAATTCATCGGACGCAAAGTCCTGCATGAGTTCGTCAAGGCCGGTGCGCCGGAAGAAATCCTCTACGTCAGCAAACCGCACATCGGTACCTTCCGTCTGACCGGTGTTGTGGAGAACATGCGTGAGCAGATTCGCGCGTTGGGCGGCGAAGTGCGCTTCCAGCAGCGGGTGACAGACGTGTTGATCGAGGACGGCCAACTGGTCGGCGTCGAGCTCAATGGCGGCGAGCAGATCCATTCGAAACACGTGATTCTGGCCCTCGGTCACAGCGCCCGGGACACCTTCCGCATGCTGCATGGCCGTGGCGTGTTCATGGAAGCCAAGCCGTTTTCGGTGGGTTTCCGCATCGAACACCCGCAGTCGCTGATCGACCGCGCGCGTCTGGGCAAGTACGCCGGCCACCCGAAACTCGGGGCTGCCGACTACAAACTGGTGCACCACGCCAGCAACGGGCGTTCGGTCTACAGCTTTTGCATGTGCCCGGGCGGCACCGTAGTGGCGGCGACGTCCGAGCCGGGCCGTGTGGTCACCAACGGCATGAGCCAGTACTCGCGTAACGAGCGCAACGCCAACTCCGGGATCGTCGTCGGGATTACCCCGGAAGTCGATTACCCGGGCGGCCCGCTGGCGGGTATCGAGTTGCAGGAACGCCTGGAATCCCACGCCTTTGTACTGGGCGGCAGCAACTATGAAGCGCCGGCGCAACTGGTTGGCGACTTCATTGCCGGCAAGCCGTCCACCGAGTTGGGCAGCGTAGAACCGTCCTACAAACCGGGCGTTGCCTTGGGTGATTTGGCGTTGGCCTTGCCCCCGTTCGCCATCGAAGCCATTCGTGAAGCGTTGTCTGCGTTCGAGAAGCAGATTCGCGGTTACTCGCTGCACGACGCCGTGTTGACCGGGATCGAGACCCGGACGTCGTCGCCGCTGCGGATTACCCGTAACGAGTCGATGCAAAGCCTGAACGTGAAGGGCTTGTTCCCGGCGGGTGAAGGCGCGGGTTATGCGGGCGGGATTCTGTCGGCGGGTGTGGATGGGATTCGGATTGCCGAAGCCGTGGCCCGCGACATCCTTGGTCTCGAGGCCTGACACCGAGATGATCGTTCCCACGCTCCGCGTGGGAATGCCTCACCGGACGCTCTGCGTCCGCTTTTGGGACGCGGAGCGTCCCTGGCTGCATTCCCACGCGGAGCGTGGGAACGATCATCGGGTCAGATATTGGCGCGCAGCACGGTCGCTGGAAGCGGCTCGCCGCGCTCGACACTCGCCGCCACGGCACCCATCAAACCACTCAACTCATACCCCTGGGCCTTGAGCCAAGCCTGATCGTAATAGGTGGTGGCATAGCGTTCGCCGCCATCACACAGAATCGCCACGATCGACCCCGACTCCCCCGCCGCCGCCATCTGCTGGGCCGCCATCAAGGCGCCGATCAGGTTGGTCCCGCTCGACCCGCCAACATGACGACCTAAACGCTGCGCCAGGTAATGCATGGCCGCCAGTGACAGGGCGTCCGGCACTTTGATCATCGCATCGATCACCTTGGGCAGGAACGACGCTTCCACCCGCGGCCGGCCAATGCCTTCAATCCGCGACCCATGGTCCAGGCACAGGCTAGCGTCGCCGGTCTGGTAGTAATCGAAGAACACCGAACGCTCGGCGTCGGCACACAGCACGCGGGTGCAATGCTGGCGATAACGCACGTAACGGCCCAGCGTCGCGATGGTACCGCCGGTGCCGGGGCTGGAAATCAGCCAGCTCGGCTCGGGGTGCAGCTCGAAGCGCATTTGCTGGAAGATCGACTCGGCGATGTTGTTGTTCGCCCGCCAGTCGGTAGCGCGCTCGGCGTAGGTGAACTGGTCGATGAAATGCCCATCGTGTTCGCGAGCAAGACGTTCGGATTCGGCGTAAATCTGTGTCGGATCGTCGACCAGATGGCTTTTACCCCCGTAGAAGGCGATCTGCGCGATCTTCTCCTTGGAGGTACTCGCCGGCATCACCGCAATGAACGGCAAACCCAGCATACGGGCGAAGTACGCCTCGGAAATGGCCGTCGAACCACTGGACGCTTCAATCACCGGCGCACCGGGTTTAAGCCAGCCGTTACACAGCGCATACAAAAACAGCGAGCGCGCCAACCGATGCTTCAGGCTGCCGGTGGGATGGCTGGACTCATCCTTGAAATACAACTCGATGCCCGGAAAACCCGGCAGCGGCAAGGGGATCAGGTGGGTGTCGGCGCTGCGCTGGAAGTCGGCTTCGATGATCCGGATGGCTTCACGGGCCCACTGTCGGTTGTCGCTCATGGTGGTTTTCTCGTCGAATCGGGCAAGAGTCGGCCTTGTCGCAAGGCTCAGTCCTCAAGCTTAGGAAAAAACCTACATCACGCACAGATACAGCTGAGGTCCAATACGTTTGGCAACTGCTAGGCTCAGGTCCTTCCCGGCTGTTCGCGTTGTAACGGCATATAACAAAAAAGAATATAACTTTTGTTTTAACAACTAACGGTACGGGTTAGGGTGTGCCACCTTTTGAATTCATCGATGGAGAGCGGCCTTGCCTCTGCGTAGCACGTTCACGCGTTTCTTTCAGTTGGAAGCTGCCAGCGGTCTGTTATTGATCGCTGCCGCAGCCTTGGCGTTGATCATCAACAACTCCCCGCTGTCGTGGCTTTATAACGGCCTGCTGGACACCCCCGTGGTCGCTCAGATCGGCGCACTAAAAATCGCCAAGCCTTTGTTGCTGTGGATCAACGACGGCCTGATGGCCATGTTCTTCCTGCTGATCGGCCTGGAAGTGAAGCGCGAAGTCCTTGACGGTCAACTGTCGAAACCCTCGCAAATCGTCCTGCCCGGCGCGGCGGCGATTGGCGGCATGGTGATTCCGGCGCTGTTCTACTGGTTTTTGAACCGCGACAACCCGGCGGCCCTGGGTGGCTGGGCCATCCCGATGGCCACCGACATAGCCTTCGCCCTTGGCGTACTCGCCTTGCTCGGTAAACGCGTGCCGGTTTCGCTAAAACTGTTCCTGATGACCCTGGCGATCATCGACGACCTCGGCGCCATCATCGTCATTGCGATCTTCTATTCCGGGGCACTATCGACCCTGTCACTGGCGCTGGCCGCGGCGTGCATTGTGGCGCTAATCGCGATGAACCGGCTCGGCGTGGTAAAGCTCGGTCCGTACATGATCATCGGCCTGATCCTCTGGGTCTGCGTCCTCAAGAGCGGTGTCCACGCGACACTGGCCGGTGTGACCCTGGCCTTCTGTATTCCGTTGCGCACGAAAAACGCAGAACCTTCGCCACTGCTGACCCTCGAACACGCCCTGCACCCATGGGTCGCCTACGGCATCCTGCCGCTGTTCGCCTTCGCCAACGCCGGCCTGTCCCTGAGCGGCGTGACCATGGAAAGCTTCACCCACCACGTTCCCATGGGCATCGCGGTCGGCCTGCTGCTGGGCAAGACCCTCGGCGTCTTCGGCCTGACGTGGCTGGCGGTGAAAATCGGCATCGCCGCCCTGCCCCAAGGTGCCAATTGGGGCCAAGTGCTGGGTGTTGCGATCCTCTGTGGCATTGGTTTCACCATGAGCCTGTTTGTCGGCTCCCTGGCCTTTGTGCCCGGCGCCAGTGAATACGCCGGGATGGATCGGATGGGGATTTTGACCGGGTCGATATTGGCGGCGTTGATGGGTTATGCGGTGACGGCGGCGGCGAGTCGCAAGCGCACTGCGCTGCAATCCTGAGCGATAGAGAACACTCTTAGCGACATTCAGGATTCGTCCTACAGCCACGATTAGCCTCGTTCGTTAACGTCGCGCAGCCCCTTTTTTGAGGGCTGCCGACGTACGAACGCAAGGAAGATCAGTGGCTGGCAATAAGGACATTCCCCGGGTTCAGAACCCACCGTCAGGCGACGGGCATCACATCACTCACCGCTTCATGACGGCCACCGAACTGGCCGAGCGCAATGCCCGACAAAACGCTTACGACGCCATGCTTGCGAGGCAAGACGCTTTCGAACGGAGTCGTGAGGTCGTCGCCAAAAAGCACGAAGCCGTTCGCGCGGGGTGCGTCTTTGCCAAATCCTGCAAGCTGCCGGACGCCATCATCGACTACTCGAATCCTTCGGGAATGGTGCCCACCGACAGCCTCAAAGACTACGGGGAGGTCGCCTGGCTCGGTGCTCGCGAGGTAGACGATGCCGGACTGCTGAACCTGGAAACGATCAGTGGCAGCACCCTCTCGCTCGGCATCGGTCGAATTGCTCTTCGCGCCCCGACTCTCGCCGTTCCTGCCTCAGCACTTGGCGCTGCTGGAGCCGCCGCATTGGCCGGCGTGATCGCGCTGTTCTGGACGCCGAGCCTGGGCGACAGTGCGCTCTACACCGAAGACCAGTTGCGCGCCCTGAAACAGGCTCGAACCCGCGTTCGTCTAAGGGTCGAGCAACAGGCTGATGGCAGCTTCAAGGGATACGGTTTCTACACCGGCAAGAACCGCGATTGGGAAATGGTTGATGTCGTGCAGTTCAGTGTGCGCGGTAGCCAGCAGGTGGCGGATCTCGGGGATGGTATTGAGCTGATCTGGACGCCGGCTGTGGATGGGTCCGACATCCTCGGGATTCCCGCGCTGGAGGCTGCACCGCAAGCACCGCATATTTGGGTTTATCCGCCGACGAAAGCGGCTGACAGCATCATCGTGAATCCGGTTTACCCGCCTGAGTACAAGGATTTCATTCTGGTATTCCCTGCGGGTTCGGGGGTGTTGCCGGTTTATATTGTGGTTAGTGTTTCTAACCACAAATATTATCCGGCGCCAAATGGACTGACCGCTTTTCCCGATGCTACGAGAGCAACTCGTAAGACTCCGGTTAAAGGTGGCGGCGGCCTTAGAAAGCGCTGGAAAACCCCAAATGGGAAAATTTTTGAATGGGACTCACAGCATGGGGCTGTCGAGATGTACGACAAACGTGGCCGTCATCTCGGTGAATATGATCCGACTACTGGCGAGCAGACCAAACCAGCGGATAACACTAGGAAAGTAGAACCATGATTTACGTCATAGAGGCATTTGATAAAAAAACCGAACTCCTCGCATTCGAAGAAGAGCTGCCGAACGGCTACGATAAAGAACTGAAAGCAATTATGGGATGGACAGCGGATCAACAAGGCTGGGAGGGATACAACCTCACGACCGAGCAGCTTGATGCCTTGGAAGAAATACTCGGAAAGAAAATTTATAATTCAGCATTTCTTTTTCAACTCACCTGCAACGTCTAGAAACAGCTCCGTTTAATTCTCACTTCAAACAAAAAACCCCGACCAGCCACCTGATCGGGGTTTTGTTTTATTACCCGTTCCCGCTTAATGCGAAACGCGGCTAGTCCCATCAACAGTAGCAATCCGCACCCGCTCGCCAACACGGAATACTTCATTCTCCTGAACCTGTTGCACGTAGGCGCGCATGCTGCCGTCGTCTTCGCGAACAGTGATTTCCACGCCCTGGGCACGGGTCAGGCCTTCTTCGGTGGCCGAGCCGATCAGGCCGCCAGCGACGGCACCGATAACGGCAGCAACGATGCTGCCGCGACCGCCACCGATAGCGCTGCCGCCAACACCGCCAACCGCCGCACCGGCAAGGCCGCCGATCGGGGTTTTGGTGCCTTCGATTTTCACCGGTCGCAGCGATTCGATGGTGCCCATGCGAACCGTCTGCACCCGACGCGCTTCGTCACGGGAGTAGGAGTCACCGGTCAGGCTCGATTGGCAGCCAGTGAGCAACATCGCCATCGTGGAAAAGGAAGCAACCAGCAGAACAGACTTACGCATAGCATCAACTCCAAAGGACAGGTATTCATTAAACTCCGCAGCTTGACGCCTGTCACGGCCCGCCCGGATAAAATTTGGTTTGATTCAGGCCCGGTACAGGGCGCTACCACGAACTTGACACACAGTAGCGGCAAATTCCGGAATCTGCGCCAATAAACCAAGGATTTTCATGGATTACTTCATCATTGTCGTCGCCACCGTCGCCGGTCTGTACTTCCACTGGTGGTTATACGTGCGGATCAAATGCTGGATGGACCGCGATCTGGCGTTGGCTCTGGCGGGTAAAGACGAGCAGAAAAAGGCTTTCATGCTCCAGCAACTGGCGAACGCTCAAGCGCAGAAGATCAAGCGCCGAGACCTGCCCCAGTGGCTTGAAGCCGCTGCGGCAGGCTATCCCGATCGGTAGACTGTTCAGGGTGCCAGACGTTCAAGAATCCAGTTGGCGCCCTGCATACTGTAGTTGAGGCGATCGTGCAGACGGCTCGAACGGCCTTGCCAGAACTCGATGCGCTCCGGTAACAAGCGATAACCGCCCCAATGCTCAGGGCAATGAGGTTGCGTGTCGCTGAAACGTTGCTCGGTGTTCTTGAGCAACGCTTCCAGCTCAGCGCGATCGGCGATCACCCGGCTCTGAGGCGAAGCCCAGGCACCGAGACGGCTGCCCAGTGGACGGACCTGAAAATAGGCGTCGGACTCTTCCGGCGTGACTTTCACCACTCGCCCTTCGATGCGCACCTGGCGCTCAAGGGCCGGCCAGAAAAAGGTCATGGCCGCGAACGGGTTCGCGGCCAGATGCTGGCCCTTGGCGCTGTCGTAGTTGGTGAAGAAGGTGAAACCCTGCTCGTCCAGCCCCTTGAGCAGCAGTATGCGGCAATGCGGCCGACCGTCCTGATCGACGGTGGCCAGGGTCATGGCATTGGCCTCCACCGGTGGTTGCTCGGTTTTCACCGCGTCGGCAAACCACTGATGGAACAGCCCGAATGGCTCGGCCGGGGCTTGCGCCTCGGTCAGGCCATCACGGGTGTAGTCGCGACGCATATCAGCCAAGCCCTTGGTCATGGCACATTCCTTTTGGTTAACGAATTACTTCTTTGTAGCATCGGCGTCGGCGACTTTCTTGTCAGCCGCTGCGGCTTTGGCCGGAGTAGTCTTTTTCGCCGGAGTCGCGGTTTTAGCTGGCGCCTTCTTGGCGGCGGCTTTCTTGGCCGGGGCTTTTTTCGCGGCAGGTACATCAGCTTTCTTCGCGGCTGGCGCAGGGGTGACTGGTTTGACCACTGGCTTGACGTCCTGAGCAGCAAGCATCTTCACTGGCGCCGGGGCCGGCATGTTGTACTTGCTCAGCAATGCAACCATGGTGTTTTGCGGGGTCACCAACAGTTCCACTCGACGGTTCAAGGCACGGCCTTCAGTGCTGTCGTTGGCAGCACGAGGGGCTTCGCCACCCATACCGCGCAGCATCAGACGATCACGCTGCAGACCGCTGAGGCGGAAAATCGCCGCCACGGCCTGCGCACGCTCCTGGCTCAGTTTCACGTTGGCCGGTGCGGCGCCCGACGTATCACTGTGGCCGAGCACCAGCACGGCGGTCTTTGGATCAACTTCAAGGATTTTCGCGACGCGAGTGAACGGGCCAAGGGTCACCGGCAGCAGCATGGCCGGACGGTCAGGGTTGAACGAGCCCTCTACCGGTGCGGTAACCACCAAGACGTTGTCACGGCGCTCGAGTTGCAAATTGCTGTCCTTGATCGCTTCGCGCAGGCGCGGTTCGTAGTCGTCGAGCCAGGCCTGGGTGACTTTCGGATCGGGCATCGGCACGGCTTTGGCGGTGCTTTGCTCTTTGCCGCCGAACGGCCACCACCATTTGCCACCTGCATCGGCTTCAGCCTTGGCCACAGCGGCAGGTTTGGCTTCAGGTTTTACCTCTGGTTTTACTTCTGGCTTGGCCGGGGTCTTGTCGGCGGCATCATCGGAGCCGAACGGCCAATACCAGTGGCTGGAGCTTTCAGTCTTGGCTACCGGAGCCGTCGCGGCAGGCTTCAGGGGGGCCGGGGCCGAAGCCGGAGCAGGGCCTTTAGCGGCGACTTTGTCGGAGGAACCGAACGGCCACCAGCTGCTGCCATCCGAGTCATTTTGTGGAGTTTGTGCGCAACCGGTAATAGCGAAGCACAGGGCCAAAGCGAGGGTTTTATTGGAAGACATTGGATATCCACAAAATGAAATATTGAAGTATCAGGCCGGATTGACCCGGATAAACAGACGCTTGGAAACCATAAAGGCCTTTGGGTTCCGGCCCTGGAACCCCTGAGCGCGATTTACAGACAAGTGGCCAGTGCCCGCACAAGCTTTTGCGCGCGCGGATCCATCAAGACGTACGGCCCTAAGGTATTTGTCACAAAGCCGAAAGCCACATCGTGTTCCGGGTCAGCAAAGCCGGTGGAACCGCCGGCACCCGGATGACCGAACGCACGAGGGCCGAGGCCGTAGGTGGCGTTGGGAACGTCCGGTTGATCGAGCATGCAACCCAGGCCGAAACGGGTCCGGGTCAGTAAAGTCTTGTCCTCGCCGAGGCTGTGTTCGCGCGTCAGTTCGTCGAGCATTTCGCTTTCCAGCAAGCTGCCATCGAGCAGACCGGCATAGAACCCGGCCAGGCTGCGGGCATTGCCGTGGCCATTGGCGGCCGGCTGCTGCATGCGTCGCCACTCGGGTTTGTTGGTGCTGGTCATGATCGACGGCGGGTTAGTGAACGCCCTCGTGGTCATGGCCGTCGGCTCGCGCATAGTCACTTGCAGCAAGCGCTGGGCGGCGGCATCGCCGACATTGCCCTTGCCACGGGCGATGTGCGCCACGCGGTGAAACTCTTCGTCTGCCAGGCCGACGTGGAAATCCAGCCCCAAAGGCTTCGCGACCCGCGCCACGATGGACTCACCCGGCCCACGACCGTCGGCACGACGCAGCAACTCGCCGACCAGCCAGCCGTAGGTGATCGCGGCGTAACCGTGACCGACCCCCGGCGTCCACCACGGTTCTTCGGCGGCCAAGGCGTCAACCATGGTTTGCCAGTCGTAAAGGGCCTCCGGGGCCAGCAGCTCACGCAGCGCCGGAAGACCGGCCTGATGACAGAGCAATTGACGCAAGGTTACCGACTCTTTGCCTGCGGCGGCGAACTCCGGCCAGTAGCGAGCCACCGGGGCATCCAGTTGCAGTTTGCCTTCGGCCACCAGTTGCAGGGCGGTCACCGCGGTAAAGGTCTTGGTGCAGGAAAACAGGTTGGCGATGGTGTCGCTGTGCCAGGCTTCAGCGCCATCCTTATCGGCACTACCGGCCCAAAGATCGACCACGGTTTCACCGCCGAGCTGGATGCACAGCGCTGCGCCACGTTCCTGAGGATCGTCGAACAGCGCAGCGAAAGCTTCACGCACCGCTTCGAACTTCAGATCGTAATAACCCTGAATCTGCACCCGCAACTCCCCTGGATAATGTCTACAAAGTGGCCCGCATTGTTCCAGCCCTAGAAGGTTTTGGGAACTGTGGCGGGCCGGGCGGTCGGTCGCCCATAGAAGTGATCAGAAATTAATGGCGCCCTTGCGGACGCCTTCGCGGGCAAGCCTCGCTCCTACAGAATCTCCACACTCCCAGTAGGAGCGAGGCTTGCCCGCGAAGAACGATGACACGGTTTCAGCTATTTAATGCCCATTGCCGGAATGCCCACCTGCATGGCCAGCGCCCTGCCCTGCGCCTTTGCCAGCATCGCCTTTTTTGCCGCCCTCTGCTTCGTGACCGGCTTTATCCGCTTCAGCCTTGGCCTTCTCGGCTTCTTTACCGAGCTGATCGACGGTCTGCAAATTGCTCTTGCGTACGCTGTCGACGAACCCCTGGAACGGCAGATCGGTAATGCCCACCAGACCAAAGTGCCCGTTCTCGCCATCCAGCAGGCGACCGGTAACCGGTTGATCGAGGTATTGGAACCAGTGCACCCCGACGATCGACGGTTCGCTCATCGCCTGTTTGAGGAAATTGGCGTAAGCCGGCCCACGGTCCTCTTCCTTCGCCAATTGCGTCACGCCGCCCCAGAACGGGCCGCGATCCGCGGAGCCGAAGTTGAACTCGGTGATCAGCACCGGTTTGTCCAGGCTGCGCAGCTTGGCGAAGTCGTAACCGTCCTGCGGTTGCAGGGTGTACATGTTGAAGCTCAGCACGTCGCAATACTGGGCACAGGACTCAACCGCTTCCGGGGTGCTGATGGCAAACCGGCCGCCCAGCAACAGCTGATTCGGCGCGTGCCACTTGAGCGAGTCGGAGAGGGTCTTGAAGTACGTGTCGGCGAAGACCTTCTGGAAGTATTTGAAGTCGGCTTCGATTTCCGGGTGTTCGGCGCTTGGCAGCGGCGGCACGAAGCCCGGGTCTTCCATCAACTCCCAGGCCGGCAAATCAATGCCCCAGGCTTTGGAAAGGCCCGCCTGATTGCGATATTTATCCCGCAGTTGCTTGAGGAACGCACGTTTGGCCGGGACGTCGGTGGTCATCTTCAACGTGCCGTACGCCAAGGCGTAGCGGGCTTTCGGGTCATCGCCGGGACCGGCCCAGGCCAGCTCGTTATCGGCAAAGTAACCGATCAGCCACGGATCGTCGCGATGGTCGCGGGCGGCAATGGCCACGGCACGTTCGGTGGCCATGGCGAAACGCGGGTCAAACGGGTCGGGCATGCCGCCCCACCAGTCGGTGCCGGTGCTGATGCTGGCGTAATCGCCGACGATCGACAGCGGCAATGTGTACGGCACACGGTCAGCGTTGGCCAGCGCCGGGGCGCTCCAGTTGCCAATAGTGTTGAAGCCCCAGGCTTGCAGGCGATCAAGCGTGTGGCTGGCCCATTGTTTTTCATCGACAACCGCTTTGCAGGGTTCGGCGGGAGTTTTCTCAGCCGCTTTCGCGGCTGTCGCTTCAACTGCGCCGGTCTTGGCGGCTTCGGCGACACCGGATTCAGCGGTCGAAGGAGCAGCGGGTTGCTCAGCGGCCTTATCGGCCGTTGCCTCAACGGCGTCAGCCTTGGCGGCTTCGGCGACACCGGCCTTGGTGTCGCTGCCCAGTGCGCAAGGTTCGCCATACAAGCGCTGCAGGTTGGCACCATAGAAGTCGTACCAGCGACCGGCGTTATATCCACGGCCCTGATCGACACCGTTGCCACCGCGGTTGTCGCCTTCGCCATAGTGGCTGGCCAGCGGCTCGTCGGGTTTTGGCAGGGATTCGAACATCCATTCGCGACCGGCGATGTACGTCTGGTTGACGTCCGGGGTGACGGTGTTGACCCCGAGCGAATAAAACGGATGCCCTTCGGGGGTCACCAGGTACCAGCGACCGTCGCGCTTCTCAGTGCGGAAAAAGCCGCTGGCTTTGAATGCCGGGCCTTTGTTCCAGCCACCGAACGTGTCCAGGGCCGACTTCTCGCGCTCGGCCAGCCAGGTTTTCAGTTGCTGCTGTTCTTTGGCGGCTGCGCTTTTCAGTTGCTCGTCGCTGCTGACTTTCTCTGGCCATTTGGCCCGGGTTGACTGGCCGTAAGCGTCTACAAGGCCGCCAAAAGCCGCTTGGGTGACCGCATCGCCGTCCTGCACACCAAAGCGCTCAAGCAGAATACTTTGGGCAACTTTCGGCTGATCCATCGACAAGGTCACCGATACCACTTGGCTGCGCTCCAGCTCACCGACGCTACTGGCCAGCAATACGCGTTGCCCCTCAAACGTCATCGGCATCGGCGGGCCGGCTTTTAGCCCAAGGCTCAATGGCGAAAATGGCTGCAGCGGCACCAATAAAGTTTGCGCAGGGCCGGCCGGCAAGTCGACGCGGCTGACCAGTGTCTTGCCGTCGTTGCTCTGGATTTTCACGTACAGGGTCACGGCCCAGTTCATTGCGCTCTGAATCCGCAAACTCATGAAACCCGACTGCGACCAGTCCCAGGCGCCGGTCTGCGGGGACAGACGCAAGGTCGGTTGTGCCACCGGGTTGAACGTCACCCGACGCAACACTTCGCCCTCAGCTGTTTGCTCGGCGTTGGATTGCGGCAGGCTGGCGTCCTGAGTCGCCACCAGGACCACGTCGGCGGGGCGCACAAAGTTGAACAGCGTCTGTTGACCGGCAGGGGCTGCCAGCAAAGGGGCTGCGAACATCAGAGCGAAAACGGCAGGTAAAGAACGGCGCAGCGAACGGCGAATCATGAGAACGAAATTCTCCCTAACGACCCTCAATGGGCCAGTGGAAAAGCGATGGTTGAGAGATAGACAACGCGGTGGGCACATTTGCCCACCGGTGTATCAGGAAATTTCACGACGGAAGGGAGGCAACGCATTGAGGATTGCCTTGCCGTAACGCTGGGTGACCAGACGTCGATCGAGCAAGGTAATGGTGCCGCGGTCTTCTTCGGTGCGCAGCAAGCGACCGCAGGCCTGGACCAGCTTCAGCGAAGCATCCGGCACGGAGATTTCCATGAACGGATTGCCGCCCCGAGCCTCAATCCACTCAGCCAGGGCCGCTTCGACCGGATCGTCGGGCACCGAGAACGGAATCTTCGCGATGACCACGTGCTCGCAATACGCACCGGGCAAGTCGACCCCTTCGGCAAAACTCGCCAGGCCGAACAACACGCTGGAATCACCGCCATCGACCCGTGCCTTGTGCTTGTTCAGGGTTTCCTGTTTCGACAGGTTGCCTTGAATGAACACTTGCTTGCGCCAGTCGCGATCGAGACCGTCGAACACGTCCTGCATCTGTTTGCGCGAGGAGAACAGCACCAGGGTGCCGCGCGAACCTTCCACCAAGGCGGGCAAGTCGCGAATGATCGCTGCGGTGTGAGCCGGCGCATCACGCGGATCGGCCTTCAGGTCCGGCACTCGCAGCACGCCAGCGTCGGCATGATGAAACGGGCTCGGGACTACCGCGGTCACGGCTTTTTTCGGCAGACCGGCACGCATGCGGAAGCGGTCGAAGGTGCCGAGTGCCGTCAGGGTCGCCGACGTCACCAGCGCGCCGTAGGCCACGTTCCACAGGTTTCGACGAAGCATTTCCGCCGCGAGAATCGGGCTGGCGTTGACCTCGATGTCGAACAGCGAACCGCTTTCAGCCAGGGTCAGCCAGCGAGCCATGGGCGGGTTGTCTTCCGGGTCTTCAGCGGTGAACGCGCCCCACAATTCCCAGTTGCCCGAAGAACGGGACAACAGGCTGCCGAACAGCGGATACCACTCTTCGGCCTGATTGCTGGCGATGCCGATGTTGACCTCGCCGTCCATGCCTTCCTTGAGCAGTTCGGTCAGTCGGGTAAAGACATCGGTCAGACGGGCAAAGCCCTTCTTCAGCTCGATGCCCATTTCGCGCATGTGCTCGGGAATGACCCCGCCGACGAAGCGATGACGCGGCCGCTCGCGACCTTCGACGTCTTCGCCGGGCTTGAAATCGGCGACCTGCTCGCAGGCGGTGAACATGAATTGCTGCTGTGTCTTGATCTCGCGAGCGAGTTCCGGCACCTGTTCGATCAACTTGCCCAAGTCGCCCGGCAGCGGATGCTGGGCCAGCAACTTGGTGAGGTTCTTGGCGGTGGTTTCCAGCCAGTCTGCGGTGGAACGCAGGCGTGTGTAATGGGCGAAATGGCCGATGGCCTTGTCCGGCAGGTGGTGGCCTTCGTCGAACACGTAGATGGTGTCGCGCGGGTCCGGCAGCACGGCGCCGCCGCCTAGCGCCAGATCGGCCAGGACCATGTCGTGGTTGGTGACGATCACGTCGACCTTGCCCATGCCTTCGCGGGCCTTGTAGAAGGCGCACTGGCCGAAGTTCGGGCAATGACGGTTGGTGCACTGGCTGTGATCGGTGGTCAGACGCGCCCAATCGGCGTCTTCCAGGGCGGTGGACCAACTGTCGCGATCGCCGTCCCACTTATTGCCGGCGAGTTTCTCGATCATGCTGGTGAACAGCTTCTGACTCGCCTCATCGACCTCGATCTTGAAGCCTTCTTCTTCGAACAGCGAAGCGGTGGCGGTTTGCGCGTGACCTTCCTGAAGCAACATATCGAGCTTGGACAGGCACATGTAGCGCCCGCGCCCCTTGGCCAGGGCAAAGCTGAAATTCAGCCCGCTGTTGCGCATCAGGTCAGGCAAATCCTTGTAGACGATCTGCTCTTGCAGGGCCACGGTGGCCGTGGCAATCACCAGGCGCTTGCCGGCGGCCTTCGCAGTGGGGATTGCGGCCAGGCTGTAGGCCACGGTTTTACCGGTACCGGTGCCGGCTTCCACCGCGACAATCGCGGGGTCGCCACTGCGCCGGCCTTCGTCGTCGGTGTTGATGTCACCGAGGACCTTGGCAATTTCGGCGATCATCAGGCGTTGGCCGTAGCGCGGTTTGAGGCTCTTGGCTTCGAGAAAACGCGAGTAGGCGCCCTGGATCGTGGTTTTGAGTTCGGTGCTGATCATGGATTGTCGGGCGCAAAAAACGCTGGATAAATTTTCAGTGGTTCGGATCGGCCGCTATCATACCCCGCTAATTAATCCCGCGCAGAACGGAGTACCTCAATGACCGCCTTTAGCCTCGTTTATACCCTGCATGTACTGTCAGCCCTGGTGTGGGTTGGCGGCATGTTTTTCGCCTGGATGGTCCTGCGCCCGGCGGCGATGAAGGCTTTGGAAGGCCCTGCCCGTTTGAAGCTGTGGGTAGAAGTGTTTCAAGGTTTTTTCCACTGGGTCTGGGTCGCGGTGGTGCTTTTGCCGATTAGCGGTGTGGGCATGATTCAACTGCAGTACGCCGGTTTTGAAATGGCGCCGCGTTATGTACAGGTCATGATGGGCTTGTACGTGGTGATGACGGCGCTGTTTATCCGGATTCAGGCGTTGTTGTTGCCGGAGTTGCGCACGGCGGTGGCGGCGCAGGATTGGCCGACGGGGGCTGCGGTGCTGGGGAGGATTCGCAAGTGGGTGGGGATTAATCTGATTGTCGGGTTGGTGCTGGTGGCGATTGCTGCGGCGCGGCCGTGATCGTTCCCACGCTCTGCGTGGGAATGCCTCAAGGGACGCTCCGCGTCCAGTGACGCGGTGCGTCACGGGCTGTATTCCCACGCAGAGCGTGGGAACAATCAGTTAAAGGGTTACAACCGCTGCACGGTCACCGAACCCGCCGCACCGGCAGACCCCGGCTGACCGTCAGCGCCAGGACGCCCGCTCTTGCCGCCATCGGCCTTGTAGACGAAACAGCCCTTGGCCTTGCCACCCGCTCCCGGCTTGCCGCCAGGCCCGGCCACGCCACCGGCACCGCCGGCCACTTGGACCTTGATCTGTTCCACCGGATAATCACGCGGCACTTCCAGCCTTACCAGCGCACCCGGTGCTCCCGCCTGACCGTCGCTGCCATTACTGCCATCAGCACCGCGGCCGGCCTGACCCCAGGTACAACCCGGCGCCTGACCGTTGGCCCCATCGAGACCGACGAAACCCGGTGCGCCCGCGCCGCCGCGAGCGTCCACCAACAATAGTGGCGCGCTCAGTGCCTTGATCTGCAAACTCAGGTTACGCCCGGAGCGGGCCGCCTTGAGGTAAGTCCCCGGCGCGCCGCGAGCAGTGATCTGGCTGCCTTCGGACAACTGCGCACGACTGACCTTCAGCTCAAGCGGCTGTTCGCTGGGTACGATGGCGATCCGCGCTTCACGACCCAGACGCAATTCACCGACGGTGACCTCGGTCACATTCGAGGGAATCAACAACGTGCCGTAGTCGGCCACTTCCAGGCGTTCCAGCTGCAAGGTGCTGGTGGTGTTGGGCAAGCGCATCAAGGAGTTGCTTTCGACGCTCACTACCTGAGCGCAAGCCAATGGGCTGATGAGTGCGGCGAGCAGACAGAGTTTACGCATGAGAAGCCTTCGATACGGTGGGAGCCGGGATGGTTTGCAGGTGGAAAACGCCGAAAAATAGGATCTTCAGGCGATCACGCCAAGGGTGGGCGCGACCTCTGAGACTGCGGTAGCAGAACACCGCCTCCAGAAAATGGAGCAGCGCCAACAGGCTGCCGACCAGATCGACCAACAGATGCAGAGGATTGACAAACGGTATGAGCTGATTGACCAGCACCACCAGCCAGAACAGCAGGGTCAATAACTTCCCCAGCCCCCAAAACACGTTCATACGCTCACCCGTTGAGAATTATTCTTTGCGCGCACAGTACCGGCTTCCACGCGGGATAAGCCAGAGGGCAACGGAAAATTCTTCATGAAGGCCGCCGAATGGCCGCCGGACCGACTTCAACTGTCGCTCGACGGCTCTATTACGGGGCTCAGCGATTGATGTGGTTATAGGCGTCCGACTTCGGATTGCGCAGGTTCGGGTTTCACGCTGGCCGGGTACTGCGGCAATGGACAACCATGATGTTCGACAGGCGTATTGGCGGGCGTATCAGGGCAGCGATCACGTCGATCGAAGACCCCATCATCGTCTTCGTCGCCATCCTGGGCGTAACAAATCAAGCCACCGGTCACGATACCCAGCGCCGCTCCACCGGCCGCCCAACCGCTACTTTGGAGTGCGCCCAGACCGCCACCGACCAGTCCGCCAATAACGCTGCAGATTGGCCAGGTTCGTTGATTGAGGGGGGCGGTGCCATCGCTGTGAGTAGCGCAACCGGTCAACAGGCTGCCAAGCAGCACAACCGGCAAGACAGTCCGTGTGAGAACACTCATGGTGAAAGCTCCTGTGTGACCGGCCAATGCCGGTAACACAGGAGTAAAGACCTGCATCCGCGACTGCACAAGCCGCGGAGTACGGGGGGTTTAGCGGTTGATTTTGATTTCCGTGCGACGGTTCATCGAGCGGCCGTCAGCGGTTTTGTTATCGGCGACCGGCTGGCTTTCACCGGCACCGGTGACAGACACGAATTCGCTGCGGGGTACACCTTGGGAAATCAGGTATTCGACCACCGAGTGCGCACGACGATCCGACAGTTTCTGGTTGTAGGTATCACTGCCCACGCTGTCGGTGTGACCGGTTACGGTCAACTGGGCGGTGCTCGCTTCCTGCTTCAGGCGAGTGGCGATGGTGTTTAGTACTTCTTTATCGGAAGGGGTCAGTGTGGCTTTGTCGAACTGGAAGTGAACATCGCGAATGACGATGACTTCTTCTTTAACCACGGCCGCTTCTTCGACCACTGGCGCAGGCACCGGTGGAGGGCAGCCGTCGGCATCGACGCGTACGCCTCTAGGAGTTCCCGGGCACTTGTCGCGGCTATCCGGCACGCCATCGCCGTCTTCGTCGCCATCACCGTGAACCCAGCAATAGGCCGCAGCCGTGCCGCCGACGAGCAGCGCGCCATACCCCGCCCATGCCGAGCTCTCGGTCGCGCCGAGACCTGCACCCACGACACCACCGACCGCCGCACAGGTCGGCCAGTCGGTTTTCTGCAAACCTGCGCAACCAGTCAACACACTGGTTAGCAGAACCAAGGGTAATGCTGTGCGAACTATGCTCATCTAGTTTTCTCCTGAGGGGATCGGCTTAGAACCGATTCAGGTAGTAAAGACCCGAGTTTTAATCTCCGCCAGCAATAGGCCATTGCAGTTTTGTCCCGTGTTCACGGTAGATCGGCGCTTTTGCGACAAACCACCTCTAGGCCCGGTCTCTTGAGCAGGCTAGTCTTGGCAGCTCTGATTGAGGATCTTCGATGATTGCAGGTATTTCTTCGCGCACGCCCCAGCAGGCGTTGGCCGCTTTGCTTGATCGTTACGCCCCCGCGCGCCTGTTGCTGATTGGCGCCAGCGAGTTCCCCGCGCTTGAGGCATTCAAGCTGGCGCACCCGGACACCCGTGTTGCACACGCGGCACCCGGGGCGTTGCCGGCCGAATTGGCGGCGCGCCGGTTTGACTTGGCGCTGGTGGTCGATTGCCTCGAACATTTGCCCAAACGCGATGGCCTGAACCTGCTTGGCGGGATCCGTAACCTCAACGCCAGTCGCATCGCGGTGCTGGCGGACTTGCCGGCCAGCGGCTGGCAGGAGACCGATTTTTTCTCCTTGGCCCTGCAGGCCAGCGAACGCTTCCAGCGCGACGATCAAGTGCTGACCCTGTTCACCTATGATCTTCTTGACTACAAACAAGTACCCGACTGGCTCAACTCACGCTTTTGGGCCAATCCGGAAAACTTCGGGAAATATTGGTGGTAAAGCAATGAGTACATCCATTTGCCCCTGCGGCAGCGGCACCCTGCTTGATGCCTGCTGCGGTCATTATCATGCCGGCCATCCGGCGCCGTGTGCCGAAGCCTTGATGCGTTCGCGCTACAGCGCCTATGTATTGGGGCTGATCGATTACCTGGTGACCACCACCCTGCCCGCGCAACAGGCCAGCCTCGATCGACAGTCCATCAGCGACTGGAGCGCCCAAAGCACCTGGCTGGGCCTTGAAGTGGAAAGCTCGGAGGTCTTCGGCGGCCAGCCAGAACACGCCTTCGTGACCTTCACCGCGCGCTGGCACGATGGCAGCGGTGAACACAGCCACCGCGAGCGCTCGTCGTTCGTGCAGAATGCCGGCCACTGGTACTTCATTGACCCCACCGTACAACTCAAGGCCGGACGCAATGATGCGTGCCCTTGCGCCAGCGGACAGAAATTCAAGAAGTGTTGTTCGGGTTATTTCAGCAGTTGAGGTAATCGCAAGCGACTAGACTGGGCATCAAAGGGAGTCACTCCATGCTCAGTCAGCGGCGCGTCTTTCAAACCCTCACCTTGCTCCTGTTTCTGGGGCTCGGCAGCTGCGCGTCCTGGTTCGGCGACGACCTGCCGGAGCCGCAGGTGCATCTGGTCAAGGTCGAAGTGGTCCAGGCCAAACTGATGCAGCAACGATTCCTCCTGCACTTTCGCGTCGACAACCCCAACGACAGTGACCTGACGGTGCGGGGCATCGAGTACCGCATTCACTTGGGCGACATGCTGCTGACCGAAGGCGAGCACGAGCATTGGTTCACGGTCGGTCCCAAACGCAGTGCCTACTTTAAAGTGCCGATCCGCACCAATCTGTGGCCCAAGGTGCGGGATCTGGTGAAAATGCTGAAAAAACCCGACCAACCCATCCCCTATCGCCTGGAAGGTGAATTGGAAACCGGTTTATTCATCGCCCACTACGTGCACCTGGCGCGTAATGGCGTGATAATCCCCGCCGATTTAATTCCGGAGCAAAACCGATGACCCAGCAACCCCATGTCCATGGCCCTGACTGCAACCACGATCATGACCATCACGACCACCATGATCACGACCATGGCCATGTTCACGGCCCGAACTGCGGCCACGCCCACCAGGAACCGGTGCGCAATGCCCTGAAAGACGTCGGCCGCAACGACCCTTGCCCCTGCGGCAACGGCAAGAAATTCAAGAAGTGCCACGGCGCATAAAGCGTTGAAGCATTGCTTTGTAGGAGCGAGGCTTGCCCGCGAAGAACGATGACGCGGTTTGCCTGAATGACCGAGGCGTCCTTTTCGCGGGCAAGCCTCGCTCCTACAAAATCTGCGCAGAGCTTACGACCGTCGCATATTCCCCATGCAAATTCCCCAGCGACATCGCATGCACCTCCTCGGCTGAATGCGCATTGCCAAAATAATCCGCCTTGTCGAACGTAAAGCACGCATCCTCCGCCACCCACGCATCAAACCCAAGATTCCCGGCCGTTCGCGCCGTGGACTCCACCGAGTTGTGGGTTGCCACGCCGACAATGATCAACTGATCGATCCCAGCCTCGCGCAAACTCGCCTCCAACCCGGTCGAACAAAACGCATCCGGGACCTGTTTCTGAATCAGCTGCTCGCCGGTCTGTGGCTGGAACCGCTCCTGAAACTCCACCCCGGACTGCTCCGGCCAGAACACCGATTCCGGCGAACGGGACAGGTGCTGCACGTGAATCACCGGTCGCCCGGTTCGACGCCAATGCGTTAGCAAATCGAGGATTCGCTCCTCGGCCTGAGGATTATTTCGGCGACCCAGTTTGGGATGCAGGATGCCTTTTTGTTGATCGATGATGATCAACGCCGCGTTCGTTTTGAGCTCCATGCCGGTTTTTCTCATGCTGTGTCATTGAATTTCACGCACTTCAGCATCACCTCCTCTTACAGGCAAGCTATCGAACGCAAACAGGACGACCTGATGCCGGCGTTTGCTGTCCGCAAGTAACGACATCTCTTGATTTGGAGTACTCCATGATCGACCTGTATTACTGGACCACCCCCAACGGCCACAAAATCTCGATATTCCTGGAAGAAGCCGGCCTGCCGTACAACGTGTATCCGATCAACATCAGCCAGAACGAACAATTCCAGCCTCACTTTCTGAAAATCTCCCCGAACAACAGAATCCCGGCCATCGTCGATCAAGAGCCAGCAGATGGTGGCGAGCCGTTGTCGCTGTTCGAGTCAGGGGCGATTTTGCTGTACCTGGCAGAGAAAACCGGCAAATTCCTGCCCAAAGACCTGCGTGGGCGCCAACAAGCGCTGCAATGGTTGTTCTGGCAGATGGGCGGCCTGGGGCCGATGGCCGGGCAGAATCATCACTTCAGCCGGTTCGCCCCGGAGAAAATCCCCTACGCGATCAAGCGCTACATCGACGAGACCGCTCGCCTCTATGGCGTGCTCGACAAGCAGCTGGCCGATAAAGACTTCGTCGCTGGCAGCGAATACAGCATTGCCGACATGGCGATCTACCCGTGGATCGTTTCTCACAAGTGGCAGAGTCAGAACCTGGAAGACTTCCCCAACGTGCTGCGCTGGTTCAACCACATACAGAGCCGTCCGGCGACCGTAAAAGCCTATGCCCTGGCGGCAAAAATCAACCCACCCAAACCCTGAAAAACGACGCACTCCCCTGCCCATGATCGTTCCCACGCTCTGCGTGGGAATGCCTCAACGGACGCTCCGCGTCCGCTTTTGGGACGCAGAGCGTCCCGGGCTGCATTCCTTTGCTGCGCGTGGGAACGATCATCGTGAAGAAATAACCCCACCGCCGCTTGCGCGGCCACCTGCTGCTCACTAACGTAGCGCCTTTAATGACGCTACCCCCCCCCGCAGGAGCTTTGCCATGGCCTCGCCAGCCCTTACACATTTTCTTCCTCGGTTCGGCGTTGCCGCAGCAGTGGCCGGTGTTTTGAGCCTGACCGGTTGTCAGACCTGGAACACCCGGGACACCCTCCCGCCGACCACCGGCGTGCAGCCACTCAAGGGCCTGGCGCAGAACGTTTCGGTACGCCGCAATGCCATGGGCATGCCGTTGATCGAAAGCAACACCTTCCACGACGCGCTGTTCACCCTGGGTTACGTCCACGCCAGCGACCGCATCACGCAAATGGTCACCCTGCGCCTATTGGCTCAGGGCCGTTTGTCGGAGATGTCAGGTTCGGAGCTGCTGGACGCTGACCGCTACATGCGCGCCGTCAACCTGAAGAAAAGCGCCGGCGAGCTGTACAAAGCGTCATCGCCGCGCCTCAAACGCTTCTTCGAAGTCTATGCGCGCGGGGTCAACGCCTACTTGTTCCGCTACCGCGACAAGTTGCCAGCAGACCTCGCGGCCACTGGTTACAAGCCTGAATACTGGAAGCCGGAAGATTCAGCGCTGATTTTCTGCCTGCTGAACTTCAGCCAATCGGCCAACCTGCCCGAGGAAATTTCCTCACTGATGCTGGCTCAGACCGTCACCACCGACAAACTCGCATGGCTGACGCCGTCTGCCCCCGATGAAAAACTGCCGCTGGCCGAAGCTGAAAAGCTTCAGGGCATCAAGCTCAACGGGCAAATCCCGGGCCTGGCCGACATCAGTAAAGCCACGAGCCAACTGTCCGATCTGAACCTGCTGGGCGCCACCTCGTCGAATAACTGGGCGATCGGCCCGCAACGCAGCCGCAGCGGCAAAAGCCTGCTGGCCAGCGACAGCCATGGACCACTGGGCGTGCCTTCGTTGTTCAGTTACGTACAGATCCGCGCGCCGAAGTACCAGGCTTCTGGTGTGACGATTGCCGGCTTGCCAATGGTGCTCGGCGGTTTCAACGGCAAAGTGGCGTGGAGCATGACCACCGTCATGGGCGACAACCAGGACCTGTTCCTGGAAAAAATCAAACGCCAGGGCAACGGACTTTCCTACGAGGTTGGCGGCAAATGGCAGCCGGCGATCGTGCGTAACGAAACCTACTTCGTCAAAGGCCAGCGGCCGATTCGCGAAGTGGTGTACGAAACCCGTCACGGCCCGCTGCTCAATAGTGCCCAAGGCACGACGCTGGCCAATGGGCTCGGCCTGGCCTTGCAGACGCCAGACTTCACCGACGACAAGACACTGGACGCGTTTTTCGACCTGTCCCGTGCACAGAACGTCGAGAAAGCCTCCGACGCCAGCCGTGAAATCCGCGCCATTGCGCTGAACCTGGTATTTGCCGACGCCAGCAACATCGGCTGGCAAGTCACCGGTCGCTACCCGAACCGTCGCGAAGGCGAAGGCCTGCTGCCGTCGCCGGGCTGGGAAGGTCGTTACGATTGGGACGGTTACGCCGACCCGATGCTCCATCCCTATGATCAGGATCCGGCCCAAGGCTGGCTCGGCACAGCCAACCAGCGAGTCATTCCCCATGGCTACGGCATGCAACTGTCCAACTCCTGGTCAGCGCCGGAGCGTGGAGAACGCATGGCCGAACTGGCGGGTGTGGGCAAACATGACACGCGCAGCGTGATCGCCATGCAATACGATCAGACCACCACCTTCGCTGCCAAACTGAAGAAAATGTTTGAAGCACCGGGCATGTCCCAGCCGCTTAAACAGGCCATCGAAGCGTTGCCTGAGGCGGATCGCGGCAAAGCTCGCGAGGCGTATACCCGCCTGATGGCCTTCGACGGCAAACTCAGCCCGACCTCCGCCGATGCGGCGATTTATGAGCTGTTCCTGCAGCAAAGTACCCAACAGATTTTCCTCGATGAACTGGGTCCGCAAAGCAGCCCGGCGTGGAAAGCCTTTATCGCCAACGGTAAGGTGTCCTACGCGGCCCAGGCCGATCACCTGCTGGGGCGTGAGGACAGTCCGTTCTGGGATGACGCTCGCACACCGCAGAAAGAAGACAAACCGGCGATCCTCGCCCGCAGTCTGGCAGCGGCGATCAGCGCTGGCGACAGTCAGCTGGGCGGCGATCACAAAGCCTGGCAGTGGGGCAAACTGCACCGCTATGAATGGAAGAATGCCAGTGGCCAGACCGTGCGCGGTCCATTCGCGGCGGGTGGCGATCACACCACGCTCAATACCTCGGCGTTCGCCTGGGGTCAGGATTTCAACACGACCCTGGCGCCGGCCATGCGCTTTATCGTCGACTTCGGCCAGGCCGAACCGCTGATGGGCCAGAACGGTACTGGGCAATCCGGCAATCCGGCGAGTCCGAACTACCTCGACAGTATTGATCCTTGGCTCAAGGGGCAATACATGAGTTTGCCGATGCAGCCGCAGAACTTTGACAAGGTGTATGGGAAGACGCGGTTGACGCTGACACCTGGCAAATAACGCCCCTCCTTTGCTGATCGTTCCCACGCTCCGCGTGGGAATGCAGCCCGTGACGCTCCGCGTCACTGGACGCGGAGCGTCCCTTGAGGCATTACCACGCAGAGCGTGGGAACGATCATCTTCCAGCACCGCTAAAACTCAATAGAACTTCCAGCCTCGCGCAAACCTCATAGCTAACAAGTCCCCTCATTTTGGTAACAACATGGATCTTGTTATCGCACGTCCTGAAGGTTTGTACTGCCCCGCCGGCGATTTCTATATCGACCCGTGGCGGCCAGTCGAGCGTTCGGTCATCACTCATGCCCACGGCGACCATGCCAGAGGCGGCAACCAGCATTACCTGGCAGCCGCGCCCGGCGAAGGCATCCTGCGCGCTCGTCTGGGCGCAGACATCAACCTGCAAACCCTGCCTTACGGTCAACCGCTGACGCATCACGGCGTCACCCTGAGCTTTCACCCCGCCGGCCATGTACTTGGCTCAGCCCAAGTGCGTCTGGAATACGGTGGCGAAGTCTGGGTCGCCTCGGGCGATTACAAAATCGAGCCCGACGGCACCTGCACGCCGTTCGAACCCGTGCGCTGCGATACCTTCATCACTGAATCGACCTTCGGCCTGCCGATTTATCGCTGGCAACCCCAGGCGCAGGTCTTTGCCGAGATCAATCAGTGGTGGCAGGCCAATGCCGCCGCCGACAAAACCAGCGTGCTGTTCTGCTATTCCTTCGGCAAGGCCCAGCGCATTCTCCACGGCATCGACGCCAGCCTCGGCCCCATTCTGGTGCATGGCGCGGTGGAACCACTGAACCGGGTGTATCGCGAGAGCGGTATTTACTTACCGCCAACGATCTATGCCGGCGAGGTCAAAAAGAGCGATCCGATGATGCGCAAAGCCTTGGTCATCGCCCCACCTTCCGCTGGCGGCAGTACCTGGATGCGCCGATTCGGCGACTACAGCGACGGCTTCGCCAGCGGCTGGATGCGGTTGCGGGGTACACGGCGGCGGCGCGGCGTGGACCGTGGCTTCGTACTGTCTGACCACGCCGACTGGCCGGGCCTGCTCTGGGCCATCGAACAGACCGGTGCGGAACGGGTCCTGGTGACCCATGGTTCGGTGGGTGTACTGGTGCGCCATCTGCGCGAACAGGGTCTGGACGCCCAGAGTTTCAGCACCGAGTACGGCGACGATGAGGAAGAAAACGCAGCTGTCGAACCCGAGAACGCCGAGGTGCTGCCATGAAGGCCTTCGCCGAGTTATACGCCGAACTCGACGCCACAACATCGAGCAACGCCAAACTCGCGGCGATGCAAAACTACTTCGCCAAAGCCGCGCCGGAAGATGCCGCATGGGCTGTTTACTTTTTGTCCGGCGGACGACCTCGACAACTGGTGCCAGTGCGCATCCTGCGAGAGCTGGCGGTGGCGTCATCCGGCCTCTCGCCGTGGCTGTTTGAAGAGAGTTATCAGGCGGTCGGCGATCTGGCGGAAACCATTTCACTGGTATTGCCCGAAGCCCTTCACAGCTCCAACGATGGATTGGCGGTCTGGATTGAACACAAACTGCTGCCTCTGCGCGGTGAAACCCCGCAAATCCTCGCCGATCGACTGCCAGCCCTGTGGTCGCAACTGGACCGCCAGAGCCTGATGCTCTGCATCAAACTGATCACCGGCAGTTTCCGCGTCGGCGTATCCAAGTTGCTGGTAACCCGTGCCTTGGCGGCCATGGCCGGGCTCGACAGCAAACGAGTAGCCCAGCGACTGGTGGGTTACACCGACCTGTCCAACCGCCCGAGCGCGTCCGGTTATTTGATGCTGATCGCCGCTGAATCGTCTGACGAACATGCGCAACGCGGTGGTCAGCCCTACCCGTTTTTTCTCGCCCACGCGCTATCACAACCCGTTGAACAATTCGAAGCCCTGCTTGGCCCCGCCAGCCACTGGCAAGTGGAATGGAAGTGGGACGGCATCCGCGCGCAGGTAGTCAAACGCGACGGGCGACTGTGGATCTGGTCGCGAGGTGAAGAGCTGGTGACCGAGCGCTTCCCCGAACTCGATAGTCTGGTTCACTGCTTGCCCGATGGCACCGTGATTGACGGTGAAATCGTTGCTTGGAAAACCGCACAACCCACCACCGAGGACGCCTTCGACCCTCATTCCCCAGCCTCACCCGCGGTAAAACCTTTCGCTCTGCTGCAACAGCGGATCGGCCGTAAAACCCTGGACAAAAAAATTCTAGAAGAAGTGCCAGTGGTCGTCCTCGCCTACGACCTGCTGGAATGGCAGGGTGAAGACTGGCGCAATCAGACTCAGGCCACGCGTCGCACTCAGCTGGAACAGGTGGTGAAAACCTGCGCTAACCCGGCGCTGCTGCCCTCGCCTGTGCTCACTGGCGAAAACTGGTTCGACCTCGCCCGACAACGGGAAGCCTCCCGCAGTCTCGGTGTCGAAGGCATGATGCTCAAAGCTCGGGATGCGCTGTATGGCGTGGGGCGGACCAAGGACATGGGCGTCTGGTGGAAATGGAAAGTCGACCCGTTTATCGTTGACGCGGTGCTGATCTATGCGCAACGCGGGCATGGTCGCCGCGCCAGTCTCTACAGCGATTACACCTTCGCTGTGTGGGACGGGCCGCCTGAGGCGAGCGAACGCACACTGGTACCGTTCGCCAAGGCCTATTCAGGGCTGACCGACGAAGAAATGCGCCAGGTCGACAGCATCGTGCGCAAGACCACCGTAGAGAAATTCGGGCCGGTGAGCAGTGTGACGCCGAGTCTGGTGTTTGAACTGGGGTTTGAGGGCATCGCTCTGTCCAAACGATACAAGAGCGGGATTGCGGTGCGGTTTCCGAGGATGTTGCGTTGGCGGCAGGATAAGTCGGTTGAGGAGGCGGACAATCTTCGGACGTTGCAGGATTTACTCGGCTGACGATCCGGCTGCGCCCCACTTCAGTGCATAAAATTTTCGATGCCCGTTTTCGTGCACAATCGCATATTGCCACTTCTTGTATTACCTTTTAAAACACTTGTTCGGGACTCTGGTT
Organism: Pseudomonas sp. LB3P14; assembly: GCF_054898045.1. Taxonomy (NCBI): domain Bacteria; kingdom Pseudomonadati; phylum Pseudomonadota; class Gammaproteobacteria; order Pseudomonadales; family Pseudomonadaceae; genus Pseudomonas; species Pseudomonas sp. LB3P14. Next base: position 6,789,010 of record NZ_CM142714.1, on the reverse strand, counting down.
CGGAAATTGCTACTTTCAGTACGTCTTACGCTTTCCAGTAACAATAATTCTGCGCCACAAGCGCTCATATTGGTTCTTAGGGATTGAATAATGAAAAAAGCATTGCTGACCCTTTCTGCACTGGCGTTGTGCATGGCAGCCGGTTCCGCGCTGGCCAAGGAATACAAAGAATTGCGTTTTGGCGTTGACCCTTCCTACGCTCCGTTTGAATCGAAAGCGGCTGACGGTAGCCTGGTAGGCTTCGACATCGATCTGGGTAACGCGATCTGCGCCGAGCTGAAGGTCAAGTGCAAATGGGTCGAAAGCGATTTCGACGGCATGATTCCGGGCCTGAAGGCCAATAAATTCGACGGTGTGATCTCTTCGATGACCGTCACCCCGGCCCGCGAAAAAGTCATCGACTTCTCCAGCGAGCTGTTCTCCGGTCCGACTTCCTTGGTATTCAAGAAGGGTTCCGGCCTGAGCGAAGATACTGCTTCGCTGAAGGGCAAAACCGTCGGTTACGAGCAAGGCACCATCCAGGAAGCCTATGCCAAAGCCGTGCTGGACAAGGCTGGCGTGAAAACCCAGGCCTACGCCAACCAGGACCAGGTCTATGCTGACCTGACCTCCGGTCGTCTGGACGCCTCGATTCAGGACATGCTGCAAGCCGAACTGGGCTTTTTGAAGTCGCCACAAGGTGCAGATTACGAAGTCAGCAAGCCAGTGGATGATCCTCTGCTGCCAGCCAAAACGGCTGTCGGTATCTCGAAAGGTAACAAAGACCTCAAGGCACTTTTGGATAAAGGTATCAAAGCGTTACACGACGATGGCACCTACGCCACCATTCAGAAGAAACACTTTGGCGATCTGAATCTGTACAGCGGCAAATAATGCCCGGCGCCCATCTCGCGATGGGCGCTTTTTTCATCCGATCAGGTTGCTGATTTATGTTCGAAAACCTACTACAAAACCTGGGGCTCTCAGCCTTCAGCCTCAAGGGCTTCGGTCCGTTGCTGATGGAAGGCACCTGGATGACCATCAAATTATCGGTGTTGTCGCTGTTGGTGGCCGTTTTGCTCGGCTTGCTCGGCGCCAGTGCCAAGCTGTCAAAAGTCAAACTGGTGCGCGTCCCGGCTCAGCTCTACACAACGCTGATTCGCGGCGTGCCGGACCTTGTGCTGATGCTGTTGATTTTCTACAGCCTGCAAACCTGGTTGACGTCGTTCACCGATTTCATGGAATGGGAATATATCGAGATCAACCCGTTCAGCGCCGGGGTCATCACCCTGGGCTTCATTTATGGCGCGTATTTCACCGAAACCTTCCGTGGCGCGATTCTCGCGGTGCCACGGGGCCAGGTCGAAGCCGCCACCGCTTATGGACTCAAACGCGGCCAGCGTTTTCGTATCGTGGTGTTCCCGCAGATGATGCGTTTTGCCCTGCCGGGTATCGGTAACAACTGGATGGTGATGCTCAAGGCCACCGCACTGGTCTCGATCATCGGCCTTGCCGACCTGGTCAAGGCTGCGCAGGATGCCGGCAAAAGCACCTACCAGTTGTTCTACTTCCTGGTCCTTGCAGCGCTGATTTACCTGCTGATCACCAGCGCGTCCAACGTCGTCCTGCGCTGGCTCGAACGCCGCTACGCCGCCGGCTCCCGGGAGGCCGTACGATGATCGAACTCTTGCAGGAATACTGGAAACCCTTCCTTTATACCGACGGCTACAACATTACCGGCCTGGCCATGACCATGTGGCTGCTCAGTGCGTCGATCTTCATCGGTTTTCTGGTGTCGATTCCGCTCTCCATCGCCCGGGTTTCGCCGCACTTCTACATCCGCTGGCCAGTGCAGTTCTACACCTACCTGTTCCGCGGTACGCCGCTCTATATCCAGCTGCTGATTTGCTACACCGGTATCTACAGCCTGGCCGCCGTACGCGCTCAACCGGTGCTGGACAGCTTCTTTCGCGACGCGATGAACTGCACCATCCTGGCCTTCGCCCTGAACACTTGCGCCTACACCACGGAGATTTTCGCCGGGGCAATTCGCAGCATGGCTCATGGTGAAGTCGAAGCGGCCAAGGCTTACGGTCTGACAGGCTGGAAGCTTTATGCCTACGTGATCATGCCCTCGGCCCTGCGTCGTTCGTTGCCTTATTACAGCAACGAAGTGATTCTGATGCTGCACTCGACGACCGTGGCGTTCACCGCGACCATCCCGGACATATTGAAAGTCGCGCGGGATGCCAACTCGGCGACCTTCCTGACCTTCCAGTCGTTCGGCATCGCCGCGCTGATCTACCTGACCGTTACCTTTGCGCTGGTCGGCCTGTTCCGCCTCGCCGAACGCCGATGGCTGGCCTTCCTCGGGCCGACCCACTAGGACCCGCTTTCAGGAATAAAGAGACGAACATGCGCCACCAGATTCATGACCTGCTGGCCCCACTGCCGGGGACCGCACGACAGATTCACAGCTTTCACTTCGGCCCATCGTCGGCCAAAGGCAAGATCTACATCCAGTCGTCCCTGCATGCCGACGAAATGCCGGGCATGCTGGTGGCCTGGCACCTCAAGCAGCGTCTGGCGGAGCTGGAAGCCACCGGCCGTTTGCGCAGCGAAATCGTGCTGGTGCCGATAGCCAACCCGGTCGGCCTCGAACAAGTGCTGATGGATGTGCCGCTGGGCCGTTACGAACTGGAAAGCGGGCAGAACTTCAATCGCTGGTTCGTCGATTTGAGCGAAGCCGTCGGCAACGAGATCGAAGGCCAACTCGGCGACGATCCGCAGCTCAACCTCGAACTGATTCGCAGCTGCCTGCGCAATACCCTCGCTCAGCAAACTGCCAGCACGCAACTGCAATCCCAGCGCCTGATCCTGCAACGGCTGGCTTGCGATGCCGACATGGTGCTGGACCTGCATTGCGATTTCGAAGCGGTCGCCCACCTTTACACCACGCCCGAAGCCTGGCCGCAGGTCGAGCCGCTGGCGCGGTACATCGGGGCCGAAGCCAGTCTGCTGGCCACCGATTCTGGCGGTCAGTCGTTCGATGAATGCTTCACCCTGCTCTGGTGGCAGTTGAAGGAGCGCTTCGGCGAACACTTCGACATTCCGCTGGGCAGTTTTTCGGTCACCGTTGAATTGCGCGGTCAGGGCGACGTCAATCACCCGTTGGCCAGCCTCGATTGCCAGGCGCTGGTCAATTACCTGATTCACTTCGGCGCCATTGCTGGCGAACCCGCTCCGCTGCCCGAACTGCCCTACCCGGCCACGCCGCTGGCTGGCGTAGAACCGGTGGCAACACCGGTCGGCGGGCTGCTGGTGTTCACCGCACTGCCGGGGGAATACCTCGAAGCCGGGCAACTGATCGCCGAAATCATCGACCCGATCAATGATCGCGTCACCCCCGTTCATTGCACTTCCGCCGGGCTTATGTACGCCCGCTCGCTGCGACGCATGGCCACTGCCGGCATGGTGATCGCCCACGTTGCGGGCACCGAAGCCTATCGCAGCGGCTACCTACTTTCGCCTTGAGGATGCATGCCCCATGTACAAACTGACCATTGAAGGCCTGCATAAAAGCTATGGCGATCATGAAGTACTCAAAGGCGTTTCGCTCAAGGCCAACACCGGCGACGTCATCAGCCTGATCGGCGCCAGCGGCTCGGGCAAAAGTACCTTCCTGCGTTGCATCAACTTTCTCGAACAACCCAACGACGGCGCCATGAGCCTGGACGGCCAGAATATCCGCATGATCAAGGATCGCCACGGCATGCACGTGGCCGACGCCGATGAACTGCAACGGATTCGCACCCGCCTGGCCATGGTGTTCCAGCACTTCAACTTGTGGAGCCACATGACGGTGCTGGAAAACATCACCATGGCGCCGCGCCGGGTGTTGGGTTGCAGTAAGAAAGAGGCCGAAGACCGTGCCCACCGTTACCTCGACAAAGTCGGGCTGGCGGCGCGGGTGGCCGATCAGTACCCGGCGTTCCTGTCCGGCGGTCAGCAGCAACGGGTCGCCATTGCCCGCGCATTGGCCATGGAACCGGAAGTCATGCTGTTCGACGAACCGACCTCAGCGCTCGACCCGGAACTGGTGGGCGAAGTGCTCAAAGTGATCCAGGGCCTGGCCGAAGAAGGCCGGACCATGATCATGGTCACCCACGAAATGAGCTTCGCCCGCAAAGTATCGAGTCAGGTGTTGTTCCTGCACCAAGGGTTGGTGGAGGAAGAAGGCGCACCGAACGACGTACTGGGCAATCCGAAAAGTGAGCGGCTGAAGCAGTTTTTGAGCGGCAATCTCAAGTAAACCTAAAACTCTGTAGGAGCGAAGCTTGCTCGCGAAGGCGGTGTGTCAGCCAACATTATCCTTGCCTGACACATCGCCTTCGCGAGCAAGCTTCGCTCCTACACGCCATTCGTTTTTCGGCAGGCGGCCATCACGCAACGGGCGCGGGAGGCGGCTCATCCGGCAGGGTGGGCTCACCGGGCTCGGTAGGTTGTTCGTTGGGCGTATCGGGATCAGGCTGACCGGGGATGCCCCCTGCCATGCTGACGGGTGGGTGTGCCAACAAGGACCAGGCCAAAACGCCAACCTGATTGGGCTCAAGCCTTGCCAGTTCGGCACTTATTCGCGGATCGATCTTCATAAAGCACTCCTGAGCGATGGCCCCGTCCGCGTTGCGCGAACCGGGCAGTACACCCAATAGAGTGTCTACCCGCTCAAGAATTCCCACGACTTGCCAGACGAACGGATCAGGTGCGTGGCAGGGTGACGCCGCGCTGGCCCTGATACTTGCCGCCACGGTCCTTGTAGGACACTTCGCACTCTTCGTCGGATTCGAAAAACAGCATCTGAGCCACACCTTCGTTGGCGTAGATTTTTGCCGGCAACGTGGTGGTATTAGAGAATTCCAGGGTCACGTGGCCTTCCCACTCAGGCTCAAGCGGCGTCACGTTGACGATAATGCCGCAACGAGCGTAGGTGCTTTTACCCAGGCAGATAGTCAGCACATTGCGCGGAATACGAAAGAATTCCACGGTACGCGCCAAGGCAAAGGAGTTCGGCGGGATGATGCAGACATCGCTCTTGACGTCGACGAAGCTCTTCTCGTCGAAGTTCTTCGGATCAACGGTCGCCGAATTGATGTTGGTGAACACTTTGAATTCATCGGCGCAGCGTACGTCGTAGCCATAGCTCGACACGCCGTAGGAAATCACTCGCTCGGCGCCTTCGCCGCGCATCTGGCGCTCTACGAAGGGCTCGATCATGCCGTGCTCTTGCGCCATGCGGCGAATCCACTTGTCCGATTTGATGCTCATGGCGGGTGTCCTGAATAGCGAGGTGGAAAAATCTGTCCGGCATCTTACCGGGCGCGCGCTTCGGGTTCAAAGTCCGAGGCACAATTCTCGCCAATCCCCCGTGAAATCCGGCCCTTCGCCGCAATCGGGTGCACCGTCAGTCATGAAAACAGAGAAACCTTCGCAGGAAGCATTGGCACGTTCCGGAAAAAGGGTTAAGGTGGCGCCACTGTGCTGCTTGTGTCACTGAGAATCTCTACACGATATGTTGAATTTCGATCCAACCATCTACAAGAATTTTTCCTGCTCTTTGCACTCAGTCTCGGCCAGGGTTCTTCCTGCGTCGCAGTTATCTTTGTTCAAGGAGTTACACCATGTCTAATCGCCAAACTGGTACCGTTAAGTGGTTCAACGATGAAAAAGGCTTCGGCTTCATCACTCCACAATCCGGTGACGACCTGTTCGTTCACTTCAAAGCTATCCAATCCGACGGCTTCAAAAGCCTGAAAGAAGGCCAACAGGTTTCTTTCATCGCTACCCGCGGTCAGAAAGGCATGCAAGCTGAAGAAGTTCAAGTTATCTAACTTGTACTTGCTTTAGTAAAAAGCCCCGCCCTCAAAAGCGGGGCTTTTTTGTGCCTGTCTGTTTTGCAGGCAAAAAAAATCGCAGCCCATGGCTGCGATATTTTTTCGCCTTACCAGGCCACGCCAAACCCCGCGGTGTAGCGGGTCTTGTCCAGATCGGCATCGTCGGTACCGCTGATAATGTCTCGCTCGGCCTTCAGGTTAAGCGACGCCCATTCGGTCACCTTGTAGCGCAAGCCCATTTCGGCATCAAGCGCGTAATCCGCCACGCCCGACAACGGCTTACCCACTTCGCCATTCGTGAAGAACTCCACCTTCTTGCCGATCAGGTAGCGGTTGTAATCCCATTTCATCGCCAGGGAATAGAAGTTTTCTTTGCTGCCGTCGGCGAACTCATAGTCCGTGCGGTTGACCAGCGAGCCCAGGGAGAATGCGCCCAACTCGTTGTCCCAGAATTGGTAACCAGGGCCGGTACCGACTGTTCGCTGGCGGGCCAGGTCTTCGACCTTGTCGCGCTTATAGACAGCGCGCCCTTGCCAGAACCATTTTTCGGTCAGGAAGCGGTCGAGCGAGTATTCGCCCCGCAGGTTGTCCGTGGTGACTACGTCATCCTGGAACTCGCGGTTGTACTCGCCTTCCGCCGTGTGCCGCCACCGGCCATGGCGCGCAGTGGTTTTGAAGTCGATGTCGTAGTCATCGGTGTCTTTTTCTGCCCGCTGATAATCAAGCGCCGCGTCGACATTCCCCTTCCACACCAGATCCTCGACCACCGGTTTTGGCTTGAGAATCTGCTGGATACTGGCCAGTTCGACGGTCTTGGGAGCGTCGCCATTGGCCAAGGTGACCTTGCCGTCATCTGCCGCATGCAGCGCCTTGGCCTTTTCGCCGGTGTAGGCATCCTGTTTGACCAGCAACTGCTGATCACTTTCCAGGGTCTTAACCTGCTTCCAGTCGATTGGGACGGCACCGGCGTATTCGGTCTGGATCAACAGCTTGCCGCCATCGAAAACGGTGATCTTGCCGCTCAGCTTGTCACCGTTCTTCAACCAGACGGTATCGGCGAGCAAGGGCGTGGAGGCACTGGCGACAGCGAGGCACAGCAGAGTTCTGGACAACATAAGCAAATACAGGCTCAAGTTTGCGAAAAAAAGTCGGCATTATCCGTATGAATAAGACCCTAGCAAGCACTGACCCGACTATTTCTATTGAGTTCATTTCTCAATGGGTGATCCAGGATTTACTCTACAGACGGTAAGGTGAATTTTTTCAGGAACTGCGGACGTGACCGACTCAACCACTGAAACCGATAGCCCAGCGCAAATCCGACGCACGGCGCTCTACCTGACTCTGGCCCAAGTCCCCGAGGGCAAAGTCGTGAGTTACGGGCAGCTTGCCGAGCTGGCGGGATTGGGTCGCGCCGCCCGCTTCGTCGGGCGGACACTGAGCCAACTGCCGGGTGACAGCAAATTACCCTGGCACCGCGTGCTCGGTGCCGGCGGGCGTATCAGCCTGCCTGTGGGCAGCCCATCGGGGGATGAACAACGCGCGCGTTTGCGCATGGAGGGCATCAGTATCCTGAATAATCGTGTTGATATTCAGCGCCATGGCTGGCGCCCGGTAGAGCACAGCGGTTAGAGTGCGCGCTTTGTTTCCGTATTTCTTGAGGCAGACTTCAGCCCATGCCCCGTAAAACCTGGCGCGCCGCGCTCGCCGCCTATGCCAGCCCCTCGACGCTCGTACTGTTGCTGCTTGGTTTCGCCGCCGGCCTGCCCTACATGCTGGTGTTTTCGACACTTTCGGTCTGGCTGCGCGAAGCCGGCGTGGCTCGCGAAACCATCGGCTATGCAAGCCTGATCGGCCTGGCCTATGCCTTTAAGTGGGTCTGGTCACCGCTGCTCGACCAATGGCGCCTGCCATTGCTCGGCAAGCTCGGTCGACGACGTTCCTGGCTGGTGCTTTCCCAGGCGCTGGTCATCCTCGGTCTGTTCGGGATGGGCTTCTGCGACCCGCAAAAACATTTGTCCTGGCTGATCGCCATTGCAGTGGTCGTCGCCTTCGCCTCGGCGACGCAAGACATCGCGATCGACGCCTATCGCCTGGAAATCGCCGAAGACAGTCGCCAGGCCGCGCTTGCCGCCAGTTATATGTCCGGTTATCGCATCGCAGCGTTGCTGGCCACCGCCGGCGCCCTGTTCTTTGCCGAAGGCTTCGGTTCCACCGGTTTCAACTACCAGCATTCAGCATGGGCCGGCACTTACGTGCTGTTCGGCGCCCTGATGGTTCCGGCACTGCTGACCTCCCTCTTCATGCGCGAACCGCCGGTGCCCCTGCGCACGCAACTTCAGGCCGGGCGCTACAGCTTTGTGCATCAACTGGCGTCGGTGTTTGTGTTGATCGTGCTGCTGATTTCCGTGCCGGCCATGTTCACCCAGTTGTACAACACCGATTTCGCCAGCGTGCTGTTCGACGGGGTGAGCCTGCTCGACCTGCTGCTCGAAGACCGCGCGTTCCTGCGGGCAATCCTCTACACCACGCTCACGGCTATCTGCCTGTCGGCCATAGGCCGCCGCGGCTTGGCGCCAGTGCTGACGCCGGTCAACGATTTCATTCTGCGTTACCGCTGGCAGGCTTTGCTGCTGCTTGGCCTGATCGCCACCTATCGGATGTCCGATACGGTCATGGGCGTGATGGCCAATGTGTTCTACATCGACCAGGGCTTCACCAAGGATCAGATTGCCAGCGTTAGCAAGATCTTTGGCCTGATCATGACCCTGGTCGGTGCCGGCATGGGCGGCTTGCTGATCGTGCGCTTCGGCATCTTGCCGATCCTGTTCATCGGCGGCATTGCGTCGGCCGGCACCAACCTGCTGTTCCTGATGCTCGCCGACATGGGCGCCAACCTGAACATGCTGATCCTCACCATTTCCCTGGATAACTTCAGTTCGGGCCTGGCGACCTCGGCGTTTGTCGCCTACCTGTCGAGCCTGACCAACTTGAAGTTCTCTGCGACCCAGTACGCCCTGCTCAGCTCGATCATGCTCTTGCTGCCACGCCTGATCGGCGGCTACTCGGGGGTCATGGTGGAGAAATTCGGCTATCACAACTTCTTCCTGATCACTGCCCTGCTGGGCGTACCGACGCTGCTGTTGATCGCGTTGCACTGGTTCCAGGAGAGCCGCCGCGAAGGTCCGACACCAACGCCAACGCCAGAACCGGTTCCGACCCAGGTCGCGGAAGAATCGTAGGAAGCATCGCAGAGGGCGCGTGATTCCCGCCCTCCTGCCACACCGCCGACCGCACGCCTGTACGCCAGCAGATCTCGCCCGTACAATGCTCCGTCATTTCTCGTCATCAGCAACCGACAACGGCCAACCATGCGCACCAGTCAATTTTTGCTCGCCACACAGAAAGAAACGCCTTCCGACGCGGTCGTGATCAGCCATCAGCTGATGCTGCGCGCCGGCATGATCCGCAAACTCGCCTCGGGCCTGTACACCTGGCTGCCGATGGGCTTGCGAGTGATGCGCAAGGTTGAAGCCGTCGTTCGTGAAGAAATGAACGCCGCTGGCTCTCTCGAAGTGTTGATGCCGAGCACCCAACCGGCTGAGCTGTGGCAGGAATCCGGTCGCTGGGAAGAATACGGCCCTGAATTGTTGCGCTTCAAGGATCGCCACGGTCGCGACTTCTGTGCCGGTCCGACTCACGAAGAAGTCATCACCGACCTGATGCGCAACGAGTTGAGCAGCTACAAACAGCTGCCGATCAACCTGTACCAGATCCAGACCAAATTCCGTGACGAAATTCGTCCACGCTTCGGTTTGATGCGCGGTCGCGAATTCATCATGAAGGACGCCTACTCCTTCCACGCTGACCAGCCATCGCTGCAGGTCACCTACGACCGCATGCACCAGGCGTATTGCAACGTGTTCACCCGTCTGGGCCTGAAGTTCCGCCCGGTTGAAGCCGACAACGGCTCGATCGGTGGCGCCGGCTCCCACGAGTTCCACGTACTGGCCGAATCCGGCGAAGACGACATCGTCTTCAGCAACGGCTCCGACTACGCCGCGAACATCGAGAAAGCAGAAGCCGTGCCGCGCGAAGCTTCCCGCGCCGCACCGACCGAAGCGCTGCGCCTGGTCGACACGCCGAACGCCAAGACCATCGCGCAATTGGTCGAAGGCTTCAACCTGCCGATCGAAAAGACCATCAAGACCCTGGTGGTTCACGCTGAAGAGCAAGGCAAGCTGATTGCCCTGATCATCCGTGGCGACCACGAGCTCAACGAAATCAAGGCCGCCAACCAGCCAGGCGTTGCCAGCCCGCTGGTCATGGCGTCCGAAGCCGAACTGCGCGACGCCATTGGCGCTGGCGCCGGTTCCCTCGGCCCGTTGAACCTGCCACTGCCAATCATCATCGACCGCTCTGTCGAGCTGATGAGCGACTTCGGTATCGGCGCGAACATCGACGACAAGCACTACTTCGGCGTGAACTGGGAGCGCGATCTGCCAGTTCCGACCGTTGCTGACCTGCGCAACGTCGTCGCTGGCGACCCAAGCCCTGACGGCAAAGGCACACTGGAAATCAAGCGCGGCATCGAAGTCGGGCACATCTTCCAGCTGGGCAACAAGTACAGCAAAGCGATGAAGTGCGAAGTGCTGGGCGAGAATGGCAAGCCGGTCACTCTGGAAATGGGTTGCTACGGCATCGGCGTTTCCCGCGTGGTGGCTGCAGCGATCGAGCAGAACAACGACGCAAACGGCATCATCTGGAGCGACACGCTGGCGCCGTTCCAGATCGCTCTGGTACCGCTGCGCTACGAAACCGAACAGGTTCGCGAAGCCACCGACAAGCTGTATGCAGAACTGACTGCAGCCGGCTTCGAAGTATTGCTGGACGACCGCGACAAAAAAACCAGCCCGGGCATCAAGTTCGCGGACATGGAGCTGATCGGCATTCCTCACCGGATCGTGGTCAGTGACCGCGGCCTCGCCGAAGGCAATCTGGAATACAAGAGCCGTACCGAACCCGAAGCGCAAGCGCTGCCGGTCGCTGACGTGCTGTCCTTCCTCCAGGCCCGTATCCGCCGCTGACACCAGATAGAGAAGTCATGTTCAAGCGAAACACCTTAGGCCTCGGTGGTGCCGCCCTGTGCGGCACCCTGCTGGTCAGCGGCTGTGCCAATCACATGTCGCAACGCAGCGAGCACGAGGAACGTGTCGAGCGCAAATTGCTCGATCACAGCCTGCAGATCGATGTCGGCGAGCCAAAGGTGCTTGAGCTGCCGCAGCGTCGGGTGAAGATCCACGAGCAGAAGACTTTCGAAGTCACCGAATTCGAAGTCACACGCCACTACGATCGCTACACGCCTTACCAACCCTGGCGGGAGGCTTACGAGATCCCGCTGGGTGCGGTGGCCGTGGTGGCCGGTGTCGGTGCGAACGTGGTCAACGTGTTCGCTCTCGGTAACCTGCCGGACAGCGTGACGAAAGATTGGTTGAGCTACGGTTTCGCCGGGCTCAACCCGTTCATGAACGTGCAGTCTCATGGTCGCGCGCAGCAGAACCTGGCGGGAATCGACGAGGTCCAGCTCGACAAGCGCACCGAATACTCGAGCCTGCCATGGAGCGAGCGTCCGGTTGAGGTCAAGGCCGGCAAGGAAACGTTCGAGCTGAGCACCGACAAAAACGGCGTATTGCGCGTGAACCTGCTGGACAGCCCTTTCGCCGAACATGACATCAATCATCTGAGCCGACTGCTGATCAGTGTCGAAGATGCCCAAGACGATGTGCACACCGATTCGTCCCTGGCGGTCAGTAGTTCCTTGCGTGGCAAGCTGCTCGAAGCTCACGGGCTGATTTACGACGACCTCGAAGACGACGAAGTGAGCCAGTGGGTACACCGGGTCAAACGTCTGTCGGAACTGGGCCTGGAAGAAGAAGCCACCGAGCTGGAACAGAGCCTGATCGAACTGACGCGCAACGATCCTGAGTTGCAGACCGAATTCCTCAAGTCGTTGACCAAGGATGCCGGGCGACTGGTAGCGGATCCGGGACCGAATTAAGGCCTAAAAGCTTCGCGGGCAAGCCTCGCTCCTACAGGTATCGCATATTCCTGTAGGAGCGAGGCTTGCCCGCGAAGAGGCCCTTACATTCACCACAGATCTACCGCTCAAACAACTCCATCTGCTCAAACCCACCGCGCAAATCCTCCAGCCGCACTCCAATTCCCAGCAACCGCACCGGTTTCCCGCCGCGATTGAACGCCTGGGTCAGCAATAACTGATAGCTCCCCAAATCCCGCCCTGCCCCGGCCTGCTCCAGAGTGGTCTGGGTGAAGTCATGGAATTTCACTTTGACGAACGGCTTGCCCGGCCGATAGCTGCTGTCGATCCGCGCCATGCGGCCGGCGAGGGTTTCCAGCAACTGGGGTAATTTATCAAGGCAGCTCACCAGATCCGGCAGGTCCACGTCGTAGGTGTTTTCGACACTGATCGACTGCCGGCGACTGTCGTTGTGCACCAACCGGTCATCGATCCCACGAGCCAGGCTCCAGAGTCGCTCGCCGAAGCTGCCAAATTCCCGCACAAGCGCCAACTTGTCCCATTCGCGCAGATGCGAGCAATCAACAATGCCCAGCTTGCCCAGTTTGTCTGCGGTCACTTTGCCAACGCCGTGCAGCTTGCTCACCGGCAAGCCACTGACAAAATCCTCGACCTGATCCGGCGTGATGACGAACAAGCCGTTGGGCTTCTTCCAGTCGCTGGCTATCTTGGCCAGAAACTTGTTCGGCGCTACGCCCGCCGAAACGGTGATGTGCAGTTGATTAGAGACACGACGGCGAATGTCTTGGGCGATCCGCGTGGCGCTGCCGCCGAAATGCGCGCACTCCGACACGTCGAGGTAGGCCTCATCCAGCGAAAGCGGCTCGATCAAGTCGGTGTAATCGCGAAATATTGTGTGAATTTCCTTCGAGGCCTCTCTATAGGCCTCCATGCGCGGCTTGACGATGGTCAGGTCGGGGCACAGCTTCAAGGCATGTCCGGAAGACATGGCCGAGCGCACCCCATACGCCCGCGCTTCATAATTGCAGGTGGCGATCACACCACGTCGATCCGCCGAACCACCCACCGCCAGAGGCTTACCGGCCAGGCGCGGGTCGTCACGCATCTCGATGGCGGCGTAGAAGCAGTCACAATCGACGTGGATGATTTTTCGCTGCGTCATATAAAAGCAGTGTTCATGGTGAAGAAATGGAGTCTTGGCGAGTCAGATCGGCAGTATCTCACTGACACCTGTATATAGCACCAGTACTCCGAATGTTCTTTTTCACTCGTAGGAAAAGTGCCGGATGAATTTAATTTTTCAATCGAAAAGCTTCGCCCGATAGAGCTGAAAGCCTTGCCACACTAGCCTTTCAGCCGATCACACGGCCCTCTTTTCAAGCTAAGCGATTGAACGGGAAGAGGTTTTTTCTGGATTGAAGGTTGACAGCCCGCCGATCCTCTGTAGAATGCCGACACACAGACGCGGGATGGAGCAGTCTGGTAGCTCGTCGGGCTCATAACCCGAAGGTCGTCGGTTCAAATCCGGCTCCCGCAACCAAACATCAAAAAAGGCTACTCGAAAGAGTGGCCTTTTTTGTGCGCGCTTGTTTTGCACAGATGAAGTGCTTACACCTGCACGGCGCAGAAATGAGAAATCGTTCTGATTCCGAAGCTTAGGTCTCCCTCACGACCGTCCGCCGTTCATTTATACTTATTTGACCCTATTCAGGATTAACGGTTGACACTCCGGCGTTCGCCTGTAGAATGCCGCCACACAGACGCGGGATGGAGCAGTCTGGTAGCTCGTCGGGCTCATAACCCGAAGGTCGTCGGTTCAAATCCGGCTCCCGCAACCAAACATCAAAAAAGGCTACTCGAAAGAGTGGCCTTTTTTGTATCTGTTGAAAAAGTCCTTTCGCAACAATGATCTGCCACTGTGTAGTGAGCCGTTCGGGATCACCCATACGCTGAGCCCAGACTATGCTGAACCGCAGACAAAACCCTCTACGACTGATGACGTACCATCGCCGATACCCGGTGAGAGGCGTTAATATTTGTGATTATTTTTTTCTACAGGGATTGGTAACTTGGCTGGATACCCCCATCCTGTCGCGCACAATCCAAGAGGTGATTGATGCGCGCCAACTCGTCTGATCCACAAGACACCGTCACAGCGACACAACCGATCAAGGCCGAGCGTCTGCGCTTGCTTGATCGAATCAGCAAATACCGCCAGCCCATCGGCCTGGCAGTCACTTTGCTGTTGTTCGCTATCGCGCTGATTGCCTGTCGCCACCTGCTGAGCGAACTCGATCTGTACGCTCTGCACGACTCGATTCTCGACGTTCCGAAACCGGCATTATTGGGCGCGCTGGGCGCGACCGTGATCGGCTTCATCATTCTGCTGGGCTACGAATGGTCGGCCAGCCGCTACGCGGGCGTGGAACTGGCGCCGCGAATCCTGGCCCTGGGCGGGTTCACCGCATTCGCCATCGGCAATGCCATCGGCCTTTCGATGCTCTCGGGAGGCTCGGTTCGTTACCGTTTATATGCACGTCATGGCCTGGGAGCGTCTGAAGTCGCCCACATGACGCTGTTCGCCAGCCTCTCGCTCGGCTGCGCCCTACCCCCCCTGGCCGCACTCGCCACCCTCAGCAACCTGCCGGCGGCCTCTACCGCCCTGAGTCTGTCCGAGACGTTACTCGGCGCGATTGCGTTGGCCGTACTGCTGCTGTTCACGGTGCTGGCCATCGGCATCTACCGCCGCCGCCTGCCAGAACAGCCTTATCCAGACAACTTGCTGGTCAAGGTTGGGCGCCGCACCTTGCGCCTGCCGGGCCGTCGCCTGACGTTCCTGCAACTGATCATCACGGCCCTGGACGTCGCCGCCGCGGCAACCGTGCTCTATCTGCTGCTGCCTGAAGCCCCGCCTTTCGGCGCGTTCCTGCTGGTGTACCTGCTGGCCCTGGCCGCCGGCGTGCTCAGCCACGTTCCCGGCGGGGTCGGGGTGTTCGAAGCGATTCTGCTGGCCGCGTTCTCCGACACACTCGGCGCCGCGCCACTTGCTGCCGCCCTGCTGCTCTATCGCCTGATCTACGTAGTGCTGCCGTTGCTGGTGGCCTGCGTATTCCTGCTGATCAACGAAGGTCAGCGCCTGTTTCAATCGCGTCAGTCCTTGAGGGTTGCGTCCGGCCTGGCCGCGCCGATTCTAGCGGTGCTGGTATTTCTGTCCGGCGTGGTGCTGTTGTTCTCCGGTGCCACCCCGGAAATCGACACACGCCTGGAACACATCGGTTTTCTGATCCCGCATCGATTGGTCGACGCCTCACACTTCGGTGCCAGCCTGATCGGTGTGCTTTGCTTGCTGCTGGCTCAAGGGCTGCGCCGCCGACTGTCGGCCGCCTGGATGTTGACCACCATATTGTTGCTGGTCGGTGCCCTGCTCTCCCTGCTCAAGGGCTTTGACTGGGAAGAAGCCTGCCTGCTGGCCCTGACTGCGAGCCTGTTGGGGGTTTTCCGCAGCTCGTTCTATCGCCCCAGCCGTCTGACCGAAGTACCGTTCTCGCCGCTGTATCTGGTGTCCAGCCTGTGCGTACTCGGTGCGTCGATCTGGCTGTTGCTGTTCGCCTATCAGGACGTCCCGTACAGCCACCAACTCTGGTGGCAGTTCACCCTCGACGCCGATGCCCCGCGTGGCTTGCGCTCGCTGCTCGGTGCCGCAGTTCTGCTGGTGGTGGTGTCGCTGACCTGGCTGCTGCGCACCGCGCGCCCGGTGATCCATCTGCCGACACCGGATGAACTGGATCGCGCGGTAAAGATCCTCATGGCTTCGTCCCAACCCGACGGCGGCCTCGCGCTGACCGGTGACAAAGCGTTGCTGTTCCACCCCAACGACGAGGCGTTCCTGATGTACGCTCGCCGTGGTCGCAGCCTGGTGGCCTTGTATGACCCGATCGGCCCGACCCAGCAACGGGCGGAAATGATCTGGCAGTTCCGCGACCTCTGCGACATCCACCACGCCCGCCCAGTGTTCTATCAAGTGCGCGCCGAGAACCTGCCGTACTACATGGACATCGGCCTGACCGCGATCAAGCTCGGCGAAGAAGCCCGGGTCGATCTGCTTCGCTTTGATCTCGAAGCCAAGGGCAAAGAGATGAAAGACCTGCGTTACACCTGGAACCGTGGCACTCGCGATGGCTTGTCTCTGGAGATCTTTGATCCGGGGCAAGCGCCGATGGATGAGCTCAAGGTGATTTCCGATGCCTGGCTGACCGGAAAAAACGTGCGTGAGAAAGGTTTCTCCCTCGGCCGTTTCAGCGATGACTACATCAAGCATTTCCGAGTCGCCGTGATTCGTTTCGAAGGGCGCCCGGTGGCGTTCGCCAACCTGCTCGAGACCTACGGTCATGACCTGGCCAGCCTCGATCTGATGCGCGCGCACCCGGACGCCCCCAAGCTGACCATGGAGTTCATGATGGTCGGCCTGATTCAACATTATAAAAATCATGGATATGCGCGCTTCAGCCTGGGCATGGTGCCGTTGTCGGGGTTGCAACCCCGACGTGGTGCACCACTGACCCAGCGTCTGGGCTCGATGGTTTTCCGCCGTGGTGAGCAGCTCTACAACTTCCAAGGTTTGCGCCGCTTCAAAGACAAATTCCAGCCTGACTGGGAACCCCGTTATATGGCCGTGCCCGCCGGACTTGATCCGCTGGTTGCCCTGGCCGACACTGCTGCCCTGATTGCGGGCGGCTTGACTGGATTGGTGAAACGCTGATGATTCAACGCTCCTTGCGGTACGTACTGGCCACACTGGTAGTGCTGGCCCTGATTCTCGGTGGCGGTTACTGGTACCTGAAACGCCCGGCACCCGAACCGACCCTCGAACAGCTGACGCCGGCCGATGGCGCCGTGATGACCCGTGTCATTCCCGGTAACACGCCACGCGCCCAGGTGCTGGTGGCGGTCAATGAAGACCAGAAGCTCAGCGATAAACAATTAATAACCCTGAGCCGCACCGGCTCGGCGCAGATTATTCAGGTGATCCTGCCCAAAGACTGCCTGCTGCAAAGTCGCGCCCTGCAATCGGCCCTGAGAGAGCTCAAAGGCCCGGCGACCCTGGTCAGCGGTATCGGCCCTGGCGCCGTGCTGGCGTGGCGCTGGTTGTCCGAGCAAAAGAGCGACAAGGCCCAGGCCGTCTCGGTGGACCTGGCCCTGGAAAAACCCGGCTGCACTCACCTGCTGCCCAAAAACGCCGCTCACGGCCACTGGCTGGTGGCCTGGAACGACAACCCGGACGACACCAGCGCCGGCTTCGTGCGCGACCAACCCAACGCCGAAACCAGCATCAGCGACTACGACATCAACCTGCCGCAAGTGCTGAACAACGAACTGCGCAAGATCCTCGTTGGCGGCGATAAAGCCGCCGGCGGTCTGCAGATCCCGGTGGTCGAAGTGCCCGCCGGTCAAGCCAAGGACACCGTGACCCTGTTCCTGTCCGGTGACGGCGGCTGGCGCGACCTGGACCGCGACGTAGCGGGCGAGATGGCGAAGATCGGCTACCCGGTGGTCGGCATCGACACCTTGCGTTACTACTGGCAGCACAAGAGCCCTGAGCAAAGCGCTCTGGACCTGGCCGAACTGATGCAGCACTACCGTCAGAAATGGGGCACCAAGCGCTTCATCCTGACGGGCTACTCGTTCGGCGCCGACGTATTGCCGGCGATTTACAACCGTTTGGAAGCATCGGAACAGCAACGCGTCGACGCAATCATCCTGTTGGCTTTCGCCCGTACCGGCAGCTTCGAAATCGAAGTCGAAGGCTGGCTCGGCAACGCTGGCAAAGAAGCCGCCACCGGCCCGGAAATGGCCAAGCTGCCGCCGGAGAAAGTGGTGTGCATCTACGGTGAAGAAGAAGTCGACGAAAGCGGCTGCACCGACAAGACTGCGGTGGGCGAAGCGATGAAACTGCCAGGCGGTCATCACTTCGACGAGAACTACCCGGCCCTGGCCCAGCGCCTGGTGGATGTGATCGAGAAGCGTCAAGCGAAGGAGACGGCGGTTCAGGAATGATCTGAGTTCCGCTGACAAAAAAGCCCCCGCAGTCTCAAGGTTGCGGGGGCTTTTTTACATGTACAAACATAAAGCGCTACCAGCTAGCCGGACTTCATGTCGATGTTCTGTGCTTCCAAGGCTAAAGCTGAACATCTATCCACGTTACGTCATCTTCAACAGCGATAAAGTCGCTATCCGGTGCTGCCAGCAAGCTGCTTTGCTGCGACTCCGTTAACTCCGCCCAGAAGCCATCGGTTACGAACACCAGTCGCTCACCGACGGCCAATGGGTGAAAAACAAAGTCAGGGTCCGGGGCACGATTAACCTTCAGGCATCGGGTTACCCAGTTTCGAGCCGGATCTTGCGCCAGCTCATGGTGCGAACGGTCTCGTCTCCAATTGGCCTTGCAGTGGGGCGGCGTAATCCACTCGATCGTGCCTGCCGGTGTCACTACACCACACGAACAGTCACCCTCATACGCAAGCGTGAGCTTCCCATGAGCAGCGAAACCGATCAGGTAACACGTGGTCCCTGTCTGGTTCGCAAACAAAGCGGGGTGAAGCTCGGCCAGCACTGAACTAAGTACTTGCTCAACTGCTCCGTGCCCAGTGATATCTCCCCCCTGATCTATGTGTTTCGGGTAGGCCGCTAAAACACCTTTTACGAAGCATTCAGCCAGTTGGCCGCTGCCGGGCTTCGACGTACCGTCCGTGATGACGAACAGCCCTCTGTCGCCGTCGCAGAGAGCTCCAGCACAGTCATGATTGGCTTTCCTAGTCCGCCCTATTACTGATCTGGTGTCGTATCTCATGCGTTGCCCAGGTCCTTCATGCGCATGTGAATGATTCGCCCTCTTCCCGGATTAGCCTGCACCGAGCCCGAGCTTTCAATCACGTAGTCGATACCACTGAGCACCGTGAGTTCTCGAATTCCAGTCGTGATGAATTCCTTGAGCTCAGACTCGGCTTCGCGAACCTCCTCCAAAAGCTCTGTACGACCATCAATCAAGATGATGATGTCTTCGACGTCTTTGTGGTAGGGGTCGCCCTCACCGCGACCGCTAAAGGCCTCTAGTTTCGTCGCAAGAAAGTAAGTCGGTTTAAATATCTGAATTACGTTACCGCTGGGCAACGTAAATTTATCAGCCCTCGCCAGCCCCTCCACGAACCAACGGTTGGCATATCCGAGAACAGCGGGGTCAGAAGGCATCACGTCAACGACGACGTCGTTGAAGCGGAAACGACAGTTGACCTCATCCTCACCGGTGATCTTGAAGTTCTTAGCCGCCAGCCGTTCTGTGAGGTGTTGCCAGGCGCTAATGCCTGCCAGCTCGATCACCAAATCAACATCATCGGTGAAACGAATGTCGTCCAGCACAGCAGCATCAGTGACCAACATGGCTGTGGTGCAACCGCCGACAAAGGCAACCTCAGCGAGAAACGCCTCACCCAAGCCATCTGCAACAAATTCTATGAGCTCATAGTTGTGATCAGCGTTTGATGACATGTTATTTCAGCCCCATCCCTGCTTTTAGAATGTTAACCGCCACACCACACTCTCGTGGGCCACCAAGACGGATCGCATCAACAAGCGCAAGATAATGATAAAGGGTTCTGTCCCTCTTCACCGCTTCCGGCACCGTCTTGTAGAGCGGCACTATCGCCTGACCACGCTCAGTTCCGAGTGCATCAGGCCAAACCGGAATCAACCCGCCAGCGCTCTTGATGCTTTTGGACAGCGCTGGCGCTGCGAAGCCTGTTGGAATACCGCGAACCATCGCGCCCGGCCTCACGGGAAAAAAGTATTTCAGAGCGTGCTCGGTGATTTTCAGCAGCTCTCGCCGATTAACTTTCGGAAGCCCGGTGTCGTAGTCATTGGTGAGCATTCCGGACTCACGACACCTTGCTATAGAGTTTGAAACCTCGCTTTTGCTTAGCCCAAGAGACGCAGACAACGCACGCAACGAGTAACCTTCACTCCAACTCGCCAGCGGCGGAGAAGATACAGGCTCCGACCACCCTTCCCACCCATCCTCATAGCCCAACGGTGAGTCGAACTCCTGGCGGTGGAATACAGTTTCTTCACCATCAGCGGGGTAGATGACTAGCGGCTGCCCCACTCGCCCCCCTGCCGTCATTCGATTTATCTGCTGGGGCTTCAACAATTCCTCAACCATGTTCGAATTCGACTCAGATTCCATCGTCCCCAAAAGATTTTCTTCTTGGGCATGCAGGCTGGCCATCTTGAACAAAAGCAAAATATCTTGACTCTTCATGAGGCTAGAAACTCCAAGTGTCCACATTCCATAAAACGTGGACACTTGTCTCATTGGAAATATCGAGCCGTCAAGCCCTTACGATATTTATCAGGTTTCACTGGGAAGCCTGCAGATCGTCTGCCAATTCGCGAACAGGTGGGATAGTGACAACTCCGTTTTCATTGATCTGCTCAACAATGCAAAAATCCAGCGACTAATAAAATCGCTCGTCACGTTTAGTTTCGTTTACTTAAGGTGTCGCAATATCGGATGACGCCCGCAGACCTTGTAGGCAAACTCCGAATCTCGCGTTTGGGCACTTTGCCGCCTTGTTGCGCTTTTCTTCGACGGGATACTCTCCGGACGTCGCTGACCATTCAGCGATCGGGCTTGGAAACCCGACGAGCGAATAGCAACAACGTGCCCAACATGACCGCAGACGTTTACGGCTGCAATCCTGTGTCATGGCGGCTGTGCGTGGGACGTCTTCGGACGTGCCGGTTTCCTAAGCTCCCGGTTTTCCAACCTGCGCACAGCTGCCACCCATTCGCTTGGAAACGAACGCGGCGGCTCCTCAAGTTTAGGAGTTACACCATGAGCAAAACAGATTCGCCCGCCCCCTCAGAACTGAAAACCATCGGCCTCACCCCCTTCATCTACTGCTCAAATCAGGCGCTGTTCCGTGTCAGTCGAGATGTTCCCCTCGGTGATGCGCTAGCCATGGCCTCTGATTTTCTGTTCCTTGCCAAGGAGCTGACTAAAGATGCTGCCTACGCCCGAGACACCGACCGACACGCCTGGGCCGCGCATTATCTGACGGCAATGAGTAAGGCAGTGATAGATGATGTGGTGAAGGTGCTGACGCCGCCACCTGCTCGGACAAAGGCCGAATCTAAAAAATAGCGGCCTGAGCGCAATTAAAGGCACCGAGACACCAGACATAAAAAAACCCCCGCTACCACACTGGCAACGGGGGCTTTTTGATGGGGTGGGGCTTACATCTCCACCTGAGTCCCCAACTCAATCACCCGGTTCAGCGGCAGATTGAAGAAGCGCAAATTACCGTTGGCGTTCTGCAACATGAAGGCGAACAGCGCCTCACGCCAGCGTGCCATGCCTTCAAGCTTGGAAGCGATGACCGTCTCGCGGCTCAGGAAGTAGGTGGTGCGCATCGGGCTGAAGTCCAGATCATCGAGATGACACAGCTTCAACGCTTGCGGCACATCCGGCTCGTCGACGAAGCCAAAGTGCAGGATCACCCGGAAGAAACCTTCGCCGTGGGATTCAACCTCGAAACGCCGTTGCGCAGGCACCCGCGGGATGTCTTCGTACACCACCGTCAGCAACACCACTTGGTCGTGCAGCACCTGGTTATGCAGCAGGTTGTGCAACAGCGCATGAGGCACGGCATCCGGCCGCGCGGTCAGGAATACGGCGGTGCCCTGGACGCGATGCGGCGGTTGCACGCGAATACTGCCGATGAAGATCGGTAGCGGTAATCCACCTTCGTCGAGACGATCGACCAGCAGTTGCTTGCCGCGCTTCCAGGTGGTCATCAGCACAAACAGCACGATACCGGCAATCACCGGGAACGCCCCGCCCTGAATGATTTTCGGCACGTTGGCAGCGAAGTACAGACCGTCCACCAACAGGAAACCGAGCAACAGCGGAACCGCGAGGACCGGAGGCCATTTCCACAGCAGCAATATCACCGCCGACACCAGGATGGTGGTCATCAGCATCGTGCCCGTCACGGCCACACCGTAGGCCGAGGCCAGGGCACCGGAGGATTCGAAGCCCAGCACCAACAGGATTACGCCGACCATCAGCGCCCAGTTCACCGCGCCAATGTAGATCTGGCCTTGTTCGGCGCTGGAGGTGTGCCGAATGTGCATGCGCGGAATGTAGCCGAGCTGAATCGCCTGACGCGTCAGGGAGAACGCACCGGAAATCACCGCCTGGGAGGCAATCACGGTGGCCATTGTCGACAAGCCGACCAATGGAATCAGCGCCCAGCTCGGTGCCAACAGGTAGAACGGGTTACGAGCGGCTTCCGGATCACCGAGCAGCAGCGCACCCTGGCCGAAGTAGTTCAGCACCAGCGCCGGCAGCACCAGAATGAACCATGCACGGGCAATCGGCTTGCGACCGAAGTGACCCATGTCGGCGTACAGCGCTTCGGCACCGGTCAGTGCGAGGACCACGGCGCCGAGAATAGTCACACCCATACCTGGATGCGCGACAAAGAAACGCACGCCCCACACCGGGTTCATCGCTTGCAACACTTCCGGGTGCTGCATGATGCCGTAGACACCCAACGCCCCCAGCACCACGAACCAGGTGACCATGATCGGCCCGAACAGAATGCCGATCCGCGCGGTGCCGTGACTCTGAATCAGGAACAGCGCCACCAGCACGATCAACGACAGCGGCACCACCCAATGGTCGATGCCCTCGAATGCCAGCCCCAGGCCTTCAATGGCCGAGAGAACGGAAATCGCCGGCGTGATCATGCTGTCGCCGTAAAACAGCGCCGCACCAATCAGCCCGCAGACCACCAGCAACCCCCTCAACTTGGGATGCCCCGCCGCAGCCCGCCGAGCCAGTGCAGTCAAGGCCATGATTCCGCCTTCGCCCTGGTTGTCGGCGCGCAGTACGAACATCATGTACTTGATCGACACAACCCAGATCAGCGACCAGAAGATCAGCGCCAGAATCCCCAGCACCCCGTCATGATTGACGGGCACGCCATAGCCACCGGAAAACACTTCTTTGAGGGTGTACAGCGGGCTCGTGCCGATATCGCCATAAACTACCCCGACCGCCGCGACCAGCATGCCGATCGGCTTCGCTGCCGAATGCTCGGCGCCTGCCGCCTGACTACTTGCCTGACCCATCCACCACTCCTACTACCCAGACCGGACTTCTTTGGAAGAAGCACTATGCTTTGCCGTGCAGCATGCGCTGTTTTACTTATGGTTACAGACGTTTTGTTGACTGTAAAAATTCGGTAAAGCGTAACGGCGCGAAGCATAGCGCAGCACTCGTCGTATTTCCCTGCATAAAGCTGGTCAAGTGCGCCTCCCATCGCTAGAATTGCGCACTTTTTGATCAGAGGCGTGCCAAACGCCCGTCTGTCGCCTTGCCGTCTTCGGCTGGAGGCGTCACAAATACCGAGGTTAGACATGTCCACCACTCCTGCGCCGGCCAATCCAAAGGTTGGCTTCGTATCCCTGGGTTGCCCCAAAGCACTGGTCGACTCCGAGCGCATCCTTACCCAGCTGCGTATGGAAGGCTATGACGTTGTGTCCACTTATCAGGACGCCGACGTCGTGGTGGTCAACACCTGCGGCTTCATCGACTCGGCCAAGGCTGAATCTTTGGAAGTGATCGGCGAAGCCATCAAGGAAAACGGCAAGGTCATCGTGACCGGCTGCATGGGTGTCGAAGAAGGCAACATTCGTAACGTGCACCCAAGCGTGCTGGCCGTGACCGGTCCGCAGCAGTACGAGCAAGTGGTCAACGCCGTGCACGACGCCGTGCCGCCGCGTCAGGATCACAACCCGCTGATCGACCTGGTGCCGCCGCAAGGGATCAAACTGACCCCGCGCCACTACGCCTACCTGAAGATTTCCGAAGGCTGCAACCACAGCTGCAGCTTCTGCATCATCCCGTCGATGCGCGGCAAACTGGTCAGCCGCCCGGTCGGTGACGTACTCGACGAAGCTCAGCGCCTGGTCAAGGCCGGCGTCAAAGAGCTGTTGGTGATCTCCCAGGACACCAGCGCCTACGGCGTCGACGTGAAATATCGCACCGGTTTCTGGAACGGCGCGCCGGTGAAAACCCGCATGACCGAACTCTGCGAAGCCCTGAGCACCCTCGGCGTCTGGGTGCGTCTGCACTATGTTTACCCGTACCCACACGTCGACGAGCTGATTCCGCTGATGGCCGCCGGGAAAATCCTGCCGTACCTGGACATCCCGTTCCAGCACGCCAGCCCGAAAGTCCTGAAAGCCATGAAACGCCCGGCCTTCGAAGACAAGACCCTGGCCCGAATCAAGAACTGGCGCGAAATCTGTCCGGACCTGATCATCCGTTCGACCTTCATCGTCGGCTTCCCCGGCGAAACCGAAGAAGACTTCCAGTACCTGCTGAACTGGCTGACCGAAGCCCAGCTCGACCGCGTCGGCTGCTTCCAGTACTCGCCGGTTGATGGCGCACCCGCCAATGACCTGGACCTGGACATCGTTCCGGACGACGTCAAACAAGACCGCTGGGATCGCTTCATGGCGCACCAGCAAGCCATCAGTTCGGCTCGTCTGCAAATGCGCGTTGGCCGTGAAATCGAAGTGCTGGTGGACGAAGTCGACGAGCAAGGCGCAGTCGGCCGATGCTTCTTCGATGCCCCGGAAATCGACGGCAACGTGTTCATCGACAACGGCAGCAACCTGAAACCAGGCGATAAAGTCTGGTGCAAAGTGACCGACGCCGACGAATACGACCTGTGGGCTGAACAGATCTAAACGCAAAAAATACGAAAAGCCCCGCTCTCTTGACGAGATGCGGGGCTTTTTTACGTCTATCGTTTTGTGAAGAAAGGATTCTCGACATTCACAGAAACGGCTATTAAAAAAAGGAGCAGCCGGCCATGCGCCAACATTCGGTCATCCACACGCCGAAACAGAGCGACTACGAAGAACTCACTCAGCTCTGGGAAGCCTCGGTCCGCGCCACCCATGACTTTCTGCCGGACAGCTACATCGAATTGCTGAAGAACCTGGTGCTGACCCGTTACCTCGACGCGGTGATGCTGATCTGCACCAAAGACCCGCGCCAGCGCATTACCGGGTTCGCCGGGGTCGCGGCGGGCAAGATCGAAATGCTCTTCATTGACCCGGCTCACCGTGGCCAGGGCCTGGGCAAGCAGTTGCTACGCTATGCCATGGAACACCTGAATGCCGATGAACTGGACGTCAACGAACAGAACCCGCAAGCCCTGGGTTTCTACTTCAAACAGGGCTTCGAGGTGATCGGTCGCTCCGAGCATGACGGCATGGGCCAGCCATATCCGCTGCTGCACATGCGCTTGCGCCAAAACCAGCAGCACTCGCGGCATGGCTGACGAGACTCGGGACAACTGTGGGAGCGAGCCTGCTCGTGAAAGCGGTGTGTCATTCAACAGATAAATTGACTGATCCACCGCTTTCGCGAGCAGGCTCGCTCCCACAAAAAGCTGTACAGCACAAATGGAGCCGGGATTAACCGGCGCCAGGCAGGTACAATGCCCACCCCTTTTTTGTTACGGCCCTGTCATGACTGACCCGATTCGTCTCTCCAAACGCCTCATCGAACTCGTCGGCTGTTCCCGTCGGGAGGCTGAGCTGTTCATCGAGGGCGGCTGGGTCTCCGTGGACGGCGAAGTCATCGACGAGCCGCAGTTCAAGGTCGACACGCAAAAAGTCGAGCTTGATCCAGAAGCCAAGGCCACTGCGCCGGAGCCGGTGACCCTCCTGCTGAACGTGCCTGTGGGCATGGATACGGAAACGGCCATGGCGACGATCAGCGCCGAGACCCTGAGCGAAGAACACCGCTTCAGCAAACGTCCGCTCAAGGGCCACTTCCTGCGCCTGACCGCCAGCACCGACCTGCAGGCCAATGCCAGCGGTCTGCTGGTGTTCACCCAGGACTGGAAGATCCTGCGCAAACTCACCGCCGACTCCGCCAAGATCGAGCAAGAGTATGTGGTCGAAGTTGAGGGCGAGATGGTGGCGCACGGTCTTAACCGCCTGAACCACGGCCTGACCTACAAGGGCAAGGAACTGCCGCCGGTCAAGGCCAGCTGGCAGAACGAAAACCGTCTGCGCTTTGCGATGAAGAACCCGCAACCGGGCGTGATCGCCCTGTTCTGCCAGGCCGTAGGCCTGAAGGTCGTCGCCATCCGCCGCATCCGCATTGGCGGCGTGTCCATCGGTAAAGTGCCGTTGGGGCAATGGCGCTACCTGTCCGGCAAAGAGAAGTTCTAATACTTTTCACGCCGCCACACTTTTCGGCGCCGCTGTGTATGCGGCGCCCACTGCTGAATATCAGGATTGCACACCATGATTCATAACGACGTACTGCGCAGCGTGCGCTACATGCTCGACATCAGCGACAAGAAAGTCATCGAGATCATCAAACTCGGCGGCATGAACGTGACCCTGGAAGACCTGGTGACGTACCTCGATAAGAAAGAGGAAGACGAGGAAGGCTTCGTACGCTGCCCGGACGAAGTCATGGCGCATTTCCTCGACGGCCTGGTGACCTTCAAGCGCGGCAAGGACGAAAGCCGTCCGCCGCAACCGATCGAAGTACCGGTGACCAACAACATCATCCTGAAAAAGCTGCGTGTGGCCTTCGAACTGAAAGAAGACGACATGCACGCGATTCTCAAGGCGTCCGAGTTCCCGGTGTCCAAGCCTGAGCTGAGCGCGCTGTTCCGCAAGTTCGGCCATACCAACTACCGTCCGTGCGGCGACCAGTTGCTGCGCAACTTCCTCAAGGGCCTGACCCTGCGCGTGCGCCCGCAGTAAATCGCCCACGAACCTGTAGGAGCACAGCTTGCTGGCGAAGGCGATCTCGAAAACGCCATCGCCAGCAAGCTGTGCTCCTACAGGGGCGGCGGCAGTTCAAGTCTGTATAGACCCTCATTCCTCGCAAAAATAGTGGCTCCGCTTCTGGCGGCTGACGACTAGGGTGTATTGACCCTCAGCTCTCAGGATTCGCCATGCACCCGTACTTTTCCCTGCAAGGCCGCACCGCTCTGGTGACCGGCGGCACCCGTGGTATCGGCAAAATGATCGCCAAGGCTTATGTCGAGGCTGGCGCCACTGTGTACGTCTGCGCCCGGGATGCCGAGGCCTGCCAGAAAACCGCCGAGGAGCTGAGTGCGCTCGGTCGCTGCCACGGGGTGGCGGCCAACCTGGCCACCGAAGAAGGCGTGCTGCAACTGGCTACGCGCCTAAGTGAACAGATCGATCACCTGGACATTCTGGTGAACAACGCCGGCACTACCTGGGGAGCGCCGCTGGAAAGCTACCCGATCAAGGGCTGGGAAAAGGTCATGCAGCTCAACGTGACCTCGGTGTTCAACTGCATCCAGCAGTTTTTGCCGCTGTTACGCAAGGCAGGAACTGACGCCAATCCGGCGCGGATCATTAACATCGGTTCAGTGGCCGGGATTTCGTCCTTCGGCGAACAGGCTTATGCCTACGGGCCGAGTAAAGCTGCCCTACATCAACTGTCACGGATTCTCGCGCGGGAGCTGGTGAGCCAGCACATCAACGTCAACGTCATCGCGCCGGGGCGATTTCCGAGCAAGATGACTCAGCACATCGGCAATGATGAACAGGCGCTGGCCGACGACACGGCGTTGATTCCGATGAAACGCTGGGGCAGGGAGGAAGAGATGGCGGCGCTGGCGATCAGTCTGGCGAGTACGGCTGGGGCTTACATGACCGGGAATATTATTCCTTTGGATGGTGGGTTCAGCCTCTGACCTCCTCCCAATGATCGTTCCCACGCTCTGCGTGGGAATGCCTCAATGGACGCTCTGCGTCCGCTTTGGGACGCGGAGCGTCCCGGGCTGCATTCCCACGCGGAGCGTGGGAACGATCATTGCGTGGGTTATCATGCCCGCCCCTAATCCCGCCTCGACCCCAAACCATGACTTACAGCGTTTCCCCCATCGGCTTCGTGCGCTCCTGCTTCAAGGAGAAGTTCGCCATCCCGCGCCAGCCGCAACTGGCCCCGGCCGCTCGCGGCGTGCTGGAACTGGTGGCGCCGTTCGACCAGGGTGACGCCGTGCAAGGTCTGGAGCAGGTCAGCCATGTCTGGCTGCTGTTCCTGTTTCACCAGGCCCTGGAAGAAAAACCACGCCTGAAAGTCCGCCCTCCTCGCCTTGGCGGTAACAAATCCATGGGTGTGTTCGCCACCCGCGCGACGCATCGACCTAATGGCATCGGCCAGTCAGTGGTCAAACTGGACAAGGTTGAAGCCAATCGGCTGTGGATATCCGGAATCGACCTGCTGGACGGCACGCCGATTCTCGACATCAAACCCTACGTGCCTTACGCCGACATCATCGATACGGCCTCCAACAGCATCGCCAGCGCTGCGCCGCAGCTGATTCCCGTGCAGTGGACAGATTCAGCGCTGCAACAGGCTCACGGCCATGCTCAGCGCCTTGAAGAACCGCTGGTGGAGCTGATCGAGCAATGCCTGGCACAAGACCCACGTCCGGCGTACCAGATTCCTACACCCGAACGGGAATACGGCGCACAGTTCTGGGATCTGGATGTGCGTTGGCATTACCCCGAGGCGGGTGTGATCCGCGTCCTTGAAGTTATTCCCGCCTCCAACCTGCATCGGGCATAAAAAAGCCCCCATTGCCTGCACAGGCAATGGGGGCTGATCGTTCCTACGCTCTGCGTGGGAATGCATCCAGTGACGCTCTGCGTCACCCAAACAACGTCTTACTTCTCGACGAACGCACGCTCGATCAGGTAATCACCCGGCTCGCGCATCCGCGGTGAAACTTTCAGGCCGAAGCTGTTCAACACTTCGCTGGTCTCGTCGAGCATGCTCGGGCTGCCGCACAGCATGGCGCGGTCGTCCTGCGGGTTGATCGGTGGCAGACCGATGTCGCTGAACAGCTTGCCGCTGCGCATCAGGTCGGTCAGGCGACCTTCGTTCTCGAACGGCTCACGGGTCACGGTCGGGTAGTAGATCAACTTGTCACGCAAGGCTTCGCCGAAGAACTCATTCTGCGGCAAATGCTCGGTGATGAACTCGCGGTAAGCGACTTCGTTGACGTAACGCACGCCGTGGCACAGGATCACTTTTTCGAAACGCTCGTAGGTTTCCGGGTCCTGGATGACGCTCATGAACGGCGCCAGACCGGTACCGGTGCTGAGCAGGTACAAATGTTTGCCAGGCTTCAAGTCATCCAGCACCAGCGTGCCGGTAGGCTTTTTGCTGATGATGATCTCGTCGCCTTCCTTCAGGTGCTGCAGCTGGGAAGTCAGCGGGCCATCAGGCACCTTGATGCTGAAGAACTCGAGATGCTCTTCCCAGTTCGGGCTGGCAATCGAGTAAGCGCGCATAAGCGGGCGGCCGTTGGGCTGTTGCAGGCCGATCATCACGAACTGACCGTTCTCGAAGCGCAGGCCCGGATCGCGGGTGCACTTGAAGCTGAACAGAGTGTCGTTCCAGTGATGAACACTGAGGACACGCTCGTGGTTCATGTTGCTCATGTACGTGGGACTCCTGGAGATTTTGTCTGCGCATGCTCTGCGCCTGCTCAGCGAAAAATGAGCTGCTGTGCGCAATTGCATCGCATTCTAATGGCAGCCACAATATCTGTTAACTGGATTATTAAGATAAGGGTTATCGGTTATATCGATATGCGATTTACTCTCCGTCAACTTCAAGTATTCGTCGCCGTCGCCCAGCAGGAAAGCGTATCCCGTGCCGCGGGTCTGCTCAACCTATCGCAGTCGGCGGCAAGCACCTCGATCACCGAGCTAGAACGTCAGTCCAGCTGCCAGCTGTTCGACCGCGCCGGCAAACGGCTGAGCCTCAACGCTCTCGGCAAACAGCTGTTGCCGCAAGCGGTGGCGCTGCTCGATCAGTCCAAGGAAATCGAAGACTTGCTCAATGGCAAGTCGGGATTCGGCTCTCTGGCGGTCGGCGCGACCCTGACCATCGGCAATTACCTGGCCACCTTGCTGATCGGCAGCTTCATGCAGCGCCATCCGGAAAGCCAGGTGAAGCTGCACGTGCAGAACACTGCCAACATTGTGCAGCAGGTTGCCCACTATGAAATTGATCTGGGTCTAATCGAAGGCGACTGCAGCCATCCGGACATCGAAGTGCAGAGCTGGGTCGAGGATGAGCTGGTGGTGTTCTGCGCGCCCCAGCATCCACTGGCCAAGCGCGGCACGGCGACGATGGAAGAGCTGACCCACGAAGCCTGGATTCTGCGTGAACAGGGTTCTGGCACGCGACTGACCTTTGACCAAGCCATGCGTCACCATCGCAGCTCGCTGAATATCCGACTGGAGCTCGAACACACCGAAGCGATCAAGCGTGCTGTGGAGTCCGGGTTGGGGATTGGTTGCATTTCTCGCCTGGCACTGCGCGATGCATTCCGCCGTGGCAGCCTGGTGCCCGTGGAGACGCCCGATCTGGATCTGGCGCGGCAATTCTATTTCATCTGGCACAAACAGAAATATCAGACGTCGGCGATGCGCGAATTCCTCGACCTGTGCCGCGCTTTCACTGCCGGGGTTCAGCGCAGCGACGAGATTGTGCTGCCCACCATCGCTTAAAGCAGAATCACCGCCCACACCAGCGCGATCATGCTCAACGCCACTAACTGAGCGGCGCTGCCCATGTCCTTGGCGTTCTTGGACAGCGGATGCAATTCAAGGGAAATGCGGTCGATGGCCGCTTCCACTGCCGAATTGAGCAATTCGACGATCAATGCCAGCAGACACACAGCAATCAGCAACGCCTGCTCGACGCGACTGACGTTCAGGAAGAACGACAGCGGGATCAATATGACGTTGAGCAACACCAGCTGCCGAAAGGCCGCTTCGCCGGTGAAGGCTGCGCGCAGGCCGTCCAGGGAATAACCGGAGGCGTTAAGGATGCGTTTTAGGCCGGTTTGGCCTTTGAAAGGTGACATAGAGTAGGCAACTGACCTAAAAATGAAGTGGGAAAGCTAGATGAAGCTTGGTCAAAAAAGCGTGAACGGGTAGCGCTTTAGTGGCTCGAAATTGACTCAAGTTGTTGCAGGAGCAACGCCGCCTGAGTCCGGGTCCGCACATTCAGCTTGCGAAAAATCGCTGTCACGTGGGCCTTGATCGTCGCTTCGGAAACGCTCAGCTCGTAGGCAATCTGCTTATTCAGCAAGCCCTCACAGACCATGGTCAGGACACGAAACTGCTGGGGCGTCAGGCTGGCAAGGCCTTCACTGGCTGCCTTGGCTTCGGCGGAAACGCTGACCGCCTCGAACGCCTGGGGCGGCCAGAATACATCACCCTCGAGCACCGCGCGTACGGCTTTCTGGATGACGTTCAGATCACTGGACTTGGGGATGAAGCCGCTGGCGCCGAACTCACGGGACTTCACCATAATCGAAGCTTCTTCCTGGGCCGACACCATGACCACCGGAATCTGCGGATACTGACCGCGCAGCAGCACCAACCCAGAAAAACCGTAGGCCCCCGGCATGTTGAGGTCCAGCAGCACTAAATCCCAGTCGGACTTCTCGTCCAGACGGGTTTCCAACTCGGCAATGCTCGCCACTTCCACCAGACGGACTTCGGGGCCCAGACCCAGAGTCAACGCTTGATGCAGGGCGCTACGAAAAAGAGGGTGGTCATCAGCAATCAGGATTTCGTATGTGGCCATTTTTCAAATGATCCTGTTTTTCAAACAACTCGAGGTGCAGCCACGGAGCTGCACCAACAGGGCACGTTCAACGCCAATCACGTGGCTGTTCACGTAAAGAATACGGCGTTTCAAACTTTGGCCGCGCCCTAATCGGCGCCAAGCATGCCCAGCGAAGCCGGGGTGGTCAAGGTGCATGGCCAGTACAGTTCTTTACAGTATGGGCAACAATCAGCACATGACAGCGGCGCCGTTTTGCACAAAAGGCATCAGCTCGGCGTGTGCCGGTGTTGATACGTCCATTTCAAGCTGTTGTTTGGCATCGAGGTAATGCTGGCTGAACACGTCGAAATAAGCGTCCAGCGCCGACGCTGCCTCGGTATCCCCCGCAAGATCGAGACACAACGCCGCCACCTCGGCCGTGCACAAATGCTCGCTGCGGGTCGACCTGCGCAACCGGTACCGTGACAGCTTCTCGGGCAACAGGCTCAGGATCGGAAGCCGATCAAAGTAGGGGCTTTTGCGGAAAATCTTCCGCGCTTCTGTCCAGGTGGCATCCAGCAGGATAAACAGCGGACGCTTCGAACTATCGGCATCGACGCTGTTTGTTACACGCTCGGGTTCGACGTACTCACCCGGAAACACCAGATAGGGTTGCCATTGCGGGTCGGCCAGCAGCGCCAGCAGTTGCTCATCAACCTCCGTACGCGACCAGATGAACGCATGGTTGTCGCGCACCACATCGGCGATCAGCCAACCGGTGTTGCTCGGCTTGAACACTTCCTTGTTGGTCATGATCAGGCACACGCCAGAGCGGGTCTCGACCTGCGGGCGCCAGGCGCACAGGCAGTGGCTCTCGATCACGCGGCAGGCTCGGCAACGCGGCGCCCTCCAGCCTCGGGCCTGAATCGGCTTGATACCCTCTTCCTCTCGCTCATCGCGCAAGCGGGCTACTGCGTTTGCAGCAAAGCGTGGGGTTGCAGGGTTCATCGCAGGCAACGCCGGCGGGGGAAGAAAATCGACACGAAAAACACTCGGCAAGGCAGAAAGTGGCGGCAGTTTATCAGAGCAGCCGGCGCAAGCCTGTACCGTCCAGGCCTCGTCCCCTATAATTCGCCGCCACTGAACGCACAGTCATGTGACGGGTCGAACCACCAGTCACTGAACCAGGAGAGTTTCATGCTGCGCCTTATCGTTCCCACCGCTGCCATTTTGCTGGCGTCGTCTTTCAGCGCTCAGGCTGCTTCCTTGAGTGAGCAGAATCTCAACCGAGAGCTGCGAAACGTCGCCACACAAAGCAGTGCTGGCACTCCACGGGCGATCAACGAAGACATTCTTGATCAGGGCTACACCGTCGAAGGCAACACGCTGATCAATCATCTGAGCGTACAAAGCAGCCACGCCAACAAGATGCGTGCCGACCCGAAAGCCGTGTATTTCCAGCTGGGCGCCTCTGTGTGCAACAACCCATCGTTCCGCAAACTGATGGCCAAGGGTGCGGTCATGCGTTACGACTTCACTGAGGTGAAGACCAACCGCTCAGTCGGCTCCGCCAGCTATCAGGAATCGGATTGCCCGAAAGCGGCCCCGGCCAAGAAGAAATAATTATCGGGAATTGGCGCGCCGCTGTTCATCCTCGGCGCGCAGTTCTGCCAACAGCGCCTGCAAGTAACGCGAGCGTCGGTCGGCGCCCTCCAGACGCCGGCAGCACTCCTCTTCGAGACTCAAATGATTGGTCTCGGCCGATGACTTCAGTAATCGATACAGTTGCGTATCGATCTCCAGAATGACTCTGGCCATAGCTTCCTGCCTCCTTGCACCTCGCCCTTGCTTGAGCGATAAAATCCTTGAACCGCTTGTACCGTACGCCCTGCCTTTGACGCAAAGTTGTCGTGTCATGCCTGTAATTTAGTAAATCAGACTATCGGACACGCGGACTGCGTTCAGACGAGCGGTGAAAGCACCTTGCAAATCGCCAATAAGCGGTTGCCAGGAAAGACTTTGCGGCGCAATGATCAAGTCAGCGAAAATCTCTGCGAGGGTCTAGATTCATAGTGTTCACGTTCACTTTTCAGGGCAGGAAAGGGGCTGCCCATTGCACGTCTTGTTGTGCGAATGTTTCCTTCATCCAAGGGAAAAACAGAGCCTGTATGGAAGGAGAAGTTGATGCCTTACCAACCGAATGACCTCCTGAGCCGTCATTTTGAAGAAAGCGGCCACGACCTCATCAGCAAGGTCGAAGAGCAACTCAACCTGGTTTCACCCAATAGCCCGAACATCCCGATCTACCGCGACATGATCCTGACCGTGCTACGCATGGCCCAGGAAGATCACAACCGCTGGAATGCCAAGATCACCCTGCAAGCCCTACGCGAACTGGAACATGCCTTCCGCGTGCTGGAACAGTTCAGGGGGCGCCGCAAGGTCACCGTTTTTGGCTCGGCCCGAACACCGATAGAACATCCTTTATACGGTCTGGCCCGGGAGCTTGGCGCCGCACTGGCGCGCTCAGACCTGATGGTCATCACCGGTGCCGGTGGGGGCATCATGGCGGCGGCCCACGAAGGTGCCGGCCTGGCACACAGCCTGGGATTCAATATCACCCTGCCCTTCGAGCAGCATGCCAATCCCACCGTGAATGGCACCACCAACCTGCTACCCTTCCACTTCTTCTTTACCCGCAAGCTGTTCTTCGTCAAGGAAGCCGATGCGCTGGTCCTGTGCCCTGGCGGTTTCGGTACCCTGGATGAAGCGCTGGAAGTACTGACTCTGATCCAGACCGGTAAAAGCCCGCTGGTGCCCGTGATACTGCTGGACGCTCCCGGCGGCAAGTTCTGGCAAGGCGCGTTGGACTTCATTCACCATCAACTGGAGGAAAATCGCTACATCCTGCCGACCGATATGAAGCTCGTGAGCCTGGTCTACAGCGCGGAAGAGGCTGTGGAGCAGATCAACCAGTTCTACAGCAACTTCCACTCCAGCCGCTGGCTCAAGCATCAGTTCGTGATTCGCATGAATCACAAACTAAGCGACCAGGCGCTCGAACACATGCAGGAGGCATTTGCCGACCTGTGTCTGAGCGATCATTTCCATCAACATGCCTACAGCGGTGAGGAACACGACGAACCGCAGTTCAGCCACCTGGCGCGACTGGCCTTCACCTTCAATGCCCGTGATCATGGTCGGCTGCGGGAACTGGTGGATTACATCAACCTGCCGGAAAACTGGACGCAGTCCAAACCCCAGGAGCAACAGCGCACACGGGAACCGTCCAAGGTTACGTAGGCAAAAAAAAAACGGCCCGCTATCGAAATAGCGAGCCGTTTCAGTCAATCGTCCATCCCTCGGCCGCTGAACAAGCGGCTGATCATTTCCATGGAGTATCCCCGATAACTCAGGAACCTGCCCTGCTTGGCACGTTCCCGGGCGTCTATCGGTAAATGCCCGGAAAACTTTCGCCGCCAGGTGTCCTCCAGTTGTTCCTGCCAGCTGATACCGCTCTCGCGTAAAGCGAGTTCGATGTCGGTACGTTGCAGGCCGCGCTGGCTCAACTCTTCACGGATACGCAAAGGGCCATAACCGGAACGGGCACGATAGGAAACAAAGCTTTCGAGATAACGGGACTCGGACAGCAGGCCTTCTTCCGTCAAACGGTCGAGTGCCGTGTCGATCATTTCAGGGAGGGCGCCGCGTTGACGCAGTTTACGCGTCAACTCGACTCGACCGTGCTCGCGTCGCGCGAGCAGGTCCATTGCGGTTCGCCGCACCGCGACGAGTGTATCGAGTACGGCGGTCATCGGATCAATCAGATATCAGCGTCAGCCAGGTCATCAGCAGTCTCTTTGACTGGCGATGCTTTGACGTCCGGTGCTGGAGTCAGCAGCTTGTCGCGCAGCTGCTTCTCAAGGGTCGCTGCGATTTCCGGGTTGTCCGCCAGGAATTTGGCCGAGTTGGCTTTACCCTGACCGATCTTGGTGCCGTTGTAGGCATACCAGGCACCGGACTTCTCAACGAAACCGTGCAGAACACCCAGGTCGATCATCTCACCGTTGAGGTAGATGCCCTTGCCGTAAAGAATCTGGAACTCGGCCTGACGGAACGGCGAAGCGACCTTGTTCTTCACAACCTTGACGCGGGTTTCGCTACCAACGACTTCATCACCTTCTTTCACCGCGCCGGTACGGCGGATGTCCAGACGAACCGAAGCGTAGAACTTCAGCGCGTTACCACCGGTGGTGGTTTCCGGGCTGCCGAACATCACGCCGATTTTCATACGGATCTGGTTGATGAAGATAACCAGGCAGTTGGCGTTCTTGATGTTACCGGTGATTTTACGCAGCGCCTGGGACATCAGACGGGCTTGCAGGCCCACGTGCATGTCACCCATTTCGCCTTCGATTTCAGCTTTTGGAACCAGAGCCGCCACGGAGTCGACGATGATCACGTCAACCGCGTTGGAACGCACCAGCATGTCGGTGATTTCCAGGGCCTGCTCGCCGGTATCCGGCTGCGAAACCAGCAGGTCGTCGACGTTGACGCCCAGTTTTCCGGCGTATTCAGGGTCGAGGGCGTGTTCGGCATCGACGAATGCACAGGTCGCGCCGGCTTTTTGAGCCTGGGCGATCACCGACAGTGTCAGCGTGGTTTTACCGGAGGATTCAGGACCGTAGATTTCAACGATACGGCCTTTTGGCAGACCGCCAATGCCGAGCGCGATATCCAGACCCAGAGAGCCAGTGGAGATAGCCGGGATCGCCTGACGGTCCTGATCGCCCATACGCATTACGGCACCCTTGCCGAATTGACGTTCGATCTGACCCAGGGCCGCAGCCAAGGCTTTCTTCTTGTTGTCGTCCATTAAAGTCCTCACGTAATCAATAAGGCCTGACGGCCAACACCTGTATAAGTAGCCAGTATTATTCCACAGCGTTTCAGGATCGCCTACCCCTGATTTGAGATTTCTCCAGCGGTATGGCGCAGCAGCCCCTCTAGCGCGGCCTTCACCGTTTGTCGGCGGACCTCGTCACGGTTACCGGGAAAGTGCTGCACCTCGCTGAACACCTGCTCGCCAACGCCCCAGGCCAGCCACACGGTGCCCACCGGCTTGCTCGGCGAACCGCCATCCGGCCCCGCCACACCGCTGACCGCCACGGCAAATAGCGCCCGGCTTTTTTCCTGCGCGCCTCGGACCATGGCCTCGACCACCTCGCGACTGACCGCCCCCACCGTCGAAAACAACTCGACCGGGACATTCAATTGCTCGGCTTTCTGGCGATTGGAGTAGGTGACATAACCGGCCTCGAACCATGCCGAACTCCCCGGAATCCGGGTGATCGCCTCGCTGATCCCGCCGCCGGTACAGGACTCGGCGGCGGTGACGTGGGCATTGAGAACCTGCAAGCGCCTGCCAAGTTCAGCGGCCAGTTGGGTGATTTCTTTCACGGTCATCTCCTGAGCAAGCGGAATGAGAACTACCGTACACGAGCCAATAACGCTTGCAAGGCGCAGGATCGATCAAAATGTTAGCGAGAGAGGGCTCTGATATAAGCCTGACAGGCCTGCAAGGCAATCAACCCGCGGTCGCCAGGTGTTCCGCCCGTTGCCGGCAATACAACAACACCTTTCGCTCGGTAAGACGCTGGAGTCAAACCGAAGGCTGGCATAACTCCGCCCTCGCCCGTGCCCAGAGCTGCAAACGGTTTTGCAGCCCGTTCAGACTGCCGTTGATCCGACGGGTGATGCTGTTGAACTGGCCACGGTCGGCCAGTTCGTTGAGTCCGTTTTGCTTCCAGAACCAGGCAGCTGATTCGGCTGCCCACTGCGGTTTTTCGAGTAACTCGGGTTGATTCAGAAGTCGCTCATCGCCAAATAGCGCCAAGCTGCATTGTCGGTAGTTGTTGCGACCAGTGACCTGAATTAGGCCGCGGCCGCGAAATTGTTGACCGTCGCCGTCGGGCGCTGACGTATTACCCAAATGAGCGGCCAGGGCACCGGTATCGTATTTGCTCAAATACTGCTCGTTGCCCAGTTCACGCAAATACTGCAATTGCCCGGACTCATGACCGACTTGCGCCAGGAAGGCAGCGATGCGCTTGGGAGTATTGATGCCGTAGTCAGCCATGGCGGTGTTGAGAGCGGAAATGAAAACACCCACTTGGGTGCGGGCGTTCGGCATAACGTTCTGTAGCTGTTGTCGTGTAATGGTCATGATGCCCCCTGAAACTGGCGAGAGTCCTTCTGCCATTTGTAGGTAGCAGCGTGCGAACAACACGTTGCTGTAGATAAAGCTAATTGAATAACGTTAATTAACTCAAACCAATTTACTTCCTTAGTTGAATCAGGCTTTCACCGGACAATAAAACCTGCTGTCGGCGGGTTTTAGTGAAAGTTACTCCCCATGAAAAACCCGCATCCTTGCGGGTCGGATGCCGGTCGGCACCGCTGCTCGCCATTCCATTGGACTTTGTGTTCAGTGATCCTGGCGGGTATCTCGCGGGGGCACTTCGCAAACGCCAATCCGCTTGGCCGCCCAGCGCTCATAAAGGCCGATGGCGACGTCCGCCCCCGCCATCGCCGTAAGGCAACCGAACGCGCAAGCCGTCCAGATCGACACGCCGGCGGCATACAGCAGCATGATTGCCGAGACCCCGCAGACCATGCAGGCCCCGGACCGCAAGGCCAGACGCCGCAGCAATGACCAGCCGCGAGCGCCCTCCTTGTCCGCGCGCCACATTTCGCCGGACACCCCACCCACCAGGGCCAGGACGATGACCAGCCAGATCGGCACGTCCAGCAACGCTTGTTGCTCGTTTGTCATGTCACGCCTCCTGGGGATGATTGATGAGTGATGTGTGTGTGTCTTTCAAACGGTGTCTCTTGAGGTGCCTGACGGTAGGTAGGCATTCCAAAAAGCCCGGCGTGCCGGGCTTTTCAGTAATGCGGTCCTTCGCGTTGACCTTTCGGCGCTACTGGCGCGGTACGGATCGATTCAAATTGTTTTTCCGACCGCGGTCCCTGCCCGCCGGATAACTGTTTGTGGTGCTTTACGCTGCACACCCGGGTCAGTTGCCAACCCTCTGAACCGTTTAGGCCGGTTCATCGCTGCCTTTTTGGTGGAACGAAAGAGCTTCGTTTCGAGCCGCTTTGTTGAGCGGCTTGAGACAAAGAATATGCATGGATGCATATACAGTCAATGCGTAAATGCATTTATTTATACACAGCAAATGCATTGGCGCATGAACGCCCCGTAGGCAATGGCGCTGGCGGTGTTCGGCAGGCGAAAAAAAACCCGCTCGGTGGCGGGTTTTATCTGACAGCGTTGAGGTTAGCGGGCGTACATGCCCCACCAGAAGACGTGACCGAGGATGACAATCTGCTCTTCCTGGATTTCCTGGAAGGTGTAGTCCTCGTCCGGATGTTCATCGCGATTGAAGCTGCGCAGGCGTATCCCGGTAGGCAGGCGATAAAGCTGTTTCACCCGCAACTGGCCGTTATGGTTGATGGCATAAAGGTCGCCATCGACGATATCGCCGATCCCGCACTTGCCAGCATTCACGCCGACGGTGGCGCCATCGCGCAGTACCGGCAACATACTGTTGCCGCGCACCGTTACGCATTTGGCCTGGTCGAACTGAACGCCGTTGTGGCGCAGACTCCGCTTGCCGAAGCGCAGGCTAGAGCGCTCGCTCTCTTCGATGACAAATCTTCCTGAACCTGCGGCCAATTCAACCTCGCGAAGAAAGGGGACCGACACCTCGTCGTCATCGACAGGCGTATCGTCGTCCCACAGACTTATATCCTTGAGTTCCGAATGCAATTGATCGCGCCCGGTGTTGGCTGCCGGCGCGACATCCGCACGGCCCCGCAACTGGTCGGTGCTCACGGCGAAGTACTCGGCGATCTTCGAGATGTGTTTATCCGAGGGATCGACGATCTTCCCGCTGAGAATCCGCGAGAGAGTGGATTGAGGCACGCCGGTGCGACGGTGAAGCTCCGTGGGGGAGATCCCGTGCTGATCGAGCAGTGCTCTTAAGACGGTAGAAACGTTGCGTTTTTGCATAACGCGCATAGTGCTTGTTCTTTTTGCGGAAGACAAATGCCAAACTGCATAAATAGCGCATAAACCATGCATACACAGAAGAAATGTATCGCAGGGCTTTCATGCCTGCGTCGGGTGGACCGCCCATGTTAACCTTGCGCCCATCGCGGAAAAGCCGGGCCGATGCCCCTCCTTTGCCCTACACCTTTCAACGAATTTGCCTGATTATCCGATGAATAAAGCACTCTCCGATCTGTCCTCCCACACGCCAATGATGCAGCAATACTGGCGCCTGAAGAACCAGCACCCTGACCAGCTGATGTTCTACCGCATGGGCGATTTCTACGAGATCTTCTACGAAGATGCGAAGAAAGCCGCCAAGTTGCTGGACATCACCCTGACTGCCCGCGGGCAGTCGGCGGGCCAGGCGATTCCGATGTGTGGGATTCCTTACCACGCCGCGGAAGGCTACCTGGCGAAACTGGTGAAGCTCGGCGAGTCGGTGGTGATCTGTGAGCAGGTCGGCGACCCGGCCACCAGCAAAGGGCCAGTGGATCGTCAGGTGGTGCGAATCATCACGCCCGGTACGGTCAGTGACGAAGCGCTGCTGGATGAGCGTCGGGATAACCTGATTGCAGCCGTACTGGGTGACGAGCGTCTGTTCGGTCTCGCCGTGCTGGACATCACCAGCGGCAACTTCACCGTGCTGGAAATCAAGGGCTGGGAGAATCTGCTGGCAGAACTGGAGCGGGTCAATCCGGTGGAGCTGATGATTCCGGATGACTGGCCCAAAGACCTGCCGGCGGAGAAACGTCGCGGGGTTCGTCGCCGTGCGCCGTGGGATTTCGAGCGCGATTCGGCGCTGAAAAGTCTTTGCCAGCAATTTTCCACCCAGGACCTGAAAGGTTTCGGCTGCGAGAACCTGACCCTGGCCATCGGCGCTGCTGGTTGCCTGCTCAGCTACGCCAAGGAAACCCAACGCACCGCCCTGCCCCATTTGCGCAGCCTGCGGCATGAACGCCTGGACGACACCGTGGTGCTGGACGGCGCGAGCCGCCGCAACCTCGAACTGGACACCAACCTGGCGGGCGGTCGCGATAACACGCTGCAATCGGTGGTCGATCGTTGCCAGACGGCCATGGGCAGCCGTCTGCTGACCCGCTGGCTGAACCGCCCGCTGCGGGATCTGACCGTATTGCTGGCACGCCAGACCTCCATCACCTGCCTGCTCGACGGTTACCGCTTCGAGAAACTGCAACCGCAGCTCAAGGAAATCGGCGACATCGAGCGGATCCTGGCGCGGATCGGCCTGCGCAATGCCCGTCCTCGTGACCTGGCTCGCCTACGCGATGCGCTCGGTGCATTGCCTGAGTTACAAGTGGCGATGACTGAGCTGGAAGCTCCGCACATCATTCAACTGGCGAAGACCACCAGCACCTACCCGGAGCTGGCGGCACTGCTGGAAAAAGCCATCATCGACAACCCGCCCGCAGTGATCCGGGACGGCGGCGTGTTGAAAACCGGTTACGACAGCGAACTCGATGATCTGCAATCGCTCAGCGAAAACGCCGGGCAGTTCCTGATCGACCTCGAAGCCCGGGAGAAGGCCCGCACCGGCCTGTCTCATCTGAAAGTCGGTTACAACCGCATTCATGGCTACTTCATCGAGTTGCCAAGCAAGCAGGCTGAGTCGGCGCCGGCAGACTATATCCGCCGCCAGACGCTGAAAGGTGCCGAGCGCTTCATTACGCCAGAGCTGAAGGCGTTCGAAGACAAGGCCCTGTCGGCGAAGAGCCGCGCCCTGGCTCGCGAGAAGATGCTCTACGAAGCACTGCTCGAAGATTTGATCGCCCAGTTGCCACCGTTGCAGGACACCGCAGCGGCACTGGCCGAGCTGGACGTGCTGAGCAACCTTGCCGAACGTGCTTTGAACCTCGACCTGAACTGCCCGCGCTTCGTCGACGAGCCGTGCATGCGCATTAGCCAGGGTCGTCACCCGGTGGTCGAACAAGTACTGACCACACCGTTCGTGGCCAACGACCTGAGCCTCGACGACAACACCCGCATGCTGGTGATCACCGGTCCGAACATGGGCGGTAAATCCACCTACATGCGCCAGACCGCTTTGATCGTGTTGCTGGCGCACATCGGCAGCTTCGTGCCAGCGGCCAGTTGCGAGTTGTCGCTGGTGGACCGGATCTTTACCCGGATCGGTTCCAGCGATGACCTTGCTGGCGGGCGCTCGACCTTCATGGTCGAAATGAGTGAAACCGCGAACATCTTGCACAACGCCACCGAGCGCAGCCTGGTGCTGATGGACGAAGTCGGGCGCGGCACCAGCACCTTCGACGGTCTGTCGCTGGCGTGGGCTGCGGCCGAACGCCTGGCACATCTGCGGGCTTATACGCTGTTTGCCACCCACTACTTTGAGCTGACCGTGTTGCCGGAAGCTCAGCCGTTGGTGGCCAACGTGCACCTTAATGCCACTGAGCACAATGAGCGGATCGTATTCCTGCACCACGTGCTGCCCGGACCTGCAAGCCAGAGCTATGGCCTTGCGGTTGCACAGTTGGCCGGTGTGCCGAGCGAAGTCATTGTGCGCGCTCGCGAACACCTGGGCCGGCTGGAAGCGACCGCACTGCCTCATGAAGTCCCCAAGACTGCCAAAGGTAAACCGGCTGCGCCGCAGCAGAGCGATATGTTCGCCAGCCTGCCGCATCCGGTACTGGATGATCTGGCCAAACTTGATCTGGACGACATGACCCCGCGTCGTGCGCTTGAAATGCTCTATACACTTAAGACACGGATCTAACGCACTTGCCTGCAAGCTGTTAGAATCTCGCGCGGTTTGGGATGCTGCTGGCTCATAGCCTGGCCAGCAGACTATCGCTCCCAAACCTGGCGACCCCAACGTGAAGGGGCTCCGCTGCCGCCGCCTGAGGAGAAAATTAGAAATGACCTTCGTCGTCACCGACAACTGCATCAAGTGCAAGTACACCGACTGCGTAGAAGTCTGTCCGGTGGACTGCTTTTACGAAGGCCCGAACTTCCTGGTGATTCACCCGGATGAGTGCATCGACTGCGCACTGTGCGAACCAGAATGCCCTGCCGTGGCCATCTTCTCCGAAGATGAAGTCCCGGAAGACATGCAGGAATTTATTCAGTTGAACGTTGAGCTGGCGGAAATCTGGCCCAACATCACCGAGAAGAAAGAATCGTTGCCCGATGCCGAAGAGTGGGATGGCGTCAAAGGCAAGATCAAAGACCTCGAACGCTGATTACTCCCGCGTTCTCGAAAAGGCCCCTGCGGGCCTTTTTGCTTTTCTGCAGGCAAAAAAAAGGGGCGGTTTGACCCGCCCACATTTTTTCCCTATTCCCTGTATTCCTTTTCATCGTCCTGATGAATCGCTTCCTGCGATGTCCTTTCCCCTCATCCTTGAAGGGCGTGTCTGTCCGTCGACACAGTTCAGATACTAGTGCGTTCCCTACCAAGAGCAATGGCCCCGGATAGCCAAATCTGCCTGTCACAGGCTATTCATCTAAAAATATAGTCATATAAATCAACTAGTTAATCTTCTCGTACGTAAGAATATGTACGACTACTACTCATGGAATTAGCGAAAACTTACGAAAGAGTAAGCAAACACTTACAGCGAGAGACTACAAACCAGAGGTGATTACGAGGGAACTCACAACCTGTCTCTCAAACAATAAAAAACCCCGACCAGTCGGGGCTTCTTAATGCCAGCTAGCAAATTGCTTATTGAAACAGCGACTCGCTCGACAGGCCATTCTTCTCGAGAATCTCCCGAAGACGCTTCAGGCCTTCAACCTGAATCTGTCTGACCCGTTCCCGGGTCAGGCCAATTTCCAGGCCTACATCTTCAAGTGTGCTGCTCTCGTGACCGCGCAGGCCGAAGCGGCGTATCACCACTTCACGTTGCTTGTCGGTCAACTCCGAGAGCCATTGATCGATGCTCTGAGACAGGTCGTCATCCTGCAACAGCTCACATGGATCGGTTGGACGGTCATCGGTAAGGGTGTCCAGCAGGGTTTTATCCGAATCCGGACCCAGTGAGACGTCGACCGAAGAAACCCGCTCGTTCAGGCCGAGCATGCGCTTGACCTCTCCCACTGGTTTTTCCAGCAGGTTGGCGATTTCTTCGGGTGAGGGTTCGTGATCGAGTTTTTGCGTCAGCTCCCGTGCAGCCCGCAGGTACACGTTGAGCTCTTTGACCACATGAATCGGCAACCGGATGGTCCGGGTCTGATTCATGATCGCGCGCTCGATGGTCTGACGAATCCACCAGGTCGCGTAGGTCGAAAAGCGGAAGCCACGTTCGGGGTCGAACTTCTCTACTGCCCGGATAAGCCCGAGGTTGCCCTCTTCGATCAGGTCCAACAGCGACAGACCACGATTGACGTAACGCCGGGCGATTTTCACCACCAGCCGCAGGTTACTTTCAATCATGCGTTTACGCCCGGCCGGATCTCCACTTTGCGACAAGCGCGCAAAATGAACTTCTTCTT
The DNA here is from genome assembly GCF_054898045.1 of Pseudomonas sp. LB3P14. Classification (NCBI taxonomy): domain Bacteria; kingdom Pseudomonadati; phylum Pseudomonadota; class Gammaproteobacteria; order Pseudomonadales; family Pseudomonadaceae; genus Pseudomonas; species Pseudomonas sp. LB3P14. The sequence continues at coordinate 6,744,788 of NZ_CM142714.1, read as the reverse complement.
CGGGGGACAGCAGAGGGGAAAAACCAATCTCATTGAGGTACAGCTGCGTGGCATCGAGTGCCCGCGTGTAGTCAATGTACTTGTGTTGCTTTAACGCGGCGGAGTGTTTGGATTTGGCACGAACGGAAGGTGGAGCAGCCCCTTCATCATTCGACATCGAATCCGTACCGATGCCGGTCTCCATCAGGAGAACCTCATCGTCGATGTCAAACTCCGGCACTTCTTTACTGAGAGCCATTGTTATAGTCCTTTGGTGAGTTCGACCTCAGGCTCAAGCGGCGCCTTTATCCTTGGCAACGCTGGAGCCTGTTCCCTCTACGCGACGGAACAGGCTGGAAAGCGATCAACGACGCGGCAGGAATTGCAGCGGATCTACTGGTTTACCTTGTCGGCGAATCTCAAAATGCAGTTTCACCCGGTCTGTACCCGTTGACCCCATTTCGGCAATTGTCTGTCCGACCTTGACCTGCTGCCCCTCCCGAACCAACAGCCTGCGGTTATGTCCGTAGGCACTGACGTAGGTATCGCTGTGTTTGATGATGACTAATTCGCCGTAGCCCCTTAAGCCACTCCCGGCGTATACCACCGTCCCATCAGACGCAGCTAAAACAGGCTGTCCCAAATCCCCGGCGATATCAATTCCTTTATTCAAACTGCCGTTTGAAGAGAATTTGCCAATCAGAATGCCATTAGATGGCCATCCCCAGCCGGTCGGGGCCGGGCCTGCCGGAGGCAATGGAGCGAGTGCCGGCTTGTTCGCGACAGACGGTGCAACCACTGCTGTGCTCGTGGTTGCGCCATTCGCCTGGCGCCGGATAACCGTGGTTTTCAGCGACGAAGAAGGCGTTGAATCCGTGGAGCTGACCACCGGCGTCGGCGTTGAACCAGTGCGACCGTCAAAGCGAATCGTCTGACCCGGATGGATCGTGTAAGGCGTAGGAATGTTGTTGCGTGCCGCGAGGGCCTTGTAGTCCCAGCCGTAGCGAAAGGCGATGGAGAACAAGGTGTCTTTAGGTCGGACGACGTATTGACCCGTGGTCACTGCCGGACGCTGCGCGACGGCGTTGTTGCGATCGACGACGCGTACATCACTCGACTTGTTGCTGGAGCAACCGACCAGCAAGGTGCTCAAGACAAGGCCAGTCACCAGGCGCTGAAAGCTCGTTTTACCCATTCGCTGCGCAATGACTGTGAGACTCACCCGCCGCTCCCTTTGTGGTGGCTGAAAATGTGGATTGCCGTGTTCCGGCATGAAATGTCGCAAGTATAACGGGCCGTGCAGGCTTTACCTTTAATGAAGCGAAAGGGCTTCGCGCACACGTTTGCTGCCTGACGATGAATCCCGTTTAACTTATCGATGCCGCTGTAAGACAGGAGCAATCGAAGAGAATTCAGCACGCTGAAACAAATGCTCAGGCGAGTGGCCCATTGAGTAATGGGACGAAGCGAACAGCCCCCAGAACACGCCTGGAAAAGCCCTGCTCTTCCCGGATGATCAGCATCAATTGTTGAACCTCACCCGACCCGACCGGGATCACCAGCCGTCCTCCCGGCGCTAGTTGATCGAGCAGCGCCTGAGGTACATCGGTCGCCACCGCGGTCACGATAATACCGTTGTACGGCGCCAGAGCCGGCCAGCCTTCCCAACCATCGCCCCAGCGGAACACCACGTTGCGCAGGTTCAGTTCCACCAGGCGTTCCTTGGCCCGATCCTGCAGAACCTTGATGCGCTCGACGGAAAATACCCGCTCGACCAGTTGCGACAGCACCGCCGTCTGGTAGCCCGAGCCGGTGCCGATTTCCATCACCTTGTCGAGAGGACCTGCCTCCAGCAGCAACTCGCTCATGCGAGCCACCATATAAGGCTGCGAGATGGTCTGGTTATTCCCGATTGGCAGTGCAGTATCTTCGTAAGCGCGATGGGCCAGCGCCTCGTCGACGAACAGGTGGCGCGGTGTACGGCGGATGACTTCCAGCACCTTGGCGTTGGAAATCCCCTCCTCATACAGGCGCTGAATAAGGCGTTCGCGGGTCCGCTGAGAGGTCATCCCGATGCCGCGACGCAGAATATCGTCTTGTTCACGAGCCATTATTTCAGCCCCTCCAGCCAGCCATCGAGACTTCTGAAGGCATCATTAAAGGTGCGATCCAGTTGCAGTGGTGTGATTGAAACATAGCCTTGCATCACCGCATGAAAATCGGTACCCGGGCCGCCGTCTTCGGCATCCCCCGCCGCCGCAATCCAGTAACCGGATTTACCGCGCGGATCGACCACTTTCATCGGCGCTGCAGCACGTGCGCGATGCCCGAGGCGGGTCAGCTGAATACCGCGGATGTGGTCCAGCGGCAAATTGGGAATGTTCACGTTCAGTACCGTACGCGGTGGCAGTTCAAGGTCCGCGTGAGCTTCTACCAGTTTGCGCGCAAAGTACGCGGCCGTGGGAAGGTTCTCCACTTGCCGTGAGACCAACGAAAATGCAAACGAGGGACGCGTCAGGAAACGCCCCTCAAGGGCCGCCGCCACGGTGCCGGAATACAACACGTCGTCACCCAGGTTGGCGCCCAGGTTGATGCCCGAAACCACCATGTCCGGCTCGTGCTCCAGCAAGCCGTTGAGGCCCAGGTGCACGCAATCGGTCGGTGTGCCATTGAGGCTGATAAAGCCATTGGCCAGGGTTTGCGGGTGTAACGGACGGTCGAGCGTCAGCGAGCTGCTGGCGCCGCTTTTGTCCTGGTCCGGGGCAATAACCACGCACTCGGTGTAATCCGCCAGCGCAGCATAAAGCGCGGCGAGACCGGGTGCGGTTACCCCATCGTCGTTAGAAATCAGAATACGCATGGGCTGTCCGTCTGCCCCACCGGCACCAGATCAACGAGCTCGCGCACCAATACGGTGGCGAAGCATCCGGCCGGGAGGACGAATTCCAGTTGCAGAATGTCAGGCTCGGGATAATGCCACGTCAACCCACCAATGGGCAGCCGCAGGATGCGACGTTCGTGGCTCATACCGGCGTTAATCAACCAATCACGCAAGTCCGCTTCGCGAGTGGCGATTGCCTGCTCCAGTTCATGGACAACGCCAGTCGCCGGCGAGTCACCTTCGCCCCACTGCGGACCGGTCGGGTGCAGATCGAGAATCGCCAGACGCGGGTCGCTGCACTCGGCAACACCTGCCGGAAAGAAGCTGCGGCTGTCGGTAAAGGCCAGCAGATCACCGACCTGGGCACGCTGCCAGGTGCCATCAGCGACGCGCGCCGCCAACACCTGATTGAATAGAAAACTGCGCGCGGTGGAGAGCAACCGCGAACGCACGTTGCGTTGTTCCGGCAAGGCCTTGCGAGCAGCCCACGCACGGGCATCGACCACGTTACCGCCGTCAAACCCAAAACGCTGAGCGCCGAAATAATTGGGAATACCTTGCTTGGCGATCAGTTGCAGACGCTCCTCGATCGCCGCTTTGTCACCAGCGAATTGCGTCAGTCGCAACGTGAAGCCATTGGCCGAGTGAGCACCGCGTTGCAGCTTGCGTTTGTGCCGGCCGGTCTTGAGGATTTTCAGCGTATCGTTTTCCGCCGCCGACAGGTCAGGATCGGCCTTGCCCGGCAGCTGCACGCTGAACCACTGGCGAGTCAGCGCCTGACGATCCTTGAGGCCCGCGTAACTGACGGTGCGCAATGGCACGCCTGCCGCCTTGGCGATCCGCCGTGCCGCTTCTTCGGTATTCAGACCGCGCTTTTCCACCCAGATCCACAGGTGCTCGCCATCGCCACTGAGGGGAATATTAAGGACTTCATCGACCTGAAAATCTTCCGCCGTGGCTTTCAACACCGCGGTGCCGAGAGCGTCACCATAGGCCCGCGGGCCAAGCAGTTGCAGTTCGTTCATGCGCGCAGCAACAAGGCAACGGAGTGCACGGCAATGCCTTCTTCGCGACCGACAAAGCCGAGCTTTTCGGTGGTGGTAGCTTTCACGTTCACTTGATCCAACTCAACTTGAAGATCCGCGGCAATCAGCGCGCGCATCGATTCGATATGTGGGGCCATTTTCGGGGCCTGGGCGACGATGGTGTTATCGACGTTGCCGACCTTCCAGCCCTTGGCGTGGATCAGTGCGACGACGTGACGCAACAGCACGCGACTGTCGGCGCCCTTGAATGTGGGGTCGGTGTCCGGGAAATGTTTGCCGATATCACCCAACGCAGCGGCGCCGAGCAAGGCATCGCTCAAGGCGTGCAGCAGGACGTCACCGTCGGAATGAGCGAGCAGCCCGAAGCCGTGTGCAATCCGCACGCCGCCCAGAGTAATGAAATCGCCTTCAGCGAAACGGTGCACATCATAGCCGTGGCCAATACGCATAAAAAAAACGCCCCGATTTTTGTCAGGGCGTGATTCTACCTGCTTTGTCGGACATTAGGGTCTGTTGACGTTTGGTGGCGAGCCGCGTTGCAGTGCCAAGTTGTGCGAGGCAAGGCGGGGGATGCCGCCAATGGTTGTTCCCTTGGCAAATCCCCCAACGCAGCATCGCGCAACTTGGCGCGCAACGCGGCCGTGACCGAACGTCAACAGACCCTACGCGCTTAGAGCGCGCCCGTGATGCTGCAAGTGGTCGTCGATGAAGCTGGCGATGAAGAAATAGCTGTGGTCGTAGCCGGGTTGCAAGCGCAACGTCAGCGGATGACCTGCCAATTTGGCGGCCTGTTGCAAGGCTTCAGGCTTGAGCTGGGTGGCCAGGAAATCGTCGCGATCACCTTGGTCGACCAGCAACGGCAGCTTCTCGTTTGCCTCGGCGATCAAGGCACAGGCATCCCACTCGCGCCATTTCGATCGATCTTCACCCAAGTAGCGGGAAAAGGCCTTCTGACCCCAAGGGCAATCCATCGGATTGTTGATCGGCGAGAACGCCGACACCGACTGATAACGCCCCGGATTACGCAACGCGCAGACCAACGCACCGTGGCCACCCATGGAGTGACCGCTGATGCCGCGCTTGTCCGACGCAGGGAAATGGGCTTCGACCAATGTGGGCAATTCCTGCACGACATAGTCATGCATCCGATAGTGGCGGGACCAGGGTTCCTGCGTGGCATTCAGATAAAACCCGGCACCGAGACCGAAGTCCCAGGCGCCATCCGGATCACCCGGCACATCGGGACCGCGAGGGCTGGTGTCCGGTGCAACGATGATCAGCCCCAGCTCGGCGGCCATGCGCATCGCACCGGCCTTTTGCATGAAGTTCTCGTCGGTGCAGGTCAGGCCGGACAACCAATACAGCACCGGCAGTTTGCCGCCCTGCTCCGCTTGCGGCGGCAGGTACACGGCAAACACCATGTCGCAGCCGAGTACATCGGAGCGGTGCCGGTAGCGCTTGTGCCAGCCGCCGAAGCTTTTCTGACAGGAGATATTTTCCAGGCTCATGACCGACCTCAGAAATGGATGACGCTACGGATGCTTTTGCCTTCATGCATCAGGTCGAAAGCCGTGTTGATATCTTCCAGGCCCATGGTGTGGGTGATGAAAGTATCCAGCGGGATTTCGCCGGTTTCGGCCATTTCGACATAGCTCGGCAACTCGGTGCGACCACGCACGCCGCCGAACGCCGAACCGCGCCAGACGCGACCGGTCACCAGCTGGAATGGACGAGTGGAGATTTCCTGGCCGGCACCGGCAACACCGATGATCACCGACTCGCCCCAACCTTTGTGGCAGCACTCAAGTGCAGCACGCATCAATTGGACGTTGCCGATGCACTCAAAGGAAAAGTCGACGCCGCCGTCGGTCATGTCGACGATGACTTCCTGGATCGGACGATCGAAATCTTTCGGGTTCACACAATCAGTTGCACCCAACTGCTTGGCGATCTCGAACTTGGCCGGGTTGATGTCGATGGCAATGATCCGCGCAGCCTTGGCTTTGACGGCACCGATCACTGCCGACAGACCGATGCCGCCGAGGCCGAAAATGGCGACGGTATCACCTGGTTTCACTTTGGCGGTATTGAGGACTGCACCGATGCCAGTAGTGACACCGCAGCCCAGCAGGCAGACTTTTTCCAGTGGCGCTTCTTTAGGAATCTTGGCGACGGAGATTTCCGGCAATACGGTGTACTCGGAGAATGTCGAAGTACCCATGTAGTGGAAAATTGGTTGGCCCTTGTAGGAAAAGCGCGAAGTGCCATCTGGCATCAGGCCTTTACCCTGAGTCGCGCGAATGGCCTGACACAGGTTGGTTTTGCCCGACAGACAGAATTTGCACTGGCGGCATTCCGGGGTGTACAGCGGGATCACATGATCGCCGACAGCAACGGAGGTCACGCCCTCGCCGATCGCCTCAACCACCGCGCCACCTTCGTGACCGAGAATCGACGGGAAGATGCCTTCCGGGTCCGCGCCCGACAGCGTGTAGGCGTCGGTATGGCAGACACCGGAGGCAACCACGCGCAGCAGGACTTCACCGGCCTTGGGCATGGCGACATCGACTTCAACGATCTCGAGGGGTTTCTTGGCCTCGAAGGCAACGGCAGCGCGCGACTTGATCATGTGGATTCTCCAGTGAATAAAAACGAGACAGGGAGTGTAATACAGCGCTCCACGGTGAATAATCCGGACAAAAGCAAAACATTATTGCTGCACAGGGATAATCCTCGATGTCCGAAAACCGCTGGGAAGGTATCGACGAATTCGTCGCCGTCGCCGAATGCAGCCAGTTCACGGCTGCCGCGGAACGCCTTGGGGTTTCGTCCTCCCATATCAGTCGACAAATTGTACGCCTTGAAGAGCGGCTGCAAACCCGCCTGCTTTACCGCAGTACCCGCCGGGTCACCCTCACCGAGGCCGGGCAAACCTTTCTTCAACATTGCCAGCGTTTACAGGATGGTCGCGAAGAAGCACTGCGAGCGGTGGGTGACTTGACCAGCGAACCCAAAGGCATGCTGCGCATGACCTGCGCCGTGGCGTATGGCGAACGATTCATCGTGCCGCTGGTGACCCGCTTCATGGGGCTCTATCCGCAACTGCGAATCGACATCGAACTGAGCAATCGTCAACTCGACCTCGTGCACGAAGGCCTGGACCTGGCAATCCGCCTCGGTCGCCTGCAAGACTCGCGGCTGGTGGCGGCACGTCTGGCGCCACGGCGCATGTACCTGTGCGCATCGCCGTCCTACCTGGAACGGTATGGTCGCCCGCATAGCTTGTCGGAACTGAGCCGCCACAACTGTCTAATCGGCAGCTCGGACCTCTGGCAACTGGAACAGAACGGGCGGGAATTTTCACAGCGGGTACAGGGAAACTGGCGCTGCAACAGTGGGCAAGCGGTGCTGGATGCGGCGCTACAAGGGGTTGGATTGTGCCAACTGCCGGACTACTACGTACTGGAGCATCTCAAAAACGGTGAATTGATTTCGCTGCTGGAAGCCCACCAACCGCCGAACACCGCCGTGTGGGCGCTTTATCCACAGCAGCGGCATCTGTCGCCGAAGGTGCGCAAGTTGGTGGATTATTTGAAGGAAGGACTGGCCAAACGGCCGGAGTACGCAGCCTAGCGACGGGTAGACCAACGCTGACGCAACCATTCGAGGTCTTCAGGGCGAGTGACCTTGAGGTTGTCGGATCGACCTTCAATCAGCCGCGGCGCCAAGCCTGCCCACTCCATGGCCGAAGCCTCATCGGTGATAACCGCATCAGCCACCAGACTGTCCGCCAAGGCCCGATGCAACGCGCCAAGTCGAAACATCTGCGGTGTGTACGCTTGCCAGATCACACTGCGATCCACGGTTTCAACTACACGACCGAACTTGTCGACCCGCTTCAGGGTATCGCGAGCCGGAACCGCCAACAGTCCGCCGACCGGGTCGTCAGCCAGTTCAACCAGCAACTTGTCCAGATCATCACGGCTGAGATTGGGCCGCGCAGCATCGTGGATCAACACCCAATCCTCGTCGCCAGCACCCAGCGCATGCAGATGCAGCAAGGCATTGAGCACCGACCCGGAACGCTCGGCGCCGCCGTCAACGCGTTGAATACGCGAATCGCCAGCGCACGCCAGATTCGGCCAGTAAGGATCATCCACAGCAAGACTGACCACCAACCCCTTCAGGGAAGGATGATCAAGGAAACAGCCGAGGCTGTGTTCGAGAATAGTGCGCCCGCCCAGTTGCAAGTATTGCTTGGGACGGTCCGCGGCCATACGGGCACCGACGCCCGCGGCAGGAATCACGGCCCAGAAGGCCGGTAGCGAGGGGTTCATTGAGCCAACTGGTAAAGGGTTTCACCGTCCTTGACCATGCCCAACTCATGGCGGGCCCGTTCTTCAACGGTCTCCATGCCCTTTTTCAACTCACTGACTTCAGCGTCCATCACCCGATTGCGCTCAAGCAGCCCCTCGTTCTCAGCGTGTTGATCTGCGATCTGCTGAGTCAATTCGGCCACTTGCGCCAGACTGCCATTACCCACCCACAGGCGGTATTGCAGGCCAGCCAGCAGCAGGAGCAAGACGAGGAACAACCAATTGGGACTGCGCATCGAATATCAGGTATCCAGTGAAAAAAGACAGCCATGCCAAAACTTTGAAGCTTCTGATAGCACGAAGCCTGGAAAAACCAGGCTTGTGCACTTAAGGCATCAGATTAGTGGCAAAAACGTCGCTGTAGCGATTTTTCCGACACAATCCGGTGTCTTTTTACTATCCAGTAATCAGCCGCGGAATTCGCTGCGACCGTTGTACTTGGCTTTGCCATTCAACTGCTCTTCGATACGCAGCAGTTGGTTGTACTTGGAAACGCGGTCGGAACGGCACAGGGAACCGGTCTTGATCTGGCCAGCCGCAGTGCCCACAGCCAGGTCGGCAATGGTCGAATCTTCGGTTTCGCCGGAACGGTGCGAGATTACGGCGGTGTAACCAGCGGCCTTGGCCATCTGGATGGCTTCCAGGGTTTCGGTCAGGGTGCCGATCTGGTTGAACTTGATCAGGATCGAGTTGGCGATCTTTTTATCGATGCCTTCTTTCAGGATCTTGGTGTTGGTCACAAACAGGTCGTCGCCCACCAGCTGAGTCTTCTCGCCGATCTTGTCGGTGAGGATTTTCCAGCCAGCCCAGTCGGACTCGTCCAGACCGTCTTCGATGGAGATGATCGGGTAACGCTCGGTCAGACCTTTCAGGTAGTCGGCGAAACCTTCAGCGGTGAACACCTGGCCTTCGCCGGACAGGTTGTATTTACCGTCTTCGTAGAATTCGCTGGCCGCGCAGTCCAGTGCCAGGGTCACGTCGGTGCCCAGCTTGTAACCGGCGTTGGCCACGGCTTCAGAGATCACTTTCAAAGCGTCTTCGTTGGAAGCCAGGTTAGGTGCGAAACCACCCTCATCCCCCACAGCAGTGCTCAGGCCACGGGCCTTCAGAACAGCTTTCAGGTGATGGAAAATCTCGGTGCCCATGCGCAGACCTTCCGAGAAAGACTTGGCGCCAACCGGCTGAACCATGAATTCCTGGATGTCGACGTTGTTATCGGCGTGCTCGCCACCGTTGATGATGTTCATCATCGGAACCGGCATCGAGTAAACACCCGGGGTGCCGTTCAGGTTGGCGATGTGAGCGTACAGCGGCAGGTCCTGGTCCTGTGCTGCTGCCTTGGCCGCGGCCAGGGAAACGGCGAGGATCGCGTTGGCGCCCAGGGAACCTTTGTTTTCAGTACCGTCGAGCTTGATCATCGCGTGATCCAGCGCTTTCTGGTCGCTTGGGTCTGCACCTTTCAACAGGTCGCGGATCGGGCCGTTGATGTTGGCGACGGCTTTGAGCACGCCCTTGCCCAGGTAACGGCTCTTGTCGCCATCACGCAGCTCGAGCGCTTCACGCGAGCCAGTGGAAGCACCGGACGGCGCGCAAGCACTACCGATGATGCCGTTATCGAGAAGCACGTCCGCTTCCACGGTGGGGTTGCCACGGGAGTCGAGAACTTCACGACCTTTGATGTCGACGATTTTTGCCATTGTTGTAAACACTCCAAAGTTGACGAAAACGACGCAGCTGAAGGAAATCTTGTATCGCCGGCAAGTGATGTGCAGCGGGCAGACTTGCGGACGATAAGGCCCAGGCCCGAAGGCCTGAGCATTAATTCGTGCGGTACTTTACCGGAGAAATGAGGATTACGCGGTTTCTACCGTCGGAAAACTCTTCACCAGTTCGTCCAAAGCTTTGAGCTGGGCCAGGAATGGCTCCAGTTTGTCCAGACGCAAGGCGCAAGGGCCGTCGCATTTGGCGTTGTCCGGGTCCGGGTGTGCTTCGAGGAACAGGCCAGCCAACGACTGGCTCATACCGGCCTTCGCCAGATCGGTGACCTGGGCGCGGCGACCGCCGGCGGAATCGGAGCGACCGCCGGGCATTTGCAGCGCGTGGGTCACATCGAAGAACACCGGGTATTCGAACTGCTTCATGATGCCGAAGCCGAGCATGTCGACGACCAGGTTGTTGTAGCCGAAGCTCGAACCGCGCTCGCAGAGGATCAACTGATCGTTACCCGCTTCCACGCATTTGCTCAGGATGTGTTTCATCTCATGAGGCGCGAGGAACTGGGCTTTCTTGATGTTGATCACCGCACCGGTCTTGGCCATCGCGACCACCAGGTCGGTCTGGCGCGACAAGAAGGCCGGCAGCTGGATGATATCGCAGACTTCAGCGACGACCGCGGCCTGATCAGGCTCGTGGACGTCGGTGATGATCGGCACGCCGAAAGCTTGCTTGATGTCCTGGAAAATCCGCATGCCCTCTTCCAGGCCGGGGCCACGGTAAGAGGTCACGGAGGAACGGTTGGCCTTGTCGAAGCTGGCCTTGAACACGTAAGGGATACCGAGTTTCTCGGTGACCTTTACGTATTCTTCACAGACCTGCATCGCCATGTCGCGGCTTTCCAGCACGTTCATGCCACCGAAAAGCACCATTGGCTTGTCGTTGGCAATCTCGATATCGCCTACGCGGATGATCTTCTGGGCCATTGGATTTACGCCTTCTTCTGGTGTTGAACCAAAGCTGCTTTAACGAAACCGCTGAACAACGGGTGACCGTCGCGTGGTGTCGAGGTGAACTCAGGGTGGAACTGGCAAGCGACGAACCATGGATGATCCGGGGCTTCAACCACTTCAACCAGCGCGCCATCACCGGAACGACCGGAGATTTTCAGACCGGCCTCCATGATTTGCGGCAGCAGGTTGTTGTTCACTTCGTAGCGGTGACGGTGACGCTCGACAATCACGTCCTTGGCGTAGCAATCGTGCACCAGGGAACCCGGTTCCAGCAGGCAATCCTGAGCGCCGAGGCGCATGGTGCCGCCCAGGTCGGACGCTTCGGTACGGATTTCGACAGCGCCGGTGGCATCTTCCCACTCGGTGATCAGACCCACGACCGGGTGACCGCTTGCACGATCGAACTCGGTGGAGTTGGCGTCTTTCCAGCCCAGCACGTTACGAGCGAACTCGATCACGGCCACTTGCATGCCCAGGCAGATGCCCAGGTAGGGAACCTTGTTTTCGCGAGCGTATTGAACGGCAGTGATCTTGCCTTCCACGCCACGCAGACCGAAGCCGCCAGGTACCAGAATCGCGTCGACACCTTCCAGCAGCGCGGTGCCCTGGTTTTCGATGTCTTCGGAGTCGATGTAGCGCAGGTTGACCTTGGTGCGGTTGCTGATGCCGGCATGACTCATCGCTTCGATCAGCGACTTGTAGGCGTCCAGCAGTTCCATGTACTTGCCGACCATGGCGATGGTGACTTCATGCTCAGGGTTGAGCTTGGCGTCGACCACGGCTTCCCACTCGGACAGATCGGCGCCGCCACATTGCAGGCCGAAACGCTCGACAACGAAATCATCCAGGCCCTGGGAGTGCAGAATGCCCGGGATCTTGTAGATGGTGTCGGCGTCTTCCAGCGCGATCACCGCACGTTCTTCAACGTTGGTGAATTGCGCGATCTTGCGACGAGAAGAGATATCGATCGGGTGATCGGAACGGCAGACCAGCACGTCGGGTTGCAGGCCGATGGAACGAAGTTCCTTGACCGAGTGCTGAGTAGGCTTGGTTTTGGTTTCGCCGGCAGTGGCGATGTACGGCACCAGTGTCAGGTGCATCAGCATCGCGCGCTTGGCGCCGACTTCGAAACGCAGTTGACGGATCGCTTCGAGGAACGGCTGGGATTCGATGTCACCCACGGTGCCACCGATTTCGACCATGGCCACGTCGGCATCGCCGGCGCCCTTGATGATCCGGCGCTTGATTTCGTCGGTGATGTGCGGGATCACCTGAATGGTGGCGCCCAGGTAATCACCACGGCGCTCTTTGCGCAGGACGTGTTCGTAGACACGGCCGGTGGTGAAGTTGTTGTTCTGGGTCATGGTCGTGCGGATGAACCGCTCGTAGTGGCCCAGGTCCAGGTCGGTCTCGGCGCCGTCGTGGGTGACGAACACTTCACCGTGCTGGAACGGGCTCATGGTGCCCGGGTCAACGTTGATGTACGGGTCCAGCTTCAGCATGGTGACCTTAAGTCCCCGCGCCTCCAGGATGGCCGCCAATGAAGCCGATGCGATGCCTTTCCCCAATGAAGAAACAACACCGCCCGTGACGAATATGTAGCGCGTCATGAAAAACCCTAGAAGTCTGCGTTAAAGCGGTCCGAGCCGCCGGGGAAAGCGAAGGAAGGCCGAAGCCCCCGATCACCTGCATTAATCACAGCGCACCTTTCAAAAAAACCGCCGCGTTGGGACAGACCGGAAAATGAAACACCGGTACGTTGCTCGCTACACATTTTTTGGAATCGCCCAGCAAAGACTGCTTGGTAATCGGCAACTCCTGCAATTCAGGCGAATCCACAGAAGTTGTATCAAGAAGGGAGCGTAGTCTACCGGAAAGCCCCTTTCAGCTCAAACCTTGATCTTCGGTCAGTGGCTGCCAATGCAAATTCCAACGCTCCTTTGCACTGCCGTCCAAGCCCCGCAGGTTGGCCACCGCCAGCAATTGCTCGCCTCGGTAGAGCAGCGGCAATCTGCCACGGGCGAAACCCGGCACGCCGCTTTCGTTGAGCAATCGCTTCAGATCGCGATGACCGCGACCGGGCAGACTCATGACCTCACCTCCCTCACGATAGCGGATATGCAGCGGACCATCGGGGATTTGGCCGGTGAGTGTGATCCCACCGTTGTCCGGCAACCCCAGCGATAGCGAGGGATCAGGCCAGTTTCCGACGGCGGGCGGCGTGCGCAACCAACTACCGGACAACCACCAGATACGCCCACCCGCGCGATGCAATTCGCCATCCGCCAGCCGCCAGATCGGACGGGCATCGCCGGTGGCATCGCGTAAATCCTCCCAACCCGACCAATGGTCACTGTCTGGCAGTCGCGTCAGCGGTTCGAGCCAATGGCTTAACGCATTACGCTGACGAGCAGCGGACAGCATTTCCAATGCCGCCAGCTCCAGCGACGGCAATCCCAGCCAATCAAAATCATTGGCAGTGCTGGCGTCAGTCAGGTCGATTTGCGCAAGTTCATCGAGCAATCCCTGCGCTTCACTCAGATGTGCAACGCTGCGGGCCATGGTCGCCAGCGCTTGCGGCCAGCGCTCGGTCAACACAGGGAAAACCTGATGCCGCAGGTAATTACGCGAGAATTGGCGGTCCTGGTTCGAAGGGTCTTCGATCCAGCTCAGCCGATGCTCGGCCGCATAGGCTTCAAGTTCAGCCCGCGTGACATCGAGCAATGGCCGAAGCAGCTGCCCTTTACCGAGCGGGCGCTGGCGTGGCATCCCCGACAAACCCCTCACCCCTGCCCCGCGCAGCATCCGAAACAACAGGGTTTCCGCCTGATCGTCACGGTGCTGGGCGGTCATCAACACTTCATTGGCCTGAGTCGCCTCGATGAACGCGGCATATCGCGCATCCCGAGCTGCACGCTCAAGGCTGGCGCCGGGTTGAACCTGCACGCGAACAACTTGCAGCGGCACACCCAGAGCATCGCAGACCGACTGACAATGATCCGGCCACGCATCAGCCACAGCCTGAAGGCCGTGATGGACGTGGATGGCGTTTAGCGCCGGCAGGGATTCGGTTTTTGCGAGGTGTGCGAGAAGGTGCAGCAGAACGGTGGAGTCGAGACCACCGGAGAAGGCGATGCGCCAGGTTGTAGCGTTGCGCCAGGGGGCAAGTTGCTTGAGAAGTACTGCGCTGAGAGTCATGAACGCACCAAAACCTGTAGGAGCCGAGCTTGCTCGCGATAAACGATAACGCGGTCGGCCTGTTAAACCGAGGCGTCCCGATCGCGGGCAAGCCTTGCTCCTACATGATGGAGGAGCGTTCGATCAGAGACCGTAGCTCATCAGACGCTCGTAACGACGGGCCAACAGCGCTTCGTTGTCGAACTTCTTCAACATCGCCAGCTGAGAGCTCAGCTCGGCACGGATCGATGCAGCCGCAGCGGCTGGATTACGGTGCGCGCCGCCCAAAGGCTCGCTGATCACTTTATCCACAATACCCAGGCCTTTGAGGCGCTCGGCAGTGATGCCCATGGCTTCAGCGGCGTCCGGTGCTTTCTCGGCGGTCTTCCACAGAATCGAGGCGCAACCTTCCGGCGAAATGACCGCGTAGGTCGAGTACTGCAGCATGTTCAGTTGATCGCAAACGCCGATTGCCAGAGCACCACCGGAACCGCCTTCACCGATTACGGTGGCGATGATTGGGGTTTTCAGGCGCGCCATGACGCGCAGGTTCCAGGCAATCGCTTCGCTCTGGTTGCGCTCTTCAGCGTCGATACCCGGGTAGGCGCCCGGAGTGTCGATGAAGGTCAGGATCGGCATTTTGAAACGTTCGGCCATTTCCATCAGACGGCACGCCTTGCGGTAGCCTTCCGGACGCGGCATGCCAAAGTTGCGACGAACTTTCTCGCGTACTTCGCGGCCTTTCTGGTGACCGATGATCATCACCGGCTGGTCGTCCAGACGGGCAATGCCGCCAACGATGGCGGCGTCGTCGGAGAAGTGACGGTCGCCGTGCAATTCGTCGAACTCGGTGAAGATGTGTTCGATGTAGTCCAGGGTATACGGACGTTTCGGATGACGCGCCAGACGCGCGATCTGCCAGCTGGTCAGCTTGCCGAAGATGTCTTCGGTCAGCGTGCTGCTTTTGTCCTGCAGGCGGGAGATCTCATCGCCGATATTCAGCGAATTGTCATTACCGACCAAGCGCAACTCTTCGATCTTGGCTTGCAGGTCGGCGATCGGCTGTTCGAAATCTAGAAAATTCGGGTTCATAGGCGTCCGTCTTGGGTCGACTTCCAAGGGAGCTTGGGCCGGCCGGTTGTCTATTCGCGCCCTACCTTAAGGGAGAGGCGCGTTCAGGTCGAGATTAAAAATTCAGGTCGAGATCAGGCCCTAACAATAGGGCCTGACCGTCAACGGTATTGGAGGAAGACGTTGTCTCGCCCGAACTGGTCACGCAGGGCTTGAATCAAGGTATCCGCCGGGTCGATTCGCCAGGTCTCGCCGAACTGCAACAAGGCCTTCGCATCAGGACTCGTGTATTCCATGGTGATCGGGCACGCACCGCGGTGACGCTTGAACAACTCACCCAGCCAGCGTAGCTGATCGCCCTTGAGGTCTTTTGTCTGCAGCTTCAAGCGAAGGCTTTCGGCCAGATTGGTGCGCGCATCTTCCATGCTCATCACCCGCTTGACCCGCAGCCGCAGCCCGCCAGAGAAATCGTCGTTGCTGACTTCGCCTTCGACCACCACCATCGCGTCGGTCTGCAACAGCGACTGCGCCGAATGGAATGCTTCGGCAAACAGTGAGGCCTCGATCCGTCCAGAGCGGTCGTCGAGGGTGATGAAACCCATCTTGTCGCCCTTTTTGTTCTTCATGACTCGCAAGGCGATGATCATGCCCGCGACGGTCTGGGTATCACGAGCCGGTTTCAGGTCGATGATGCGCTGACGGGCGAAGCGGCGGATCTCGCCTTCGTATTCGTCGATCGGGTGACCGGTCAGGTACAGGCCCAGGGTATCTTTCTCCCCTTTCAGGCGTTCCTTGAGGGTCAGCTCCTTGGCCTTGTGGTGATTGGCGTAGACGTCGGCGTCTTCTTCGACGAACAAGCCGCCAAACAGATCGACATGACCGCTGTCTTTGGTACGCGCGGTTTGCTCGGCCGCTTTGATCGCCCCTTCCATGGCGTTCAGCAAGACCGCCCGGTTGCGGTCGATGTTGGCCTGATAGGCTTTCTGCTCGTCATGGAAGTAAGGCCCCAGACGATCCAGTGCACCGCTGCGAATCAAACCGTCGAGGGTGCGTTTGTTGATACGTTTGAGATCGACACGGGCGCAGAAATCGAACAGATCCGTGAACGGACCCTCCCGACGCGCCTCGGTGATCGCTTCCACCGGACCTTCGCCCACACCCTTGATCGCGCCGAGGCCGTAAATAATGCGGCCTTCGTCATTTACCGTGAACTTGAATTCCGAAGTATTCACATCCGGCGCGTCGAGACGCAGCTTCATGGTGCGAATTTCTTCGATCAAGGTCACGACCTTGTCGGTGTTGTGCATGTCTGCCGACAGCACCGCGGCCATGAACGGCGCCGGGTAGTGGGTTTTAAGCCACGCCGTTTGGTACGACACCAGACCGTAAGCGGCCGAGTGAGATTTGTTGAAGCCGTAACCGGCGAACTTCTCTACCAGGTCGAAGATGTTACCGGCCAGGTCGGCTTCGATATTGTTGGTCTTGCAACCTTCAATGAAACCGCCGCGCTGCTTGGCCATTTCTTCGGGCTTTTTCTTACCCATGGCCCGACGCAGCATGTCCGCACCGCCGAGGGTGTAACCGGCCATGACCTGGGCAATCTGCATCACCTGCTCTTGATACAGGATGATGCCGTAAGTCGGTGCCAGAACCGGCTTGAGGCCTTCGTACTGGTAGTCCGAGTGCGGGTACGCCAGTTCGGCGCGACCGTGCTTACGGTTGATAAAGTCATCCACCATGCCCGATTGCAGCGGGCCCGGACGGAACAGGGCCACCAGTGCAATCAAGTCTTCCAGGCAGTCGGGCTTGAGCTTTTTGATCAGCTCTTTCATGCCGCGCGACTCAAGCTGGAACACCGCGGTGGTTTCAGCTTTTTGCAGCAACTGGTACGTCGGCTTGTCATCCAGCGGGATGAAAGCGATATCCAGCGGCGGCTCATCAACCTTGGCGCGGTCGCGGTTAATCGTTTTCAGCGCCCAGTCGATGACCGTCAGAGTCCGTAGACCGAGGAAGTCGAACTTCACCAGACCGGCAGCCTCAACGTCGTCCTTGTCGAACTGGGTTACCAGGCCATCACCGGCTTCGTCGCAATAGATCGGCGAAAAGTCCGTCAGTTTGGTCGGGGCAATAACGACACCACCGGCGTGCTTACCGACGTTACGTACAACGCCTTCAAGCTTGCGGGCCATTTCCCAGATTTCAGCGGCCTCTTCATCGACCTTGATGAAGTCACGCAGGATTTCTTCCTGTTCGTAGGCCTTTTCCAGGGTCATGCCGACTTCGAACGGGATCATCTTCGACAGACGATCCGCCAGTCCGTAGGACTTGCCCTGCACCCGTGCCACGTCACGGACCACCGCTTTTGCTGCCATGGAACCGAAGGTGATGATCTGGCTTACGGCGTTGCGGCCGTATTTTTCGGCCACGTATTCGATGACCCGGTCGCGACCATCCATGCAGAAGTCGACGTCGAAGTCGGGCATCGATACCCGTTCCGGGTTAAGGAAACGTTCGAACAGCAGGTCATATTCCAGTGGATCGAGGTCGGTGATCTTCTGCACATAGGCCACCAGCGACCCGGCACCCGACCCCCGGCCCGGACCTACCGGTACGCCGTTGCTCTTGGCCCACTGGATAAAGTCCATAACGATCAGGAAGTAACCGGGGAAACCCATCTGGATGATGATATCCAGCTCGAAATTCAGCCGGTCGACGTAAACCTGACGCTTGGCCTCGTAATCTTCGGTGGTGTCCTTGGGCAGCAGAACCGTCAGACGTTCTTCCAGGCCATCGAAGGAAACCTTGCGGAAATACTCGTCGATGGTCATGCCATCGGGAATCGGGAAGTTGGGCAGGAAGTGCTTGCCCAGCTTCACTTCGATGTTGCAGCGCTTGGCGATCTCGACGGTGTTTGCCAGCGCCTCGGGCAAGTCACTGAACAGCTCGGCCATTTCCTCGGCACTTTTGAGGTATTGCTGATCGCTGTAATTCTTCGAACGCCGCGGATCGTCGAGGGCGCGGCCCTCACCGATGCAGACGCGGGTTTCGTGGGCTGCGAAGTCTTCCTGTTTGATGAAGCGCACGTCGTTGGTCGCCACCAGTGGCGCGCCGATTTTCTCGGCCAGGGCCACGGCGCCGTGCAGTTGCTCTTCATCATTGGGGCGATTGGTGCGCTGGATTTCCAGATAGAAGCGATCCGGGAACACGGCCATCCATTCCCGGGCCAGGGTTTCGGCTTCAGCCGGGTTGCCACTGAGCATGGCCAGGCCGATCTCACCTTCTTTAGCCGCCGACAGCATGATCAAGCCTTCGCTGGCTTCGGCCACCCACTCGCGCTCGATGATGATCGAGCCATTGCGCTGGCCGTCGATGAAGCCGCGGGAGATCAGTTCGGTCAGGTTGCGATAGCCGACGGCGTTCATTGCCAGCAGGCTGATCCGGCTCAGGGCGTTGTCCGGATCCTTGTTCGACAGCCACAGGTCAGCGCCGCAGATCGGCTTGATCCCGGCACCCATGGCGGCTTTATAGAATTTGACCAGGGAACACATGTTGTTCTGATCGGTGACCGCTACGGCAGGCATGTTCATGCCGACCAGGGTCTTGACCAGCGGTTTGATCCGCACCAGACCGTCGACCAGGGAGTATTCAGTGTGCAGGCGTAGGTGAACGAATGAAGCCGGCATAGTGATCCTGTCTAGTAACCGTGAAGACAACAAGGCCCGGATTGTACCGGGCCTTGGAAAAAACATCAGCCTTGCGACTAACTCTCGATCAGGTTTTCCCGCGCCTCGTAAGCCAGACGTACCGGAGCAAACGAGCGGCGGTGAATCGGCGTTGGCCCCAAGCGGGCGAGCGCCTCCAGATGAACGGGCGTCGGGTAGCCTTTGTGGCCCCCAATCCCGTAACCCGGGTAAATCAGCTCGAACGCCGCCATCTCGCGGTCGCGGCTGACCTTGGCCAGAATCGACGCAGCAGCGATGGCCGGAACCTTACCGTCGCCCTGCACCACCGCTTCGGCGCGCATGGACAATTTCGGGCAACGGTTGCCGTCGATCATCGCCAGTTTCGGTGTGATGTGCAGGCCTTCGACTGCGCGCTGCATGGCCAGCATGGTGGCGTGAAGGATGTTCAGCTCGTCGATTTCTTCGACTTCGGCCCGGGCGATGCACCAGCTCAGGGCTTTTTCGCAGATCTCGTCGTAGAGTTTTTCGCGGCGGGCTTCGGTGAGTTTTTTCGAGTCGTTCAGGCCGAGGATCGGACGACTCGGATCGAGGATCACCGCAGCTGTCACCACGGCGCCACAGAGTGGGCCGCGACCGACTTCGTCAACACCGGCAACCAATTCTTCAACTTCAGCGACCAAGGTGAAATCCAGCCCCATTTGCATGCTTGTTTTACTCATTGTACTTGGCCGATCAGGTTCAGCACTGCATCTGCAGCCTGGTTGGAGGCATCCAGACGAAGGGTCCGGTGGATTTCGTCGAAGCCACGGGTCTGCTCTTCGCCACCGTCGATGAGCGGCGACAAGATCTGGGCCAGAGCTTCAACCGTCGCATCGTCCTGCAGCAACTCGGGCACCAAGAGGCGCTGGGCCAGCAGGTTCGGCAAGGAAACGTAGGGGCTTTTCACCATTCGCTTGAGAATCCAGAACGTCAGCGGCGCCAGGCGATAAGCGACCACCATCGGCCGCTTGTACAACAACGCTTCAAGCGTAGCGGTCCCGGAGGCGATCAGCACGGCGTCACAGGCCGCCAGGGCCAGATGGGATTTGCCATTGAGTAAGGTCAATGGCAAATCGCGGCCGGCCAGCAATTCTTCCAGCTGCGCTCGGCGCTCAGGGCTGGCGCACGGCATGACGAAACGTACGCCGGGGCGCAAAGCCCGCAGGCGCTGGGCGGTATCGAGGAACAGCGCACCGAGACGGCCGACTTCGCCACCGCGACTGCCCGGCATCAGCGCAACCAGCGGCCCGTCAGGCAAGCCGAGTTCAGCCCGCGCGGCGGCGCGATCAGCTTCCAGCGGAATAGCATCAGCCAGGGAGTGCCCGACAAACCGCACCGGCACGCCCTTCTCTTCATAAAATTTCGCTTCGAACGGGAACAGCGTCAGCATCAGGTCGCAGCCTTCGCGAATCTTCAGCACCCGCTTCTGCCGCCACGCCCAAACCGACGGGCTGACGTAATGCACGGTCTTGATCCCGGCCTGACGCAGCTTCAGTTCGATATTGAGGTTGAAATCCGGGGCATCGATACCGATGAACACATCCGGCTTCTCGGCGATCAGGTCAGCGATCAGCTTTTTGCGACGAGCCATCAGCTCGCGCAATCGGCCCAGCACTTCCACCAGGCCCATGACCGAGAGACGCTCCATCGGGAAATACGAGGTCAGGCCTTCGGCCTGCATCAGCGGACCGCCGACACCGATGAACTCGACAGCCGGATGCTGAGCCTTGAGTGCGCGCATGAGACCCGTGCCAAGAATGTCGCCGGAAGCCTCACCCGCCACCAGCGCAATACGCAGATTAGCCATGATTAACGAGTGATGCCGCGGGTCGAAGACTGGATGGAATCACGGAATACCGCGACTTCCGGGAACTGGGCCGACGGTTCGGCCAGTTCGGCGAGCGCCTGTTCGACCGTCAGCCCCTGGCGGTAAACCACCTTGTAGGCACGACGCAGCGCGTGGATCGCATCTTCGCTGAAACCGCGACGACGCAGGCCTTCGAAGTTCATGCTGCGGGCTTCGGCCGGGTTGCCGAACACAGTGACATACGCCGGGACGTCCTTGCCGATGGCGGTGCCCATACCGGAAAAGCTGTGGGTGCCGATATGGCAATACTGATGAACCAGGGTAAAACCGGACAGGATCGCCCAGTCTTCAACGTGCACGTGGCCCGCCAGCGCGGTGTTGTTGACCAGGATGCAGTGGTTGCCGATGACACTGTCGTGGCCGATGTGGGCATAGGCCATGATCAGATTGTGATCGCCCAGGGTCGTTTCAGAACGGTCCTGAATGGTCCCACGGTGAATGGTCACGCCTTCGCGGATAACGTTGTGGTCACCGATGACCAGACGGGTTTCTTCACCCTTGTATTTCAGATCGGGCGTGTCCTCGCCTACCGAAGAAAACTGGTAGATGCGGTTGTGCTTACCGATTCGGGTCGGGCCTTTGAGAATCACATGCGGCCCGATCACTGTCCCCTCGCCGATTTCCACACCTGCGCCGATGATCGACCAAGGGCCGACCTCGACGCCGTCAGCCAGGATGGCCGTCGGATCGATGATTGCGCGAGGGTCAATCAAACTCATAGTTTGCGTTCCGCGCAGATAATTTCAGCGGAGCAGACTGGTTTGCCATCGACCGAAGCCTGGCACTCGAACTTCCAGATCTGACGCTTGCAGCTCAGGAACTTTGCCTCCAGCACAAGCTGATCACCCGGCAAAACCGGCTGGCGGAAGCGCAGCTTGTCGGAGCCAACAAAGTAGTAAAGGGTGCCGTCGGCCGGTTTCACGTCGAGCATTTTGAAACCAAGGATCCCGGCAGCCTGAGCCATCGCTTCGATGATCAACACGCCCGGCATGATTGGATGCGCAGGGAAGTGACCATTGAAGAAGGGTTCGTTGATGCTGACATTCTTGTAGGCGCGAATGCGCTTGCCTTCCACATCCAGTTCCACAACTCGGTCCACCAGCAGGAACGGGTAACGGTGAGGCAGGTATTCGCGAATCTCGTTGATGTCCATCATTTCGGGGGGAAGCCTATGTAAAGATTGGGAGCGCGCGACTGACGCGCACCCCTCTAGCAAATCAAGGAGGCAGTCTAGCGGCTGTGCACACTTGATATGGAAATGGTATCAGCCATCTGATGAAGCATTACCGTCAGGGGTCACTTCCCCTACACGCTTTTCCAGCTGTCGCAGACGTCGCGCGATGTCATCGAGCTGACGGATGCGGGCCGCGCTTTTGCGCCATTCGGCTGCTGGTTGCATCGCCGTACCGGATGAATAGGAACCCTTTTCGGTAATCGAGTGGGTCACCATGGTCATCCCGGTGATAAAAACGTTGTCACAAATTTCGATATGCCCCACCAGCCCTACGCCACCGGCGAGCATGCAATGCTTGCCGATTTTGGTGCTGCCGGAGATCCCTACGCACGCGGCCATGGCGGTGTGATCACCAACCTGGACGTTGTGGGCGATCTGAATCTGATTGTCGAGTTTCACACCATTGCCGAGGATGGTATCGGCCAGCGCACCGCGATCGATAGCGGTATTCACGCCAATTTCCACATCGTCACCGACCAGGACACCACCGATCTGAGCGATCTTCTGCCAGACACCTTTCTCGTTGGCAAAACCGAAACCTTCGCCACCGAGTACGGCACCCGATTGAATCACCACACGTTTACCGACGCGAACATCGTGGTACAGCGTGACTCGCGGGGCCAGCCAGCCACCCTCGCCAATCTCGCAGCGGGCACCGATGAAGCAGTGCGCGCCAACGGTCACACCCGCAGCAATACGCGCGCAGCTTTCGATCACCGCAAAGGCACCAATGCTCGCCGCCGGATCGACCACTGCATCCGCTGCCACAACGGCTGTCGGATGAATACCGACAGCGGCCTTTGGCTTGGGATCGAACAGATGGGAAACCCGCGCGTAGGCCAGATATGGATCAGGTACCACCAGCGCATTACCTGCAAAACCTTCAGCGTCAGCGGCCTTCAGCAACAGGGCTGCGGCCCGGCTGTCAGCCAGGTACTTACGGTATTGGGGGTTTGCGAGAAAGCTCAACTGAGCTGGGCCAGCCTCTTGCAAAGTGGCTAGCCCAGTAATTTCTTTCTCCGGGTCGCCACGCAGTGTGGCACCGAGGAACTCGGCCAATTGGCCGAGCTTTATAGTCGCAGTCATGGTTACTTCAGCTGATTCATGCGCTCGATAACCTGGCGAGTGATGTCGTACTGAGGTTTGACATCAATCACTGCGCCACGCTCGAAGACCAGGTCAAAAGCACCTTTCTTGATGACTTCTTCCACAGCGCTGTCCAGTTTCGGCTTGAGCTGCTTCAGCATTTCACGGTCGGCAACGGCTTTGGCTTCGTTCAGTTCCTTGGATTGGAACTGGAAGTCACGGGCCTTTTGCTTGAACTCGAGTTCCAGGCGTTCACGCTCGCCTTGCTGCATCTTGTCGCCGCCAGCCATCAGACGGTCCTGGATGCCTTTGGCACTGCTTTCCAGAGTCTTGAGCTTGGTCAGCTGAGGGCCGAACTTCTTCTCGGCATCCACAGCGTATTTCTTGGCCGCGTCGGACTCCAGCAGAGCCATCTGATAGTTCAGAACGGCGATTTTCATGTCGGCAAAAGCCGGACCCGCTACCAGTACGGTCGCCAGGAGAACCAATTGAGTCAACTTACGCACGATGCACTCCTACAAAATCCATTGTCGTTATCTTGGGTCAGACGCTTAGAACGTCTGGCCGAGGGAGAATTGGAACACTTGAGTCTCAGCGTCATCCGGTTTCTTGACCGGCATGGCCAACGCGAAGCTCAGAGGACCCAGTGCGGTAACCCAGGTCACGCCTACACCGACGGAGCTGGCCATGTTGCTCAGGCTGATGTCGTTGCACTCTGTTTGAGCGGTTGAACCGACATTTGCGTTCGTGGTCTTTTCGCACTTGGAGTCGAATACGTTACCCACATCCCAGAATACCGAAGTACGCAGCGAGCGCTGATCCTTGATGAATGGCAGCGGGAACAACACCTCGACACCACCCTGGATCAGAACGTTACCACCAAACGGCAGCGGGTCCTGGTCCGGGTCAGCGAGCGTACCGGTGTTACCCGTCACAGCCGCACCGCGACTCGGGGTACTGCGAGGACCGAGGGTGCTGTCCTTGAAGCCACGAACCGAGTTGAAACCACCAGCATAGTAGTTTTCATAGAACGGCAAGCCATCGGTAGAACCATAACCATCGCCATAGCCCAGCTCGGTGTGCAGGCGCATGGTGTAGTTTTCGGACAATGGCTGGAACAACTGGCCACGGTAATCAAGTTTGAAAAACGACAGATCACTGCCAGGCGTGGTGGTTTCCAGGGTCAGGCTCTGGGAATGACCACGGGTCGCCAATACGCCTTTGTTCAGTGTGGACTCGGACCAGCCGGCCGAGGCCTTGAAGTTCAGGTAGTTGTCGCCTTCCCTGTTAACGAAGTCGAAGATCTCGTCAACGGTGTATTGACCGGTCTTGATCTTGTCTTGTTGCGCAGTCAGGCCGAAGGTCAGACGCGAAGTCTCGCTAATCGGGTAACCGACGCTCACGCCTGCACCCAGACTGTCCACGGCATAGCTGGCTACGTCGACGTCGAGGTCTTTGTAGTCAGTGGTGCGATAAAACGCGTTGTAACCCAGGCTCACGCCATCAGCAGTCCAGTACGGGTCGACATAACCGAAGTTATAGCGGCTTTGGTATTGACTGCGGGTCAAGCCGATGCTGACCTTGTTACCCGTACCCAGGAAGTTGTTCTGGGTGATCGAACCACCGAGGATCAGACCGGCGCTCTGGGCGAAACCGACGCTGGCGGTAATCGAACCGGAAGCCTGCTCTTCAACGCTGTAGTTCACGTCAACCTGGTCGTCGACGCCCGGCACGGCCGGCGTTTCGACGTTGACTTCCTTAAAGAAGCCCAGACGCTCAAGACGAGTCTTGGATTGGTCGATCAGGTAGGTCGAAGCCCAGCCGCCTTCCATCTGACGCATTTCACGGCGCAGCACTTCGTCTTCAGACTTGGTGTTGCCACGGAAGTTGATGCGGTTCACGTAAGCACGCTTGCCCGGATCGACGGCGAACGTGATGTCGACGGTGTGGTCTTCATCGTGAGGCTGAGGCACGCCATTGACGTTGGCGAAGGTGTAACCCTCGTTACCCAGACGGCGGGTGATCAGTTCTGATGTGGTGGTCATCAACTTGCGCGAGAACACCTGGCCTTTCTGGACCAGCAGCAGGGACTTGACCTGGTCTTCAGGGACTTTCAGGTCGCCGCTCAGCTTGACGTCACGGACGGTGTACTTCTCGCCTTCATTGACGTTGACGGTGATGTAGACGTGCTTCTTGTCCGGGGTGATGGACACCTGGGTCGAAGCGATATCCATGTTGATATAGCCACGGTCCAGGTAATAGGAACGCAGACGCTCCAGGTCACCGGAAAGTTTTTCACGAGCGTACTTGTCATCGTTCTTGAAGAACGACAGCCAGTTGGTGGTCTTGAGTTCGAACAGGTCGATCAGGTCTTCATCAGGGAAGACGGTGTTACCCACCACATTGATGTGCTGGATGGCAGCAACCGTGCCTTCGTTGATATTGACCTTCAGCGCAACGCGGTTACGCGGCTGCGGCACCACTTCGGTGTCGACGGTAGCCGAGTAGCGACCCTGAGCGACATACTGGCGCTGCAGCTCGTTACGCACACCTTCGAGGGTGGCGCGCTGGAAGATCTCGCCTTCGGCCAGGCCGGATTGTTTGAGGCCTTTCATCAGGTCTTCAGTGGAGATCGCCTTGTTACCCTCGATCTCGATACTTGCAACCGACGGGCGCTCGACTACCGTGATGACCAGGACGTTGCCATCTCGGCCCAGCTGGATATCTTGAAAGAAACCGGTTTTGAACAACGCACGAGTGGATTCCACCAGGCGACGATCATCCGCCTGTTCACCGACGTTCAACGGCAAAGCACCAAAGACGCTACCCGCGGAGACCCGCTGGAGGCCATTGACGCGAATATCAGAGATAGTGAAGGACTCGGCGTGAACTTCGGCGATCATCAATACGGTGAGAACCGCAGTTAGCAGCAGACGTTTCATGAAGTCCTTTCTTATTCCAACTGGCAATAAACAAACTGCCGCAAAATGCGGCAGATTCGCAATTCAGCGAAGCGTTACAGTCGACCCAGATCATTGACCAGAGCAAGCAACATTACCCCGACCACCAAACTGATACCGATCTGTATCCCCCAACCCTGCACCCGATCCGACAAGGGGCGACCACGCGCCCACTCGATCAGATAAAACAACAAATGTCCCCCATCCAGTACAGGAATGGGCAACAAATTCAGAACTCCCAAGCTAATACTCAGATAAGCAAGGAAATTCAGGAAATCAGCGACACCCGACTGGGCAGAAGCGCCCGCCACTTTAGCAATGGTTATCGGTCCACTCAAGTTTTTTACCGAGAGCTCACCGAACAACATTTTCTTGAGCGAATCGAGGGTCAGTACGCTCATGGTCCAGGTGCGTCGAGCACCCTCCCCAATCGCGGCCACAGGACCGTAACTGACTTCGCGAATCATCTCTGGCGGCCAATCGACTGCTTTAACCCCGGCGCCCAGATAACCACTGGGTGCCTTCTTCTCGCCGCGAGCGGCCAGCGTCACAGGGACGTCGATTTGAGCACCATCACGCTCGATACGCAGCATGATTTTGGTATCAGGGTGCATACGGACCGTGTCAACCACCTGCTGCCAGTCATCGAGCGACTTGCCATCCAGAGCCAACAGTCGGTCACCGGTCTTGAGGCCTGCAGCCTGTGCCGGGCCTTTCGGGTCAAGTTCGGCCAGGACCGGTGGCAGCGCCGGACGCCAAGGGCGTATACCCAGCGAGCGAATCGGGTCCGGCTCATCGGCACCCTTGAGCCATTTATCCAACGCCAGCTCATGGGGCGAATCCGCCGTGGAACCCTGTTCACGGACCAGCAACTGCAGGGAACCGCTCTCCCCAAGACGACGGACCAGCTGCAGGTTCACCGCAGCCCAGCCGGATGTTGGCTCGCCATCGATGGCGATGATTTCCTGGCCCGGGTTCAAACCCGCCTTGGCGGCGATACTGCCGGATTCGACCGCACCAATGATCGGGCGCACTTGCTCGCTGCCGAGCATTGCGAGCACCCAGAAAAAAATCATCGCCAATAAAAAGTTGGCAATCGGGCCAGCAGCAACGATAGCGATGCGTTGACGGACGGATTTACGATTAAAGGAGTGATCAAGCTGATCGGCAGGCACTTCGCCTTCGCGCTCATCGAGCATTTTCACGTAACCGCCCAGCGGGATCGCGGCGACGACAAACTCAGTGCCTTTCTTGTCGTGCCAGCGCAGCAACGGCATACCGAAGCCCACGGAGAAACGCAGCACTTTGACCCCACAGCGACGCGCGACCCAAAAATGGCCGAATTCGTGGAAGGTGACCAGCACACCCAAAGCCACCAGGGTGCCGACAATCATATAGAGCGCGCTCATCTACTTTCTCCGCAATCCTATCCAGTGCTGCATGGGCTAACGTATTGCAGCACTTACCGCCCGTGACGACTCAACCATTGTCCGGCCAGAACTCGCGCTTTCGCGTCGGCCGTGAACACTGCCTCGAGATCATCAACCGCAACCACAGGCTCAAGATTCAAGACTTCTTCGATGATACTCGCGATTTCCGGGTAGCGAACCCGCCCGTCGAGAAAGGCCGCGACAGCCACTTCATTCGCCGCATTAAGCATGGCCGGTGCGCTATTGCCGGATTCGGCTGCCTGACGCGCAAGGCGCAGACACGGGAATCGCTCTTCATCAGGCGCCTGGAAGTCCAGCCGCGCAATTGCAAACAGGTCCAGCGGCGCAACACCCGAGTCGATTCGCTCCGGCCAGGCCAGCGCGTTAGCGATCGGCGTGCGCATGTCAGGGTTACCTAACTGGGCCAATACCGAACCGTCGATGTAATCGACCAGCGAATGAATCACGCTTTGAGGATGAATCACCACTTCGACCTGGGACGGCTTGGCATCAAACAGCCAGCAAGCTTCGATTAACTCAAGCCCCTTGTTCATCATGCTGGCCGAATCCACCGAAATCTTGCGCCCCATGGACCAATTCGGGTGGGCACACGCTTGCTCAGGGGAAACATGCACCAGTTCAGCCATAGGCGTCTGTCGGAACGGACCGCCAGAGGCTGTGAGTAAAATCCGACGGACCCCGACTGCACCCAGCCCACGAGCGAAATCCTGTGGCATGCATTGGAAAATCGCGTTGTGCTCGCTGTCGATCGGCAGCAACACCGAACCACTCTTGCGCACCGCCTGCATGAACAGCGCACCGGACATCACCAATGCTTCTTTGTTGGCCAGGAGGATTTTCTTGCCGGCCTCGACCGCCGCCAGGGTCGGTCGCAAGCCCGCTGCGCCAACGATGGCCGCCATGACCGCATCGACCTCAGGATCGGAGGCAACCTGACACAACCCCTCCTCACCCACCAGCACGCGAGTCGGTAGACCTGCGGCGCGCAAGTCGTCCTGCAAGCCCCGGGCAGCACTGGCCTCAGGCACCACGGCGAATCGCGGCGTATGGCGAACGCACAGCGCCAGCAGCTCGCTCAGACGCGTGAAACCGCTCAAGGCGAAAACCTGATAACGCTCGGGATGACGAGCGATGACATCGAGAGTACTCAGACCAATCGAGCCGGTCGCCCCCAGAACAGTAATCTGCTGTGGGCGGCTCACGGTGCTGCCATCCACAGCAGCACGGCAAACACCGGAATCGCTGCCGTCAGACTGTCGATACGGTCCAGCACGCCGCCGTGACCCGGCAGCAGATTACTGCTGTCCTTGATCCCGGACTGACGCTTGAACATGCTTTCGGTGAGATCACCTACCACCGAGACAAACACGATGATTGCTGCGCCAATCAGGCCTTTGAACAGCTGCGCCACCGTCCAGTCGCGGACCAGACCGACAACGACAGTGATAACCAGACTCACCGCGAGGCCGCCATAGACGCCCTCCCAGCTTTTGCCGGGACTGACCTGTGGCGCCAGCTTGCGCTTGCCAAAGGCCCGGCCAGAGAAGTAAGCACCGATATCAGCGCCCCAGACCAGCACCATCACCGCCATGATCAGCCAGTTGCCCAACGGCTCCTGCTTGATCTGAATCAGACCTTGCCAGGCCGGCAACAGGATCAGCAGACCGATCACCAGCTTGCAGGCAGCGCTGGCCCAATGTTCGCTGGTGCGCGGATAAGTCAGTACCAGGTAGGTTGCAACGCCCCACCAAAGCACTGAAGCGCCCAACACCCAAGGCGCGAGCCCAGGCAGGATATGCATGAAAAACAGCATCAACGCGACAACAACCGCATAGGCAACGCGGATCGGCTGTTCTGTGAAGCCCGCCAGGCGAGCCCACTCCCATGCACCGAGGGTCACGACCAGCCCGATGAACAGCGCAAAACCGGTGCCTTCGAGCAGGAAAAACCCGCACAGGGCAATCGGCAGCAGGATCAGCGCGGTGATGATTCGTTGTTTAAGCATTAAACCCTGGCCCCAGACTCGACCTGCTCGCTCGTTTTACCGAAGCGGCGCTGGCGAGAAGCAAAATCGGCCAGCGCATTACGCATGGCATCGTGTTTGAAGTCCGGCCAGAACAGGTCGGAGAAGTACAACTCGGCGTAAGCCAGTTGCCACAGCAGGAAGTTACTGATGCGGTGCTCGCCACCGGTACGGATGCACAAGTCCGGCAACGGCAAATCGCCGGTCGCCAGACAGGTTTGCAACAGTTCCGGGGTGATGTCTTCCGGACGCAGGTGCCCGGCCTGAACTTCCCGCGCCAGACGCTGTGCGGCCTGCGCGATGTCCCACTGACCGCCGTAGTTGGCTGCGATCTGTAGAACGAAGCGATTAGCGCCCGCTGTCATTGCTTCAGCTTCACGCATGGCAGCTTGAAGCTCTGGATGAAAGCGCGAACGGTCGCCAATGATGCGCAAGCTGATGTTGTTTTCGTTCAGGCGCTTGGCTTCGCGGCGCAATGCCTTGAAGAACAGATCCATCAAGGCACTGACCTCGTCAGCCGGGCGCTGCCAGTTCTCGCTGGAGAAGGCGAACAGGGTCAATACTTCAACCTTGGCCTCGAAACACACCTCGATCACCGCACGAACGGCATCCACACCCGCTTTATGACCGGCGACACCCGGCATAAAGCGCTTTTTCGCCCAGCGATTATTACCATCCATGATGATCGCGACATGGCGCGGCACCGCGGACGGCGCAGTCTGCTTAGTCTTTTCCATGAAAACGCGACCCTTATACGGCCATCAGGTCTTTTTCTTTCTGCGCCAGATTTGCGTCGATTTCAGCCACGTACTTCTTGGTCAAATCGTCGATCTCGCCAGTGGCACGACGCTCTTCGTCTTCGCTGATTTCTTTTTCCTTGACCAAATCCTTCAGCGAGCTATTGGCATCGCGACGGATGTTGCGCACCGCAACACGGGCATCTTCAGCGACATCGCGAGCCTGCTTGGTGAAGCCCTTGCGGGTTTCTTCGGTCAGGGCCGGCATGGAGATCAGCAGCAACTCACCCAGGTTGGTCGGGTTGAGGTTCAGACCCGCGCTACCAATGGCTTTGTCGACGGCACCCAGCATGTTGCGTTCAAAGGCAACGACTTGCAGGGTACGGGCGTCTTTAACGGTGATGTTCGCCACCTGCTTGATCGGCGTGTCGGAACCGTAATACGGCACCATCACACCTTCCAGAATGCTTGGGTGCGCCTGGCCGGTACGAATACGGCCGAAGTTGTGCGCCAGCGACTCCACGGATTTTTTCATGCGCTCTTGAGCGTCTTTCTTGATTTCGTTGATCATTGTTGGCCTTCCTCGATCAGGGTCCCTTCAGCGCCGCCATGCACGATGTTCAGCAGGGCGCCGGGCTTGTTCATGTTAAATACGCGCAATGGCATCTTGTGGTCGCGGCACAGGCAAATGGCGGTCAGATCCATCACGCCCAGCTTGCGATCCAGCACTTCATCGTAAGTCAGATGATCGAACTTCTCGGCATGCGGGTCTTTGAATGGGTCAGCGGTGTAGACGCCATCGACCTTTGTCGCCTTGAGCACGACATCGGCATCGATTTCGATTGCACGCAGACACGCTGCCGAATCCGTGGTGAAGAACGGATTGCCAGTACCGGCCGCGAAAATCACGACTTCCTTGGCGTTCAGGTGGCGCATGGCTTTGCGGCGATCATAGTGATCGGTCACGCCAACCATGGAAATGGCCGACATCACGATGGCCGAGATATTGGCACGTTCCAGCGCATCGCGCATGGCCAGGGCGTTCATCACAGTGGCCAGCATGCCCATGTGGTCGCCAGTGACCCGATCCATGCCGGCCGCGCTCAGTGCGGCACCGCGGAACAGGTTACCGCCACCGATCACCAGACCGACCTGAACACCGATGCCGACCAATTGACCGACTTCCAGCGCCATGCGATCCAGAACTTTCGGATCGATCCCGAACTCTTCCGAGCCCATCAGGGCCTCGCCGCTAAGCTTGAGTAGAATGCGTTTATAGCGAGCCTGATAACCACTGCCCTGCTGAGCCATTGCGAATCTCTCCTGCGGCGTATTTTAAAAATTCTTTGCGAGCTGTTTACAGCTGGCGTTCACTCTATCTTGGCACTGCTTCAGCGCCATCGGAACATGGCTTTGTAAGCCAGTTCCAAAAGGAAACCAATTAAAAATTGGTGCCCCATCTGAAAAGAGGCTGCGCGCGTAAGCGGGCAGCCTCTTCAGGGCGACAGTTAAAAAACCGTCTTATTGCTTGGCGGCAGCCAGCTGGGCAGCAACTTCTTCAGCGAAGTTGTCGACCGGCTTCTCGATGCCTTCGCCTACTTTGAAGTAGGTGAAAGAAACGATTTCTGCACCGGCTTTCTTGGCCAGGTCGCCGACCTTGATTTCAGGGTTCTTGACGAACGCCTGCTCAACCAGGCTCGCTTCAGCCAGGAACTTGCTGATACGGCCTTTGACCATGTTTTCAACGATGTTTTCCGGCTTGCCGGCGATCTTGTCAGCGTTGAGGGTCAGGAACACGCCTTTCTCGCGCTCGACCGCTTCAGCGGAAACTTCCGATGGCAGTAGGAATTCAGGGTTGGTGGCCGCTACGTGCATAGCGATGTCTTTGGCCAGCTCAACGGTGCCGCCCTTGAGAACAACCGCAACACCGATCTTGTTGCCGTGCAGGTAACCACCAACAACATCACCTTCAACGCGAGCCAGGCGACGGATATTGACGTTTTCGCCAACCTTGCCGACCAGAACCAGGCGATCGGCTTCTTGAGCTTCGATCAGCGGAGCTACGTCAGTCAGCTTGTCAGCGAACGCTTTTTCAACGCTGGAAGCAACAAATGCCTTGAAGTCGTCCTGCAGAGCCAGGAAGTCGGTCTGCGAGTTCACTTCCAGCAGAACGGCGGTTTTACCGTCTTCCTTGAGAGCGATAGCGCCTTCAGCAGCCACGTTGCCTGCTTTTTTGGCAGCCTTGATGGCGCCCGAAGCACGCATGTCATCAATGGCTTTTTCGATGTCGCCGCCAGCCTTGGTCAAGGCCTTTTTGCAGTCCATCATGCCTTCGCCAGTACGCTCGCGCAGTTCTTTGACCAACGCTGCAGTAATCTCTGCCATTTCAAAATTCCTCTTGGATAGGTTTTCAACCATTCCACCCGATCGAACGGGCGATCAATTCTTCCCGAACCACCCTTGTAAGCCGCTGCACGTTACAGAAGCTGTAGCTGCGCCGCCGACAAACGGTTTTCGAGGTGGCAAAAAGGGGGCCAAGCCCCCTTTTTGCTTACTGAGTCAACGCCAAGGCGTCAATTACTCAGCTGCTGCTACCGGAGCTTCTTCAACGAACTGCTCGGTGCCGCCAGCAACGTGGTTGCGACCGCGGATTACAGCGTCAGCCATCGAACCCATGTACAGCTGGATAGCGCGGATTGCGTCATCGTTGCCTGGGATGATGTAGTCAACGCCTTCCGGGCTGCTGTTGGTATCGACTACGCCGATAACCGGGATGCCCAGCTTGTTGGCTTCGGTGATCGCGATGCGCTCGTGATCAACGTCGATAACGAACAGAGCGTCTGGCAGACCGCCCATGTCCTTGATACCACCCAGGGAACGATCGAGCTTCTCAAGATCGCGAGTGCGCATCAGCGCTTCTTTCTTGGTCAGCTTGGCGAAAGTACCGTCTTCGGCTTGCACTTCAAGGTCACGCAGACGCTTGATGGAAGCACGGATGGTTTTGAAGTTGGTCAGCATGCCGCCCAACCAGCGGTGATCGACGTACGGCGAACCGCAACGTGCTGCTTCTTCAGCAACGATCTTGCCAGCGGAACGCTTGGTGCCGACGAACAGAATCTTGTTTTTGCCCTGGGCCAGACGCTCTACGAAAGTCAGAGCTTCGTTGAACATTGGCAGGGTTTTTTCAAGGTTGATGATGTGGATCTTGTTACGCGCGCCGAAAATGTATTTACCCATTTTCGGGTTCCAGTAACGGGTCTGGTGACCGAAGTGCACACCGGCCTTCAGCATATCGCGCATGTTGACTTGGGACATGATAGTTCCTTAATAAGTCGGGTTTGGCCTCCACGTATCCCAATGACCAACCAGCAGCATCAGCTGAAGGCACCCAGGTCATCGTGTCGACACGTGTGTGGATTTAGGCTTTTCAGGGGATCCCCGGAAAGCGGCGCATTTTATATCACAAGGCTGAAAAAAACGGAACCCGGTTTGTTAAATCCTGGCGCGTGCTAGGGCTCCGCCCCTTGGAATCCTCCAAGAATGCGCCATTCTATAAGGAGAAGCGATGCACAGAGGCTCAGATTTGCGCTGCTCGTCTGTTAGAATCGCGTTTTTCAGGGCCGTGAAGATCGATCGCGAAACGCCCATTTCGTTTTAGAAAGCGCCATCGAGCGCAGAGAGAGCCTGTATGACCGTCACCCTCAAAACCCCCGAGGACATCGCAAAAATGCGTATCGCCGGCAAACTGGCCGCCGATGTGCTGGAAATGATTGCCGAACATGTCAAGCCGGGCATCACCACTGAAGAACTGGACCGCATCTGCCACGACTACATCGTCAACGAGCAGAAAGCCATCCCTGCCCCGCTCAACTACAAGGGTTTCCCGAAGTCGATCTGCACCTCGATCAATCACGTGGTCTGCCACGGTATTCCGAACGAGAAGCCATTGAAGGACGGCGACACGCTGAACATCGACGTCACGGTCATCAAGGACGGCTACCACGGCGACACCAGCCGCATGTTCCACGTCGGCACCGTGCCGGTCTGGGCCGAGCGCTTGTCGCAAATCACCCAGGAATGCATGTACAAGGCCATCGAAATCGTCAAACCCGGCTGCCGCTTGGGCGACATCGGTGAAGTCATTCAGAAGCACGCTGAAAAGAACGGTTTTTCCGTGGTTCGCGAATTCTGCGGTCACGGCATCGGCAAAGTGTTCCACGAAGAGCCGCAGATCCTGCACTACGGACGTGCCGGCACCGGCATGGAACTGAAAGCCGGCATGACGTTCACCATCGAGCCGATGATCAATCAGGGCAAGGCCGACACCAAGGTACTGGGCGACGGCTGGACCGCAATCACCAAGGACCGCAAGCTGTCGGCACAGTGGGAGCACACCCTGCTGGTGACCGAAACCGGTTACGAGATCTTCACCCTGCGCGCCGACGACACCATCGCGCGCGTTTCGGCCTGATCCGAGCCGCGCAGCTCCTCAGCCTTATAGACAGGAAAGCCAATCGATGCCGCAGGTGGATCCCGAACTCTTCGACCGTGGCCAGTTCCAGGCTGAACTGGCCCTGAAGGCAAGCCCGATCGCGGCCTTCAAGAAGGCGATTCGACAGGCCCGCGAGGTGCTCGACGAGCGCTTTCGCAGCGGCCGCGACATTCGCCGGTTGATCGAGGACCGCGCCTGGTTCGTCGATAACATCCTGCAAAAGGCCTGGGAGCAGTTCAATTGGAGCGAAGACGCCGACATCGCGCTGGTCGCGGTCGGCGGCTACGGTCGCGGCGAGCTGCACCCTTATTCCGACATCGACCTGCTGATCCTGCTGGACAGCGCCGATCACGAAGTTTTCCGTGATTCCATCGAGCGTTTTCTGACGCTGTTGTGGGACATCGGCCTGGAAGTCGGCCAGAGCGTGCGCTCGGTGGACGAATGCGTCCAGGAGGCCCGCGCCGACCTGACGGTGGTCACCAACCTGATGGAAAGCCGCACCATCTGCGGCCCCGAGCGCTTGCGCCAGCGCATGCTGGATGTCACCAGCACCGCGCACATGTGGCCGAGCAAGGACTTCTTCCTGGCCAAACGCGCCGAGCAGAAGGCTCGTCACCACAAGTACAACGACACCGAATACAACCTGGAACCCAACGTCAAAGGCTCGCCCGGCGGCCTACGGGATATTCAGACGATTCTGTGGGTGGCCCGTCGTGAATACGGCACCCTGAACCTGCGGGCCCTGGCCGGCGAAGGTTTCCTGGTCGAGAGCGAAAACGCCCTGCTGGCCTCCTCCCAGGAATTCCTGTGGAAGGTTCGCTACGCCCTGCACATGCTCGCCGGTCGCTCCGAAGACCGCTTGCTGTTTGATCACCAGCGCACCATTGCCGGGCTGCTGGGTTTCAAAGGTGATGACGCCAAGCAAGCCATCGAAAACTTCATGCAGCAGTATTACCGGGTGGTCATGAGCATTGCCCAGCTCAGCGACCTGATCATCCAACACTTTGAGGAAGTCATCCTCGCGCCGGAAGATGAAGCGCCGCCGCAGCCGATCAACTCGCGATTCCAGCTGCACGACGGTTACATCGAGGCACGCAACGACAACGTGTTCCGCCGCACACCGTTCGCCATGCTGGAAATCTTCGTACTGATGGCTCAGCAGCCGGAAATCAAAGGCGTGCGCGCCGATACCATTCGTCTGCTGCGAGAAAATCGCCACCTGATCGATGACG
Organism: Pseudomonas sp. LB3P14; assembly: GCF_054898045.1. Lineage (NCBI taxonomy): Bacteria > Pseudomonadati > Pseudomonadota > Gammaproteobacteria > Pseudomonadales > Pseudomonadaceae > Pseudomonas > Pseudomonas sp. LB3P14. The sequence goes on along the minus strand of NZ_CM142714.1, from coordinate 6,708,728 downwards.
ACTTCCGCAACGACATCCGCAACACCAGCCTGTTTATCGAGCTGTTCAAGTGCAAGATCGGCATCCATCGCAACCTGAGACGGATGAATCGCTACGGCATCCTCGGGCGCTACTTGCCGGAGTTCGGCTTTATTGTCGGGCAGATGCAGCACGATCTGTTTCACATCTATACGGTCGATGCTCACACCCTGAACCTGATCAAACACTTGCGTAAGTTGCAGTACACCCAGGTGTCGGAAAAATTCCCGCTGGCCAGCAAGCTCATGGGCAAACTGCCCAAACCCGAGCTGATCTACCTGGCCGGCCTGTACCACGACATCGGCAAAGGCCGGCATGGCGATCACTCGGAAATCGGTGCAGTGGACGCCGAAGCCTTTTGCCAGCGCCATCAGTTGCCGGTGTGGGACAGCCGCCTGATCGTCTGGCTGGTGCAGAACCATTTGGTGATGTCGACCACTGCCCAGCGCAAGGACTTGTCCGACCCGCAGGTCATCCATGATTTCGCGCAGATCGTCGGCGACGAAACCCACCTCGATTATCTGTACGTGCTGACCGTCGCCGACATCAACGCCACCAACCCGACGCTGTGGAATTCCTGGCGCGCCAGTCTGTTGCGCCAGCTCTACACCGAGACCAAGCGTGCCTTGCGCCGTGGCCTGGAAAACCCGGTGGACCGCGAAGAGCAGATTCGCCAGACCCAGAGCGCCGCACTGGACATTCTGGTGCGCGGCGGCACCGACCCGGACGACGTCGAGCAGCTGTGGGCGCAATTGGGCGATGACTACTTCCTGCGCCACACTGCCGGCGACGTGGCCTGGCACAGTGACGCGATCCTCCAGCAGCCGGCCGACGGCGGGCCGCTGGTGCTGATCAAGGAAACCACTCAGCGCGAGTTCGAAGGCGGCACGCAGATCTTCATCTATGCACCGGACCAGCACGACTTCTTCGCCGTGACCGTGGCCGCGATGGACCAGCTCAACCTGAACATTCACGACGCCCGGGTCATCACCTCCAGCAGCCAGTTCACCCTCGACACCTACATCGTGCTCGACACCGACGGCGACTCGATTGGCGACAACCCGGCACGGGTCAAGCAAATCCGCGAAGGCCTGACCGATGCCCTGCGCAACCCGGACGATTACCCGACGATCATCCAGCGTCGGGTGCCGCGCCAGCTCAAGCATTTCGCGTTTGCGCCACAGGTGACGATCCACAACGACGCCCAACGCCCGGTAACCGTGCTGGAGCTCAGCGCCCCGGATCGCCCCGGTCTGTTGGCGCGGATTGGCACGATCTTCCTGGAGTTCGACTTGTCGCTGCAAAACGCCAAGATCGCGACCCTCGGCGAACGCGTGGAAGACGTGTTCTTCATTACCGACGCGAACAATCAGCCGCTGTCCGACCCGCTGCTGTGCAGCCGCTTGCAGGATGCGATCGTCAAACAACTGACCGTCAACCAGGAATCAGAAATCAAACTGTCGCGACTCAGTATCTGAATTAAAAAATTCCCCCTGTGGGAGCGGGCTTGCCCGCTCCCACATTAAAAGAGGCCCCGATGAACAACGCTCTGACCCAATTGCAGCCCTACCCGTTCGAGAAACTCCGCGCCTTGCTTGGCAGCGTCACGGCAAACCCGGACAAACGCGCCATCGCACTGTCCATCGGCGAGCCGAAACACCGTTCGCCAAGCTTTGTCGCCGAAGCCCTGGCCAGCAATCTGGATCAGATGGCCGTGTACCCGACCACCCTCGGCATCCCGGCCCTGCGTGAAGCCATCGCCGCGTGGTGTGAACGTCGTTTCAGCGTTCCGCACGGCTGGCTCGACCCGGCGCGCAATGTGCTGCCGGTCAACGGTACCCGCGAAGCGCTGTTCGCCTTCACCCAGACCGTGGTCAACCGTGGCGACGACGCACTGGTGGTCAGCCCGAACCCGTTCTATCAGATCTACGAAGGCGCGGCGTTCCTTGCCGGGGCCAAGCCGCATTACCTGCCGTGCCTGGACGAAAACGGCTTCAACCCGGATTTCGATGCGGTTTCGCCAGACATCTGGAAACGCTGCCAGATCCTGTTCCTGTGCTCGCCAGGCAACCCGACCGGCGCCCTGATCCCGGTTGAAACCCTTAAGAAGCTGATTGCCCTGGCCGACGAATACGACTTCGTGATCGCCGCCGACGAGTGCTACAGCGAACTGTACTTCGACGAACAAACCCCGCCGGCGGGCTTGCTCAGCGCCTGTGTGGAACTGGGCCGCAAAGACTTCAAGCGTTGCGTGGTGTTCCACAGCCTGTCCAAGCGCTCCAACCTGCCGGGCCTGCGTTCAGGCTTCGTGGCCGGTGATGCGGACACTCTCAAAGGCTTCCTGCTGTATCGCACCTACCACGGCTGCGCGATGCCGGTTCAGACTCAACTGGCCAGCGTTGCCGCGTGGAATGACGAAGTGCACGTGCGCGCCAACCGTGCGTTGTATCGCGAGAAATACGATGCGGTGCTGGAAATCCTCAGCCCGGTAATGGACGTGCAGCGCCCGGATGGCGGGTTTTACTTGTGGCCGAGCGTTGACGGTGATGATGAAGCGTTTTGCCGCGACCTGTTTGTCGAAGAGCATGTGACGGTGGTGCCGGGGTCATATTTGTCCCGTGACGTCGACGGCGCTAATCCCGGCGCTGGCCGTGTACGTATGGCTTTAGTCGCGCCGTTGGCCGAATGCATAGAAGCCGCCGAGCGAATTCGCGCGTTTATTACCCGCAACAAGTAGTCTCCCGCCCGCACTGTGCAACGCAGTGCGGGCAAACTTTTATAACCGGTAACACTTCACCCGAAATTAAAGCTCACTGAACTGCAGAGTCCCCCTTACTCTCGTGCAGCGCATTAGCGTTGTATTCACGCAACCCACTTCAAGGAAGAAGTAGCCAATGAACAGTATTGAAGACTGCACCCTTATCCAATGGCCCGACGATCAACAATCCTACGAAGCCGCCATCAACGAGAATCCTGATAATGCCGGTATTGGCGGCGGCACTCGTCGCAAGCGCTCACTGATCAATTACTCAAAACTGTGGGCAAACGGACGCACACTAAAGATCGTGTTTATCGACGGCCCCGACGATGAACACAAACAGAAGATCATCAAGGCGGCCCGCCAATGGCTGCCCCATATCAATCTGAGCTTCGATTTCGTCGAGGGGCTCGAAGGTGATATCCGAATCGCAACCAAAAACAATGACAACAGCTCAATGCTGGGCACTGACGCGCTATTGATTCATCCAGACTGGCCAACCATGAACCTGGGGGTCAAACCTGAACATGAAGATTTCGAAGTGATCGTGATTCATGAGTTCGGACATGCATTAGGCGCGATGCACGAACATCAACACCCCGAGGCTAATATTCCCTGGGACAAACCGAAAGTGTATGAGTTCTACCAGAATAGAGAGATGAATCCACTGACCAAAGAGCAAGTGGATAGGAATCTCTTTGAGCCCTTCAATACAATCGAAGCGATTTATACGCCTTACGACAAGAAGTCCATCATGCACTACCCGGTGGCTAACACACTGACGCTGGGCAATTGGGAAATCCCTATCAACCGAAAGATCAGCAAAAAAGACAAGCGCCTTATGAAGCTTCTGTACCCGAAGCGCTGATACGTTATTAACGGGCTTGCTCGCCAAGGCGGGCTGACATTCCAATGATGTCGCCTGACCCGCCGCTTTCGCGAGCAAGTCGAATCGTCCTACCGCCGCTCCCACAGGTTTTTGCAATGGCTTACCGACCACGGCCGACGCGAAACCGTCCGGTCATGGCATAATCCGTCACCTTTAATTTCCAGCACCTGCAAAGGGGGCAATTCCTTGACCGTTTCAAGCAAAACGTTGCACCTTTTCGGCATCAAAGCCTGCGACACCATGAAAAAGGCGCGCACCTGGCTCGATGAACACGCAGTCAGCTATGACTTTCATGATTACAAGACGGTCGGAATCGACCGTAAACACCTGACCCAATGGTGCGACGAGCACGGCTGGCAAGTGGTGTTGAACCGTGCAGGCACGACCTTTCGCAAGCTCGACGACGAACGCAAAGCCGATCTCGACCAGCCGAAAGCCATCGAGCTGATGCTCGCACAACCCTCGATGATCAAGCGCCCGGTGCTTGATCTCGGTGACCGAACCCTGATTGGCTTCAAGCCAGATATCTACGCGGCAGCTCTCAAGTAAGGCAGCCCGTTCCATTTTGTTAGAGGTATCAACATGTCCACTACCCTGTTCAGCCTGGCCTTTGGTGTCGGCACTCAAAACCGTCAAGGCGCATGGTTGGAAGTGTTTTACGCGCAGCCACTGCTCAACCCCTCGGCCGAACTGGTCGCAGCCATCGCCCCTGTTCTGGGCTACACCGAAGGCAATCAGGCCATCGCGTTCAGCACCGCTCAGGCGTCCCAACTGGCTGAAGCCCTGAAAAGCGTCGACGCTGCCCAGGCTGCCTTGCTGACCCGTCTGGCCGAGAGCCACAAGCCGCTGGTCGCGACCATTCTGGCCGAAGACGCTCAGTTGACCTCCACCCCCGAGGCCTACCTGAAACTGCACCTGCTGTCCCATCGCCTGGTCAAGCCGCATGGCCTGAACCTGGCCGGCGTGTTCCCTCTGCTGCCGAACGTGGCGTGGACCAGCCAGGGCGCGATCGACCTGGCCGAACTGGCCGAGCATCAACTCGAAGCCCGTCTGCGCGGCGAGCTACTGGAAGTGTTCTCGGTGGACAAGTTCCCGAAAATGACCGACTACGTGGTTCCGGCCGGCGTGCGTATCGCTGACGCGGCACGTATTCGTCTGGGCGCTTACGTCGGCGAAGGCACCACCGTGATGCACGAAGGTTTCGTCAACTTCAACGCCGGCACCGAAGGCCCGGGCATGATCGAAGGTCGCGTGTCGGCTGGCGTGTTCGTCGGCAAGGGTTCGGACCTGGGCGGCGGTTGCTCGACCATGGGCACCCTGTCGGGCGGCGGCAACATCGTGATCAAGGTCGGCGAAGGCTGCCTGATCGGCGCCAACGCCGGTATCGGTATCCCGTTGGGCGATCGCAACACCGTTGAATCGGGCCTGTACGTGACCGCTGGTACCAAAGTGGCGCTGCTGGACGAGCACAACAAACTGGTCAAAGTCGTGAAGGCCCGTGAACTGGCCGGTCAACCTGACCTGCTGTTCCGTCGCAATTCGGAGACCGGTGCCGTGGAATGCAAAACCCACAAATCGGCCATCGAACTGAACGAAGCGCTGCACGCTCACAACTAAGCTGAGCGTCAAACGATCACCTGACCTGTAGGAGCGAAGCTTGCTCGCGAAGCTTTTGGCGGCCTCAAAGGCCCCTTCGCGAGCAAGCTTCGCTCCTACACAGGTCAGGCGTACACCCGCCCATGTTTAACAGGGCCCAATAGCATGATGATTCCTTCTCCCTGGCGCGCCGATTTTCCGGCCATCGCCGCATTGCAACGGCAAGACCAGACGTATCTGGACAGCGCCGCCACCACGCAAAAACCTCAAGCCCTGCTGGATGCCCTGGCGCATTACTACGCCAACGGCGCGGCCAACGTGCATCGGGCGCAACATTTGCCCGGCGCTCATGCCACGCAGGCGTTCGAGGCCAGCCGCAGCAAAGTCGCCCATTGGCTCAATGCCGGCGATTGTGGGCAGATCATCTTTACCCATGGCGCAACGTCTGCGCTGAACCTCCTGGCTTATGGCCTGGAGCATCTTTTCAATCCGGGCGATGAAATTGTCATCAGCGCCCTGGAGCATCACGCCAATCTGTTGCCGTGGCAGCAACTTGCCCTCCGTTGCGAGCTGAAACTGGTGATCCTGCCGCTGGATGCCGACGGCTTGATCGACCTTGATGCCGCCGCGCAGTTGATCGGTCCGCAAACCCGTTTGCTGGCGGTCAGTCAGCTGTCCAACGTCCTCGGTGCCTGGCAGCCGTTGCCCGCGCTGTTGGCGATGGCCCAGGCGCACAACGCGCTGACCGTGGTCGATGGCGCTCAAGGCGTGGTCCATGGTCGGCATGACGTGCAGGCGCTGGGTTGCGATTTTTATGTGTTTTCCAGCCACAAGCTCTATGGCCCCGATGGTCTGGGCGTACTGTTCGGGCGCAATGAAGCGCTTAAGCAACTGCGTCATTGGCAATTCGGCGGTGAAATGGTGCTGGATGCGGATTACCACAGCGCTCGCTTTCGCCCAGCGCCACTGGGGTTCGAGGCGGGAACGCCGCCGATCGCCAGTGTGATCGGTCTGGGCGCGACCCTGGATTATCTGGCAGGGCTCAATCAGGACGCCGTGACTGCCCATGAAGCAGCGCTGCATGACTATTTGCTCAAAGGCCTTGAAGCGCGCAACGGCATTCGGTTGCTGGGCAAGCCGCAACTGGCGCTGGCCAGTTTTGTCGTCGAGGGTGTGCATAACTCTGATTTGGCGCATTTGCTGACGGAACAGGGGATCGCGGTGCGCGCCGGTCATCATTGCGCCATGCCGTTGCTCAAGCGTTTTGAACTGGCCGGGGCGATCCGGGTGTCGTTGGCGCTGTACAACGACTCCGAAGACCTGGAGCGCTTCTTTGAAGCGCTGGATCAGGCGTTGGAGTTGCTGCGATGAGCTTACCCGCCGATGCCGCTACGGCGCTGGACACTTTTCAGATTGCCGCTGGCTGGGAACAGCGGGCGCGTCTGCTGATGCAATGGGGCGATCGCCTGCCGGTGTTGAGCGATGTGGATAAGGTCGACGCCAACCGCGTACATGGCTGTGAAAGCCAGGTGTGGCTGGTGGGCGAGTTGCAGGATGGCCACTGGCAGTTTGCCGCGAGCAGTGATGCGCGGTTGATTCGCGGGTTGGTGGCGTTGTTGCTGGCGCGGGTTAACGGGTTGTCGGCTGTCGAGTTGCAGCAAGTGGATTTGCCGGGGTGGTTTAATCAGCTTGGACTGAGCCGTCAGCTCTCTCCGTCGCGCAGCAATGGCCTCAACGCCGTGCTACAGCGAATGCGAGAACTCGCCGCCTGACTGATCGTTCCCACGCTCTGCGTGGGAATGCCTCAAGGGACGCTCCGCGTTCCAGCTCTCGAAAGGGACGCGGAGCGTCCCGGGCTGCATTCCCACGCAGAGCGTGGGAACGATCAGCATCAAGCAGGCTTGATCCTGTCGGCCGGGCGTCTTACACCCGCCACAATCTTATCCACAGCCTTGGTCGCCGCGACCATGCCAAACGTCGCCGTCACCATCATCACCGCACCAAATCCTCCAGCGCAGTCCAGCTTCACACCATCCCCGACAAAACTCTTCTGCAAGCAAATGCTGCCATCCGGTTTCGGGTAGCGCAGTTGTTCGGTGGAAAACACACACGGCACGCTGTAATGACGGGTCACGGTGCGGGAGAAGTTGTAGTCGCGACGTAAGGTCGAGCGCACTTTCGAGGCCAATGGATCATTGAATGTCCGGTTCAAGTCGCAGACCTGAATCAGCGTCGGATCAATCTGCCCGCCCGCACCGCCGGTGGTGATGATCTGGATCTTGCGGCGCTTGCACCAGGCGATCAGCGCAGCCTTGGCATTCACGCTGTCGATGCAGTCGATCACGCAGTCGATGTTCGGCGTGATGTACTCGGCCATGGTCTCGCGGGTCACGAAATCCGCCACGGCGTGCACCGTGCAGTCCGGGTTAATCCCGCGCAGGCGCTCGGCCATCACGTCAACCTTGGGTTTGCCGACGGTGCTGTCCAGCGCGTGCAGTTGACGGTTGGCGTTGCTGACACAGACGTCGTCCAGGTCAAACAGCGAAATCTCGCCCACGCCACACCGGGCAACGGCTTCCGCCGCCCACGAACCGACGCCACCAACGCCGACAATCGCCACGTGGGCTGCGCGCAGGCGCTCCAGGCCGTCGATACCATACAAACGGGCGATGCCTGCAAACCGCGGATCTTCTGTACTCATGACCATTACCCCAAAAACCGGCGCGCATTATAGGGCCACAGCGCGATAACTTTTAACCTTCCGGCTACAAGTGTAAGAACTTATGTGAAACGGGATTGCCCAACGTCAGGCTTTTCCCTGCCTGCTGTACGGTCGGTGAAAGCACGGTGTAGGATGCGCGCCGCTTGGCAACCGCCGACCGTTCCTTCGTTCCACAGCCTTTGGAACCCGAAATAGCTATGTCATCGCGTAAATTTGGACTCAACCTGGTCGTGGTGCTCGCCATCGCTGCCTTGTTTACCGGCTTCTGGGCGCTGATCAATCGCCCGGTCACCGCCCCCAACTGGCCTGAACAGATCTCCGGTTTTTCCTACTCGCCGTTTCAACAAGGCCAGTACCCTCAGAAAGACCAGTACCCGACCGACGATGAAATGCGTCGCGATCTGGAGATCATGAGCAAGTTGACGGACAACATCCGTACTTACTCGGTCGATGGCACCCTTGAAGACATTCCCAAACTGGCCGAAGAATTCGGTTTGCGGGTGACCCTGGGGATCTGGATCAGCCCGGACCAGGAACGCAACGAGCGCGAGATCCTGCGCGCCATCGAACTGGCCAATACGTCCCGCAGCGTGGTTCGCGTAGTGGTGGGTAACGAGGCGATTTTCCGTAAGGAAATCACCGCCAAGGACCTGAGCGTGATTCTGGATCGCGTTCGCGGGGCAGTGAAAGTGCCGGTCACCACGTCCGAGCAGTGGCACGTCTGGGAAGAACACCCGGAACTGGCCAAGCACGTCGACCTGATTGCCGCGCACGTTCTGCCTTACTGGGAATTCGTCCCGGTCGAGAAGGCTGGTCAGTTCGTCCTCGACCGCGCCCGGGACCTGAAAAAGATGTTCCCGAAAAAACCGCTGCTGCTCTCGGAGGTTGGCTGGCCGAGCAACGGCCGCATGCGTGGCGGCACCGATTCAAGCCCGGCGGATCAGGCGATCTACCTGCGTACATTGGTCAACAAGCTCAACCGCCAGGGCTTCAACTACTTCGTGATCGAAGCCTTTGACCAGCCGTGGAAGGCCAGTGACGAAGGGTCCGTGGGCGCTTACTGGGGTGTTTTCAACGCGGCGCGCCAACAGAAATTCAACTTTGAAGGCCCAGTCGTCGCGATCCCGCAGTGGCGCGTGCTAGCGATCGGTTCGGTGGTTCTGGCCCTGCTGTCCCTGACCCTGCTGATGATCGACGGCTCGGCCCTGCGCCAACGCGGTCGCACCTTCCTGACCTTTACCGCGTTCCTCTGCGGTTCGGTATTGGTGTGGATCGGTTACGACTACAGCCAGCAATACAGCACCTGGTTCAGCCTGACGGTGGGTTTCTTGCTCGCCCTCGGTGCACTCGGGGTGTTTATCGTACTGCTGACCGAAGCCCACGAACTGGCCGAAGCGGTCTGGACCCACAAGCGCCGGCGAGAATTCCTGCCAGTCGTGGGGGATTCGGACTACCGACCGAAAGTCTCGATCCACGTACCGTGCTACAACGAGCCGCCGGAGATGGTCAAACAGACCCTCAATGCGCTGGCCAACCTCGATTATCCGGACTTTGAAGTCCTGATCATCGACAACAACACCAAGGACCCGGCGGTCTGGGAACCGGTGCAGGCCTACTGCGAAACCCTCGGCCCGCGCTTCAAGTTCTTCCACGTCGCGCCTTTGGCCGGCTTCAAGGGTGGCGCGCTGAATTACTTGATTCCGCATACCGCCAAAGATGCCGAAGTGATTGCGGTGATCGACTCGGACTACTGCGTCGACCCGAACTGGCTCAAGCACATGGTGCCGCACTTCGCGGATCCGAAAATCGCCGTGGTGCAGTCGCCGCAGGATTATCGCGATCAGAACGAAAGCACCTTCAAGAAGCTCTGCTACGCGGAATACAAAGGTTTCTTCCACATCGGCATGGTCACCCGTAACGACCGTGACGCGATCATCCAGCACGGCACCATGACCATGACCCGGCGCTCGGTGCTCGAGGAGCTCGGCTGGGCTGACTGGTGCATCTGTGAAGACGCCGAGTTGGGTCTGCGCGTGTTCGAAAAAGGCCTGTCGGCGGCGTATTACCACACCAGCTACGGCAAAGGCCTGATGCCCGATACCTTTATCGACTTCAAGAAACAGCGTTTCCGCTGGGCCTATGGCGCGATTCAGATCATCAAGCGTCACACCGCCAGCCTGTTGCGCGGCAAGGGCTCCGAGCTGACCCGTGGCCAGCGTTATCACTTCCTCGCGGGCTGGTTGCCGTGGGTGGCGGACGGCATGAACATCTTCTTCACCGTGGGCGCCTTGTTGTGGTCGGCGGCGATGATCATCGTGCCGCAGCGGGTCGATCCGCCATTGTTGATTTTCGCGATCCCGCCGCTGGCGCTGTTCGTGTTCAAGGTTGGCAAGATCATCTTCCTTTACCGTCGTGCGGTCGGGGTCAATCTGAAGGACGCTTTCTGCGCGGCACTGGCAGGGTTGGCGTTGTCGCACACCATCGCCAAAGCGGTGTTGTACGGCTTCTTCACCAGCAGCATTCCGTTCTTCCGCACACCGAAGAACGCCGATAACCACGGCTTCTGGGTGGCGATTTCGGAAGCACGCGAAGAAGCGTTCATCATGCTGCTGTTGTGGGGCGCGGCGCTGGGGATCTTCCTGGTGCAAGGTCTGCCAAGCAACGACATCCGCTTCTGGGTGACCATGTTGCTGGTGCAGTCGCTGCCGTACCTGGCGGCATTGATCATGGCGTTCTTGTCCTCTCTGCCAAAACCGGCAGCCGAAGCCGAGACTCTACCAGTGGTCTAAATCGCGACAGATGCACTAAACGGCGGCCAATGGCCGCCGTTTTGCTTTAAGATAACCGCCATTTTGCGCGCCCAGCCCTATCCCCTGTAGGAGCGAGGCTTGCCCGCGAATGAAGCGACTCGGTGTAACAGATACACCGCATTATCGTTCTTCGCGGGCAAGCCTCGCTCCTACAAATAAAAGTTTCCGGAGTTTTCCCATGACGGCCCACGCCGACCTTTCGCCGACCCTTCAACTCGCCATCGACCTGATCCGCCGTCCGTCCGTGACGCCGGTCGACGCCGATTGCCAGAAGCAGATGATGCAGCGCCTGGGCGATGCCGGTTTTGCGCTTGAGCCAATGCGTATCGAAGATGTGGATAACTTCTGGGCAATCCACGGCAAACACGACGGTCCGGTGCTGTGCTTCGCCGGCCACACCGACGTGGTGCCGACCGGCCCGGTGACCGCCTGGCAGATCGACCCGTTCAACGCGGTGATCGATGAACACGGCATGCTCTGCGGCCGTGGTGCAGCAGACATGAAAGGCAGCCTCGCTTCCATGACCGTGGCGGCCGAGCGTTTCGTCACCGACTACCCGGATCACAAGGGTAAGGTGGCATTCCTGATCACCAGCGACGAAGAAGGCCCGGCGCACCACGGCACCAAGGCTGTTATTGAGCGCCTCGCCGCGCGCAAGGAACGCCTGGACTGGTGCATCGTCGGCGAACCGTCGAGCACCACGTTGGTGGGTGATGTGGTGAAGAACGGCCGTCGCGGCTCCCTCGGCGCCAAGCTGACGGTGCGCGGGGTGCAGGGCCACGTGGCGTATCCGCACCTGGCGAAGAACCCGATCCACCTCGCCGCCCCGGCGCTGGCCGAACTGGCCGCCGAGCATTGGGACCACGGCAACGACTTCTTCCCGCCGACCAGCTTCCAGATTTCCAACGTGAACTCCGGCACTGGCGCGACCAACGTGATCCCGGGTGATCTGGTGGCGGTATTCAACTTCCGCTTCTCCACTGAATCCACCGTCGAAGGCCTGCAAAAGCGCGTTGCCGACATCCTCGACAAGCATGGTCTGGACTGGCACATCGACTGGGCGCTGTCCGGTCTGCCATTCCTGACCGAGCCGGGTGCGTTGCTGGATGCCGTTGCGTCGAGCATCAAGGACATCACCGGCCGAGAGACCAAGGCGTCCACCAGTGGCGGCACTTCTGACGGTCGTTTCATCGCGACCATGGGCACACAAGTGGTTGAACTGGGCCCGGTCAACGCGACGATTCACCAAGTCAACGAGCGTGTGCTGGCTGCCGACCTCGATGTGCTGACCGAAATCTACTACCAGACCCTGATCAAGTTGCTCGCCTGATGCTCGCCTGCCCGATCTGCAGCGAACCGCTGAACGCGGTGGACAACGGCGTGGCCTGCCCCGCCGGGCATCGTTTCGACCGCGCTCGTCAGGGTTACCTGAACCTGTTGCCGGTGCAGCACAAAAACAGCCGCGACCCTGGGGATAACCTGGCGATGGTGGAAGCCCGGCGAGATTTTTTGAACGCCGGTCATTACGCGCCGGTGGCCAAGCGTCTGGCCGAACTGGCTGCGCAATACGCGCCCCAGCGCTGGCTGGACATCGGTTGTGGCGAGGGTTACTACACCGCGCAAATCGCCGAGGCCTTGCCGAACGCCGACGGTTACGCGCTGGATATTTCCCGGGAAGCCGTCAAACGCGCCTGCAAACGCAACCCGCAACTGACCTGGTTGATCGCCAGCATGGCGCGGGTGCCGTTGGCCTCGGGCAGCTGCCAGTTTCTCGCCAGCGTCTTCAGTCCGCTGGACTGGGAGGAAGCCAAACGCCTGCTCAGCCCCGGCGGCGGTTTGATGAAAGTCGGGCCGACCAGTGGCCATCTGATGGAATTGCGCGAGCGTCTGTACGACGAAGTTCGTGAATACACCGACGACAAGCATCTGGCCCTGGTGCCGGAAGGCATGGCGCTGCAACACAGCGAAACCCTGGAATTCAAACTGACGCTGGAAAAGGGTCAGGACCGTGCAAACCTGCTGGCCATGACGCCACACGGCTGGCGCGCCAGTGCTGAACGCCGGGCAGCGGTCATCGAACAGGTAGAGCCGTTCGAGGTCACTGTTTCGATGCGCTACGATTATTTCGTACTTCAATAATTTTTGGTCTTGAGCAACGGCTCAAGGCCGGCTAAATCCGCGAATGGATTTTTCAGACCCGCAGTGAGGACATCCATGCGCCAACCCGATATCGAGATTTACCTGAAAGACGCCGACGTCGACTACAAGGCCATCGCGGCGTGGCTCGGCGCGGCTTTGGGCCCATGCACCGACTGGGTCCAGAAAGGCCAGACCTATAAGTGCAAGGCCGGCAACGTGCCCGTGACCTGGCTACCGAAAGCCGTGGGCAAATGGAACAGCCTGTACCTGGAAAGCGACCAGACCCCGTGGGAAGACGACATCGCCTGTGCCCGCGCTGCGTTTGCCGCGCTGAACATTGAAGTGCGTTGTGCACCGGGTAGCTGGGTCGAGGAAGAAGGTGAAGAATCGGCCGATCGCTGGATGCGCATCAGCGCTGATGGTGAAGAAGAAATCACCTGGAAAACTGCCTGACACTGATCGTTCCCACGCTCCGCGTGGGAATGCCTCAACGGACGCTCTGCGTTCGGCTGTGAAAGGGACGCAGAGCGTCCCGGGCTGCATTCCCACGCAGAGCGTGGGAACGATCTTTAGAGGCCCACCACATCCTCTGCCTGCAAGCCTTTCTCGCCGGTCACCACGCCGTATTCAACCTGCTGGCCTTCAGCCAACGAGCGGTGCCCTTCGCCGCGGATCGCGCGGTAATGCACGAACACGTCCACCCCGTCCTCGCGCTGAATGAAGCCGTAGCCCTTGGCGTCGTTGAACCACTTCACATTGCCGGTTTCGCGCGTTGCCATGAATCAGTACCCCTTTCTTTTTATTTTGAGCCGCCGAGTATATGACAGGCGCGAAAACTCTCAACTCAACTTTACTTAGGCGCTTTTTTGCCGATTTTCGACGAATACGGCACACTATCGGTCGCCCGAGCAAACGCTCGGTTTTATTCACTCACGCAGATGCCGTATGACCCGTTCCCCGCTCCGCCGTCTTGTGTTTGGCACCCTGCGCCGACTGTTGTACCTCTGGGTTCGCTCGGAGACGATCAACCAGTCGTCGTTCACCCTCAACCTCGACCGCAGTCGTCCGGTGTTCTACGTCCTGCAAAACCCTTCGCTGACCGACCTTGCCGTGGTCGACACCGAATGCAGCAAGGCCGGCCTGCCGCGCCCGGTGCTGCCGGTATCGGTAGGAACCTTGGTGGAACCCGCCGCGTTCTTTTACCTGACGCCGGAGCCCGATTGGCTCGGCCGCCAGGACAAACGTGGCGCGCCGCCGACCCTGACTCGCCTGGTCAGTGCCCTGAGCCAGAACGCCGCTGAAGATGCACAGATCATTCCGGTCAGCGTGTTCTGGGGTCAGTCGCCGGACAGCGAATCGAGCCCGTGGAAACTGCTCTTCGCCGACAGCTGGGCGGTCACCGGGCGTCTGCGCCGGTTGCTGAGCATCATTGTGCTGGGGCGCAAAACCCGGGTGCAGTTTTCGGCACCGATTCACCTGCGTGAGCTGATCGATCACAACAAGGGCCACGAGCGCACCGTGCGCATGGCCCAGCGAATTCTGCGGGTGCACTTCCGCAACCTGAAAGCCGCCGTGATCGGCCCGGACATTTCCCACCGTCGCAACCTGGTCAAGGGCCTGCTCAACCAGCCCCTGGTCAAGCAAGCGATCCTCGACGAAGCCGAGCGCGAGAACATCGCCCCGGAAAAAGCCAAGGCCCAGGCCCTGCGCTATGGCAACGAAATCGCCTCGGACTACACCTACACCGCGATCCGTTTCCTGGAAGTGGTGCTGAGCTGGTTCTGGAACAAGATCTACGACGGGATCAAGGTCAACCACATCGAAGGCGTGCAGAAGGTCGCTCAGGGTCACGAAGTGATCTACGTGCCCTGCCATCGCAGCCACATCGACTACCTGCTGCTGTCCTACTTGCTGTTCCGCAACGGCCTGACCCCGCCGCACATCGCCGCCGGGATCAACCTCAACATGCCAGTGATCGGCAGCCTATTGCGGCGGGGCGGTGCGTTCTTCATGCGCCGCACCTTCAAGGGCAACCCGCTTTACACCTCGGTGTTCAACGAATACCTGCACACCCTGTTCACCAAAGGCTTCCCGGTGGAGTACTTCGTCGAGGGTGGCCGTTCGCGCACCGGGCGCATGCTGCAACCGAAAACCGGAATGCTCGCGATCACCCTGCGCAGCTTCTTGCGTTCGTCGCGGATGCCGATCGTTTTCATCCCGGTCTACATCGGCTACGAGCGCGTGCTGGAAGGCCGGACTTATCTCGGCGAACTGCGTGGTGCGAGCAAGAAGAAAGAATCGATCTTCGACATCTTCAAAGTCATCGGCGCCCTCAAGCAGCGCTTCGGCCAAGTGGCGGTGAACTTTGGCGAGCCGATCAAACTGGCGGAATTCCTCGACAGCGAACAGCCGGACTGGCGTAAACAGGAACTCAGCCCACAGTTCAAACCGGCCTGGCTCAACGAAACCACCAACCGCCTCGGCGAGAAAGTCGCACAGCATCTGAATGAAGCCGCGGCGATCAACCCGGTCAACCTCGTGGCCCTGGCGCTGCTGTCCACCAGCCGCCTCGCGCTGGATGATCGCGCCATGGCGCGGGTACTTGATCTGTATTTGGCGCTGTTGCGCAAGATCCCTTACTCGCCCCACACAACGTTGCCGGAAGGCGATGGCCGGGCGCTGATCGAGCACGTTAAGGACATGGATTTGTTGTCCGAGCAGAGCGATGCCCTGGGCAAGATTCTGTATCTGGACGAGCAGAACGCCGTCCTGATGACCTACTACCGCAACAATGTGCTGCACATCTTCGCCCTCCCTGCGCTGCTGGCGAGTTTCTTCCAAAGCGCGTCACGCATGAGCCGCGAACAGATCCTGCGCTACACCCGCGCTCTGTACCCGTACCTGCAATCGGAGCTGTTCATTCGCTGGTCGCTGGACGAACTGGATGCGGTGATCGATCAATGGCTCGAAGCGTTCGTCGAGCAAGGTCTGCTGCGTTTTGAGAATGACGTCTACCTGCGTCCGGCGCCGAGTTCGCGGCATTTCGTGCTGCTGACGCTGCTGTCGAAAAGCATCGCCCAGACCCTGCAACGCTTCTACATGACGGTTTCCCTGCTGCTCAACAGCGGCCAAAACAGCATCAGTGCCGAGGAGCTGGAAGACCTGTGCACGGTCATGGCCCAGCGTCTGTCGATCCTCCACGGCCTCAACGCCCCGGAGTTCTTCGACAAGAGCCTGTTCCGCCACTTCATCCAGACCATGCTGGATCTGGACGTGCTCAAGCGTGACGAGGCCGGCAAGTTGAGTTATCACGAACTGCTCGGTGAACTGGCGGAAGGTGCGGCCAAACGGGTGTTGTCGGCGGAGATTCGCTTGTCGATCCGTCAGGTTGCGCTGCATCGCAGTGAAGATGCGGCGGATCAGATCGCAGCACCGGTGCAGACCGACTAAATTCCTACAGGCGCCAGGCTGTTTCTGGCGCCTTCGATACGGAGATCTCCGATGAAAAAACTCACTCTATTGGCCATGACCACCCTGCTAGGCGCCTGTCAGTCGATGCAACCCGCCGCGAAAACCAGCCTCGATGGCGAAGTGTTCTACCTGCAACGCATCGCCCTGCCGCCCAGCGCTACCTTGAGCGTCAGCTTGCAGGACGTGTCCCTGGCCGATGCGCCTGCCGTGGTCCTCGACGAACAGAAAGGCCCGGTCAAAGGCCAGGTGCCGCTACCGTTTCATCTGAGTTACGATCCGGAACAGGTCAAACCGGGTCATCGCTATTCGGTCAGCGCACGGATCGAAGTCAACGGCGAGCTGATGTTCATCACCACCGAACATCATGCCGTACAGCTTGATGGCAGCGACCCGCAGCCACTGAAAATCCGCGTCGACGCCGCCCGCTAATTCTCTATTTTGAACAAGGAAGCTGCCATGTTCCGCCCTACCCTTCGCTTCGCCGGCCTGTGTGCAGGCTTGATGATCTCCGCCAGCGCGCTGGCGCTGTCACTCAGCGACCTGTCGCAAAAAGACGCCACCGGCGGCCTCAAGGATGCCCTGACTCAAGGTGCGCAACTGGCCGTGAAACAACTTGGCACGCCGGGCGGGTTCAGCAACAACCCGGACGTGAAAATCGAGCTACCCGGCAAACTGGGCAAAGTCGCCAGCAAGATGAAGCAATTCGGCATGGGTGATCAGGTCGACCAGCTGGAAACCAGCATGAACAAAGCGGCTGAAACCGCCGTGACCCAGGCCCAACCGATCCTGGTGGATGCGGTGAAGAAGATGAGCGTGGAGGATGCCAAGGGCATTCTCAGCGGCGGTAAGGACTCCGCCACTCAGTACCTGAGCAAAACCAGCCGCGAACAGATCCGCGCGAAATTCCTGCCGATCGTCAAGCAAGCCACCGATCAGGTGGGCCTGGCCAAACAATACAACTCGTTCGCAGGGCAAGCCGCGACGCTCGGTGTGGTGGATGCGAAGAACGCCAACATCGAAAGCTACGTGACCGAGCAGGCGTTGAACGGTTTGTTCGAGATGATTGGTAAACAGGAAGAAACCATTCGCCAGAATCCCGCGGCGGCAGCGACCAGTCTGGCGAAGAAGGTGTTTGGTACGCTCTAATACTCTCTCCCGCTGATCGTTCCCACGCGCAGCAAAGGAATGCATCCCATGACGCTCTGCGTCACAGCGGACGCGGAGCGTCCTTGGCGGCATTCCCACGCGGAGCGCTCATCGTTCTACACAACTCTCGATGAGCGCACGCTGGGCGTCTAATGCGATAACAAACTCACGTATTCGTTGCATCCCTATCCACATGGCCTTGGGGCCGGGAGGTCCGTCATTTTTACGCCCCAAGTAGCCTCCCAGGCTCGTGACCAGTAAAACCATTTCTCCTAAAGAAGGGGGCGCAGTGGGCGGTTGGCACCGTTTGACCACGATATAGGCTGCTTTCCACTCCGAAGCCTCAAACACCATCTCGCAGCTTAGATCGGGACAAGCACGTCCCAGCATCAGGCTGTACAGCACACGCCAGGTCGTGATCAGGTACAAACCAATGCAGGGCAACAACCGTTCCTCGGTCTCCAGCTGCAATCGACTGACCTGACAACCATTCTTCAGCACATTGAAAAACACTTCGATAGACCAGCGTACCCCGTACCACTCAACCACGGTGCTCGCCTGCTCCAGGCTAGTGACCGGCAGACTGGTCAGCAGCAGCCACTCCAGAGGTTCAACACCGTCTATGGCGTTTTCTTCACGGGCCAACACAGCATTGATCGAGACACTGGGCAATTTGTAACCCGACCTGTCGGGGGCACGCAGGGTCACGGTTGCCGCGCGCAAGGTGACATCAGCCAGTCGGGCGGGGCGCTGGGGACGAGCTTTGACTTCAACCTTGAGTGTTCCCAAGGACGGTGCCTGATCCAGTGCCGACCACAACTTCCCGTTGTCAGCCCCCAGCAAGCGCCTGTCTTGAGCCGCCCGCACGATCCATTGGGCCCGGGTGTCTGGACTGAACTCTTGATGATCAACAAACCATTCGTACAGATCGCCCTCAGCATCGGCGAGGTTGACCACCAGGGTCTGCGGTAGCTGCCCCTGAATCGCGCAACTGGTTTGATAACTGTCAATCCAGCGCTGACTCTCTTTCTCATCAATCCCTTTATCTCGGCGCTCATGGCGGGGGCTCGGTTTATCGCGGCTCCACCACTGAGCATCGACGACGCCCAGACAAATACGTTCGGGGGTAAAGGCAATGGTTGGGTGCAGACGTCGAGAAAACTTCTTCTGCGCCTTGATCGTGCCCATTCCTTTGGGACCGAGATTGACCCATTTGTCCATCTCGGTCGTGTCTTGCGCCAACAGCACCACGGGACTGCTTTGCATCCGTTGCAGGGTCGCGTCCTGATGGGGCCGCAACACCTTCTGGAACGTGACTTTCTCATTATCAAGAAATCGATAAGCCGCCGTGGTTTCTGCCAGCCCTCGACAAGCGGTCGGGATGCTGTTGCCGGGATGATCGGCTAGGCGTCCTAAAAAGCTGGCGAGCCTGGCATTTAAACGGCCATCACCCAAGTCGGCGGTTTTCATTTCGTCCTGTGCCCAATTCAATCTTCGTTCTCCATTTCTTCGAGTTTCAAAAATACTTGAAAACAGAGTTATGTAGAACGATGAGCGCGGAGCGTGGGAACGATCAGAACGTGGTTGTGTTTTGAGCCCGCAGAAAGAACACCCACTCGCGCCCCATCTTTCGCTTCTCAAACACTCGGCATACGCCAGACTTTTCCGATAAGCCTCGGTAAAACCGCTGACAGCCCGCAGGATGACCGAACACTGGAAATCGATGAAATAGGTCAGGTCCAAGTCATCAGCTTCAGTGTTCAGATACGACCGCCCGTATTTCACCGGCGCGTTGCGCAGCAAAATACTGATAGCAATGTAGCGAAAGGCAGAGAAGTCATTCTTGAACATGAACCAATAAAACAACGCCCTTGCGACCCGGCCGTTGCCATCGCGGAACGGATGCCCATAGCCCAGAGCAAAATGCAGTGCGATGCCTTTGATCAGTCAAATCGTTGAGCAGATAGCTGAAGTGCGCATGCCCACCAATCTGACTGGTCATGTACTCCAGCGCGGCCGTTGTGGCTTGTCGATCGACGGCGGAAACAGCTTTCTGCGCCAGCGGTGTGAGCACGAAGTTGCCCCACCGTATCGGCTCGCCCAAGGGCAGAAGGCTGGAATACTGCGCTGCCCGGGTAGGAAGTCAGACCGGCTCTTTCTTGACCCTGAACCAAGCCGCATACAGCGCCGGCAAAAACAGCAACGTCAACGCCGTCGCCACAATCAACCCGCCCATGATCGCCACCGCCATCGGCCCGAAGAACACACTGCGCGACAGCGGAATCATCGCCAGCACCGCCGCGAGCGCAGTCAGCACAATCGGCCGGAAACGCCGCACCGTGGCTTCGATAATCGCTTGCCACGGCTTGAGCCCGGCAGCGATGTCCTGCTCGATCTGGTCCACCAGAATCACCGAGTTACGCATGATCATCCCGGACAACGCGATGGTCCCAAGCATCGCCACAAAACCAAATGGCTGACGAAACACCATCAAGAACAGCGTCACACCAATCAAGCCCAGCGGCGCTGTAAGAAACACCATCACCGTGCGTGAGAAACTGCGCAGTTGCAGCATCAGTAACGTCAGCACCACCACGATGAAAAGCGGCACACCGGCCTTCACCGAGTTCTGCCCGCGAGCCGAGTCCTCCACTGTGCCACCGACCTCCAGCAGATACCCGTCCGGCAGCTCGGCACGAATCGGATCGAGGGTCGGCATGATCTGCTGCACCAGCGTTGCCGGTTGTTCCTTGCCGTAAATGTCGGCGCGCACCGTCACGTTAGGCAAGCGGTTGCGGTGCCAGATGATGCCTTCTTCGAAGCCGTATTCCAGCGTCGCGATCTGCGACAGCGCTACGCTGCGGCCGTTATCAGTCGGCACCGCCAGACTCGGCAGCAACGACAGCTCAGTGCGCTCATGCAACGTGCCGCGCAACAGAATCTCGATCAATTCGTTGTCTTCACGGTACTGGCTGACGCTGGAACCGGTCAGAGAGCTTTGCAGGAACTTCGACAGGTTCGCGGTGCTCACGCCAAGCGCCCGGGCGCGGTCCTGATCGACGTTCAGGTAAACAACTTTGCTCGGTTCCTCCCAGTCCAGGTGGACGTTGACCACGTGCGGGTTCTCGCGAACCTTGGCCGCGACTTTGCGAGCCAGCGCGCGGACTTCTTCGATGTGCTCACCAGTGACCCGGAACTGCATCGGATAGCCAACCGGTGGCCCGTTCTCCAGACGCGTAACCCGCGCGCGCAGGGCCGGGAATTGTTCGTTGAGGGTTTCGATCAGCCAGGTGCGCAGGGTTTCGCGCTCCTCGATGGTCTTGGCCAGGACTACAAACTGCGCGAAGCTCGCCGCAGGAAGTTGTTGATCCAGCGGTAGGTAAAAACGCGGCGAACCGGTGCCAACGTAAGCGACATAGTTATCGATACCGGCGTGATCCTTGAGCAGTGCTTCGAGGCGCTTGACCTCATCGCTGGTGTTGCTCAACGAGGCGCCTTCGGCCAGTTTCAAATCGACCATCAATTCCAGTCGACCCGATGCCGGGAAAAACTGCTGTGGCACAAAACGAAACAGGACGACAGAACCGATAAACAACACGACCGTCAGGACAATGACCGTCTTGCGCCGCCGCACGCACCACTCCACCAGGCGTCTGACGCGCTGATAGAACGGCGTGCCATAAGGGTCGGGCTGGCCGTCGCCGGTGCCGTGTTTGGCTGCATGAATTTTCGCCAGATCCGGCAGGAGTTTCTCCCCCAGATACGGCACAAACACCACGGCGGCAACCCACGAGGCCAGCAGCGCGATGGTCACGACCTGGAAGATCGAACGGGTGTATTCGCCGGTACCCGATTGCGCAGTGGCAATCGGCAGGAAGCCGGCAGCAGTGATCAGCGTACCGGTGAGCATCGGGAATGCGGTGCTGGTCCAGGCGTAACTGGCCGCCTTGATCCGGTCGAAACCCTGCTCCATTTTGATCGCCATCATTTCCACGGCGATGATCGCGTCGTCCACCAACAGGCCCAGCGCCAGTACCAACGCGCCGAGGGAAATTTTGTGCAGGCCGATGCCGAGGTAATACATACAGGCGAAGGTCATCGCCAATACCAAAGGAATCGCCAGCGCTACCACCATGCCGGTGCGCACGCCCAGGGAGAAGAAGCTCACCAGCAGGACGATTGCCAACGCTTCCACCAGCACCTGAACAAATTCGCCGACACTGCTTTTCACTGCGGCTGGCTGGTCGGAGACCTTGCGCAGCTGCATACCGGCAGGGAGATTTTTCTGGATCCGGTCGAACTCGATTTCCAGTGCCTTGCCCAGCACCAGAATGTCGCCACCGTCCTTCATGGCCACGGCCAGACCGATGGCGTTTTCCGCCATGAAGCGCATGCGCGGCGCCGGCGGATCGTTGAATCCTCGACGCACATCGGCCACATCGGAGATGCGGAACGTACGATCACCGACGCGAATCGGGAAGTTTTTAATCTCTTCGACTGTCTGAAAATTCCCCGAGACGCGTAGCTGCAAGCGCTCGCTGGTGGTCTCGAAGAACCCGGCGGTGGACACCGCATTCTGCTCTTCAAGGGCCTGCTGCACCGCCGCCAAAGGTAGGCCGAGGGTGGCGAGTTTGACGTTGGAGAGTTCGATCCAGATCTTCTCGTCCTGTAAACCAAGCAGATCGACCTTGCCGACATCCTTGACCCGTTGCAGC
Source organism: Pseudomonas sp. LB3P14 (assembly GCF_054898045.1). NCBI lineage: Bacteria > Pseudomonadati > Pseudomonadota > Gammaproteobacteria > Pseudomonadales > Pseudomonadaceae > Pseudomonas > Pseudomonas sp. LB3P14. The sequence goes on along the minus strand of NZ_CM142714.1, from coordinate 6,686,464 downwards.
TGAATCTGGACGCGGTCGGCGTAGTCCTTTAGCACTGCATAATCAAAACCGTCGCCGGTCAGCGCATAGATATTGCCGAAGGTGGTGCCGAACTCATCATTGAAGAATGGCCCCTGGATGCCCGGCGGCAGGGTATGACGAATGTCGCTGATTTTTTTGCGGACCTGATACCAGAGCTCCGGAATCTGCGCCGAGTGCATCGAATCCCGGGCCATGAACGTCACCTGGGATTCACCCGGACGGGAGAACGAAACGATGCGCTCGTACTCGCCGGTTTCCATCAATTTCTTTTCAATGCGCTCGGTGACCTGGCGTGACACTTCCTGCGCCGTGGCCCCCGGCCAATTGGTACGAATCACCATGGCCTTGAAGGTGAACGGCGGGTCTTCACTTTGGCCGAGTTTGGTGTAGGACAGTGCGCCGACTACTGCCAGCAAGAGCATCAGGAACAGTACGATCTGGCGATTACGCAGCGCCCATTCGGAAAGATTGAAACCCATCGGGGATTACTCCTTGTCCGCCAGATTGACCACGCGGTTGGAGCGATCCACCGGGCGCACTTGCTGCCCGTCATGAAGCACATGAACACCAGCAGCCACGACCCAGTCACTGGCGTTCAGGCCTTCGAGCACGGGCACGGTTTTCTCGCCGAAGGCACCGACCCGGACCGGGGCTTTTTTCAAGGTATTGTTGGCGCCAAGCACCCAAACGTAGGTGGCACCGTTTTCCGCGGTGACGGCCGACAGCGGTACCGACAGCGACACCACGTCGGCGGTCTGGATGAACACTCGGGCGCTCTGGCCGAGCTCTGCGGGGACCTTGCCGGTGGTGAAAGCGATGCGGGCGGCAAAGGTGCGCGATTTTGGATCGGCAGCGGGCGACAGTTCACGGATGCGCCCGGCGAAACGTTGGTCGGGTTGGGTCCAGAGTTCTACCGACACTGGCTGACCGACCTTGAAACGGCCGAAACTTTGTTCCGGCAGGCTGATCGACACTTCACGCTCACCATCGGTGGCGAGGGTAAACACCGTTTGCCCGGCCGCCACGACTTGCCCGACTTCGACCGCACGTTTGGCCACCACGCCATCCTGAGGCGCGCGCAGCACGGCGTAACTGGCCTGATTGGTCGAGACGTTGAATTCGGCTTTGATTTGCTTGAGGCGTGCTTCACCGGATCGGTAAAGGTTTTCGGAATTGTCGTACTGCGAACGGCTGACCATCTGACGGTCCATCAAGGTCTTGTAGCGATCACGCTCGGCACGCACCAGGCTCAGATTGGCCTCGGCAGCGGCGACCTGGGCGCGGGTGGCTTCCAGTTGCAGGCGTACATCCTGAGGATCGAGCTCCACCAAAGGTTGGTCGGCCTTGACCCGCTGCCCCTCTTCGACCAGTCGTCGACTGACTTTACCGCCGATGCGAAACGCCAGGTCCGGCTCAAAGCGAGCGCGGACTTCACCGGGAAAGCTTTCCATCGCCTGAGCCGAAGGCTCTGGCTGCACGACCATGGCCGGGCGAACGGTGACTTGGGGCGCCTCTTCGTGACCACACGCAGACAATAAAAACGCCAGACTGACTGGCAACGCGAGGGGCAAGGCATAGCGGAACATGGTGAAGGACCTTTCGCTAATGGTGCTTGGAATAATTATACTGAGCAGTATGTTATTAATAGCAAACTCACCAGTCCAGTAATAAAAGCGCATATGCCCAACAATCTTTCAGCACCCAACGGCCCAGGCCGTCCCAAGGATTTGGCCAAGCGCCGAGCGATCCTCGATGCGGCGAAAATTCTGTTTCTGAGCAAGGGTTATGCGAATACCAGCATGGACGCCGTGGCGGCCGAGGCCGGAGTGTCGAAGCTGACGGTCTACAGCCATTTCAACGACAAGGAGACGCTGTTCTCCGCCGCCGTGATGGCCAAGTGCGAAGAGCAATTGCCTACGCTGTTTTTCGAATTGCCGGACGGCGTCGCGGTGGAAACCGTGTTGCTGAACATCGCGCGCGGTTTTCATCAGCTCATCAACAGCGACGAATCGGTCAACCTGCATCGGTTGATGATGACGCTGGGCAGCCAGGACCCGAAACTTTCGCTGATCTTCTTCGAGGCCGGGCCTGAGCGCATGCTGCATGGCATGGAGCGGTTGCTGATAAAGGTTGATCAGAGCGGAGCCTTGAGCATCGACAAACCGCGCAATGCGGCCGAGCATTTCTTCTGCCTGCTCAAGGGCGCGGGGAATTTCAGGCTGCTGTATGGCTGCGGCGAGCCGTTGACCGGGGAGGCGGCCGAGAGCCATGTGCAGGAAGTGGTGGGGTTGTTTATGCGGGCTTATCGGCCAGAGACAGCCTGATAGATGTTTATTGATAGAGCCGACGCCATCGCGAGCAAGCTCGCTCCCACAGATGTTGTATTGAACACAACATCAGAGAACACCTCAGAATCTGTGGGAGCGGGCTTGCCCGCGATGGGGGCGACGCGGTCTTAAGGCTTCAGCGCTTTTTTCGGATAAATGTCATACCGACTGGATTTACCATCCAGCGCATGGCTCGGCTTCGGTCCTTCAATGCTCGGCGCCTTGCGCGGTCGCTTGACCACCACCCGGTGGCTGGCCAGGGCCAACGCGGCTTCAAGCAATGCAGGGGCATCCGGATCATCGCCGACCAACGGGCGGAACAGGCGCATTTCCTTCTTCACCAAGGCAGTTTTCTCACGATGGGGAAACATCGGGTCGAGGTAGATCACCTGCGGCGGCTCGCCTTCCCAATTGCGCATCACCTCGATCGAATTGCCCTTGAGCAAGCGCATCCGCGCCACGATCGGCGCCACATCAAAGTCTTCCGCGCCGCGCGCCAGGCCATCTTCAAGCAAAGCGCCAATCAGCGGCTGACGCTCGATCAGGCTCATCTCGCAGCCCAGGCTCGCCAGCACGAACGCATCTTTGCCCAGCCCCGCCGTGGCATCCAGCACGCGCGGACGCACGCCTTGGGCAACCCCGACAGCCTTGGCGATCATCTGACCGCTACCGCCGCCGTACAAACGGCGATGGGCTGCACCACCCTCGACGAAGTCCACCCGCACCGGCCCCGGCGCGTCCGGGCCGAGTTGCTGCAACTGCAAACCCAGGTCGCCGACCTGCAAGGCAAACTCACCGTCATCCACCTGCATCGGCAAACCCAGGCGCTCGGCCCATTGTTCGGCCTGTGGCTGATAAGTCTCGGCCAGGGCCTCGACATGGATGCGGCAGACCGCAGGTTGCTCAATCATGGGAAAACACGCTCAAAAAATTAATGATCGGCAAAAACGGCCGATAACAAAACTATCGAGCATTTTGCCAGAGCTGAGCGTCGACCGAGAGAAATGTCAGACATTCAAACCACATCCGTCGGCTACCTATCGCGTCATGGCGATTATGGCCTGCGAAACTCCCAAGCACTGAGCGGCGTCAGTCACCTGTGGCAAGATTTTTTTGCCCAGGCCCTGGCCGAACAGTCGAGCGATGTGGTGCCTGCATGCGGGACTTTCCCACCGGTTGATCTCGAGAGCCCGGTCGAGCCGACCGTCGGCAGCGAGCTCTACGCACACATCATTTCCCAGCGCGAATGCGATGTGAAAGAAACCGAGGTCCGCCCGCCGGAGCCACTGTTCCTGCCGATTGCCGAGTTCGACATGGACCTGGCCGACAAACCTTTCCCACCGTTCCCGGCACAAGAAATCGTCGCGCAACAGAAACAACAGGACTTCGAAAGCGGTTGGGTGCGCCCGATCGTGCTCACGGCCGGTCAACCACTGCCAGCGCCTGGCGCCGCACCGCAACCGCGTCCACTGCACCTGCCGATCGCCGAATTCGAACTCGATCTGCTGGACAAGCCATTCCCGCCGTTCTCGCCCGAAGAGCGGGCGGAGCAACAGAAGCAATTCGATTTCGATAACGGCTGGGCTCGCCCGATCGTCCTGCAGAACCTGCGCATCGCCGCCTGACTTTCAATAACAGGCCTTCAGCGACACACCCACCACGGCCCGACATCTACATGAAAGTGATTGCGGTGGGCGGCGTTGTAATCCGGGCTCAATACCACACTGAACATGTCGCAGGCGCCATCGCGGACCTGACGTAAAAACCGTGCGTCCTGATTATCCTTCGGCCAATCCTTGAGCACGTTGATGGAGCGGCCATCGGCCAAGCGAAAACCGGCAATATCCAGAGCATCGGCGCTGGCATGCTGGCTGCGTCTGCCGTTTTCGCGGCTGTAGACGTTGCGGCAGGCAAAGCTGCCGAGATGGTCGACACGCGTTACCGCTTGACCGTAGACCGCCTGTGCCGCGGGTTGCAGGGCGTGGTGCTCGAACAGGGCGAACGACACCGCCAGGCGACAACTGGCGAGGAAACTGCTGTTAAGGGCCACCTCGCCACCTAGCACACGCAATGTGTTGATCAACGGGCACGTCGCGTCGGGGCTGTCGGCCTGATGGGTCACGCGCAATCCGGAGCTGCTCAGGGCTTGATCGCACAACTGCGGATCATCGCGCAGGCGCATCAGTTTGTAGCGGGTCAGAAAATTGGGCGCGGCCTTCACGTCCAGCGGCGCCCAAGGATTCCACTGGGGTGGTAGAGAGATCCAGCCGCGCCAGACGCTCACGGCTGCCGCCCCCATGATCAACAGCATCAACAGCAGCCACCAGCGAAACCGCACCGTCAGCCTTTGAACAATTGATTGGCCTGGGCGTACGGCATGGATCGCGATGTGAACCCGAACGTGCCCGACGTCTTGATCTCTTCGGCAGCGCGGAAAAACTCGCCATACGCTGCCAGGGCCAGCGCCGAACCGACGCTGATGCGTTTGACGCCCATTTCGCTCAACTGCTCGACCGTCAATTTCAATCCGCCAGACATCAATACATTGACCGGTTTCGGCGCCACGGCACGGACCACCGCCAACACGTCTTCAGCGCTGCGCAGACCTGGCGCATAAAGCACGTCGGCGCCCGCCTCGACAAATGCCTGCAAGCGGCGAATGGTATCGGCGAGATCAGGATTGCCGTGCAGAAAGTTTTCGGCCCGGGCCGTCAGCATGAAGGGGAAAGGCAAGCTGCGAGCCGCCGCGACCGCCGCTTCGATGCGCGCCACGGCATGCTCGAAGCAGTAGATCGGCGCATCTTCACGGCCGGTGGCATCTTCGATAGAGCCGCCGACCGCACCGGCCTCTGCTGCACGCAAAATACTCTGTGCGCATTCGGCTGGATCGTCAGCGAAGCCGTTTTCCAGATCGACGGCGACTGGCAGATCAGTTGCCGCGACAATCGCCCGAACGTTTGCCAGGGTGTCGTCCAGCGTCAACGCGCCATCGGGGCGGGCGTTGGAAAAGGCGTAACCGGCACTGGTGGTTGCCAGCGCTTCAAAACCAAGGCTGGCGAGCATTTTCGCCGAGCCGGCGTCCCACGGGTTGGGAATGACAAAAGCGCCCTCGCGTTCGTGCAGTGCTTTGAACGCTTGGGCTCGAAGGGTTTGCGCATCCATTGGCAGGCTCCTGAAAAGGACAAGGAATCCGCTTCAGAGCAGGCCAAGTTGCTCGGCAGCGGGCTCTCTGTATAGCTCAGGCAGCGGCGGCAGGCCAGGCAAACGCAGCATCAGTTGTGCGTGAAAACGTTGCGCCAGTTTGGCGGCCAGCAGGTTGTCGGCGGTGTGCAGGAAGATATAAGGCGTGCGGCCCTCTTCAATCCACACGGCGATTTTCTCGACCCACGGCACCAGGAACGGGTCGTTGGCCTCAAGCTGCGGGTGGCCGATGAAGCGCACCTGCGGACATTGCGTGAAGGCTGCCGGACGGGTTGGCACCCTGGGCTTTTTCGATTGGGCGTGAAGTACCGAGGCATCGGTCGATGTGCAGCTGAACAACGCCCGGGGATCGAGGCAGATACGCTCGACACCGCGATCCAGCAGCAGGCGATTGAGCCTTCTCTCGGCATCGCCCTTGGCGAAGAATTCGTCATGCCGCACTTCAACCGCCAAAGGCCGGTCCACAGCGTCGATAAAACTGGCAAGCTCTGACAGTCGCTGAGGTGTGAAGCTTTTGGACAGTTGCAGCCACAGCGGTGAAACCCGCTCACCGAGGGGGCTGAGCAATTGCAGGAAGGTGTCGACAGCGGTCAATTGTTCGCGCAGGTCGCCGCTGTGGCTGATGTCACCTGGGAACTTGGCCGTGAAGCGAAAGTGTTCGGGCATAGTCTCGGCCCAACGCTGCACAGTGGTCGCAGCCGGGCTCGCGTAGAAGGTCGTATTGCCTTCCACGGCGTTGAACACTTGGGAATAGAGATTCAGAAATTCGGCGGGCTTTGCGTCTTGCGGATACAGGTAGTCGCGCCAGGCGTTTTCACTCCAGGACGGACAGCCCAGGTAGTAAGGCAGCTGCATCAGATGTACAAGTCGAGGCCCAGCACATCCGAATCCCAATCGACAAAACCGGCGGTGCTCAGGTAGCTGGCCAAGGCCTTTGCGACACTGTTGCTCATGGCACGGTGATAAAGCATGTCTTGTTGACGGGCGGGGAGATTACTCAAGCGTTGCGCAGAGGCTTTGGCGGCGCGAGCGGCCATTTGCTCTTCGGACGGAAATTCCAGCTCGCCGTCGATAACAACGGACTCGTCCTCTGCCACATGGCCTTTGCGAGGCTTGCGCTTGATGGGGTAAGACTGAGAGGGAACGCCGTCTATACGCATGAGTACATGTCCGGTATCAATAATGGCAGCTTAGTGGCACATAGCCCACTGCGCAAACCGCCGAGTGATAACTAGAACACAGAAAATGGAAAAGGTTTAAAAGCTGGGGGTATAAAACGACGATTGGCTAAATCTCGGAGATTGCTTTCGCGGGCAAGCCTCGCTCCTACAGGGTTTGTGTCGTTCACATATTTTGCGGCTGGCTCAAAACCTGTGGGAGCGTGGCTTGCCCGCGAAGGGACCGACTCGGTATTGGGAATTAACGTGCTTTGGGGGTGGCTACTTTATCGCGCAGGTACACCGGCTGAGCCTCATCAGCCACGATCGCTTCGCCACGCGCCCAGGCAAAACGCGCCAGGGTCAGCAGGTCTTCAGCGTGAGGCAGCATGCCCGCATCCTGCCCGGTCAGGCTCACGGCGATACGCTCGGCGTAACCCCAGCCAGTGCCGGCGCCAAACCACTCACCGCTGGCATCAGCTGGCAACGCCGCCACTTCCGGCGGCAACACCGCTTCATTGCCAACCAGCCGCATCTCCCCCGCCGTTTCGCGGTAGCAACCCCAATACACCTCATCCATCCGCGCATCGATGGCGGCCGCGACCTGGCTCACGCCGTGTTCGCGATACGCCCGCTGCGCCAACACGGCCAGGTTGGAAACCGGCAGCACCGGGCGATCCAGCGCAAACGCCAGCCCCTGCACCACGCCGATAGCGATCCGCACACCCGTGAACGCACCCGGCCCACGTCCGAACGCGATCGCATCGACCGCTTGCAGGGTGGTGCCGGCATCCGCCAGCAGTTGCTGAATCATCGGCAGCAACTTCTGCGCATGCAGGCGCGGGATCACCTCGTAATGGCTCGTGACTTTGCCGTCATGCAGCAAGGCAACGGAGCAAGCTTCAGTCGCGGTGTCCAGGGCCAGCAAGGTGCTCATCGATGTTTCCGTAAGAGAGGTCAGAAAAAGTGCGCCAGTATAAACAACTACGGCCCGCAAGCGGGCCGTAGAAGATGAAGCGATTCAGACTTTTCAGCTCAGCGCTTCAAGCACCTTGCCGGTGATCGCTTCAACCGAGCCGACGCCAACGATGTGGCTGTACTTCGGCTTGCCCTGATCAGCGGCCAGGTTCTGGTAGAACGCTACCAGTGGCTTGGTCTGGGAATGGTAGACCGACAGGCGATGACGCACGGTTTCTTCGGTGTCGTCCTTGCGCTGCACCAGTGCTTCACCGGTGATGTCGTCCTGGCCGGCGATTTTCGGCGGGTTGTAGACGGTGTGGTACACGCGGCCGCTGGCTTCGTGAACACGACGACCGGCGATACGCTGCACGATTTCTTCGTCGTCGACGGCGATTTCGACCACGTGATCCAGCTCCACGCCGGCTTTCACCAGGGCTTCAGCCTGAGGAATGGTGCGCGGGAAACCGTCGAACAGGAAACCGTTGGCACAATCGGCCTGGCTGATGCGTTCCTTGACCAGATTGATGATCAGGTCATCGGAAACCAGACCACCGCTGTCCATGACGCTCTTGGCGATCAGGCCCAGCTCGGTGCCGGCCTTGACAGCGGCACGCAGCATGTCGCCGGTGGAGATTTGCGGGATACCGAATTTTTCGGTGATGAACTTAGCCTGAGTACCTTTACCGGCCCCGGGAGCTCCCAGCAGAATGACGCGCATCGATGTGCTCCTCAATTTTTTATATAGATAACGTCAGATTCGCCTCGTGGGGCCAATCTCAAAATAAGGGTCGTGACCGCCCAAACGGTCAAAGGCTGATCAAGATACACAGCAGGCCCGGACCACACAAGCCGCCGAAAGTCGGAGAAACCCGCGCCTGATGTGGCCTTTCGTCGGGGTACCCCTAGTCGCAACCCCATCACTAACTGTCGCCTGGCAGCACTTTTCAACCCCTCGCCCACAGGCAACTCGACGCTCGCGCCGAGTGCCTTGCCCCACGACGAAAACCTTAGCCGGTATTACGCAAACCGGCGGCAATCCCCGCCACAGACACCAGCAGCGCCTGTTCTACCGGGCTGCCCTGCGCCACTTCCTGTTGTCTCGAACGCGCCAACAACTCAGCCTGCAATAGATGAAGAGGGTCGAGGTAAGTGTTGCGCAAGCGGATGAATTCAAGCGTGGCTGGGCTATGTGCCAGTAGCTGCGACTGACCGGTCAGCCCCAGGACCACCGAGCAAGCCTGCGACAATAGGTCGCGTAAATGTGCACCCAAAGGGAGCAGATCCGGATCGACCAAGCGCTCATCGTAGGACCGGGCGATATCGGTATCGGCCTTGGCCAGCACCATTTCCAGCATATCGATGCGCGTGCGGAAGAACGGCCACTGCTCGCGCATCTGCCCCAGCAGCTCACCTTCGCCGCGCTCCAGCGCCTTGCTCAACGCCGCTTCCCAGCCGAGCCAGGCTGGTAGCATCAGACGCGTCTGGGTCCAGCCGAAGATCCACGGGATCGCCCGCAGGCTTTCAATCCCGCCGGCGCGGCGCTTGGCCGGGCGACTGCCCAGTGGCAAGCGTCCCAGTTCCTGCTCCGGAGTGGACTGGCGGAAATACTCAACGAACTGCGGGTTTTCCCGCACCACGGCGCGATAAGCGCTGACACCGTCAGCAGCCAATTCGTCCATCAAATGGCGCCAGGCAGGCTCCGGTGGAGGCGGCGGCAGCAAGGTCGCTTCCAATACCGCTGCCAGGTACAGATTGAGATTCTGCTCGGCGATGTCCGGTAGACCGAATTTGAAACGAATCATTTCCCCCTGCTCGGTGGTACGGAAACGCCCCGCCACCGAACCCGGCGGCTGCGACAGAATCGCCGCGTGCGCCGGACCGCCACCGCGACCCACGGTGCCGCCACGACCGTGGAACAACAACAGCTCCACTTGCTGCTCGCGGCAGATGTCGACCAAGCGCTCCTGCGCCCGATATTGCGCCCAGGCCGCCGCCGTCGTGCCAGCGTCCTTGGCCGAGTCGGAGTAGCCGATCATCACTTCCTGCGGCCCTTGCAGGCGCGCGCGATAACCCGGCAACAGCAACAGCTTTTCGATCACCGGGCCGGCGTTGTCGAGGTCGGCAAGGGTTTCGAACAACGGCACCACCCGCATCGGCCGCAACACGCCAGCCTCTTTGAGCAGCAGTTGCACGGCCAGCACGTCGGAAGCGGCGCCGGCCATGGAGATCACATAAGAACCGAGCGATGCGCCCGGTGCCGCGGCGATTTCCCGGCAGGTCGCCAGCACCTCGGCGGTGTCGGCCGACGGTTTGAAGTACGCCGGCAGCAGTGGCCGACGGTTATTCAGTTCGCGCATCAGGAAGGTAATGCGCTCTTCCTCGTTCCAGTCTTCGTATCGCCCCAGGCCCAGGTAATCGGTGATCTCGGTCATGGCCGCGGTATGTCGTGTCGAGTCCTGCCGCACATCGAGCCGCACCAGGAACAGCCCGAACGTCACCGCCCGGCGCAGGCAATCGAGCAGCGGCCCATCGGCGATCACGCCCATGCCGCACTCATGCAGCGAGTGGTAGCACAGCTCCAGAGGATCGAGCAGCTCGCGGTTGTTTTGCAACACATCGGCCGTTGCTGGCGTGGCCGTCGTCAACGAGGCGTGAGCCCAGTTACGCGTCGCGCGCAGGCGTTCACGCAGCTGTTTAAGCACCGCACGGTAAGGTTCGGCGCTGTCCCCGGCCTTGGCCTTCAAGTCGTCGCTGGCCTGCTGCATCGACAACTCGGCTGCCAGGTGATCGACATCACGCACGTACAAATCGGCGGCCATCCAACGCGCCAGCAGCAAGACTTCACGGGTGACGGCAGCCGTCACGTTCGGGTTGCCGTCCCGGTCGCCGCCCATCCACGAGGCAAAGCGAATCGGTGCAGCTTCCAGTGGCAAATGCAGGCCGGTGGCGTCATGCAGCGCTTTATCGGCCTTGCGCAAATAGTTGGGGATCGCCTGCCACAGCGAATGCTCAATCACCGCGAAACCCCATTTGGCTTCATCGACGGGCGTCGGGCGGGTGCGGCGGATTTCTTCGGTGTGCCAGGCTTCGGCGATCAGGCGCTGCAACTTCGCATGGATTTGCTCGCGTTCGGCAGTGGTCAGGTCGCGATGGTCCTGGGCGGCCAGCTGCGCGGCAATTGCGTCGTACTTCTGGATCAGCGTGCGGCGCGCCACTTCGGTCGGATGAGCAGTCAACACCAACTCGATTTCCAGTCGCCCTAATTGCCGGGCCAGGGATTCGGCACCATGGCCTTCGGCAAGCAGCCGGGCAAGCAGTTCCGGCAGTACTCGTGCTTCGAACGGTGCAGGCTGCGACTCTTCGCGACGGTGAATCAGCTGATATTGCTCGGCGATATTGGCCAGGTTGAGAAACTGGTTGAACGCCCGCGCCACCGGCAGCAACTCTTCTTCGCTCAATTGGTTGAGGCTGGCGCTCAGTTCAGCGTCCATCGAACCGCGACGGTCGGCCTTGGCGCCTTTGCGGATCTGCTCGATCTTGTCGAGAAAGCCGTCCCCGTACTGTTCACGAATGGTGTTGCCCAACAGTTCACCCAACAGGTGAACATCCTCGCGCAAGCGTGCATCAATATCGGTCATCAGCAGTTCTCCAGCGAAAAATCCGGGTGTGCTCGTCGTTAGAGAGTGCCGCTGTAAAGCGGTTCTTACAAGCAGACGACGAAGGGAATGCGGTTCACCTGAGAAAGTTTGATCGTTCCCACGCTCTGCGTGGGAATGCATCCCGTGACGCTCCGCGTCACCCCTGCGCAGGGCTCGAGCCTTGTGTCGACAGCGGAACGCGGAGCGTCCCCGGCGGCATTCCCACGCAGAGCGTGGGAACGATCAATACGCGTAGTCGTTGAGGAAGTAGGCCGGCAGGTAGGCCGCCTCGCTTTTGCGATATCCGATTACCGATTACCGAGGAAACGGATATACACCCAATCCCCCCAACGAACCCCCACCACAAATGAGTGTTAACGCCTGAAGCACCGAGGCAACGTTCACCACTAGACGACGAAGGGACTTTAAACCTTGGGCGTTAAAGCTAGTCTGAAGAGTAAGCCGTACAACGGCTGCAGCCGGCCTTTGCCGGACACCGACACTGCCTGCCACGAGCAGGTGCGCAATGAGGTCACTATGAAAATCCGCGAGCTTGCCCATCACTGGGAAGAAAACGCCAAGGGTCGCCTGACCGATACCGGATACTCGATTCATCTGGATGTGGAGGCCGCCGCACGGCTGGCGGCAATTATCGAGATGTACCCCAAACGACACCCCGAAGAACTGCTCGGCGAGCTGATCGGCGCCGCCCTTGAAGAGCTCGAAAAGAGCTTCCCGTATGTGAAGGGCTCAACGGTCGTAGCCACTGACGAAGAAGGTGATCCGCTGTACGAAGACGTCGGTCCGACTCCGCGCTTTCTCGCGTTGTCCCGTCGTCATTTGCACGATTTGTCGGCCGGTAACGACAAGCAGAAACACTGATTTACGCGCGTCTCCCCCTCCAAAAAAGCCTGTTCCCGACCCTGAAAAAGGTCGGGAATACCGCTGCATATCGCCAAAATTCCCGGTTTAGAGCCTTGTCCGTTCGGTCAAAGTTTTTTCAGGCAATGGGCCATATTCTCTGAACTTTTGAAAAACGCCTCGGGTCACACCCATTAACCACGCCTGGGACGGCCGTTTCAAAACACCCCCGGAAATTGAAGGTTGCGGCTCCTTGCCCAGGATGGATTGTTAAGTTTTTCAGGAGTTATTCCAATGGAGTTGAAGACCATGAAAACCCGAACTGCCAAATCCTCCTTCCCCCCTCTGCGTAGCCTGAAACTGGCTGCCCTGGCAATCGGCAGCGGCCTCGTTCTGGCCGGTTGTGCCGGCAACCCGCCAAGCGAGCAATTCGCCGTGACGGAATCGGCGGTCAACAGTGCCGTCAGTGCCGGCGGTACCGAATTCGCGGCAGTGGAAATGAAGTCCGCCCAGGACAAGCTCAAACAAGCCGAAATCGCCATGCACGACAAGAAGTATGACGAAGCCAAGACCCTCGCCGAACAGGCCGAGTGGGACGCTCGAGTGGCTGAACGCAAAGCCCAGGCGATGAAAGCCGAACAGGCTGTGAAGGACTCTCAGAAAGGGGTTCAGGAACTGCGTCAGGAAAGCCAGCGCACCGTGCAATAAGCGGCGCGGCACGACGCACTTCTTACTCGACTAAAAGGACGAAACCATGATGCGCAAACAATTGATGATCCCTGCCCTGCTGGCCGCAAGCGTTGCACTGGCCGCCTGCTCCACGCCGCCTAACGCGAACCTGGAACAGGCCCGGACCAACTACACCGGCCTGCAAACCAACCCGCAAGCCAGCAAAGTCGCGGCGCTGGAAACCAAAGAAGCCAGCGATTACCTGGACAAGGCCGACAAGGCTTACCAGGACAAAGAAGACCAGGCCAAGGTCGACCAACTGGCTTACCTGACCAATCAACGTGTTGAAGTGGCGAAGCAGACCATCGCGCTGCGTACCGCTGAAGCCAATCTGAAAAACGCTTCTGCACAACGTGCCCAGGCCCGACTGGATGCCCGCGACGCGCAGATCAAGCAATTGCAGGACAGCCTGAACGCCAAGCAGACCGATCGCGGCACGCTGGTGACGTTCGGTGACGTGCTGTTCGCCACCAACAAGGCCGAGCTGAAATCCAGCGGTCTGGTGAATATCAACAAACTGGCCCAGTTCCTTCAGGAAAACCCGGACCGTAAAGTGATTATCGAAGGCTACACCGACAGCACGGGTGCGGCGAACTACAACCAGTCGCTGTCCGAACGCCGTGCGACTTCCGTGCAAGTGGCCTTGATCAAGATGGGTGTAGATCCAGCGCGCATCGTGGCCCAGGGTTATGGCAAGGAATACCCGGTGGCCGAGAACACCAGTGTTTCGGGTCGTGCGATGAACCGTCGGGTGGAAGTGACCATTTCCAACGACAACCAGCCGGTGATCCCGCGTTCGGCGGTCAGCTCGAACTGAGTTGAACCAGCTGTAACGCAAAAGCCCCGCCTGAGTCGATCAGGCGGGGCTTTCTGTTTGGTTTTTCGTAGGAGCGAAGCTTGCTCGCGAAGAAGGCAACTCGGTCTTTCAGATGTACCGCGTTATCGTTCTTCGCGGGCAAGCCTCGCTCCTACAGAATCATCATTGTTCGAGTTTTTGCGGGGTTTCCTCGCCTACGCAGCGCACGGCTTTTTTCTTGTTATTGACCAATACGCCACTCAGGCCTTTCTGTTCGGTGTCGAACATCACCAGCACGCCATCGATGCACTGGGCTACTTGCGGGGCCGGCTCCAGGGAGACTTTGTAGTCTTCGCCCGGCACAGTCTTGAGCATGGTGAAGTCGCTGAGCAGCAGCGCATCTTCGGGTTTGGCGAAGTGCAGGTAGCCGTAGAACCACAGGGCCCCGACAGTGCCGAGGATGCTGCAGATACCGGTGATGATCAGCGGGATGGCGTTACGTTCTTCACTCATTGCGGACTCTCTGGTGGTTCATCTTCAGAATTTTTCGGTGCCGGGTAATTCGGGACTTCACCCAGTCGGCGCAAACCGTTGAAATGCTGCGGGTCGTCGAGATAACGCAGCATGACTTTGCGCCAGACCGGATCGGCGAACGTCTGCACATGCCCCCCACGGGTCAGTTGCAGCACTCGCGGCGGCGGCGCAGCTTGATACAGACGGATGCCGTTGGAAAGGGGCACGATCGGATCGTCGATGCTGTGGTAGATCAGTTTCGGCACGTCTTTGAGCTGCGCCATGGAATGGATCGCGCTGTCGCCGTCCGGCACCAGCCACGACAGCGGCACCTGAAACAACCAGGTCAGCCAGGAATTGCTCAGGGCGAATTGGCCGATACTGCGGTAGCTGGCGGGCACGCCGTCGAGGACGATGGCTTTGAGTTGTTTCTGGCGCTCGGGATGCTGAACCAGATAATGCACGGCCATCGAACCGCCAAGGCTTTGCCCCAGGAGGATCAGCGGCTTGCCCTTGACCTCCGGTGCCTGGTCGAGCCATTTGAACGCAGCGTCGATATCCTGATAGATCTCCGGCAGCGTCGGTTCACCTTCGGACAAACCGTAACCGCGATAGTCCAGCAGCAGCACTTGATAGCCTTCTTTGGGCAACCACCAGCTCCCGCCCAGATGCATGGGCAGATTGCCCCCGTTGCCGTGCAGATGCAGCACGGTGCCTTTGACCTCGACACCTTTTTTCGCCGGCAACCACCAGCCGTGCAGCTTGAGGCCGTCGGCGGTGGTCAGAGTAACGTCGCGGAATTCGAGTTTGGCTTTTTCCGGGGTGAACAACTGGCCGGGCTCGGGGTAGAACAACAAAGAGCTGCAACCGCCGAGGCTCAGAAGAAGGCAGACGATGCCGAGGATTCTCATCCTGTGAAACCTCGCTGTGAATTTGATGATCGTTCCCACGCTCTGCGTGGGAATGCATCCCGTGACGCTCTGCGTCACAGAGGACGCGGAGCGTCCATGGCGGCATTCCCACGCAGAGCGTGGGAACGATCTGAATCAAAGGATATTGGAGTAATCCGCTTCGATCCGGTCCAGGCTCAGGTGATTGAGGAAGTTGGAGAAGCACATCCACGCCGACAGCGCGTTCAGGTCACGGAACTGGTCCGGCAAATACTTCGGTGCCACCACCAGCCCTTCATCCACCAACTGGCGCAAGGTCCGCATGTCTTCCAGCGTGGTCTTGCCACAAAACAGCAGCGGTATCTGCTCGAGTTTGCCTTTACGCACGGCCAACTGAATGTAGTTGTAAACCATGATAAAGCCCTTGAGGTAGGACAAGTCTTTGGTAAATGGCAGACCTGTCGGCACCGAGCCACGGAAAACCCGACTGGCGTTGCCGTAGCTTTCGGCCATTTCGAAACCCTGCTCGCGGAAGAACTCGAAGATCTGCAGGAAGTCCGCGCCCTCCTCCACCATATGAATGGCGCGGGTACGGTTGGTCAGCTTGCGCAGCCGACTCGGGTAAGAGGCGAAAGTGATGATTTCCATCAGGATTGCCAGGCCTTCCTGAGTCACCGTCGACGAAGGCGGACCTTTGGAGAGGAAGGTGCAGATCGGCTGGTTCAGACCATTGAGCGTGGTCCCCACATGCACCAATCCTTCGTGGACTTCAAGGGCGCGCACGTCACGCTCGTTGAACATCGCGTCGGCGCGAATCTTGATGTAGTCGGCGCCGGCCGCCGCATCGGCGACGATCCCGTCGGACTCGAACACCCGAATGGTTTCCTCGGCTTCGCCAAACACCTTGTTCAACCGGTGTTGCAGCAGGCTGACGGCTTCCTGGGCGTTGAGGGTTTTCGGTTCGTCCTTCAGATCGCCACGGCCATCGATGTTGTTCAGGTAATCGGAGAGCATCAGCCCCAGGTCGGCCAGGGTCGGGTCGCCGGCGTGGAACGCGTCGGACGCGGCACCGTACAACTCCTGGGAAATCAGCCCGAAATCCTCGGTGCCGCGCGCTTCGAGCATGCGCACCACCATCCGGTATTCCTTGCACATGCGGCGCATGATCTGGCCGACCGGGTTGAACTGACCCAGCTGACGGGTGATGTCGCGCTCGATGTTCTGGAATTCCAGTTTCACTTTGCTGGAGTCAAAAGCCAGCGGCCGATTGAGGTAATAGTCGCGGTCCACCGCCGGCATTTCCTTGCCCTTGGCCTTGAGGAAACCCTTGCGGATGCTGTCGTCCCACTTGACCGCATCGAGGACGCGAATCGGCGTCTGCGCCAGCACAATGCGATCGGACAAAATGCGTATCGACTGCTGGTAATCGTCCACCCGAAACTCCTGTAGAAAAACCGTTACGTACTGGGTTTATTTGGCTTTGGCCGGACGCTGATAGCGCACCGCCTCGACGAAGACATCGGAATTGGCCGGGTCGTCGAGGTAGGCAAAAACCTGCTCCAGGCTGTTGTTGATCAATACGCCGTCGCCATCGTCGGTCTGGAAGCCTTCGCCACTCAGGACTTTCTGCCCCAGGGCCTGGTTGATCTGCTCGAGGTCGAGGTTGTAGATCACCAGTTCATGCTTATCGGTGAGTTCGAAACCAGCGATGGTGTAATGCCCGCCGAACTGCGCCGGCACCTTCGCCGACAAGTACCAGCGACTGCCATGGCGGGTCACCGTGAAGGGATAGGCTTCACGTTCCTTGGGTTTAGCCTTGAAGTAGCTGACCGCCTGATAGTGGTTGTCGCCAATGCGCGTCAGCTCCAGGTTGAGCGGCTCACCCCAGGCATTGGTGCTGGTCCATTTGCCGAGCAATCCTTTGGGCACAGGATCACTTGCGGGCAGAGGGTCCTTGAAGGTCACCAGACAGCCACTGAGCAGCAGGAACGACAAGGCGATCACAACGACACGCCAGGCTTTCATTCAACACTCCCTTTGAACACACTTCACCCCGCGATCGTTCCCACGCTCTGCGTGGGAATGCATCCAGTGACGCTCTGCGTCACACCGTAAGGGACGCGGAGCGTCCCGGGCGGCATTCCCACGCAGAGCGTGGGAACGATCAGAGGACCGGGTTACACCGACGCCAATACCAAATGCATGTAGCGGGTCAGGATGCCGAGCATTTCGGCTTCGGCGACAGGCTCGGCGTCGTTGAGCAGGCCCTGATATTCCATCCGTCCGATAATCGCCGTCAACACTTTGGCATCCTGTTGTGGCTCGCGGGAACCCAATACCTCGAAAAAATGGCAGGTGCCTTGCAGAAGAATCTGCTGATGCGAGCGCACCAACATCGCCAGGCGCGGGTTCAACAGAGCCTCCTGACGGAACGCCTGCTCGGCCATCAAGTGTTCGCGACGGTTGTGTAATTGACGCTGCACATAATCAGCGGTCAGGCGCGCAATGTCGTCAGCCAGCTGTGAACGGGCTTCAGGACTGCCATCACCATAAGCAACCATTTCACGCAGCAAGCCTTCGTTGCTGGCCCACAACTTGGCCATGAACGCCGCGCTGCGTTCCACGTATTGGGCAAAGGTATCGGTGAGCAGGTCATCGATATCCTTGAAATAGTAAGTGGTGGCCGACAGTGGCACCCCGGCCTCGGCGGCCACCGCGCGATGACGCACGGCCCGCACGCCATCGCGCACGACAATGCGCATCGCCGCATCGAGAATGTCCTGTCGACGCTGCTCGCTGCCCTGTCGGCTGGCCTTGCGGCCCTGGTACTGAACACTTTCAGCGACCGCCGTGGCGACGTCCGCTGCACCCTCTTGAGCAATTGCACGGTTCACGACAGGTATTCCTCTCTTACTTCAAAAGTAACCAATTGATACGTTTGTACCAGACAGGCAATAAAAAGCCGCCTGTTTTAGGCGGCTTTTTAGTTGAAACACTTACGCTTGCGGCCGCATGTGCGGGAACAGGATCACGTCGCGGATCGACGGGGAGTTGGTCAGCAGCATCACCAGACGGTCGATGCCGATACCTTCACCGGCGGTTGGCGGCATGCCGTACTCCAGCGCGCGAACGAAATCGGCGTCGTAGTGCATGGCTTCGTCATCGCCGGCATCCTTGTCGGCCACCTGCGCCATGAAGCGCTCGGCCTGGTCTTCCGCGTCGTTCAACTCGGAGTAGGCGTTGGCGATTTCGCGGCCACCGATGAACAGCTCGAAACGGTCAGTGACGTTCGGGTTCTCGTCATTACGACGGGCCAGCGGCGACACTTCGAACGGGTACTGAGTGATGAAGTGCGGCTGTTCCAGCTTGTGCTCGACCAGCTCTTCGAAAATCATCACCTGCAGTTTGCCCAGACCTTCGAAGCCCAGCACCTTGGCGCCGGCCTTCTTGGCGATGGCGCGGGCCTTGTCGATGTCAGTCAGGTCGTCAGCGGTCAGCTCAGGGTTGTACTTGAGGATCGAGTCGAACACCGACAGACGCACGAACGGTTCGCCGAAGTGGAACACTTTGTCGCCGTACGGGACGTCGGTGCTGCCCAAAACCAGCTGAGCCAGCTCGCGGAACAGTTCTTCGGTCAGGTCCATGTTGTCTTCGTAGTCGGCGTAAGCCTGGTAGAACTCCAACATGGTGAATTCTGGGTTGTGACGGGTCGAAACGCCTTCGTTACGGAAGTTGCGGTTGATCTCGAACACTTTCTCGAAGCCGCCAACCACCAAACGCTTGAGGTACAGCTCCGGCGCGATACGCAGGAACATCCCCATGTCCAGCGCGTTGTGGTGAGTCTCGAACGGCTTGGCCGCCGCACCACCGGGGATGGTTTGCAGCATCGGCGTTTCGACTTCCAGGAAGTCACGCTGCATCAGGAAGCTGCGGATGTGCGCAATCACTTGCGAACGAACGCGGAAGGTCTGGCGCACGTCTTCGTTGACGATCAGGTCAACGTAACGCTGGCGATAGCGCTGCTCGGTGTCGGACAGGCCGTGGTGCTTGTCCGGCAGTGGGCGCAGGGATTTGGTCAGCAGGCGCACGTCGCTCATTTCGACGTACAGGTCGCCCTTGCCGGAACGCGCCAGGGTGCCTTCAGCGGCGATGATGTCGCCCAGGTCCCAGGTTTTCACCGCGGCCAGGGTTTCTTCAGACAGGGTTTTACGGTTGACGTAAACCTGGATGCGCCCGGACATGTCCTGGATCACCATGAACGAACCACGGTTGAGCATGAGACGACCGGCAACCTTGACCGGAATTGCAGCCTCTGCCAGCTCTTCCTTGGTCTTGTCCGCGTACTGTTTCTGCAAGTCTTCGCAGTAGTTGTCGCGGCGGAAGTCGTTCGGGAAGGCATTGCCCTTGGCGCGCTCGGCAGCCAGCTTTTCCTTGCGCAGGGCGATCAGGGAGTTTTCTTCCTGTTGCAGGGCTTGCGGGTCGAGTTCTAGGTCGCTCATGTCTTTAAAAATTCCATCACAGGTTCGTTGCCCCCGGCTGTCGCCGGGGTTCGCGGGCAAGCCTCGCTCCTACAGGGGCATGACACCCCTGTAGCGCGTGCCTTAGAGCCCTTGTTTCAAGCTGGCCACCAGGTATTCGTCGATGTCGCCGTCGAGCACCTTGTCGCAGTCACTGCGTTCGACGTTAGTACGCAGATCCTTGATTCGCGACTGGTCGAGCACGTAGGAGCGAATCTGGTGACCCCAGCCGATGTCCGACTTGGTGTCTTCCAGGGCCTGGGAAGCGGCGTTGCGTTTCTGCACTTCCTGCTCGTACAAGCGCGCCCGCAACATTTTCATCGCGGTGTCTTTGTTGGCGTGCTGGGAGCGTTCGTTCTGGCAGCTGACCACGGTGTTGGTCGGTACGTGCGTAATACGTACGGCCGAGTCGGTGGTGTTTACGTGCTGACCACCGGCACCGGAGGAGCGGTAGGTATCGATGCGCAGGTCCGACGGGTTGATGTCGATTTCGATGTTGTCATCGATTTCCGGCGACACGAACACGGCCGAGAACGAGGTGTGGCGACGGTTACCGGAGTCGTACGGGCTCTTGCGCACCAGACGGTGCACGCCGATTTCGGTACGCAACCAGCCAAAAGCGTATTCGCCCTTGATGTGGATCGTGGCGCCCTTGATCCCGGCGACTTCACCGGCCGACAGCTCCATGATGGTCGCGTCGAAACCGCGTTTGTCGGCCCAGCGCAGGTACATGCGCAGCAGGATGTTGGCCCAGTCCTGAGCCTCGGTACCGCCGGAGCCGGCCTGGATGTCCAGGTAGGCGTTGTTGGCGTCCATCTCACCGCTGAACATGCGACGGAATTCGAGTTTTTCCAGGGATTCGCGCAAACGCTCGACTTCGGCAGCGACGTCATCGACGGCAGCCTGGTCTTCTTCTTCGGCGGACATCAGCAGCAGGTCTTTGGCGTCGGCCAGGCCTGTGTGCATTTCGTCGAGGGTTTCGACGATCTGAGCCAGCAGGGACCGCTCGCGGCCCAGCTCCTGAGCGTACGTCGGGTTGTTCCAGACATTCGGATCTTCAAGCTCGCGATTGACTTCAGTCAGACGCTCATGCTTTTGATCGTAGTCAAAGATACCCCCGAATAGTTTCGGAGCGCTCGGACAGGTCCTTGATACTGTTAAGGATCGGGTTGATTTCCATGGCGGGCAGCACTCGTTGGCGAACTTTTGAAAGCCGGCGAGTATAACGTAATCAGGCTGTCACGGCAGCCCGCCTGGCGGCTTTAGGGGCGAATGGATTGAGGTTCTTTGTCTGGCTTGAGATCGCTCCCCTCACCCTAACCCTCTCCCCAGAGGGGCGAGGGGACTGACCGAGGTGTTTTGGCGAAGTACTGCGACCTGCAATTACGAGTCGAACTCAGGATCTGAAAAACATGGAGATCGGCTCTCTTTCCCCCTCTCCCCCGTGGGGAGAGGGATGGGCAGGCGGCGTTCCGATGAGGGGTCGATCCTGAATTTCACTCAATCCCAACCTGATTACGCCCATTGTTCTTCGCCAGATACAGCCCCTTGTCCGCCGCCGAGATCAATTGCCGGCAATCGCTCCCCGGCTGCGGGATCATGGTCGACAGGCCGATGCTGATGGTCAGGCTCGAACCTTCGGCCGGGAAAATGTGCGGGACCTTCAACGCGGCCACGGTCTGACGGAGTTTTTCCGCGACCAGTCGCGCGCCGCCCGGCGAAGTATTGGGCAGCACCAGAACGAACTCTTCGCCGCCGTAACGGGCTGGCAGGTCCGAAGGCCGCGCACTGGCATCACGAATCGCCGTGGCCACTTTGCGCAGGGCTTCATCGCCTTCAAGGTGGCCGAAACTGTCGTTGTAGGACTTGAAGTAGTCGACATCGATCATCAGCAGCGACAGTTGGGTCTGGTCACGCAGTGAGCGGCGCCACTCCAACTCCAGGTATTCGTCGAAATGCCGGCGGTTCGACAGCCCGGTCAGGCCGTCGGAGTTCATCAAGCGTTGCAGCACCAGATTGGTGTCGAGCAACTGCTGCTGGCTGACCCGCAACGCGCGGTAAGCCGCATCACGCTGCAGCAAAGTCATGTAGGAGCGCGAGTGGTAGCGAATGCGCGCCACCAGTTCGATGTTGTCCGGCAGTTTGACCAGGTAATCATTGGCCCCGGCCGCAAACGCCGCGCTCTTGATCAGCGGGTCTTCCTTGGTCGACAGGACAATGATCGGGATGTCCTTGGTCGCCGGATGGTTGCGGTACTCGCGCACCAGGGTCAAGCCGTCAAGACCAGGCATCACCAGATCCTGCAGGATCACCGTCGGCCTGATGCGGATCGCCTGGGCGATGGCCTGGTGCGGGTCGGCGCAGAAGTGGAAGTCGATATTGTCTTCGTTCGACAACCCGCGGCGCACCGCCTCGCCGATCATCGCCTGATCGTCTACCAACAACACCATGGCGGCATTTTCGTCGGTTTTGAAGTCGTCGAGCTGTAAATCATTCATGGACAGTCACCTGAGTACTACTTGGGCCAGGATTGCTGTGAAAATTCTTCATTTGGGGAATATCTCCAGCAATCGTGGCGCTATCTTATCCAGTGGGCGAATTTCCATCGCCGCATCGATGGCCGCTGCCGCCTTCGGCATTCCGTACACCGCACTGCTGTTCTGATCCTGAGCGATGGTCAGGAAGCCCTGTTGGCGCATGAGTTTAAGCCCCTGCGCGCCATCGCGCCCCATGCCGGTGAGCAAAACACCCACGGCATCGCCGTTCCAGTAATTGGCCACGCTCTCGAAGAACACATCGATCGAGGGCCGGTAGATCTCGTTGACTGGTTCGGCGGTGTAGGCCAGCGTACCGTTTTTCAACAAGCGAATATGGTGGTTAGTACCCGCCAGTAGCACCATGCCGGCCCGCGGAGGCTCGCCTTCCTGGGCCAGGCGCACATTCAGGCCACTGGCGCTGCTGAGCCATTCGGCCATGCCGGCGGCGAACACCTGGTCAACATGCTGCACCAGCACGATGGCCGCCGAAAAATCTCGCGGCAACTCCTTGAGCAAGACTTCCAGCGCGGCCGGGCCACCTGCCGAGGAGCCGATCGCTACCAGACGCTGGCGCGAGACCGAACTGCGCAGCGGACTCGGTGCCGATCGTTCCCGATTGCCCCGGTCACCGATCAGCCAACCGATGTTCATGATCTTGCGCAGTAACGGGGCCGCTGCCTCTTGGGCATTGCCGGCACCGAGGGCCGGCGTATCCACCACATCCAGCGCTCCGTGGCCCATGGCCTCGAACACCCGATGCACGTTTTGCTCGCGGTCGACTGTGACGATGACGATCGCGCACGGCGTATCAGCCATGATCCGCCGGGTCGCCTCCACGCCATCCATCACCGGCATGATCAGGTCCATCAGGATCAGGTCCGGCGTGTTTTCGGCACAACGTTGCACCGCCTCGGCCCCATTACTGGTGACCCAAACCACCTCGTGCGCCGGCTCGAAGGCCAGGGCGCGGCGCAGGGCCTCCACCGCCATGGGCATGTCGTTGACGATTGCGATTTTCATGCCCGCGCTCCTCCAATGAGCTCAACCACCGCGTCAAGCAGGGCGTCGTCATGAAAACTGGCTTTGGCTAGATAATAGTCGGCTCCAGCGTCCAGTCCACGACGGCGGTCCTCTTCACGATCCTTGTAGGACACCACCATCACCGGAAGCGATTGCAGGCGATTGTCCCGGCGCAATAAAGACACCAGTTCGATGCCATCCATGCGCGGCATATCGATGTCGGTGATCAGCAGATCGAAATCCTCGGAACGCAAGGCGTTCCAGCCATCCATACCGTCCACCGCCACCGCCACGTCGTAGCCGCGATTGAGTAACAACTTGCGTTGCAGCTCGCGCACGGTCAGTGAATCGTCGACCACCAAAATACGTTTTCGAGCAGCTTCAACCGCCTGGCTGCCCTGACGGGCAATGCGCTCAAGACGCCCGGTATTGAGCAGTTTGTCCACCGAACGCAGCATGTCTTCGACGTCGACGATCAGCACCACCGAACCGTCGTCGAGCAAGGCCCCGGCGGAAATGTCCTGCACCTTGCCCAGACGCTCGTCCAGCGGTAATACGACCAACGTCCGCTCGCCGATAAAACGCTCGACCGCCACGCCGTAAATCGCCTCGCGCTCGCGAATCACCACCACTTTGAGGGTTTGCTGGCTGTTCTGGCTCGCCGGACGCTGCAACAGTTGACTGGCCGCAACCAGCCCGACATGCCGGCCCTCGTGCCAGAAATGCTGACGGCCTTCGACCTGGACGATGTCCGCCGGCTCCAGATCGCACATCCGTTCAATGTGGGCCAGCGGGAAGGCATACGCCTCGTCACCGACTTCCACCACCAGACTGCGCACCACCGACAGGGTCAGCGGCACTTCGAGATGGAAGCGACTGCCCTCGCCCGCCGCCTGCTCCAGCACGACCGCGCCGCGCAACTGGCGGACCATGTGCTGAACCGCATCCAGACCGACGCCGCGCCCGGAAACTTCGGTGACCGTGTCGCGCAAGCTGAAGCCCGGTAGAAACAGGAAGGTCAGCAGCTCTTCTTCACTCAACTGCGCGGCGGTCTCGGCCGGGGACAACTGGCGTTCGATGATGCTGCGGCGGACCTTTTCCAGATCGACGCCATTGCCGTCATCGCTCAGTTCCAGCACCAACAGACCGGCCTGATGGGAAGCGCGCAAACGGATCAGGCCTTCAGCGGGTTTGCCCGCCAATAGCCGTTCCTCCGGGGATTCGATGCCGTGATCCACAGCGTTGCGCAGCAGGTGGGTCAGCGGCGCTTCAAGCTTCTCCAGCACGTCGCGGTCGACCTGGGTTTTCTCGCCCTCGATCTCCAGTCGCACCTGTTTGCCGAGGCTGCGGCCGAGGTCACGGACCATGCGCTCTTGCCCGGTCAACACATCGGCAAACGGCCGCATGCGGCAGGCCAACGCGGTGTCATACAACACTTGCGCCCGTAGACTGGCCTGCCAGGCGAACTCATCCAGCTCGGCGTTTTTCTCTACCAGCAATTGCTGGGATTCAGCCAGCAATCGGCGGGCATCGTCGAGGGCTTCCTGGGCCTCCAGGCTCAAGGCGTGGTCCTTGAGCTGGACGTTGAGGTTTTCCAGTGCCCGCAGGCCGTTGTTCTGCATGCGTTTGAGGCGCTGCATGGTGGCCAGGTGCGGTTTGAGCCGCAGGGTTTCCACCAGGGATTTGCTCGACAGATCGAGCAGGCTGTTCAGGCGTTCGGCCGTGACGCGTAATACGCGCTCGCCGTTTTCGGTGGTGCGTTTAGTCTTGGGCGTTGGCTCGGCGGGCGCTGCCGAGGGGGCTTCGGTGGCGGCCGGCATCGGCGGCTCAAATTTGGGCGTCGGCGGGTCCAGCTGAAGTTCTGCCATCGGCGGCGCGATGGGGGTAGCCGCCATGTGATCAAGCAGCCGTCCCATCAAGACGACGTAAGCTTCGATATCCGCAGGCGCCGGAGCGTTGCCCGGCGTCGCAATTCGCATCAGCAGATCGGTGCCTTGTAACAGTGCATCAATGTATTCGGGCCGCAGGTACAGGCGCCCTTCCTGGGCGCTGACCAGGTAATCCTCCATCACATGCGCGACGCTGACCCCGGCGTCGACACCGACAATCCGCGCCGCGCCCTTGAGCGAGTGCGCTGCGCGCATGCACGATTCGAGGTGATCGGCCTGGGTCGGATCGCGCTCCAGCGCCAGCAGGCCGGCGCTTAGCACCAAGGTCTGGGCCTCGGCTTCCAGGCTGAACAGTTCCAGCAAAGAGGCGTCGCGCATTTGCTCGGGGGTCATGTGAGGCTCCGGGTCACGGCGGACAGCATCTGCTCTTCATCCAGCCAACGCAGGCTGCGGCCTTTGAATTGCAACACGCCACGGGTGTATTTGCCGCTGGCCTGAGTGCCGGAGCGGGACGCCGCCTCGAGGAGGTGTTCGTCGATGGCGTGAATCCCGTCCACTTCATCCACCGGCACCACCACCGGCCCACCGTGGGCGGCGATGATCAGCATCCGCGGCATGACCCGCGCGCCGGACGCCACGCTGCTGGCGCCATCGAGCCCCAGCAACTCCACCAGTGACAGGCACGCCACCAGAGCGCCGCGCACATTCGCCACGCCGAGCAAGGCCCGGGAGCGCTGGTGCGGCAAGGAATGAATCGCTTGCAGCGGCGCCACTTCCACCAGGCTGCGGGTGGCCAGGCCCAGCCATTCTTCGCCGAGACGGAACATCAACAGCGAACGGGTTTTCACCTCGCTCTCGACCGCCGTGGAGACTTGCACGCGATCTTCCTGCTGCAACGCGTAGCGGTCGAGCAAACGCGTCGCAGCGGCCGAATACACCCCGCAATTGCGGCAGTGAATGTGATCGCTCAGCAGCGGGCAGGACTTGTCGCCATGGATACCGATGCGGTTCCAGCAATCGTCGATGGCCTGGGCATCTTCATGGGTGAGGCTAAAGGTGTCGGCGGCGTTCATCGTTTACGCTCACTGTCAGCGGCGCGCTCACTGCGGGCGGCGCGGTCCTGCAATCGTCTGGCTCCCGCCGTGTCGCCCAACGATTGCAGCAACGCCGCCAGGTGCATCAACGCGTCGGGATGTTGCGGTTCGAGGTACAACGCCTTGCGATAAAAACCCTGGGCCTCCAGGACTCTACCGGCGACATCACTGAGCAAGCCCAGCCAGTAAAAGACCTGGGCCACTGGCTCGTGACTGCGCAAATAGCTATCGCACGCGGCGCGGGCTTCGGCGCTTTTGCCTTCGTTGGCCAGCGCGGCAATGTTCGCCAGCAGCGCGGCGGCGTCCGGGTTGGCGGTTTTCGTCACGGCAGGTAGCGGCGCCACCGTTGCGAAGGGCCGGCTGCGAACGGGCGGCGGGGTCACGCTGCGCACCGGCTGGCGCGCGGGCAGAGGCGTCGGCACGAAAGTCGAAATGGGCGCAGGCTCTGCTGCGCTCTGACGACTGAACGCAAAGGACTGCGCGATGCCGATCGAACGCATGCCGAAACGGCCGAGCAAACTGCCCTCGGCCGGGCCGATAAACAGCACACCGTCGACATGGGTCAGGCGCTTGAGAACTTCGAACACTTGCTGCTGGGTCGGCTGATCGAAATAGATCAGCAGGTTGCGGCAAAACACAAAGTCATAAGGCGGCTCGTTGGCCAGCAACGTCGGATCCAGCAGATTGCCGACCTGCAAACGCACTTGTTCAAGCACTCGTCCGCTGAGGCGATAGCCCTCGTCTTCAGCGGTGAAATGCCGCTCGCGAAACGCGATGTCCTGACCACGAAACGAATTCTTGCCGTACAGCGCGCGCCGGGCTTTTTCCACCGACAACGGGCTGACGTCCATGCCTTCGACCTTGAACTGGTGCGGCTGGAACCCGGCATCAAGCAACGCCATGGCGATGGAATACGGTTCTTCACCCGTGGAACAGGGCAGGCTGAGAATCCGCAGCGCGCGCATGTTGTTGATGTCGCTCAGGCGTTTGGCAGCCAGTTTCGCCAGGGTGGCGAAGGATTCCGGGTAACGGAAAAACCAGGTCTCGGGGACGATCACCGCTTCGATCAGCGCCTGCTGCTCGTCCCGCGAGCCCTGCAAGGTGTGCCAGTACTCATCGGTCGTCAGCGCTTTGGAGGCCGTGCTGCGCTGACGTACCGCACGCTCGATGATCGCCGGTCCCACCGACGTCACGTCGAGACCGATGCGCTCTTTGAGGAAATCGAAAAACCGCTGGTCGCTGCTCATGGCCGCTCCTCAAACAGCGCCAGGTCCAGCGGCTGCGACGGGAACAACAGCGCGCGAACCTGCTCGTCCAGCAGATCGGCGACCCGCACCCATTGCAGCAAACCCTGGGCATCCTCGCGCACCGGCCCGAGGTACGGCGCCTGGCGATTGTCCAGGCCATAAGGCTGAAAATCCGCCGGGTTGCAGCGCAAGGTATCGGTGGCCTGTTCCAGAATCAGCCCGAGCAATTGCGCCTCAGCGGTTTCATCCGGGCGGTAATTGACCAGCACCAAGCGCGTGCTGGTGCGGGCCTGGGCCGGTTGGCCGAAGGTCAGCGCACTGAGGTCGATCACCGGCACCACCGCGCCGCGATAGGCGAACACCCCGGCGACCCAGTCCGGCGCGCGGGGAATCGGCTTCAACGGCAGGCGCGGCAGCACTTCCGCCACCTCGATGGCCTGCAAGGCATAGCGCTCGTTGCCGATGCGGAACACCAGAAACAATGATTGCAGCGCCGGCTTCACGGCGATGCGTTTGGCCGTGAGTTCGCTCATCAGACTTTGAATCGCGAAACGCCGCCGCGCAGCCCTACGGCCACCTGGCTCAGTTCATCGATGGCGAAACTGGCCTGGCGCAGGGACTCGACAGTCTGGCTGCTGGCATCGCCCAACTGCACCAGCGCATGGTTGATCTGTTCGGCGCCCGTGGCCTGGGCCTGCATGCCTTCGTTGACCATCAACACCCGTGGCGCCAGCGCCTGAACCTGATGAATGATCTGCGACAGTTGCTCGCCAACCTGCTGCACTTCGGACATGCCGCGGCGCACTTCTTCGGAGAACTTGTCCATGCCCATGACCCCGGCCGACACCGCCGACTGGATCTCGCGAACCATCTGCTCGATGTCGTACGTGGCGACGGCGGTCTGGTCCGCCAGGCGCCGCACTTCGGTGGCGACCACGGCAAAACCGCGGCCGTATTCACCGGCCTTTTCGGCCTCAATCGCCGCGTTGAGCGACAAGAGATTGGTCTGGTCGGCGACCTTCACGATGGTCACCACCACCTGGTTGATGTTGCCGGCCTTCTCATTGAGGATCGCCAGTTTGGCGTTGACCAGATCGGCCGCGCCCATCACCGAGTGCATGGTCTCTTCCATCCGCGCCAGGCCTTGCTGCCCGGAACCGGCGAGCACCGAGGCCTGATCGGCGGCGGTGGACACTTCAGTCATCGTGCGCACCAGATCCCGCGAAGTGGCCGCAATCTCACGGGACGTCGCGCCGATTTCGGTGGTGGTGGCGGCGGTTTCGGTGGCGGTCGCTTGCTGTTGCTTGGAAGTGGCAGCGATCTCAGTGACCGAGGTGGTGACTTGCACCGACGAGCGCTGAGCCTGAGACACCAGGGACGTCAGCTCGGCCATCATGTCGTTGAAGCCGGTTTCCACGGCACCAAATTCGTCCTTGCGCGCAAGGTTCAAGCGATTGCTGAGATCACCGGTGCGCATGACGTCGAGAATTTCGACGATCCGGTTCATCGGCGCCATGATCGCGCGCATCAGCAGCAGACCGCAGAGGCCGGCGGCCAGCACCGCGATCAGCAGGGAAATGCCCATGATGACCTTCGCGGTGACCACAGCGTCATCGATGTTCGCGATCTCCTGATCGGCCACCGCTTTGTTTTCGCGCAGGATGTCGTTGAGCTTCATTCGGCCGGCAGTCCAGGCCGGCGTCAGTCGTTCAGTGAACAACTTGATGGCTTCGGCTTCCTGATTGCGCTTATGCAAGTCGAGTACAGCGGCCAGGGTCTTTTCGTAATCCTCATAGAGTTTTTCGAAGGCAGCGAATTCGACCTTGTCTTCATCGGTGGTGACGGTGCCGCGATAGTTACTCATCGCTTCTTGCACACGCGCCTCGAAGCTTTTGAAGTCTGCGGCGTCTTCGGCACTGATGCCCTGCCCTTCCTTCAAGCCCAGCATTTCCTGGGTCTGGAGAAAACTGTCGACCCAGGCGCCCCGAATCGTCGAGCTGTAATACACCCCGGGAAGCGCGTCGTCACGAACGCTGGCTTCGCTGTTTTCAATCGTCAACAGCCGCGAATACGAGACGACGACCATCAGCAACATGATGGCGATAATCACCGCAAAGCTCGCCAAGATGCGTTGGCGCAACGTCCAGTTCTTCACAGTCAGTCCTCGGGTGCGGTTGAAATGTTGCGGAGTATAGCTGAGGGCGGTGTTTCATTTATAAGACTGTTGCCAGTGGTGAATTGGAAGAAAAAGGCTCGCTCCCACACTCGACCGAGCTGTCCAAACGGACGCGATCTATGTGGGAGCGAGCCTGCTCGCGAAGAACGATGACGCGGTTTATCTGACTGAACACCTACTCCGGTGGATCGAGGTTATCCAGAGCCTTCTCGGAACGCGCTGTTTTGATGCAAAAAATCGCAGGCTCCGCCAGTGCCTACGGTCGATGTAGGCATTGGCGCAACCTGCGATTTTTTAAAGAAACGGTTAAATAGAAGCCTGACGCACCTGCCTTTCCAACTCAGCCTTCAACCCTGGCTCAAGCTTCAGTTGCCGCGCCAGTTCATCGAGGTAGGACTTCTCCATGAAGCTCTCCTCGTCCACCAGCATCACACTGGCGATGTACATTTCGGCAGCCATTTCCGGTGTGCTCGCAGCGCGGGCAACGTCGGCCGGGTCCAGCGGTTTGTTGAGTTCGGCGTGCAGCCAGTGTTGCAACTCCTGATCGTTATCGAGCTTGGTGAATTCACCTTCAATCAGCGCACGTTCACGCTCATCGACATGGCCATCAGCTTTGGCCGCAGCCACTAATGCTTTGAGAATCGCCTGGCTGTGCAGCTCGACTTGCTCCGCCGGCAAACGATCAAGTGTTTGCGGTTCGGTTTGGGGTGCAGTGCCCTGCTGGGCCTGCCAGTTACCGTACGCCTTGTAGGCAATCACACCCAATGCGGCGAGGCCACCGTAAGTCAGGACCTTACCGCCGACATTGCGCCCTTTCTTGCTACCCAGCAGCAAACCCATGGCGCCGGCCGCCAACGCTCCGCCGCCCGCGCCTGAGAGCAAACTGCCGAGGCCGCCCGAACCACCACTGCCGCCGAGCAATCCGCCCAAGCCACCGCCAGAGGTCTTGTTTTGTGAGCCGCCGGCCTTGTTCTGCAACATGTCCTGACCGGACTTGAGTAGCTGATCGAGCAATCCACGGGTGTTCATTTGCTGCCTCCACGCATTCGGGTTAACCGGATCATTAAGGCCACCAGCCTAGTTCGAAAGTGCCCGCCGTCCGGGAGCGAGAGTGCTTCGAGATGTTGCGCAGCGTTCTTCAGCTGACCGCAGCCCCTCAGAAAAAAAGATATACACTCAGAAAAATCTATAAAAACCGCCCACCGGGTACTTTCCCCATGATGACCTTGCGTCAGATTCGTCACTTCATCGCCGTGGCCGAAACCGGCTCGATCTCCGCCGCTGCACAAACCGCGTTCATTTCCCAGTCCACCCTGACCCTGGCGATCCAGCAACTGGAGCAGGAAATCGGCGTTGGCCTGTTCAATCGTCACGCCAAGGGCATGACGCTGACCCACCAGGGCCACCAATTCCTACGCCAGGCGCATCTGATTCTGGCGACGGTGGACAACGCCAAACGCAGCCTGCAACAGAGCACCGATCAGGTCGCCGGGCAGTTGATCATCGGTGTGACCAGCCTGGTGGCCGGTTACTACCTCGCGGATTTGCTCACTCGTTTCCAACGCGCCTACCCCAACGTCGAGATCAGGGTGATGGAGGATGAGCGGCCGTACATCGAGCATTTGCTGGTCAGCGGCGAGATTGATGTTGGCGTGCTGATCCTCTCCAACCTCGAAGACCGCCACGCCTTGCAGACCGAAGTGCTGACTCACTCGCCCCATCGGTTATGGTTGCCGGCCCAGCATCCGCTGCTGGAACACGACAGCATCAACCTCGCCGACGTGGCCCGCGAACCGTTGATTCAGCTGAACGTCGATGAAATGGATCGCAATGCGCAACGCATGTGGTCGGCCGCCTCACTGCAACCGCGCATCACCCTCAGAACGGCTTCGACAGAAGCGGTCCGAAGCCTGGTGGCAGCGGGATTGGGCGTGTCGATCCAGCCAGACATGACTTACCGCCCGTGGTCACTGGAGGGCGACATCATCGAAGCCCGCCCGATCGCGGACCTGAGCCAGACCCTCGACGTCGGCCTGGCCTGGCGTCGCGGCACTGCGCGCCCAGCGTTGGTGGACCCGTTCCTGACTGTCGCCCGCGAGCAACCCCATGGCGGGCGCAAGCCATCTATTTAATCGAATGCCACCTTCAGTATTTAGAATTTGTCGACCTCGGGCCTGCGCACTAGTCTTGCTGCATCTATAAGACGGCCGGGCCCCAGTCACAGGGAGCACCATGGCCACACAAGAAAAGAGAACCCGAAAAATGGCTGGCGCGCAGACCCCGTTGTTCACCGCGTTGTTGATCGATGGCGAATTGGTCGCGGGCCAGGGGTTTGTCGAACCGATTCTCAACCCGGCCACCGGTGAAGTGCTGACGCACATTGCCGAAGCGAGCACCGAGCAGGTCGAAGCCGCGATCCTCGCCGCCCACCGCGCCTTTGCCGGTTGGTCGCGGACCACGCCGCAACAGCGCTCGAATCTGCTGTTGGAGATTGCCAACGCCATCGAAAAACAAGCCGACCTCCTCGCCCGCCTCGAATCCCTGAACTGTGGCAAGCCATTGCACCTGGCCCGTCAGGACGACTTGAGCGCCACAGTCGATGTGTTCCGCTTCTTCGCCGGCGCCGTGCGCTGCCAGACCGGTCAGCTCAGCGGCGAATACCTGCCGGGCTACACCAGCATGGTCCGTCGCGATCCGATTGGTGTGGTCGCGTCGATTGCGCCGTGGAACTACCCGATCATGATGGCCGCGTGGAAAATCGCTCCAGCCCTCGCCGCCGGCAACACGCTGGTGTTCAAGCCGTCCGAACACACGCCGCTGTCGATTCTGGCCCTGGCGCCAGCGCTGGCCGAGATCCTCCCGCGCGGGGTGATCAACGTCGTTTGCGGCGGTGGTGAAGGCGTTGGCAGCCATTTGGTTAGCCACCCTAAAGTGCGCATGGTGTCGCTGACCGGCGATATCGTCACCGGGCAAAAAATCCTCCAGGCCGCGGCGAAAACCCTGAAGCGCACCCACCTCGAACTCGGCGGCAAAGCGCCAGTGATCGTTTGTAACGATGCTGATATTCAGGCCGTGGTCGAAGGCGTGCGCACTTACGGCTATTACAACGCCGGCCAGGATTGCACCGCCGCTTGCCGAATTTATGCACAGGCCGGGATTCATGACCGCTTGGTGGCCGAACTCGGCGCGGCGGTCAGCAGCCTGCGCTTCGCCGGTAAACGCGATGACGACAACGAGATCGGCCCGCTGATCAGCACCCGTCAACGCGACCGCGTGGCCAGTTTCGTCGAGCGTGCCCTTGGCCAGCCGCACATCGAGCGGGTGACCGGCGCGGCGGTGCATTCCGGCGCCGGCTTCTATTACCAGCCGACCTTACTGGCCGGTTGCAAGCAGAGCGATGAAATCGTCCAACGCGAAGTCTTCGGGCCGGTGGTCACCGTGACCCGTTTTGATGGACTCGAACAAGCCTTGGACTGGGCCAACGACTCGGAATACGGCCTCGCCTCCTCGGTCTGGACCCAGAACCTCGACAAAGCCATGCAGGTCGCGGCGCGGTTGCAGTACGGCTGCACCTGGATCAACAGCCATTTCATGCTGGTCAGCGAAATGCCCCACGGCGGCCTGAAGCGTTCGGGCTACGGCAAAGACTTATCCAGCGATTCGCTCCAGGACTACAGCGTGGTGCGGCACATCATGGCCCGCCACGGCCAGCATCTCTGACTACGCTTATAACAAGCCACTAACGGCATGCTTCACCACGTTCAAAACTGCCCCGACCATAATTAAAGAAGAGGGAAACCCCATGTTCGTGCACAAGACCGCACTGCTCAGTGCAATCACCACGGCGCTGCTGGCCAGTGCCAGCCTCCAGGCCGCCGAACCGCTGAAAGCCGTCGGTGCCGGCGAAGGTCAGCTGGATATTGTGGCCTGGCCCGGCTACATCGAACGTGGCGAAAGCGACAAGGCCTACGACTGGGTGACCGGTTTCGAGAAGGAAACCGGCTGCAAGATCAATGTGAAAACAGCCGCCACTTCCGATGAAATGGTCAGCCTGATGGCCAAGGGTGGTTACGACCTGGTGACCGCGTCTGGCGATGCGTCCCTGCGACTGATCGCCGGCAAGCGTGTGCAGCCGATCAACACGGCGTTGATCCCGAACTGGAAGAACATTGACCCTCGTCTCAAGGACGGTCCTTGGTACGTCGTCAATAAGCAAACCTACGGCACCCCGTACCAATGGGGCCCGAACGTGTTGATGTACAACACCAATATCTTCAAAACAGCGCCGGACAGCTGGAGTGTGGTGTTCGAAGAACAGACTCTGCCGGACGGCAAGTCCAACAAGGGTCGGGTCCAGGCCTACGACGGCCCGATCTATATCGCCGATGCGGCGCTTTATCTCAAATCGAAACAGCCGGAGCTGGGCATCAAGGACCCGTACCAGCTCAACGAAGCGCAATACAAAGCAGCGCTGGACCTGCTTCGCAAGCAACAGCCCTTGATCCACCGCTACTGGCATGACGCAACGGTCCAGATGAGTGACGTCAAAAACGAAGGCGTGGCGGCGGCCAGCACTTGGGGTTACATGGTCAACGGCCTGGTGGCGGACAAGCAGCCGGTTGCCTCGGTCATTCCAAAAGAAGGTGCAACGGGTTGGGCCGACACCACCATGCTGCACGCCGAAGCCAAGCACCCCAACTGCGCCTACAAGTGGATGGACTGGTCGCTGCAACCGAAAGTCCAGGGTGACCTGGCGGCATGGTTCGGTTCGCTGCCGGCAGTTCCGGCGGGGTGCAAGGAGAGCGAGCTGCTCGGCGCCGAAGGTTGCAAGACCAACGGTTTCGACCAGTTCGAGAAGATCGCTTTCTGGAAAACCCCGCAGGCTGAAGGCGGCAAGTTCGTGCCGTACAGCCGCTGGACCCAGGACTACATCGCGATTATGGGTGGTCGCTGACACACCCGTACTGATCGTTCCCACGCTCTGCGTGGGAATGCATCACCGGACGCTCCGCGTCCATTCGCGCAAAGGTGACGCAGAGCGTCACGGGCTGCATTCCCACGCAGAGCGTGGGAACGATCATTGATAGAAAGCGCGCCTTTTTGGAGCACCGCACCATGACGCTTGCAGTCCAGTTCACCAACGTTTCCCGTCAGTTCGGCGAAGTGAAGGCCGTTGACCGGGTTTCCATCGATATCCAGGACGGCGAGTTCTTTTCCATGCTGGGCCCTTCCGGCTCGGGCAAAACCACCTGTCTGCGCCTGATCGCCGGTTTCGAACAACCGAGCGCTGGCTCTATCCGTATTCACGGCTTCGAGGCCGCCGGGCTGCCGCCGTATCAGCGTGACGTGAACACCGTGTTCCAGGATTACGCGCTGTTTCCGCACATGAACGTACTCGACAACGTCGCCTACGGTTTGAAGGTCAAAGGCGTCGGCAAGTCCGAACGCCAGAAACGCGCTGAAGAAGCCCTCGACATGGTCGCCCTCGGCGGTTACGGCGAGCGTAAACCGGTGCAACTGTCCGGCGGCCAGCGCCAGCGTGTGGCCCTGGCCCGCGCCTTGGTCAATCGTCCGCGAGTGCTGCTGCTCGATGAGCCGTTGGGCGCTCTTGACTTGAAGCTGCGCGAGCAAATGCAGGGTGAACTGAAGAAGCTGCAACGCCAGCTCGGCATCACCTTCATCTTCGTCACCCACGACCAGACCGAAGCGCTGTCGATGTCGGATCGCGTGGCAGTGTTCAACAAGGGGCGCATCGAGCAGGTCGACACTCCGCGCAACCTGTACATGAAACCGGCTACAACCTTTGTCGCCGAATTTGTCGGTACCTCCAACGTGATTCGCGGCGATCTGGCGAAGCAATTGAGCGGCAATCCACAGCCGTTTTCGATTCGCCCGGAACACGTGCGTTTCGCCGAAGGGCCGCTGGCCAGCCATGAAATTGAAGTCAGCGGCTTGCTCCATGACATTCAGTACCAGGGCAGCGCCACCCGCTATGAAGTGAAACTGGAAAACGGCCAGACCTTGAACATCAGCCAGGCCAACGTCCAGTGGCTGGACGTCAGCGCCAAGCACCAGACCGGGCAACGCATCAGCGCGCGCTGGGCACGGGAAGCGATGATCCCGTTGCACGACAACGTTGTCGGCGGGGTGTGAGATGAACAGCGTGGCGATGACTCAAACCCCGGCCGGCGGCTCCCCGCTGCGCAGGTTTTCCAACCTGCTGTATCGCCGGCCGAACTTGTACCTGTCGATGCTGCTGGTACCGCCGCTGCTCTGGTTCGGCGCGATCTACCTCGGCTCACTGCTGGTGCTGCTGTGGCAAGGCTTCTACACCTTCGATGATTTCACCATGGCGGTCACGCCCGACCTGACCCTGGCGAACTTCGCTGCCCTGTTCCAGCCCTCGAACTTCGACATTATCCTGCGCACTTTAAGCATGGCCGTCGTCGTGTCGATCGCCAGTGCCGTGGTCGCGTTCCCGATTGCCTACTACATGGCGCGCTACACCACCGGCAAGACCAAGGCATTTTTCTACATCGCGGTGATGATGCCGATGTGGGCCAGTTACATCGTCAAGGCGTATGCCTGGACACTGCTATTGGCCAAGGGCGGCGTCGCGCAATGGTTCGTTCAACACCTGGGGCTGGAGCCCGTATTGCAGTTCGTGCTGGGCATTCCCGGGGTGGGCGGCAGCACGTTGTCGACCTCACACCTGGGTCGTTTCATGGTGTTCGTCTACATCTGGCTGCCGTTCATGATCCTGCCGATCCAGGCCTCGCTGGAACGTCTGCCGCCGTCCTTGCTGCAAGCTTCTGCCGACCTTGGCGCCAACCCGCGCCAGACCTTCATGCAAGTGACTTTGCCGCTGTCGATTCCGGGCATCGCGGCCGGTTCGATCTTCACCTTTTCGCTGACCCTGGGCGACTTCATCGTGCCGCAACTGGTGGGGCCACCGGGCTACTTCGTCGGCAGCATGGTTTACGCCCAGCAAGGCGCGATCGGCAACATGCCGATGGCTGCGGCTTTCACGCTGGTGCCGATCGTGCTGATCTCCATTTACCTGTCCATCGTCAAACGACTGGGGGCCTTCGATGCGCTCTGACTCTTCATCTCAAGATCAGGCTTCTCTGGGCCTGCGCATCGCAGCCTGGGGCGGGTTGGTGTTTCTGCACTTCCCGATCCTGATCATCTTCATGTACGCCTTCAACACTGAGGACGCAGCGTTCAGCTTCCCGCCCAGGGGCTTCACCCTGAAGTGGATCGGCGTGGCGTTCTCCCGTCCTGACGTACTGGAAGCGATCAAGCTGTCGCTGCAGATTGCCTCCGTCGCGACGTTGATTGCGTTGGTCCTCGGTACGCTGGCTTCGGCGGCGTTGTACCGCCGGGATTTCTTCGGCAAGCAAGGCATCTCGCTGATGCTGATCCTGCCGATTGCCTTGCCCGGGATCATCACCGGTATCGCCTTGCTGGCGACCTTCAAGACGCTGGGGATGGAGCCTGGGATGTTCACCATCATCGTCGGTCACGCGACCTTCTGTGTGGTGATCGTCTACAACAACGTCATCGCCCGGTTGCGTCGTACTTCTCACAGTTTGATCGAGGCTTCGATGGATCTTGGCGCCGATGGCTGGCAGACCTTCCGCTACATCATCCTGCCGAACCTCGGTTCGGCGTTGTTGGCCGGCGGCATGTTGGCGTTTGCCCTGTCGTTCGACGAAATCATCGTCACCACTTTCACCGCCGGCCATGAACGCACCCTGCCGCTGTGGCTGCTCAACCAGCTCAGCCGCCCACGGGACGTGCCGGTGACCAACGTCGTCGCGATGCTGGTGATGATGGTGACCATGCTGCCGATTCTCGGCGCCTATTACCTGACCCGTGGCGGCGAAAGCGTTGCGGGCAGTGGCGGCAAGTGAGTTTCCTGACAATTCCAATAATGAATTTGCGGTAGAAAGAGGACAAAGCCATGCAAACCAAACTCTTGATCAACGGCCAACTGATCGATGGCGAAGGCCCCGCCCAACCCGTGTTCAACCCTGCGCTGGGCAGCGTACTGGTGGAAATCAATGAAGCCAGCGAAGCCCAGGTCGATGCCGCCGTGCGGGCCGCCGACAGCGCCTTCGAAACCTGGTCGCAAACCACCCCGAAAGAACGCTCGCTGCTGCTGCTCAAACTCGCCGACGCCATCGAAGCCCACGGCGAAGAGCTGGCCAAACTGGAATCGGACAATTGCGGCAAGCCTTACAGCGCTGCGCTGAACGACGAGATCCCGGCGATTGCCGACGTGTTCCGTTTCTTCGCCGGCGCCAGCCGTTGCATGAGCGGTTCGGCGGGCGGTGAATACCTGCACGGCCACACCTCGATGATCCGTCGCGACCCGGTCGGCGTAATCGCCTCCATCGCGCCGTGGAACTACCCGCTGATGATGGTCGCCTGGAAAATCGCCCCAGCCCTCGCGGCGGGTAATACCGTGGTGCTCAAACCATCGGAACAAACCCCGCTGACCGCCCTGCGTCTGGCAGAACTGGCGTCGGATATTTTCCCGGCCGGTGTGCTTAACCTGGTGTTCGGCCGTGGTCCTACGGTCGGCAGCCCACTGGTCACACACCCGAAAGTGCGCATGGTCTCGTTGACCGGTTCGATCGCCACCGGTTCGAACATCATTTCCAGCACCGCTGACAGCGTCAAACGCATGCACATGGAACTGGGCGGCAAGGCCCCGGTGATCATCTTCGACGACGCCGACATCGAGGCTGCCGTGGAAGGCATTCGCACCTTCGGCTTCTACAACGCCGGCCAGGACTGCACCGCCGCCTGCCGCATCTACGCGCAGGAAGGCATCTACGACACGTTCGTCGAGAAGCTCGGCGAAGCGGTCAGCAGCATCAAGTACGGCGTGCAGGATGATCCGTCGACCGAGCTCGGTCCCCTGATCACCGCGCAACATCGCGACCGCGTGGCCGGGTTTGTCGAGCGTGCCGTGGCGCAACCACACATCCGCTTGGTCACGGGAGGAAAAGCTGTTGAGGGCAATGGCTTCTTCTTCGAACCGACGGTGTTGGCCGACGCTCAGCAGGACGACGAGATTGTTCGTCGCGAAGTATTCGGGCCGGTGGTGTCGGTGACCAAATTCACCGATGAAGCGCAGGTGCTGGGCTGGGCCAACGATTCCAACTACGGCCTGGCGTCGTCGGTCTGGACCTCGGACGTCGGTCGCGCGCATCGCTTGTCTGCACGCCTGCAGTACGGCTGCACCTGGGTAAATACGCACTTCATGCTGGTCAGCGAAATGCCGCATGGCGGTCAGAAACTGTCCGGTTATGGCAAGGACATGTCCATGTACGGGCTGGAGGACTACACCGTCGTTCGGCATGTGATGTTTAAGCACTAAAAGCTTCGCGGGCAAGCCTCGCTCCTACAGAACCCGCGAACCTGTAGGAGCGAGGCTTGCCCGCGAAGGCCTCACCGCAACACAAAACAAAACAATAACCACCGATCCGGGCAGCGCCGTCATGGCCCTGCCACGGTTTCGGACATCCGAAATCTGCCGATTTTCCGGAGTTAACACACTATGAGTGCATCACCCGATCTCTCAGCAGTCGTTGCCGACAGCGATGCCGAGCAACTGCGCAAACTGGGCTACACCTCGAACTTCAATCGCAGCATGAGCCTGTGGGAAAACTTCGCCCTGGGCTTCACTTATCTCTCTCCGGTCGTAGGGGTTTATACCCTGTTCGGCCTGTGCCTCGCCGCCGGTGGGCCACCGATGTTCTGGGCTTATTTGCTGGTCGGATGCGGCCAGTTGCTGGTGTGCCTGATCTTCGGTGAAGTGGTCTCGCAGTTCCCGATTTCCGGCGGTGTGTACCCGTGGGCTCGCCGCTTGGTGGGCAAGCGCTGGGCGTGGATGGTCGGCTGGATCTACTCCATCGCCCTGTGCGTGACCATCGCCGCCGTTGCGGTGGGCGCGGGTCCGTACCTGGCCGCCATGATGGGCTTTGAACCGAGCAACAACACCAACATCGTCATCGCGCTGTTTCTGACCTTGTTCGCCACCCTGGTCAACCTCAGCGGCACCAAGGTGCTGGCGCGGATCGCCATGTTCGGCTTCCTCTGTGAGCTGGTTGGCGCGGTGATCGTCGGCGTTTATTTGCTGATCTTCGAGCGTCATCAATCGATCAGTGTGTTGTTCAACACCTTCGATATCAGCATTGATGGCTCCTACCTGCCGGCGTTCCTCACCGCATCGCTGGCGGGGATGTTCCTGTACTACGGCTTCGAGGCCTGCGGCGATGTGGCCGAAGAAACCCCGAACCCGAGCAAGCAGATCCCGGTGGCCATGCGCATGACCATCTACATCGGCGGCATCGCAGCGATGTTCGCCTGCCTGGCGCTGATCCTCGCTGTGCCAGACATGCAAGCGGTGATCAACGGCACCGACAAGGACCCGGTCACCACCATCCTTAACAACGCCTTCGGCCCGGTCGGTTCGAAAGTGGTGATGGGCGTGGTCATGATTTCCTTCATCTCCTGCGTCATCAGCCTGCAAGCGGCGGCGAGTCGTCTGCTCTATTCCTACGCTCGAGATGAAATGGTCATCGGCAGCTCACTGCTGAAGAAGATTTCCCCTACGACTCAGGTTCCGGTTGCGGCGCTGTTCGTGTCCGGTGTCCTGCCGGCGCTGATCATTGTGCTGGGTTTCTTCCTGCAGGATGCGGTGGCAACCATCGTCAGCTTCGCGGCCATCGGCATCTACCTGGCGTTCCAGATGATCGTGCTCGCGGCACTCTATGCACGCATGAAAGGCTGGAAACCGAGCGGCAAATTCACCCTCGGCGCCTGGGGCTGGGCAGTCAACGTCGGAGCGCTGGTCTACGGTGTTGGCGCGATCATCAACATGGCCTGGCCGCGCACGCCGGATGCGGCGTGGTACATCAATTACGCAATGGTGTTGAGTACTGCCATCGTGATTGGTCTGGGGCTGATTTACATGTGGATTGCCAAGCCGTATGACCACGGGACTGCGCCTGCGGGGGATGCCTGGAAGGTTAGTCGGTAACGGTGTTTACCCTGTCCGCAGCGATGCGGGCAGGGTTTGTGGTGTTAGATCGGTAGGGGTTTGGAGAGCATTTCGAATTCGTCCATCAGCAGATGGATTTCGGTGCTGGGGTTGGGTTCGCCGCTGATAACGACGTCCTCAATAATTTTTGGCCCTAAATCTCTCGCCCTTTGGAAGGGTTCACCCAAAAGTTGCGCGAAATAGTTGGTGTCTTCGCCTTTCTCGTATTTATCCATGTTGGGTTTTTCTCTGAGGCTCTTGGCCACCAAGTCGCCTGGTGAGTGTTTCCCGACCGCTCGAAATGGCTTTCGATTGAAACCGAAGTGCAGAAGCAGCCAAAACTCAAAACAGGGGTACGAAGCGATGACTTTGATTTTCGGATGAGGCCTCGCCAGGTTTATTGCTCGCTCAAAACACAGATGTGTATCGCGATCCAATGCACAAAACACCTTGTCGAAGCATTTCTGGCGGACTATTGCTGTTTCTACAATGCCACTTGGGTGTGTGACGCCACAGTGGGTAATTTCCACTTGAGCTTTGGCGCGAAAATGAAATGCAGCCTCCTCCAGATATCGTTTTCCTGACTTACTGTCTTCACAGAGGATCAACACTTTGGGTTGAGGCTTGAACCGCGGTGCCTTTCGTTCAAATAGCCGTATCGAACGCGCCATGATCAACCCCTCCTTATCAGTGGTAACCCGCGATAACGGCCTTCAAAGTAGCGTTTCTCGACATCCTCCCCTTCCCTCCCTCCAAAATCGTAAACAGAAAAAAGGCAGGTTGCACCGTTAGCGTCTCTTTCGGTGATCCAGAACTGATCGCGCCGAAGCGCTTTGGCGTTCATTAGGTGAGTGTCGTGAGTGGTAAAGATCAGTTGGGTATTCAACCCACTGTCCAGGTGTTTCTCAATCAGGTCAGCGACTATTGAGGGGTGAAGGCTGCTGTCCAACTCATCGACTGAAAGAATCCCACTCCCATCAGAGTGATTGATCATGAACCAGGGCAGCCAGAATCCGATCAGGTTTTTCGTACCACCGGACTCCTCTGAAAAATCAAACTCCGCGTTGCCTAAAAGACTCGTATGCGTCAGGGTTACTTTGTCTTTTTGGACTGCTGCGAAGAACTCTTTCAGTGTGAGTTTTTCAGTTCGCTGAACAGACTCTGCGTCTTCGGTATTGAGCCGGATCGCTGACACCGGGACATCCACTTCCTTTAGAAAGTCTCGTAAATCATGTGTGTAATCCGATGCCATCCGAAGAAATCTGATGGATGCTGCTGACAGCCCCATCATGTTGTTCTGCTCAATAACGAGTAGACCGGTTTGAAACCAGCTAAATGGCCCCCGCAACTGAGTCAACTCTTCGCTACTGTTCGCAACCGCCTGCGAAATAAACAACATCTTGGGGCTCGTCAGACGCCGCCAAGCGTTGTGCACCTCCTTACCGCCCTCAAGGCATGAGCCAAAAACATAATGCTCGCCCTCATCAACAAAGAGACGCGAATACAACAGCATTGCTTTACCTTTAGGATAGGAAACCAATTGTTCCTCGATAATCCGCTGTGCAGTCATGCGCAGAACAAACCGATATCTGACCCCGTGTTGAATGAAGTTGTACTCAAAAGAACTGGGTTCGTTTTGGAGTTGCGGATCAAACCGAAACGGCGAGACCGGTAGCGGTTCATCATTTGATGTAGGTATTGAAGCAAGCAAACTCCCCATGATCCCCATCGCCCGGATAAGCGAAGATTTACCGGATGCGTTCGGTCCGTATATCGCGGCGACCTTCAGTAAATCCGGCAGCTTTTCTCCATTTACCGGCGACTTGAAAATGTTGCGCTTTTTGCTCAGGCGCGGCGTTGCAGCCATGGACAGAGTTTGTTTGTCACGGAAGGAGCGATAATTAGAAACTGAAAATTCGATCAACATGTAGCAAACCTGCAGTTCGTTCCTGAATGCAGGAAAAACTATAGGAAAAACCACGGCTGTGATGCTGCTTGACTGCACCTCATGCAAAAACAGGCAATTCCTACAGATCAAGCCTTCCAGAAAAGACACTGATTCCTACAACACGCGGTGCCAGAGTAGACTTGGCGCCGCGAGCGCCTGAACGATAGGCTTTACCTCGTCGCTGCCAAATCAGCGACCCGGGGTCGAAGCCGGAACACAATCAATATGGCGCAACCGCGCTCCTCTGAGTGGCGGCTCCCTTTTCAACTTGGAGTCGAAAAAATGCTTGAGTACACACCAAATCCGCCTGAAATCCATCCTCATTTCACCCCCACCGTATTCACCCGCCACAACCGCTTTCTCCACGCCTTCATGCAGGACAACCAAGCCTGGTTCTGCGTCCAGGATCTCGGTCGCCTGATGGGTCGCCCGATGGATCAACGCCTCACCCTGAAGCTCGATCCCGATCAACGTCGATATGTCTGGCTGCTCAAGAGCGGTAACAACGTCGAATCACTGATGGTCAGCGAATCAGGGATGTACGCCCTTCTCGTCCACCATTTCATCCCGGAAAACCGAAACCTGCGCCAATGGTTGAGCAACGTAGTCATCCCAATGCTGCGTAATTCGAAATCGGCATCTGTGGATAACATTCCAAGCCTGAGTACGTTGCAGTGGGCAGGAATCTCAGTGCCGCTTCTGCACTGGCAGCATCAGGCCTGGATCAAGTGGCGGGATATGCCTGATCTGATGCAGGTACAGCGACCGTTCACGATCGTAGGCACTTGCAGCTGAAGGTAAGGTGAAAAAATGAAGAAGGGGCAGACTTCACAGTCCGCCCCTTTGGTTTGGGTACACCTATTCAATTGCCCTCCTGAATGAGTAATCCGTAGCCATGAGCAAACTGTGCATCAGCAGCCAAAGCGTTGTAGAAGTCATTCCAAGTGATAGCTCCTTTGCAGAAAAGTATCTGCGACAGACCAT
This sequence comes from Pseudomonas sp. LB3P14, assembly GCF_054898045.1. Classification (NCBI taxonomy): domain Bacteria; kingdom Pseudomonadati; phylum Pseudomonadota; class Gammaproteobacteria; order Pseudomonadales; family Pseudomonadaceae; genus Pseudomonas; species Pseudomonas sp. LB3P14. The sequence continues at coordinate 6,642,903 of NZ_CM142714.1, read as the reverse complement.
CGAACTAAAAGACATCGCTGCTCGCCACCAAGCAATCCACGAAGGCATCACCGACGCCGATGCAGGAAAATTGACCCGCCTGGCCACCGTAAAAGCCAAATGGCCTTTACGGTAACCATCTCGGTCAAAACCGCGAAACACTCCTCATCGCATCCACCAGATACCGCATCGCAATCTGGTCGCTTTCCGACAGCTCCCGGTAGCGCTCTAACAATTTCATTTCGTCCGAACTGAGCCGACGCCTTCGCCGCCCGGTAGCCAGGCAGGGAAAGATGCCTAACAGTTCGGTGATGCCTTGTACTTTCGACATGGACGATATCCTTCTATACGTCAAAGAAAACTCCAGAAAACCGCATCGCCCTACTACTTTCAGCAGTCGCGTTGTGCCTGCTGAACCCACCGGCCTGGAGGGCCGAAACCGGTCATGTCCATAGAATAGGAATTAAATTGGCGCTGAAAAGTGGTTTTTAGAGTAATTAGTCAAAAAAAGCAGAAATGCCCTATAAATCAGAAAGTACTGTCAGAAAACTTAACCGACATCTCTTGTTTCATTGCCACGAAGCCAAAGTGCTACTAATCATTTTTTCTCCGCAACCGAACGGTCTAAGCTATTTGTTATCTGTTTAATGTCCGTTGCGTTTGGCCGAAGGCATGTCCAAACCTCCATTTTTGATCCAGCACGTGCCAGGAACGGCGCGGGATTGTTCACGACAGGTTGTACTTATGCACCGCAGGAATTTGCTCAAAGCATCCATGGCCATCGCTGCCTACACCGGATTATCAGCCAGCGGGCTGCTGGCTGCGCGGGCCTGGGCCGGTAACAGCGCGGCGGATGGCGAGGCTCAGGCGTTCGACTTCGAAGCACTGAAGATCCAGGCCAAGCAGCTCGCCGGCAATCGATATCAGGACACCAAGCAGGTACTGCCGCCGACCTTGGCGACCATGACGCCGCAAAATTTCAACGCGATCCGGTACGACGGCAACCATTCGCTGTGGAATGACCTCAACGGTCAGCTGGATGTGCAGTTTTTCCACGTCGGCATGGGTTTCAAACAACCGGTGCGCATGTACAGCGTCGATCCCAAGACGCGTCAGGCGCGAGAGGTGCATTTCCGCCCGTCCCTGTTCAATTATGAAAAAACCACGGTCGACACCAAGCAGCTCACGGGCGATCTGGGGTTTTCCGGGTTCAAGCTGTTCAAGGCCCCGGAGCTGGACCAGCACGACGTGTTGTCCTTCCTCGGCGCCAGCTATTTCCGTGCGGTAGATGCCTCGGGCCAGTACGGTCTGTCGGCTCGCGGTCTGGCGATTGATACGTATGCCAAGAAGCGTGAAGAATTCCCGGACTTCACCAAGTTCTGGTTCGAGACCCCGGACAAGGACAGTACCCGCTTCGTGGTCTACGCCCTGCTGGACTCGCCGAGCGCTACCGGTGCCTACCGTTTCGACATTGACTGTCAGGCCAGCCAGGTCGTCATGGGCATCGATGCCCACATCAACGCGCGCACCGCCATCGAACAACTGGGCATCGCGCCGATGACCAGCATGTTCAGCTGCGGCACCCATGAACGACGCATGTGCGACACGATTCACCCGCAGATCCACGACTCTGATCGCCTGGCCATGTGGCGCGGCAACGGTGAGTGGATCTGCCGCCCGCTGAACAACCCGGCCACCCTGCAATTCAATGCCTTCGCCGACACTGATCCGAAAGGTTTCGGCCTGGTGCAGACCGATCATGAGTTCGCCAGCTATCAGGACACCGTCGACTGGTACAGCAAGCGCCCGAGCCTTTGGGTAGAGCCTACGACCGCGTGGGGTGAAGGCTCTATCGATCTGATGGAAATTCCTACGACCGGCGAAACCCTCGATAACATCGTCGCGTTCTGGACCCCGAAGAAACCGGTCGCGGCCGGTGATTCACTGAACTACGGCTACAAGCTCTACTGGAGCGCTGTGCCGCCCGTGGGTACGCCGTTGGCGCGGGTCAACGCTACTCGTTCGGGCATGGGCGGCTTCATCGAAGGCTGGGCCCCCGGCGAGCATTACCCGGAAGTTTGGGCGCGACGGTTTGCCGTGGACTTCACGGGCGGCGGCCTGGACCGCCTGCCGGAAGGTGCGGCGATCGAGCCGGTGGTCACTTGCTCGAATGGGCAGGTGAAGGATTTCAACGTGCTGGTGCTGGATGATATCAAGGGTTACCGAATTACCTTTGACTGGTACCCGACCAATGACAGCGTGGAGCCGGTGGAACTGCGGTTGTTCATTCGCACCCATGACCGGACGTTGAGTGAGACCTGGTTGTACCAGTATTTCCCACCGGCACCGGATAAGCGCAAGTACACCTGACGGCTGTAGAAATACAAAAGCCCCGGTCAACTCGATCGGGGCTTTTTGGTTTTACAGCGTCAGTCAGTCGCGCAGATCCGACTCGTGAATCGGCTGTTCACGATGGGTTGCCCGCTGATACTGCGCCGGCCAGATGGCCTTGCGTCCACCCAGGTCATCATCGGCATGCAGCGGCCAGTAGGGATCTCGCAACAGTTCACGGGCCAGGAAGATGATGTCAGCCTGGCAGGTACGCAGAATGTGCTCGGCCTGCGCCGGCTCGGTGATCATTCCTACCGTGCCAGTGGCAATACCTGACTCTTTGCGCACACGTTCGGCGAAGCGGGTCTGATAACCGGGACCTGTAGGAATCTCGGCGTTGGCTGCGGTACCGCCCGACGAGACGTCGATCAGGTCTACGCCCAACGCTTGGAGGCGTCGCGCCAGCTCCACGGTTTCATCCGGATTCCAGCCGTCTTCCACCCAATCGGTGGCCGACACCCGCACGAACAGCGGTAGTTCTTCAGGCCACACCGCACGCACCGCTTCGGTGACTTGTAGCACCAGCCGGATTCGATTCTCGAACGAACCACCATATTGATCGCGTCGCTGATTGCTCAGGGGCGAAAGAAACTGATGCAACAGGTAACCGTGGGCGGCGTGTATTTCGACCACTTTGAAACCGGCGGTCAGTGCTCGCTTGGCCGACGCGACAAAGGCCTGAATGACCTCAGCGATCTCGCCATCATCGAGCTGCGTGGGGGGTGTGTGCTGCGGGTCGAAGGCGATCGGCGAAGGGCCCACCGGAACCCAGCCACCGTCTTCGGGTTTGACGCTGCCATGTTTGCCGATCCACGGCCGATGGGTGCTGGCCTTACGCCCGGCGTGGGCCAGCTGAATGCCGGCCACCGCGCCTTGAGCCGCAATGAAGCGCGTGATGCGTTGCAACGGTTCGATCTGTTCATCGTTCCACAGGCCGAGGTCCTCGGCGGTGATGCGTCCGTCGGCGGTCACCGCCGTGGCTTCGGTAAACACCAGACCGGCCCCGCCAACAGCGCGGCTGCCGAGGTGGACCAGGTGCCAGTCATTGGCCAGTCCATCGACGCTGGAGTACTGGCACATCGGCGACACCGCAATGCGGTTGAGCAGGGTCAATTGGCGAAGGGTATAGGGTTCAAGCAGCAGACTCATGGGGCACCTCTCGAATCAGTGGGCAGGCTCCAGGGTTCTGTTTGAAAAGTCGACGAGTGACAGGAAAAAGGTGCAGCACCCGCCCCCGCGGGCAAAAATTCGACAAGACGTCACAAGGATAATCAAGCAGTGCTTAGAGCCTAGTCGACATCAGGGGATGAGGGAGGGTTCCGAGGGATTCGGTGTGAAGGAAATCGCCTTCGCGGGCAAGCCTCGCTCCTACAGATCACCGATACCTGTAGGAGCGAGGCTTGCCCGCGAAGGGTTCAACGCGGTTCGATGTGGGCAATCATCAACTGCACCGTCTCGTTGCCACGGAACTCGTTGAGGTCGAGTTTGTAGGCCAATTCCACCCACTTGATGGTCGGATTCGGCCAGATGTCGCGGTCGATGCCGAAGGCAATGCCATCCAGCTTCACCGAGCCGCATTCGCTTCTCAGCACCACTTTGAGGTGCCGCTCGCCGACCACCCGCTGCTCGACCAGCTGGAACACCCCATGAAACAGCGGCTCCGGGAAGTGCTGCCCCCATGGACCGGCATGGCGCAGGGCGCGGGCCAGTTCCAGGTGGAATTCTTCGACCGCCAGTGTGCCGTCCGACAGCAGGCGCCCGGTCAGGTCTTCTTCGCGCAATTGCCTACGCACTTCAGCGTCAAAGGCTTCGGCGAACAATGGAAAATTCGCTTCCGGCAACGTCAGGCCGGCTGCCATCGCATGGCCGCCGTATTTGCTGATCAGATTCGGATGCTGCGCCGCCACCACGCTCAACGCGTCGCGAATATGAAAACCCTGAACCGAACGCCCCGAGCCCTTGAGCAAGCCATCTCCGGCATCGGCAAAGGCAATGGTCGGACGGAAATAGCGATCTTTCATACGCGATGCGAGGATTCCGATGACACCCTGGTGCCACTCGGGATCGAACAGGCACAAGCCGAACGGCATCGACTCGACTGGCAAATCCTTCAGTTGAGCCAGCGCTTCACGCTGCATACCCTGCTCGATGGATTTGCGGTCCTGGTTCATGCCGTCGAGCTGCACGGCCATTTCACGCGCCAGACCGGCGTCTTCAGTGAGCAGGCATTCGATGCCCAGGCTCATGTCATCCAGGCGCCCCGCCGCATTCAGGCGCGGGCCGACAATAAAGCCCAGATCGGTCGAGGTGATGCGCGCAGGTTCACGCTTGGCCACTTCGAGAATCGCCTTGATGCCTGGCCGAGCACGCCCGGCGCGAATCCGTTCCAGGCCTTGGTGCACCAGAATCCGGTTGTTGGCATCCAGCGGTACCACGTCGGCGACGCTGCCCAGCGCCACCAGGTCCAGCAACTCGCCGATGTTCGGCTGCGGCTTGCTCTCGTACCAGCCGAGGCTACGCAAGCGCGCGCGCAGGGCCATCAACACGTAGAAAATCACTCCGACGCCGGCCAGCGCCTTGCTCGGAAACTCGCAACCCGGCTGGTTCGGATTGACGATGGCATCGGCCAACGGCAGTTCATCGCCGGGCAAGTGGTGATCGGTGATCAGGACTTTCAGCCCGGCCTTTTTCGCCGCTGCCACGCCTTCGACACTGGAAATGCCGTTGTCCACGGTGATCAGCAACTGAGGCGTGCGCGTCAGCGCTACCTCAACGATTTCCGGGGTCAGGCCATAGCCGTACTCAAATCGGTTCGGCACCAGATAATCGACATGCGCCGCGCCCAGCAGCCGCAACCCCAGCACGCCCACGGTACTGGCCGTCGCGCCATCGGCGTCGAAGTCGCCGACAATCAGAATCCGCTGGCGCTGCTCCAGCGCCGTCACCAGCAATTCCACCGCCGCATCGATACCTTTAAGCCGCTGGAACGGGATCAGCCGCGCCAGGCTCTTGTCCAGTTCAGCCTCGGACAGCACACCCCGCGCCGCGTAAAGACGCGTCAGCAGCGGCGGCAGGTCGCCGAGGAATGGCAGGGTGTCGGGCAACAGGCGAGGTTCGATGCGCATGGGGTGACAGGTACTTCTCTTGAATACGTAGGATAAAACCGGATGACGCAGGTTAGCTGCGAATAATCAGCCGCGTTCGCCGCTCAGCCACTGCAACTGGACTTCATGCTGACCACGGTCGTCGGTGACGAAAATCGTCCCTTCGCTGATCATCACATCCCACTTGATAACGCGGGGCATGTCCTTGGCCAGGGTTTCCAGCACTTCCTGCGGAACAGCCGCGATGTGCACGTTTTTCAGGTTTTTGATCGCCGGGATCACTTTGGTTTCCCAGACGCGCAGGCTGCCGTAGGCCAGCAGGCTAGTGCGCTCGGTACGACGCGAGCACCACGTCAGGCGATCGGCGTCGGGCTGGCCGACTTCGATCCAGTGTAGAACGCGGTCGTCCAGGCTCTTTTCCCACAGGGCAGGTTCATCCACGTCTGACAGACCGCGACCGAACGACAGCTGCTCGTTGTACCAGAAGGCGTAGGCCAGCAGCCGCACGGTCATGCGCTCTTCGGTTTCCGAAGGGTGGCGGGCGATGGTCTGCTTCACGCTCTCGTACACGCTGCGATCGAGGTCGGTAAGGTTCAGTTCAAACTTGTAGGTCGTGGACGGCTGGGCCATGAACGGGCTTCTTGATACGGGGAAAGGCGGCAAGTCTAACCGATGCGGTAGGCAATCCACGAATGGAAGGCGATCAACCTTGGTCGTCTGACGTTCGGCTATGTTAAAACGCTGTATTCGCTCAGCCTCTGTCCTACAGGATTCAGCATGCCGCTCACCGGAAAACCGCTCTCAGGTCTGAAAGTCATTGAATTGGGTACGCTGATCGCCGGGCCGTTTGCCTCGCGGATTTGCGGCGAGTTCGGTGCCGAAGTGATCAAAATCGAGTCCCCCGATGGCGGCGATCCATTGCGCAAATGGCGCAAGTTGTATGAAGGCACTTCGCTGTGGTGGTTTGTTCAGGCGCGCAACAAGAAGTCCCTGACGCTGAACCTGAAACACCCCGAGGGCCTGGCAATTCTGAAAAAACTGCTCAGCGAAGCGGACATCCTGATCGAGAATTTTCGCCCAGGCGTGTTGGAAAAACTCGGTCTGGGCTGGGAAGTCTTGCACGCACTGAACCCGAAAATGGTGATGGTGCGTCTCTCGGGCTTCGGTCAGACCGGGCCGATGAAGGATCAGCCAGGCTTTGGTGCCGTCGGTGAATCCATGGGTGGCTTGCGCTACATCACCGGTTTCGAAGACCGACCACCGGTGCGCACCGGTATTTCCATCGGCGATTCCATTGCCGCACTTTGGGGCGTGATTGGCGCACTGATGGCCCTGCGTCATCGCGAAGTCAATGGCGGCCTCGGCCAAGTGGTGGATGTGGCGCTGTATGAAGCGATCTTCGCCATGATGGAAAGCATGGTCCCCGAGTTCGATGTGTTTGGATTCATCCGCGAACGCACCGGCAACATCATGCCGGGCATTACGCCCTCCTCTATCCACACCAGTGCAGACGGTAAACATGTGCAGATCGGCGCCAATGGCGACGCGATCTTCAAACGCTTCATGCTGATCATTGGCCGCGAGGACCTGGCCAATGACCCTGCGTTGGCGAGCAACGACGGACGCGATAGCCGTCGCGACGAGATTTATGGGGTGATTGATCGCTGGGTCAACTCGCTGCCGCTGGACACCATCATCGAGCAGTTGAATCAGGCCGACGTCCCGGCCAGTCGGATCTTCAGCGCTGAAGACATGTTCGGTGATCCACAGTACCTGGCCCGGGAAATGTTCCTGAAAGCCAAGTTGCCGGACGGTAAAGATTTCAAGATGCCGGGAATAGTGCCGAAACTCTCTGAGACACCCGGCACTTCGGAATGGGTCGGGCCGCAGTTGGGCGAACACAATGCGCAGGTACTCAACGATCTTGGTTACGACAAGGAACAGATCGCAAAGCTGCGTGAAGACGGGGCTATCTAAGCTGAAACGCCCGCTTTCGCGGCCCATCAACCACTGCCTGTCGCGCGGCGGACGAGCAGTGTGCGCGTTCGTATTTTTCCTTTTGCTCGCCGGCCAGGCTCAGTCAACGTTGGCGCAACCGAAAGAAACCCTGGTCTGGTTATTGCGCGATCTTCCACCGCTGATGATTTTCGAAGGATCGAAAAAGGGCCAGGGAGTGATCGATCAATTGTTACCACTGCTGATCGCCCGCATGCCGCAATACGAACACACCCTGATGCGAGTCAATCGCGCTCGCGGCTTGCAAATGCTCCACGAGCCGTCCCTCACGTGCGATGCGGCGCTGAACTGGAGCAAGGAGCGCGATAGCTGGATCGCGTTTTCCATTCCGGTGTTTCGGGCCATGAGCAATGGATTGGCCGTGCGCCGCGATGATCGGGAGGTGCTGACGCCCTTCATCAAGGAAGGCGAAGTGGACCTGGTTTCCCTGTTGGCCAGTGGCCGCGAGAAGCTGGGCATTATTGCCGAGCGCAACTATGGCGAATATCTCGACGCGCTGCTCAAACAAGCGCCAGCCAACTCACTGACTCTCCACTACGGTAACGACGCCTTGGGCAGCCTGTTGCAAATGCAACGCCTGGGGCGCTTGCGGATGCTGTTGGGATACCGCCCGGAAATCCGCTACCAAGCCCAGCAGCAAGGGATCGCGGAGGATGAATTGCAGTTCTATCCGATTCGCGGCACGGGCAAATACCTGTCCGGTTACATCGGCTGTACCGACACCCCTCAGGGCCGGCAGGCGATCATCGAGATCAACCAACTGCTGCGCACCCTGCCCCACGATCACTTGAGCGAGGCATACGCCGCCTGGCTGGACCCCGAAAGTCGCAGCGACTACCTGGAAGCCAGCCGGGCATTTTTCATACAGCAGGCCGAGCAATGACAAATCGCAGGCAAAAAGAAACCCCGAGAAGTGGGGAGACGACTCGGGGTTAAACGTGGCCTACATAAAGACCAGTAGCAGCAAGCTACAAGCACCGGAGCACAATGCTTGATCCTGCTGTTACATGGTCTGACTGACATAGGCGCAGGAAGGTTCCCACAAAAAACAATTCAATTTCGATTGGCCAGGATCTTGTCCTGAGCCGCATTGCGCAACGCCGCTATGACGCAGGGCTCCAGCCGACCTTCCGCGATCAGCACGTCGCGATGCAACCCGTCGACCACATCCGTCAGTAGACGCTTGCTGGTCAACTGGGCCTGATTGAACGCGCGTTCGACCACGATAGCCCCGGACGCATTCTTCAGTGTCACCAGGCATTCGCCATGGGTCCCTGACGGGGTCAACGTGACCTGATACGGGCTCAGAGCCTCACCGAGCAATAGACTGATACTTTCCATCTCGATCACCACTCAATAGTCCGAAAACAAAGTGCCTGGGGCGTGTCCACAGTAAATGACCTCTGGCCCGAGAAGAAAGTTCTGGATGCCGACTGCAGGTGAACCTGCGCCTCTGGTCGATAGAGCATGCACGGCCTAGATGACAGAGAAAAAACAGCCGCGTCACGCCTGCTTCTTGCGCTTGCCGATATCAGTCCATCCCCCCAGCAGGCCCCGCAATTGCCCGTCGGCACTGTAAAAAGGCACCGTCCACTGATAGATATGCCTGACGCCGTTGTTGAACATCAATTGACGCTCACTGAAGCGGGTCTTGCGCGTACCGAGCTGGGCCATGAACTCTGCATGCAGCAGTTCGGCAGTTTCTTTGGGAAAGACGTCCAGTTCAATCAACTGTCGGCCCTGGATCTGGTCGAAACGGGTCGACAAGCCCTCTTCATAACTTTTGTTGCACATGATCAAACGCCCTTCCAGATCACGAACAAACATCGGATCGGGCATGGCGTCCATCAACGCATGCTGGAAGGCGAGCTGATCACTCAGACTTTTCTCGGCATCCAGGCGCTGCTGGATCAATACCGTGAGCCGGCGGTTCCAGAGCAGAGACAGCAGGCCGAACAGACTGACGATAAACATTCCCCAGCAGCCCCACTGGGTGAGCCGGTGCCAGTTGCCGGGCACTTGAACGGGGGCAATCCCATTGAGCCATTTCAGGCGAATGGCGCGCAATTCGGCAGGAGGAAACGCCTCAAGCGCCTTGTTGAGGATGCTCGACAATTGCGGCTGACCTTTGCGGACGGCCAGGTGGTCTGCCTCCCATTTGCCCTCCACCGTATACCCGACCTTGAGCTGACCGGACGGATAGAGTTGTGCTCCGATTTCGTTCTCGATGGTGGCATAGGCCTCACCGCTTTCGACCAACGCCCGGGCCTCCGTATAGGTTTTAACCGAGCGCAGATCGATCTCCGGATTGTCGCGGCGAATCGTGGCCTCCAGCGCATGCCGGGTCGGCAACACCAGAACCCTTCCCGACAGCTGCTCCAAGGATTGCACCACTGGCGCCCCGGCCCGCCCGACGAACACCCAGCCAGCGCCACCGAACGCATGACTGAAATCCAGAAACGTCTTGCGTTCGTCATTCATCGCCAGCGTCGTGCTCATGTCCGCGGCACCGCTTTCCAGCCGTCCAAGCAACTGATCGGTAGAAAACGACTCTTCATGAACAAACTGCAATCCAGTCATGGCGCTGATGCGGTTGAGCAGATCATTGTTCAAACCGCTCCAGTGGCCGCGCTCATCCTTGAACAGGTACAGCGGATATTGCACCGATGCGACGATGACTGGCGAATGCTCGGCAATCCATTCAAGTTCCTGAGCGTCCAGCTCGATCGCTGCGTTGACGACGGATCCCCTGGACTCGGAAGCCGTCAATTGCGACGCGCTCCCCCATTGAGCAAAGCCCAGGGTGCCAACTAAAAAAAACATCCAGCACGCAGCTGGCTTTAACCCTTTTAAAAACAGCATTACAACTTCCTTCACGATCAACTCGCCCGTCCTTCATAGGGCGAAAACGCAACAAGTGTGGCATGCAGAAATGAGAAAGCCCGTCAGGAGACGGGCTTCAAAATGTGACAGTTTTAATCGGTTACAGAGGCTTGCCGCGGTTGCCATGCTGACTGACAAAGGCCTGGACGGCTTTCAGGTCATTTGGCAGCACGGTGCAGCGCTCATCTCGCTCAAACAAATCAGAAAGATGTGCAGGTAGTTCGAGCGCTTTTCCTACGCCTGCTTTTTCCACGGCGTCCGGGAATTTGACCGGATGCGCCGTACCGAGGATCACCATTGGGATATCCAGGCTGCGACGGCACTCGCGTGCAGCCTTCACACCGATAGCCGTGTGCGGATCCAGCAGTTCGCCGGTTTGCTCGAAGACTTCGGCAATGGTTTCGCAGGTTTGAGCGTCATCCACGGCCAGCGAATCGAACAGTTTGCGAGCTTCGGTCCAGCGCTCCTCTTCGACGCTGAAACCGCCACCCTGCTTGAAGGTGTCCATCAAACCGGCAATCGCTGCGCCGTTGCGACCGTGCAGATCGAACAGCAGGCGTTCGAAGTTCGACGACACCATGATGTCCATCGACGGCGACAGCGTGGCGTGCAGCGTTTCCTTGACGTACTGATTGCCGCTCATGAAGCGGTGCAGGATGTCGTTGCGGTTGGTGGCGACGATCAACTGGTTGATCGGCAGGCCCATGTTGCGTGCCAGGTAACCGGCGAAGATGTCGCCGAAGTTGCCGGTGGGCACCGAGAACGACACCGAACGTGCCGGACCGCCCAACTGCAGGGATGCGTGGAAGTAGTAAACGATCTGGGCCATGATTCGCGCCCAGTTGATCGAGTTCACCGCCACCAGACGCGTGCCTTTGAGGAAGCTCTGGTCGGCGAAGCTGGCCTTGACCATTTCCTGGCAGTCATCGAAGTTGCCTTCGATGGCGATGTTATGAATGTTCTCGCCGAAGATCGTGGTCATCTGGCGACGCTGCACTTCGGACACGCGGTTGTGCGGGTGCAGGATGAAGATGTCGACGTTTTCGCAGTGCTTGCAGCCTTCGATGGCGGCCGAACCGGTATCACCGGAGGTCGCACCGACGATCACTACGCGCTCACCGCGCTTTTCCAGCACGTAGTCGAGCAAACGACCGAGCAGTTGCAGGGCGAAGTCCTTGAACGCCAGGGTCGGGCCGTGGAACAGCTCCAATACCCATTCGTTGCCGTTCAGCTGACGCAGCGGTGCGACGGCGTTGTGCGAGAACACAGCGTAGGTTTCTTCGAGGATTTTTTTGAAGTCGGCATCGGGGATGCTGCCGGCCACGAATGGGCGCATTACCCGGAAAGCCAGCTCGTGATACGGCAGGCCGGCCCAGGAAGCGATTTCTTCCTGGGTGAAACGTGGCAGGTTTTCCGGCACGTACAAGCCGCCGTCAGTGGCCAGACCGGCCAGCAGGACGTCTTCGAAATTCAGGGCCGGTGCCTGGCCGCGGGTACTGATATAACGCATGACTGGCTCCAATAGACAGTGTTCGCAAACCCAGGCCCGCACGCGGGCCCGGTGAACGATAACGGCTTAGTTCAGGTGCTCGACGCGGATCCGTACGACCGGACCGACCACGCCCGTCAGGGCTTCCAGGGCGGCGATTGCGTCGTTCATGTGCCGTTCCAGCACGCGATGAGTCAGCAGAATCATCGGCACCAGGCCGTCGTGTTCTTCGACTTCTTTCTGCATGATCGATTCGATGTTGATACCGCGCTCCGACAGGATGCTCGCCACCTGAGCCAACACGCCCGGATGGTCCTTGGCCTGGATGCGCAGGTAGTAGGCGCTTTCGCAGGCTTCGATCGGCAGGATCGGGTGAGCCGACAGCGAATCCGGCTGGAAGGCCAGGTGCGGCACGCGGTTTTCCGGGTCGGACGTCATGGCGCGAACCACGTCCACCAGGTCGGCGATCACCGACGAAGCGGTCGGCTCCATGCCGGCGCCAGCGCCGTAGAACAGAGTCGAACCGGCGGCATCACCGTTAACCATCACCGCGTTCATCACGCCGTTGACGTTGGCGATCAGGCGATCGGCCGGGATCAGCGTCGGGTGCACGCGCAGCTCAATACCGGCAGCCGTACTGCGAGCCACACCGAGGTGCTTGATGCGATAGCCCAGCGCTTCGGCGTAGTTCACGTCAGCGGTGGTCAGCTTGGTGATGCCTTCGGTGTAGGCCTTGTCGAATTGCAGCGGGATACCGAACGCGATGGACGCCAGGATCGTCAGCTTGTGAGCTGCGTCGATGCCTTCAACGTCGAAGGTCGGATCGGCTTCGGCGTAACCCAGGGCTTGCGCCTCGGCGAGTACGTCTTCGAAGGTCCGGCCCTTTTCGCGCATTTCGGTGAGGATGAAGTTACCGGTGCCGTTGATGATGCCGGCGACCCAGTTTATGCGGTTGGCGGACAGGCCTTCACGGATCGCCTTGATCACCGGAATACCACCGGCCACGGCGGCTTCGAACGCAACAATCACGCCCTTCTCGCGGGCCTTGGCGAAAATTTCGTTACCGTGAACGGCGATCAACGCCTTGTTCGCGGTGACCACATGCTTGCCATTCTCGATGGCCTTGAGTACCAACTCGCGGGCAACGGTGTAGCCGCCCACCAGCTCTATGACGATGTCGATCTCAGGGTTCGTGGCCACTTCGAAGACATCGTTGGTAATCGCAATACCGGTCGTTTGGAACTGAGGCTTTGGCGTGCGCGTGGCAATTTGTGCCACTTCGATTCCACGCCCGGCACGACGAGCAATTTCCTCGGCGTTGCGCTGAAGTACGTTGAAGGTACCGCCACCGACGGTTCCTAACCCACAGATGCCTACTTTGACCGGTTTCACTGTGAACTCCCCATAAAACGGCCGACTCAAGGCCGGCCGTGAAAACAACCGCATGTTCGCGGTTCTCTATTGATGGCCCGGTGAATGTACCGCCGGACCATGATCGTCAATGGCTGACCGTGACGATGCAAATTTATTTCGCGTCCAGCGCCAGTTTGGCGACTTGTGGCGCAGGCTGGTAGCCCGGAATGACTTGGCCATCAGCCAAAACGATGGCCGGTGTGCCGTTCACGCCGATCGACTGACCGAGGGCGAACTGTTTGGAAACCGGGTTATCGCATTTGGCAGCCTTGATTTCCTTGCCGTCGACCATTTTGTCCATGGCCGCTTTCTTGTCTTTCGAGCACCAGACCGCTTGCAGCTGTTCGTCACCCGGCGAGCCCAGGCCCTGGCGCGGGAACGCGACGTAACGCACTTCGATGCCGCGCTTGTTCAGCTCAGGCACTTCGGCATGCAGCTTGTGGCAGTACGGGCAGGTGGTGTCGGTGAACACGGTGATGTGCGACTTGGTTTCGCCGATCGCCGGATACACCACGGTTTCCGCCACCGGAATTTCGTTGACCAGTTTGGAAACGCCCAGGCGTTCGGTCTTCTCGGTCAGGTTGACCGGTTTACCGTCCTTGAGCTGGAACATGTAACCCTGAACCACGTACTGGCCATCGGCGCTGGCGTAGAGCACGCGGCTGCCCTTGAGTTTGACTTCGTACAGACCTGGCAGCGGGCTGGCGGTGATGGTTTCTACTGGCACCTCGAGCTGGAGGTTTTCCAGGCTTTTACGAATGGCTTTGTCGGCCGCGTCATCGGCGACGGCAAAGGTGCTGACCAACGCAATGGCTGCGGCGGCGAAAATCTGGGTCAGACGCATGAGAACTCCTGAAGGCGGACAAATGGGACGATCAGAACGCCCGTGCCGAAACACCGGGTCATAACCGCCCATCGTGCAAACCGGCAAAGCCTACCACATAAGGCCCGCGTGGCCGAATGCGCCTGACAAAGACACCGCACTGCTACCTGACACCCATTATTGTGGCGAGGGGATTTATCCCCGCTGGACTGCGCAGCAGTCCCCTTTTTGGGGCTGCTTCGCAACCCAACGGGGATAAATCCCCTCGCCACGGGTCAGCATTCCACTTCAGGAACTGTGTTCAGCCGCGCGGGTGATGTTTGGCATGCAGGTCCTGCAAGCGTGCGCGGGCGACATGGGTATAGATCTGCGTGGTCGACAGATCGCTGTGGCCGAGTAGCATTTGCACCACCCGCAGGTCGGCTCCGTGGTTGAGCAGGTGCGTGGCGAAGGCATGACGCAGGGTATGCGGCGACAGTGACTTGCCGATCCCGGCGACCTTGGCCTGGTGCTTGATGCGATGCCAGAAGGTCTGCCGAGTCATCTGCTCGCCGCGCTGGCTGGGGAACATGACATCGCTGGGACGCCCGCCGAGCAATTCCTGGCGGCCATCGCGCATGTAACGCTCGACCCAGACAATCGCCTCCTCGCCCATCGGCACCAGCCGTTCCTTGCTGCCCTTGCCCATCACTCGCAGCACGCCCTGACGCAGGTTGACCTGCTCCAGCGTCAGGCTGATCAGCTCCGTCACACGCAAACCGCAGGCATAAAGCACTTCGAGCATGGCGCGGTCGCGCTGGCCTATGGCTTCGCTCAGGTCTGGTGCTTTCAGCAGTGCTTCCACGTCGGCTTCCGACAACGATTTAGGCAATGGCCTACCCAATTGCGGCATATCGACGCGCAAGGTTGGATCGACGGCGATCAGCTTTTCCCGCAGCAAATAGCGATAGAAGCCACGCACACCGGAGAGAAATCGCGCCGTCGAGCGGGGCTTGTAGTTTTGCTCCAGACGCCAGGCCAGGTGATCGAGGATCAACTCGCGGCCGGCGTTGATCAACTCCAACCCTTTCTCCTGCAGCCAGCCGTTGAACAGGGCCAGGTCGCTGCGATAGGCATCACGAGTGTTATCAGCGAGACCTTTCTCCAACCACAGAGCGTCGAGGAATTGGTCTATCAAAGGGTGATCGATGGCGGGCATAAAGGCTCAGGCAAGACCGACAGTACGGCCAAGGAAGATAAATCGCAGGCAACAAAAAAGCAGCCCGTAGGCTGCTTTTTTCTGCATCGGAAGCTGGACTTAAGCCAGTTTTTCCTTGATGCGAGCTGCTTTACCGGACAGGTCACGCAGGTAGTACAGCTTGGCTTTACGTACGTCACCGCGACGTTTAACGGCCATGCTGTCGATTTGCGGGCTGTAGGTCTGGAAAGTACGCTCTACGCCAACACCGTTGGAGATTTTACGAACGGTGAAAGCACTGTTTACGCCGCGGTTACGCTTGGCGATAACAACACCTTCGAACGCTTGCAGACGCGAACGGTCGCCTTCCTTCACTTTCACCTGAACGACAATGGTGTCGCCCGGGGCAAAGGTAGGGATCTCTTTGGTCATCTGCTCTGCTTCGAGTGCAAGGATGATTTTGTTAGTCATGCTGTGCTCCTAAGGTAAATCGTCGGATCTACCATCGATACGTTGTTAACTATCGTCCCGCTCGCGGATGTATTCCTCGAGCAGCTTCTTCTCTTCTCCAGAAAGCGAGCGGCTTTCCAGAAGATCGGCGCGTCGTTCAAAGGTCCTACCAAGGGACTGCTGTAAACGCCAACGCCGGATGTGCGCGTGATTGCCACTTAGCAATACGTCGGGAACACGCTGATCCGCATACACCTCCGGTCGGGTGTAGTGCGGGCAATCCAGCAAACCATCCGTAAAGGAATCTTCCTCGGCGGAGTCCGCATGCCCTAAAGCTCCAGGCAGCAGTCGTGTAACCGCATCGATCAGGACCATCGCCGGCAGCTCGCCGCCAGACAGTACATAGTCGCCAATCGACCACTCTTCATCGACATGAGCTTCAATAAAACGCTCGTCAATGCCTTCATAGCGGCCGGCAATCAGGATCAATGCATCCGAATTCGCCAACTCGCGTACCGCCGACTGAGTCAGTTGACGGCCTTGGGGGGACAGGTAAATTACCTTCGCCGCCTCCCCGGCTGCTGCCTTGGCCTGAACCAACGCATCTTCCAGGGGCTTGATCTTCATCACCATGCCCGGACCACCGCCAAATGGGCGATCGTCCACAGTGTGATGTCGATCCGTCGTGTAGTCTCGCGGATTCCAACAGGTGAGCTGCAAGAGCCCCTGTTTCACCGCACGACTGGTGATGCCGTACTCGCTGATGGCGGAAAACATCTCGGGAAACAAACTGATCACTTCTACGCGCAAGTTAGCCACGCTTAGAAGTCCGCATCCCATTCCACCTTCATCTCGCCTGCGGCAAGGTCGACAACCAACACGCATTGCTCCGTATAGGGCAACAGGCGTTCGCGATCGTCCAGGCTGCCAGCGCAAGGCTTGACCACCATGACATCGTTCGAGCCAGTCTCTAGCAGGTGATCGATTTTCCCGAGCAGTTGCCCGAGTTGGTCGATGACCTTGAGACCTTCCAGCTGGTACCAGTAGTACTCGCCGTCGGTCAGATCTGGAAACAGGTTACGCGGCACGCAGATCTCATAACCGGCCAGAAGACGAGCTTCTTCACGATCATCGAGACCCTTGAGCTTTGTGACCAGAAACTTGCCGTTATGTACACGGCCGCTGACCAGCTCTACCTGCCGTACAACGCCTTCGCGCTTGAGCGTCCAGGTTTTGTAGTCCAACAGGTTTCCAATTGGATCAGTAAAGGAAAAAACCTTCACTTCGCCGCGAACACCATGAATCGAATAGATTTTGCCGATAACGATCAAATCATCAGCAATGGCTGGCGTCGCGTTCATATTGCTCAGGCCGCAGCCTTAGCAGCGTCCTTCAACAACTGAGCAACACGCTCAGAAGGTTGTGCACCAACGCTCAGCCAGTAGGCTACGCGCTCTTGGTTCACGGACAGACGAACTTCTTGACCACGAGCAACAGGGTTGAAGAAACCAACCTGTTCCTTGTGCGAACCGTCGCGCGGGTTGCGGCTGTCGGTTACGGTCAAGTGGTAAAACGGGCGCTTTTTGGAGCCGCCAAGGGCAAGACGGATTGTTAGCATGTGAACATCGTTCCTGTAGTCGGTGCTGCAAATCTAAAGGCACTGCGGGCATAGGTGCCCGAAAGGCCGCATATTCTAAGGAATATCCGGACTTTTGCAAATGTCTTTTTCCGGCGGTCTATCGGCCGCCATCCAGATTTGCTATAGAGCCGTCGTTGAAAACGGCCAGTCAGCTCCCGCCAAGTGCGGGTTTGCTGGAGATCCCACTTCCGTGTGGGTAGCGCAAGAGCAAGCCCTTGCGCGAATTCTTTGTGTCCAGTCTCGCCAATAATGCTCATATTTTGGCGAGTGACTGTTGACCTCAGGCAAGGCGCCGCGACGAGTCATAGCTGGCTATGGCGAGGAGCGGCAACGCAGCATGAGGTCAACAGGCGCCGCCAAAATTGAGCAGTATTGGCGTGACTGGACACTATATTTTCGGCATGCCGCCGCCGGGCAACATACCGCCCATGCCGCGCATCATTTTGGCCATTCCGCCTTTGGCGGAGAATTTCTTCATCATCTTCTGCATCTGCTTGTGCTGCTTGATCAAGCGACCGATGTCCTGCACCTGGGTGCCGGAACCCATGGCGATCCGGCGTTTGCGCGAACCGCTGATCATCTCAGGGTCGCGGCGCTCGGCCGGGGTCATGGAATTGATGATGGCTTCCATCTGCTTGAATTGTTTCTCTGCCGCGCCCTGGGCGTTGCCCATCTGCGCCAGGTTCATACCACCGATGTTCGGCAGTTTGTCCATGAGGCCGCCGAGGCCGCCCATGTTTTTCATCTGTTGCAGTTGATCGCGGAAGTCCTCGAGGTCGAAGCCCTTGCCCTTCTTCAACTTCTTGGCCAGTTTGTCGGCCTTGTCCTTGTCGAGGGTCTGTTCGGCCTGCTCGATCAGGCTGAGTACGTCGCCCATGCCGAGGATGCGCGAAGCAATACGCTCTGGATGGAACGGTTCGAGCGCTTCGCTCTTCTCGCCCATACCGATGAATTTGATCGGCTTGCCGGTGATGGCGCGGACCGACAGCGCAGCACCGCCACGGGCGTCGCCGTCGACTTTGGTCAGGATCACACCGGTCAGCGGCAGTGCATCGCCGAAGGCCTTGGCCGTATTGGCGGCGTCCTGACCGGTCATGGCGTCGACCACGAACAGCGTTTCGACCGGGTTGATCGCGGCGTGCAGTGCCTTGATCTCGCCCATCATCTCTTCGTCGATGTGCAGACGACCGGCGGTATCGACGATGACGACGTCGATGAATTTCAGTTTTGCTTCTTTAATAGCCGCTTGCGCGATGTCGACCGGCTTCTGGCTCAGGTCGGACGGGAAGAAGGTAACGCCGACTTCACCCGCGAGCATCTCCAGCTGTTTGATCGCTGCCGGACGGTAAACGTCTGCAGACACAACCATGACCGACTTCTTCTTGCGCTCTTTGAGGAAGCGCGCGAGTTTGCCGGCGGTGGTGGTTTTACCCGCGCCCTGCAAACCGGCCATCAGCACGACGGCAGGAGGAACGGCGCTCAGGTTCAGGTCTTCGTTGGCCGCGCCCATCAGGCTTTCGAGTTCGGCCTGGACGATTTTCACGAAGGCCTGGCCCGGCGTCAGGCTGCGCGACACCTCGGTGCCGACGGCGCGCTCCTTGACCGAGTTGACGAAGTCTTTCACCACCGGCAAGGCGACGTCAGCTTCGAGCAACGCCATGCGCACTTCACGCAGGGTGTCTTTGATGTTGTCCTCGGTCAGCTTGGCCTTGCCGGTGACATGGCGCAGCGTCTGCGAGAGACGGTCGGTTAAGTTTTCAAACATTGCGCGATCCTTTCAGGCCCTGTGTAGACCGGGATAATGGCGGCCCAGACCGGAATAAGCATGTGCTCGGCGAGCCTGCGGCGTGGGCAGGTCGCGGATTATAGCGAAGACTGCGTCTGGCGGACACCTCGTCGTCAGGTTGCATGGTCTTTCGTGCTGCGGGGGTTCTATGCCAAACTCAGCGCCTTTCGGGCTTGCCTAACAGGATTTATGCTCCCCTTGTCACCCAGCTTGCTAACTACCCTCGCCGCCGCCTGCTTATATGCCGCTGCGACCCTCTATCAGGGCACTCGTCTGGCCACCGGCGCCAAGGCGAACAAACGCCTGCTGGTCACGCTCGGCGTGCTTGCGGTGCTGGCTCACAGCGCCAGCCTGCTCACCCACCTGCTGACACCGATCGGCCTGGGCCTGGATTTTTTCAGCGCCGCCAGCCTGATTGCGGCCGCGGTGATTGCCCTGACGCTACTGGCCTGCTCGCGGATCCCGGTGGAGAACCTGCTTATATTGCTGTTCCCGCTCGGCGCCGCCACTGTGCTGCTCGCACAATTCGCCCCCGCTGGCACCGTCCAGATCATCGACGAAGAACCGGGCATCCTCGCCCACATCCTGCTGTCGATCCTCGCTTACGGCATGTTCACCATCGCGGTGTTCCAGGCGTTACTGCTGCTGGTTCAAGATCATCAGCTCAAGCACAAGCATCCGTCCGGCCTGATCAAGAACTTCCCGCCACTGCAAACCATGGAAAGCCTGCTGTTCGGCTTCCTCTGGGCCGGCTGGACCCTGCTGTCGCTGTCGCTGATCTCCGGCTGGCTGTTCGTCGACAACCTGTTCGCCCAGCACCTGGTGCACAAAACCTTGCTGGCGTGCCTCGCCTGGATCGTTTTCAGCGTGCTGCTCTGGGGCCGTAATCGCCTAGGCTGGCGCGGACACAAGGCCATTCGCTGGACCCTCGCCGGTTTCTGCCTGCTGATGCTGGCGTATTTCGGCAGTAAGCTGGTTCGTGAATACATCCTGCATATCTGACGGGCGGCATTAATGGACGACTTGCCCATAGGGCCGATGCTCGCGGTAGTGGCCCTGCTGATTTTATGGTCGGGGCTGTTTACCGCCATCGAAGTTGCACAACAGCACTTGCTCGCCCAGCGGACTGCTTCGCGTTCGAGCGACAAACCGGTGGCAAAGCTGAGATTTGCGCTCAATAGCCTGATCCTCTGCAACACCCTGTGCCGCGCACTGGTCGTGGTCATCAGCACATTGCTGGCGATTTTCACCTGGGCGGAAAACGGTCCATGGGTTGCCTGCCTCGGGGCTGGCGCCGTGCTTCTGGTGTTCGCCGACTACCTGCCGCGCACCCTCGCCGTTCGCTATCCGGACGCCGTCCTGGCCTTGGGCAACACCTTGCTTGGCGCGCCACTGAAAATCGTCTATCCCGCCGCCTGGTTGCTCAATGGCATAAGCCAGTTGCTGATGCGACCGTTCGCCCGCAAAGTCAAAGTGGTGCAGCAGAGCGAAGACGAGGCACCGAACGATAGGCACAACGATCACGAACACGCCGTCTGCCGCCCGCACCCGCTGTCAGGCATCCATGCGCTGGACAACATCACGGTCAACGACATTCTGGTGCCACGCAGTGACGTCGACGGGATCAACCTGGACGACTCCCTCTCAGAGATCATCGAGCAGCTTCTCGCCAATAAACGCACGCGCTTGCCGGTTTTCCACAGCGACATCAATCAGGTCGAGGCGGTGCTCAATACCCGACAGATCCGTCATCTGCTGTCCGACGCCAGCCTGACCCCAGAGGCACTGCTGGCAGCCTGTCATGAACCCTACTTCGTGCCGGAAAGCACCCCGTTGCAGCTGCAACTGTTGAATTTCCACAAACAACAGCGACGCCTGGGCATGGTGGTCGACGAGTACGGCGAAGTGCTCGGCATCGTGACCCTGGAAGACATTCTCGAAGAAATCGTCGGCGAGTTCGAAAGCCAGCACAGCCTGAAAAACCCGCACATCCATCCACAGGCGGATGGCCGTTTGGTGATCGAAGGTGCGGCGTCGATTCGCGAACTGAACAAGAGCCTCGGCTGGCACCTGCCCAGCGACGGTCCGAAAACCCTCAACGGGTTGGTGACCGAGGCGTTGGAGACGATTCCGGAAAGTGCGGTATGCCTGAAGATCGGGCGCTATCGCCTGGAGATTCTGGAGACCGAGGATAATCGCGTTACCCGGGTGTTGATCTGGCATACCAGTTCGACGCCTGCGATTGCCTCTATCCGTTAGATAGTTAAAAGATCGCAGCCTCGCTTCGCTCGACAGCTCCTACAGTTTGGAATGCGTTCCCTTGTAGGAGCTGTCGAGCGAAGCGAGGCTGCGATCTTTTTCAATATCTATGCCTTGTTCGATCGTTAGCCGCCTTTCTATAATCGAGCCGCTTACCCAAGCCCCGCCGAACCACGTGCTTACCCCGCACGCAGCAGGTTCCGGCCAGATCATCGACAATATCCGCACCACACAGACGACTGTTCCTACCTTGAACATCGGCCGCGCCTCACTCCCACATCCCTGGGTGTTCGACCATAATAATTCGCTCCACTGGGGCACATGACTGTCAGGGATAACCGCATGACGACCAGCACGACTTATAACGACACCGCACCTGCGCAACCGACGAACTCCGCCACCCGCGTGGCGACCGCGAGTTTCATCGGCACCGCTATCGAGTTCTACGACTTCTACGTCTATGCCACTGCCGTTGCGCTGGTGATTGGTCCGGTGTTCTTTCCGCAGACCTCCGGCACGGCCCAGATGCTGTCGGCGTTCCTCACCTTCGGCATCGCCTTCCTTGCTCGACCGCTGGGCTCGGCGCTGTTCGGCCATTTCGGTGACCGCATCGGGCGCAAATCGACACTGGTTGCCTCGCTGCTGCTGATGGGCGTGTGCACCACGCTGATCGGCGTGCTACCGGGTTACGACAGCATCGGGGCCTGGGCGCCGATTTTGCTCTGCGTGCTGCGCTTCGGCCAAGGCCTGGGACTGGGCGGTGAATGGGGCGGCGCTGCGCTCCTGGCGACGGAGAATGCGCCGAAGGGCAAACGCGCCTGGTTCGGCATGTTCCCGCAACTCGGCCCTTCTATTGGCTTTCTCGCGGCCAACGGCCTGTTTCTGACGCTGACAATGACCCTGAACGACGAGCAGTTCCGCTCATGGGGCTGGCGGATTCCTTTCCTGCTCAGTGCCGCGCTGGTGATGGTGGGTCTGTACGTGCGCCTCAAGCTTCACGAAACGCCGGTATTTGCCAACGCAATGGCTCGCCAGGAGCGGGTGAAGATCCCGCTGGTCGAGCTGCTCAGTCAATACTGGGCACCGATGCTGCTGGGCGCCGGATCGATGGTGGTGTGCTACGCGCTGTTCTATATCTCGACGGTGTTTTCGCTGAGCTATGGCGTATCGACGCTCGGCTACACCCGCGAAACCTTCCTCGCGCTGCTGTGCTTCGCTGTACTGTTCATGGCCGCTGCCACCCCGCTGTCGGCCTGGGCCAGTGACCGTTACGGGCGCAAACCGGTGCTGATCATCGGTGGCGTGCTGGCGATTTTGTCCGGATTCCTGATGGAACCGCTGCTGACCCAAGGTTCAACCTGGGGCGTGGCACTGTTCCTGTGCATCGAGCTGTTTCTGATGGGCGTGACGTTTGCACCGATGGGCGCAATGCTGCCGGAGCTGTTCCCAACTCACGTGCGTTATACCGGTGCGTCGGCGGCCTACAACCTGGGCGGCATTGTCGGGGCCTCGGCGGCACCGTTCTTCGCACAGAAGCTGGTGGCAATGGGCGGTTTGAGTTATGTCGGCGGGTATGTGTCGGGGGCGGCGGTGCTGAGCTTGATTGCTGTGCTGTGCCTGAAGGAAACGCGAAATAACGATTTGAATCGGGTCTCATAAGATCGTTCCCACGCTCTGCGTGGGAACGCCTCAACGGACGCTCCGCGTCCGCTTTTGGGACGCGGAGCGTCCCGGGCTGCATTCCCACGCAGAGCGTGGGAACGATCTGTGTAGCCCTACAGCTCTACTTTTACGGCTTGAGAAGCACGAGTCGCTTTAGCACGAGCCGCTTCAATCGACTCATCCCGCGCCAACGCCACACCCATCCGACGCTGACCATTCACCTCAGGCTTGCCGAACAGACGCAACGCCGTATCCGGCTCGCTCAACGCAGCCCCCAGATTGGCGAACGCCGTCTGAGTCGACTGCCCTTCCACCAGAATGACCGCCGAAGCCGAAGGCCCGAACTGACGGATCAACGGAATCGGCAAGCCCAAAATCGCCCGCGCGTGCAGCGCGAACTGCGACAGGTCCTGGGAAATCAGGGTGACCAGACCGGTGTCATGTGGACGCGGCGAGACTTCGCTGAACCAGACTTGATCACCTTTGATGAACAGCTCAACACCAAACAGACCACGTCCACCCAGGGCTTCAGTGACGGCTTTGGCAACGCGCTCGGATTCGGCCAGGGCAATCGGGCTCATGGCTTGTGGCTGCCAGGATTCCTGATAGTCGCCCTTCTCCTGACGGTGACCGACTGGCGCGCAGAACGTAGTGCCGCCGACGTGACGCACGGTCAACAGGGTGATTTCGTAGTCGAAGTCGATAAAGCCTTCGACGATCACGCGGCCTTTACCGGCACGGCCGCCTTCCTGAGCGTAATCCCAGGCAGTTTTCACATCATCGACGCTGCGCAGCAGGCTCTGGCCTTTGCCCGAGGAACTCATGACGGGCTTGACCACGCACGGGAAGCCCAGGTCCTGGACGGCCTTGCTGTAATCCTCAAAGGTGTCGGCGAAGTGGTACGGCGAGGTCGGCAGGTCCAGCTCTTCAGCGGCTAGGCGACGGATGCCTTCGCGGTTCATGGTCAGCTGTGCGGCGCGAGCGGTAGGGATGACGGTGAAGCCTTCGGCTTCCAGTTCCACGAGGGTCGCGGTGGCAATGGCTTCGATTTCCGGCACGATGAAGTGCGGCTTTTCGGCCTCGATCACGGCACGCAGGGCGGCGCCGTCGAGCATGTTGATCACATGGCTGCGATGGGCGACCTGCATGGCCGGCGCATTGGCATAGCGATCCACGGCAATCACTTCAACGCCCAGGCGTTGCAGCTCGATCACCACTTCCTTGCCCAACTCGCCACAGCCACACAGCAATACGCGGGTCGCGGTTGGCGACAATGGAGTTCCGATACGGGTCATCTCAGGTCCTCAAGAAGCGGATCATCGAGGGTCGCGGCGAAAATAGCCTGTGTGGCCAAGCGCGCTTCCCATGGGGAGAAAGCGCGGCATTTTACATGAACCGAGGGGTTTGGCTTTAACCGGGAATCGCGTTCTTGCGTAGACGCCAGGCCATTGCGATCCAGACGACGGTGACACCCGCGAACTTTGAGCCCATGGCGGTGAGGATCACGCCCGGGGTGAACGCATCGATCATGCCGAAGAAGATGAAGGTATCGAGGGGAATACTCAGGGCCGAACTTATCCACAGACGGTCGTGCAAGGGACGCTTGGTGATACTGAACACCAGCCAGTCGATGCATTCGGACACCGCGAACGCGGTGGCGCTGGCCAGGGCGATGGACGGATCGGACGTCACATAGGACAACACCAGCGCGGCCAGCATCGCCGCGATCGAGCCATGGCCGAAACGGGTTTGCACCATGTCGCGCAAAACGAACACTAAACCACCCCAGGCCGACCAGATGATGTCCAGATGCGGAGCGGTGGAAAAGGCGTAGTTGATCAGCACGACACTGCTGATGTAAGCGATCAGGAAGAGCATGGGGTGGCGGGATACCTGTCAATTTTGCGCACAGGGTACCGTAGGAGCTGACGAGTGCAACGAGGCTGCGATCTTTTGACGTTGTTTTTAAAGACAAGATCAAAAGATCGCAGCCTCGTTGCACTCGTCAGCTCCTACAGGTCTGGTGTTTTGCCTAGCATCCAGAGAAGGCCGCTGGACTTGGCCCGCTCATGACACAACCCCAACACCTTGCGCCGCTCCTCGTTATCCATCCGGCTCCAGCGAGTAATCTCTTCCACCGTGCGCTGACACCCGGTGCAAATGTCATCCTCGTCCAGCGCACAGATATTCACGCAGGGCGATCGAACCGGGCGTTCGGGCGTGTTCATTCTTCCTGCTCAACCAGATCGCGGGCATAACGTTGCGAGTTATGCACATAGTGAGCAGCGCTGGCCTCCAGCATTTTTTTCTGCTGCTCGGTCAGCTCACGCACCACTTTGCCTGGCGAGCCCATGACCAGCGAACCGTCTGGAATCTCCTTGCCCTCACCGATCAGCGAGTTGGCGCCAATGATGCAGTTCTTGCCGATTTTCGCGCCGTTAAGGATCACCGCGTTAATGCCGATCAGACTGTAATCACCCACCGTGCAGCCATGAAGCATGGCGTTATGGCCGATGGTCACGCCGGTGCCGATCGTCAGCGGGTAACCCATGTCGGTGTGCATTACCGTGCCGTCCTGGACGTTGCTGTTCTTGCCGATCAGGATCAATTCGTTGTCACCGCGCAGCACGGCGTTGAACCAGACGTTAGCGCCCTCTTCCAGTTTGACCTTGCCCACCAGCACGGCATTGGGTGCGACCCAGCTCTGCGGATGGGTTTCGACGCGGGCGTCGCCCAGGCGATATTTCATCATAATTGTCCTCAAGGCCAGGCAGGCTCACTTGGAAAAAGCAGGGTTCAGGCCATACCAGCGATGGCTTCAGGTGTTGATAAAAGTCTTGGGCGGCTGATGCAGGCTGATTTTGGCGTCATAGAGCAGGTTGATCAACTCGACGATCATAATCGCCGTGAGGCCCCAGATTTTGTACTCGCCATAGCGATAGCTCGGCACGTACCAACTCTGGCCCTGGTAATCGATGCGATGGGTGTGTTCGCGCGGATCCTTGCGGAAGAACTCCAGCGGTACGCTGAAGACTGCGGCAATCTCGGCGTCGTTGGCCTGGTACTCAACAAAGTCCGGAATCACACCGACATAGGGTGTGACCTTGATGCCATGCAGGGAGATCAACGGGCTCAGCGGGCCGATCACTTCGACCAGCCCCGGCGGCAGGCCAATTTCTTCCTGGGCCTCACGTAGCGCAGTGAAAATCAGGTCAGGGTCTTCAGGGTCACGTCGCCCACCGGGAAAGGCCACTTCACCGCCATGGGTCGAGAGCCCGCTGGCGCGCAGGGTCAGAACCAGTTCAGGTTCGTCACTGCGGGTGATGGGCACCAATACCGCGGCTTCGGGGAAACGTCGGTCGGTTTCCAGGGTTAGCGGCGTGTGGTTGCTTACCCGGTGAAGTAGCTCGTCCAGCATGAGTCTTCTCGATTTATTCTCTACCCCGCATCATGCACCAATCGAACCGACCGCCCAACCCCATAACCGCTGCATGTCGCTAAACGACAACTTGCCGACAGACACCGCCGCACGCCAAGATAGGCGCAGCATTCAGGAACCCAAGCATGAAATTTTGCAGTCAGTGCGGCAACCCGGTGACCCAGCGCATCCCAGAAGGCGATTCGCGCCTGCGTTTTGTCTGTGACAGCTGCCAGGCGATTCACTACCAGAACCCCAATATCGTCGCCGGTTGCGTGGCGACCTGGGGCTCCAAGGTCTTGCTGTGCCGACGCGCCATCGAGCCTCGGCTCGGTTATTGGACCCTGCCCGCCGGTTTCATGGAAAACGGTGAAACCATCGAGCAGGCGGCCATTCGCGAGACGGCCGAAGAAGCCTGTGCGCGGGTACGCAACCTGACCATCTATACGTTGATCGACGTGCCGCACATCAGCCAGGTACATGTGTTTTTCCGCGCAGAGCTGGTGGACCTGGATTTTGCCGCCGGTCCCGAGAGCCTGGAAGTGCAGCTTTTCGAAGAAGCCGACATCCCTTGGTCCGAGCTGGCTTTCCGCACAGTGGGCCGTACCTTAGAATGCTTCTTCGCTGACCGGCAGACCGAGGTCTACCCCGTGCGGTCCGAGTCGATCCCGCCGCTTGTTCAGCCTGCCATCACATAAAGCTCCTGGTTCTAAAATCACCTATAACTAAATAGTCGCGACACCTCTTAGGGATATCGTTTCAATGCGCTGGTTGCTTGCCCTGTTTTGCTTGGCGTTCGTCGCTGTCTCCCAGGCTTCCGTTGCGGAAACCCTGGACGGCAAAGTCATCGAAAAAATCCTGGTTCTCAAATCCGCCCATCAATTGCAATTGATCAATGACGGCAAGCCGCTCAAGACCTATCGCATTTCCTTGGGTAAACGCCCCAAGGGGCCAAAGCTGATGGAAGGCGACAAACGCACGCCGGAAGGTTTTTATTGGCTGGACTGGCGCAAGACCAGTGACCGTTTCAACCTGTCGATGCACATCTCCTACCCGAACATCAGCGACTCCGCCCGCGCCCGGCGCGAAGGTGTCGAGCCCGGTGGCATGATCATGATCCATGGCACCCCGGACACCGAAGAGAACCCCGAAAACCTGTTCCACACGCTGGACTGGACCGACGGCTGCATCGCCATGCGCAACATGGACATACGCGAAGTCTGGAATCTGGTGCCGGACGGCACGATGATCGAAATCCGTCCGTAACCCCCTCCTATGATCGTTCCCACGCTCTGCGTGGGAATGCAGCCCGGGACGCTCTGCGTCCCATCCAGAGCCGAACGCGGAGCGTCCGTTGAGGCATTCCCACGCAGAGCGTGGGAACGATCAGTAACGCTACCGTCGGTCTCCTTCGAAAAATAATTTCAATAGATCGCAGGCTGCGGCAACTCCTACAGGGTTGATACCACTCGTGCCCGCAAGATCTGCCGAAGGCAGCGATCTTTGCTTCCAAAACCCCCACCTCTAATACCACTTAAAACCAACCATGATTCCAACCATCCAGAAGGGCAAGCTTTTACGCGCCTTTAGCAAAGTGGTCTCATTGACATGGTATTTAAGTGGTATTAATTTCCCCTCACCACCGAGCGACAACAATCCTACATCCGCATCGGACCAAACCTACATGAATGATCTCCAGGCCCTACGCCCTGACGACACCCAGCCCACGCCGTTGTACTTGCAACTGGCGCGCAACCTGGAAGCGGCGATCCACGCCGGCCAGTGGAAAGCCGAACAGGCCATGCCGTCGGAGCGCAACCTCAGCGAAATGCTGGGCATCTCCCGCGTCACCGCGCGCAAGGCGTTGGAAGTGCTGTTCGAACAAGGGCTGATCCGGCGCAACCAAGGTTCCGGCACGTTTATCACCCCACGCCTGGAACAACCGCTGTCGCGCCTCTCGGGTTTCAGCGAAATGCTGCGGCTGAAGGGCTTCGTCCCCGGCTCCCAATGGCTGGAACGGGAAATCACTCCGCCGACCCACGAAGAACTGATCCGCCTCGGTCTCTCGCCGAACGACAAGGTCGCGCGCCTCAAACGTCTGCGCAAGGCCGACGACACGGTCATGGCGATCGAAATGAGCACCCTGCCCGCCTCGATCATTCCCAAGCCACAAGCGGTGGGCGACTCCCTCTACGAATACCTCGACAGCATTGGCAAGCCGGTTGTCCGCGCCCTGCAGCACATTCAGGCGATCAACGCCTCGGACGAATTCGCCGCCCTGGTGGGCATCGCCCCCGGCACCGCCATGCTGCTGATGACCCGGGTCGGCTACCTCGAAGACAACACGCCGATCGAAGTCACCGACACCTATTGCCGCAACGACTACTACGACTTTGTCGCAGAGCTCCGCAGATAAAGAGCTCCGTAGATAAAGAGCTTCGCCGCTAACCGAGAACCGATCATGTCCGAAGACAACATCCTAACCGCCCACGGCTGGGTTCGCGGCCGGCTGATTCATGAACACGGCAAGGTCGTGTCGATCGAAGGCCAACCGTGCGATCCAGCCGACAACGACCTGCCTTACCTGCTGCCGGGTTTTATCGACCTGCACGTTCATGGCGGTGGAGGCAAAGACATCATGGAAGGCGCAACCGCCTTCGAGACCATCACCAAAACCCACGTGCGTTTCGGCACGACGTCGATGCTGGCGACCACCATGACCGCGCCGCCTGCAGAAATTTCCAGCGTACTCAAAGCCGTTGGCGAATTCTGTTTACAGCGCCCGAAAGGCAGCGCCCGGGTGCTGGGCGTACATCTCGAAGGCCCGTACATCAACCCCGGCAAACTCGGCGCCCAACCGAATTTCGCCCACACCGCGTTGATGGCCGAAGTCGAAGAATACCTGGCCCTGGCGCCGATCCGGGTGATCACCATCGCCCCGGAAATCGCCGGCCACGATGCGTTGATCCGCGCCCTCAGCGATCGCGGCGTGCGCATGCAAATCGGCCACACGCTCGGCAGTTACGAGGAAGGCGTTGCTGCGCTTGCGGCCGGCGCCAGCAGTTTCACCCACCTCTACAACGCCATGAGCCCGCTGCACCACCGCGAGCCAGGCATCGTCGGCGCGGCACTGGCTCACGCCAAATACGCCGAATTGATTCCGGACTTACTGCACGTTCACCCCGGCGCCATCCGCGTGGCCTTGCGCTCGATCCCCTGCCTGTATTGCGTCACCGATTCCACTGCCGCCGCCGGCATGCCCGACGGTGAATACAAGCTTGGCAGCCACACCGTGACCAAATGCCTGGGTGGCGTGCGCTTGCCCGACGGCACGCTCGCCGGCAGCACCCTGACCATGGATCAGGCCCTGCGCAATCTGGTGAAGATCGGTTTGCCGATCGCCGAAGCCTCGCAACGTCTTTCGCAATTCCCCGCCGACTACCTCGGCATCACCGAACGCGGGCGCCTGCAACCTGGCAGCTGGGCTGACTGCGTGCGGCTGGATCGCTCACTCACACTGACCGCCGTCATGGTCGAAGGAGAAGACATTGACTTCAAAAATGCTTGAAGAGGCGCTGTCCTCGTGCGAGGCCGTGCACGCCCAACTGCAACAACTCGACCCACACATGATCGAGATCGCCGGGCGCCTGCGCCGTCAGCCACCGCAAGTGGCGATGACCGTCGCTCGCGGCAGCTCCGACCATGCCGCCAGTTACTTCGCCTACCTGACCATGCAGCAATTGGGCATTCCGGTGGCATCGTTGCCGATGTCGGTGGTGACCATGCAGCAAGCGCCGTTGAAGGTCAGCGGCCAAGTGGCGTTCGCCTTCTCGCAGTCTGGGCAAAGTCCCGATCTGGTGAACAGCATGCGTCTGCTGCGCAAGCGTGGCGCCCTGAGCATTTCGATGGTCAATGCCGAGAGTTCGCCGCTGGAGGCCGCGTGTGAGTTCAGCCTGCCGCTGTGTGCCGGCACCGAAAACAGCGTCGCGGCGACCAAGAGTTTTATCGCCACCCTCAGCGCCAGCGCCCGTCTGATCGGCCATTGGAAAGAGGATGTGGAATTACTGGAGGCCGGCCTCGCGCTGCCAGAAGGTTTGCGCGACGCGGCGAAACAGGACTGGAGTGTGGCCATCGACGCCCTGCGCGATTGCCAGCACCTGATGGTGATTGGCCGTGGCGCCGGTTTCGCCATCGCCCAGGAAGCCGCACTGAAATTCAAGGAAACTTCGGCAATCCAGGCTGAAGCCTTCAGTAGCGCCGAAGTACGTCACGGCCCGATGGCGCTGATCGACGAAAATTACCCGCTGCTGATCTTCGCCCCACGCGGTGCCGAGCAAGCCGGTTTGCTGAGCCTCGCCGCCGACATGCGCCAGCGTGGTGCTCGCGTCCTGCTGGCTGCGCCGGATGACGTCGTCGAACGCGACCTCACCCTGAGCCGCGCCGAACACCCGATGTTTGATCCAATCCTGGCGATCCAGAGTTTCTACGTCATGGCCGCCGGTTTGGCCGTGGCCCGAGGCATGGACCCGGACCAGCCGCGTCACCTCAGCAAAGTCACGCGCACCCACTAATTCGAATGGCAACCCGATCCCCCTGTAGGAGCGAGGCTTGCCCGAGAAGAAGTCACCGCGGTCTATCTGAATGACCGCGTTATCGTTCTTCGCGGGCAAGCCTCGCTCCTACAGAGACCGCGTTGATCCGAACTGTATTTTTAATGAGACCGAGCCATGCACAACAATAATAAAGAGCTGACCCTCAGCGCCCCGCTCAGCGGCCCGGTGCTCACGCTCGCCAAAGTCCCGGACCCGGTGTTCGCCAGCGGCGCCATGGGCGACGGGATCGCTATCGATCCGCTGAACGACACCCTCCACGCCCCGTGCGCCGGCGTCGTGGTGCACGTTGCCCGCACCGGCCACGCCGTCACCTTGCGTGCCGACAATGGTGCCGAATTGCTGCTGCACCTGGGCCTCGACACCGTCGAGTTGCAGGGCGAAGGCTTCTCGATGCTGGTCAACGAAGGTGCGCGGGTCAGCAACGGCCAACCGCTGTTGCGCTACGACCTGGACAAGGTCGCGCAGCAGTGTAAAAGCCTCGTCAGCTTGATGATCCTGACCAACAGCCAGGACTTCCAGGCGCGGCCGATCACGCTGAAGTCGGTGAAAGTTGGCGAGCCCTTGCTGCACATCATTCGTCGGCACGCGCCTGGCGCGCAGGCTGAAGCGGAGCTTTCGGGGGACGAAATTGTCGGCCACATTCGCATCGCCCATCGTGGCGGTCTGCATGCTCGCCCGGCGGCGCTGATTCGTCAGACAGCGCAAGGGTTCAAGAGCAAATCGCAGCTGCATTTCGCCGGAAAATCGGCGACCTGTGACAGCTTGATCGGGCTGATGAGCTTGGCCGTCGGCGAGCAAGACGAGGTTCAGGTCAGCTGCCAAGGCCCGGATGCTGAAGCGGCATTGCAAGCGTTGCTGATCGCCTTGTCCACAGCGCTGGCCGAAGACAGCCACGCCGCCGCGCCGACACCGTTTTCCCAGCGTAAACGGGCAGCCGAAGCGGGCGTTCTGCACGGCGTCTGCGCCGCTCCCGGTTTGGTGGCCGGGCCGTTATTTCGCTTGAACGCCATCAGCCTGCCGGTGGTCGCCGGCCACCATGATCCCGAGCAACAACGGCAAACCCTCGACACTGCACTGACCGTCGTGCGCAGCGAAATCGACAACACGCTGGCCCAAGCCAGGAAGCAAAAAAACACCGACGAAGAAGCGATCTTCGCCGCGCACCTCGCCTTGCTTCAAGACCCGGCGCTGCTGGACGCTGCGAACACGTCCATCGATCAAGGCATGGCCGCGACGCACGCGTGGAGTCAATCGATCGACGTGCAGTGCGAGGTTCTCCAGCAACTCGGCAGCCCGTTGTTGGCCGAACGCGCCAACGATCTGCGCGACCTCAAACAACGCGTGCTGCGCGCCTTGCTCGGCGAAACCTGGCACTACGACGTACCGGCCGGCGCGATCGTCGCCGCGCATGAACTGACGCCGTCCGACTTACTGCAACTGAGCCAGCAAGGTGTCGCCGGGTTGTGCATGGCCGAGGGCGGCGCAACTTCTCACGTCGCCATTCTCGCGCGCGGCAAAGGCTTGCCGTGCATGGTTGCACTGGGTTCGACGCTGCTGGATCAGGCGCAAGGCCAAGCGGTGGTGCTGGATGCCGACGGTGGTCGCCTCGAATTGGCGCCTTCTGCCGAACGCTTGGCCGAAGTGCATCAAGCGCAACTCGACCATCAGCAACGTCGCGCGCTTCAACAATCTCAAGCGCACACCAGTGCATTGACGCTCGACGGCCTGCAGATTGAAGTCGCCGCCAACGTGGCCTCCAGCGCTGAAGCGGCTGATGCGCTGGCCAATGGCGCCGACGGCGTCGGCCTGCTGCGTACCGAGTTCCTCTTCGTTGACCGCAACACCGCGCCGGACGAACAGGAACAGCGCGTCGCCTACCAGGCCGTGCTCGACGCCATGGGCGACAAGTCGGTGATCATCCGCACCATCGACGTCGGCGGTGACAAGCAACTCGATTACCTGCCGCTGCCGGTTGAGGCCAATCCGGTGCTGGGCTTGCGTGGCATTCGCCTGGCTCAGGTCCGTCCGGAACTGCTCGATCAGCAACTGCGCGCGCTGCTGCACGTCAGCCCGCTCTCCCGGTGTCGGATCCTGTTGCCGATGGTCACCGAAGTCGATGAGCTGCTGCACATCCGCCAGCGTCTCGACGCGTTGTGCACTGAACTCGGTGTGAGTGAGCGCCCGGAACTGGGCGTGATGATCGAAGTCCCCGCCGCCGCATTGCTGGCCGAGCAACTGGCCGAACACGCGGACTTCCTGTCCATCGGCACCAACGACTTGTCCCAATACACCCTGGCCATGGACCGCGACCACGCCGGCCTCGCCTCGCGGGTCGACGCCATGCACCCGGCATTGCTGCGATTGATCGCCCAGACCTGCGCCGGTGCTGCGGTGCATAACCGCTGGGTCGGCGTCTGCGGCGCACTCGCCTCTGATCCGTTGGCCACGCCGGTGCTGATTGGCTTGGGCGTCAGCGAGTTGTCGGTCAGCCCGGTGCAGATCGGTGAAATCAAGGATCGCGTGCGCCACCTCGACGCCGCCGAATGCCGACGCATCAGCCATGACCTGCTCACGTTGAGCAGCGCCAGTGCAGTGCGTCACGCCTGTCACCAGCAATGGCCTCTGAGCTGAACAACTACAACAGCTCTAAAACAAAAAGAACACAGGGAGAACCGCCATGTACCAATACTTCATCGAAGGCCTGCAGCGCCTCGGCCGCGCGCTGATGCTGCCGATCGCGATCCTGCCGATTGCCGGCCTGTTGCTGCGCCTCGGCGACACCGATCTGCTGAACATCGCGATTATCCACGACGCCGGCCAGGTGATCTTCGCCAACCTGGCGATGATCTTCGCCATCGGCATCGCGGTCGGTTTCGCCAAGGACAACAACGGCACGGCAGGCCTCGCCGGAGTGATTGGCTACCTGGTGATGATCTCCACCCTCAAGGTGCTCGACGCGAGCATCAACATGGGCATGCTCGCCGGGATCATCAGCGGCTTGATGGCTGGCGCGCTGTACAACCGCTTCAAAGACATCAAGTTGCCGGAGTACCTGGCGTTCTTTGGTGGTCGGCGCTTCGTGCCAATTGTCACCGGGTTCGCCGCCGTCGGCCTGGGCGTGATCTTTGGTCTGATCTGGCCGCCGATCCAGCACGGCATCAACAGCTTTGGCACGCTGATGATGGAGAGCGGCAGCTTCGGCGCGTTCGTCTTCGGCGTGTTCAACCGCCTGCTGATCGTCACCGGGCTGCATCACATCCTCAACAACATGGCGTGGTTCGTCTTCGGCAACTTCACCGACCCGACCACGGGCGCCATCGTCACCGGCGACTTGTCGCGCTACTTCGCGGGTGACCCGAAGGGCGGCCAGTTCATGACCGGCATGTTCCCGATGATGATCTTCGGCCTGCCCGCCGCATGCCTGGCGATGTACCGCAACGCCTTGCCGGAACGGCGCAAGGTGATGGGCGGGATCTTCCTGTCGATGGCGCTGACTTCGTTTTTGACGGGTGTGACGGAGCCGATCGAATTCGCCTTCATGTTCCTCGCGCCGCTGCTTTATCTCGTGCATGCGTTGCTGACCGGCCTGTCGATGGCGATCACCAACCTGCTGAACATTCACCTCGGGTTTACGTTTTCCGGTGGCTTCATCGACATGATTCTCGGCTGGGGTAAATCCACCAACGGCTGGTTGGTGATACCGGTCGGGCTGGCGTATGCGGTGATCTACTACGTGGTGTTTGATTTCTGCATTCGCCGCTTCAACCTCAAGACGCCGGGGCGCGAAGAGGTGCCGACGGGCGACAAGGTTGTGGTCGCCGAGAATGAGCGAGCCGGGGCTTACATTAAGGCATTGGGTGGTGCGCAGAATTTGATCACCGTGGGTGCGTGCACCACTCGGCTGCGGTTGGACATGGTGGATCGCAACAAGGCGTCGGATGCGGACTTGAAAGCGCTGGGTGCGATGGCGGTGGTTCGGCCGGGCAAGGGTGGGAGTTTGCAGGTAGTGGTCGGGCCGATGGCCGACAGCATTGCCGATGAGATTCGGCTGGCGATGCCGGCGTTGGGCCGCGCAGTCGTGTCCTCCCCCGCTGCTGCTGTCGATGCGCCGAAACCTGCGGCGGTGACGACGCCGCAAGCGCAGCAATGGCTGAAGGCGTTGGGCGGTGGCGAGAACGTGCTGCAGATGGATTGCATCGCCATGACCCGGATCCGACTGCAACTGGCGGATGGCAAGGCGTTGTCGGATGTGATTTGAAAACGCTGGGTTGCCAGGGCGTCAGCCAGTTGGATGGAGGGGTTTGGCACCTGCTGATTGGCGACAAGGCGCAGAGTTTGAGTGGGGCGCTGGAAGCGTTGGTTAATCGGAGTGAGGTGAGTGCCAAGGTTTAGATCTTGGTCCGATCGTTCCCACGCTCTGCGTGGGAATGCCGCCAGGGACGCTCCGCGTTCCGCTTCAAAATGTGACGCAGAGCGTCACGGGATGCATTCCCACGCAGAGCGTGGGAACGATCATTTCAGGCATAAAAAACCCGCTGATCTTCATCAGCGGGTTTCTCATTTCAGCAGCGGAAGATCAGAAATCCTCCAACCGCCACACCTCATAAGCCGGCGTCTCGTAGGGATGACTCTGCTTCAGAGCCAACACCACAGAACGAATCAACTCATCCGCCACGACAAGCTCAACCTTCCATTCCTCAACCTGCTCGACCTGCCCCGCCTCACCAATGAACGGCTGACTGCCGTCCAACGGGCGAAACTGGCCAAGGCCGAGTACTTGCCAGGCGCAATGGTCGTAAGCACCAATCCGTCCGCCACCCGCGGCGAACACAGCACTTTTGACCTGTTCCACATGACTGGCCGGAACAAAAAAGCTGAGCTTATACACGGCTCTTAATTCACCCACACACGAGCATTACGGAACATACGCATCCAAGGTGCGTCTTCGTTCCAGTCTTCCGAGCGCCACGAGTTCTGCACTGCGCGGAACACACGCTCCGGGTGCGGCATCATGATCGTCACGCGACCGTCACGGCTGGTCAAACCGGTGATCCCACGCGGCGAGCCGTTCGGGTTGGCCGGGTAGCTCTCGGTGACCTTGCCATGGTTGTCGACGAAACGCATCGCCACGCAACCCGACAGATCGGCTTCCAGCAACGCTTCTTCGCTGGCGAACTCGGCATGCCCTTCACCGTGTGCGATAGCGATCGGCATACGCGAACCGGCCATGCCTTGCAGGAAGATCGAGTTCGACTCCTGGACCTGAACCATCGCCACACGCGCTTCGAACTGCTCGGAACGGTTACGCACAAAGTGCGGCCAGAACTCGCTGCCCGGGATCAGCTCGTGCAGGTTGGACATCATCTGGCAACCGTTGCACACGCCGAGGGTGAAGCTGTCGTTACGTTCGAAGAAGCCCTGGAACGCATCGCGAGCGCGGCTGTTGAACAGCGCGGACTTGGCCCAGCCTTCGCCGGCGCCCAGTACGTCGCCGTAGGAGAAACCACCGCAGGCCACCAGACCTTTGAACTCATTCAGGTCGACACGGCCGGCCAGAATGTCGCTCATGTGCACGTCGATCGCGTTGAAACCGGCGCGGTCGAACGCGGCCGCCATTTCCACCTGACCGTTGACGCCCTGCTCACGCAGCACGGCAACTTGTGGGCGGATGCCTTTCTTGATGTAAGGCGCGGCGACGTCCTGGTTGACGTCGTAGCTCAGCTTGACACTCAGGCCAGGGTTGTCTTCTTCCAGCAGCACGTCGAACTCTTGTTCGGCGCAATCGGCGTTATCACGCAGACGCTGGATCTGGTAGCTGGTTTCAGCCCACTGACGTTGCAGCAGACGACGCTGACCTTCGAACACGGTTTCGCCGTTGAAGGTGATGTTGATCTGGCCGTTGTTCATTGGCTGACCGATCACCGACACGCACTCGCCCAAACCAGCAGCGCTGAACTGCGCGAGGATGTCCGGGGTAGCGTCCTGACGAACCTGGATCACAGCGCCCAGTTCTTCGTTGAACAGGATCGCGGCGATGTCGGCGGAGGTTTCTGCCATACCGTCGAGGTTCAGGCTCAGGCCGCAGTGGCCGGCGAACGCCATCTCCACCACGCTGGTCAGCAGACCACCGTCGGAACGGTCGTGGTAAGCCAGCAGGTGACCGTCGGCGTTGAGGCCCTGGATCACGGCGAAGAAGGCTTTGAGGTCTTCGGAGTCATCGACGTCCGGCGCTTGAGAGCCGAGCTTGCCGTGAACCTGGGCCAGGATCGAGGCGCCCATGCGGTTTTGGCCACGACCCAGATCGATCAGGATCAGGTCGGTGGTGCCCTTGTCCATGCGCAGTTCCGGCGTCAGGGTCTGACGGATGTCAGCCACAGGCGCGAAACCGGTCACGATCAGGGACATCGGCGACGTCACGGTCTTGTCGACGCCTTCGTCGCTCCAGCGGGTGGCCATGGACATGGAGTCCTTACCCACCGGAATGGTAATGCCCAGCTCAGGGCACAGTTCCATGCCGACCGCTTTCACGGTGTCGTACAGACGCGCGTCTTCACCTGGGTGACCGGCAGCGGACATCCAGTTCGCCGACAGTTTGATGTCGGAGATCTTGTTGATGCGCGAAGCGGCGATGTTGGTCAGGGTTTCGCCAATGGCCATACGGCCCGACGCCGGAGCGTCCAGCAGTGCCAGCGGAGTGCGCTCGCCCATGGCCATGGCTTCACCGGTGTAGACGTCGAAGCTGGTGGCGGTGACGGCAACGTCGGCCACCGGAACCTGCCACGGGCCGACCATCTGATCACGGGCAACGAGGCCGGTGATGGTGCGGTCGCCGATGGTGATCAGGAAGCTTTTGCTGGCCACGGCAGGGTGATGCAGAACGCGCTCGACGCAGTCGGCAATGTCCAGCGTGCTTGGATCGAAATCGTCACCCAGTTCGTTTTCGCGAACGGCCGAACGGTGCAT
Source organism: Pseudomonas sp. LB3P14 (assembly GCF_054898045.1). Lineage (NCBI taxonomy): Bacteria > Pseudomonadati > Pseudomonadota > Gammaproteobacteria > Pseudomonadales > Pseudomonadaceae > Pseudomonas > Pseudomonas sp. LB3P14. Next base: position 6,604,838 of record NZ_CM142714.1, on the reverse strand, counting down.
GCGCGGGGCTTTGCCCAGCAGCACTTCCAGCGGCATGTCCACCGGGCTGTTGCCGAAGTGGCTGTCGGTGACCGTCAGTTGCGGCTCGGCAGTGGCTTCGCCGACGACGGCAAACGGGCAACGCTCACGTTCGCAGATCGCCTGGAAGCGTTCGAAGTCAGCCGGGCCGACCGCCAGAACGTAGCGTTCCTGGGATTCGTTACTCCAGATTTCGTGCGGGGCCATGCCCGGCTCGTCGTTTGGAATGTTGCGCAGTTCGAAGCGACCGCCACGGTTGCCGTCGTTGACCAGTTCCGGGAAGGCGTTGGACAGACCGCCCGCGCCCACGTCGTGGATGAAGCTGATCGGGTTGTGTTCACCCAACTGCCAGCAACGGTCGATGACTTCCTGGCAGCGACGTTCCATTTCAGGGTTTTCGCGTTGTACGGAAGCGAAGTCCAGGTCCGCCGAGCTGGTGCCGGTGGCCATGGAAGAAGCAGCGCCGCCGCCCAGACCGATCAACATCGCCGGGCCGCCGAGGACGATCAGCTTGGAGCCAACGGTGATCTCGCCTTTCTGCACGTGTTCGGCACGGATGTTACCCATGCCGCCGGCCAGCATGATCGGCTTGTGATAACCGCGAACTTCGTCGCCACGCGGGGTGGTGATCGACTGTTCGAAGGTCCGGAAGTAACCGGTCAGGGCCGGACGACCGAATTCGTTGTTGAACGCGGCGCCACCCAGTGGGCCTTCGATCATGATGTCCAGCGCGGTAACGATGCGCTCAGGCTTGCCGTACGGCACTTCCCACGGCTGTTCGAAACCCGGGATTTGCAGGTTGGACACGGTGAAACCAGTCAGGCCAGCCTTTGGCTTGGCGCCGCGACCGGTGGCACCTTCGTCGCGAATCTCGCCGCCGGAGCCGGTGGACGCGCCTGGGAACGGGGCAATCGCAGTCGGGTGGTTGTGAGTTTCGACTTTCATCAGGATGTGCACCGGTTCCTGCACCGCGCCGTACTGGCGGGTTTCAGGGTCCGGGAAGAAACGGCCGGCGACGTTGCCGACGATGACCGAAGCGTTGTCCTTATAAGCCGACAGAACGCCTTCGCTGTGCATCACGTAGGTGTTCTTGATCATGCCGAACAGGCTTTTTTCCTGGCTCTGACCGTCGATGTCCCAACTGGCGTTGAAGATCTTGTGACGGCAGTGCTCGGAGTTCGCCTGGGCGAACATCATCAGTTCGATGTCGTGCGGGTTGCGCTTCAAGCCGACGAAGGCGTTGACCAGGTAGTCGATCTCGTCTTCGGCAAGAGCCAGGCCCAGCTCGGTGTTGGCCTTTTCCAGCGCGGCGCGGCCGCCACCCAAGACGTCGATCGCGGTCAGCGGTTTCGGCTCGGCGTGGCTGAACAGGCCGGCGGCTTGTTCGAGGTTGCCCAATACGATCTGGGTCATGCGGTCGTGGAGCGCATCGGAGATGAGCTGCGCTTCGGCGTCGCTGAACTGGCCGGCGACGTAGAAAGCAATGCCGCGCTCCAGGCGCTGGATTTTCGTCAGGCCGCAGTTGCGAGCGATGTCGCTGGCTTTACTGGACCACGGCGAGATGGTGCCGAAACGCGGCAACACCAGGAATAGACGACCGGTCGGCTCTTGTACCGGAACACTTGGGCCGTACTTCAGAAGGCGCGCGAGCACCTGCTGTTCGTCGCCGGTCAGGACGCCAGTGACTTCGGCGAAGTGAGCGAATTCAGCATACAGGCCGCTGACAGCCGGGACCTTCTGGCTCAGTTGCTCAAGGAGTTTGCTGTGGCGAAAGGCAGAAAGGGCAGGAGCGCCGCGCAGGATCAACATCTTCGGGACAGCCTCGGGAAGGGGTGTGCTTTGAGGCCGTGCATTCTAGCCTAAACAGCCCGCGACATCACCCGAAACGGTACGGGCGGCTGCACCCGGGCGTCGGGTCGGGTGTTTGGGCCTGAAACAGGGGGGCGCCAGGGGTTATTTTTGCTGTCACACATTAGCGTCCGAGCCCATTCCTGCGGGCTTCACGCAGGTTTATCGCTCTCTAGCAGACAAGCCCTTCGCTGTCGAGATATGGCGCTCGTGGTCCTTTGCGTATACTGCGCAGATGTTTTCCCCAACGGCTTTGCGTCCGCGGTACGCCAAATGGCTGATCGCAACCGGACTCTTCCTGATGCTCAGTGGCTGTGTTGATAAACCCAACACGCTGGAGCGCGTAAAGGAGGATGGCGTGCTGCGGGTGGTTACCCGTAACAGCCCCGCCACCTACTTTCAGGATCGCAACGGTGAAACCGGCTTCGAATACGAGCTGGTGAAGCGCTTCGCCGACGATCTGGGGGTGGAACTCAAAATCGAAACCGCCGACAACCTCGACGACCTGTTTGATCAGGTGGGCAAACCCAACGGCCCAGTGATCGCTGCTGCCGGCCTGGTCAGCAGCGAAGTACGCAAAAAGCAGGTACGGTTTTCCCACTCCTATCTCGAAGTCACCCCGCAGATCATCTATCGCAACGGCCAATCGCGGCCGACCGACGCGAAGGATCTGGTGGGTAAGAAGATCATGGTGCTCAAGGGCAGCACCCACGCCGAGCAATTGGCGGAGCTGAAAAAGAAATACCCCGGCATTGATTACGAAGAGTCCGACGCCGTTGAAGTCGTCGACCTGCTGCGGATGGTCGATGAAGGCCAGATTGATCTGACCCTGGTCGACTCAAACGAAGTGGCGATGAACCAGGTCTACTTCCCCAACGTGCGGGTAGCCTTTGACCTCGGTGACGCCAGCAACCAGAGCTGGGCAGTGGCCGCCGGCGACGACAACAGCTTGCTCAACGAGATCAACGCCTACCTCGACAAGGTGAAGAAGAACGGCACTCTGCAACGTCTGAAAGACCGCTATTACGGGCACGTCGATGTTCTCGGCTACATGGGCGCCTATACCTTCGCCCAGCACTTGCAGCAACGGCTGCCCAAGTACGAGAAGCACTTCAAGGCTTACGCCAAGGAAGAGAAAGTCGACTGGCGTCTGCTGGCAGCGATCGGCTATCAGGAGTCCCTGTGGCAACCGGCCGTCACGTCGAAGACCGGCGTGCGCGGCCTGATGATGCTGACCCAGAACACCGCGCAGGCCATGGGCGTCTCCAATCGACTGGACCCCAAACAAAGCATCATGGGCGGCGCCAAGTACCTGGCCTACATGAAGGATCAGCTGGATGAGTCGATCCAGGAGCCGGATCGCACATGGTTTGCACTGGCGGCCTACAACGTAGGCAGCGGTCACCTGGATGACGCACGCAAACTGGCGGCCAAGGAAGGATTGAACCCGGACAAGTGGCTGGACGTGAAAAAGATCCTGCCGCGCCTGTCCGAGAAGAAGTGGTTCAGCAAAACCCGTTACGGCTACGCCCGTGGCGGCGAACCCGTTCACTTCGTGGCGAACATCCGCCGCTACTACGACATCCTGACATGGGTTACGCAGCCGCAGCTTGAAGGCAATCAGGTCGCCGAGGGCAACCTGCATGTGCCAGGGGTCGACAAGACCAAGCCGAATCAGGAAACCCCACAGCTCTGACACTGATCGTTCCCACGCTCCGCGTGGGAATGCCGCCAGGGACGCTCCGCGTTCCGCTTCAAGAGCTTGACGCGGAGCGTCAGGGGATGCATTCCCACGCAGAGCGTGGGAACGATCAGTAGGGAATTCTTAGGCTTTTGCAGCGGCCAGGATCAATGCTTTCATCTCGGAAACAGCCGACTTGAGCCCGACAAATAACGCATGAGCCACCAGCGCATGGCCGATGTTCAGTTCGTTGATGCCTTTGATCGCCGCGACCGCTTCGACGTTGTGATAGTGCAGGCCGTGACCAGCATTGACTATCAGGCCTTGAGCCAGACCAAACGCCACGCCATCCGCCACACGCTTGAGCTCTTCAGCCACATCGGTTGGCGTCTCGGCGTCCGCGTAACGACCCGTGTGCAACTCAATAGCCGGCGCGCCAACGCGTTTGGACGCTTCGATCTGCCGCTCGTCAGCATCAATGAACAGCGACACTTCGCAGCCGATCTTTGACAGGCGATCCACCGCGGCTTTGATCCGAGCTTCCTGCCCCGCCACGTCCAGGCCACCTTCGGTCGTCAGCTCCTGACGGGTTTCCGGCACCAGGCAAATATGCGCCGGACGAATGCGCTCGGCGAACGCCATCATCTCTTCGGTAACGCCCATTTCGAAGTTCATGCGGGTTTGCAGCACATCCTTGAGCAGCAACACATCGCGCTCCTGAATATGCCGGCGGTCTTCGCGCAGGTGCACGGTGATGCCGTCAGCGCCCGCCTCTTCCGCGTCCAGTGCTGCCTTGACCGGATCCGGATAGCGCGTGCCCCGGGCCTGACGCAGAGTGGCTACGTGATCGATGTTCACGCCAAGAAGAATGCGATTGCTGGTGGTCACGGAAGCGCTCCTGAAAATGGAAAAGTTCGGCGCACAGCATACACGGGGAATTTACGGCTTTCGAAACAACTCTCGGGAAACCAGCGGACGACCGCCCAAGTGAACGGCCAATGCCTGGCGCATCAATCGCTTGGCTGCTGATAGCGCGCCTGGGGCTGACCAATCTGCATCGGCCATGGCCAACAGTTCGGTGCCATTGAACAGACCGGGTTGCAGCAAGTAGACCCGTTCGAGCCCCGCGTCCACTTGCAAGCGGTAGAGACCGTCCGGCGCGATGGGCTTGTCGTGGATATCGGTGGTCAGGGCAAAGCCGTAACCCAAGTCGTCAAGCAGCCGCCACTCGAAGGATCGCAACAAGGGCTCCAGCGGACGGCCTTCGGCAAGCGCAAGCAGGGTCGCGGCGTAATGATCGAACACACCGGGGTGCGGGTCTTCGGACGGCAGCAGCCGAATCAACAATTCATTGAGGTAGAGACCACTGAACAGCGCCTCACCGTTGAGCCAGGTGGAAACGCCAGCGCTTTCCATGCGTCCGACATTCTTCAATTCACCACGGCCACGGAACTCGACTTCCAGCGGCACAAACGGCCGCGCCAGCGTCCCGGCCTTGCCCCGCGCACTGCGCAACACCGCCCGCAGCCGACCTTGCGGCGTGAGGAAGTCCACCAAAGCGCTGCTTTCGCGGTAGGCGCGGCTGTGAAGCACGTAGGCGAGTTGGCCGATGGGTGGGGTTTGAGACATGGAAGTCAGAGTTCTCAATGAACGAGCACAGCTTTATAAACTACCCAAAACCAATGTGGGAGCGAGCCTGCTCGCGAATGCGGTGTGACAGTCAACATCATTGCTGAATGTTACATCGTCTTCGCGAGCAGGCTCGCTCCCACAGGGTTTCTCTGGTGTATCAGAAACCGAGACTTACAGGTCGCCGTAACCCAGCGAACGCAAGGCGCGTTCATCGTCGGACCAGCCGCCTTTCACTTTCACCCAAAGGTTGAGCATGATCTTGGAGTCGAACAGCAGCTCCATGTCCTTGCGCGCCTCGGTGCCGATGCGTTTGATGCGCTCGCCCTTGTCGCCAATGATGATTTTCTTCTGGCCGTCGCGCTCAACGAGGATCAAGGCATGGATGTGCAGGGTTTTGCCCTGCTGCTTGAACTCTTCGATTTCGACGGTGATCTGGTATGGCAGCTCGGCGCCCATCTGGCGCATGATTTTCTCGCGCACCAGTTCAGCGGCGAGGAAGCGGCTGCTGCGGTCGGTGATCTGGTCTTCCGGGAAGAAGTGATCGTTTTCCGGCAGGTAACCGGCAATCACACGCTCCAGCGCTTCGAGGTTGTGCCCGTGCTGGGCCGAGATCGGCATGATCTGCGCGTTCGGCAACTGTTCCTGCAACCAGGTCAGGTGCGGCATCAGCTCGGATTTGTCTTCGATGCGGTCCGTCTTGTTCAGCGCCACGATCAGCGGGCCGGTCACGTATTGAACGCGCTCGAGGACCATCTGGTCTTCGTCGGTCCACTTGGTGCGGTCAACCACGAAGATCACCACGTCGACGTCTTTCAACGCCGCCGAAGCGGTCTTGTTCATGTAGCGGTTCAGGGCTTTCTCGCCACCTTTGTGCATGCCGGGGGTGTCGACGTAGATCGCCTGCACGGCGCCTTCGGTCTTGATGCCGAGCATGTTGTGGCGAGTGGTCTGAGGCTTGCGCGAGGTGATCGCTAGCTTCTGACCGAGGATGTGGTTCAGCAGCGTGGACTTGCCCACGTTGGGACGGCCGACGATGGCGACATAGCCACAGCGAGTTGCAGTTGAATCAGTCATGGCCATTCTCCACGCCCAGGGCAATCAGTGCTGCGGCGGCCGCTACCTGTTCGGCAATACGACGACTCACACCCTGACCTCGGCTTTTTTCATTCAGTAAGGTGATTTCACATTCGACGAAGAACGTCCGGCAATGCGGCTCACCCTGGATATCCACCACTTCGTAACGCGGCAGCTCACAACCCCGCGACTGCAGGAATTCTTGCAGGCGGGTTTTTGGATCTTTGTTGGTGTCGACCAGCGTCAGGCCTTCGAACTCCCCGGCCAGCCAGGCCAGCACGCGTTCACGTGCCATGTCCATGCCGGCGTCCAGGTAGATCGCACCAATCAGCGCTTCAAGGGCATCGGCCAGAATCGACTCACGACGGAAACCGCCACTTTTCAATTCACCGGAACCCAGGCGCAGGTAATCGCCCAGGTCGAAACCGCGGGCCAGTACGGCCAGGGTCTCGCCTTTCACCAGGCGTGCGCGCAAACGCGACAACTGGCCTTCGCGGGCCAACGGGAAGCGATCGAACAGCGCCTCGCCAGCGACGAAGTTAAGGATGGCATCACCGAGGAATTCCAGGCGTTCGTTGTTTCGCCCGGCAAAGCTGCGGTGAGTCAGGGCCAGGACCATCAGTTCCTGATCCTTGAAGGTGTAGCCGAGCTGACGCTCAAGACGGCTTAAGGAAACGCTCACGGTTTACCCACGCTGAGTTCGTGGCTGGATTCCACCGCCATCGCCGTGATGCGGCGCAGGCTTGGGACAATTAACGCTGTGTTCAAAAATAACGTCCTGAATATCATTGTTTTCATGCTTCTGGCGCCGATTGTGCCGGTTCCAGAAATGCATTCGGCGCTGTGTTCAACAGCGCCGTGTGTGATTACTTGATCAGGCCAACCCGCGAGAAATTCGGCAGGTGACTGAGTTTAGGTTCCGGCCAGCTCATCCAGACTGCGAAGGCCTTGCCGACAATATTCTTGTCGGGAACCATGCCCAGCAGATCCTTGGGAATACTCGGATCATCCCAGTAGCGACTGTCGTTCGAGTTATCGCGGTTGTCGCCCATCATGAAGAAGTGCCCGGCAGGCACGGTCCACGAATGGTCCGGCGTTGCGCGGTAACGGCTCATTTCCTTGCGGATCAGGTGCTCGGCGGCGCCGAGTTTTTCCTTGTAGAGCTCAGCGCTGCCCAACGTGCCCGGCTCGGAGCCGACCAGTTGTTCGGCAATCGAATCACCGTTGACGAACAGACGCTTGTCGGCGGTGTATCGAATCTGGTCACCCGGCAGGCCCACCACACGTTTAATATAGTTGACGTTCGGATCGCTCGGGTAGCGGAACACCATCACATCGCCGCGCTGTGGGTCACCCACTTCGATGACTTTCTTGTCGATCACCGGCAAGCGGATCCCGTAAGAAAACTTGTTCACCAGAATGAAGTCGCCAACGTCCAGGGTCGGTTTCATCGAGCCGGAAGGAATCTGGAACGGTTCCACCAGGAACGAACGCAGTACCAGCACGATGAACAACACCGGGAAGAACGACTTGCCGTATTCGACCAGCAGCGGCTCTTTGTTCAGTTTCTCGACGACCACCATGTCAGCCTGGCTGACACTCCCCTGATAGGAGTTGATGGCAGCCCGGCGCCGTGGCGCCAGGAACAGCAGATCGAGCAACGCCAACAGGCCGCAGACGAACACGGCGATGACCAGCAACAGCGGGAAATTTAGTGACATAGGACCTAACTATCCAACCTGAGCACTGCAAGGAAGGCTTCTTGTGGAATTTCCACGTTACCGACTTGCTTCATGCGTTTTTTACCGGCCTTTTGCTTTTCCAACAGCTTGCGCTTACGGCTAACGTCACCACCGTAGCATTTGGCCAATACGTTCTTTCTGAGCGCCTTGACAGAGGTCCGCGCAATAATCTGCCCGCCAATGGCGGCCTGGATTGCGACGTCGAACATCTGACGTGGAATCAGTTCTTTCATCTTCTCGGTCAGCTGGCGACCTTTGTAGTGCGCGTTATCCTTGTGCACGATCAACGCCAGGGCGTCGACTTTGTCACCGTTGATCAGCACATCCAGTTTCACCAGATTAGCCGATTGATAACGATCGAAATGGTAATCCAGCGATGCATAGCCACGGCTGGTGGATTTCAGACGGTCGAAGAAGTCCAGGACCACTTCGTTCATCGGCAAATCGTAGGTCACTTGAACCTGAGTACCGAGGAACAGCATGTCGTGCTGTACGCCACGCTTCTCGATGCACAGGGTAATGACGTTGCCCAGATGCTCTTGCGGCACAAGAATATTGGCCCGCACGATCGGTTCACGCATGTCTTCGATCGAGGACAGGTCTGGAAGCTTCGACGGGTTGTCGACGTAAATCGTTTCACCGGTTTTCAGCAACAGCTCGAAAATTACCGTCGGCGCCGTGGTGATCAGGTCCAGGTCGTACTCGCGCTCCAGGCGCTCCTGGATGATTTCCATGTGCAGCATGCCGAGGAACCCGCAACGGAAACCGAAGCCCAGGGCGTCGGAGCTTTCCGGGGTGTATTGCAGGGACGAGTCGTTGAGCGTGAGCTTTTGCAGGGCTTCACGGAAATCTTCGAAGTCGTCGGAGCTGACCGGGAACAGGCCGGCGTACACCTGCGGTTGAATGCGTTTGAAACCGGGCAACACGTCGACGTCGGGCGTGGAGCTCAAGGTCAGGGTGTCACCGACCGGTGCACCGTGAATGTCCTTGATGCCGGCGATGATGAAACCCACTTCGCCAGCCTTCAGGTCAACGGTAGCGGTGTGTTTCGGGTTGAAGACACCGACGCTGTCCACGAGGTGGATCTTGCCGGTGGACTTGACCAGGATCTTGTCGCCTTTCTTCACGCGACCGTGGCGCACGCGTACCAGGGAAACAACGCCCAGGTAATTGTCGAACCAGGAGTCGATGATCAACGCTTGCAACGGATCTTCGTAATTGCCGGTCGGCGCAGGAATGGTTTGAACCAGACGTTCGAGCACTTCATCGACACCCAGGCCGGTCTTGGCGCTGCACTCGACCGCGTCGGTGGCATCGATACCGATGATTTTTTCGATTTCTTCTTTAACGCGGTCCGGATCAGCCTGTGGCAGGTCGATCTTGTTCAGGACTGGCATGACTTCCAGGCCCTGCTCAATCGCGGTGTAGCAGTTGGCAACCGACTGCGCTTCAACGCCCTGACCGGCATCGACCACCAGCAACGCGCCTTCACAGGCCGCCAGCGACCGGCTGACTTCATAGGTGAAGTCGACGTGGCCCGGGGTGTCAATGAAGTTCAACTGGTACTTGATGCCATCGCGAGCGGTGTAATACAGGGTGACGCTGTGGGCCTTGATGGTGATCCCGCGTTCACGTTCCAGGTCCATGGAATCCAGAACCTGGGCTTCCATTTCGCGCTCGGCAAGGCCGCCGCACATCTGGATGAAGCGATCGGCCAGCGTCGACTTGCCATGGTCAATGTGGGCGATGATGGAGAAATTGCGGATATGACTCAAATCACTCACGGATCAACACTCAAAAAGGCTGCAGGCATAGCCCGCCGAAAAATAGCCGGGAATTGTACCTGATCCACGGCGCAAGCGTCACGTTCGCAGGTCAGACGGCGGATACAAAAACGCCCCGGTCTTGCGACAGGGGCGCTTTGAGTGACCAGCAAGGTCAGGAGAAACCCCTGATCAACCGGCCCGGCGCAACAACCACACCCCGGCCAAGGCACAAACACCTGCCGGAACAAGTACCGCAAACAGTGGCGAGAAACCGAAGACCAGGCTCGAAGGACCGAGCAAATCCTGAACGATGCGGAAGGTGAAGCCCACCAGCACGCCAGTGAACACCCGCTGACCGAGGGTCACCGAGCGCAACGGACCGAAGATGAAGGAAATCGCCATCAGCACCAGCGCGGCGGTCACCAGCGGCTGCAACACCTTGACCCAAAACGCCAGCCAGTAACGGCCATTGCTCAGGCCCTGGTCAGCCAGGTAGTGGATGTAACCCCACAGACCGCTGATCGACAGCGTCTCAGGCGACATGACCACGGTACTCAACAGCTGCGGGCTCAAGGCGACATCCCAGCGCTCGTCCGGGGCGGTGACCACTTCAGTGCTCTTTTCATGGAACAGCGTGGTGGTGACGTCGCTCAATTGCCAGTGATCCTGATCGAACTTCGCCCGCTTGGCGAAGCTGGAAGACAGCATATGACGCTCATTGTCGAAACGATAACGGGTGACGCCGTACAGCAGACCGTTGGGCTGCACAGAGTTGACGTGAATAAACTCATCACCCTGGCGGTGCCACAAACCATGCTTGGCGCTTTGCGCATCGCCGCCGCCCTGAGCCAGGGAGCGATTGGCCTGAGCGGTGACTTCGGTGGCCGGCGCGACGTATTCGCCGATCAGCACACCCACCGCCATCAGGATCAGCATTGGTTTCATGACCGCCCAGACGATTCGCCCGATCGACACGCCCGCAGCGCGCATGATGGTCAGCTCGCTGTGACTGGCCAGACTGCCGAGGCCGATCAGGCAACCGATCAGCGCTGCCATTGGCAACATGTCGTAAAGACGGCGCGGCGCGGTCAACAGGACATAACTCAACACGTCGACCAAGGTGTAGGTATCGCTGACCTCACTCATTTCATCGATGAAAGCGAACAGTGTTGCCAGACCGAGAATGATCCCCAGTACTGCCAGAATCGCCACGAACACGCTGCTACCAATGTAGCGATCGAGCTTAACCACGAGCCACCTCCAGCGCGCTGCGGCGACTCGCCAGCTTCAACTGCAAGGGTTCCCAATAGAGCAAGCCCAGGCCGATGACCAGGAAGATTGCATGCACCCACCACAACCCCAGAGCAGGCGGGATTTTGCCCTTTTCAAGGGCGCCGCGAGCGGCAATCAGGATGGACAGGTAAGCCATATAAAGAAGAATCGCCGGCAACAGCTTGAGGAAGCGGCCCTGACGCGGGTTGACCCGCGATAACGGCACCGCCATCAAGGTCACGATGAAGACCAGCAATGGCAAGGACAGACGCCATTGCAGTTCGGTACTCGAACGGATGTCGTCACTGCCCATCAACGACGCGGTGGTCATTGCGTCACGGTCGGTCACTTCGTCGCTGACGTCCGGCTTGGGCAGCAATACGCCGTACTCGTCGTACTTGATCGCCCGGTAGTCGGCCTGACCCGGATTGCCGTCATAGCGATAGCCGTTGTCGAGAATCAGGTAACGGTTACCGTCGGGGCGAATTTCCTGACGACCCTTCTCGGCCACCAGTACGGAAATTCCACGATCCTTCTCATCGGACGAGACGTTTTTTTGCGAAATGAAGACGCCTCCGAGGTTGATGCGGTCATCCGACAGCGTTTCGGTGTAGGTCACCCGCGTGCCGTCACGCAAAGCCTGGAAGCGACCCGGTTCCAGGGTGTCGAACTCGGTCAGGGCATCCTGCTTGTTCAACAGCAACTGGAATTGATTGGCGCCTTGTGGCGCCAGGCTCAGGCTCAGCCACGCCACCACCAGTGCAACCAGGGTGGCTGGAAAAAGGGTCATGATAAACAGACGCTGCTGGCTCATGCCGGTGGCAGACAGCACCGTCATTTCACTTTCAAGGTACAGGCGACCGTAGGCCAGCAGGATGCCGAGAAACAGGCCCAGAGGCAAAATCAGCTGCAGGAAACCCGGCAGACGAAAGCCCATGATCAGGAATAGCGAGCCCGGATCCAGGAGGCCTGAGGCCGCCTGGGCGAGGTACTTGATGAAGCGACCGCTCATGATGATGACCAGCAGCACAGCGCTGACGGCGCTCAAGGTCAACAGGACTTCGCGGGATAGATAACGGAAGACGATCAAACCAGACACTCCAGGGTTGTCAGGCTAAGGCGGCCAAACAAGCAAACGCATCAGCCGGCTCGAAGGGCAGAGCCGCCGAAAAAGATGCGCATTATCCTGTGATTGAGCGCGCCTGTCACTGCGCACGCTCAAGCAGGCGGTTAAAGCGTTGAAGATCGTACAACCGAGGGTTGTCAGGCGCCGGTAGCGAGGTTCAAACTGCGGCCTTTGTCGCAGGCCGTGACCTGCGTCTTTCTATTTATAAGCAAGCTCGAACGCATGCCGTCGAGCGTGTTGACCATTAATTCAGGGACCCGGACATGGAACTGGTTGTAAAAAGCGTTAGCCCAGAAACGTTGAAAACCGCCACTCTGGTAGTCGCCGTCGGCGAAGGCCGCAAGCTCGGCGCCGTCGCCAAACAACTCGACGAACTAAGCGGTGGCGCCATCAGCGCTGTGCTCAAGCGCGGCGACCTGGCGGGTAAAGTCGGCCAGAGTCTGTTGCTGCACAGCCTGCCGAACCTCAAGGCCGAGCGCGTGCTGCTGGTCGGCGTGGGCAAAGACGAAGAGCTGGGCGACCGCCCGTTCCGTAAAATCATCGTCGGCATCCTCAACACCCTCAAAGGCCTGGGCGGCAGCGACGCAGTACTGGCCCTGGACGAAGTTGCGGTCAAAGGCCGAGACAGCTATGGCAAGACCCGCCTGCTGGCCGAAACCCTGGTCGACGGCGAATACACCTTCGATCAGTTCAAGAGTCAGAAAGCCGAGCCTCGCACCCTGAAGAAAGTCACCTTGGTGACCATCAAGGCTGCCCAGGCTGAAGTTGAGCGCGCCGTGGCCCACGCCACCGCCATCGCCAACGGCATGGCGTTCACCCGCAACCTGGGCAATCTGCCGCCGAACATCTGCCACCCGACGTTCCTGGGTGAGCAGGCCAAAGACCTGGGTAAAGAATTCAAGAGCCTGAAAGTCGAAGTCCTCGATGAGAAGAAGATCAAGGACCTGGGCATGGGCTCGTTCTACGCCGTCGGCCAGGGCAGCGCCCAGCCACCGCGCCTTATCGTCATGCAATACAACGGCGGCAAGAAATCCGAGAAGCCATACGCACTGGTCGGCAAAGGCATCACCTTTGACACTGGCGGCATCAGCCTGAAACCGGGCGCCGGCATGGATGAAATGAAGTACGACATGGGCGGCGCTGCCAGCGTATTCGGCACCCTGCGTGCCGTGCTCGAGCTGAAACTGCCGATCAACCTGGTGTGCATCCTGGCGTGCGCCGAGAACATGCCGAGCGGCAATGCTTCGCGTCCTGGCGATATCGTCACCACGATGAGCGGCCAGACCGTGGAAATCCTCAACACCGATGCCGAAGGCCGCCTGGTGTTGTGCGATGCCCTGACCTACTCCGAGCGCTTCAAGCCGCAAGCGGTGATCGACATCGCGACCCTGACCGGCGCTTGCGTCGTCGCGCTGGGCTCCCACACCTCGGGCCTGCTGGGCAACAACGACGAATTGATCAGCCAACTGCTGAGCGCCGGCCAGTCCGCCGACGACCGCGCCTGGCAACTGCCGTTGTTCGATGAGTACCAGGAACAGTTGGACAGCCCGTTCGCCGACATCGCCAACATTGGCGGTCCGAAAGCCGGCACCATCACCGCGGCCTGCTTCCTGTCGCGCTTCACCAAGAACCTCAACTGGGCGCACCTGGACATCGCCGGCACGGCCTGGACCAGCGGCGGCAAGGACAAGGGCGCCACTGGCCGCCCGGTTCCCCTGCTGACCCAATACCTGCTGGATCGTGCCAAAGCCTGAAACCGATGACCTCGGGCGGCGTCACTTTCGGGCGACGCCGCTCAAGGCTCAGGAACCGCAATGACCAAAGTCGACTTCTATATCCTGCCCAGCGCCGATCCTTTGGCACGGCTGGATTTCGCCTGCAAGCTCACCGAAAAAGCCTGGCGCATGGGCCATCGCATCTACCTGCATTGCAGCGATGCTGCAGAGCGCGACGATCTCGATGCGCGTCTATGGGCGTTCAAAGGCGAAAGCTTCGTGCCTCATGGCCCTGCTGAAAATGAGCCGGACAGTTTGATTGTATTGGGTCTTGGCGATGACTGCGGTCAACATCAGGATTTGCTGGTCAACCTTGACCTGAAAGTCCCGGTCTTTGCTAAACAGTTCGCCCGTGTGGCGGAAGTGGTGGTGGAAGATCCGACCATTCGTACGGCTGCGCGGGAGAGTTTCCGCTTCTACCGCGAACAGGGCTATCCTCTGCAAGATCACCGTTTACAGCGACTCTGAGCATTCCGATGGACACTCCAAAACCGCAACAAAAGTCCGCGCACCTGCTGGACGACCTCGAGTCGATCCGCCAATTGCTCGGCGATGACAACCTGCAACCACCCTTGCTCACCGATACGGTCGAGGAAGGTGATCAGGAACAGATTCCGATGCTGTTCGATACGGTCGGCGTCAACCCACCAACCCTCGAACCGGCACCACCCGCCCCTGCTGCCCAACCGGCGCCCTCCGCCAGCAAAGGCCCTGACGCTCTGCTGCACCTGGACAGCGAATTGCGCGCCGCCGCGCAATTGATCATGCAAGACGTGATCGACGACTTCGCCCCGCACATCGAAACCGAAATCAAACGCCGCCTCAGTGCGCGGATGGAACGGTTGTTGAGCCAGTACAACGACTGAGCTAAACAGAGATCCCCTGTGGGAGCGAGCCTGCTCGCGAAAGCGGTGTACCAGTCAACGTCAATGGCGACTGAAACACCGCTTTCGCGAGCAGGCTCGCTCCCACATTTGATCTGCGTCGTTTTTGATGATGCGCCCTGTCTGCACCTGCTCGCCCTACGCCCCATGCCCCGCTATACTTGCCGGCTTTTCCTGAATAAATGCCAATAGGGTCCCGCCGCGCATGGATAAGACCTACCAGCCGCACGCCATTGAAACTTCCTGGTACAACACCTGGGAGTCAGAGAATTACTTCGCCCCGCAAGGCGCGGGCGAGTCCTACACCATCATGATCCCGCCGCCGAACGTCACCGGCAGCCTGCACATGGGTCACGGTTTCAACAACGCGATCATGGACGCCCTGATCCGTTTCCGCCGCATGCAGGGTCGTAACACCCTGTGGCAACCGGGTACCGACCACGCCGGTATCGCCACACAAATGCTGGTGGAGCGTCAACTCGAAGCCCAGGGCCAGAATCGCCACGACCTGGGCCGCGAAAAATTCCTCGAAAAAGTCTGGGAATGGAAGGATCAGTCCGGTGGCAACATCAGCCGTCAGATCCGCCGCCTCGGCTCGTCCGTCGACTGGAGCCGCGAGCGCTTCACCATGGACGACGGTCTCTCGGAAGCCGTTAAAGAAGCGTTCGTGCGCCTGCACGAAGACGGCCTGATCTACCGCGGCAAGCGCCTGGTCAACTGGGACACCAAGTTGCACACGGCGATTTCCGACCTCGAAGTGGAAAACCACGACGAGAAAGGTTTCCTGTGGAACCTGAAATACCCGCTGGCCGATGGCGCCAAGACCGCTGAAGGCCAGGATTACCTGATCGTCGCGACCACTCGCCCGGAAACCATGCTCGGCGACGCCGCCGTCGCGGTTAACCCGAACGATGAACGCTACCAAGCCCTGATCGGCAAATTTGTCGAGCTGCCGCTGGTCGGCCGCCGCATTCCGATCATCGCCGACGATTACTGCGATCCAGAATTCGGCACCGGCTGCGTGAAAATCACCCCGGCCCACGATTTCAACGACTACGAAGTCGGCAAGCGCCACAACCTGCCGCTGCTGAACATCTTCGACAAGAACGCCGCCGTCTTGCCGGCCTGTCAGGTGTTCAACCTGGATGGCACGCTCAACGAAAGCATCGACGGCAAGATCCCGGCCGACTACGCCGGCCTCGACCGCTTCGAAGCGCGCAAGCAGATCGTTGCGGCGTTCGATGCTGCCGGCCTCTTGGTCAGCGTCAACGATCACGCTCTGAAAGTGCCGAAAGGCGACCGTTCCGGGACCATTATCGAACCGTGGCTGACCGACCAGTGGTACGTGTCGACCAAGCCATTGGCCGAGCCTGCGATTGCCGCCGTTGAAGACGGCCGCATTCAGTTCGTGCCCAAGCAATACGAAAACATGTACTTCTCGTGGATGCGCGACATCCAGGACTGGTGCATCAGCCGTCAGCTGTGGTGGGGCCACCGGATTCCGGCCTGGTACGACGAGTCGGGCAAGGTCTATGTCGGTCGCGACGAAGCCGAAGTACGTGCCAAGCACAACCTCGGCCCGGACGTTGCCCTGCAACAAGACAACGACGTTCTCGACACCTGGTTCAGTTCGGGCCTGTGGACGTTCTCCACGCTCGGCTGGCCTGAGCAGACCGAATTCCTGAAGAAATTCCACTCCACCGACGTGCTGGTCACTGGTTTCGACATCATTTTCTTCTGGGTTGCCCGGATGATCATGCTCACCATGCACTTGGTGAAGAACGAAGACGGCACGCCACAGGTTCCGTTCAAGACCGTTTATGTTCATGGTCTGGTGCGTGATGGCCAGGGCCAGAAGATGTCCAAGTCCAAGGGCAACGTCCTGGACCCGCTGGACATCATCGACGGTATCGAGCTGGAAGAGCTGGTGCAGAAACGCACCTCCGGCATGATGCAGCCGAAACTGGCGAAGAAGATCGAGAAGCAGACCCGCGACGAGTTCGCCGACGGCATCGCCAGCTACGGCACTGACGCCCTGCGATTCACCTTCTGCTCGCTGGCCTCCACCGGTCGCGACATCAAGTTCGACATGGGTCGCGTCGAAGGCTATCGCAACTTCTGCAACAAGATCTGGAACGCCGCGCGCTACGTGCTGGACAAGGGCGAAGACTGCGGCCAGAACGGCGAGGCTTACGAGCTGTCGCTGGCGGATCGCTGGATCATTTCGCAGCTGCAACGCACCGAAGCCGAAGTGACCCGTCAACTCGATCAGTTCCGTTTCGACCTGGCCGCACAAGCCTTGTACGAGTTCATCTGGAACCAGTATTGCGACTGGTACCTGGAACTCTCCAAGCCTGTGCTGTGGGACGAAAACGCGCCGGTCGAACGTCAGCGCGGCACCCGCCGCACCTTGGTTCGGGTGCTGGAAGTTGCCCTGCGTCTGGCGCACCCGTTCATGCCGTTCATCACCGAAGAAATCTGGCAGCGCATCGCGCCGCTGGCCGGTATCGAAGGCAAGACGATCATGCTGCAACCCTGGCCAGTGGCCAATGAAGAGCGCATCGATCCGGCCGCCGAGAACGATATCGAATGGCTCAAGGGCCTGATGCTCGGCACGCGCAACATCCGTGGCGAAATGAACATCGGTCCAGGCAAGCCGCTGAACCTGTTCCTGAAAAACGTCAGTGCCGAAGATCAGCGCCGCCTCACCGAGAACGAAGCCCTGCTGAAGAAGCTGGCTCGCCTTGAATCGATCACCGTGTTGGCCGCCGGCGAAGAAGCGCCGCTGTCCGCCACTGCTCTGGTCGGCGAGATGGAAGTGCTGGTGCCGATGGCTGGCCTGATCGACAAAGATGCCGAGTTGGCACGTCTGGACAAGGAAATCCTGCGTCTGCAGGGCGAAGTTCAGCGCGTGGGCGGCAAGCTGTCCAACGCTGGCTTCGTCGACAAGGCTCCGGCCGAAGTCATCGACAAGGAACGCGCCAAACTGGCCGAAGCTGAACAGGCTTTGGGCAAGTTGGCCGAGCAGCACGCGCGGATTGCCAGCCTGTAACGGCAAATCGCAATGAAAGCGGGAGGCCCATTTGGCCTAATGCCAGTCAGTTAAGCTGACTGGCATTTTTATTTTTGATCGGATACTTCGGGGATTTGAGCCTAATAGCCCGAGGATAAATGCGTTCCTCCCGCCGCTGAGGCAGGACGTAATGCATGGCTGAGGCATGAAGCTCGGCCAGGTACTTGGGGATGTTCCCGGAACGGTCGGCGGAGACGCTGTTGATAAACCCGAGAATCGCCCAGGTGCACGCGCTAAAGCTCATTTCGCATGGGTAAATTCCTGGACAGTGACGACTCATTTCCACCATCTGATAGCGCAACAAGTTGTAGCCCAGCAGTACTCCCCACAGCTCCTGCTCGATCATCTCCGGCGTCTTGCTGCGCAGCGTGTAACTGCTGTTGAGCAAAGTCTGTTTCATCTCCCGAAATCCTAATTCGATCTCCCATCGCTGGCTGTACAGGTCGACGATTTCGTCGGGCGGAAAGCGCAGCGGATCGGCCATCGACGTCAGGATCTGACACACCTTGCCCTTGACCGTTTTGCTCAGGAGCCGCGCGGTCAGGCGCTCCGGCAGCCCCGGCCATTGCTTGCGGGCCTGCGGCGAAGTGCTTAATGAGACAACCGCATCCTGGCGCCCCAAACGCTGAAGCACTTCGTACTGCGAGCCTTTTTTCAGCGGCATCAGCCAGTGACGCTCGATCCCTGCCTGCTGCCATTGATGCAGTAAACCTAACGAATAAAAACCACGATCAAACAGCGTCAGCGAGTGATCAGGGGTGGTTTCGATCAACTGCTCCGCCAGTTTCATCTCGTTGCTGCGATAGCCGTCAAACGCACTGCCGATGAGCAAATGGCTGGTCAACTCCATTTGGCAGACCATGCGTACCCGAGGAAAACCGGTGTCGCCATGCTGGTTGCTGGCGGAGTCGTAACGCGCACGGTTTTCCAGCGTATCGGGCGTTCGCCAGACAACGCCATCGACCCCCAGTAAACGCAAACCGGCCCAAGTTGGATGAGAGGCCGCTTCATGCCAACTTTTCTGAGTCAGATGGAAGACTTGTCGTACAGCCTCGCTGCCCAATCTCTGACGGGCTTGAACCACGGCGCTGGGTGCCACCAGCGGGCGCTGGCCCGGCAGCATGATATTCATGCGGCTGACCACATCCCACGCCGACATGCGCCGAAAGAACGCCATGGAGATCACGCACCAAAGCATCATTTCCAACGGCAAGCGCCGCTTGCGCAGGGTCGCTACGCCTGCCTGTTCAAGTGCTTGCTCGACCAAAGAAGGGTCGAGCAAGGAGTCCAATCCCTCGATTGAGTTTGGAGTGGAGACGATGGTGTGGGTCAGTTCCAGTGCCCGAGCGAGACGCATAAAAAAATCCGATGCCAGTACAGGCATCGGATTTTGATTTCTTGCGGCCAAAGGTCAAGCGAAAGGGCTTAACTGATCGGCATTACCCATTTGGCCTCCCTTTTTCATGCCTGAATTATTCTTCTGGACAGAAATCTCCTGCCGCGTCAACCAAAACAACCTGAACATGGGCCTTAGTAGATTCGCCACCATTGATGGTATAGGCGGCTCGCGCCGATCCATCTCGAATGGGCTTGATGTGCTTATAATAATCGCCAATAGTTTTTATCAATCCCTTGTTAATATCTTCCGGGGTAACAAAATGATTGAGTGATGTCGCCGTTTCAGGAATAGGCTCTTTGCCTTCTCTGTCTTTGTATCCTAACCATGAAAGTTTCAATACTGCGCCGACCTGTACTCCAGTCAGCGAGCCAATTTTTACTCGGATACCTCGTACAGGATTCGAATTGCAGTTAATAATTCCATACATCGGATCAGCATCTGGAAACTCAATAGCTGGATTCATAGTCGTTCTCCATTACATCGTAGTTGGTCAGGTTTTGAGCCACTGATATATGCGACTGAAGCGGCTGTTCAAATTCGCAGTAAACTGAATCCAAGCAGTCAGCAGTCAACGACGTAAGTAAACGTGAAAAATGACTGGGTAGACCACTGTCATAAGTGACAGTTTTTTAGACTTACTTCGCATAATAAAACGCAACAATCACACAATGCAGACCGGTCTAATAGTAGATGTGGGACAATACCCGCCACTTTTAGCCATACCCGAATCGACAACGCCCATGAACGCCCCCCGCACACCAAGACCTGCGCGCAAGAAGCCTGACACCGCCACCCCGGCCAAAGCCGTGGAGCCTCGCGAGAAGGCCAGCCTGCACCCGCGCAACCGCCATCAGGGTCGTTACGACTTCCCGGCGCTGATCAAAACCACGCCGGAACTGGCGAAGTTCGTGATCATCAACCCGTATGGCAAGGAAAGCATCGACTTCGCCAGCCCGGACGCGGTGCGTGTGTTCAACCGGGCGCTGCTCAAATCCTTTTATGGCATCGCCCACTGGGACATCCCGGCTGATTATCTCTGCCCCCCGGTTCCGGGCCGTGCCGATTACGTGCATTTCCTGGCCGACCTGCTGGCCAGCGTCAACGACGGCGAGATCCCTCGCGGCGCGCCGGTCAAGGTGCTCGATATCGGCATGGGCGCGAACTGCGTCTATCCGTTGATCGGCTACAGCGACTACCGCTGGCACTTCCTGGGCTCGGAAATCGACCCGACGGCCGTGGCCGCTGCCAAAGCCATCGTGCAGTCCAACGGGTTGAACAAAGCCATCCAGTTGCGTCAGCAAAGCAATCCCAAGCACATTCTGCTGGGTCTGCTGGAACCCGGCGAACGCTTTGACCTGACCATGTGCAACCCGCCGTTCCACGCCTCAATGGACGAGGCCACCAAGGGCAGCGAGCGTAAATGGCGCGCGCTGGGCCGCGCCGACCCGAAGCGCAAACTGCCGGTGCTGAACTTTGGCGGTCAATCGGCCGAACTGTGGTGTGAAGGTGGCGAAGCACGGTTTGTGACGCAACTGATCGCTGAGAGCGCGCACTTTCAACACAAAGTGCTTTGGTTCAGCACGCTGGTTTCGAAGGCCTCCAACCTGCCGTCGATCCAGACCGCACTGAAAAAGGCTGGCGTATTGGAAAGCCAGGTCGTGGAAATGTCCCAAGGGCAGAAGCAAAGCCGTTTTGTCGCTTGGACCTTCCAGACCAAATCCGAGCAACAAACCTGGCGCGAACGCTGGGTTCGCAAGAGCTGAGTAGCGACTGAAACAGCGATTGGCCCCTGGTCAATCGCTGAATCGCAGACACAAAAAAACCGTGCCCGGATTGCTCCGGAGCACGGTTTTTTTTACTGCGTCTTACTTGTTAACAGCGTCGGTCAGGCCTTTGGCCACAACCAGCTTGATAACTTTCTTGGCAGCGATTTCGATGGCAGCGCCAGTCGAAGGGTTGCGGCCAGTGCGGGCAGGACGCTCAGTCACTTTCAGTTTGCCGATACCTGGCAGAGTGATTTCGCCGCCGTTTTCCAGCTGATCGGCAACGATTTGGCCCAGTTGGTCCAAAGCGTTACGCGCGGTGGTTTTTGGCGCGTCGATAGCTTCAGCGATGTCGGCGATCAGTTGGTCTTTAGTAAGAGCCATGTAGTGTTCCTTCCCTATCAAATTCATATGGATTGCAGAGTGCAGTGTCAGCCATCGAGCCCGATCTTCTGGATCTGGCACCCTCGGCCAATAACCACGGGATCGGGGTTATAGATACCGAAATCAGGGTTTGGTTCGACCTGACAAATGCTGAATGCACGCTTAACGCAGTGACTTCGCGTAAGACCGGGCAAAACTAGCACAGAGACGGGGAAATATCCGCCTCTAGCTACCCATTTGGTCAGCTTTATTGCTCTAAAAGTGTAAAAAACAGCATAAGCGTCATCGGACACCCGCGAATCGCCCTTCGTGCCGCGCCAAAACCAGTGGTTGCGGTACACTGAGCGCTTTTTCGGGGAGCACGCCCTCCTCTCTTCAATCAGCCGAGAAGCCCATGCCGATCCGTCATTGCATCGTCCACCTGATCGACAAAAAACCCGACGGCACACCTGCAGTTCTCCATGCTCGCGACGAAGAACTGCCCGAGTCGAGCGCCATCGAGTACATGCTTGCCGACCTCAATGAGAGCTACAACGCCAAACAAGGCAAGGCCTGGGGTTTCTTCCATGCCGAGTCCGGGGCGCATCCGTTCAGCGGCTGGCTGAAGGAATACCTCGATGACGGCAAGGACTTCACCGCGTTTAGCCGTGTGGCGGTAGAACATCTGCAAAAGCTGATGGAAGAGTCGAACCTCTCTGTGGGCGGCCACGTGCTGTTTGCGCATTATCAGCAAGGCATGACCGACTACTTGGCGATCGCCCTTCTGCACCACAGTGAAGGCGTTGCAGTGACCGATCAGCTGGACGTGACTCCGTCCCGGCATCTGGATTTGGGCCAACTGCATCTGGCGGCACGGATCAACGTGTCCGAGTGGCAGAACAACAAGCAGTCCAAGCAGTACATTTCGTTCATCAAAGGCAAGAACGGCAAAAAGGTTTCGGAGTATTTCCGAGACTTCATCGGCTGCCAGGAAGGCGTTGATGGCCCGGGCGAAACCCGCACCCTGCTCAAGGCCTTCAGTGACTTCGTCGAAAGCGAAGACCTGCCGGAAGAGTCCGCCCGCGAGAAGACCAAGACCCTGGTGGATTACGCCAGCAGCCAGGCAAAATTGGGCGAACCCATGGGCCTGGAAGAACTCTCGGAGCTGATCGACGAAGAGCGCCCGAAAGCCTTTTACGACCACATCCGCAACAAGGACTACGGCCTGTCGCCGGAGATCCCGGCAGATAAACGCACCCTTAATCAGTTCCGCCGCTTCACCGGTCGCGCCGAAGGCCTGTCCATCAGCTTCGAAGCGCACCTGTTGGGCTCGAAGATCGAATACGACGAAGAAGCCGGCACGCTGATCATCAAAGGCCTGCCGACCCAACTCACCGACCAGCTCAAGCGACGTAACTGATGCTCGGCGGCGTGCTGAAGAAATTCCTGCTGATCTTGCTGGTGGTCGTGGTTTATCAGAACTGGGGCAAGATCGAGCGGATGTTCCACCCGGCGCAGGTGGTGTCCGAGCAGACTCAGGCCAAGGCCAACGTCGTGCTCTACGCCACCGAATGGTGCGGTTACTGCAAATTGACTCGGCGCTTTCTCGACCAGAAAGGCATTCCTTATAAGGAATTCGATATCGAGAAGGATGCCGAGGCGCGCAAGGCCTATGAGGCGCTGGGTGGCGGCGGGATTCCGATTATCGATGTGAACGGGACGTTGATTCGCGGGTATGACCCGGACAGCATTCTCGCCGCGCTGAAATGATTTGAAGATCAAAGATCGTCCGAAGGCTCGGGCCGCGTTCGGACGATCTTGGCGATATCCCTATCGCCAGAGTATTAGTAATGGATCAGCGTTTTTCGATGCGAAACCCAAACCGCGGAAAGTGCACATGCACCACGCCGCCCCGCTCGTCTTCACGCCGCAGAATCAATTCTTCGCTGCCTGCAAACAGCAACTCACCGGCGACCGGGTTCACGCCGTAGTCCGTGGCAGCAATGACCACCTGCTGGCCAACCTCAAAACCATTCGGTTCGTCGAGTTGCTCATCCGGCAACGCGGCCGGTGTGGCACTACGCGCCACTTCCAGCGCCTCCTCGGACGTCATCTCGCTGAACGCGCCATGACCGAAGCCCATCACGCGACCAAACCAGGCCGAAACCGCCGGATAAGCATCGACCAGCGGTGACGTCACCGGCGTGGCTTTGAGGAACCACAGCGGATGGGCCAGGGCAAAGTCGGCAATCGACGGCTCGCCGAACAGGAAGTCGCCCTGCTCGCGCTGAAGCTGTTGCTCCAGACGCGTCATGATGGTCGGCCATTGATGCCGGGCTTGCTCGGCCGACAACCGTGTAGCACTGCCACCACTGAACAACTCGGCGCGGTCAGCCATGAACGCCTTGATCGCCTCCGGCGGCAAATTGCCGAAACGCACGGCTATCGATTCCGGCTGAAATACCAGGCTGACCGCGTGCTGGAACACCACAGAATCCGCCCACGTGGCGAAGGTCGCGGCGATCATTTCCTGACCTTCCGGGAAGAATGCCGGCAAGGCTTTTTCCTGCTCCAGACGGCGGGCGATCAGCGACGTGTCGCAATAGATATCCGCGCCAACCTGCAACACCGGTGTCCTGCGGTAGCCGCCGGTCAGCGCGGTCAGATCGGGTTTAGGCATCACCGGCGAGATCTTCACCGAGCGCCAGGACAGCCCCTTGAAGCCCAGCAGCAGGCGGGCCTTTTCGGCGAAAGGGGACGTCGGGTAATGATGAAGAATTAACTCTGACATGCTCGGCTCCGCCGCACGGATAGGGAATCCGCAGCTTAGCGCGCATTCCATGTGCAGCCCACCGATCTGCCTGATGGGCACTTATCAGTCAGATTGATAAGCCTGCGGCAGCGCTTGCGACCAGACATCCCTTGGCGCTTTTCTTGAGTTTTTTAATCGGCGAGCCATGGAGGCTGGAATTTGAAGATTGGACTCTGGATGATTCCAAGCACGCCAACTATCGGTTAACCACTGTACATATAGACACATAGGTTTATATCCGGCACATTTCGCCTCCGTTGTTATAATTTGAGTCTACAAACCCAAGGAGATTGAAAAATGCCTGCTCAACACATCCCGGTTCGGGCTGTCGATGTAGCAGCCGCCATCCAGGAAAGGATGGGGGAAATGACAGCTATGAAACTTCAAAAACTTGTTTACTACAGCCAGGCTTGGTCACTTGTATGGGACGAGGCACCGCTGATATCGGAGCAGGTGCAGGCTTGGGCAAATGGACCTGTAATTCCTGAGCTCTACACCGCTCATCGGGGCCTTTACACTGTCGCGCCGGGCCAGATCGAAGGCAATCCACGCAAACTCGACAAGGACCAGCTTGAAACGGTTGAAGCTGTTTTACAGCATTACGGCGACAAGCACTCTCAATGGCTAAGTGACCTAACGCACGCGGAAGACCCGTGGAAAAATGCACGCCAGCAGGCAGGCTTGACTGACGGAGCACGCGGCAACGTGGAAATTAGCCAAGCGGCTATGGCCGAGTACTACAGCTCTCTGTGAGGTTACATGGCGAAGGGATCGCAAAAGAAAGTACCTAAAACTCGCGTAGCCCCAACTTTCGACAAACCCGCAAAGCACCCGCATTCACGAGAGATGCCAGTGACCGGCATTTCATGGCGCTTTAGTCGTATTGATAAAGGTGGGCCGTTCTCGTGGTCCGATCTCGCAGAACCCGCCGACTACAAAGCAGTAATGGAGCGCTTGCACTGCTTTGAAACCATGTGTGCTCGGGAGATACGCGAAAGCGGGTCCCACGACATTGAGATTGCCGGCCTATCGAAAGAGGCGCGACAACGTCTCCAAGAAATCCAACAAGACGACATTGACTCCCTAATGTCGTTTCGCATTACTGGGCCCAAACGAGTTTTCTGTATTCGAGAACGTGAGGTTATGAGAGTACTTTGGTACGACCCCGATCACCGAGTCTGCCCCTCCATTAAGAAGCACACTTGAGCGGAGCTTGCACGGCTGCAGGTTTAGTACATAGCTCCAGAACTCTCACGTTCTTGATCAAACAATCAGATTGATAAGCCTGCAGCAGCGCTTGCGACCAGACATTCCTTGGCGCTTTTCTTGAGTTTTTTGATCAAGCGTTCCTGGCGCAGCGCTTCGCTTTTGTCGCGGCAGACTTCGGTGTAAACCAAGGCCACGGCCGGGCTGGAGAGGAAGAATCGCGCACCCTTGCCGCTCTGGTGAGTAGCGAATCGGCGCACGGGATCATCACTGATCCCGCAGTAGAGCGAACCATTGGCCGCGCGAACGAGGTAGACGAACCAGGGTTTGCTCACCGGCGTGTCGGCATCGACGGAGATTTCGCTGAGGGTGTTCACGTGACGATCAAGGCTTGAAAGGAAACAAGCCGCGATCTTATCAGCGACTGGCCTGGAATGCCTTCAGCCCCTTCAAGGCTTGAGCGCGAACAGCGTTTCTCACCGCTGGCGTCCAGCCCAACAGCAGCCCTTTGAAACCCAGTGCCTGCCGGGACCAGGTCCACATGTCGAAGCTGTCGTGATGCTCGCAGATCTTGCCATCGCGAAAAACGAAGCGTGCCTGAATATCGTTGACCACCGTGTTGCCGGTCTGGCTGAACAGGTACGTCGCCACCCAATGGGCACCACCAGCGCGCTCATCGCTGCGCACGTTATCGAACGTCAGGGAAAAGTCCTTGGCCCGGGTGGTGAGCATGCGCCACATGTCGCCGGCATCGCGGCCGCGCAGTTCGCCGAACGCTGGATCGCTGAACAGCACATCGTCGGTATAGCAGGCACTCATGGCCTCGGCATCCAGCCGCTGGAAAGCTTGGTAGAACTGGGTGATCAATGCGCTGTGGGCATCACTCATGGGCAGGCTCCCTGATGTGCAAATAGATGTGCAAAATGGTTTTGAAAGATTGCCTGCACGATAGTCAACAAACGCGCGGAACACTATCGGCATTCGTGGGCCGAATACCGACAGTGTGCGGGTGTCAGATCTTTTCGCTTTCGACCTGGACGTACAGCGAACGTCCGGCGCCGAGACCGGCAATGATCGCCCCGAGGCCAATGATGCCAAAGATCCAGCCCAGGGCGTTCCAGCCGCCGGTCCAGTCATGCACGATACCGACCGCGAACGGCCCCATGGACGCGAGGGTGTAACCGAAGCCCTGGGCCATGCTCGACAGGTTTGCCGCGACATGCGAGTCCCGCGAGCGCAGCACAATCAGGGTCAGCGCCAGACTGAACGTACCGCCCTGCCCCAGACCGAGCAGGATCGCCCAGCCCCACAAGCCTTCGATCGGCGCGTAGAGGCAACCGAATAAACCGCCAAGGGTCAGCAGCATGACGATGACGATCGCCAGACGCTGGTCCTTGCCGCGGGTCGCCAGCCACGGCGCGGCCAGTGAACTGGCCAACTGGACAATGACAGAACCCGAGAGCACCAGGCCGGCCTGGGTCGGGGTCAGGCCGCGGCCAATCAGGATCGATGGCAACCAGCCGAACACGATGTAGGCCAGGGACGATTGCAGGCCCATGTAGAGCGTCACTTGCCAGGCCAGCGGATCACGCAACAGACCGCGAACCCGATAGGCGACGTTGTGTGCGCCGTGTTTCTGCCCGACTTGTGGCAACCAGAAAATCGCCGCGACCAATGCCGGCACCACCCAGAAGCCGAGGCCCAGTGCCCAGCTCTTGTCGAAATGCTCGCTCAACGGCACGGTCGCGCCCGCCGCCATCGCCGCGCCCAGGCACAGGGCCATGGTGTAGACGCCGGTCATGGTCCCGGCCTGTTTCGCGAAGTCGCGTTTAACGATGCCTGGCAGCAACACGCCGATCACACCGATGCTGGCGCCGGCCAGCACGCTCCCGGCAAACAGGCCGATCTCGCCGAACGAACTGCGCAGGATGATCCCGCCGGCCAGCATCAAAAGAATCCCCAACACCACCCGCTCGGCGCCAAAACGTCGTGCCAGCACGGGCGCCAGCGGTGCAAACAAGCCGAGGCACAGCACCGGCAACGTCGTCAGCAAACCGGCCTGGGCTGCCGACAAACCGAGGGTCTTCGAGACCTCGCTGAGCATCGGCGCCATGCTCGACAGCGCCGGGCGCAGGTTCAGCGCCACCAGAATCAGGCCCAGCAGCAGCAACCACGGACGACGCAGGATCGGGTGGCTTTGCTGGACCTGTTCGTCATCGGCCTCGGCGTCGATCAGCAGTTCTTCGAGCTCCGCTGTGCGCTTGGCTTGGGGGATGCTGCTGTTGTTGACCTGCTGGCTGGACATGGGATTCTCGGTTTCAAGGTTCATTGATCAACTGCCTCGACAGGGCTTTGGCCCGTTCCGGGTCGCGTTGCTCGACGGCATCAAGCAGTGCGATATGAAGGTCGAACACCTCCTGGCGTCGGGGGCTGATGTTCAGGGTCTCGCGCAGCTGTGCACCGACGATGCTGGAGAAATAGCGATACAACTCGCTAAGCGTCGGGTTGTGCGCGGCGTCCACCAGACGACGGTGAAACACCAGATCGCAGGCGATATAAGTGTCGAGATCGCCGTGATAGTGACTGCCGCTGATGCCTAGCGCCTCACGCAGCGCCACAAGGTCTTCGTCGGTACGCCGCAGTGCGGCCAGACCGATGGCCTCGACTTCCAGAATGTGCCGAGTCTCCCGGGCTTGCTCGTGGGAGCAGCGGGACAACGCCTTCATGGTGTCGAGCGGATCGACCACCGCGCGCAGATAACTGCCATCGCCCTGACGGATTTCGATCAACCCGGAAAACGCCAACACGCGCATGGCTTCGCGCACGGTGTTACGGCTGATGCCTAGCTCCGCGGACAGCTCGGGCTCTGTGGGCAAGCGCTGGCCGACCGTCCAGACACCTTCGGTGATGCGCAGGCGTAATTGGTCCAAGGCCTGGTCAACCAGGGACCGTTTAACAAGCGGAGAAATGTCTGACATAGATTCGCCCTTTCATCCAATCATAGGATGAATTTTCTGACATGTTAGTCAGCTCCACGTAGGACGGCAACCGCCTACGGTCAGAGAGAGGGAAATGGAGCGGGATTTTCGATTAGTCAAAATTACCCTTTAAGGGTAATTTCAGGGATAGGGCTTTTAGTTTCTTATGGAAAAGAACACACCCCATTACGACTTGGCAGTGGTCAAGGCGGAGGTTGTCAGGTTTGGCAAAAAGGCGTTCACCCGACGGGCTCTGGAATCGGGCAATGACATGGGTTTCAACCTCTGGCAAATGATCCAGGCGATCTGTGCACTGGAGCGCCGAATGCTCTTCAAATCCATGACCTCCTATGTCGACCACCGGGTCTGGCAAGACGTTTATCACACAACATTTCATGGAATGGAGATTTACATCAAAGTGTCTTACCGCCCCGGCGGTGGACACCCGGTAGTCTCCTTCAAGGAGAAAAACCTATGAGAACGCAGCAATGCGTCAACTGCGGCACTCACGATGGAATGGGACACTTCGAAGGACGTACCCTCTCCGTCAATTACAAACAGATGTCGCGACTTGTTTACGATCTTGCAGGTTGGGAATGCAGGGTTTGCGGTGAAATCGAATTCGATCATGACACCGACAGCGCCGATCGCTATTCGGATGCCGGCGATCAATTGCTCAAGGACTGCCTGCAACTTATTGGCTCCGAGATAAAGCGTATCCGCCGCAAACTCCAACTCACGCAAAAAAACGCAGTGAAGTTGCTGTCCGGCGGTGGGAACAATGCCTTTTCGCGGTATGAGCGTGGAGAGCTGCCTGCGCCCAAACCGTTACTCACACTGATGCAGCTGTTGGATCGTCATCCCTATTTACTGGCGCAAATTCAGGTGTTGAACGAAGGTGCCGCCCTCAAACAACTATTGGCCGCCCGCCATCCGGAACTGGAAGCGGCACTAACCTCCTGACCTAAAACCCCAGACAAAAATAAACCCGGATCAAGTCCGGGTTCATTTCAACACTTGCGCAGGATCAATGCAGGATCTGACTCAAGAACAACTTCGTACGCACATTCTGCGGATTATCGAAGAAGTCGTTCGGCGCGGCCTGTTCGACGATTTCGCCCTTGTCCATGAAGATCACGCGATTGGCCACGGTGCGGGCGAAGCCCATTTCGTGGGTGACACAAAGCATGGTCATGCCGTCTTCAGCCAGGCCGATCATGGTGTCCAGAACCTCTTTCACCATCTCCGGGTCGAGTGCCGAGGTCGGTTCATCGAACAGCATGATTTTCGGTTTCATGCACAAGGCACGGGCAATCGCCACACGCTGTTGCTGACCGCCGGACAGTTGCCCCGGGAATTTATGCGCCTGCTCCGGAATGCGGACGCGTTCCAGGTAATGCATGGCGATTTCTTCGGCCTTGCGCTTGGGCATCTTGCGCACCCACATCGGCGCCAGCGTGCAGTTCTGCAGGATGGTCAGGTGCGGGAACAGGTTGAAGTGCTGGAACACCATACCCACTTCGCGGCGGACCGATTCGATCTGCTTGAGGTCGTTGGTCAGCTCCACGCCATCGACCACGATGCGCCCCTGCTGGTGTTCTTCCAGACGGTTGAGGCAACGGATGGTGGTGGATTTGCCGGAACCCGACGGGCCACACAGGACGATACGCTCGCCCTGTTTAACGTTCAGGTTGATGTCTTTCAACACGTGGAACTGGCCGTACCACTTGTTCACGCCCTGCATCTGAATAATGCCTTCAGGGCTCACAGGCTGTTTGATCGCTTCACTCATAAACTACGCTCCTAACGCTTGTGGCCAGTGTCCAGCTTACGTTCCAAATGCATGGAGTAGCGGGACATACCAAAACAGAAAATCCAGAACACCAGGGCCGCGAACACATAGCCTTCGGTGGCCATGCCCAACCATTTCGGGTCGGCGGCGGCTTGTTTCACGCTGTTGAGCAAGTCGAACAGGCCGATGATGATCACCAGGCTCGTGTCCTTGAACAGCGCAATGAAGGTGTTGACGATACCGGGGATCACCAGCTTCAGGGCTTGCGGCAGAATCACCAGGCCCATGCTGCGCCAGTAACCGAGGCCCATCGCTGCAGCCGCTTCGTACTGACCCTTGGGAATCGCTTGCAGACCGCCGCGCACCACTTCGGCGACGTAGGCCGACTGGAACAGGATCACGCCGATCAGCGCTCGCAGCAGTTTGTCGAAGTTCATGCCTTCAGGCAGGAACAACGGCAGCATCACCGAAGACATGAACAGCACCGTGATCAACGGCACGCCGCGCCAGAATTCGATGAAGGTCACGCAGACCACCCGAATCGCCGGCATGTTCGAACGACGGCCCAGCGCCAGGACGATACCCAGCGGCAACGCACCGGCAATACCGACGGTGGCGATCACCAGGGTCAGCATCAGGCCGCCCCACTGACTGGTCGCCACGGTGCTCAGGCCGAAGAGACCACCATGCAACAGGAAGTAGGCAATGATCGGGTACAGCACCAGGAAGCTCAGGCCATACACCGCTTTATGGTGAAAGCGCGAGATAAACAACGGTGCCACGCCGATGACCGCCAGCCACACGGTCAGGTCCACGCGCCAGCGCAGGTCTGTCGGGTAGTAGCCGTACATGAACTGGCCAAAGCGCTGTTGGATGAACACCCAGCAGGCGCCCTCCTTCGTGCAGTCGGCGCGGGTAGTGCCGACCCAGTTGGCATCGAGGATCGCCCAGCTCAGGATCGGCGGCACCACCAGGTAGATCAGGTAGAACGCGAACAGGGTCAGCAGGGTGTTGAGCCAGCTGGAGAACATGTTGGCGCGCATCCACGCCACGACACCGATGCTGCGGCTCGGGGGTGGCATGTCAGGTTTGAAAGTATGAGTACTCATGCGCTTTTCCTTACCGCTCGATCAGCGCAATGCGCTTGTTGTACCAGTTCATCAGCAGGGAAATGCTGATACTGATCGCCAGGTACACGCTCATGGTGATGGCAATCACCTCGATCGCCTGCCCGGTCTGGTTCAGCACCGTACCGGCAAACAACGACACCATCTCCGGATAACCGATACCGGCCGCCAGCGAGGAGTTCTTCGCCAGGTTCAGGTATTGGCTGGTCAGCGGTGGAATGATCACGCGCAGGGCTTGCGGGATGATCACCTTGCGCAGCGTCGGACCGTTGCGCAAACCCAACGAGTGCGCCGCTTCGGTTTGGCCGTGGCTGACCGATTTGATGCCCGAACGCACGATCTCGGCGATGAACGCCGCGGTGTACACCGTCAGGGCCAGGGTCAGCGCCAGCAGTTCCGGGATCAGCACCCAGCCACCGACGAAGTTGAAGCCTTGCAGCTTCGGCATTTCCCAGTGCACCGGCGCGCCGAAGATCAATGCGCACAGCGCAGGGATCACCAGAAACAGCGCCAGGCCCACCCAGAATTTGTGGAACGGTACGCCGGTTGCTTCAAAGCGCTTGGTCGCCCAGCGATTCATCAGCACGATGGCGACAATGGCCACGACGATACTGACCACAAACGGCCAGAAACCCTCTGCCACCAGAGCGGCCGGCATGTTCAGGCCGCGGCTGCTGACGAAGAAGGTGTCGCCGAAGTTATGGCTGTTGCGTGGCCCCGGCATGGTCAGGAACACCGCGAAGTACCAGAACAGGATTTGCAGCAGCGGCGGAATGTTACGGAAAACCTCGACATACACCGTCGCCAGCTTGGCAATGATCCAGTTCTTCGACAGCCGTGACACACCGACGATAAACCCGAGGATCGTCGCCAGGATCACGCCGATGAAGGTCACCAGCAGCGTATTGAGCAGGCCGATGACAAACACCCGGGCATACGTGTCCGATTCGGTGTAGTCGATCAGGTGTTGAGCGATGCCGAAACCGGCACTGCGCTCCAGAAAGCTGAAGCCGGAGGTAATGCCCCGGTGTTGAAGGTTGGTCTGTGTGTTATCGAACAGGTACCAGCCCATCGAGACCACCGCCACAATGGTGATGATCTGAAATAGCCACGCACGCACTTTCGGATCGCTGAGGCTGAGCCTCTGCTTTGGTGCGCCGATTGAATTTTGCATGAAGTGCCCCGCAAATAATGGAACAGAACATCACCCGGCGGTTGGCCCACCGGGTGATAGAACCATCAGCGCACTGGTGGTGCGTATTGAATGCCGCCGTTGTTCCACAGAGCGTTCAGCCCGCGGTCAATGGCCAGTGGAGTGCCCTTGCCGAGGTTTTTCTCGAACACTTCACCGTAGTTACCCACTTGTTTGACGATCTGGACGACCCAGTCCTTCTTCACTTTCAGGTCTTTGCCGTATTCACCGTCAGAGCCCAGCAGACGAGCAACGTCCGGGTTCTTGGTGGCTTTGGCTTCAGCTTCAACGTTTTTCTGGGTGATGCCCATTTCTTCAGCGTTGAGCATCGCGAACAGGGTCCACTTGACGATGCTGAACCACTCTTCGTCGCCTTTACGCACGACCGGGCCCAGAGGCTCCTTGGAGATGGTTTCCGGCAGAACGACGTAGTCGGTCGGGGTCGCCAGCTTGCTGCGTTGTGCGTAGAGCTGGGATTTGTCGGAGGTCAGCACGTCGCAACGACCGGATTCCAGCGACTTGGCGCTTTCATCGGAGGTGTCGAAGGTGATCGGGGTGTATTTCAGACCGTTGCCGCGGAAGTAGTCGGAAACGTTCAGCTCGGTGGTGGTACCGGCTTGAATGCAGATGGTGGCGCCGTCGAGCTCTTTAGCGCTCTTCACGCCCAGCTTGTTGTTCACCAGGAAGCCGATGCCGTCGTAGTACGTCACGCCGGCAAACACCAGACCCATGCCCGAATCGCGCGAGCTGGTCCAGGTGGTGTTACGCGACAGCACGTCGATTTCGCCGGACTGCAGCGCGGTGAAGCGCTCTTTGGCGTTCAACTGGCTGAATTTGACTTTGGTCGCGTCGCCGAAAACGGCAGCGGCCACAGCGCGGCAGACGTCAGCATCGATACCGATGATCTTGCCAGTCGAGTCCGGTACCGAGAAGCCCGGCAGACCGTCACTTACACCGCACTGTACGAAACCTTTCTTTTGCACTGCATCCAGGGTTGCACCCGCCTGAGCGAACCCACTGACACCGAGTACTGCGGCTGCAGTCACGATAGCCAGGGTGGATTTCAACATCTTCATTCAAACCTCCAGTTTTGCTCTTGTTGTGTCGGAGCTTGAGTCCCGTCGCACCCTTATGAGGCGTTGTTGACCCGTGTTGGCTTTTTTTGGGGTCAACCGACGTAAGACCTGCGCTATGAGTCTAGTAGGAGAAAATCCACATCATGGACAACTCACTTCTCACCAATCGGCCGAACGGGCTGTAGCCCTTTCACGTTCGCGAAGCCCGTAGCGGCCACTGGCGAACATCCATCACCGGATTCTTTGCTATCCCACCGCTAGCAGTACACTGATAGTGTTACCGCAAGGCGCGAGATGGGTTGCACCGTTTTCCCATAGCAAAGCCCGTACCAGACCGCTCGCAGAAGCGATTCAGCGACAGGTCAATAGCAAAACTTGTAGCCTTGCGACATCTTCTTAACTGATCAACCAGGCGCGCACTCGGATCTCGCACTGAATGAGCGCGCACGCACATATATGGAGCACCCATGACCGAGCCCTTGATTCTTCAACCCGTCAAGCCCGCAGACGCCTGCGTTATATGGCTGCACGGCCTGGGCGCCGACCGCTACGACTTCCTGCCGGTGGCCGAAGCGCTGCAGGAAATCCTGCTGACCACCCGCTTCGTTCTCCCTCAGGCACCGACCTGCGCCGTGACCATCAATGGTGGTTACGAGATGCCGAGCTGGTACGACATATTGGCCATGAGCCCCGCGCGCGCGATCAACCGCGAGCAGCTTGAAGCGTCCGCGCAAAGGGTCTTTGGTTTAATTGAAGAGCAGCGCGCCAGCGGAATAGACGCTTCGCGAATATTTCTTGCAGGCTTTTCCCAAGGTGGCGCCGTGGTGCTACACACCGCCTTTCTGAAATGGCAGGGGCCGTTGGGTGGCGTACTAGCCCTCTCGACTTATGCACCGACCTTCAGCGATGAACTGGAGCTTTCCGCCAGCCAGCAGCGCATTCCTGTGCTGTCTTTGCACGGCCAGTACGATGACGTGGTGCAAAACTCCATGGGCCGGACCGCCTACGAGTATTTAAAGCAGCATGGTGTCACCGTGACATGGCAGGAATACCCAATGGGTCACGAAGTGTTACCCGAGGAAATTCGCGACATCGGTGTCTGGCTCGCCGAGCGCTTGCGTTAACTGTTTATGTGAAAAGCAGCCCATTGATCCATCCCACTACGCCGCGCCCGATTCTTGCATTACACTGGCCGGCACTTAACCAATTGATGAGATGACCGTGCTCAAAGCACTCAAGAAAATGTTCGGTAAAAGCGAGACTGAGCAGCTCGCGCCAGTCTCCAGCGCTCCGTCTCACCATCCCAGCCACCGCGCCGACGGTAATCAGTCTGGCCGGACCGCAACCGTAGCGGTACCGAAGCACGAGCCGATGGCCATACCGGCCGTCCAACCCGTTGAGGCTCAAGCCTCTGAAGAACCGAGCAGCGAAGCTGCGAAACCTGCAAAACCGCGTCGCGAACCGAAGCCAAAAGCGCCGGTTATTCCCTGGAAACTCGAAGACTTCGCCGTCGAACCCCAGGAAGGCAAAACCCGATTCCACGATTTCAAACTCGCCCCTGAACTGATGCACGCCATCCAGGACCTGGGCTTCCCGTATTGCACGCCGATTCAGGCACAGGTGCTTGGCTTCACCCTGGCGGGCAAAGACGCCATCGGTCGCGCCCAGACCGGCACTGGCAAAACCGCTGCATTCCTGATTTCGATCATCACCCAACTGCTGCAAACCCCGCCGCCGAAAGAGCGTTACATGGGTGAGCCGCGGGCGCTGATCATTGCTCCGACCCGTGAACTGGTGGTGCAGATCGCCAAGGACGCGGCCGACCTGACCAAATACACCGGCCTCAACGTCATGACGTTTGTCGGCGGCATGGACTTCGATAAGCAGCTCAAACACCTCGAAGCTCGTCATTGCGACATCCTCGTGGCCACCCCGGGCCGTCTGCTGGACTTCAACCAGCGCGGCGACGTGCATCTGGACATGGTCGAAGTCATGGTCCTGGACGAAGCCGACCGGATGCTCGACATGGGTTTCATCCCACAAGTGCGTCAGATCATTCGCCAGACTCCGCCGAAGAACGAGCGTCAGACGCTGCTGTTCTCCGCGACCTTCACCGAAGACGTGATGAACCTGGCCAAACAATGGACCACCGACCCGTCGATCGTCGAGATCGAGTCGCAGAACGTGGCCAGCGAAAACGTCGAGCAACACATTTATGCCGTTGCCGGCGCCGACAAATACAAACTGCTCTACAACCTGGTCAACGACAACGGTTGGGAGCGGGTGATGGTGTTTGCCAACCGCAAGGACGAAGTGCGGCGCATCGAAGAACGCCTGGTACGTGATGGCGTCAATGCCGCGCAACTGTCCGGCGACGTGCCGCAGCACAAGCGCATCAAGACCCTCGAAGGTTTCCGCGAAGGCAAGATCCGCGTACTGGTCGCCACCGATGTGGCCGGTCGCGGCATTCACATCGACGGGATCAGCCACGTAATCAACTTCACCTTGCCGGAAGTTCCGGACGACTACGTGCACCGCATCGGTCGCACCGGTCGTGCTGGCGCCGATGGCGTGTCTATCAGTTTTGCCGGTGAAGACGACTCCTACCAGCTACCGTCCATCGAGGCGCTGCTGGGTCGCAAGATCAGCTGTGAAACGCCACCGACACATCTACTGCGGGCGGTTGAGCGCAAGCGTCCGTAACGCGGGTCGCACTAAAAGAGGCGCAGCCGGAAACGGACTGCGCTTTTTTTTCGTCCGGCTTTTTTTCAACAGGAGCTTGCTCGCGACAACTAAAAGTCCATAATGGACAAATTAGTTTACTTCCAGCTCCCGGAGCCGACCATGTCCAGTACGCCCTACGTGATCACCCAACCCCAGGCCCGCGAGCTGCTGGCGCAGGTCGACGTGCCGCAGATCTTGCGCAAGCTGTTCCGCGACCTGGCTGCCGGGCAAGCCATGCAACCAGCGCAGCAACTGGTGGAGTTTCCGCAGGGCGCTGGCGACTTCATCAACTACCTGGGTGTGCTGGCCGAAGACGGTGTTTACGGGGTCAAGACCTCGCCGTACATCGTGCGTGAACAAGGCCCGCTGGTGACCGCCTGGACGCTGCTGATGTCGATGCAGTCCGGCCAGCCGCTGTTGCTCTGTGATGCCGGCGAACTGACCACGGCACGCACCGCTGCAACCACGGCAGTGGCGGTCGACGCCCTCGCCCCGCTGAAGGCCCGGCGCCTGACGATCATCGGCAGCGGCAAGGTCGCCCAGGCGCACCTGCACTACGTGAAACGTCTGCGCGAATGGCAGAGCATCAGCCTCTATTCGCCGAGCCTTAGCGACGAGAATCCCGAAGTATTGGCGCAGCTCAAAAGCCTCGATCCACGCCTGACCATCGCCGACAGTCGTGAAGCGGCGATTCAGGACGCTGACGTGATCATGCTCTGCACCTCGTCCGCAGGGCCGGTGATCGACCCTTCAAGCTTGAGCAAACCGGCGCTGATCACTTCCATCAGCACCAACGCACCGCGTGCCCATGAAGTACCGCCGCAGAGCCTCAATGACATGCACGTGTTCTGCGACTATCGCCTGACCACCCCGGGCTCGGCCGGCGAGATGCTGATTGCCGGTGAACAACATGGTTGGGACAAGAACGCGATTGTCGGCGACTTGCCTGATCTGCTCAGCGAAAAAGTCCAGCGCCCCGACTACGACCGTCATGTGTTCTTCCGCTCCATCGGTCTGGGCCTGGAAGACATTGCACTGGCGAATGCCCTTTACCGCTTGCAGCGCTAACACCACGAACCCTTGTAGGAGCTGTCGAGTGAAACGAGGCTGCGATCTTTTGACTTTGCTTTTAAAGGCAAGATCAAAAGATCGCAGCCTCGTTTCACTCGACAGCTCCTACAGGGGGCCATCGAAAACATTGGCATTTGCGCCCCATCAGGAGACGTTCATGAGCCAGGCAGATTTCATCATCATCGGCGGCGGGATTGCCGGCGCTTCCACCGGTTTCTGGCTGTCGCAGCACGCCCGAGTAATCGTGCTCGAACGCGAATCCCATCCGGCCTACCACTCCACCGGACGTTCGGCCGCACTGTTTACCGCCGCATACGGTACGCCTCAAGTTCGGGCGCTGACCCAGGCCAGCCGTGATTTCTTCGACGCGCCGCCATCCGGTTTCTGCGAACACCCGCTGCTGACCCCGCGTGGCGAGATGACCGTGGACTTCACCGGCGACCCGGCCGAACTGAACCATCAATACCTGAGCGCCAAAACCACCGTGCCGGAAATGCAGCTACTCAGCGTCGACGAGGCCTGCGTACGCTTGCCGATCCTGCGCCGGGAAAAAGTCCATGGCGCGATTTACGATCCGACCGCCAGCGACATCGACACCGATGCCTTGCACCAGGGTTACCTGCGCGGTATCCGACGCAATAAAGGCGAAGTTCATACCGACAACGAAGTCCTGAGCCTGACCCGTGACGCCGAAGGTGTGTGGCACGTGCAAACCAACGGTCAGACCTTCAGCGCCCCGATCATCATCAACGCGGCAGGCGCCTGGGCCGACAAAATCGGTGAGCTGGCCGGTGCCAAACCTCTGGGCCTGCAACCCAAGCGGCGCGCAGCGTTCATCTTCGCCGGCCCCGAGGGCGTGGACATCCATCATTGGCCAATGCTGGTCAGCCTCGACGAATCCTTCTACATGAAGCCCGACGCGGGGATGTTCCTCGGCTCGCCAGCCAACGCCGACCCGGTAGAACCGCACGACGTGCAGCCCGAAGAGCTGGACATCGCGATGGGCATCTACCAGATCGAAGAAGCCACCACCCTGACCATCCGCCGTCCGACCCGCACCTGGGCCGGCTTGCGCAGTTTCGTCAGCGACGGTGACTTGCTGTCCGGTTTCGATCCGCAGGTACCGGGGCTATTCTGGGTAGCGGCACAAGGCGGTTATGGCATCCAGACCTCGCCGGCCATGGGCCAGGCCAGCGCAGCACTGGTGCGCGGTGAAGCCTTGCCCGAGCAACTGACTCGCTTCGGTCTGAACACCGAGATGCTCTCCCCCGCGCGGCTGGGCTGACGTTCAGACTCAGGTGACGTGTCGACACGATTGCGGCAAACTTCCAGCGCCCTTTTTTGACGGGGCGCTGATGCTGCCTGGAGCTCCATTTTATGAACGCCCAAGAACAAGATCCGGCCCTTGATGACTCTCCATTGAAGAGCTCGCCGCTGGACAACTTCCGAGCGATCGCCGATGCCATCGCCACGTTGTTCTTTCCTCACGCCGAGGTGGTGCTGCACGATCTGCGCACACAGAAGGTCGACTATATCGCCAACAACCTGTCCAAACGGGAAGTCGGTGACGACTCGGCGCTGGAGGACATGCTCAGTGAAGAGATCAGCGAACGAAACATCGGGCCGTACGAAAAGCTCAATTGGGATGGCCAGAAGATTCGCAGCCTGAGCAGCGTGCTGCGCGACAACGAAGGTCATCCGCTGGCGGTGCTGTGCATCAATCTGAATATTTCGCTGTTCGAAAATGCCAAGGCCGCTTTGGATCTGTTCCTGTCACCGAGCAAGTTGATTCCGCAACCGGACTCCCTGTTTCGCGATGATTGGCAGGAGCGGATCAACACCTTCCTCCACGCCTGGCTGCGCGAACGTCAGCTGAGCCTGAACCTGCTGACCCGCGACCATAAACGCGAACTGGTGCTGGCACTGCACGCCGAAGGCGCCTTCAAAGGTAAAAGCGCCTCCAACTATGTGGCGAACGTGCTGAACATGGGCCGGGCGACGGTGTACAAACATTTGAAGGAATTGAAGGGCTGAAAGACCGACACGCACTCGTAGGAGCACGGCTTGCCGGCGAAGGCGTCCGCAAGATCGCTTTCGCCGGCAAGCCGTGCTCCTACGAGATAAGCGGTTACTCCAGCGCCGAAGCCGGCCCGAAGAATTCGTAACGGCTTTGCTTTTCCGGTACACCCAAGGCTTTGAGGTGGCGCTTGATCGCCGCCATGAAGCCTTTAGGCCCGAGGAAGTACGCGTCCAGATCGCGCTGTTGCGGCAACCACTCGCCCAGTTGCTCCTGGCTTAACAGGCCAACCTTGTGCGCCGCCGGGCTTACGCCATCATCTTCGTCGTAGCAATAGAAGCGTTTGAGTTGCGGGTGACGCTCGGCCAAGCCATCGATCCAGTCGCGGAAGGCGTGAACGCTACCGTTGCGTGCGCAGTGAATAAAGTGCACCGGCCGCTCGGTCGCCAGCGCCGCTTCGAGCATCGCCAGCGTCGGAGTGATACCGACGCCGCCGCTGATCAACACCAATGGTTTGTCGCTTTCGGTCAGGGTGAATTCGCCCGATGGCGGGAACAGTTGGATGCTGGCACCCACATGCAGTTGATCGTGCAAATGGTTAGAGGCGCGGCCACCGGTTTCACGCTTGACGCTGATGCGGTACTGACCCTTGTTCGCCAAGGCCGACAGCGAGTAGTTACGACGAATCTCTTCGCCATCGAGGATCAGTTTCATGCCGATGTATTGGCCTGGCTCTGCCGCCAGAATCGGGCCTTTGTCAGCCGGTTCGAAGTAGAACGAGATGATTTCCGCACTCTCCTCGATCTTGGCCACCACGATGAATTCCCGCGCCCCGCGCCAGCCGCCCGGTGCCTGCTCCTTCTGGTCGTAGATGCTGGTTTCGGCGCCGATCAGGATGTCGGCCAATTGACCGTAGGCAGCCCCCCAGGCGGCCATCACTTCAGGGGTGGCAATCTCGTCGCCCAGCACTTCGGAGATAGCTCGCAGCAGGCAGGAGCCGACAATCGGGTAGTGTTCCGGGAGAATTTGCAGGGCCACGTGCTTATTGATGATCTTGGCCACCAGGTCGCCCAACTGGTCGAGTTGGTCGATGTGCCGCGCATACATCAAGACACCGTTCGCCAGGGCACGCGGCTGATCACCGCTGGCCTGGTGAGCCTGGTTGAACAGCGGGCGGACTTCCGGGTACTCGGAGAGCATCATGCGGTAGAAATGAGTGATCAATGCTTCGCCACCGCTTTCCAGCAAGGGCACGGTGGATTTGACGATTGCACGGTCTTGAACGCTAAGCATAAAGGAGACTCCTGATCTACTTGGGGTGCCAACTGATTGCCTTATGCTTATCAGTTTCCGTGCCACAAATTAAAACGCTATAAATCAATAACTTGAATTCTTAATAGTCATATCGACACAGACTGTTTTATAGTCATACCGACTACATGGAGTCACTATGACTGCAAAATCCCTGCTTACCGCCCTGCTGCCACTGGTCTCCGACCTGTCCCGCGAACTCCCTGAAGGCGAGCGTTATCGGCGCTTGCTCGAAGCCATGCGTGCCCTGCTCCCCTGCGATGCCGCCGCCCTGCTGCGCCTCGATGGCGAATGGCTGGTGCCGCTGGCCGTCGACGGGTTGAGCACCGACACCCTCGGCCGACGCTTCAAAGTCAGCGAACACCCACGTTTCGAAGCCTTGCTCAGCAGCCCCGGCCCGACTCGCTTCGCCGCCGACAGCGAATTGCCCGACCCTTACGACGGCCTGGTCGATGGCCTCGACGATCATCTGGAAGTCCATGACTGCATGGGTTGCCCGCTGTTTATCGACGAACGTCCGTGGGGCTTGCTGACCCTCGACGCACTCGATCCGGAGCGCTTCGAACCGATCGAACTGGACGCCCTGGAAGCCTTCGCCAGCCTGGCCGCCGCCACGGTCAACGCCGCCGAGCGCATCGAACGCCTGGCCAATCGTGTCGAAGACGAACATCAGCGTGCCGAGGTTTACCGACAAGCCAGCGGCCAGCAGAACCGCGAGATGATTGGTCAGAGCAAGGCCCACAAACGGCTGGTGGAAGAAATCAATCTGGTGGGCGGCAGCGATCTTACTGTGCTGATCACCGGTGAAACCGGGGTCGGCAAGGAACTGGTAGCCCAAGCCATCCACGCCGCATCGCCCCGGGCCGACAAGCCGATCATCAGCCTCAACTGCGCAGCACTGCCGGACACGCTGGTGGAGAGCGAATTGTTCGGCCATGTCCGCGGTGCCTTCACCGGCGCAATGAACGATCGGCGCGGCAAGTTCGAACTGGCCAATGGCGGTACGCTGTTTCTCGATGAAGTCGGTGAGCTGTCCCTGACCGTCCAGGCCAAATTGCTGCGAGTTCTGCAAAGCGGTCAATTGCAGCGGTTGGGTTCGGATAAAGAGCATCAGGTCGACGTACGACTGATCGCCGCGACCAACCGCGATCTGGCGGAGGAAGTGCGCAGCGGCCGCTACCGTGCCGACTTCTATCACCGACTGAGCGTTTATCCATTGTTGGTGCCAGCACTGCGTGATCGTGGTCGGGATGTGTTGCTGCTCAGCGGCTATTTCCTGGAGCAGAACCGCTCTCGCATGGGCCTCAACAGCCTGCGCCTGAACAGCGACGCCCAGGCTGCATTGCTGGCGTATACATGGCCGGGAAATGTGCGGGAACTGGAGCACTTGATTGGCCGCAGTGCCTTGAAGGCGCTCGGTAATTGCAAGGAACGGCCGAAGATTCTCAGCTTGAGTGCGGCGGATCTGGATTTGCCCAATGGCAGTGTTGAGCCGGCAGCCGAGCCAGCCCCTGTCAGCCCTGCTGCTTTGGTCTCGGGAGACTTGCGGGTGGCGACCGAGGATTATCAGCGTCGACTGATCAACGCCTGTCTGGAACGGCACCATAACAATTGGGCGAGTGCGGCACGTGAGCTAGGCTTGGATCGGGCGAATCTTGGAAGGATGGCCAAACGCTTGGGAATGAAATAACGCGACCCCTTGCAGCTGCCGAAGGCTGCGTTCGACTGCGCAGCAGTCGTAAACCGGTAAACGCGGTGCCTCCGATACAACGCATTGCCCGGTTCAGCGAGGACTTCGCCCTCGAACGCAGCCTTCGGCAGCTGCTACAAAGTTCGCGTTGGTCGGCGATACCGGGTATTTAACCTAAAGCCTGCCCGCAACAAGTCGATAACCCGGCATCGATAGCTGTTGGCGATCCCGCGATCGCCCATCACCTTTTTCCACAGAAGGTTTTTATGTCTTCAAACAAAGCCCGCGCAGACTCACTTTCGCTTCTGCTGTTTACCTTGCGCAGCGGCAAGCTGATGGCGATCAACCTGCTGAAAGTCAGTGAAATCATTCCCTGCCCGCCGCTGACCAAACTGCCGGAGTCGCATCCCCACGTCAAAGGCATCGCCACCCTGCGCGGTGCGTCGTTGTCGGTGATCGACCTCAGCCGTGCCATCGGTGAACGGCCGCTGGAAGACCCTAACGGTGGTTGCCTGATCGTCACCGATGTCAGCCGCTCCAAGCAGGGTTTGCACGTTCAAGCGGTGAGCAAGATCGTCCACTGCCTGACTACCGACATCCGTCCGCCGCCCTTTGGCTCTGGCGGCGTGCGGTCGTACATCACTGGCGTGACCTCGGTCGACGGCACGTTGGTACAGGTGCTGGACATCGAAAAAGTGATCCATGGCATCGCCCCAGCGCAGATCGAAATGGCCCCGACCGAACTGAGCATGGAAGACGCCGAAGTACTCGGTAACGCGCGAATTCTGGTGGTCGACGACAGCCAGGTTGCGTTGCAGCAATCGGTTCACACCCTGCGCAACCTCGGCCTGCAATGCCACACCGCCCGCAGTGCCAAGGAAGCCATCGACTGCCTGCTGGACCTGCAAGGCACGGCCCAGCAAATCAACCTGATCGTCTCGGACATCGAAATGTCGGAAATGGACGGCTACGCCTTCACCCGCACCTTGCGTGAAACCCCGGATTTCTCGCACCTCTATGTGCTGCTGCACACCTCTTTGGACAGCGCGATGAACAGCGAAAAGGCCCGTCTTGCCGGCGCGAACGCGGTGCTGACCAAGTTCTCCTCTCCAGAATTGACCAAGTGCCTGATCGAAGCAGCCAAGGCTGTCGCTGAACAAGGTCATTGAGGCTTGAGCAAGGACTTCTGCTTTCTAATGCGGCGCAACCTCGCTGAAGGTGTGCCTGCGATCACTTGGCCTCAGGGAATCGTCCTCAGCGAATACCGCCCCGATCTGGCAGAAGCTGTTCATCGTTTGATGGAACTGGGTTATCAGCAAGGTGGCGGTCGCGTGCCGGCACTGGACGTCTGGCAACAGCGTTTTGAAACCGATCCGGAATACGACCCGACCCTGTGCTTCATCGCTCTGGATGCCGAAGGTATTGTGGGTGTTTGCCAGTGCTGGACAAGTGCCTACATCAAAAACCTGGTGGTGCATCCACGAGCTCAGGGCCTCGGGCTAGGCC
Source organism: Pseudomonas sp. LB3P14 (assembly GCF_054898045.1). NCBI lineage: Bacteria > Pseudomonadati > Pseudomonadota > Gammaproteobacteria > Pseudomonadales > Pseudomonadaceae > Pseudomonas > Pseudomonas sp. LB3P14. Next base: position 6,560,920 of record NZ_CM142714.1, on the reverse strand, counting down.
GCGCATTGCTGGCACAAGCTTTCAAAGTGTTCCAGGAACGACGCGAAGGTTTTGTAGATTTGAAGGTGCTTGAGGGCAACCTTCGGGCGCAGCGTTTGTATGAAAGCGCCGGGATGCGTGTGGTCCGCCGGGAACCGGTTCCGGCCTGACAGACTCAGACCTAGGTCAATACCCGCCCACGGATGCCAGAATATGAAAGCCTCAACCCTGACCTTCCTCTGCCTCAGCGCCCTGGCCACCCAGGCCCACGCCTCGAGCCCCGACGCCTGGGCCGCGTACGACAAAGCCGTGCTCGCCAGTTGCACCAAGGCCAGCGGCCTGAAGAATGCCAAACCTGTCGGCAACGCCGCACAGTTTGATGACCGGGTTGGCTACACCGCACTTCTGTTACAAGGCCAATACCCGCAAAAACACATGAAAGGCCAGCAAGGCACCGAGCTGTGCCTTTACAACAAGAAAAGCAAAACCGCTTATGTCACCGAATGGGACTCCATCCGCCCAGCCGCCAAGGCGCAGTGACTGGCGCATAACTTGCTTCGACAGTGGCCTTTGCGGCGGCATTCTGTCGCCGTTTCATGCCCTCATAGGCGACTGGCCGCTCAATGAATACGACGTTTTCCTGCGTAGGTTGTGGCAAATGCTGCAACGACCACCACGTGCCCCTGACCCTGAGCGAAGCCCGGATGTGGGCGGCCGATGGCGGTCAGGTGATCGTGCTGGTGGAAGGTTTCCTGGGCAATGGCCTGGGCCTGCCCATGCAGCAACGCGAGCACGCCGAACGCCGTTCGGTGATGGTTCGAAGCGGCGCATCCGAGGCGTACATAGCCATCACCTTTGCCGCCTACAACGTCGGTCCTTGCCGGAATCTTGACGAAGACAACCTCTGCCGCATCTACGAACGTCGGCCGCTGGTGTGCCGCATCTACCCGATGGAAATCAATCCGCACATTCCCCTGAACACTGCGGTGAAGGAATGTCCGCCCGAGTCGTGGGAAAAGGGACTGGATCTGATTGTGGGTGGTGAATTGGTGGCTCAGGAACTGGCCGGATTAATCCAGCGCTCCCGTCAGGCTGATCGCGATGACGTTCGGACCAAGGATGCGATTTGTGCGTTGCTAGGAATTCGGACTACAGCGCTGAAGGGCGATGGCTTTACCGCTTATCTGCCGGATATGACCGCGTTTTCGATGGTCATCGATCAGGTTGCGGCGCAGCCGCTGGCTGAATCACACGCTGATTGGCTGTTTCATGTGTCGGGTGAGGACATTGCCGGGCAAGTGCAGGCGGCGGGTGCGCACGTGGCGACAGATACACCCGTGAACTATGCGTTTATTTCGTTGCGGGCGGCTTGATTCAGAAGTTGTATTGCCTGATATGGCCCCTTCGCGAGCAGGCTCGCTCCCACAATGGATCTTCGTCATACACAAAATCTGTGTGCTATGGAGATCAACTGTGGGAGCGAGCCTGCTCGCGAAGGCGATAGATCAGGCACCGCAGAGTTTGAAGCTCAGCGCTTACCCATCGACCGGCGGGTGCCGGGAGGCGCTGCGCCCGGAGTCTTGGTATGGCCGTTCTTGGCGCCGTTCTTGTACCAAGGCTGGCTGGCGTTCTTCGCTGCGGCCAGGTCGCCCGGCTTGAACGGGAACTTGAACGCCGGGATGGCGGCTTTGGTTTCGCTGTCTGCGCTGGAGTCGACGCTGTCTGGCAGGTCTGCCTGGTCGTCGCTCAAAGCGTCGGCAACCGGCGGTTGTGTCGGGGAAGTCATGAAAGCTCCGGGTGATGCACAAAGAGTCGGGCCCGGACAGCGAGCCACGAAAGGCGGCAGTATAACTGGATGAAGCGCCGCAAGCTTCAAGCGGCAAGCAACAAGCGACAAGTAACGGGGATCTCCCGCCCAGCCGCTGAATTTGCAGACCGTTGTATCAGGTAAGCGGCTTTGAAAAGTGTCCACCATGTCTCCGAACATGTGTCCACCATGTGTCCGGTACAAACAGGCGGTTGCCAAAGTGACACGCCGTAAGGGTGAAACCCTAAGTGGCCGTTACCGCAGAAATGGATATGTACAAGGCATCAGCCCGAAACCGCAAAGCCCAAACTGACAGCGCCGTCAGTTACCCGTCACCTTCCTGACCGGCGAACAGGTTTATAAAGGAAGGTATAAACCTGAAAAAACTCCGACCACCCAGCCCCGGCGCCCCACTCGCATGCGAATTCAGAAAAAACCCGCCCTGCTCGCAGCCCTTCTGATCGTTCTGGCAGCGCTGGGCCTGTGGTACGCCACCAAACCCGTCACGACAAAACTCGCCGCCCCTACCGCCATCCCCGTGCGGGTCGTCAGCGTCACCGAAAAAGACGTCCCCCGCTACGTCAGCGGCATCGGCTCGGTGCTGTCCTTGCACAGCGTTGTGGTGCGCCCGCAGATCGACGGCATCCTCACCAAATTGCTGGTCAAGGAAGGCCAACGGGTGAACAAAGGCGACCTGCTGGCCACCATCGACGACCGCTCGATCCGCGCCAGCCTCGACCAGGCCCGGGCGCAACTCGGGGAAAGCCAGGCGCAACTGCAAGTCGCACTGGTCAACCTCAAACGCTACAAATTGCTGAGCGTCGATGACGGCGTTTCCAAGCAGACCTACGACCAGCAACAAGCCTTGGTCAATCAACTCAAAGCCACCGCCCAAGGCAACCAAGCGTCGATCGACGCCGCTCAGGTGCAGCTTTCCTACACACAGATTCGCTCTCCGGTCACCGGCCGCGTCGGTATTCGCACGGTGGATGAAGGCAACTTCCTGCGCATGACCGACGCCCAAGGGCTATTCACGGTGACCCAGATCGACCCGATCGCCGTGGAGTTCTCCCTGCCACAGCAAATGCTGCCGACCCTGCAGGGCCTGATCGGCGACCCACAACGCGCACAAGTGAAAGCCTACATCGGTGCCGACACTGACGGCGAAACCGGCAATCTGCTCGGCGAGGGTCATTTGACCCTGATCGACAACCAGATCAACGCCAACACCGGGACCATCCGCGCCAAGGCTGAATTCGACAACCCCGGGCAGAAACTCTGGCCGGGCCTGCTGGTGACGGTAAAAATTCAGACAGCCCTGGATAAAGATGCGCTGGTGGTGCCGCCCACTGTCGTACAACGCGGGCTCGATCAACATTTCGTCTACCGGGTCAACGGCGACAAGGTCGAGACCGTGCAAGTGCAGATGGTCTACCAGGGCAGCGGTCAGGACATCATCAAAGGCGTGAAGCCTGGCGACATATTGGTCAGCGACGGCCAGTCACGGCTCAAACCGGGTTCGACCGTCCAGGTACTGACCGACCCGGCGCAAGTGGTCCAATCGGAGCCGAAACCATGAAGGGCCATGGCTCGATCTCTGCCTGGTGCATCGATCATCCGGTCGCGACGATCCTGATGACCTTCGCGCTGGTGCTGCTCGGTGTCATCGCCTTCCCGAAGCTGCCGATCGCGCCGTTGCCGGAAGCCGAATTCCCCACCATCCAGGTCGCCGCGCAATTGCCCGGCGCCAGCCCGGAAACCATGGCGTCGTCGGTGGCCACGCCGCTTGAAGTGCAATTCAGCGCCATCCCGGGCGTGACCCAAATGACCTCGAGCAGCGCTCTGGGCTCGACCAACCTGACCCTGCAATTCACCCTCGACAAAAGCATCGATACCGCCGCTCAGGAAGTCCAGGCAGCCATCAACACCGCCGCCGGCAAACTGCCCAAGGACATGCCGACCCTGCCGACCTGGAGGAAGGTCAACCCGGCCGACAGCCCGGTGCTGATCCTCAGCGTCAACTCAACCCAGATGCCCGGCACCGAACTCAGCGACTTGGTGGAAACCTTGCTCGCCCGTCAGATCAGTCAGATCGACGGCGTAGGCCAAATCAACATCACCGGTCAGCAGCGTCCGGCGATTCGCGTACAGGCCTCGGCCGACAAACTCGCGGCCATCGGCCTGACCCTGGCAGACATTCGCCTGGAGATCCAGCAGACCAGCCTCAACCTGGCCAAAGGTGCGTTATACGGTGAGTCGAGCATCTCGACCCTGTCGACCAACGACCAGTTGTTCCACCCCGAGGAATACAGCCAGCTCATCGTTTCCTACAAGGACGGCGCCCCGGTTCACCTCAAGGATGTGGCCAAAGTCGTCAACGGCTCGGAAGATGCCTACGTGCAAGCTTGGGCCGGTGATAAGCCGGGGGTGAACCTGGTGATTTCCCGGCAACCGGGCGCCAACATCGTCGAAACCGTGGACCGAATTCAGGCCGCCCTGCCCGGCCTCGAAGCCATGCTGCCAGCCTCGGTGCAGGTCAAGGTGCTGGTCGACCGCACCCAGACCATCCGCGCTTCGCTGCATGAAGTGGAAATCACCCTGCTGATCGCGATCATGCTGGTGGTGGCGGTGATGGCGCTGTTCCTGCGCCAATGGTCGGCGACGATGATTGTCTCCGCCGTGCTGGGCGTGTCGCTGACCGCCAGTTTTGCCCTGATGTACATCATGGGCTTCAGCCTGAACAACCTGACGCTGGTGGCCATCGTGGTAGCCGTGGGGTTTGTGGTCGACGATGCGATTGTGGTGGTGGAGAACATTCACCGTCACCTGGAAGCCGGCGACGGCATGCGCGAGGCGGCGATCAAGGGTGCCGGCGAGATTGGTTTTACTGTGGTCTCGATCAGTTTTTCGCTGGTGGCGGCATTCATTCCGCTGCTGTTCATGGGCGGTGTGGTCGGGCGGCTGTTCAAGGAATTCGCCCTGACTGCGACTTCGACCATCATGATTTCGGTGGTGGTGTCGCTGACGTTGGCGCCGACCCTGGCCGCGCTGTTCATGCGTGCGCCCGTGCATCACGCCCACAGCAAACCCACGTTCGGCGAACGCTTGCTGGCAGGCTATGAAAAACTTCTACGCCGCGCCCTCGCCCACCAAAAGCTGATGATCGGTGTGTTCTGCCTGTCTCTGGGCCTGGCGATTGCCGGTTACATCTTTATCCCCAAGGGATTCTTCCCGGTGCAGGACACCGGTTTTGTCCTCGGCACCACCGAAGCCGCCGCCGATATTTCCTACGGCGATATGGTGAAAAAACACCTGGCGATGGCCGAAATCGTCGCTGCGGATCCAGCGGTCGCGGCGTTTTCCCACTCGGTGGGCGTCTCGGGCAGCAACCAGACCATCGCCAACGGTCGCTTCTGGATCTCCCTGAAAAAGCGCGGCGACCGCGACGTGTCAGCCAGCCAATTCATCGACCGGATTCGTCCGCAACTGATGAAGGTCCCGGGTATCGTGCTGTACCTGCGCGCCGGGCAAGACATCAACCTCAGCTCCGGCCCAAGCCGCGCCCAGTACCAATACGTACTCAAGAGCAATGACGGTGCAGTCCTCAGCACCTGGACCCAGCGCCTTACGGAAAAACTGCGCAGTAACCCGGCGTTCCGTGACATTTCCAACGACCTGCAACTGGGCGGCAGCATCACCCACATCAGCATCGACCGCAGCGCTGCCGCGCGTTTCGGCCTGACCGCCAGCGATGTCGATGAAGCACTGTACGACGCTTTCGGTCAGCGCCAGATCAACGAATTCCAGACTCAGATCAACCAGTACAACGTGATTCTGGAACTGGACACCAAGCAGCGTGGCAAGGCTGAAAGCCTCAACTATTTCTACCTGCGCTCGCCCCTGAGCGGGGAAATGGTGCCGCTGTCGGCGCTGGCGAAATTCGATGCGCCGACCGTGGGTCCGCTGTCCATCGCCCATGACGGCATGTTCCCGGCCGCCAACCTGTCGTTCAACCTGGCGCCCGGTGTGGCGTTGGGCGATGCGGTGATCATGCTCAACCAGGCCAAGGCTGAAATTGGCATGCCGGCGGCCATGAGCGGTAACTTCCAGGGAGCGGCCCAGGCGTTCCAGAGTTCGCTGGCCAGCCAACCGTGGTTGATCCTGGCGGCGCTGGTGGCGGTGTACATCATTCTCGGCGTGCTGTACGAGAGCTTCGTCCACCCGTTGACCATCATCTCGACGCTGCCCTCCGCCGGGCTCGGCGCGGTGATCATGCTGTGGATTTGCGGGCAGGACTTTTCGATCATGGCGCTGATCGGGCTGGTGTTGCTGATCGGGATCGTGAAGAAGAACGGCATCCTGATGATCGACTTCGCGCTCGAAGCCCAGCGCAAAGGTGGCTTGCCACCGGAAGAGGCGATCTACCAGGCCTGTATCACGCGGTTCCGGCCGATCATCATGACCACCCTCGCCGCCCTGCTCGGTGCGCTGCCATTGATGCTCGGCTACGGCACCGGTGCCGAACTGCGCCAACCCTTGGGGATCGCGGTCGTGGGCGGCTTGCTGGTGAGCCAGGCGCTGACGCTGTTCACCACTCCAGTCATATACTTGTGGCTTGAGCGGCTATTCCATCGGCCCAAACCAGCACCAGTACCGACGCCGGCGCTGGCGACCACAGACTGAGGCGGGGTCATGCGCGTTCTGATTATCGAAGACGAGGAAAAAACCGCGGATTATCTGCACCGCGGCCTGACGGAACAGGGTTACACCGTGGACCTGGCGCGCGACGGCGTCGAAGGCCTGCACCTGGCGCTGGAGGGCGACTACGCGGTGATCGTCCTCGACGTCATGCTGCCGGGCCTCGACGGCTTCGGTGTTTTGCGCGCCTTGCGTGCGCGCAAACAAACCCCGGTGATCATGCTCACCGCCCGCGAGCGTGTGGAAGATCGCATCAAAGGCTTGCGTGACGGTGCCGACGATTACCTTGGCAAACCGTTTTCCTTTCTCGAACTGGTGGCGCGCCTGCAAGCGCTGACCCGCCGCAGCGGCGGTCACGAACCGGTGCAGGTGAGCATCGCCGACCTGTGGATAGATTTGATCAGCCGCAAAGCGACCCGCGCCGGCGCCCGCCTGGACCTGACCGCCAAGGAGTTCTCGCTGCTGAGCGTGCTGGCCCGCCGTCAGGGTGAAATTCTTTCGAAAACCGCCATCGCCGAAATGGTCTGGGACATCAATTTCGACAGCGACGCCAACGTCGTCGAAGTCGCGATCAAGCGCTTGCGGGCCAAGCTCGACGGGCCGTTCGACGAGAAACTGCTGCACACGATTCGTGGCATGGGTTATGTGCTGGAGAGCCGCGGTGTCCAGTAATTCTATTGCGCTACGCCTGAGCGGGATGTTTACGCTAGTGGCGCTTTTGGTGTTCCTGTTGATCGGCTGGGCGCTGTATCAACAGGTCGATAAAGGTTTGGGCTTGCTGCCCGAGGCTGAGTTGGACGCGCGTTACAGTGTGCTCGAATCAACGGTCGGCCGTTATGGCACGCCCGAGCATTGGGTGAAGATCAACAACAAGCTCAAGCTGCTCGGAGAGGAAGACAAACGCATCAGTTTCTGGATTATCAGCGGCGATCCGCACTACGAATACGGCAACCTGACGCCGCAGATCCGCGCCTTTGCCGAAGGCCCGCTGGGCATGCGTGATTTGAATCTGCCGGATCAGCCTTATCCACTGAAAGTGCTGGTCAGCCAGTTCCCCGCCAAGGATCAACGTCCACCGCTGCGCTTCATGATCGGCATCGACACCGAGACGTTTTTGCAGACTCAGCACCATTTGCTGATTGCCCTGATCAGCCTTGCGATCATCGGCGTGTTGCTGGCGTCGGCCCTCGGTTATTGGGTGGCGCGGATCGGCCTCAAGCCGCTGATCAAGTTGTCCCAGGAAGCCCAGCGACTGGCCCCGCCGTTGTTGTCCGGTCGGCTGCAATTGTCACCGCTGCCGCCCGAACTGAATCAGTTCGTCAATTCGTTTAACTCGACACTGGAGCGGGTCGAACAGGCTTACTCGCGCCTTGAGTCGTTCAACGCGGACGTGGCCCATGAACTGCGCTCGCCGCTGACCAATCTGATCGGCCAGACCCAGGTGGCGCTGACTCGCGGGCGATCCGCCGAACACTATTTTGAAGTGTTGCAATCGAACCTTGAAGAGCTTGAGCGACTGCGCTCGATCATCAATGACATGCTGTTCCTCGCCAGCGCGGATCAGGGCAGCAAGGCCACCAAACTGACCTCCACCTCGCTGGCGGATGAAGTGGCGACGACCCTGGAGTATCTGGATTTCATTCTTGAAGACGCGCAGGTGCAGGTGCAGGTCAGTGGTGACGCGCAGGTGCGGATCGAGATTGCTCATCTGCGCCGGGCGTTGATCAACTTGCTGAGTAACGCGGTGCAGCACACCGAGCCTGGGCAAGTGATTCAGGTACGGATCGAGGTTGAGGAGCATCAGGTCAGCATCGGGGTTGCGAACCCTGGGTCGCCGATTGCCAGCGAGCATTTACCGCGATTGTTTGAGCGTTTTTATCGGGTGGATGCGTCGCGCAGCAACAGTGGGAACAACCATGGGCTGGGGTTGGCGATCGTCAAGGCGATTGCGTTGATGCATGGGGGGGATGTGTTTGTGCGCAGTGATCACGGCATGAACATCTTCGGCATCCACCTCCCGGTTTAACCCCACCAAATGATCGTTCCCACGCTCCGCGTGGGAATGCAGCCAGGGACGCTCCGCATCCCATCCCAAGCCGAACGCGGAGCGTCCGTTGAGACATTCCCACGCAGAGCGTGGGAACGATCAACTCTTACCCTATACGCAACAGTCCTTTCACCAATCCGCTCTTTTTCCCCTCTTCAAACCCCCTTATCTTTGCCGCACCAAACAGCACTTGCCAAGCAAGAAGGTTTTAACGATGTCCAACACTATGGGTATTGCCAGCACTTTCGTTTTGTCCTCTTTGTTTCTGTCTCCGTTCGCCATCGCTGAAGAGTCGCAGACGTTCGCCGTGCAAAATTCCGCACGAGCTGCTGCGTTCGAACAGTATCAGAGCGAACTGACGGCCAAGGCTCCGGAAGCTGCGCAAACCCCACAAGCGTCGACTACTCAACCCCGGCCACCGGTTGAGAAAGACAGCTGATTATTAATTATCCATCTGTTTCCCTCGACACTTTTCATCGGCTCTTCCCTTGACAAGTTGTCTTCAAAGCCGCTGCTATCAGCGGCTTTTTTTCGTTGTGTGTCTCGTCCTGAATAAGGTTTACACCTTCTGACTTCATATCAGGAAGGTGCAATGGATACGGTCTCTTACTCCCGGGGTGTGCTGGATCAGGACACCGATGAATACCGGGTGATCGTCGACTACCCGCTCAATGTCTTCTAAGCTTCAATTAGTAAAAGGCCAGCACGTTTTGCTGGCCTTTTTTTTATCCGGGATTTATACAGGCGCTCTGAACGAAAACGGTTTCTGGGATTCTGCCCGATTCTTGCAAAAAACTTTCATAACGCCTCATTAGCAGAAGTCAGAACCATGAGTGTGAGCAGTGCAACATCTCACCAACCGGTCCGGTCGACGCGATCGGAGCGGCTTCTGGTTCTCAGCAGTTTGCTGTTGGTGATTGCGATATTGAGCATCGTGGCGTTCCTGCTCATTCGCGAACGCGCCAATGCTGAACAGTCTGCCACTCGCGCAGCAAGCAATATCGTGCAACTGATCGACGCAGACGTGTTACGCAACGTCGAACTCTATGACCTGTCCTTGCAAGGCTTGATCGCCGCCTCACGCCGCGACGACCTCAAGACCGTTTCTCCCGTCATCCGCCATTTGGCCTTATTCGACCGCGCCACCGCCGCACCGTACAAGGGCGACATACTGTTGCTCGATGCGCGTGGAGAGGTGGTCGCCGACTCGGCGTCGGTGGAGCCACGGCAGGGTAATTTCGCGGACCGTGAATACTTCCAGTCCCACGTCAACAACCCGAACCCAGGCATGTTCATCAGTCGGCCCTTCCGGTCCAGACAGCCCGAACATGAATGGCGTATCAGTTTCAGCCGCCGGATCAGCGGTACACACGGCGAATTTCTCGGCGTAGCTGAAGCGGCCATGCGCTTGAGCTACTTCGACCAGTTGTTCAACAGTTTGAGCATTGGTCGTGACAGCTCGGTCAATCTGATCAGCAAGGACGGGATTCTTCTGGCCCAGGAACCCCGCCTGGCCGAAGAGCTGATTGGCAAGGACTTCAGCAACCGCCCCAACTTCCAGCGCATCGTCAAAGAAGGCGACGGCAGCTTCACCAGTGTTTCAAGCCATTATCAGGACAAACGCCTTTACACGTTTTCCAAGGTGGGCAACTTGCCGTTGATCGTCATCGTTGCGCTGTCCAGTGATGAAGTTTTTGCGTCGTGGAAGCGCACGGCTATGGTGGTCAGCCTTGCGACCCTTGCGCTGTGCGTCAGCCTGCTCTGGCTGACCTGGTTGCTCAGCCGGGAATTGCGCCTGCGCCACAATGCCGAGCAGGAACTGGCGCAACTGGCGGCCACCGATGCCTTGACCGGCCTGGCCAACCGCCGAACGCTGGACCAGGCCCTGCGCCATGAGTGGTTCCGCGCCCAACGCTCCGGCCTGCCGTTATCGCTGCTGATGATCGATGCCGACCACTTCAAGGCGTTCAACGATCGTCACGGGCATCAGGGTGGCGATGATGCCTTGCGCTCGGTGGCCAAGGTGATCTCCGCCAATGTGAGGCGACCAGCGGATCTGGTCGCTCGTTACGGCGGCGAGGAATTTTCGGTGATCCTCGCGGAAACCGACAGCCAGGGTGCACAACAGATTGCCGAACACATCCGAGCGACGGTGGAGCAATTGCCGTTGGTGGCAGGTGCCGAGTCGCCGATTACTGTCAGTATCGGTATCAGTACCTGGACCACATCCGCCGAGATCAGTCTGGAACAACTGCTGTTCGCAGCGGACAAGGCGTTGTATCAGGCCAAGGAAAGTGGACGTAATCGGGTGGTGGCTGCGGCTTGAGGCCTTTCCCGCAGGCATAAAAAAAGGCCACCCGAAGGTAGCCTTTAAAAAACTAGAGAGGTTTTTTACTTACACGGCCGCAACTGGACGCATGTAAGAGATCGGTGCGGTGCTGGCGTCATCGAACGTCACGACTTCCCAAGCATCTGTCTGCTCAATCAACTTGCGCAGCAGCTGGTTGTTCAATGCGTGTCCAGACTTGAAGCCCCTGAACTCACCAATCAGGCTATTGCCCAACAGGTAGAGGTCACCAATTGCATCGAGGATCTTGTGCTTCACGAATTCGTCTTCATAGCGAAGGCCGTCTTCGTTCAGTACACCATCTGCGTCGACCACAATTGCGTTTTCAACGCTGCCGCCGAGTGCGAGGTTGTGCTTGCGCAGGTACTCGATGTCACTCATGAAACCAAAGGTACGGGCGCGGCTGACTTCTTTTACGAACGAAGTGCTGGAAAAATCCACGCTTGCACTTTGTGTGCGGTTACGGAAAACCGGGTGATCGAAATCGATCTCGAAGCTCACTTTGAAGCCTTCGAAAGGGACGAAAGTGGCGCGCTTGTCGCCGTCTTCCACTGTCACTTCGCGCAGGATCCGGATGAACTTCTTCGGTGCGTCCTGTTCTTCCAGGCCGGCCGACTGAATCAGAAATACGAAGGGTCCAGCGCTACCATCCATGATCGGAACTTCGGACGCGGAGAGCTCGACGTAGGCGTTATCGATGCCCAGGCCAGCCATGGCCGAGAGCAAGTGCTCCACCGTATCCACTTTGGTGTCACCACTGACCAACGTGGTCGACATCGTGGTTTCACCGACGTTTTCCGCGCGGGCAGGAATCTGCACCACAGGGTCGAGGTCGGCACGACAAAACACAATGCCGGTGTCGATAGGTGCGGGCTTGAGGGTCAGGTATACCTTCTCCCCGGAGTGCAGGCCTACACCTGTGGCACGGATAATATTTTTCAGTGTGCGTTGTTTAATCATGGCTTGGGCCGCTTCAGCGCAAATTGCGAACTGGTATCAACAAAGGCTGGCGATAATAGCAGACCAGGCCTTTGCTGAACACCAATCACCTTCATAGCCCTGATACATTCCATCAATCAGCCTGACGACGCAGGAAAGCCGGGATGTCCAGGTAGTCCAGGTCATCTTGCGGATTCATCTTCGCGGCAGTCGCAGCACCGGCCTGAGCCTGGTTGCGCATGACGGTCGGACGGTCCAGGTCACGGTAGTTTACCGCTGGCTGTTCATGACGTGCAGGAGTTTGTTGCTGTGGCTGAGAAGCCATGGAGGTGTGAACGCTATTGTCGATGACCTTCACAGGTTTCTCGATTTTCGCGCCCAGACCGGTGGCAACCACGGTCACGTGCAGCTCGTCGCGCATGTCCGGATCGATAACGGTACCGACCTTGACCATTGCGTGTTCGGAAGCGAAGGCTTCGATGATGCTACCCACGTCGGAGTACTCACCCAGGGACAGGTCAGGACCGGCGGTGATATTCACCAGGATGCCGCGTGCACCTTGCAGGTTCACGTCTTCCAGCAGTGGGTTGCGAATGGCCGCTTCGGTGGCCTCGCGTGCACGGTTCGGACCGCTGGCGCAGCCAGTGCCCATCATCGCCATGCCCATTTCGCTCATCACGGTACGCACGTCGGCAAAGTCGACGTTAATCATGCCCGGACGCTTGATGATGTCGGAGATACCGCGAACGGCACCGGCCAGTACATCGTCAGCCTTGGCGAATGCGGACAGCAGGCTTGCGTCCTTGCCAAGGATAGTCAGCAGCTTCTCGTTGGGAATGGTGATCAACGAGTCGACGCTTTCAGACAGCAGACGGATACCTTCGTCGGCGATCTGCATGCGCTTGCGGCCTTCGAACGGGAACGGACGAGTCACCACCGCAACGGTGAGAATCCCCATTTCCTTGGCCACTTCAGCAATGATCGGCGCAGCACCGGTACCGGTACCACCGCCCATGCCAGTGGTGATGAACACCATATTGGTGCCCTGCAGGACTTCGGCAATGCGCTCACGATCTTCGAGAGCGGCCTGACGACCTACTTCAGGGTTGGCGCCAGCGCCGAGACCTTTGGTCACGCCGGTGCCCAGTTGCAGGATGGTCCGCGCGCCGATACTTTTCAGCGCCTGGGCATCAGTGTTGGCGCAGATGAATTCAACGCCTTCAATGTTGCTCTTGACCATGTGGTTGACGGCGTTGCCGCCGCCTCCGCCAACACCGATAACTTTAATAACCGGGCTTGCGGGGATGTTGTCTACGAGTTCGAACATTTTCCCTCTCCTTACATTCTCTAGTTTTTTCGCCTACTGCTTTTTGAAACGGTGCTGCGGTGCTGCGGTAAATCTTTAGAAGTTGCCTTGTACCCAGCTCTTGAAGCGATCGAGCAAGGCGACTTTCGGTTCTTCATTGCTGTAACTGTCGCGGCTGCTGATGCCCGAGAACGAAATCCCGTCGGACTGCTTCTGCAGGCCGTACATCAACAGGCCAACGCCGGTGGAATAAATCGGGTTGCGAACCACATCGTCCAGACCCTTGACGCCATGCGGCACGCCCAGGCGGACCGGCATGTGGAAGATCTCTTCGGCCAGTTCGACCGCGCCTTCCATCTTCGACGTACCGCCGGTCAGCACGATGCCGGCCGGGATCAGGTCTTCGTAGCCGCTGCGACGCAGTTCGGCCTGGATCAGCGTGAACAGCTCGTCGTAACGCGGCTCGACCACTTCGGCCAGGGCCTGGCGGGACAGCTCGCGCGGTGGACGGTCGCCGACACTTGGGACCTTGATGGTTTCACCGGCACCGGCCAGTTTGGCCAGGGCGCAGGCGTAGCGAATCTTGATTTCTTCGGCGTACTGGGTCGGGGTGCGCAACGCCATGGCGATGTCGTTGGTCACCTGATCGCCCGCGATCGGGATCACCGCGGTGTGACGGATCGCGCCTTCGGTGAAGATCGCGATGTCGGTGGTACCGCCACCGATGTCCACCAGGCACACGCCCAGCTCTTTCTCGTCGTCGGTCAGGACCGAATACGCGGAAGCCAGCTGCTCGAGAATGATGTCGTCGATTTCCAGGCCGCAGCGACGCACACATTTTTCAATGTTCTGTGCGGCGTTGACGGCGCAGGTGACCACGTGAACCTTGGCTTCCAGACGTACGCCCGACATACCCAGAGGCTCACGAACACCTTCCTGGTTATCGATCACGTAATCCTGCGGCAGGGTGTGCAGCACGCGCTGGTCAGCCGGGATTGCCACGGCCTGGGCGGCGTCGAGCACGCGTTCGAGGTCGGCGGAGCTGACTTCGCGATCACGAATCGCCACGATGCCGTGAGAGTTCAGGCTGCGGATATGATTGCCAGCCACGCCGACGAACGCCGAGTGAATGCGGCAACCAGCCATCAGCTGCGCCTCTTCGATCGCGCGCTGGATCGATTGCACGGTGGACTCGATGTTCACCACCACGCCTTTCTTCAGGCCACGGGACGGATGGGTACCGATCCCGACGATTTCCAGCGTGCCGTCGTCCGAGACCTCGCCGACCAGCGCCACCACCTTGGAGGTGCCGATATCGAGACCGACGATCATTTTGCCGCTTTGCACGTTTGCCATGGTCCTGCCTCTTCTTAATTCTTCGCGACAGCGGGTTGGGCTGTCGTGGGCGCTACAGGTTCCCGCCAGCCAACAGCGAGGCCGTTGGCGTAGCGCAGATCGATGCGCGCAATGTTCGTAATCTGTTCTTTAAGCGTCTTGTCATAGATGGCAATGAAGCGGCGCATCTTTTCCAGCAGGTTGCCGCGTCCCAGCAGCAGTTCGATTCCCGGGCCTGCGCTGCCGGCGCCGGTGGTCAGGAACCAGCTGCCTCGGTCACGCAACTCCAGGCGCGCAATCGAGAAGCCCAACGGCCTGAGCATCTGGCTCAGCACCTGGTATTGCTGCATCACTTGCTGTTGGGCCCGTTGTGGGCCGAACAGCTGTGGCAAGTGTTCGTAGTTCGCCAGCTCACGCGGGGTGAACGCCTGACCCTGGTTGTTCAACAGCGACTCATCGCCCCAACGGGCCACCGGCAGCTGTTCTTCCAGGCGGATCACCACTTGATCCGGCCACACTCGCCGCACTTCGGCGTGGGCAATCCATGGCATCGTTTCAAGCTCGGTACGCATGCTCTCAAGGTCGATAGTGAAGAAGCTCGACGCCACGTACGGGGCGATCCGCTGCTGCACCGCTTGCTGGCTGATGTAACTCAAATCGCCCTGCACATTGATCTTGGTGATCGGCCGGTCGGCGTACGGCAACAAACGCTGCGCGCCTTCGTAAGTGCCGAAACCCAGCGCGACCAACAGCACCGGCCAGAACAAAGCTTTCAGAAAGCCAAAATTGGCTTTCGGCAGGCGCGCAGACATCGGCTCT
This sequence comes from Pseudomonas sp. LB3P14, assembly GCF_054898045.1. Taxonomy (NCBI): domain Bacteria; kingdom Pseudomonadati; phylum Pseudomonadota; class Gammaproteobacteria; order Pseudomonadales; family Pseudomonadaceae; genus Pseudomonas; species Pseudomonas sp. LB3P14. Next base: position 6,545,643 of record NZ_CM142714.1, on the reverse strand, counting down.
TTGGCCACCATTCGGCTGGCACCCCGCGGCACCGGCTTGCGGCCGGGTGGTGCGGAGGGCTGATGTCTCAGCTGAGCGCCTTGCATGGTCTTAACCTCGCGGCTCGTTGTTGCTGGCAATGCTGGCGGCCAAAATCGCCAGAACCAGTTGCTGGAAATCCAGACCGGCAGCACGGGCCGCCATCGGCACCAGACTGTGATCGGTCATGCCCGGTGCGGTATTGACTTCCAGGAACCAGAACTGCCCGTCGGCGTCCTGCATCACGTCTGCCCTGCCCCAACCGGCGATACCCAGCGCCTCACAGGCTTTCGCCGTGAGGTCCATGAGTTCTTTTTCTTTGCTGCTGTCGAGGCCACAGGGGATCCGGTACTGGGTATCGGAAGCCACGTACTTGGCGTCGTAGTCGTAGAAACTGTGCGTCGTGCCCAGGGCAATCGGTGGCAACACCTGGTCACGCAGGGTGGCGATGGTGAACTCCGGACCTTGAATCCATTGCTCGACCAACACTTGCGAATCGTAGGTACTGGCCGCTTTCCATGCGTCGATCAACTCAAGAGCTGAAGACACTTTGGCCATCCCGATACTTGAACCTTCATGGGCCGGTTTGACGATCAAAGGGAAGCCCAGTTCCGTCGCTGCCGAAATACAATCGGCCTCAGAGCTCAGTACCGCATGGCGTGGCGTCGGAATCCCGAGGCTGTGCCAGACCTGTTTGGTGCGCAATTTGTCCATGGCCAGTGCCGAGGCAAGAATGCCACTGCCGGTGTACGGAATACCCAGGCATTCGAGCAGGCCCTGCATGCTGCCGTCTTCACCACCACGACCGTGGAGAATGATGAAGGCGCGGTCGATTTTTTCGTTCAGCAGACGCTGCAAAAGGTCATCGCCCACGTCGAGACCAAACGCGTCCACACCGGCGCTTAGCAGCGCGTCGAGAACCGCGTTACCCGACTTCAGGGAAACCTCACGCTCGGCACTCTTGCCGCCGAACAGCACGGCAACGCGGCCGAAGTCTTTCGGCGCGAGTGTGGAGACGAGGTTGGCGTAAGCAGCAGTCATTTCAACTTCCCCACGCTTGGCGCGGCAACGGCGCCTGCGAACAACGGACTTTTCAACAGTTTCGGTGCAAGACCGCCGATATCACCGGCGCCCTGGCACAGCAGGATGTCGCCGGCACGCAGCAGCGGTTTGACGATGGGTGCGAGGTCGACACCGCGCTCGATGTAGATCGGGTCGAGCTGACCGCGCTGACGGATGCTGTTGCACAACTTGCGGCTGTCGGCGCCCGGGATCGGTTCTTCACCGGCCGGGTAGACTTCCATCAGCAGCAGAACGTTGGCGTCGGCCAATACATTGACGAAATCGTCGTACAGGTCGCGGGTCCGGCTGTAACGGTGCGGCTGGTAGACCATCACCAGACGGCGTTCCGGCCAGCCACCGCGCACGGCTTTGATCACGGCGGCGACTTCGGTCGGGTGGTGACCGTAGTCGTCGACCAGCATCACGTTGCCGCCTTCTACCGGCAGTTCGCCGTAGACCTGGAAGCGTCGGCCGACACCCTGGAACCCGGAAAGGCCCTGGACAATGGCTTCATCGCTGACGCCCTCGTCGGTGGCGATGCAGATGGTTGCCAGTGCGTTCAACACGTTGTGGTTACCCGGCATGTTCACCGAGACATCCAGCGGATCGCGATCAGGACGCAGCACGGTGAAGAAGGTCTGCATGCCCTGCTGGCGCACATTGATCGCGCGCACATCGCAGTCGTCGCCGAAGCCGTAAGTGACCGTAGGACGTTTCACCTGTGGCAGGATTTCACGCACCACCGGATCGTCCAGGCACACCACCGCCAGACCATAGAACGGCAGGTTGTGGAGGAACTCGACGAAGGTTTTCTTCAGTTTGTTGAAGTCGCCGTCGTAGGTCGCCATGTGGTCGGCGTCGATGTTGGTGACCACGGCCACCAGCGGCTGCAGGTGCAGGAAGCTGGCGTCGCTTTCATCGGCTTCGGCGATCAGGTAACGGCTGGTGCCGAGCTGGGCATTGGTGCCCGCGGCATTCAGACGTCCACCGATGACGAATGTCGGGTCCAGGCCACCGGCGGCAAACACCGAAGCGATCAGGCTGGTGGTGGTGGTTTTGCCATGGGTACCGGCGACGGCGATGCCGTGGCGGTAGCGCATCAGCTCGGCCAGCATTTCAGCGCGCGGCACCACCGGAATGCGGCGCTCCAGGGCGGTGGCGACTTCCGGGTTGGACGTGTTCACGGCACTGGAGGTGACCAGCACATCGGCGGTCGCGGCGTTCTCGGCACGGTGGCCGATAAAGATCTGGGCACCGAAGGACTCGAGACGCTCGGTCACCGGCGAAGCTTTCAGGTCGGAACCGGACACTTCATAGCCCAGGTTCAGCAACACTTCGGCGATGCCGCACATGCCCACGCCGCCGATCCCGACGAAGTGGATGCGACGGATGCGGCGCATTTCCGGGTGCGGCATGGCTTTCTGATTCTCAACCATGGGCCACCTCCAGGCAGGTATCGACCACGTTACGGGTTGCATCGGGTTTGGCCAGGCGGCGTGCAGCGGTGGCCATGTCGGTCAGTCGTTGTGGTTGCATCAGGACCTCTGTCAGGCGTGCGGCAAGATCCGCTGCGCCAGTCGTTCTTTGCGGCATCAGGAAGGCAGCGCCTTCACGGGCCAAATAATCGGCGTTGCGGGTCTGGTGATCGTCGATCGCATGGGGCAAAGGCACCAGCATCGAGGGCAGACCGGCGGCAGCCAGTTCACTGATGGTCAGCGCGCCTGCGCGGCACACCACCAGGTCGGCCCAGCCATAGGCTTGGGCCATGTCTTTGATGAAAGGCTGCACTTGCGCCTCGACGCCAGCCGCGCGATAGCGCTCTGCAGTCACTTCATCGTGGTTTTTGCCGGCCTGATGGAACACTTCCGGGCGCAGGTCGGGGGCGACTTGCGACAGGGCTTCAGGCAGCAACTTGTTCAACGGCTCTGCGCCCAGGCTTCCGCCCAGGATCAGCAAACGCGCCTTGCGACCGGCCAGAGCCTGTCGCGGTGTTTCGAGGAACAGCTCGGTGCGCACCGGGTTACCGGTGGTCCGACGGCTGTTCGACAGGGTAAAGGTGTCGGGGAACGCTTCACAGACTCGGGCGGCCAACGGCACCAGCAACCGATTGGCGGTACCGGCCACGGCGTTCTGCTCGTGAACGATCACCGGCACGCCAGCCAGTTTGGCTGCAACGCCGCCAGGACCGGTCACATAACCACCAAAGCCAACCACACAGACTGGCCGCAGCTGACGAATGATCGCCCGCGCCTGCCAGATCGACTTGAGCAACATGAACGGTGCCTTGAGCAAGGACAACTTGCCCTTGCCGCGCAAACCGCTGGCATTGATCCGATACAGCTCGATTCCGGCCATCGGCACCAGATCGTTCTCGATGCCACGCGGTGTCCCGAGCCAATGCACGGTGTAACCGCGGGCCTGAAACTCGCGAGCGCACGCCAGTGCCGGGAACACGTGGCCACCAGTACCACCCGCCATGATCAATACGTTAGCGCCCATGGGTCGGCTCCTCGGCGAAGTCGCTCTCATGGAACTCCATCTCTTCACTGCCCAGGTGGGTTCGACTTTCCCACTCGATGCGCAGCAACAATCCAAGACAGGCACAGCAGATCACCAACGAACTACCGCCATAACTGAGGAACGGCAGGGTCAGACCTTTGGTCGGCAGCAGGCCGACGTTCACCCCGATGTTGATCAGGAACTGACCAATCCACAGGAACGACAGGCCGTACGCGATGTAGGCGGCGAAGAATTGCTTGGCCTTCTCGGCCCAAAAACCGATGTACATGCCACGAATACAAACGAAGACGAACAGCGCCACGGTGCACAAGGACCCCACGGCCCCCAGCTCTTCGGCCAGGACCGAGAACACGAAGTCGGTGTGGGCTTCCGGCAGGTAGAACTGTTTCTGCACGCTGTTACCCAGGCCAACGCCTAGCCATTCGCCGCGCCCAAACGCGATCAATGCTTGAGACAACTGGTAGCCAGCACCGAACTGGTCGGCCCACGGGTCCGCAAAGTTGGTCAGTCGCGCCATTCGATACGGCTGTACCTGAATCAAGAGCACCACCGCCGCCACTGCGAGGATCACCATCAAGGAAAAACGGAAAAGCCCGACCCCACCGAGGAACAGCATCGCCGCAGCCGCCCCCATCATCACGACGGTGGCACCGAAGTCCGGCTCCATCAGCAACAGACCGGCCATCGGCAGAAGCACGATGAACGGCTTGAAGAAGCCCATCCAGCTTTCACGCACTTCTTTCTGGCGACGCACCAGATAACCGGCGAGGTAGATCACCACAAACACCTTGGCGATCTCGGAAGGCTGAACGTTGAAGAAACTGAAGCCGATCCAGCGCATCGAACCGTTCACTTCACGGCCGATCCCCGGGATGATCACCATCACCAGCAAGCCGAACGCACCAATCAGCATCAGCCAGCCCAGGCGCTGCCAAGTGGCGATCGGAATCATCATGGTGACGATGCAGGCTCCCAGGCCCAGCACCACGTAGATCAGGTGGCGAATCATGTAGTACAGGGCACTGCCCGACTGTACTGCCGCTACTTCGGTCGATGCCGATGCAATCATGACCAACCCTAAGCCAATCAATGCCAGGCAGCCGGCGAGCATCGGGAAGTCGAGGTCGATACCGCGCCCGGTAATGATCGGCGACGGGTATGGCTTGATGATATTTCTCAGGCTCATGCCAGATCCTCCACCGCTTGGACGAACTGGTGACCACGGTCTTCGTAATTCTTGAACATGTCGAAACTGGCGCAGGCCGGGGACAGCAGCACCGCGTCGCCCGGTTCGGCGATGGTGCGGCATTGCGCGACCGCTTCGATCAGCGAGTTGACACGAATCAGTGGCACGGCATTGCCGATGGCCTGAGCGATCAGCTCGGAGTCGCGACCCATCAGCACCACGGCGCGGCAATTAACCGCGACCGGATCACGCAGGTCCTTGAACTCGGCACCCTTGCCATCGCCACCGGCGATCAGCACGAGCTTGCCGTCGATGTCCGCGCCCAGGCCTTCGATGGCAGCCAGTGCGGCGCCGACGTTGGTGGCTTTGGAATCGTTGTAGTAGCCCACGCCATTCAGGTCGCGGACCCATTGGCAGCGATGCTCAAGCCCGGCGAAAGTACGCAGGCTCGACAGCATGGCGTCGAACGGCAGGCCAACAGCATGGCCCAAGGCCAATGCCGCCAGGGCGTTGGACTGGTTATGGGCGCCGCGAATTTTCAACTCGCGCACCGGCATCAGGTTCTGGAACTCGAAGGCCAGGTACTTCTCGCCGTCTTCTTCGCGAATACCAAAGGCCTTGAAATCAGGTTTGCTCAAACCGAAAGTCCAGCATGGCTGACCTTCGCCCATCAGCGGGCGGCTCAGGGCATCCTGACGGTTGACCACAAACTGCTTCGCACCACGGAAGATCCGGTGCTTGGCCAGATGGTAGGCCGGCAGACCGCTGTAGCGGTCCATGTGGTCTTCGCTGACGTTGAGCACGGTCGCCACTTCGGCGTTCAGTTGATCGGTGGTTTCGAGCTGGAAGCTCGACAACTCCATCACGTACAACTCGACGTCGTCACTGAGCAGATCCAGCGCCGGCGTACCGAGGTTGCCGCCGACGGCGACACGCTTGCCGGCCGCTGCAGCCATCTCGCCCACCAACGTGGTGACGGTGCTTTTCGCGTTGGAACCGCTGATGGCGACAATCGGCGCCTTCGCGTTACGCGCGAACAGCTCGATGTCACCGGACAATTTCACGCCACGGGAGGCGGCGGCCTGCAGGGTCGGGGTCGCCAGCGCCAGGCCGGGGCTCACGTAGAGCTCGTCGGCGCGGCACAGGAACTCGACGTCCAACTCGCCACAACGCACTTCCACGTGCGGATAGTCACGCTTGAGCGTGGCCAGTTCCGGTGGATTTTCCCGCGTATCGGCGACAGCAAACGACACGCCCCGGTTCGCCAGGAAGCGAACCAGGGACATGCCGCTCTTGCCGAGGCCGACAACGATGCGGAAGTGGTCAGAAGCGATCAGAGACACTCGTTCTACCTCAGCTTCAGGGTGGCAAGGCCAACCAGCACGAGAATCACGGTGATGATCCAGAAACGGACGATCACACGTGGCTCGGGCCAGCCCTTGAGTTCAAAGTGGTGGTGAATCGGTGCCATGCGGAACACACGGCGACCGGTGAGCTTAAAGGAAGCAACCTGAATGACGACTGACAGGGTCTCCATCACGAACACGCCGCCCATGATGAACAGGACGATTTCCTGACGGACGATCACCGCGATCGTGCCCAGGGCCGCACCCAGCGCCAGTGCGCCGACGTCGCCCATGAACACCTGAGCCGGATACGTGTTGAACCAGAGGAAACCGAGGCCTGCGCCGATCAAGGCGCCGCAGAACACGATCAACTCACCCGCGCCCGGCACATACGGGATCAGCAGGTATTCAGCGAATTTCACGTTACCCGACAGGTAGCAGAAGATCCCCAACCCGCCGCCGACCATTACAGTGGGCATGATCGCCAGACCGTCGAGGCCGTCGGTCAGGTTGACCGCGTTGCTCGAGCCGACGATCACGAAGTACGTCAGGACGATGAAACCTGCGCCCAGCGCAACGCTGTGGTCCTTGAGCATCGGCAGGATCAGGGTGGTTTCTACCGGTGTCGCTGCGGTCATATAAAGGAAGATCGCCGCGCCCAGGCCGAACACCGATTGCCAGAAATACTTCCAGCGGCTCGGCAAGCCACGGGAATTCTTCTCGATCACTTTGCGGTAGTCGTCGACCCAGCCGATGGCGCCGAACAACAAGGTCACCAGCAGCACGGTCCACACGTAACGGTTGGTCAGGTCAGCCCAAAGCAAAGTGCTGACGCCGATGGACGAAAGAATCAGCGCGCCGCCCATGGTCGGGGTGCCCGACTTGGACAGGTGCGATTGTGGACCGTCGTTACGAACGGATTGACCGATCTGACGGTTCTGCAAAGTGCGGATCATCCACGGGCCATAGCACAGCGACAAAACCAACGCGGTCAGCACACCGAGAATCCCGCGCAGGGTCAGGTACTGAAAGACCGCGAAGCCTTTGTAGAACTGTTGTAGGTACTCCGCTAGCAGCAGCAGCATTAATGTTTCTCCAGGCTGGTCCCGCACAAAGCGGCGACGATGTTTTCCATCGCAGCGCTGCGCGAGCCCTTGATCAAAATGGTGGTGTTTGTGTCTTGCTCGGCGCTTAGGGCCTTGATCAGCTCAGCCTGAGTGGCAAAGTGAAAAGCCTGTGGACCGAAAGCGTTCACGGCGTGAGCCATCATTGGCCCGACGGCGTATAGCGCGCAAACCTTGCCGCGGGCGTACTCGCCCACATCGCGGTGCCCCTGCTCCGCCCAATCGCCCAGCTCGCCGATATCTCCTAGCACCAGAACGGTGCGGCCGGAAAAGCCGGCGAGTATATCAACGGCGGCGCACATCGAGGTGGGGTTCGCGTTGTACGTGTCATCGATCACGCGCATGCCATTGGTGGCCAGTTGCGCGACGGTGCGACCCTTGACCGGTTGCACCGCGCCGAGGCCGGTGGCGATGCCGAACAGCGACACGCCCAAGGCATGCGCGGCAGCGGCGGCGGCCATGGCATTGGCGACGTTATGGGTGCCGAGCAGGTTCAGTTGAACGCGCGCCACACCTTCAGGACTGTGCAGGTTGAACGCCGGGCAACCGCGAGCGTCACGGTCCAGATCGCTGGCGTAGAAATCGGCGCTGACATTGCTCAGGGCGAAGGTCAGGACCTTGCGACCGGCAGCGCGGGTCTTCCAGATGTTGAACGCCTTGTCGTCAAGATTGAGAACGGCGACGCCATCGGCATCCAGCCCTTCAATAATCTCGCCCTTGGCTTCAACGATTTTTTCCGGCCCGCCGAACTCACCGACGTGGGCGGTCCCGGCGTTGTTGAGCACGGCCACATGAGGCTTGGTCATGCCGACGGTGTAGGCAATTTCGCCGAGTCGCGAAGCACCGAGTTCGATGACTGCGGCGGTATGTTCCGGCGCGAGTTCGAGCAGGGTCAGCGGAACGCCGAGGTCATTGTTCAGGTTGCCACGGGTCGCCAGCACCGGACCACGGGTGCGCAGGATGCTCGCGAGCATTTCCTTGACCGTGGTTTTGCCGCTGGAGCCAGTGATGGCCGCGACCGGGTGGGTATAAGCAGCACGGTTCATCGCGCCCAGTTGACCGAGGGCCTGGCGGGTATCTTTGACCAGCAATTGCGGCAGTGTGCTGTCGATGACTTCGCGCTCGACCAGCGCCGCTACGGCGCCTTTTGCGGCAACGTCATTAAGATAGTCATGACCATCGAAACGCGGACCGGTCAGGGCAATAAAGAGTTGGCCTGGTTTGATCGCACGACTGTCGATGCTGACACCGTCGAAGTTGGCATCGGCAGTGATCAAGCGGGCATTCAGCGCGCCGGTCAGTTCGCTCAATTTCAAGGCTTTAAGCATGAGCCACCTCCCACGCGGTGAGGGCGTGATCAGCTTCGACCAGGTCGGAGAAATCGTGACGCTGGCCGTTGATTTCCTGATAGTCCTCGTGACCTTTACCGGCCAGGACAATCACGTCATCCGCCGAAGCGCTGGCGATCAATTGGGCAATCGCCTGGCCACGGCCAGCGACGAAGGTGACTGTATCCACAGCCTTGAAACCGGCGCGGATGTCGTCGAAGATCACTGCCGGGTCTTCGGTACGCGGGTTGTCATCGGTCACCAGCACGCCGTCAGCCAGGCGCTCGACCACTTCGGCCATCAGCGGACGCTTGCCGCGATCGCGATCTCCGCCGCAACCGAACAAGCACAGCAAACGGCCTTTGGCGTGAGGACGCAGGGCCATCAAGACTTTTTCCAGCGCATCCGGCGTGTGGGCGTAATCGACCACGACCAGCGGCTGAGTGCCACCGCCAAGGCGCTGCATGCGTCCGGCCGGGCCTTCGAGTTTCGGCAGGACCTTGAGGATTTCGTCCAGCGCATAGTCCAGACCGAGCAAAGCGCCGACCGCGGCCAGCACGTTGCTCAGGTTGAAGCGACCGAGCAAGGTGCTGCGCAGATGATGCTCGCCCTGAGGCGTGACCAACGTGGCGCGCACGCCTTCGTCATCGAACTGCGCTTCACGGCAATAAAGGTAAGCGCTGGCATTTTCCAGGCTGTAGGTGATCAAGCGCGATTCGAGTTTATCCGCAGCCAGTTGCCGGCCGAAATCGTCGTCGAGGTTGACCACCCGGCACTTCAAATCATTCCAGGCAAACAGCTTGGCCTTGGCGTCGCCGTAGGCTTGCATGGTGCCGTGGTAATCCAGGTGATCGCGGGACAGGTTGGTCATCACCGCCACATCAAACGCCAGTGCGGTCACGCGGCCCTGGTCCAGACCGTGAGAGGAGACTTCCATGGCGACCGCTTTGGCGCCGGCCTTTTTCAGGTCAGCAAGGGTCGCCTGCACGGCGATCGGGTTCGGCGTGGTGTGCAAGCCGCTTTCGAGCGCGCCGTAAAAACCGGTACCCAACGTGCCGACGATGCCGCAGTGCTGGCCGAGCAGGTCGAGCGCCTGGGCAACCAACTGAGTCACGCTGGTTTTGCCGTTGGTGCCGGTCACGCCGATCAGGTTCAGGTGACGGCTCGGGTCGCCATAAAAGCGCCCGGCGATGTCCGACAACTGCGCCGCCAGGCCTTTGACCGGAATCAACGGCACATCGGTAATCGGCAATACGGTCGCGCCTTCAACTTCATACGCCACAGCGGCAGCGCCGCGTTGCAAGGCGTCGGCAATGTGCGCACGACCGTCGAATTTGCCACCAGGGACGGCGAGAAACAGATCGCCAGCCCGCACGTTGCGGCTGTCCAGGGTCAGTTCGCGGATCAACAGATCGCGGCCGGCGTGGGCGAAAATCTTGTTCAGGCTCAGAGACATCAGCCGCGCCCTCCATTGGCTTTCAGCGGAACGACCGGTACTGCGTTCGCTTGTTGAGTAGGTGGCAGGTTGTCCGGAGTAATGTTCATCAGGCGCAGGGTCCCGGACATCACTTTGCTGAACACCGGAGCCGAGACCAGACCACCGAAGTAACCGGCCTTGGTCGGCTCATCAATCACCACCACGATTGCGTAACGCGGATCGCTCATCGGGCCGAAGCCTGCGAACAGCGAACGGTAGGAATTCTCGGCGTAGCCTTTGGTGCCCACCGACGTCTTGCGCGCAGTACCCGACTTGCCGGCCACGTGATAGGCCGGCACCTGCGCACGGAACACACCACGCGGGGCTTCGATCACTTGGGTCAGCATGCCTTGCATGGTTTTCGCGACCGCTTCGGGCAATACCTGTGTGGTTTGCGGTGGCTTGTCGGTTTTGATCAGGGTCAACGGCGCGAGGCGACCGTTATTGGCCAGGGCCGAAAAGGCGTGAACCAACTGGATCGCGGTCACGGAGATACCGTAGCCGTAGGACAGGGTGGCGGTTTCAGCCTTGCGCCATTCGCGGTAGTTCGGCAGGTTGCCGACGCGCTCGCCCGGGAAGCCCAGACCCGTGTCCTGGCCGAGGCCGACTTTTTGCGCCAGACGGAAAATCGTTTCGCCGCCGATATCGAAGGCGACCTTACTCATGCCGACGTTACTGGAGTTGATCAGGATGCCGGTCAGGTCGAGCACCGGGCCTTCGGTCTTGGAGACGTCCTTGATGGTGTATTTACCAATCTGCAAGCTGCCCGGATACACCTCGACGGTGTCGCTCGGCTTCCAGCGCCCGGTTTCAATCGCGGCGCTCATGGAAATCGCTTTCATGGTCGAACCCGGTTCGAACACGTCGATCATCGCGCGGTTACGCATCATCGCCGGTTGCAGGTTGCGACGGTTGTTCGGGTTGTAGGTCGGCTGGTTGACCATGGCGAGGATCTCGCCGGTCTTCACGTCCATGATCACCAGGCTGCCAGCCTTGGCGCCGTTCTCGATGATCGCGTTACGCAGTTCGCGGTTGGCCAGGTATTGCAGGCGCAGATCAATGGACAACGCCAAGGGCTTTCCGGCCTTGGCGTTTTTGGTGACCTGAACATCCTTGATAAGTCGGCCACGCCGATCCTTGATGACCTGTCGCTTGCCGGCGACCCCGGCCAGCCATTCGTCGTAGGCCAGCTCGACACCTTCACGACCGTGGTCATCGATGTCGGTAAAACCGACCATGTGAGCAGTGACTTCGCCGGCCGGGTAGAAACGCCGAAATTCTTCGATGCCATAAACGCCCGGCACTTTCAGATCGAGCACGGACTGGCCCTGCTCGGGAGTCAGCCCGCGCACCAGGTAAATGAATTCTTTATTGGCTTGAGCCTCGAGACGCTCGGTCAGGGCTTTCGGGTCCTGGCCCAGAGCAGCCGCCAGTGCAGGCCACTTCTCTTTGGCCAGCTGCATTTCCTTGGCGTTGGCCCACAACGTGGTGACCGGCGTACTGACGGCCAAAGGCTCGCCGTTACGATCAGTGATCAGACCACGGTGAGCCGGAATCGGAATATGACGAACGCTGCGCGCATCGCCCTGACCTTTAAGGAAGGCACGGTCAACCACTTGCAGGTCGATAATGCGCCAGGCAATCGCCGCAACCATAACGCCGAGCAAACCCAGCACCAGGCGGAATCGCCACGGAAAGAGTGCGCCCTCGAGTTTCATCATGGCGCCACCATCTGCACTTCAGCTGCGCCAGGAATACGCATCTTCAGTTGCTCGGTCGCCAGGACTTCGATACGGCTGTGGGCGGTCCAGGTGCTCTGTTCGAGAATCAAACGGCCCCACTCCGCTTGCGCCTTGTCACGCACGCTCAATTCGTTGTACAGCGAATTCAACAGCTGACGGTTCCAGTGGGCGCTGTAGGAAACGCCGATGGCCGACACGAGCACGCCAATAAACAGCAGCAGCATGAAAAAGCTTCCGCCGGGAAGTGGCTTGGCGAAAAGCTTGCTCACCGCAGCTTCTCCGCGACGCGCATGACGGCGCTACGGGAACGTGGGTTGGCTTTGAGTTCGGCCTCGGAGGCGGACTGCGCTTTGCCATGGATTTTGATGATCGGTTCGAAGGCAACGTGACGGACCGGCAGGTTGCGCGGCAGGTTGTCGGCTTCGCCTTTCACCAGTTTGCGCATGAACAGTTTGACGATGCGGTCTTCCAGCGAGTGGAAGCTGATGACGACCAGACGGCCGCCGATTTCAAGGCATTCCAGCGCGGCTTCGAGGCCGGTTTGCAGATCGCCCAGTTCGTTGTTGACGTGAATACGCAAGCCCTGGAACGCACGGGTCGCCGGATTCTTGCCCTTTTCCCACGCCGGGTTGGCAACTTTCAGGACTTCAGCCAGATCGGCAGTGCGCTCGAACGGCTTGATGTCGCGACGCTCGGCCACGGCACGGGCCATGCGACCGGAGAAACGTTCTTCGCCATATTCCTTGAACACCCGGGCGATTTCTTCCACCGGGGCGGTGTTGACGAATTCGGCAGCGCTGATCCCGCGGGATGGGTCCATGCGCATGTCCAGCGGGCCATCATTGAGGAAACTAAAGCCGCGCTCAGGGTCGTCGAGCTGCGGCGAAGACACGCCGAGGTCGAGCAAAACGCCACTGACCTTGCCGTCCAGACCCCGTTCGGCGACTTCCGAACCGAGCTCGGCAAAGCTGCGCTGTACAACGACAAAGCGGCCGTCTTCGGCCGCTAGCGTTTGCCCGGTGGCAATCGCTTGAGGATCTTTATCGAATCCGAGTACCCGGCCATCGGGACCGAGCTGGCTTAAGATCAACCTGCTGTGTCCGCCGCGCCCGAACGTACCGTCCAGATAGCAGCCATCAGGGCGTACGGCGAGAGCCTCCACGGCTTCGTCAAGCAGTACGGTGATGTGGTTAAAGCCGCTATCAATAGTCACAGGATCAAATCACGCAGTTCATCAGGCATGGCGCCCGGTTGTTGAATAGCAGCCAGGTCAGCGGCAGAAACCGCATCCCAGGCATCCTCGTCCCACAATTGGAACTTGTTCAGTTGGCCTACCAACATCGCGCGCTTATCCAACTTGGCATATTCACGAAGACGCGGCGGAACCAGAAAACGACCACTGCCATCGAGCTCGAGGTCGACGGCATTACCAATCAGTAAACGTTGCAGGCGGCGGTTCTCTTCGCGAAGCGAAGGCAGTGCGCGCAGTTTGGTTTCAATAATTTCCCACTCATCGAGGGGGTAAACACACAAACACGGATCAACGGCATCAATTGTGACGATTAACTGACCGGAACTACGCGAAACGAGCTCGTCACGGTACCGGCTCGGCATGGCGAGACGGCCCTTTGCGTCGAGACTGATAGCGTTAGCTCCGCGAAACACGACAGCGTTCTCCAAATTTTAGCGTTTTGAGTTCAAAAACCCCACTTCATGCCACTTTCCGCCACTTGTGCACACTATAGGAATGCGGCCACCGCACCGTCAAGGCGCGGATTAAAGGAAAAGCCTTACAGAACGGAGATTTAGGAGCGTATTAGGGGGGGGAAGGAGAATCAGATGTGTCATCAAGATCAATAACTTGAACCAGCACTGATGGCTGCGCTCGAAAGTTAAAGTAATTTATTAAGAGTAAGATTTTTTCGGTATTACGAAAGTGTTTCTGCCGACGATTGTGTAAGGAGGGAAATTGCCATCACCAGCACCCTGCTCAATGATTTAAGCAGAGGAGAGAAAAAGGTGGAGAGTCGATCTGTAAGCCGGGTTCTGTCTTGAACAGTCATTCGTCTACGATGGCCATCACTGGACATCTTTAGCAACCTACCCGGTCCCAGCGCGGGCCACGCCTTGGGACCCTATTTGGTCTTGCTCCAAGTGGGGTTTACCTAGCCACGAACTGTTGCCAGACGTGCGGTGCGCTCTTACCGCACCTTTTCACCCTTACCGGCGCCGAAGCGCTTAGGCGGTTATTTTCTGTGGCACTTTCCGTAGGCTCACGCCTCCCAGGCATTACCTGGCACTTCGCCCTATGGAGCCCGGACTTTCCTCCCCCCCCTAATTTTCATAGAGGGCAGCGACTGTCCGATCGACTCTCCGCCGCAAAGGTTAACGGCAGAGCGGCTGAAGAACAAGTGCTAAACGCCTTTGGCCACTCCTGCACGTCGGGTTTTACTCGCCCTTCTGTTTGTCCAGCGCAACCTGGTAGAGAACATTTTTACGCTCCCCGGTAATTTGCGCCGCCAAGGCTGCGGCACGCTTGAGCGGCATTTCTTCAAGCAACAGATTCAGAACGCGCATCGCTTCGCTGCTGACAGCGTCCTCGGTCTCGGGGGCAGACCAACCCGCCACCAATACCACGCACTCGCCGCGCTGCTGATTGCTGTCCGACTCGACGAACTCGCGTAACTCGGCCAGCGGCAAGCCTTTAAGGGTTTCGAAAGTCTTGGTCAGCTCGCGCGCCAGTAACGCTGGACGCTCGCCGCCAAATACCAGCTCCATGTCTTGCAGGCACTCAAGGATCCGGTGCGGGGCTTCATAAAAGATCAGCGTGCGTGGCTCTTCCTTTACCAGCTCAAGACGAGCGCGCCGACCGACAGCCTTGGCCGGCAGGAAGCCTTCGAAGATGAAACGGTCCGACGGCAGCCCCGCCGCCGACAACGCCGCGATCAGCGCGCAGGCGCCCGGAACCGGCACCACGTTGATCCCGGCGGCACGGGCCTGACGCACGAGGTGATAACCCGGATCGGAAATCAACGGCGTGCCGGCATCGGAAATCAGCGCCACATCGTCGCCGGCGAGCAAGCGGGTGATAAAGCGGCTACCTTCATCCCGCTCATTGTGTTCATGACAGGCCGCCAACGGTGTTGGAATGCCGAAATGCTGCATCAATCGCTGGGAGTGGCGGGTATCTTCGGCAGCGATCAGGGCGACCTCGCGCAGGATCTTCAGCGCACGCGCACTGATATCGTCCAGGTTGCCGATGGGCGTCGCCACCACATAAAGCGAGCCAGCAGCGGAATTCAAAGCACCTGGAGCAGTCAAAGCGCACACCTCATGATCGGTAAAAGCCGCCATTGTAGCGCGTCGTGACGCTCGCGATACGCGCAAGCAGCCCTCGGTTTTGCAGCCCTTTGTGCAGTGCCGCAACATTTGCACGAGCTAAATTGATCGATTCACGCCAGTAACATCGCGCCCCGGCCAGTGCTTGGGTACAATTCCACGCTAATTTGATCGAGTATCAGGAACACTACATGATCGCTTGCCTGCGGCTGTTCACTGCCCTCTGCCTCGCTGCCTTGCTGGCGGCTTGCGCCAGCTCGCCCTCCTCCAGCCTTGGCGAACTTCCACGGACCCCGGATGCCAGTATCGAGCAATTGCTCGCACAGGCAGCCCAAAGCAAAGACCCGGAAAAAGCCGCCCTGTTGCGCCTGAGCGCGGCTGACCTGGCTTATCGTCAGGGGAATGCCGGCCAGTCCGCGCAAATCCTGCAACAAGTCCCCGTCGAACAACTCAAACCTGGCCAACAGGTTTTCGCCAGCACCCTGGCGGCTGAATTGGCCATGGTTCGCAATCAGCCCAAAGCGGCGCTGACGGCCTTGAGTCATCCGAGCCTGCAACGCCTGAGCGAACTGCCGGTCGAGCAACAGGTTCGCACCGGCACCGTTCATGCCCGCGCCCTTGAAGCCGACGGCCAGACCCTGGCTGCCGCACGGGAGCGGATCTTCATCGCGCCAATGCTTGAAGGTGAAGCCGCCAGCAAAAACCACGAAGCGATCTGGACCCTGATCGCTTCGTTGCCAACCGATCAATTGCAGCCGACCGCCACCGACGATCTCGGCGGCTGGATGGGCCTGGCGCTGGCGGTAAAAACCGCCGGTACCCTGGAACAGCAGCAAGCCGCGATCGACAACTGGCGCGCGCAGAATCCAAAGCACCCGGCCGCTCTTCAATTGCCGCTGCCACTGACCAAACTCAAGGAACTGGCCAGCCAGCCCTTGGGGAAAATCGCCCTGCTGCTGCCGCAAGACGGCCCGCTGGCGTCGGTCGGCAAAGCACTGCGCGAAGGCTTCATGGCCGCTCACTACCAGGCGCAACAAGCCGGGCAGAAGCCGCCAGCCATCGAGTTCTATGACAGCTCGCGCCTGACGTCCATGGATGAGTTTTATCGCAAGGCACAGGCCGATGGCGTGCAACTGGTCGTCGGCCCATTGGAAAAGCCGCTGGTCAAACAGCTCAGCGCTCGTCCACAACTGCCAATCACCACCCTGGCGCTGAATTACAGCGAAGGCGAACAAGGTCCGGCCCAGCTGTTCCAGTTTGGCCTTGCTGCTGAAGACGAAGCCCGCGAAGTGTCGCGTCGTGCTCGCGCCGATGGCCTGCATCGCGCAGCCATCATGGTGCCAAAAGGCGAATGGGGCGATCGAGTGCTGAGAGCGTTCAGCCAGGATTGGCAAGCCAACGGTGGCAGCATCGTCGCTACCGAACGGGTCGACCAGCCGGTTCAACTGGCCCAGCAGATTGCCGACATGTTCCAGCTGCGTCAGAGCGAAGGTCGTGCCAAGACTTTGCAAAGCACCGTTGGCTCGCAGGTAGCCGCACAGCCTTCGCGTCGCCAGGACATCGAGTTCATCTTCCTGGCCGCAACACCTCAGCAAGCCCAGCAGATCAAACCGACCCTGAACTTCCAGTACGCCGGCGACGTGCCGGTTTACGCCACCTCCCACGTGTTCAGCGCCAGCGGTGACGTGAATCAGTACAACGACATGAACGGTATTCGCTTCTGCGAAACCCCATGGTTGCTGGAGCCCAACGACCCACTGCGCAAACAAGTGACGGCTCAATGGCCACAAGCTGCTGGCAGCCTGGGCCGCCTGTACGCGATGGGTGTCGACGCCTATCGCCTGGCACCACGCCTGGGGCAACTCAAGGCTTTGCCGGACAGCCGCATCGAAGGTCAATCAGGCAGCCTTGGCATGACTGCAAACCAACGCGTCGTGCGTCAGTTGCCGTGGGCCCAGTTCGCCAACGGCCAGGTTCAACGCCTGCCGGATACCCCGCACTGATGCCCGACAGGTCACGCCAGCAAAGCGGTAAAGATGCCGAGCGTCATGCGCTCGAGCATCTTCAACAACAGGGTCTGCGCCTGCTGGCGCAGAACTGGTTGTGTAAACGCGGTGAGCTTGATCTGGTCATGCTTGATGGCGATACAGTAGTATTCGTCGAAGTCCGCTACAGAAAAAACACTCAATGGGGTGGCGCGCTCGATAGCATCGATGAGCGCAAACGGCAGAAACTGATAGTTGCCGCGCAGTATTTTCTTCAGCGCGAGTCGCGTTGGGCCAATTCCCCTTGCCGTTTCGACGTGGTTGCCATCGACAGCAACCTCGATCAGTTGAACTGGTTGCAGAATGCCTTCGACAGCTGATCGCGTACGTTCCGAACCGGACACTTTCACCCAACACTTTTGCTCTTTGCTTTGCGGGCTGCACATTCATGTGCCGAGTAGCCGCGCTAATTAAGGTCACACAGATGGACATGCAATCCCGAATTCGCCAGCTTTTTCAGGCCAGTATCGACACCAAGCAAATGGCGATGGACGTACTTGCACCGCACATCGAGCAAGCCAGCCAGGTGATGGTCAACGCCCTGCTCAACGAAGGCAAAATGCTGTCCTGCGGCAATGGCGGCTCTGCCGGTGATGCCCAGCACTTCTCGTCCGAGCTGCTCAATCGCTTCGAGCGCGAACGTCCGAGTCTGCCAGCCATCGCGCTGACCACCGACAGCTCGACGATCACCTCGATCGCCAACGACTACAGCTACAACGAAATCTTCTCCAAACAGATCCGCGCCCTCGGCCAGCCGGGTGACGTATTGCTGGCGATTTCCACCAGCGGCAACTCGGCGAACATAATTCAAGCGATCCAGGCCGCACATGATCGCGAAATGATTGTCGTAGCATTGACCGGTCGCGATGGCGGCGGCATGGCATCGCTGCTATTGCCCGAGGACGTCGAGATTCGCGTACCGGCCAACGTCACCGCACGTATTCAGGAAGTCCACCTGCTGGCGATCCATTGCCTTTGCGATTTGATCGACAGCCAACTGTTCGGGAGTGAAGAATGACCCCTAATCGCCTAGGCCTTCTGGCCTTGACCCTGTGCCTTGGCATCAGCGGCTGCACCTCGGTGGTTAACGCCAGCCGTGAAGCGCCGATTGAAGATGACCGCGGCACCCGCACCTTCGGCAGCAAGATCGACGACTCTCTGATCGACACCAAGGTCGGCGTGAACATCGCCAAGGCCGACCCGGCCCTGGACAACGATTCGCACATCGTCGTCACGAGCTTCAACGGTGTTGTGCTGCTCGCCGGGCAAACCCCGCGAGCAGACCTCAAGGCCAAGGCCGAACAGGCTGCTGCTGCAGTTCAGCGGGTGAAGACGGTTCACAACGAACTGCAGGTCCTGCCACCCTCCGGCTTCCTTGCCCGCCAGAACGACACTTGGCTGACTTCCAAGATCAAGACCCAGATGCTCACCGACCCGAACATCCCTGGCTCGCGCATCAAGGTTGTTACCGAGAACGGCATCGTCTACCTGCTGGGCCTGCTGACCAAACAGGAAGCCGCTCAGGCCACCAACCTGGTGCAAGGCGTTTCCGGCGTGCAGAAGATCGTGAAGCTGTTTGAATACATCGACTGATATCTCTCTCCTGTAGGAGCACGGCTTGCCGGCGAAGGCGATTTCAAGGACGCCTTCGCCGGCAAGCCTGGCTCCTACAAGTAATAAAAAAGGCGATCCATCCGGATCGCCTTTTTTATTACTTCACCACTTTCAAACTGGGTCGACCGCTGGGACGCGGCGGCTCGCTGTCGGGTGGCGGAATATCATCATCCGGCTCGATCTCTTCCTCGTCTTCCAAAGGCGATTCCAGATCGAACACCATGCCCTGACCGTTCTCCCGAGCGTAAATGCCCAGGATCGATGCGATAGGCACGTACAGGGTGTGCGGCACGCCACCGAAGCGCCCTTCGAAGCTGACCGCTTCGTTGTCCATGTGCAGATGACGCACGGCTGCCGGTGATACGTTCAGGACAATCTGTCCGTCACTGGCAAAACCCTGAGGCACCTGCACCGACGGATACTCGGAATTGACCAGCATGTGCGGGGTGCAATCGTTGTCCACAATCCACTCGTAGAGCGCGCGGACCAGATAAGGTCGACTGGAGTTCATAGCGGCTCCTTAAGCCTTAGCGCATATCGCGTTCGACGCCAGACAGACTCGCCTGGAAAGCCTCACGCGCAAACGAGCGCTCCATATAATCAAGCAGCGGCTTGGCAGGCCGCGGCAGTTCAATACCCAAAATCGGCAATCGCCAGAGTATTGGCAATAGGCAGCAATCCACCAGACTTTGTTCCTCGCTGAGGAAAAACGGCTTGTCGGCGAACAACGGCGACACGCCGGTCAGGCTTTCGCGCAGCTCTTTACGAGCCACGACACGGGCTGCTTCCTTGGTCCGCGAATCCAGGATCAGATCCACCAGACCACACCAGTCACGCTGAATACGATGAATCAGCAGACGGCTGTTGGCACGCGCCACAGGATAAACCGGCAGTAACGGCGGGTGCGGGTAACGCTCATCCAGATATTCCATCACCACGGTCGACTCCCACAACGCCAGGTCACGATCGACCAGGGTGGGCAGGCTGCCGTAAGGGTTCACTTCAATCAGTTTAGGCGGCTGGCGACCAGCTTCCACGTAAATGATCTCGGCGCTGACACCCTTCTCTGCAAGTACGATACGCACTCGGTGGGAATAGTGGTCGGCGGGGTCGGAGTAACAGGCCAACCGATTGGTCACGCCCATGGCGGTCCTCCTCGCTTGTTGAAATTATCGGAAGCGGAAAAACGCACGCGCCCAGAGGGCGCCTCCCGTAACGCCTGGTTCACCAGGCTCGTTACACCTTCAGAGACGCCCTTGGGCGCGCGCGATTAACAGCAATTGCTTACAGCTTTATCAATGGACGTCTTTCCAGTATTCACGCTTGAGCAAGTAAGCGAATACGAAGAAGAACGCCAGGTACAGCAACACATAGGTACCGATGCGCTGATGCTGCAGCTTCACCGGGTTGGCCGAGTAGGCCAGGAAGGTCACCAGATTCTTGACCTTCTCGTCGAACTGCTCTTCGTTCAGCGTGCCGGTTTTCGGCAGTATGGTCAGCTGGTCGCAGGCTTCATGAGTCAAAGCCGTGCCGGTCAGCGGATCGTATTGCTTCTTGCCGTCTTCGACGATTTGAACTTGTTTACAGCCTACCACCTGACGCCCCTGCAGGCCGACCAGAACGTTAGGCATCCCGACGTTCGGGAACACCTTGTTGTTCACGCCCCAAGGACGCGACGGGTCTTCATAGAAGGATTTCAGGTAACCGTAGAGCCAGTCAGTACCACGAACGCGGGCGACCAGGGTCAGGTCCGGCGGTGCCGCACCGAACCAGGTCTTGGCGTCAGCCGGCTGCATGCCGACGCTCATGTGGTCGCCGATCTTGGCGCCGGTGAACACCAGCTTCGAGAGCATCAGGTCGTGCGGAATGCCCAGATCATCGGCGACACGCTCGTAACGCTGGAACTTGGCGCTGTGGCAGCCCATGCAGTAGTTGGCGAATGTACGCGCACCATCCTGCATTGCAGCCTTGTCGGCAACGTCAATGTCGACTTTTTCCAGCTCAGGACCACCGTGTTCGGCCGCGAAGGACAGCACAGGCAAAGCAGCAAGAATCAGTACAGCAAATAGCTTTTTCATCAGCCAGTCACCCTTTCCGGAACCGGTTTGGTCTTCTCGAGCCTGGTGTAGAACGGCATCAGAATGAAGTAGGCGAAGTACAGGAAGGTACATACCTGCGACAGCAACGTCCGCTCAGGGGTTGGGGCCAATACGCCCAGCACGCCCAGGATCACGAACGAGATGCAGAACACCCAGAGCCAGATCTTGCTCAGCCAGCCTTTGTAGCGCATCGACTTGACCGGGCTGCGATCCAGCCATGGCAGGACGAACAGCACAGCGATGGCGGCGCCCATGGCGATAACGCCCAGGAGCTTGTCCGGAATCGCCCGCAGAATCGCGTAGAACGGCGTGAAGTACCAGACCGGAGCGATGTGCTCCGGGGTCTTGAAGGCGTTCGCCACTTCAAAGTTCGGCTTCTCGAGGAAGTAGCCGCCCATTTCCGGGAAGAAGAACACGATCGAGCAGAAGATGAACAGGAACACCACCACGCCGACGATATCTTTCACGGTGTAATACGGATGGAAGGCAATGCCGTCCAGCGGTACCCCGTTTTCGTCTTTGAATTTCTTGATGTCCACGCCGTCCGGGTTGTTCGAACCGACTTCGTGCAGCGCCAGAACGTGCAGCACCACCAGACCGAGAATCACGATCGGCAAGGCAACAACGTGCAGGGCGAAGAAGCGGTTCAGGGTGATACCGGAAATCAGGTAGTCACCACGGATCCACTGGGTCAGATCGTTGCCGATGACCGGGATCGCACCGAACAGCGAGATGATCACCTGGGCACCCCAGTAGGACATCTGGCCCCACGGCAGCAGGTAACCCATGAAGGCTTCAGCCATCAGCGCCAGGTAGATCAGCATGCCGAAGACCCACACCAGCTCACGCGGCTTCTGGTACGAACCGTAGAGCAAGCCACGGAACATGTGCAGATAGACCACGATGAAGAACGCCGAGGCGCCGGTGGAGTGCAGCAGACGCAGGATCGAGCCGTACTCGACGTCGCGCATGATGTATTCGACGGAAGCAAACGCTTCTTCTGCCGACGGGGTGTAGCTCATGGTCAGCCAGACACCGGTAACGATCTGGTTGACCAGAACGAGCAATGCAAGGGAGCCAAAGAAATAGAAGAAGTTGAAGTTCTTCGGGGCGTAGTACTTGCTGAGATGGTCTTCCCACATTTTGGTCGCGGGAAAGCGCGCATCAACCCAATCCATGAACTTGCTCATCACGCTTTCTCCGTATCGACGCCAATGACAATGATGTCATCGGTCTCATAGGAATGCGGGGGAACTGGCAGGTTCAAAGGCGCAGGTTGCGACTTGTAGACGCGACCAGCCAGATCGTAGTGGGAACCGTGGCAAGGGCAGAAATAACCACCTACCCAGTCCTTGCCCAGATCCGCAGGTGCCACTTCTGGACGGAAGGTCGGCGAGCAACCCAGGTGTGTGCAGATACCGATCAGCAGCAGAACCTCTGGCTTGATCGACCGCGTTTGCGGGTCGACATAGGTCGGTTGTGTCGAGTTCTTGGAGGTCGGGTCAGATAGCTGGCCCTCGATCTTTTTCAGATTCCCCAGGATTTCCTCGGTACGGCGGACAATGAACACCGGCTGACCACGCCACTCAGCAATCATCTGCTGGCCTGGCTCGATTTTGCTGACATTCACCTTCACCGGTGCACCTGCGGCTTTCGCCTTGGCACTGGGAAACCATGACCCCACGAACGGGACCGCAGCCCCCACCGCTCCTGCAGCACCCACCACGGATGTGGCTGCTACCAAGAAGCGACGCCGGCCTGCATTCACGCCGTCATTGCTCATTCAGTCCTCTCCCATCAGCTTTGTGGCCTGTTAAATCAGGCATCTACTAAGTAAAAATCTGAACTTATAAAAATTTTGCCGAATGGTAATGAAAAGCCCCAATTCTGACAAGGTAATTACCGAGGGGCTCCACTGCCAAGCCTTGCAGTATAGGGCTTCTACGGCTGTGGCAAGTTGTCACAGAGCAATTCTTTAATAAATCGCGCCCATAAAAAAACGCCCAGCTTCGCGAGGAAACTGGGCGTTCTTTTTGAACGCGAAAGCGAATTAACGCTTCGAGTACTGCGGACGCTTACGCGCTTTACGCAGACCAACTTTCTTACGTTCAACTTCACGAGCATCGCGAGTAACGAAGCCAGCTTTGCGCAGAGCGCCACGCAGGGTTTCGTCGTACTGCATCAGTGCGCGAGTGATACCGTGGCGGATTGCGCCAGCTTGACCACTTACACCACCACCGATCACGGTGACGTAGATGTCGAATTTCTCGACAGTCTCAGTCAGTTCCAGCGGCTGACGAACTACCATGCGGGCAGTTTCGCGGCCGAAGAAATTTTCCAGGGTGCGGTTGTTGATGGAGATGTTACCAGTACCCGGACGCAGGAAAACGCGTGCGGTTGCGGTCTTGCGACGGCCAGTGCCGTAATTTTGAGTCGCCGACATAATGAACTATTCCGTTAAAACTTCAGTTCTTGGGGCTGCTGAGCAGTATGAGGGTGTACAGCGCCCGCATAGACTTTCAGCTTACGATACATGTCGCGACCCAGCGGGTTCTTAGGCAGCATGCCTTTGACCGCGGTCTCGATCACGCGCTCAGGGGCTTTAGCGATCAGCTTTTCGAAGTTGATCGACTTGATGCCGCCCGGGAAACCGGAGTGGGAGTAGTAGATTTTGTCGGTGGTTTTAGCACCGGTTACACGAATCTGCTCGGCATTGATAACGACGATGTAATCGCCGGTGTCAACGTGAGGAGTGTACTCAGCTTTATGCTTGCCACGCAGACGGCTCGCGATTTCGGTGGCCAGACGACCCAGGGTCTGACCTGCAGCGTCGACGACAAACCAGTCGCGCTGTACTGTTTCCGGTTTAGCAGTAAAAGTTTTCATTCTTTATAGCCTCAGGGGCCGCCCTGTAAATTAGACGGCGGATCTTACTGAATAGTGCGTACTTTGACAAGTCAAAGGCAGCCGGATACAGACGCTTTCGGGGGCTCGGGTCGGCGCGTCCGTTCAACGGCAAGATTCTTCGGCGGCGGCGCATCACTTCCACTGCAGAAAGAGGTGCGCAATTATGCAGATTGCGAAAAATAATTCAACCTGCTTTTATGATTGTTTTGCCAAGGGAGCACCCGATGGACTATCGCCAGCTAGGCCGAACCAATCTGAACGTGAGTGCAATCTGCCTCGGAACCATGACCTGGGGCGAGCAAAACAGCGAGGCTGAAGCCTTCGCCCAGATTGAACGGGCCAAGAGCGCCGGGATCAATTTCATCGATACCGCCGAGATGTACCCGGTGCCACCCAAGGCCGAAACCTACGCCACCACCGAGCGCTACATCGGCAATTACTTCAAAAGCCGTGGCGATCGCGCGGACTGGATCCTGGCCAGCAAGATCGCCGGCCCCGGCAACACCATTGACTACATTCGCGACAAAAACCTGCGGCACAACCGCCAACACATCAGCGAAGCCGTGGACGCCAGCCTCAAGCGCTTGCAGACCGACTACATCGACCTCTACCAGCTGCATTGGCCGGAACGCAGCACCAATTTCTTCGGTCAGCTCGGTTACAAACACAAGATCGAAGCCAATCTCACGCCACTTGAGGACACCCTCGAAGCGCTGGACGAACAGGTCAAGGCCGGCAAGATCCGCCACATCGGCCTGTCCAACGAGACGCCGTGGGGCACCATGCGCTTCCTGGCCCTGGCCGAAGCCCGTGGCTGGCCGCGTGCGGTGTCGATCCAGAACCCGTACAACCTGCTCAACCGCAGCTTCGAAGTCGGCTTGGCGGAAATCGCCATTCGCGAACAGTGCGGCTTGCTCGCCTATTCGCCGCTGGCGTTCGGCTTCCTGTCGGGCAAGTACGAAGGTGGCGCGCGTCCGCCGAAGGGGCGCCTGAGCCTCTACAGCCGCTTCAGCCGCTATTTCAATCCGCAGTCGGAAGCCGCATGCAGTCGTTATGTGGCATTGGCGCGGGAACACGGCCTGGACCCGGCGCAAATGGCGTTGGCGTTTGTCACTCAGCAGCCGTTTGTGACCAGCAACATCATTGGCGCGACGACAATGGAGCAATTGGACAGCAACATTGCCAGCTTCGACTTGAAGCTGTCGGATGAAGTGCTGGAGGGGATTGAGGCGATCCACAAGGATCACCCGAATCCTGCACCTTGATCGATTTCTAGATCCATTCGCGAGCAGGCTCGCTCCCACAGGAGATCACTTAACCTGCTCGCGAAGGCGGTCAACGATCACGCTGCATTACAGCGACCGCGCAATAATCTCCTTCATGATTTCGTTGGTGCCGGCATAGATCCGCTGCACCCGCGCATCCGCCCACGCCCGGGCGATCGGGTATTCCCACATGAAACCGTAACCGCCATGCAACTGCACGCACTCGTCGAGCACCTTGCATTGCAAGTCCGTGCCCCAATACTTGGCCATCGCCGCTGTCGGCACGTCGAGCTTGCCTTGCAGGTGCAGCTCCAGGCAACGATCGACAAAGACCCGACCGATCTGAATCTCGGTCGCCATCTCCGCCAGTTTGAAGCGGGTGTTCTGGAAGTCAGCGATCGCCTTGCCGAATGCCTTGCGCTCGCGGGTGTAATCCAGCGTCCATTGCAGCGCAGCTTCAGCCGAAGCAAGCCCCCCAATGGCAACGGTAAGACGCTCCTGCGGCAACTCCTGCATCAGGTAGGCAAAGCCCATCCCGGCCTGCCCCAACAGGTTTTCCTTGGGCACCCGAACGTCCTGGAAGAACAGTTCCGAGGTGTCTTGAGCCTTCATGCCGACTTTTTCCAGGCGCTTGCCCTTGGCGAAGCCTGGGGTGTCGGCTTCCACCAGAAACAGGCTGGTGCCTTTCGCGCCGGCCTTCGGATCGGTCTTGGCCACGACAATCACCAGGTCAGCGAGAAAGCCGTTGGTGATAAAGGTCTTGGAACCGTTGATCACGTACTCATCGCCTTCCAGCACGGCGGTAGTTTTCACCCCTTGAAGGTCGGAACCGGCACCGGGTTCGGTCATGGCAATCGCGGTGACCATCTCGCCAGACACCAGCTTCGGCAGGTATTTGTGTTTCAGCGCTTCACTGCCGTAATGCAGGATGTAAGGTGCGACGATGTCCGAATGCAGGGAAAAACCGATACCGGTCAGACCGAGACGACCGATCTCTTCGATGACCACCGCGCTGTAGAGAAAGTCCGCCCCCAGCCCCCCGTACTCTTCCGGCAGATGCGAGCACAACATTCCCGCCTCCCCTGCCTTGCTCCAGAGTTTGCGGTCGATATAGCCTTGTTTTTCCCATTGTCCATGGAACGGCACGGCCTCTTTTTCGAGGAACGTTCGCACGCTGTCGCGAAAAAGCTCGTGCTCGGAACTGAACAATGTTCTGGGGATCATGCGGCACCTGTCGTTGTTGTAAGCCGGAATTGACCTTCAGAGACTAAGCCTCGTATCCGATACAGGACACTGGACACATCAGACAAAAAATAAGACGATCCAGCCGTCTGGTGACCACTTTCCCCTATAAGAATAAAGTTGAATTATGTCTAACCAAGTCTCCACGCCTTTGCGGCGCGTCAGCATCCTGGCTATCGACCGGGTTTTCGCCTCCACCCTCATGCAAGCCAAGGATTTCTTCCACCTGGCCAGCCTGCGTTACGGCAAACAACTGGGCCACGGCCTGACGCCGGCGTTTGAAACCCGCCTGGTCAGCCCCGACGGCAAACCGGTGAACAGCTTCAGTGATGTGATCATGCCGGTGGACGGCGGTCTGGAAAACGCCGACATCATTGTCCTTCCAGCCTTCTGGGACGATTTCGACACCCTTTGCCAACGTTATCCACAGGTCCTGCCTTGGCTGCGCCAGCAACATGCTCGAGGCGCAGTGCTCTGCGGCGAAGCCACCGGGGTGTTCTGGCTGGCCGAGGCCGGGCTGCTCGACGGCAAGGAAGCGACCACTTACTGGCGCTTCTTCAATGCGTTTGCCGAACGCTTCCCACGGGTTCAGCTCAATCAGGACAAGCACCTGACCGACGCCGATAACCTGTATTGCGCTGGCGGCACCACCTCGGCCTGCGACCTTTACATCTACCTTATCGAACGCTTCTGCGGCGCCAACGTGTCCCAGGCCGTGGCGCGAGACATTCTCTATGAAGTGCAGCGCAGCTACTCGCCGGGACGCATCGGTTTCGGCGGTCAGAAGCTGCACCAGGACGTGATCATCCTGCAGATCCAGCACTGGCTCGAAGAACACTTCGCCGACAAATTCCGCTTCGAAGACGTGGCTCGCGAACACGGCATGAGCATCCGCAATTTCATGCGGCGCTTCCAGACCGCCACCGGCGACAAACCGCTGCATTACCTGCAACGACTGCGCATCGAAACCGCCAAAGGCTTGCTGTCCGGCAGCCGCAAGAGCATCAAGACCATCAGCTATGAAGTCGGTTACGACGATGCCAGCTTCTTCGCGCGGTTGTTTCGCCAGCACACCGAATTGTCGCCGAACCAGTATCGGCAGCAGTTTCAGCAAGCGGCTTAACGAAACGCGCCTCCTGTAGGAGCTCAGCTTGCTGGCGATGAACGATGACTCGGTTGCCTGATGCACCCTGTCGCTGCAGTCGTGCGCAAGCCTTGCTCCTACAAGTATCAGCGGTTTTCGAATATCTTTTTCCCACACTGAATCGGGAATTCAGAGCAGCGCAGAACCCAATTCTGCTCACATACACGCCCCCCGAAAAACGCCAACATCTTTCCCTGCCAATCACATCAGGGAAGATCAACAGTGACCATCGGATCAAGCTACAACTACCCATCATTTGTCGCCAAGACCGTTCGGGCAAAGCGTTCGACTGAAAACAAATGGGCGACTCGCTTTCCAAATCCACCCGACTTGTGCTTCGACTATCGAGCATTGGTTGAACAGAAAAACGGCATCGCCAAGCCAACTGACCCACAACATAAAATTTGCATTATTGGCGCCGGCATCACCGGACTGACTGCCGCCAGAGAACTTTATCGTTGCGGGTTCACCCATATCACCCTCATAGAACAATCCAGACGCATAGGCGGCAGACACCTGACCGTCCCTGGAAGCCCGAACTCGGCGATGAGTCATACACCGTTTGAAATGGGGGCCATGCGCATGCCCTTCTTCAACCGGGCGGACGAGTCACCGACAGAGGGCCGGTCGCTTTTGGCTTACTACGCCAAGGCGTTCGACCTGGCGTTTTCAGATTTTGCCAATCCCGGAAGCCAATGGGTCACTTCGACCGGGATCTATCTGCGAGAGGGCAGCATGGGCGGCGGACCGACTCCGCAGATGCTGATCTGGAAAAATGAAGATGGCAAGACACCACCTCCCGGTGAAGAACTGCAAAAGGTTTATGCAAAGTGGAAGGCCTTTGCCGATCGCATGACCCGGCACGTCGCAGAGGTTTACGCCAGTCAGGAATGGGAGCCATGTGGGCCGCTATCGTCGAAAAATACGAGAGCGTTTCGTTTCGCGATCTGGTCAGTATGCCCACCCTGCAAGCATGGGATGAACGCTCACCGGGGGACTTTGGCGGAATGGGAATGTCCGCGCAGGAGTCCGCGATCTTCTATGCCATTGGCATCGGCGACGGTAGCTGGGGTGCCTTTTACGATGTCTGCTCCCTTTATCCCCTGCGCACTGCCATTTTTGGATTCAGCAGCCAGCTGCAATTGATCCATGGTCGGGTCGACTCAATTGGCGATCCGCTGGATTCACCCTGCCTGCACAACGAAGCCGTTTTTGACTCAAGGGGGTTAAGTTTCGACAGCCCACGCTACATCGGACTCGCAGCGCTGGCCGAATGCCTGCTGTTCATGAAAACCGACGAAACCGGAAAGTCCTTCTACGAACACTGCCGGGAAAGAAACAACGGTTTGCTCATGGACTCATCCGTTACAAAACTTAAAAAACTGACGAACCAGAAAACACGCGTCTACTACAACTCGAAACATAGCCAACCCGAGCAAATCCAGGAGCACTACGATGACTTTGATTCGGTCATCACGACCCTTCCCTCCTGGCTGATCGAAACTCGCATCAAGCTTGAAAACTTCACGCCACAGATGCTGCCGTTCGAGACGATCAATGCCTATAAAACCGCGCACTGGGAAACCAGTTGCAAAGTCTTCGCACCGTTAAAAAAATCCTTCCTTTCGAAAAACAGCAAAATCCCGCAAGTCATCGTCACTGACAGCTTCATTCACGACGTCTACACCTACCGCTACAACGATAACTACAGTTATGACTGCATCCTATTAAGTTACACATGGGAGGATGACGCCACCAAACTGGCCTCTTTCACCGACAAGGAACTGGTGAACAAGTGTGCCAAAGAGCTGGACCGGATCCTTATGCATTCCGCCAATATCCAGGAGAAAATCACTCCCTACATTGACCTGGACCAAGCCGTGGTCCAACGCTGGATCTCCGATAAAAATGCGCTGGGTTGTGCAAAGTTATACCGACCCGGCACCTACTACGACGCCGTCAGCCTGATGAAGTACAACCGGGACTTCGCGCATGTTTCAGGTCTGTATTTTTCCGGGGAGTCATTTTCAGTCGATGCTGGCTGGACCGAGCCGTGCTTTCGGGGCGCCGTCGATGCGGTCATTCATATCTGCAACAATACCGGTGCGGCCTTCCATGGCGGTTTTTCCATGAGCGACTATCCGCACTATAACGTCAGAACCTGATCACCTTCCTTGCCCTGGAGCCATGCACGACGTGCATTGGCTCTACTTTGGCGACCCTCCTGCCAAGCGCCTCGCGCAGTCATATTGGGATACGGACTACACCCTAAACGGAAGTAGCTGACTTACGCGTTCTCGCCGATTCGACTCTCATAAGCACGCAATTAAACAGCGTGAATAACAATAAAAAGAGGTCATCGGGAATGAGTGAGCCAACAAGCCCTGTTCGTGTAGCAGTCGTGCAATTCGATCCACAAGTCGGCATGCAAAATCGCGAAGCAAATCTGCGTAACAGCCTGGAATTAGCGTTGGAAGCGGCAAATGACGGTGCGAATCTCATCGTCCTGCCCGAGCTTTCAAGCACAGGTTACTTCTTCAAAACCCGGCAGGATGCGTTCGAGCATTCGGAGGCCGTTCCCAGCGGGCCGAGCGTGCAGAGCTGGATGGACTTTGCCCGCCAGCACAAGGTTTATCTGGTCGCCGGTTTGACGGAGCGCGACGGCATGCAGCTGTTCAACACCGGCGTTCTTGTCGGGCCTGACGGCTTCATCGGCAAGTACCGAAAAGCACATTTATGGAATCTGGAAAAATTGTGGTTCACGCCGGGCGATCTGGGCTTCCCGGTTTTCGACACCCCAATCGGTCGCATAGGGTTGTTGATCTGCTGGGATATCTGGTTCCCGGAAGTACCGCGTATTTTGAGCCAGCAAGGCGCCGACATTATTTGCAGCCTGAACAACTGGGTCTGGACCCCGCCGCCCCTGTTCGATGACGCCGGCAAGTGCATGGCGTCGTACCTGACGATGACGGCGGCTCACGTCAACAATGTGTTTATTGCGGCGGCGAGCCGGATCGGCGAAGAGCGAGGTGCACGTTACCTGGGTTGTTCGCTGATCGCGGGCACCAACGGCTGGCCGATTGGCCAGGTGGCTTCAGCGGACAAGCAGGAAATCCTGTTTGCCGACATCGACCTGACCAGTTCGCGCAGCGCGCCGATCTGGAACAACTTGAACGATCTGCATCGTGATCGTCGAGCCGATCTCTACGATCAAATGCTCGGTTACACCCAGCACCCTTGTCTACCGCGCTGATAAGGGGGCATGACTGATGGAAACCGCAAACGAAAAACCGAAAAATCGGCTTGCCGCCAGGTCACCGCTGGATACGGCGATCATCTGGCTGATGCTCGGCACGGCACTGTTGATCATCTGGCTTTCATTCACCTACCGGACATCCTGGTCAGCCCATTGGCCAGACTACAGTCACATGGTATCGAGCCTCCCGGAGCCAAGTGCCTGGATGCGTTGGGTCCCGGGAGACATCAGCGAGGTGGCGTTCTACAAACATGAGTTCGCTTCGATCGGGCTGCTTGCAGGCGCCTATCTGGCCTACTGGGCGAATCGAACGGGAAAAGCCTGGCAAGGTTTTACCATTTGCTACGGCAGCGGATTATGGCCGTGGCTCGTCACCAGCTCGTTGCTTGGCCTGTTGTTGAGCAACCTTCTGTGGGGCTGGACGGTGACGGCCACCAGCTGGCAGCCCACGTTTGCCGCCTTTGTTTCGTTGCCGGCGGCGATGGTGCTGATGTTTGGCGGCGGCTGGAAGGTCACGATCAATGGCGCAATCATGGGCGCCGTGTTCGTCACTCCGATGTGCTTGTTGATCGTCAATTACGTCTGCAATCCCCTCGGATTACCAGCTGTGATCGGCAACGTCACGGGCATGGCGGTCGCCAGCGTCGGCGCTTTTCTGCTCTGCCGTTACCTGCCGAGCCTGGTGAGGTCCGACCCACTCAAGAAGCCGTCCGCCCCTGTGCCCGCACCCGCCATCACCAAAACGCCGGATTATGGCGTCGTGTGGAGTCTACGCCGGGTGTTGGCCGACTTTTCGGAAGCGCCGTTCTTCGGCAATGAATGGGCCAGTCTCGGCTTGATCGCGGGCGCCTTGCTGGCTTACACCTTGAACCCGACGAGCCCGGTGTATGGCACGGGCTTGCTGCCCCAATTGATCGCCGCACAGGCGTTGACCTCGGCGTTAGGGGTAATGATCTGGCGTCGACAATGGATATTGCGTGGTTGGTATCCCACCTATGTTCCATTGGTGTCAGTCGTGCCGGCGGCCGTTCTGACGTACGGTGGCAGCTGGCAGGTCATCGCCTCAAGCGCACTATTGGGGGCACTGATAGCGCCACCGCTGGCGTGCGCGATTGCCAAGCGGTTGCCGGCCGACATGCACGGTTTCATCGGCAATGTATTGGCCATGGCCATCAGTACGTTGCTGATCATTCCGTTTGTCGGACTGCTGGTAGCCAACTGACGAACGTCGCGATTGGGCTGTATCACGGACTCAAATCCGGATACAGCCACTTTTCATCACTAGCTAATGAGGTATCACATGGACCTGCCCAAACTGGCCATTGCGGCGCTCGGCGGCACCGTGAGCATGCAAGCCAGCAACGCCGGTGAAGGGGTGATCCCGATCGTCAGCGGCGAAACCCTGCTGGCCTCGGTGCCAGAGTTGGCGACCTTGGCACGGGTCACCGTAGAAACGCTCGGACTGTTGCCGAGTGCCTCACTGGATTTCGAATTTTTGCTGAGCGTCCTTTCCTGGGCGCATGTTCAAATCAGGCAAGGTGCGGTGGGTGTTGTCATCACTCAAGGCACGGACACCCTCGAAGAAACGGCCACATTTTTCGACTATTTGTGGGACCACGACGAGCCGTTGGTCCTGACCGGCGCCATGCGTTCGGCAGCCCAGGCAGGGGCCGATGGCCCGGCGAATCTGCTGGATGCTTGCCGGGTTGCACTGGCTGGAAGCAGCCGTCAACGAGGCGTTCACGTGGTGATGAACGGACAGATTCATTCAGCGAGCGCCGTCCGCAAAACCGATTCATTGGCATTGCAGGCGTTTTCCTCCCCTATCGTTGGTCCTGCCGGCATGCTGATGGAAAACACCGTCAACTATCTGCGCCTGCCAGTCCGGCGCAGGGTCCTGCCGTTGCCACAGCTGACCACACAGAAGATTGCCCTGCTGGAAGCGTCGCTTTGCGCCGATACCCTGTTAATCGAGAACATCCTCGAACTGGGTTACGACGGGCTGGTGATTGCGGGTTTCGGTGCAGGACACGTTGGCGCGAGCTGGGCGGATGTCATTGAAACCATTGCCAGAAAAATCCCTGTCATCGTTGCCACCCGGACAGGTTCCGGCTCCACGGCTCAATCAACCTACGGATTTATTGGCAGCGAGATGGACCTGATCAGTAAAGGTGCATTGATGGCTGGATTTCTCTGTCCACGCAAAGCCCGAATCCTGCTGTGGCTGCTCGTCGGCTGCCAGCGACAAGATGAAGTGGCGCGCTTTCTCGTTCAAAACTGACACACAGCGCACAAAAAAGGCCTGCATTTGCAGGCCCTTTTTTATTTTCCGAAACGTTCTACTTTTTTATCGCTCTACGGCCTGTGCGCCCGGGACAGGAACTCGTGGGACTGCATTTCCAACAGACGGCTGAGGGTGCGCTGGAACTCGAAGTTCAGGCGACCGCCGGTGTAGAGGTCCTTGAGCTCGACTTCAGCGGAAATGATCAGCTTCACGTTGCGGTCGTAGAACTCGTCGACCATGTTGATAAAGCGCCGGGCGATGTCGTCGGTGGTGACGCTCATCTGCTCGACACCGCTAAGCAACACGGCGTGGAAGATCTTGCCCAGCTCGATGTAATCGTTCTGGCTGCGCGGGCCGTCGCAGAGTTCGCGGAAGTCGAACCAGGCCACGTCATCGCAGGTGCGCAAGGCACGGATTTCGCGATTTTCGATCATCAGCACGTCGTTTTCGATGGCTGCCGTGCATTCCGGCGTCAGGGCGCGGAAGCTCTTGCGCAAGCTTTCGTGGGATTCATCGTCGAGCGGGAAATGAAACAGCTCCGCTTGTTCAAGGTGGCGCAGACGATAATCGACGCCGCTGTCGACGTTGACGATCTCGGTGTTCTGCTTGATCAGCGCAATGGCCGGCAGGAAGCGCGCACGTTGCAGGCCGTCCTTGTACAGACCGTCCGGCACGATGTTCGAGGTCGCGACCAGGGTCACGCCGTTCTTGAACAGCTCTTCCATCAGCGTGCCGAGGATCATCGCGTCAGTGATGTCGGACACGAAGAACTCATCGAAACAAATCACCCGGGCTTCGTCGGAGAAGCGCTTGGCGATGATGGTCAGCGGGTTTTTTTCGCCGCCGAGGGTCTTCATCTCTTCGTGCACGCGCTTCATGAAGCGGTGGAAGTGGGTGCGGACCTTTTCCTTGAACGGCAGCGCTTCGAAGAAGGTGTCGACCAGATAGGTCTTGCCGCGACCGACACCACCCCAGAAGTACAGACCCTTGACCGGCGCCGCGTCTTTCTTGCCAAACAGTTTGCCGAACAGACCCGGTTTGCTGTGCGAGGCCGCGACCAGATCGTCGTACAGGCGCTGCAAATGGCGCACCGCAGTTTCCTGCGCGGCGTCATGGAAGAATTCCGGGCGTTTCAGATCAGCTTGATATCGTTCTAGGGGCGTCATAATTCGTTAGCAAGGCAACAAAAACGGGCCGTCACTGTAGCGACGGCCCGTGGGAATGGCAATCGGCCCTTGGTCGGACCGAGCCGTTGATTATTCCTGAACCGGGGTCAGGGCAACTCGCAAGGCATCGATGGCGACGTCGCGAGCGGCGTTGTCAGCAAAAGTCGGGCTGTCGGCCACGCACTCGCCTTCCAGCCAGACGCTGAAACTGCGGTCTTCACTGCGCACCTCCAACGGCTGACCCGATTGCAACTGCTTGGTCACCTGACCTGCGGTTTTGCCGTCGGCGAAGTTGCGCGACAACAGCAGCTGCTCGCCATCGGCCGCCAGCAGACGGAAACGGAAACTGCTGTCTTCTTCGCGGAAACTGACAAAACGCGCGGCTTTCGCGGTTTTCTTCTTGGTGGTGGTCGCGACTTGGGTCTGAGCGACGAAAGAGCGCAGGCCAACCGCTTCACGCAGTTCGTGGAGGAACGGTGTCGCGACCGAACGAGCCTTTTTGGCGCCGATTTGCAGGATGTCTTCCAGGTCTGCCGGGCGTTCGATCAGCTGGTAATACCGCTCGCGGGACTCGCCCAATTCGTTGTCCAGCAGCTGGAACAGACGATTCTTCGCCTCACCCCAACCCAGGCCCTGCAGCAGTTCGCTGCGGAATTCGTCGGCCTGCGCCGCCGTGGCAAACGCCTGGAACAGAGTGAACAGGTGCGAATTGTCCGGATCCTTCGCTTCGCCCGGAGCACGGGAGTCGGTGACGATCCGCGAAATGGCGTCCTTCATTTCCTTGGCGCTGCTGAACAACGGAATGGTGTTGTCGTAGCTCTTCGACATTTTACGACCGTCGAGGCCTGGCAGCGTCGCGACGCTTTCTTCAATCAGCGCCTCGGGCATGGTGAAGAATTCTTTGCCCTGACCGAACAGATGGTTGAAGCGCTGGCCGATGTCTCGGGCCATTTCCACGTGCTGGATCTGGTCACGACCGACCGGCACCTTATGGGCGTTGAACATCAGAATGTCCGCCGCCATCAGCACCGGGTAGCTGTACAAGCCCATGGTGATGCCGGCATCCGGGTCTTCGCCGGTTTCAACGTTCTTGTCCACCGACGCCTTGTAGGCGTGTGCACGGTTGAGCAGGCCCTTGGCGGCGACGCAGGTGAGCAGCCAGGTCAGCTCGGGGATTTCCGGGATGTCGGACTGGCGATAAAAGGTTACGCGGTCCACGTCCAGGCCACCGGCCAGCCAGGTCGCGGCGATTTCCAGACGCGAGCGCTGGATGCGCAGCGGGTCATCGCATTTGATCAGGGCGTGGTAGTCGGCCAGGAAGTAGAACGAATCGGCATTGCTGTCACGGCTGGCGACGATCGCCGGGCGGATGGCGCCGGCGTAGTTGCCCAGGTGCGGCGTGCCGGTGGTGGTGATGCCGGTGAGGATACGGGTACGAGTCGTCATGGGTAATCGCTTGTCAGACTGCAATCAATTCGAAAGGCGCGGCAGGATCAGATCCTTGAGATCAGTCAGCTTGCCATGAAAAAAGTGTCCGCATTCTGCCACTTTCAGCAGCTCATGGGGGCGCTCGAGTTTCGAAGACCAGTCGTAGACAGCTTGCGGATCGATCACTTCGTCGGTTTCCGGCTGGATCAGGGTCAACTCGCCTTGCTGCGGCAGTTGATCCTGATCACCCAGGCGCATGACCGCAGGCGCGACCATGAACAAATGTTTCAGTTGTTCGCCCTTCGCTTCCAGGCGTCCGCCGAGACTTGCGGCAACAAAACCGCCAAAGGAGAACCCGAACAGGGTCAGCGGCAAGTCTGGATGTTTGGCCCGCAGCCATTCGGCGACCGCTTGTGCATCATCGACTTCGCCCGTGCCCATATCGTGGGTGCCTTCGCTGGCACCGACGCCGCGATAGTTGAAGCGCACCGTAATCAAACCGGCATCGCGCGCGGTGCGCTGCAAGGTCGAGACGACTTTGTTGAGCATGGTGCCGCCCTGCACCGGGTTTGGGTGGCAGATCAGCGCCACGCCGCGGGCCTGGTCGTTGTCCAGGTAAAGTGCTTCCAGTTGTCCGACCGGACCATCAATCACTACAGGGGTTTCGCGCATAAGCAAGGAAGGAACTCCGTGACCTCGAATCGGGTCGACTCGTCTAGCAAATTGTCTGTGCCAATCTATTGCGAGTGAATCGCGGTATACAGCGCAGGTTCGAGCCGTTAACGTAAAGCAAAGCCGTTTATAGAGGAAGGACTCGTGGAACACTCGCTCTTAGTTTGGTTGTTGCCGACTCTTGCCCTGGTTGTGGGTGTCGCCATTGGATTCCTGATCGCTCGCCTGGTGCCGAATGCCGCTCCTAGCAGCACACAACGTCAGCTGGATGACGTTCAGGAACGTTTCGACAGTTATCAGAACGAGGTGGTCACCCACTTCAACAGCACTGCAACCCTGGTCAAGAAACTGACTCAGAGCTATCAGGAAGTGCAGGATCATCTCGCCGAGGGTGCCAACCGCCTGGCCCTGGACGAGCAGACCCGTCAACGCTTGCTGGCCTCCCTGCATGCCGACGCGGCAGTGGCCCCACGGGAACGCCTGACGCCACCGCGCAATCAGGAGCCGCCTCGCGATTACGCCCCCAAAGCCCCGAACGCGCCGGGCATGCTCGATGAGCATTACGGCCTGAAGAAGTAATCAGGTTTCGCGCGACATGAAAAAGCCCTCGGACGAGTGATTGTTCGAGGGCTTTTTTGTGGTCGAAGTTTATTGGTCGCCTGAGTTAGCCAAGCACTTCGCTGGCCACGTGATCGACCGCACTTTTGGTGATGTCGACGATCAGGTCGGCCTCTTCCTCGGTCAGGATCAACGGCGGTGCAAAGCCGAGAATGTCGCCATGGGGCATCGCCCGGGCAATCATGCCGCGCTCGAGACAGGCTGCCGATACTTTCGGGCCGACCTTCAACGCTGCATCGAACGGCGTACGTTGCTCACGATCAGCCATGAACTCGACCGCGGCAAGCATGCCATCACCACGCACTTCGCCCACCAGCGGATGACCTTCCAGGGTTTCGCGCAACCGACGGTTCAGGTAGCTGCCGACCTTCTCGGCATTGGCCGTCAAGTTTTCCCGTTCCAGGATATCGAGGTTGGCCAAGGCCGCCGCCGCGCAAATCGGATGCCCGGAGTAAGTCCAACCGTGACCCATGGCACCTTCGGATTCTGAGGCTTTTTCAATCACGTCCCAGACCTTTTCGCCGACGATCACCGCCGACAACGGCGCGTAGGCGCTGGTCAGGCCTTTGGCGGTAGTGATCAAGTCCGGGCGCATGCCGTAGCGCTGACTGCCCATCTTCGAACCTAGCCGACCAAAGGCGCAGACCACTTCATCGGCGATCAGCAACACGTCGTATTTGTTCAGCACTGCTTGAATCGCCGTCCAGTAGCCAGCCGGTGGAACGATGATGCCGCCGGTGCCCATCAGCGGTTCACCGATGAACGCAGCGACGGTGTCCGGCCCTTCGGCCAGGATCATCTTTTCCAGTTCGTCGGCGCAGTAGCGCACAAACGCCGCTTCATCCATGCCAGC
This sequence comes from Pseudomonas sp. LB3P14, assembly GCF_054898045.1. Lineage (NCBI taxonomy): Bacteria > Pseudomonadati > Pseudomonadota > Gammaproteobacteria > Pseudomonadales > Pseudomonadaceae > Pseudomonas > Pseudomonas sp. LB3P14. The sequence continues at coordinate 6,507,908 of NZ_CM142714.1, read as the reverse complement.
CGGAGCCTTGCGGTACCAGTGCGGGCAAACGGTGTGTTTGACGCCTTCGGCCGGCAGGTCGAAATGCTGATGGAAGGTCGGCAAGCCAGTGAGGCTGCCGGTCATGATGCCCGAGCCGTGATAACCGCGATCACGGGAGATGATTTTCTTCTTCTGCGGGCGACCCAGCACGTTGTTGTAGTAACGCACCAGTTTGACCTGGGTTTCGTTGGCGTCGGAACCGGACAGGCCGTAGTAGACCTTTTTCATGCCCTCGGGCGCCCAGTCCATGATGCGGCTCGACAGCTCGATGATCGCCTCGGTCGAGTGGCCCATGTAGGTGTGGTAATAGGCCAGTTCCTTGGCCTGCTTGTAGATCGCGTCGGCCACTTCGGTGCGGCCGTAGCCGATGTTCACGCAGTACAGACCGGCAAAGGCGTCGATGAAATCACGCCCCTCGTGGTCGCGAATACGAATGCCCGACGCACTCTTGATGATGCGCCCCTTGAGCGCGCCGCTGGCGTGGTCATGGGCGTGGGTCGACGGGTGCATGAAGTGCGCACGGTCTTGTTCGAACAGCGTATCGAGTTCTTGGTTCATGGCATGTCTCCTGAGAACTGGCCTTAGAACTGGCCTTGATGGTGCAGGCAAAAGTATTTGGTTTCGACAAACGCTTCGAAGCCCTCGGTGCCGCCTTCGCGGCCCAGACCCGAGGCTTTCATGCCACCGAACGGGATCGGGTGGCCGGTGAACTTGACGCCGTTGACTGCGACCATCGCATGGTCGAGGCGGCGAATCAGTGGGTAGATCAGGTCCAGACGGTTGGAACAAATGTAGGCGGCCAAACCGTATTCGGTGTCGTTGGCCATTTCGATGGCTTGCTCGAGGGTGTCGAAAGGCATCACCCCGGCAATCGGCGCGAAATTTTCTTCGCGGTAGATGCGCATCTGCGGCGTGACATCGGCCAGCACCGTCGGCTGGTAGAACAACCCGCCAAGGGCATGGGCCTCGCCACCGACCAAGCGTTGTGCACCGTGTTGCAAGGCATCCGCGACGCGCTCGGCAGTGACATCGAATGCGCCCTGATGCATCAACGGACCAATGTCGACGCTTTGCTCCCGGTCGCCCACCAGCGCCGGGCCGACCCGCAGTTCGCGCACGGCGGCGGCAAAGCGGCTGAGGAATGCCGGGTAGATTGAGCGCTGCACCATGATCCGGTTGGCCGCGCAGCAATCCTGGCCGGAGGTCTGGAACTTGGCCTCCACCGCGACTTTCACCGCCAGTTCCAGATCGGCATCGGCGCAGACAATGAACGGCGCGTTGCCGCCCAGTTCCAACGACACCTTCTTCACATCCTGGGCCGCCGCTTGCAGGACCAACTTACCGACCCGGGTCGAGCCGGTGAAGCTGACGGATCGCACGCGGCTGTCCTGAACCAGGGTCTGCATGGTCATCTGCGGTTCACCCAACACCACGTTGAACACGCCTGCCGGAAAGCCTGCTTCTTCCGCCAATTGCGCCAGGGCCAATGCCGAATAAGGCGTTTCGTGGGCCGGTTTGATTACCACGGTGCAACCCGCAGCCAATGCTGCGGCGGCTTTACGGGTGATCATCGCCGACGGGAAATTCCACGGTGTCAGCAGTGCACAGACGCCAACCGGTTCCTTGATCGTGCCCAGATGCGCGCCGGGGATATGGCTGGGAATGTTCTGTCCATAAAGGCGCCGCGCCTCTTCGGCAAACCACGGAATGAAACTGGCGGCGTAGGCGATTTCGCCGCGTGACTCGGCCAGGGGTTTGCCTTGCTCCTGACTGAGGATGCGCGCCAGGTCTTCCTGATGCTCAAGGATCAACGCCGCCCAGCGCCGCAGAATCGTCCCGCGGGCATCGAGGCTTTGCTCACGCCAGGCCGCAAACGCCCGGTGTGCAGCATCAACGGCGGCGACGATCTGAGGCTGATCGAGCATCGGCACATGGCCGATCAACTTCCCATCGGCCGGGTTGTGCACGGCGACGCTGTGGCCGCTGTCACTGTGGACCCAGTGCCCGTCGACGTAGCAAAGTGCTTTGAACAACAGCGGATGTTTGTATGTCATGGCGTTCACTCCAAACCGTGTGCGTGAATCCATGCTAGGGCAGTGCGGCCCGGGTGATTTGGCGTTTGGCGGGGCGCAACACGCGGTTTTTTCTGATTGAGCATCGGCAAACAGCGGCTTTTTGCGGTGAGGTTTTGCGCTGGCTTATGGCTCCTGCGCCAACTCGGCCGGCAACGCTCCGGCGGTCTTGATGGTCTTGGTCACGATGTAGGTGAAGTAGCGTTCGATGCCCAGATCATCGAGCAACAACTGGTCGATAAAACGCTGGTAGTGGTCGATGTCCGGCGCCTGGATCATTGCCATGTAATCGACGCCGCCACCGGTGGCGTAACAGAACGCCACCTCGGCAGCCTCGTTCATGCGTTGCTCGAAACGCCGCATGTCCTGGGCGGTGTGCCGGGCCAAAGTGATTTCCACCAGCACCTGCTGACTTTTGAACACGGCGTTCCAGTCGATCTGCGCGCGGTAGCCCTTGATCAAGCCCAGGGCTTCGAGTTTGCGCACGCGTTCCCATGCCGGCGTCACCGAGAGATTGATCGCCTCGGCCAGGCTCGACTTGGTGATCCGTCCGTCTTCGGCGAGGATCCGCAGGATGTTCAGGTCATAGCGATCGAGCTTGTGCATGGACGAAAACCTCCGGGCAAATGAGCCGCTATTCGTAGGAGCCAGGCTTGCCGGCGAAGGCGTACTTAAGAGCGCCTTCGCCGGCAAGCCTGGCTCCTACAGGGTTTGTGTTACACCAACACATCCGCGATGACTGCAACAGTATCGCCACACTGCACCAACCCGGGAAAATGCCGCGCAGCCAGCAGACCGCCACGCGCAGCGCGATATTCCACTGGGGCCACCCCGCTGCGGGTGGCGTCGTAAACGCGGGCAATCACCTCACCCTTGCTCACCTTGTCACCCAGATCGCGGCACATTTCCAGCAGGCCGTCGTGCTCGCTGGCGATGAAACAATCGGCGTCGGGCATGTCGAGCATGATCGACTCTGCGGTCTGGACCTCACCTTCGAGAATCCCCGCATGCACCAGCAGATTGCGCACCCCGCGCTCGGCAATCGCCACACTGCGCGCACTGGACGAACCACCGCCACCCAGTTCGGTCGTGACGAACACTTTGCCCTGACGCTCGGCGGCGGTGTCGTACATCGCCCCGGCATCCAACTCCAACATGCGCATGCTGTAAGGCGCATTGAACGCGCGCATGCCCGCTTCGCACTGGGCCTGCTGATGTTTATCGGGCAGCACATGGCAAGCGGCGAACGGCAGGAAATCCAGGGTGCGGCCGCCGGAATGAATGTCCAGCACGATATCGGCCAAGGGCAACAAGGTCCGGTTGAAATAATCGGCGATTTTCTCGGTCACCGTGCCGTCCGGCTTGCCGGGGAAACTGCGATTCAGGTTGCCCTTGTCGATGGGTGAAGTCCGCCGCCCGGCATGGAACGCCGGGGTGTTCATGAACGGGACGATAATCACCCGTCCGGTCACTTCGGCAGCCGTCAGGCCCTGCGCCAGTTTGCTCAGCGCCACCGGACCTTCGTATTCGTCACCGTGGTTACCGCCGGTGAGCAGTGCAGTCGGCCCCTGACCGCGCTGAATCACCGTGACCGGAATCATCACCGCCCCCCAGGCCGAGTCGTCCCGGGAATACGGCAATTTGAGAAATCCGTGCTGCACGCCTTCGCGGGCAAAATCCACCGTGGCGCTGATCGGGTTGTCAGGCAGGTCGCTCATGGCTCAATCCTTCACGAACAGTTGGCGTGGCACATTGCACAGCGTCTCGACGCCGGTCTCGGTGATCAAAATGCTTTCGGTGATTTCCAGCCCCCAATCGTCCATCCACAGGCCCGGCATGAAGTGGAAAGTCATGCCCGGTTGCAACACGCTGGTGTCGCCGGGACGCAGGCTCATGGTGCGCTCGCCCCAGTCCGGCGGATAACTGATCCCGATCGGGTAGCCGCAACGGCTGTCCTTGTGGATGCCGAACTTCTCCAGCACCTTGAAAAATGCTACGGCAATGTCGCCGGTGGTGTTGCCCGGTTTGGCCGCGTCGAGCCCAGCCGCAATGCCTTCGACCACGGCTTTCTCGCCGTCGAGAAAGTACTGTGGTGGTTTGCCCAAATAAATCGTGCGCGACAGCGGGCAGTGATAGCGCTTGTAGCAACCGGCGATTTCAAAGAAGGTCCCGGCACCTTTTTCGAACGGCGAATCGTCCCAGGTCAGGTGCGGCGCGCTGGCGTCGGCACCCGTGGGCAAAAGCGGCACGATGGCCGGGTAATCGCCGCCATGACCGTCGGCGCCGAGAATGCCGCTGCTGTAGATTTCAGCCACCAGTTCATTTTTGCGCATGCCCGGCTCGATCCGTTCGAGGATCCGCCCGTGCATGTTTTCGACGATGCGCGCAGCGATGCGCATGTAAGCGATTTCCTGGGGTGACTTGATCGCCCGCTGCCAGTTCACCAACCCGACCGCGTCGATCAGCCTGGCCTGCGGCAGGTTTTTCTGCAGCGACAAATACGCGGCGGCGCTGAAGTAATAGTTGTCCATTTCCACGCCAATGGTCAGCGCGTCCCAACCCCGGGCACTGATGACTTCCCGCGACAAATAATCCATGGGATGGCGTTCCCGGGACTGCACGTAGATGTCCGGGTAACCGACGATGTTCTCGTGCTGCATGAACACGGTACGTTTGGCACCGTTGGCATCTTGCCCGCGACCGAACCAGACAGGCTCGCCGTCGAGCGCCAACAACACGCACTGGTGGACGTAAAACGACCAACCGTCATAGCCGGTCAACCAGGCCATGTTCGATGGATCGGTCACCAGCAACAGTTCGATGCCCTGGGTCTGCATGGCCGCTCGAACCTTGGCCAGACGCTGGGCGTATTCCTCCCGTTCGAACGGGAGATTGACGACTATCTGAGACATGCACATGCCCTCTGATAAATGACGCACGAATGAAAAAACCGATTAGCTGCCGAACTGGAAACCCTTGCCGGCCGAGCGCGCGCGCTCGAAGGCCAGATTGGCCATGGCCGTGTCCTGCGCGCCGGTGCCGGTGAGGTCGCACAAGGTGACTTGCGCCGAGCGGGTCCGACCCGGGCGTTGGCCTGCGAGCACCTGACCCAATTCGGCCAGGCCCGATTCGTCGGCGATAACGCCGGCCGCCAAGGCGTGATGCAACTCGCCGAGGATTCGGGTCTGGCTCAAGCGATCCGCCACGTAGCGATCGACCTTGACCAGCGCCTGGGGAGAAATTTCGTTTTTGTGTTCGGCGTCCGAGCCCATGGCGGTGATGTGCAGGCCGGGGTGCAGATGGCGCGCTTCGATCAAGGGTTCGCGGCTCGGGGTGCAGGTGATCGCAATGTCCACGCCGGCCATGGCCTCGTCGATGCTCGCGCAAGGCGTGACCACCAGACCGCTGTCGCGCGCCAGCTCGGCGCTGAAGGCTTCAGCCTTGGCGATGTCGCGTGCCCAGACCCGTACGTTTTCAATCGGGCGAACCAGACGCAACGCCTGAAGCTGCAACGCGGCCTGCTCGCCGGCACCGATCAGCGCGACGCTGCGACTGTCGGCCCGCGACAGGGCACGCGCAGCGACAGCACCGGCCGCGGCTGTGCGCACGGCGGTCAGGTAACCGTTATCCAGCAACAAGGCATCCAGCAAACCGGTGCGTGCCGACAGCAACATCATCATGCCGTTGAGGCTCGGCAGGCCGAGTTTCGGATTGTCGAAAAAACCCGGACTGACCTTGATCGCAAAGCGTTCCAGGCCCGGCAGGTACGCAGTCTTCACGTCCACTTCGCCGTTGTATTCGGGGATGTCCAAACGCAGGATCGGCGGCATCGCCACTGCCGCCGTGGCCAGCAACACAAAGGCTTGTTCGATGGCCTCGATGCTCGGCAGATCCAGCGCCACGCAGGCGCGCAGATCCGCTTCGCTCAATAAGGTGATTTCACTCATCAACGCAGCTCCAGTCAGACGGTTATTGTTTGGATTCATGCATCCGCGCCCGTCAGGACGCGTAAATGCTGATCGATGTCGACGTTACGGCCGCTGACCACCACCACGATCGGTCCGCGCGGTTCGATCAAGCCGTCGAGCAGCGCCGCGATGCCGACCACCGCCGCGCCTTCCAGCACCAGACGCTCTTCGCGATAGGCATGGCGGATGGCATTGGCGATGGAGTTTTCACTGAGCAGGTGCAGGTGATCGCACAGGTCGCGGGTCATGTTGAAGGTGTAACGATTATCCAGACCGATGCCGCCGCCCAGGGAGTCGGCCAGGGTCGGCAACTCTTCGACTTCCACCGGATGCCCGGCCGCGAGGCTGGCGTGCATGGCCGCACCACGCTGCATGCTGATGCCGTGAGTGACGATGTTTGCACTGGCACTTTTGATCGCCAATGCGACGCCGGCAAATAGACCGCCGCCGGACAACGGCACGAGGATTTGCGCCACGTTCGGTTGCTGTTCGAGGATTTCCAGACCGAGGGTGCCCTGCCCGGCGATGATGGCCGGATGATCGAACGGCGGCAGCAATGTCGCGCCGTGCTCGCTGGCAATCCGTTCGGCTTCGCGCTGGGCATCGTCCTGGGACTGGCCGACGATGCACACCTGGGCGCCAAGATCTCGAATCGCCTGAACCTTATTCGCGGGCACCCGGTGCGACAGGCAAATCGTCGCCTTCACGCCTTGCCGGGAAGCGGCATACGCCAGTGCACGACCGTGATTACCGGTCGACGCCGCCACCACGCCACGCACTTTCTCCTCGGCGCTGAGCTGCGCTACGGCATTGCTCGCGCCGCGCAATTTGAAACTGCCGGTGATTTGCTGGGATTCGAGTTTCAGGTACACCGCCACGCCCAATTGCTGCGAAAGGCTCGGCGAATATTCCATGGCTGTGCGCCGGACCAGCGATTCGATTCGCTGGCGAGCGAGGTAAACATCGTTTAGTTGCAGCGCTGACATGACCGCATCCCGACTGAGGTGTTGGGCGCAGTCTAAGAGGGCTGGATTGTCGCGATGAATGTACTAGGGCAATTTAGCCGACAAACTTTTTGCGGACTTTTTTCCGCTCAAAAGTCATGGATTTGTGGGTACTGACTGAATATCTCGCGCATGCCAATCAGCGCATCGCGCATTTCTTCGTCGCTGCATTCGGCGCCGACACACATCCTCACCGCTCGAGCCCGAGGCGTGCCACGCACGGTAAACGGGTCAGGCGACGTGACGGCAATGTGCCGGTGACGCAGGGCCCGCACCAGGCTGTCGACCTCCCAGTGCGGGGGAATGCCGACCCACGCATTCAATGCATGAGGATGCTGGCCGAGCAGGTATTCGCCCAGGTATTCGCTGACCATCGCCTGACGGCCGGCCAACAGTTTGCGCTGCAAACGCACGAGTGTGTCGGCGCGACCGTCGCGAATCCAGCGCGCGGCGATTTCGGAGACCATGGGCGTGGCCATCCAGCTGTTGACCCGCAAGATGCTCTCGGTGCGCAACGCCAGACGCTTGGGCACCACCAGATAGCCGATGCGCAAACCGGTCAGCACCGACTTGGTCATGCTGGTGCAATAGAACGACAGTTCCGGCAGGTAATGGCTGATCGGCGGCGCGCGCTGTTCATCCAGCAATGGGCCGTACACATCGTCCTCGATGATGTGCACACCGAAACGCCGGGCGATGTCGGCAATCTCACGCCGGCGGCTGTCCGGCATCAGGCTGGTGGTCGGGTTGTTCAGGTTCGGCGTGCACACCAGCGCGGTGATGCGCTCGTTGCTGCACATGTCTTCGAAATGTTCCGGGTCAATGCCATAGCGGTCCATCTCCAGGCCTTTGAGGGTAAATCCCAGCACCTGCGAGTTGCCGATCACGCCGTGGTCAGTCACGCCTTCACAGAGCACCACATCATCGGGGCCGGCTAGCGACGCCAAGGCGAGGAAGATGCCGTGGGCCGCGCCGTTGGTGATCAGGATGTCATCGCGCTCGACCCGCAGTCCTTGCCGTCCGATCCAGTGCATGGCCGCCTCGCGGTGCGATTCGAAACCGGCAATCGGACGAAACGCGTGAATCCACGGCTGATCCTCTTCAGTGCTGAGCTCCCGACAGGTGTCACGCCAGAACTGGTCGTGCTCGCGGGTGTGCAGGATCCGCGCGATGGAAAAATCCACCAGGGCCCGTTCGGGGCTATCGAGAATATACGTAGCCACCCGATCGCTCATGCGCCGCGATACAAAGCTGCCGCGCCCGACTTCGCAACGCACCAGCCCCTGGCGCTCCAGTTCTTTATAGGCGTTGGTGACCGTCTGCACGCTGATGCCCATGGCATCGGCAACGTGCCGCTGGGGTGGCAGGCGCTGATCGTTGGCCAAGACACCCTGCTCGATATCGTCGGCAATCGCCTGCACCAGGATTTTGTATTTGGACTCGCCGCTGCGGGCGATTTCCAATGCTGCTTTCCACTTGTCCATCAGCGCTAAAACCCGCGTCTGTGCTCGTCGGGACAGCATCCCGCGAGAATCCATGCAAAGCAATTGTCCTAGTGCAATGCAATGATGCTCGGGGCTTTTGTATGCTCGGTTCAAGGTCGATAGCCGGGCACGTTTCAAGCCCCCACAACAAAACCAATTGACCTGTACCGGAACTGTGTCCCGATCCATGGGATCAGTCCTTGTACGCTTTGCTCTTGTAACACTGCCTCCTACCACAGAGCCGTCAACGACGGGTCCACAAGAAACAGGAGATTTTATCGATGAGCAATTTCCCCTCCGGCACCACCCATGTTTTGCGTCGCCTGTTCGTGGCTTGCGCGATGTTCGGCCTGGCCGCTAGCGCCCACGCCGCCAGTACGTTGGAAACTGTCAAACAGAACAGCAGCATCCGCATCGGTTACGCCAACGAAACCCCGTTCGCCTTTACCGAAACCGACGGCAGGGTCACCGGTGAATCGCCGGAAATCGCCAAAGCCATCTTCGCCAAAATGGGTATTTCCAAGGTCGACGGCGTATTGACCGAGTGGGGTTCATTGATTCCGGGTTTGCGCGCCGGTCGTTTCGATGTGATTGCCGCCGGCATGTACATCACTCCGGCTCGTTGCAAGCAGGTGCTGTTTACCGATCCGCAGTATCAACTGCCGGACGCGCTGCTCACGGCAAAAGGCAACCCGAAGGGGCTGCACAGCTATGAAGACATTGCCAAGAATCCCGAGGTGAAACTGGCGATCATGGCCGGTACGGTGAACCTGGCATATGCGCGGGATTCGGGCGTGAAGGATGCGCAAATCCTGCAAGTACCGGACACCACCGCCCAGTTGCAAGCCGTGCGCGCCGGCCGAGCCGATGCCGCCGTGGGTACTCAACTGACCATGAAAGGCCTGGCCGCCAAGGGTGGCGAAAAAGTCGAAGCGGTCACCGAGTTCAAGGACGACCCGTCGCACATCGGTTACGGTGCGCTCGCCTTCCGTCCGGAAGACAAAGACCTGCGCGATGCGGTCAACGCCGAGTTGAAAAAGTGGCTGGGCTCCGAAGAACACCTCAAGGCTGTTGCCCCTTTCGGGTTCGACAAATCCAACGTGACAAGCAAAACGGCTGCCGAGCTCTGCGCTCAATAGCCGAAACAGGCATGGCGCCACGGCGCGATGCCTATTTCCCTGCTTAATCCGGATGGCCAGGTTTAAACCATGGGTGAATTACTTCCGCTATTGATACAAGGCGCCTGGGTGACGCTCCAGGTGACAATTTTCGGTTCGCTGCTGGCGATTGTCGCGGCGATTCTCGCGGCGCTGGGGCGCATGTCGCCATGGCGGCCATTGCGCTGGTTTTCCATTGTCTACATTGAAGTGTTTCGCGGCACGTCGTTGCTGGTGCAATTGTTCTGGCTGTTTTTCGTGCTGCCGCTGCCACCGTTCAACCTTGAACTGAGTCCCTACAGCGTGGCCATCGTCGGCCTCGGCTTGCACATCGGCGCTTACGGCGCGGAGGTGATGCGCGGTGCGATCAGCTCTGTCGCCAAGGGTCAGTACGAGGCGTCCACGGCGCTGAACTTCAGCGGCTACAAGCGTTTTCGCCGAATCATTCTTCCGCAGGCGTTGCTGGCGGCTATCCCGCCGGGCACCAATCTGCTGATCGAATTGCTGAAGAACACCTCGCTGGTATCGCTGATCACTTTGTCCGACCTGAGCTTCCGGGCTCGGCAACTGGATCAAGCGACCTTCCAGACCCTGGAAATTTTCAGTCTGGCGCTGGTGATGTATTTCGTCCTGGCCCAAGCCATCAACATCGGCATGCGCCAGATTGAACGGCGCCTGGCTCGCGGGCGGATGCGTGGAGGTCTGTCATGACACTGTTCGACTGGACCTACGCCTGGCAAATCCTCCCTGATTTGCTGCGCGCTTCGCTCAACACCGTGGGGATTACCCTGATCGGCTTCCTGATCGCCATTGTGCTTGGGCTGTTCCTGGCTATCGGCCGACGCAGCCGCAGAGTCTGGCTATCGTGGCCGGCCACCGCCGTGATCGAGTTCATTCGCAGCACGCCGCTGCTGATCCAGGTGTATTTCCTCTACTACGTGCTGCCCAACTACGGCGTCAGCATGACCGCCATGCAAGTCGGGATTCTCGGCATCGGCCTGCATTACGCCTGCTACATCGCCGAGGTGTATCGCGGCGGCCTCGACGCGGTGCCGCGCGCACAATGGGAAGCGGTCACGGCGCTGAACATCGCCCCGTACAGCGCTTATCGCAACATCATCCTGCCCCAGGCCTTGCGGCCGATCCTGCCGCCATTGGGCAACTACCTGGTGGCGATGCTCAAGGACACGCCGGTGCTGTCGGCGATTACCGTGGTGGAAATCATGCAACAGGCCAAGAACATCGGCTCCGAGAACTTCCGCTACCTGGAGCCGATCACCATGGTCGGTCTGTTTTTCCTCGCCCTGAGCATCGCTTTGGCTTATCTGGTACGGCGCCTTGAAGTGCGCCTGGAGCTACGCTAATGACTTCTCCACTCTCGACACCCAGCGACCTTTCCCGGCACAGCAACCCGACCCCGCTGCATCCGCAGGAGGCCACGGCCATGCAGGAAACCAAACCGGTCAAGCCGATCGTCAGCTTCCAGGACGTCACCAAGAGCTACGGCAACTTCACCGTGCTCGACCACTTGAACCTGGACGTCACGCCGGGTGAGAAAGTCGCGATCATCGGCCCCAGCGGTTCGGGCAAATCCACGCTGCTGCGGGTCTTGATGACGCTCGAAGGCATCGATGACGGACTGATCCGCATCGAGGACGACCTGCTGACCCACATGCCCAATCGCAACGGTGTGCTGGTGCCGGCCAACGATCGGCATATCCGTCGAGTGCGCGGCAAAATCGGCATGGTGTTCCAGAGCTTCAACCTGTTCCCGCACATGACGGCGCTGCAAAATGTCATCGAGGCGCCCGTGCAGGTCCTCGGCATGAAACCTGTCGAGGCTCGGGAGCGAGCGGCGGACTTGCTGGAACTGGTGGGTCTGGGCAGTAAACTCGGGCATTACCCTTCGCAGCTGTCCGGGGGCCAGCAACAACGGGTCGCCATTGCCCGAGCACTGGCCATGCGGCCTAAAGTCATGCTGTTCGACGAAGTGACTTCGGCGCTCGACCCGGAACTGTGCGGCGAAGTGCTCAACGTGATCCGCAAGCTCGGCACCGAACACAACCTGACCATGCTGATGGTGACGCACCAAATGGGGTTCGCCCGGGAGTTCGCCGATCGTGTGTGCTTTTTCTACAAGGGGCAGATTCACGAACAGGGCACCCCGGCGAAGATCTTCGAACACCCGCAGCAGGAGCGCACATGCGCGTTTCTCAGCGCGGTGAAAGAGGCCAATTAGGAAAGTCGGGTTAGGCACAAACCCAATGTGGGAGCGAGCCTGCTCGCGAAAGCGGTGTGCCAGGCGACATTAATGTCGTCTGACACGCCCTCTTCGCGAGCAGGCTCGCTCCCACAGTTTTTATTGCGCAGATATTACTGGTATTGCTGAACAGGTTGACCCTGCTGCTGATATTGCTGACCCGGAATCGCCTTCAGGTTGACCTCGACCCGACGGTTCTGCGCCCGGCCATTGACGTCGCCGTTGCTGGCAATCGGGTTATCCGGCCCGGCACCGCGAGCCGACAGGTTGGCACCGCTCACGCCTTGCGACGTCAGGTAAGTCGCCACGCTCTGGGCGCGACGCTGGGACAGGTCCATATTGTGCTGTCGGGCGCCGGTGCTGTCGGTGTAACCGACGATCTCGATCTGGTTCTGGCTGAACTCCTTGAGCGAGCCTGCCAGATTGTTCAGCGGCTGGTAGAAGCCCGACGCGATGTTCGCCGAATCGGTCGCGAAGGTGATGTTGCCCGGCATGATCAGTTTGATCTGATCGCCCTGGCGCTGCACTTCCACCCCGGTGTTGGCCATGCTGGCGCGCAGTTTCTTCTCCTGCTGGTCGGCGTAATACCCGTAACCGGCGGCGGAAGCACCGACCACGGCAGCGCCAATCAGCGCGCCCTTGCCACGGTTGTCGTGACCGATGGCGGCACCGGCCAACGCACCGGCCAGAGCGCCGAGGCCACCGTACTTGGCGGTTTTGCTCATGCCCGTGGAGCCACCGTCGGCCTGCCCCTGACTGTCGTAAGGGTTAGGCGAGGCGCAGCCAGACAACAAGGCCACAGCAGTAGCGACAATAATCAAACGACGCTTGGTGAACATGAAGAGCTCCTACTTTTTGCATTCTGTGGTGCAACGGACCAAGGCATTGAACCTTTGCGGGCGTTGGATCATTGCGGATGAAAAAAATTCCGCGGCGCGTCCTCCCAACTGCAGAAATCAGGCCCGCACAAAAGGGTTCTCGCGCATTTCATCACCCAGACGCGTGTCCGGACCATGCCCGGTCACCACCGTCGCCTCTTCATCGAGGGTGTACAGCCGCTGCTTGATCGACCGCACGATGGTCGCTTGATCGCCACCCCACAAATCCGTGCGCCCTACCCCGCGACGAAACAACGTGTCACCGGCAATCAGCAGCTTTGCCTCTGAAAACCAAAAGCTCATGGAGCCCGGCGTATGACCCGGCGTGTGCAACGCTACGCCGCAACCGCACGCCAGCTCTTCATCATCGGCCAACCAGCGATCCGGCGATGGCACCGGCGTGTAAGGCACACCGAACATCTGGCACTGCATCTCCAGGTTGTCCCAGAGAAATTGATCTTCTTTATGCAAATGCAGGGTTGCGCCGGTTTTCTCCTTCAACTGACCGGAAGCCAGGAAGTGATCAAGGTGCGCGTGGGTGTGAATGATGCTGACCACCTTCAGGCCCAGTGCGTCGAGCCGCGCGAGGATCAGTTCGTGATTGCCCCCAGGATCGACCACGATGGCCTTTTTGGTGATCGGATCGCCGATGATTGTGCAGTTGCACTGCAACGGGCCGACGGGGAAGGTTTCGCGGATGAGAGGTACATTGGTCATATGTAATCCTTACTAAAATTTTTTCGCATGACGTTGAGCGAGCTAACGAGGAAACCAAGCAGACCTGAGTTTTTTGCCGAAATAATCAGATTGTCGATTTCGGCTTTCAAATCAAAGAACGGACAGATCAAGCACGGAGGCATGAAAACGCGCCTCCAAATCAACCAGATATCAACGAACCCAAGGTAACCGACCTGATTTCACCCTATAGAGAAAAAAGCACGCAACCCCAGGTAACTCGACCTTCGCAACAAGGAGGGGGAAACTAGACCTCCCTCCGTGCCCAAAACCACGCCCCAAATGGTATCGTACAGATTATCGAGCAGCGATAGCCCAACCTAAACTTTGAGTAATGATATGACCGACTTTTTCGGGGAACAAGGGATTCTCTTCTATGAAAATGTCCTTACATCTACTAAAACATTAATCAGCTCTGGTTTATGGAAAGACATAAATCTACGTTCTATCGAAAAATGGACTGAGTATTTTGAAAGTAACGAAGAAAAAACTCTTTGCGGCCTACTTCTAGACTCACTTACATTTAGATCCAGAGTACAAACCCAAGCCTTACTCTCTAACATCATAGAAAAATCCATACCTCAAGCAACTTTGAAGTCAAACATTACTTTTAATAACAGCCTCCAGAAAATACTTACTGAACAATATCCAGGAGCCAACAAGGATATTATTAAAATAGTACCTGTTATAAGCGATATGGACCCACCTACAAAAAGCGGCCCTCTTGTAGCACGACTCTATAAAAAAGAAATAGGCGTAAACGAAAAATTCATGGAGTGGCCGTGGAAACTTGAAAACCACGCAGACACCGTAAAGCTCGTCGTATTCATTGATGACTTTATTGGGACTGGCGACCAATTCCTAGAATTTCTAGACCGTTTCTTCCCCACAGGCAATTTCAAAGATGGAACAGAATACATATACGCTCCTTTAGGTGCCTGCCAAAGCGGAGTAAGTCACATTATTGAAAACGCCCCAAGAATAAAGATATGTCAATCAGAGCTTATTAAAAAAGAGAATTATTTTTTTTCCGGCCTAAGTTCTCGATACAAAGAACTAGATGACAATTTTGCTGACAACCTACGCTCGGTTTATCTAGACTTCTTAAACAAAGTCGGACTTAAATCCTTAAAGAACAAATTTGGATATGGAGATCTTGAACTAACATATGCTTACTCTCATGGTACGCCTAATGCGACGCTGCCAATTTTTTGGGCGGCTAATAAAAACTACCAACCAGCTTTCTCGAGGTAACCATGGAGCTCAACTATAAAGACAGCTTAAGCGCCGTGCTGGCAAACAACAGAAGTGAACACATTGGAATGGATGTATGGGAAGACTTCGTACTTCCTTACTTTTATAAAAAAATCGACTTCAATAGCAGCTTCCCTCTTAGAATTGAAGGAGGAAGAGGTTGTGGCAAAACGATGCTTTTAAGATACCTTTCCTACCACAGCCGTTTTTCAGACAAAAGAACTAATATCCCTTTATCAGAGCTTGAAGCCATTGGGCTATACTTGAGAGCCGACACACAGTTCCTTAGGCAACTACAGAAAAGAGGTCTTGAGGAGCACAAGTGGCAATCAATTTTTTCACACTATATCAATGTCTGCCTGCTGACAGAAGCAACAAGCGCACTTCTCAAAATATCAAGCGCAAGTTACTCGGAAGGTGAAAGCTTTGACGTCAACAACTTAGAACTGCTATCGCTTAAAATTTATGGCGACAACTTTAGCGGCACAATCCAGGCATTGTTTGAAGAGTTTAGAAATCAAAGGAAATTATGCGAACTTGCGGTTGCAAACCCGAGAATGATTGATGACTTGCTAATACTTCCAGACTCCGCCCTGACCGACCTAATTAATGAAGTAAAAGAGAAAGTAGCCCCTAGAGAACTAAAATTTAAAGTTTACTTTGACGAATACGAAAACCTACTAAAATACCAACAGCTCATTATTAATACGCGCATGAAGCATTCCGAACCTCCGCTAATATTCAATATCGCGGCGAAACTCAACGGCGTGCCTTACTCAGAAACAACCGGAAACGAATCACTTTCATACAAACACGATTACACGATTGAAAATCTAGACAATCGACTCGCAGAGGAATCATTTGAGTGTTTTGCAGCAGAGATTCTATTTTTAAGACTGTCTAAAAGTGATGCCAAATATAAAGAAATTTTTGGTGGCGCCCAGCTAAATTCAATCGCTGATTTAGAAAAGCGATTAGAGAGTGGGTATCAAGAACGCGTATTGGCTGCAGCAAAGAGTTTACTCCCGGGTAAAACTCATGAAGGTTTAGCCGAAGAGATTTTTTCAGACCCGAAACTTTTAAAGAAACTGAGAAACGAATTAACTATCGGCCTAAAAAACAAATCTTCAAATCTGAGTCCTGACTTGTTCATCGATACCAACTATAAAAAAGCGTCGATAGTTGCGTCTTCATTAATATTCAGAAAGAAACTTAGCCCTGATGACATTGCACTCCAACTAAAAAATTTACGAGAGGATAAAGATAATAAATTTACAGGTACCACTTCTTGGGTTCAAAACTTTTTCATCGGTAGCTACCTAAAACTTATTCGTTCTTTTAAAACCGAGTCAACCTTCTACGCAGGCTTCGACGTATATGTACTCTTATCCAACGCAAATATGCGACATTTTCTTGAGTTATGCCGAACAGCATTCTCAAATTTCACACTGAAAAGCTCTGAAAACCTAAGCATTGATTGTCGGGCGCAACATATTTCGGCAATGCAAACCAGCGAAATACTTTTCAGAGAAATTTCAAGTTTCATGCCCCACGGAAAAAGGCTAAAGATTTTCTGCGGCAGACTGGGTGAAGTATTTGGTCTATTTCAAGAGCGAAATTCACAAAGCGAACCTGAAATAACCCATTTCAATATAAAGGGAGGTTTTCTAACTCTTAACTCAGAAGAGCAAGATTTCCTTAAAGAAGCTGAAAAATGGGGAATTCTCTATAGAACGGATTCGACCAAGGGAAAAAGTCTAGATATAAAGGACGATAGTGACTGGGTGCTAAACCCTATTTACACCCCTTACTTTTTTATAAGCTATAGAAAAATTCGAAAAACATACTTTGAACCAGAGGAACTGAGTTCCATCATCGCCGAATCTGAAGCGGAATTCGAGAGCATCCGTAACGCCAGAAAGAAGAAGCTTGATCTAATAGAAGATACCGAAGGCCAGGATAGTTTTTACCAAAAAGGACTTTTTTAATGGAAATTATTGAATACAGTTCTTTGCCAGAAATTGCCGAGTATCGATGGAACATCGCGATTCACGGGAAACACGCTGATGAGCGAGACAAAGAAATCAGGACTTTTTTCAAAGAATCTTGTGATGAAGTTCATATCTTTCAGTACGACCGTTTAGAGATGCAAGTTAACCTTTCAATGGAAATACTAGAGCTACATGACATAGAAGAAGCATTAAAAAAATTCGTCGGACTCAGTATTATTATTGACGCAACTTCTTTCGACGTAGCGGAGCTAGCCATAATTTGCGTAGGCTTGAAAGGCGCCGGCATAGTGAGTTTTGATGTCATTTATGCGGAACCGTCAGAATATTCTCACGACTCAACTAATGGGGAAAAGAACTATAATTTGTCTGAGAGCTTACTCGGATTTGAAGAAGCAGGCATCCCTGGTATATCCAAGGCAATTCCAACAGACGATCCAAAGCTTTTTATTTTTTTTATGGGCTATGAGGGAGACCGATTTAAAAATGCACTTGAGCTATCCGAGCTATCGGGAAAAGAGTGCAACTTAGTTTTTGGAGTTCCCGCCTTTAAATTTGGATGGGATAAAAATTCTCTACTCAGTAGTGCACGATCAATCTTAGAAAACAGCCTTCAAGACTCATTCTTGTTCTGCGGCGCAACGAACATTTATGGAGTTTCACGGCTACTCGAAGAGTTGCGTCAGAAGTTCACAAGAGAAACATTTTTTCTCGTGCCGCTTGGGCCAAAACCCATGAGTATAGGAGCAATAAAATTTCTTTGTGATGATAAAAACTCCTCATTGCTGTATGATCACCCAGCTCGATCACTCAATAGATCGAAAGGTATTGCAAGCATTCATTTAGTTCGAGGGTTCCTTTCTTGAGGAATTGTTTCTTCCCAACGCCTGAAGCTGTTGTTCAAACCATAATTAAAGCTGAAGCTTCTGGGCATCATCAGTGCGTCCTCGAGCCGGCTGTAGGAGACGGCGCATTACTTCGGGCGCTAGATGAAAACTATCGAAAGTTAGTAGCATTTGATATAAGTCAAGAAAACCTAGACAAAGTATCTACATTTGCAAACGCATCAAAAACTCAATTATGGTGCGCAGATTTTTTGAGTTCTACCTTGGACTCTCATTACGATTTGATACTATCCAACCCTCCATTTAACAATAATCTTGCTCACCATGTAAGTTACAACGGTAAAAAAATGCCAGTTGAGGCTGCTTTTGTCCTCAAGTGCCTAGATCACTTGAGCCTAGGAGGCAAGGCGATTTTCATTCTACCGCCGTCGATCATGACAGGAGATAAAATGAAATGGCTAAGAATACATTTAGCCACTCACTATAAAATATCCTCTATTTATAAACTCCCGAAGTTCTCCTTTAGCAAAGTAGAGGGGGGGTTTTATGTACTTTGTGTCGAAAGAGCTCGAGAGAACAACTACACATTACAATTACATTCTGAAACCCATGCCAAACAACTCATAAATTCCGCACAGCTTCATACGTACGATTATTACCTAGACCCAGATCATCTCAAACGACTGATAACTTACAAAAAACACCTAGCACGACTCGGAAGCACATCACTTTCTGAAATAAGCAGAATAACTCGAGGGACTGTTGGAGCCACAGGCAATATAAAATCAGTTTATCACTCTACCGACTTCAAATCCCACATTGCCACAGCAAAACCACTGGACGGTTTAATTAAAAGTTCTGCTACGCTAAGCAAATACGACATAGTTATTAAACGTGTATGCAGATCCGCGAGCGCGAGCTTTTCTGTGTATATGGGTCCTATGGACACGCCATACAGTGATTGTCTAATTGCAATATCTCCTTTAGTCAAAAATAGAATCTCATCCGCTCGACTGCTACTTATGCTCCGTGTTTCTGTGCTGCTAGGGGCCGATGCAAACTTCGAAAACTCAGGAAGCGGAGCTAACTATATATCCCTAGGAAGACTTAGAACACTCGACATCCCATTCTCACTACTCGCCAACGATACAAAACTCGTAGAAAAATACTCCAGATTTATTTTTTCCGGGAAGATTACGGAGGCTTTAGACGTCGAACAAAAGCTCGCTAGAACATTAACTGCAGAAACTTTTAACAATCAGACCCTTATAGATTACAAGCAATTATCCAGTGCGTATTGAGAATCAAGTGCAATCTAGGTAACATCGAGCGAATGATTCTGCTGCGATTAAAAAGCGAACTAACTATTTGATTTCGTTTCGACAAAAACTTTTTCCGGTTTAGTTTCTTCTTTGTTAAAAACGATTTTATGATTCTATCCACTCGTCCGGCATCCTAATACCATCGTCTGCGTTCTCTGAGTTCAGGGATGAGAAGTGGTCCAATATACAGCTCCTTACGATTACCCCAACACCCCCAACTCCTTCGCCCGCGCCACCGCCTGCGTACGCCGCTCCACCCCAAGCTTGCTGTTGATATGGCTGGCATGGGTTTTCACCGTGTGCAGCGAAATAAACAGCTGATCGCTGATTTCCTGATTCGAACAGCCCTGGGCGATCAGTCGCAGGACGGCCATTTCCCGCGCACTGAGTTGTTCCGCCGCGGCGGATGACTCCGTTGCGGGACGGGCTATCACTGCCGGAAGTTTTTCTGAAAGGCTCAATGAAACAGGAGTCGGCACACCGAGTTGAAGTTGGTTACGCAGCCAGTCCGGATGTTCAGCCAACAACCCGTCAAACGGTTGCAGCACACCACCGGCCGCCGCCTCCAGGGCTTGAGCCAACGTTTTGCGGGCCTCGGGTTCGCGCCCGCTCCCCAGCAACAACGTCACTTTCTGAGTCAACGCCATTACGCTGAGCATCTGCCTGCCGGTTTGCTGCCCATGCTCAAGCAACGCATTCAATCGTCCTTCGGCCCGCATCGGTTGCCCTTGAATGACCTCCAGCAAGGCCTGCTGCAACTCGATATGCAGCGGCAGTTGCGGATGGAACTCCGGAGGCGCTGCAGCGTGTTCGCCGTTATAGGTCTGGCCCAAGCGAGCGAGCCAGGCTTCGGCCAGATCGGTACGACCCTGGGCTAGCCAGAGCTCGCATTTGACCAGCGTGATCATCGCCAGGTAGTAAATCGGCGGTACGTCCCAGATGTGCATCAAGCGCTCGGCTTCGGCGAGTTCGGCAAAGGCTTTGGCGAATTCGCCGCTGCTGCCCTCGAGCCTGGCGATCACGCAGTGACCGATCAATACGCTGATGTCGCGACAGGCTCGTGCTTCACTCAAACCGGCTTGCAAACGTGCCCGTGCAGCTTGCGGTTGCAAGCGCAGGGCCAGTAAAAAGCCCTCGTACAAGGTCAGCCGAGCGCGCACCGCATAGAGCCGTTGCGGGGATAACCCTTGCAGGCGTTGCAGCCCCTGACGCACTTCATCCAGCGAACGAAGGATTTCCCCTCGCGCTTGCAGCACGCGAGCGCGGTCGTAATGGGCCAGCGCTTCGAACAGCGGGTTGCCCACCCGTTGCGCCAACTCCAGAGACTCACGGTTCAACCCGCGTGCTCGCCACAAGTCGCCGTCGGCAATGGCCAGGTTGGACAGGGTCGAGAGGCACATCAGGCGTTGCCCGTAGCGTTTGGCCGGCAGGCTCTCCTGCGCTTCGGTGCAATAGAGCAACGTCAGCTCGCGATTGCCGCGCCCGCGAGCGATGATTCCGCTCAGGGCCAGCCATTGCGCCAGCATGGATTTTTGCGCAGTGGCTGACGGGGCCGGCAGGAAGCGGCTCAAATGACTGGCCAGTTCCTCGGCGGCGTCCAGCTGACAAGCCAGCCCCAACGCCCAGCTGTACAGCACGATCAACCGTGGCGTGCTGATCAGCAGGCTGTCGGGCAAGTCCATCTTCCAGCGCAGCAACATGCCGACGTTCTGTTCGGCCAGCAGTTGTTCTTCGGAGAGGTTCTGGACCAGGTTCGCCGCGACATCCAGGTGCCCGGCACGCAACGCCTGCTCGACCGCCTCATCGAGCAGCCCCTGGGCATTGAACCATCGACAGGCGCGCAGGTGCAGGCTGGCCGCCGGCACCATCGCCTGCGCGGTAGGCCGGGTGCGCAGCAGGTCGGAGAACAAATGGTGGTAGCGATACCAGTGACCCTGTTCGTCCAGCGGTACCAGGAACACCTGGTGCGCCAGCAGGAAACCCAGGATCTCGGCGCTGTCATGGGCTTCGCGAACGGCGTCGCACAGTTCGCTGCAAAAGCGTTCCTGGGGTGCGGTGTCGTAAAGGAATGACTGCACCTCGGCGGGCAGACAATCGATGACTTCTTCGAGCAGGTAATCGCGGATCAGCCCTTCCCCGCCATGCAGCGTCTGCGGCAAAGCACCCTGGGTGCCCGCTTCGGACGCCGCCAGCAGCCAGAAACGCAGCCCGGCGACCCAACCTTCGCTGCGCTGGATGAGGCTCTCCAGCGCTTCGCCGCGCAAGGAACTGCTATGACGATCAAGCAGGGTCAAGGCTTCGTCGTGAGTCAGGCGCAAGTCCTGTTCATTCAACTCGAGCAGTTGCCGTGACAGCCGCAGACGCGCCAGATGCCAGTCCGGCCGCTGCCGACTGGTGACCATGACCAGCAAGCCGTCAGGCAGATGATTGAGGAAAAATTGCAGGCAGCGGTCGAGAACCGGGCCCTGCGCCAGATGGTAGTCATCAAGCACCAATAGCAAAGGCGTACTCGATACCAGGTGCACAGCCAACTCATCGAGCAAACCGTCCAGCCATTCTTCAAAGGCAAACGGCTGATGGCGCTGCCTCATTTTCAGCAGTCCCAGGGACTGACTGCCGAGTTGCGGATAATAGTCCTGGAGGCCTTCGAGCAACCGCTCAAGAAAACGCCCTGGATCGCTGTCTCGCGGACTCAACCCCAGCCACAGACTTTGCCAGTGAGCCGGCAAGCCCTGACAGAACTCCACTGCCAACGAACTTTTGCCAAACCCCGCCGGTGCGCTGACCAGCAATAGCCTGCCACCGAGCCCCGCACTCAGGCGCTCGCACAGACGAGGCCGCAGCACATGGCCGTCGGGCAACGGAGGCCGAAAAAAGCGCCCGTCCAGTGCCGCGACGGCAACGCTTGCAGGGCCCGGGGGTGGGGACAGATCAGTCATGGCCGGCTCTTGTTTGAATGGCGGTTGGCGGCGTTGCAGATGTCCGCAGCCTAGCGGTAAACGAAGACGGAATGAAGGTTATTGCTACAAATGGCTACAAAAAGAATACAAGCAGAAGTGTCGAGCAAACCCGATAGTCACACCGCCCTCGCAGCTGTCGAGCTTGCGAGGCTGCGTTCGGCTCGGTCCGCGCTCGGGCGAAGCAGTCGTGAAATCGAGCGCTGCGGTGTTCCAGGACAACCTTGCATTCAGGTTTTACGACTGCTGCGCCCGAGCGCGGACCGAGCCGAACGCAGCCTCGCAAGCTCGACAGCTGCTACACGACCTTTATGAAATTCAAAAAAAACGCCCCGAACCAGTCGGGGCGTTTTTCGAGGATGCGGCCTCTGTTGAGTACCGCTTAGCGAACACCATCCTGGCGCAGCGCGGCCGGGGTGAAGTCGCTGGTGGTGGCGGTGAAGCCGAAGTCATACGCCGATTTCTCTTCGTTCTTCATGCCCAGTGCCAGGTAGCGGCCCGATTGCAGGTCGTACAAGGTTTCCAGGGTGTACCACGGCACCTGAACGTTGTAGTAGTTCTGGGAGTGAGCTTCCGCCACACGCCACAGTTGATTACGACCGTCGTAGTGATCGATCACAGCCGCCTGCCAGGTGTCTTCGTCGATGTAGAAGTCACGCTTGGCGTAGATGTGACGCTGACCTTCCTTCAAGGTCGCTACCACATGCCAGACCCGGCGCAGCTCGTAACGAGCCAGGTCCTGGTTGATGTGACCGGCCTTGATGATGTCGTCGTACTTGAGTTGAGGCGAGTCGAGCTTGTAGCTGTCGGAGGCGATGTACATCTCTTTCTTGCCTTCGAGCTTCCAGTCGTAACGATCCGGCGCGCCGTTGTACATGTCCAGGTTGTCGGAGGTACGCAGGCCATCCGCCGCAGTACCCGGCCCGTCATAGGACACTTGTGGCGCGCGACGCACGCGCCGTTGACCGGCGTTGTAGACCCACGCCGAACGCGGTTCTTTAACCTGGTCGAGGGTTTCGTGCACCAGCAGCACACCACCGGCCAGACGTGCTGGCGCGGTCACTTTCTGCTTGAAGTAGAACAGGATGTTGCCCGGGTTCGCCGGATCGTAATCCTTCATCTTGTCGCGGAACACGAACTGATCCTGGAAGTACACCAGGCTGTACGAGCCGTTCGGTTGTGGCGTAGCCTGGGTTACCAGGCGGGTCACGCTGCCACCGCGATAGCGGGTGATGTGGTTCCAGATGACTTCGACGCCGGTTTTCGGAATAGGGAACGGTACCGCCGTTTCGAAGTTCTCCAGGCCGTTGCCGCCGGACACCAGGTTCGTGGCGGTGGCGTTTTTCTTGATGGAGGCAAACACGGCATCCGGCACGGTCGCGCCGCGATGGGACGGGTAGACCGGCATCTTGAAGGTTTCCGGGTAGCGCTTGAACATCGCGTACTGTCCCGGTGCGAGCTTGTCCTTGTACTGGTCGACGTTCTGCGCCGTGATGGTGAACAGCGGTTTTTCACTGGCGTACGGGTCGGACAGGAAACCTTTGCTGTCGGCGGTGCCGGCGTTTTTCGCCATTGGTTTCCAGGCCGGGATAGACCCGTCAGCGTTGCCCGCCATCTCGGCGCCCATCGGGGTCAGGCTCTTGCCCAGTTTGTCCGCTTCGGCCGCAGGGACCGCCGCCATGACACCGGTCGCCAGCAGCGAAAGTCCCAGAACACCGACGTGGAACAGACTCTTTGTTATTTTCATAGGTGTGTTCGTCCTGATAATGCAGTGCTTAGAAGTTCACGCCGAAGCTGAGCGCAACGAAGTCGCGGTCGTCGACGGTGGTGTACTTGCCGTCGAAGAAGTTGGTGTACGCCAGGCTCGCGGTGTAGGTGTTCTGGTATTCGGCATCAACGCCCAGGCTGACCGCTTTGCGACCTTCCTCGAAGTTGCCGCCAGGGCCAGGCGAGTAGCCTTCCACGTCATGGGACCAGGCCACGTTCGGCTTGAGGTTCACACCGGCGAATACGTCGTTGTATTCCCAGATGGCACGACCGCGGTAGCCCCAGGAGTTTGCGGTGGTGAATCCGTCGTTTTCGCAGTAGCGGCTCACGTTGTTTTGCGCACCGCCTGCCAGGGTAGAGGTGTTCAATGCCACGCATTGACCACTTGGCAATGGGCCAGGGCCGTAGCTCGGATCACGACCGTAACGCGCTTTGGAAGTGCTTTCCAGACCGCCAACGTGAGTAAAACCGACCTCGCCCACCAGGGTCAGTCGCTCGGCGCCCATCACCTGGTCGAAGAAGTGAGTAAGGGTCGTCTGGAGCTGAGTCACTTCCTTGCGGCGATAGCCTTTTTGATCCTGCCCTGGCGTACCCTGGAGCACGGAAACGTTAGGGTTCAGGGGCGTCAGACCGGAAAAGAGAATGTCGGTGGTGTTGAGCTGAACCGGAGCATTCGGCCGGTAGCTGACTTCACCACTCCACGCCGTACCTGTAGGTAACGTGGTGGAGAAGCTCAAGCCATACAGGCGAATATCTTCAGGGTACTCGACGTAGTAGCTGGAGTTACCGGCCACCACCAACGGCAGCAAGGTCGGGGCCAGGCCTGCCGCGACACCGGCCGGAACACCCGCAGCCCTCAATGAACCCACCAGGCCCGCCGCGCTGTAAGCGCTCGCCGGAGCACCTTTGCCGCTGAAAATCGGCGCACGGCTGTGGTAGTTCATGAAGTAGGCGCCGAACTCGGTGTCCAGCGGATCGAACATGTATTTGAAGGACACGCCAAATTGACCGCTGTCACGGGCATCGCGATCCGGACCGCGACGAACGATGACACCTTCATCCGGGTTACCCCACGTCACGCCATTGGCAGCGAGGGTGTTGATGCTGGCATTACGCAGCGAAGCCGGCAGCCCCGCAGCCGTCAATGCGCTGTTGAGTCCGTTACGGGTGCGCAGTACGGCCAGGTTGTTGTCGCAGCCATCCGCAATCACGTCCGGTTGCGAGAAGAAGGTGCCGCAGTTGTCGACAACGGTCTGGTCCCATTCGAGCTGGTAGAAGGCTTCGGTCGAGAGGTTCTCGGTGAGGCTCTGCGAGACGTAGAACATGTTGACCGGGATCAGGCCTTCCTTGATCTCGGCACCGGGGCGACGGAACGCGGACACGTCGATAGGGTTGATCGAGTTGATACCGCCGCCGATGAAGGTACTTTCACCCCAACTCACTACTTGCTTGCCCAGACGCACGGAACCCGGCTGATCGGCAATGGCGTAGTTGTGGTAGACGAAGGCGTCGAGGATTTGGCCGCCGGAGGACTTGGCGCCTTCCTTGCGGTTGTTGTCGCTGATGTCCTTGAACTCGCGGCTTTCGTCCTTGAGTTCAAAGTCGTACCAGTATTTGCCACGGACGAAAACGCCGGTGTCGCCGTATTTCAATTCAAGGTCATGGATGCCCTTGAAGATCTTGGAGAACGTTTCGCCGCTCTTGAAGTTCAAGTGACCATCGTCGGAAGTCTGGGACAGGCCATGCCCGCCATTGTTGACGCCGATAAGGTTCTTGTTGGCACCTTCAGTAGACCAACTGGCACCGATCGACAGGGACGAGTCGAACTGACCTTCGATTTCACCAACGTTGAAACTGACGCCGAATGCTGGCCCGGCGAGCGTAGAGGCAAGACTGACCGCCAGGGGCAGTTTCGCCCGGCGCCAGAACTGGTTTACTGATGTCATCGACGCTACTCCATGTGCATTATTTTTATGGCAGTGAGCACTTCTAAAAACGCTGTGGATGACTGGGAGCCAAGGTGTCCCTAAGTCATTCCAAAGATGCATCGCCCCGGTTTGTGCGTTTGCTCCGTTCTTAAAAATCCTTGAGCGGACTATAGCCAGCAGGTAGTACTGCTTGATCCCTCTAAAGTGTGATTTGCAGCTGCCAGCCACTCTGGAACAGTCCTTTGCCGTGCCGACACCTGTCGGCCCGGCAAGGATGGCTGAAAATTCAAATTTAACAAGCCAAGCGCTTGCTTGGTGGGGCTGGCGTGCCCTTTCGGGCACGCCAAATGACGCTTAAAGCGTCGAGAGGAAGGTGCTGTTGTTGGCTTGCCATTCAGTGATGTCGACGCGAATGCGCTTCTTGTCGAGCTTGCCGACACTGGTCTTGGGAATTTCAGTAACAAGAGCGATCTGGCTCGGGATGGCCCACTTGCTCAGGTGCCCCAATTCCACGAATGGCTTGAGGTGTTCCTTCAGCTCCTTCGCCCCGATCACATGGCCTTCGCGGACCACCAGCAGTGCGAACGGACGCTCGCCCCACTGCGGATCGGCAATCCCCACCACTGCTACTTCGCGTACCGCCACGTGGCGACTGATCAGGTCTTCCAGGTCCAGTGAGGAGATCCACTCACCGCCGGTCTTGATCACGTCTTTGATCCGGTCGCGAATATCGATCACACCCATGCTGTCCAGGGTCGCTACGTCACCGGTGTGCAGCCAGCCCCCGGCCCAGAGCTCGGCGCCCTTTTGCGGCTCGTTGAAATAGCCCTCGGTGAGCCACGGCGCACGCAGCACCAGTTCGCCCTGGGTCTCGCCATCGGCGGGCAGGAAGTTGCCATCGGTGTCGACGATTGCCGCTTCCACCAATGGCCCCGGCACACCGGCCTTGATCCGATACGTGGTGCGTTCGTCTTCGGTGCCGGCCATCAGCTCATCGTTGAGGTGTGCGCACGACACCAGCGGCCCGGTTTCCGACATGCCGTAAGCAGCGGTCAGTTGAATGCCCTTGGCCTTGGCCGCTTCGTATAGCGCACGGTTCAGCGCACTGCCGCCGATCACGATTTTCCAGCCACCAAAGTCGGCGCCTTGCGCGGCCTTGGAGTTAAGGATCATTTGCAGAATGGTTGGCACGCAATGGGAAAAGGTGACCTTTTCCTTGCGCCACAGCTCCACCAGATATTCCGGGTCGTAACGGCCGGGATAGACCTGCTTGAGCCCGAGCATGGTCGCCACATATGGCAGGCCCCAGGCGTGCACATGGAACATCGGGGTGATCGGCATGTAGACGTCGTTGGTGCCCAGCAAACGCACGCTGTCGATGGCGCCCATGATGGTCGACACGCCCATGGTGTGCAGCACCAGTTGCCGATGAGTGAAGTACACGCCTTTGGGATTACCGGTGGTGCCGGTGGTGTAGAACGTGGTCGCGACCGAATTTTCGTCGAAGTCCTGGAAGTCGTATTGCGTGCTCGCGGCCGCCAACAACTGTTCGTACTCGCCGATCAGGTTCGGCACGTCGGCAGTTTTCTCCGGCAAGTCGGTCAGCAGCAGGGTTTTCTCCACCGTGGTCAGGTGCCCGGCAATGGCCTGGTACAACCCGACGAACTCGCTGTTGACCAGCACAAAGCGGTCCTCGGCGTGGTTCATGGTGTAGAGGATCTGTTCCGGCGACAGGCGCACGTTGATGGTGTGGATCACCGCGCCGATCATCGGGATGGCGAACATGCATTCCAGATAACGATGGCTGTCCCAGTCCATCACCGCCACGGTATCGCCAGCCTTGACGCCGGCCGCCGTCAGCACGTTGGCCAGCCTTGCAACCCGTTCAATCAGGGTCGGATAGCTGTAGCGCAACTGGTCGCGGTAAATGATCTCGCGGGTTTTCTCATAACGAGCGCCGGACATCAGCAGCCGTTTAATCAGCAACGGATACTGGTAAGCGCCTTCGGCTGGGGGGATAACGCGAGTCTGCAACATAAGAGTCCCTTTTCTGACTGCACGGTCGTGGCTGAAAGTAAGCACTTTAGTGCCCTTGAACGCCAGCCAAATCAGCCAAAGGAATGATTTGCAGATCCGGGCAAAATGCTAGCTTTGCGCCACTACTTGACGTGTTTCGTCGGGAATTAGGGACCTGCGCTGTAAAACGTTGCAACGCATGCGCGCAACACTTGTCTGTGAGCCTACGTAACATACGGACACGATGAGCCGATCGGTTGGCAGCCGAACAGTTGCCCCAAGTCACCCGACCCTCCACCTCATCTTCAAGAGAAAGATCTTGCTCACTAGACCTGTCTGGTCACACGCCATCGGTATTGCATACAACAATGAGTATTGAACTGATCACCCCCGAGAACGGCCCCTCCACACAAGCGCCCCTGGTGTCCATCGTGGCGCCCTGTTTCAACGCGCAAAAGTACCTGGAAGACGCTATCAAGAGCATCTTCGCCCAAGACTACCCGAACATCGAAGTCATCATCGTGGACGATGGCTCCAGCGACGACAGCCTCGCCATACTCAAGCGATTACAACAAACCTATGACTTCCAGCTGTATTCGCAACCGAACCAGGGTGTGAGTGCGGCGCTCAACCACGGCTTGCGATATGCCAAAGGTGTCTATGTGTCGACCCCGGACCTGGATGACATCATGCTGCCGGAGTCGGTGCGCATTCGCGCCGAATACCTGGACCAGCACCCGAATGTCGGCTGCGTCGGCGCGCTGATCAGCTACATGGACAGCGATGGCAACACCATCAAGCAGCAGCAACGCGACCAGATCCACACCTACAACTTCGATCAGGTCCTCAGAGGTGCCGTCGTAATCGGTGCCCCAGTTGCGCTCTATCGCATGAAAGCCATGCGAAGTGCCGAATTCTACGCGCCGAAGCTGCGGGTTCAGGACTTCCAGATGACGTTGCGGATTGCCCGGCTGGGCTATGAGATCCATGAACTGCCGGTCTGCATGACTCGCTATCGCCGCCATGCCAACAACCTGTCGAGAAAATACCGGATATTGCTCCAGGCCGACCTTGAGGCCATCGCACCGTACGCGAACCATCCCGGCTACCACAGCGCCCGCACCAAACTGGTGAACAAGGCTCTCAAATATGCCGTCGTCGAAGACAAGAAAGAAGCCTGGCAGCTGTTGCGCTCGATTCCCTGGCGGCACCTCAATAGAACCACCTTCAAACGCTTCAAGCGGCTGGTATTACATCGCTAGCCGCATCCCAGGGCCTCTAGTGCATTTCGGTAAACGCAAGTTTCACACCGATGGCGATCAATACCGCGCCCATGGTCCGGTCGAACCAGTGGCCCATGCGGGCGAAACCGGCGCGCACACGCTGCTGGCTGAACAGCATCGCCACCAGGCAGAACCACACAGCGGTGGCCACCGCGAGGTAGACGCCGTAGCCAGCCTGTACCGCCAGCGGTGTATGCGGATTGATCACCACGGTGAACAGCGAGAGGAAGAACAGCGTCGCCTTCGGGTTCAGACCGTTGGTCACGAAACCCGACGTGAAGGCGCCGCGAGCCGTGCGCTCGCCTGCTTCCTTGTGTAGATCGTCAGTCACCGGTTTGGCCGGTTGCGCGCGCAAGGCCTTGAAGCCGATGTACAGCAGGTACGCGGCGGCAGCCCATTTAAGGGCATTAAACAACACGATCGATTGGGACACGATCAGGCCGATGCCGAGCAGCGAATAGCCAACGTGCAGGAAAATCGCCGTGCCGACACCCAGCGCCGTCCAGGTACCCGCGCGACGCCCATGGGTCACGCTCTCACGCACCACCACGGCAAAATCCGGGCCGGGGCTGGCCACGGCCAGCAAGTGAATCAGGGCAACGGTCAAAAACTCTGTCCAGTACATGGGGGGATCCTTTTGGCCAAGCGTAACTGTTTGTTTCATCTGGTAGGCTCGGCAGATTACGCCTTCAGTTCATTGCACAAAAGGTACAGTTGATGACGAACACTCACCGCGCCGTTTTCCTCGACCACCCGTCCCTGGACCTGGGCGACCTCGACCTCAGCCCGCTGCGAGAGTGTTTCAGCGACTTACAGCTGTTCGCCCAGACCACGCCGGATCAGGTGATCGAACGCCTCAAGGGCGCCACCGTCGCCATCAGCAACAAGATCCTGATCGATGCCGCCGCCATCGCTGCCAGCCCCGAGTTGAAGCTGATCCTGATCACCGCCACCGGCACCAACAACGTTGACCTCGCGGCTGCCCGCGCCCACGGGATTACCGTCTGCAACTGCCAGGGTTACGGCACGCCGTCGGTGGCGCAGCACACGATTATGTTGCTGCTCAATCTGGCAACGCGCCTGGCCGATTATCAAAAGGCTGTCGGCGAAGGTCGGTGGCAGCAAGCGAAACAGTTCTGTCTGCTGGATTATCCGATTGTCGAACTGGAAGGCAAAACCCTCGGTCTGCTCGGTCATGGCGAACTGGGCGGCGCGGTCGCACGACTGGCCGAAGCCTTTGGCATGCGCGTACTGCTCGGACAGATTCCCGGGCGCCCTGCCCGACCGGATCGTTTGCCGCTGGATGAGCTGCTGCCGCAAATCGACGCGCTGACCCTGCACTGTCCGCTCAACGAACACACCCGCCACTTCATCGGAGCCCGTGAGCTGGCCTCGATGAAACCCGGTGCGTTCGTGGTCAACACCGCACGCGGTGGTTTGATCGACGAGCAGGCGCTGGCCGATGCCTTGCGCAACGGTCACCTGGGGGGGGCGGCCACCGATGTGTTGAGTGTCGAGCCGCCGACCGCCGGCAATCCGCTGCTGGCCCATGACATTCCACGGCTGATTGTCACCCCGCACAACGCCTGGGGCAGTCGCGAGGCACGCCAGCGGATCGTGGGCCAGTTGACCGAAAACGCGCAGGGATACTTCAGCGGTAAAGCGCTGCGGGTCGTCAGTTGATAGACTGCGGCACTTTTTTCACAGGAGCAGAGTATGGATCCGCGCAGTGAAGTACTGCTTCGTCAGGCCGAGTTATTCCAGGGTTCGGTGCTGCTGGCCGGTTTGCCCGCCGATGATCTGCTGGGCCGTCTGCCCGACGCTCATGGCTGGTGCTGGCATGCCGGCGATCAAGCAGCGCTGGACGCCCGCTTCGCCGAGCGCAGCCATTTCGGTGTGACTGTATCGGAGCGCGCGTTCGACACCGCCGTGGTGTTTCTGCCCAAGTCCAAGGATTTGACCGACTACATCCTCAACGCCCTCGCCTCTAAACTGGCCGGTCGTGAACTGTATCTGGTGGGTGAAAAACGTAGCGGCATCGAAGGCGCGGCCAAGCAACTGAACCCCTTCGGCAAACCGCGCAAGCTCGACAGCGCGCGGCATTGCCAGCTCTGGCAGGTCACCGTGGCCACTGCGCCAGAAGCCAAATCGCTGGAAAGCCTGGCCGAGACTTATGAGTTGCCGCTAGCCGAAGGTCCGTTGAAAGTCATCAGCCTGCCGGGCGTGTTCAGCCACGGTCGGCTGGATCGCGGCAGCGCGCTGTTGCTGGAGCATCTGGACAAATTGCCGAGCGGCCATTTGCTGGATTTTGGTTGTGGCGCGGGCGTATTGGGTGCGGCCGTGAAACGTCGTTATCCACACAACCAGGTCACTTTGCTCGACGTTGATGCCTTTGCCGCCGCCAGCAGTCGCCTGACATTGGCTGCCAACGGTCTGGAAGCTGACGTGATTACCGGTGACGGCATCGACGCTGCACCGATGGGCTTGAGTGCAATTCTGAGCAATCCACCGTTCCATGTCGGCGTTCACACCGACTACTTCGCTACCGAGAACTTGCTGCGAAAAGCAGCCAAACATCTGAAAAACGGAGGCGAACTGCGCTTGGTGGCGAACAGCTTCCTGAAGTACCAGCCGCTGATCGAAGAGCACCTCGGGGTGTGCGCAATCAAGGCTGAAGGACAGGGTTTCAGAATCTATCGAGCCAAACGCGGCTAGGCCTTCTTTTTAAAAAAGAGGCTTGCCCAATCGGATTTGCCTAGGCAGAATCCGCTCCGTCCTAGGGGAGTAGTCTCCCACGAGCGCCATGCTCGTCCGGCATACGTCAACATACTTGGTCAACAGACCATGGCGTATGCGACCCAAGCGTCCGCATCAGACGGATCGCAGGGTTTGACAAGACCTATGACACGAACACCTTACCCGGGGCGGGAAGGCTGTACGTGTCATAGCCGTGTCGACCCGCCCCTTAGGAAAACCCTGATGTTGGACTCTCTACTCGTTCCCACCGCAATCGTTGCCTTGGCCGAAATCGGCGACAAGACGCAACTGCTCGCGCTCATTCTCGCCGCTCGCTTTCGCAAACCCTGGCCGATCATCGCCGGTATCGTCGCTGCAACCCTGGCCAACCACGCGGCAGCCGGTGCGGTAGGTGCCTGGGTCGGTAGTTTCTTCTCGAATGCGACGCTGCACTGGATCCTCGCCGCGAGCTTCACCGCGACGGCATTGTGGACCCTGGTGCCGGACAAGATGGACGACGACGAAGCCAGCACCGCCCGCAAATTCGGACCGTTCCTGACCACGTTGATCGCGTTTTTCCTTGCGGAAATGGGCGACAAGACCCAGGTCGCCACCGTGATGCTTGCTGCGCAATACCCGGAACTGTGGCTGGTGATTATCGGCACCACTGCCGGGATGTTGATTGCCAACGTGCCGGTGGTTTTGGCGGGTAACTTTGCCGCGGATAAATTGCCGCTCACCCTGATCCGTCGCCTGGCGGCGTCGGCGTTCTTCATCCTCGCCATTGTCGCTGTGTACAAGGCGATGCAGAGCAGCGGGTGGGTCTGACCCCAGACACCGATCGTTCCCACGCTCTGCGTGGGAATGCCGCCTTGGACGCTCCGCGTCCGCTTTAACGTCGTGACGCAGAGCGTCACAGGATGCATTCCCACGCAGAGCGTGGGAACGATCATCGGTTCAGGATTTCTTGGCTTTCTCGTACAGCGGCATGACTTTCGGAATCGCCGCTTGCAACGAAGCAATACGACTTGACGACGCCGGGTGAGTGCTCATGAACTCCGGCGGCGAACCTTCCGAGGCCTTGGTCATCTTGTTCCACAGGGTGATCGCGGCGTTCGGGTTGTAACCGGCGCGAGCCGCCAGTTCCAGGCCGATCAGGTCCGCCTCGTTTTCATTGGCGCGACTGTTGGGCAAGGTCATGCCGTAGTTGGCCACGGTATCCGCCAGTGCCAGGCTGTCCTGACCCAGACCGAACAAGGCACCGGCGCCCTGCTTGGCCATTTCGATGCCGTACGCCTTGGACATCGCTTCACGACCGTGCTCGCGCAGGGCGTGGGCAATTTCATGACCCATGATCGCGGCAATTTCATCGTCGGTCAGTTGCAGGCTGTCGATCAGGCCGGTGTAGAAAATGATCTTGCCGCCAGGCCCGCAGTTGGCGTTGAGCTCGTCGCTCTTGATCAGGTTGACCTCCCACTTCCACTGGGCCGAATCCGGTCGGAAAATCGGCGCCTGGGCAATCAGCCGGTCGGCAATGGCCTGGACACGTTTGGCCTCGCTACTGGTCTTGTCCAGCACGCCTTTACTGCTCGCCTCGCCGACGGTCTTTTGATAAGACTGGGCGTACATCTGGTTGACCTCGTCAGTCGACAGCATGCTGAACATGTACTGTTTGCGCTCAACGCCCACTGCGCCACCGCTGGTGGTGTTGACCGACTGACAACCGGCGAGTAGCAAACCTGCGCTCAGTGCGCACAAAACCAATGTCTTATTCATCAAAAGTCTCCCTGAAAACATGCGGCGTATCCTAGGCGGTGAATTGTATCGGCGCCAGATACAACGGACGTGTAGCACACGCTAATTCATTTACGACATCAAACATTCCAAAACAGCCAATTCGCCATCCCCCGCTCATGGCCATCGACACTCCGGCCGATACAGCACCGCAGACGTCCTCTTGCGTGCGGAGCACCCATGAAATTCAAGTCGATCCAGTTTTCCGTGGCAGCCCTCGCCGGCGCCATCGTTCTTAGTGTCGTGGCAGCCCTGGTGCTGTACGCGCTGTTTTCCGGCGCACGGACACAAGACATGGTCCAGGAGCGGACCCAGGCACAATTCGAGCAAGTCATCGAACAGCGCCTGACGTCACTGGCGCAAACCCAGGTCAGCCAGATCCAGCGCGAGCTCGAAGCGCCACTGCTGATTGCCGGCGGACTGGTGCGAGTCAACGCATTGATCGGCACACCGGGCGCCGATGGCCAGCCACAGTTGAGCCTGAGCCGTGAGCAGTTGATCAGCCTGATCAAGGAAAACGTCACCAAGAACCCGAAGATTCTCGGCACCTACATTGGTTGGGAAAAAAACGCCCTCGATCACAACGATGCGGCCTACGTCGACACCAAGGTGGTCGGCATCGACGCCAGCAACGGCCGCTTCCTGCCGTGGTGGTTCCGCAACGAAGACGGCAGCCTTGGCCTGGACAAACTGGTGGACGTCGACGACCAGAAAACCCTGTCCACCGGCGTGCGCGCCAGCGAGTACTACCTGTGCTCGAAAGAAACCAAAAAATCCTGCGTGATCGATCCGGCGCCCTACAAGGTCGGCGACAAGATCGTCATGCTCGCCTCCTTTATTGAACCGATCATGCTCAACGGGGCCTTTCAAGGCATCGTCGGCGCCGATTTGTCAGTGAACTTCATTCAGGAAATGCTCCTGGGTGCGAATCAGAAGTTGTACAGCGGTGCCGGTGAAATGGCCCTGATCGGCGGTAATGGCCGGATCGTTGCCTACACCAAGGACCCGAGCAAATTCGGTGAGAAAGTCAGCGACATCCTTGACAGCCAGCAGATCGCCAACATGGCCAATCTCAAGCGCGGCGAAGTCACCTATACCGTCGACAAGGCCCAGGGCCGGATCGAGTTGTACCTGCCGTTTGGCATCGGCCAGACCGACGCTCGCTGGACCCTCATGCTGCAACTGCCGCTGAACGCGGTGATGGCCGACCTGCAAAAACTTCAGGGCGATCTGGACGCTCAGCGCAAGTCCGACACCTTTGGCATGGCCATGGTCGGTTTGTTGATCGCCGGTATCGGTTTGCTGGTGATCTGGCTGGTAGGCCACGGCATTGCCCGGCCGCTGAAGCAGATGGTCGCCATGCTCGACGACATCGCTCAGGGCGAAGGCGACCTGACTCGCCGCCTGACCAGCGACCGCGCCGATGAACTGGGCTCGATCGCCAAAGGCTTCAATACCTTCCTGGCCAAGTTGCAGGCGATGATCACCCAGGTGGTGACGTCGGTGCAGAGCGTCAGCGACTCGTCGGAACACACCGCCGACATCGCCATCCGCACCAACATCGGCGTGCACAAGCAAATGGCCGAGATCGATCAGGTGGCCACGGCGGTGCATGAAATGACCGCCACCGCCCAGGACGTCGCGCGCAACGCGACCCAGGCTGCGCAAGCCGCCAGCCATGCGGATAAGGCGGCGGCCCAAGGCATGCAAATCGTGCGCGATACGTCGAACTCGATCGGCGTGCTGGCGGTGGAAATCGGCAAGGCCGTCAGTGTGGTACAGACCCTGGCCAAGGACAGCGAGAACATCAACGCGATCCTCACCGCCATTCGCGGGATCGCAGAACAGACCAACCTGCTGGCCTTGAACGCCGCCATTGAAGCGGCCCGTGCCGGTGAGCAGGGACGTGGTTTTGCGGTGGTGGCCGATGAAGTGCGCAATCTGGCGCAGAAGACTCAGAAAGCCACTGAAGAAATTCAGACCATGATTCAGCAGTTGCAACAAGGCACGCGCGATGTGGTGCGGGTGATGGAAGACAGCCAGAACCGCACCGACGAAAGCGTGCAGCATGCGGCGAAAGCGGCCGAGGCGTTGGAGACGATTACTCAGGCGGTGTCGGTGATCAACGACATGAACACGCAGATTGCCAGTGCGGCCGAGGAACAGAGCGCGGTGGCTGACGACATTAATCGGAACGTGATCAACATTGGGCAAGTGGCCAATGAAGTGGCTGGCGGGGCGGATGAATCGAGTGCGGCGAGTGCGGATTTGACCAAGTTGGCGGAACAGCAGCGGCGGTTGATTAATCAGTTCAAGGTTTGATCCAAAGGCCCCTTCGCGGGCAAGCCTCGCTCCTACAGGTTAGGTAATCCCCCTGTAGGAGCGAGGCTTGCCCGCGAAGGCGTCAGCGCAGACAACCTTTAACCCGGAGTAAGACACTCCGGCCCATTCAACTTCGGATCATTCACCAAATTCGCCAACACCCGCTCGCGCAACGCAGCAGGCTCACTGGCGAGCAACGCCTGCAACGCATGCAACGGCGTTTCGGGATTCAGCCACGCCTCCTGCCCCTCAGCATCGAGAATCAACGGCCGGCGCTGACTCGCCGCCGGCTGCGTGATCACCGCCGTGCTCAGCCACACCTGCTCCTGCACCGGATACGCTTCCCAGATTGCCGCGAAGAACAGCGTCGAGCCCTCCCCCGGTGTCAGCCAGTACGGACGCTTGCGGGTCGTGCCCCGCCACTCGTAAAAACCATTGGCCGGCAGCAGGCAACGGCGTTCGCGCAGGGCTTGGCGAAACATCGGTTGTTCAGCGACGGTTTCGGCACGGGCATGGGCCGGGGTACGGGAAAGATCGGTCAGCCACGGCGGCGTCAAACCCCAACGCGCCCGAGCCAACTCACGCTGACCGTCAACGCCTGCACGTAGCATCAGCACCGAATCGTTGGGAGAAATATTCCACTGGGCCTGCTGATCGGCGGGGAAGCCAGGCAGGGCCGCGAAGGCGGGGTTCCAGCGAAACAGGGCATAACGTCCACACATGGGGCAACACGGCTCTTGATAAAACGAACGTCAGCCTAACAGACCAGCGTGCCGGGAAAACTTTCCGGTTCATCACCGGGCAGTGGCAGCGCGGCATTGTACGCGGTGATCAGCTCCCGGGCGTATTCGGCCTGGTCGTTATCAACCGATAAACCCAGCAGGCCGAAGATCGGCAATTCGCCGGTGCCGCCGAGCAAATCACGCCCCACCAGATGCGCTTCGATGCCCTCGCTGGCCAACATGCTTTGCAGCAACTCGCCTTCCATAAGGTTTTCCGGCTCGTAGATTCGCTGCATGGGGTGCCCCTTTCATTCGTTTTCGCTGTGAACTTCGAGCAACCATTCCTGACCGTCAGTCTGCAGAACAAACGTGATCGGACGACAACACACCGGACAGTCTTCGATATAGGTCTGATCGCCACCGGACAAGTCCAGAACAGCCTCAGCCTCTTCACCACAATACGGACATTCGTAGCGCTCGGTTTCCAGCATCGCGGTCTCCCAGGTGACTTGTGCGTATAATCGCCGGTCTATTTGCAGGGCTATTTTTGTCTGGCTACCGTTTCAGACCGTGCCCCGTTGGTTTTCGATCAAAACCTTTACTTACCCTAGCCGTTTCTAACAAGAGAGCATGATGGGCGAATTCGATGCCATCCGACCGTACGACGACAGCGAAGTCCCAGCGGTGCTGGACCGGCTGCTCGGTGACAAGGCGTTTCTAGATATCCTCATCCACTTCCGCTTCCCGCGTTTTGCCGGTGCTTTCGGCTGGATGCTCAAACCTCTTATAGCTCATCGGCTGCGCCGTGAGTTCGCCGGCGTCACGTCGGTGGCCACGTTGCAGGATAAAGTCGAGATGTACGTCGACCACACCATCGAACGGGCCACGGACGGTGTGACGTACACCGGCGTCGAGCAGTTCAAGTCCGGCAGCGCCTACCTGTTCATCGCCAATCACCGCGACATCGTGATGGACCCGGCCTTCGTCAACTACGCCGTGTACCACGCCGGCCTGCCGACACCGCGCATCGCGATTGGCGACAACCTGCTGCAAAAGCCCTTCGTCAGCGATCTGATGCGCCTGAACAAGAGTTTCATCGTGCACCGCTCGATCACCGGTCGCCGCGAGAAGATGGCGGCGTATCAACTGCTGTCGGCCTACATCAACCACTCGATCCGCAACGATTGCGCCTCGATCTGGATCGCCCAGGCCGAAGGCCGGGCCAAGGACGGCGATGATCGCACCGAGTCGGCCATCCTCAAGATGTTCCACATGAGCCGCAAGGACGAGCCGTTCGGCGAGGTCATTCGCTCGCTGAACATCACCCCGGTGTCGATCAGCTACGAATATGACCCGTGCGATCAAGCCAAGGCTCGCGAGCTATTCATCCGCGCCACCACCGGCAGCTACAGCAAAGTGCCGGGCGAGGACGACGTGAGCATCGCCAAGGGCATCACCGGCTACAAGGGCCGGGTCCACGTAAACTTCGCCTCGCCGATCACCGAGCTGTTCGACGACACCAAGCAATTGGCGATCGAAATGGACCGGCAGATCCTCGGTGGCTACCGCCTGTTCCCGGTGCACTACCTGGCCTACGCCCAATGGAAAGACGCCGACCCGCAATTGCAGGTCCCGAAAGCGGCTGAGGTGTTTGCGGCCGACGAACTGGCCAAGGCTCAAGAACAATGGCAACAGCGTCTTGACGCTTGCCCGGAGGAACATCGTCCGTTCCTGGTGCTGCAATACGCGACGCCGGTGCGCAATCAGTACCGAGTGAAAGCGGGATTGCCGCTGTAAAGTTTTTGGCTGGATACGACAACGGCGCCCTTGGGCGCCGTTTTCATTGCTGCTTTTTTTGCTGTCAGACCCGCGTGCTGATCCACGACACCAGCAGCGCCAATCCCAGGCAGGCAAAACCGAATCGATAGAAAAACCGGTTCATGCGCAAGGTCGCGCCGTCCAGCATCAACGTCGGTTCATCGATACGACGGCTCTGGGTTTGCGCGTCGAGAATGGCCAACGCGCGCTGTTCGCGGCGACGAGTGGCATGCAGCAACCAGCCGCCCGGAAAGGCAAACAGCAAGGCCAACAGGTTGATCAACTTGGCGGGATGGTTGGTAAACAGCGAAATCAAATGCAACGACATCACGGACCTCAGCAAAACAGGTGTGGCAGACGCCGAACCGACGGCCGCGGCGCGAATTCTACCGAAAGCCTGCCCAACTGCCCTGCCTTTCCGACAAATAACGAAACATCTGAGCAAATGTTGCCCTGTGTCACGGCTCCGTCATTTGTATACGCCAGTCTGGCGCCCCTCAAAACCGACATGGAAACCGTCATGCTGCACGCCGAAAACCAGGATCGCCTCTACCTCATCGCCCAGAGCGACGAACAACAAAACCTCGTTGGCAGCCTCGCCTTTAATGTTCAGGACCGCCACTGGTTGGTGTATTGCGCGCTGGGTGGGCATCAACATGCGGACTTGCCGGAGACGGATTTGTTGACTGGGGTGAGTGTGCTGGATTTCTATTCGGAAGCGGCCTGACACCACTGCTCCACTTGTGGGAGCGAGCCTGCTCGCGAAAGCGGTGTGTCAGTCACCTTCAATGCTGGATGTCAGAAAGCCTTCGCGAGCAGGCTCGCTCCCACAGTTATTCTGTGTACATCTGCTGAATCGGCGGGCATGAAAAAACCCGGAACCACCACTGGCACCGGGTTTTTTTAATCCAGCGAAAATTTATTCGCCGAGAATCTGACCAATCGTCGGATCCTTGAACAACCGCGTCAACGCATCGCTCAACACATCACTGACCAGCTTGGTATTAGTCTCCTGATTCGGCGCCATACCAAAACGCTGATCCAGGGAAGCACCATACCGACCGCTGTAACGACGATTGGCATTCTGCACATCGGAGCGGAACGTCGCGCCAATGGTCGCCTCAGTCACATACATGCCTTCTTTAGGCGACTGATACTTCAGCTCCGCCAGCGTCACGGTCAACTGCGGAGCATTCAGCGCATTGGAAGTTGGGGTAAAGCCCAACAACCGCACGGCCGCCTCAGCCTGAGCCTGCAACTTCGGCAGAATCTGCGCGCCCTGCACGGTGATCGCACTGGTCTCAGGGTACAGGCCACCACGAGTGCCCAGGGTCGGCGACGGACGACCGTCCACCACACGCACCACCACCGGCTGACCATGGCCGACCGGTGCCAGCTGAGTCGTCAGCTTGGGTTCCGGATTCAGTTGTTGCGGGCTGTGGGCGCAGCCGACCAGGGTCAAACTGGTCACAGTGATCAAACCGAACAACAGGCGTTGCAACATGCTCTTCTCTCCAGAATCAGGCACAAACAGGCCGGCAGTATAGCGGTGGGCCACTGCGGGTAACTAGCACCTCACAGGGAATACTGAAATCTCTGACAAACCCTTCAGATCGCGGTTCCTGTCACGCATCTGTCACCGCCCATACACTTTCACGTCACGGTCCACTGGCAACCTTCACAGCAGTCACCCCACAAGGTACTTCGCCATGCGCTATCTCACCTCGCTGTTCACCCCACGCCCTCTGCATCGCTGCTTCGCCCTGCTCGATCGCAACGGCCACTGCCAGGCTTTCAAACAGTGCAGCCTCCAGCCCATGGGCGATAGCTGGGTCGAAATCGAAGAAATCCGTCTCAATTGGTTGCACCATCCCCTGCCCCCTAGCGCCCGTGTCAGCCAGCGCCAACCACGTGCGCGGGCTCAGCAACTGCTGGCCACCTGACCAGACGTCTAATAAAAGTCATTAAACACGACCATTTCCCTGCGTTTCTTCGCTACAATCTCCCCCCGATTATAAGGACGTCTCCTGATCGGGCCTCGCAGCATCGTCAATACGCTTGTATTGACACCCCGCACCGCCCACAGAGAGCCGCCCACACAGATCGAGTGAAGCTGGCGCGCTTGCTGTTCATTAAGCAAAACCCCCACTTTTCGCGAATCTGCAGAGCTGTCATTACGCTCGGTTACTGAGCTGTTTGCCCGTTTTGCCTGTCATGTATTCCATGGCGGCAATCCATCCGGGCACGGTGCCAGGCTGGGGCAGCCCTTTTTTGAGGTTCACGTCTTCAAAAGAGCGTGAAAAAAACGGGTTTTCACAACTTCACAAGAGTGTGGCGAGCAAATGAATAGTTTTGCGTCTGAATATGCACCATTAGCGTCTGAAACAGCCCAACGACACAGGACCGAGTACTCCTCGAACACCGGAGCCTGAAGCCTGTCCGCTACGGATTTGGTTGCACAAACGGATGTATCGACCATAAGTCGAATTGCCAGCCGCGCGTTGAAGTGAGTTCATGTAACTCTTTCAGACCCGGTCGGTAGCGTCCGTCGAAGTTGCGAAAAATTGCGAAGATTCGGACGTGGCGATACTGCCATGGGTACCTGGGGCATCACTGACACGCCCCTGAACGCCTGGCAGCCATGCCGACAATTTGGTGCTGCAGATTTTGGAGACGCGTTAAATGGCGCATAACGAAGCAGTCGACGTAGTACTGGTTGGGGCCGGCATCATGAGTGCCACCCTTGCTGTACTGCTCAAAGAGCTCGACCCCGCGATCAAGCTGGAAGTCGTCGAGCTGATGGATTCCGGTGCCGCGGAGAGTTCGAACCCGTGGAACAACGCCGGTACCGGTCACGCCGGGCTGTGTGAGCTCAACTACACGCCGCAGGCCGCCGACGGCACCGTCGACATCAAGAAAGCCGTGCACATCAACACC
Organism: Pseudomonas sp. LB3P14; assembly: GCF_054898045.1. NCBI lineage: Bacteria > Pseudomonadati > Pseudomonadota > Gammaproteobacteria > Pseudomonadales > Pseudomonadaceae > Pseudomonas > Pseudomonas sp. LB3P14. The sequence goes on along the minus strand of NZ_CM142714.1, from coordinate 6,466,619 downwards.
CAGTTCGAGGTGTCGAAGCAGTTCTGGTCCTACCTGACCAAGAAAAGCACGTTCGGCTCGTGCAAGACGTTCATCAGCCCGGTGCCGCACCTGAGCTTCGTGCAGGGCGACAATGGCGTTTCCTTCCTCAAGGAACGCTTCAAGACGCTGAGCAAGCACCACGCCTTCTCGGACATGGAATACACCGAAGACAAGGCCACCATGGCCGAGTGGATGCCGCTGATGATGCCTGGCCGGCCGGCCGACGAAGTCGTCGCCGCCACCCGCGTCATGAACGGCACCGACGTCAACTTCGGCGCCCTGACCAATCAACTGCTCAAGCACCTGACCAGCGCACCCGATGCCCAGGTCAAGTACTGCAAGCGCGTGACCGGCCTCAAGCGTAACGGCAGCGGCTGGACCGTCAGCATCAAGGACGTCAACAGCGGCAACTCGCGTGACGTCGACGCGAAATTCGTGTTCCTCGGCGCCGGTGGCGCGGCACTGCCGCTGCTGCAAGCGTCGGGCATCGAAGAAAGCAAAGGCTTCGGCGGCTTCCCGATCAGTGGACAGTGGCTGCGTTGCGACAACCCGGAAGTGGTCAAGCACCACCAGGCCAAGGTTTACAGCCAGGCGGCTGTGGGTTCGCCACCTATGTCGGTGCCGCACCTGGACACCCGCGTAGTCGATGGCAACAAGTCCCTGCTGTTCGGACCCTACGCCGGTTTCACCACCAAGTTCCTCAAGCACGGCTCCTTCATGGACCTGCCGATGTCGGTTCGCGCCGGCAACATCGGCCCGATGCTGGCCGTCGCCAAAAACAACATGGACCTGACCAAGTACCTGGTCAGCGAAGTGATGCAGTCGATGGAACAGCGTCTGGACTCGCTGCGTCGCTTCTACCCTGAAGCGAAAGCCGAAGACTGGCGCCTGGAAGTGGCCGGCCAACGGGTGCAGATCATCAAGAAAGACCCGAAAAAGGGCGGCATTCTGCAGTTCGGTACCGAACTGGTCGCGGCCAAGGACGGCAGCCTTGCCGCCCTGCTCGGCGCTTCGCCAGGCGCGTCGGTGACCGTTTCGATCATGCTGGAACTGATCGAAAAGTGCTTTCCGAACAAAGCGTCTGGTGAGTGGGCTGCCAAGCTCGCGGAAATCTTCCCGGCTCGCGAAAAGGTTCTGGAAACCGATGCTGCGCTGTATCGCAAGCTCAATGTGCAGAACAACGTCGCGCTGGAACTGGTTGAAGCCAGCAACGAGACCGAAAGCTACGCTTGATTCGGCCGCATAAAAAACGCCCCGTTCTCATTGAGAGCGGGGCGTTTTTTTTGCCTGTCTGTAGGAGCACGGCTTGCCGGCGATGGCGTCCTTGAGAACGCTATCGCCGGCAAGCCGTGCTCCTACAGGTAAGGGTTAGCCGCGAGCCTTTTCGATCAGCTCGATGTACTCGGCCGCGTTGCGCTGATCCTTGATCAAGGCAACGAAGTCATTACCGTGCTCATCCTTGCCGTCCAGATCCAGACCGGCTTCGACGAAGAACGTCAGAAAAAGCTCGAAGTCATCGATACGCAGGCCGCGGTAGGCCTTGATCAGTTTGTGCAGCGACGGCGACGTGGCGTCGACCGGTTCGAAATCGAGGAACAGCTTGATCTGCTCATCGCCGATCTCGTCACCAATCACTTGCTTCTTATCTTTACGCATTGCCGACTCCAGCTCGCAGACATTTCACGGGGCGGGCAGTTTACCCCTCCCCGGGCACAGGGCTCAACGCGGACGAACGCTGCCTGTGTGCAGATCGGCCCAGATATGGCCGTTGGCGTAGCTGAGGAACTGGCAATACACCGTGTCATTGCGCAATAAGTCGATCACCACGCGGTACTGGGCCATCGGGTAAAACAGCGTCAGGGTTTTGCTCTTGTCGTCGTAGATCGGCTTTTTCAGGCTTTTGCTTTCGCCATCGAAGTTGACCAGCACCTGGGTGATGGTCGCACCCTTGTTCAAGGATTTGCCCTTGAGACGGATCAGCAAGGGTGACGTCACCGGAATCGGCTGCTGGTTGGACTGGCGTTGACTGCCGACCACCACCGAATACTCGGTGACTTGCAACAGCTGTTGCTGCTCGGGCTCCGCATCACGCAGGGTCAGGTCATCCGAGGGCAGGAACTGCGCATGCATCGGCGCCGGGGCGGCCGCCAGAGGCAGGCTGAGGGTCAGCAACAGGGCGGCGCAGCTGCGGATCAAAAGGCTCATGACAGGCTCCGGAGGCGGGGCCGAGCACTCTAGCATGGGTTTAAAAGCAAAAGATCGCAGCCTTCGGCAGCTCCTACAGAGAACCGGATACACCCGATAATCTTCGGGTGAACTCAATCATGTAGGAGCTGCCGCAGGCTGCGATCTTTTGGGGCGCTACGGTCTTACATGCCTTTAACGGCAAAAATCCCGTTGGCGTTACGCCAGTAGCCTTTGTAGTCCATGCCGTAACCGAAGATGTAACGGTCGATGCATGGCAGGCCGACGAAATCGGCTTTCAGGTCCGGGCGAGCCTTGCGGTCATGGTCCTTGTCGATCAGCACGGCGGTGTGCACAGCGCGTGCGCCGGCGTGTTTGCAGAAGTCGATGATCGCGCCCAGGGTGTGACCTTCGTCGAGGATGTCGTCGATGATCAGCACGTCACGGTCGATGAACGAGACTTCCGGCTTGGCTTTCCAGAACAGGTCGCCGCCGCTGGTTTCATTGCGATAACGGGTGGCGTGCAGGTAGGACGCTTCCAGCGGGAATTGCAGATGGGTCAGCAGCTTCCCGGCGAAGATCAGGCCGCCGTTCATCACACAGAAGACCACCGGATTGCTGTCAGCCAGCTGTTCGTTGATGTGTGCACCGACGCGGGCGATGGCCGCCTCGACTTCTGCTTCGGTGTACAGGCAGTCAGCCTCTCGCATGATTTGACGGATATGCTCGAGATCAGCGGACATGGCGCTCTCCAGGGGGGTGAGGGGAGGGACGGGTTCAGGAAAAGCGGGCAAAGGTACGCATCAAGCGAGGCCAGATCAAGCGTTTGTGGACTAACGTACTTTATGTCTATAGGACAACACCCTCGGATAGATTAATCTAGGCCGGTTTTTTTGCCCGCCGCCGGAGCCTTTCCCATGCCCATCCTCGAGATCCGCCATCCGCTGATCCGTCATAAACTTGGCCTTATGCGCCGCGCCGACATCAGCACGAAGAATTTCCGTGAGCTCGCTCAGGAAGTCGGTGCCCTGCTGACCTATGAAGCCACCAAAGACTTGCCGCTGGAATCCTACGATATCGAAGGCTGGTGCGGCACCGTGTCGGTCGAGAAAATCGCCGGCAAGAAAATCACCGTGGTGCCGATCCTGCGCGCCGGCATCGGCATGCTCGAAGGCGTGTTGAGCCTGATCCCGGGCGCCAAAGTCAGCGCCGTCGGCGTGGCCCGCAACGAACAAACCTTGCAGGCCCACACCTACCTGGAAAAACTCGTTCCGGAAATCAACGAACGCCTGGCGATGATCATCGACCCGATGCTCGCCACCGGCAGTTCCATGGTCGCTACCATCGACCTGCTGAAAAAGGCCGGTTGCCGCGACATTCGCGCGATGGTGCTGGTGGCTGCCCCTGAAGGCATCGCCGCCGTGGAGAAGGCTCACCCGGACGTGACCATCTACACCGCTTCCATTGACGAGAAACTCAACGAACACGGTTACATCATCCCAGGCCTGGGCGATGCCGGTGACAAGATCTTCGGCACCAAGCAGAAGGACGCTTGAGCATGCAACAAGAGTTCAACGATCCGCTCTGGCGCACGGTGCTGTCTGGCGCACAGATGCTGTTCGTGGCCTTCGGCGCCCTGGTGTTGATGCCGCTGATTACCGGCCTCGATCCGAACGTGGCGCTGTTCACCGCGGGCCTGGGGACGATTCTGTTCCAGATCGTCACCGGGCGTCAGGTGCCGGTATTCCTGGCATCGAGCTTTGCCTTCATCACCCCGATCATCCTCGCCAAGGGCCAGTTCGGCCTCGCGGCGACCATGGGCGGCGTGATGGCGGCGGGTTTCGTCTATACCTTCCTCGGCCTTGCGGTGAAGATCAAAGGCACCGGCTTCATTGACCGTCTGCTGCCACCGGTGGTGATTGGCCCGGTGATCATCTCCATCGGCCTGGCCATGGCGCCGATCGCCGCCAACATGGCGATGGGCAAGGCTGGCGACGGCACTGAGCTGATTCATTACCAAACGGCAATGTTGATCTCGATGCCAGCGCTGCTGACCACCCTGATCGTCGCGGTGTTCGGTAAAGGCATTTTCCGCCTGGTGCCCATTATCTCCGGCGTGCTGGTGGGCTTTGCGATGGCGTTCTACTTCGGTGTCGTCGATACCGCGAAAATTGCCGCCGCACCGTGGTTTGCCATCCCGCACTTCACCGCGCCGGAATTCAACTGGCAAGCGATTCTGTTCATCGTTCCAGTGGCCCTGGCCCCGGCCATCGAGCACATCGGCGGCGTGATTGCAGTCGGTAGCGTGACCGGTCGCGATTACCTGAAGAAACCCGGCCTGCACCGCACCCTGCTCGGCGATGGCATTGCCACCACCGCGGCGGGCCTGTTTGGCGGTCCACCCAACACCACCTACGCCGAAGTGACGGGCGCGGTGATGCTGACCAAGAACTACAACCCGAAGATCATGACCTGGGCGGCGATTTTCGCCATCAGCCTGGCGTTCATCGGCAAGTTCGGCGCGCTGCTGCAAAGCATTCCGGTGCCGGTGATGGGCGGGATTCTGTGCCTGTTGTTTGGTTCGATTGCGGCGGTGGGGATGAATACGCTGATTCGCCACAAGATCGACCTGGGCGAAGCGCGCAATCTGGTGATTGTCTCGGTGACCCTGGTGTTCGGGATTGGCGGCGTACTGGTCGGCACTGGCACTGGGCCGGACGACTTCGGCCTCAAAGGCATCGCGCTGTGCGCGGTGACGGCGATTGCGCTGAACCTGCTGCTGCCGGGTAATGACAGCTGGAAGCACAAGAAGGCGAATGAGTCGTTGCTCTGAGTGAACTGATCGTTCCCACGCTCTGCGTGGGAACGATCATCAGAGGGCCAGCGGGGCTCTTTCGCACAAGGTGTTCAACGCCTTCGCCCACTGCGGGTCATCGTTGAGACATGGCACCAGCACCAACTCCTCCCCCCCTGCTTCGCGGAACTGCTCCAGCCCGCGATCACCGATTTCTTCCAGCGTCTCAATACAATCGGCGACAAACGCCGGGCACATCACCAGCACTTTCCTCACGCCCATTCCAGCCAACTCATCGAGGCGCGCTTCGGTGTAGGGTTCGATCCATTTGGCTCGACCCAGTCGCGACTGAAATGACACCGACCACTTGCCGTCCGCCAAGCCCATGCGCTTGGCAAACTCGGAGGCGGTGCGCAGGCACTGGGCGCGGTAACAGGTGACCAACACTTCGGGGGAAGCGTTCTTGCAGCAGTCTTCATTCTTGAAGCAATGCTGCCCGGTCGGATCGAGCTTGGTCAGGTGCCGTTCCGGCAAACCGTGAAAACTCAGCAGCAGGTGATCAAAATCCTGCTGCAAATACGGTTTGGCACTGGCCACCAGCGCATCGAGGTATTCCGGTTGATCGTAGAACGGCTGCAGAATCGAAAACTGCACATCCAGTTTTTTCTCGCGCACCACCCGCCTGGCTTCCTCGATCACCGTGGTCACGGTGCTGTCGGCGAACTGTGGATAGAGCGGTGCGAGAGTGACCCTCTTGTGCCCTTGGGTTGCCAGGCGCACCAGCGTCGATTCAATGGACGGTTCACCGTAACGCATCGCCAACTCCACCGGACCGTGGGTCCACTGGGCAGTCATGGCCTGTTGCAGGCGACGGCTGAGCACCACCAACGGCGAGCCCTCCTCCCACCAGATCGAGGCGTAGGCGTGGGCTGACTGCTCCGGGCGCCTGAACAGGATCAGCGACACCAGCAAACGTCGCACCGGCCATGGCAGGTCGATCACATACGGGTCCATCAGAAATTGATTGAGGTAACTGCGCACATCCGCCACCGAGGTGGAGGCCGGTGAGCCCAGATTGACCAGAAGCAATGCGTGATCGGTCATGCAACGTCCTATTTCAAAGGCGGCTGGAAAGGTCGTCCAGAGCCGCGCGCAAATCTGTGAACTGGAAAGTGAAACCCGCTTCCAGCAAGCGAGCCGGTACTGCCTTCTGGCCGCCCAGCAACAGCAATGACAACTCGCCCAGACACACCTTTAAAGCCAGGGCCGGCATGGGCATGAACGTCGGGCGGTTCAGCACACTGCCCAACGTCTTGGCGAACTCGCGATTGCGCACCGGCTTGGGCGCGCAGGCATTATAAGGACCGCTGGCGTCTTTCTGATGCAGAAGAAAATCAATCAGGGCGATTTGATCGTTGATATGGATCCATGGCATCCACTGCCGGCCATTGCCGATAGGCCCGCCCAGCCCCAGTTTGAACGGCAGCAACAGCCGCGACAAAAAGCCGCCCTCGGCTGACAACACCAGCCCGGTGCGAATGAAAATCACGCGAATGCCCAAGGCTTCGGCACGCTGGGCGGTTTCTTCCCAAGCGATACACAACTGGCTGGCAAAATCATCGATGACCGGTGGAGATTTCTCGGTCAATTCCCGCTCGCCCCCGTCGCCGTACCAACCGATCGCAGACCCCGAAATCAACACCTGCGGTTTTTGCTCGCGGGTGTCGAGCCAGGCCAGCAGCGTTTCGGTCAGGGCGATTCGGCTACTCCACAACAGCGCTTTGCGTTTGGTTGTCCAGGGCCGATCGGCAATCGGTGCGCCCGCGAGGTTGATAATCGCATCCACCGGCTCCTGGCCGATGTCCTCGAGGCGAGCCACTGCGCGCACTTGGGCGCCGCAGATGTTCGCAACTTTTTCAGGCTTTCGACTCCAGACCGTCAGACGATGTCCCTGACTCAACCAGTGTCGGCAGAGCTGACGTCCTATCAAACCAGTACCGCCGGTCAGCAATATGTGCATGACTTCTTCCTCGCGTGGCGTTTTACCTTGATCACTAGTCTATTTTTATAAGCAGGGATCTTTGGTATCGGGCAGGCTCTGTGTTTAACCATAGGCCAAGCTGTCAGAACGAGAACGCTAAAAGTTATACCAAAAAACAATATTGTACAGGTTTCAACCACGGCGTAGTCTGTACAGAAAGGTAAACGAGGCCCCTATGACTGTACCTATCGCAATCGTCGGCACCGGCATCGCCGGGCTCTCCGCCGCCCAGGCCCTGACAGAGGTCGGGCATGTCGTTCAACTTTTCGATAAAAGCCGTGGCAGCGGTGGACGCATGTCGAGCAAGCGCAGCGATGCGGGTGCTCTGGACTTGGGCGCGCAATATTTCACCGCCCGCGATCGCCGCTTCGTCACTGAAGTCCAGCGCTGGCAAGGCAACGGCTGGGTCGCCGAATGGATGCCGCAGCTCTACACCTACCACGGCGGCCAGCTCAGCCTGTCGCCGGACGAACAGACTCGCTGGGTCGGCACGCCACGTATGAGCGCTATTACCCGCGGCCTGCTCGGAGACCTCGAAGTGCATTTCGCCTGCCGGGTCACCGAGGTCTATCGCGGTGAAGAACACTGGCATCTGCAGGACGCCGAGGGTTTCACCCACGGCCCGTTCAGTCATGTGGTGATCGCCACGCCGGCGCCACAGGCTACTGCACTGCTGGCCTCGGCGCCGAAACTCGCCGGTGCTGCCGCCGGGGTGAAAATGGACCCGACCTGGGCTGTCGCGCTGGCGTTCGAGACACCGCTGGATACGCCCATGGAAGGCTGCTTCGTACAGGACAGCCCGCTCGACTGGCTGGCTCGCAACCGCAGCAAACCGGGACGTGACAACACGCTGGACACTTGGGTCCTGCACGCCACCAGCGCCTGGAGCCGGCAACATATCGACCTGTCCAAAGAAGCAGTGATCGAGCAATTGCACGGCGCATTTGCCGAACTGCTGCACGACGCCATGCCCGCCCCGACCTTCAGCCTCGCCCACCGCTGGCTCTACGCCCGACCCGCCAGCAGCCATGAATGGGGAGCCCTGGCCGATGCCGATCTGGGCTTGTATGTGTGTGGCGACTGGTGCTTGTCCGGCCGCGTCGAAGGCGCGTGGCTCAGCGGCCAGGAAGCCGCCCGCCGCTTGCATGCGCATCTGCAGTGAAGCGCATCAATCCGGTAGGAGTCTTCGGCAGCTCCTACGGGGAGCGACGGTAAAACCTATACAAATAATTTGACTTGTACACCTTTGAATCTATGATGAAACCATGTTGTACAGAATCAACACTCTGTACAGGTTTAGACTCGAGGTGCCCCGATGCCCCACGTCCCCGTGAAACCGAAAATCGCCATCGGCCTCGGCATTCCTCGGGAGCCGATCCGGCTGGTCGGCGGTCCTGAATATCCCGAGGCTGTCGGCACCGTCACCCCTGAGCTCAATGTCACTGTGCCGCTGGCCGAGTACGGTCAGAAAATGGCCGCGGAACTGGCCGAAGAAGACGGTCGACTGAACGACCCGGTGCTGCGAGAAAACTTCCTCACCCGCGTGTTCGCCTACAGCGCCTGGCAGCAGTTGTTGCGTGAAGGCCTGACTCGCCGTGGCCTCACGGACTTTCACTCGCGCTACAAATACCTGCTGATGGCCCACAACCCGGTGCAATACAAAACCCTGGGTACCCTGCTGGGCAACATGGGCCAGACCGACCCGAACGAACTCGGCCCACGCTATTTCAGCGAACTGATGGCGGCCTTGAAAAAATGCGCCACGCGCCGCACCCACACCAATGTCTTGCACCACATCAGTGGCTATCTCAAACAGACGATCAGCCCTGAAGACAAACAGGAAGTGCAGCACGTCATCGACCAGTACCGCCACGGCATCGTGCCGCTTGTGGTGCCGTTGACGCTGCTCAAACACTACTTCCGCCAACACCCGGATCCGTACATTGCGCAACAGGTCTACCTGCAACCGCATCCGGAAAATCTCAGTCTGCGAAACGCGATCTAATGACAACCTAATGAAAAGCCCACTCGACACCAGCGCCAGCGAAGACCTCGGCGACGACTTTAAAAAGGCTCTGGATGAAGGCTGGCTGCCAATCCGTGAAGTGGCCCGGCAGACCGGCGTCAACGCCGTCACCCTGCGCGCCTGGGAACGGCGTTATGGCCTGATCGTGCCGCAACGCACGCCCAAAGGCCATCGGCTGTTCTCGGCCGAACACGTTCAACGCATTCTGACGATCCTCACCTGGCTCAACCGTGGCGTGGCCGTCAGCCAGGTCAAGCAACTGCTCGACACCCCGCAGACCTTTGCCGGATCCGTTGAAAACGATTGGCAAGTGCTGTGCAATTCGCTGCTGCAAGCAGTCACTCAACTGAACGAACGCACCCTCGATGACACCGTCAATCAGGCCATGGCGCTGTATCCACCGCGTACCTTGTGCCGACAACTGCTGATGCCGTTGCTGGCTGAACTGGAGCAACGCTGGCAAGGCCAGTTCGGCGCGCAGATGGAGCGGGTGTTTTTTTTCTCCTGGCTACGCAGCAAATTTGGCGCACGCATCTACCATAACAACCGTCAGTTACGTACCGCGCCACTGCTGTTGATCAATCACTCGGACCTGCCACTGGAACCTCACCTGTGGCTGACCGCCTGGCTGATCAGCAGCGCCGATTGCCCGGTGGAGGTTTTCGACTGGCCACTCCCCGCCGGCGAACTCGCGATGGCGGTCGATCACTTGAAAGCTCGCGGCGTACTGCTGTATTCCAGCAAAGCCATGAATCTTTCGCAGCTGTCGAAACTTCTGAATGGTGTCAGTTGCCCAAAAATGATTGCCGGTCCAACGGTATGCATCCACCACGCCGAGTTATCCGCACGAATGTACAAGATCACTGATTTGTTCCTGGCTGAAGATCCGTTAGCTGCTCATCAGGACCTGGTTCAGCGCGGGCTTATTTAAGGTGAATTTTTAATGAATCGTGCGGACACCACCCTGCAATTGATCTGGCTGCGCAGCGACTTGCGCCTACACGACAATACCGCCCTCTCGGCCGCCGCAGCCCGCGGCCCGACTGTGGCGGTGTATCTGCTGAGCCCGGAGCAATGGCTGGAGCACAATGACGCGCCATGCAAAGTGGATTTCTGGCTGCGCAACCTGAACGAGTTAAGCCGCCCGTTGGGCGAGCTGAACATTCCCTTGTTGATCCGCAAGGCACCACGCTGGGATGAAGCACCCAAGATTCTGCTCGATCTTTGCCAACAGTTGAAAATCGACGCGGTACACGTCAACGAGGAATACGGCATTCATGAAAGCCGTCGTGATGCAGCCGTGGTCGAAACGCTGAAAGCCAATGGCATCGACTTTTATAGCTACCTTGATCAACTGCTGTTCAAACCGGGCACCGTGCTGACCAAGACGGGCACTTACTTTCAGGTGTTCAGCCAGTTCCGCAAGGTGTGCTACGACCGCCTGCGCGGGTCATTACCGAAGCTGGTCTCAGCACCCGCCGTGCAGGCGCCGCTGGCGATCAGCAGCGACAAGATCCCATTAAACGTTGAAGGTTTCGCAACGCCCAGCGACAGCTTGCGCGGTCTTTGGCCTGCCGGTGAAGCCTGCGCCCGACGCCGCCTCAACACCTTCGCCGATGCCCAGATCGACGACTACAAAAACGAACGCGACTTCCCGGCCAAACTCGGTACCAGTCAGCTTTCGGCCTATCTCGCCGCCGGCATAATTTCCCCCCGTCAGTGTCTGCACGCCGCGCTGCAAACCAATCAGGGCGAGTTCGAAAGTGGCAAGGTCGGCGCCGTCACCTGGATCAACGAATTACTGTGGCGCGAGTTCTACAAACACATTCTGGTGGGTTACCCACGGGTCTCCCGTCACCGCGCGTTCCGCCCGGAAACCGAAGCCCTGGCCTGGCGCGATGCACCGGACGAACTCGCGGCCTGGCAGGAGGCTCGCACCGGATTGCCAATTATCGACGCGGCCATGCGCCAATTGCTCGAAACCGGCTGGATGCACAATCGCCTGCGCATGGTGGTGGCAATGTTCCTGACCAAAAACCTGCTGATTGACTGGCGTGAAGGCGAGCGCTTTTTCATGCGGCATCTGATCGATGGCGACCTGGCGGCGAACAACGGTGGCTGGCAATGGAGCTCTTCCACCGGCACCGATTCGGCGCCCTACTTCCGGATTTTCAACCCGCTGAGCCAGTCGGAGAAATTCGACAGCGAAGGGCTGTTCATCAAGCACTGGCTGCCGGAACTGGCCGGGCTGAACAAGAAGGAAGTGCACAACCCGGCGAACTTCGGCGGTTTGTTCGGCGCGGTGGATTATCCGTCGCCAATCGTCAATCTGAGCACCTCTCGCCAACGGGCGCTGGCCGCGTTCAAGAACCTGCCAGCGCGACAAAATGCCGGGCGATTGCCTGGATGAATAGGAGAATGGGATGAGTTTTACACCTCCACGGCGATACTGGTTGACTGGCGCCAGCAACGGCATTGGTGCCTCGCTGGCCGAAGAAATACTGAAAACCGGTGCTCACCTCGCGGTGAGTTCTCGCTCGGTGGCGCCACTCAAAGTCTTGTCCCAGCGTTATCCGGGGCAAGTGCTGGTGGTGGCAGGTGACCTGACCAACAGCCAGACCGTGCGAGAAATCGGCGAGCAGATTGCTGAGGAGTGGGGAACGCTGGACACGGTGATCCTCAACGCCGGCACCTGCGAATACGTCGACGTTCAGCAGTTCGATTCGTCGATCGTCGAGCACGTGGTGCGCACCAACCTGCTTGCCAGCAGCTATTGCATCGAAGCCGCCCTGCCACTATTACGCGCCGGCACCGCGCCGCATCTGGTGGGCCTCGCCAGCTCGGTAACCTACCTGCCGCTGCCGCGGGCCGAGGCCCATGGAGCGTCAAAGCCCGGGCTGCGATACCTGTTCGAATCGGTGCGCATTGATCTTGCACCGGTAGGCATCGAAGTCACCGTGGTCAGTCCAGGGTTTGTCGAGACGCCGCTAACAACGGAAAACGTCCCCATGCCACTCAGCTGGCCAGCGGACAAAGCGGCGCGGCACATTTTCGCCGAACTCAAGAACCGTCCGCCGGAGATAGCCTTTCCGGCGTTGTTCATGGCCTCTCTCTGGCCACTGCCGAAAATACCCAACCGGGGGAAATTGGCGATCGGCAAACGCATGGTGCGCAGCAATCCGCCGATCAAGGATCAGCCGTAAAAATCGCCAATGTCGGCGTCCGTCAGGCCTTTCACACAGCCCCGGCCCACTGCCTTACACTGCGTGCCATGAAAACCATTCCCCACACGCAAATCGCCGAACCGGTGGTCACTTGCTCAACCTGCGCAGCTTGCTGCTGTCAGCTCGAAGTCATGCTGATTACCGACACAGGCGTGCCCGAACGTTTTATCGATACTGATGACTGGGGTGGGGAAGTCATGTTGCGTCTGGATGACGGCTGGTGCGCCGCGCTGGATCGCAACACGATGATGTGCACCATCTACGAAAAACGCCCGCTGATCTGCAGGGAGTTCGAGATGGGTGCGCCTGAATGTATCGACGAACGCCAAGGGATTACCACGGCGTATCGCTGAACTCGAAGTCACCGAAGATCCAATGTGGGAGCGAGCTTGCTCGCGATAGCGGCGTGTCAGTCAACATGAGTGTTGAAGGTGCAATCGCAATCGCGAGCAGGCTCGCTCCCACAAGGTTTTGACCTTACAACGGCATCGTGTAGTGAAGCGCGTAGCTTTCTACACCATCGTTCGGGCTGCTGATCCCGGCATTGGAATAGTGCGTCGCACGAATCCCGACTTCATGTCCGCCCGCAAAGCGCAGCCCAAAGCCGAAACGGTCTTCGAACTGAAAGGCATTGCCGAGGTTGTTGTTTTCGACTTCGGTATTGGCGAACACCGCCACGCCAACCCCCAACTCCAGGTAGGGTTTGACGGTTTGACCGGCAAACTCGTAAACCAGCACCGGTGCGAACGACAGGCTGTGGTTGCTGGAGGTCCTGTCGCCATCCCAATAGGTGTAGGCACCACTCCAGTAACCGGTCAAACGACCGACATCACTCTGCAACCAGCTCTTGTCCCAATCGAATTGCATGCCCAATCGATAGGTCATGGTCGACTCGCTGGTCTCGCCAACCGCGAACTCCACGCCTGCCGCCTGTGCGGTAAAACTGTGCCCCATCAGTGCGGCCGCAATCGCGGCCAAGCAGAATAGTCGCTTCATTAGAAACATCCTTTTCCGAACGATTTCGTATGGTTTTTTTGTTGCTTGACGCTATAGAAGTCGACGCTTAATCAGAAGTTCACCCCAATTATTCGTTTGCCCCAGGGTTTGGTTTACCCCTTGAAGCTTTGCACAACGCCAGCGGTATTCCACAGTATTGGCAAGATATTTCTGAAATGTTCCGGATCGGAACTCGTCCAGAACTGTGCGGAACGAGCAGGCCCTTCGGCGAGCAATTCACGCTCGGCCAACAGGCGCTGAAGTTGCCGCGCTACAGCGGCGCCGGTGTCAATCAAACTGATGTCATCGGGGATCATCTGCTTAAGCAACGGCTTTAGGAAGGGATAATGCGTGCAGCCGAGAATTATCGTGTCGCACCCAGCGCCGAGCAGCGGTTCGACATACCTGGCGAGCAACTGACGCAGGGCCGGACTGTGCAGATCGCCGTTTTCAATCAGCTCCACCAGGCCGGGGCACGGCTGAGTGATGACGCGTACATCGATGGCGAAACGGTCGAGCAAGGCTGCAAACTTTGCGCTCTGCAACGTGCCGGTGGTGGCGAGTACGCCGACCACGCCACTGCGGGTCGCGGCAGCGGCCGGTTTGACCGCCGGCTCCATGCCGACGATGGGCCACTCGGGATAATCGCGCCGCAAGTCTGCAACGCCAGCGACAGTCGCCGTGTTACAAGCCAGCACCAAGGCCTTGGCGCCCTGCTGCTGAAAAAAACCAGCCATCACGCTGCAACGATGACGGATGAATTCCGGGGTTTTCTCGCCGTAGGGAATATTCCCGCAATCGGCGACGTACAACAGTGACTCGTTGGGCAGCAAACGCTGGATCTCGGCCAGCACCGAAAGCCCACCGACGCCGGAGTCGAACACGCCAATCGGCGCTTCACGCATGCTTCGAACCACAGACGCTGCAGCCCGGATCACGCTTGACCCGTAATTCGCGAAAGCGCGAGCCCAAGGCATCGATCAACAACAGGCGCCCCACCAGCGGCTCGCCGAAACCCACCAGCAATTTCATGGCTTCCAGCGCCTGGAGGCTGCCAACCAGCCCAACCAAAGGCCCCACGACGCCGGCTTCGCTGCACGTCAATTCGGCTTCGCTGCCGTGACCATATAAACAGTGGTAGCACGGACTCTCCGGACGACGCGGGTCGAACACCGACAACTGCCCTTCCAGCCGAATCGCAGCGCCACTGACCAGAGGTTTGCGGGCGGCGACACACGCAGCGTTGACCGCTTCGCGGGTGGAGAAATTGTCGGAACAGTCCAGCACCAGATCCACAGCGGCCACCGCAAAGGCCAGGGAATCTTCGTCCAGCGCGGTGCGATGGGCGATCAACTGAATCTCGGGATTGATCGCGCTCAGTCGGCGAATGGCCGAATCGACCTTGCTCAGGCCGACGCTGTCGGTGTCGTGAACAATCTGGCGTTGCAGATTGGTCAGGTCGACGGTGTCGAAGTCTGCCAAATGCAGCTCACCGACGCCGGCCGCTGCCAGATACAGCGCAACAGGGGAGCCGAGACCGCCGAGACCGACGATCAACACGCGGCTTTCTTTCAGTCGCAACTGGCCGTCGATGTCGACGTGCTGCAACAGAATCTGCCGACTGTAGCGCAACAATTCCTGATCATTCAGCACGGTAGGCGCCCCAGGCTGATACGTTCGTGACCGCCCAGATCGGTGCGGCTGTGGACTTCTTCAAAGCCGCGGGTCAGTAGCAAATCGCGCACTGCATTGGCTTGATCGTAACCGTGTTCGAGCATCAACCAACCGCCCGTTTCAAGGTAATCCGGCGCCTGGGCGACGATCAGACGCAGATCATCGAGCCCGTCGACGCCGGCCACCAAGGCACTGGCCGGTTCGAAGCGCACATCACCTTCCACCAGATGCGGGTCGGCGGATGCGATGTAAGGCGGGTTGCTGATGATCAGTTGAAAACGCTGACCTTCCAGGGCACTGAACCAATGACTGCTCAGCACCGTGGCGTTGTTCAGGTGCAAGCGCTGGCGATTGCGCTCGGCCAGGGCCACGGCTTCGAGCACGCGATCCACGGCGGTCACCTTCCAGGCCGGACGCTCGCTGGCCAGGGCCAGGGCAATGGCGCCGCTGCCGGTGCCGAGGTCGAGGACCTTGGCAGGCGTGGCTGGCAGGAGTTCAAGCGCCGCTTCCACCAACAGCTCGGTGTCCGGGCGCGGGATGAGCGTGTGTGGCGCAACTTCCAGATCAAGCTTCCAGAAACCTTGCTGGCCGAGGATGTAGGCCACCGGCTCACCGCCACGACGGCGTTGCAGGTACTCGGCAAACTTCAGCGCCGCTTCGCTCGGAACGATGCGCTCGGGCCAGGTGTGCAGAAAACTGCGGGACTTGCCCAACGCAGCGGCCAGCAACAATTCGGCATCCAGACGCGCGGAGGGCGAATCCGGCAGGTCGGCGGCGCGTAACAAACTGGCAATGATCGTCATTTACTCACCTATCGCTGCCAATTGGTCAGCCTGGTATTCGGCCAGCAACGGTTCGATCACTGCATCGACACCACCCGCGAGGATTTCGTCGAGGGAATACAACGTCAGGTTGACCCGGTGGTCGGTGACCCGGCCCTGGGCAAAGTTGTAGGTGCGGATTCGCTCGGAGCGATCACCCGAGCCCACCAGCAATTTACGCTCGCTGGCGATGGCATTGGCGGCGGCGCTGGTCTGCTGGTCATTGAGCTTGGCCGATAACCAGGACATCGCCCGCGCGCGGTTCTTATGCTGGGAACGCTCTTCCTGGCACTCGACGACAATACCGGACGGCAAGTGAGTGATGCGGATCGCCGAGTCGGTCTTGTTGACGTGCTGACCGCCGGCACCGGAGGATTTATAGGTATCGATCCGCAAATCCGAGGGGTTGATCTCGATCGCTTCCTGCTCGTCCGGCTCGGGCAACACCGCCACCGTGCAAGCCGAGGTGTGGATGCGACCTTGGGACTCAGTGGCCGGAACCCGTTGCACGCGGTGCGCACCGGATTCGAATTTCAACTTGCCGTAGACACTGTCGCCCTCGACCCGGGCGATGACTTCTTTATAGCCGCCGTGCTCGCCGATGTTCTCCGAGAGGATCTCCACCCGCCAGCCACGCCGCTCGGCGTAACGCGAATACATACGGAACAGGTCGCCGGAGAAAATCGCCGCCTCGTCACCGCCGGTGCCGGCGCGGATTTCGAGGAACACGTTGCGCCCATCATTCGGATCCTTGGGCAGCAGCATGCGTTGCAGGCTGGCTTCGATGTCGATCAGTTGCTCTTTGGCTTCGCGGACTTCTTCCACGGCCATTTCGCGCATGTCCGGATCGCTGTCCTTGAGCAGGGCCTGGGCGCCTTCAAGGTCGCGTTGCACTTTGAGCAACTGTTTATAGGCATCGACAATCGGCTCGACTTCCGCGTATTCCTTGGAATAGGTGCGGAATTTGTTCTGATCGGAAATGACTTCGCCGTCGCCAAGCAAGGCGGTCAATTCCTCGAAACGGTCCTGGAGGATGTCCAGCTTATTGAGCAGTGACGCTTTCATTGCGGTTTCTTATCCGAAAAGCTATCCGATGAGCCCTCATTCAGGGCAAAGAGTTCCTGGGCCATGGCCAGCGCATCAAGGCGACCTTCGGCAGAGAGCTTTTTCAACTGCACGCTCGGTGCATGCAGGAGTTTGTTGGTCAGGCCCCGCGCCAGTTGCACCAGCACGTCTTCGGCGCTGCTGCCGTTGGCCAGCATGCGCTGGGCCTTCTGCAATTCTTCGTCGCGCATGCGCTCGCTTTGTTGGCGATAGGCCTTGAGCACATCCACCGCCGCCAGTTCACGCAGGCGGACCATGAAATCTTCGGCACCCACCGAGACCATCTCTTCCGCCGCTTGGGCTGCACCCTGGCGGCTCTTGAGGTTCTCGGCGACCACTTCGTGGAGATCGTCGACGCTATACAGGTAAACGTCGTCCAGTTCGCCGACTTCCGGCTCGATATCCCGGGGGACGGCGATGTCTACCATGAAGATCGGCTTGTGCTTGCGCAGTTTCAAGGCGCTTTCCACCGCGCCCTTGCCCAGGATCGGCAACTGGCTGGCAGTGGAACTGATCACGATGTCGCTGCGCACCAGTTCGGCCGGGATGTCCGAGAGCAACACCGCATGGGCACCGAACTGCTCGGCCAGAATGCTCGCGCGCTCCAGGGTGCGGTTGGCGACCACAATGCGCTTCACACCCAACTCGTGCAGATGGCGGGCGACCAGGGTAATGGTCTCACCGGCGCCGATCAGCAAGGCCTGACTGCGTTGCAGGTCACTGAAAATCTGTTTTGCCAGGCTAACCGCGGCAAACGCCACGGACACCGGGTTCTCGCCGATGGCGGTGTCGGTGCGCACCTGTTTGGCCGCATTGAACGTCGCCTGGAACAACCGCCCGAGCAACGGACCGATGGTGCCGGCTTCGCGGGCTACGGCGTAGGCCGATTTCATCTGGCCGAGAATCTGCGGTTCGCCCAAGACCAGCGAGTCGAGCCCGGAGGCCACCCGCATCATGTGACGAACTGCCGCATCATCTTCGTGCACATAAGCGCTCGCGCGCAGCTCTTCGAGGCTCAAATGGTGATAATCGGCCAGCCAGCGCAGCACGACATCAGCCGAAAGGTGATCCTGTTCTATATACAGTTCACTGCGATTGCAGGTGGAGAGGATCGCAGCTTCGCGGCTGTCGGTGAGTCGGCAGAGCTGCTGCAAGGCCTCCACCAGCTGCTCAGGGGTAAAGGCCACGCGCTCGCGGACGTCTACTGAAGCAGTCTTGTGGTTAATACCGAGTGCAAGAAAGGCCATTCAAGGTCGCTGATGGTGACGTGAAGCCGGCAATTGTCCTACTTCGACACAGCCAGAACAACTATTCGATATCTATCGCCCCTGTAGGAGCTGCCGAAGGCTGCGATCTTTTCAGGTTTCAAAGGTGCCGCACAGGCAAGATCAAAAGATCGCAGCCTGCGGCAGCTCCTACGATTGTCCCAATGACCTGCCCCTGTAAAGGCATCAACTGAGACTCGGTTATGTTTGGTCGAAGGCTTGTGTCATGATGATCCGACCGCAGGTTAGTCGTCCTCTTCCTATATGAATAGATCTTCCGCGTTGCTCCTCGCTTTTGTCTTCCTCAGCGGCTGCCAGGCCTTGGCGCCCGTTTCGTCGGACGGTACGCCGCCGGTCGAAGACAGCACTCCGGCCCCTGAAAAGCCCAAGGTTTACAGCTCATTCAGTGAAGAAACTGTCTTCAGCCTGCTGAGCGCCGAACTGGCTGGCCAGCGCAATCGTTTCGACATTGCCTTGGACAACTACGTCACCCAGGCCATTAACACTCAGGATCCGGGCATCTCCGAACGGGCATTTCGCATCGCCGAGTACCTGGGCGCCGATCAGGCTGCCCTGGACACCGCGCTGATCTGGGCGAAAAACGCCCCGGACGACCTCGAGGCGCAACGGGCCGCTGCCGTGCAACTGGCTCGCGCCGGGCGTTATGACGACTCCATGGTTTATATGGAGAAAGTCCTGCAAGGCAAGGGCGACACGCATTTCGACTTTCTCGCCCTGTCGGCGGCCGATACCGACCAGGACACGCGTAACGGCTTGATGAAAAGTTTTGACCGCTTATTGCAGCGCCATCCAGACAACAGCCAACTGATTTTCGGCAAAGCCTTGCTGCTGCAACAGGACGGTGACGCCAAGGGTGCGTTGGGCCTGCTGGAAGACAATCCACCGGACGACGGCGAAATAGCACCGATCCTGCTGCGTGCACGCTTGCTGCAAACGCTCAACCGTGGCGATGAAGCCTTGCCGCTGCTGCAAAAAAGCATCAAGAAGTACCCGGACGACAAACGCCTGCGCCTGACTTACGCGCGCATGCTGGTTGAACAGAACCGCATGGACGATGCCAAAGTCGAGTTCTCAAGCCTGGTTCAGCAATACCCGGAAGACGACGAACTGCGTTACTCCCTGGCGCTGGTCTGCCTGGAAGCCAAGGCTTGGGATGAGGCCAAGGGCTATCTGGAAGACCTGATCACCCGTGAAAGCCACGTCGATTCGGCGCACCTGAACCTCGGTCGTATCGCTGAAGAACGCAACGACCCCCAAGGCGCGCTGATCGAATACGCCCAGGTCGGCCCGGGCAACGATTACCTGCCGGCGCAATTGCGTCAGGCCGATATCCTGATGAACAACGGCAAGACCGCCGAAGCCCAAAGCCGTCTGGCGGCGGAGCGCGACGAGCAGCCCGATTACGCCATTCAGTTGTATTTGATCGAAGCCGAAACCTTGTCCGCCAATAAACAGCCCGACAAGGCCTGGAATGTATTGCAGCAAGCCTTGCAGAAATACCCGGACGATCTGAATCTGCTGTACACCCGCGCCATGCAAGCGGAAAAACGCAATGACCTGGCGCAGATGGAAAAAGACCTGCGGCTGATCATCAAGCGCGACCCGGACAACGCGATGGCGCTGAACGCCCTTGGTTACACCCTGTCCGACCGTACGACGCGCTACGCCGAAGCCAAGGCCTTGATCGAACAGGCACACCAGATCAATCCGGAAGACCCGGCGGTACTCGACAGCCTCGGCTGGGTGAACTTCCGCATGGGCAATCTCGACGAAGCCGAACGCCTGCTGCGCCAGGCACTGGAGCGTTTCCCCGATCAGGAAGTCGCCGCGCACCTGGGTGAAGTTCTGTGGGCCAATGGCAAGCAACGCGAAGCCAAGCAAATCTGGGACAAGTTCCTCAAGGCGCAACCCGACAGCCCTCTCCTGCGCAGCACCATCAAGCGCCTGACCGGATCAGAGACTCTTTAAGATTATGTTTTTGCGCCACCTCATTGTTTTCAGCTTCATCACCCTGCTCGCCGGTTGCGCAGGCTTCGGTGCCCGCGAATCGGTCCAGGGTCAAGGCAACCCCGCCCAATGGCGCGTGTACAAACAGCAACTGACCAGTCTCGACGGCTGGCAGATCAACGGCAAGATCGGCATTCGCGCCCCGAAAGACTCGGGCAGCGGCACGTTGTTCTGGCTGCAGCGACAGGATTATTACGACATTCGCCTCTCCGGCCCCCTGGGTCGTGGCGCAGCACGCTTGACGGGTCACCCTGGCAAAGTCTCGCTGGAAGTGGCCAATCAGGGCCGTTATGACGCAACGACACCAGAGGCGCTGGTCGAAGAACAGCTCGGCTGGAAGTTACCCGTTTCCAACCTGGCCTGGTGGGTTCGCGGGCTCCCGGCGCCGGACAGCAAAAGTCGCCTGACCCTGGATGCCGATAGCCGCCTGGCCAATCTAGAACAGGATGGCTGGCAGGTCGAATACTTGAGTTACGCCGAGCAAAACGGTTATTGGTTGCCCGAGCGGATCAAACTGCACGGCACCGACCTTGATATCACGCTGGTGATCAAGGAATGGCAACCTCGCAAACTGGGGCAGTGAACATGACGGCTCCTCGCTTGACGCTGCCCTCCCCGGCCAAACTCAATCTGATGCTGCACATCCTCGGTCGCCGCGAAGACGGTTACCATGAGCTGCAGACGATTTTTCAGTTTCTCGACTACGGCGATGAAATCACCTTCGCCGTTCGTGATGACGGTGTGATTCGGTTGCACACTGAATTCGATGGCGTCCCTCACGACAGCAATCTGATCGTCAAAGCCGCAAAAAAACTTCAGGAGCAATCCGGTTGTTCGCTCGGGATTGATATCTGGATCGAAAAAATTCTGCCCATGGGCGGTGGCATCGGTGGTGGTAGCTCAAATGCCGCGACCACTTTGCTGGGCCTCAATCATCTCTGGCAACTGGGTTGGGATGAGGATCGGCTGGCCACTTTGG
Organism: Pseudomonas sp. LB3P14; assembly: GCF_054898045.1. Lineage (NCBI taxonomy): Bacteria > Pseudomonadati > Pseudomonadota > Gammaproteobacteria > Pseudomonadales > Pseudomonadaceae > Pseudomonas > Pseudomonas sp. LB3P14. The sequence goes on along the minus strand of NZ_CM142714.1, from coordinate 6,445,462 downwards.
GCCTGACGCTGGGCGCGGACGTCCCGGTTTTCGTGCGTGGGCACGCGGCTTTCGCCGAGGGCGTGGGGGAGAAACTGACCCCTGTTTACCCCATCGAGCCGTGGTATCTCGTGCTTGTGCCGCAAGTCTCTGTAAGTACAGCAGAAATTTTTTCAGATCCGTTGTTGACACGTAACTCTTCTCCCATTAAAGTGCGCCCCGTTCCCAAGGGAAACAGTCGAAATGACTGCTTACCGGTGGTAGCAAGGCGTTATCCAGATGTACGTAACGCATTGAATTTGTTAGGTAAATTTACCGAAGCAAAACTCACCGGAACTGGAAGTTGTGTGTTTGGGGGCTTCCCAAGCAAAGCTGAAGCTGATAAAGTCTCGGCCCTTCTTACAGAGACCCTTACAGGGTTTGTAGCAAAGGGAAGCAACGTTTCGATGTTGCATCGCAAGCTGCAAAGTCTGCTCTAAAAGGAACCGAGTACTGGGTACTCGTTGCAACAGATACAGGGGCGTCGCCAAGCGGTAAGGCAGCAGGTTTTGATCCTGCCATGCGTTGGTTCGAATCCAGCCGCCCCTGCCATTTTCCTATACTCATCCAGGTATACCCTCAGCCTTCAGGTACTGCGCGTGTCCAAGATGATGGTCTTTACGGGGAACGCTAACCCCGATCTGGCTCGGCGTGTTGTACGTCAGCTGCATATCCCTCTCGGTGACATCTCTGTCGGTAAATTTTCCGACGGCGAAATTACTGCCGAGATCAATGAAAACGTCCGCGGTAAAGATGTCTTCATTATTCAGCCGACTTGCGCTCCGACCAACGATAACCTGATGGAACTGGTAGTGATGGCTGACGCCTTCCGCCGCTCCTCGGCTACTCGTATCACTGCTGTAATTCCTTACTTTGGTTATGCCCGTCAGGATCGCCGTCCGCGTTCCGCACGTGTGGCTATCAGCGCGAAAGTCGTGGCTGACATGCTTACCGTAGTCGGCATCGACCGTGTTCTCACGGTTGATCTGCATGCTGACCAAATCCAGGGTTTCTTCGATATTCCGGTAGATAACATCTACGGCTCCCCGGTATTGGTGGATGACATTGAAGATCAGCGCTTCGAAAACCTGATGATCGTGTCCCCGGACATTGGTGGCGTCGTGCGTGCACGTGCTGTTGCCAAATCCCTGGGCGTGGATCTCGGGATCATCGACAAACGCCGTGAGAAAGCCAATCACTCCGAAGTGATGCATATCATCGGTGATGTCGAAGGGCGTACCTGTATTCTGGTCGATGACATGGTCGATACCGCCGGCACTCTGTGTCACGCGGCCAAGGCCCTGAAAGAGCATGGCGCTGCCAAGGTTTTCGCCTACTGCACACACCCTGTGCTGTCCGGTCGGGCGATCGAAAACATTGAAAATTCCATGCTGGACGAACTGGTGGTGACTAACACCATCCCGTTGTCCGCTGCTGCTCAAGCCTGCTCGCGTATCCGTCAACTGGATATCGCGCCGGTTGTTGCCGAAGCGGTCCGCCGCATCAGCAATGAAGAATCGATCAGCGCGATGTTCCGCTAAGGGCCCTGCCCTTCTCGAACATCTCGTTGACGAAAAGCGCCCCGCCCCGGCATTCCTGTCGGGGCGGGGCTTTTTTGCCCATATCGCCTTTAGCGCTGGTCGCAAACGCTGGGGCGAATGTGGTTATTTTGGAGATACAACATGAACGATTTTACTCTGAATGCTGAAGTGCGTTCCGACCTGGGGAAAGGTGCGAGCCGCCGCCTGCGTCGTCTCGCAAGCCTGGTACCTGCTGTAGTTTACGGTGGCGAAAAAGCCCCTGAATCCATCAGCATGCTGGCTAAAGAAGTTGCCAAACTGCTCGAAAACGAAGCGGCTTATAGCCACATCATCGAGCTGAACGTTGGCGGCACCAAGCAAAACGTAATCATCAAAGCTCTGCAGCGTCACCCGGCCAAAGGCCACGTGATGCACGCTGACTTCGTACGCGTTGTAGCTGGCCAGAAACTGACCGCTATCGTGCCTGTACACTTTGTTGGTGAAGAAGCTCCGATCAAGAAAGGCGGCGAAGTTTCGCACGTTGTTGCTGAAATCGAAGTTTCGTGCCTGCCGAAAGACCTGCCTGAATTCATCGAAGTCGACCTGGCTAACGCCGAAATCGGTTCGATCATTCACCTGTCTGACCTCAAAGCCCCTAAAGGCGTTGAGTTTGTTGCTCTGGCACACGGCGATGACAAGGCTGTTGCCAACGTCCACGCTCCACGTGTTGCTCCAGAAGCTACTACTGAAGAAGGCGCAGCAGAGTAATTTCACTCTGTTCGCCGGAGTGACCGGAAACATCGCGGACTAGAGCGTAGCGAGAAAGCGGGCGATAACGCGGAGTTTACATAATGGTAAATGAGCACTTGTCGTCCACTTTCGCCGCACTCCTTGAATGCGGCGATGTTATCCACCACTCCAAGGAAGGGCCCCTATCGTGACTGCCATCAAACTGATCGTTGGCCTGGGAAATCCAGGCGCTGAATACGAACAGACCCGGCATAACGCAGGGGCCCTTTTTGTTGAGCGCATCGCGAACGCACAAGGCGTGAACCTTGTGGCGGATCGCAAATATTTCGGCCTGACCGGGCGCTATTCGCATCAGGGTCAGGATGTTCGTCTGCTGATTCCCACCACCTACATGAACCGTAGCGGCCAGGCCGTCGCGGCACTTGCCGGCTTCTTCCGCATCAAGCCTGAAGAAATCCTGGTGGCGCATGACGAACTCGACCTGCCACCGGGCGTTGCCAAACTCAAACAGGGCGGCGGCCACGGCGGTCACAACGGGTTGCGCGACATCATCGCGCAACTGGGCAATCAGAATACCTTTCACCGCTTGCGGCTTGGCATTGGCCACCCGGGCGTTGCCAGTATGGTTTCAAACTTCGTCCTGGGTCGTGCGCCACGCGCCGAACAGGAAAAACTCGATGCCAGCATCGACTTTGCCCTCGGCGTGCTGCCGGATATCCTCGCCGGTGAATGGAACCGCGCGATGAAAAACCTGCACAGCCAGAAGGCCTGACTCTTATCCGAGGGGAAACACCATGGGATTCAATTGCGGCATCGTCGGCCTGCCTAACGTCGGCAAGTCCACCCTGTTCAACGCCCTGACCAAATCCGGGATCGCGGCCGAGAACTTCCCCTTCTGCACCATCGAGCCGAACACCGGCATCGTGCCGATGCCGGATTCGCGCCTGGAAGCCCTGGCAGCCATCGTCAATCCCAAGCGCATCCTGCCGACCACCATGGAATTCGTCGACATCGCAGGCCTGGTGGCTGGCGCCTCGAAAGGTGAAGGCCTGGGCAACAAATTCCTCGCCAACATCCGTGAAACCGATGCCATCGCGCACGTGGTCCGCTGCTTCGAAGACGAGAACGTGATTCACGTCTCCAACAGCGTCGACCCGAAACGTGACATCGAAATCATCGACCTGGAACTGATCTTCGCCGACCTCGACAGCTGCGAGAAGCAACTGCAGAAAGTCGCCCGCAACGCCAAGGGTGGTGACAAGGACGCCGTGGTCCAGAAAGGCCTGCTGGAGCAACTGATCGCTCACTTCACCCTCGGCAAGCCTGCGCGCACCCTGATGAAAACCATGAACGCCGACGAGAAAGCGGTGATTCGTGGTTTCCACCTGCTGACCACCAAGCCGGTCATGTACATCGCCAACGTCGCCGAAGACGGTTTCGAGAACAACCCGCTGTTGGACATCGTCAAGGCCATTGCCGAAGAAGAAGGCGCCATGGTGGTTCCGGTCTGCAACAAGATCGAAGCCGAAATCGCCGAGCTGGATGACGGCGAAGAGAAAGACATGTTCCTCGAAGCCCTGGGCCTCGAAGAACCAGGCCTGAACCGCGTGATCCGCGCTGGCTACGAGATGCTGCACCTGCAGACCTACTTCACCGCCGGTGTCGAAGAAGTCCGCGCCTGGACCGTACGCGTCGGTGCTACCGCACCACAAGCCGCTGGTGTGATCCACACCGACTTCGAAAAAGGCTTCATCCGCGCCGAAGTCATCGCCTACGACGACTTCATCCAGTACAAGGGCGAAGCCGGCACCAAAGAAGCCGGTAAATGGCGTCTGGAAGGTAAGGATTACATCGTTAAAGACGGCGATGTGATGCACTTCCGTTTTAACGTGTAAAACACCCGCTCAAGAAAAAGCCGCGTTTGATACGCGGCTTTTTTGTGCCTGGTGTCTTTCCAGCGAACAATAAAGATCCCTGTGGGAGCGGGCTTGCCCGCGAAGGCATTGTGTCAGCTGCATAAATGTCGACTGACACTCCGCCTTCGCGGGCAAGCCCGCTCCCACAGGGTTTTGCGTTGACTCAGGATTTCTTCGTCCGAGGCAGCAAGATCGCCAACACACCTAACAACGGCAGGAACGAGCACAGGAAGTACACGTATTCGATGCCGTGAATGTCGGCCAAATGCCCCAGCAACGCCGCACCAATCCCGCCAAAGCCGAACATCAGTCCGAAGAACACCCCGGCAATCATTCCGACATTGCCCGGCACCAGTTCTTGCGCATACACCACGATGGCCGAGAACGCCGAGGCGAGGATGAAGCCGATCACGACGCTCAGGATACTGGTCCAGAACAGGTCGACGTGAGGCAGGATCAGCGTGAACGGCGCTACGCCGAGGATCGAGAACCAGATCACGGCCTTACGCCCGATCTTGTCGCCAATCGGCCCACCGAAGAACGTCCCCGCCGCTACCGCTCCGAGAAACAGGAACAGGTGCAACTGCGAACTCGCCACCGACAGGTCGAATTTCTCGATCAGGTAGAAGGTGAAGTAACTGGTGAAACTGGCCATGTAGAAATACTTGGAGAACACCAGCAGCCCGAGTACCACCAGTGCACTGATCACGCGGTTCTTCGACAAGCCATGCGTCGCCGCCTGACCTTGCTTGAGTTTGAACAGACTCAGGTGGTTGGCGTACCAGCGGCTGATCCGATAGAGCACGAACAACGCAAACACCGCGAACAATCCAAACCAGGCCACATGGCCCTGACCGAAAGGAATGATGATCGCCGCTGCCAGCAACGGACCGAAGGCCGAACCCGCATTACCGCCGACCTGAAAGGTCGATTGCGCCAGGCCGAATCGCCCGCCCGAGGCCAACCGCGCCACGCGAGAGGCTTCCGGGTGAAAGGTCGAGGAGCCGATGCCGATCAACCCGGCCGCCAGCAGAATCATCGGAAAGCTGCCCACCACTGACATCATCAGAATGCCGATCAACGTGCAGACTGTTCCGGCCGGTAGCAGCCAGGGTTTAGGGTGCCGATCGGTGTGATAACCCACCCACGGCTGCAATAGCGAAGCCGTCAGCTGGAACGTCAAAGTGATCAAGCCAACCTGGGTGAAGGTCAGGCCATAGTTGGCCTTGAGCATCGGATAAATCGATGGCAGCACCGACTGGATCAAGTCGTTGATCAAATGCGCCAGCGCCACGGCGCCGATGATGCGCATGACCAAAGGGTTGCTTTGTGAAGTCGCGGATGCCGGCGCTGTGCCGGTCTGGGCATTGCTGATAGCCATAAGAGTTTCCGTACAACAGATGGGTGCACACGGGCAGGTGCGTCAATGTGCCATTTTTCAGTGCATCAGCGCCATCCCCTTAGCCTGCTAACGACCTCGACTTTCATCGCTGAAAAGGTGATAGCGCAACGCCATGGTCTGAATCTTGCCTCTGTAATCCGCTTCAACGCGGCCCCTTACAAAGGGGACCGAGAATGGGAAGTTTCGCCACAGAGCCGGCCTACAGAGCTGACGAGGGTGGACTTTCGAGGCCTTTTAAAAGGGCACACGTCGCGGCCACAACGGTCTCGACGCACGCCGATGGTGCGTGGTGTCCAGAGGAGTTTTGGGGCATGCAGGCTTTTTTATCACCGGGGATCGGGTTGCTGGGGCGTTTTGGTTTCGCACGCAAATTTCAGCTGTTGTTCCTGCTGTTTATCCTGCCGCTGACGGGCAGTCTGTGGATGATCGGTCAGGACTATCGCGACAAACTGAACCTCATCTCCGGCGAACGTGCCGGGGTTCGGCAACTGCTTGCCCTGGATGCTCTCGATAACCTGCTCGCCGCCCAGCGTGACCGCGCGGCTCGCTGGCGCGCCACGGAAACCAATCGCCAGCCGACGCCAGCGACTATCGCGGCGATGGCTGCTTTCGATACGGTTCAACCCGCCGTCACCCAAGCCACCTCCGACCTCGGCAACGCACTGCAAACCGAAGGCGCCGAGGGCGAAACCCTGGCCCGTTATCAAACCCTGCAAACCGCCCTCAATGGCCTGGACTCGAAAAGCCTGAGCAGCGTCGGTTGGTGGCCGGACGGTTACGATCGGTTCACCAATGCCTTGAGTGCCCTGCAAGCCTTGCGCGAGCAGATCGCCATGGATAATCGCCTGACGTTGGCGCCGTGGCTGGAGACCTATCTGCTGACCCAGATCTCCACGCAGCACGCGCCAGACCTGATTGAACGAGTCGGCCGCCTCGCCAGCGTCGGCCAGGCATCAGTGGTGTCTGGACAGTTCACCCTGCAAAGCCGTCTGCAATTGCGCGACTTGCGCAGCCGCATCGGCGATGCCCGGGAGCAGCTGGTCAAAACCGCGAGCCTGCTGGAGGCGCGGCTGCCCAGCGCGTTGCAAGCCTGGTCCGGGCAATACCATGACAGCCTCAAGCACCTGGACGCCGAGTTGAAAGCCCTCGATGACGGCGTGTTCGGCGGCAGCATCAAGCTCAAGCCGGAAGAGTTCGAACGCAATCTCGACGCCCTGCTCTCCGATTTCGCTTCGTTGCGTCAGCAGTCGCTGGTGTCGCTGGATCAGCGTCTGGATTACTACCACGGTTCGGCCATTCGCCAGTTCATCTTCGTCGCGACCATTTTTGGCTGTCTGCTCTTGGCCGCGCTGTACCTGTTCATCTGCTTGCAGGCCTCGATTCGTCGCAGCGCCAGCGGCATCACCTTGCTGGCCGAAGCCTTGCGTGACGGCAATCTGAGCCTGCAAGTACCGGTGCAGGGCCGCGACGAACTGGCTGCCATCAGCACCGCCCTCAATGTCGCGGTAGTGCAGCTGCGCAATAGCCTGCTGGGGGTCGATCATGAAACCTTGCAGCTAAGCAACGCGGTGCGCACCCTCAACCATCACTCCAGCGGTGCCCTGGGGGAAGTCGAAGCTCAGCAGTTGCAGATCAGCCAGATCGCCGCGGCCGCCACACAATTGGCCGCCACCTCGCAAGGGGTTGCCCAGAGTTGCGAACAGGCCTCCGGCAGCGCTCAGCACACCCAGCGCATCGCCGCCGACAGCAGCCGTGACAGCCAGCGCACCACGGCAAGCATTCAGCAACTCAATCAGCGATTGAACGACACCGCTGCGGCACTGGGCCGGGTCAGCGAGCAAGGGCAGCAGATTCAATTGGTGGTGGACACCATTCGCGGGGTTGCCGAGCAGACGAACCTGTTGGCACTTAACGCCGCCATCGAGGCCGCTCGCGCGGGTGAGCAAGGTCGCGGTTTTGCGGTGGTGGCCGACGAAGTACGCAGCCTGTCGCAACGCACCCAGTCCTCCACCGCGCAGATTGCCGGCACCGTCGACAGCTTGCGCAGCACGGTGAACGAAGCGGTGAGCCTGATGGAAGCGGCCTGTAGCCAGGCGCAAAGCGATGCGCAGTCGGTCACAGGGTTGGGCGAACGCCTCGGGGAAATTGCCCACGCGGTACAAGGCGTCACTGACACCCTGGCGCAAATTGCTACGGCGGTGGAAGAACAGGCCAGCACCGCCGACGAAGTCAGCGGCAACATCCAGCAAGTCGATCAGGCAGCGGTACGCTTGCTCGAAGGTGCGCGGGCGGTGAACCTGGCGGCGGACACCTTGAGCCAGGGCAGCAAGGCCTTGAGTGCCAATACCGGGAGATTTCAGCTCAGTTGACGCCCTCCCCTGGCCCGGTTTTTCGAGTCAGGTGGATAAGCGGTTGAAAGCGTAGAGAAATATTTTAGATTTACGCTTGACACATCATCGTTACGAGCCAATAATGCGCGCCACTTGGCTACATAGCTCAGTTGGTTAGAGCATAGCATTCATAATGCTGGGGTCCGGGGTTCAAGTCCCTGTGTAGCCACCAAGTACTAAAAACGGCTTACCGAAAGGTAGGCCGTTTTTTTATGCCTCGAGAAAAGTGCCCCAAAACCACAGGGCGGTAAATTTACGCCCGTGGCGGTTCTCTCCTAAAGTTAATGCCAAAGCTTGAACGCAGAGAGACCATCCTATGCATTGGGGCCTGGACGAAATCATTCTGTTTTTCATCGTGGTCGCCATCTTCTGCGTGGTGCTGGAACTCGCTTTCCGTCTCGGCCGTCATCACCGAACTCACAGCAGTGATTCGACCCGATCCCACCTCAGTGCCTTGCAAACCGCCCTCCTCGGTCTGCTCGCCTTGTTGCTGGGTTTCAACTTCGCCATGGCCACCTCACGTTTCGAAGCGCGCAAAACACTGATTCAAGATGAAGTCACGGTGATCGGCTCGACCTATCTGCGAGCGAAGTTACTGCCGTCTGATCTGCGCGGAAAAGTGTCTGCGCTGCTCAAGGATTATGTCTCGGCGCGGATAGAATTCATGCGTGCCGGCACGGACGAGAAACTGCTGAAGGCGGCCAGCGAATCGTCCCGGACGATCGAGGACCAGTTATGGAATCTGGCCGCAGCCGCCGAGGCCCGTGGCGAAGCGACAGCCCCCATGAACCTGGTGATCCAGTCGCTGACCGACGTGTATAACGCCAATGAAAAGCGCCGTGCCGCGCAGGACAATCATGTCCCGGCAACCGTCATCAATCTGCTGTTTGTCGTGGCGATCGGCGCGTTGGGCTTCATCGCTTACAGCTATGGCCTGGGCCACCGTCGACGGCATGGTTCGACAGTCATCTTCGCGATCCTGATTGCCATGGTCTTCACCATCATCCTCGACCTGGATCAGCCCCGCAGCGGTTTCATCCGCGTCGGCGAAGAAAGCATGCTGCGGTTGCAGGAAGATCTGAACCGAATGAGTTCGGGCAACGAGAGGCCACGTCCCCGTAAATTACGTCAGGAACGAATTGCCGGCAATGCTGACAACGCCCGCTCCCAAATCTGCCAGGTGCGCAGCCAGACCATCGCCTGCCAGTCGCTGTCGACGGGATAGAACTGCTCCACCAGATTCAGTTTTATCGCGCGTCCCACGCCATCACTTGGATTGCCATGCAGGTGCAGCCAGTGATCGTCGCGCAGATAACGATGAACCTCGGCGCCGGGATACGTCCCGCACTCAATCACAAACGGCATCAACCGCACGTGCGGTAGCGCATTGATCAACGCCTGCGAGGTGTAACCGGTGGCGGTGGCCGCAACGCCGGTTTCGCTCAGCGTGTCGGCGCCGGTCAGCAGCGTGTAGAGCCACGGGCCGTAAATGGCCTGAGCATCTGCAAGCGCTGGATACGCCGCCTCGGTAATGGTCAGCAACATCGGATGACCGTACTCCCCGGCGCCGGTGTGCAAGTCGAAACACATGGCCACTTCGGCCTGGGAGACATGCTTTTGAAGGATCTGATGCAACGTGCGGTTCGACCAGCTCGGCGCCCGTCCGCCGTAAAACAAACCATCGGGATGACGGTGCTGGCCGCCCTCGACAATCGACATCACCGCTGGCCAGCCGTGTTCGCCGATCTGCGCATTGAGCAACGCATCGGCGCGATCACGCTCAGGGCCTTGCAACTCCGTGCAGGCATAGATTTCATGCAGCGCTGCGTAGGCCTGATTATCCGGCAATGCGTGGTCGAAGTTCAGGTGATTGCGGTTCAGGTCGATGTTGTCTTCGTTGACCCGACGCAGCCACGCAGTGCCCCATGGATTGATCAGGTGGATCATCACCACCGCGACATCGGCCGGCAATGAACGCTTGCCCAACTCCTGCAACCACTTGATCTGACATCCCGAACCATAGAAGCCTTCAACGCCGTGAGTGCCGCTCAGCGCAATCAGCAAACGCTTCGCGCCCGGATCGCCAAGTACCGCCACATCAGTGCTCAGTGACTCACCGAACGGCCCGTTGAGTGGATGCGGGTACTCGGTCAGCGTCGCACCGGCCGCTGTCGCAGCGGCCAGGAATTGATCACGCTGAGTGCGGTAACTTGGCTGGGTGGGGAACTCGGTCTGCATGTCTGCCTCTTGTTGATCTTCTGGCCAGTCTGTTGCCTCGACCCTACAGAAAATCCTCTACTTCATGAAGGACAAAAGTGTCTTTGCTGTAGGCCTTGGTTTGCGTCGCTCCCTGTCGGCCGATAAAGTCCCCTGATCTTTCCCACGGACGGAGTGCCCCCACGTGTTCTCAGCCTTCCACTTGAGCCACTATCGCCTGTCAGCCTTTTCGCTGATCGCCGCGGCTTTAACCCTCGCAGCCTGTAGTGCCCCGACCTCTTCGACGTTGCCTGTTGCGCCGGAAATCGCTTCGGGTTATCGCGCCGATCTGCAGACCCAACACGCCTCAAAACACATGGCGGCCGCGGCCAATCCGCTGGCAGCCGAGGCCGGACGGGAGATGTTGCGTCAGGGCGGGTCGGCAATCGATGCCGCGATTGCGATGCAGGCCGTGCTGACGCTGGTCGAGCCGCAATCCTCGGGCATTGGCGGTGGCGCGTTGATCGTGTTGTGGGATGGCAAGGCCGTGCGCACTTATGACGGTCGCGAAACCGCTCCGGCCGGCGCCACCGAGAAGCTTTTCCTGCAAGCCGACGGCAAACCGATGCCGTTCACCCAGGCGCAGATTGGCGGTCGTTCGGTGGGGACACCGGGCGTGTTGCGGGCACTTGAGTTGGCCCATCAGAAACACGGTCGCCTGCCGTGGGCGCAGCTGTTCGAACCGGCCATCAAACTCGCGGAGCAAGGCTTCGCCATCTCGCCACGCCTTCACCAGTTGATCGCCTCGGACTCGTCCATTCGACGCTCACCGGACATGGTGGCCTACTTCCTGAATGCCGATGGCAGTCCCAAAGCCGTCGGCACGGCGCTGAAAAACCCGGCACTGGCCGCTGTGTTCAAACGCATCGCCAAGGAAGGACCGGATGCCTTGTACAAAGGCCCCATCGCACAAGAGATTGTCGCCAAGGTTCAGGGCCACGCCAACCCCGGCAGCCTGTCGCTGAAGGACCTCAACGGCTACAGCGCCAAGGAGCGCGCGCCGCTGTGCACCGACTACAAACGCTGGCAGGTCTGCGGCATGCCGCCACCGTCGTCGGGCGGGATCGCCGTGGCGCAGATCCTCGGCACCTTGCAGGCCCTGGAAACCCGTGACCCGCGCTTTGCCCTGGCATCGCTCAAGCCGGTCAAGACAAACAAACCAGCGGGCATCGAACCGACGCCTGAAGCCGTGCACCTGATCTCCGAAGCCGAGCGACTGGCCTACGCCGACCGCGCGCTGTACGTGGCCGACGCAGACTTCGTGCCCGTCCCCGTCAAAGGTCTGGTGGACCCGACTTACCTGGCCAGCCGCGCCGCGCTGATCGGGGATCGCAGCATGGGCACGGCCAAACCCGGCACCCCGCCGGGCATTCAGGTCGCCTATGCGCCGGACCGCTCGCCGCTACGCATCTCCACCTCGCAAGTGGTGGCGGTGGATGACGAAGGCGGCGCCGTGTCCATGACCACCACCGTGGAAGCCGCGTTTGGCTCGCACCTGATGGTCCAGGGCTTCCTGCTCAACAACCAGATGACCGACTTCTCGTTCATCCCCGAAGAGAATGGCCAGAAGGTTGCCAACCGCGTCGAACCCGGCAAACGCCCACGCTCATCCATGGCACCGACCCTGATCTTCGACCGCCAGAGCGGCGAATTCCTCGCCAGCGTCGGCTCCCCCGGCGGCTCGCAGATCATCGAATACGTCGCCAAATCCGCCATCGGCCTGCTCGACTGGAACCTCGACCCACAAGCCGCCATCAGCCTGCCCAACTTCGGCAGCCGCAACGGCCCGACGGAACTGGAACAGGGGCAGTTCAGCCCGGCGCTGATTCAGGCGCTGAAGGACAAAGGGCACAGCGTCAACGAGATCGACATGACCAGCGGGACCCAGGCGATTGTTCGGGTGAAGGATGCGCAGGGGAAAACGTCGTTGGCGGGAGGGGCCGACCCGCGGCGTGAGGGGGCAGCGTTGGGGGATTGAGTCTTACGCAGGAATGAGCAAGGGCTTACCGGGAGGTAGGCCCTTTTTTGTAAGTAACCTGAAATCAGGCCGGCACACCCAAAATGATATGCGACGCCTTGATCACCGCCGTCGCACTCACGCCCGGCGCCAGGCCCAGCTCTGCCACAGCCTGACGGGTCACGATCGAATAGACCTCGGTGCCGCCGTCGAGCTGGATGACGACTTCGGCGTTCACGGCGCCATCGATGACACTGGTGACCTTGCCTTCCAGGCAGTTGCGCGCCGACAGGCGAATGTCGCTGGATTCGGTCATCAACATGACCCACGGCGCCTTCACCAGCGCGATCGCTTCCTTGCCGACCGCCAGCCGAGGTTCTTCACGCTCTCCATAGTCACCACGGCCACCAGTTCATTGCCGCCCGACAGTTTCAGTGAGACTTCGGCGTTCACCGCGCCGGGTTGCAATCGACTGATGGTGCCTTTGAATACGTTACGCGCACTGACTTTCATGGCGTGTCTCCTCGAATAATTATTATTGTATTCAGGCTAGCGAGAGATCTTCAGCGCCTGCCGCGCCTTATGCTTCTCCAGCGCCAGCTCGATCAATCGGCTGACCAGCTCGCTGTAAGTCATACCGGTGGCCTGCCATAGCTTGGGGTACATGCTGATGCGGGTGAAGCCGGGCAACGAATTGATCTCATTGATCAGCACTTCGCCGCCGTCGGTCAGGAACACATCCACACGCGCCAGCCCCGAACAGCCCAACACCTGGAACGCCTCGACGGCCAGGGCACGAATGCGTTCACTGGCCTCGATGCTGATGTTAGCCGGCACCACGACTTGCGCCGCTTGAGCATCGATGTATTTGCTGTCGTAGGAATAGAACCCGCTGCGCACCACGATCTCGCCACAACCGCTGGCGATGGCGTCTTCGTTGCCGAGCACCGCGCATTCAATCTCGCGGCCGCTGACGGCGGACTCGACCAAGACTTTCTCATCGAAACCCAGCGCCAGCTCTACCGCTGCCGCGTACTCGGCTTCGTCATTCACCTTGCTCACGCCCACGGAAGATCCCTGGTTCGCCGGTTTGACGAACAGGGGCAGGCCGAGTTTGCCTTGCACCTCGGCGAACCCGGTGCGCGCCGCGGTGGCGCGGGTCAGGGTGACGAACGGCGTGACTGCCAACCCGGCGTCACGCAACAGGCGTTTGCTGATGTCCTTGTCCATGCAGACGGCCGATCCGAGCACGTCGGAGCCGACAAACGGCAGGTCAGCCATGCGCAGCAAACCTTGCAGGCAACCGTCTTCGCCCAAGGTGCCGTGGACGATCGGGAAGATCACATCGACGTGACCCAGCAGTTCCTGACTGGAAGTTTCCACCAGTTGCTGACTGACCTTGCCCGGCACGACGGCCAGTTCGCGATTGGACCGGTTGAGGGCGATCAGCGCCGGGTTTTCCTGATTGAGCAGGAAGTTTGAAGGGTCGTTAAGGTGCCAGTGGCCTTGCTTGTCGATACCGATCAGCACCGGCTCGAAGCGCGAACGATCCAGCGCATCGACGATGTTTTTCGCTGATTGCAGCGACACTTCGTGTTCAGCCGAACGGCCGCCAAAAATAATGCCTACCCGCAGCTTGCTCATTCAGAACTCCTCAACGATTGGCCACCAGATGCGCGCCGAACAGTAGGTAGCAAATACCGGCGCCAACTCCATGAACCGCCGTGGCGTTAATGAGTTGGACGTAACGCAAGAAGCAGGCGCTATGAAGCGCTTACTTTTACTCGACGTCAGGCACATGGATCAACAGGTCACCCGGCTGACAATTCAAATGTTTGCAAATCGCGTCCAGAGTCGCCAGGCGCAGCCCCTTGACCTTGCCCTGCTTCAACAGCGACAGGTTCGCTTCGGTAATCCCGATAGCGGCGGCGAGGTCTTTGGATTTGACTTTGCGCAATGCAAGCATCACGTCCAGCTGGATGACAATTGACATAAAAATCTCAAACAAAGGTGCGGTATTCAGAGTCCACTTCACTGGCCTGCCTGAGAATACGCGCAATGATCGATATACACGCAGCCAGGAACAGCGCGACAAAGGTGGGAGCCGTGACACTAAGGGTAATCAGCCGTTCACCGATCGGCGCATTCATCGTCACCCAGAAGCTGAGCACGGGCTCGCACAGGAAATCGAGCAACACCCAGAATGCCACGGCCCTTGCGACGAGACCTAAATGAACAGCCGACTCACTGGAAAAATATTCACCGCGCGAATAATTCTGGAACAGTCGACGCAAATTTCCCAACCCGTATGCCAGTGCCAGCAATGGCACGCTCGACAACAGAATACCGCCTAGTATTTGCCACCACGGGAACAACATCGCTTTATCGGTGATATGCGAAAGCTGGCGATCGGTAAGCGCAAAACCGAGCCCCCATCCATCCTTCGCCGCCAGGAAAGGAAAGAGCCAAAGCACAACATTGATCGCCAGCATTGCGACGATAAGGAAAAGAGTCACAGCAGCCATGCGTTGGCTCAATTGAGCGAGACGATTGGAAGTCACGGCAATACCTCACAGGAATGAATGTGAGCAAAAGCTAAACCACAAATTATCGCAAAACAATAATATATTACTGTAATACATATATAGAAACGCTTCCGCAGACATTAAATCCCCCTTGGGGTAATGTTCCACTCACAGGTTCAAGGCAATCGAGCATCCTCGGATGGGCAAAAAAATCGTTCACCACGACTGGTTCCACCGCGCACCCGACGTCGGCGGGCTTCAGCGTTTCGAGGCGTTTTTTGCAGGCCACGGCTACGACCTTCACCGCCACGACACCTATGCGATCGGCCACACACTGGCCGGTGTGCAGAGCTTTCAGTACCGCGGTGGCTGGCGCCACAGTCTGCCGGGCGCAACCATGGTGCTGCACCCGGACGAAGTTCACGATGGCGAAGCCGGCACCGAGACCGGGTTCCAATACCGAATGATGTACATCGAGCCGGCGCTGATCCAGCAGATACTCGGCGGACAGCCGTTGCCGTTTATCAAGACCGGCCTGTCGACCGACCCACGTTTATTCGCCGCCACCGGCGTGCTGCTGCGAAGCCTCGATTGTCCTCTCGAGCCTATGGAAGAACAGGATGCGCTGTTCGATCTGGCTCAAGCCTTGAACCGCGTTTGCGGAGTGCCTGCCACCCGCCAGAGCTTCGACTATGTGGCCGCCGAACGCGCGCGGGAATTCATTCACAGCGCCCTGGATCGCACCGTGACGCTGGAAGAACTGGCGCAACACAGCGGTCGCGATCGCTGGAGTCTGTCGCGGGATTTTCGCCTGTTGTTCGGCACCAGCCCTTATCGATACCTGACCATGCGCCGCCTCGACCTGGTCCGCTCGCTGCTGATCCAAGGCCAGTCACTGGTCAGCGCCGCGCTGATCGCCGGCTTCACCGATCAAAGCCACATGACCCGGCAGTTCAGCAAAACCTACGGCCTGTCGCCGGCCCGCTGGATGAAAATGCACCGCCGCTGAGCCACGCACAATCGTTCAAGAAGCACGCCGATGCGCGGGCTATCGTGGATTTACGATCAACCACGAGAGCTGCTTCATGAAAGCTTACGAAAGCCTGAATTTCGCTGAAAAAATCGCCAGGATCGACCCGTACTGGACGCCTCGGGTCATCGCCGAGATGAACGACTACCAGTTCAAGGTGGTGAAACTGCTGGGAGATTTCATCTGGCACGATCACCTTGATACCGACGAAACCTTCATCGTTCTCGAAGGGCAATTACGCATCGACTTTCGCGATGGCCACGTGTTGGTGAACGCCGGCGAAATGTATGTGGTGTCAAAAGGTGTCGAGCACAAACCGTTTGCCGAGCAGGAGGTAAAACTCCTGCTGATCGAACCCAAGGGTGTGCTGAACACTGGCAACGAAGGTGGCGAGCGCACTGCGCAGAATGACGTTTGGGTGTGACAGGCAGGCTGCTTACGGCTGCAAGGCCTTGCCGTCCACTGGATCGCCGATCTTCAGGAAATGTCCGCCCGCCACATGGTGCAGGGTGCGCAACGCGTCTTGCCCTTCGAAGTGCCAGCGACCTTCACTGAACACTCGCTCGTCTGCCTGAGCAGCAATCACTTCGGCCAGGAACAAATCGTACTGCTGGTGATTGTCGGGTTCAGGCAGCAGTCGGCATTCCAGCCAGGCGACGCAGCCCTCGAGCATCGGCGCATCGATCAATTCAGCGCTGAAGGTCGGCAAGCCATAGACCTGGAACTTGTCCCGGCCTTGGTCCCGGGTCAATTCCAGTCCGGACGTCGAACCCACGGTCTGGACGATATCGGCCTGGGCGGCGCAGGGAACATTCAGCACAAATGTCCCCGAAGCCTCCAGCAATTGCCGGGTCCAGGTGGACTTGTCCAGCACCACGGCAATTTTTGGCGGCTCGAAATCCAGCGGCATGGCCCAGGCCGCCGCCATGATGTTGCGCTGGCCGTCATGGGCCGCGCTGACCAACACGGTCGGGCCGTGGTTGAGCAGACGGTAAGCCTTGGCCAAGGGAACCGGACGGCGGTGAAAAACGCTCATGATGGCTGCTCCTGGGGAAAACGCCGATTGTAGCGATTTCCACCGGGATGGCAGGCATCAAGTCGCCAGCTGATTGGCAAACTGCCCGACCGCGTTCACCACTTTCTGTGCACCGTCCTGAATTTCGACAATCACCGTGCCTGCCTCTGCCGCCAGCGCCAGCCCCTGTTCGGCCTGGAGCTTGCCTTCGGTCATCAACGCCACGGCGTTGCGCGCCATATCCTGGTTCTGACGTACCACGCCGACGATTTCATCGGTTGCCTGGCTGGTGCGCGAAGCCAATTGCCGGACCTCATCCGCCACCACCGCGAAACCACGACCCTGTTCTCCGGCCCGAGCGGCTTCGATGGCCGCGTTGAGCGCCAGCAGGTTGGTCTGTTCGGCAATCCCGCTGATGGTTTTGACAATGGTGCCAATCACCAGCGATTGCTCGTTCAGCGCTTCGATGCCTTCGCCGGCGGTCTGCATGTGCCTGGCAAGGTCACGCATCACGTTCACCGCCTGAGTCACCACGGCGTTACCGCGCTGCGCGCTGCTGTCGGTTTGCTGCGAGGTGCTGTAGGCAATGTTCGCCGCTTCGGCGACGGCCTGCTCCTGATTGACTTGATCAGTAATCATCGTGGCGAACTTCACCACTTTGTAGAGCTTGTTGTTGGCATCGGTCACCGGGTTGTAGGAAGCCTCCAGCCAGACCACGCGGCCATGGCTGTCGATGCGTTTGAAACGGCCAGCGACGAACTCGCCTGTATTCAGGCGGCGCCAGAAGTCCTGGTACGCGGCACTGTTGTAATCCTCCGGTTCGCAGAAGGTGCGGTGATGTTTGCCCTTGATCTGCGCCAGGCTGTAGCCCATGCCGCTGAGGAACCGGTCGTTGGCTGCCAGCACGTTGCCATTGAGGTCGAACTCGATGACCGCCGTGGAGCGCACGAGCGCGCCGATCAGGTTCTCATGCTCACGGGACGCCTCGATGGTGCGGGTCAGGTCACTGGAGTAAATCGAGAAGTGCTTGATCCGGCCGTCCGCGGACCGGACCGGCTGCACGATCGAGCGCAGCCAGGCTTCCTGGCCATTGCCGCGCAACAAACGCACCGTGCCGGCAAAGTGCTCGCCACGGGTCAGCGCGGCTTTGAAACGGTGGTGGAATTCGTCCGATTTCACATGGGCCGGGACGATGTCTTCGATGTGTCGACCCATCAGGTCGTTGCTGTTGTAGAGCATCTCGCCGATGAAGTTCTGGTTGACCGATTGAATCCGCCCATCGGCATCGAGGGTCAGGACCAGCATCTCCCTTTCCAGACTTTCCTTCACTTGCTGGAGGCTGGAGATTTCTTCGCGAAGAGCCGACAGCTCCTGCTTCAAGCGTTTGTTGAACATGGGGATACACCGATGGACAGGGATAGAAAGCGGTATGCAGCCTAGCCATCGGCCTTGGGGAAATTTTCTGAAGAGTGTTACAGAGCTGTCCTACAAAAATAGTTGCAGAATGACCACCTGATCAGCTGACACGGTTCAGTCGTGCCATCACGTCTTCCATCTTCGGCCGTCGCGCAGCCCATTCCTGTCGAGTAATGCCCAGCATCACCACATCGATTCTGACGTTGTCCTTGATGATGTTCTGGCGTCGCACGCCCTCAATGGAGAAGCCGAACTTCTGGTGCAACCTGATCACCGCCGGGTTGCTCTGCAGCACCTCACAGTTGAGTTTTTCCAGTCCTGCCACGCCGAACGCATGGTCCAGAAGCCAGAACTCCAACCGACTGCCCAGCCCTTGTCCTTGCAGATCACTGTCGAGATAAAAAGCCCAGTCAGCCGTTTTGTGCAGCGTGCTGATCGAGTTCAACGACACCACGCCACGGGCTGTACCGTCGAGCATGAGTACGAACACGGATTGACGCGGATTGCCCTTTAACGACCCGAGCCAGGCAGAGTGCTCGGCGTCAGATATCTCATGATCGGTGTACATATACTTGCGAACATCAGGCTGATTGCGCAAATCCCGCACACGTGACTGAAGCTGGCTGGAGACTTCAAGGATGGGTACCAATTGCATTGTGCTGCTCCTTTGCATCGCAGGTCACCGAACCCGCTGACAGTCGCTAGACGCAGGGCGCCACGCTGCGGCTACCAACGTTGGGCATGCGCGCGCCGAAATACGCCGCGCTGCTGATGCCCACAGCCCCCATCACCGCGCAGAAGATCACGCAGATCCATGGGCTCCACGGCATCAGACCGATCAGCAACAACGGTGTGATACTCGCCCAGGCGGCGTAGGCGATGTTGTAAGTGAAGGAAATTCCCGAGACACGAATCCGCACCGGGAACAGGCTAACCATCACCGACGGCACCGCACCGACCACCCCGCAACAGAGACCAGCCACCGCATACGCCAGACCGATCCAGTTGCCACCGATGATCAGGCAGGTATAGAGAACGCCGATGCCCAGTGGCAGCAGCAGGCTATAGAGCATCACCGTGCGCCAGGCGCCAATGCGGTCGACTAGCAGCCCGGCGAGTACGCAGCCGACATTCAGAAAAACAATGCCCAAGGCACTCAAGGCAAAGGTGTGGCTGGCGGTCATGCCGAAGGTTTTCTGCATCATGGTCGGGGTGATCACCACGAACACCACCACCGCCGAGGTCAGTACGCAGGTGAGGATCATTGCCGGCAGCATGGCCAGGCGATGCTCACGCAAGACCGTGCGCAGCGGCAGCTCGACGGCTGCATCGCGTTGCGCCTGCATGGCCATGAACACCGGGGTTTCGCTGAGCCAGCGGCGTAGCCAGACGCCAATTACGCCGAACACGCCGCCCAGCAGGAACGGGTAACGCCAAGCGTAATCGAGGATTTCTGCCGGGGTGAATGCCTGTGCCAGAAACGTCGCCGTCAGGGCGCCGATCAGGTAGCCAAAGGTCAGCCCGGCCTGCAGGAAACCGAGGGCATAACCGCGATGCCCGGCCGGTGCATGCTCGGCGACAAACACCCAGGCGCTTGGCACTTCACCGCCCACCGCCGCGCCTTGGAGGATTCGCAGGGCCAACAGCAGCAGCGGGGCGAAATAACCGATCTGGGCGTAGGTCGGCATGATGCCGATCAACAGGCACGGCAGCGCCATCATCAGGATGCTCAGGCTGAAGACCTTTTTGCGGCCCAGTCGGTCGGCGAAATGCGCCATCAGAATCCCGCCCAACGGCCGCGCCAGATAACCGGTGGCGAAGATCCCGAAGCTTTGCAGCAGGCGCAGCCACTCCGGCATTTGCGGCGGGAAGAACAGCTGGCT
The DNA here is from genome assembly GCF_054898045.1 of Pseudomonas sp. LB3P14. Classification (NCBI taxonomy): domain Bacteria; kingdom Pseudomonadati; phylum Pseudomonadota; class Gammaproteobacteria; order Pseudomonadales; family Pseudomonadaceae; genus Pseudomonas; species Pseudomonas sp. LB3P14. The sequence continues at coordinate 6,425,384 of NZ_CM142714.1, read as the reverse complement.
GAGGGTCAGGGCGAAAAATACGAAAATGATGAAATCGTAGATTTCCAGCGCGCCACCTAATGCCGCAAGGCCCAGGGTCTTGTAGTCCGAACGGTTGAACGGCGCCGGGCGCGAATCGGTATTGGCAGTCATGAAAAGAACTCTGGCATGGGCAAAAAACCAAGGCGCCCATGGTCTACGCAAACGAGCCAACGGACAACCCGTTAGACCAAAGTCTCAGACTCGTAAAACTTCGTCACAAAAAAGGACCGATTGATTTACTGTTGGCACCTGTCTGGAAGGGCCTTTGCGGCCCTGAAGACCACAACAAACATAAAAATTCGAGGTAGTCCCGTGGCCGCTGTTATCGAAGATACCCGCTCTGCCCGCTTTGCCCTGCGCTGCTCAAGCTTTGCCGAACGCTGGTTCCCCGATTCCTGGGTGTTTGCCGCACTGGCGGTGATTATCGTCGCCGTGGCCACCCTGTTCATGGGCGCCAAGCCGACCGACGCCGCCATGGCCTTCGGTGACGGTTTCTGGAGCCTGATCCCGTTCACCATGCAGATGGCTTTCGTGGTGATCGGCGGTTATGTGGTCGCCAGCTCGCCACCGGCGGTGAAATTGATCGACCGGCTGGCGCGAATCCCGAAAAACGGCCGCTCGGCCGTGGCCTGGGTTGCGTTGATCTCCATGGTCGCTTCGCTGCTGAACTGGGGGCTGTCGCTGGTGTTTGGCGGTTTGCTGGTGCGCGCCCTCGCCCGCCGTACCGATCTGAAAATGGATTACCGTGCCGCCGGTGCCGCCGCCTATCTGGGCCTCGGAGCGGTGTGGGCCTTGGGCCTGTCCTCGTCCGCCGCGCAATTGCAGGCCAACCCGGCCAGCCTGCCGCCGTCGATTCTGTCGATCACCGGCGTGATTCCATTCACGCAAACGATCTTTCTCTGGCAGTCCGGCGTGATGTTGCTGGCACTGATCGTGATCTCGCTGATCATTGCCTACGCCACTGCACCCGGCCCGAACTCGGCCCGTGATGCCAAGGCCTGCGGGATAGATCCGAGCTTTAATCTGCCGCCATTGCAACCGCGCACCCGCCCCGGCGAATGGCTGGAGCACAGCCCGCTGCTGACGATTTTGCTGGTGCTGCTGGCGGCCGGGTGGCTGTTCCATGAGTTCTCGACCAAACCGGCGATCAGCGCGATTTCCGGGCTGAACACCTACAACTTCCTGTTCATCATGCTCGGTGCCTTGCTGCACTGGCGCCCGCGCAGCTTCCTTGACGCCGTGGCCCGCGCGGTACCGACCACCACGGGTGTGCTGATTCAGTTCCCGTTGTACGGCTCAATCGCCGCGCTGATGACCACCGTCAAAGGCACTGACGCTCAGACGCTGGCTCACCACATCTCGACCTTTTTCGTACAAATCGCGTCCCACGACACCTACGCGCTGCTGATGGGCGTGTACTCGGCGATCCTCGGTTTCTTCATCCCGTCCGGCGGGGGCAAGTGGATCATCGAAGCGCCATACGTCATGCAAGTGGCCACCGACCTGAACTACCACCTGGGCTGGGCCGTGCAGATCTACAACGCCGCCGAAGCCCTGCCGAACCTGATCAACCCGTTTTACATGCTGCCGCTACTGGGTGTGCTCGGGTTGAAGGCGCGGGACTTGATCGGATTTTCGTTCGTGCAACTGCTGGTGCACACGCCGCTGGTGCTGTTTCTGCTGTGGGCGTTGGGGACGACGCTTGCGTATACGGCGCCGGTGATGCCGTAGCCCGGATCTACAAATCATGGGAGTGGGCTTGCTCACTCCCGCATTAGAACGTGTTGTCTGTCGAACTGTTGCAATAACCCTTCTGTCACATCTCACTGCTAGCGTCCGGCCGAAACATATCGCAACAGTTTTGCGAAACAGGAGCCGGAATGAACGACGAAACACAGCGAAGCGACGTCCCCTCCCCTGAAGCCGATCAACCCACCGATACCAGTCGCCGCCGTTTCCTCGGTGGTGTTGCAGTGTTGGGTGTCGGTGCCACCCTAAGTGCCTGCGGCAGTCATGGAGATGAGCCCGGCAAACCGGTCGAGCGCCCGCTGACGCCCGCCGAACTGGACAAGGCCTTACACGACCAAGTGAAAAACGTCGTGGTGATCTACGGCGAAAACCGCAGCTTCAATAACCTTTTTGCCGATTTCCCCGGCGTCGAAAAACCGCTGTCCGCGCTCAAACCGGACGACTACCGTCAACGGGACCGCGACGGCAGTGTGCTGTCGAGCCTGCCGCCAGTCTGGGGTGGCTTGAATCAGGTCGGCCCGCAAACCCTCGATGGCGTGACGTACCCCAGCGGTACGCAATTTCAGGAACATCTGCCCAATGCACCCTTCGCCCTCAAAGGCCCCCAAGGCGAAGACTTGCCGCTGGGCCTGGTGACTCGCGACCTGTGGCATGTGTTCTATCAAAACCAGATGCAAATCAATGACGGCAAGAATGACCGGTTTGTGGCGTGGGCAGATTCGGGTGGCCTGACGTTTGGCCACTACACCCAGACCCGCTATTCATTGCGCCTGTGGGATGTCGCCAAAGAATTCGTACTCTGCGACAACTTTTTCCAGGGCGCTTTCGGCGGTTCGTACTTGAACCATCAATATCTGATCAGCGCCCAGGTTCCTTTTTATCCGGATGCCGCCAACTCGGTGGCCAAGACACAGATCGCCACGCTGCTGAGTGATGACCCGACGGACACTCGCCTCAAACCCCTTGAACAGTCACCCGCCAGCGCCATGACCGGCCCGCCGCAATTCGGCCCCAGCCTGCTGACACCCGATGGCTATGCCGTGAACACCATGGCTCCGCCCTACTGGCCGACCTGGATCCGTGATCCGCAGCGCCCGGACTACGCCAAAGCCGACTTGCCCAGCGTGCTTGTCCCACAGATCCACGAGCACATCGGCGACAAGCTCTCGAAGAAAAACGTTGACTGGGCCTGGTACGGCGGCGCGTGGCAAGCAACGATTGATGAGTACAAGGATTCGGGGGCCATTCCGAAGATTCCGAATTTCCAGTACCACCATCAGCCATTCAACTATTTCAAGCGCCAGGGTCCGCAAAACCCCGTGGAACGCAGCAAGCGTCTGCGCGATGGCGGTTTGGGCGATGAGTCGAGCACCAACAAGTTCCTGGCTGACGCTGAAGCCGGCAAGCTGCCAGCGGTGACCTTTTACAAACCTCAGGGCAACCTGAACATGCACGCGGGTTACGCCGACGTGGCATCGGGCGACCGGCATATCGTCCGGACGCTGAAAGTGCTGCAGCAAAGCCCGCAATGGACAAACATGGTGGTGGTGATCACCGTCGATGAAAACGGCGGCTGGTGGGACCACGTTGCTCCGCCCAAAGGCGATCGCTGGGGGCCTGGAACGCGCATCCCGGCGTTGGTGATTTCACCGTTCTCGCGCAAGGGCACGGTGGATCACACGGTCTATGACACGGCTTCGATCCTGCGGCTGATCACCAGGGTGTTTCAACTGGAGACCCTCGACGGGATCAAACTGCGGGATGAGTCGATGATCGCCCGCGGCCAACAGCCCATGGGGGATTTGACCAATGCGCTGCATTTTCCAGTTTGATTGATTGAAGATCTTTTTTGCATCGACACTGGACCACCTGACACATCTGGTTCCAGTATGTATACGCCCCACCTACGAGGGCCCACACGCTGAAAAGGATCTGAGCATGTTCAAATTCGCAGGACTCACCTTCGCGGCCCTCACCCTGAGTGCCGCTGCCCATGCCAATGTCGATCTGAAGCTGGGCAGTACCGAACGCGTCACCCGGTTGTTCGCTTATCCCAACAATTGCAACGTGATCTGCTTTCGCAACTGGACGCTGGAGCAAACGGTCGAGCATTACCTGACCCAAAGCGTGCAGCGCGATGGTTACAGCGCGGCGAAAGTGCTGGTCAAAACCGATAACGATCAGCTCTACGCCGAAATCAGCGGCGTACCCAATGGCTATGAAAAACCGTTGGCGGCGTTGCTCGATGCCGGTGATCTGGCCTACACCGGCGCCAGCAAGCTGAATGCCGACGGCAAGTGGGCTTTTAGCTGGTATCTGTTCCTGCCACTGGGCATGGCCCTGGAAAACCGTAAAAGCGTTGAACTGTTGCACTTCCCGCCAGACTATTCGTTGACCCAGGCTCAGGATTACCTGCGATCTGCCACCACCGATCGCTGGGCCACGCTGCTGACGGACAACGGTATCCCCGCTGATCAGACGCCGGGCTATCAGACCATCATCGACATCGCGCCGATTGCCGCACCCTCCAGCGCTGGCAAAGATCTGGAAGGTGTCTACGACTATTTCAAGGACTACCAGACCACCATGGTCAAGCAACTCAGCCAGAACGCCAGTGGTGCGGCGTTGCCGATGGTCGCCTTCGGCGCGCCAGTGCGTAACTGGATCAAGCAGCAATACGGGCCGACCGTGAACGTGCTGGGCCTGGTCAGCATCAGTCCGAGCGAAGGGGTGAAAGTGTCAGTGCTGGGTTCCAACCACCCAAGTTACATTTGGTACGCCGCCGACCCGGAAAGCTATACTGGCAACGATGCCCAGGCCAAGGCCGACGCGGCTGGCCTTAAAGTCATGGGCCAGGATTTGAGTGCCGCGTGCTGGCAGGCCGCCATGGGCCGCCAACCGGACAGTAATCCCGACGTTGAACTGAAAAGTTGCACCCAGACCTGGCAAGTGGCCCAGTCAGAAAAAACCTGCGAGCTGTTCTATACCTCGATCCGCAACCTGACGCCCGAAAAAGCCGTGGCCAAGTGCGCGACGGCACCGATCAAATCTCAGCTCAAACAGCTGAAAGCCCCGGTACCCGCGACTGCGATCCCGACGCCTGCGCTGTAATCGCCCTTGCACTTTTGCGCGTGAGCGAAGGCTTACGCGCAAAAGCGCACTTTCCTCCTGTCAGTTATGACAGTAGACCCCTCGTTTTATTTGCGAGATCGTGAGAACCCGCTGTGTTGCAGGGCTGACAGGGTCGTCGGCTTTGGAAGTCGCCACACGCTGCCGACAAGGATCGTTATGAAAGCTCATCCGCTGCACCGGACGCCTGCACAGCCGCCTGATGGCATTTATCCCTCTCCAGAGCTGTCGGTCAGCCTTGGATTTCCCTCCCGAAAAGATTTCGAGATTATCTACAACGCCAATGAATCGGCGGTGGCCGTCGCGGCCTTGCGCGAGTTTCCACGCATCAGCCGAATCTGCCGCGTGTCGGGACATTTACTGCCTTACCGCAATCAGCATACCCGGCAACTGGCGCCGGGCATTCATGTCTGCGACCCACATTTCAGCGGACTGCTGGAACACTCCTGCTGCCCCAACGTCTTTTTCGACATGAGCGAGCTGTGGTTGTGGGCGCTGAAGGACATTCAGAAAGGCGACCACTTGACCATGGATTTCGCCACAACCGAAGACAAGCTACTGCGCCAGTTCGCCTGCTGTTGCGGTTGTCCCGAATGCCGAGAGTGGATCTGCGGCTACAATGAGCCGCCGAACGCCGACGGCCAGCTGTATTACCACCACTGTCGTCGGCGCAGTCTCTGTTAAACGGCTTTACAACGCCTCGACCGGACGCAAACGGTATTGCGGCGGCAGTTGTTCAAAACCACTGATGGTCGTGTTCAGGCTTTTCCAGCGGCCGTCCTTGATGCCGTAAATGCAACCGTGGATCGACAGGTTCTGCCCGCGATGCCAGGCGTTTTGCACAATGCTGGTGTGCCCGACATTGGCCACTTGCTGGATCACGTTGAGCTCGCAGAGACGGTCGACCCGCTCTTCTTCGGTCGGCAACTCCGCCAGTTCTTCGCGCTTTTCGTAATACAGATCGCGAATCGAGCGCAGCCAGCCGTCGATCAGGCCCAGCTGACGGTCCTGCATCGAGGCGCGCACGCCGCCGCAGCCATAGTGGCCGGTAACGAGGATGTGTTTGACCTTGAGTACGTCGACCGCGTACTGAATCACCGACAGGCAGTTGAGGTCGGTGTGCAGCACCACGTTGGCCACGTTGCGGTGGACGAACAGGTCGCCGGGCAGCATGCCGACGATCTCGTTGGCCGGCACGCGGGCGTCGGAACAGCCAATCCACAAGTATTCCGGCGTCTGTTGGCGGGCCAGCTTGGAGAAGAAGTCCGGATCTTCCTGTTTGATCGCTTCGGCCCAGCGTTCGTTGTTATCAATCAGATCTTGTAATTCGTTCATGCTTTAAAGCCTCAAGAATGATGCGCTGGTTTGACAGACAACCGCCCGTCGGGGTCACGCGCTTGATACAAGTATGGCCGGTGGAATTCTCAGCAGCCCAGTGGGTCCACCCTAGTAAGGCCCACAGTATGAGGAATTGCCATGACTGAATCACGACGTCCGTACGATGCGGTGCAACCCGAGCCCATCGATGACAACGAAGACCGCATGGGATCGATGCATGAGCTGGATTTCGACGAGGAAACACCCAGCGGCAAAATCGGCGATGAGCTACCGGAAACGGAGCGCGAGCGGCTGATGCCTCGGGAACGTGTGCGTGAAGCGGGCATGACCGGGGCCTCGACCGACGACCATGAGTCTACCGATGATGACATGAGCCCGGAAAACCTGATCCGTGAAGACGGTGCACGCGATGCCAATGAGGCCGGCGAAGGCGAACAGGCCGATTGGGATTTGAGCATTGTCGATGAAGACGACATTGGCGGTGGCAATGGGCTGGATGAAGCGGAAATGGCGCAGCGCGATCCGATAGACGGTAATCGTTGATCTTCGGCGCCTGGTAGGCCGCCATCGCGAGCAAGCTCGCTCCCACAGTGGATCGGTTTAGTACACAAATTCTGTGACTAACATAAAACCTGTGGGAGCGAGCCTGCTCGCGAAGCTTTTAAGGCTCAATCCACCAAAGTGCAGGCCATCACCACAGCATCTTCCCGCCCGCTAACCGCCGGGTAGTAATCGCGCCGCCGGCCGATCTCGTTAAACCCATAACGCTCATACAACTTAAACGCACCACGGTTGCTGTCTCGCACTTCCAGAAAACACTCCCGTGCCTTGGCGTCATACGCCCGGGACATTAAATGCTCCAGCAACGTCAAGCCCAGGCCACGGCCCTGGTTCTCCGGTTTGACGGTGATGTTCAGCAGATGCGCCTCGTCGAGAATGATCTGCACCACACCGTGCCCGACCTGCTGCTGACCTTCGAACATCAGCCAGATCTGATACTTGCCCAGGCCATCGAGAAAAATTCCGCGGGTCCACGGGTGGCTATAAGCCGCGTATTCGATTTTCAGTACAGCGTCCATGTCCGCCTCGATCATTGGGCGGAACGATACAGCGTCACTCATTCGATTCTTTCCAGCGCGCCATCAGCCGACGCATGGCTTGCCAGACTTCAGCCTTACGCTGTGGCTCTTCCATTAATAATTCCAGACCCGGCAGGGCCCAGACCGAGCCCAGGCCTTCGACCTGGAGTTCACGGTTGAAGGATTCGGCGTTCGCTTCACCCGCGAAACGCACCGCCGGCAGGCCGATCAGCCACACGCAGACGCAGGGAGCGTCTTCCAGCCGGGCCGAGAGAAAACCTTGCACGAAGTCACGAGCCGCTTCCGGGCCTTGATCCATGGTGCCCCGAACCAGCAACGGCCAGCGCACCGGCTCACCGACGATTTGCGGGCTGTCCGGCAGACCGGCGGCACGCAGCATGTCCTTGAGCAACAGATAGGCGGGGTCGCGGGTCTGGAACGATTCGCCTGTGGGTAACTCGACCAACAGCAGGCAGCGCCCGGCCCGCAGCAATTGCAGGGCGAAACGCGGCGGCGGCACGACCGGCGCCTTGACCGCGACCGGAGCCACCTCTTCTTCGACCTTGGCGTTCGTGCGCGTGCTGGCCAACGATGGCCGAGGCACTTCGATTTTCACCCGTTCGGCCGGTTTGACCACAGGTTCCACGGGCGCCTCAGCCACAGGAGCCGGCGCCACCGGGGCGACGACCAACGGCTCGGGCATCTCCAGCAGTTCAGGGCGCGAGGGCGCAGCAAAGGGCAATTCGGTGCGCGGCAGCCAGTTGACCACCTGCATGGCGGTCAAATAAGCGCGGCGACGGGACTCGATAAGCAAAGGTCGGCCACTTGTGGATAACTAAAGTGCGGTGATTCTACCGCCCTTCGCTCAAGATCGCCCACGCTTGATCGATAGAAAGCCAACTGTCCGTCCCGAGAGTGAATCGCAACGGGCGTGATGCAGTACAATCGCTGCTTTTAATTGCCAACCAGCCGGCCATTCCGATGATCGAACCCAAGCGCGTCTTGCGCGCCCTCGCTGAACACTGGGCACTTCTGGAGCCACTGTGCGAGCACTTCGACCAAGGCACCTTGAGCCTCAACGAACTGCGCACGCAACTGGGCGCCCAGCAACTGGACAGTACGCCGCAGGACATCACCAGCCTGCTGGACGTGTGGATCCGCCTCGACATTCTGGTTCCCGTGGCAAAAAGCCCGAACCGTTTCGAGCTCAACGCTCAGATTCACGACTTCCTCGCTTACCTGCGCCGTGAGCACCGTCTGGGCTTGTGCCTGGAAATCGAAGCCTATTTGCGTCACCTCGAGCGCTTGGCCGGTTACATCCAGGACGCCTTCGACATTCGCGATGGCCACGACCTGGCGCGCCAGTTGCGCCTGCTCGACATGCGCGTGCGGGACGTTCTGAAGAAACTCGCCAACGACGAACAGGCCCTGGTGGCCGTCGCCGAGCGCGCCAAGACCAGCGACCGGCAGATCCCGCTGCGTCAGCGTTACGCTGAAGTGCTCGCGACCTGGGACGAATACGTCGAGCCGATGATTCAGTTGGTGAACGCCGACGGCGCCTTCGAACAAGGCGTGCGCAAGGTCGAGAACGTCCTGCTGAAGATGCTCACCGAGCAGCAGCGCCTCGGCCATCTGGTTGATGACGACATGCTGCTGCGTACCCATGCACGCATCCTCGAAATGCAGACCAGCGCTCAACTGACCCTGCGTCATGCCCGCGAACTGCTGCTGCCGCTGCGTGAAGAAGCCCGTCGCCATAACGCTGTGACCCGTGGCGCGGCGCTGGCCTTGTCGGCCATCCGTCGCAAAGGCATCGATGCGGCGCCGCAAGCGGCGATGCCAATGTTCACCCGGCCGCAAAGCACGTTCCTCGGCAGCGCCAGCCAGGTCGAAGCCTACGTTTATGCGTTGGCCCGCTTCGAGCCAAAACCGGCGCGCTTCCCCAAGGCCCACAAGACGCAGAAAGGCGAAGTGCCGCGCGCGCCTCGCACGGTTCGGGAAATGCTCGAACGCTGCGAAGACGCCCTGCCGATGCCGGACCTGATGACCTGGCTGCTGGAACAGGAGCCGGACGGCGCTACCGACGAATTGCTCTACTGGTTCTCGCGTCTGTCGCGGGAAAAACGCTTCAACCGCGAGCGTCTGGAACGCCGCGATTACCACACTCACGAGCACCAGGTCAGCCTGCGCTCCTTCGCCCTGCTCTCGGCCCGCGACAGCGCCGAGGATTCTGCGAGCACACCCTATGCAAGTACTCCCCATGCAACTTGATCTATCCGAACTGTCCCAGCTGGCACCGATCTTTCGCGAGCTGTTCAAGGGCTACCACGTCAGCCGCCGTGACCCGGAGCTGTACGCGCAACTGTCGAACTTCCAGGATCAGTACCGCACGCTGTTCAAGGCGTTGGGCTTTGAACTGGTCTGCGACACCCGGGGTTTCTACTACTTCGTACCGGACCTCGCGGCTGCAGCGGTGAACAAGACTGCACAACGTCTGGCGCTGTTCACCTTCATCCTCGTCGAGCATCTGGCTGATCAGGGCCGCGACCCCGTCGCCGTGCTGGATGGTGGTAGCCTCGGCCGCGATGAGTTGCCGTCGCTGCTGGAGAAATACCGCGACCTGTTTATCCAGGCCGAAGTGCAGACCGTCGAAGAACTCGAAGAAAAAATCATGCGCCGCATGACCCAACTCGGTTTCGCCGGCGAAGAAAACGGCATCTACCGTTTCCTGCCGCCGATGCACCGTTTCCTCGACGTTTGCCTGTCAGTCCAGCAGGACCGCGATCTGGCGGCCAGCCTGCACAGCGTGCTGCCGCTGCCGGTTCCGGTGCTGATCGACGACGATAGCGACGAAAAACTTTTGGAAACCGATGATCCGCTGGACCTCAGCGACTTCGAAGAAGAAAGCGAAGAAGACGCCATGGCCCGTGCCATTGCCGAAGAACAGGAGATCGACGCATGAGCAAGGAACGCTACGGCATTCGCCGCTTTGCCCTTTTGAACACCGCCGGTTACAGCCTCGGCCTGTTCCCGCTGGAAGAACCGTTGTCGGTTTACGGTGCGAACAACCTCGGCAAATCCGCCTCGATCAACGCCTTGCAGTTCCCGATCCTGGCGCGCATGTCGGACATGAGTTTCGGCAAATACAGCCTGGAACAATCCCGGCGCTTCTACTTCGCTTCAGACACCAGCTACATCCTGGTCGAAGTCTCGCTGCCGCACGGTCCGCACGTGATCGGTGTGGTCGGTCGCGGCCCGGGCGGTGGTTTCGGTCACCAGTTTTTTGCCTACGCCGGCAAGCTGGATTTGGCCCACTACCAGAAAAACGACACCTGCCTGCGTCAGAAAGAATTATTCACCAACCTTGAGCGCGAGGGCCTGAAAGCCTACGAACTCAAGCCGGATGAACTGCGTCGCTTGCTGGTCGGCGGTCACACCTCGATCCCGCTGGACCTGACGTTGATCCCGTTGCGCTCCACCAGCGAGCAGAGCCTGAAGACGTTCCGCGCACTGTTCATCAATCTGCTGCACATGCGCGAAATCACCGCGGCCAAGCTCAAGCAGCTGTTTCTCGATGCCTTCGAACACAGCCTGCGTTCCGGCAGCGTTGATTACATCGCCGCGTGCGAAGAAGCCTTCCGCGATGTCCGTCGCATGGAACAGGATTACAACTCGCTGGTCACTGCTGGCCCATTGGTCGAAGCCCTTGCGGCAGGCGTGACCCAGCGCAATATCCTGCGCGGCAAACTGCACCGTATTTCCCCGCTGCTCGATTCCCTGCTCGGTACCTGGTCGGACTACGCCAGTGCGCGCAAGGAAGAGCTGACGATTCAGGCCGAACACTACCGCAACGAGCAAGACGCGCTGCAAAACGATCAGCGCGGCGGCACTCAGGAGCTGATGCGCCTGGAACGGGAAATCACCGGCATCCAGCGCTGGCTCGGCGAGTTGTCGGTGCTCAAGCATCGTTTCGCGTTGGTTACTGACGTCAAAGTCCTTGAGCAGCAACTGCTCGCGGCCAAGGACGCACACGATGAACTGGCCGGTGCGCTGGCGCAGTCGCGGCAGTTCAGCGCCGAAGATTTGGAAGAGCGTCTGCGGGATCTGGAAAAACGCCTGAAGTCGGTCAAGCAGCAACTCGATCACGCCGACAACAACAGCTACGCCCGTCTGCGCGAGGAGTTCTCGCAACAGGATGTCGAGCGCCTGATGCGCCTGTTCAACAGCGCACTGTTCAGCCTGCCGCTGGGTGAGCACGGGATTACGCTGGATGAGGACGGTCAGTGGGTCAAATCCATGGAGCTGATCCTCGATGGCTTCAAAGGCGAACGTTTCGAAGTGCCGGGGCTGTCCATCGACATCTCGCATATCGAGCCTCCAGCGCTGCAAGCCCTGGCTGACCGCGCGGCATTGCGTGATCAGAAAGAGCGTCTGGACAAAGAACTCAAGCAACTGAAAACCCAGCAAGCTGTTGCCGCCGATCGCGCAGCGAGCAAGACCCAGACGGAAGCGCTGTACCAGCAAGTGCTGGATGCGCAGAAAGCTTTGGAAGACTTCCGCCGCGCGCAAACTCTGAGTGCCGAGGAAGGCGACAAGCTGGAACAGCTGGCGCAGATGGAAGCCGCTCAGGACGAGTTGAAGCGTTCCAGCGACGCCTTCACCGAACGCGTCCAGCAACTGTCGGCCAAGCTGCAACTGGTCGGCCGGCAGATCGGCGACATGGAAGCCAAGCAACGCACCCTCGACGACGCCCTGCGCCGCCGTCAGCTGTTGCCGGCAGACCTGCCGTTCGGTACGCCATTCATGGACCCGATCGACGATTCCATGGACAACCTGCTGCCGCTGCTCAATGACTATCAGGACAGCTGGCAAGGTTTGTTGCGCAGCGATGGTCAGATCGAGGCGCTGTACGCTCAGGTCCGCCTCAAGGGCGTGGCCAAGTTCGACAGCGAAGACGACATGGAGCGTCGCCTGCAACTGCTGATTAACGCGTATGCGCACCGCACCGACGAAGCCCTGACCCTTGGCAAGGCACGTCGTGCGGCCGTTACCGACATCGCCCGGACTCTGCGCAACATCCGCAGCGACTACGACAGCCTCGAGCATCAACTGGCGCTGTTCAACCGCGAGATCAACAAGCGTCAGGTCTCCAACCTGCAGAGTTTCCGTATCGTGCTGGCGCCGAACAAGGAAGCGCTCAAGCACATCGACCAGATCATCCACAGCGCCGGCCAGTACGAAGAAGGCGAAACCCTTTCGGTTTTCGACCTGAGCCAAAGCGCTGATCAGGACAACAAGAACGAAGAAGCCAAGGAATACCTGGCGCGGCTGGTGGCAGCGAACCACAACCAGCTCGGCCTCAAGGACTTGTTCGAACTGGCGTTCGAGATCACCAAGGTCAACGGTCAGCCGGTGATTCATACCGACATCGATGGCGCCGCCTCCAACGGCACGACCATGACCATCAAGGCGCTAACCAACATGTACTTGTTGCTGCACTTGATGGACCGCGATCAGGCCGGTCGCGTGCGCTTGCCTTACTACCTCGACGAGGCGGCGGACATCGACGAAAAGAACCAGGCAGCGCTGCTGGAAACCAGTCTGCAACTGGGCTTCGTGCCGATCCTGGCGAGTGTGAAGCCGCAGGTCTGCGCCAGTGTCGCCATCGACCTGGAAGGCGGCAGCGGCCCGAACGGTATCTACATCGACGAGGCAGACTGGAAGTACATCCGTCGTCACGATGAAGTGAAGGCTGCCGTTAATGTTGAAGCGGACGAGCCTGAGCTGGATGCAGTCTGATTTGCGTTAATCGAAGGCAATAAAAAGGCCGCGATCCAATGGATCGCGGCCTTTTTCATGTCTGCTGTTTGGGCTTACTTGCCGATCGAAATCTTCGGCGCCCAGGTCAGCCATTCGTCTTCAAACTTATCGAACAGCGGGAACGTCTGTTCGGGTCGCGCCGGACTGCCCATACGCTCACCGTCCGGCGTGGCGAAAGCGATGCCGCCCTGAATCAGCGTCTCCAGCGATTCGGTTCGCATCGTCGCGCCCTTGAACAAGCCGTAATCAAAGCCGAAACCACTGGAGTTCCAGAAACGTGTGCCGCTGCGCACCAACGGCGCGTACTTCGGCTCGATCAGGATGTGCACCAACACTCGATCGGCGGTCTCGCCGAGTTCATAGCCAGTCACTTTGCCCACGGTGATTTCGCGATACGTTACCGGCACACCGGTTTTCAGCGAACCACGGCGGGCAGCACTCAATACCAGACTCAAACCGGCTTCTTGTTTAGCGGTTTCCGGCGGATTGGCCAAGGCGACGAAGTTCTTCTGCGGGCCAAGGTTTTTCGCTGCCGGTTGCACTTCGATGTATTGGCCAGTGACCAGCGTTTCGAGGTTGGAAGTCTTGATCAGACCCAGTTCAGGTTTGACTACCCAGAACTGACTGCCAACCCGAGCGATACGCTCAGGCACTTCTGTGATTCGCGCAGTCAGCAGAACCGATTGCAGGTCTTCACTCAGATCGACGTCCTCAATCTTGCCGACATCCAGGCCTTTGAATCTCACAGGTGTGCCGTTGCGTAAGCCATCGGCGCGATCGACCTTGATCGTGACCACGGTGCCTTTCTGGTTGGCCTCGTCATGATTGGCGAACAGACGAAAACGCGGAATCCGCTTCTGCAACGGCGCCTTGGCTTCCGGAGTTTCGAAGGCAATACCGCCGGCCATCAGGCTTTGCAACGACTCACTTTTGACCTGGATCCCCCCCGTCAGTCCACCCGTCAGCGTGATGCCGCTGGCATTCCAGAACCGTGTCGAGGCGTTGACCAAACCTTCGTATTCCTTCTCGATGTGTACGCCGATCACCAACTGTTTTTTGGTACGCGAGAACTGATAGCTCTGGACCGAACCGACCTTGACCTGTTTGTAGAGAATCGGACTGCCGACTTCCAGTGAACCGAGGTTTTCGGTGAACAGCACCAGGTGCAATCCTGGCGCACGCAAGTCGAGCGGCGGTGCCTTCGGCCGTGCCACAAACTCGCGCTGCGGTGCGGCGCCTTTGTCTCCTGGACGCACGGCGATGTAGTTACCTTTGACCAACGCTTCGAGACCGGTGATACCGGCAAGCGAAATCGACGGTTTGACCACCCAGAACTGGGTGCCTTCGACCAAGTAATCTTCAGCCAGAGGATCGAGGGTCAATTCGGCGGTGGCACTGGATAGGTCAGGATCGATCTTGAGCGCTTTCAGATTGCCGACCTGGATGCCTTTGTACATCACCGGTGTGCGACCAGCCTGCATTCCTTCGAAGTCGCTGAGTTTGACCTTGACCCGAATACCGGCGGCGGCGGCATCGAAATCTTCGTAGAGACGGAACGGCAGGCTCGGGTCGGTGGGCGGACTGTCCTTGCGGTTCTCCGGTGTGGCAAACGCGATACCGCCGGCAACGATGCTGGCCAGGGACTCGCTGCGCACTTTCACACCCGACAGGTTGGCGTCGATACTGATGCCGCTGGCGTTCCAGAAACGCGTGTGTTTGCGCACCAGTTTGGCGTAGGTTGGCTCGATGAAAACCTTGAGTTCGACGGTGCTTTGGTCTTCGGACAGCAGGTAACTTTTGATCTGGCCGACCCTGATCTGCTTATAGAACACAGGGCTACCACGATTGAGTGAACCGAGACGATCAGCCTTGATGGTCAGGTGTAGACCGGGCTGGGCGTCCGACAGCGGCGGCTCTTCGGCCAAGGCTTTGAACTTGCGAGTCGGCTCACCCTCGCCCGGGCTTATCGCGACGTAGTTACCCGAGACCAGCGTCTCCAGGCCAGTGATGCCGGCCAGGGTTACGCTCGGCTTGACCAGCCAGAAACGGGTGCTGGTCCGCAGGTATTGCTCCACGTCCTTATTCATCTCAACGGTGGCGATCACGCCTTTTGAGTTGCCTTCGTCATCGAGTTTGAGGGTCTTCACCTTGCCTACCGACATGCCTTTGTAGACGACTTCGGTCTTGTTGGCCTGAATGCCTTCACCACTTTCGAAACGCACCTGAATCTCGATGCCGGTCTCGTTGTAGGCACGCCAGCCGAGCCAGCCACCGATGATCAGGGCGATCAGGGGCAACACCCAAATAGCTGACCAGTTCGAGGCCGGTCGGGTTTTCGCTGTAGGCAAATCAGTCATGGTCGTCGTCCGACTCCGTGTTATCCCAAATCAGTCGGGGATCGAAAGTTACTGCGGCAAGCATCGTCAGAATCACCACACTGGCGAAAGCGATGGCGCCAAGATTGGCTTCGACGCTGGCAAGCCGTCCGAAATTCACAACCGCCACCAGGATGGCGATCACAAAGATATCGAGCATCGACCAGCGGCCAATGAACTCAATAAAGCGATACATCCAAATGCGTTGGCGAGCCGACAGTGGCTGGCGGCGCTGCACGGAAAATAGAAGCAGTCCGATGCCCACCAATTTGAACGTTGGTACCAAAATACTGGCGATAAAAACCACGGCGGCGATGGGGATCATGCCGTGCTGAACCAGTTGGATCACACCGGACATGATGGTGCTGGGATCGCCCTGCCCCAGTGAGCTGACGGTCATGATCGGCAGCACGTTGGCCGGGATGTAGAGAACCGCGCCGGTCACCAGCAACGCCCAGGTACGCATCACACTGTTCGGGCGACGGGCGTGAACCAGCGCGCCGCAACGGGTGCAGACCTGCTCGTCGGTATCGGCTTCCTGCTTGTTCAATTCATGGCATTCGGCGCAAATAAGAATGCCTGCATCAATCGCCCGCATGGGCATCCTCTCCTGATAAAGCCTGCCAGATCTGATGAGGCGACATCACAACCTCCAACCAGACCTGAACCAACAACAACCCGATAAAGCACGCCAGGCCAAGGCCGACGGTAATTGCTGCCATATCTGCCAGTTTGACAATCGCTACCAGTACGCCCATGAGGTAAACCTCGAGCATCCCCCAATCGCGTAAATGGTGATAAATACGGTAGAGCAACAGGCCGTAACTGCGTCCTATATCAAAACGAATACTCAGCAGTACAACCAGCTGGCAAAGCAGCTTGAGCAGCGGGATTCCCATACTGCAGAGAAACACTACGACTGCTACGCCCTGCATTCCGGTATCGAACAGGCCAACAACGCCAGTCCAGACAGTGTCATGCGATGACTGCCCGAGTAGATGGAGCTGCATGATGGGTAAAAAGTTCGCCGGGATATACAACAACAGAGCGGCGAGAACCAAGGCGAGACTGCGCTGTACGACGTTATGCCGATGGGCGTAGAGCTCGTAACCGCAGCGCGGACAGAGGGCTTTCTCGCCATGGGCGAGCTTGGGCTTGCGCATCAGCAAGTCGCACTCATGACACGCTACCAAGTCGTCCAGCGGTAATTCTGACAGCCCAGGGGCGTCAACCGGATCTGGCATAAAGGCTCTGGCTCCGAAAAAGTTGGACCTATTCTAGTGTCATGGATCGAAAATAACTGTGCAAATTTGAGCTGTAACTGAAAGCCACTTTCCTTCGGACAAAACAAAACCCCTACCTGCATACGCAGATAGGGGTTTCGGAATTTAATCTTGACGATGACCTACTCTCACATGGGGAAACCCCACACTACCATCGGCGATGCATCGTTTCACTGCTGAGTTCGGGATGGGATCAGGTGGTTCCAATGCTCTATGGTCGTCAAGAAATTCGGTAGCCAGGTCGTGGGCCTTTGCAGGTTCACGCTCCAGCGAATGGGCAGGTGATAGATTTGTGGGTTGCGTTGCGAATTTTCGACTTGTGTCGTCTTCACACACCGCAATCTGGCCTTTCGACGCAAATTGCTTGGGTGTTATATGGTCAAGCCTCACGGGCAATTAGTATTGGTTAGCTCAACGCCTCACAGCGCTTACACACCCAACCTATCAACGTCGTAGTCTTCGACGGCCCTTCAGGGGACTCAAGGTCCCAGTGAGATCTCATCTTGAGGCTAGTTTCCCGCTTAGATGCTTTCAGCGGTTATCTATTCCGAACATAGCTACCCGGCAATGCCACTGGCGTGACAACCGGAACACCAGAGGTTCGTCCACTCCGGTCCTCTCGTACTAGGAGCAGCCCCTCTCAAATCTCAAACGTCCACGGCAGATAGGGACCGAACTGTCTCACGACGTTCTAAACCCAGCTCGCGTACCACTTTAAATGGCGAACAGCCATACCCTTGGGACCGGCTTCAGCCCCAGGATGTGATGAGCCGACATCGAGGTGCCAAACACCGCCGTCGATATGAACTCTTGGGCGGTATCAGCCTGTTATCCCCGGAGTACCTTTTATCCGTTGAGCGATGGCCCTTCCATACAGAACCACCGGATCACTAAGACCTACTTTCGTACCTGCTCGACGTGTCTGTCTCGCAGTCAAGCGCGCTTTTGCCTTTATACTCTACGACCGATTTCCGACCGGTCTGAGCGCACCTTCGTACTCCTCCGTTACTCTTTAGGAGGAGACCGCCCCAGTCAAACTACCCACCATACACTGTCCTCGATCCGGATAACGGACCTGAGTTAGAACCTCAAAGTTGCCAGGGTGGTATTTCAAGGTTGGCTCCACGCGAACTGGCGTCCACGCTTCAAAGCCTCCCACCTATCCTACACAAGCAAATTCAAAGTCCAGTGCAAAGCTATAGTAAAGGTTCACGGGGTCTTTCCGTCTAGCCGCGGATACACTGCATCTTCACAGCGATTTCAATTTCACTGAGTCTCGGGTGGAGACAGCGCCGCCATCGTTACGCCATTCGTGCAGGTCGGAACTTACCCGACAAGGAATTTCGCTACCTTAGGACCGTTATAGTTACGGCCGCCGTTTACCGGGGCTTCGATCAAGAGCTTCGCGTTAGCTAACCCCATCAATTAACCTTCCGGCACCGGGCAGGCGTCACACCCTATACGTCCACTTTCGTGTTTGCAGAGTGCTGTGTTTTTAATAAACAGTCGCAGCGGCCTGGTATCTTCGACCGGCATGGGCTTACGCAGTAAATGCTTCACCCTCACCGGCGCACCTTCTCCCGAAGTTACGGTGCCATTTTGCCTAGTTCCTTCACCCGAGTTCTCTCAAGCGCCTTGGTATTCTCTACCCAACCACCTGTGTCGGTTTGGGGTACGGTTCCTGGTTACCTGAAGCTTAGAAGCTTTTCTTGGAAGCATGGCATCAACCACTTCGTCACCCAAAGGGTAACTCGTCATCAGCTCTCGGCCTTGGAATCCCGGATTTACCTAAGATTCCAGCCTACCACCTTAAACTTGGACAACCAACGCCAAGCTGGCCTAGCCTTCTCCGTCCCTCCATCGCAATAACCAGAAGTACAGGAATATTAACCTGTTTTCCATCGACTACGCTTTTCAGCCTCGCCTTAGGGACCGACTAACCCTGCGTCGATTAACGTTGCGCAGGAAACCTTGGTCTTTCGGCGTGGGTGTTTTTCACACCCATTGTCGTTACTCATGTCAGCATTCGCACTTCTGATACCTCCAGCAAGCTTCTCAACTCACCTTCACAGGCTTACAGAACGCTCCTCTACCGCATCACCTAAGTGATACCCGTAGCTTCGGTGTATGGTTTGAGCCCCGTTACATCTTCCGCGCAGGCCGACTCGACTAGTGAGCTATTACGCTTTCTTTAAAGGGTGGCTGCTTCTAAGCCAACCTCCTAGCTGTCTAAGCCTTCCCACATCGTTTCCCACTTAACCATAACTTTGGGACCTTAGCTGACGGTCTGGGTTGTTTCCCTTTTCACGACGGACGTTAGCACCCGCCGTGTGTCTCCCATGCTCGGCACTTGTAGGTATTCGGAGTTTGCATCGGTTTGGTAAGTCGGGATGACCCCCTAGCCGAAAC
Organism: Pseudomonas sp. LB3P14; assembly: GCF_054898045.1. Lineage (NCBI taxonomy): Bacteria > Pseudomonadati > Pseudomonadota > Gammaproteobacteria > Pseudomonadales > Pseudomonadaceae > Pseudomonas > Pseudomonas sp. LB3P14. The sequence goes on along the minus strand of NZ_CM142714.1, from coordinate 6,406,181 downwards.
AGTGCTCTACCCCCTACAGTGATACATGAGGCGCTACCTAAATAGCTTTCGAGGAGAACCAGCTATCTCCGAGCTTGATTAGCCTTTCACTCCGATCCACAGGTCATCCGCTAACTTTTCAACGGTAGTCGGTTCGGTCCTCCAGTTAGTGTTACCCAACCTTCAACCTGCCCATGGATAGATCGCCCGGTTTCGGGTCTATTCCCAGCGACTAGACGCCCTATTAAGACTCGCTTTCGCTACGCCTCCCCTATTCGGTTAAGCTCGCCACTGAAAATAAGTCGCTGACCCATTATACAAAAGGTACGCAGTCACCCAACAAAGTGGGCTCCCACTGCTTGTACGCATACGGTTTCAGGATCTATTTCACTCCCCTCTCCGGGGTTCTTTTCGCCTTTCCCTCACGGTACTAGTTCACTATCGGTCAGTCAGTAGTATTTAGCCTTGGAGGATGGTCCCCCCATATTCAGACAAAGTTTCTCGTGCTCCGTCCTACTCGATTTCATGGCCAAGAGATTTTCGCGTACAGGGCTATCACCCACTATGGCCGCACTTTCCAGAGCGTTCCGCTAATCTCAAAGCCACTTAAGGGCTAGTCCCCGTTCGCTCGCCACTACTAAGGGAATCTCGGTTGATTTCTTTTCCTCAGGGTACTTAGATGTTTCAGTTCCCCTGGTTCGCCTCTTAAGCCTATGTATTCAGCTTAAGATAACCATCTTATGATGGCTGGGTTCCCCCATTCAGACATCTCCGGATCACAGTCTGTTTGCCGACTCCCCGAAGCTTTTCGCAGGCTACCACGTCTTTCATCGCCTCTGACTGCCAAGGCATCCACCGTATGCGCTTCTTCACTTGACCATATAACCCCAAGCAATCTGGTTATACTGTGAAGACGACATTCGCCGAAAATTCGCAATTTAACTCACAAATTTTACCTTAGCCTGATCCGTTACCAGTGAAAGTAACGTTCAGTCTATCTTTCTATCACATACCCAAATTTTTAAAGAACGATCTAGCCAAAGACTAGAAATCAACATTCACCATCATCACGATGGAATGCTCATTTCTAAGCTTTCAACAACAGAAGCAGTAGTGGTGGAGCCAAACGGGATCGAACCGTTGACCTCCTGCGTGCAAGGCAGGCGCTCTCCCAGCTGAGCTATGGCCCCGTATTGCTACAGGTTCCCACACAAAAATTGGTGGGTCTGGGCAGATTCGAACTGCCGACCTCACCCTTATCAGGGGTGCGCTCTAACCAACTGAGCTACAGACCCAATTTCGGGCTGCTTCTTATCGTCTTCTTCAATGAATCAAGCAATTCGTGTGGGAACTTATGGAGCAGCTGATGTCGTCGATTAAGGAGGTGATCCAGCCGCAGGTTCCCCTACGGCTACCTTGTTACGACTTCACCCCAGTCATGAATCACACCGTGGTAACCGTCCCCCCGAAGGTTAGACTAGCTACTTCTGGTGCAACCCACTCCCATGGTGTGACGGGCGGTGTGTACAAGGCCCGGGAACGTATTCACCGCGACATTCTGATTCGCGATTACTAGCGATTCCGACTTCACGCAGTCGAGTTGCAGACTGCGATCCGGACTACGATCGGTTTTCTGGGATTAGCTCCACCTCGCGGCTTGGCAACCCTCTGTACCGACCATTGTAGCACGTGTGTAGCCCAGGCCGTAAGGGCCATGATGACTTGACGTCATCCCCACCTTCCTCCGGTTTGTCACCGGCAGTCTCCTTAGAGTGCCCACCATGACGTGCTGGTAACTAAGGACAAGGGTTGCGCTCGTTACGGGACTTAACCCAACATCTCACGACACGAGCTGACGACAGCCATGCAGCACCTGTCTCAATGTTCCCGAAGGCACCGATCCATCTCTGGAAAGTTCATTGGATGTCAAGGCCTGGTAAGGTTCTTCGCGTTGCTTCGAATTAAACCACATGCTCCACCGCTTGTGCGGGCCCCCGTCAATTCATTTGAGTTTTAACCTTGCGGCCGTACTCCCCAGGCGGTCAACTTAATGCGTTAGCTGCGCCACTAAGAGCTCAAGGCTCCCAACGGCTAGTTGACATCGTTTACGGCGTGGACTACCAGGGTATCTAATCCTGTTTGCTCCCCACGCTTTCGCACCTCAGTGTCAGTATCAGTCCAGGTGGTCGCCTTCGCCACTGGTGTTCCTTCCTATATCTACGCATTTCACCGCTACACAGGAAATTCCACCACCCTCTACCATACTCTAGCTCGACAGTTTTGAATGCAGTTCCCAGGTTGAGCCCGGGGATTTCACATCCAACTTAACGAACCACCTACGCGCGCTTTACGCCCAGTAATTCCGATTAACGCTTGCACCCTCTGTATTACCGCGGCTGCTGGCACAGAGTTAGCCGGTGCTTATTCTGTCGGTAACGTCAAAACACTTACGTATTAGGTAAATGCCCTTCCTCCCAACTTAAAGTGCTTTACAATCCGAAGACCTTCTTCACACACGCGGCATGGCTGGATCAGGCTTTCGCCCATTGTCCAATATTCCCCACTGCTGCCTCCCGTAGGAGTCTGGACCGTGTCTCAGTTCCAGTGTGACTGATCATCCTCTCAGACCAGTTACGGATCGTCGCCTTGGTGAGCCATTACCTCACCAACTAGCTAATCCGACCTAGGCTCATCTGATAGCGCAAGGCCCGAAGGTCCCCTGCTTTCTCCCGTAGGACGTATGCGGTATTAGCGTCCGTTTCCGAGCGTTATCCCCCACTACCAGGCAGATTCCTAGGCATTACTCACCCGTCCGCCGCTCGCCACCAAGTACAAGTACCCGTGCTGCCGCTCGACTTGCATGTGTTAGGCCTGCCGCCAGCGTTCAATCTGAGCCATGATCAAACTCTTCAGTTCAAACATCTTTGGGTTTTTAAGAAACCCTAAACTTGGCTCAGCAATCGTTGGTTACATCTTTGATTTCTCGCGGAGTAACTTGTGATGCTGATAATCTTGTTGACTATCAGTCTGACTCCACAAGCACCCACACGAATTGCTTGATTCAGTTGTTAAAGAGCGGTTGGTTAAGAGCTTTCGTCTCAACCGAGGCGCGCATTCTACAGCAGCCTCTGTTGCTGTCAAGCGGTTATTTTCAGAAGTTTTCAAAGTTTCCTTTGTAACTTCAACCACTTGCGCTTTCGATCTCTCGTTGGCGGGAGGCGAATTCTACAGCGTTACTCGCTGCTGTCAACACCTCTTTTACACCGCTTTCGACCGAGAAGATCGAATCGTCAATTAGGCGAAAACACACTGCCTGACCGACTCCTTCTGGCTTCGATGAACTGAAGCGTAACCGCTGCCGAAAACTGCGTAACTCATTGTTTACCAAGGAGTTTTCCGTTTCGACTGCGCCGGAAGTGGGGCGAATTATAGACGTCCAGAATCTGCCGTCAACACCTAATTACGCTTTTCTCGCAGAAGGTGCCTTTTTAGCAATTAAACGAGGGATTCGGCGGGTTACTGAGGGTATCCGCAACACTAATAGCAATGCACCGATAGAGGCATAAACCGCCCACTCCTTCAGATCGGCGCGAACAATCCACAACATATGGAGCAACCCGAGCCCAAGAACCACATAGGCAAGACGATGCAGCTTCTTCCAGCGAGAACCCAACCGCCGCTGACTATAACGATTTGAGGTCACCGCCAGCGCCAATAAACAGAGAAACCCCAGCGCCCCGACAATAATGTACGGTCGCTTACGCAACTCGACACCCAATTGCGACCAATCAAAGCCAAGGATGAAGGCGGTATACCCACTCAAATGCAAAACCACATAGGCGAAGCACCACAACCCCAGTTGCCGCCGGACAGCAATCCACCCCGCCCAACCGGTAAGCTTCTGCAGAGGTGTCATGCTTAAAGTAATGAGCAGCAGGACAAGCGTCCCAAGCCCCAACCGGTCAACCAGCACCTTGCCCGGGTCAGGCCCAAGCACATCCCCCCAGGCCTGGTACAGCCAAAGCAGCGGCCACACCCCTGCAGCTATAAAGACACCCATTCGCCAAAACGGAAATCGCATCAATAGTTCTTCCGCAAATCGAGCCCTGCGTATAGAGAGGCGACTTCATCCGAGTAGCCATTGAACATCTGCGTGTCCCGAACATTGGGCTTGAACAGCCCACTCGGCAAACGCCGCTCACGCGCCTGGGTCCAACGAGGATGGTCGACCGTAGGATTCACGTTCGCATAAAAACCATACTCATCCGAGGCAATGCTCTGCCAAGTGGTTTTCGGCTGCTCACTCACCAGACTGATCCGTACGATGGATTTAACGCTCTTGAAACCATACTTCCAAGGCACCACCAAACGCAGAGGCGCGCCGTTCTGATTAGGCAACTCCCGCCCATACATACCCACAGCAAGAATCGCCAACGGATTCATCGCCTCATCCAGACGCAGCCCTTCCACATAAGGCCAGTCGATCAAGGCAAAACCGGAACGCTGCCCGGGCATGTTCTTGGGATCCTCCAGGGTTTCGAAGCGAATGAATTTAGCTTTGGAAGTCGGCTCGACTTCCTTGAGTAACGCCGAGATGGGAAAACCGATCCATGGAATGACCATCGACCAAGCCTCTACACAGCGAAGACGGTAGATGCGCTCCTCCAACTGATAAGGCTTCATGAAGTCTTCCAGTGCGTACCGTCCCGGCTTGCCTACCTCCCCGTCCACCACCACACTCCAAGGCTCGGTTTTCAGTGTGCCGGCGTTGGCAGCGGGATCACCTTTATCGGTACCGAACTCATAAAAGTTGTTGTAATGAGTCGCGTCCTTGAATGGCGTGATCGACTCATCCTTGACGTTTACCGCGCCCCACTGGGTAGAAGGACGTTTTTCGGCAAACCAGGAAGGCGCCTTGCCAGGCTCAACATCCGCATAACGCACAGCATCACCAGCAGAGGCCCAACGCGGCAGGCTGCTCACGGCCAAACCGGCAACGGCGGCACCAAGAACATTGCGACGAGATAGATAGAAGGACTCAGGCGTGACGTCCGACTCATGGCAGTCAGACGCTTTGGAGACTTTGATCAGCATGGCAACTCCGCAGCATTGGAGGACAGATGCACCAATAGACTGCGGAGTATGGGGGAAATTACATCACTCGGCGCTTTTGTGCCGACGAAGACGCAGCAGGTACTGCACCGGACCAGAAGCCGCATAGGCAAGGAAAACCAGCAGCAGGATGCGCGGCGGATCACTGAAAACCACGGCAAACACCAACACCACGGCGAGAATCGCCACGAAGGGTACGCGCCCTTTCAAATCCAGCTCTTTGAAGCTGTTGTACTTGATATTGCTGACCATCAACATGCCGGCGGCTGCGACCATCAGCGCAACCAGGAAGGACATCTTGGAACCCTGGATGCCGTAATCACTGAACGCCCAGACAATGCCTGCGACCACACCAGCAGCAGCCGGACTGGCCAGGCCGATGAAGTAGCGCTTGTCCGCGGTGCCGACCTGGGTATTGAAACGCGCCAGGCGCAACGCCGCACCGGCGACATAAATGAAGGCGACCATCCAGCCGACCTTACCCATATCGCCCAATGCCCAACCGAACGCCAACAATGCTGGCGCCACACCAAAGGCAACCATGTCCGACAGCGAGTCGTACTCGGCACCGAAGGCGCTCTGGGTATTGGTCATACGGGCGACGCGACCATCGAGGCCGTCGAGCACCATCGCAACAAAAATCGCAATTGCTGCAAAAGCAAAATACTTGCTCGCACCAATCGAATCACCGGCACTCAAGGCGCTCTGGGCGCTCATCGAGTTGATGATGGAATAAAACCCTGCGAACAGATTCGCAGTGGTGAACAGATTCGGCAGAAGATAGATACCACGATGCCGGACTTTACGACCTTCAGCGTCATGCCCTTCCTCGATGTGTTCATCGATGGGCAGCAGACTTTCGGCGTCAGAAGCCTGGTTTGGCTCTTCGGGACGTTCGCTCATGGACATTACCTTGCAACGGGGTGGAAAGTTGGACAGGTGTCTGGGACGACGGTTCGGCCGCAAACGATGCAGCTTTATACCAGAACCGGTCACCCAAACGAAAAAACGCGGCCTAGGCCGCGTTTTCCGTACAAGTGCGCGACTTAGTTTTTAGCTTTGTCGACGATCTTGTTGGCACCGATCCACGGCATCATGGAGCGCAGTTGCTCACCGATGATTTCGATACCGTGAGCGGCGTTGTTACGACGCTTGGCGGTCATCGAAGGATAGCCGGTAGCGCCTTCGCTGATGAACATCTTGGCGTATTCGCCGTCCTGAATACGTTTCAGGGCGTTGCGCATCGCTTGACGGGATTCGGCGTTGATCACTTCCGGACCGGTCACGTACTCGCCGTATTCAGCGTTGTTGGAGATCGAGTAGTTCATGTTGGCGATACCGCCTTCGTACATGAGGTCAACGATCAGCTTCAGTTCGTGCAGGCACTCGAAGTAGGCCATTTCTGGCGCGTAGCCAGCTTCAACTAGAGTTTCGAAACCGGCTTTGACCAGTTCAACAGTACCGCCGCACAGAACGGCTTGTTCGCCGAACAGGTCGGTTTCGGTCTCGTCCTTGAAGGTGGTTTCGATGATGCCGGTACGACCGCCACCAACGCCAGCGGCGTAGGACAGCGCAACGTTCTTGGCGTTGCCCGAGGCGTCCTGATAGATAGCGATCAGATCAGGAATACCGCCGCCCTTCACGAATTCGGAACGCACGGTGTGGCCTGGAGCTTTCGGCGCGATCATGATCACGTCGAGGTCAGCGCGCGGCACAACCTGGTTGTAGTGGATCGCGAAACCGTGGGAAAAGGCCAGGGTGGCGCCTTTCTTGATGTTCGGCTCGATTTCGTTCTTGTACAGAGCGGACTGGAACTCGTCCGGGGTCAGGATCATGACCAGGTCGGCAGCCGCAACAGCGGAAGCAACGTCGGTCACTTTCAGGCCGTGAGCTTCAGCCTTGGCAACAGTCGCCGAGCCTTTACGCAGGCCAACGGTAACGTCAACGCCGGAGTCTTTCAGGTTGCACGCTTGAGCGTGGCCTTGGGAGCCGTAACCGATGATGGCAACTTTCTTGCCCTGGATGATCGACAGGTCGCAGTCTTTTTCGTAATAAACTTTCATGAATTTCCCCTATATATCCAGGCCGTTCAGGCCATTCGCTAATTTGGTTTAGATGCTGAGTACTTTGTCGCCGCGGGCAATACCGGTTACGCCGCTGCGGACGGTTTCCAGAATCGAGGCGGTGCCAATGGACTGAATGAAGCTGTCGAGCTTGTCGCTGGTACCGGTCAATTGAACGGTATACACGCTAGCGCTGACATCGACGATCTGCCCACGATAAATATCGGTCGTACGCTTGATCTCGGCGCGCTGGGCGCCGGTGGCCTTGACCTTTACCAGCATCAGTTCGCGCTCGATGTGAGCACTCTCCGACAGGTCGACCAATTTGACCACTTCGATCAGCTTGTTCAGGTTCTTGGTGATCTGCTCGATGACTTCATCGTGGCCGACAGTGGTCAGCGTCAGACGCGACAGGGTCGGGTCCTCGGTAGGTGCCACGGTCAGGCTTTCGATGTTGTAGTTGCGCTGTGAGAACAGGCCGACTACACGAGACAGAGCGCCCGGTTCGTTTTCCAGAAGCAAGGAAATAATGTGCCGCATGATTAAGTACGCTCCGTCTTGCTCAGCCACATATCGCGCATGGAGCCGTCTTTGATCTGCATCGGGTAGACGTGCTCGCTGGTATCAACCGAAATGTCGATAACCACCAGGCGATCTTTCATGGCGAACGCCTCTTCCATCTTCGACTTCAAATCTTTCGAGTCGGTGATGCGCATGCCAACGTGACCATAGGCTTCTGCCAGCTTGACGAAGTCAGGCAGCGACTCCATGTAGGAGTGCGAGTGACGGCTGCCGTAACTCATGTCTTGCCACTGACGAACCATACCCAGCACGCCATTGTTCAGGATCACGATTTTTACCGGCAAACCGTATTGCAGGCAGGTCGACAGTTCCTGAATGTTCATCTGGATGCTGCCCTCGCCCGTTACGCAGGCGACGTCGGCATCCGGGAAGCTCAACTTGATACCCATGGCCGCCGGGAAACCGAAGCCCATGGTGCCCAGGCCACCGGAGTTGATCCAGCGGTTCGGCTTGTTGAACTTGTAGTACTGCGCCGCGAACATTTGGTGCTGACCCACGTCGGAGGCCACAAAGGCATCGCCCTTGGTCACTTCGCACAGGGTTTCGATCACGGTCTGAGGCTTGATGACGCTGCCGTCGCCCTTGTCGTAAGGGAACAGGCCGCGGTCACCGCGCCACTCATCAACTTGCTTCCACCAACTGGCAACGGATTCCTTGTTCGGGGTCTCGCCAATTTCCTTGAGGATCGCGACCATTTCGGTCAGGACACTCTCGACCGGACCGACGATTGGCACGTCGGCCTTGATGGTCTTGGAGATCGAAGCCGGGTCGATGTCGATGTGAATGATCTTGGCATTCGGGCAGAACTTGGCCGGGCCGTTAATCACGCGGTCGTCGAAACGCGCACCGACTGCCAGGATCACGTCGGCATGGTGCATCGCCAGGTTAGCGGTGTAGCTGCCGTGCATGCCGAGCATGCCGATGAACTGACGGTCGGTGCCAGGGTAGGCACCCAGGCCCATCAGGGTATTGGTCACTGGCAGGTTGAGCATCTTCGCCAATTCGGTCAGTGGCGCGGAGCCACCACCGAGGATCACACCGCCGCCTGCGTACATCACAGGACGCTTGGCCGCCAGGAGCATTTCTGCTGCCTTGCGGATTTGCCCGGAGTGACCGCGAACGGCCGGACTGTAGGAACGCAGCTTGGCTTTTTTCGGGAAGATGTATTCGAACTTCTCGGCTGGGTTGGTCATGTCTTTCGGGATATCGACCACGACCGGACCCGGACGACCGGATTGCGCCAGGTAGAACGCTTTCTTCATGACTTCCGGGATTTCCGAGGCGTGCTTGATCATGAAGCTGTGCTTCACGATCGGCCGGGAGATACCGATCATGTCGGTTTCCTGGAACGCATCGGTGCCCACCATGGTGCTAGGCACCTGGCCAGAAATGACCACCATCGGAATGGAGTCCATGTAGGCCGTGGCAATACCGGTGATGGCGTTGGTTGCGCCCGGGCCGGAAGTGACCAGTACCACACCGGCTTTACCGGTGGCACGGGCATAACCGTCAGCCATATGGGTCGCAGCCTGTTCGTGACGAACCAGGATGTGGGTCACTTCCGGTTCTTTGAACAGGGCATCGTAGACATGAAGAAGAGCACCACCCGGGTACCCGTAGATATATTTGACGCCTTCGTCACGCAAAAAGCGGACGAGCATCTCACCGCCAGATAAAAGCTCCACGTTGTTCACCTCTAAAACGCCAGAATACCGCCCACATAAAAAGAGGACGGGTCTTAATAGGTTTACTTCTCAGCAGAGCATGAGCGACGGTGGTCGCCGACTACGTCAGCACTGACTGAGCAAGTATTGGGATCGTCCCAAGTGTTGCGGGCCTTTCCCACCCAGCGCGAGGTAACGCGTTGCGGGTGTAACAGGTCGGCGCGGGTGTGCGCCTCATGATCTGCTGAGCGGGCCTGCTTCTGGCAGTCCCTCTACAGCGGACTTTGGATTCTTCTGTTTCGTCCTCTCCAAGTCAAGTCGTCTATGTGCTTTATTGAACTAAGCACATGAGAAAGCAAGAAAAAACCGCTAAACAGCAACTGTGTTAGCTTCAATTGCGCAACCCATGACAAGGAAAAGGCATGCGAACGATCTTCTTCATGGTCACCCTGCTCATCAGCTCTTTATGCATGGCAGGCCAGATCTACAAATGGGTCGACGCCCAGGGCGTTACCCACTTCGACGCCCAGCCGCCCCAAGGCCGGGAAGCCACAACGGTGGTCACGCCCTCCGCGCCTGCCAGCAACCAGGCCCCACCGCCACGCAGCGGTGCCATTGGCGATCAACAGGCCATCGACAAAAAAGTGAAAAAGCAGGTCGCCGAGCAGCAAGCCCAGCTGAAGGTGTTCTGCGAACAGGCGCGAACGAACCTGGCTCAACTGCAGAACAATCCGCGAATACGGGAGGATGTCGACGGTGAGACGCGCCGCCTGACCGACCAGCAACGTCAGGAGCGCATCACCGAAGCACAGAAACAGATTGCGGGTAACTGCCAGTAGACACCTGTAGGAGCTGTCGAGTGAAACGAGGCTGCGATCTTTTTAGAAGCAAAGTCAAAAGATCGCAGCCTCGTTTCACTCGACAGCTCCTACAACGAATCGGCGGATCGGCGTTAGCGGGAGGCGGTAATCAGTAGATCAAACTCTTTGAGCAGCACCTGCAGTTGCCGATCCTTACCCTGGACATTACGGGCGGCGAAGACCATTTCGGCCATCTCCTGAATGCCCGAAGCGTTTGGCAAGGGCAGGTCCTGCTCGAGAATCACCTTCATCCGCGGAAGGAAGATCCATTGCAGCCACTGCTCGAAATCCAGCGTGTCGACCGAGAATGGCTCGACACTGGAAAGCGCTTCAGCAGATGGCGAGACTTCGTCCCACCAACCCTGGACCCGCAGCTCACGCTCGATCAACAGCAACTGCTCGGCAATTTTCGGAAAGCGTGCATCCATCACAGCGAAACCTTGGCCTTCTGACGGGCCAATGCTGAGCCAGCGGAATCACCCTGTTTCTCACGCGCCTGAGCGATCAATTCCCACAGGCTGGCCTGAAGCGCCGGACGACCATTGGCGAAGGTCAAGCCACGACGAGCAAACTGCTCGGCTTGTGGCGCATCGCCTTGAGCCATGCGCACCTGAGCCAGGCGATAAAGCACTTGTGGCTCACGCGGTGCAACACGCTGGGCGCGCTCAAGACTGGAGGACGCACCGTTGAGATCACCGCTCGCCTGTTGCTGCTGAGCGGTAGTCAGCAAGGCCAGAACCGGACCGTCCAATTGCTCGTCGGCAGACAAGCCACCGGAGTTCGCTGAAGGAATCCCGCTCGGCGTCGACGGCATGCTGTAGCTACCCTGATTGACCGGTGCCGACTGGACCGGCGCGGTATCGATCGGCCCCGGGGTAATCGGGCCTGGCGTGATCGGCGAAGAGCTGATCGGTGCGGACGCCACTGCGCCGCCACCTGGCACCATCACGACGACGCCGGTATCACCTTGTGGAATTGCCTGAGTCTGGGCTTGCGCAGGACGTTTTGTCGTCGACTGACGGAAACCGCCATTCGCCGACACTCGCTCACTGTTGGAGACAGCGCTGCCGGAATCCACAACTGGAATCGAACCGCGTTGTACGGAGGAGCAACCGCTGAGCAAAGCCACGGCGGTAACCGCTGGAATCAACCACTTGTTCACTTGAAACCCTCTTTGCTTAATTCATCCAGCCTTTGACCCAATCCATCACCGTTTCACCGGAAACAGGGCTTTCGCCACCGCAAGCGGCACCGGGAGGCGGTTCGCTGCCGCGAATATACGGCATCTGCACGGCACCTGGGCAGTTGGCATCAGAGCCTTGTCCAGTGCGCGAATCAACCCAGGCCTGAACAATGTTATCTGGCTGCGGCATGTCCAGCGGCAACGGATCGGCCTTACGCATGAAACTGGTCCAGACCTGCAGCGCACCGGTGGCACCGGTGAACGGTGTCTTGCCGTTGTCATCGCGACCCAGCCAGACCACTGCAAGCAGGTCCTGGCTGAAACCGGCGAACCAGCTGTCCCGCGAATCGTTACTGGTACCGGTCTTGCCGGCCAGTGTCAGGGTTTTAGGCAACACGTTGTAAACCGAACTGCCGGTACCTTCACGCATGACCCGCTGCATGGCGCTCTGGATCAGGTAAATGGAGGCCGGATCGAAACGCTGCTGAATCTGGAACGGATAACGCTTGAGCGGTTCCCCTTCGGCGGTCAGTACGCTACGGATCCCGCGCATCGGCGTATTGAAACCACCGTTGGCCAGCGTCTGGTACATGGTCGCCACTTCGATCGGGGTCATGCCGCCAGCGCCCAGCAACATCGACGGGAACGCCGGGAATTCGCGACTCACACCGAGACGTGCCAGGGTCTTCAGGACATTCGGTACGCCCACCGCCAACCCGAGACGCGCGGTCGACAGGTTGTAGGAATGCGCCAGGCCCTGATACAGAAATACGGTGCCGTGAGAACGGCGATCGTAGTTCTGCGGTTTCCAGACTTGACCGTCCGCGCCTTTGACAGAGAAGTAGTCGTCCGACAGCCAACTGGTCAAGGTGTACTGGCTCGGTTTCTCAAGGGCTGTCAGATAAACCGCCGGTTTGATCAAGGAGCCGATCGGTCGTACAGCATCCAGCGCACGGTTGAAGCCGGCAAAACTTGCCTGACGACTGCCAATCATGGCCTGCACTTCACCGGTTTCCGGGTTGGTCACGACCATGGCCGCTTCGACGTCATCGGAGCCTTTGCGCCCGGAAAGTCGCTTGAAGGTGTCGTTGACCGACGCTTCCGCTTTCATTTGCAGGATCGGGTCGAAGCTGGTGAAGATCCTCAGACCTTCTTCGGTCAAGTCTTCGTCGCGATAGTCTTCGCGCAACTGGCGCTTGACCAGATCGAGGAAGCCAGGGAATGAGCTGTCGGCCAGCTTGCCGCGAGTCGTCACACCCAGTGGCATTTTCTTCGCAGCAGCGACCTGATCGGCGGTGGCAACACCTTGTTGCTCAAGTACATCGAGCACGAGATTGCGCCGTTCAAGCGCCCGTTCAGGGTTGCGACGAGGGTTGTAATAGGACGGCCCCTTGACCATGCCCACCAGCATCGCGACTTGATGCAGCTTCAGTTCAGACAACGGCTGGCCGAAGAAAAACTGGCTTGCCAAGCCGAAACCGTGCACCGCACGCTGGCCATCCTGACCGACGAACACTTCATTGAGGTAGGCCTCAAGAATTTCTCGTTTGTCGTAATGCAGCTCAAGCAACATCGCCATCATGGCTTCGGTGAGTTTACGGGTCAGGCTGCGTTCGCTGGTCAGGTAGAAGTTCTTGACCAATTGTTGTGTCAGCGTACTGCCGCCCTGGGTCATCTTGCCGCCAGAGGTGTTGACATAGATGGCTCGGGCAATCGACTTGGGCGACACGCCCCAGTGGCTGTAGAAGTCCCGGTCTTCCACAGCGACCAGGGTTTCCAGCAGATACGGCGGGACCTGATCAATTTTGATCAAAATGCGATCTTCGAGATTTTTTGGGTAAATCCCGCCGATCAATAGCGGTTCCAACCGCACCACAGAAAGCTTCGAACCGTTGGTCGCCGAAAGTTCGGCCACGTAGTCGCCAGAGAAACGCACCCGTACTGGTTGCGCTTGCTCCAGGCCTTCATAGAACTGGAAGCCACGGGTATTCAAGTCGACGGTATTGCCGCTGACCGCCGCCGCGCCGGGTCCATTGCTCACGCTTTCACGTCGGTAGCCCAAGGCGTCGAGCTCGGTGAGGAAGTCATCCTTGCTCAGCTTCTGGCCGGTAAACAGCTCGAGCGGGCGCGCGTACACCTTGGCCGGAATGGTCCAGCGCTTGCCGGAGAACTTCTCCTGGACGATGGCGTCGAGGTAAACCGCGAATCCGGCGAGCACCACGAGGCCGACCAGACTGAGTTTAAGGGCCCAGCCCAGCCAGGGGCTCAGGCCCTTGGAAGGTGGTTTTTTGGGGGTGCGGGGGGATCGAGTACGAGTCATGGCGGCGGATTATACGCACTTTATTCATACTCAACAGGAGCCCTCCAAGGTTTGCGTCAGACGGACTTACGGCCATAATGGCGGCCGTGAATTTTCCCCAGACACTGAAGGATCGCTTGTGAGCCAGTCCCTGATCGCTGCCCTGCAAAACCCGGCCCTCTACCCGCATCCCGTAGACGGGTTCCAGGTCATCGAAACCCACATCTCATGGGTAATCCTCACCGGCCCCTTTGCTTATAAAGTGAAGAAACCAGTGAATTTCGGCTTCCTGGATTTCACCAGCCTCGATGCTCGCAAGCATTTTTGCGGGGAGGAGCTGCGTCTTAACCAGCGCCTGACCAACGATTTGTATCTCGAAGTGTTACCAATCACCGGCAGCGTCGAAGCACCACAATTGGACGGCAAGGGTCCGGTCGTCGATTACGCACTGAAAATGCGTCAATTCCCACAGAGCCAACTGCTCAGCACGCTGCAAGCCAATGGCGAATTGACCACCACGCACATCGACGAGATGGCCGCGCAAATCGCTCAATTCCACCTCAGCGCGCCGAAAGTGCCTGCCGAGCACGAAGCCGGCACACCGGACAGCGTGATGGCGCCGGTACGCCAGAACTTCGAACAGATCCGCCCGTTCCTCAGCGACAAGGCCGATCTGCTGCAACTCGACGCCCTGCAAGCCTGGGCCGAAAGCAGCTTCGAACGCCTCAAGCCACTGTTCGCCCAGCGCAAGGCCGAAGGTTTCATCCGCGAATGCCACGGCGACATCCACCTGGGCAACGCCACCGTGATCGACGGCAAGGTCGTGATTTTCGACTGCATTGAGTTCAACGAACCGTTCCGCTTCACCGACGTTTACGCCGACACCGGATTCCTAGCGATGGACCTCGAAGACCGTGGCCTGAAAAGTCTGGCGCGTCGCTTCATCAGCCAGTACCTGGAACTGACCGGCGATTACCAGGGCCTTGAGTTGCTGAACTTCTATAAAGCCTACCGCGCACTGGTTCGCGCCAAGGTCAGCCTGTTCAGCATGCCGGCCGAGGCCGACCCGGTGCAGCGAGCCACCACCCTGCGTCAGTACCGCAACTACGCCAACCTGGCGGAAAGCTACAGCACCATTCCTTCGCGCTTCATGGCCATCACCCACGGTGTTTCTGCCGTCGGCAAAAGCCATGTGGCCATGCGTCTGGTGGAAGCGTTGGGCGCTATTCGCCTGCGTTCCGATGTAGAGCGCAAACGTCTGTTCGGCGAGCAAACCGTACCCAACGACCCTCAGGCCGGCATCTATAGTGCAGACGCCAGCGCCGCCACTTACACCCGCCTGCATGAAATTGCCGCGGTGATCCTGCGTGCTGGTTTCCCGGTGGTGATCGATGCGACTTACCTCAAACGCGACCAGCGTGACGGCGCAGCGAAAATCGCCGAAGCCACCGGCGCGCCATTCCTGATCCTCGATTGCAATGCGCCGCAAGCGGTGATCGAGAGCTGGCTGGCGCTGCGCCAGGCAGACAAAAAGGACCCGTCCGACGCCAACCTGACCGTTATCGAAGCCCAGCAAGCCACTCGTGAGGCCCTGACGCCAGCAGAAATTCTCTGCAGCAAACGCGTTCAGACCAATGAAAGCGGAACCCTCGACACAGTCGTTGCACAGATTCGCCAGCGCCTGCCGGGTCTGTAAGAAGCTATTTCAGCCGTGAAGCCTTCGCCGGCTTCACGGCTGCCAAATAGTGGCACTATACTGGCGTCATAAAACCAACAGGTGATGTGACATGAGCCAGCCGAAACTACTCGACACCCCGCTTTATGCGTTGCTGCACAAAGACGACATCACCGGTTTCAACAACGAGCGTCCTAAAGACGGACCTATCGACATGGTCGGTGGCGATTTCCGGGGTTTGGACCTGCGTGAGCTGAACGCCGACGGTGTCGACTTTACCGATGCCTATTTTCGCTCCGCCGACTTGCGCGGCATCGACTTTCGCAACGCCTCCCTGGAAGGCGCGAGCCTTGCTCATGCACAGATCTCCGGCGCCTACTTCCCGCCAGAGCTGAGTGCTGACGAGATCCTGATGTCGATGAATTTCGGTACACGCCTGCGTTATCGCACCCGCTAAAAGCGACCGTTAACTGCCACGTTCGGCGCCCCCCTTTGCGCTGAACTCTGGGCATATGTGGCCTGGAGACCTGATTCCACCGTCCTCTCTTCCTACCGCATTCGCGGACTTTCACGCCGCTGGGGGACTTCGCCTCTTAGAAGCTTTTGCGTCGAAACCGACCAAACAATCACGCTTTTCCTACTGATGGCTACACTCCTGAGAAGCTCGCCCACGCACCGTTCGACCGTCGCAAGGAGGCTTGATGAATGATGAACTGCAGCACCTGAAGAATCTTGGCAAGACGTCGGCGCAGTGGCTGCATGCCGTGGGCATCCACAGCGCTTCGGACTTGCGTCGCCTTGGGGCGGTGGATGCTTATCGGGCCGTGCGCACGCGCGGGTTTCGGGCGTCCAAGGTGTTGTTGTATGCCATCGAAGGTGCCCTGATGGATGTGCACTGGAACGACATTCCCGCAGAGCGCAAGGACGCCTTGAACAAACAGCTGGAAGCTATTTCGTCACGTCACAAGAACTGAACGGGCGCAGCAACCATGTACCTACTTGGGGAACAACCGGCTTACGCCGACGCGTTGATCAACCGACTGCAACATATTCCCGTCCGGCTGCTGGAAGGTTTGATGCCTTGCGGACCGCGAAGATCGCCCACAGCCTGATCAAGAGCATAGCCCGACGCATCGACCTGCTGAACAAGCACATCACTCAGCTGAGTTCGCTCAACCGCACAGGCTGAAACCCAATGATTACGGGCGTTTCCCGCCAGTGGACAGCGTAATTCAAATTATTGAGAAATCAGCGGTTGACTTGGTAATGAGAATCGCTATGATTATCACAACTGGTCGCGAGACTGGTCGATATTTGAAAAGCCCTTGGTTCGGACTCTCAGATATCTCCTCATCAGGCTAATCACGGTTATTTGACCCGGCTCTTGCCGGGTCTTTTTTTGCCTGAAAAAAGTCGTTCGATCACTTGCCAAATTGCTTACGCATTTGCGCGCAGTAATCCTGGGGCGGTGTGGCCGGCGTGTACCAGACGTAATCCGCCATGGCCGGGGTGACCTCGCTACCCTGCTCCGCCAGCATCAACACCGCAGGCGCCTGGGGTTCTCCCAGATCAAGCACATGGATCGGCACGCCGACATCCTTGCGCGCATGGTAAGCGCCGGCAAACAACAGTGAAGGCGTAGGCGCAGCCAGCAAGCGCTCGGCCATCCGTCGGTCACGTTGCTGTTGGACCGCCAGCATCGCCGGCATCTGCGATTCAGGCAGCAAACCACAGTGGGAGTCGCTGATTTGCTCCAGTAACTCGTCCTTGACTGAAACAGCGTTGGCGCCCGATCCGCTCAATGTCGGGGGATTGGCGTAAACGGCACGGACTTCAAGCATGTCCAGATTGGCTGCCAGCAGCGGATATGGCTGGGCCAGCGCGAAACGAACGACCGGCCCGTACACATTCCAGTCCCAGCCAGACTGCCAGGCCAATGCAGCGGGCAAATTCGCCGGTGGCGGCGAGGCGCGGCGAACGTCGTCGACGCGCAGCTGTTGATCCGGCGTAAGCATTTCCAGCAACAGACTACCTTGAGCTCGCCGCTCACCCAGCGACTGCAATAACCACAGTTGCAGTTGATGGTGATCGCGATTGTCATGCTGTTCACCCACGATCAACCGCGAAGGCTTCTCCAGCCGCGTAACCAGCTCCTGAGCCGTGAGGGCCTGGCCGCTGCGCAAGTCCCGAATCTCGCCGACAACCGGCGGCGGAGTCGAAACATGCTGACAGGCACTCAGCATCAGCAAGGCCAGCATCAAAATCCCACGCATGTGTTCACCCCCATAAAAAACTCAGCGGGCGATGATCAGCGGATGCCCACGCTCCGGGTGCTGCTGCACCAATACTTCCAGCCCGAACACGGCCTTGAGTGGTTCCGGGCGCAACACCTGCTCCGGGACATCGAGCGCCACCGGACGCCCCCTTTCGAGCAGTAACAGGCGATCACAATAGCGCGCCGCCAGGTTCAGATCATGCAGGATCACCAGCACCGCCGCGCCGCGATTGGCGAACTCGCGTACAGCTTGCAAAGTGATGTGCTGATGAAGCGGGTCGAGCATCGATGTGGGCTCGTCGAGCAACAACGTTTGCCCTGCTTCGCCCGGCCAGAGCTGCGCCAGAACTCGAGCCAGATGCACCCGCTGACGTTCGCCACCGGACAAGGCCAGATAGCTGCGGCCACTCAAATGCCCGGCATCGGCAGCGTGCAACGCGGCGGCGACGATCTCGTCATCGCGGACCCGACCGCTTTGATGCGGCAAGCGGCCCATGCCGACCACTTCTTCGACACGAAAGGCGAAGTCCAGAGTCGACACCTGCGGCAACACCGCCAAACGCTGCGCTCGCGCCGTCCCGGTCCAATCGCTCAACGCGCGCTCGTCGAGCCAGACGCTGCCGTGATCAGCCTGCAACTCACCGCACAAGGCGCCGAGCAAGGTGCTTTTACCGGCGCCGTTAGGCCCCAGCACACCGAGGACTTCGCCCGGCTTGAGCTCAAGCGTGATGTCCGTCAGGACAATCTTTCGACCCCGACGGATTTGCAGATTTTGCGTTCGCAACATCAGGCACGTCCTCTGAGCAATAAATACAGAAAGAACGGCGCACCGATGAAAGCCGTGACGATCCCGATCGGCAATTCGGCCGGTGCCAGGGCCAGTCGCGCCACCAGATCGGCAAACAACAACAGACTGGCACCCGCCAATACTGACGCTGGCAACAACACCCGATGATCCGGACCGGCCAATAGTCGCACCAGATGCGGCACCACCAGACCGACAAACCCGATCATCCCCGCGGCGGCCACCGCTGCACCGACACCCAGCGCCGTGCAGAACACCAATTCACGCTTGAGCCTTTCGACGTCGATGCCCAAGTGACCGGCCTCCGACTCACCCAGCAACAACGCATTCAAGGCCTTGGCCCGACGCGGCAGCCACAGTGCCACGCCGGCACTGATCAGCAGCAACGGCCAGAGCCGCGAATAGCTGGCGCCATTGAGGCTGCCCAGGTTCCAGAACGTCAGGGTGCGCAACGTCGCGTCATCTGCCAGATAGGTGAACAGCCCCACGGCGGAGCCGGCCAGCGCAGTCAACGCAATACCGGCCAGCAACATGGTCGCGACGTTGGTCTGCCCGTTGCGCCGGCCCAGTCGATACACCAGCGCCGTCACGCCGAGCCCGCCGAGAAACGCGCACAGCGATAACAGATAAGGCCCGAAGGATTCAGGCAGACCGCCGAACACAGAACCACCGACGATCGCGATCGCCGCGCCCAATGCCGCACCGCTGGAGACGCCGACCAGTCCCGGATCGGCTAGGGGATTACGAAACAGCCCCTGCATCGCCACGCCGGACAGTGCCAACACACCCCCCACGGCCAACCCCAATAAGGTTCGCGGCAAGCGAATCTGCCCGAGGATCAGCTCAGCCTGTTCCAGTCCGTCGGGCGCGATCGGTACCCCCACCAGCCGCAGGGCTGCACGCAAGGTGTCGAGCAACGGCAAGCTCACCGGCCCAAGCGCCAAAGACAGCCAGATGGCCAACACACACAGCAGGATCAGACCAATAAATAAAGCACGGGGTTTAACCAGAATGGTCATTGGCCGGCGGTACCGGGGTAAAAAGCGTCAGACAGTTTTTTCAGCGCATCAGGTAGCCGCGGCCCCAAGCCCCCGACCAACAACGTCGGATCAAGCTCCATGACTCGCCCATCCTTGGCCGCACGGGTCGAGGACAGGATCGGGTTCTCCTTGAACAACGCCGCACGTGCCGCATCGCCGGTCAGTGCACGATCGGCAAACACCAGCACCTCGGGATCCAGATTGACCAGGGATTCGACAGAAAAGGGTTTGTAGCCGGTATGCGTGGCCAGATTGTGCCCACCGGCCTGCTGCAGCGACCAATCGGCGGCGGTGTCCTTGCCGGCGATGAGCGGTTTGCCGCCCGCGTGGCCAAGCAACAACAGCACGCCCGGCGACTTTTGCTTCAACTGTGCCCGAGTGACCCGGACCTGTTGCTGATCAAGTTGCTGTTGATAGGTCTGAAACAATTGTGAGGCCTGATCTTCAGCGCCGAGCAACTTGCCCAGGTGTTGCAAATTGCCCTGCAAGGTCGGCAGATCCGGCTGGGCCGAGAACAGATCGATCTGCACACCCGCACTGCGAATCTGCGAAAGCACCGGTGGCGACCCCATTTCCTCGGTCCCGACCAGAATCTGCGGGCGTAAGCTCAAGATGCCCTCCGCCGACAATTGCCGTTGATACCCGATGCTCGGCAATGCCTTGAGCGATTCCGGGTGCAGACTGGTGGTATCGACACCGACCAGTTTCGATTCACCGCCCAGTGCGCTGATCCATTCCGACAAAGCACCACCGGCACTGACCCAACGTTGTGGCAACTCGGCCGCTGCGGCTTTGTGGCTGACGAGGAGTCCGACACAGAGCGCAGCAACGCGGGTACTCAGGCGCATAAACAGCTTCCTTTAAGGGTTTTCCCGGGCATCGAGATGACAGGCCAAGTATCCTCGGCATCTGGCACCTGAACCCGACAGGCAAGGCGGCCATTTGATAATTGTTTGCATTTGAACGTCAAGCTCGGACATATCCGGTCACGAGCCGCAGGACTTGAGGATAGACATGAAGTTTCTTTGTGCAGGCGTTGAGCTGGCCGATGCCAACAGTCGCGGCTTCGACATCGACGGCCAGAAGCTCTTTGCCGTACGCCGTGGCGGCCAGGTTTACGTCTACATCAATCGCTGCCCGCACCGTGGCGTCGGACTTGAATGGAAGCCCGACCAGTTTCTCGACCCCAGCAACAGCCTGATCCAGTGCGCAACCCACGGCGCACTGTTTCTGATCGAAGACGGGGAATGCGTCGCCGGCCCTTGCGCAGGACAGTCCCTGACCACCGTCGCCTGCCACGAAGACGAGCAAGGGATCTGGATCAGCCTTTAACCGTTGAGCAACACGCCCAGACGCCGATCGACCACCATCTCTTCGTGGGTCAAGTGCACGCCATAGGCCAGCACCTCGACCCCACACGACACCGCCTCACGCAAGGCTGCGGCGTAGGCCGAATCGATTTCTTCTGCAGGACGCACGGCGTCGATGCCGGTGAGATTGACGCAATACAACTGCACCGCACGAATTCCGTCCCGAGCCAAATGCGCCAATTCGCGCAAATGCTTCGCCCCACGCTGGGTCACTGCATCAGGAAACGCCGCCACCGAAGAACCATCGAAGCCCAGGGTCACGCTTTTGACTTCCACATAAGCCGGCCCGCTCGGGTAATCGAGACGGAAATCGATGCGGCTGCTTTCCTGACCGTAGGCTACTTCGCGCTTCAGCTCGGTAAAGCCGTTCAGTTCGGTGATGACACCTGCCCGCAGCGCTTCTTCGATTAAACCGTTGGCCCGCCCGGTGTTCACGCAAAACAAGCGTCCCTGCGGGGTTTCGCCGATTTCCCAGGTGCCGGGCAACTTGCGCTTGGGGTCGTTGGAACGGCTGAACCAGACCTGCCCGCCTTCGACCTGGCAATTGAGCATCGAGCCGGTGTTCGGGCAGTGAATGGTCAGCAACTCGCCACTAGCGGTTTCGATATCGGCGAGAAAACGCTTGTAGCGACGAATCAAACGGCCTTCTTCGAGGGGAGGATGGAAATGCATCAGCCTTGCCAGCTCCGTAGACCGCGACCGATGCGCTCGACCGCTTCCTGCAAGCGCGGCAGGCTTTGGGTGTAGGCAAACCGCACGTGATGCCCGGCCTGATAGCGCCCGAAGTCCAGGCCGGGGGTGATCGCCACATGCTCGGTTTCGAGGAAATGCCGGCAGAAAGCGAAGGCATCGCCGCCGAATTTGCTGATATCGGCATACAAGTAGAACGCACCTTCAGGCTCAACGGCGATACCAAAGCCCAACGCTCGCAGGGCTGGCAACAGGAAATCCCGACGACGGCCGAATTCGGCGCGACGCTCTTCCAGAATGCTGATCGTGGCCGGTTCGAAGCAGGCCAAAGCGGCGTGCTGGGCCATGCTCGGGGCGCTGATGTAGAGGTTCTGGGCGAGCTTTTCCAGCTCACCGACCGCCGCTTCCGGCGCCACCAGCCAACCAAGGCGCCAGCCGGTCATACCGAAATACTTTGAAAAACTATTCAGCACAAAGGCGCTGTCATCGACTTCCAGCACGCTGGCCGCATCAGTGCCGTAAGTCAGACCGTGATAGATCTCGTCCACTACCAGATGACCGTGGCGCTCCTTGATCGCGGCAGACAAGCCCGCCAGCTCATCGCGGGTCAGGATTGTCCCGGTCGGGTTGGCTGGCGATGCCACCAAGGCGCCGACGCTGTCCTGATCCCAATGGCGGGCCACCAGCTCCGGCGTCAGCTGATAACGCACGTCCGGACCTACAGGGACAAGCTGTGCCGCGCCTTCCACCAACCGCAGGAAATGCCGATTGCAGGGATAGCCTGGGTCCGCCAGCAGCCAGTGCTTGCCCGGGTCCACCAACAAAGCGCTGGCCAGCAGCAACGCGCCAGAACCGCCGGGCGTAATGAGAATTCGCTGCGGATCGATGTTCAGGCCATAACGCTGCTGATAAAAGCCCGAAATGGCCTCACGCAATTCGGGAATACCCCGCGCGGCGGTGTAACGGGTTTTCCCCGCCGTCAATGCGGCCTGGCCGGCCTGAATGATTGGCTCGGCGGTGGTGAAGTCCGGTTCGCCGATCTCCAGGTGGATCACGTCGTGGCCAGCCGCTTGCAATTCATTGGCACGCGCCAGCAGCGCCATGACATGGAAAGGTTCGATCGCGCGACTGCGGGCACTGTAGGGCTGAGCCATTAGCCTTCCTTCAACGGGGAAAAAAATTGATTCTACCCAAGCGCAGGAACGAGCGAGAACCTAAAGCGGTCAGACGCGTAATAACCTTGGACACAAACGACTCGAGCGTGTGCCCCAGGTTTGACTAAAATCAATTATTGATCAGGTCTCCAGCACCGCCAGACAAGGCTTTGCAATCATTTGCAAGCACAGCGGGCCACTACCTCGACATCCGGGAGTAGCGCGGTCCGATTTGATCTGGTAAGTTCGCCCGCTTGCAGCCGCAGGGCCGGCAGGTGTCGGTGATGGAGCAATCCTGCGCAATGGATTACAAGAGTAGAGGCGGTCCATTTCATGCCCACCCAAGCAAAGCAGCAAAACCAGTCGATCAGCGGCTTCGAACCCTACAAAGAAGTGAAGGGCGAGGAATACATGGGCAAGCCCATGCGCGCTCACTTCACCAAGATCCTGAATAAGTGGAAACAGGACTTGATGCAGGAAGTCGACCGCACGGTTGATCACATGAAAGACGAAGCGGCCAACTTCCCTGACCCGGCAGACCGTGCCAGCCAGGAAGAAGAATTCAGCCTTGAATTGCGCGCCCGCGATCGTGAGCGCAAGTTGATCAAGAAGATCGACAAGACGCTGCAATTGATCGAAGACGAAGAATATGGCTGGTGCGAGTCCTGCGGCGTCGAAATTGGCGTCAAGCGACTGGAAGCCCGCCCTACCGCCGACATGTGCGTTGACTGCAAGACCCTGGCGGAAATCAAGGAAAAGCAAGTCGGTAAGTAATCTCGACCTGAACGAAAAACGGAGCGTGCGAACGCTCCGTTTTTGTTTCTGATGTTTTTTGACTTTAAATAGCCGCCATGACCGCCATCGCTTCCCCCACCTACATCGGGCGCTTCGCCCCCACGCCCAGTGGACATCTGCATTTCGGTTCGCTGGTCGCAGCGCTGGCCTCGTACCTCGACGCGCGCTCGGTGGGGGGCCGCTGGCTAATGCGCATGGAAGACCTCGATCCGCCACGGGAAGAACCCGGCGCTCAAGCGGCGATCCTTAAAGCCCTGGAAAGCTACGGTTTCGAGTGGGATGGCGAAATGGTCCGACAGAGTGACCGGCACGATGCCTACGCCGAAGTCCTCAATCGCCTGTTCAATCACGGTCTGGCCTACGCGTGCACCTGTTCGCGCAAAACACTTGCGCCCTATCACGGGATTTATCCGGGACTGTGCCGCAATGCCGGTCACGGCACTGAACATGCCGCGATTCGCCTGCGTGTCCCCGAGCTGGAATATCACTTTATTGATCGGGTACAAGGCGAATACCGCCAACACCTGGGCCGGGACGTCGGCGATTTCGTGATCCGTCGCCGCGACGGGCTCTACGCCTACCAGCTGGCAGTGGTGCTGGACGACGCCTGGCAAGGCATCACCGATATCGTCCGTGGCGCCGACCTGCTCGACTCCACACCGCGCCAGCTCTACCTGCAGGAACTACTCGGCCTGCCGCAACCGCGCTATCTACATATCCCACTGATTACCCAGCCCGATGGCAACAAACTCGGCAAGTCCTACCGTTCGCCGCCGTTGACGGAAGATCAGGCAACCCCGTTGTTGTTGCGTGCGTTGCGCGCATTGGGGCAGAACCCCGGTGCCGAGCTGGCTTACGCCACACCCCGGGAAGTGCTGAACTGGGGCATTGCACACTGGGACGCATTATTGATCCCGCGCACACTCAACCTGCCTGAAGCGCAACTACAGTGATCACACTTGCAGTGGCGCGCCCATCCGTTACCATCGCCGCACCTTTTCGGGCACGCGTATAAAAAAGAGAGGCCGGGATGTACATCTATCGCTTGGTCCTGCTCCTGGTAGTGGGGATTTATCTGTTCTCCCCGGCCATCATGGATTGGTGGATCGACGCCACTGGCGCCTGGTATCGCCCTTATCTGCTCTGGCTGATTCTGATCGTCGTGACCTTCATCCTGCAGAGCCAAAAAGATGCCGATGAGCTTTAGCCTGACCCAGATGATCCTGATCAGCGCCGCGTACCTGGCGGTGCTGTTCGGCGTAGCCTGGGTCAGCGAACGGGGCATGATCCCCCGGGCGATCATTCGCCACCCGCTGACTTACACCCTGTCGCTGGGCGTTTACGCCAGTGCCTGGGCGTTTTACGGCACGGTGGGCCTGGCCTATCAATACGGCTACGGCTTTTTGTCCAGTTACCTCGGGGTGTCCGGTGCGTTTCTGCTGGCGCCGGTGTTGTTGTATCCAATCCTGAAGATCACCCGCACGTATCAGCTGTCGTCGCTGGCCGATCTGTTCGCCTTCCGCTTTCGCAGCACCTGGGCCGGTGCGCTGACCACGATCTTCATGCTGATCGGCGTGCTGCCGCTACTGGCCTTGCAAATTCAGGCGGTCGCCGACTCCATCGGCATCCTCACCCGCGAACCGGTGCAGCATCGCGTGGCGCTGAGCTTCTGCGCACTGATTACGCTGTTCACGATTTTCTTCGGCTCGCGCCACATTGCCACCCGCGAGAAACACGAAGGCCTGGTGTTCGCGATTGCCTTCGAGTCGGTGATCAAACTGATCGCCATCGGCGGCGTCGGCCTGTATGCCCTTTATGGCGTGTTCGACGGCCCGCAACAGCTGGAGCTGTGGCTGCTGCAAAACCAGACCGCCCTCGCCGCCCTGCACACACCGTTGCAGGAAGGTCCATGGCGTACGTTGCTGCTGGTGTTCTTCGCCTCGGCGATCGTGATGCCGCACATGTACCACATGACGTTTACCGAAAACCTCAACCCGCGCTCGCTGGTCAGTGCGAGCTGGGGCTTGCCGCTCTTCCTGCTGTTGATGAGCCTGGCGGTACCACTGATTCTCTGGGCCGGACTGAAACTTGGCGCCACCACCAACCCGGAATACTTCACGCTGGGCATCGGCATCGCGGCCAACAGCAAGGCTTTGGCGCTATTGGCCTATGTGGGCGGATTGTCGGCAGCCAGCGGGCTGATCATCGTCACCACCCTGGCGCTGTCCGGGATGGCGCTGAACCACCTGGTGCTGCCGCTCTATCAGCCGCCGGCCGAAGGCAACATCTATCGCTGGTTGAAGTGGACCCGTCGGGCGCTGATCGTTGCGATCATCATGGCCGGTTACGGTTTCTACCTGCTGCTGGGTGCAGAACAGGATCTGGCGAATCTGGGCATTGTCGCCTTCGTCGCCACTCTGCAATTCCTGCCGGGCGTGCTGTCGGTACTGTACTGGCCGACCGCCAACCGCCGCGGCTTCATCGCCGGTTTGCTCGCGGGGATTCTGGTCTGGCTGGTGACCATGCTGCTGCCACTGGTGGGCAATCTGCAGGGTTTCTACATTCCGCTGCTGAACATGATCTACGTGCTGGACGACACCAGTTGGCACATGGCGGCGATCGCGTCGCTGGCTGCCAACGTGCTGATGTTCACCCTGATCTCGCTGTTTACCAACGCCAGCAGCGAGGAGGCCAGCGCGGCGGAAGCCTGCGCCGTGGACAACGTGCGCCGGCCGCAACGACGCGAACTGCACGCCGCCTCACCCCAGGAGTTCGCCACGCAACTGGCCAAACCCTTGGGCGCCAAGGCCGCACAGAAAGAAGTCGAACAGGCCCTGCGCGACCTCTATCTGCCTTTCGATGAGCGCCGGCCTTACGCCTTGCGCCGATTGCGCGACCGTATCGAAGCCAACCTCTCCGGCCTGATGGGGCCGAGCGTGGCGCAGGACATGGTCGAGACATTCCTGCCTTATAAAGCCGGTGGCGAAAACTACGTCACCGAAGACATCCACTTCATCGAAAGTCGCCTCGAGGATTACCACTCGCGCCTGACCGGGCTTGCCGCCGAACTCGATGCCCTGCGCCGCTATCACCGCCAGACCTTGCAGGAGTTGCCGATGGGCGTTTGCTCGCTGGCCAAGGATCAGGAAATCCTCATGTGGAACAAAGCCATGGAGGAGCTGACCGGGATTGCCGCGCAGCGTGTGGTCGGTTCGCGCCTGAGCACCATCGCCGATCCATGGAAAGAGCTGCTGCAAGGCTTCATCAATCTGCCGGACGAGCATTTGCACAAACAGCACCTGGCCCTCGACGGCCAGACCCGCTGGTTGAACCTGCACAAAGCGGCGATCGATGAACCGCTCGCACCGGGTAACAGCGGTTTGGTGTTGCTGGTAGAAGACCTGACCGAAACCCAGATGCTCGAAGACAAACTGGTGCACTCCGAGCGTTTGGCCAGTATCGGCCGACTGGCCGCGGGCGTGGCCCATGAAATCGGCAACCCGATCACCGGCATCGCCTGCCTGGCGCAGAACCTGCGCGAAGAGCGCGAAGAAGACAGCGAACTGAAGGAAATCAGCGGGCAGATCCTTGAGCAGACCAAGCGCGTGTCGCGTATCGTTCAGTCGCTGATGAGCTTCGCCCACGCTGGCAGTCATCAGCACAGCGACGAGCCCGTCTGTCTGGCGGAAGTGGCCCAGGATGCGATAGGCCTGCTGGCTCTGAACCGACGTAATTTCGAAGTGCAATTCTACAACCTGTGCGACCCCGATCACTGGGTCGAAGGCGACCCTCAGCGGCTCGCGCAAGTACTGATCAACCTGCTCTCAAACGCCCGCGATGCCTCGCCTCCCGGCAGTGCGGTGCGCGTCAAAAGCGAAGCCGGCGAACACACGGTCGACTTGATCGTGGAAGACGAAGGCAGCGGTATTCCGAAGAACATCATGGATAGATTGTTCGAACCTTTCTTCACCACCAAGGATCCTGGCGAAGGCACCGGTCTGGGCCTTGCACTGGTCTATTCCATCGTTGAAGAGCATTATGGACAAATCACCATCGACAGCCCGGCTGATGTTCAAAGCCAACGCGGCACCCGTATCCGGGTGACCTTGCCGCGTCATGTCGAAGCGACGTCCGCTGTGAACTGAGACCGTCGAGAGTATCGAATCAATGCCGCACATTTTGATCGTCGAAGACGAAACAATTATCCGCTCCGCCTTGCGCCGCCTGCTGGAACGTAACCAGTACCAGGTCAGCGAAGCCGGTTCAGTGCAGGAAGCACAAGAACGCTTCACCATTCCCACGTTCGACCTGATCGTCAGCGACCTGCGCCTGCCTGGCGCGCCTGGTACCGAGTTGATCAAACTCGGCCAGGGCACTCCGGTGCTGATCATGACCAGCTACGCCAGCCTGCGTTCGGCAGTCGACTCGATGAAGATGGGCGCGGTGGATTACATCGCCAAGCCTTTCGATCACGACGAAATGCTCCAGGCCGTCGCGCGAATCCTGCGTGACCGGCAATCAGTGCAAGCCAGCGGTGAACCGGTCGCCGGCAAAGCCGGCAATGGCGCCGCGAAACCGGGTGCCAATAACAGCAACGGCGAAATCGGCATCATCGGCTCCTGCCCACCTATGCAGGATCTGTACAGCAAGATCCGCAAAGTCGCGCCAACCGACTCCAATGTCCTGATCCAGGGCGAATCCGGCACCGGTAAAGAACTGGTCGCGCGCGCCCTGCACAATCTGTCCAAACGCGCCAAGGCGCCGATGATTTCTGTGAACTGCGCCGCCATTCCGGAAAGCCTGATCGAGTCCGAACTGTTCGGCCACGAAAAAGGCGCATTCACTGGCGCCAGCGCCGGGCGTGCCGGTCTGGTGGAAGCGGCCGATGGCGGCACCTTGTTCCTCGACGAAATCGGCGAACTGCCACTGGAAGCCCAAGCCCGCCTGCTGCGCGTGCTGCAAGAAGGTGAAATTCGTCGTGTGGGTTCGGTGCAGTCCCAGAAAGTCGATGTGCGCCTGATCGCCGCGACTCACCGGGATCTCAAAAGCCTGGCGAAGATCGGACAGTTCCGTGAAGACTTGTATTACCGCCTTCATGTAATCGCCCTGAAACTGCCGGCCCTGCGCGAGCGCGGCGCGGACGTCAACGAAATTGCCACCGCGTTCCTGGCGCGGCAGAGCGCGCGGGTCAACCGCACCGATCTGAAGTTCGCCCCGGATGCCGAACAGGCGATTCGTCATTACTCCTGGCCGGGTAACGTTCGAGAGCTGGAAAACGCAGTAGAACGTGCGGTCATCCTGTGCGAGAGCCCGGAAATTTCCGCCGAGCTGCTGGGTATCGACATCGAACTGAGCGATCTGGAGGACGATGACTTCATCGGCCTGGCGCCCCAACAGGGCAACAACACCAGCAACTCCAGCCACGAGCCGACCGAGGACCTGTCACTGGAAGACTACTTCCAACACTTCGTTCTCGAGCATCAGGACCATATGACCGAAACCGAGTTGGCGCGCAAACTCGGCGTCAGTCGCAAATGCCTGTGGGAACGCCGTCAGCGCCTGGGCATTCCGCGACGCAAGACCGGGGTGGCCAGCGAGAGCTGAACCTCGCCTGTCTGATGCGCAGGTAACACGTGACATTGTGGAAAAACTGTTACCTCAGCTTTTTCACGTAACAGAAGCCGGGGCTTACGGTAACGAAGCCCCGGTTTTTTTTGGCCTCTGAAAACCTCATCAGCCGGCCTAACCCCTTGTTTTACTGGGCCTCGCAAAAGTTGGCACGCCCCCTGCTATATGTTTGGTACAAGAACAATAACAAGCAATGCACAAGACAATAAAAATAAGACGAATCGACTCACGCACAATAAAAACAAGACGGCGAGAGGCGCAGCTAACTGATTCTTTTGGAGAGGCGTTGTATTTGGGGCTTGCCCCACGACCAGGCCGAGAACAACAAAAACTGTCACAAGACAGAGCCTGCACTGGTTGGATCGCAAGATCACTGCAACACAGCGACCAAAGCAATCCGTTTGCTCTTGGCTCCCGATTGGGAGGGTCATGAAGGAAAAACTTCATGGCGAGGGCACTCAACAAAAACAAGAAGCCCGAATCAAAAATAAAAACAGAGCATGCAACTACTTTCTTGGGGAGCTTCGGCTCCCCTTGTAGTTTCTGCGATTCGGCATTCCCACTGCCCCTGCTACAGATCGCGTATACCAGACACGCCCTTCAAGCGGTTTTTCAGCTTCCTACACCATCCCCCGACTAAATGCTAGAATCCCCGCCCATCATGCGGTCATTCTTCGTTTTGGCCGAACATTCCTTCAAACAGTGCATCCCATGCTGAAGAAGCTGTTCCAGTCATTCCGTTCTCCCAAGCGTCATACGCAACACATTCGCAGTACGCCTGAAGTGCTCAACAGCGGCCAACATTCGCTGCAAAAGGCTCAATTCAGTCGCTACGCGGTGAACATCGTCGAACGCCTGCAGAACGCCGGTTACCAGGCTTATCTGGTCGGCGGCTGTGTGCGTGACATGCTGCTGGGCATCACGCCAAAAGATTTCGACGTCGCCACCAGTGCCACGCCTGAACAGGTTCGGGCCGAATTCCGCAACGCGCGGATCATCGGTCGACGCTTCAAGCTGGTGCATATCCACTTTGGGCGCGAAATCATTGAAGTCGCGACCTTCCGCGCCAATCACCCGCAAAACGATGAAGAGGAAGACAGCAACCAGTCCTCGCGCAACGAGAGCGGGCGCATCCTGCGCGATAACGTCTATGGCACGCTGGAAGAAGATGCGCAACGCCGCGACTTCACCATCAACGCCTTGTATTACGATCCGGTCAGCGAGCGCATTCTCGACTACGCCAACGGCGTACACGACATCCGCAATCACCTGATCCGCCTGATCGGCGATCCGAAGCAACGCTACCAGGAAGACCCGGTACGGATGCTGCGAGCCGTGCGCTTCGCCGCCAAGCTGAATTTCGGCATCGAAAAGCACAGCGCCGCGCCAATCCGCGACCTGGCGCCGATGCTGCGCGAGATCCCATCGGCCCGCCTGTTCGAAGAAGTGCTCAAGCTGTTCCTCTCCGGCCATGCCGCGGACACCTTCGAGATGCTGGTCGACCTGCAGTTGTTCGATCCGCTGTTCCCGGCCAGTGCCGAGGCGTTGGAATACAACCCGACGTACACCCACACGCTGATCAGCGAAGCGCTGATCAACACCGATCTGCGGATCAAACAGAACAAACCGGTAACCCCGGCGTTCCTGTTTGCTGCCCTGCTTTGGCCTGCCCTTCCGGCTCGCGTACTGCGCCTGCAAGAACGTGGCATGCCGCCGATTCCGGCCATGCAGGAAGCCGCTCATGAGCTGATCGCCGAACAGTGCCAGCGCATCGCAATTCCGAAACGCTTCACCATGCCGATCCGCGAGATCTGGGACATGCAGGAGCGTCTGCCACGCCGCAGCGGCAAGCGCGCCGACCTGTTGCTGGACAACCCACGGTTCCGTGCCGGTTACGACTTCCTGCTGCTGCGTGAAAGCGCCGGCGAGCAGACCGATGGCCTGGGCGAATGGTGGACGGACTATCAGGACGCCAACGACAGCGAACGTCGCGACATGATCCGCGACCTCAGCGGCAAGGATGACGGCACCGGCGCTCCACGCAAACGTCGCCGCAGCGGTGGCGCCAAGCGCAAACGCACCGCAGGCGCACCGAGCACCACGGGCGAGTAATCCATGGAACGCATCTACATCGGCATGGGCAGCAATCTGGCTGACCCCGCCGAACAATTGCGCAGCGCCGTCGAGGCGCTGGCGCAGTTGCCGCAGACCGAACTAATCGGGGTTTCCGCGTTTTATCAGAGCGACTCGCTGCTGCCCGGCCAACCGCGTTACACCAATGCGGTCGCCGCCCTCGACAGCACTCTTGCGCCGCTGGACCTGCTTGATGCGCTGCAAGCCATCGAGAACGAACAGGGCCGCGAGCGTGTTGAACGCTGGGGACCACGCACACTTGATCTCGACATCGTGCTGTTCGGTAATCGGCTGATCGACGAACCTCGCCTCAAGGTTCCTCACTACCATCTGCAGGAACGCGCTTTCGTTCTGTATCCTCTGGCCGAACTGGCGCCTGCGGATTTGCGTTTGGCAGATGGTCGCAGCCTGAGTGACTTGCTCGCTGCCTGCCCGTTCGTCGGGCTGGAGCGTCTCTCCTGACCTCCGCCATCCCTCTGTAGGAGCGAAGCTTGCTCGCGAACGCGGACTGCCATTCAATATTGATGTCGGCTGTCACACCGCCTTCGCGAGCAAGCTTCGCTCCTACAAAAATCTAACGAACTGCCAGATCCCGCCTGCTGAATCGCATCAGTTACCCCGGTAACACCCCACGCGTAACAACGCGGTAACACACGCAATTGACTTCCCGAGTTCTCCTCACGACTATAGGCGTCCCGCTGCCGCCAACACGGCGTTGAAGGGCGCAATCCAGGCCTTAAAAGCACGACAAAAGACCGTGCGCCTGTATTTAACGAAGAATCACGCGCGTTACTCGCAGTAGTTTCCACAGCGCCTGAATGAGGAACTTTTCATGCCAGCCATCACCCTGACCACTCTGCAAGGTCTCAAGCAAAAAGGTGAAAAAATCACCATGCTGACCTGCTATGACGCGACCTTCGCTCACGCCTGCAATGAGGCGGGTGTCGAAGTGCTGCTGGTGGGCGACTCCCTTGGCATGGTTTTGCAAGGTCACGACAGCACCCTGCCGGTCACCACCGCGGAAATGGCTTACCACGTGGCGGCCGTCAAACGCGGCAACACCGACGCGTTGATCCTCGCCGACCTGCCCTTCATGGCCTACGCCACCACCGAACAAGCCATGACCAACAGCGCCCTGTTGATGCAGGCCGGTGCGCATATGGTCAAAGTTGAAGGTGCACTGTGGCTGGCGGACTCGATCCGTCTGCTGGCCGAACGCGGTATCCCGGTGTGCGCGCACATGGGGTTGACACCGCAATCGGTAAATATCCTCGGCGGTTACAAAGTCCAGGGTCGCAACGAAAACCAGGCACGGCAGATGCGTGCTGATGCGATTGCCCTGGAACAGGCCGGCGCGGCGATGTTGCTGCTCGAATGCGTACCGAGCGAGCTCGCCGAAGAAATCACCCAAGCCGTGAAGATCCCGGTAATCGGCATCGGCGCCGGCAGTGGCACCGACGGCCAGGTATTGGTTCTGCACGACATGCTCGGCCTGTCGATCACTGGCCGTGTGCCGAAGTTCGTGAAGAATTTCATGGCGGGGCAACAAAACATTCAAGCGGCGCTTGGCGCTTACGTCACTGAAGTCAAAGCGGCGACTTTCCCAGGTATCGAACACGGATTCTCTGCATGAACACCGTAAAAACCGTACGCGAATTGCGGGCCGCCGTGGCCCGTGCCCGTAGCGAAGGCAAGCGAATCGGCTTCGTGCCGACCATGGGTAACCTGCACAGCGGTCATGTCGCACTGATTACCAAAGCCACCCAACGGGTGGATTTCGTGGTCGCGAGCATTTTCGTCAACCCGCTGCAGTTCGGCGCCGGCGAAGACCTCGACAAGTACCCGCGCACCCTCGCGGCCGATCAGGAGAAACTGCTCCAAGCCGGTTGCCACTTGCTGTTCGCGCCAACCGTTGAAGAAATGTACCCCGACGGCATGGCCGGCCAGACCCGCGTCAGCGTTCCACAACTCTCCGAAGGCCTCTGCGGCGCCAGCCGTCCCGGGCATTTCGAAGGTGTGGCAACGGTGGTCACCAAGCTATTCAACATGGTCCAGCCGGACCTGGCGATCTTCGGTCAGAAAGACTTCCAGCAACTGGCGGTGATCCGCGCCCTGGTGCATGACCTGAACATGCCGATCCAGATCATCGGAGAACCGACGGTACGTGCAGCCGATGGCCTGGCGCTGTCGTCGCGCAATGGTTTCCTCAGCGAAGAACAGCGGGCCGTTGCGCCGGTTGTGTATCGCGGTTTGAACCAGATTGCCGACGCGATCAAACGCGGCGAGCGGGATTTCCCGGCCTTGATCGGCGCGCAGATCAAGCAGCTTGAGGCGGCCGGTTTGCGTCCTGATTATCTGGAAATTCGTCATGCCCTGACGCTACGTCCGGCCACCCCGGAGGATCGGGACCTGGTGATTCTGGTGGCGGCGTTCCTGGGTATTACGCGGTTGATCGATAACCTGCACCTGAACCTCGACGCGACTGCCTAAACACCGCAAAACAATTGTGGGAGCGAGCCTGCTCGCGAAAGCGGTGGATCACTCGGCATCAATGCTGAATGGCACACCGCATTCGCGAGCAGGCTCGCTCCCACATTGGATCTACGTCTGATCCCAAGCTGTATTGCTGCCCACAATGCCTTTGGGCACAATGCCCGCCGTTCGATTCCGACCTGGGAAACACTCATGCACGCCATCATGCTCAAAGCCAAGCTGCATCGCGCCGAAGTCACCCACGCTGTACTCGATTACGAAGGTTCTTGCGCCATCGACGGCGAATGGCTGGACCTGTCCGGCATCCGTGAATACGAGCAGATCCAGATCTACAACGTCGACAATGGCGAACGCTTTACCACCTACGCGATCCGTGGCGAAGAAGGTTCGCGCATGATCTCGGTCAACGGTGCAGCCGCACACAAGGCCAAGGTTGGCGACCGCGTGATCATCTGCGCCTACGCCCACTACAGCGAAGCCGAGCTGCTCAACTTCAAGCCACGCATGCTCTACATGGCGCCGGGTAATGAACTGAGCCACACCAGCAATGCCATTCCGGTTCAGGTCGCCTGATCCAGTCTTAGCCCATTCCCCTTCCGTTTGTCGGACCGTTCCCAGCTCGATGTATAAAAAAGTACCGGGAACGGGTCAGACAAAGTCAAGACAGATCGCGGCGCGAGGTTTACTGTATTCGCCCTGTGTCATGAAATCGTGTCGACGCAGTTGACCGGACGCCCACCCACAGCGCTCCGGGATTTTTTGTGTTCAAAAGGCCGTTCAAGTAAAAAGGAAACCCGCAGCGATGGCGTATTACCGCACCCCTCACGACGTTACCGCTCTGCCCGCCTGGCAAGCGTTGAATGATCACCGCCAAGCCATGCAAGATTTCAGCATGCGCGAAGCCTTTAATGCCGATCCGCAGCGCTTTACCCAATTCACCCTCAGCAGCTGCGGCCTGTTTCTCGATTATTCGAAAAACCTGATCAACGCCGAGACCCGCGATCTGCTGGTGGGCCTGGCCAACGAAGTCGATCTCCAGGGCGCGATCAAAGCGCTGTTCGAAGGCGAAATCGTCAACTCCTCCGAAGGCCGCCCCGCCTTGCACACGGCACTGCGCCGTCCGGTTGGCGACAAGCTGTCGGTCAATGGCGTCAACGTGATGCCGGAAGTGCACAAGGTCCTGAACCAGATCACTGACCTCGTGGGCCGTATCCACGACGGTCTGTGGCGCGGTTACTCTGAGAAGCCGATCACCGACGTGGTGAACATCGGCATCGGTGGCTCGTTCCTCGGCCCGGAGCTGGTCTCCGAAGCACTGCTGTCCTACGCCCAGAAGGGCGTGCGCTGCCATTACCTGGCAAACATCGACGGCAGTGAGTTCCACGAACTGACCATGAAACTGCGTGCCGAAACCACGCTGTTCATCGTTTCGTCGAAATCCTTCAACACCCTCGAAACCCTGAAGAATGCCCAGGCCGCACGCGCCTGGTACCTGGCTCAGGGTGGTTCGGAAGCCGAGCTGTATCGTCACTTCATCGCCGTCTCCAGCAACAATGCAGCGGCTGTGGCCTTCGGGATCCGCGAAGAAAACATCTTCCCGATGTGGGACTGGGTTGGCGGCCGTTACTCGCTGTGGTCGGCCATCGGTTTGCCGATTGCCCTGGCCATCGGCATGTCGAACTTCAAGGAACTGCTGTCCGGTGCCTACACCATGGACCAGCACTTCCAGAGCACGCCTTTCGAGCAGAACATGCCGGTGCTGCTGGCCTTGCTCGGCATCTGGTATGGCAACTTCTGGGGTGCGCAGAGCCACGCGATCCTGCCGTACGACCATTACCTGCGCAACATCACCAAGCACTTGCAACAGCTGGACATGGAATCCAACGGCAAGAGCGTGCGCCAGGACGGCACTCCGGTGTCCACCGACACAGGTCCTGTGATCTGGGGTGGCGTCGGCTGCAACGGTCAGCACGCGTATCACCAGTTGCTGCATCAGGGCACTCAACTGATCCCGGCCGACTTCATCGTGCCGATCGTCAGCTTCAACCCGGTGGCCGACCACCATCAGTGGCTGTACGCCAACTGCCTGTCGCAAAGCCAGGCGCTGATGCTGGGCAAGACCCTTGCCGAGGCCGAAGCCGAGTTGCGCGACAAAGGCATGAGCGAAGAAGACGTGCAGAAACTCGCGCCACACAAGGTGATCCCGGGCAACCGTCCGAGCAATACGTTGGTGGTCGAACGCATCAGCCCGCGTCGTCTCGGCGCCTTGGTGGCGATGTACGAACACAAAGTCTTCGTGCAAAGCGTGGTCTGGGGCATCAACGCCTTCGACCAGTGGGGCGTGGAGCTGGGTAAAGAGCTGGGCAAAGGCGTCTACAACCGCCTGGTCGGCAGCGAAGAAACCCCGGCTGACGATGCTTCAACCCAAGGCCTGATCAACTACTTCCGCGGTCGTCACCGCGGCTAACGCCATCCCTGTAGGAGCGAAGCTTGCTCGCGAAGAACGATAACTCGGTGTACCTGATACACCGAGCCGCCTTCTTCGCGAGCAAGCTTCGCTCCTACAGGGTTGTGTTTGTTTTCAAGTCTTGAACCCTCTCCCCACTCGGCGCATCTTTAGATCTTGTCGCAAAACAAGAATAAGGAACCGTCATGTTCGATATCAGCACGTTCCCCCAAGCCGATGCCGTCCGCCGGGCTGCACAATTAAGTCAAGACGACTACAAGCGCCTGTACCGCCAATCCATCGACCACCCGAGCACCTTCTGGGCCGAACAGGCCACACGTTTTCTCGACTGGAGTACGCCGTGGGATACCGTCCAGCGCTATAACCTGAAAACCGGTGAGGCGAGCTGGTTCGCCGGCGGAAAGTTAAATGTCAGTTACAACTGCATCGACCGTCACCTGGAAAAACGCGGCGATCAAATCGCGATCATCTGGGAAGGCGACGACCCCGCCGAATCCGCGCAGATCACCTACAAAAAACTCCATCACAACGTCTGTCGCCTGGCCAACGTGCTCAAAAGCCGTGGCGTGAAGAAAGGTGATCGCGTGTGCATCTACATGCCGATGATCCCCGAAGCCGCCTACGCCATGCTCGCCTGCACGCGGATCGGCGCGGTGCATTCGGTGGTGTTCGGTGGTTTCTCTCCGGACTCCGTGCGTGACCGGATTCTCGATGCCGACTGCCGCACTGTGATCACCGCCGATGAAGGCGTGCGCGGCGGTAAATTCGTGCCGCTCAAGCAGAAGGTCGACAAGGCGCTGCAAAGTTGTCCGAACGTCAGCACCGTCATCGTGGTCGAGCGCACCCAGGGCGAAGTGGACTGGGTTGACGGCCGGGACATCTGGTATCACCAGGCGCTGCGCGACGTCAGCGACGATTGCCCGCCTGAGCCGATGGACGCCGAAGACCCGCTGTTTATCCTCTACACCTCCGGCAGCACCGGCAAACCCAAAGGTGTGCTGCACACCACCGGTGGCTACCTGCTGCAAGCGGCGATGACCTTCAAGTACGTGCTCGACTACCGCGACGACGAAGTCTTTTGGTGCACCGCCGATGTCGGCTGGGTCACCGGCCACAGCTACATCGTCTACGGTCCTCTGGCCAACGGCGCGACCACGCTGATCTTCGAAGGCGTGCCGAGCTACCCGACCAGCTCGCGCTTCTGGCAGGTGATCGATAAGCACCAGGTGAACATTTTCTATACCGCCCCGACCGCCCTGCGTTCCCTGATGCGTGAAGGCCCCGAACCGTTGAAGGAAACCTCCCGCGCGAGCCTCAGATTACTCGGCAGCGTCGGTGAACCGATCAACCCGGAAGCGTGGGACTGGTACTTCAATGCCGTCGGCGAACAGCGTTGCCCGATCGTCGATACCTGGTGGCAGACCGAAACCGGCGGCATCATGCTCAGCCCTCTGGTCAGCGCTCAACGGATCAAACCCGGCTGCGCCACGCAACCGATGTTCGGCGTGCAACCGGTGCTGCTCGATGAAACGGGCAAGGAAATCAAAGGCGCCGGCAGCGGCGTGCTGGCGATCAAATCCAGCTGGCCGGCGCAGATCCGCAGCGTCTACGGCGACCCGCAACGAATGGTCGACACCTACTTCAAGCCCTACCCCGGCTACTACTTCACCGGCGACGGCGCCAGGCGCGACGAGGACGGCGACTACTGGATCACCGGACGCATCGACGACGTGATCAACGTCTCCGGGCACCGTATCGGCACCGCCGAAGTGGAAAGCGCCCTGGTGCTGCACGACAGCATTGCCGAAGCCGCTGTGGTCGGTTACCCCCACGATGTCAAAGGCCAGGGCATCTACGCCTTTGTCACCCCCATGAACGGCATCGAGCCCACTGACGAATTGAAGAAAGAACTGCTGGCTCACGTCAGCCAGGAAATCGGCAGCTTCGCCAAACCGGACCTGATCCAGTGGGCGCCGGCCTTGCCGAAAACCCGTTCGGGCAAGATCATGCGGCGCATTCTGCGCAAGATCGCCTGCAACGAACTAGACAGCCTGGGCGATACGTCGACACTGGCCGACCCAAGCGTGGTCCAGGAGTTGGTCGATAAACGCCTGAATCAATAAGCTCATGCTTTAAACTTCCCAGCGCGGCCCGTAACAGCCGCGCCACTTTTTCACCACAGAGTCGCCATGGAATTCATCCGCACCCGTATTGAAACCCAGATCATGAGCCTGACCGGTCTGTCTCTGGGCAAGCTCGATCTGGAAAACCCCAAGGGTGATCCCGGCCTGTTCGGGCCGGATTCTGTGAGCTGGCAAGTTCACGGCGACTTCAGCAGCATGCTGATCGGCGGCATCAGCGCCTTGATGCTGCAAGCCCTGCATCCACTGGCCCTGGCCGGGGTCTGGGACCATTCGAATTTTCGCGAGGACATGATTGGCCGACTGCGCCGCACCGGGCAGTTCATTTCCGGCACCACGTTCGGTTCGCGAAAGGACGCCGACTGGCTGATCGAGAAAGTCCGCACCATCCACCTGCAAGTGACCGGCACTGCACCGGATGGCCGGCCTTATGCCGCCAGCGATCCTGATCTACTGACCTGGGTGCACGTGGCCGAGGTCAGCAACTTTCTCGCTGCGCACCTGCGTTACCGCAATCCAAACCTGTCCCTGGCCGATCAGGACCGTTATTACGCGGAAATCGCGCTGGTCGCCGAACGGCTGGGCGCCCGAAACGTGCCGCGTTCACGGCAGGAAATGGCCGATTACCTTGAACGAATTCGCCCACAACTGCTGTGCGACGAACGCAGTCGCGAAGTGTTGCGACTGTTGCTGAACGCCCCCTCCCCCAGTCGTTTGGCCAGGCCTTTCGGCGGTTTGATGATGCAAGCCGGGATCGACCTGCTGCCGGACTGGGCCAGTGACATGCTGGGTGTCCAACAGAGCCCGCTGCAACGCAAGCTGATCCGCGCCGGCGTCAACCGCAGCACGCCGATGCTGCGTTGGGCGGTGCGTAACGGCTCAGTGCACCGGGCCAAACGCCGGATGGGACTGCTGTAGGTTTGATCGTTCCCACGCTCTGCGTGGGAATGCAGCCCGGGACGCTCTGCGTCCCAAGAACGAACGCAGAGCGTCCGGTGAGGCATTCCCACGCAGAGCGTGGGAACGATCAGTCGTTCTCTGCTCAAGCTGTTAAACTCCCGCGCCAAATTCCCTCCTGCAAGGCGCCCAGCATGTCTTCCTTGAATCAGGCGCTGCGCGCCGCCCTCGATCGTCGCCAGGACCTGCTGGCCGAACTGCATCAGCAAGGCACCGATTGCTATCGCCTGTTCCATGGCAGCCAGGAAGGCGCCGGCGGCCTGACGATCGACCGCTACGGCCCGCAATTGCTGGTGCAAAGCTTTCACCAGTCGCTGGAACGTGATGCGTTGCTGCATTTGCACGAAACCATCAATCAGCACCTGGGCCTCGAAACGCTGCTGGTCTACAACGATCGCTCCCGTGGCAACTCGCGCATCGACCGCGAAGACACCGTCTACCGCGCAGACGAGGCCGCCCTGCAAGACCTGATCGGCCACGAATGGGGGCTCAATTACCGGGTTCGCGGTCGCCATGCCGGCCAGGATCCGCTGCTGTTCCTCGACCTGCGCAACACGCGCGGCTGGGTCAAGCAGCACAGCAAAAACAAAAGTGTGCTGAACCTGTTTGCCTACACGTGCGGCGTCGGCCTGAGTGCTGCGGCCGGTGGCGCGAGCGAAGTCTGCAACCTCGATTTCGCTGAGGGCAACCTGGCCGTCGGCCGCGAGAACGGCCTGCTCAATCCCCAGTTGCCGACCATGGACTTCATCCAGTCCGACTACTTCCCGGCCATCCGCCAATTGGCCGGCCTGCCGATCAGCCAGCGCCGCGGGCAGAAACTGCCAAGCTATCAACGTCTGGAACAGCGTCAGTACGACCTGGTGCTGCTGGATCCGCCAGCCTGGGCCAAGAGTGCTTTCGGCACCGTCGACTTGCTGCGCGACTATCAGAGCCTGCTGAAGCCGGCGCTGCTGACCACCGCCGACAATGGCGTGTTGATCTGCTGCAATAACCTGGCAAAAGTCAGCATGGACGACTGGCGCGAGCAAGTTTTGCG
This sequence comes from Pseudomonas sp. LB3P14, assembly GCF_054898045.1. NCBI lineage: Bacteria > Pseudomonadati > Pseudomonadota > Gammaproteobacteria > Pseudomonadales > Pseudomonadaceae > Pseudomonas > Pseudomonas sp. LB3P14. Next base: position 6,365,780 of record NZ_CM142714.1, on the reverse strand, counting down.
CTGTGCCGAGAAAGCCGGGCGTCCGGTGCGTGAATGGAGCGTAATGAAACCGGGCGGTGATTTTCCGTCAATGGACCAACAACCGCCGCTGAAAACGCTGATTCTGCAGCTCTGAGATTCGTCCGCAAAATCAGATAAATCCTATAAAGCATGATCCCTTCGGAACCGGAAACGCGTGCCATACTCCAACGCACTCCGATTCAGACAGATGAAGCCGCACATGCCCAAAGGATTGATTCGCGCTATTGGCGCTCTGTTGACTGCTCTAGCCCTCTACAGCCTGCTGGGGTTTCTGATTTTGCCGGGCATCGCGTTGCGGGTGGCCAACCAACAATTGGCCAGTTACGCGACGACGCCCGCTACGATTTCGCGGATCGAACTCAACCCGTTCAGCCTTGAAGTGACCCTGTGGGGCTTGATCATCGGCGATCCGGGCAAGGAGCAGGTCGGCTTCGAGCGGCTGTATGCCAATCTACAGATCGACAGCCTCTGGACCAAGGCGCTGCACCTGTCCGATATCGAAATAGACAAACCCAAGACCGAAATCCTCTTCGGCAAGGACGGCAAACTCAATCTGCTCGGCCTGTTCAAATTACCCGCCAGCGAGCCGACCCCGGCCGACCCGAACGCTAAACCGTTCCCGCTACGCGTGGAGCGCATCAAACTGGCCGATGGCTATGTGCACTTCCAGGATGCGCGCCCTAGCGAGCCCATCGAATTCCTCTACGACAAGCTCGATTTCGAACTGAAGAACCTCAGCACCCTGCCAGAAGATAACGCCGCCATGACCCTGGTGGCTGTCGGTCCAGCTGGCGGACAAATCGACTGGAGCGGTAATTTCAGCCTGATCCCGATTGCCTCCGAAGGTAAGTTGAAAGTCACCGATGCCAACATGAAAGTCTGGTGGCCTTACGTGCGCGACTCGGTTCCGCTGGATCTGGAAAACGGCACCCTGAACCTGAACACCGATTACAAGCTGAACCTGTCCAAAGAAACCGAACTGCTGCTGAGCAATGTCGCCGTCAGCATCGCCCCCTTCAACATCAAGGCTCCGGACGGTCGACCGCTGGCGAAGCTTGCACGGCTGGACATCAGTGAAACGACCGTAGACCTGGCCAAGCAGCAAGTGGTCGTCGGCAAGATCCGCAGCCAAAAACTGGAGACCTGGGCCGCCCTCGAAGCCGACGGGCAACTCGATTGGCAGAAACTGTTCGCCAGCCAACCCTCCAAACCGGCCGCCAAAGCCAACGCCGAACCGGCCAGCACCCCGGCAGCCGCCGACTCACCAAAGCCTGAGCCGGCGCCGCCAAGCAAACCTTGGCAGGTGCTGCTCAAAGACGTGCAAGTGCGTGATTACCAGGTGCATCTGGCCGACCGCAAGGCGCAACCCGCCGTGGCGCTGGACGTCGGCCCGCTGAACCTGGACCTGCAGAATTTCGACAGCCTCAATGGCTCGCCTTTTAACCTCAAGCTCGATACGGGCCTGGGCAAGCAAGGCAAAATCACGGCAGACGGCGTAGTCAATCTCGCCCCGGTCAGCGCCAAGTTAAACGTGCAGACCAAGGACATCGACCTGCGCGTTGCCCAGTCCTACATCAACCCGTTCATTCGCCTGGAACTGCGCAGCGGCATGCTCGGCAGTGATCTGGCGGTCGATCTGAAAAGCACCGAGCCACTGGCGTTCAGCGTCACAGGCCGCGCTCAGGTCGATCAACTGCATACCCTCGACACCCTCAAAACCCGCGACTTCCTCAAGTGGCAGCAGTTGGTGCTCGAAGGCTTGAATTATCAACACGGCGACAGCCTGTCGATCGACAAGGTCAACCTGTTCCAGCCTTATGTGCGCTTCATGATCAATGATGACCGCACCACTAACGTCGATGACTTGCTGATCCCGCAACCGCCCGACTCCGGTGCCAAGACCGCGGCGGCTAAACCTGCCAGCAAGGAAAAGCCGCTGGGCATCCACATTGGCGGCATTGCCATCAATGACGGCTCGGCCAACTTCGCCGACTTCAGCCTGACCCCGAACTTCGCCACCGCCGTCCAGCAGCTCAACGGGCAAATTGGCACTATCGACAGCCGTCAGGCGAAACCGGCCAGTGTCGATATCAAGGGCAAGGTCGACCGCTATGCGCCGGTGACCATCAAGGGCTCGGTCAATCCGTTCGACCCGATGGCCAGCCTCGACATCGCCACCAGTTTCAAACGTGTTGAACTGACCACGCTGACGCCCTACTCCGGCAAGTTCGCCGGCTATCGCATCCGCAAGGGCCGACTCAATCTCGACCTGCATTACCTGATCACCAAGGGCCAGCTCAAGGCCGAAAACAAAGTGGTGGTCGAGCAGCTGCAACTGGGTGAGAAAGTCGACAGTCCAGACGCCGTGAGCCTGCCGCTGAAACTGGCGATCGCGTTGCTCAAGGACGTCGACGGCAAAATCTCCATTGAGCTGCCGGTGACCGGCGACCTGAACAACCCGCAGTTCAGCGTCATGCCCATCATCTGGCAGACCCTGCGCAATCTGATCGTCAAAGCCGCCGCGGCGCCGTTCAAAATGATTGGCGGGCTGGTCAGTGGCGGTGGTTCGGAAGATTTGGGCACTGTCTCGTTTGCGCCAGGTTCAAGCGACCTGAGCAAGGATGCCGAGGGTTCGCTGGTCAAACTGTCCCAGGCCCTCAAGGGACGTCCAGCCTTGCGCCTGGAAATCGAAGGCACTGCTGCCGCAAGCAGCGACGGCCCGTTGATTGCTGAGCAGCGGCTTGAGCGCGAATACCAATACAACTACTACAAAATGCTCCAGCGCCGCGGTGACAAGGTGCCGGCCCAGGCTTCGTTGGTGCAAGTGCCGGACAGCGAGAAAAGTCCGCTGCTGGAAGGGATCTACCGCACGCGCCTGAAGGCGCAGCCGCCCGCCGAATGGAAAGACCTGGGCAAGGAAGAACGCACGGCGAAGATGCGCGCAGACGTGATCAAATTCTGGAGTTCCAGCGACGTTCTCTTACGCCAGCTGGGCCAGGAACGCGCCAGCAGCATCAAGGACTATCTGGTCGACAAGGGTCAGTTGGCCGATGACCGCGTGTACTTCATCGACGCTAACCTCGGCGAAGCGCAAAGTGACGGCCGGGTGGTTACGCCGATGCATCTGGATGCCGAATGATGGGCGCGAAATGGTTGATGAGCCTGGCACTGGCGATGGCCGCCAGTCAGGTCTCGGCAGCCGATACCCTGCGCTGCGGCAGTCAATTGGTCAGTGTCGGGGACAGGTCCAGTGAAGTGCTGCAGAAATGCGGTGAACCAGTCAGCCGCGATCTGTTGGGCTACAAGCGCAGCGCTAACCGGCGGGAAGAATTTCAGGTCGAGGAATGGACCTACGGGCCCAACGGCGGAATGTATCAGTACCTGCGTTTTGAAGGTAATCGTTTGAGGCAGATCACCAGCAAGCGCGGCAACTGAAGATCTTTTGCGTTTGCCAAATAGAACAGGCCCCGACACGAATGCCGGGGCCTGTAATGGCCACATCCTTATGGCCTTTCGCATGAACTCTCCAGAGGCGGCAGACGTATTACTCGGCCCGCCTACCACGCCTTCTCCCAGTCCAGGCGAGAAGCCTTGCCTTACTCGGCTTTCAGGCCGTCAGCGGAGACCGCCTTGACGCCTTTGATTTTCTTGGTGATGGCCACAGCGGTGGCTTTCTGAGCGTCTGTCACCGCAACGGTGGACGACAGGGACACGACGCCTTTGTTGGTTTCGACTTTAATGTCGGTACCAGGAATGCCTTTTTCGGTCACCAAGTCACTTTTGACTTTGGTAGTGATCCAAGTATCGGAAGTAGCTTCCGTGGCCTTGGTCATTTCACCAGCCGCCAGAGTCATCGGGGCCTGGGTGGTTTGGGTGGTCTGTGCAAAAGCTGCGTTGGCCATGGTCAGGGTCAGCGCGGTAGCAGTAGCGGCGGCGATAGCGAACTTCTTCATACGAGTAACTCCTGTTTTTCTATAAAGTCTGCTGCGTGTCTTGTCAGCAGGGTTACCAGAGATATTGCGAACGCTGTGCCAACTTTGAGACGAGAAATAAATGCTTATAAAACAATAACTTACCAAATCAACTGATTTTCGGAATCATGCAAAATGCATGACTTCGAAATTATGTACATGCAAGTTGCGGGTTTTAGCACAGGCCTAAGGCCATGAATTGTTGGGGTTTTCTTGATTATTTGAATCGCTCCCCAAATGACGGACAAAAAAATGCTCCGCGTCGTGAAAGGCGGGGCATGGGACAGACTTGGCGATGGATTAGACGCCAGGGCAACCCGTAGGCGCGTACTCTTTGAGTACCGTTGAGGCGCAAGTCCAGCCACCGGCCAGCGCGCGCGAAAGCGTGATGGTCTTGCCGGCCACCTGACCGTTTGCATTGAGGATCGTGCAGCCAATACTGCCAACACCAGAAGTGATGTTGCCCGCCACCGCAATCGTGCAATTGCCTGTGGTCGCGCTAACGCCGAGCAGAGCGAGGGTGGGGACGGTGCCTTGATTCATAATGTCTTCGTAGGGGACCTTCAATGCCGATATTTCAGCAAGACCGGCGGTGACCTTCGCCCGCGATTGATACTTCGAATACTGCGGCAGCGCAACCGTCGCCAGAATCCCGATGATCGCCACCACGATCAACAGTTCGATCAGGGTAAAACCTTTTTGAGTATTCATAGACAAGCTCCATGCATGAGTCGAAATCTCATGATCTGAATTAGCCGCAGCACAGCCCATGCCAAGCCCTTCGCCCCCTGTTATAGGGGCACGAGGCCAACACAAAGCCCTTTCCTACCCCCAGGATCCGCACTATCTGACACTTTTTGTCACCTGAGCAGTGCTGGTTTGGTTCCGCTGCTTGACTAGGCTATAAGTCATGAACTGTCTGCGTCCGGTATCCCCATGAATGACATCGCCCTTAGCGGTCTGGCCAAGCAATTAGTCCTGGCCGAGCTGCTCACTGATAAAAGCGCGCAACAGGCGTATCAGCAAGCCCTACGCAATCGCATCTCCCTGGTGACTTACCTGGTGCAGAGCAAACTGGTGCAAAGCCGCCAGGTGGCCGAGATTGCCTCGGAACACTTTGGCATGGCCTTGCTGGACCTCAACTGCCTGAACAAGGAGACCCAGCCCAAGGGACTGGTCAGCGAGAAACTGCTCCGTCAGCACCATGCCCTGCCCCTCTGGCGGCGCGGCAACAAGTTGTTCGTGGGGGTTTCCGACCCGACCAATCAGCAAGCCATCAATGACATCCAGTTCAGCACCGGGCTGAACACTGAAGCCATCCTGGTGGAGGAGGACAAACTCAGCGACGCCATCGAAAAATTCTTCGATACCCAAGGCGCCGGCATGGAAGACATGGCCGATGTCGACCTTGATGGTGTGGACATCGAGTCGATCGATGACGACAAACTGGAAGCCATCGCCGGCCAGGATGCCGATGACGCGCCGGTGGTGCGCTTTGTCCACAAGATGTTGCTCGATGCTATCAAGAGCGGCTCTTCCGACCTGCATTTCGAACCCTATGAAAAAACCTACCGCGTGCGGGTGCGTACCGACGGACTTTTGCGTGAAGTAGCCAAACCACCGATTCAACTGGCCAATCGCATCGCCGCGCGGCTGAAAGTCATGGCCAGCCTCGACATCTCCGAACGGCGCCGGCCCCAGGACGGGCGGATCAAAATGCGCCTGTCCAAGAGCAAATCCATAGACTTCCGGGTCAACACCCTACCGACCCTGTGGGGCGAGAAAGTGGTAATCCGGATCCTCGACCCGTCCAGCGCTCAAATGGGCATCGACGCCCTCGGCTATGAGCCCGACCAGAAAGACCTGTACATGGCCGCCCTCAAGCAGCCACAGGGGATGATTCTGGTGACCGGGCCCACCGGTTCGGGCAAAACCGTGTCGCTCTACACCGGGCTGAACATTCTCAATACCGTGGACATCAACATCTCCACCGCCGAAGACCCGGTGGAGATCAACATGGAAGGCATCAACCAGGTCAACGTCAATCCCAAACAGGGAATGGACTTCGCCCAGGCACTGCGCTCATTTCTGCGACAGGACCCGGACGTGATCATGGTCGGTGAGATCCGCGACCTCGAAACCGCCGAAATCGCCATCAAGGCCGCCCAGACCGGGCATCTGGTGCTGTCGACCCTGCACACCAACAGCGCCGCCGAAACCCTCACTCGCCTGCACAACATGGGCATCCCCGGGTTCAACATTGCCACCTCGATCAGCCTGATCATTGCCCAGCGCCTGGCACGCAAGCTGTGCAGCCATTGCAAGAAACCCATCGAGATTCCCCGTGAGGCGCTACTCAAAGAAGGCTTCCCCGAGGAACGCATCGGCTCGTTCACGATCTATGAGCCCGTCGGTTGCGATCAGTGCAATGGCGGTTACAAAGGCCGAGTCGGGATTTATGAAGTGGTGAAGAACACACCGGACCTGCAACGGCTGATCATGGCCGAAGGCAATTCACTGGAAATCGACAGTCAGATGCGCAAAGACGGCTTCAACGACCTGCGTACGTCGGGCCTGCTCAAGGCCATGCAAGGCATCACCAGCCTTGAAGAAATCAACCGGGTCACCAAGGACTGAATATGGCGGTCAAAGCAGCAAAAATCAGCGTCTACGCCTGGGAAGGTACAGACCGCAAAGGCACCAAAGTGACGGGTGAGTTGAGCGGTCAGAACCCGGCGTTGATCAAGGCCCAGTTGCGCAAGCAGGGCATCAACCCCGGCAAGGTACGCAAGAAGTCCACCTCGATTTTCAACATGGGCAAGCGCATCAAGGCCCGGGACATTGCCCTGTTCACCCGGCAGATGGCGACCATGATGAAAGCCGGTGTACCGCTTTTGCAGTCCTTCGACATCATTGGTGAAGGCTTTGATAACCCGGCCATGCGCACACTGATAGAAGAGGTAAAACAGGAAGTCGCGGCGGGTAACAGCTTCGCCGCGTCCCTGCGCAAAAAGCCCCAATACTTCGATGAGCTCTACTGCAACCTGGTCGATGCCGGCGAGCAGGCTGGCGCCCTCGATACTCTGTTGGAGAGAGTGGCTACCTATAAGGAAAAGAGCGAAAGCCTCAAGGCCAAGATCAAGAAAGCCATGACCTACCCGCTGGCAGTGGTGGTCATTGCGATCATTGTGTCCGGGATTCTGCTGGTCAAAGTGGTGCCGCAGTTCGAATCGGTATTCAAAGGGTTTGGCGCCGAATTGCCGGCTTTCACTGTGATGGTCATTGGCTTGTCGGAGTTCATGCAGACGTGGTGGTGGATGTTGCTCGGCGTACTGATCGCGGTGATCTTCGGCGTGCGCCACGCCTTTAAAACGTCGCAGGGCTTTCGGGACTGGATGGACACCTGGTTACTGAAACTGCCGTTGATTGGCACGCTGATGTACAAGTCTGCCGTGGCCCGTTACGCCCGCACACTGTCGACCACCTTCGCCGCCGGGGTGCCGCTGGTGGAAGCCCTGGATTCAGTGGCCGGCGCGACAGGCAACATCGTATTCAAGCGTGCGGTGCTGCGTATCAAGCAGGACGTATCCACCGGTATGCAGCTGAATTTTTCCATGCGCACCTCCGGCATCTTTCCCAGCATGGCGATTCAGATGACCGCCATTGGCGAAGAGTCCGGCGCGCTGGACGACATGCTCGACAAAGTCGCGAGCTTCTACGAGGACGAAGTGGACAACATGGTTGATAACCTCACCAGCCTGATGGAGCCGTTCATCATGGTGGTGCTGGGTGTTATCGTCGGTGGCCTGGTGGTTGCGATGTACCTGCCCATCTTCCAACTCGGCTCAGCGATCTGACATGCCCTTGAACGACATTCTGACCCTCTACCCGATGGCCTTCTTGATCGCAGCGATGTTGGTCGGCTTGCTGATTGGCAGCTTTCTCAATGTGGTGATCTGGCGCCTGCCAAAAATGCTTGACCGCGAATGGCGCCAGGAGGCCCGGGACGTTTTGGGCTTGCCAAGCGAGACACCGCTGCCGACCTTCAACTTGATGCTGCCCCATTCCCAGTGCCCTCATTGCGGCCATCGAATCCGCGCCTGGGAAAATATTCCGCTGCTCAGTTATCTGTTTTTACGGGGTCGGTGCTCTAACTGCGCGGCAGCGATCAGCAAACGCTACCCGCTGACCGAACTGGCGTGCGGTCTGCTCTCGGCGCTGATCGCGTGGCATTTCGGTTTCGGCTGGCAGGCCTGCATGGCGCTGGTCCTGGGCTGGGGGTTGCTGACGATGAGCCTGATCGATGCCGAGCACCAACTGCTGCCTGATGTGCTGGTGCTGCCACTCATATGGCTGGGGCTGATCGTCAACAGCTTCGAGCTCTTCGTGTCCCTGCATGACGCAGTGTGGGGCGCGGTGGCCGGCTATATGGCGTTGTGGTCGGTGTTCTGGCTGTTCAAGCTGATTACCGGCAAGGACGGCATCGGCCACGGCGATTTCAAGTTATTGGCAATGCTCGGGGCCTGGGGTGGCTGGCAGATTCTGCCCCTGACTATCCTGCTGTCATCGCTCGTGGGGGCGATCATCGGGGTGATTTTACTGCGCCTGCGCAACGCGAAAGCGTCGACACCGATCCCCTTCGGGCCCTTTCTGGCGATTGCCGGCTGGATTGCCTTGCTCTGGGGTGGTCAAATAACCGACTTCTATTGGCAGTTTGTCGGTTTGAAATGAATACCCCTGTGGAAAAACCCTGGATTCTCGGCCTGACCGGCGGCATCGGCAGCGGCAAAAGCGCGGCTGCACAGCACTTCCTCGACCTGGGCGTGCACGTAGTGGACGCTGATCATGCGGCGCGTTGGGTGGTGGAACCGGGGCGCCCGGCGCTGGCAACGATCGCCGAACACTTCGGCCCCGGCGTATTGCAAGCCGACGGGCAACTGGATCGCGCTGCGTTGCGTAAACTGATCTTCGAAGTGCCAGACGAACGCCGCTGGCTCGAAGCGCTACTGCATCCGCTGATCGCCAAGGAAATCGCCGATCATCTGGCCAAGGCACAATCGCCTTACGCCATTCTGGTTTCGCCGCTGCTGATCGAGTCCGGGCAGTACGCCATGGTCCAACGGGTCCTGGTCATCGATGCCCCGGAACAGCTACAGATCGAGCGCACCCTGCAGCGTGACCAGACCAGCGAGCAACAAGTCCAGGCGATCCTCAAGGCCCAGTCCAGCCGACAGGACCGCGTGAGCCATGCCGACGAGGTGGTGGTCAACGACCGCGACCTCGCCTGGCTGCACAGCGAGGTCGAACGCCTGCATCACTTTTACCTTACTTTGCGTGGAGGCCAGTCATGAGCCAAACCCCAACCGTCGAATGCCCAACCTGCGGCGCCCCTGTTGAATGGAGCCCCGAGAGCAAATTCCGGCCATTCTGTTCGGACCGTTGCAAACTGATTGACCTGGGCGCCTGGGCATCGGAAGAACACAAGATTCCGGTGAGCCCGGATGCCGAAGACGACCTGTTCAGCGAAGACTTTGACCCGCGTCACTGATCTTCAAGGCCGCATTAAACCGTAGTCCTGGCTGTCATCGAGGTTTTCCGCAAGAAAACGCAACTCATCGGCCAGGTCTTCGGCGCTGCGCACCGCCTTGCTCTGTTGCACCGTAGACACTCATTTCGATGCTCCTTAAGGTTTTCCCGAGCATGGATTCGTGAGCGATTTTTGGATTTGATGTGGATCAAGATTTGGGATCGTCGTCTTTCCAGGGCGCCGAAAGGTAGCGCGTGCGATTGAAGGTCTCCAGCCACTCAGGGCAAAACACCACCAGCGCGCTGACCACCATGCCATTGATAAATGCTTCCGGGAAAATCAGTAGCCACAGATAACCGACAAAATCTTCCAGCCAATACGGCATGGCGAAACGTTCGTCGAACCACAGCAACCACAGCGCCAACAGCAGGCACAGCAACGCGGACAGCGCCGCTGCAAAAAAACCGGACACGAAGATATACACAAAGGGATTACGCGGCTGCGCTCGCTCCACCAGGATCGCGCAGCATTCGGTGATCAGCACCGGCAGCAGAATCAGCAGCGCGCCGTTGACCCCCATCGCCGCCAGATCTTGTCGCCCGAGCAGCACTAATCCCGCTTGCGCGACCAACCCGCCGACAATTGCCAGCGGCCAGTCGAGCAACAGGGTGACGGCGGTCATGCCGATTAAGTGGTAGGACACGCCGGTGTCGAAGTCTTGTCGCACCAGCCAGAGCATGAACAGCGCGAACACCGTACCGAACAACAGATGCTGGCGGCGGCTGTCGCTGACCAGTTCGACCCACGGTGCTCGCGCAACGGCCCAGATCAGCACTGATACGTAGATCAACCACCCCGTCGTGAGGGTTTCCGGTGACAGTAACTCGGCGCCGATCATGGCTGGGCACACTCCCTTGTCTTGCCGAAAGAGAACAGGCCCTCAGTCTACACCGCCCTTCGCACGCCCTTCGACTTCAGGCCCAATGCCGTGGATCGTTCATCACCGCCTCGTGTTCAGCGAATAGTTTGGGTAATTCGGTCTTGAGAAAGTCCACCCAGGTCCGGACCTTGGCATCGAGAAAGCGCCGCGACGGGTACAGCGCATACACATTGCGCTGACGGGGGCGCCAGGCCGGCAGCAAGCGCAACAAGGTGCCATCGCTCAAGGGGCGCGTCGCGGTGTAGAACGGAATCAGGCTGATCCCCATGCCGGCTTCCGACGCTTTGACCATCGACTCGGCGACATTGCACTGAAAAGTTTTGGCCGGGCTGACGGCCTGCTCGCCCTCTTCGTCCTGGAACACCCATTCATCGCTGTACAACGGGTCGAGCATACGCAGGCACTGATGATCGTTCAGCGCCATCGGTGTGTGCGGCACGCCACGCCGTTGCAGGTATTGCGGGGAGGCGCAGGGCACGCTGTAAATCTGCCCGATGGTCTGGGCGACCAATTGCGAATCGGCCAGTTCATGGGCAATCGAAATCACCACATCGTGCCCTTCCTCCAGCGGATCGGGATTGCGCTGCGACAGAGTCAGCTCGAACACCACATCGGGGTAAAGCTCGCTGTAGCGGGCGATCAACGGCGTGATCAACACGCCCAGGCCATTCATGCTGTGAACTCGCAGCCGTCCACTCGGTTTGAGATGGGCGCCGCGGGCCTCAGCCGTTGCCTCCTCCATTTCTTCGAGTATTTGCCGACTGCGCAGCAGGAATCGTTCACCGGCCTCGGTCAGGCTCAATCGCCGCGTGGTGCGTTGCAGCAAGCGAGCTTGCACATGCTGCTCCAGATCCGCCACCAGTCGCGACACTTGCGCGGTCGACAGGTTCAGCGCGTCGGCGGCGGCGGTGAAACTTGCGCAGTCCACCACGCGGACGAACACCCGCAAGTTATTGAGCAAATCCATAGGCCCTCCGGGGGCGGTGACTGTTACGTTTCATGTAAGGCTGCATCAGGCGCTGGCCCCTTTATCGGTCGCGGGCAAAGACTAGAATTCAGGTATCGGAATCAACACGGAGCACAGAAAAATGAAAACCCTGATCAGCCTGTTTCTGACCGTTGTCGCCACCTCGGCCATGGCCGCCGGCAACGAGCCAGCGGCCACCCGTTACAACCCGGCACAGCCGCTGGACATCGCCGAAGTGGTTTCAGTGACAGACACCGCAACGGCCTGCGACGTTGTGCCAGCCACCATGGTCTACATCGATCATCAGGGCCAGACTCATCGCGTGACGTATCAGGTGATGGGTAACTGCATGAGCAACCTGTGATCGCTGCTTCATAGCAACGTCCACGTATAACTGAGGATCAAACGGTTCTCGTCGATGTCACTGCGGTAGTTGGAGCGCGCCATCGCGTTGCGCACGCGAATCCCAAGGCCTTTGAGGCTGCCACTCTGCAGCACATAGCCGAGATCGAGATCACGCTCGCGGTCCTTGCCCTCAAACCCTTGGCCGGTGTCGACATTGTTGCCGGTGATGTAGCGCACGGTACTGGTCAGCCCCGGCACGCCGAGGGCCGCGAAATCGTAGTCGTAACGCGCCTGCCAGGAGCGCTCATCGGTGTAGGCAAACTCGTAGGTCGGCACCTCGTTGCCCAGCGGTGAGATGTTGGCAAAGACTCGCGGGAAGGCGCTGTCGCCGAACATGCCCTGATAGCCGACATAAAACGTGTGCCCGCCGCGCTTGGCCGACAGCAAAGAGAAGAACGCCTGGTTGTCGATGTTGCCCAACAATTTTTTGCCGTCTTCGCGCGAATCGTAATAACCAAGGTTGGCGCCCAGGGTCCAGTTGCCCAACGGCTGGCTGTGCTTGAAGCCGAGAAAGCGCTGGTTGTAGATATCTTCCAGTTGCCCGAACCAGGCGCTGACCGAGCTGCGTTTATCGTTGAAGGCGTAGTCGGCTCCGGCAAAGTTGAAGCCATCACTGCTGACCTGACGCTGCGGTACATGACCGAGCATGGCTTGCATCTTTTCGTCGCCGGCCTCGTTGCGCAGGCTGGTCGAACTCAAGTGACCGCCCTGCACCGTCAGGCCATTGATCTCGTTCGAGCTGATGCTTGCGCCTTGATAGCTGGGCGGCAGCAGCCGGATATCGCTGAAGGCCAGTACTGGCAGGTTGGGTTGCAACTCACCCACCTTCAGTTCGGTTTTGGAGTAACGCACCTTCAACGCGCCTTCCAGACGGCTGTAATCATTTGCCGCACGCCCGTCATCCTGCACCGGCAGCAAACCGGTATTGACCCGATCCGGGCTGCTGTCGAGTTTGAGGCCGAGCAGGCCAATGACATCCACACCAAAACCGACGGGGCCCTGGGTGTAACCGGATTTGACGTTGAGAATGAAGCCCTGCGCCCACTCTTCTGCCTTCGACTGTTTGTTCGCACCGACGATGTCGGAAAAGTCCCGGCTGAAGTAGTAATTGCGTGCTTGCAAGGAGGCGGTGGTGTCTTCGATGAAGCCGCCCTCGGCCGCCATCGCACCGGCGGAGAAACTCGAGACGACCGCCATGGACAACACTGAACCGGTTGTTGGAAGAATTTGTTTCATCGTTTTTTCTCTTATTTTTATTGATCGACAGGTTGAAGTGCTTCAGCCGCAGCGGATTCGCTGCGAGGAACGGGACGACGGGCGTTTAACAACACGTGGGTGACCATGCCGAAAATCAGCCCCCAAAAAGCGGCGGACAAACCCAACAACGACATGCCCGACGCGGTGGTCAGAAAGGTCACCAACGCGGCTTCGCGGTCACTCGGCACGGCCATTGCGCCGGCCAACGCCCCGGCAATCGCGGCGAACAGCGCCAGCCCGGCCAGGGCCGCGATCAGCTCTTTGGGGAACGCCGAAAACAGTGAAACGAGAGTGGCACCGAAGACCCCCAGCACCAGGTAACACAGCCCGCCTACAACCCCGGCCACATAGCGTTTGTCGGGATCTTCATGGGCCTCGCGCCCGGTACAAATGGCTGCGGTAATCGCCGCGAGGTTCAGCCCATGGCAACCGAACGGTGCCAACAGCGCCGTGCCCAGCGCACTGCTGGCGATGATCGGGCTTGCCGGCGTTGGGTAACCGCTGGCACGCAGCACCGCCATGCCGGGAACAAACTGGCCGGTCAGCGCCACCATCACCAGAGGCAAGGCGATATTCAGGGTCGCGCTCAGGCTGAACGCGGGCGTGATCCATACCGGCGTGGCCAAGCCGATCACCAACGCGTCGCTGTGCAAATCTCCGACGAAAAAGGCGATGGAGCAGCCCACCAGCAGCACCATCAACACCGCATAACGCGGCATCACCCGCTTGCAGATCAGGTACGTGGCAAACATCGCCAGTACCAGCAGCGGCTTGCCCTGCAACGAGACGAACAACCCGGTGCCGAAGCTGAACAGAATCCCCGCCAGCATCGCTGCCGCAATCGCCGCCGGCAGTTTGCTGATGATCCGGTCAAACGCCCCCGAGACCCCGACCAGAAAGACAATCAGGCTGCTGACCAGGTAAGCACCCACCGCCTCCGGCATGGAGATCCCCGGCAACAGCGCCACCAGCAAGGCCGAACCTGGCGCCGACCACGCGATGATCACCGGGACGCGGTAACGCAGGCTCAGACCAATGCCGAGCACGGCGCTGCCGATGGATATCGCCCAGACCCAGGAAGACAACACCTCCCGCGAGAGGTGCGCGGTCTCAGCGGCCTGAAAGATGATCACCAACGGGCCTGCGTAGGAAATCACCGTGGCGATAAATCCGGCGACGGCTGCAGACAGGGAAAAGTCCCGGACCAACGCTTTCATGAAACGTCGCCGACAGATCCGTCGGGCGAACCGTGGCGCAGGCCCGAGAGCGCTTGTTTGGTGCTGCGCCGGCTGCTGATGGCGAACACCGTCATGGCGACGGCGGCCACGGCACCCGGCAAGGCAAACGCCATGAAATTCAGTTGCAGCGGCAGGCTGATTCCCAGCAAGGCACCGCCCAGCAGCGGCCCGACGATGGCGCCGTTGCGCCCGATGCCCGACGCCCAGCCCAGTCCGGTGGAACGAATGGTCATGGAGTAGAACTGCGCGGCGCAGGCGTACAGCAGAATCTGCGAGCCGATGGTGGTGGCGCCAGCAATGGCGATCAGCAGGTACAACAGCGGCATCGGGCTGTTGAATCCCAGCAAGGTGATCGACACGGCAGCCACAGCGAAGAACACCGCCAACACCCGCGGCAGGTTGAGTTTGTCCCCCAGCACACCGCCGCCGACCGCGCCAAAAATGGCGCCGAAGTTGAGCACCAGCAGGAACGACAAACTCGAGCCCAGGCTGTAACCGGCGTTGGCCATCAGTTTTGGCAGCCAGGAACTCAAGGCGTAGACCATCAGCAGGCAGCAGAAGAACGCCAGCCACAGCATCAGCGTGCGCAGCGCACGACCCTCGCGGAACAGTTGCAACACGGGGGTGCCGGTGCCCTTCACTTCGCTCATGTGCAACTGATCGCTGGCGTGTGAGACGTAAGCCGGATCAATCCGTTCCAGAATGTTGCGCGCCTCTGCATTGCGCCCCTGACGCAGCATGAAACCCACCGACTCGGGCAGGAAGTACATGATCAACGGCAACAACAGCAACGGCATCATCGCCACGTAAAACACCGATTGCCAGCCAAAACTCGGAATCAGCACGATACCGAGCCCCGCCGAGAGCATGCCGCCCACTGAATAGCCGCTGAACATGATCGCCACCAGCGTGCTGCGGATCTTCTTCGGCGCGTACTCATTCATCAGCGCCACAACGTTGGGCATCACCCCGCCAATGCCGAGCCCGGCAATGAACCGGCAGAGGCCAAACTCGGTCGGGTTACTGGCAAAACCGTTGAGCACGGTAAAACCGCTGAAGAGCATCACGCAGATCGTAATGGTTTTTTTGCGGCCAATCTTGTCCGAGAGCGGGCCGAAAAACAGCGCGCCGAACATCATGCCGAACAGTGCATAGCTGCCCAGTGCGCCCGCTTGCAGGGGACTGAGCCCCCACTCTTTCATCAGCATCGGCAGCACCACGCCGTAGATCACCAAATCGTAACCGTCGAAAATGATAATCAGGGCACACCAAAACAGCACCATCCAGTGGAAGCGGTTGAATCGTGCGTTGTCGATAACCTCATGTACGTCAATCTTGCGCATGGCATCTATCTCTTGTTGTTGTTTTTTTAAGAGCGTCGGTAACGCGGCTAACGTCCGTACAGCCGAGGGTAAAGTTGCCAGGCGCGGGGCAATATCCGCGTAGCGCAGATCGCTATCCGTTTTGTGCAGGGCCCTGAAACGGGCGCGGGATGAGGCTTGTCGCGGGCATGGCGCGCCGCAAATCCGGCAGTTCTGACCTTCTCCGATAAACTGTCTTCTTTGCGATCGCATTTGAACGCTAAGCTTGGGCCTATGGATGACTCAGATTATTTACGCCTGCTGACCATCGCGGCCGAGCAAGCCAACGCGTTCCTGTCCAATGCCCGCAAATGGGAGCGTGAGCGTTGGGTCTGTCAGCGCCTGCTGCAAGGCCTGAACATTCCCTATCGCGCCGACGAATTCGCCCCGGCCGGGGAGCCGCCGGACGTGCTGTTTCGTGACGCCAGTTTCGAAGTGTTTTTCGTGCTCGATGAAGGCCGACGCCTCAACGACGAATGGCGCGATGAGCTGCAACGCCGGCGCAGCGCATTTTCCCTGAGTCAGCTGGTACGCCGCGAGGCCAAACCCCGGCGCATCCCGGCCAATGAATTTCTGCTGAGACTGGCGCCGACCTTGCGCAAAAAAGCGCACAACTACAAAGAGCGTGGCATGGACCTGGGCGAACTGGACATCATCGCCTTCGCCAGCCTCAAGCGCGAAGTGCTGGACCTCAACAGCCATTTCCCACCGCCGACCGAATACCTGCGCCAGGGCTGGCGCTCGTTGTCGCTGGTCGGTCCAACTTTCGCCCGTGTGCTGTTCGCGCACCCGGACGCACCGGATTTCCTGCGCAGCAACCTGGGCCGCAGCATTGTTTTCGATGTCGGGATCAGCCTGTGAGTCCGTTGCAGGAACTGATTGCCGAAGTGCCGCAACAGGGCCAGGTCCGCTGGATCGGCGTGCGACCGCAATCACGTTCTCAGATGCTCGAACTCGATGCCGTGGAGGCGCGGCTTGAAGCCGGTTTGACCGGTGATCACGCGCGTCCCGGCGCGCGCAATGCACGGCAGGTAACGCTGATTCAATGGGAGCATCTGGCGGTGATCAATGCGCTGATGGGCCGCCCGGTCGATCAACCGGTGTTGGCGCATGATTTGCGGCGCAACCTGGTCATCAGCGGCATCAATTTGTTCAGTCTCAAAGGCCGACGCTTCAAGATCGGCCAGGCGATTTTCGAAACTACGGGCTGGTGCCAGCCCTGCGCCCGCCTCGAGAATAACCTCGGCCCCGGGACCTTTCAGGCCGTTCGCGGACATGGCGGAATCACCGCCCGAGTGTTACAAAGTGGAATCATTCGCCTGGACGATACGGTGAGCGTCGAGCCTGTTCCAGACAGCGGCTATGCTCCGTTCAACGTTCGTTAAATCAGCCTGTAGCTTCTACACATTCAGCAACGTCTACCCCTGACGAGGCCCAATATGACCAGCCGCCTGAACCCCGACGACCAAAAGCATGTCGAAGAGTACCTGCACCTGTCCCAGCACCGAGTCGAGCGCCGGCCTTTCCGGCCGTGGATGCTCCTGGTGGTGGTGTTGGCAGTGACCATTGGTTTAGGCCTGTTGAGCCGACTTATCAGTTACCTGACGCTATGAGCTGCTTCGCGCTCGCTCGGTTGACTGCACCGATTTCTTTTAGCCTTGCGAGATATCCCCATGACTCATCGTATTGTCATCGTTGGCGGCGGCGCCGGCGGTCTGGAGTTGGCTACCCGTCTGGGTAAGACTCTGGGCAAGCGCGGCACGGCCAGTGTGATGCTGGTCGACGCGAACCTGACCCACATCTGGAAACCGCTGTTGCACGAAGTGGCGGCAGGTTCCCTGAACTCTTCCGAAGACGAACTCAACTATGTTGCCCAAGCAAAATGGAACCACTTCGAGTTCCAGCTGGGGCGCATGAGCGGGCTTGATCGCGCACAGAAGAAAATCCAGCTGGCCGCCACCTACGACGAAGCCGGCATTGAATTGGTCCCGGCGCGCGAAGTGGGTTACGACTCGCTGGTGATCGCAGTCGGCAGCACCACCAACGATTTCGGTACTCAGGGCGCGGCGCAACACTGCCTGTTCCTCGACACCCGCAAACAGGCCGAGCGTTTCCACCAACAACTGCTCAACCACTACCTGCGCGCCCATGCCGGACAGACCGACAAGGTCGAGCAGATCAGCGTGGCCATCGTCGGCGCCGGCGCCACCGGGGTCGAACTGGCTGCCGAACTGCACAACGCCGCCCATGAACTGGCGGCTTACGGCCTGGACCGGATCAAACCGGAAAACATGCACATTACCTTGATCGAAGCCGGGCCACGGGTGTTGCCAGCGCTGCCGGAACGCATCGGCGGGCCGGTGCATAAAACCCTGGAGAAACTCGGCGTTAACGTAATGACTAATGCTGCGGTCAGTGAAGTGACAGCCGACAGCCTGATGACCGCCGATGGCAAAGTCATCAACGCCAGCCTGAAAGTCTGGGCGGCCGGGATTCGGGCACCGGGCTTCCTCAAGGACATCGATGGTCTGGAGACCAACCGGATCAATCAGCTGCAAGTGCTGCCGACCCTGCAAACCACCCGCGACGAAAACATCTTCGCCTTCGGTGACTGCGCGGCCTGCCCGCAGCCGGGCACCGATCGCAATGTACCGCCGCGCGCCCAGGCCGCGCATCAGCAGGCTTCGTTGCTGGCCAAATCGCTGAAGCTGCGGATCGAAGGCAAGCCTCTGCCGGCGTACACATACACCGACTACGGCTCGCTGATCTCGCTGTCGCGTTTTTCGGCTGTGGGTAACTTGATGGGCAACCTCACCGGTAGCGTGATGCTTGAGGGTTGGCTGGCGCGGATGTTTTACGTGTCGCTGTATCGCATGCACCAGATGGCGCTGTATGGCGCGTTCCGCACGGCGATGCTGATGTTGGGCAGCAAGATCGGGCGCGGGACTGAGCCGCGGCTCAAACTGCATTAAGATCTTCAGCGTCCATTAGGGCCTCTTCGCGGGCAAGTCGGATCGCCGCACCGCTCGCTCCTACAAGGTCACCACCGATCTGTGGGAGCGAGGCTTGCCCGCGAAAGAGGCACCTCGGCCCCACTATCTTGCACTTGTGTGTCTCACTGTATCTCTCCCCCCGTTTCATCCCCTTCGCTTACAAACTCCCCCCTTGCGCGACACAGTAGCGATACACCCCGCCCTTTAAATGGCCACATCCGAGCAAGGCAACTCGCCCGCTACGGTTATCGCCGCACTTACGTGGCGTCCTTTATCGAACGGTTGTGTCGTGCAACCCAGGAGTATTGAAATGTCCCGTACCACCAAAAACACTATTGGTCTGCTCGGCGCAGTTTTGGCCGGTGGCATGATGTTGTCCGGCTCGGTGTTCGCCTCGCAACCGCTGACTCAGGGCTACCTGCTGGCCTCGGCCGAACAGGTCGTGAAAACCCCTGAAGGCAAATGTGGCGAAGGTAAGTGTGGCGATGCGTCGATGGCAAAAACCGACACTGATAGCGACGGCAAGGTGTCCCGTGCGGAATTCCTGAAAGTCGCGCCAAAGTCCAATTTCGACAAGATCGACACCAACCATGATGGCTTCATCGACGAACAAGAGGCCTTCGATAACGTGAAAGCCAACTACGAAGCCAATGGCAAGAAAATGCCAAAAGGTTTGTTCGAGCACCTGAAAGACCAAGACGGCGCCTAAGTTTCCGAGATCCAAACCGCGCTTCTCCATCGAGAAGCGCGGTTTTTTTGCGTCTGGAACATTTAAAGCTGGAAGCGCCGCACCATGCCCTGCAAGGCATTAGCCAGTTGTGATAGCTCATGGCTGGACGCGCTGGTCTGATCCGCCCCGGTGGCGGAACGCACCGAAAGGTCGCGAATATTCACCAGATTGCGATCCACTTCACGCGCCACCTGCGCCTGTTCTTCGGCGGCGCTGGCGATCACCAGGTTGCGCTCGTGGATCTGGTGTACTGACGCGGTAATGGTCTGCAACGCTTCGCCTGCGCGTTCGGCCAGGGCCAATGTACTGGCCGCACGGGTTGAGCTGGCTTGCATGGAATCCAGCGCCTGAGTTGAGCCGTTGCGCATGCCCTGAACCATTTGCTCGATTTCCTGAGTCGATTGCTGCGTGCGATAAGCCAAGGCTCGAACTTCGTCGGCAACCACCGCGAAACCTCGACCGCTCTCCCCGGCGCGCGCCGCTTCAATGGCAGCGTTGAGGGCCAGCAAGTTGGTTTGCTCGGCAATCGCACGAATTACATCCAGTACCTTGCCGATGTCCTGAGACTGGTTGGCCAGGGACTGCACCAACCCGCCAGTGATCTGCACATCGCTGGCGAGTGCGCCAATGGCGCTAACCGTTTCACTGACCCGCTCCTGGCCCGCGTGCGCGGACTCACTGGATTGGCGCGTGGCGTCGGAGGTAGACACCGCGTTGCGGGCAACCTCCTCCACCGCGGTAGTCATTTCAGTGACCGCCGTCGCGGCTTGTTCGATTTCGTTGTTCTGCTGTTGCAGGTTCTGCGTGCTGTCGAGCGTGACCGCATTCAACTCGTCAGCCGCTGTCGTCAATTGCGCCGCCGAACCGCTGATACCTTGCAAGGTTTCACGCAGGTTGTGTTGCATGGTCGCCAACGCCTTGAGCAAGCGACTCACTTCATCGTTGCCATGGGTTTCGATGGGGCGAGTCAAGTCGCCTCGTGCCACGTTTTCCGCGGCATTCAACGCTTCGCTCAACGGCTTGACGATGCTGCGGGTCAGCAGCATGGCCAGGGCGACAGTGGCCAACGCCGCCAACGCGATAAACAGGCTGACGATCATCCGCGATGTTTCGTAATGCGCTTCAGATTTCTGGCTCTCGGCGGCGACTTGTTTGGCGAACAGATCCGCCAGGTCAGTGAGCTGTTTGCCGGAACCATCGACCACGGTTTTCATGTCTACCAGCAGCAACTTGGTCAATTCGTCATGACGACCCTGTTCGGCCAGGGAAAAAGATTGGGCAATGCCGGCACGATAAGCCGCGAAGGTGGTTTTGAACTGGTCATACAAGGCCTTGCCTTCTGCGGTGTTGACCAACTTGTCATAAGCCGCAATCTTTTCGCTCAATTCTTTATCGCGGGTGTCCATCTGGCCACGGTAGACAGGAATGTTCTTCGGATCCTGATCCAGGGCCATGCGCAGGGAAATAGTACGGATGCGCAACATAATTTCGCGGATCTCGTCACCACCGCGAATGCTCGGCAGCCATTGCTTCTCCACCGCCACCTCGCTGTCGCGAATGCTCGACATTTGTCCCAGCGCAAAAATCCCGAGCAACGCCACCAACACCGCGATCAAGGCGAAACCCAATGCGGCACGCGGGGCAATATTTAACTGACGAAGAAACATAACGAGCGCCTTTTCTTTTTGTTGGCTTGAAGTGGAGGCCCAGTCTGCGCCCCGTTAGCTCGTTATCGGCAAGTTGTACGATGACTTGAAACAATGTGCTTTTTCGAAGACAAAAAAAATCCCCGTATCTTTCGATACGAGGATTTTTAATATGGTCGGGGTAAGGGGATTCGAACTCCTGACATCCTGCTCCCAAAGCAGGCGCGCTACCGGACTGCGCTATACCCCGGTAAAAAAAAGGCGACCTTCACAAGTCGCCTTCTTCGATCAGTGCTTTTGGCCTCTGATCTTAAGATCTGATCCCAGCGTTAACTGGTTTCAAAAATGGTGGGTCGTGTGGGATTCGAACCTACGACCAATTGGTTAAAAGCCAACTGCTCTACCAACTGAGCTAACGACCCAAAAATGGTCGGGGTAAGGGGATTCGAACTCCTGACATCCTGCTCCCAAAGCAGGCGCGCTACCGGACTGCGCTATACCCCGGCTTGAAATTGGCTCCGTGACCAGGACTCGAACCTGGGACCCAATGATTAACAGTCATTTGCTCTACCGACTGAGCTATCACGGAACTACATATTTCAATTTACAACTGTGAAGCTTGCTTCACCTCTTCGACCCGTTCGCATCACTGCGTTCGTGTGTCTGAGGCGCGCTATTCTACAATCTTAAGCACCTCTGTCAACCCCCTAAATTGCTTTCAAGTTAATGATTTGCAACTTATTTCAGATTCCTGCTTGGGGAGCAGAAACCCTTCAGGGCGACTTACTGCGGGGCGCACTTTACAAGCCTTTTCCTTTCAGTTCAACAGCCTGGCGAAAAAAAGGCCTCGCAATGCGAGGCCTCTTCAATTTTGCTGCCGCCGTGGATCAGACGAATACGATTTCGTCGTTTTCCACGACGCCTTTCGCGGTCTCGCCGGGCATGAAACGGCCCGACAGAATCAGCTGCGCCAGCGGGTTCTCGATCCAGCGCTGGATCGCTCGTTTGAGCGGCCGTGCGCCGTACACCGGGTCGTAACCGACAGCGATCAGCTTATCCATCGCCTCAGGGCTGAGCTCAAGCTTCAGCTCGCGCTCGGTCAGGCGACTGCGCAGACGACCCAACTGGATCTCGGTAATGCCCGCGATCTGATCCCGAGCCAACGGTTCGAAGATCACCACTTCGTCGACCCGGTTGATGAACTCCGGCCGGAAGTGCGTGGAAATCGCATCCATTACCGCCGCACGTTGCGCCTCACGATCACCGACCAGTTCCTGGATCTGTACCGAGCCCAGGTTGGAAGTCATGACAATCACGGTATTTTTGAAATCCACCGTGCGGCCATGACTGTCGGTCAGTCGTCCATCTTCCAGCACTTGCAGCAAGATATTGAAGACGTCCGGGTGGGCCTTCTCGACCTCGTCCAGGAGGATTACCGAATAAGGCTTGCGACGCACCGCCTCGGTCAGGTAACCGCCCTCTTCATAGCCCACGTAGCCTGGTGGCGCGCCGATCAGTCGAGCCACGGAATGTTTCTCCATGAACTCGGACATGTCGATCCGTACCATCGCCTCTTCAGTATCAAAGAGGAACTCGGCCAGTGCCTTGCACAGCTCGGTTTTACCGACACCGGTCGGGCCGAGGAACATGAACGAACCGCTCGGGCGATTCGGGTCGGACAACCCGGCACGAGAACGCCGCACCGCGTTGGAGACCGCGATCACCGCTTCGTCCTGGCCGATCACACGTTGGTGCAACAAGCTTTCCATCTTCATCAGTTTGTCGCGCTCGCCTTCGAGCATTTTCGACACCGGAATACCGGTCCACTTGGACACCACTTCGGCGATCTCTTCTTCGGTCACCTTGCTGCGCAGTAACTGGTTTTCAGTTTTGCCGTGCTGGTCGACCATTTGCAGGCTGCGCTCCAGGTCCGGGATGATCCCGTACTGCAGCTCGGCCATGCGATTCAAGTCGCCTTTGCGGCGGGCCGCTTCCAGTTCCTGACGGGACTGTTCGATTTTTTGCTGGATCTGCGCAGAACCCTGAACTTCGGCTTTTTCCGCGTTCCAGACTTCTTCCAGGTCCGAGTACTCACGCTCGAGACGGACGATTTCTTCCTGGAGTTTTTCCAGACGTTTTATGGCCGCTTCGTCGCTTTCTTTCTTCAGCGCCTGGGATTCGACCTTCAACTGAATCAGGCGGCGCTCAAGACGATCCAAAACTTCCGGTTTGGAGTCGATCTCCATGCGGATGCGGCTGGCCGCTTCGTCGATCAGGTCGATGGCCTTGTCCGGCAGCTGACGATCGGTTATGTAGCGGTGACTGAGCTTGGCCGCGGCAATGATCGCGCCGTCTGTGATTGCTACCTTGTGGTGAACCTCGTAACGCTCTTTCAGGCCACGCAGGATAGCGATGGTGTCTTCTTCACTCGGCTCGTCCACCAGAACTTTCTGGAAGCGCCGTTCGAGGGCCGCATCCTTCTCTATATATTGGCGGTACTCGTTGAGCGTGGTCGCACCGACGCAGTGCAGCTCACCGCGAGCCAACGCCGGCTTAAGCATGTTGCCCGCGTCCATCGAGCCTTCGCCCTTACCGGCGCCGACCATGGTGTGCAGTTCGTCGATGAACAGAATGATCTGCCCTTCCTGCTTCGACAGTTCGTTGAGCAGGGATTTGAGGCGCTCTTCGAACTCGCCACGGTACTTGGCGCCGGCAATCAACGACCCCATGTCCAGGGACAACAGGCGTTTGCCTTTCAGTCCATCGGGCACTTCACCGTTGATGATGCGTTGGGCCAGGCCTTCGGCGATGGCGGTTTTACCCACGCCAGGTTCACCGATCAGCACCGGGTTGTTCTTGGTGCGGCGCTGCAGGACCTGAATGGTCCGACGAATTTCGTCGTCACGGCCGATCACTGGATCGAGCTTGCCTTCTTCGGCGCGCTTGGTCAGGTCGACGGTGTATTTATCCAGTGCCTGGCGCGACTCTTCGTGGTTGGCGTCATTGACGGCCTCACCACCGCGCAGGTTGTTGATTGCATTTTCCAGGGCTTTCTTGCTGACGCCCTGGCCGAGCAACAATTTGCCGAGCTTGCTGTTCTCGTCCATGGCGGCGAGCAGCACCAGTTCGCTGGAGATAAACTGGTCGCCCTTCTGCTGGGCCAGGCGATCGGCCTGGTTGAGCAGGCGCGCCAAGTCCTGCGACATGTTCACATCGCCGGTCGGGTTCTGGATTTTTGGTAGCTGGTCGAGCTCTTTGGTCAGCTCTTTACGCAAGCTGTTGACGTCGAAACCTACCTGCATCAGCAGGGGTTTGATCGAACCACCCTGCTGCTCAAGCATGGCCTGCATCAAGTGCGCCGGCTCAATGCCGGGATGGTCAAGGCCGACGGCCAGGGATTGGGCGTCGGACAAAGCTAACTGCAACTTGCTGGTTAAACGGTCTATACGCATGGGTCACCTTCCTTTTGAGCAGGCCGGACCGATAAAACATCCTGAATGAAGAAACCTGCCAGATACCGCTATAGATGCGGTCGATTCTGGAAGATTCAAGCGTCAAGCAGTTGATGTAGATCAGCGAAGTTTAGCGTTCGAGCCATACAAGGGAGGCAAACCGACCGGTGCGTGGACTGCGGCGGTAAGAAAAGAAACGTGGATCGGTCACGGTGCAGAAGCCGCCACCATAAACAGCGGTGACACCGCGAGCCGCCAGGCGTAAACGCGCCAGCTCATAGATGTCGGCCATGAATTTGCCAGCATTGGCACTCGGCACAAAGGCTTGGGCGGCTTCGGGCAATTGCTCGACGAAGGTTTCGCGCACTTCAGGGCCGACTTCAAAGGCTTGCGGGCCAATGGCCGGGCCAAGCCAGACCAGCACCTCGGCAGGCGGCACGGCCAGAGTGTCGAGCGTCGCTTCCAGCACACCCATCGCCAACCCGCGCCAACCGGCATGGGCCGCCGCTACGCGAGTGCCGGCACGGTCGCAAAACAATGCCGGCAGGCAATCAGCGGTCATCGCCGTGCAGGCGATACCGGGCGTTGCGGTCCAGCTGGCATCGGCAGTGGCCACCTGGCTTGGGTCTGCGTGGGCCACGGCGATGCCGTGAACCTGCTTTAACCAGGCCGGTTGAATAGAGAAATGATCGGTGAGGCGACGGCGGTTTTCGACAACGGCATCGGGGCTGTCGTCGACGTGATCGCCGAGGTTGAGGCTGTCGAACGGCGCCAGACTGACGCCGCCCGCTCGGGTGGTAACGCAGGCTTTCACCCTGGCCGGCGCTGGCCAGTCAGGAATCAGCCAGTCACTCATCCGATGAACGCCTCGCGGTCTTGCTTGAGCAGCGTCAGCAACCAGACGAAATCGTCCGGAAGTGGCGATTCCCAGCTCATCCGCTTACCGGTCGTCGGGTGATCCAGCTCCAGGAACCGCGCATGCAGTGCCTGACGCGGGAACGCCTTCAACGATTCGACCATGGTCACGCTGGCTGCCGGCGGAATGCGGAAACGACCGCCGTAGGCAGGGTCTCCGACCAACGGGAAGTTGATGTGAGCCATATGCACACGAATCTGGTGCGTACGACCGGTTTCCAGCTTCACCCGCACGTGAGTGTGGGAGCGGAAACGCTCGAGCACGCGGTAATGACTGACGGCTTGCTTGCCACCTTCCATCACCGCCATGCGCTGGCGTTGCTGACCGTGACGACCGATCGGCGCGTTGATCTTGCCGCCGGCAGTCACCACACCGATCACGATGCACTCGTAGATCCGGCTTACGCTACGGCTCTGCAATTGCGTGACAAGCTGTGTCTGTGCCTGAATGGTCTTGGCCACCACCATCAGACCGGTGGTGTCCTTGTCCAGGCGGTGCACGATACCGGCGCGGGGCACATTGATAATGTCCGGCACGTGGTGCAGCAAGGCATTGAGCAAGGTGCCATCGGCGTGACCGGCGGCAGGATGCACCACCAGACCCGCGGGTTTGTTGATCACCAGGATGTCGTCATCTTCATAGACGATGTCCAGTTCGATGTCTTGAGCGATCCATTCGCCCTGAGCTTCCTGCTCGGCAGTGAGCTCAAGAATGGCGCCACCATGAACGATGTCTCGCGGGCGGATAACCGCCCCATCCACAGTCAGGCGGCCGTCTTTGATCCAGGCGGAAAGGCGCGAGCGCGAGTGCTCAGCGAATAATTGTGCGGCGACTTGATCGAGGCGTTGGCCGCCCAATTCGGACGGCACCTCTGCGCGAAGTTCAATTTTATCGGACATGCTCGGACTAGGCGTCGGCACAGCCTTTGGTTTCGGCTGCGCGCTTGTGGTTAAATACGGCGTCTTTTGCCCCGAGGCTATTCAACGGGGCGCTCATCATAACAGGACGGCCCCGCCCAAGACAGCGGCCGTCATAGGGACGCAAGCCGCCATGCAAGTGAAACACCTGCTGCTGATCGCCATCCTCGCATTGACCGCTGCTTGCTCATCGAAGGAAGTCGTAGACGAAAACCTGAGCGAAGTCGAGCTGTACCAGCAGGCTCAGCACGATCTGGACAACAATAGCTACACCGCCGCCACAGCCAAGCTGAAGGCGCTGGAGTCGCGTTATCCGTTCGGTCGCTACGCCGATCAGGCTCAACTCGAGCTCATCTACGCCAACTATAAGAACACCGAGCCTGAAGCTGCAAAGTCCGCCGCCGAGCGCTTCATTCGCCTGCACCCGCAGCACCCGAACGTGGATTACGCGTATTACCTCAAGGGCCTGACTTCTTTCGACCAGGACGTCGGCCTGCTGTCGCGCTTCCTGCCGTTGGACATGACCAAGCGTGACCCGGGTGCCGCTCGCGACTCCTACAACGAGTTCGCCCAGCTGACCAGCCGCTTCCCCAACAGCCGCTACTCACCGGACGCCAAGCAGCGCATGATCTACCTGCGCAACCTGCTGGCGGCCTACGAGATTCACGTTGCCGACTACTACCTGACCCGTCAGGCCTATGTCGCCGCCGCGAACCGTGGTCGTTATGTGGTGGAAAACTTCCAGGAAACCCCTTCGGTCGGTGACGGCCTGGCGGTGATGACAGAGGCCTACCAGCGTCTGCACCTGGACGAACTGGCCAACACAAGCCTCGAAACCCTGAAGCTCAACTACCCGAACCATCCAAGCCTGGTCGACGGTCAGTTCGTGCCATCGGTGGCCGAAGCCGACAACCGTTCGTGGTTGAGCAAAGCGACCCTGGGCCTGATCGAATCCCGTCCACCGCTGCCGCCGGGCGAAACCCGCGCCAACCAGGACGTGCAAAAGCAGTTCCAGGACGCCAAGGACGCGATTCCGAACGATCTCAAGCCTAAAGACGAAAATGGCGACGTGATCGAAGAAGAGGAACACGAGTCCGAAGCCAACAACAGCGACCGCTCGTGGTTCAGCTACATGACCTTCGGTGTGTTTGACTGATACGTCGGGTGGTACAAGAAGGAGCCTTTCGAGGCTCCTTTTTTATGGGCTCGATTATTACGCTGTGCGCTGGTCATGTCCTTGGCTAAACTGGCTAATCACTAGCCAAAAAGCTGCTCATCATGCTTCGTTTATTGTTCTGGATCGCCCTGATTGCCGCTGCGGTATGGTTCTGGCGCAAGTTCAAGGGAACGTCTACTGCTCCCAAGTCCACTGCCGAGCTGGAAGCGGCCCCGATGGTCCGCTGCGCCCATTGCGGCGTACACCTGCCACGCGACCGCGCGCTGAGCCTTCAACAACAGTGGTATTGCAGCCAGGCTCATCTTGAGCAAGGCCCGGGTCCAAGTGATCGCTGAGACGTCCAGTCCCGGCATCAAACAGGCCCAGCGACTGCTGCGCCTCTATCATCTTTACCGTTTGAGCGTCGGCATCACCTTGGTGCTGTTGATCTCCAGCGACATGGACAACCAGCTGCTGACGTTCACCAATGACGACCTGCTGCGCAGTGGCAGCTGGGTATACCTGGTACTGAATATCCTGCTGGTGGTGTTCCTCGGGAACACCCGGCGTCCGGCGCAACTGTTCAGCCTGGCGCTGACCGACGTCCTGCTGCTATGCGGTTTGTTCTACGCCGCCGGTGGTGTGGCCAGTGCCATCGGCAACCTGCTGATCGTATCGGTAGCCATCAGCAACACCTTGTTGCGAGGGCGCATCGGCCTGTTGATTGCCGCCGTCGGCGCGCTCGGCATCGTGGGGCTGAGCTTCCTCCTGAGTTTCAGCCATCCCGCCACCCCCAATGATTACTTGCAAGCCGGCACGCTCGGCGCCCTGTGTTTTGCTGCGGCATTGCTGGTGCAAGGGCTGATCCGACGCCTGGAAGTCAGCGAAACCCTGGCCGAACAGTGGGCCAGCGAAGTCGTCGGTCTCGAAGCCCTCAACGCACTGATCCTGCAACGCATGCGTACCGGCATCCTGGTACTCGACGACCAGCGGCGGGTTCAACTGGCCAACCACAGCGCCTTGAACCTGTTAGGCAGGGAAAGCCTTGTAGGCCAACTGATCGACGAGTACTCACCCACCCTGGTCGAACGTCTGCAACTGTGGCTCAACAACCCGACGCTGCGCCCCCAGAGCCTGAAAGTCGCCAATAGTGGTCTGGAGTTGCAACCGAGCTTCATTGCCCTGGACCAAAGCCCACACCACCAGACCCTGGTCTTTCTCGAAGACCTCGCGCAAATCGCCCAACAGGCCCAACAACTGAAGCTGGCCGCCCTCGGTCGCCTGACCGCCGGTATCGCCCATGAAATCCGCAATCCACTGGGCGCCATTAGTCATGCCGCGCAGCTATTGCAAGAATCAGAGGAACTGAACAGCGCGGATCGACGTCTGACACAGATTATTCAAGACCACTCTCAGCGAATGAATCGGGTAATCGAAAACGTCCTGCAACTGTCTCGCCGCCAGCAAACCGTGCCGCAAAGGCTCGATCTGAAGCCGTGGCTGGAGCAGTTCGTCGCCGAAACCCGCGAAGGCGCGACCGAGGGTCAGCAGATTCACCTGCGCATTGGCTCGGGAGACTTCAAAACCCTGATGGACCCCAACCAGCTGACCCAGATTCTCGACAATCTGTTGCGCAACGCCTGGCGCCATAGCGCCTTGAATCACGACCCGGCTCAGGTCTGGCTCGAGTTGTTTGTCGACCCGGATAGCCAGCTGCCAATCCTCGAGGTCCTGGATAATGGCCCCGGCGTGGCACCGGAGCATCAAGCGCACTTGTTCGAACCGTTCTTCACCACGAGCACCCAAGGCACCGGCCTGGGGCTTTATCTGTCCCGTGAGCTGTGCGAAAGCAACCAGGCCCGCCTAGACTTCAAACCACGCCAAGGCGGCGGCTGCTTTCGCATCACCTTTGCTCACGGACGGAAACAAAGTTGAACATATGCCCACGGCAAAAAGTCCTGATCGTCGACGACGAACCGGATATCCGCGAACTCCTGGAAATCACCCTGGGACGGATGAAACTCGACACCTTCAGTGCCCGCAACCTCGGCGAAGCCCGAGCCCTGCTGACGCGGGAGACGTTCGACCTGTGCCTGACCGACATGCGTCTGCCGGACGGCACCGGCCTTGAGCTGGTGCAATACATCCAGCAACGCCACCCACAAGTACCGGTGGCAATGATTACCGCTTACGGCAGCCTGGAAACGGCGATCAATGCCCTCAAGGCCGGCGCCTTTGACTTCCTGACCAAACCGGTGGACCTTACCCGCCTGCGGGAACTGGTCAGCAGCGCGCTGCGTTTGCCTGCGTCGGGCGGCACCGGCACCGCCATCGATCGCCGGCTGCTGGGTGACTCACTGCCCATGCGTGCCCTGCGCAAACACATCGACAAACTGGCCCGCAGCCAGGCGCCGGTGTACATCAGCGGCGAATCCGGCAGCGGCAAGGAATTGGTCGCGCGACTGATCCACGAGCAAGGACCGCGCGCCAGCCAGCCGTTTATTCCGATCAACTGCGGGGCGATTCCGTCGGAATTGATGGAGAGCGAATTTTTCGGCCATCGCAAAGGCAGCTTCAGCGGTGCCATCGAAGACAAACCCGGACTGTTCCAGGCCGCCCATGGCGGCACCCTGTTCCTCGACGAAGTGGCGGATTTGCCGCTGGCGATGCAGGTCAAGCTGCTACGGGCAATACAGGAAAAAGCCGTTCGCGGTGTCGGCGAGCAGCAGGAAACCGTGGTCGATGTGCGTATCCTTTGCGCCACCCACAAAGACCTCGACGCCGAAGTCGCCGCCGAACGCTTTCGCCAGGATTTGTACTACCGGTTGAACGTGATCGAACTACGGGTGCCGCCCTTGCGCGAACGCCGTGACGACATCGAATCGCTCGCCAGCCATGTGCTCAAACGCCTGGCCATCAGCACCGGCCAACCCGTCGCAAAACTCCACCCGGATGCCCTCGACGCGCTGAAAAGTTATCGCTTCCCCGGCAACGTGCGGGAACTGGAGAACGTGCTCGAACGGGCTCACACGTTGTGCGAAAACAAGCAGATCGAAGCCAGCGACCTGCGACTGGCCGAAGGCAACTGCAACCCGGAAGGCGGTGTGCCGGACCTGACGCAGATCGACAACCTGGAAGACTACCTGGAAAACGTCGAACGCAAACTCATCCTCCAGGCCCTGGAAGAAACCCGCTGGAACCGCACGGCGGCGGCTCAGCGGTTGAGTCTTTCATTCAGGTCGATGCGCTACAGGCTCAAAAAACTGGGACTCGATTGAGTCTCAGATCCGTCCAACCGGCGCATACGGTGCCGGATCAATGATCGGCTCACGCCCCAGCATCACATCCGCAAACAACTGACACGACGCCGGCGCCAGCACCAAGCCGTTACGGTAATGCCCGCAATTGAGCCAAAGCCCATCGAACCCCGGCACCCGACCGATGAATGGAATGCCTTCCGGCGAGCCCGGGCGCAACCCGGCCCAGTGCCCCACGACCTCGGCATCCGCCAGTGCAGGAATCAACTCCACCGCCGACGCCCTCAAACTTTCCAGGGCAGCTTCGGTCGGTGTCTTGTCGAAGCCTTCGTGTTCCAACGTACTGCCAATCAGAATGTGCCCATCGCGCCGAGGAATTGCATAACGCCCCTTGGCCAGAACCATGCTCGGCAGGAAATCCGCGGCGCATTTGTAGAGAATCATCTGCCCTTTCACCGGCTCGACCGGCAGGTCAAGGCCCAGGCTTTTTAGTAAATCACCGCTCCAGGCACCAGCGGTCAGCACCACCTGATCGCCGTGGATAATGCCCGTTGACGTCTGCACACCGACGACTTTATCGCCGTTGCGAACAAACCCGCTGACTTCGCACTGCTCCTGGATCGTCACATTCGGCAGCGACAGCAATGCAGCCTTGAGCGATTTCACCAACCGCGGATTGCGCACATTGGCTACGTCTGCCATGTAGATCGCCCGGGAAAAACCCGAGCCCAATACCGGCACAGCGTCATGAGCCGCCGAGATATCCACAGCCCGCAACGGACGGTTTTCCCGCTCGGCCCAAGCCAGGGCCTCGGCCTCATCATCCAGATCCAGCCAGTACAACCCGGTGGTATGCACTTCAGGATCGACACCGGTGGCTGCAAACAATCGCTCGCCCAGCTGTGGATAAAAATCCTGGGACCAATGCGCCAACGCGGTGACCGCCGGGCTGTAGCGCCATGGATAGAGCGGAGAAACGATGCCGCCGCCGGCCCAGGACGATTCCTGACCGACGTTCGAGCGATCCAGCAGCACGACGCTTTGCACTTCGGACGCGAGATTGAACGCCGTCAGCAGGCCAATCACGCCACCGCCGACAATCACCACTTGCTGTTGCCTGGTCATGTTCTGATCCAACCGTTAAATAGACAGAGGGCGCAAAAAGGCGCCCGAAAAAAGAAACTCAGCGACCCCAGCAATCTTTCGTGGCAAGCCCGGACGCCGCATTGACCATGCTTCTGACACCGGTGTTGGTGATGGTGAAATCCCCACACTTGTCAGTCTCCATGGCTTTGCCAGCCTTGCGAACTGCCGTCAGCAGGAAGGTCTGATCGGTCAGGGTCTGGGTAATGGTGTAAAAGTCATTGCCGGCGCTCAGGCCTGCGGCGTTGGTGTAGACATTGCTGTTCGAATAAAAACGCTCGAGGATCTGCGCCTGCTCGGAGAGCAGCCCGGCCACTTCAGTTCGACGGCCCTTTTTCACGTATTCGGTGAGACTCGGGTAGCCAATGGTGATGACGATCCCGATGATCGCAATCACGATCATGATTTCGATCAGGGTAAAACCTCGGTTGGATCTGCGCATGCCTCAACTCTCACTTACTGTATTTGTCGCCACATGATGCGACGGTTGTCACCGCCGCCGGGCTTTTCCACCAGCGTAGTCACGCCGCCACTGGAGTCGTTCACAATCTTGCGGGTCGCTCCGTTGACGATGGCATTCAGGGTCGGAATGCCACCGGTAAAGATCACCCCGCTGGATACCGTGTCGGTGCTGTCGACCACCCCGTCGCCGTTGCTGTCGAGCACCGCGTAGTTGAGCATCTTACCGCTGAACGCATCCAGTTCGACCAGTTTGCCAGTGCCAAAACTGGCACAGGGGTCCGTGGTGTCCACGCTCGCCGTGGTAAATACAATCCGCTGCCCCACCAGACTGGCCTGATTGATTACCCGCTCGCCGGTCAACACGTTGTTGTATACCAATGGTAGATACCAGCCCTTCTTTGCCGGATAGGTCACGTCGTTCTGGCTGGTGGTGATGAGTTGCCCACTGCTACCCGAGACCACGCCAGTCACCGCCTGAGCCTGCAAACTGGACGTTTTGATTTTCCCGGAGCCACCTTCCGCATCCCACACTGCATAGAACGCCTGAATGTCTTTGTTGGTCTTGTCGGCAGTCTCATTGAATTTACCGGTACCGAAAAACACTTCCGTCCCCCCCAACGAATTATCCGCCAGCAAGGGTTGCGCGGTAATCGGCTGGGTGACGCCGCCCGCAGTGGTAAACAGCGGTTTGCGGGAAAACGCCAGGTCCCACGACGCCGGGGCGGTGTCGGTGGGGCTCAAATCAAACTTCCACAGCCTCCCCTTCAAGTCGCCGCCATAAGCGGCCTGCACCACATTCTGCGAGTTAACCCGAAGCTTTACCGACGACAGGCCGTTGGTCGTCTCGGAGCCGTCGACCACTATTTTCTTGATCAGCGAGCCGTCACGAATGTCGACCACGTACAACGCTGCCACCCCGGAGTTGCTGCCATAACCATTGGAGATGAATGCCGCCCATCGACCATCGGCCAAGCGTGCCACTTCCGGTCGTGCATAGGCATAACCCAGATCATTGAAATCGTTCTCGGAGTCGGGGGTTGTCGGCGCGCTGATCTCCCACAACGCCTTGGTCACATTGCCTGCCGAGGCGTCGAACAGTTGCAGCGCATAGAAGGTTCGCCCCCCCGCCCCTGTCCCGCCCAACGCGAGGGTTTTCCAGGCGCTGTCGAGCTGGGCATCGAACACGCCCACCTGACCGTCCACCAAAAACTTGTGGCTCACCCCATTTATGTAAGTGGTGTCGGCGATGTAGTGCAGTGACGGCAACACACTGGACGGCATAAAAGCGTAACGCCGCGTGCCATTGGACGTGTTGATGACGTTTACAAAGCCGTCATTGGCGTTCACCACCAGGCTGGCGTTCATGGTTGTCGCTTTGGTTGCCAGATACGTGCTGTAAGTGGTGTCGCCTGACAGATCGGCCGCGGTTTTATCCGTGGGTGATGCCAGGGCCAATGGCGAATTGATGATGTCGCCAAGCAGCACACTGCGCACTTTCAGGCCGGCCTTGTTGGTGCCCTTGCTCCACTCCACCAGATCGCTGCCGGTGATACCGGTGGGCAAACTCTGGCTGAGGGATATTTGCTGGTCAATGGAAAATTGGTCGTGTGTCAACGTCACAGCCACTTTGGTCAGAGTGTTCCAGGATTGGTAGGTCGGCGCAGTGGCACCGGGCACGATGGCGGTATCAGTGGTCCATAACACCGAGGCGGTGTCGACCGCGCCACCGGAGGTAAATCCGTAGGACTTGATCGTGCCGCGCCAGTCCTTGGGATCGTAACTGGTCTGGAAGAAACTCGACCCGCTGGCCAGAGTGGTCCCACTGGCGACGCCCCCCCCACCGGAGCCGGCCTTGGAGGTGATGTCGCTCAGCGCCGACGACAGTGCACTGTTGAGTCCTGTACTGTCGGTCGCTTGGTAATACTTGCCCTGCCCGTAACTCGCCGCGTCCGACAACATCTGGTTCGAAGTGGCGAAACCCACGGTGTAAGTGTTCATGTTCTGCTGTGGAAAATCCGCTGCGTCCCAGCTTTTGCTCGCAAAATCGGTGCCGGTCGTGCGCATGTCGATATCGAAGGCGAACTTGGCGATGTCATCCAGATAAAGGGTGTCGCCCTCATCGTCGCCACCGGGGCCGTCATTGTCCACATCGTCCCAATTGGGAAGACTGGGACCGCCCTGAGCAACGGCTTGTGGATCGTCAGTCGGAAAGGTCCGGTCGAAGGTTGGCAAGCCGTCGGTAATCACCACCCCATAGTTTTTCTGGCAACGGTACTGGATCGGACTGCTGTAGGTGGCGGGCGTTGAGTTGTAGAACGGCACCATGCCGCGCATGTACCGGGTGACTTCGTAATAGGCTTCTGCCAATGGCGTGTTGGCGATGGCTCTCAAGGCGCCGATCGAGTCGGTCAGCGCTTTGAATTTGGCATTACTCGACAGATCGTCGATGGGTATGGCGATATAGCCACCATTGCCGCGGTTGTTGCTGGTGACCGCGTTGAAGGTCGCAAGACCGATGCGCAGCTTGCGATTCGCGGTGACCAGCGCGGTCGATACGTTGCGCGCCACGCTCATGCGCGATTCGGTGGGGATGATTGAGTTGGTTGAAAAGTCAGTTCTTTGACCATTGGCCAGTCCGACTACGTACGAGATGTAATCTGCCGAATATCGTGTATCACCCTTGCCTGCCGGGTCCGGCAACTTGATGCACAAAGGAGTAACACTGTTGTTGTAGAACGCGTAGTAGCCGCCCGAGCAGCCCGAGGTCGCCAGGCTCGAGAGGAACACTGAATCCCCTGTGATGGGCGTCGAGGTCTCGCATACGCCCGACACGGCGTGGCATTCCCGGGCCGGCGTCCGGTTTACGGCGGGGTCGAATGCGGCAGCATAGATGATGTTGTTCATGCTCCCCGAATCGTCGATCAATAACATCACGTTCGGCGCGACGGCCGCGGCGCTCAACAGCGGAGAATCCGACGGCGTGAAGGCATACGCTGGCGCTGAGAGATAAAAACCCAACAGTGCGCCACATAACAGCTGAAACAACCCGGCGCGTGTTTTAGTACTTCGCATAAATACTCTCCAACACACTGCGCGAGTTGCCCGCAATGCCCACGGCGGTTACGCGGTACAGCGTCACGTAGTCGCCGTTCATGTTCACCCCAGCGCTGGTAACTCCAATATTCTGTACCCCGTAAAAGCCACTGCCGGAGGCTTTCCAGGTCACGCCTGAGGTTGAATTAACCCCTGCGGCGGTGATTAGCGACGACTCAGCCGGCGGCGCGCACTGGGGGGGGACATCGATGCATAACTTCAACGAGTAAGTCTTCAGTTCCACCTCACTTTCGCCAACGCGCAACGCCGCTTCGGCGCTCTGGAATGACTGGTTGCGCAAGGACACGCTGCCAGCCATTTTTTCCTGCAAAGTGGCGCTCTGCATCGAAGAAAGACCGATCAGGGTCAGCAACAGAAGAAACACGAGACTCACCAGCAACGCCATACCACGCTGAGAGTGAGAGTTGATTGAAAACATTGCTCCTCTCCTCATCGCAGCCGGTTGCGCAAAGCGGCAACCACGCTGTAGGTTTGATCGCGCACCCGCTTTTTCGGGTCTGTGAGGGTCAGGGTCAGGCGCACACTACGGATTAACTCCAGATCGGAAGGGGTGGGGGTGCTGCTGTATCTGGAGGCGGCAAAGTCGTCGACTGTTTTGGCGAGGCCGAACATCACACTGAACACACTGACGTTGTCCACCAACACAGCCTGAGCCGGCGTACCCGCGCCAGTGCCCATCAACAGCTGATTGTTGCTGAAACTGTAGATCAGCCGCCGTATCGGAAACGCTAGTTGCCCCGATGTCACTTGTTCCTGCGTCAGGGGCCGCGCGCCAGTGTAGGCAGTGGAACTGGGGGGAGGGGTGGGGCTGGCGGGGAGGCTGGCTCGACACTCGGAAACCACCGTCCAGGTCGGCACACTACTACTGCCGACATCCGCAGTCACCAGGGTCAGCTTGCTGTTCGCGTTGTCCCAACTGATGGGCGTTGCCCGGGCAGCAGCGAAATCACCGACCAAGCTTGAATCGGTGATCGCCTCCAGGCACCCGAACATGCCGACCATACGAATTTCCTGAATCATCTTGCTCAGCACGAATCGTGCGTCTTCCTGCATGTTAGCCGCAGCGTTCTGGCTGACATAAGTGTTCTTGGCCGCGATGAAGACCTGCGCCACACCCAGCACCACGATCAGGCTCAACGCCATGGCAATCAGCAACTCGATCAGGCCGAAACCTTGATTGGACCGGTTCATTGCGGAACCTTCGGTTCGGCAGTGGCGCGACTGGTCAAGACGAAGCTGCGTCGCGAATTGGCCACATTGGCGGCCCGCGAGTCATCCCAAGTGATGGTAATGGTGTACACCCGCTTATCGAGCGTAACGCTGCCGGTGGCAGTGGCGCCGCCGAAATTGACGATGTTGGTAGTGAAGTCGTAGAGGTCCTGATCCCGGGCGACGCTCAGGTTGCCCGAGGTCGGTGGCGTGATGGTGTAATCCTCTGCGGAGTTGGCGCGAATGCGGTCCATCATGTCGTAGGCGATAAAACTCGCCTGGCTGGTCATCCGCGCGCTGTCGGTGTACTTCAGCGCATTGAGCTGAATCGCCGCCGCCCCCAACAGCCCAACACCCAGAATCAACAACGCAACCAAGACTTCGATCAGCGTCATGCCCTCCTGTGCCCGCTTGCTCCATGCCCTCATCCGCAACTTCCACCCAATAGAATTCGTCCGTTCAAACACACATTCAGCGTCCTGCTTTGCGCCCCCAGTACATAGCTGATCACTACCGCCGTGGACGGTGCCGACAACCCGCCCAGATTGTTGAAATCGATGGCGGTCACTCCTGAGGTTAGCGTCAGAGTCGCCCCGCTGCTCATCGCTGGAACAACCCGCAATACATTGGCCAATTCGCCAGTACCGTCATAGACCGACAGATCCCCGGTCCAGGCACCGCCTTCCGTCGTTGGGCGAACCCGGGTGGTGACACCCCGATCGATCGCCTCGAGCCTGGCGAAATTCAGACCCCGTTGCAGATCACCGATTTCGGTGTCGGCCTTGGTGATTTGCACCGAACGGGTAAACGCCGGTACGGCCAGTGTGATCAGGATCAGAAATACCGCGAGCGCGACCAGTAACTCAATCAGCGTGAAACCTTTTGTACGATGATCCATCGGTGCCCTCCGTTGCCGTCGGCTATACCTGCTTCTACACGCTAGAACATTCGACCGGCAGATGTTCGTTTGTTTTGCCATTACTCGCGCAGGGATCGCGCGGGCCGCAGCACTCCAGGGAGGGAGATGACATGCATCAGCGAGGTTTCAGCCTGATCGAACTGCTCATGGGACTGACAATTGTCGGGATTGTTCTGCTACTGGTCAGTCCGGCATTCGCAGCACTGACTGAATCGAACCATCGCGAGCAGGTGGCGCAGTTGCTTATCGGCGGTATACGCAATGCCAGAACCGTTGCCATCACACGCAACCAGAGCGTCGTGATTCACGGCATCAATGGCGACTGGAGTCAGGGCTGGCGGATCATTCTGGATATCAGTGGTAAAGGGGCGGACGACAACAGCAATCCGCTGCTGGTTGAGCGCGCGAGTGGCGCTCGGGTACCGATTGTCGGCAACTGGCCGGTCAGGCGATACATTCGTTTCAACAGTATCGGCGAACCACAGATGCCCGGCCGGGCCTTTCAAGCGGGGACATTGCACCTCTGCGCAGCCCGCGAACCCGTCAGTCAGCTGCGGGTGGTACTGGCGGCGACGGGCCGCGTGCGCCTGGAGAACCAAAAGGTTGAGCAGGCGCTGTGTGCAGAGGAGAAAAGGCTTAAAGCAACGAGCGGACGCGCAACTCTTTAGGCATGGAGAACGTGATGTTCTCCTCTCGACCGGCCAGTTCATCGGCGCCGGTCGCGCCCCACGCCTGCAACTGCTGGATCACGCCACGTACCAGGACTTCCGGCGCGGAGGCGCCAGCGGTGATGCCGATTCGCTCGACACCCTCGAACCAGCTCTTTTGCAGGTCTTCAGCACCGTCGATCAGGTAGGCCGGGGTGGCCATGCGCTCGGCCAGTTCACGCAGTCGATTGGAGTTGGAGCTGTTCGGGCTGCCGACCACCAGCACTACGTCGCATTCGTCGGCCAGTTGTTTGACCGCGTCCTGACGGTTTTGCGTGGCGTAGCAGATGTCATCCTTGCGCGGGCCACCGATCGCAGGGAAGCGCGTACGCAGTGCGTCGATAACGCGGCTGGTATCGTCCATGGACAGGGTGGTCTGGGTCACGAACGCCAGTTTTTCAGGGTTGTTCACCTGCAATGCGGCGACGTCTTTCTCGTCTTCGACCAGATAGATCGCGCCACCGTTGCTGCCATCGTACTGGCCCATGGTGCCTTCGACTTCCGGATGACCGGCGTGGCCAATGAGGATGCATTCACGACCGTCGCGGCTGTAGCGCGCCACCTCGATGTGCACCTTGGTCACCAACGGACAGGTAGCGTCGAACACTTTCAGGCCACGACCGGCGGCTTCGGTACGCACGGCCTGGGAAACACCGTGGGCACTGAAGATCACGATGACGTCATCTGGCACCTGATCCAGTTCTTCGACGAAGATCGCTCCACGAGCACGCAGGTCTTCGACGACGAATTTGTTGTGGACCACTTCGTGGCGCACGTAGATCGGCGGCCCGAAGACTTCCAGGGCACGGTTGACGATTTCGATCGCCCGGTCCACACCGGCGCAGAAGCCACGGGGGTTGGCGAGTTTGATTTGCATGCTGTGCCTCGTGTCTTGCGCGCAAGAAGTTAGATCATTAAAACCTGTAGGAGCAGAGCTTGCTCGCGATGGCGCAATTACAGTCGAAGTCAATGTTGACTGATCCACCGCTTTCGCGAGCAAGCTCTGCTCCTACATTTGACCGTGTCCGGTCAGTTACAGCGATTTGACGCTGATGATCTCGACGTCAAAGGTCAATGTCTTGCCGGCCAGCGGGTGGTTGAAGTCGATGGTCACTTGCTCCTCATCGAATTCCTTCACTACACCGGGCAACTCAGTATTAGCCGCGTCGTTAAAGATCACCAGCAAGCCAGGCGACAGTTCCATGTCCTTGAACTGCGAGCGCGGGATGATCTGTACGTTCTGCGGGTTGGGTTGGCCAAAAGCGTTTTCCGGCTGAATCGTCAGCGTACGCTTGTCGCCAGCCTTGAAGCCGAACAGCGCTGCTTCGAAACCTGGCAACAGGTTACCGTCACCGACCTTGAAGGTCGCCGGGGCTTTGTCGAAGGTGCTGTCGACGGTGTCGCCGTTCTCCAGGCGCAGTGCAAAGTGCAAGGTGACTTCCGTGTTCTGGCGGATGCGTTGCTCAGCCAATACCTGTTCAGTCATGAACGGCTTCTCCGGTCTTTTTGCTTTTGAACATATCCAGCGCAAGCATCACCGCACCGACAGTAATTGCACTGTCGGCAAAGTTGAACGCCGGGAAATACCAGCGGTTCTGCCAATGCACCAGAATGAAATCGATCACATGGCCCAGGGCAATGCGGTCATACAGATTGCCCAGCGCGCCACCCAGAACCAGCGCCAAAGCGACGGCCAGCCAGGTTTCGTTGCGCCCCAGACGCTTGAGCCAGACCACCAGCACGGCACTGACCACCACAGCGATCAGGGCAAACAACCAGCGTTGCCAGCCAGAGCTGTCGGCCAGGAAACTGAACGCCGCGCCTGTGTTGTAGGCCAGTGTCCAGCTGAACAGATCGGGAATCACCACGATTTGCTGGAACATCTCGAGCTTGCCTTCGAAGTAGAACTTGCTGGCCTGGTCGATGACCAGGACCAGCAAACTCAACCAGAGCCAGCTCAGCCGTCCGAAACGGCCAGCAGCATTAGGCATAGTGACGAACCTCGCCAGCGCCGCTGATGTTGTCGACGCAACGGCCACAGATTTCCGGATGCTCCGGGTTCACGCCGACGTCTTCACGGCAGTGCCAGCAACGGGCGCATTTGGCGTGGCTCGACTTGACCACTTGCAGTTTCAAACCGGTGACTTCGGTAACCACGGCATCAGCCGGCGCCTGCACGAACGGTGCAACAGTAGCGGTCGATGTGATCAACACGAAGCGCAGTTCGTTGCTCAGCTTGGCCAGGTCGGCGCTCAGCGCCTCTTCGGCGAACAGCGTCACTTCGGCTTGCAGGTTGCCGCCGACGGCCTTGGCCGCGCGCTGGATTTCCATTTCCTTGTTGACCGCGACCTTCACCGCCATGATCCGCTCCCAGTAGGCGCGGTCCAGCTCGACGTCTGCCGGCAGTTCGGTCAGACCTTCGTACCAGGTGTTGAGCATTACCGATTCGTTACGCTCGCCCGGCAGGTATTCCCACAGTTCGTCAGCGGTGAATGCCAGGATCGGCGCGATCCAGCGCACCAGCGCTTCGGAGATGTGGTATAGCGCGGTTTGCGCCGAACGGCGGGCCTTGCTGTTGGCGCCAGTGGTGTACTGACGGTCCTTGATGATGTCGAGGTAGAAACCGCCCAGCTCCTGCACGCAGAAGTTGTGGATCTTGGAGTAGACGTTCCAGAAACGGTATTCACCGTAATGCTCTTGCAACTCGCGTTGCAGCAGCAGGGTGCGGTCCACGGCCCAACGGTCCAGCGCCAGCATTTCTTCGGCCGGCAGGATGTCGGTGGCCGGGTTGAAGCCAGTCAGGTTCGAGAGCAGGAAGCGCGCGGTGTTACGGATACGCCGGTAGGCGTCCGCACTGCGTTGCAGGATCTGCTCGGAAACTGCCATTTCACCCGAGTAATCGGTGGAAGCGACCCACAGACGCATGATGTCGGCGCCCAGCGTGTCGTTGACCTTTTGTGGAGCGATCACGTTGCCCAAGGACTTGGACATCTTGCGACCGGACTCGTCGACGGTGAAGCCGTGAGTCAGCAGCTCGCGGTACGGCGCGTGATTGTCGATGGCGCAACCGGTCAGCAGCGACGAGTGGAACCAGCCACGGTGCTGGTCGGAGCCTTCCAGATACAAGTCGGCACGCGGGCCGGTTTCGTGGCCCATCGGGTGCGAACCGCGCAGGACATGCCAGTGCGTGGTGCCCGAATCGAACCAGACGTCCAGGGTGTCGCTGATCTTGTCGTACTGCGGTGCTTCGTCACCGAGCAACTCGGCGGCGTCCATCTTGAACCAGGCTTCGATGCCTTCGACTTCGACGCGCTTGGCGACGTCTTCCATCAGCTCGGCGGTACGTGGGTGCAGCTCGCCGCTTTCCTTGTTCAGGAAGAACGGGATAGGCACGCCCCAGTTGCGCTGACGGGAGATGCACCAGTCCGGACGGTTGGCGATCATCGAGTGCAGGCGCGCCTGGCCCCAGGCCGGAACGAACTTGGTGTCTTCGATGGCTTTGATCGCGCGCTTGCGCAGGGTGTCGCCGGTCGTTGGCTCTTTGTCCATGCCGATGAACCACTGCGCGGTGGCGCGGTAGATCAGCGGAGTCTTGTGACGCCAGCAGTGCATGTAACTGTGTTCGATGGTTTCGGTGTGCAGCAACGCGCCGACGTCCGACAGCTTGTCGACGATGGCCGGGTTGGCCTTCCAGATGAACTGGCCGCCGAAGAACTCCAGCGACGTCGCGTAGACGCCGTTGCTCTGTACCGGATTGAGGATGTCGTCGTTGACCATGCCGTACTTCTTGCAGGTCACGAAGTCGTCCACGCCATAGGCTGGCGAGGAGTGAACCACGCCGGTGCCGGCGCCCAGTTCGACGTACTCGGCCAGGTAAACCGGCGACAGACGGTCGTAGAACGGGTGACGGAAGTTGATCAGTTCCAGCTCTTTACCGGTGGTGGTCGCGATGACCGAACCTTCCAGGCTGTAACGGGCCAGGCACGACTCGACCAGCTCTTCAGCCAGCACCAACAGTTTGTCGCCGACGTCGACCAGGGCGTAGTTAAATTCCGGGTGAACGTTCAGCGCCTGGTTAGCCGGAATGGTCCACGGGGTGGTGGTCCAGATCACGATCGAAGCAGGTTTGCCCAGCGACGGCAGACCGAAAGCAGCCGCCAGCTTGGCTTCGTCGGCAATCGGGAACGCCACGTCGATGGTCGAGGACTTTTTGTTCTCGTACTCGACTTCCGCTTCAGCCAGGGCCGAACCACAGTCGAAGCACCAGTTCACAGGCTTCAGGCCCTTGAACACAAAACCGCCCTTGACGATTTCAGCCAGGGCGCGGATTTCACCGGCCTCGTTTTTGAAGTCCATGGTCTTGTACGGGTTGGCAAAGTCGCCCAACACGCCCAGACGGATGAATTCGGACTTCTGGCCTTCGATCTGCTCAGTGGCATAGGCACGGCACAGTTCGCGGGTCTTGTCCGCGCCCAGGTTCTTGCCGTGGGTCACTTCGACTTTGTGCTCGATCGGCAGACCGTGGCAGTCCCAGCCCGGAACATAAGGCGCATCGAAACCCGACAGGGTTTTCGAGCGGATGATCATGTCCTTGAGAATCTTGTTCAGCGCATGACCGATGTGAATCGTGCCGTTGGCGTACGGAGGACCGTCGTGCAGAACGAACTTCGGACGATCCTTGCCAATCTCGCGCAACTTACCGTACAGGCCAATGCTGTCCCAGCGCTGCAGAATCTGCGGTTCGCGCTGAGGCAGGCCGGCCTTCATTGGGAAGGCGGTGTCCGGAAGGTTTAGCGTGGCTTTATAGTCGGTCATTTAAGGCTCTTCATTAGCGATTGGCGCTAGGTGCGACAGGGCACGGGCGGCGGCAACATCCGCATTGATCGCCGTCTTAAGCGCCTCCAGAGAGGCGAAACGCTGCTCTTCACGCAGCTTGTGGTGGAAAACCACCGTCAAACGCCGGTCATACAGATCGCCGGCAAAATCTAAAAGATGCACTTCGAGGTGGGCTTTGCCATCACCTTGGACCGTTGGCCGCACGCCGATATTGGCGACGCCTGGCCAGGTCTTGCCGTCGATGTCGACGTTGACCAGGTAAACCCCGGTCAGCGGTACGCGACGACGCTTGAGTTGTATGTTGGCCGTGGGCGTACCCAATTGGCGCGCCAGCTTCTGGCCATGCAGGACTCGCCCGGCAATCCGGAACGGACGACCGAGCAGCCGTTCGGCAAGGGCAAAATCGGCAGCGGCCAGGGCATTGCGGACCTGAGTGCTGCTGACGCGAATACCGTCCAGCTCCACGGTCTGCGCCGCTTCCACGGTAAAACCCTGAAGGACGCCAGCCTGTTGCAGGAAATCGAAATCCCCTACCCGGTCACAGCCGAAACGGAAGTCGTCACCGACCTCCAGATGCTGGACCCCGAGGCCGTCCACCAGAATGGTATCAACGAACTCGCTGGCGCTGAGCTTGCTCAGGCGCTGGTTGAACGCCAGGCACAAGACCCGGTCGACACCTTCCTCAGCCAGCAGCTGCAGTTTGTCCCGTAGCCGGGCCAGACGGGCCGGAGCCGTGTCAGGGGCAAAGAATTCTCGCGGCTGCGGCTCAAAAATCACCACGCAGCTGGGCACGCCCAACTCGAGCGCACGCTCACGGAGCCTCGCCAGGATAGCCTGGTGGCCACGGTGAACACCGTCAAAGTTGCCAATAGTGGCGACACAGCCCCGATGCTGGGGGCGCAGGTTGTGGAGGCCTCGAACCAGCTGCATAACGCGCTTCTTGCTCATAAAGTGGTCGATTATAACCACACCCGGCGGCCGACGACAGGCAACACCGTAACCCAAAGTGATCGAGCCGACAAAACCGTCGATTCGCCCGTGTTTATCAAGGCAAAGACCTCAGCTCAAGGTCTTGCGATTGAAGTCGCGCAAACGGAAGCCCATCAACAGCAACATGCCGAAATAAGCGACCACACCAGCAGCAACCAGTGCGCCCAGACGCAGGAACCGTTCAAGCATGTGCCCCTGATCCCACGCCGGCATAAAGTGCATCCCGACCAGTAGCACAGCAGACATCACCAATACCGCAATCA
Organism: Pseudomonas sp. LB3P14; assembly: GCF_054898045.1. Classification (NCBI taxonomy): domain Bacteria; kingdom Pseudomonadati; phylum Pseudomonadota; class Gammaproteobacteria; order Pseudomonadales; family Pseudomonadaceae; genus Pseudomonas; species Pseudomonas sp. LB3P14. The sequence goes on along the minus strand of NZ_CM142714.1, from coordinate 6,321,383 downwards.
CTAGTTTGGCACCGAATTTCGCCCAGCCCGGTTGCGGCTGATACATCTGCTGCTTGCGCAGTTGATAGAACAGCAGGCTGGCGTTAATGCACGCACCGATGCTGATGGCCAGTGCCAGACCGGCGTGGGCCAGCGGGCCGATCAATACCAGGTTGAACAATTGGGTAACGATCAAGGTGAAAATCGCGATTTTTACCGGCGTACGGATATTTTGTTGCGCATAAAAGCCCGGCGCCAGCACTTTGATCACGATAATCCCGAGCAAACCGACCGAATAAGCGATCAGCGCCCGTTGAGTCATGGAGGCGTCAAACGCGCTGAACTGGCCGTACTGGAACAGCGAAACGGTCAACGGCTCGGCGAGAATCCCCAGCGCCAGCGAGCACGGCAAGACCAGCACGAAACACAGACGCAGGCCCCAATCGAGGATCCTCGAATATTCCTGGCGATCCTTGCTGGCGTAAGTCTTGGCCAGGGTCGGCAGGAGAATCGTACCCAGCGCCACACCCAGAACACCGGAGGGCAACTCCATCAAACGGTCGGCGTAGTACATCCAGGACACGGAACCGGCGACCAGGAACGAGGCGAAAATGGTATTGATGATCAGCGAAATCTGGCTCACGGACACGCCGAGAATCGCCGGCAGCATTTGTTTCATGACCCGCCAGACGCCGCTGTCACGCAGGTTCAGTCGTGGCAACACCAGCAGGCCGATCTTTTTCAGGTGCGGCAGCTGATAGAGCAATTGCGCCAGACCGCCCACCAGTACTGCCCAGCCCAGTGCCATGACCGGCGGATCGAAATAGGGTGTCAGGAATAGCGAAAAGATGATCATGCTGACATTGAGCAGGGTCGGCACGAAGGCCGGCACCGAGAAACGGTTATACGTATTGAGGATCGCCCCGGCCAATGAAGACAGGGAGATCAGCAATATATAAGGAAAGGTCACGCGCAACAGGCTGGACGTCAGCTCGAATTTTTCCGGCGTATCGATGAAACCCGGCGCGGTCACCCAGATGACCCACGGCGCGGCGATCATGCCCAAAGCGGTGACCAACGCCAACACCAGCGTCAGCAGACCCGATATGTAGGCAATGAAGGTTCGCGTCGCCTCCTCGCCCTTCTGGCTTTTGTATTCAGCAAGAATCGGCACGAACGCCTGGGAGAATGCCCCCTCGGCGAAAATCCGCCGCAGCAGATTGGGCAGTTTGAAGGCGATAAAGAAGGCGTCGGTCGCCATCCCCGCGCCAAATGTACGCGCGATAAGGGTGTCACGTACGAACCCCAAAACCCGGGAAAGCATCGTGATAGAGCTGACGGCGGCCAACGATTTGAGCAGATTCATTGAAAGAGTTTGTGCCTGTCGATAAACAGCAGGCGAACAAAGCGCCTACTTATGCGATACTCCGCGCCGCAGCAGCACAGAGCCAAAGCTCGCGAGTTTACAGGTCAAGCGCCGGAAATAAATATCCCGCCTCTTTATACCTACCACTTAGCGGAACGTCTCAACCGCCCTTGACAAGACATCAACTCATCGGCATGATTCGCGGCCTATTTTGTTTGCTATTTCCTAAAAAGTCTTTCGAGGAGCTCGACGGTGGCCAACACACCTTCCGCCAAAAAACGTGCAAAACAGGCTGAGAAGCGTCGCAGCCACAACGCCAGCCTGCGTTCCATGGTTCGTACCTACATCAAGAATGTAGTTAAAGCCATTGACGCAAAAGACGCTGAAAAAGCTCAAGCTGCTTACGTTCTGGCCGTGCCAGTTATCGACCGTATGGCCGATAAAGGCATCATCCACAAGAACAAGGCTGCTCGTCATAAGAGCCGCCTGAACGGTCACGTCAAGGCTCTGAACCTTGCTGTTGCCGCATAAGCGATAAGCTTGTTGAAAAACCGACCCCAGGGTCGGTTTTTTATTGCCTGCGATTTGATGAATACAGCACAAAAAAATGTGGGAGCAAGCTCCCACATTTTGGATCTTCGCTCAATTTATTGGGCGTGCGTCCACGGCAGGATCGGGATTGCGGTGACCGCATTCTGCGGACTGCCCTCGATCAAACGATCGCTGTAGACCAGGTACACCAGCGTATTGCGCTTCTTGTCGAGGAATCGCACCACCTGCATGGTCTTGAACACCAGCGACGTGCGCTCCTTGAACACCTCGTCGCCATCCTTCAACTCGCCTTTGAAGCTGATCGGCCCGACCTGACGGCAAGCGATGGAGGCTTCAGCGCGATCTTCAGCCAGCCCCAAACCACCCTTCACGCCGCCGGTCTTGGCTCGCGACAGGTAGCAGGTCACGCCCTCGACCTTTGGATCATCAAACGCCTCAACGACGATACGATCGTTCGGGCCGACGAACTTGAACACCGTTGATACCTGACCAATCTCCTCGGCCGAAGCCAGCAGCGGCATCGCCAGTAGCAGACCCAACAATCCTTTTGCAACGCGCATTCAGGTATTCCCTCAGACCAGGATCAGGTTATCGCGGTGAACCAGTTCCGGCTCCGCCATGTAACCCAACAGACCGACAATCGCCTCAGACGACTGGCCGATGATTTTTTGTGCTTCCAGCGCGCTGTAGTTCGCCAGGCCTCGGGCGATTTCACGGCCGTCCGGCGCCACGCAAACCACCATCTCGCCACGACGGAAGCTGCCCTGGACCAGCTTGACACCCACAGGCAGCAAACTTTTGTTGCCTTGGGACAGCGCCGTCACCGCACCAGCATCCAGCACCAGCGTGCCGCGGGTTTGCAGATGCCCGGCCAGCCATTGCTTGCGCGCCGCCAGCATGCCGCGCTCAGGCGACAGCAAGGTGCCGATGCGCTCGCCCGCCTTGAGACGATCCAGCACGCGCTCAATACGCCCGCCGACGATGATGGTGTGTGCACCGGAACGAGCGGCCAGCCGCGCAGCACGCAATTTGGTCTGCATGCCACCACGACCCAGCGCACCACCCGTACCGCCCGCCACCGCATCCAGCGCCGGATCATCGGCGCGCGCTTCGTAAATCAGATTGGCGTTAGGGTTGTTGCGTGGATCGGCGTCGAACATACCGTCGCGATCGGTGAGGATCACCAGCAAGTCAGCTTCGACCAGGTTGGCTACCAGCGCCGCCAGGGTGTCGTTGTCACCGAAACGGATTTCGTCAGTGACCACGGTGTCGTTTTCGTTGATCACCGGAATAACTTTCAGCTCAACTAACGCTCGCAAGGTGCTGCGGGCGTTCAGGTAGCGCTTGCGGTCGGACAAGTCGTCGTGAGTAAGGAGAATCTGTGCGGTATGTCGACCATGCTCGGCAAAGCTCGACTCCCAGGCCTGCACCAGCCCCATCTGACCGATGGCGGCAGCAGCCTGCAACTCGTGCATCGCACTGGGTCGTACGGTCCAGCCCAGGCGACTCATGCCGGCCGCCACCGCCCCGGAGGACACCAGCACCAGTTCGACGCCAGCCTCATGCAAAGCCACCATCTGCTCGACCCAAACACCCATTGCCGCGCGATCCAGGCCCTTGCCGTCCGCTGTCAGCAAAGCGCTGCCGATCTTCACGACCCAACGCTGCGCACCTGTCACCTTGCTCCGCATCATCTTCAACCTTAGCTTGAGGACAGCGCGACCCAGCGCTGCCCGTGACGTTATTCGTGACTACCGATTTCCAGATACTAAAACGCCGCTCGATTGAGCGGCGCTTAAGTTTACTGCAACGAATCAGTCGCGCACGTAAATGATTTCCGGACCGTCTTCGTCATCCACATCTTCTTCATCCCAATCATCGTCGCCGATGTCGTGGACCGACTTCACGCCGCTACGGCGCAGGGCACGCTGGTCATCCAGCGCCTGCAGCTGAGCACGGGCTTCGTCTTCGATGCGTTGATCGAGCTCGGCCAACTCTTCCTTGTAGGCCGGGTCGTTAGCCAGGCGATCGGCACGATCTTCCATGTAACGCATGATGTCGTGGCAAAGACGCTCAGTGCCCAGCTTGGAGATGGCCGAGATCACGTAGACCGGACCAGTCCATTCCAGGCGATCAACGATCTCCTTGACGCGAGCATCATGCTCTTCTTCAAGGATCTGGTCGCACTTGTTCAACACCAACCAACGATCACGCTCAGCCAGGGACGGGCTGAACTTGGTCAGTTCGCTGACGATCACTTCAGCAGCATCCGGCGCGCTGGCGTCATCGAGCGGCGCCATGTCCACGAGGTGCAGCAGCAGACGCGTACGCGACAAGTGCTTGAGGAAACGAATCCCCAGACCCGCGCCATCAGAAGCGCCTTCGATCAGACCCGGAATGTCCGCGACCACGAAGCTTTTCCAGCGATCGACACTGACCACGCCCAGGTTCGGCACCAACGTGGTGAACGGGTAGTCAGCGACTTTCGGCTTGGCGGCCGAGACCGAACGAATGAAGGTACTTTTGCCAGCATTCGGCAAGCCCAGCAGACCAACGTCAGCCAACACCTTCATTTCCAGCTTCAGATCACGCGCCTCACCCGGTTTGCCCGGAGTGGTCTGACGCGGAGCACGGTTGGTACTGGACTTGAATCGAGTGTTACCCAGACCGTGCCAGCCGCCGTGAGCAACCAACAGACGCTGACCTGCTTTTGTCAGGTCGCCAATCACTTCCTGAGTAGCGGAGTCGATGACGGTGGTGCCGACCGGGACACGCAGCACCAGCTCTTCACCTTTCTTGCCGGTGCAGTCGGTGCTGCCGCCGTTGGAACCGCGCTCGGCATCGAAGTGCCGGGTGTAACGGTAGTCCACCAGGGTGTTGAGGTTTTCGTCGGCGATCATGTAGACCGAGCCGCCATCACCACCGTCACCGCCGTTCGGGCCGCCGTTTTCAATGAATTTTTCGCGACGAAAGCTCATGCAACCGTTGCCGCCGTCACCGGCCTTTACTCGAATCGATACTTCATCAACAAACTTCATAACAAAACGCCTCTCGCCATACGGACGAGCCGAAAAAACCTAGACATAAGACTCTTGCAAAAATGAGCGCAGCGACCTCAATCAACGACCGCAAATCCAGCGCTGGAGCCCATCACAAACAGCTTTGCAAGAGACTCACCCCACAAACGAAAAAGCCCCGTCGCAAGACAGGGCTTTTCCAGCATCTACGTAATTATGCCGCGACGACTTCAGTCTTCGGGACAATGCTTACGTAACGGCGATTGAAAGCGCCTTTTACTTCGAACTTGATCACGCCGTCGATTTTAGCGAACAGAGTGTGATCTTTGCCCATGCCAACGCCGTAGCCAGCGTGGAATTGGGTGCCGCGCTGACGCACGATGATGTTGCCCGGAATGATAACCTGGCCGCCATACATCTTCACGCCAAGGCGTTTGGCTTCTGAGTCGCGACCGTTACGGGTACTACCACCAGCTTTTTTGTGTGCCATGAGTCAATTCTCCTAGTGAGGAATTAGGCTGAAATTAAGCCTGAATACCGGTGATTTTGATCTCGGTGTACCACTGGCGGTGGCCCATACGCTTCATGTGGTGCTTACGACGACGGAACTTGATGATGCGGACTTTATCGTGACGACCTTGGGAGATCACTTCAGCCACAACGGTAGCGCCAGGAACAACTGGAGCGCCGATATTCACGTCGTCGCCATTGGCAACCAACAGAACGCGATCAAAAGTAACGGATTCGCCGGTAGCGATTTCCAGTTTTTCGATCTTCAGGTATTCACCTGGAGCAACTTTGTACTGCTTGCCACCAGTAACGATTACTGCATAAGACATGGTATTTCTCCGATAATCCTGCTCACCCAGCTCTTTATAAGAAGAGGTATTGGCTGGCATGGCTGCATAGGGCTGGAAGGCCCGTTTGCAATTGCGTAAGGCAGGTGCTGCCCAGGAAGTTCAGGGTGCGCGATTGTACGCAAGCTACCGGGGCGATGCAATAGGCCGTCCATCGTGCCTTGACACCCGCCGACGCGGGTCCTAGCATGCCGCGCAACCCTTCTGGAGCAACTGTCGCTGATGCAACCCCAAGCTTTCTACCGCGCGGTGGCGGACGATTTTAGCGCCGTCGACGGCATCATCAAGAAGCAGCTGACTTCCCGAGTACCGCTGGTATCGAAAATCGGCGACTACATTACCTCGGCTGGCGGCAAACGCCTGCGTCCATTATTAGTGTTGCTGTGTGGCAAGGCTCTGGGCCGCGAAGGCGATGACCTGCGCCTGCTGGCCGCGACCATCGAGTTCCTGCACACCGCCACCCTGCTGCATGACGACGTGGTCGACATGTCCGGCATGCGCCGTGGCCGCTCGACCGCCAACGCCATGTGGGGTAACGCCCCAAGCGTGCTGGTGGGCGACTTCCTGTATTCGCGGTCCTTCGAGATGATGGTCGAACTGGGCTCCATGCCGGTGATGAAGATTCTTTCGCAAGCCACGCGCATCATCGCCGAAGGCGAAGTGTTGCAGCTGTCGAAGGTTCGCGACGCCAGCACCACTGAAGAAACCTACATGGAAGTCATCCGCGGCAAGACCGCGATGCTCTTCGAAGCCTCGACTCACAGTGCCGCAGCTCTCTGCGAAGCCACAGCGGAACAGGCTGAAGCGCTGCGCACCTTCGGCGATCATCTGGGCGTAGCCTTCCAACTGGTCGACGACCTGCTGGACTACCGTGGCGACGCGGAAACCCTGGGCAAGAACGTCGGTGACGACCTGGCTGAAGGCAAACCGACTCTGCCGCTGATCTACACCATGCGTGAAGGTACGCCGGAGCAGGCTGCACTGGTGCGCAAGGCGATCCAGAAAGGCGGCATCGAAGACCTGGAAAGCATCCGCGAAGCCGTGGAAGCGTCAGGCTCGCTGGATTACACCGCCCAGTTGGCTCGCGACTACGTGGCTCGCGCGATCAAATGCCTCGACGCGCTGCCTGCCAGCGAATACCGCGATGCTCTGGTCGAGTTGAGCGAGTTTGCGGTCGCGCGCACGCACTGACAGACCTCAACCTGTGGGGGCCCTCTTCCACAGGTTGCTCCCTCGCCCTCATCCGCCTAAAAACCCTATACAATGTGCGCTTTTTAGCGATCCTGAATCCAAGGAGCTTTAGTGAGCACGTTGCCACCCTGCCCAAAATGCAATTCCGAATACACCTACGAAGACGGCGCTCAGCTGATCTGCCCTGAGTGCGCCCACGAGTGGTCCGCCAGCGGCGAAGCCGAAGCCGTGTCCGATGACACCGTAAAAAAGGATTCGGTGGGCAATGTCCTGCAGGACGGCGACACCATCACCGTGATCAAGGACCTCAAGGTCAAAGGCACGTCGCTGGTGGTCAAGGTCGGCACCAAGGTCAAGAACATCCGCCTGTGCGATGGCGATCACGACATCGATTGCAAGATCGACGGCATCGGCCCGATGAAGCTCAAATCCGAGTTCGTCAGAAAAGTCTGAGCCTGCTGTATTCCATCCTGCGCCCTGCGTGGGATGGTGTTTCACCCTCCTCGCCTTACCCAACAATCCTTCGCAATAGCCAAACGCCAGCCGTTTTGACCTGACGCACTCTTTACCCAGAAAAAAACACAAACCGCCAATAGGCCCTTGCTATTTATTGAACAGGAATTATTCTCATTGAAACCCATCAATGGAGATGAGACCCATGACTTATTTGATCGATGCCTGGCTGGACCGGCCACACCCTTACCTCAGGATCCTGCATCGGGAAACCGGGGAAGTCTGTGCGGTGCTTGAAGAAGAAGCCTTGAACGAGCTGCAGGATCAGGGTGATCTGGACGTCAACGGCTTGAGTTCCAGCGAGCCGGTGGTGCTCAAGGAACTGGTGCGCAATCTGTTTCTGTTCTGCTATGCCCGGGCATTGCGCCCGACAAGCGAACTGCACCACAAGATCGAGATATGAGAAACACTGAAAACCTCTGTAGGAGCGAGGCTTGCCCGCGAAACAGGCAGCTCGGTTTCGACTTGAAACCAAGGTGATGCATTCGCGAGCAAGCTTCGCTCCTACAGGGTCATGTGTTACAGAACGTCGAGCAGCTCGACGTCGAACACCAGTACGCTGTGCGGCGGAATGCTGCCAACGCCTTGAGCGCCGTAAGCCAGTTCGCTCGGCACGTACAGACGCCATTTGCTACCGGCGCTCATCAGTTGCAGGGCTTCGGTCCAGCCAGCGATCACGCCGCCGACCGGGAATTCTGCAGGCTGACCACGATCGTAGGAGCTGTCGAACACAGTGCCGTCGATCAGGGTGCCGTGGTAGTGAGTACGCACTTGATCTTCACGGGTTGGCTTGGCGCCTTCACCTTGAGTCAGCACTTCGAATTGCAGGCCGGAAGCCAGGGTGGTGATGCCCTCACGCTTGGCGTTTTCAGCCAGGAATGCCAGGCCTTCGCCAGCAGCTGCTTCAGCTTTGGCGGCTGCTTCAGCTTGCATGATTTCGCGGATAACCTTGAAGCTTGCGGACATTTCTTCCTGACCCACACGGCTTTCCTTGCCGGCGAATGCGTCGGTCAGACCCGCCAGGATCGCGTCCAGGCTAACGCCCGGTGGCGGGTTGTCGCGCAGCTGGTCGCCCAGCTGACGGCCAATACCGTAGCTGACGCGGGTTTCGTCGGTGGACAGATTTACTTCGGACATAACACTGCTCCGCTGTGCGGACGGCCCTGGAACTTGCCGTGCGTGCACAGCGCATCCCGGAGCGCCCGGAACCAAAAGGGCCAGCAGACTAGCACAGATGCCATCGTGTTGATGAGAGCCGTCAGTGCTGCCACGCGATGGGTACCTTCAGGCTTTCCTCGATGCCGAGTCCACACATCTCGTCATGAACCGAAACATGTACAAGGTTGAATGGCAACCTGGGAAAGGCATGAAGCACTTGACGGGCATGCTCGACCGAGCGCAGATGAAACGCCTCGCCGCTGGCATCACTCAATGGATACCCCGCCCCGTGCATCCGCGCCTCCAACAGGTAGATCCCACCTTCCATCGAGATCAGGTTGAGTTCATCGATCTTCCCGGCGATGGCATAGGCATTCAACTCTTGCAGGTTCATGAACACACCTCACACAGTGGCGAGCCAAGACCCTTACAGGCATAGGCCTCGGCGCATCAAAGTACAAGCCACAAACGACACCGCCCGTCTGTTTCGCAACAGACGGGCGGTTTGGTATAGCGATAAAAAGCGATCAGTGCTTGGTCAGCTTATCCAGATAACCCATGGCGAACGCCGAGACCACAAAGGTCATGTGAATAACCACGTACCACTTCAAGTGCTCGGGATCGACGTTCTTGGCGTCCATGAAAATCCGCAGCAGGTGGATGGACGAAATCGCCACGATGGAGGCTGCCACTTTCATCTTCAGCGAAGAAGAATCCATGGTGCCCAGCCAGTTGAGCTTTTCCTTGTCGTCGTCGATATCCAGTTGGGAAACGAAGTTCTCGTAACCGGAAATCATCACCATCACCAGCAAACCGCCCACCAGTGCCATGTCGATCAGCGACAGCAGCACCAAAATCAGATCCGACTCGGCCATCGAGAACACGTTAGGGATGACGTGAAACACTTCCTGGAAGAATTTCAGCGCCAGCGCCAGCAGCCCGAGGGACAGACCGAAGTAGATCGGCGCCAGCAGCCAGCGGGAGGCGTACATTGTATTTTCGATAAAGCGTTCCATTAAATCTCACATGTGGGCTGGAAATGGCCGCGAGTATATCAGCCACCCGTTACACCCAGAAACCGCCGGGAAATCCGCAACCTGCGCGTGTGTGACAAGGTTTTTCTGCTAGTGTCCAAAGCATTGACAGTTCAGCGACATCGGACAGGAAGACGGGAAATGGATGTGCGATTGCCTTTAACGAGCGCCGGAATTTGCCTGGCTTTGCTGATGAGCGCCTGCTCTCCCAGCGATGAGAAGCGCCAGGTCAGCCTCGAGGAAAAGACTGCACAGTTCGGGAAGTCTCTGGATGCGATTCAGGATCCGAAACTCAAGGATGCCGTGGCTGAACTCGGCGGCTCACTGTTGTTGCTCGAGCGTGCGCAACTCAAGCTCGACAGCAAACCGGTGGAAACAGAATATGGCGAAGACGCCCTCGCCGTGCTCAAGCACTACCCCACGCCACAAGCCTTGGTCGACACGTACATCAACGGTCTGTTCGTGCTGCACAAAGGTTCAAGCTCCGACTACCTGACCGATCTGCAACCGGTGTTCCCTTTCAACTTCAACATTCCGGCCGCGTTTCTCTTTCCCCATGGCCTGGAATGGCAATCGGTGACCCTGAGCAACAAACGCGTCATCCCGTTTCAGCCGGAATGGTCGGAAACCGATCCCGGTATTCAGTTGAGTCCGTCGAGCTCAAACCTGACCAACCCCGACGACCTGACGGTGACCTATCCCTTCATCGATGGCCTGGACGTCGAAAACAAGAACCAGCCACAACCGGTGAGCCTGCAAGGCAAGGTAGAAGTGATCGCACCGCGCCGGCTCTACAGCTTCGACCTGACGAAAAAGGACGTTGGCCATTCTCGCACCAACGATAACCTCAGCGTCACCCTGCTGAACCTTGCCAACAACTACGCCGAACTCGAATTCAACAACAGCGCACCACTGGCCCCCGAGGTCAGCGAAACACCGTTGAACCCGCTGATCGTTCAGGCCAAGGACAGCACCGGGCAATTTCTCTCGCGCTCAGGCTCGATCAACGAAACCGCCGCACAAATTGCTTTCTATCAACAGCAACTGGCGAAAATGCAGCAGCAGAAGGCCTGGAGCGAAAGCTTCGAAAAACAGATCGATGAAGAACAGCGCGCGTTTGAGAAACAACAGAGCCACCATTATTCCAAGGTGTACTTCAATGGGCCGATCGAGACCCTCGAGGTCAGCGTACTGGACTTTTCAACCGCCACGGTGACCCGCAAGGACCTGGACCTGCCTGTCCGTCGCTTCGACCCACACACCACGGAAAAGACCATCCAGCCACTGACGTTGCCAGTGGTGGTGTACGACGACCAGGCCCCGAACTGGCTCAAGGGCGCAACGCTTGGCGAGGAACAACTGAAAAAGAACGTCAGCATCAGTCAGTCGGTCGAAGACCCCAGCGCCGCGCGTATCGAGTTCGATCACTCCAAAAGCTTCAATGACGAGTTGCTCGGCACCTCCTTCACCCCCGGTGAGAGTCCGGTCAGTTTCTTTACCGAGGACGGTAACGGCAAACGCGATGAACCGATTGAATTGCCGCCGGAGGCTTACCAGGTTGATCCCCTGCGCGGCACCATCACCTACGACTTGAACTTGTTTCCGGAAACCCCGGCTTACGCGGTGGGCTCCATGCCGCTGTTCCTCGCCACCGTCGAAAAGAAAACCATCGACGCCCACCAATTGCCCAAAGGCCTGGTGCTCAAAGGCAACGCGCTGGTGGTTGATCTGAAGCTGTTTCCCGCCCAGGACTGGCGTTTCTTCGCCAAGGACGACAGCGGCAATTATCTGAAGGAGATTCTTTCGGTCATTCACGATGCGAGCGCAGAAGGCCCGGCATTATTGGGCGTGCATTACTTCTACGGGCAACCTGCCCGACTGGAAACCTATCAACGAACCGACCTCGCCACCGTGCAATATGGATTCGAGGTGAAACTCGACAAGGCGGATACGCCCCACCTTGCCCAATAGCCTGTTCAGTGCTCAGGGCGAAATTCGAAACCTCCAGGATTGCGGCAACGGCCACCATTGATTTCCCGCAGCTGAGCTTGCAGGTGCAGGCACCAGATTTGCGGATCATCGGCCAGCTCATAGCCGTGCAGCGTGAGGCTTTCAACGATGGTGTCGAGGATCGACTCAGCCACAAAGGGACCATGAAACGGGCCTTGGGCTTTGATGGCAGAAGGTTGTTCGCCGGCCATTCCGGCGGCAAAGAGTAAGGTCCACATGCCCGTATCTCCCGCCAATGGGCGGATGGCACACTCGATACGGGTCACAAGGCCCAGGCATTGACGGGTGAGGCAGAGGTTGCGCGACATGGCGGCGACCCTCGGTAGATCCGGTATTCAGCCCCCACGGGAGGGCTGTCTCGATCCAGTGATTACTGTCGATATCCTTGAGCTGAGAATAGAGGAAAAGTTTGACTTGTACGTCAGGTGAGACCGAAAGGCGCCGAATGGTCATTGTGTGAATATTGACGCCAGACTGATGGCACTGATCGTTCCCACGCTCTGCGTGGGAATGCAGCCCCGGACGCTCCGCGTCCCAAAAAGCGTGACGCAGAGTGTCACAGGAGGCGTTCCCACGCAGAGCGTGGGAACGATCACCGTTTAGGCTGGTTTGGCCTCGACCAGTGCTTCCAGCGCAGCTTCTTTCTCGGCTTCCTTGAGGTCTTCTTCGCTGATCATTTCTGCGATGACCCGCAAGCGTTCTACCACCCGCGCGTTAACGCTGCCTTCAGGGAACTGGCCATCGGCGTCTGGCGCACCGGCCGGCTCGCCAACCAACAGGCTCAGCGCCTCATCGGCCTGGCGTACGGCGTAGACGTGGAACTGCCCCGCGCGCACTGCCGCCAGCACTTTCTCGTCAAGCATCAGCGTGGCAACGTTGGCCTGAGGAATGATCGCCCCTTGCTCACCGGTCAACCCGCGCGCTTCGCAGAGTCGGAAGAAGCCTTCGATCTTCTCGTTGACCCCACCCACCGCCTGCACTTCACCGAACTGGTTGATCGAGCCGGTGATCGCAAAACACTGCTTGAGCGGGGTTTTCGACAAGGCCGAAATCAAGGTGCAAGCCTCGCCCAGCGATGCACTGTCGCCATCCACGTAACCGTAGGACTGCTCCAGGGCGATACTCGCGGAAATCGCCAGCGGGAATTCCTGGGCGTAACGGCTGCCCAGATACCCGGTGAGGATCATCACGCCTTTGGAGTGAATGGGCTGGCCGAGGTTGACCTCGCGCTCGATGTCGACAATGCCGCTACCGCCCGGATACACCGTGGCGGAAATCCGCGCCGGCACACCGAACGCCGAGTCACCGACCTCCAGCACTGTCAGCCCGTTACATTTGCCCACCGCCGCGCCATCCGTGTCGATCAGGATGATCCCCGCCAGCATGTCATCAAGAATCCGCGCCGAGACGCGCCCGGTGCGTGTGGCCTTGGCCTTGAGCGCACGTTCGATGTGCCCGGCGTCGGTCATTTCATCACCGGCCAGCTGGCGAATGAAATCCGCCTCGCTGACCAGTTGGAACAGGTCACCGATCCGCGCCGACAAACGCCCCTGGTGCTCAGCCAGGCGAGCACTGTAAGTCGCCAGACGCGCCACCGCATCAGCGGTCAGCGGCGCCATGCCTTCTTCGGAGGTGCGGGTTTTGAGCAACTGGGCGAATTGCTCAAGGCTTTCGTCAACCATCGGGATGTCTTCGTCGAAGTCCACCAGAACGCGGAACATCTCTTGAAAGTCCGGATCCAGATCCTGCAGCGTGTAGTACAGCTGCCGGGCGCCGATGATGACGACTTTGACCTGCAACGGAATATGTTGCGGAGTAAGGGTCACGGTGGCGAAACGGCCCATCTCGCCCAGCGGCGATTCCATTTTCAATTTGCGCGATTGCAGGGCGCGTTTGAGCGCATCCCACACGAACGGCTCGCTGAGCATTTTTTCCGCTTCGAGGATCAGGAAACCGCCGTTGGCCCGGTGAAAGGCACCCGGTCGCAGCTGCCGATAGGTCGTGTAGAGCGCGCCCTGATCGGTGGTGTATTCGATGCGGCCGAACAGGTTTTCGTAAGTGGGGTGCGGCTCAAAGACCACTGGCGCACCACCGCTGGCCGGATGTCCGACCACCAGGCTCGGCGCGTATTGCTCTTCCAGCAGCTTGCGGGCGATGGCGTCAGTTTTGCTGTCGTCCACCAGTTGCTCGACCACCGTCTTGAGCAGATACACCTGCATCGCTTGCAGGTAACCGCAAACGCCGGCGTTTTCCGCGTACTTTTCCGACAGCGGCGCGAGCAATGGTTGCAAGGCCAGGGTGATGGTTTCTTCGTTGAGCTGGCGCATTTGATTGCTCGACTCACGCTTCCACTGCGGCAGGCTGGCGAGCTCTTCGTTCAGCCGCTCTTCCAGCCACGAAATATCGTCGTGAAAACGCTCGCGATCGGCTTCCGGCAACTGGGCAAATTCGGCTTCGTCCACGGCCTTGCCTTCGCTCATCGGGGTGAAGGCGATATTGGTGCTGTCGCGGTACAGCGCAACTTCCTTTTCCAGCGCCAGGCGCTCAATCACATCCAGCGCGCGGTCATAGCGTTGATTGAAGGCGCGGTCGATGGCGCTTTTCTTCTGCTGGTAGGACGGGTGCTCGAACACAGCCGGAAAAGTCGCCAGCAGGTTGTCGATCAAGCCGTTGATGTCATCGATAAAGGCACCGGCGGTGCCCGAGGGCAATTCCAGGGCGCGAGGTTCGCGAGGGTCATCGAAATTGTTGACGTAGACCCAGTCCGCCGGCGTCTGCAGGCGTTTGCCCTCGGCTTTCAGGTAGCGTTTGACGAACGAGAACCGGCCAGTGCCGGGCTCACCCATGACGAAGACGTTGTAACCGGGGCGTGGCATTGCCACACCGAACTGCAAGGCTTCGACCGCACGTTCCTGGCCAAGCACACCGCGGAAGGGCTCCAAATCATTGGTGGTAGAGAAGCTGAACTGTTCAGCGGAAAACGGACGGGTCAGCGCTTCAGGCGCTAGACGCAAGCTGGCAGCAACAGGATCAGGCATCGGGCTTCCTTACATCAGGCGGGGCAGATAGCGGCATTCTGGCGCTGCCCATACCTCACTTGCAAGGCGCACCTCTAGCCAAAGCATAGACAAAGCGGCATCGCTAAGCAGGCCGGGCCTAAATCAATGTTTTCAACGAATGTTATGCAAAAAATAACGGAACCCTAGGAACGTGCCTAAACTCCAAACTGCGCGGCTGGAACAATAACCGGCCTACTGGCGCCAGATCGGGCCAGACCCCTTGTCCATTGGTATGCACATAAAGAGAACAAAGCTATGAAACGGATTCTTCTCGGTACTCTCTTCACCGTTGTATCCCTCAATGCCATGGCTCAGGCGCCAGGCGGCCCGGATTGCGGTTGGGGCAACATGCTGTTCGAAGGTCAGCGTGGCACCCCGGCTCACTTCCTGGCATCCACCACCAACGGCACTTCCGGCAACGCAACGTTCGGTATGACTTCTGGTACCAACGGTTGCTCGACCAATGCGTCGCTGACCTATGGCGGCAAATCCTGGATTGCCATGAATGGCATGATGAACGAGCTGTCCGAAGACATGGCTAAAGGTCAGGGCGAAGCGCTGACCACTTACGCTGTGGTACTGGGCGTGGCGCCGGAAGACCGTGCGCATTTCGCCGCCGTCACTCATGAGCACTTCCAGCAGATCTTCAGCAAGGCTGACGTGACCGCTGACGACGTGCATACCAACACCCTGGCCGTTCTGAAGAGCGATCCGCGTCTGGCCAAGTACGCCACTCAAGCTTAAGCTCGACCCGCCCGCTCTCTTGGGGAGCGGGTTTTATTTTTTGAACCTGGCCCTTTTTGGCCTGCCCCTTTGGGTCTTTGTTTCTTTCGACTTAAGTTGCTCACTATGCTCAAACGCCTTGCCTGGCTGGCGCTCTGTGTCTGCGCCCCGCTGTCTGCCGCGCCACATATAGACAATCAACGTTTGCAGCAACTGGCCAACGACCCCTTCTGGATTTCCCTGGGCCATTACGAAACCGCCAAGCTCGGCGGCTGGCGCAGCTATGTCAGCGACAGGAAATTCTTCCTCGCCGCCGACGGCAATGAACATCCTGACCGTGAGCTGGCGGCGACCGTGCAAGCGCTGTACGCCCCGGCCAGCGCCGGCGAAAAACATGCGCAATGCGTCTACCCCGCCCGCACCCGCTGGCTGAAGGCACAGCTCAACCTGAGCGATCTGCCGACGCTTCCCTGCACTGAATTCAAGCAATGGTTCAAGGATGTTTCGCCCCACAGTGCGGTGATGATTTTCCCGGCGGCGTATCTGAACAGCCCGTCATCGATGTTCGGCCACACGCTGCTGCGCATCGACCAGGCCAATGTGCAGAGCGATCAAACCGCCCTGCTCAGTTATGCGATCAACTTCGGCGCGTACATTGAAGGTTCCGACAACAGCATCCTGTATGCCTGGAAAGGCTTGATGGGTGGCTATCCTGGTTTGTTTGCGTTGGTGCCTTATCAGGAAAAACTCTCGGAATACCGCAGCCTCGAGAACCGCGATCTGTGGGAATACCGCCTGAACCTGACCCAGGCAGAAACCGAGCGCATGGTCGAGCACGTCTGGGAACTGAAACAGATCCAGTTCGACTATTTCTTCTTTGACGAAAATTGCTCTTATCGTCTGCTGGAATTGCTGCAAGTGGCCCGCCCGAGCCTGCGATTGACCGAACAATTCCCGCTGACCGCGATTCCTACGGACACCGTGAAAGCGGTGAAAGAAGCCGGACTGGTGGAATCCATTCAATATCGACCGTCTCGCGAACGTGAACTGCTGAGCCGCGCCGAGCCGTTGACCGATGAAGAACAGGATTGGGTGCTGAACGTCAGCGCCGACCAGAAGCAGTTGCAGGCGCCGGCGTTCAAGGCTCAACCGCGCGAGCGTCAGGCGCTGATCATCGACGCGGCCTATCGCTTGGAGCGCTACCGCGCCAACGGTCAGGAACGTGACCCGCAACGGGCGCAGCGCAGTTTCGAACTGCTGCGGGCGATCAACCAGAACCCGGCGCCGGAACTGGACATCCCGCAACCCGGCCTGCCCGAGGATGGCCATGAATCGCGAACCTGGCAGGCCGGCATCGGCACCCGGGGCGACAAGGCTTTTGGCGAATATGGCCTGCGCATGGCGTATCACGATCTCAACGACAATGCCGAGAGCTTCCCCCTCGGTGCACAGATCGAAATCCTGCAAATGAAACTTCGCCAGTACGAAGGCAATCACTGGCAGTTGCAGCAATTGGACCTGGCGACCATCCGCTCACTAACCCCGCGCAATGAGTTGCTGCAACCGCTCTCGTGGCAGGTCACCGGCGGCCTGGAGCGAGTGCCCGGCAAACATGATGACGAAACCCTGGTCAGCCACGTCAATGGTGGCGGCGGCGGTACCTGGCAACTGGGCGACGACATGCTCGGCTTTGCCTTGGGCACCGTGCGCGTGGAGCACAACAACGACTTCGCCGGTTTCATCGCTCCGGCGGCGGGTTTCAATACGGGCCTGCTGTGGAAAAACCCGCTGGGCAACTTCAGCCTGGAGGCCAAAGGTGATTACTTCACCAATGGCGAAGTGCGCCGTAGCGTGAGTCTGAATCAGCAGTGGGAATTGTCGCGCAACCTGGGTATGCGCCTGAGTGCCCAGCGAGAGTTCAGCCACCTGGCTTCGCCTGAGAACGAAGTAATGCTTGAGGTGAAGTGGTATCACTACTGATCTTTTGATCTCTCTTTCACATCCCATCGACGAATCCACTCCTAGACTTCTCATATAGGCCGTTGACGGCCTGGGAGTCTGAGATGTGGCGTTACGTGTGTGTGGTGGGTTTGCTGATGTTGATCGCGGGTTGCCAGACGACCCACGAGGATCTGATCGCCAAGGGCTATCCACCGGCGTTCGCCGATGGCTTCGATGACGGTTGCAGCAGTGGCCGGCAAGCCGCTGGCGCAATCACGGGTGAGTTTCGCAAAAACGTCCCGCGTTACCTCAAGGACAAGCAGTACGCCGAGGGCTGGAGCGATGGCTTCCGTCAGTGTCAGGCGATGCGCGAAAGCGAGGATCGCGAAGATTATCGCAGCCATCATTGGGACGACCGGGACAAAGCCTGGCGGCAGCAAAAGGATCAGGACGCCGCCCGTGCGTATCGCTCGCAATGAGTCGCTGATAGACATCAGTCGAAACTAAAAGCCTGCGACCATGGCCCAAACCCTATAACGGGAGAAAACCATGAGTCGCGCCTTCGTCAATGAAGATAACGCCGCCGCGCAAACCGATCAGCCAGTCGAACGGCAGGTCAGCGCGCAGCCCAACTATGTCACCCCGGCCGGGCTCGCCCAGCTTCAGGCGAAACTCGCCGAGGTGCAAAATCTGCTCAATGAGCAAAGTGCGAAAGGTGAACTGGCCGACAAACAGCGCCAGGCCGACCTTGAGCGTGACTGGCGGTATTTCAATCAACGCCTGCAAAGCGCTCAGTTAGTCGTGCCGGCCTCTTCGACCAACAAAGTGCAGATTGGCGCCTGGGTGACGTTTGCCGATGAACAGGGCAACGAACAACGCGTGCAATTAGTGGGCGAGGATCAGGCGGATGCCGCGAGCGGGCTGATCAATTGGGGTTCGCCGCTGGGTCGGGCGTTGCTGGGTGCGCAGGTCGGGGATGAAGTGCTGTGGAAGCGGCCGGCGGGGGATTTGGTGATTGAGGTTCTGAGCATAGAAATCGGGTGATTGGGAGGACGCCTTCGCGATCTCACTAAAAAACCCAAAAAAAAACGGAGCCCGAAGGCTCCGCTTTTTCATGCAACCAACCTGAAATCAGGCCAGTTTTTTGTGCCGTACACGGTGCGGCTGAGTCGCCGCTTCGCCCAGGCGTTTGCGGCGATCGGCTTCGTACTCGGAGTAGTTACCTTCGAAGAACACCGCTTGCGAGTCGTCTTCGTACGCCAGGATGTGAGTCGCGACGCGGTCAAGGAACCACCGATCGTGAGAGATCACAATGGCGGCGCCCGGGAAGTCCAGCAGGGCTTCTTCCAGGGAACGCAGGGTTTCAACGTCGAGGTCGTTGGACGGTTCGTCGAGCAGCAGGACGTTGCCGCCCTCTTTCAGGGTCAGGGCCAGGTGCAAGCGGCCGCGCTCACCACCGGACAGGTCCTTGACGAACTTCTGTTGATCGCCGCCCTTGAAGTTGAAGCGACCGACGTAGGTGCGCGACGGGATCTCGTAGTTGCCGATGCGGATCTGGTCGGAACCGTCGGAGATTTGCTGGAATACAGTCTTGCTGCCGTCCAGGTCTTCGCGGCTCTGATCGACGCACGCCAGTTGCACGGTTTCGCCGACTTCGATGCTGCCCGAATCCGGAGTTTCCTTGCCCATCAGCATGCGGAACAGAGTCGATTTACCGGCACCGTTACCGCCGATCACGCCAACGATGGCGCCTTTAGGCATGGCGAACGACAGGTTGTCGATCAACACGCGATCGCCATAGCCCTTGGAGACGTTCTTGAACTCGATGACCTTGTCGCCCAGGCGCGGACCGGCCGGGATGTAGATCTCGTTGGTTTCGCTGCGCTTCTGGAATTCCTGCGATTGCATTTCTTCGAAGCGTTGCAGACGAGCCTTGGATTTGGACTGGCGGGCCTTGGCGCCTTTGCGCACCCACTCCAGTTCTTCCTTCATGGCTTTTTCATGGGCCGACTGCTGTTTGGATTCGGCAGCCAGACGATCGGACTTGGCTTCAAGCCAACCCGAATAGTTGCCCTCGTACGGGATACCGGCGCCGCGGTCGAGCTCGAGGATCCAGCCGGCGACGTTGTCCAGGAAGTAACGGTCGTGCGTGATCGCGACCACAGTGCCCGGGAAATCGTGGAGGAAATGCTCCAGCCAGGCGACGGAGTCGGCGTCCAGGTGGTTGGTCGGTTCGTCGAGCAGCAGCATGTCGGGTGCGGACAGCAACAGGCGGCACAGGGCCACACGACGCTTCTCACCACCGGACAGGAATTCAACCTTGGCATCCCACGCTGGCAGACGCAGCGCATCGGCGGCGACTTCCAGTTGACGATCCAGGTTGTGACCGTCACTGGCCTGCAGGATGGCTTCGAGCTTGGCTTGTTCAGCGGCCAGTTTGTCGAAATCAGCATCCTCATCAGCGTAAGCCGCGTAGACCTCGTCCAGGCGCGCCTGGGCGTTCTTGATCACGCTGACCGCTTCCTCGACCACTTCACGCACAGTCTTGGTCGGGTCCAGGATCGGTTCTTGCGGCAGGTAGCCGATGTTCAGGTCCGGCATCGGACGGGCTTCGCCGTCGAACTCGGTGTCGACGCCAGCCATAATTTTCAACAGCGTGGATTTACCCGAACCGTTAAGGCCGAGTACGCCAATCTTGGCGCCCGGGAAGAACGACAGCGAAATGTTTTTCAGGATTTCCCGCTTCGGCGGAACAACTTTACCCAGCCGATGCATGGTGAATACGTATTGAGCCATGGAGAACCTTGGGTCAGTGACTGATGAATGATTGGAGCGCAGGCGATGCCTGGCCAGGCTGTGCGCGTCGGCCGATTGATGGGTATCAATGCGTGCGCGCTGAAAAAGCCTGAGTCTAGGGGGCGTTCTCAATTAGTTTCCCCTCCGCGTTGTTGCCTTAAAGCGGGCCAGGCAAGGCGGAGGCCGCAGGTAATGGTTGTTCCCTTTCCAAGGCCTCCAACGCAGCATGGCCCTCTTTAAGGCACAACCCGGAGGGCCGGGCCTGCTGTTGTGCAGGGCTGCGTTGCTCGAAGCTTATTTGGAATGACCAAACCACGCTTCTCGCGCCTTGCCCTGCACAACAGCAGACCCGGCGCGGCGGGGAAACTAATTGAGAACGCCCCCTAGGAGCTGGAACGCCCCCGCGTAACCGGCAAAGCTACCTTAATGACGAGAGGCAGTCCAGCCGAGCGGGACTGGCACTTTGCCACAACTCAAGGCATGCTAGCCGCCCTCCGGGCGTCCGGCTTATAGTGCACGTCGCGCCAGTCCAGCCAAACCGCAGGATTACAGTTTGTCTAATGTCTCTCCCCCTTCTTCCGTGAGCGCACTCAATCCTGCGACCGGCTCACCCCTGCGTGGATCCTTGAAGGGCGCGCTGGCGATGCTCGTCCTGTTACTGCTCGCGCTGCTGTTTTGGCAGTTGCTGGATCAGCTTCGCGATACCCAAAGACACCAGCGTCAGTACAACATCGATTACACCGCCGATCTGGCCTCGCAAGTCAGCCTGAACATGGCGCTCAACGCCCAGATCGCCCTCAACCTGCTACCGATCGTCGAACAACCAAAAAGCGCCGACGAACTGCAGGTGCTGCTGCGCACGCTGCAAAAATCATTGCCCGACCTGCGCAGCCTTGCGTTGCTCAGCCCTTCCGGGAAAGTCCTCAGTGACAGTGCCGACGACAGCAACGACGCCGACTACCTGAGCGAACTGGTGCGGCGCAGTCGCGCCCAGTCCCATTATTTCAGCAACGCCAATGACGGCTCGATGGTGCATCTGCTCCTGCATCAGGCCAGTGGTAGCACCCGCGGCTACTGGGTTCTGCGCCTGACGCCGACATTTTTCTCGTCGTTGACCAA
This sequence comes from Pseudomonas sp. LB3P14, assembly GCF_054898045.1. Lineage (NCBI taxonomy): Bacteria > Pseudomonadati > Pseudomonadota > Gammaproteobacteria > Pseudomonadales > Pseudomonadaceae > Pseudomonas > Pseudomonas sp. LB3P14. The sequence continues at coordinate 6,300,068 of NZ_CM142714.1, read as the reverse complement.
ACCAAATGAAGCCGGTATTCGCCCGCTGTGGCTGGTGGAAAATCGCGTCAATCACCAGATCGTCAGCCGCGACGATGCGCAGCCCTTGGCCACACCGGCGTTGATGTCACCGGATGAACTGGCCAACAGCGTGTTGACAGTGCCCCTGGGCAGCAGCGACTGGCAACTGCGCGGGCTGTTCGACCGGCAACGGGTGATCGAACACCTGCTGCCAGCGTTCATCGGCAAATGCCTTCTGGGCCTGGCCTTCTCCCTGCTGCCGTTCATCGCCCTGCTGAACATCCGCCGCCGCCAGCGCCAGGTGCACGAAGGTCGTCGACGCTACCAGGATATTTTCGAAGGCACCGGCGTCGCCCTGTGTGTGCTCGACGTGTACGGGCTCAAAAGCTTCTTCGACAAGGCTCAGCTGCACAGCAGCGAACAACTGAAGGCCTGGCTCGAGACGCCGCAGCAACGCCAGCACCTGCTTCAGGAGCTGCGCATCACCGAGGTCAACCTGGTCGCCCTGCAACTGCTCAACGTCAACGCTTGCGATCAAGCCTGGAAACTGCTGATCGACGGCAATCCGCAGGACGGCACCGCCATCGGCAATCAAGTGCTCGAAGCGGTGCTCAACCAACAGAGACAGCTTGAACTGGAAATCAAACTGCAGGACGCCAATGGCCGCGACCAGCACTTGTGGCTGGTCCTGCGGTTGCCGGAAGACCTGGACGACTATAAAGCGGTGATCCTGAGCATCACTGACATCACCAGCCGCAAGCTCGTCGAATTGTCGCTGCTGGAGCGTGAAGGATTCTGGTCCGACGTGGTGCGCACCGTGCCGGATCATCTGTACGTGCAAGACGTGATCAGCCAGCGAATGATTTTCAGCAACCACCACCTGGGCCAGACGCTGGGTTACAACCGTACCGAACTGCACCAGATGGGCGAGTATTTCTGGGAAATTCTCCTGCATCCCGAAGATGCCGACTTCTACCACCGCTCGCGCCAGACCCAGCGGCAGGCCGGCTACAGACAATTGCTGCAATGCCAACTGCGCTTCCGCCATCGGGACGGTATATGGCGGCGTTTCGACATCCGCGAACAGGCGCTGGCGCGGGACAAGCACGATCAGGTCACGCGGATCATCGGCGTGGCCAAGGACATCACCGAACAGATCGAAGCCAGTGAGTCCCTGCGCGACAGCGAGCAGCGTTACCGGATGCTCGCCGAAAGCATCAGCGACGTGATTTTCTCAACCGACAGCAAGATGGCGCTCAACTACGTCAGCCCGTCGGTGCACGCCGTGCTGGGCTACGACGCCGACTGGATTTTTCAGAACGGCTGGCAATCGACCATCGCCAACCCGCAACAACTGACCGGCATTTACACCCTGATGGACCGGGTCAGCAAAGCGCTGAATAAACCCGACCAACTGGCGCTGTTGCGCAGTCAGGTGCAGACCCAACTGTTTTTGTTCGACTGCCTGCGGGCCGACGGGCGCAAGATTCCCATCGAGCTGCGGCTGGTGCTGGTCTGGGACGAACACGGTGCATTCGAAGGCGTGCTGGGCGTCGGTCGCGACATCAGCCAGCAGCGCCGGGCCGAAAAAGACCTGCGCATGGCTGCGACAGTATTTGAGCACTCGACTTCGGCGATCCTGATCACCGATCCGGCCGGCTACATTGTCCAGGCCAACGAAGCCTTCAGCCGTGTCAGCGGTTATGCGGTGGAGCAGGTGCTCGACCAGTTGCCGAACATGCTGACCGTCGACGAGCAGCAGGAATCCCATCTGCGTTACGTGCTCAAGCAACTGCATCAGCACAGCACATGGGAAGGCGAAGTCTGGCTCAAACGACGCAATGGCGAGCATTACCCGGCCTGGGTCGGGATTACGGCGGTGCTGGATGACGAAGGCGATCTGGCCAGCTACGTGTGCTTCTTTAGCGACATCAGCGAGCGCAAGGCCAGTGAGCAGCGGATTCACCGCCTCGCCTATTACGACGCCCTGACCCACCTGCCCAACCGCACGCTGTTCCAGGATCGCCTGCACACGGCGCTGCAATCGGCCGAACGGCAGAAGTCCTGGGTGGTGCTGATGTTCCTCGACCTGGACCGCTTCAAACCGATCAACGACTCCCTGGGCCACGCCGCCGGTGATCGCATGCTCAAGGAAATGGCCACGCGCTTGCTTGGTTGCGTCGACGATGACGACACCGTGGCGCGCATGGGCGGCGATGAATTCACCTTGCTGCTGCAACCGCGGCCCACCCGTGAAATTGCCTTGAACCGGGCGATTCATGTGGCTGAACAGATTCTCGCCAGCCTGGTGAAACCGTTCGTGCTTGAAGGTCGCGAGTTCTTCGTCACCGCCAGTATCGGGATCGCCCTGAGCCCTCAGGACGGCAACGAACTCAGCCAACTGATGAAAAACGCCGACACCGCGATGTATCACGCCAAGGAGCGTGGCAAGAACAACTTCCAGTTCTATCAGGCCGACATGAACGCCAGCGCCCTGGAGCGTCTGGAGCTGGAAAGCGACTTGCGTCACGCCCTGGAACAGAACGAATTCGTCCTCTACTACCAACCACAGTTCAGCGGCGATGGCAAACGCCTGACCGGCGCCGAAGCCTTGCTGCGCTGGCGCCATCCGCGACGCGGTCTGGTACCGCCGGGAGACTTCATCCCGGTGCTCGAAGAGCTCGGTCTGGTGGTGGATGTCGGCGACTGGGTGATCAGTGAGGCTTGCCGTCAGCTCAAGACCTGGCATCAGGCCAAGGTCCGGGTGCCCAAGGTGTCGGTGAACATTTCGGCCCGGCAATTCTCCGACGGCCAACTCGGGACGCGGATCGCCACCATCCTCAAGGAAACCGGCCTGCCGCCAGCGTGCCTGGAACTGGAGCTGACCGAAAGTATCCTGATGCGCGAAGTCAGCGAAGCGATGCAGATACTCGCAGGGCTAAAAAATCTCGGCCTGAGCATTGCGGTCGACGACTTCGGCACCGGTTACTCATCGCTCAACTACCTCAAGCAGTTCCCGATCGACGTGCTGAAAATCGACCGCACGTTCGTCGACGGCCTGCCGTCGGGCGAACAGGATGCGCAGATTGCCCGCGCGATTATCGCCATGGCCCATAGCCTCAATCTGGCGGTGATCGCCGAGGGCGTGGAAACCCACGAGCAGCTCGACTTCCTGCGTGAGCATGGTTGCGACGAGGTTCAGGGGTATCTGTTTGGCCGTCCGATGCCGGCGAGCCGGTTTGAAGCGCAGTTCAGCAATGATGCGTTGTTCATGTTCGATTGAGATTGATCGTTCCCACGCTCTGCGTGGGAATGCAGCCAGTGACGCTCCGCGTCACATGCCGAAGCGGACGCAGAGCGTCCAGTGAGGCATTCCCACGCAGAGCGTGGGAACGATCACCTGTCACCGCGGGACACGATCACCGCTGATCCCAGCATGAACGCCACTTGTCTGCGACATGATGTCCTTTCATATGCCATCTAAAACCCATTGGGTTAGAATGCCCCCCTTTTCTGCCCCGATCCTTGAGGACCGCCATGTTCAGCCGTGATTTGACTATTGCCAAGTACGACGCCGATCTCTTTGCCGCCATGGAGCAAGAAGCTCAGCGCCAGGAAGAACATATTGAGTTGATCGCTTCGGAAAACTACACCAGCCCAGCGGTGATGGAAGCTCAAGGCTCGGTACTGACCAACAAGTACGCCGAAGGCTACCCGGGCAAGCGCTACTACGGTGGTTGCGAGTACGTCGACGTGGTCGAGCAACTGGCCATCGATCGTGCAAAAGAACTGTTCGGCGCCGATTACGCCAACGTTCAACCGCACGCCGGTTCGCAAGCCAACAGCGCCGTTTACCTGGCTCTGCTGCAAGCGGGCGACACCCTCCTGGGCATGAGCCTGGCTCACGGCGGTCACCTGACCCACGGTGCCAGCGTTTCCTCCTCCGGCAAGCTGTACAACGCCGTTCAATACGGCATCGACGGCAACGGCCTGATCGACTACGACGAAGTCGAGCGTCTGGCCGTTGAGCACAAGCCAAAAATGATCGTGGCCGGTTTCTCTGCTTACTCGCAGATCCTGGACTTCCCGCGCTTCCGCGAAATCGCTGACAAAGTCGGCGCCTACCTGTTCGTCGACATGGCCCACGTGGCTGGTCTGGTCGCCGCTGGCGTCTACCCGAACCCGGTGCCTTTCGCTGACGTCGTGACCACCACCACGCACAAGACCCTGCGCGGTCCACGTGGCGGCCTGATCCTGGCTCGCGCCAACGCCGACATCGAGAAGAAGCTGAATTCCGCGGTATTCCCGGGCGCCCAGGGTGGCCCGCTGGAGCACGTGATCGCCGCCAAAGCGATCTGTTTCAAGGAAGCGCTGCAGCCTGAGTTCAAGACTTACCAGCAACAAGTGGTGAAGAACGCCAAGGCCATGGCCGGCGTATTCATCGAGCGCGGTTTCGACGTGGTATCGGGCGGTACTGAAAACCACCTGTTCCTGCTGTCGCTGATCAAGCAGGAAATCTCCGGTAAAGACGCCGACGCCGCTCTGGGCAAAGCGTTCATCACCGTGAACAAGAACTCCGTGCCAAACGATCCACGCTCCCCGTTCGTCACTTCCGGCCTGCGCTTCGGCACTCCGGCTGTGACCACTCGTGGCTTCAAAGAAGCAGAGTGCAAAGAGCTGGCCGGCTGGATCTGCGACATCCTGGCTGATCTTTCCAACGAAGCGGTGATCGATGCCGTTCGCGAGAAAGTCAAAGCCATCTGCAAGAAGCTGCCGGTATACGGCGCCTAATCAGCCCGCTAAACCGCAGCAATGAAAAAACCGGCCAGTGATGGCCGGTTTTTTTTCGTCTGCAATTTTTTTCAAACAGCGGAAAGGCTCAAGGTCGGGGCATTGCGCTCAACTGGTAAGACCGGTCATGCCAATCACTCAAATTCTGCTTGCGATCACCCAAAAACAGCGCCTAGACTGCGCCTGCACTGGACATACCGGTAAGACCACAATAATTAAGTCCTGAATCTGATGCGCCAAGCGCACGGCAGCCAGGACACCGACCAGGATTCCTCCCATGCTCAGATGGTGCTCGCGTTCAATCTTCCTCCAAGTGGTTCTCGGACTGGTGCTCGGCATCGTCTGTGGGCTGACCCTTCCTGAATACTCCGCCCAGCTCAAACCTCTCGGCGATGGCTTCATCAAACTGATCAAGATGCTCATCGGTCTGATCGTGTTCTGCGTGGTGGTCAGCGGCATCAGCGGTGCCGGCGACCTGAAGAAGGTCGGACGTATCGGCCTGAAATCGGTGATCTACTTCGAAGTCCTGACCACCATCGCCCTGGTGATTGGTCTGGTGTTCGCCTTCAGCACCGGCATCGGCAGCGGCGCGAACATTCATCTGGATCAGCTTTCCGCTGCCGACATGGGCGACATTGCCCAGCGCGGTCAGCACATGCATACCACCACGCAATTCCTGATGGACCTGATCCCGACCTCGGTGATCGGCGCCTTTGCCGACAACAACATCCTGCAAGTCCTGCTGTTTTCGGTGCTGTTCGGCAGCGCCCTGAATCTGGTGGGTGAAGCGGCCTCCGGTATTTCCCGGTTGATCAACGAACTCAGCCACGTGATCTTCCGCATCATGGGCATGATCGTGCGCCTGGCGCCGATTGGTGTGTTCGGGGCGATTGCCTTCACGACCAGCAAATATGGCCTGGACTCGCTGCAACACCTGGGCAGCCTGGTTGGCCTGTTTTACCTGACCTGTTTCGCGTTCGTGTCGTTGATTCTTGGCCTGGTGATGCGCCTTTCCGGCCTGCGGATGTGGCCACTGCTCAAGTACCTGCGCGAAGAACTGCTGATCGTGATGGGCACCGCCTCTTCCGACGCCGTTCTGCCACAAATCATGCGCAAGCTTGAGCATTTGGGCATCGGTAGCTCGACGGTCGGGCTGGTGATTCCAACCGGTTACTCGTTCAACCTGGACGGTTTTTCGATCTACCTGACCCTGGCCATCGTGTTCATCGCCAATGCCACCGGCACGCCGCTGGCCATGACCGACTTGCTGACGATTCTGCTGGTGTCGCTGATCACCTCCAAAGGTGCCCACGGGATTCCCGGTTCGGCGCTGGTGATTCTCGCGGCGACACTCACGGCGATCCCGGCGATTCCGGTGGTCGGCCTGGTGCTGGTGTTGGCGGTGGACTGGTTCATGGGCATTGGCCGGGCGCTGACCAACCTGATCGGCAACTGCGTGGCTACCGTGGCCATCGCCCGCTGGGAGAAGGACATCGATATCCAACGGGCGAACAAAGTACTTTCCGGCCAGCTGGGTTATACCTTCCAGCCGAGAAAACCTGTTGGCCCGGCACATCAGCAGGAATTCTGAATAATCGCCGTGCCTGCCTGCGGGTAGGCACGGTCATCAATCGTTATGGATGCTCATGGAGCGAACAGTGATCACCTCGTCGACCGTTGTGAATTCAGTAGTAGAAAAACTTCGGGCCGCGTTGGCCCGTGGTCAGTGGCGCTCCGGCGAGATGCTGCCGGGGCAGCGTGAGCTGGCCGAACAACTGGGCATCAGCCGCCCGAGCCTGCGTGAAGCCGTCATCGTGCTGGAAACCCTCGGGCTGGTGCGCTCCATGCCAGGTAAAGGCGTGGTGGTGCTGGAGGCCAATCTCAGCGACAGCCAAAGCCACGACAGCGCGGTTGCCGGTGCAAGCCTGGAAGACGTGCTGCAACTGCGCTACACCCTCGAGCCGTTCATTGTCGGGCTGGTCGCGCAGTCGATCAGCAGCAAGGAAGTCAGGCAACTGCGCCTGACCCTGATGGACATGCGCGAAGCGCTGGAGGCCAACGACAGTGAAGCCGGCGTGAACGCCTACATCGCGTTCCACGAAGAGCTGTTCACGCTGACCTCGAATCCGATTTTCCAGAGTGTGGTGCAACAGACCAGCAACGCCCTCAAGCAAAGCGCCGACGTGCTGCGCAACTCCCCGGAGCATTTGGCCGAGCGCCTTGAGGAGAACGAAGCCGTGGTGCGCGCTATCCGCAGCAAAAACAGCGCCCAGGCCAGTGCCGAGATGCGTCGGCACATCCTTCGGGAAGGCCAGCGGATGGGCATCGAATTGAATATTCCGGATGACAACCTCGTCAGTTGAGTCCGCTTCGAACTGGAGACAAGCCATGAACAGCTTCGCTTCACCGCAGACTCTTACTGCCATGCCCTTCCCCTCGCCGGTGGATAATCTTTATGCGCGGGTTTTCGATGCCATTCTCGAACAGCGCATCCATGCATCCAGTCGCTTTACCGAAGAAAGCCTGGCGCAGATGTTCGGTGTTCGACGCAGTGACATTCGTGGCGTACTCACGCAACTGTCCCATCAGCAGATCATCGTCCTTCGGGCGAACCATCGGCCCCGCGTTGCCGCGCTCGATGCCGAGCAGACCCGGCAGACGCTGCATGCACGGCGGCTGACCGAGATCACGCTGGTGCGACTGGCCTGCCGGCAACCTCGTGCGCAAGACTTGGACCGCCTGCATGCCTTGATCGATAGCGAGCGCCACTGTACAGCGCATGGCCCGGCGATTCGGTTGTCAGGGGAATTTCATTTGCAGTTGGCGGAAATGGCGGGGAATGCACCGTTGGCGCATTTTCTTGGCAGTTTGGTGCCGCTTACTTCACTGGCGATTGCGCAGTTTGAGGCGCGGGTGGAGGGTTATTGCGGGTGGCAGGTGCATGAGGAAATTGTAAATGCGGTGGAGCGTGGGGATGCCCTGAGGGCCGAGACATTGCTAAGCGGGCATCTGGATTATTTGGAGGCGGTATTGCTGAACTCACAACCGATATCCCGCCAGAATCGTGCTGCCGGTTAGATCGCCTTCGCGAGCAGGCTCGCTCCCACATTGAATCTTCGTATGACCCATTTCTTGTGGCCGGCACAGATCAATTGTGGGAGCGAGCCTGCTCGCGATGACGGCATCAGCCCCGCTGAAAATGTCAGGCTTTAGTCCGCCGCTACCCGAGCAAACCCTTCACGGATTTTCTCTTCCGGCAAATCATCGGCGATGAACACGATCACGCTTTCTCGCGTTTCGCCGTCAGCCCACTCGGTGTCCCAATCGAATCCGTATAACTTCAACACGCCCTGAAACACCATGCGCCGTGGCTCACCCAGGATGTTCAACACGCCTTTGTAGCGCAGCAGTTGCTTGCCATGGTCTTCCAGCAGCTCGTTCATGAACTCGCTGAGTTTGCCGATATCCAGCGGCTTGTCGGTGCGCAGCACCAGGCTGGAAATGCGGTCGATGGACGGCGCTTTGCTCACCGGGCGCAGGCTGACGCCGCCGCCAAGGTCGGCATTGAGATTGAAACCGCGCACGTCAAGCAATTCGGCCAGGTCAATCTTGCCGTGCTCGACCACGCGAATCGGTGCGCGACGGTTGATCCGGGTCAGCCGTTCGCTGAGGGCGTTGAAGGTCGATTCGTCCACCAGATCGCGTTTGCTCACCAGCAAGCGGTCGGCGAAACCAATCTGCGCCTGGGCGATGGTTTGGATCAGGTGAGTGTCGGCATGAGCGGCGTCCACCAAAGTGATGATGCCGTCAAGGATGTAGCGCTCGCGCAGCTCTTCATCGATGAAGAACGTTTGTGCCACCGGTGCCGGGTCGGCCAGGCCGGTGCATTCGATCACCAGACGGTCGAAGGCGATTTCGCCGCTGTCCAGGCGTTCGAGCAGCAAATACAAAGCCTTTGTCAGATCGGTGTGGATGGTGCAGCAGACGCAGCCGTTGGACAGCGTCATCACTTGCACCGGTTCGTCGCCCAATAGTTGGGTGTCGATGCCGGCGTCGCTGAATTCGTTCTCGATTACGGCGATTTTCAGGCCGTGTTCGGCTTTGAGCAGGTGGCGCAACAGCGTGGTCTTGCCGGCGCCGAGGAAGCCGCTGAGGATTGTTACCGGGATAGGGGGTAGCAAAAGAAGGTCTCCCATACACTGAAAAAACTGTAGGAGCCTGGCTTGCCAGCGATGGCGTCTTCAAGATCGCTATCGCCGGCAAGCCGTGCTCCTACAAGTTTGTGTTGCCTAGGCGTCGTGCATCAACAGCACTTCGGCCCACCCTTGCCACCGTAACGAGCCTCTTGGCGTTCCCGGAAGAACATCTCGTAGCTCATCACCGGTTTGTCCGGGTGTTTGGTTTGCATATGCTCGACGTAATTGTCGTAGTCGGGCATCCCGACCATCAGGCGCGCGGCCTGACCGAGGTACTTACCGAGGCGACTCAGGTCATTGAACATGGTGCATTCCTCGATTACGCGTCCGGCAGAGCCTGGAATGGCGATTCTTTATCCGTACGTTCTTTGGTGCCCCAGGCGGCGATACCGACCTTCAGCGCATAGAACAGGATACTGAAGACCACGAACAGGAACAGCGCCGTCAGCGTTGCGTTGGTGTAGGCGTTGAAGATCACATGCTGCATCTGCGTGATGTCCTTGGCCGGGGCGAGGATCTGACCGTTGGCCAGGGCATCGCTGTATTTCTTGGCCAGCGACAGGAAGCCGATCGCCGGGTTGGCATCGAACAGCTTGATAAAACCGGCGGTGGTGGTGCAGATCAGTAACCACGCCGCTGGCAGTATGGTGACCCAGACGTAGCGTTGGCGTTTCATTTTGATCAGCACAACGGTTGCCAACATCAGCGCGATACCGGCCAGCATCTGGTTGGAGATACCGAACAACGGCCACAAGGTGTTGATGCCACCCAGCGGATCAATCACGCCTTGGTACAGCAACCAACCCCACATCGCCACGCAACCGGCGGTCGCGATCAGGTTGGCGGTCCAGGATTCGGTGCGTTTCAGCGCCGGCACGAAGGAACCGAGCAAGTCCTGCAGCATGAAACGGCCGGCACGGGTACCGGCGTCGACGGCGGTCAGGATGAACAGCGCTTCGAACAGGATCGCGAAGTGGTACCAGAACGCCATGGTGTTTTGACCCGGCAGCACACTGTGCAGGATCTGCGCGATACCGACCGCCAGGGTCGGCGCACCGCCGGCACGGGCCAGGACGGTGGTTTCCCCGATGTCCTTGGCCACCGCTTGCAGGGCTTCCGGCGTAATTGCAAAGCCCCAACTGCTGACGGTTTGTGCCACAGCCATCACGTCACCGCCGACGATCGCCGCCGGACTGTTCATGGCGAAATACACGCCTGGCTCGATCACCGACGCGGCAACCATGGCCATGATGGCCACGAAGGACTCCATCAGCATGCCGCCGTAACCGATGTAACGGGCATGGCCTTCGTTAGCTAACAGTTTCGGCGTGGTCCCCGAAGCGATCAGCGCATGGAAACCCGACACCGCGCCACAGGCGATGGTGATGAACAGGAACGGGAACAGCCCGCCCTTCCACACCGGTCCGGTGCCATCGATGAACTGGGTCAGCGCTGGCATTTTCAAGTCGGGCATGGTGATCAAGATGCCGATCGCCAAGGCCACGATGGTGCCGATTTTCAGGAAGGTCGACAGGTAATCCCGCGGGGCCAGAATCAGCCACACCGGTAGTACTGCAGCGACGAAACCGTAGCCGATCAGCATCCAGGTGATCTGGATGCCGGTGAAGCTGAACGCCTTGGCCCAGACCGGATCAGCGGCAATCTGCCCGCCCAGCCAGATCGAACCGAGCAGCAGCAACACGCCGACCACGGAGATTTCGCCGATGCGGCCCGGGCGGATGTAGCGCATGTAGATGCCCATGAACATCGCGATCGGGATGGTCGCCATCACCGTGAAAATCCCCCACGGGCTCTCGGCCAGGGCCTTGACCACGATCAGCGCCAGCACCGCGAGGATGATGATCATGATCAGGAAGCAGCCAAACAGCGCGATGGTGCCGGGGATGCGGCCCATTTCTTCGCGGACCATGTCACCGAGGGAGCGACCGTTGCGGCGGGTGGACATGAACAAGACCATGAAGTCCTGAACGGCACCGGCCAGCACTACGCCGGCAATCAGCCATAGCGTGCCGGGCAAATAGCCCATCTGCGCCGCCAGGACCGGACCGACCAACGGCCCCGCGCCAGCGATGGCTGCGAAGTGGTGACCGAAGAGGATGTGTTTGTTGGTTGGAACATAGTCCAGACCGTCATTGTTGATCACGGCGGGGGTGGCCCGTCGCGGGTCGAGCTGCATCACATTGTTAGCGATGAACAGACTGTAGTAACGATACGCAACCAGATAGATGGCCACGGCAGCGACCACAATCCACAAGGCGTTGATCGCCTCGCCTCGGCGCAATGCCACTACACCAAGGGCGCACGCTCCCAGGATTGCCAGCAGCAGCCAGGGTAAGTGGCGTAGCAGGCTATTATTATTTTTCATTTTATGATTCCAGCCAGGGTGGACAAGAAAGACAGCCACCCCGAGTTTAGCTCTCCTGACGGCAAAGGCCATACCCCGACATTGGTCTAGACGCCTGTCTTGGCTGGCAGGCTTTGACAATGCGGGTCTATAGTCAGCGGACATTCAGAGGATTGCGCCATGAGCGACCACCTTGCCGATCGCCGCCGTTTCAAACGTATTGCGTTCGATGCCCGAACCGAGCTGAGCCAGGGGGAATTCATCTGGCCGGTGAAGCTGATCGACCTGTCACTCAAGGGACTGTTGATCGAGAAGCCAGAACCGTGGTTGGGTAATCCAGAGTGGCATTTCCTGGTCGATATTCATCTCAACGAAGACGTCGAGATCAAGATGGATGTGATGTTGACCCACGATGACCATGGCCAGCTCGGCTTCGTCTGCAAACACATCAGCCTGGAATCTATCGAGCGCTTGCGCCGGTTGATTGAGTTCAACTTGGGCGACCCAGAGGAGCTAGAGCGCGAACTAGGGGCGCTGATCGAAGTCTGATCAACACCCCAGGCTTCGTTACTCGAACAACGCGTCCAACGCCTGTTCCAGACGCGTCACGGCAATAATCTGCAACCCCGCCGGAGCCTCTTTCGGTGCATTGCCTTTAGGCACGATGGCACGCTTGAAGCCATGCTTGGCCGCTTCCTTCAGGCGTTCCTGACCACTTGGCACCGGGCGCACTTCGCCGGACAACCCGACTTCACCGAACACCAGCAAGTCATGGGGCAGTGGCCGGTTGCGCAAACTGGACATGACCGCCGCCATCAGCGCCAGGTCGGATGCCGTTTCCAGCACCTTCACCCCGCCAACCACATTGAGAAACACGTCCTGATCGTGGGTCGGAATGCCGCCGTGACGGTGTAGCACCGCCAGCAACATCGCCAGACGATTCTGATCCAGACCCAGCGTTACCCGACGTGGATTGGCGAGGTGGCTGTCATCCACCAACGCCTGGACTTCCACCAACATCGGCCGCGTACCTTCCCACGTCGCCATGACCACACTGCCCGGCACTTCTTCCTGAGCACGAGTGAGAAAAATCGCCGAAGGGTTAGAGACTTCTTTCAGACCCTTGTCGGTCATACCGAAAACGCCCAGCTCGTTGACGGCGCCAAATCGGTTTTTCACCGCCCGCAGCAAACGCAAGCGCCCATCGGATTCGCCTTCGAAATACAGAACTGTGTCGACCATGTGCTCCAGCACTCGCGGCCCCGCCAATGAACCTTCTTTGGTCACGTGGCCGACCAGGAAAATCGCTGTGCCGCTCTGCTTGGCATAGCGCACCAGCAACGCCGCACTTTCCCGAACCTGCGACACGCCGCCCGGTGCCGATTGCAGCTGCTCGGTGAAGATCGTCTGGATCGAGTCGATCACCATCACCTTGGGTTTTTCCTGCCGGGCCGTGGCGATGATGGTTTCAATGCAGGTTTCGGTCATCACCCGCAGTTGATCCTGAGGCAAGCCGAGACGGCGGGCCCGCATGGCCACTTGCTGTTGGGACTCTTCGCCAGTGACGTACAGTGCCGGCATGACTTTGGCGAGGTTGCACAAGGTTTGCAGCAGAATGGTCGATTTGCCGATGCCCGGATCACCGCCGATCAGCACCACCGAACCGTCTACCAGGCCGCCGCCCAGCACCCGATCGAGCTCGCTGGAGGCTGTGGAAAAGCGCGGGATTTCTTCGACGCTGACTTCGGCCAGGGTCCTGATCTGTGCCTGCTGGCCGGTCCAGCCGGTGCGACCGCTTGGAGCTGCGGCGCCGCCACTCTCGACCATGGTTTCCGTCAGGGTATTCCAGGCCCCGCACTCACCGCACTGGCCAGCCCACTTGGGGAAGGTTGATCCGCACTCGGTGCAGCCGTACATGCGCTTGGCCTTGGCCATCTGAACTCCCGGCAAAAAAACGCGATGATAGCTCAGCTGGAGCGGATCAGCGCGGCACCGCGGTGCGGATTTCACCGCTGGCCAGACGCGCGGCGCTATTGCCCAGCGGATCCTCGGCGTAAAGGTCCGCCCCCTTGGCTTTGAGCGCATCGAGCAATTCGACGCGTTTGAACAATCCGGCGTACATCGCTGCGGTCTGCCCGGCGCCATTGAGTTGATCGGGGCTGCAATTGGCCGCTAACAACGCTCGAGCAATCTGCACTTCGCCCTTGAAAATCGCGCCCATCAGCGCCGTATTGCCACGCAGGTCCTGAGCACAAGCGTCTGCTCCGGCAGCGAGCAATCGGTCCACTGCCGCACTCTGCCCGTGATAAGCCGCCAGAATCAGTGCGGTGTAACCTTTGTTATCGCGAGTATCGAGGGCGTATCCAGCCTCGATGAAGGTCTCGAGCATCGGCACATCGCCGCGACGGGCAGCATCGAAGTAGTAGTCCTGCAATTGGGCTTTCAGCACAGCAGGATCTTTCGTGACGTGCGTGGCCGGCCCGGCGAACACGCCGAACGGCAGACACGCCAGAAAAAAACACAGATAAAAACGCATGACAAGGCTCCCTGGCCAGACGGGACCTCGCATGAGGCCCCGCTTGAGGCTGAAAAATCAGTCGACCAGTTTGGCCGCCAGCACCTTGACCCGGCTCAGATCCCCCTTGGCAACCTTGGTCACCCCGGTCCCGTACTCCGGGTCGGCCTTATAGAGGAAGGACAGCATGATGTGTTTGCTCTCATCATCGGTGGTGACCAGCGACCCACCGAAGCTCTCGATCAGGTCCTTGCGTTCTTTCTTGCTGAAGGAGCGATACAGATCGCCGGCCTGCTTGAAGTTTTGTTCACGCGCAATCTTCGCCTGCTGCGTGCTGCCCGACAGCACCGATTGGCTGTAGCGTGCGGTTTGCAGCTCTTCACGAGGCAGCAAACGGCTTGGCTGGTAATTCACCCCAGTGCTGCTGTGGCCGATATTCATTGCGCCGTCCTGATTGCCGTTGTTTACCGCAATCTTTGGAGCATTGATCGGCAACTGCATCGCATTGGTCCCCAGGCGATACAGTTGCGTATCAGCATAAGAGAACACTCGACCCTGCAACAATCGGTCTTCCGAAGGTTCTATACCGGGAACAAGATTGGTTGGCGCCATGGCAACTTGTTCCGTTTCCTGGAAGACATTCGCAGGATTACGATTCAAGACCATCTGTCCAACTTTTCGCTGTGGAACGCCGGGCCAAATCTTGGTTGCATCCAAAGGGTCGAAATCAAACTTGTACAAGTCTTGAGGATTTAAAACCTGAACGTACAAGTCCCACTTCGGAAAATCGCCTTTGTTAATATGTGCAACCAAGTCATTAGTCATATGGCTATAGTCTTTACCTTGAACCTTGGTCACCGCTTTCGGATCGAGATTATTAATCCCTTGCAAACTTTTCCAGTGGAACTTCACGTAGTGAACTTCACCCTTGGCGTTAATTAACTTATAGGCGTGAACACCATTACCATCCATTTGCCGATAACTGGCCGGTGTACCGGAGTTAGAGTACAACTCGGTCAGGGTGCGAGTCGCTTCCGGAACATGCGAGAAGAAATCGAAACGACGGGCGTCATCGTCGCGGTTGGTACGCGGGTCAGGCTTGAAGGCATGAACCATGTCGGGAAACTTGATGGCGTCACGGATGAAGAAGGTCGGGAAATTGTTGCCGACCAGGTCCCAATTGCCGTCCGCGGTGTAGAACTTGGTGGCAAAACCGCGAGGGTCACGCAGGGTTTCCGGCGAATGGTTGCCGTGGACCACCGCCGAAAAGCGTACGAACACTGGTGTGTTCTGGCCAGCGGCGAATACCTTGGCCTTGGTCAGATCGCTGAGGTCGTCAGTCACGCTGAAGGTGCCATGGGCGCCAGTGCCGCGGGCATGCACTACTCGCTCAGGAATACGTTCACGGTCAAAGCGCTGGAGCTTCTGGATCAATTGCACGTCTTGCAGCAACACCGGGCCGGCCGCGCCTGCGGTTTGCGAGTTCTGGTTGTCGCCCACCGCGGCACCGTTATCGCGGGTCAGGGTTGCTGCGTTGACGGAGAAGGACAGCAGACTGGCGGTCAAAACGCCAAGGGTGCGCCGGTGGGAAAAAGCCCCGAGGCCAATGGTCGAATACATTTCAGGTTCCTCTGTTTTTAAGGCGCAATCCAAGTGCGCTTTTCAGAGGCTAGAGGTCGAAGCCGCAGAACATAAATAGAAAGAACGTAACGCGATGATTTAGAATTTTATGTGGATAATCAGCTGGTTAACGCGTATTTCGCGCGCGATTGATGGCACTTTGTAAACTAATTACCGGCAAATGTGTCGATAACAACGAGCATTGTAAGAAGGTGTTTCGAGCAAGTCCCGTTTTGCTGATTTACACTGCGTTCACCAACCTCATCTGTAACAAGGAAATAACCTATGGGCGTGATAACTGAGTTCAAGGCCTTCGCGGTCAAAGGTAATGTGGTCGACATGGCCGTCGGTATCATCATCGGCGCCGCCTTCGGCAAGATCGTTTCATCGTTTGTCGGCGACGTGGTCATGCCACCTATCGGCCTGTTGATCGGTGGGGTGGATTTCAGTGACCTGGCCATTACGCTCAAGGCAGCCAACGGGGACATCCCGGCGGTGATGCTGGCGTACGGTAAATTCATCCAGAGCATGATTGACTTCATCATCGTCGCCTTCGCGATCTTCATGGGCGTCAAAGCCATTAACCGTCTAAAGCGCGAAGAGGCCGTTGCGCCAACGCTGCCGCCGGTTCCGACCAAAGAAGAGGAGCTGTTGGAGGAGATCCGCGATCTGCTCAAGGCTCAGAACAATCGGCCCTGAACGCTTTAGTGAAACAAGAAACGGCGCCCTCGAGGCGTCGTTTTTTTTTACCAGTAGTTTTCCACCGCCACTTGCCCGGGCCGTCGACTGAGGCTCAAGTGCATGTGGCGTTGTTTGAGCAGTTTGCGCGTGTCATCGATCATCTGCGGATTGCCGCAGAGCATGATCCGCGAGTGCTCGGCCGTCAGCGCCAAGCCTGCCGCCCGCTCCAGCTCGCCATTTTCGATCAGCGTAGTGATCCGTCCACTCAGGGCCCCAGGATGCTGCTCGCGAGTGACGGTAGTGATGAACTGCAGCTTGTGCGCAAACTCAGCTAAATAGTCGCGCTGCGCCAACCCGCTGATGAGCTCCTGATACGCCAGCTCCCGGGCTTCGCGCACGCTGTAGACCAGGATGATTCGCTCGAATTTCTCCCAGACCTCGAAGTCCTGCAGGATCGACAGAAACGGCGCCAGGCCGGTGCCTGTGGATAACAGCCAGAGATCACGGCCGTCGACAAAGCGATCGAGCGTCAGGTAACCAAAGGCCTGGCGTTCGACCAGCAGCGTATCACCGACGCCCAGCCGACTCAGCTCGCTGGTGAACTCCCCACCCGGCACCACAATGGAAAAGAACTCGAGGAATTCGTCATAGGCCGACGACACCATGGAATAGGCGCGCCATACGGTGCTGCCATCAGCTTTGGTAACGCCCAACCGGGCGAATTGCCCGGCACGAAAACGAAAACCTGGGTCCCGGGTGGTCCGCAGAGTGAACAGGCTGGGGGTCAACGGCTGGACGTCGAGCAAGGTCTGGCGAGTGAATTTTTCTGCACTGGCGGTCATGGGGCGCTCCATTCAACAGATAGCCACAGTGTCCCGCAAAGCGGATGGCTTAAACACCGGTGATTTGTAGTGGCTTTAGCCAGATACTCTCAATCGCATTAATTTCAAATAAACGATTCTTGGTTAACTCACAAATACAAGCCCGATTATATTAACCCGACGTCTCGTTAACTACGCCCTTGCTGCCTTAGGTTAGAACCAGATATTTGTTTAAAAACCGTAAGCAACGCCAAAAATTCTCAACGCGCACATGGGAATTATCCTACACTCGGTTCGTGCCTTATTTTGGATCCAAAAAAGCACCCCCAGGTAATTCCACAAATGGAGAGACGAGATGGAGAGGTGGAAGGAATCACAGCTCAACCAATTATCGTGTGCAACGGAGATTGATACTGCCTTCGGGATTTCACTTGGCTTCGCCAAAAACATTGGATTTAAATTTTTCTCCTTTTCAACAACATACCAAACAAAAGCTGACCATTTTAATACGGTTCAGCTCAACAACTACCCCACGGACTGGAACATTGAATATGAACAAAAAAACTTTGCCGCGATAGATCCAGCAGTAGCTCATTGCAATCACTCCAGGTTACCTGTTCTTTGGAGTGAAGAACTTTTTTCAAAGACCCCGAGGTTGTGGGACGCGCTTGAGCAACAAGGATTGCAACACGGTTGTTCACAATCGTTCCATGACGAGGAAAGCGATCTTTGCAGCATTCTGAGCCTGGCCAGAAGCCATTGCCCGATCACTGCGTATGAGCTGTATGAAAATCTCGGTTTTTTAGTATTCATCGGGTGCCATCTGCATACGTTGATCGTACAGACACTGCCCAAGAAAGCTGCGAAGCCCTCCGCACCGCATTTGTCCCCCCGCGAAATCGACGTATTGAAACTGGCGGCTGTGGGTAAGACCGCGTATGAGAGTGCCAGAATCCTCAACCTCAGCGCACGCACGGTCAATTTCCATGTGCAAAGCGCGATTTTGAAACTGGGGGTCAATAACAAGATTTCCGCAGTTATCGCCGCCACCAAGGAAGGCTTTCTCAACAGAAGCGCGATACGTTGACCCAAAAAACCTGCAAGTAATCCAAAAGAAAAAAACGTACCATTTGCGGTCCCTCCTGAGTGATGACGCGTGAACCTTCACGACGCAGTACACTCGGACGGTCTCGCCCGCTACAACGCCCCTGGGCCGCGGGACACCAGTTGATGACCCCTGTTGATTACCCAGAGCCCCGCCTCATGCCCTTGCTCGAAACACCCTTCGCCCGACTCGACCTGATCCGCCAGCCCGACCAGCAGAACGAACCGCTGCAGGCGTTTGATGCCGCAGACGAATACCTGCTCAATCATCTGGCTGACCAACAACCCTCGGCCGACACTCGGGTTTTGGTGCTCAACGACAGTTTTGGCGCATTGGCCGCCAGCCTGGCGGGCAAGGTTCAAGTGACCAGCAGCGGCGACTCGTTCCTGGCCTTTCAGGGGCTGGAAAAGAATCTGATCCGTAACGGCCAGGCGTTTGATGCGGTGCCGAGCGTACCTGCCAGCGAAGCCTTTTCCGGCCCCTTTGACCGGGTACTGATCCGGGTCCCGAAAACCCTCGCCTTGCTGGAAGAGCAATTGATTCGCTTGCAGGGGCAACTCGCGCCGGGTGCTCAGGTGATTGCTGCCGCGATGATCAAGCATTTACCCCGAGCCGCGGGCGATCTGCTGGAACGCTACATCGGCCCGGTGCAAGCCTCATTGGCGGTGAAGAAGGCTCGGCTATTGATCGCGAGCGCTGAAGTCAAAGCGCCCGTCGTGTCCCCCTACCCGACCCGTTATCGACTCGACACACCTGAGATCGAACTGCTCAATCACGCCAATGTGTTCTGCCGCGAAGGGCTGGATATCGGCACGCGAGCGTTTTTGCCGCACCTGCCAAAGAACCTCGGCTCGGCGCGGGTCGCCGACCTCGGTTGCGGTAACGGGGTTTTGGCCATCGCCAGCGCTTTGCAAAACCCTGAGGCCCATTACACGATGGTGGACGAGTCGTTCATGGCGGTGCAATCGGCGGCCGAAAACTGGCGCGCGGCGCTGGGTGACCGGGAAGTGGTTGTTCGTGCCGACGATGGTTTGGCGGGTCAGGAACCTCAGTCTCTGGACGTCGTGTTGTGCAACCCACCGTTTCACCAGCAACAAGTCGTCGGCGACTTCCTGGCCTGGCGCATGTTCCAGCAGGCCCGAGAGGCTCTGGTGGTAGGCGGCGCGCTGTACATCGTCGGCAACCGTCATCTGGGTTATCACAGCAAGCTCGCGCGGTTGTTCCGCGGCGTCGAGCAAGTGGCGGCCACACCCAAGTTCGTGATCCTTAAAGCCCGCAAATGAAGGGTAAAAAAACCCCTCCATCGGGAGTAATACTGTTCACTTAAGGTTGGGGTACATATCCGTTTCTGGGGTCACGGCCGTGACCGCAGCAACGGATATGTACACGACCAAAACCCGGTCGGCTCTCAGGCCACCATCCATTTTCTTAAATGAACAGCATTACTCCATCGGGAGGGTTGTAAATCCGTGCCGCAAGGCAACGGGATGGGGTCAGGTGTCAAAAAATCAGTGGGTCGTCAGGCCCGCGGCATTCATGAACATGCGCATCAGGCTGGCCATGATGAACAGCGCCACAACGCTGCCGGTCCAGATCATCGCCAGCCAGCCGAGTCGCTGCCAGAGCGGTTTTTTCTCTGCTGCTTCGATTTCCTGCAAGGAATGTTTACCCGCCATCATCGCAATCTCCTCTGAAATGGCGCAGGTATCAGCCCTGCGCCGCTGTCGCGTGTTCTAGTGGTAACCATCTTCGTGGGTGACCTTGCCGCGGAACACGTAGTAGCTCCAGAAGGTGTAACCCAGGATGAACGGAATGATGAACAACGTGCCCACCAGCATGAAGCCCTGACTTTGCGGCGGTGCGGCAGCGTCCCAGATCGAAATCGACGGCGGCACGATGTTTGGCCACAGGCTGATACCCAGACCACTGTAGCCGAGGAAGATCAGCACCAGGGTCAGCAGAAATGGCGTGTAGTGCGCATTGCGAGCCACAGCGCGGATCAGACCGTACATGGTCACCAGCACCAGAATCGGTACCGGCAGGAACCAGAACAGGTTCGGCAGGGTGAACCAGCGAGCGGCAATCTCGGCGTGGGTCAGCGGGGTCCAGATGCTGACGATACCGATCACTGCCAGCACCACGAAAGCCAGTGGCCGAGCCAGGTCATGCATCTGCTCCTGCAACTTGCCTTCGGTTTTCATGATCAGCCACGTGCAGCCGAGCAGCGCATAAGCCACTACCAGTGCCACGCCGCAGAACAGGGTGAACGGCGTCAACCAGTCCAGTGACCCCCCGGCAAATTGGCGATTGACCACCGGCAACCCATCAATGAACGCACCCAACGCCACGCCCTGGAAGAAGGTGGCGGCGATTGAGCCCCCGATGAACGCCTTGTCCCAGAGATGGCGCTTGTCGTCCCTGGCCTTGAAGCGGAACTCGAAGGCCACGCCGCGGAAGATCAGCCCGATCAGCATGAAAATCAGCGGCAGGTACAACGCCGAGAGCACCACCGAATACGCCAGCGGGAAGGCACCGAACAACGCTGCACCACCCAGTACCAGCCAGGTTTCGTTACCGTCCCAGACCGGCGCGACGGTGTTCATCATCACGTCACGGTCGGTCTTGCCCTTGATGAACGGGAAGAGAATCCCGATACCCAGGTCGAAGCCGTCCATGACCACGTACATCATGATGCCGAAGATGATGATCACGGCCCAGATCAGCGGAAGATCAATACCCATGATTCAAATCTCCTTGGTCAGGCTGGGGCTGTGGTCGCCGTCACCGTTGTCATCGGCGGCGGACAGCGGACGGGCCGGTGTGCGTTTCTTACCAGGACCGCCCTCGGGCGTTTCCTTGCCTTCGTCGATCTTCGGCCCTTTGCGCACCAGGCGCATCATGTAGCCCAGACCGGCACCGAACAGCGCGAAATAGACCACGACGAACATGATCAACGTGATGCTCATCTGCATGAAGCTGTGATTGGAGGACGCATCTGCCGTGCGCATCAAGCCGTAGACCACCCACGGCTGACGGCCGATTTCAGTGGTAAACCAACCGGCGAGGATCGCGATCAGACCGGACGGGCCCATCCACAACGCCAGGTACAGGAACGGCCGCGAGGTATAGAGCTTGTCGCGTTTGCGCAGCCACAGGCTCCACAAACCGGTGAAAATCATCAGGAAGCCGAGCCCGACCATGATCCGAAACGACCAGAACACGATGGTCGAATTCGGCCGGTCTTCAGGCGGGAATTCCTTGAGCGCCGGTACCTGCTTGTCCAGGGAGTGCGTGAGGATCAGGCTGCCCAGATACGGAATCTCTACAGCGAATTTGGTCTTCTCGGCTTTCATGTCCGGCCAGCCGAAAAGGATCAGCGGAGTCGGTTCGTCACCGACGTTTTCCCAGTGGCCTTCAATCGCGGCGATTTTCGCTGGCTGATGCTCAAGCGTATTCAGCCCGTGGAAGTCACCGATGACGGCCTGAATCGGCGCCACGATCAACGCCATCCACATGGCCATCGAGAGCATGGTCCGGATCGCCGGGTTGTCCTTGCCGCGCAGCAAATGCCAGGCCGCCGAGGAACCGACGAAGAATGCGGTCGCGACGAACGCCGCCGTCGCCATGTGCATCAGGCGGTAGGGGAACGACGGGTTGAAGATCACCGCCAGCCAGTCCACCGGAATGACCTGGCCATTGACGATTTCGTAGCCCTGCGGGGTCTGCATCCAGCTGTTGGAGGCGAGAATCCAGAAGGTCGAAATCAGTGTGCCGATGGCCACCATGACCGTGGCGAAGAAGTGCAGCTTGCGGCCGACCTTGTTCCAGCCGAACAGCATGACGCCGAGGAAACCGGCTTCGAGGAAGAACGCTGTGAGTACTTCGTACGTCAGCAGCGGCCCGGTCACGGAGCCGGCGAAATCCGAGAAGCGGCTCCAGTTAGTGCCGAACTGATAGGCCATGACGAGCCCGGAGACCACGCCCATGCCGAAGTTGACGGCAAAGATCTTCGACCAGAAGTGGTACAGATCGCGGTACGTGTCGTTATGCGTTTTCAGCCACAGGCCTTCGAGCACCGCCAGGTAACTCGCCAGGCCAATGGTGATGGCGGGAAATAGAATGTGAAACGAAATGGTGAACGCGAACTGCATCCGGGCGAGATCAAGAGCCTCCAAACCGAACATAAGTCTTCCTCTGTCAGGTAATACCGGCTGAAGGCTTGTGGCCTACACCCACTGCCCCCACGGATATGGAGTGTGGCGAATTTGAATTCGTTCTTTTTTTACAAACATCACAACGTAGGGAGTCTGGCCAACTGGCCTCCGGATCATTTCCACGAACGGTCTTGATCTGGATCAAGCACCGTTAAAAGAGTAGTCCCATTTTTGACGATGGACGGTGTGGTCTTTTGCCGCGTGACAGGTTGCCTCATACCGTCGCCGGCTGCCCTGCAGCGGCCGAAGGCTGCGTTCGGTTCGGGCCGCGTTCGGACGCAGCAGTCGCAAATCCGACTGGCGCTGGTTACCTGACACACCCAACGCGCCTGATTTCACGACTGCTTCGCAGTCGAACGCAGCCTTCGGCAGCTGCTACAAGGTATAGGACCCCAGATCGGTGTCTAGCTAACGAAATTTCCCGACCCTGCAACTTTTAGTTACAGCTTGGTGATAATCTCGACCCTCCCCTCGCTCAAGACCTGCCCTCAGATGCCCAGCCAAGCGCCCTTGCTGTTACGTCATCACCGCCCATTTATCGCGTTCTGGCTGGCTCGGGTGTTTACCGCCAGCGGTTTTCAGATGCTCACGGTGGCCATTGGCTGGAACCTCTACCAACTGACCGGCAATGTGCTCGATCTGGGCTTGGTCGGTCTGGTGGAGTTCGCCCCGCGAGTGCTGTTCATGCTGCACACCGGGCATGTCGCCGACCGCTATGACCGACGCAAGGTCGCGGCAATCTGTCAGTCCGTGCAGGCGTTGATCGCCCTGTCGCTGGCCATTGGCAGCGCGACCGACCACGTCACCCGGGAGATGATTTTCATCCTCGCGTTCCTGCTCGGTGCCGCGCGCTCCTTCGAGATGCCGACCACTCAGGCCTTGTTGCCGAGCATCGTGCCCAGCGCACTGTTTCCCCGCGCCGTCGCCGCCGCACAATCGGCACAGCAATCAGCAACCATCGTCGCCCCGGCATTGGGTGGTTTGCTTTACGCCTTCGGCAGCGTCTGGGTCTATGGCCCGACCGTAATCCTCTACATCATCGCCTGCTTGCTGATGCTCAACCTGCCTGCACGGCAGACACCGTTGAACAAGGGCAAGGCAACCCTGGATTCGTTGCTGGCGGGCATTCGCTTCATTCGTAGTCGTCCGGACATTCTCGGGGCGATTTCCCTGGATCTGTTTGCCGTCCTGCTCGGTGGTGCGACGGCGTTACTGCCGGTGTTCGCCAAGGACATCCTGCTGACCGGCCCTTGGGGCTTGGGCCTGCTGCGTTCAGCTCCGGCAGTCGGTGCGCTGCTGATGTCGTTGTACCTGGCGAGATTTGCCGTGGAACACAACGTCGGACGGGTCATGTTCACTGCTGTGGGTATATTTGGCGTCGCGACGATCGCGTTCGGCCTGTCGACCTCGTTCTGGTTTTCCCTGGCGGTGTTGGTGGTATTGGGCGCGGCGGACATGATCAGCATGGTGATCCGCGCCTCCTTCGTGCAACTGGAAACCCCGGATGAAATGCGCGGCCGGGTCAGTGCCGTGAACGGCTTGTTCATCGGCGCTTCGAATCAGTTGGGTGAATTCGAATCCGGCTTGACCGCCCATTGGTTCGGTACCGTGCCAGCGGTGGTCATGGGCGGTATCGGCACATTGGTGGTGACTGGGGCGTGGATCAAACTGTTCCCGACCCTGGCCAACCGCGACCGCATGCATGTGCCGGTGGAAGCAGTGAAGGCTTGAAGCAGTTGCCGATCACAAATTTGCCGAGCAGGTGCAATACATAGATAGTGCATCAGGTGTAATGTATCGCCTTACACTTGCCCCATGATCAAATCCTTTCAGCACAAAGGCCTTCGTGGCTTCTATGAAACAGGTTCGACTCGTGGGATCCGCGCAGACCATGCGAAGCGCCTGTCTCGAATGCTTCAGTTCATGGACCGCGCAACGCTACCTGGCGACCTAGACCTTCCGGGATGGCGATTACACCCACTCAGGGGAGAGCTGACCGAATACTGGTCACTGAGCGTTTCGGGGAACTGGCGAGTTATTTTTCGTTTTATCGGTTCAGATATCGAACTGGTCGACTATCTGGACTACCACTGACAGGAGGCAGGACATGCCCATGCACAACCCGCCACACCCTGGCGAAACCCTTTTGATGGATGTATTGCCTGAACTTGGCATCAGCGTCACTGAACTGGCAAGGCACCTGCGATTTGCGCGCCCGCATCTATCGCGAGTACTGCATGGCCACGCGCCGATCAGTCCTGATTTGGCGGTACGCCTGGAGCGGGCTGGAATCGGTAAGGCCAGAATGTGGCTGGGCGTTCAGACCGACTACGATCTCTGGCAAGCGGAGCAGCGTGAGCAACCGGTCATCGAACTCATTGCCGTCCACGCCTGACACTTTCTAAACCACCAACTCCCCCGCCACCGCCGCTCGCGTGGCCTTACCGCAGAGTTGTTCCACCAGCGTCAGGGCGAACTGCAACACCGCCCCTGAACCCTGCGCGGTGATGCAGTTGCCATCGACCACCACCGGCTGATCGACGAAGTTGCACCCCAGCAGTTGATGGCTGGCCGATGGCAGGCAGGTCATGCGCCGCTGACGCAGTACGCCAAAGGCTTGCAGCGCCAGCGCCGGGGCTTCGGCGATACCGGCGAAAAGACGCCCGGCCGCCGCCTGATCCTTGAGCAATTGTTGCAGGGGTTGATGCGCCGCCAGATGTTGCGCCCCCACGGCACCGCCGGGCAGGACGATCAGGTCGAACGGCTGGGCCAGCACGTCCACCAGCATCGCATCGGACGTCACTCGAGTGCCGCGCGCGCAGGTGAGCATGCGCCGCCGCTCGATGCTGGCCACCACCAGTTCAACCTTGGCGCGGCGCAACACATCAATCAGGGTCACTGATTGCAGGTCATCGATGCCCTCGGCGAGGGTAATCAGAGCTCTAAAGGTCATGGGCGCAGTCCACAGGATGATCTTTAAAGCGTAGTCAGCTTTCCTGCCCCTTGTTCGAACCCGCCGTTACTTGATGTAAAGCTGCGTCGACAGCGTATTGCCTGGCGCGTTGATCGACGTGTTGCTGAAGGTGAATGTGCCTTCCTGCTTGCCGGCCAGATCGAAGACATACAAATAGCCGACGGTTTTTCTCCCGACGGTGCACTCGGTCAGGTTGCCATTATCAAAAGCACAGACCGGGGTTCGGGTGCCGTTCACGTCAAAACCATCCAGCCCGACATGTGCCCCACGGCCGTAACCGACTTCCAGCACGTAGATCCTGATGTTCGGTCCGCTGTGATTGCAGCGGGTTTGCTCTTGACCCTGCGCAATGTCTTCGAAGCCACAGCTCGGCGACTCGACCTTGACTACCTTCACCTGACTCAACGGCGGCGCCGCTGCAGCCGAGGCGGTGTGTGCCCCCAGGAACAAGGCGATCGACACTCCGAATACGGCAATCAGACGTTTATTCATGCAATACATAAGTACCCCCAAAACCAGCACGCAGTATGGCGCAGTTGGCTTTAGCGCAAAACATCGACGACGATCGCAGCCATAAGCAGCCATAGCCCCACGCTGCTGGTATGATGCGCGGCTTTTTCCGACCCACAGAAAATACCAGGGCGCCATTAGCGGTCTGTGCTTTGCTGTTGAGGTCGATACATTCACGGCGCCGGGCGCGCCACGGGGAGCAGACATGCTGGAAAGGCTGTTTCAACTCAAGGCACACAACACCAACGTGCGGACCGAGATTCTGGCGGGCGTCACGACCTTTTTGGCCATGGCCTACATTCTGTTCGTCAACCCGAGCATCCTCGGCGAGACCGGCATGGACAAGGGCGCGGTGTTCGTCGCCACGTGCCTGGCAGCCGCCATCGGCTCCACGGTGATGGGCCTGATCGCCAACTACCCGATCGCCCTCGCGCCGGGCATGGGCCTGAACGCCTTCTTTACCTACACCGTGGTCCTGCACATGGGCCATACCTGGCAAGTGGCGCTGGGGGCGGTGTTCATCTCGGCGGTGCTGTTTTTCCTGCTGTCGATCTTCCGAATCCGCGAATGGATCATCAACAGCATCCCGCTGCCGCTGCGCTCGGCGATTGCCGCCGGTATCGGCCTGTTCCTGGCCCTGATCGCCCTGCATAACGCCGGCATCGTGGTGAGCAACCCGGCAACCATGGTCGGCCTCGGCGATTTGAAACAACCGGCCCCGATCCTCGCGACCCTCGGCTTTGCCCTGATCGTGGCACTTGAAGCGCTTAAAGTGCGCGGTGCGGTACTGATCGGCATTCTGGCGGTGACCATCGTTTCGATCGCGATGGGCTTCACCCCGTTTGGCGGCGTGATGTCGATGCCGCCGTCCCTGGCCCCGACGTTCCTGCAACTGGACATCAAAGGTGCCCTGGACATCGGGCTGGTCAGCGTCATTTTCGCCTTCCTATTCGTCGATCTGTTCGACAACTCCGGCACCCTGATCGGCGTCGCCAAGCGCGCCGGCCTGATGGGCAAGGACGGCCATATGCCGAAAATGGGTCGCGCCCTGATCGCAGACAGTACCGCGGCCATGGCCGGTTCGCTGCTGGGCACCTCGACCACCACCAGTTACATCGAATCCGCAGCCGGCGTGAGTGCCGGTGGCCGCACCGGCCTGACCGCCGTTGTCGTGGCGATTCTGTTCCTGTTGGCGCTGTTTTTCTCGCCATTGGCGGCCAGCATTCCAGCCTTTGCTACCGCGCCTGCACTGCTGTTCGTCGCGGTACTGATGACATCCGGCCTGGCCGAAATAGACTGGGACGACATCACCGTCGCCGCACCGGTCGTGGTCACCGCCCTGGCCATGCCGTTCACTTATTCCATCGCCAACGGCATCGCCTTCGGTTTCATCTCCTGGACCGCGATCAAGTTGCTGTCCGGCCGCGCCCGTGAGCTCAACTCGGCGCTGGTGATTCTGTCGATTCTGTTCGTGATCAAGTTGGGTTGGTTCAACGCATGACTTTTGATTCCCAGGCTTACGCCGTTCAGCTCGAAGAAAAGGTCACGCGCCTGCGTGACCTGCTGGCCCCGTTCGGTGCGCCAGAACCTGCAGTGTTCGACTCGCCGCTGCAAAATTTCCGCCTGCGCGCCGAGTTCCGCTTGTGGCGCGAAGCCGGCGAGCGTCACTACGCGATGTTTTCCCAGGAAGATAAACGCACACCGATCCTGATCGAAGCGTTCCCGATCGCCAGCACGCGTATCAATGAGTTGATGCCGCAGCTGAAGGCGGCGTGGCAAGCGAGTGCGGCCCTGAGCCACAAACTGTTTCAGGTGGAGTTCCTGACCACGCTGGCTGGCGATGCGATGATCACGCTGTGCTATCACCGCCCGCTGGATGAGCACTGGCACGCGGCGGCCTCGAAACTGGCCGCCGACCTGAACGTCAGCATCATCGGCCGTTCCAAGGGCAAACGCGAAGTGATCGGTCACGATTACGTGGTCGAGCAGATGGACGTCGGCGGTCGCATCTTCAGCTACCGCCAGCCGGAAGGCGCGTTCACCCAGCCCAACGGCACCGTGAACCAGAAGATGCTCAACTGGGCTTACGACTCACTCGGTGATCGCTCCGACGATTTGCTGGAGCTGTATTGCGGCAACGGCAACTTCACCTTGCCGCTCGCGACGCGCGTGCGCAAAGTGCTGGCCACCGAAATCAGCAAGGCCTCGGTTAACGCAGCGTTGAGCAATCTGAGCGAAAACGCTGTGGATAACGTCACGTTGGTGCGTTTGTCCGCCGAAGAGCTGACCGAAGCCCTGAACGAAGTTCGTCCGTTCCGTCGTCTGCACGGCATCGATCTGAAGAGCTACGAATTCGGTAGTGTCTTCGTCGATCCGCCTCGCGCCGGTATGGACCCGGACACCTGCGAACTGACCCGTCGCTTCGACAACATCCTCTATATTTCCTGCAACCCGGAAACCCTGGCGGCCAACATCACCCAATTGCACGACACCCACCGCATCACCCGATGCGCAATGTTCGACCAGTTTCCGTGGACCCATCACATGGAATCCGGGGTGTTGTTGACTCGCCGGTAATTGCTGCGATCTCATACAAATCAGCCGTCATCACGACGGCTTTTTTGTGGATGTTCAAAGAACGACATCAACCTTGCGCGGACGCCCGCCTCTACGACCGTTAGCCCGCGCGGCCTCAGCCTTGGCAGCGCTGCTCCGGCGACCATTGCGCGAGGCGACTACAGAGGCAGCCATGTCCATCAGCGGTTTGCTCGTCGAAATCATACCGGCGATAGACATCTGCAGATCCTTGCCCTCATGGCACAGGGCGGTCCCTGAAAAACCGATTTTCAGGCTGGCGAAATCTTCGGCCTCGAATCCATCGAATTCCGCGTAGTGCCTCACTGGAAGCAGCACGCCACTACCATCGCCGAAGCTGACTGTCAGACACGGTTCCAGAAACACCACCGCCGTCGCCTGCAAACCGCTGTTGCGTCGCAAGTTGCCCCGCTCGATCGCGTCATCCAGAACCGCATCGGTCACGGGCCGATCTGCCACCATTTTTGCCTTGATTGCTTTCATAGTTCGATCTCCACACCCTCCAATGCCCCGATCAGGGTCAATAGGGTTTTGTTCTCCCGAGGCTCATAACAAGCCGAGTCAATCATGTAGGTGGTACTGGTGATCCGCTTCATCACAACGACTTCACTGGTCTGCCAATCCCATAGCTGATGGTCGAGACAGGCCGTCTGCAATTTGCTCCACCAAATGTCGCGAGCACGCCGTAAATGGGCAGGTTGCCTGAGCGTCTGACGCAAGCCCTCCAGCACCGCCAGTGGTGGCCTGCGCGAGTGCGGGACAACATCCCAAAGCTCGACGCCGTTGTGCCAGAAGCTGAACTTGAATCGTGCACTCCAGGTACCTGCATCTACATGCGCATGAGGCGGACAATGTTCGTCGCGCAACATAATCACCATTGAAAACCCTTTGTAGCTGCATACTTTCATGCTAACCCATCCGTTAGGTTAATGAGCCCGAAAACTCGACATTCCTTGGAAAACCCGACAACTGGCGGTGAGCATTCGATCATCCATCCGCCATTGAGCCTAGCGCTCAGGCCCTCGTCGGGCCGGTGGTTAACGGCGCAAATTGGTAAGCAATCCTTTCACCGCATCCACAAAAAAGCCGTCACGAGGACGGCTTTCCGGTTTTCTACACACTCACCCTGGCTGATTTTTTCGATACTCGGTCGTGGTCATTCCGGCATAACCCCAATTATCCGTGTCGACCTCCTCAATCACGATGTGGGTCAGCTCCGGTGGCTTGCCGAGGACTCGCTGCAAGGTGTCGGTGATTTCGGCGATGACCTGGGCTTTCTGCTCCCGGGTCACGCCGTCACGGGTAATACGTACGCTGACGAAAGGCATGACGTTTCTCCTGTCCGGTGATTAAAAAAGACTGACCACTTGCCGGTGATGAAATCGGCGCTGGTCAAGTAAAGCACCGCTTCGGAGATTTCATCTACAGTGGCGAAATCCAGCACTTCATTTGATCCCCGGTGTAATCAATCATGCAGCGACAATTCGACGATCTTCAACTGGGCAGCATCGAACTGTTTTGTCTGGCCGCCGAGGCTGGCAGCTTTACCGCCGCCGCGCTGGTGGCTGGCGTGACGCCGGCAGCCGTGAGCCGCTCGGTGTCGCGCATGGAAGAGCGCCTGGGCGTGCGGTTGTTCGCCCGCACCACCCGCAGCGTCAAACTGACCGACAGTGGTCGGCGGTACTACGAGGAATGCCGCCAGGCGCTGGCGCAACTGGTCGAGGCCCAGCGCGAAGTCATGGGCCAGCAGCAACAGCCTTCCGGTACCTTGCGCATCAGCATTCCCACCACCTATGCCCATCACCGAATCCTGCCATTGCTACCGGCTTTTCGGGCACGCTTTCCCGCGGTGAAGGTCGAGTCGCACATCAGCAATCGCAATATCGATTTTGTCGGCGAGGGCTATGACATGGCGATCCGCGTGCGGGCGATTCCGGATTCCGGCCTGATCGCCCGGCACCTGGAGGATGCGGCACTGGTGATGATTGCCAGTCCCGATTACCTGAAACGTGCCGGCGTCCCGCACACCCTGGATGACCTTCAGCAGCACGAATGCATTCAGTACGAACTGCCCAGCAGCGGCCGACGCATTGCCTGGTTGTTCAACGACAATGGCGAGCCGCGGGAGATTCTGGCCGAGGGCAACCTCAGTTGTTCCGACGATGTGCTGGGGGGCGTGACCCTGGCAAAACATGGAGCCGGGTTGTTTCAGACGTATCGCTTCATTGTCGAAAACGAACTGGCCGACGGCTCGCTGGTGGAAGTGCTCAAGCCTTATGGCGGGCGCTCGCGGCCGTTCACGCTGCTCTACCCGCAAAGTCGCCATATGCCGCTGCGGTTAAGGGCGTTCATCGATTTTCTGGTTGAGCATCTGCCTCGCTGAAAACCGAAACCGTCCGATCACCGCACACAAAAACCGGAGACATCGCCTCTTCAATTGACCAAATTAACCATCTAGTACAATTTATCTCCACAGGCTGAAACCCTCAGCCAATGCCAAAAATAATAAGTGGAGAGACCCCGATGTCCCCTATCATTCTGGTGCTCAACGGCCCGAATCTGAACCTGCTCGGCACCCGTGAACCGGCGACTTACGGCCACGAAACCCTGGCAGACATCTCGGCCTTGTGCGGACGTGCCGCCGAGGAGTTCGGCCTGGCGGTGGAGTTTCGCCAGACCAACCATGAAGGTGAATTGCTCGACTGGATTCACGCCGCCCGCGGCCGTTGCGCCGGGATCGTCATCAACCCGGCTGCCTGGACCCATACCTCGGTCGCGATCCGCGATGCGTTGGTCGCCAGCGAATTGCCGGTGATCGAAGTCCACCTGTCCAACGTTCATGCCCGCGAGCCATTCCGCCATCACTCCTTTGTCTCCGCCATCGCCACGGCGGTGATGGCCGGTTTCGGCAGCCATGGCTATCGCCTGGCGCTGGAGCATTTCAGCCAACGTTTGAAGGGGTGAAGGCCGTGACTCAGAACAACGCGGTATTGGCCGGACTGATCGGCGCCGGCATCCAGGCTTCTCGCACCCCGGCGCTGCACGAGCATGAAGGCGATGCACAGGGTTTGCGTTACCTCTATCGCCTGATCGATCTGGATCAGTTGAAACTCGACAGCGGCGCCCTGTCCGACCTGTTGATGGCCGCCGAACGCATGAACTTCACCGGCCTGAACATCACCTTCCCGTGCAAGCAGACGATCATCCCGCTGCTCGACGAACTGTCACCGGAAGCCCGAGGCATTGGGGCGGTGAACACGGTCGTGCTGAAAGACGGCAAACGCATCGGCCACAACACCGATTGCCTGGGGTTCGCCGAGGGTTTTCGTCGTGGCTTGAAGGGCGTTGCCCTTGAGCGCGTCGTACAAATGGGTGCCGGTGGCGCCGGCGCGGCAGTGGCCCACGCACTATTGAGCGAAGGCGTACAGCAGCTGAGCATTTTCGATGTGGAGATCAGCCGCGCTCAGTCGCTGGCGAACAACCTCAATCAGCATTTCGGTGCTGGCCGGGCCGTGGCAGGTCATGATTTGCCGAGCACCCTGGCCCAGGCTGATGGTCTGGTGAACACCACCCCCATGGGCATGAAAAAACTGCCGGGCATGCCAGTGCCGGTGGAACTGCTTCGAGGTGAATTGTGGGTGGCGGAGATTGTTTACTTCCCGCTGGAAACCGAACTGCTGCGCAACGCCCGCGCGCTGGGTTGCCGAACGCTGGACGGCGGCAACATGGCAGTGTTTCAGGCGGTGAAGGCGTTTGAATTGTTCAGCGGCGTGGTGCCGGATGCGCAGCGGATGCTCGAGCATTTTCAGAGCATGAATGGCTGAACGGATGTGGCGAGGGGGCAACCCCCTCACCCCACATCAGGCCTGCAGGTACCGTAAAACCGACTCGCAAATCATTTCGCGATGACGCTGCTTGATGTTTTCGTCCGGCAAGTCGATCTGAAAAATCTCACCGAAGGTATGGCGGTTCGACACGCGATAGAAGCAGAACGAGCTGATCAGCAGGTGCACATCCAACGGCTCAAGTCCCGCGCGAAACACGCCTTCCTCAGCACCGCGACGCAAAATCACGCCCAGTGAATCGAGAACGGTGTTGTTCATCGCCTTGATCGCATCCGAACGTTTCACGTATTCAGCGTTGTGAATGTTCTCGATGCTGACAATCCGCACAAAGTCGACGTTGCGATCATGGTGGTCGAACGTGAATTCAACCAGCCGACGAATCGCTTCCACCGGCGCCAGTTCGGTCAGGTGCAGACGGTTTTCGGTGTTGCGGATATCGCCGTAGAGTTTCTCCAGCACCTCGACGTAGAGCTGTTCCTTACTGCCGAAGTAGTAATAGATCATGCGTTTGGAGGTGTGGATGCGCTCGGCGATCGCATCGACGCGAGCGCCGGAAAGCCCCTGCTGGACGAACTCGACAATGGCTTCTTGAAGGATGTTCTCGCGGGTCTTTTCCGGGTTGTTCTTGCGACTCTTGCGGGGCTCGGCCATGGGTTCGTCGGGCGCTGGGGAGAGTTCTGAAATTATTGTCATTGCGGGCTCACGGCCATCACTGCACAGGCTGGCGATTATGGGCCGCGCCGCACAGTGAAGGAAGCCGCGCGGCGGCGGTTTGTATCCGTGCTTACGATTTTCCTACAACTTTGCCTGACGTACGGCACCACTTCGAGACTTGGCCATGGCCGCCAGGCGCACCGCTACGTTGGCCGCACCGTAACCGACGTAGCCATTTTTGCGCTGAATGATTTCAAAGAAGAACCGCCCTTCGAACGGCTCGGTGTACACATGGAACAGCTCGCCGCCCTGTGCATCACGGTCATAAAGAACGTTGAAGTACGCCAACTCACTGAGGAACTCGTCGTCGAAATCGAACCGCGCGGCGAGGTCATCGTAGTAATTGAGCGGGATATCCAACAACGGTACACCCGCCTCTTTGGCCCGGCTGACTTCGGCAAAGATGTCGTCGCAATCAAAGGCGATGTGATGCACACCGGAGCCGCGATAACTCGACAGCGCATGTGAGATCGCGGTGTTGCGGTTTTCGGAAATGTTCAGTGGCAAGCGGATGGAACTGTCCCGGCTGCGCAGCGCCCGGCTCTTCACCAAGCCATACGGATCGGGAAGCACCACTTCATCGTCGGCCTCGAAATCCAGCAGGCTTTTATAGAACAGCACCCAACTGTCGAGGCTGTCGGCCGGCAACGCTATCGCCATGTGGTCAATGCGCTTGAGGCCGCCGCTGGCCACGGCGGAGGGTTGCAGGTTGAAGTCAGTGCCGTAGACGTCGGCATCCTGATCCACCAGATAAATCAGACTGCCATCCGGTGCGCGCACCGCGGCCAGTTCCAGTTCATTGGGGCCAACCAGCCCGCGATACGGCTGACCTTTATAGGCCACGGCCCGCGCCAGCGCACTGGCGCTGTCCTTGACCCGCACGGCGGTGGCGCACAGCGATGGGCCGTGTGACTCGAAAAAACTGTGGGCGAAGGAATAGGGTTCGGAGTTAAGGATCAAGTTGATATCGCCCTGACGCAGCAGGCTGACGCTCTTGGAGCGATGTTGCCCTGCCTTGACGAAACCCAGTCGCTCCAGCCAATGGGAGAGCTTGGCGCCAAGGCTTTCATCCACTGCGAATTCAAGAAACTCGATGCCGTTGTACTCGCTGGCCTTGGGCGTCTCGAACAGAATGTCGATAGTGGCCGGTGGCTTGGCTTCCTGCGCCAGACGTTCGCGGGTTTTCTCTTCCAGGTACAGCAACGAGCGCAAACCATCGGCGGCATTGGCCCGTGGGGGCGCGGCGCGGAAGCCGTCGTTGAAGATCTCAAGCGACAACGGCCCGGTGTAACCACTCTTGATGATTGGCGCGAGGAAACCCGGCAGATCGAATTCGCCCTGGCCCGGGAAACAGCGGAAATGCCGGCTCCATTCCAGCACGTCCATGGCCAGAATGGGTGCGTCAGCCATTTGTACGAAGAAAATCTTGTCGCCGGGAATCTCGGCGATAGCACTCGGATCACCCTTGAGCGACAGCGTGTGAAAGCTGTCCAGCAACACGCCAAGGCTCGCATGATCGGCCTGGCGAACGATGTTCCACACCTGTTGATAAGTGTTCACATGCCGGCCCCAGGCCAACGCTTCGTAGCCGATCCGCAGGCCACGAGCACCCGCGTGTTCGGCCAGCAGGCGCAAGTCGTCGATGAGGATTTGTTCATCACCGATGGAGTCGGCCGAGGCGTTGCTGCACACCAG
This sequence comes from Pseudomonas sp. LB3P14, assembly GCF_054898045.1. NCBI lineage: Bacteria > Pseudomonadati > Pseudomonadota > Gammaproteobacteria > Pseudomonadales > Pseudomonadaceae > Pseudomonas > Pseudomonas sp. LB3P14. The sequence goes on along the minus strand of NZ_CM142714.1, from coordinate 6,265,427 downwards.
CACCAGGTCCGTACCCAGCTCCTGCATCAGGTCGAACTTGCGCTCGGCCCGCTCCAGGTTGCGCGGCAAGCGGTCGCGGCGGCAACCTTCGAAGTCCCGGAAAGGTTGAAACAGCGTGATGGCGATCCCGAGATCGGCACACATCTGTTTAATTTCCCGTGGGCTGCCGTCGTAGTAGAGAAGGTCGTTCTCGAAAATCTCTACCCCGTCGAAACCGGCGGCGGCGATGGCTTCGAGTTTTTCCGGCAGGGTACCGCTCAAGGACACGGTGGCAATGGAACGCTGCATATTTCGACTCCCGGTGGAGGCTTCGGCTACAGGGAATTTGCGCCGCTTTTAAAAGAATGTGCGAATTATTGAGCCGGGATGTTTAATGAGCAATTCAAAGTGTACTACCCAGTTAGTTTTGCGTGCGATTATCGAACACAATGGCCATTAGCGAATTGACGATTTTTCGTCCACTGCGCAACATCAACACCACATTGGGTCTGGCCGTAAACAACAGGACCCGGTTACCAAAGACCCAGAACACCACATAAAAATTTCAAAAAACGGGTACACGCTCATGCGCTCATTCAACGCCTTGCTCCCTCGCTCCAATCCTCACACGCCCTGCCCGGCGTCCATCCGAACGTCTCGCGCCTCAGGCCGAACCGTGCCGCTCGCTGAATAAAACGTTTTCGTCACAGGACGAAACCACCTCAGCCGATCAATCCCCCGTGCACACCGCAGCCGATTGATCACGCGCCCTTGAAGTCCCGACGAGCTTCGCTTGTCAGTCATTGAACGGATGGCAAACATGTTTCCTTCTCAGAGTTCTAACTCGGCTCCGGCCCTGAGCGTCGCCACTGGCGGCATCGGCGACAAGATCCGCGGCGCCATGGCGGTCGGCAAAACCCGTTGGGGCATGCTGGCGCTGGTGTTCTTCGCCACCACCCTGAACTACATCGACCGCGCCGCCCTCGGCGTCATGCAGCCTATCCTCGCCAAGGAAATGAGCTGGACGGCGATGGACTACGCCAACATCAACTTCTGGTTCCAGGTCGGCTACGCCATCGGTTTCGTGCTGCAAGGCCGGTTGATCGATCGGGTCGGCGTCAAGCGCGTGTTCTTCTTCGCCGTGCTGCTCTGGAGCCTGGCGACCGGCGCTCATGGCCTGGCCACTTCGGCCGTTGGCTTCATGGTCTGCCGATTCATACTGGGTCTGACTGAAGCCGCCAACTACCCGGCGTGCGTGAAAACCACGCGGCTGTGGTTCCCGGCCGGCGAACGCGCCGTGGCCACCGGCATCTTCAACGCCGGGACCAACGTCGGTGCGATGTTCACCCCCATGTTGTTGCCGCTGATCCTCCACGTCTGGGGCTGGCAGGCCGCGTTCCTGTGCATGTCGTCGCTGGGCGGGATCTGGTTGGTGTTCTGGGGCTTGAAGTACTTCAACCCGGAAGATCACCCGAGCGTTAAGCAATCAGAACTGGACTACATCCAGAAAGAAGTCGAACCGGAACAATCCCGCGTGCCGTTCTCGAAAATCCTGCGCATGCGTGGCACCTGGGCCTTCGCCCTGGCCTACTCGATCACCGCGCCGGTGTTCTGGTTCTACCTCTACTGGCTGCCGCCGTTCCTCAATCAGCAATACAACCTGGGGATCAACGTGACCCAGATGGGAATCCCGCTGATCATCATCTACCTCACCGCCGATTTCGGCAGCGTCGGCGGCGGGATCCTGTCCTCGTTCCTGATCGGCCGCGGGATCAACCCGATCAAGGCTCGGCTGATGTCCATGTTCCTGTTCGCCTGCTGCATCGTCGGCGTGATCATGGCGGCGGGTTCGAGCAGTCTGTGGGTCGCGGTGTTCGCCATCTCCCTGGCCATCGGTGCGCACCAGGCCTGGACCGCGAACATCTGGAGCCTGGTGATGGACTACACGCCCAAGCACATGATGAGTACGGTGTTCGGCTTCGGTGGCATGTGTGCGGCCATCGGCGGGATGTTCATGACCCAGTTGGTCGGCCACATTCTGACAGTCACCAACAACAACTACACCGTGCTGTTCACCATGATTCCGGCGATGTACTTCATCGCGCTGATCTGGATGTACTTCATGGCACCGCGCAAGATTCCGACCGTAGCAGTCTGATGTTCCCTCGGCGCAGGCCTGATTTCAGGCCTGCGTTTTTTTATGCCCGCCGTTCGTGCATTCACGTTTTTTTCTCGATTCCACAGAGGTCAACCCATGTCGCTAGGTCACCTGAGCATCGCCAAACGCGCCGTGATCAGCTTCGGGGTCATTGCCCTGCTGGTCTTGTTGCAGGGATTGTTCGCCCTCAAACAGGTCGCCGAAGTGCGCGCCACCGGCCAGCACACTGAAAATATCTCCCTGCCCAGCACCCGCTACCTGGGTGAAATCCGCGATTACGTGCTGAGTATTCGCGTGCTCAGCCTGCGCATGGCGCTCAACCGCGAGCCCAAGGTGCTCGACGCTACCCTCGCTCGTCTGCACCAGGTGCAAGGGTGGCTTGAGCAGAGCCTGGACAAATTCACGCCTTTGGTCGGCGACTACAACCGGGGGCCGTACGAAAAATTCGTCGCCACTGTCACCCTTTACCGCCAGGCGCTGGCGCAATACGAAACGCTGTCGCGGGAAAACCGCAGCGAAGAAATGACGGCGTTGCTCAATGGTAAAATCCAGGAGTACTCGACCCAGACCGGTGACCAGTTCGCCGAACTGATGGCCCTCACCGCCAACGAAGTCAGCCAGTCGGCCCAGCAGGCCGACTCACTCTACAGCCAGGTTAAAACCACCGTGATCGGGGCCCTTATTGCTGTCTCGGTCCTGACCATGTGCCTGGCCTGGTTGTTGATTCGCAGCATCGTCGTGCCGATCCGCCAGGCGGTGAAGGTGGCCGAGCAAGTCGCCGCCGGAGACCTGAGCACACCGATCCAGAGCCACGGCGCCGATGAAACAGCGCGTTTGCTCAACGCCTTGTCGGTCATGCAAACCAGCCTGCGCGAAACCCTGCAATTGATCAGCGCCACGTCGACCCAACTGGCCGCAGCCGCCGGGCAGATGAACCAGAGCACTCAGCAGGATTCCAGTCGCCTGCAGCAGCAACACAATGAAATCGAGCAAGCCGCCACGGCAGTCAATGAGATGACTGTCGCGGTGGAAGAAGTCGCACGCAATGCTGTGTCGACCTCCGACAGCACGCGCCAGTCCACACAGCAAGCGAGCGAGGGTCAGGCGCGGGTGATCGAAACACTGGATTCGATTCAGGCGATGAGCGCCGATGCCGGCATCGCATTGCAGCAGGTTCAGACCCTGGCCGAACAATCCCGGGAAATCGGCAAGGTGCTGGACGTGATCCGCTCCATCGCCGAACAGACCAACCTGTTGGCACTCAATGCCGCTATTGAAGCTGCCCGTGCCGGTGAAGCCGGGCGCGGTTTTGCGGTGGTCGCCGATGAAGTCCGGGCACTGGCCCATCGTACCCAGCAATCGACCCGGGAAATCGAACAGATGATCGGCCGGGTTCAGGGCGATACCGACAGCGTGGTGCTGTCGATGCACGGCAACAGTCAGCGCGTGGCCCAAACCCTGTCGATTGCCGAACAGGCGGGCCTGGCACTGGGGCAAATTACCCAAGCGATGGAGCTGATCCATGAACGGAATCTGGTCATCGCCAGCGCCTCGGAAGAACAGGCGCAGGTGGCCCGGGAGGTGGATCGCAACCTGCTGAACATTCGCGACCTGTCGCTTGAAAGCGCCGACGCCTCGACCCGGACTCGCGCCACCAGCGAGGTGTTATCGCAACTGGCGGCAGGCCTGCAAAACCTGGTCGTGCGCTTCAGGTTCTGACCGGCATCACCGACGACTCTGCTGCCACGCAGCCGCCAACCCGCTGCAGCAAATCACCGCGATCCCGACCACCGTGGTCAGCGTCGGCGTGTGAGAAAACAGCAACCAGCCCAGCAAACCGGCAAAGACAATCTGGCAATAACCGAACGGCGCCAACAGCGCCGGAGCGGCGTGACGGAAGGCTTGCGTCAGAAACAGGTGCGCCGTCATCCCGCAGGCGCCCAGCGCCACCATCATAAATCCATGCCCCAGGCTGGGTACTTGCCAGAAGAATGGCACCAGCGCGCTCATCACCAGCGTGTTACACAGCCCGGCGAAGAAGTTGCTGGTGGTCGGGCTGTCGATGTTGCTGAGCTTGCGGGTGAGCAACTGATAGAAGCAGAAAAACAGCGCCGAGCAGAGCGGCAGCAACACCGCAGGGGTAAAGAGTTCCCCGCCGGGATGGACGATGATCAATACGCCGATGAATCCGCACATCACCGCAATCCACTGGCCACGAGTGACGTGTTCACCCAGCAGTGGCACCGACAGCGCCGTCACCAAAACCGGCGCAAGGAAGTTGACCGCCGTGGCTTCGGCCAATGGGATGTACTGTAAGCCGGAGGTGAAAAACAGACTGGTGCCCAGCAGGCACAACGCCCGCAACAGCTGAAGTAACGGCCGTTTGGTTCGTAGGACACCCAGCCCGGATTGCGGCAGGAAAATCCCGGCCATCAGTAAGGTGTGAACCAGATAACGGGCCCAGACCACCATGACGATCGGGTAGAACCCTGAGAGGTATTTCGAAAAGGCGTCGTGACTGGAAAACAGGAAGGTTGCAACGACAATCAGCAGAATCCCTTTAAAGGGTTGGTTTACGCCGGAGAGCGGAGTGCTGACGGTCATTCGGTATCCCTTGTGTTGTGCATCAACTATTTAAAAGCGCCCTTACAGCCCCGCTAACAATTCACGGGTTTTACTCAACGCCATCCGTGCCCGCTGCAACCCGCTCACACCCTGCTCAAGCAACTTCACGGTGGGGATCTCCAGGCTCAACGGAATATCAGCCGGTAAACATTGCAACAACCCCGCCAGATCACAATCGCCATCGCCCGGAAAACGCCGTTCGTTACGGGCCTGGCGCAAAATCTCCGCCATGTCCGTCGGTCGCGGCCCCGCAACGTCACACAACTGTGCATACCGTAACCGTGACGGCGCAACCCTGGCCAGATCTTCCAGCCGCGAAGCCGAACGGTCGAAATGAAAGGCATCCACCAACACCGCGCCGTTTTCACGCCCTGCGTTGTCGACGATGCGCACAGCCTGTTCGAGATTGCGCGCATCAGTCCACGGCATGAACTCCAGATGAGGATGAAGCTCGTAAGGTGCTGCCAGATCACAGAGCCGAGCGAAGTTATCGGTGAGCCGCTGCTCGTCAGAATCGTTACCGGCCACCAGTAATTCACTGGCACCGAATTCGGCACCGACCGCCAGAATTTTCTCGAAGTCGGCGACGACGGTATCCGGTTTAAGACGCAGGATTTCGACATCCAATACACGAATGCCGGTATCGCGCAGTCGCGCCAAAGTCCTGCGCCGTAACCCGACATCGGCGACCAGCGCAAAGTGGTGTTCTTCAGGCGTCGCAGGCTCCAAACGTAATCCGACATGACTGTAACCGGCCCGTGCCGCCACTTCGACCATCTCGGGCGGTGACAATTCCAGCACCGTCAGGCTGGCCAGGGAAAAGATCCGTTCGTTCATGTGCAGGGTCATCCTTCGATCAAGGTCGGTGCGCAGGCACGGCCGGTTTCGGCGGCCTCGCGAATGGCTTCAATCAGCGCCAACGTGCGGGCGGCATCGGCGACGCTCACCAACGGTTCGACTTCCCGACGCGCCACGCGCACAAAATGCTGCAACTGCAAACGTAACGCTTCATCGGCGCTGAAGCTTTCCTGCACCGCCAGCAACGGTCGATACCATCCCCCATCGGTGTCGGCGTAGTGCCAACGCTTAAGCTGCGGAATGCTCAACGCACCGCCCGTCCCGGCCAGCAGATAACACGGCTGATCGGCCTGACGCGGATACACCGGGTTCTCCCCGGAATCCAGCTCCCAGCTCCAGGGCGCCGCGACCGCATCGGAACCGGTCAGACTACCCAGCGCGCCGCTGTCGAATTGCAGCAATACCGCCGCGCAATCTTCGTTGGCAAACCCGCGCACCGCGTTGCTGGTGATCGCCTGGACCTGCCGCACTTCGCCACACAAATGCCGGAGCAGATCGAGGTCGTGAATCAGGTTGGTCAGCAACATTCCCGCGCCGGCCTCACGGCGCCAGGGCGTCTCGAAATAGCTGTCGGGTTTGCGCAACTGCCAGAGTGCAGTCACCGTCGTCAGCCGGCCCAACGCGCCGCTTTGCACCAGTTCATGGGCGCGGACAATCAGCGGGTTGTGCCGGCGATGATGACCGACCAGCACGGGAACGCCCGTGGCTTTCGACGCGGCGACCAGCTCACGGACTTCATCCATGTGCACACCCACCGGTTTTTCCAGCAGGACTGGCACACCGACAGCGAGGCAATCGAGGGCGGTGCTGACGTGCAGCGTGTTCGGGTTGGCGACGATCACTGCGTCCGGCTTCACTTGCTCCAGCATCTGACAATGATCGGCGAAATACGCCACGCCCCACTCCGCCGCGAGGCCCGCTGCTTGCGGGCCCGGATCGGCCACGGCGCACAAGGTCGCTTCCACCAGGGATTGCAGATGCTGGTAATGCTGCCGGCCCATGTTGCCAGCACCGATCAAGGCAATACGAAGGGGGGAGTTCATCGTGCGGTCCTCTTGTGATTATTGTTGGAAGGGTGAATTCCAATAATTTAGAACCTGGTTCCAGATTCTTACACAAGCAAACCGAAAAAGTGTGCGAACAACGCACAGCTTCTGTAGGAGCAATCAGATGAACAACTCCGACGCCAGACTGGCCGCCGACAGCTCCTCGGTAAATTTCAACAACAGCGGCGCCAACTCATGCAGCCGCGCGCCCGGCATCCGCGCGCTGGGCCCGGCGATGCTCAGCACACCGATGACTCGACCGTCACTCGGATGTCGCACGACCGCAGCAATCGCCGAGGTGCCCACTGCCGAACTCTCCTCGACCCAGGCATAACCCTGCTCCCGCGCCATACGCAGGCGCTCCAGCAATTCGATGTTGGAACGCGGTGCATTCGGCCCAAGGTCCTTCGGCCGCTCGCCCCCCTGCCGCTCTACCAGGGATAGCGCCTCGGCATCGCTCATACAGGCCAGCCACGCATGCCCCGACGCGGTGTAAAACAAGGGTGCATCACGGCCCATGTCCGGGTCGTAACGCAAGCCGGAACGGGCGCCCTGGGATTTGGCGATCCAGATCTGCCGCTCACCTTCGATCACCCCAAGACGCACCAGCTCGCCGGTTTCCTGGGCGAGGCGATCAAGCACCGGCTGCACAATGTCTGCGCCACTGCCCGACAAATAGCGGAAACCCATGGCCACCAGTTTGGTCGACAGGTGATACCGCAGGTTATCCGGATTCTGCCGCACATAACCCAGCCGAATCAGCTCGGCGAGCAACCGGTGGGTCGCGCTTTTGGGGATATCCAGTTGCTCTGCCAGCGTCTGCATCGGCACGCCACGAGGGTCACTGGTGAGGTTTTCAAGCACGCTGAAAACACGTTCGATCTGACTGCCGGCCATGGGAGGTTCCACACAAAATTTGTCCGATTCTAGAAGACAACCGACCGAATGCGAAATCTGGAACTCACTGTCCGATAACCGCCCGTTTTACCGGATGAAAAGTTGCCGAGTTCGATTACGCTCCTATATTTTCTGGAATCAAATTCTAAAAAATACAAACCGCTGGAGCTTCAGACGATGCCTGCCGACCCCAATAATCTCCCGGATATCGATTGCGACGTGCTGATCGTCGGCTCCGGTGCGGCCGGACTATCGGCTGCAGTGACCGCGGCGTGGCACGGTTTGAAAGTCATCGTGGTCGAAAAAGATCCGGTGTTTGGCGGCGCCACGGCGTGGTCCGGTGGCTGGGCCTGGGTGCCGTGCAATCCCCTGGCGCGACGCGCCGGTATTGTCGAAGACATCGAGCAACCCCGCACTTACCTGAAACATGAACTGGGCGAGCGCTACGAGCCGGCCATGATCGATGCTTTCCTCGAAGCCGGCCCGCGGATGGTGGCGTTCTTCGAGCAGCACACCTCACTGCAATTTGCCGACGGCAACGCCATCGCCGACATTCATGGCGATACACCGGGCGCCGGCACGGGAGGACGTTCGGTGATCGCGGCACCTTATGACGGACGAAAAGTCGGCAAGCTGCTCAAGCGTCTTCGCAAAACCCTGCGGGAAACGTCGTTCATGGGCATGCCCATCATGGCAGGTGCGGACCTCTCGGCATTTCTCAACCTGACGCGCTCGCCGTCGGCCGCCTGGCACGTGACCCGACGCTTTACGCGGCATCTGCTCGACCTCGCCGTTCATGGTCGGGCGATGCAGTTGGTCAACGGTGTGGCGCTGGTGGCTCGGCTGGCAAAATCCGCCGAAGACCTCGGCGTATTGCTCTGGGAGTCGGCGCCCGTTACCGAGCTGCTGCGCGATGGCGATCAGGTTCGAGGCGCGGTGATCAGCACCGCCAAAGGCAAGGTCCGCATCCATGCGCGCAAGGCCGTGGTGCTGGCGGCCGGCGGTTTTGCCAATGACATTGAGCGGCGCAAGGCATTGTTTCCCCGTACGCCAACCGGGCATGAACACCTGGCGTTGCCCCCTCTCGGCGTCTGCGGCGATGGCCTGCGACTGGGCGAAAGTGCAGGTGCGCGGGTAAATACCAATCTGGCGTCGCCCGTGGCCTGGGCACCGGTTTCGCAAGTGCCGCACAAGGACGGCAGCATCGGCCACTTCCCGCACATCATCGAGCGCGGCAAACCAGGGATCATCGGCGTGTTGAGCAACGGCCAGCGCTTCGTCAACGAAGCCAACGGCTACTACGACTATGTGACCGCCATGGTCGCCGCCGCCCCGAAGGGCGAAGCAGTCGCCTCCTGGCTGGTCTGCACCCATGGTTTTCAGCGGCGTTATGGCCTGGGTATCTCTCGGCCGTTTCCGGTACCGCTGTCGTCCTTTATCCGCAGCGGCTATCTGAAAACCGGCAACACGATCGAGGCATTGGCCGAGGCCTGCGGCATTGATCCGAATGGTTTGCGCAGCACTGTGTCCGAATACAACCGGCACGCGCGCACCGGTGAGGACCCACTGTTCGGTCGTGGTTCGACGCCTTACAACCGCAAACAGGGTGATGCGTTGCAGCAACCCAACCCTTGCGTCGCACCGATCGAACAAGGTCCGTTCTATGCCGTGAAAGTCCAGCCCGGCTGCTTCGGCACCTTCGCCGGCCTCAAGGTCAATGAACACGCTCAGGTTCTCGGCGAATCGAATAACGTCATCGCCGGGCTGTATGCAGCGGGCGGCGACATGGCCAGCATCATGGGCGGGCACTACCCCGCCGGCGGCATCAATCTTGGCCCGGCGCTGACCTTCGGCTACATCGCCGCGCGACATATCGCAGGTATTACCGCTTACGAACAGGAGATCGACCATGCAGCGCATCGTTAACGCACAGGGTTTGAACATGCCCAAACTCGGCCTCGGCACCTGGCCGATGCTCGGCGAGGAATGCACACGCGCCGTGGAACAGGCCTTGGCAGTGGGTTATCGGCACATCGACACCGCAGCGGCCTACAACAACGAAGACGCCGTCGGCCAAGCGCTGGTGAACAGTCCCACCCCTCGCAATCACATCCACGTCACCACCAAAGTCTGGTGGGATCAGCTTCAACCCGACGCCATGCGCCATTCCATGGACCGCAGCCTCAAGGCCTTGCGCAGCGATTACGTTGACCTGTTCATGATCCACTGGCCGACCACCGACTGGGACCTGTCGCGCACGATCGAGACCCTGGTGTCGTTCAAGGAACAAGGACTGGCGCGCAACATCGGTGTGGCGAATTTTCCACTGCCGTTGTTGCGCAAAGTCGTCGAGGAACTGGGTACGCCGCTGTCAGCCATCCAGGTCGAGTACCACGTACTGCTCGGACAAAACGCTCTGCTGGACTACGCCCGTCAACATGACCTGGCGCTGACCGCCTACACGCCACTGGCCCGCAACAAGGTCTCGGACATCCCGCACATTCAGCAAATCGCCGCCAAACACGGAGTCCTGCCCACGCAGGTGGCACTCAAGTGGCTGCTGGATCAACCGAACGTGGCCGCCATTCCAAAAGCCAGTAGCAAGGCTAATCAACTGGCCAACCTGGCAGCGCTCGACGTGAATCTGGATGACGAAGACCGAGCGCTGATTGCCGGTTTGTCCAAGCGCGAACGTCAGGTCAATCCGGACTTTGCGCCGGTGTGGGATGCGTTCGACCAGTAATCCCGCCGACGCAGGCGGTCGCCTGCTCGATAAAAACCCATCACCTGAAGGAATTAGATGGGTTGTCCGTGTTCAATACGAGTCTGGAGTATTCCCGGCAACCCATCACAGGTTGCCGGGAAGGCTCCTGCGCGCAACAAAAGATGGACGACCGGACTGGCGCCGCTCCCACTCAGCAGCAACACTCATCCCCACGGACAATCAGAGGATTCCCACATGCTATGGAAAAAAGGCCGACGCAGCGACAACGTGGTCGATGCCCGTGGAGATGATGTCGGCAGTGGTGGTGGCGGGATGCGCTTCGGTGGCGGCAAGGGCCTGAGCCTGACGGCGATTATATTGATCGTCGGGATCGGCTGGATCACCGGCCAGGACCCGATGCAAATCCTCGGGCAACTGACCGGACAGGTGAGCGAGCAATCGGCACCCGCACCGACCGAAACCCGCAAGACCCCGCCGGCCAATGATGAAGGGGCCGAGTTCGTGCGCTCGATCCTCGGCGATACCGAAGACACCTGGGGTCAGATTTTCCAGCAGGCGGGCCGTCAATATAAGGAACCGACCCTGGTGCTGTTCAGTAGCCGCGTCAATTCGGCCTGTGGCCTGGCAACATCGGCGACCGGCCCTTTCTATTGCCCGGCGGACCAGAAGGTCTACCTGGACATGAGTTTCTTCCAGGAAATGTCCCAACGCTTTTCAGCTGCTGGCGACTTCGCTCAGGCCTACGTGATCGCTCACGAAATCGGACACCATGTGCAGACCTTGCTCGGTGTCTCGGCGAAAATTCAGACGGCCCGCCAACAGGGCCGGCAGATGGAAGGCGACGGCGGTTTGCTGGTACGCCAGGAACTTCAAGCCGATTGCCTGGCCGGGGTCTGGGCCAATAATGCGCAGAAACGTCTGAACTGGCTGGAACCCGGTGACATCGAAGAAGCCTTGAACGCCGCCAACGCCATCGGCGATGACCGTTTGCAGCAGCAAGGCCAGGGGCGCGTGGTCCCGGACTCGTTTACGCATGGTACGTCGGCGCAAAGGGTGCGCTGGTTCAAAACCGGATTCGCGCAAGGCCAGGTCGGCCAGTGCGATACCTTTGCAGCGAAAAACCTATAAATGAATAAGTGGCTGTTAGCTCTACTGATCACCTGCGCAAGCGCCCAGGCTGCCGAGCATGCGGTCAAGGAGGTCAGCCCCGGACGCTTGCTGTTGACTTCAGGTGAAATCGCGGTGGGCATCGGCCCGGCGCCGAAGAAAATCGAACGCGTGCTGATCATCATCCATGGTCGATTGCGCAATGCCGATACCTATCGCCAGAGCGCCGAGCGCGCGGCCGAACAGGCCGGGCAAAGCGCGAGCACCTTGGTGCTCGCCCCGCAATTTCTCAATGAAACCGACATCGCGGCCCATCCCGTGGCTGACAGCGTATTACGCTGGCAGGGCAATGACTGGATGGCGGGTGACTTATCCACCGCTCCGTTTTCCCTGAGTTCCTACGCTGCGCTCGACGAAATCATCGCCCGAATCGGCGATCGCCGACAGTTTCCGGACGTGAAGCAAATCGTCATCGCCGGTCACTCCGGTGGCGCTCAGGTGGTGCAGCGATACGCGTTGCTGGGCCACGATCAGCCAGCGCTCAAGGCGGCCGACATACAGGTGCGTTACGTCATTGCCAACCCGTCTTCTTACGCGTACTTCGATGAACGACGGCCAGTGGCGTTCAGCCACGCCGGTTGCCCAAATTTCAATCGCTGGAAGTACGGGCTGACGGATTTACCCGCCTATGCCCAAGGGCAATCAGCCAAGCAGTTGGAGGAAAACTACGTCAAACGCGATGTCGTTTATCTACTCGGGCAGCAGGACATCGACCCGAAGCAGCCCGCGCTGGATAAAAGCTGTGAGGCCCAAGCTCAGGGAGCCAATCGATTGGTTCGCGGGCGCAATTATTTTGCTTCTCTGAAACGGCTGCATCCTCAAGGATTGAGTCAGCAACTGATCGAAGTGCCTGGGGTCGGGCATGATGGGGATGGGATGTTTAACTCGCCTGAGGGGCAGAAAGCGTTGTTCAGTCAGTGAGTTTTTGTGGTGGCTGGCAGGGCCCCTTCGCGAGCAGGCTCGCTCCCACAGGAGACCGCATTCCACTGTGGGAGCGAGCCTGCTCGCGAAGGGGCCCTCAAGCCGAAAGCATTTCCCGCAACACCACACAATCCGCCGCATGCCAATCAGTCAACTCAGGCCACGGATTATCGGGCAGGTTCACCAACACCGTCCTTGTCCCCGCCGCCCGGCCGCAATCCAGATCAAAGCGGTAATCACCGACCATCACCATCTCACTGGCTGGCACATTCCAGGCCTGGGCCAACTTCAGCAAACCACCTGGATGGGGTTTTGGCGGTGCTTCATCACGGCCCAGCACATCCTCTACCGCGAAGCAGTCGGCCAGGCCGATCGCCTCCAGCGTGACATGCGCCAGTTCGCGAGCATTGCGGGTGAGAATGCCCAGGCGATAGCCGCGCCCGGCCAGCTCACGCACCAGTGCTACCGCGCCCGGTGCCGCTTTCGAACCCAGCGCCAGGTCTCGTTCGTGTTCCAGCAACCACGCATGTTTGGCCGCGGCTTCATCGGCCGGGAGCGCGGCGAGGTGGGTCAGGATGTCGTCTTCGGCAGGAATCGCCAACGCCACGCGGATCGCCGCGAAGTCATGCACGGCCACCGTCAGGGTACCGTCCATGTCGAACACCCAGTGCCGCACCTCGGCCAGGCTCATGCCCAATCCTTGCGGTGGCGAATCAGGCCTTCCTGCGTGACCGACGCCACCAGTTGCCCGGCGCGGTTGAACACGCTGCCACGGGTAAAGCCACGGGAATTGCCGGCCCACGGACTGTCCATCGCGTAGAGCAACCAGTCATCGGCGCGAAGATCGGCGTGGAACCACAGCGCATGATCAAGGCTGGCAACCTGCATGTCTTTCTGCCAGACCGATTTGCCATGGGGCTGCATCGAGGTGGTCAGCAAACCGAAGTCCGAGGCGTACGCCAGCAAGTATTTGTGCAGCGCTGGAGAGTCAGCCAACGCACCGTCGGCGCGAAACCAGACGTATTTGATCGGATCGGACGGTGGCGGGTTGTAGGGATCTTTCTCGGTGATCGGTCGAAATTCGATCGGTTTGGGGCACAGCAGTTTTTCACGCATGTGCTCGGGGATCAGGTGCGCGCGCTGTTGAGCGAGTTCCAGCTCCGACGGCAGGTTTTCCGGGCCGACCACGGTCGGCATCTCGGCCTGGTGCTCGAAGCCTTTTTCGTCGTACTGGAACGAGGCGCTGCAGGTAAAAATCGGGTTGCCCTTCTGAATCGCCGTGACCCGGCGCGTACTGAAGCTGCCGCCGTCGCGTACCCGATCAACCTGATAAACCACTGGCAACGCGGAATCGCCCGGACGCAGGAAATAACCGTGCATGGAATGCACATGGCGCGCTTCTTCGACCGTCTGACTGGCCGCCGACAGGGACTGACCAATCACCTGACCGCCGAACAGCTGACGAAAACCCAGGTCCTGGCTGCGGCCACGGAACAGGTTTTCTTCGATCGGTTCCAGGGTCAACAGGTCAACCAGATCATCCAACACTTGGCTCATTCAGACTCTCCTCACACAACGCATGCCGCGCAGTCTTGGCTGCGACGGTCGATTCAATTTCTGGCCAGGGCCCATGGGAGCCATTGTAAACGTCCGTGCCGGCTTATCCATGCAAGGTTTGCAGCCATTGTTCACGAGTGATGCGGTACAGCACATGGTGACGCAGGGGATGATCGACCGCGAGCCTCGGGTGTTCGAAATCATCCGCTGAATCATGGTGCATGCCGATCGCCTGCATGACTTTCTGCGACGGCAGGTTGGTTTCGCTGGTGAAGGACACGACTTCTTTCAGCGGCAACCGGTCAAACCCGCAGCGCAGAGCGGTCCACGCCGCTTCACTGGCGTAGCCAAGGCCCCAGTGCTCGCGGGCCAGGCGCCAGCCGATTTCGGTGGCCGGGGTGAAAGGCGCGTCGAAACCGACCACTGCGAGCCCGGTAAACCCGATAAATGCCCCGGTATCCTTGCGCTCCAGCGCCCAGAGACCGAAGCCATGCTCGGCAAAATGGCCACGAATCCGTCCGATCAGCGAAGCACTTTCCAGTCGACTCAAGGGCGCCGGAAAATATCGCATCACCTGTGGATCGGCGCACATCGCCGCAAACTCCGGCAAATCCTCATCACGCCACTGCCGTAACAGCAGTCGCGCGCTCTCGAGTTTCAGTATCGGCTCCATCGTGCCCCCCCATTTCCATGCCGCAAGTCTACATCGCTGGTAGGATCCTTCACTCATTCCTACAGGCCTTCCTGGATAAATCAGCCATGCCCCTGCCCCTGATCTACCACGAAGACTACAGTCCCGAGTTCCCGGCGGATCACCGCTTCCCCATGGACAAGTTTCGCCTGCTGCGCGATCACCTGGTGGACAGTGGCCTGACCCGCGACGCCGACCTGCTGCGCCCCGACCTCTGCCCGCCAGAGATTCTCGCCCTCGCACATGACTCTGCGTATATCGAACGCTACATGGGCGGCGAGTTGTCCCGCGAAGACCAGCGGCGCCTCGGTCTGCCGTGGAGCGAAGCGCTGGCCCGACGCACGGTGCGGGCAGTTGGCGGCTCGCTTCTGGCCGCCGAGCAGGCGCTGGAACATGGTTTGGCCTGTCATTTGGCGGGCGGCACCCATCACGCTCACTACGACCATCCTGCCGGGTTTTGCATCTTCAATGACCTGGCAGTGATCAGCCATTTCTTGCTGGAAAGCGGCCGTGTGAATCGAGTGTTGATCTTCGACTGCGATGTGCATCAGGGCGACGGGACTGCACGGATTCTGCATAACACCCCGGAGGCGGTGACCGTTTCCCTGCACTGCGAAAAGAATTTTCCTGCACGCAAAGCCGAAAGTGACTGGGACATTCCACTGCCCATGGGGATGGGCGATGCCGATTACCTGACGGTGGTGGACGATGCGCTCAACTATTTGCTGCCGCTCTACCAACCTGACCTGGTGCTGTATGACGCTGGCGTCGATGTGCATAAAGATGACGCGCTCGGCTACCTGAAGCTGACGGACGAAGGCGTCGCCGCTCGCGATGAAAGTGTGATGCGTCATTGCCTGGGCCGCGATATTCCGGTGGTCGGAGTGATCGGCGGCGGCTACAGCAAGGACCGCAAGGCGTTGGCGCGTCGTCATGGAATCCTCCATCACAGCGCGCAGCGGGTCTGGCAGTCATCAGGTTGTCATTGAGGTGTGGGTCTTTACCCACAATGCCTGTGGAACTGCCTGTGGATAACCTGAGTGAAAGGTCCTACAGGCTATGCTGCCTATAGCCTGCAAAGGGGTGGTTGTTTTTTGATCAGCTTCTTCAACAACGCCCACAATGATTCGTGCTGGTAGAATGCGCGGCTTATTCCGCCACGCCGCAGCTCTAGCCATGACCCAGCCCTCGCCCTCCTCCTCTTCTCACGTTGCCATCATCGGCGGCGGCCCCGCCGGTTTGATGGCGGCTGAAGTACTGAGCCAGGCCGGGATCAAGGTTGATCTGTACGACGGCATGCCTTCAGTTGGGCGAAAATTCCTGCTGGCCGGTGTGGGTGGCATGAACATCACCCATTCCGAAGCCTACCCGGCGTTTCTCTCGCGCTACGCCGAACGCGCGCCGCACATTGCGCCGTTGCTGCGAGGTTTCGGTGCCGAAGCCTTGTGCCAATGGATTCATGACCTGGGCATCGAAACCTTTGTCGGCAGCTCCGGCCGAGTTTTTCCTACAGACATGAAAGCCGCCCCCCTGTTGCGTGCATGGCTCAAACGTCTGCGTGACAGCGGCGTCGTTATCCACACCCGTCACCGCTGGCGCGGCTGGAATGACAGCGGCGAATTGCGCATCGACAGCCCCGAGGGTGAAAAAACCGTCAAGCCTGACGCAACCTTGCTGGCCCTCGGCGGCGGCAGCTGGTCGCGCCTCGGTTCGGACGGCGCCTGGATGCTGCCACTGGAACAACGCGGTATAGCGCTGGCAACCCTGCAACCGAGCAATTGCGGCTTCGAGGTGCAGGCCTGGAGCGAGTTGATGGTCAGCAAATTCGCCGGCGCACCGCTGAAAAACATCGCCATTGGCCTCAATGACGACGTCCCACGGCTCGGCGAATGTGTGATCACGGCGACCGGGATTGAAGGCAGTTTGATCTACGCCTTGTCGGCGCCGATCCGCGAAGCCATCAATCAGCACGGCTCGGCGACCGTTCACCTCGACCTGTTGCCGGGCAGGCCTGTAGATAAAGTGCAGGCTGCGCTGAGCAAACCGCGAGGGTCTCGTTCCATGTCGAAACATCTGCACAGCCAGCTCGGGATCGATGGTGTGAAAGCAGCGTTGCTGCGCGAACTTACTCCGGCCGAATGTTTTGCCGATGTGGCGCTGCTGGCCAAAGCGATCAAGGCGTTGCCACTGACGCTGGTGAAAACCCGTCCGCTGGATGAAGCCATCAGCAGCGCCGGGGGCGTGATGTTCGAATCGATGGATGAACGATTGATGCTCAAGCAACTGCCTGGCGTGTTCTGCGCGGGGGAAATGCTGGATTGGGAAGCGCCGACGGGGGGGTATTTGCTGACGGCGTGTTTTGCCAGTGGGAGAGCGGCGGGGTTGGGGATGGTGGAGTGGTTGACGCGAGGGGCGTGATGATCGTTCCCACGCTCTGCGTGGGAATGCAGCCATGGACGCTCTGCGTCCAGCGTGACGCGGAGCGTCACAAGAGGCATTCCCACGCAGAGCGTGGGAACGATCATTGGGTGATCAAGGCTTACGCTTACGCGGCCCAGTGTTGAACACCGGCACCTTCCGCACAGGCTTGATCGAAGGCTCCGGCGCCGAAGCATCCCCACTCTCAACCCATTTACCCAGATTGCGTTTGCCGCCACTGGACGTCTTCGGCTTCTTCGGTTTTTTCGGCTTCTTGACCACCTGACCGCTGGCATCGGTATCCGGCACCCGGTGCTCAGGCTCGAAGTCATGCTCCATCTGGCGAGGCAATGTCTGACGGGTCAACGTCTCGATGGCCGACAGCAGATTCACTTCATCGGCGCAGACCAGCGAAATAGCCTGCCCGGTTGCACCCGCGCGACCGGTACGACCGATCCGATGGATGTAGTCCTCAGCCACGATCGGCAGGTCGAAGTTGACCACCAACGGTAAATCTTCGATATCCAGACCACGGGCCGCGACGTCGGTGGCCACAAGAATCTGCACTTCACTGGCCTTGAAACGGTCCAGGGCACGCTGACGGGTCGCCTGCGGTTTGTCGCCGTGGATGCCGTCGGCGTTGATGCCCAGGCCCTGGAGTTTTTCCACCAGCGCGTCCACGCCATTGCGGGTCTTGGCGAACACCAGCACCTGCTTCCACTTGCCCTTGCGCAGCAAATGGATGAACAGTTCCGGCTTGCGCTTCTTGTCCACCACCACAACCCATTGCTTGACGGTGCTGGCGGCGACGTTGCGCGGGCTGACTTCGATGCTCAGCGGATCGTTGAGCATTTGCCCGGCCAGCAAACGGATGGCGTCGGAGAAAGTCGCGGAAAACAACAGCGTCTGACGCTGCTTTGGCAGCACGCGGTAAATGTTCCCCAGTTCCTCGGAAAAGCCCAGATCGAGCATGCGGTCGGCTTCGTCCAGGATCAGGGTTTGCAGCTGATTGAACTTGAGGGCCTTCTGCCGATACAGGTCGAGCAAACGACCCGGGGTCGCCACCAGCACGTCGACACCTTTGCGCAGCTTCATCATTTGCGGGTTGATGCTGACGCCGCCGTACACCGCGTAAGTGCTCAACGGCAGGTTCTCGGCGTACTGACGCACGGCTTCGTGAACCTGTTCCGCCAGTTCGCGGGTCGGCACCAGGATCAGGGCGCGCACCGAGTTGGAGGCAACCTTCGGCCCTTCCATGGCCAGCAACTGCAGCAGCGGCAACGCGAAACCGGCGGTCTTGCCGGTGCCGGTCTGGGCCGCAGCCATCAGGTCGCGACCGGCCAGCACCGCCGGAATGGCTTGCGCCTGAACCGGCGTAGGAGTCTGGTAGCCGAGCGTCTCGAGAGAGCGCAGCAAGGGTTCGATCAGGCCAAGGGAGGCGAAAGTCATGGGATTACCGTAGGAAAATTCAGCGCGGGTTTTTCAAAACAAGTGTGCAAAACGAGATGCAATGGCGCGCAGTTTACCCTAATTCACACGGGATTCTGTCGGCACCGCTACGGCAGGTTGAACGGGAGCTCGACGCCACTGCGGCAACCCGATCAACACCACGGCACTGATGATCACCAGCATCGCCAGCCCTTCTTCAATACCAATGGTCTCGCCAACAAACACGATCCCCAGCAACACCGCCACCGCCGGGTTGACGTAGGCATAACTGGTGGCTGCCGCCGGACGCACGTTTTTCAACAGGTACATGTAGGCGTTGAAAGCGATGATCGAACCGAAGACAGTCAGGTAGGCCAGGGCCGCCCAACCTTCGATCGGCGGCATACGTTCCAGATGCTCACCGCTCAGCGCACTGCCGATCAACAACGCCGCGCCGCCCACCAGCATCTCCACGGCACTGGCCATCGCGCCCTGGGGCAGCGGCAAGTGTTTGCTCCAGACCGAACCGAAGGCCCAGGAAGCCGCCGCGAACACCAGCAATGCGGCGCCCAGCGGGCTCGATTGCAAGTTGGAGCCGAGGTTGAGCATGGCAATGCCAATCAGCCCGAGCACAATCCCGGCCCATTCGAGACGGGTATTACGCGCGCCCCAGAAATATCCACAGAGCAAGGTAAACAGCGGCACTGTCGCCACCGCTAATGCAGCAACACCGGAGGCGACCCCCGTGTGTTCAGCCACACTGACCGCGCCGTTACCGCACGTCAGCAGCAAGATCCCGATGATCCCGGCGGATTTCCACTGCGCCCAGGTCGGTGCAGGTGCCCCGCGCCAGCGCAGGAAGGCGTACATCAAGGTCCCGGCGATCACGAAACGGATACCGCCGAGCAGCAACGGCGGCCAGTACTCCACGCCGATGCGAATCACCAGGTAGGTCGAACCCCAAATCACGTACAACGCGAAAAAGGCGGCGATCAACGGTAAGGGAAAACGGCGTAGGCCAGGCATGGGACAGCTCGTAGGCAAGACAAGTGAACAGCTATTCTAGAAAGGCCAGCGGCGTAAAATAAGTTACAAAACCTGTTTATAGCGCCGGTACACTTTTCAAAACACGGAGATTGCCGTTATAAACCGTGCTTTCGAAAGTCAGTCATTTTTCAGGAATGCCACGATGGATAAATACGACCGCATGCTCCTCAGCGCCCTGCTGGAAAACGGTCGTGCGTCCTACGCCGACCTGGCGCGCAAAGTGAACCTGTCCGCCCCGGCCGTGGCAGAGCGCGTGGCCAAACTCGAAGCCTGCGGAGTCATCACCGGGTACCAGGCGAAAGTCGACATGGCCAAGCTTGGATTGCCGATCCAGTGCGTCATCGAACTGCGCCTGAACCAGCACGGTAATCAGAAGGCCTACGACGATCTGATCAAAATCCCACAATTGACCGAATGCCACCGGGTGACGGGTGATCCGTGCGTGATCATGCAGGCTGCGGTGGGATCGATGCCGGAGCTCGAAGAGTTGATCAACCGGATCGCCAAGTTCGGGTTCAGCAAGACCTCGATCGTGCTGTCGAGCGCCATCGAGAAGCGCGTGCCGTTGGGGCAGTTGGAGGGGAAGCCCTGACCAGATCGTTCCCACGCTCCGCGTGGGAATGCAGCCCGGGACGCTCCGCGTCCCAGAAGCGGACGCAGAGCGTCCATTGAGGCATTCCCACGCAGAGCGTGGGAACGATCAGTGGCGGTGTATTTAGAACCCGCGATGCCGCTTCAGATGCTCATTGATCTTCGCCGCCGGTACTTTCTGCAAACTGACGAGCAGATCATGCGACAACTCGCGCAAGCCGTGTTTCTGCCGCAACTCCTGGGCCAGGTGCGCCGTTAGGTTGGCCGCCATCTCGGCATCGGCCATGGCCCGGTGAGCTTTACCGGTGTGAGGCAGGTTGGCGAACGTGGTAAGGGTGCCGAGTTTGTGGTTCGGCGCGGCGGGCATCAAACGGCGGGCGAGTAGCAGCGAGCAGGCAAAGTTCTGCAAGCGCGTGCGTTTGATGCGGCCGAGTTCAAAGTCCCAGAACTTCTGGTCGAACGCGGCGTTGTGCGCCAGCAGCGGTGTGATGCCGACGAATTCGTTGACTTCGTTCATCACCTGCTCGGCCGACGGCGCGGTGCGCAGCATGGCGTTGCTGATGCCGGTGAGTTGTTCGATGAAGGCCGGGACGCGCACGCCGGCATTCATCAGGCTTTGGTAACGCTCGACGATGCGCCCCTGTTCAAGGATCACCACGGCAATTTCCGTGGCCCGGCAGCTGCTGCTCGGGGAGATCCCGGTGGTTTCAAAGTCGATGACTGCTATGCGTTCCAAACCTGTTTCAACTCCGTAAAAATCAATTCTTGAGCAGCAACGCGCCTTCGATCGGCACGTAGCGGCTGGCGGCGCGGATCAGCGAGTTGGCCGTCAGGCCTGGCACGCCGTAGGCCACTGCTTGCACCCCGTGCTTTGTGATGATGCGCTCCAGCAGCATGTCGAAATCACCGTCACCGGAGGCCAGCACCACTTCGTCGACATGATCGGCGGCGTCCATGATGTCGAGGGTGATGCCCACGTCCCAGTCGCCTTTGGCCGAGCCATCGCTGCGCTGGATGTAAGGCTTGAGCTTCACAACGAAACCGAGGTTGCGCAGGATCTGCTGGAATTGCTGTTGTTTGCTGTCGCCGCGATCGATTGCGTAGGCATAGGCCTCGACGATATCGCCCTGTTTGCTGATATCAGCCCACAGCGCGGCATAGTTGAAATGGCAACCATAGGCCTGACGCACGGTGTAATAGAGGTTCTGGACATCGGCGAACACTGCGATTTTTTTCACCGGTCATCCTCGTTGGCGCGCCGGAGCGCGGGCAGGATCAGGCACCAGGCCCGAAAAGTTGCCCAGTATGCCAGCCTGAAGGATTGTTCCGCGAATAATCGGCCCGAAGCGCCGCAGCGCTCCGGACGAATGGCGTATCAGACGAAGGAATCGTCGTCGCCGCCGAAGAACGATGAACTGTCATCGCTGTAGTCGGCATCGGTAAAGCCGCCCTGATCGTTGGAGTTGTCAGCCACACGCTGATCATCGCCCCAGCCGTTATCACCGCTCTGATCATTGACCTGAGCCGGTTCTTCCTTGATGACTTCAACCACTTCCGGCTGCTGATTGTGGTGGAACAGGCTGCTGATGCCTTGCGCCAGCATCACGCCACCGGCCACGCCGGCTGCGGTTTTCAATGCACCACCGAGGAAACTGCTGCCGGCAGGCTGTTGCGGGGCGTAATTCTGCTGAGGAGGCGCAGCACCGAAGTTCTGTTGTGGCGGCTGCGAGTTGAACGACGGCCGCGCCGGTTCACGCCAGCCGCCACCGCTCGATGCGGGTGGGCTTTGGGTGGGCGCAGGCTGCGGATCACGGGAACCGCCGCCGAATATGCTCGATAGAAAGCCGCCGCCGCTGGTTGCCGGAGCAGCCGGCTGAGCTTTGGCCTGCTGCAGTTCGGCCTGCAATTGCTGGACTTGCTGGGCGAGCTGCTTGTTCTGTTCGTCGAGGCTCTTGATGGCAGCCTCTTGCACCAGAATCGCCTGGGTCATGAAATAGCCTGCCGCTGGCTGGCGAGTCAGGTGTTCCTTGATCCGCGCCTCGGCCTGGGCGTCGCGCGGGGCTGAGTCCGTTTCGGCCTGTTGCAGCCGGGAAAACAGTCCATCGATCAGGGTTTGTTCTTCGCTGTTCATGGCGACCTCGTAGATTGCCGGGATATCTGCCCTATCCACTGTGGATAAGGGACACCCCTCTAATGGAGGTTGATGCAGGATGTTTCAATGGTCTTTACCGAACGTTTACGTTTGCGCCCCAAAGCGCTTCATCGGTTAAAGTGGGCCACTGCTTCCAACCTGCGATACCGACTGATGAATTCGTTCGATGTACTGCGTGACTCTCTGTATTTCTTCAAACGCAATCTGGGCCAGATCGTTCGGCTGTGCCTGCCGCTGGTGATCTTCGAGGCGCTGTTGCAACTAGTGGTCGACCACTCCACCGAGCCGGACAGTTTTCCTGGCATCAGCGTGATGGTCGGCTTGCTGGTCTACCCGCTGTACACCGCCGCACTGATCCTGTTTCTCGATGCCCGCAGCCGTGGCGAATCGCCGCGCAATCGCGACCTGCTGGCGATGTCCGCGACCCTGTGGCCACGCTTCGCCCTACTCACCGCCCTCAATACCCTGCTGATCCTGATCGGCCTGTCGCTGTATTTCCTGCCGGGCATCTGGTTGATGGTGACCCTGGCGTTTGGCGAATACCTGCTGGTGCTGCGTGGCCTGGCCCCGCTGGCGGCGATGAAGGAAAGCCTGCGCCTGACCCGCGGCCACTTCCTGCGTATTCTGGTGTGCATTTTGTGTGTGATGGGCCCGTTGTGGGTGCTCAAAGGGGCGACCCTGGCGGTATACCCGGAGCCGCAGAACCCGATAATTTCCCTGCTGATCGACAGCGCCCACAGCTTCCTGCAACTGTTCACCAGCGTGGTGCTGTTCCGCTTGTTCATGCTGATCAGCGAAGTCCCCGAGAAAATTGACGGGCCGCTCTGACCGCTCTACCCGTGGGCTTAAGCCCGTCTGTCGGTTATGCTCGGGTCAACTTTTGTAACGCTATAAGCCGAGCCATGACCCGTCTACTGCGCTACACCCTGCTGGGCCTGTTGATTGTGACCGGCCTGATTGCCTTGCTGATCTACAGCCTGACCTGGCGCCCCGAAGCCAAGGAAGCATCACCGGTCAGTTGCAACGCCCAGGCACCGACGCTGGTGCCCGGCCAGGCGCTGAAGGTGATGACCTGGAACGTCCAGTACCTGGCGGGAAAACGCTATGTATTCTGGAATGACCTGGCGGCCGGCAATGACGAAAAACCCACGCCCGATGACATGGCCTTCAGCCTCGATGAAGTGGCGCGGGTGATCCGCGACGAGCAACCGGATGTCGTGCTGTTGCAGGAGCTCGATGACGGCGCCAAGGCCAGCGATTACCAAAACCAATTCAAGCTGCTTCAGGAGCGGGTCGCGGACCTTTATCCGTGCAGCGCTCACGCCTTCGACTGGAAAGCCGATTTCGTGCCTGAGCCGCACCTCTTCGGCAGCGTCGGCCGGCAACTGGCCACCCTCAGCCGCTATCAGATTGAACACGCCGAACGTCTGCAATTACCAGTCGCACCGGCCAACTTCGTCACCCGCCAGTTCAAACCGAAAAACGCCTTGCTGGTCTCCTATCTGCCCTTGAGTGACCGCGGTCAGATAGTGGTGCTCAACACCCATCTGGACCGCGTCATCCAGCCCGACGAAACCCTGCAAGCCCAGATAACGGCCGTGGCCAAAGTGCTCGACAAGTTCGAAAGCCGTGGCTCGCCGTGGTTGATTGGCGGGGACTTCAACCTGTTGCCGCTGGGGCAATATCGGCGCCTGCCCGATGAGCAACGCACGCCCTACTCCGCCGACAGCGCGCTGCATGTGCTGTGGGACAAATACCCGATGATCCCGACCAACAACGAAGCCAGCGGCATTGATCGGGCGCAGTGGCTGACCCACTACCCGAACGATCCGGGCTTGAGCGGCCCGGACCGGACTGTCGATTACCTGTTCTACAGTCCGCGGATCAAACGGGTCGAGGCGACGGTGAGGCAGGACGATACCTTGCGCATTTCCGATCACTTGCCGGTGATCGCAAGGTTCCTCTTGCCTGCGGCGCCTTAGTGCCTGCTCGATGCATCACCTGTGGGAGCGAGCCTGCTCGCGAAGGCGGCAGTACATTCAACCTTGATGTTGGCTGACACAATGCTTTCGCGAGCAGGCTCGCTCCCACAGGGATGGCGCACGACGCACAGGCTCAATGTTCCTCCTCCAGCTCATCGTGCAATAACCCGAAGATCTTTCGCTTCATGTCGATGAACGAGCGCTCCATGACCATGTCCAGGGTGCGTGGACGCTCGATCGGCACGTCCAGAATCTGCTTGATCCGCCCAGGCCTGGCCCCCATCACGTAGACCCGGTCACCCAGCAGAATCGCCTCGTCGATATCGTGGGTCACGAACAATACAGTCTTCTTGCTGTTGCCCCAGACCCGCAACAACAGCTGCTGCATTTGCAGGCGTGTCTGGCTGTCGAGTGCACCGAAGGGCTCGTCCATCAGCAGGATTTGCGGGTCGTTGGCCAGCGCCCGAGCAATGGCGACGCGCTGCATCATGCCGCCGGAAAGCTGCTTGGCGTAGTTGTCGGCGAATCCCGTCAGGCCGACTTC
Organism: Pseudomonas sp. LB3P14; assembly: GCF_054898045.1. Lineage (NCBI taxonomy): Bacteria > Pseudomonadati > Pseudomonadota > Gammaproteobacteria > Pseudomonadales > Pseudomonadaceae > Pseudomonas > Pseudomonas sp. LB3P14. The sequence continues at coordinate 6,240,641 of NZ_CM142714.1, read as the reverse complement.
ATTGACGTAATAGTCGACGATTTCCTTGCGCTGGGCGGCGGCCATGCCACGACGCTTGAGACCGAATTCGACGTTCTGGCGCACGGTCAGCCACGGGAACAACGTATAGCTCTGGAACACCATGCCGCGATCCGCGCCTGGGCCCTGCACTTGCTGGCCGCCGACGTAGATTTCGCCTTCCGTGGGCTCATTCAGACCGGCAGTGAGGTACAGCAGACTCGACTTGCCGCAGCCCGAAGGCCCGACCAGCACGGCGAATTGTTGATCCGGCACTTCGAACGACACCTGCTCTAACGCTGTGAACATGCCGCCGTCAGGTTTTTGATAGCGCAGGCTGACCTTGTCCACTTGCAGCCGTGGCGCAGCGTGCACCGGGGCGGCCGTGGGTGTGACGAAACGAGGGTTGACGGCGCTTACTGAGCCCATGCGGCGATCCTCAGACGTAGGAAACGGAACAGTTGATCGGTGACCAGGCCCAGCAGGCCGATGATCGCGATTGCCAGGAAAATCACATCCACCTGAAAGCCGCGCATGGCTTTGAGGCTCAGATAGCCCAGACCACTGGAAGCCGCGACCAGCTCGGCGACCACCAGGTAAGTCCAGGCCCAGCCCATGGTCACACGCAAGGTGTCGAGCACGCCCGGCAACGACGCCGGGGCGATCACATGCAGCACCGCATCGCGGCGATTCGAGCCCAAGGTGTAAGACGCGTTGATCAAGTCCTTGGAGATGCCTTTGGACACGTCCGCGATCATCACCAGTTGCTGGAAAAACACGCCGAAGATGATCACCGACACCCGCTGCTCCAGACCGATGCCGATCCACAGAATGAACAGCGGCACGAACGAGGTCACCGGCAGGTAGCGGATGAAATTGACCATCGGCTCAAGGAACGCCTGGACGATGCGAAAGCTGCCCATCAGCAACCCCAGTGGCACCGCCACCAGCGACGAGATGATGAAACCGACCATCACCACTTCGAGGCTGGCCCACACGTGCTGGCCGAGCGTACCGTCGCGGCTCAGGCGCACGGCGGCCTCGACCACCGCGCCCGGTGTCGGCAGGAACATGCCCGGCACCACGCCGCCGTACGACAACCCGGCCCACAGGCCGATCAACAACACCCAGGCCAGACCGCTCGCGCTCCAGATGACCTGTACTGGCAGGCCGGTCTTGGGCGTGATGCAGCGGCTCAGCCATGAATTGCGCTTGAACATGCGGACCTCCTAGAGCGGGCTGACGAAGCGGTTGTCGATCAGGTCGTCATTGCTGACGTTGTAGGGTTTGCCCTGCAATTCACTGGCGGTCTCGTTGGCCAGTTTGATCAGCGGCTCGCTGTCACCCGGCTTGCCCGGCGAGCCGAGGAGTTTTTCGCTCATGGCCTGATCGTAGAAACGCACGCCTTGTGCGGCAGCGGCCAGTTCCTTCGGATCGGCCAGGTAACCGCCGACACCTTTGGCCATGATTTTGTAGGCTTCTTCCGGATGGTCCTGGGTGTATTTCACCGCTTTGTACAGACCGGCGACCAACGCCTTGACGTCTGCCGGCTGCTTCTCGATGACCGTGCAGTTGAGCGCGACCACGTCGACAATCACTCCCGGCGTGCTGCTGCTGTCGATCAGCACCTTGCCTTGTTGCTTGCTGCGGACCATCGACAGATGCGGTTCCCACGTCACGGCGGCCGGCACGCGACCGGCGATGAACGCGGTAGCGGCATCGTCGGCGGTCATGTTCTGCACGGTGATGTCGCTCATTGTCATGCCGTGTTTTTTCAGCAAATAGGACAACCAGAACTGCGAGGTCGAACCTTCGTTCACCGCCACGGCTTTGCCCTTCAGCTCCTGCAGGCTCTTGACGTCCTTGCCCACGAGCACGCCGTCGCCACCATGGCTGTCATCGAGTACGGCCACCGCTTTGAAGCAGAATTGCGGGCGGTACTTGAGCACTTCGTCGATGGTCGACGCCGAGCCCGATAACTCTCCCGAGGCTTGCGCAGCCATGTACATCGAAGCCTCTTCGACGACGGGTAAATCGACGGTCAAACCGCCTTCCTTGAAGTAGCCCAGGTCCTGGGCGAGGTAGAGGGTGCCGTAGCCAACCCATGTGGTGTGACCGATGGACAGGGTGCCGGCCTGGGCGCTGGTGGCGACCGTCGCGGCGATGGCGGTGACCGCCAGTGGATGAGCGAAGCGGGTAAGCAAGGACTTGATCATGGAGCACTCCCAAAGCTGTTGATTTAGTTTTGTCATGGGCAGTACGGCCAGTGGCCTTGGAGCAGAAGCAACCTGAGGTCTCTGATGGACCTTTCGGTGGTCAGCGTTTGGCTGACTGGCGAGGTCGATGTTGGCCCAAGGCGGGGATTAGGAAAATTAGGAAATATGTCGCTGCGAGCGATGAAAAAACTGGGTAGCGCGCACTGCGAAAGGGCGCTGTGGGCGGGGGTGCCCGAGGTGGGTGCAAACAGTGAGACGAAGATCGTTCCCACGCTCTGCGTGGGAATGCCTCAATGGACGCTCTGCGTCCGCTTTTGGGACGCGGAGCGTCCCGGGCTGCATTCCCACGCGGGAGCGTGGGAACGATCAGCGGTCAGAGGGGTGTCAGAGCCGGCCGTATTCCTGCGCCGTACGATCCACCGCACGCAAGGTTTTGCCGACCAACTCATCAACCTCTTCACGACTGGCAATCAACGCCGGCGCCATGATCATCCGCCCCAGCGTCGAGCGAATAATCACCCCTTCTTCGAAGCCGATCGTGCGGCAACGCCAGGCGATGCCGTTCTCATTGGCAAAGCGCTTGCGACTGGTTTTGTCTTCCGCCAATTGCAGCGCCGCCACCATCCCGACACCCTGAATATCGCCCACCAACGGGTGATTGCCGAACACCTCGCGCAAGCACTGTTGCAGGTAGGGGCCGATGTCATCCTTGACCCGCGTCACCACCCCTTCATCACGCAGCGCCTTGAGGTTGGCGATGGCCACCGCCGCTGCCACCGGGTGCCCGGAGTAGGTCAAGCCGTGGGCAAACACCCCGCCCTGCTCCACCAGCACCTGGGCCATTTTTTTCGACAGAATCAATCCGCCCATGGGGATGTAACCCGAGGTCAAACCCTTGGCGATCGACAGCGTGTCCGGCTCGAAACCGAAGTGCTCGTGGGCGAACCATTCGCCGGTGCGACCGAAGCCGCCGATCACTTCATCGGCGCACAACAGCACGTCGTACTTGCGGCAGATCCGCTGGATTTCTGGCCAGTAGCTCTCAGGCGGAAAGATCATCCCGCCGGCACCCTGGAACGGTTCAGCGATAAACCCGGCGACCTTGTCCGCGCCGAGTTCGAGAATCTTCGCTTCCAGTTGTTGCGCCGCCCGCAAGCCAAATTCAGCCGGGGTCAGGTTGCCCTCGTGGGCGAAAAAGTACGGCTCATCGATGTGTTCGATGTCGGGGAGCATGCCACCCATTTCGTGCATGAACTTCATGCCACCGAGCGCCGTCGCCGCCAGGGTCGAGCCGTGGTATCCGTTCCAGCGACCGATCATGATTTTCTTCTCGGGCTTGCCGAGGATCGTCCAGTAACGACGCACGGTGCGGATCAGCACCTCGTTGGCCTCGGAGCCGGAGTTGGTGTAGATCGCGTGGCTGTAGTGCCCCGGCAACAGGCTGAACAGCAGCTCCGAGAGCTCGATCACTTGCGGGTGAGTGGTGTGGAAAAACATGTTGTAGTACGGCAACTGCTCCAGTTGCCGGGACGCGGCGGCAGCCAGGTCCTTGCGGCCGTAACCGAGGTTGGTGCACCACAGTCCGGACATGCCGTCGAGGTAACGCCGACCATCGTTGTCCCACAGGTGCAGGCGCTCACCACGGACCATCACCCGGGGCCCTTCGTCGTTGAGTGCCTTTTGATCGACGAACGCGTGAATGTGGTGCGCAGCATCGGCGGCCTGGTAGTCGCGGGTTTCACGTGGTGTGGTCATCGCCAGTTCTCCGTTTTGTTATTAGCGGCTGTTATGAGCGCAGCTGAAACCAGGTGGTTTTCAACTGGGTGTATTTATCGAATGAATGCAACGACAGGTCGCGGCCGAAACCGGATTGTTTACCGCCGCCGAAAGGCACGGTCACATCCAGCGCATCGACGCTGTTGACCGACACCGTGCCTGCTCGCAATTGCCGCGCCACGCGGTGGGCGCGATTGAAATCATCGGTCCACAGCGAGGCCGCCAATCCGTAGACGCTGTCGTTGGCCAGCTGCAAGGCGTGGGCTTCATCATCGAACGCCGTGACCGCCAGCACCGGGCCGAACACTTCATCGCGAAACAGCGGCATGTCCGCACTCACACCCGTGAAAATCGTCGGCTGAATGAAGTTGTCGGAACCGTTGAAAATCGACTGCCGACCGCCACACACCCGGGTCGCGCCTTGGCGTTCGGCCTGCTGGATGAACTTCATGATGCGTGCCGTCTGACGGCTGTCGACAATCGCCCCGGCGCGGCTCGCCGGGTCCAGCGGATCACCCGGCTGCCAGCATTCGGCCTGCGCCTTGAGGCGCCCGACGAACTCGTCATGGATCGAACGCTCCACCAGCAACCGCGAGTTGGCCGAACACACTTCACCCTGATTGAAGAAGATCCCGAACGCGGCTTTCTGCGCCGCCAGATCGAGGTCCTGGCAATCGGCGAACACCAGATTGGCGCTCTTGCCGCCGCACTCCAGCCACACCTGTTTCAGGTTCGATTGCGCCGAGTACTGCATGAAATACTTGCCCACTTCGGTGGAGCCGGTGAACACCAGGCAATCGACATCCGGGTGCAAACCGAGGGCTTTGCCGGTCTGCTCGCCGAGCCCGGGCAGCACGTTCAGCACGCCTGCTGGCAGCCCGGCTTCCAGCGCCAGCTCGGCCAGACGCAGGGCGGAAAACGGTGACTGTTCGGCGGGTTTGAGGATCACCGAATTGCCCGCGGCCAGCGCTGGCGCGAGTTTCCAGGCGGCCATGTCCAGCGGGAAATTCCAGGGCACTACCGCCGCGACCACACCCAACGCTTCTCGGGTAATGGTTGCCAACACGTTTTGCGCACTGGGGGCGATCTGATCATAGAGTTTGTCGAGGCTTTCGGCGTACCAGCGAAACACCCCGGCGGCGCCCGGCACGTCGACGTTGTAGGCGTCCATCACCGGTTTGCCCATGTTCAGCGAGTCGAGCAGCGCCAGTTCTTCGCGGTGGGCCATGATCAGGTCGGCGAGGCGCAGCAGCACTTGCTTGCGCTCGCCCGGCGATCGCGCCGACCAGGTCCCGGCCTCGAACACTTGCCGCGCATTGCTGACCGCGGCGTTCACCTCTTCATCGCCGCACGCAGTCACATTCGCCAGGCACTGGCCGGTGGCGGGGTTGATCGCTGCGAAGGTCTGGCCCGACTGCGCCGAGCGGGGTTTGCCGTCGATGACGGCCTGGTCGGGTAACCGCAGCGCGGCGCCTTTGTTCTGCCAATATGCAAGCTCGAACACGTTCAGATGCTCCATGGACTTTTCTTGTGTCTGGATGGTGGCTCAGGCCCGTGTCGAGGAAAAATAGTAAAAATATCTTTGCAGACCATGAAAAAACTGGGCAGCCAATCTCCCCGGTGGCGCGGTATGTGGTTATTGTTCAGGCATAACAACACCGTCGTCAGAACGGATGCAGTCGGCGCAAAAATTGCCTGGATGTCGAGTCCATCCGCCCCGAGGTTTGCCGTGGCTGCCTACAATCTGCGTCAATTGAAGTACTTCATCACCACCGTCGAATGCGGCAGCGTCGCCGAGGCTTCGCGCAAGCTGTACATCGCCCAACCGGCGATCTCCACGGCGATCAAAGGTCTGGAAGACAGCTTCGGCGTGCAACTGCTGATCCGTCATCACGCTCAGGGCGTATCCTTGACCCCCAGCGGCGCGCGCTTCTATCGCAAGGCCCAGGAACTGTTGCGCATGGCCAAGGAGTTCGAACAGAACGCCCTCGCCGACAACGACGTGGTGGCCGGACAAATCGATATCGGTTGCTTCGAAACGGTCGCTCCGCTGTACCTGCCGCAGTTGATTGCCGGGTTCTCGGCGCTGTATCCGGGGGTGAAAATCCGCATCCGCGACGGCGAGCAGCAAGAGCTGGTGCAAGGCCTGACCTCGGGCACCTTCGACCTGGCGATCCTGTATGAACACGACCTCGACGCCACCATCCAGACCGAACCACTGATGCCGGCGCAGCGGCCTTATGCGTTACTGCCGGCGGATCATCGCTTTGCTCAGCTCAAGCAAGTGTCGCTGCGCGATCTGTGCCTGGAGCCGATGATTTTGCTGGACGTGCAACCGAGCCGGACCTACTTCGTCAGCCTGTTCGAGGAGTTGGACCTGGCACCGAATATCGCCTTCAGCTCGCCGTCGATCGAGATGGTGCGGGGGATGGTCGGGCAAGGGTTCGGCTTCTCGATCCTCGTCACCCGGCCGCATTCGGAATGCACCTATGACGGCAAGAAAGTGGTGTGCGTGGACATCGTCGAAGACGTCACCGGCTCAGGGCTGGTGGCGGCGTGGCTCAAGCGCGGGCAACTGACCAAACCGGCGCAGTTATTTGCTGATTATTGTCGGGAGCAACTTACTGCGAAGGCCGGTGCTTGAAAGCCCCGGCCCCATTCAGGAAACCTGAGGTGACCTGCGTTCGATCTCGATGCCGATGCCAATGCCAATGCCAATGCCAAATGACCGTTTACACAAAACTAATTACACCCTCGACTTATTTTTTTGAGCCTCAAGTAGTGAGGACATCAAAATCGGTGGGGACTTCAGACCTTTACAAAATAGCGCGCGAGACCCATCAGTTTTCGGGTGTTGCCTCAAGCGCAGCCTGGATGACGAGCGCCAGACTTTCCCAACTTCTGATATAGCCATCAAGGTGAGGGTGACGAGGAACAAGCCCCGTTTCAATTGCTTTCATCATTGCTGCTTTGATCATTTCAACGGTTGCTGGTTTAGCCATGACTTACTGTCCTTTAAACGTTATTTGATCCAGCGCGTCGACACCATCCTGCAACAACAAATAGGCTGGAAGTATCAGTCGGAAGAAGTCCGCATCAACAGTATGTTTTACGGTTACGGATGTCAGCGCCTCTAAAAGCCTGGTGGCGGCGCGTATTCTGAAACAGGCATCTTCAAACAACAGGCTGGGTGCGGCATGCGAGTCTATATAGAAAGTTGGGGTGTTGGATGCGTTAGCTTTAAGAGGCTGATAACGATTCACGGATGAACTCCTTAAAAACGTTTAGGTTATGGCAATGCGAAAACTTGCTTTTAATTAAAAGTGATATTGCTAGTCTTGTTTGACTGCTGAGCCAGCGCGCAAGGACAATAGCTCAAAGTTCATTCGATATTTATGCGACCTGAGTGCTAACTGAAGCCTGGCTTGCACATACAGGACTATTCGGCGGGCGAGGATTTGTCATCGCGACCCAGGCAACCAAGTCGAGATCCAGAGCACTGTTAAACGTTCGCCAAACAGCTGACGAAGTTTTTCAACAACCAGAGTATTCATTAGTCTCATCCCTGTTCTGACTGATCACTGCCAGTTTTCTTTTTATCTGCCGGATCACCGCGCTATCCCGCGCACTCCTGTGAGCGGTCGACGGTCGCGAATCAATGAACAAAGAAGGCGATGACACCCGCCTCCTGCATGTTCATTCCTTGGTACTTTTGGTCTTTCGAGCCGCACGCCCGTCATACTCCTGACGGCCAGAAACAATTAACCCAAAGAAATAAGGTTGGGCGCCTGAGTCCTCGAGCTGACGCCCTGACTTGTTATGCACTTCAATGAGAGAGAAAAGATCCACAAGACGGTCCTGAATCTGTTCTATTTCCGCGTCTTTCAGTGTCACCATAGAGCTGTATTTGAAAGTACCTGAAACATCAAAGTATTCACTTTTTTCAGGCTTGAGCAGCGACCGTTCCACTTCATGGCGCAGGAACTGATCCTTCAACCTCAACGCATCAACTGTTCTGGGCATCCTCAGCGTTGGTGCATGACGAACAAAGGAATCTTCAGGTGCTTTCCGTTCCATGGAGACAAGGCTCAGGAAAGCTTCCGTATGTTGATCGTAGGCAAGGCCAATTTGTTGGCACACCCACTGGATTTCAGCAACGGAGGCACTGTCCACCATATAGAGATAAGTCATCAATGGCAGCAGTTCAAAGTTCTCTTCGAATGCTGCGATCACCTCTTCGGTGATGATGAACTCACGCTCATACCGACTTAAACTCAGCGCCCGACGTAAAATTTTCGAATCATGCTCTCTCAGCTCAAGCCTGGAAGAAAGATCCGTGACTTCGACACCTTTACCAAACAGCATCTCGTGGACGTTAGCGGGCAACAAGTCTCTGAAGTAATGCCAAAAATAATCAAAACTGACTTTGCTTGAGGCGTCGATACCAAGATGGTCATGCAACTCCACGGCGGCATCAATACTCAGGTATTTCCTTCCGGCCTCAACGTCACGATAGTAATTGGCCGAAAATGGAATATTGACCTCATCGAGAAACGTTGAAACCTTCAGGTGCCCCGTTTCGATCCGCAACTGCAGGAGAAACGCACCAAACGCTCGTTTACTATCCAAGCTCTTCAGCCTCTGCCGACAGAGTGACAACCACTCTGGTCGTATTTTTCTTGATTTTCATACTGGAAGTTACCACGCCTATTTCCTGCGTATTACGCACATGAACTCCCCCACAGGGAATTGACCAGTCTTCGCATTGCCACCAACGAAATCCATGTCCTTTGCTCGTATCCGCTTCCGTACGAATCTCATGACTTGCAGAGCAAAACTCGTTCAAGGCATCCGTCGCTCGCCTCAAACTGTCTTCGTCGAACTCTCCGATAAACTCGTATTGATTCTCCCCACCGTCGTCACTCAATGGAGAGCGTACCGGGTGTGGAATGGACCGCCCAAGCGTCTGCTCTAGCATGCAGTGCATCAAATGCATGGCCGAATGAAGACGCATCTGATGATATCGCAATGGCCAATCAAGCGTTGCCGTAGCCTGCTGGCCAATCGCGCACTCTCTCAGCAGCGTGAACGCCTCATCGTCAACGCTCAAGTAGTGCCTGATCTGATCATCCCTTTTCTTGGTCGACACAATCTCCAACGCTCGCAGTGCCTCATCCTTCCCTTGGTCCGGAATATTCAACACGCCTCGATCTCCGAGCTGTCCGCCTCCTTGCGGGTAGAATACTGTCTCGCCAAGGAGCGCAAAAGGAAGACCCGCGTCGTCGCGTTCAAGCAAGTCGACTCGACATTCCAGTTGCTTCAGATACGGTTTTTCGTGAAATAAAGGCTGCGTTTCGCTCATTTTTACCTCGAGTAAAGTCTCACCGGGTTGCGCTGGGAGCCCTCGCGAATCATCGAGGGCTTCCATGGAGTCGTTGGCATCTCCGTCTGCGATGCATTGAATACCACCCACACCTATAAACTCAACAGATAGAAATATGTTTCTTCCGCAAGATGTTTCCAAGCTGCGCATGCGACCTCGCTGCATGTCGAGCCGAAGGACAACCCAACTGATTGATATATTTTGAAAATAAGTCAAGTCTTCGAAGACCGTATGACCATGGAAAAGCCGCAATCACCATTGCTGGGCCTGGCCGAACAAGGTGACGCCCCGCAAAGCCTGGTCAGGATCGACAGGCGCGGGGTCCCCGTGCGCTCCATCCTCGCGTCGGCGGCCGTGACCCTGATCGCGGTGCTGATGAACTACATGATCCCGCAGCATGCCCTGGAATTGCTGCTGTCTCTGGTTGCGACGCTGGTGATCAATTGGGCGATGATCAGCCTGTCCCACATCAAATTTCGCCAGCACATGAACAACACCCGACAGACATCGCGGTTCAAGGCGCTGTGGTACCCCTATGGCAACTATGTTTGCCTGGCATTCGTGGTGTTTATATTGGGCGTCATGCTGCTGGATCCCATCTATCAGATGGCGGTGTACGCGATACCGATATGGATTGCGTTGATGTGGATCTGCCATGGCATCAAGCACAAACGCAGTGTTTCGCAGGGCCTCTACGGGGAGGCCTGAACGATTGCAAGTCTCGGACTGCCGTCGCCCGGCTGAGGCCGGGCATGTACGTCCTTACTTGCGGGGTTTGATCCGCGCGGTCGCTTCGGCCACCAGCGGATCATCCGGCCAATAATGCTTCGGATAACGCCCTTTCAAATCTTTCTTCACCTCGGCATACGTGCTGCGCCAGAAGTTCGCCAGATCCTGGGTCACCTGCACCGGTCGCCGCGCCGGGGACAGCAGATGCAGTTTGACCACCTGCCGGCCACCGGCAATGCGTGGGGTCTCTGCCAGGCCGAACAACTCCTGCAACCGCACCGCCAGAATCGGCGGCTGCTCGCTGTAATCCAGACGAATCGACGAACCCGACGGCACGCTCAAATGATGCGGCGCCAGCTCATCCAGCCGTTGCGGCAGGGGCCATGGCAGCAGGTTATGAACGATGCTCGACAGGTCCAGATTGGCGAAATGGCTGAGCCGCGAGACTTTGCCCAGATACGGCATCAACCAATGTTCGAGGCTTTTGAGCAATGCAGCATCGCTGACATCCGGCCATTCACTCTGATCTTTACTGCTGAGGTCCAGCTGTCGCAGCAACGCCACTCGCGCTTGCCACTGACGCAGTTCCGGGGTCCATGGCAGCAGCTCCAGACCTTTACGTCGCACCAGATTCACCAACGCCTGACTGCGGGCCGTTTCATCGAGACCGGTCAGCGGTTCACGGCTGAGGATCAACTCGCCAACCTTGCGCTGCCGCTCGGCGCGCAACACGCCTTCGCGCTCGTCCCAATCCAGTTGATCGACCACGCGAACCTGCTCGGCCAGCACCGAGTCGAACAGCGCCGGATCGAAATCCGCCGCCAGATAAATGCGTTCTTCACGCTGGCCCTGACGACTGCCGAGGTCGGCGATCACCAGCCACGGTTGCTTCATCAAACTGTCGGCTTCGGCGAACAGCGCTGCGCGACCGTTAGCCAGGCGATACTCCGCGCCACCGGCACGACGCTGCTGGGCAACGCGGTCGGGATAGGCCAACGCCAACAACGCGCCGAGCCAACGCGGATGATCCGGATCGCTGACAGGTTCCGACGCTTTACCCCGCAGGTAACCGCGAAATTGCCGCGCCAGTTGCCGGGCACGTTGAACGCCACCCTGAGCGCCGCGTGCGGCCCGTTCTTCGCCGGACAACAGCACCAATCGGCTGTGCAGATCCGCCCCGGCGCCACGCAAAATATCCCGCTCACCGAGCAATGCCGCAACATCGCACGCCATGTCGGCCAAGCCGAGTGCCTGACCGCGTAACAGCAAATGGGCGATGCGTGGATGAGCCGGCAGTTCGGCCATGGCCTGACCGTGACGGGTCAGCGCTTCTGCGTCCAATGCACCCAAGCGCTCCAGCAGATCTTGAGCCTGTGCATAAGCCGCCGCGGGCGGTACGTCGAGCCAAACCAACTGTCCCGGCGTAACGCCCCAGCGACCGAGTTGCAAGGCCAGGCCGGCAAGGTCCGCCGAGAGGATTTCCGCGCTGGCGTAGGCCGCCAATTGTTCGTGCTGATCCTGCGACCACAACCGATAACACACGCCCGGCTCCAACCGCCCTGCCCGACCCGCACGCTGAGTGGCGCTGGCACGAGAGATACGTTGGGTGTCGAGGCGGGTCATGCCGCTGCCGGGATCGAAGCGCGGCACTCGCGCCAACCCGGCATCGATCACCACGCGCACGCCGTCGATGGTCAGACTGGTCTCGGCGATGTTGGTGGCCAGCACCACTTTGCGTTTTCCGGCCGGTGCCGGATCGATTGCGGCGCGTTGCGCGGCCAGATCCAGTTCGCCGTGCAACGGGCAAAGCAGTACCTGTGTGCTCGCGCCCAGCGCATCGGCGAGTTGTTGATGCACGCGACGGATTTCCGCCTGCCCTGGCAGAAACACCAGCACGCTGCCGGTTTCGTCATTCAGTGCTTCGAGAATGGTCTGCACCAAACGCGGCTCGATGAATTCACCAGGCTGGAACGGTCGGCCCCAGCGCATCGCCACCGGGTACATACGGCCTTCGCTGCGCAGAATCGGCGCGTCATCGAGCAACCCGGCCAGGCGTTCGCCTTCCAGCGTGGCCGACATCAACAGGATTTTCAGCGGTTGGTCGTCGCGGAACAGCTCGCGGCCATTCAGACTCAAGGCCAGCGCCAGATCGGCGTCGAGGCTGCGCTCGTGGAATTCGTCGAAGATCAGCAGGCCAACGCCTTCGAGCGCCGGGTCGTCCTGCAAGCGCCGAGTGAGAATACCTTCGGTGACCACTTCAATGCGGGTGTTGGGGCCGACTTTGCTGTCGAGACGAATGCGATAACCGACGGTTTCGCCGACCTTCTCGCCCAGCTCACTGGCCAGCCGCTCCGCTGCTGCTCGTGCGGCCAACCGGCGCGGTTCGAGCATCAGAATGGTCTGCCCGGCCAGCCAGGACTCGTTGAGCAAGGCCAACGGCACGCGGGTGGTTTTACCGGCACCGGGCGGTGCTTCGAGCACGGCTTCGTGGCGTGTCGCCAAGGCATCACGCAGGGCGGGTAAAACTTCATCAATCGGCAAGGAAATCATGCTGGCTCCAAAACAGAGGGCCGAGTATAACGGCGAACTGCTCGGCGTTAATCACGGTCCTAATTCATACAGGCGCCCTTTCGTTTTGAAATTACCCAGGAGATTTCATATGCGTGTTCCCTTTCGCTTGATTGGCGGTGTATTGGTCGCGACGTTGCTGACCCAGGTGACCGCTTGCGGATCGATTTTCTACCCTGACCGTCGCGGTCAGATCGATGGCAAGATCGACCCGGCCATCGCCGCGCTCGATGCCGTGGGTCTGCTGTTCTACATCATCCCCGGCCTGATCGCGTTTGCCGTGGACTTCGCCACTGGCGCGATTTACTTCGAGCCCGGCAAGACCGCCCAGGTGGCCCCGGAAAAACTCAAGGAAGCCATCGGCGCCGACGGCAAGGTCGATAACCACAAGTTGCAGACTATTCTCGAAACCGAACTGGGACGTAGCTTCCCGCTGGACGACCCGCGTCTGATTCAGCACAAGGGCAGCACCCAGCAACTGGCCATGTTTGGCCTGCAACCTGCCGCATAATCCGTGCCTGTGAAGGATCACTCAAAGGAATCGCCGCCCCTATGATCGCAAGCTCCGAACACGCCCGCCTGCTGCGGCTGGCGACCCGCGCCTCGGTGGCGGTGGCGTGCACGTTGATCGTCGCCAAAGCCATCGCCTGGTGGTTGAGCGGTTCGGTGAGCATGCTCGCCGGGCTGACCGACTCGGCCCTCGACGGTGTCACTTCGCTACTCAACCTGCTCGCTGTGCATTACGCCTTGCGCCCGGCCGACGACGATCATCGGTACGGGCACGGCAAAGCCGAGTCGTTGGCGGGCATGGCCCAGGCGTTGTTCATTGGTGGCAGTGCGGTACTGATTGCCTTGCAGGCGATCGATCGACTCAAACACCCGGAACCGGTGGGGGCGCCATGGATCAGTATCGGGGTGATTGTGTTTTCCCTGGTGCTGACGCTGGCCCTGCTGATGTTGCAACATCGGGTCGTCAAGGCGACCGGCTCCAGCGCGGTGCGCGCCGACTCTCTGCATTACCGCTCGGACATGCTGCTCAACGGCAGCATTCTGGTGGCGCTGGTGCTCGCCGGGTTTGGCTGGCATCAGGTCGACCCTTGGTTTGGATTGGCGATCGCCCTCTACATCCTCTGGAGCGCGATTCAGATCGGCCGGGAAAGTTTTACGGTGCTGATGGATGAAGAACTACCGTCAGACGTCAGCCAGCACATGCTCGAACTGGCCTGTAGCGTACCGGGAGTATTGGGGGCGCACGACTTGCGCACACGGATTTCGGGGAGCCAGTGGTTCGTGCAGTTGCACCTGGAATTGCCGGGGGATTTGACCCTGTCAGTCGCTCACGGCATCAGCGATCAAGCCGCCGATGCCATTCACGCTGCCTACCCGCGAGCCGAAGTGCTGGTGCACGCCGACCCGCAGGAAGTGGTGCAGGCCACCCCGGCTCAGTAACTCACCTGATAACCGCGACTGCTCAGGCAGTTGCCCTGGGCCTGGCGGTAGGCTTGCACCACCGACGGGTCCGGCTGGTAGGTGGCCGTCCGCGGATCGAAGCCACTCTGCTGCACTGCGTATTGATAGCACTCGTAACCGTCCTGGTTGACCTGCTCCGGCGACTGACCATTGGCCGGATACGCCACCACGTCATAACTATTGCTGACCGGTTGCGGCTGCGGTTGCACGGGCGGCTCGACCACGACGTAATCCTGAGTGCTTTCTTCGTAGGCGTAGTAAGAGCCGGCCGCGAGGAATAACAGCGCACCGCCGATCCACACTTCACGGGCGTAATCGGGCATGTAGTGGACACGAATCCCGCGTGGCGGCTGCACCACCACATAACGCGGGCCGAGCGGGCGATACCAGTAGCCGCCGGAGTAGAAGTAATCCTGACCACGATACGGCACGCGGTAATCCCGGTCCGGGAAGCGATCGATCACATGACCGGGTCGGTACTGCGGGCCGGAGCCCCAGCCATTACCGTGCCCATCCGGACGACCGGACCAGCGATGGTCATCGGGACGCGGACCGTTGTTCTGCCAGTGCTGGTTGTTATCGCTGCGCCGCGGAACGTCCTGATAGTAACCACGCTGCGGCTGCTGGGTCTGGCGCACGGTGTCAGGCCGGCCCTGAATCGGCAGGTCATTGGCCGGTAGTTGCGGCGGTGGCGGTGACGGTCGAACCGGACTGTTGTAGTCGTGCGTCTGACGGTTCTGCTGATTCTGGCCGTTGTGCTCGAACTGACGGCTGTTGTCGCCACGAATGATGTCGTTGTTCTGCTGACGCGGCTGATTCTGCTGCGGATTGTTCTGCGGCCGTGGCTGATTATTGCCGCCATGGCCCTGATTGTTTCCCTGATGGCCGTCCGAGCCATGTTGTCCACCCTCGGGACCCCGGTTTTGCGGCTCATCGGCCAGCGATTGCGCAGTGACACTGATACACAGCAAACCAACACCGGCCAAACGCCAGATGCGCGACTTCATGCTTTTCCTCACTGCGGGTTAGGGCCTGTACGTAAGACTGGGAAAGCACCGGCCGGTTCTGCAACAGGTTATCAGTCATGCAACTTATTTATTGAGCGGCTTCACCAAATTCCGGGCAAAAGAAAAGGGAGACCCGTCGGCCTCCCTTTGAGAACTTCGTCCGTGCTCGACGCTTTTGACGTCGGCTCACCTCACGCCGTCTTGTGGACAGTGTGTAGCTCGGGGGCCGGCACATCCCCTGTGGGGGTGGCGACCGCAGCTGGCCTGATTAGGCGAGCCGCTGTGGACTGTTTGTCCGAGCAGTGATTCTGGTGATAAGAATAGGCTCGCGGTGCCAGCAGAGGATTGCGAAGATTGCTCAAATAAACATCACTTGCGCAATTTTTAACCCTGGATAGATAATCCACCGCAATAGTTATGACAAAGGCCTGATTGATGAGCAAACTCGACCGATACGACCTGAGCATTTTGGCGGAATTGCAGCGTGACGCGCGCATCTCCAACCAGGAGCTGGCCGAACGCATCGGCCTGTCTCCCTCGCCATGCTCACGGCGGGTCAAGCAGCTGGAAGACGACGGTTACATCTCCCGCCAGGTAGCCCTGCTGGACCGCAAGATGCTCGGCCTGAGCCTGACGGCTTACGTGTTGATCGGTATGGACCGACACACGCCGGAGCGTTTCGAAAACTTCGAAGCGGCCATTCGTACCTTGCCGCAAGTGCTGGAGTGCAGCTTGGTGACCGGGATGGATGCCGACTATCAGCTCAAGGTGGTGGTGCCGGACATGGACCATTATCAGAAATTGCTGCTGGGGCATCTGACCCGGATTGAAGGGGTGACGAGTGTGCGGTCGAGTTTTGTGTTGAACCAGGTGCTCAACAGTACCGAGTTGCCGCTGACTCATCTGCGTGGCTGAACCATTCCCCGCGCTGATCGTTCCCACGCTCCGCGTGGGAATGCATCCTGTGACGCTCTGCGTCACGATCCACAGCGGACGCAGAGCGTCCATGGCGGCATTCCCACGCAGAGCGTGGGAACGATCACTAACAGGGCGACGAATAGCTGCGGCACACCGCCGCAGGTCAATGCTCCGCCAATCCGCCTTGGCGTATACTCGCCCCGCCCTTTTTAGCCTCGCCCGCGCTGGAGATGTTCGATGGATCCTGCAGTATTCGAAGAGTGGATGATGACCGGACTGGTCAGCATCCTGATCATTTTCATGGGTTTCATCGTCTGGGATCTGGCGAAGAAGTCCAAGGCGGGCAAGTTCGGCACCCTGATTCTGTTCTTCGTGCTGGGCCTGGGGATCTTCGCGTTCATCGTCAAAAGCGTGGTCATCGCTTACATCGAAAACCATTCATAACCGCGCCGGCACTTCCTTCCACTGGCCCTGATCAAGCCCTTCGATCGACCAGTCGCCGATTCTGACCCGCACCAGGCGCAACGTCGGCAAGCCAACCGCCGCGGTCATGCGCCGTACCTGGCGGTTGCGACCTTCGCGAATCACCAGCTCCAGCCAACTGGTCGGCACACTTTTGCGAAAGCGCACCGGCGGGTTGCGTGGCCACAACTGCGGCTCATCCAGTTGCCGCGCCTCGGCCGGCAACGTCATGCCATCGTTCAGCTCGACGCCATCGCGCAAGCGCTGCAATTGCTCGGCGTTCGGCTCGCCTTCCACTTGCACCCAATAGGTCTTGGCCAGTTTGTGTTTCGGATCGGCGATCCGCGCCTGAAGCTGGCCGTCGTTGGTCAGCAACAGTAAACCTTCGCTGTCAAGGTCCAGTCGTCCTGCCGGGTAAATCCCGGGAATCTCGATGAAATCCTTGAGCGTCGCCCGCCCTTCGCCGTCGCTGAATTGCGTCAGCACATCAAAAGGTTTGTTGAACAGAATCAGCTTCGGCTCGGCCGGCGGCGCTTTGGCGACTCGGCGCGGGGCTGAGGAAGATGGCGCAGGCTTCACGCCAGGGCGGCGGGAAACGGGACGTTGAGGACGAGACATGGGGAAAACAACATCTAACGGTCAGGGCTGCTAATGCTAGTGCCCCGACCGCCAAATGACCACGACAAACCGTTAGCGGAACGGTGGTTCGTCGAAGCTGCGCAGTTTGCGCGAGTGCAGCGAGTTGAGCTCGGTGCGCAACAGGTCCACCGCCTCGATCCCGATCTTCAAGTGCTGGCTGACCGCGCGCTCATAGAAGGCGTTGGCCGAACCCGGCAGCTTGATTTCGCTGTGCAACGGTTTGTCCGAGACACAGAGCAACGTGCCGTACGGAACCCGCAAGCGATAACCTTGCGCGGCGATGGTGCCGCTTTCCATGTCCACCGCCACGGCGCGAGACAGGTTGATCAGCGGACGTTCCTGAGCCCAGCGCAATTCCCAGTTACGGTCGTCGTAGGTCAGTACGGTGCCAGTGCGCAGGCGCTTTTTCAGCTCGTCGCCCTTCTCACCGGTGATGTTGGCCGCCGCTTGCTGCAACGCCATCTGCACTTCGGCCAGGGCCGGAATCGGGATATTCGGCGGCACGACCCGATCGAGTATTCCGTCGCGACGCATGTAGGCGTGCGCCAGCACGTAATCGCCAATGGTCTGCGACTGACGCAAGCCGCCACAGTGGCCGATCATCAGCCAGCAATGCGGACGCAGCACTGCCAGGTGGTCGGTGATGTTCTTGGCGTTGGACGGGCCGACGCCGATGTTGACCAGGGTCACGCCATGGCCGTCGGTGGCGATCAGGTGATAGGCCGGCATTTGATAGCGGTGCCAAACCACGCCCGCCGCAATCGCCGAGGCTTCGCCGTGGTCCATGCTCTTTTCGATGATCACGTTGCCCGGCAAGACCATGCGCACGAAACGCGGATCGCTGCGCAACTGTTCCAGACCATGGACGATGAACTGGTCAACATAGCGGTGGTAGTTGGTCAGCAGAATCCACGGTTGCACATGACGCCAGTCGCTGCCGGTGTAATGCACCAGGCGGCGCAGGGAGAAATCCACCCGCGCGGCGTCGAACAAGGCCAACGGCAGCGGATCGGTGTTTTCCCAATCGTACAAACCGTCGGCGATGCCATCAGTCGCGGCCGACAGGTCGGTACTCGGGAACACCCGCGCCAGCACGGCTGCTGTGACGCCGGAGCCGGCCAGCTCATCGCCCTGCTCGACCACGTACGGATAAGGAATGTTTTGCTGGCTGATGCCAACTTCCACGGTCACGGTGAAGTCGTGCATCAACGGAACGAGTTGTTCCAGCAGGTATTTACGGAAGGCCGCCGGATGGGTGACGGTGACGCTGTAGGTCCCCGGCAACTGAACCTTGGCATAGGCGCGCGTGGTTTGTGGGACTTCGCCCTGGCAATGGTAGGTCAGACGCAGTTCTGGATAACGAAACATCGCACGCTGTTCGGCGTCCGGTTCGACACGATCCTTGAGGTAACGCTTGAGCGCCTGGTTCAGCGCGGTGGTTGCACGATTGTGCAAGAGCGCAAGCCGATCCACGGCTTGCTCGGCGGTTTGAACGACAATAAAAGCTTCGGTCACGATCAGCATCCTGTGTTCTGACTTGCAGACCTTCATCTTGCCTGCATCATCGCTTCACGGGAACAGCGAAAAAAGATCGCAGCCTTCGGCAGCTCCTACACAGGTTCGTCGTACATCCGTAGGAGCTGCCGAAGGCTGCGATCTTTTCACGTCTCAAAAACCTTGAGGAGTTGACCGGGCGACAATCGCTGCCACCTCCAGCCCTCGTGGCAACGCGCCATACACCCGACCGGCGGAACCGAGGCGGCTGGCAATGAACGCGTCACTGACGGCACTGTTGCCAGCCTCCAGCAACAGCTTGGCCTGAAGGCCCAAAGCAATATCTTCGGTGAGCTGGCGGGCGCGGTATTGAATGTCGCTGGTGTCCTTGAAGGCCGACTTCAATTGGCTGATGTGCACGGCCAGGCGTTGGTCGCCAAGGCCGTCACCCAATTCGCTGAACAATACGTCGAGCACACCCGACTCCTTCGACAACGCTCGCAAAACGTCGAGGCATTGCACGTTGCCGGAACCTTCCCACGTCGAATTGACCGGTGCCTCACGGTACAACCGCGGCAAGATGCTGTCTTCGACATAACCGGCACCGCCCATGCATTCGGCGGCTTCATTGATCATTCCGGGCGCGCGTTTGCAGATCCAGTACTTGCCTACCGCCGTGACTAGCCGAGCGAATTTGGCTTCATGGTCGTCATCCAGATGATCCAGCGCCCGACCCATGCGCAGGCTCAAGGCCAGGGCGGCTTCGCTTTCCAGGGCCAGGTCGGCCAGTACGTTCTGCATCAAAGGTTGTTCGCTGAGTAACTTGCCGCCGACCTTGCGGTGAGCGCAGTGATGGCTGGCCTGGGTCAGGGCCTGGCGCATCAGCGAACTGGAACCGACCATGCAATCGAAGCGGGTCATGGCGACCATTTCGATAATGGTCGGAACGCCCCGCCCCTCCTCGCCGACCATCCATGCCAGCGCACCACGGAACTCCACTTCACTGGAAGCGTTGGAACAATTGCCGAGTTTGTTCTTCAGTCGCTGTATGTAGAACTGATTGCGCGTGTCGTCCGGACGGTGGCGCGGCAGCAGGAAACAAGTCAACCCCTTGTCAGTCTGGGCCAGGGTCAGGAAGGCATCGCACATCGGTGCCGAACAGAACCACTTGTGACCCACCAGCTCATACGCCTGGCCCGGACCACTGGCGCCGACCGGATAAGCCTTGGTGGTGTTGGCCCGCACGTCGGTGCCGCCCTGTTTCTCGGTCATCGCCATACCGATCGTGACCCCGGCCTTGTGGGCCATGCCGACATTGCGCGGGTCGTATTCGGTAGAGAGGATTTTCGGCAGCCACTGCTTGGCCAGATCCGGTTGCAAACGCATCGCCGGGACGCTGGCGAAGGTCATGGTCAGCGGGCAACCACTACCGGCTTCGGCCTGGCTGTGCAGGTAGGTCATGGCGGCGCGGGCGACGTGGGCGCCGGACTGCGGATGCACCCAAGGCAACGAGGTCAAACCGTGCTCGACCGCCGTGCGCATCAGCTCGTGATAGGCCGGGTGAAATTCCACCAGGTCGATGCGATGGCCGTAACGGTCATGACTGCTGAAAACCGGCTTGTTCTGATTGGCCAGGAACCCCGCTTCCATCAGCGGCCCGCCGGCCAGGGCACCGTAAGCGTCGATCCGAGACTCGGCCCACCCGGCCCCGAAACGCCGCGACCACTCCTGCAACGGCAGGTCGATGCGATACAGGTTGGTGCCGTCCAGCGACGGTGGCTGGTTGGTGACTTCGTGGGTTTCGGCGAACTGATGCAGGTTCATGACGGGGCTCCTTTGGTCAGCCAAGGGACTTCAGTTAAGCACCGCCCCTTAGCTGAACAAAGTGTCATATCTGCCTAACTGTCGGCGCTTTCGCCTTGCTTCGGACACAGCACGCGACGATAGAGCGCTGCCTGCAGGTCTTCGAACTTCACCGGCTTGTTCAGGTAATCGATCAAGGCGC
Organism: Pseudomonas sp. LB3P14; assembly: GCF_054898045.1. Lineage (NCBI taxonomy): Bacteria > Pseudomonadati > Pseudomonadota > Gammaproteobacteria > Pseudomonadales > Pseudomonadaceae > Pseudomonas > Pseudomonas sp. LB3P14. The sequence continues at coordinate 6,219,977 of NZ_CM142714.1, read as the reverse complement.
CGGTCGGGTAGCGTTCCCGATCAATGCTCAAGGCAATCACGAATACCGGCATTTCGGTGCAGCCCGGCAACGCGCGGATCTGGCAACAGAGGGACGCGCCGTCCAGAGGTGTTAGCTGGCAATCGAGCAATACCGCATCAAAGGTTTCGCGTTGCAAGTGATCGAGCGCGCTAGCCCCATTGTCGGCGGTGCGCACCCGGAACCCCAGCTTGAGCAACATCCCGCGCATCACCAATTGATTGATGCTGTTGTCATCAACCAGCAGCACCCTGCAGTCCTGAGGCAGTCGCAGGCGAGGAAATTCCCGGGTCATCAAGGGCACTGACGGCCGTTCCACCACGGGCAGTTCGAACTCGACGTCGAGCTGGAAGCGGCTGCCCCGCCCAGGCTCTGAGCGGTGAGTCAGGCGCCCGCCGAGCAACTCCACCAGTTGCCGACAGATCGCCAGGCCGACGCCCAGACCGCCATATTCTCGGGTCATTGAGCCGTCGAGCTGGAAGAACCGCTGATAAAGGGTCGCCTCCCCCAGATCGGTGAAGCCGATGCCGGTGTCGATCACCGCAAACGACAGTGCCAGTCGGTTGGGCTCCAGGGGTTTACCCGTCACCCGCAGCGCTAACCCGCCAATTCGAGTGAACTTGATCGCGTTATCCAGCAGGCATTCCAGGCACTGCGCCAACTTGGCGCTGTCGCCGTGCAAGCGATCCGGCAGCCCCGCCGTCACGTCGACTTTGAAGTCCAGCGACTTGCTCAGAGCGTTGCCCTCGAACTGCAGGCGCAAAGCCTCAACCACGCCGCGCAAACTGAAGGTGGCCGGATAGGCCTTGAGTTTGCCGGCCTGCAACTCGGTCAGGGTCAGGATGCCGTTGACCATGCGCATCATGTCTCGCGCCGAGCCTGCGGCCGTTTGCTGGTAGTGCTCCAGCTCCGGGTCCATCTCGACGGTCTGCATCAGCTCCAGCGAACCGATCACGCCATTCATGGGCGTGCGCAGTTCGTGGGTCAGGGTGGCGAGGAATTCGTCCTTGAGCTTGTTACTGTGCGCCAGTTGCTGGTTCAGCACTTCGAGCTTTTGGCCGGCATCGAACAGGGTCTGCGCCTGTTGCTCGCGCATGGCATTGATGCGATCGGCCAGTGCCAGGGACAGCAGCGCCACTTCAATTGCCGAGCCGATCTGGCTGGAATACATGGTCAGGAACACGTTCGGCAGGTAACCCAGCACCATCAGGGTGTTGACGATGCCGCCGAGTAAAAACGCCGACCAGGCAATGATGAAATAACGCGCCACGCGCAGGCCACGCAGCCAGGCGAAAATCCCTGCGGCAAAAATCACCACAGTGAAGACCAATGCCAGCGCTGTCGCCAGACGCAAGGCCAGGGCGTAACTGGCCATCAATGACAACCCGACCACCACCGCGCTGAACGCAATCAAGGCCACAAGCAAGCGGTCGAGCCAACGACTGTACGTTGTGGTCTGCAAGAAACTACGGGCGAACTGGCTGCCGAAGAGCCCCGCGCAACCGATGAAAAACGGCGTGGCGGCGTTGGCCCACCACGGGTTGTTCGGCCAGAAATATTCCACGGCTGCGCCGTTTACCGACAACTGATACAGGCCGAACGAGGCGATGTAGAAGATGTAATAGAGGTAACTGGTATCGCGCACGCTGAGGTAGATGAACAGGTTGTAGACCAGCATGCCCAGCAACACGCCGTAGATCAGCCCCAACACATAGAGTCGGACCGGTTGTTGTTCGAGGAAAGCTGTGCTCGACCACAAGGTGACTGGCGCCTGGATCGACCCTTGACTCTGCAGGCGCAGGTACACGGTTTGCGCTTGATCAGCGGTGAAGTTCAAATCGAACAGGTAGTTGTTCTGGCGGATCTCGCGAGTGGCGAACGGCAAGGCATCACCGGTCTGTCGTGCCAGTTGATAGCCACCGGCAGCATCGGGCAAGTACAGATCAAGGTGATCAAGGGGCGGATAGGCCAGTTCCAGCAGCCAGGTGCGTTGCACCGCGGGGTTGGTGGGGCGGTAATGCAGGTCGATTTTCAACCAGAACGCTGAACGCGAGTAACCGGCGTTGAGGGTGTCTTTGTCGTGGGGCTTGAAGTTTCCGGCCGCGGCTTGCGCACGGACATCGGCGATGGTCGCCTGACCGCCCGCGTCTTCGAACACTTGCAGGGTTCGGCCCAGGGGAAGGCTTTGAGTGAATTCATCAAACTCGACTGCACTCGCCATGAGGGGCAAGCACAACAGCAACATCAGCAAATAGCGCATTTAAGCCCCAGCGTGGCCTGTCCGGTTATCTCAGGAAGCCCCTCATTCCTTTTGAGTAGACGTAAAACCGGTATTACCTGTTATTGGTTTGGATCCACTCTAGCATAGCCGTTGGTGGCCATTGAACACCATTGAAATTTTTCCTACAAAGGCTCTAGCACGGGCGTTCCAGCACCATGTTTTGAGATAGAGCTGTTTGCCCGATCAGAGTGCGACAATGGCCGGAAGGCGCACGCCTTTTCTCGTTCCAAAGCTTATTGGTCGACACCCGAAAATAGATGTTTGGTGGTAAGCTCGCGCACCATGAATATCTACAGCTCTCGCCCCGTTGTCCTCTGTCTCTCCGGCCACGACCCAAGTGGTGGCGCCGGCTTGCAGGCAGATATCGAAGCCCTGCTCGCTCAGGGTTGTCATGCGGCCCCGGCCGTCACCGCCCTGACCGTGCAAGACACGGTCAACGTCACGGACTTCCGCGTCCTCGACCGAGAGTGGGTGTTGGCCCAGGCCAACGCCGTGCTCAACGATTCGACGGTAGCCGCAGTCAAACTGGGCATGCTCGGATCCCTGGAAATGGTCGACACCGTGGTCGAACTGCTGTCGGCGCACCCGCATTTGCCGGTGGTCTGCGACCCGGTGCTGCGCGCCGGTGGCGGCGGACGCCTGGGCAAGGACGAAGTCGGCTACGCCATGCGCGAACGCCTGCTGCCCCTGTCGATCATCGCCACCCCTAATCTTCCCGAAGCCCGCATCCTCGCCGAACTGCCCGAAGGCACCGCGGACGAGTGCGCTGAAAAACTCCTGCCCTTCGTCAAACACCTGCTGATCACCGGCGGCCATGGCGATGAACACGAAATCCACAATCGCCTGTACAGCCGCGACGGTCACCGCGAAACCTTCACCTGCCAACGCCTGCCCGGCAGTTATCACGGTTCCGGTTGCACCTTGGCCAGCGCCCTGGCGGGTCGTCTGGCCCTGGGTGAAAACCTCGCTAGCGCCGTGCAGACGGCGCTTAACTACACTTGGCGTACCCTGCGTGACGCGGAGCAGCTAGGCAAAGGCCAGTTCGTGCCGCGTCGCCTGCCGCTGGATTTCTGTTCGTAACTTTCTATAAGCAATGCGGTGAGGCTTGTCCGATGAAACTACGTGGCCTGTACGCCATTACCGATAGCCAGCTGCTCGCCGGTAAATTGCTTGAGTACGTGGAGGCGGCGCTGGAAGGCGGCGTCACCCTGCTGCAATACCGCGACAAGAGCAGCGACGAAGCCCGCCGTCTGCGCGAGGCCGAAGCCTTGCGCGATCTGTGCGAGCGCTACAAGACCCAACTGATCATTAATGACGATGCCGAACTGGCCGCGCGCCTGAACGTCGGCGTGCACCTGGGCCAGACCGATGGCCCGTTGACCCCGGCCCGCGCGTTGCTCGGTCGCCAGGCGATCATCGGTTCGACCTGTCACGCTCAGCTCGAACTCGCCGAGCAAGCGGCGAAAGAAGGTGCCAGTTACGTCGCCTTCGGCCGCTTCTTCAACTCCAACACTAAACCCGGCGCACCGACCTGCAGTCTCGAACTGCTCGACCAGGCCCGCAGCAAACTGCACCTGCCGATCTGCGCGATCGGCGGCATCACGCTGGACAACGCCGCGCCGCTGGTGGCCCATGGGGTCGATCTGCTGGCGGTGGTCCACGGTTTGTTTGGCGCCGAGAGCACGGCTGAAGTGACGCGCCGCGCCCGCGCCTTTAACGAATTACTTAAAGTCTGATTTGAGAGCCCGATCATGTCTCGTTCCGAAACGCTGTTTGCCAATGCCCAGAAACACATTCCCGGTGGCGTGAATTCGCCTGTTCGGGCGTTCAAAAGCGTCGGCGGCACGCCGTTGTTCTTCAAACATGCCGAAGGCGCCTACGTCACCGACGAAGACAACAAGCGTTATGTGGATTACGTCGGTTCCTGGGGGCCGATGATTCTCGGTCACAGTCATCCGGACGTGCTGGACGCGGTACGCAAACAGCTTGAGCACGGATTGTCCTACGGCGCACCGACCGAGATGGAAACCCAGATGGCTGATCTGGTCTGCTCGATCGTGCCATCGATGGAAATGGTGCGCATGGTCAGCTCCGGTACCGAAGCGACCATGAGCGCGATTCGTCTGGCCCGTGGTTTCACCGGCCGCGACAGCATCATCAAGTTCGAAGGCTGCTACCACGGCCACTCCGACAGCCTGCTGGTCAAGGCCGGTTCCGGTGCCCTGACCCAAGGCGTGCCGAGCTCGGCCGGTGTGCCGGCGGCATTCGCCAAACACACCCTGACCCTGCCGTTCAACGACATCGATGCCGTAGACACCCTGCTCGCCGAAGTGGGCCAGGAAGTGGCGTGCATCATCGTCGAGCCAGTGGCCGGCAACATGAACTGCGTGCCCCCGGCGCCAGGTTTCCTCGAAGGCCTGCGGACCCTGTGCGACAAGCATGGCGTGGTGCTGATTTTCGATGAAGTGATGACCGGTTTCCGTGTCGCCCTCGGCGGTGCCCAAGTTCACTACGGCGTGACGCCTGACCTGACCACCTTCGGCAAAATCATCGGTGGTGGCATGCCGGTTGGCTGCTTCGGCGGCAAGCGCGAAATCATGTCGCACATCGCGCCATTGGGCCCTGTCTATCAGGCGGGCACATTGTCGGGTAACCCGCTGGCCATGGCTGCCGGTCTGACGACCCTGCGACTGATCAGCCGTCCGGGCTTCCACGCCGAGCTGAGCGACTACACCAGTCGCCTGCTCGATGGCCTGCAACAGCGCGCCGATGCGGCGGGCATTCCGTTCGTGACCACACAGGCCGGCGGCATGTTCGGCCTGTACTTCAGCGGCGCCGACGACATCGTGACCTTCGATGACGTGATGGCCAGCGACGCTGCCCTGTTCGGGCGCTTCTTCCACCTGATGCTCGAGGGCGGCGTGTACCTGGCGCCGAGCGCATTCGAAGCGGGCTTCACCTCGATCGCCCATGGCGAAACCGAGCTGAAACTGACGCTGGATGCCGCCGAGCGTGCATTTGCCGCATTGAAATAACGCTGTGCCGCTGACGTTGGCGATTGCCAGCGTCAGCTTTCACCTACATTCATGCCCTTATTCCTACGCTTCTGCTTAAGATCCCCAGCAAAGTGGGCGATATATTCCCCGCGCAGCAGAAAAACGAGTAAAGACTTTGTAAGGTTGGCCCTGCTTATTTCATAATGCGCGCTTATTGGATCCCCTCGATGGGTCCGCGCGCCCTTCAGAGGTAAGTCGATTCCCATGAACCGCACCGGCCGCGCCCTTGCATTGGGCTGCCTGTTGCTCCTTCAGCCCCTGCTCGCGCTCGCACAAGCAGGCGGCAACTCGTTGTTAATCCCAGCGATGGGTCGTTGCACCCTCAATACTCAGCCGCAAGACCTGGCGCAGGCTCTCGCCGCCTGCCAGAAAGCGTCGGATGAAGGGGATGCGCAAGCGCAATACGAGTTGGGTGAGTTCTACTACGACGGCAAAAACACGCCGCGCGACCTCAAAAAAGCCCTGGGCTACTTCGAAAAGGCCTCGTTGCAAGGCCACGCTCAGGCGCAGTTCAAACTCGGCACCATGTTCTTCCACGGCGAAGGCGTACCGGCCAATAACATCCAGGCTTATATCGTGCTGAAAATGGCTGCGGTCAATGGCGCTGAAGATGCGTTGGACACCGCCGACGAAGTCGCCGAGAAAATGCCCCGCGAAGAACTTGAGGTGGCTACCCAGGTGCTCGGGCAAATCTTCCGCAAGTACCTGATGGAATTGCAAAGCGCCGATGGGCGTACGCCGTTCTCGCCACTTCCCTGATTTCTGCGTCGAACTTTCTGGCCCCTTCGCGGGCAAGCCTCGCTCCTACAAGGGCAGCGCCAGTCCTGTAGGAGCGAGGCTTGCCCGCGAAGGGTGCGACTCGGTCTTGAGGCCTACTTCTCAGGCATCGGCATCGGAAACGGCATGACATTGCCGACCGCACCGCGGGCCTCGCTGATTTTCGGCGTACCGAGGCGCTCGACCTCGTCGATGCGCACGATCGAATGCATCGGCACAAAACTGCGCACAACGCCTTCGAACTGAGCCTTGAGTTTCTCTTCGCTCGGATCGACGACCACTTGCGTGCGCTCGCCAAAGACGAACTCTTCCACTTCCAGGAAGCCCCACAGATCACTTTGATAGATCTGCTTGGCATACATTTCGTACACCTGGCCCTGGTTGAGGAAAATCACCTTGTAGATTGGAGCTTCACGTTTGGTCATGGTGGGCGAGCAACACATCGGGGATAAAAATGAGGGCGCGAACTATAGCATAGCCGCCGGACGCACAGCGGTAGGAACCTTGGGACATGTTCCCTATAATGCGCGGTTCTTTGAATCACGTGATGACTCTTTCCCATGGCCAAGAAGCTTTACATCGAAACCCACGGTTGCCAGATGAACGAGTACGACAGCTCGCGCATGGTCGATCTGCTGGGTGAACATCAGGCCCTGGAAGTCACTGCCCGCGCTGAAGACGCCGACGTGATCCTGCTCAATACCTGTTCGATCCGCGAACGCGCCCAGGACCGTGTGTACTCCCAACTGGGCCGCTGGCGCGAACTGAAACTGGCAAACCCGGACATGGTCATCGCCGTCGGCGGTTGCGTGGCCAGTCAGGAAGGCGCGGCCATCCGCGACCGCGCTCCGTATGTCGACGTCGTGTTCGGCCCGCAAACTTTGCACCGCCTGCCGGAAATGATCGACGCCGCGCGCGCCACCAAACTGCCTCAAGTTGACGTCTCGTTCCCGGAAATCGAGAAATTCGACCACTTGCCCGAGCCGCGCATCGACGGGCCGAGCGCCTATGTGTCGGTGATGGAAGGTTGCAGCAAGTACTGCACCTTCTGCGTGGTGCCCTACACCCGCGGTGAAGAAGTCAGCCGACCATTCGATGACGTGATCGCCGAGATCATCCACCTGGCCGAAAACGGTGTGCGCGAAGTGACCCTGCTGGGGCAGAACGTCAATGGCTATCGCGGGACCACTCATGATGGTCGTTTGGCTGACCTGGCCGAACTGATCCGGGTGGTGGCCGCCGTCGATGGCATCGACCGCATCCGTTACACCACCTCACACCCGCTGGAATTCTCCGACAGCCTGATCCAGGCCCACGCCGACGTGCCGGAACTGGTCAAGCATCTGCACTTGCCGGTGCAGTCGGGCTCGGACCGAATCCTGGCGGCGATGAAGCGCAACCACACCGCGCTGGAATACAAATCCAAACTGCGCAAGCTGCGTGCCGCCGTGCCGGGGATCTGCATCAGTTCGGACTTCATCGTCGGCTTCCCGGGCGAGACCGAAAAAGATTTCGAACAGACCATGAAGCTGATCGAAGACGTCGGTTTCGACTTCTCCTACTCGTTCGTCTATAGCCAGCGCCCAGGCACTCCAGCTGCCGATCTGGCCGACGAAACGCCGGAAGAGCTGAAGAAAGAACGCCTGAATGCGCTGCAACATCGCCTGAACCAGCAAGGTTTCGAGATCAGCCGACAAATGGTCGGTTCGATCCAGCGGATCCTGGTGACCGATTATTCGAAAAAAGACCCCGGCGAACTGCAAGGCCGGACCGAGAATAACCGTATCGTCAACTTCCGCTGCGACAATCCCACGCTGATTGGCCAGTTTGCCGACGTGCACATCGACGCCGCCCAACCGCACTCGCTGCGCGGCTCGCTGTTGTAGGAGCGAAGCTTGCTCGCGAAGGCCGCGCCGCGATCTGTCTGACAGATCGCGTTATCGTTCTTCGCGAGCAAGCTTCGCTCCTACAGGACTGTGATCGACATTGGGTTATTTAAGAGCTTTCGCACCCAGCCCACTGGCGTTATCCTTGATTTCATCTTATTGCCCCAGGGCGGCTAAATACGACCTTGAACGCACCCATAGAACCACATCGTTTTATCCTCGAGCCCTTTGAGGCCCGTCGCTTCGCCAATCTGTGCGGGATGTTCGACGAGCACCTGCGCTTGATCGAGCAACGCCTGACCATCGAGATCCGCAACCGCGGAAACCAGTTCGAGCTGATCGGCGACCCCAAACACACCACCTCCGCGGAAAACCTCCTGCGCCGCTTGTACCGGGAAACCAAGGGTACCGAGCTGTCGCCGGACGTGGTTCACCTGTTCCTGCAGGAATCGGCCGTCGAAGAGTTGGACAATGTCTCCCCCTCCGAACCCTCCGTCGCCCTGCGCACCAAAAAAGGCATGATTCGCCCTCGCGGCTTGAATCAGTTGCGCTACGTGAAGGAAATCCTCGGTAACGACATCAATTTCGGCATCGGCCCGGCCGGTACCGGCAAGACCTATCTGGCCGTCGCCTGCGCGGTAGACGCGCTGGAACGCGAGCAGATTCGCCGCATCCTGCTGGTGCGTCCGGCGGTTGAAGCGGGCGAAAAGCTCGGCTTCCTGCCCGGCGACCTGTCGCAGAAGATCGACCCGTACCTGCGCCCGCTCTACGACGCCCTCTACGAAATGCTTGGCTTCGAACACGTCGCCAAGTTGATCGAGCGTCAAGTGATCGAAGTTGCGCCGCTGGCCTACATGCGCGGTCGCACCCTGAACAACAGTTTCATCATCCTCGACGAAAGCCAGAACACCACCGTCGAGCAAATGAAGATGTTCCTGACCCGGATCGGCTTCGGCTCCACCGCCGTGATCACCGGTGACATCACCCAGGTCGACCTGCCAAAAGGCACCAAGTCTGGCCTGCACCATGTTATCGAGGTGCTGAAAGACGTGCCGGGCATCAGCTTCACCCATTTCAAACCCAAGGACGTTGTGCGCCATCCACTGGTGCAACGCATCGTCGAAGCCTATGAGCGCTTCGAAAATCGCGTGGCCGATGAAGCCCCGAAGGATAGCCGCCGCGATGCTTGAGCTTGATCTGCAACTGGCTACCGAAGCGCCTGCCCCAAGCGAAGCCGAATTCCGCCAATGGTGCGAACTGGCCCTGCGCCAGCGCACAGCTGACTCCGAAATGACCATCCGTTTGGTTGATGAACCCGAAGGTCGCGAGCTGAACCACACCTGGCGGCAAAAGGATTATGCCACTAACGTTCTTTCGTTCCCCGCCGATGTCCCCGACGAATTTCTGGATATCCCGCTGCTGGGCGACCTGGTGATCTGCGTGGCGGTGGTCGAGCGCGAAGCTGTCGAACAAGGCAAGGCTCTCAAGGCCCATTGGGCGCATCTGGTCATTCACGGCTGCTTGCATCTGCTGGGTTACGACCATATAGATGACGACGAAGCCGAAGAAATGGAAGCACTGGAACGAACGTTGCTTGCAGAACTGGGCTATCCCGACCCTTATGCGGACGACGAAACAGACGCATCCCCCATCGTTACAACAAAGGATTCAGAGTAATCGCTATGAGCGAAGATCGATCGAGCAACGGGCAAAAGTCATGGTTGGGTAAGCTCACCCAAGCTTTTGCCCACGAGCCGAAGAACCGCCAGGAGCTGCTGGAGCTGCTGCGCGATGCACACCAAAACAAGTTGCTGGACAGCGAAGCGCTGGCCATCGTCGAAGGCGCCATCCAGGTCGCTGACCTGCAAGTACGGGACATCATGGTCCCGCGCTCGCAGATGATCAGTATCAAGGCGACCCAGACACCCCGCGAGTTTTTGCCCGCCGTGGTCGACTCGGCCCACTCCCGCTACCCGGTGATCGGCGAAAGCCACGATGACGTAATGGGCGTGTTGCTGGCCAAGGACTTGCTGCCGTTGATCCTCAAGGAGAACGGCGACAGCTTCAACATCAAGGACCTGCTGCGCCCGGCCACTTTCGTGCCCGAATCCAAGCGTCTGAATGTGCTGCTGCGCGAGTTCCGCGCCAACCACAACCACATGGCCATCGTCATTGACGAATACGGCGGTGTGGCGGGTCTGGTGACCATCGAAGACGTGCTGGAACAAATCGTCGGCGATATCGAAGACGAGCATGACGTCGAAGAAGACAGCTACATCAAGCCGCTGCCCAGCGGTGACTTCCTGATCAAGGCCCTGACGCCGATCGAGAACTTCAACGAGTTCTTCGACAGCCAATTCTCCGATGACGAATTCGACACCGTCGGCGGCTTGGTGATGAGTGCGTTCGGGCACCTGCCAAAACGTAATGAAATCACTGAAATCGGCCCTTATCGCTTCCGTATCCTCAATGCGGATAGCCGTCGAATCCATTTGCTGCGCCTGACTCCCATTGCCCGTTAAGGATTAGGGGTGTGTCATCAGCTATTTCCTGCATCGCGTTGCGCCTGAAAGCGGGCCAGGCAAGGCGCAGTCCGCAGGGAATGGCATTCCCTTTCCAAGGACTGCAACGCAGCATGGCCCGCTTTCAGGCGCAACCCGAAGGGCCGGGTCTGCTGTTACGCAGGGCTGCGTTACTCGTCGCTCATTTGAAAAACCAAACCACACTCCTCGTGCCTTGCCCTGCGTAACAGCAGGCCCGGCGCGATACAGGAAATAGCTGATGACACACCCCTTGCTCCGCGTAACCCGCCCCGGCTGGCCCGGTAATCTGCTGGCCGTGGCGGCCGGTGCAATCACCACCCTGGCCCTGGCGCCGTTCGATATCTGGCCGTTGGCGTTGCTGGCGGTCGGCTTCTTCTATGCCGGCTTGCGTGAACTGAACCCCCGCCAGGCTCTGGGACGGGGCTGGTGCTTCGGTTTCGGTCTGTTTGGCGCCGGTACCAGCTGGATCTACTACAGCATTCACCACTTCGGCGGCGCTTCAGTGCTGCTGGCCGGTTTCCTGATGTTGATCTTCACGGCGGCGATTGCCTGGTTCTTCGCCCTGCCCGCCTGGATCTGGGCGCGCTGGCTGCGCCGTAACGAAGCACCGCTGGCCGACGCCCTGGCGTTCGCGGCGTTGTGGGTCGGTCAGGAAGCCTTTCGCGGCTGGTTCCTGACCGGTTTCCCCTGGCTTTATTCCGGCTACAGTCAGCTCAACGGCCCGCTGGCCGGGCTCGCGCCAGTCGGCGGAATGTGGCTGATTTCCTTCACCCTGGCCCTGACGGCCGCGCTGCTCTATAACGCTTTGCGCCTGGTCCGCACGGGCCGCAAAGGTTTCATCGCCGCAGGTGTGATGCTGCTGGTCGGCCCTTGGGTGACCGGCATGGCGCTCAAGGAGCACGCCTGGACAACCCCGGCGGGTGCTCCGCTGAGTGTCGCGGCGATTCAGGGCAACATCGAACAGAGCATGAAGTGGGACCCGGCGCAGCTCAACGCGCAGTTGGCGCTGTACCGCGACATGAGCTTCAGTTCAAAACGGGTCGACCTGCTGATCTGGCCGGAAACGGCCATCCCGGTGCTCAAGGAGTCCGCCGAGGGCTACTTGAACATGATGGGAAACTTCGCCGCAGAGCGTAAGTCCGCGCTGATCACCGGCGTACCGATCCGCGAGGAAGTCCATCACCAGAAACGGTTCTACAACGGCATCACCGTCGCGGGTGAAGGCGATGGCACTTACCTCAAGCAGAAACTGGTGCCGTTTGGCGAATACGTTCCGTTGCAGGACGTGTTGCGGGGGCTGATCGCTTTCTTCGATCTGCCGATGTCGGACTTTGCCCGTGGCCCGGCCGACCAGCCGATGCTGCAAGCCAAGGGTTATCAGATTGCACCGTTCATCTGCTACGAAGTGGTTTATCCGGAATTTGCCGCCAGCCTCGCGGCGCGTAGCGATTTGCTGCTGACCATCAGCAATGACACCTGGTTCGGCACCTCCATCGGCCCGTTGCAACACTTGCAGATGGCGCAGATGCGCGCGCTTGAGGCCGGTCGCTGGATGATCCGCGCCACCAACAACGGCGTAACCGGTTTGATCAACCCGTTCGGCCAGATCACCGTGCAGATCCCGCAGTTCGAACGCGGCATTCTGTACGGTGAAGTGGTGCCAATGCACAACCTGACGCCTTATCTGGAATGGCGCTCGTGGCCGCTGATCATTGTTTGCGTGCTGTTGTTTGGCTGGGCGCTGATCGCGAGCCGGATGGCCAAGACTGTCTAATGATCGTTCCCACGCTCCGCGTGGGAACGATCAAATCAGCGATAAAAAATTGAATACCCGATTTGCCCCACCGCCTCATTCATCAACTGCCCGCTCTGCCAGATCGACTTGAATTCCGGCATCCAGCCGCCCAGTGGCCGGGCGTGATCCACGCCTAAAAACCCCACCGGCGCTGGCACCACTTCAAATCCTGCCTTTTTGAAACTCCAGACCGCTCGCGGCATGTGCCAGGCCTGAGTCACGACCACCACGCGCTTGATTCCTTCCGGCAATAACACCTCGGCGCTGAACTGCGCGTTCTCCCAAGTGGTGCGGCTGCGCCCTTCCTGCCAACGCACGGTCACGCCGAAATCATCTTGCAACGAGTCAGCCATCAACCTGGCTTCAGTCGGCGGCGTGCCGTAATGCAGGCCGCCACTGGTCAGGACCGGCAAGCCCGACGCCTTGGCCAGCCGCGCCGTATAACGCTCGCGCTGCAGCGCCACACCCGTCGGCTGGTCGCCGCCCCAGGCCAGGTCACCACGCTCGCGCCCAGCACCCAGCACCACAATCGCGTCGGCGTGCTGCGCCAATGTTGCCCATTCGTCACGCGCCAATGGCGCTTCACGTTCCAGCGTCTTGGCGCCCCACTGCACCACCACCGGCAGGCTCATCAGCCAGAAGCCGCCCACGCCCAGCGCAAAGCACAATCCGGCAAGGCGCGGTCTTGAGCGGCGTAACCACCACGCAAGCACCAACAGCAGCAAAAGAATGCCGGGGGGCAACAGAAGTTGTTTAACGAAATATCGAAAAGGCATCGAGCATCTCCAAAAGATGCCCGAAGCCTAAGTGGGTTGACGCAATGCGACAACAAATGCGGAAGGACTATGCTTCAAAAAACCATACGTCATGGCCTCAAGTGCCCTTACTTGAATTGCAGAGACCGGACCTTTACCGCGTCCCTGCCGGGTGTTTTGTCCTTGAGCCAGATGATCTTGGCCGAACGTGGTGCGTCGAGTTGCTTCACTGCTTCTGACAGGCATCCCTGTGTCTCACGTTCACTGCGATCGAGATACGCCTGGACCAGTGCAAACTCTGCGGGGCTCAAGCCTCGCAATTCCAGTTCCAGCGGACGTTCATCGCGTAACCGACCAGCGGTTTTGGCCGCGTCCAGGGCCATTCCCAGACGATCGATCAATCTTTCGTACAGCTCCGGTTTTGTAACTTTTTGCCGTGACTCAACCATCCCTCACCTCATTGAAGATAAGACTCACTCCCCAATTAGAGCTTAGCTTCCATCATCAAACCGGCTGAGCGCTGCGACCAACGGCCCTCGCAGCGGGTTTTGGGTAGCCCGCAGCAGTAATCAAGGTTTCCCTCGGTAGAGTGCGGTCATGTATGCTACGGCGCTTCCTGTAACTCCACTTCCAGCTCGTCTGGACACCGAAACGCCGATTTGGCGTGTTCACCGTCCAGCGTTGCATTGAAGAGGATTAGGCCACCCCTATTCAGTTCAAAAGTAGCCATGCACGAACAATATCAGCCCCGTGAAATCGAAGCCGCCGCCCAGTCGTTCTGGGACGAGCAAAAGTCCTTTGAAGTCAGTGAACAGCCAGGCAAGGAGACTTTCTATTGCCTGTCGATGTTCCCTTACCCCAGCGGCAAGCTACACATGGGGCACGTGCGCAACTACACCATCGGCGACGTGATCTCCCGCTACCAGCGCATGCAAGGCAAAAACGTCCTGCAACCCATGGGTTGGGACGCCTTCGGCATGCCGGCGGAAAACGCCGCGATGAAGAACAACGTAGCGCCCGCCAAGTGGACCTACGAAAACATTGCGTACATGAAAACCCAGCTGCGCAGCCTGGGCCTGGCGGTGGACTGGTCCCGCGAGGTGACTACCTGCAAGCCTGATTACTACCGCTGGGAACAATGGCTGTTCACTCGCCTGTTTGAAAAAGGAGTGATTTACAAAAAAAGCGGCACCGTGAACTGGGACCCGGTCGACCAGACCGTTCTGGCCAACGAACAGGTGATCGACGGTCGCGGCTGGCGTTCCGGCGCGCTGATCGAAAAACGCGAAATTCCGATGTACTACTTCAAGATCACCGCCTACGCGGATGAGCTGCTGGAGAGCCTCGACGAACTGACTGGCTGGCCTGAACAGGTCAAGACCATGCAGCGCAACTGGATCGGCAAGTCCCGCGGCATGGAAGTGCAGTTCCCGTACGACGTCGCTTCCATCGGCGAAGCCGGCGTAATGAAAGTCTTCACTACCCGCCCGGACACCCTGATGGGCGCGACCTACGTTGCTGTGGCCGCCGAACACCATCTGGCGACCCTGGCCGCGCAGAACAACCCTGAGCTGCAAGCGTTCATTGCTGAATGCAAAGGCGGCAGCGTTGCTGAAGCCGACGTCGCCACCCAAGAGAAAAAAGGCCTGGCAACCTCGTTGTTCGTCGAGCACCCGCTGACCGGTGAGAAGCTCCCGGTGTGGGTCGCCAACTACGTGCTGATGCACTACGGCGACGGCGCAGTAATGGCGGTTCCGGCGCACGACGAACGTGATTTCGAGTTCGCCACCAAGTACAACCTGCCGATCAAATCCGTGGTGCGCACCCGTTCGGGCGACACCAACCCGTCCCCGTGGCAAGACGCCTACGGCGAGCACGGCACGCTGATCAATTCCGGCGAGTTCGACGGCCTCGATTTCGAAGGCGCCTTCGATGCCATCGAAGTCGCGCTGATCAAGAAAAACCTCGGCGCCTCGCGCACCCAGTTCCGCCTGCGCGACTGGGGCATCAGCCGTCAGCGCTACTGGGGCTGCCCGATCCCGATCATCCACTGCGACACCTGCGGTGATGTGCCGGTCCCGGAAGATCAATTGCCTGTCGTGCTGCCGGAAGACGTTGTACCGGATGGCGCCGGTTCGCCGCTGGCGCGCATGCCCGAGTTCTACGAGTGCGCTTGCCCGAAATGTGGTGCACCGGCCAAGCGTGAAACCGACACCATGGACACCTTCGTCGAGTCCTCGTGGTACTACGCCCGTTACGCCTCGCCACACTATGAAGGCGGCCTGGTGGAAAAAGCCGCGGCCGACCACTGGCTGCCGGTAGATCAGTACATCGGCGGTATCGAACACGCGATTCTTCACCTGCTGTACGCGCGTTTCTTCCACAAGCTGATGCGCGACGAAGGCCTGGTGAGTTCCAACGAACCGTTCAAGAACCTGCTGACCCAAGGCATGGTGATCGCCGAGACTTACTATCGTCGCGAAGCCAATGGTGCTTACACCTGGTTTAACCCGGCGGACGTCGAACTTGAGCGTGACAGCAAGGCTAAGGTCATCAGCGCCAAGCTGATCGCGGACGGCCTGCCGGTGGAAATCGGCGGCACCGAGAAGATGGCCAAGTCGAAGAACAACGGCGTCGACCCACAGTCGATGATCGACCAATTCGGCGCAGACACCTGCCGCCTGTTCATGATGTTCGCCTCGCCACCCGACATGAGCGCGGAATGGTCCGACTCCGGAGTAGAAGGTTCGCACCGTTTCCTCAAGCGCGTCTGGCGTCTGGCTCAAGCCCACGTCACTCACGGCTTGCCGGGCAAACTGGACGTTGCCAGCCTGAACGACGAGCAGAAAGCCATTCGCCGCTCGATCCACCTGGCCATCAAGCAGGCCAGCCACGACGTCGGCCAGAACCACAAATTCAACACCGCCATCGCTCAGGTGATGACGCTGATGAATGTGCTGGAAAAAGCCGCGCAAGGCACCGAACAGGATCGCGCACTGGTTCACGAAGGTCTGGAAGCCGTGACTTTGTTGCTGGCTCCGATCACCCCGCACATCTGCCACGATCTGTGGCATCGGTTGGGTCACGCTGCTCCGGTGATCGATGCCGGTTGGCCGGTGCTGGACGAGAGCGCTCTGGTACAAGACAGTCTGCAACTGGTCATTCAGGTCAACGGTAAACTGCGCGGCCACATCGAAATGCCGGCCAGCGCCAGCCGCGAAGAAGTCGAAGCGGCTGCTCGGGCCAACGAGAACGTACTGCGTTTTGTCGACGGCCTGACTATTCGTAAAGTGATCGTAGTGCCCGGGAAACTGGTCAATATCGTCGCCAGCTAATTGGATCAGGCGCCAGGTCATGCCTGGCGCCGCGTAAAACCTTTCGGGCCGCACGATCGGCCCACCTGGTTTCAAGGGGAGCAACAAGATGATCAAACGCAATTTGCTGGTGATGGGCCTTGCGGTCCTGTTGAGCGCCTGCGGTTTCCAGCTGCGCGGCACCGGCACCACTGAACTGGCGATCAAGGAACTCGACCTGAGTGCCCGCAATGCCTACGGCGAAATCGTGACGCAAATGCGTCAGGTGCTGCAAAGCAGCGGCGTCAAGGTCTACAGCGGCGCACCTTACAAACTGGTGCTGACCGATGAGCAAGAAAGCCAGCGCATCCTCAGCTACGCGGGCGCCGGCCGTACTGGCGAGTACCAGATGACCCTTGTGTTGAACTACGACATCCGTGGTCAGGGCGACCTGCCGCTGCTGGACGACAAGCTCGAAGTGCAGAAAGTCTTCATCCACGACGGCAACAACCTGGTGGGTTCCGACCAGGAAGCCAACGATGCCCGCAAAGAGATGCGTCGCGAACTGGTTCAACGCATGATGCTGCGTCTGCAACAGCTGACTCCGACTCAGTTGGAGCAGTTGCAACAGACCGCCGATGCCAAGGCCAAGGCTGAAGCCGCGGCACTGGAAGCGGCGCAGAAGGCTGAAGCGGCAACCCCGCGCCAGTCGCCTATCGAACTGCCGAAGCAGTAAGACTTACGGGGCGCTCAGGCGCCCCGTTCGCCCTCTCCCATGAAACTCGCCCCCGCCCAACTCGCTAAACACCTGCAAGGTGCCCTCGCGCCGGTCTACATCATCAGTGGCGATGACCCACTGCTGTGTCAGGAAGCCGCCGACGCCATTCGTGCCGCCGCCCGCCAACAGGGATTCGACGAACGCCAGGTCTTCGCCGCCGACGCCAGTTTCGACTGGGGTACGTTGCTGCAAGCCGGCGCGAGCATGTCATTGTTCGCCGAAAAGCGTCTGCTGGAACTGCGTCTGCCGTCCGGCAAACCCGGTGACAAAGGCGCCGCCGCGTTCATCGAGTACTGCTCGCGACCGGCCGAAGACACGGTGTTGCTGATCAGCCTGCCCAAGCTTGATGGCAGTGCGCAGAAAACCAAGTGGGGCAAGGCGCTGGTCGAAGGTCAGCAGACCCAGTTCGTGCAAATCTGGCCGGTAGAGGCCAACCAGTTGCCGAGCTGGATCCGTCAACGGCTGTCCCAGGCCGGGCTTTCCGCCAGCCAGGACGCCGTCGAATTGATCGCCGCACGGGTCGAGGGCAATCTGCTGGCTGCCGCCCAGGAAATCGAAAAGCTCAAACTGATGGCCGAAGGCGGTCAGATTACCGTTGAAACCGTGCAAGCGGCAGTGGCCGACAGTGCGCGCTTCGATGTCTTCGGCCTGACCGACGCTATCCTCAACGGTGAAGCGGCCCACGCCCTGCGCATGCTCGAAGGGCTGCGCGGTGAGGGCGTCGAACCGCCCGTGATTCTCTGGGCGCTGGCTCGGGAGCTGCGTCTGCTGGCCAACTTGTCGCTGCAATACAGCCAGGGTGTGCCACTGGACAAAGCGTTCAGCTCTGCCCGACCGCCGGTCTGGGACAAACGCAAACCGCTGATGAGCAAAGCCCTGCAACGCTACTCGGCGCAACGCTGGGCGCAGTTATTGCTGGAAGCGCAGCGCATCGACGCACAGATCAAAGGCCAGGCCGCCGGTTCACCGTGGATGAGTTTGAGTCGGTTGTCGTTGTTGATGGCCGGCCAGAGATTGTCATTGCCTGCCGAGTAAGGCTTTCGACCGCGGCGCGGCCATTCGCGGGCAAACCTCGCTCCTACAGATCACGCAATTCAGTAGGAGCGAGGCTTGCCCGCGAAGGCGTCCGAAAGGTCCTACACAATGTGGGGACTAGACAAAGCCCTAGCTTCGGCCGATGATTTGCACCGCAAAACCCACTCACTTGCGAGAATTCATCATGAGCAAAAAGCCATCGAAGCGTGGCCCCAACAAGGCCAAATCCATCATCGCCCAGCCACTGTTCCGCAGCCGTCAGGAACCCGCCGGCAAGGGCAAAGGCAGCTACCGCCGCGAAGCCTTCCAGTCTAATAGCTGGGAGGCTTCTTACTTTCTGGCGGCCTGAAAGGCAAGCGTTCGCTCAACATGTTAAGGTCTGCACCTGATTCGTACTCCCTGGACCCGTGCATGCCCCTTTGTATTTCCCGTCGTTGGCACCTGCGCCAACTGATAGCTGCCTCCAGCCTTATTTTGCTTGTTGCCTGCGCGGAAAAACCCACCGCAGCCGACGCCAAGCCGCTTCAGACCCTTCCCGTCGCAACAGCCCCTGCGGTCATTCCGCCCGTGGTGCCGACCGGTGAAGACCTCGACATCCAGCCAACCCAGACCTTCGCCGAATGGCAGGCGGGTTTCCGCAAGGATGCGCTGGCCGCCGGCATCCGCGCCGACCTGTTCGATCGCGCCTTCGCCAATGTCAGCCTGGACACCAGCGTCATCCGTGCCGACCGCAGCCAGCCGGAATTCGCCCGCCCGGTCTGGGAATACCTCGACGGCGCCCTTTCGCCGCTGCGGGTACGTAATGGTCAAGCGCTGGTCAGCCAGTACGCCGACATCCTGCAAAGCATTGAACAGCGCTACGGCGTCGACCGTCAGGCACTGGTCTCGGTGTGGGGCATGGAAAGTAACTTCGGGCAGTTCCAGGGCAACAAGTCGGTGATTAATTCCCTGGCGACCCTGGCTTATGAAGGCCGGCGTCCCGGATTTGCCCACGCACAACTGATCGCCGCCCTGCAGATCCTGCAACAAGGCGATATCGAACCTGAGAAAATGCTCGGTTCCTGGGCCGGCGCCATGGGCCAGACCCAGTTCATCCCGACGACCTACAACACCCATGCCGTGGACTTCGATGGCGATGGTCGCCGCGACATCTGGGGCAGCCCGGCCGACGCCCTGGCCTCGACGGCGCACTACCTGCAAAGCTCAGGCTGGCAGAAAGGCCAGCCGTGGGGCTTCGAAGTGCAACTGGCGAGTGGCTTCAACTACGTCCTGGCCGATGGCACGATGCGCAAGAGCGTCGCTGAATGGCTGCAACTGGGCGTCACCCTGCCCAATGGCGGCCAGGTTCCGGCAGGCGCCGAACACCTGTCAGCCGCCCTGTTGCTGCCGGCCGGATACCGTGGCCCGGCGTTCCTGGTCCTCGACAACTTCCGCGCGATCCTCAAGTACAACAACTCGTCGTCCTACGCATTGGCCGTGAGTCTGTTGTCCGAGCGTTTCAACGGTGCGGGTTTGATCAACGGCTCATGGCCCAAAGATGATTTGCCGTTGAGCCGTACCGAGCGGATCGAATTGCAAAGCCTGTTGAGCGCGCAAAACTACGACGCGGGCACCGCCGATGGCATCATCGGCGCCAACACGCGCAAAGCGATCCGCAGCGCCCAGCAGTCGTTTGGCTGGCCAGCGGACGGGTATCCGACGCACCAGTTGCTCGAAGGACTGCGTAACCGCTAAAAAAGCTTCGCGGGCAAGTCGGATCGCCGCACCGCTCGCTCCTACGGATCACACAATCGTGTAGGAGCGAGCGGTGCGGCGATCCGACTTGCCCGCGAAGACTGACTAATAAGCAACCACGATCTAACGCTTGACCACCACATCCTGTTCCAACACCAACTCCTTGTTCCCCGCATCCAGCCTCACCAGTGCGCCCATCGGCAATGTCAGATTCGGATCGCAATGCCCGCTGCGCCACCCTGCCAGCACCGGTATGCGCAGCGGCTCAAAGGTCTGCTTGAGCAAACGCTCCAGCGCAACCCCATCAACCCCCGCCACATCCCCCACCAGAACCCCGCGCAGCTTGTGCAGCGTGCCGGCCAGGCGCAGATGGGTCAGCAGCCGGTCGATGCGATACAACGGCTCGTTGATGTCCTCGATGAACAGAATGACGCCCTCGGCATCCATCTCATACGGCGTGCCCATGGTCGCGGCGATCAGCGACAAATTGCCCCCCAGCAAACGCCCGTGCGCGATGCCAGGCTCAATCGTGGTCAACGGGTAGGCCACCGGGTGCGCCAGCACGCTGCCCGCCTTCACCTGTCCTCTCAGCATGTTGAAGAACGAAGATTCGGTAGGTTTTTGCTTGTCACCCAGCAGGTCGGCATTGAGCAACGGGCCATGAAAGGTCACGAAACCCGCATAACGGCTGATCGCCAGGTGCAACGCTGTCATGTCGCTGTAGCCGATGAACGGCTTGGCATTGTTGCGCAGCAATTCGAAATCAATACGATCGAGTAGCCGCGGCGTACCGTAACCACCGCGCAGACAGATGATGGCGTCGACCTCACTGTCGGCGAACGCCCCGTGCAGATCATTGAGCCGTACATCATCACTGCCGGCCAGGTAATCATCTTTCTCGTACACGCCGGGGAAAATCCGCAGTGAATATCCGCGAGCGCGCATCCAGGCGATGGCTTTATCGGTGTCCAGCGGTGCGGGACCGGCGGGCGCGATGACGCCAATCAGCCCTTCCGATGGCAAGGCCGGAACGGGTGTGTGAGGACAAAGTGTGTGGGTCGGTCGAACGGTCATCCATGAATCTCCCTGCGTGAAAGCGTCAAGCACACAGTAGTCAGGAACGGGGACAAACAGAAGAGGGTTCGTTGCCCCGCAGGTTGCAGGAAAAAGCACTGATTGCCATGGGCAAGGCAAAAAAACGCCCGCAAGGCGCAATGCCTTGCGGGCGTTTTCATGTCATGCAGCTAATCAGGACGACATCAGCTCGGCCTTAACCAGTTTCGCCTGCTCGTCGGCGTGGTACGAGGAACGTACCAACGGGCCGGAAGCGACGTTCTTGAAGCCCATCTTGTAACCTTCCTCGGCGAACCAGGCGAAGGTGTCCGGGTGCACAAAACGCTGCACCGGCAAGTGGCTGCGGGACGGTTGCAGGTACTGGCCCAGGGTCAACATGTCGATGTCGTGTTCGCGCATGCGCTTCATGACTTCGATGACTTCTTCGTCGGTCTCACCCAGCCCCAGCATCAGGCCGGACTTGGTCGGAATGTGCGGCATCATCTGCTTGAAGCGTTGCAGCAGGGTCAGCGACCACTGGTAATCCGAACCCGGACGCGCAGCCTTGTACAGGCGCGGCACGGTTTCCAGGTTGTGGTTGAACACATCCGGCGGCTCGGCAGCGGTGATTTCCAGCGCGACGTCCATACGGCCGCGGTAGTCCGGAACCAGGGTTTCGAGCTGTACGTTTGGCGACAGCTTGCGGATCTCGCGGATGCAGTCGGCAAAGTGCTGGGCACCGCCGTCACGCAGGTCGTCGCGGTCTACGGAGGTGATCACCACGTACTTGAGTTTCAGGTCGGCAATGGCAATGGCCAGGCTTTCCGGCTCGTTGACGTCCAGTGGCTTCGGACGACCGTGACCCACATCGCAGAACGGGCAGCGACGGGTGCAGATGTCACCCATGATCATGAAGGTCGCGGTGCCGCCAGAGAAGCATTCGCCCAGGTTCGGGCAGGACGCCTCTTCGCACACACTGTGCAGCTTGTGTTTGCGCAACAGGGCCTTGATGCGATCGACTTCCGGGGAAACCGGGATGCGCACGCGGATCCAGTCGGGTTTCTTCGGCAGTTCGGTGGTCGGAATGATCTTCACCGGGATACGTGCAACCTTCTCGGCGCCGCGCAGCTTGACGCCGGCTTCAACCTTGGCACGCGGGGCCGGACGCTCGGTGACATCGAGCGTCGGGATCATGGTTTGCACTGCATCAGTAGTCATATCAGTCGATTCCGCCCGTTAGGGTCGTCTGCTCAGCATAGTCGAGGTGTTTGACGAGCTGCGCGCGCAGCCGGGCACTTACCTCGGCAAATTCAATCGATCCTGCGTGATCGCTCAGCTGGGTCATCGCCAGCCCGGCGTAGCCGCAGGGATTAATCCGTCGAAACGGTTCCAGGTTCATGTCCACGTTCAGGGCCAGGCCATGAAAGGAACAACCATGGCGGATCCGCAGACCGAGAGAAGCGATTTTCGCCCCATTGACATAGACACCCGGAGCATCCGGCTTGGCCACGGCAGTGACGCCGTAGCTGGCCAGCAACTCAATCAGGCATTGTTCCATGCGGCTGACCAGGTCACGCACGCCGAAACCCAGCTTGCGTACGTCGAGCAACAGGTAGGCCACTAATTGACCGGGACCGTGATAAGTCACCTGACCACCGCGATCCACCTTCACCACCGGAATATCCCCCGGCAGCAACACGTGCTCGGCCTTGCCGGCCTGCCCCTGGGTGAACACCGGTGGGTGCTCGACCAGCCAGATCTCGTCCGCTGCATCGCTGCCGCGTTCGTTGGTGAAGCGTTGCATGGCATGCCAGACCGGCTCGTAAGCCATCTGGCCGAGCTCGCGAAAGCCCAGCGTGCCAGACATCACAGCACCATGTGCACGAAACCGGTAGCCCGCAACTCGCTGTTGATGTCGTACAGCTGTTCTTGACCGGTGGCGATGATGTGCAACTGGATGGTCGTGTACTTGCCGTTGGTGCTCTGGCGCTCGGCCAGGGTCTTGTGGTCAACGGTCGCGTGCTTCTCAAGGATCGCGATGATCTTGTCCTTGAAACCCACGCCGGTGTCGCCGATCACCTTAATAGGGTAATCCGCGCAGGGGAATTCGATCTTTGGCGCCTTTACTTCGGTGTCTGTCATGGCGTAACGGCCTCGTAAGCCGTGGCAACGGACATGGCCCCGCTCCGGATTGGAACAGGGCCATGCAAGTCCACACTAATTCAGTTGAACAAGCCGTAGAAGAATAGACGGATGCTATCCCACATGCGACGGAAGATACCACCCTCGTCGACCGCGTCCAGAGCGATCAGATCAGCGCTGTGCACGACCTTGTCGTCCAGTTTCACTTCGACTTTACCGATCACGTCGCCCTTGGCGATTGGCGCAACCAGTTGTGGGTTCATGGTCATGTTGGCGGCGAGCTTTTTCAGCTGGCCTTTTGGCAGGGTCATGGTCAGGTCTTCAGCCAGGCCGGCCTTGACTTGATTGGTGGTGCCTTTCCAGACAGGAGCCTGAGCCAGCTCGGCGCCTTTCTGATAGAAGGTCTGGGTTTCGAAGAAGCGGAAACCATAAGTCAGCAGCTTCTGGGTTTCGGCTGCGCGAGCCACTTCGCTGTTGGTGCCGAACACCACGGCGATCAGGCGCATGCCATCACGCACGGCCGAAGAGACCATGCAGTAGCCGGCTTCGTCGGTGTGGCCGGTTTTCAAGCCGTCGACCGTCTTGTCGCGCCACAGCAGCAGGTTGCGGTTAGGTTGCTTGATGCCGTTCCAGAAGAACTCTTTCTGCGAGTAGATCGCATAGTGAGCAGGGTCTTCGTGGATGATCGCGCGAGCCAGCACGGCCATGTCGTGAGCCGACGAGTAGTGCTCAGGGTTCGGCAGACCGGTCGGGTTCATGAAGTGGCTGTTGGTCATGCGAAGGTCGGCCACGGTTTTGTTCATCATGTCAGCGAAGGCGTCTTCGCTGCCGGCGATGTGCTCGGAGAGCGCAACACTGGCGTCGTTACCCGACTGAATGATGATGCCGTGCAGCAGGTCGCTGACAGTCACCTGCGAGCCGACTTTAATGAACATCCGCGAACCGCCGGTACGCCAGGCGTTTTCGCTGACGGTCACCGGATCGTTTTCACCGATCTGGCCACGACGGATTTCCAGGGTCGCGATGTACGCGGTCATCAGCTTGGTCAGGCTGGCCGGAGGCAGACGCTGGTCACCGTTGTTCTCTACCAGCACGTTGCCGCTGCTGGCGTCCATGAGTACGTAGGCTTTGGCGGCCAGTTGCGGTGGCGACGGCATCATCTCGACCGCGAAAGCGGCAGGCGAGAGGAGCAGCGGGACTAGCAGACACAGGCGTTTGGCAAAGGTGGTGATGTTCATCCGTCTCTCGAAATCGCTAATGGAAACTGCCCGAAGGCAAAACTAATCAGACAGCTTTCTAACGAGCTGTCGCGTGTTCAGTTGTTCACTCAGAACCCTTGCCGGGCTTTTGTTCTTCAACGAGCCAACAACCCGGTTCGCCCCCCAAACCGCAAGCGAACCGTCAATCAAGTACTACGTATTACTCGGCAGTGACCAGGCTCGGTGAACCGAGATTGGCCGTTCGCACGCTGTTCTGCACTTGCTGGATTTCACCCGGCGAACCGATTGGCCCCAGGCGCACCCGATGCAGCGTCTGTTGATTGCGCACGATCGAACTGATGAACACCGGAGCGCTCACCATCCCGCTGAGCTTCGATCTCAGGAGTTCTGCAGCGTCCGGGTTGGCGAACGCGCCCACCTGCAGATACTGGCCAGAGGCTGGTACAGAAGCGTTTTTTTTTGCATCGATCTGCACGGGCACAACGGCCGCGGCGTGTTGCTGCGGCGGTGGCGTCCATTGCTCGACCGTGCCGGCCGAAGCCGTAATCGTCGGGGCGCTATTCTGCGCGACTTGCGGCTCGTTGAGCATCAAAGGCGCCGGACGGCCCTTTTGTGCCCACCACTGCTGCGGATC
This sequence comes from Pseudomonas sp. LB3P14, assembly GCF_054898045.1. Classification (NCBI taxonomy): domain Bacteria; kingdom Pseudomonadati; phylum Pseudomonadota; class Gammaproteobacteria; order Pseudomonadales; family Pseudomonadaceae; genus Pseudomonas; species Pseudomonas sp. LB3P14. The sequence continues at coordinate 6,194,977 of NZ_CM142714.1, read as the reverse complement.
GATACCTTCGACCTTGACCCGCGCCGTACCGGTTTCGGCGTAACCGAGCTTTTTGGCGGCCGCGTAGGACAAGTCGATGATCCGGTCCGAGTAGAACGGCCCACGGTCGTTGACCCGCAGGATCACGCTCTTGTTATTGTCCAGGTTGGTCACCCGAACGTAACTTGGCAGTGGCAGGGTCTTGTGCGCGGCGCTCATGCCGTACAGGTCGTAAACCTCGCCATTGGCGGTGTTCTGACCGTGGAACTTGGTGCCGTACCAGGACGCCGTGCCCGAAGCGACATAGGTCTTGGAGTCTTGCAGCGGGAAGTAGGTCTTGCCCAATACGGTGTAGGGGTTGGCTTTATAGGGACCGGTGTGCAGGGTCGGCGTGGCATCCGGAATGCGCGATACGTCGACGTCCCACCACGGCGCGCCATCTTTGTGCGCGCGGTTGATGTCCAGGCCTGGCGCTGCGCGCACGGCGGTGGAAGACTTTTGGGTCGGCGAACGGCTGGTCGAGCAACTGGCAACCAGCACCGCCAGCGCGGCGAATGCCATCAGCTTCAGGGGTTTATTCATAGGCAATGCCCGCATTACTTGACGCCCCGTGCTTGGACCAGCTGTTCAGACAGTTGATGTACGGCCATGGCGTACATCACGCTGCGGTTATAACGCGTGATCGCATAAAAATTCGTCAGGCCCATCCAGTATTCAGGGCCATTGTCACCTTCCAGGCGGAAAGCCGTTACCGGCATATCATCGCGCAGCGCATCATGACTTGACCACCCTAGCGCCCGCAACTCCCCGACGGTTTTAGTCGGTTCGATGCCGGTGGTCAAACCTTCGTCCACGTGCTCCCCACGAACATCGGCGCGACTGACCACAGGTTCGCCGGCCACCCAGCCGTGACGCTTGAAATAACTGGCGACGCTGCCAATGGCATCGTCCGGATTGGTCCAGATATTGATGTGGCCGTCACCGTCGAAGTCCACCGCATAGGCGCGAAAACTGCTCGGCATGAACTGCGGCAAGCCCATTGCTCCGGCGTAAGAGCCTTTGAGGGTCAGCGGATCGACCTGCTCTTCCCGGGCCAGCAACAGGAACTCACGCAATTCCTTGCGGAAAAATTCGGCACGGGGAGGATAGTCGAAACCCAGGGTCGACAAGGCATCGACCACCCGGAAATTACCGGTATTTCGGCCGAAAAAGGTCTCAACACCAATGATCGAAACAATAACCTGCGCCGGCACGCCGTATTCCTGCTCCGCGCGAGCCAGTACTGCCTCGTGCTGACGCCAGAAGTCGACACCACGGGCGATACGCGCGTCGGTGATGAACATCGGGCGATATTCGTTCCACTGCTTGACTCGCTCGGCAGGTTTGGAGATAGCGTCCAGAATCGACTGCTTGCGCTCTGCTTCGCGGAACACGCCCATCAGCTGTTCACCGGCGAAACCGTAGTCGCGGGTCATTTCACCGACGAATTCGGCCACCTGGGGTGAGCCTTCGTAATCGCCGGCCAACGCTTCCTGCGCTGTGCCAAGGATGCTTACCAGGCCGACCCATGGCGCATATCGAGTCGCCCAGCCACGCATTACTTGCATTGAAATCTTCACCTTATTCAAACCTGAGCGATCCACTTACGATGGGTATGGATCGACATCAAAACCCCAAACGCTGACAGCAGCGTCACCAGCGAGGTTCCTCCGTAGCTAATGAACGGCAACGGCACCCCCACAACCGGCAACAGGCCACTGACCATACCGATGTTGACGAAAACGTAAACAAAAAACGTCATGGTCAGGCTGCCCGCGAGCAATTTGCCGAACAATGTCTGGGCCTGGGCAGTAATCACCAGTCCCCGACCGATTAAAAGCAGGTAAATCAGCAGCAGTGCGCAAATACCCACCAGGCCGAATTCTTCGCCCATGACCGCAATAATAAAGTCGGTATGGCTTTCCGGCAGGAAGTCCAGGTGCGATTGGGTACCGAGCAACCAGCCCTTGCCGAACACACCGCCGGAACCGATGGCGGCTTTCGACTGAATAATGTTCCAGCCAGTGCCCAGCGGATCGCTCTCTGGATCGAGGAAGGTCAGGATTCGCTGCTTCTGGTAGTCATGCATGATGAAGAACCACATCGCGACGGCCACCGGCACGGCGGCGGCGATCACGCTGATGATCCAGCGCCAGCGCAAGCCGCCCATGAACAACACGAAAGCGCCACCGGCGAGAATCAGCAACGAAGTGCCGAGGTCGGGCTGACGCACGATCAGGATGAACGGCAACCCGATCAGAAACAGACTGACGCCCACATGCTTGAGCTGCGGCGGCAAGGTGCGCTTGGACAAGTACCAGGCGATGGTCGCGGGCATCAGGATCTTCATGAATTCCGAAGGCTGGAAGCGGATCACCCCGGGAATGTTGATCCAGCGTGTGGCACCCATGGCGTTATGGCCCATGACGTCCACCACCACCAGCAACAGCACACCGAGCACATAACCGACTGGCACCCAACGGGCCATGAAGCGCGGTTCGAACTGAGCAATGACGATCATCGACACCAGGCCGATGCCGAACGAAGTGGCTTGCTTGGCCAGCAGATCCCAGCTCTTGCCGCTGGCCGAATACAGCACGAACAGGCTGCCGGCCGCGAGGGTCAGCAGCAGGATCAGCAACGGGCCGTCGATGTGCAGGCGTTGCAACAGCGTCGCGCGGCGACGCATCACATCCTCACTGGAGAGGATGCGATCGAAATTACTCTTCACGGGCCGTAGCCTCCGCACTGATAGGGCTGGCGTATTCGGCCTTCAACCGACCGTCCTGGTCCAGAAGCCAGGCGTCCATGACTTGACGCACCACGGGCGCCGCGACGCCGGAGCCGGACTCACCGTTCTCGACCATCACCGACACCACGATTTGCGGGTTGTCGGCCGGCGCGAAGCCGACGAACAAGGCGTGGTCGCGATGGCGTTCCTGAACCTTGGAGCGGTCGTACTTCTCGCCCTGCTTGATCGCGACGACCTGGGCCGTACCACTTTTGCCAGCAATCCGGTATTGAGCGCCGATCGATGCCTTGCGCGCCGTACCACGGGCACCGTGCATGACCTGCTGCATCCCGTGATTGACTTTGGTCCAGTCGGACGGGTCACGCAGGACGATGTCCGGCATCGGGTTGTCGTCCTTCGGCCGCTCGCCTTCGACGGTCTTGGCCAGGTGCGGACGGTTCCAGATCCCCTTGTTCGCCACCAGCGCCGTGGCCTGGGCCAATTGCAGCGGAGTGGACTGCATGTAGCCCTGACCAATCCCGAGAATCAGCGTTTCACCCGGGAACCAGGCCTGACGACGGGTCGCACGCTTCCACTCACGGGACGGCATCAGCCCCGGCGATTCTTCGAACATGTCCAGGGAAACCTTCTGGCCGATGCCGAACTTGCCCATGTACGCCGACAGCCGATCGATGCCCAACTTGTGGGCCAGGTCATAGAAATAGGTGTCGTTGGACCGCATGATCGCCGTATCGAGGTCAACGTAGCCGTCGCCGGTCCGGTTCCAGTTACGGTACTTGTGATCGTAGTTGGGCAGTTGGTAGTAGCCAGGGTCGAAGACCCGAGTCGATGCGGTGACCACGCCCGAATCCAGGCCGGCAATCGCCACCGCCGGTTTGATGGTCGAGCCCGGCGGGTACAGACCACGCAACACGCGGTTGAACAGCGGCCGGTCAATGGAATCGCGCAGCTCGGAATAGGCCTTGAAACTGATACCGGTGACGAACAGGTTCGGGTCGAAACTCGGCTGACTGACCATCGCCAGCACTTCACCGGTTTTCGGGTCCAGCGCTACAACAGCGCCACGACGACCACCGAGGGCGGCTTCGGCGGCTTCCTGCAATTTGATGTCCAGGCTCAGGACGATGTCCTTGCCGGAAATCGGTTCGGTACGCTTGAGCACCCGCAGCACGCGGCCACGGGCGTTGGTCTCGACTTCTTCGTAACCGACCTGACCGTGCAACTCCGGCTCGTAGAAGCGCTCGATGCCGGTTTTACCGATTTGATGGGTGCCGCTGTAACTCACCGGATCAAGAGACTTCAGCTCCTTCTCGTTGATCCGCCCCATGTAACCCACCGAGTGCGCAAAATGCGCGCCCTGCGGATAGTGACGTACCAGCTGCGCGACCACCTCCACACCCGGCAGACGGAACTGATTCACCGCGATGCGGGCGATCTGCTCTTCGGTCAGCTCAAACAGGACCGGCACCGGCTCGAATGGCCGGCGCCCCTGACGCATGCGCTTCTCGAAGATCACCCTATCTTCCGGCGTCAGCTCCAGCACTTCGACGATCACGTCGAGCACTTGCTGCCAGTCGCCTGAGCGCTCGCGGGTCATGCTCAGGCTGAAGCTGGGCCGGTTATCGGCCACCACCACACCATTGCGATCGAAGATCAACCCGCGAGTGGGCGGAATCGGCTGCACATGGACGCGGTTGTTTTCGGACAGGGTCGAGTGGTACTCGTACTGAATTACCTGGAGGAAATACAGCCGCGCGATCAGCACACCGATCAGCGTCACGACCGCAATTGCCCCGAACACGACGCGACCACGCACCAGACGGGCGTCTTTTTCGTGGTCCTTGATGCGGATCGGCTGGGGCATGAGGGCAGAACTACTTGTGGTAAGGGTGGCCGGACAAGACTGTCCAGGCACGATACAGCTGTTCGCCGATCAGAATTCGCACCAGCGGGTGCGGCAACGTCAACGGCGAGAGCGACCAGCGCTGATCGGCCCGGGCACAGACTTCCGGCGCCAGCCCTTCGGGGCCACCGACCATGAAATTCACCGTGCGCGAGTCCAGCCGCCAGCGATCGAGCTCGACCGCCAGTTGCTCGGTGCTCCAGGGCTTGCCGTGGACTTCGAGGGTCACAACGCGCTCGTTCGGCCCGACCTTGGCCAGCATGGCTTCGCCTTCCTGACGGATGAAGCGTGCCACGTCGGCGTTCTTGCCACGGGTGTTGAGCGGTATTTCCACCAGTTCCAGCGCCAGTTCGGACGGAAGACGCTTGGCATATTCATGCCAGCCTTCTTCCACCCACTTGGGCATGCGTGAACCGACGGCGATCAGTCGCAGTCGCACAGCGGTCCCTTATTGCTGGTCTTTGTTGAGCTTGACGAAGTGCTCATGGGTGTTTTCCGGGCTGTGGTGAGCCGCGTTCAGAGCACGGCTCTGTTCTGCACCGGACCACAGACGCTCCAGGTCGTAAAACTGACGAGCCGAGGCGGTCATCATGTGCACGATGACGTCATCCATATCCAGCAGCACCCAGTCGCTGTCGCCCTTGCCTTCTTCACCCAACGGCTTGACGCCCAGGGCTTTGACCGCTTCGCGGACCTTGTCCAGCATCGCGCCGATCTGACGGTTCGAAGTACCGGTGGCGATGATCATGAAGTCAGTGATGCTCTGCTTTTCACGAACGTCGATGACCTGGATGTCCTGGCCCTTCACGTCTTCCAGGGCTGCTACGGCAACCTTGACCAGCTCTTCACCGCGCAGCTCCGGCCCGGTTTGAGCCTCTACTGGCAGCGGGGCGCTCTTGAACGTGCCTTTGCGCTTTACTTTAGTTACGTCTTTGTTCGTCATATAAAACTCGTTTTGCTCGTATGTTCGGGCGCTTCGTTACACGTGATCACGTGCCTTGAAGCGCGCCCTTTTTCAGTTCGACGCACGGTAAAGTCCGTGCGCATCGATGTAGGCCAGGACCGCGTCGGGCACCAGGAAACGTACCGACTTACCGCTGGCCAGCAGTTGACGGATCTGGGTGGCGGATACCGCGAGCGGTGTCTGCCAGACGAATGCAATCTGTCCGCTCGGCCCCTTGAGGGCCAGCGGGTCGCTTACCGAGCGCGCTGCCAGCAGATTGCGCAAGGCATCCGGCGGTTCGCTGTCGGCATCCGGGCGTTGCAGCACCAGGATGTGGCAATGCTGGAGCAACTCTTCCCAGCGGTGCCAAGTGGGCAGGCCGCAAAATGCGTCCCAGCCCAAAAGTAGAAAAACCTGGTCTTGCGCGGCCAATTCAGCGCGCATCAGTTCCAGGGTGTCGAGGGTGTAGGACGGTTTGTCCCGCTGCAATTCGCGGGCGTCCACCACCAACGGTGCCACACCGGCCACCGCGCACTCGACCATCGCCAGACGGTCCTTTGCCGACACCTGCGGCGTACCGCGATGCGGCGGTCTGGCACTGGGTGTCAGACGCAACTCGTCGAGCGTCAGCGATTCGGCGACTTCCAGCGCACCACGCAAATGGCCGATGTGCACCGGGTCGAAGGTCCCGCCCAACACGCCAATGCGTCGAGGCGCAGGCTCGCTGGCGGTTTCCGGGGCTGACAGGTCGAGGTCGCCCAAGTCAGACCGACGCCTGGCCGCGCAACTGACCATCACCGACCACGATGTACTTCTCGCAGGTCAGCCCTTCGAGGCCCACCGGGCCGCGGGCGTGCAGCTTATCAGTAGAAATGCCAATCTCGGCACCCAATCCGTATTCGAAGCCATCGGCGAAGCACGTCGGGGTGTTGATCATCACCGACGAGGAATCGACTTCCGCGACGAAACGCCGGGTGTCTGCAAGGTTTTCGCTGACGATCGAATCGGTGTGGTGGGAGCCGTACGTATTAATGTGCTCGATGGCCTGGTCCAGCCCGTCGACCACGCGGATCGACAGAATCGGTGCCAGGTATTCGGTGTTCCAGTCTTCTTCAGTGGCTGCGATAACGTCGATGATCGTCCGGGTGCGTTCGCAACCGCGTAGTTCGACGCCTTTTTCGCGGAACTGTGCAGCCATCGACGGCAGGAAATCCTTGGCGACCACTTGGTCCACCAGCAGGGTTTCCATGGCGCCGCAAATACCATAGCGGTAGGTCTTGGCATTGAATGCGATGCGCTGGGCTTTCGGCAGGTCGGCGTGGGCACTCACGTAAACGTGACAGATGCCGTCCAAGTGTTTGATCACCGGCACGCGGGCATCGCGACTGACCCGTTCGATCAGGCCGCGACCGCCACGGGGCACGATGACGTCGACGTATTCAGGCATGGTGATCAGCGCGCCAACGGCGGCACGATCGGTCGTTTCGACCACTTGCACCACAGCGGCGGGCAAATCGGCCTCGGCCAGACCGCGCTGGATGCAGGCGGCAATGGCACGATTGGAATGAATCGCCTCGGAGCCGCCACGCAGGATGGTCGCGTTGCCGGACTTCAGGCACAGGCTGGCGGCATCGATAGTCACGTTCGGCCGAGATTCGTAGATGATCCCGATCACGCCCAACGGCACGCGCATCTTGCCGACCTGAATGCCCGAAGGCCGATAGCTCATGTCGCGGATCGCGCCGACCGGGTCCGGCAGAGCCGCCACCTGACGCAGACCCACAATCATGCCGTCGATGCGTTCCGGGGTCAGCGCCAGACGCTCAAGCAATGCGGGTTCAAGACCATTGGCACGGCCAGCAGCCAAATCCAGCTCATTGGCAGCCGTCAGCTCGGCGCGTGCAGCGTCCAACGCGTTGGCAGCAGCTTGCAAGGCGCGGTTTTTCTGCGCGGTGCTGGCACGGCCGATGACGCGAGAAGCTTCGCGGGCAGCGCGACCCAATCGGGTCATGTAGTCAAGAACGGACTCAGTCATGGTCTGGAGTGGTCTTTGCTAAGGTCTTGGTAAAGAGTAAAGCGGCAGATTATAGCTGTCGCGTCCCGGGACTAACAGCGGTGACGGGCGGATGGTCGAAATGGAGGGCAATTTGCCGACGTTCAGCCGTGATTAAGCTGCAAATTGTTATCATCACGACTCAATCAACCCTGATTAACGCCGTTCATCATGTCCAACCTGACTGTTCGCACGTCCGCTACGAGCCTGCCCAAGGGGCTCACGGATGCATTTTTCGACAGAGATGCCCAAACGCTGGCCCGGGATTTACTCGGCAAAGTCATCCGTCACCGGGTCGGTGACCTGTGGCTCAGCGCCCGGATTATCGAGACTGAGGCCTATTACTTCGAAGAAAAAGGCAGTCACGCCTCCCTCGGCTACACAGAAAAACGTAAGGCTTTGTTTCTGGATGGTGGTCACATCTATATGTATTACGCCCGGGGCGGCGATTCCCTGAACTTCAGCGCCCAGGGTCCGGGCAACGCCGTACTGATCAAATCCGCTTATCCGTGGATCGATGACTTGAGCGGGCCGGCGAGCCTGGCGCAGATGCTGTTGAACAATCCCGATGCTCAAGGTCGCCCTCGCCCATCACAAAAGCTTTGCGCCGGACAGACTTTGCTCTGCAAGGCGCTGGGCCTGAAGGTACCAGTCTGGGACGCCAAGCGCTTCGACCATGAAGTGTTGCTGGTGGAAGATGTCGGCCCAGCGCCTGCTCACATCATACAAACCACGCGCCTGGGCATTCCTCACGGACGCGATGAGCATTTGATGTACCGCTTCGTCGATGCGGCTTACGCGCCGTATTGCACGCGGAACCCGTTGCGACGGGGACAGGTCGAAGGTCGCGATTATTTTTTGCTGACTTGATGATGGAACAACCCCTTGTGGGAGTGAGCCTGCTCGCGAAAGCGGACTGATAGTCGAGGCAGATGTCGCCTGACACTCCGCTTTCGCGAGCAGGCTCGCTCCCACAAGGGTTCTGTTGTGTTTTACAGATTGCGTTCGTCCCATGGGACTAATAAACATCAGATGGAGTTGTTTTTATGGGCCCATGGCTCGATAGCGTGACCGGTTGGTTGACGGTCAACCCGCAATGGCTGGCCGTGGCGGTGTTCATAGTGGCCTGCGTGGAATGCCTGGCGATTGCCGGGCTGATCGTGCCCGGCACGGTGTTGCTGTTTGCCGTGGCGGTACTGGCCGGCAGCGGAGCGCTTTCGTTGGGTGAAACGCTATTGCTGGGCTTCCTCGGCGGCGTGCTGGGCGACATCATTTCGTACTTCCTCGGGCGACACTTCCATCAGAACATCCGGCGCCTGCCAGGGTTACGCCATCATCCGGAATGGATCGCCGGGGCCGAGGCCTATTTCCAGCGTTACGGTATCGCCAGCCTTTTGGTCGGGCGTTTCATCGGCCCGCTGCGGCCGATGTTACCGATGGTCGCCGGAATGTTCGACATGCCCTTCCCGCGTTTCGCTGCCGTCAGCCTGCTGGCCGCCGCCGGCTGGAGCGTCGCGTACCTGCTGCCCGGCTGGGCCACGGGGGCGGCGATTCGCTTGCCGTTGCCAGAGGGTTTCTGGCCTGAGGCCGGAATCGTCGCCGGCAGCATCGCCGTCATGCTGGGCTTGAGCGTCACCAGCAGTCTGCGCCGCCATCGCAAGGCCACCGTGCTGATTACCGGGATGAGCTTTCTGATTCTGGGGGGACTGTTTATCGGCTACCCGCACCTGACCGCCCTCGATCAGGGCGTGATGACCCTGGTGCAGGAACACCGCAGCCCGTTGCTCGATGAGGTGGCGGTGACGTTCACGCTGATTGGCGAGTTCCGCAACATGCTGCTGTTCAGCGCCCTGCTGACCGGTTTGTTGTTGCTCACCCGACAATGGCGACAAGCGATTTTCGCTGGCAGCACCCTACTCTGCACCGCACTCGGCAACACGTTCACCAAACAGTTTTTCGCCCGCGTGCGCCCGGAAGTACTGAGTGATCCGCTGGTGAGCTACAGCATGCCTAGCGGCCACGCGTCGGGATCATTCGCGCTTTTTCTGACACTCGCCGTCCTGGCCGGCCGCGGACAACCCCCGCGGATGCGTCTGACCTGGTTGCTGATTGCCTGCCTACCGGCACTGGCGATTGCTCTTTCCCGTGTGTACCTCGGCGCGCATTGGCCGACTGACGTGCTGGCTGGCGCGATGCTGGCAGCCTGCGTGTGTGCAGCGAGCTTGTGGCTGAATCAGCGCAAGACTCAGCTCGGCGCAATGTCGTTTAAAGTCTGGTGGCTGGTGTTGCCGGCGCTGGTGGCGCTGTTCAGCTTCTTTGCGTTACGCCACTTTCCCCACGCGATGCTGCGGTATGCATATTGAGGCCACACATCTCTTTGCGAGACCAGCATCAAACCAAGTGGGGAAACCCAATAAATAACGCACGGAACACCAGAAATTTCACACTACACGCAACACACAACACACAAATAGAAAATAAAAAACGCCTGATCACACAACGCACTTTGTGCCACCTTGGAAGACAACATTTGTCACTCGACAACAAACTATCGCCTTCTTGAAAGATCATTACCCTTGAATACACACTCAATCAATAAACAGGGAACTTATCCTACAGCCCTCATTAAAATATCTGATATTGACATTCCATCTCATCCGACAGACACCACTTCCTTCGGCAAGACGCCAACCCTGCAGGATGTGGACAAACTGTTCGGCCCGCTGCAGATCGGTGAATTCACCGTCAGCCGGCAAGAGCTTCAGGCATTGGGAGCCAGACTCAGCGGCGAAGACATAACGGCCACTACTACCTATTTTTCCGATCCCGACCAGCACTTCTTCGATTCTCTGGAGTTTGACCCGAGCAAAGTAGAGCAGCGGATCAAGTCAGTCGACGCGCAGGACAGCCGACTCGTCTCGACGCTGCTTTATGAAATTGTCACGCAACGCTCACCCAATGCCGCTGCACTGATGAGCGAGCTGCCCACGGGTGCCTCCACAGAGCCTATTAACAAAATCAGCAAACTATTGACCGCCACACAGCGCCTGGACATTCGCAAAAACCCGCTGCCCGAGCATTTACCGAGCTGGGTGGACAAGGCTAAGAGCCGCGGAATGACCAGCATGGGCGCAGGGCTGCAAGCCTATGGTCTGTACAGTGCTTACATCGGCACTATCGACGCGCTGAAGAAAGGGGAAACGGGTGAAGCGCTGATCAATATCGGTGGAGGCGTGGCGGAAATCGGCTCGTTGGGGCTGGAGTACGCTCTGAACCGGACCGGTGAAAAGATGCTTCGCCAAGGCGCCATGACCTTCGAGCAATTCGGCAAGACCAGCATGGGCAAATGGCTGTGCCGGGGGGCGGGGTTGATCGCCAGTGTGCTCACGCTCCCCTTCGATATCTATACCGCCATCAAATCCTTCAGCGACGCGGCCAAGGCCGAGGGCAAACAAGCGCAGGATCTTTATGTCACCGGCGGGCTGAGCGTGTTCAGCGCCGGGCTCTCCCTCATGCTCGGCTGCGCCGCACTGATGGGTTTCCAGGCCGCCGGCCCTGTAGGCATTGCCGCTGCCGCGATCCTTATTGTCGGAGCGCGAATCTACAGTGCCGCCCGAGTAGTCGATGACATGGACGACTACATCGAATTGAGCATCAACGAACGCTGGCGCGCCGGCTGGTTTGCGTTTACGGGCCAGGATCAGGATGCGGCAGTCATGGATCGTTTCACCGTGGCCAAGACTTACAGCGACTACGCCAAGGCACTCAAAAGCAAAAGTCTCGGCTGGCTCGACAATGAACTGAAGGACAGTGTCGATGCAGTGGTGAACGGCCGTTTCGAGGTGCAGCTGCAGCCCACCCGCATCTATAACTACCAGTGGGACGAAACCAAGGGTGAATCGCCCTATAAAACGGTCAATGCGCCAGTCATTCACGAGACCGACGATGTATACGATGCCCGGGACGGCCTGCCAACCGGCAACTCCAACATCATTACCGTTCAGAGCGATCCTGCAAAAGGTGTCCTGTGGAATCTAGGCGGCGGCAACGACAGGGTTCACGGCGCTCGCAACAAGCCGAATCACTTCAACTACGGCACGGGTAGAAAGCGCCTGAGTGGCGGCGACAAAGATGATTCCTTTCTCTTCCAGTCGGCATCCGCAGCGCTCGCATCGGCCCCGGATCAAGTCAGCCACCTGCACGGCGGTGACGGCACGGATCTGTTGTGGCTGCAAGGCAAGCACATCCGCCAAGATCAGAGCCCGGGCACCCCGCACTACACCGGTTACGACATCCACCTGAAAAACGGCAAGCTCAGCCTACGCCCTTCGGATGCGACAGCCGAAACCGTACCCCACTCAACCTTTGACTCCATCGAAAGAGTCGAGACACTCGCCGGCGCGATCAACCGAGTCACCGGGTCGAACCAGGCAGACTTCATCACCGCCAATGGCGAAGACCTAATCAATGCCGGCGCAGGCGACGATCAGGTTTCGATCCGTGGCACCCACGCCATCGTTGACGGCGGCAGCGGGGCCGACACCTACCACATCGACCAGATGAGCCTTGAAGTATCCATCACCGAAGACGGTCAGGAGCAAAGCAAGGTCTATCTCGGCGTGCCGCTCGAGGCGATCCAGCGCTGGTGCATTCGCGATAATGCGCTGGTGATCGAGACGCTGCGCGACGATGACCCACAGGTGTCGCAGCGGCAGCTGACGGTCGAGGCGGTCTACCAGACGATCAATGGCAAACGTTCACTGCGCAACGACAAATGGATATTCATCACCCAGGACGGTTATCACCTGCAACCGGACTGGCCCGCCGAAACGGCGAATCTGACGGAGCAAATCCTCAACGTCGTCGTTATCACTGCAGGCGTCAGCAAAACGCCCCCTTTTTTGTTGCACGACCGCCCACATACTATCTCCCCGAGCCCACACTCGTTCTACTACGTGTCCCGCGACAGCCATCACACGATCCTGCGGGCGGGCAAGCAGGTTGCCCGCAGCACCCTGTATGTCGACTTCGACAGCACCGAGATTGACGAGGTCAGGGCCATCTATACCGTACACGCAGCGCGGCATGGCGCCTACACAGCCCTGAGTCATCAAAACGTCCACTTCACCATCACGTTCGTGCAAGGCGGTGGACTGCTCTCGCTGCACGGCGGCGTGAGCGAACAGTCCGCCAGGAAAACCGATATGGGCGCCGGCATTCTGGCCTCCCCATGGCAGATGAATCACCACTTCACACTGGTGATGCGAGATGGCGTCTCTTACTACCTCGACTTCCCCCGGAATACTTATCGGGAAGACGCAAAAAAGCCCGGTTACAACATGATTCAAAGCCGAGGGTCGCTACGTGAACGGGCCGGGAAGTACACCTTCGTGAAACCGTCAGTCGAAAAAAGGACGCTGAAGAACACAGCACAACGGATCGAATTCAAGTCAGCCCCCCACAGCGCCATTTATGCACTTGAAGGAAGATCGTCACACTACGATCTTTATCCGGCCAGCAACATGTCCATCCGGCTATCGACAGCGGCAGCTGATGCGAAAATGACCGGTTCTTCGACCTGGGACATTTACACGCAACAGCTTGAGGAAACGATTACCCGCAACCAACTCAACATCAAAGACAATCTGCTGAAGATCGACAGCATTCACATTTACTTGCCAGACAGCAGCGACCCGCTGCTACCCCTGGAAAGTGTCGATGTCATTCTTTCTTCCGGACACCGTTACCGAATCAATGCCTTGTTCGAAGTTATCGGTCTTATCGCAATTAATGCATTGGCTTGCCCCTCGCCCCAGGCAATCGTCGCGCTGATACAAGAACATAAAGAACAAGATGATCTTGAAAGCAATGAAATCCACATTCAAAACATCCGCTTGCCGGATGCCGCGCCAGGAAAGATTTTTTACAGCGCGGATACCGGGCGCTGGAAAATCGATAGCGATCCGACGCGTCCGATTAACGCGGAGCAACTCATCTTTCAAGAAATATCCGTGCCTGTAACAGCCACTTAACTGACCGAATTTTGCAACCGACTTTTTAATCGTCAAGGAATGACACTATGCGCCCCAAACCACCTTCGCCCCCCAACGCCCCGAAAGTGAACCCGCCAACGCAGTTTGCCCCGGGATCATATCGATCACGGCCAGACGCAGAACTGCCTTTGCTGCATCAGACGACATTCGGTGGGACAAATCGGCCTGTTGTCACACCCGATCAAGGACAGGGCAGCCGGCCCGACGGCTCCGGTCCATCAAGGATCGAAATTTCAGACTTGCCCAGCGTCCAGCCCGAATCGCACGCCGGACTGAGCAGCTATCTGTTGAACTCAGCCTTGCTGCGCAACATGCAGCCCGCCGACGACGACGGTTTTCGCTTCATCGTCGGGCGCACCTTCGTCGACGTCAAAGACATCGGCACCGTGCAAGTGGAATTCGATACAGGACTTGGCGCTTATCGGGCAACGGATCTGTACAAGAAGCTGCCGCCTGGCCCCGGACTCTTCAAAAATGCCAACGAGGCAACCTGGAGTCCGGCCCGGCAGGTGGACTCACAAAGCCCGTTAAAACGCCCCCCCACAAGGTCAATGACGGCGACACGCAGTTGCCGGCCAAACAACTGCTGACCTCGCCACTTTCGGCGCATGAGGCGACCGCTCAACTGCTTGGCGATTCACTGGTCAGGATGTATCCGCAAATGATTCACGGCGACCGAGTCGAGCTGCTGCGTTCCTACAACCTTTCGCCCGGGCAGCACGTCCAGCTGCGCAACGACTTGATCGCCAATCCCTGGGTTATGCCGGAGTGGGCCGAACAGCACCAGTTACGTTCCATGGATGCGAACGACCCGACCCGCTTCGACCAGCTCCATCAGGAAATCGAACCGCTGCTCCGGCCCTTGAGAAATGGCACGCTGCTGCGCAGCGGGCTGGTCGATTTCGACCAAAGTGTCAGCCGCGAATTTCTCGACGCATTCCTGGCAAAACTGGGTTACTTGCGCAACAGCAATGACTGCTTGTACCGCACAGACATCCCCGGTCTGTTCAGGGCCGATGAGCGTACGCCATTCGAGTTTTATAACGACGGGCGGATGCTGCCTCGCTTGAAACACCCGCGCGGCGCCACGACCGAGAAACCGATCAGTGCAACGGTCAGCCACAAACTGGTCAAGATGTATGCCGGCAAAGGCACCGACGCCCCCGATCCCGAGTATCTGCGCTACAACAACCAGAAGAACAAATACCCCGGAAAAAAACCGGGCGAATCTGATAATGACTCCGGCCGCTCCGATGACGAATGGTCTGACACATCAGACGTAGAGCTGGACGCCGAACGCAACTACGAAACGATCCGACATGATCAAAAATTCATATTCGCCTATGTCATCGATACACGAAAAATGGAGGTTGTCCTCGCAGAAGAGAACAGTTTCCTGAATTCGGGTGCCCGGAACCGGGGCGCCTGGTTTCCCGAGGACGAACTCGAGGCGCTGATATCGACTTCGAAGCGGGGCATCGAATCAGAACGTCTCTGGATACTCGATTCAACCTTCACTCGCGCAGCGAAGGTCGACGACGTTGCCGCAGAAGGCCAAAGTGACTATATCGGCAGCTCCATTGAAGAGCGCACGCACAGTGGTGTTTTCAACCGGCGAGAATACGACGCCTTGATCGACGCGGTTGCCAGGGCAGGCAAGCCGATATTGACACTGGAAAACGGAAAAGTCTGGTTCGCCAACGATATCGTCTGGCCCGAGTAATCGAACTATCGAACCCATCTGAACGCCGGCGGCGAGAGGCATTGCGCCGCCGGCCCTAAGCGAACAACTCACCCTGCAACTCATCCAGCAACGCCTGAATCGCATCCAGTCGCTGCTGCGGATCATCGAGTTGCAGCAGGTCGATCTTGTCCACTTCGGCAAACGGCAACAGATACGCCAACTGATTGGCCAGCGACTGTTGCCCGGTCGCTTCGGTGCCCATGTTCAATGCTTCGACCATCGGGTGTTCAGCCAAGGCTTTAAGCAGCGCAACCAGGTCGGCGTCCTCATCCTGCAGCGGTTGCTCAGGTTCGTCTTCCAGCCACTCGACCTCGGCGACGGTCAGATGATCGCGCTGAATCTCGGTGCGCAACACATGGAAACGCCGTCCGCCCTGCACCCGGATGCCCAGCAAGCCATTGTCCTGCTGTTTGAAGTCAGTGATCAGCGCCTCGCACCCGACCAGCGCGTAGCCCGCCGGGGCGATGCCGACTTCTTCGCCGTCGAGGATGCAAACCACGCCGAAGCCGCCGCCCTGTTTCATGCAGCGACTGATCATGTCCAGGTAGCGCACCTCGAAAATCTGCAAATCGAGGATGCAGCCCGGAAACAGCACCGTGTTCAGCGGAAAAAGCGGCAAGCTCATAGACATTTCCTTACACCACCATCGACACCGCCAACGGCAGGAAAACTGCCGTGGCCACGCCCATCAGACTCATCGCCAGCGCCGCGAAGGCGCCGCACTCTTCACTTTCCTGCATCGCCACCGCCGTGCCGACCGCGTGGGCGGTCATGCCAAGCGCCATACCGCGCGCCTCGGGGCTGTGAACACCAAGTCGGGTCAAAAGACTCGGCCCGAAGATCGCCCCGATCACCCCGGTGATCAATACGAATACGGCCGCCAGCGCCGCGACACCACCGATCTGTTCTGCCACCAGCATGGCAATCGGCGAAGTCACCGACTTCGGTGCCATGGTCATCAGGATCATGTGCTCGGCACCAAACGACCAGCCCAGCAATACGCCCATGCCGGTGGCGACGACGCCACCTATCACCAGCGTAGTAAATATCGGCCAGAACAACTGCCGAATGCGTCGCAGATTGAGGTACAGCGGCACGGCCAGTGCCACTGTCGCAGGCCCGAGCAAAATGCTGAGGATCTCGGTGCTCTTACGGTACTCGGCATAGGTCAGGCCGCAGCCCACCAGAACGCCGATCACCAGCAGCATCGAGACCAGCACCGGTTGCAGAAAGATCCAGCGGGTTTTCTCGAACGCCGCCAGCACCAGCTGATAAGCACCCAGCGTAATGCCGATGCCGAACAACGGATGATGAATCACCGACGCCCAGGCGCCGTGCCAGTCGAAGATCATTGGCCGTCCTCACGATGAGCGTGACGCTTGACCATGCGCTGCATCAGCACGCCGGCGAAGGCCAGGGACAGCAACAGTGACAACACCAGCGCGCCGACGATGGCCCAGAAATCCGCGGCAATGTCTTTGGCGTAAACCATCACACCCACGGCGGGCGGCACCAGCAACAACGGCAGGTAACGCAGCAGACTGCTGGCCGCGAGGTTCAGCGGTTCGCCGACCTCGCCACGGCTGATCAGGAACACCAGCAACAACAGCAGGCCGACAATCGGCCCCGGCAGCACCGGCAAAAACAAGTGGTTGATGGCTGTGCCCAGCAATTGGAACAGCACCAGCCAGGTCAGGCCACGTAACAACATCTGTCATCTCCCGCCAATATCCTCCCGCACAAGCGGGCCGACCATTATAAGCACGCCAACGCTATAGACCGGCATTCGCCAAATGCATTGTCAGTTGACCGGAGCCATTTGCCATGATGATCTAAAGTGGTAATCCGGGAGGTCAAATCCCCTCACCTCAACACTATAAAACCGATGAACCCAAGGAGATGCTCAATGCCCTATGTTCCCGTTGCAGAGCTTAAAGATTATGTCGGCAAGGAACTCGGACGTTCCGAATGGCTCACCATCGATCAGGAGCGCATCAACCTGTTCGCCGAAGCCACAGGGGACTATCAGTTCATCCACGTCGATCCGGTCAAAGCCGCGCAAACGCCATTTGGCAGCACCATTGCACACGGTTTCCTGTCGCTGTCGCTGATTCCCAAACTGATGGAAGACATCCTGATCCTGCCTGAAGGGGCGAAGATGGTGGTCAACTACGGCTTGGACAGCGTACGTTTCATCCAGCCAGTGAAGGTCAACTCCAGGGTTCGACTCAAGGTCGACATGAACGAAGTCACCGAGAAAAAACCCGGCCAATGGCTACTCAAGGCCACCGCCACGCTTGAGATCGAAGGCTCGGACAAACCGGCCTACATCGCCGAGCCACTGTCCCTCTGCTTCGTGTAAACCATCCCGGATGCGAAGCAGCTCACGCTGTTTCGCGCCCTCTCCTGTTTTCCCGGCTATATAAGGTCATAGAGCTGCGGCATACTCGCTCGCCTAATTGCCCGGATCCCGCTATGCGCTCACTTGCACTCCTCGCTCTGACCCTGATGCTCACCGCTTGCGGCGACGGCGAATCGCTATTGCCCCCCGACGCCCGATTGCCGGACGGCGGACGCTATCGCGGTGAACTGGTCAACGGATTGCTGCAAGGCCAGGGCCGTATCGATTACCCGAACGGCAGCTGGTACGCCGGCGCCTTCGACAAGGGCCAATGGCATGGCCAGGGGGAGTGGCACGGCAGCAACGGCGAAGTCTATCGCGGGGAATTCAATCAAGGGCTGTTCGACGGCAAGGGCACACTGACCACCAGCGGCAGTAGCTTTGCCGGCGGCTTCAAAGCCGGTCGACGGGACGGCGAAGGCACCCTCAAAGAAAACGGTATGACCTACCGCGGTGAATTCAAAGCCGATCAATATTCCGGGCTCGGTCGCCTCGAACTCGAAGACGGCAGCTCATATCAGGGCCAGTTCGCCCACGGCAAACCCAATGGCGAAGGCCAACGCGGCGACGCCAGCGGCAATCAGTTCACAGGGCATTTCGTCGACGGTCAGCTCGAAGGCAATGGGACGTTCAACAGCGCCGATGGCGATATCTATGTCGGCGGTTTCAAGAACAACCAACTGCACGGCAAGGGTCGCTACGAGAACGCCGACGGTGATGTCTGGCTCGGTCAGTTCAAGGAAGGATCGCTGAACGGCAAGGGTGAGTTGATTGGCGCCGACGGCAGCCATTACATCGGCCTGTTCAGTGACTGGCGCTTCACCGGCCAAGGTCGGTTGAACCTGTCCGACGGCAGCTTCTACATCGGCCAATTCGACGCTGACAGTTACTCGGGGCGCGGCACACTGGTGCTGACTGATGGCACAGTGCAAAGCGGTACGTGGATCAATGGCCAGCGTGTTCGCGATGCCGATGGCAAGTTGCTACCCGATAGCCTGGAACTCGGTTTGCTGGCCCAGGGCCGCTTGCTCAACGATGCGCTGTTCAACGTGCCGGCTTCGACCCCAGCGGTCGAGTTGTACACCCTGACAGTCGGCGGTGACGGCAAGCAAAGCGTGTTCCTGCGCGAATCCGATTACGTCAGCAACATGCTCAGCAGCCGCTTTGGTGCGTTTGGCCAGATCCGCCTGGTGAACCATCGCGACCACCTCGTCGACCGACCGATGGCCACCCGGGAAAACCTGCGCCGCGCCGCCGCCACCCTGGCCGAACGCAGCGGCCCGGAAGACTTGATCTTCATCTACATGACCAGCCACGGCACCAGCGAACACGAACTGGTGCTCGACCAGCCGCGCATGGAACTGTCCGACCTGCCGGCCGACGAACTCGCCGCGGTGCTCGCTCCGCTGAAAAACCGCGACAAGATCATCGTGATTTCGTCCTGCTACTCCGGTGGCTTCATCCCCGCTCTCAAGGATGAACGCACCCTGATCATGACCGCCTCGCGCGCTGACCGCGTGTCCTTCGGCTGCTCGGAAGAAGCCAACTTCACCTACTTCGGCGACGCGCTGTTCGCCCAGGCACTGAACCAGACCGACGATCTGGAGCAAGCCTTCACACTGGCCAAGGCTACCGTCGCCGAGCGCGAACTGGCGGACAGCTTCGAAGCCTCCGAGCCGCAGATCTGGGCACCGAAAACCGTTCTGTCCCACTGGCAACTGTTACGTAAACAGCAGGCACGAAAAGCACTACAAAGTGTCTCTATCAGCAGCAAGGATGCAAAGAACAACTAAGCTGAACTGTATCAAGGGGGAAACACTATGTACTTGACACCTCAGCATGTATTGCTTGCCGGAGCTACCGGGTTAACCGGTGAACATTTGCTTGATCGTCTGCTCAATGAGCCAACGATTTCAAGGGTATTGGCCCCCTCACGCCGGCCACTGGCCGAGCATCCCCATCTGGAAAACCCGGTCGGCGACCCGGCGGTGTTCCTGCCGCAATTGAACGGCCGCGTTGACATCGCCTACTGCTGCCTCGGCACCACCATCAAGCAGGCCGGCTCGGAACAGGCGTTTCGCGCGGTGGACCTGGACATGGTGGTGGCGTTCGCCAAACGTGCGCGGGAAATGGGTGCACGGCACCTGATCGTGATCAGTGCCTTGGGGGCCGACCGGAGATCCTCGATTTTCTACAACCGGGTCAAAGGTGAGATGGAATACGCATTGCGCGCGCAGGACTGGCCGCAGTTGACCATTTGCCGACCTTCGGTGTTGCTGGGCGAGCGACTCGAACCGCGCACGGCCGAGCAATTCGTCGGGCCGTTGTCCCGCTTGATCCCCGGCAAATACCGCGGCATCGAAGCCTGCCAACTGGCGCGGGCAATGTGGCGACTGGCGCTGGAAGAGCAGGATGGGGTGCGGATTGTTGAGTCGGATGAGTTGAGGAAGTTGGGCAAGTAACGCCCTACAAAGATCGTTCCCACGCTCTGCGTGGGAATGCAGCCCGGGACGCTCCGCGTCCCAAAGCGGACGCAGAGCGTCCATTGAGGCATTCCCACGCAGACGGTTCGACGCCTCGACGCGGGAACGATCAGTCAGAGACCACCAGTCGCCTGAAAACTTACCCCGATCACCGTCAGCACCGACAGTGGCAATAGCAGCGTGTCGAGCAACGCACTGGCCGGCAGGTCGATACCCGGATAGCTCGGGGCTTCGGCGCCGAATCGATCCATGGCGCAGCAGCCGCCGTTCATGGCATACAAATCCAGACGCGTCCCCGAATACACCACTGGCGCCCCCGGTTTGGCGGCATCCAGCGTGCGCGCCGTGGCGCAGCCAGCCAATTGCAATGCCAGCACAATCGTCAGCAGCTTATTCATCGCTGGTCAGATGGTGTTCGCCCCAACGCGGCAGCATGTCCTGGGGAATGTTCAGCAGATTGAGAATTCGCGCGACGACGAAATCGATCAGGTCGTCGATGGTTTGCGGCTGATGATAAAAACCTGGCGACGCCGGTAAAATCGTCACGCCCATGTTCGACAACTTGAGCATGTTCTCCAGATGGATGCTTGAATACGGCGCCTCCCGCGGTACCAGAATCAGCTGACGACGTTCCTTCAAGGTGACGTCGGCGGCACGCTCGATCAGGTTGTTGCAGGCTCCCGTCGCGATGGCCGACAAGGTCCCCGTGGAACACGGCACCACCACCATCGCCGCCGGCGAGCCGGAACCCGAGGCTACCGGTGACATCCAGTCTTCCCTGCCGTACACGCGAATCTGTCCGGCCGCAGCGCCGGTATACTCGGTGAGGAAGGCCTGCATCATCTGGGTTTTCGGTGGCAACGAAACATCCGTCTCGGTGGCCATCACCAGTTGCGCAGCCTTGGAGATCAGGAAATGCACCTCGCGATCTTCGCGCACCAGACAGTCCAGCAGGCGCAAACCATATTGAGCGCCCGAAGCGCCGGTCATCGCCAGCGTGATGCGTTCCGGGCCGTTGTTCATTGCAGCGCCTCAGCCAGTTTGCCGTGCAGGCCGCCGAAGCCGCCATTGCTCATGATCACCACATGAGTGCCGGGCTGG
This sequence comes from Pseudomonas sp. LB3P14, assembly GCF_054898045.1. NCBI lineage: Bacteria > Pseudomonadati > Pseudomonadota > Gammaproteobacteria > Pseudomonadales > Pseudomonadaceae > Pseudomonas > Pseudomonas sp. LB3P14. The sequence goes on along the minus strand of NZ_CM142714.1, from coordinate 6,173,526 downwards.
GCCTGGCTCTTCACGCGCTCGATGATGCCTTCCAGCGAATCGCTGACGATCGACGGCACCGTGCACAACCCAGCGATAGCCCCCAGATCCCAACCGAGGTTGGCCGGTGCGTACCAGATCACTTGATCGGCATCGACCACGCTTTCCGGCAAGCCGTCGCGGTGAGCACCAAGCTTCATGGAGTTGGAGCGCGGCTCGATGATCGCAATCAACGGTGCATCGCCGATGCGCTTGCGCAGACCGTCGAGGGTCGTCGCAATAGCCGTCGGATGGTGAGCGAAGTCGTCGTAAATGGTAATGCCACGGATCTCCGCGACTTTCTCCATCCGGCGCTTGACGCTTTTGAATGCGCTCAGCGCAGCGATGCCCATGGACGGCACCACGCCGACATGGCGGGCGGCAGCCAATGTAGCCAAGGCGTTGGCGACGTTGTGCTGGCCGGTCATGTCCCACTCGACCACACCTTGGGCAACACCTTCGAACATCACTTCAAACTTCGAACCGTCTTCGCTGAGCAGTTTGACCTGCCACTGACCGCCGGCACCGGTGGTTTGCACCGGGGTCCAGCAGCCCATCTCGATCACTCGCTGCAACGCAGGCTCGGTGGTCGGATGGATTACCAGGCCTTCGCTCGGGATGGTCCGCACCAAATGGTGGAATTGGCGCTCGATGGCTGGCAGATCGGGGAAGATGTCGGCGTGATCGTATTCCAGGTTGTTCAGGATCGCCGTGCGCGGGCGGTAGTGAACGAACTTGGAGCGCTTGTCGAAGAACGCGCTGTCGTACTCGTCGGCTTCGATCACGAAGAACGGTGTGTCACCCAAGCGAGCGGACACCGAGAAGTTTTGCGGCACGCCGCCGATCAGGAAACCCGGGCTCATGCCCGCGTGCTCCAGCACCCAGGCGAGCATGCTGCTGGTGGTGGTTTTACCGTGAGTACCGGCGACGGCCAGCACCCAGCGACCTTGCAGCACGTGATCTGACAGCCATTGCGGGCCGGAGACGTACGGCAGGCCTTTGTTGAGCACGTATTCGACAGCCGGGTTGCCGCGGGACATGGCATTGCCGATCACCACCAGATCCGGTGCCGGATCGAGCTGCGCCGGGTCGTAGCCTTGGGTCAACTCAATGCCCTGAGCCTCAAGCTGAGTGCTCATCGGCGGATAGACGTTGGCATCGGAGCCCGTCACGTGATGGCCCAGCTCTTTGGCCAGAACCGCCATCGAACCCATGAAAGTGCCGCAGATACCAAGAATATGAATGTGCATTAGTCGACCTCGTAAAACATGGCCGCAGGTTAGCGTAGGGTGGGGAAAATCGCACTCTTTAGCTGAGACCACAGATCGTTCCCACGCTCCGCGTGGGAATGCAGCAAGGGACGCTCTGCGTCCCAGAAGCGGACGCGGAGCGTCCGGCGAGGCATTCCCACGCAGAGCGTGGGAACGATCATTACGCAGACCGGGCGATGCCGTGTTTGCGCAGTTTTCTATAAAGGGTGTTACGGCTGACACCGAGCTGTTCGGCGGTGTGAGTCATATGCCAGCGCGTCTGCTCCAGCGCATTGAGCAACGCCAACCGCTCAGCGTCATCCAGCGGATGCTCCGATGACGCGTCAACCGCAACAACCGGCACCGGCCGAGCCAGACGAATCATCGCCGGCAAATCCTCCAGCCCGATCCGCCCGCCGTCACACAGCGCCGCCAACGTGCGCAGCACATTGCGCAATTGCCGCACGTTCCCTGGCCAGGAGAAGGCCAGCAACGCCTGGCGTGCCGGACTGTCGATCAGTACGGTTTCCCCCCCCGCCTCTTCGGCCAGCAAAAAGTCGAGCAACTGGGACTTATCACTGCGATCACGCAACGCCGGTAAAGCAACTTCCAGCCCATTGAGCCGGTAATACAAATCCTCGCGGAAGCTGCCGTCCTGCACCCGCTCCAGCAAATTACGGTGAGTGGCGCTGATGATCCGCACATTGACCGATTCCGGTTCGCCGCCGATCGGCACCACCTGACGATCTTCCAGCACCCTTAATAGCCGGGTCTGCAAGGCCAGGGGCATGTCGCCGATTTCATCGAGGAACAAGGTCCCGCCATCGGCCTGCTGCAACTTGCCGCGCATGCCTTCCTTGCGCGCGCCGGTAAAGCTGCCGCCGCGATAGCCAAACAGTTCGCTCTCGATCAGGCTTTCGGGGATGGCGGCGCAGTTGAGCGCGACGAAGGCTTTTTCTGCTCGCAGGCTGGCCTGGTGGACGGCTTTGGCAAACGCTTCTTTGCCGGATCCGGTTTCGCCGTTGATCAGTAGCGGCACGTCCCGTTCGAACACGCGCAAGGACTTGCGGAAGTCTTCCTGCAACCCGGTGTCGCCCAGACAAATGCCCGACAAGCGCGAAGGTTCGGCGATCAACGGGCTTTGCACCACCGGCACCGGAATACTGCGTGGTTGCCCGCGCAACACGGCAAACAGACTCCGCCCGTCGCGCGTGCGCAACGGCCAACTGGCGCTGGCATTGACGCTGGCGCGGCCGAGCAATTCATTCAGCGAGCAGTCGAAAAACGCCTCCACCGGTTTGCCCAGCAGCCCACCGCGAATATGCCCCAGCAGGTTCAGCGCACTTTGGTTGACCGCGCTGATCCGCCCTTCCCCGTCAAACGCCAGCAACCCTTCGCTGAACAACCCGACGGATTCGGCCTGAAGGTGAAAACGCAGCAGCCATTGATTGTCGAAATAACGCAGGAAATAGCAGCTCTCGATCATCTTCGCCGAAAGATTGACCAGGGCCATGGTGTGGAACTGACTTTGACGAGAGACCTCGTGGCGCGCCGAGGACACGTCGAGCACCGCCAGCAGTTCGCCGTGAGGGTCGAACACCGGGCTCGCCGAGCAGGTCAGCCCGGTGTGACGGCCCCGAAAGTGCTCGTCCTGATGAATGGTCAGGGACTGACGCTCCACCAGACAGGTGCCGATGCCGTTGGTGCCTTCGCAGGCTTCGCTCCAGTCAGCGCCGAGCCAGAGGCCGGCGCGTTCGAAAATCTTCCGTTCGGCAGGCGCGGTGACGCAGTTGAGGATCACGCCGCGGGCGTCGGTCAGCAAGACCGCATGGCCGGCGCCGGAGAGTTGCTGATGAAGGCTGGTCATTTCACTGCCGGCGATGTGCAGCACCTGCTGCAAGCGCTCGCGGCTTTCCAGTACGCGGCCATGTTCCAGCACCGTGGGTGCCATGGTCAGGGCCGGGTCGAGGTGATAATCCTCAAGACAACGCAGCCAGGAACGGGCAATCGACGGATCGCTGCCGGGACCGCGCAGGTGGGATTTTCCCTGAGTGACAGTCAGGACCTGCTGGGCATGGCGACTCAAATGGTTGTCGTGCATTTCTTATTGTTCTCCCCGAGCGGTTTACACCGCCCCTGTAGGAGCTGCCTCGTTTCACTCGACAGCTCCTACAGGGGTTGTGCCGAGCATCCTCCAGCCTAGCCTGCATTGCAATGCTGGCAAGACCGCCCGGTCACAGGCTGTGCCGAAAGCGGTACAAAGTGTCACAGGGGCTGTACCGGAAGCGTCACAGGCGCGGTCCGCCTGTCCGACAAAAACAACGCAAGGCCTTGATTTACCTGACCTGCAAGGCAGTGGCCCGACCTTTGCTCTACGCTTATAGCAAGCGCACATGCGCTCTCCCTTATAAGCACAAAAGCCAAGGAGAAATCACTATGCGTTACGCTCACCCCGGTACTGAAGGCGCTATCGTTTCGTTCAAGAGCAAATACGGTAACTACATCGGCGGCGAGTTCGTCGCGCCTGTCAAAGGTCAGTACTTCACCAATACCTCGCCAGTGAATGGCCAACCGATTGCCGAATTCCCGCGCTCCACGGCCGAAGACATCGACAAAGCCCTGGACGCTGCCCACGCGGCCGCCGATGCCTGGGGCGCCACGTCCGTCCAGGCTCGCTCGCTGGTGCTGCTGAAAATCGCCGACCGCATCGAACAGAACCTGGAAGTCCTGGCGATCACCGAATCCTGGGACAACGGCAAAGCCGTTCGCGAAACCCTCAACGCCGACATCCCGCTGGCTGCCGACCATTTCCGTTACTTCGCCGGTTGCATCCGCGCCCAGGAAGGCAGCGCCGCCGAGATCGATGGCAATACTGTGGCGTATCACATCCATGAACCACTGGGCGTGGTCGGGCAGATCATCCCGTGGAACTTCCCGATCCTGATGGCCGCCTGGAAACTCGCCCCGGCCCTGGCTGCCGGTAACTGCGTGGTGCTCAAGCCTGCCGAGCAAACGCCACTGGGCATTACCGTGCTGATGGAGCTGATCGGCGACCTGCTGCCGCCGGGCGTGCTGAACGTCGTGCAAGGCTTCGGCAAAGAAGCCGGCGAAGCGCTGGCCACCAGCAAACGCATCGCCAAGATCGCGTTCACCGGCTCGACCCCGGTCGGCTCGCACATCATGAAATGCGCCGCCGAAAACATCATTCCGTCCACCGTGGAGCTGGGTGGCAAGTCGCCGAACATCTTCTTCGAAGACATCATGCAAGCCGAGCCGACTTTCATCGAGAAAGCCGCCGAAGGCCTGGTGCTGGCGTTCTTCAACCAGGGCGAAGTCTGCACCTGCCCTTCCCGCGCCCTGGTGCAAGAATCGATCTACGACGAGTTCATGAAAGTGGTCATGAACAAAGTCCTGCAAATCAAACGTGGCGACCCGCTGGACACCGACACCATGGTCGGCGCCCAGGCGTCCGAGCAGCAATTCGACAAAATCCTTTCGTACCTGGAAATTGCCAAGGGCGAAGGCGCCGAGCTGCTGACCGGCGGCAAGATTGAAAAACTCGAGGGCAACCTGGCGACCGGGTATTACATCCAGCCGACCCTGCTCAAGGGCACCAACAAAATGCGCGTGTTCCAGGAAGAAATCTTTGGCCCAGTGGTGAGCATCACCACCTTCAAGGACGAAGCCGAAGCCTTGGCCATCGCCAACGACACCGAGTTCGGCCTGGGCGCCGGCCTCTGGACCCGCGACATCAACCGCGCCTATCGCATGGGCCGCGCCATCAAGGCCGGTCGTGTGTGGACCAACTGCTACCACCTGTACCCGGCGCACGCTGCGTTCGGCGGTTACAAAAAATCCGGCGTCGGTCGTGAAACCCACAAAATGATGCTCGATCACTATCAGCAGACCAAAAACCTGCTGGTGAGCTACGACATCAATCCACTGGGCTTCTTCTAACCCGGCGCGATACCGCGTAACGGCTATCGCGGGCAAGCCTCGCTCCTACAAGAGCCTGGTTTGCTCGCGATGGCACCCCGCCTCACACCGAACATTGCCCTGCCGCTCTGGCACGGGCTTTGCGTGCCCGCTCTACACGAAAACGTCGTACCCGAAAGTCCAACAGATCAAACAATAAAAAAGACAGCGAGGACTTATGACTTCTACTACACAGCTCAAACCCACACTCGGCACCCTGCATTTATGGGGCATTGCCGTCGGCCTGGTGATTTCCGGCGAGTATTTCGGCTGGAGTTACGGCTGGGGCACTGCAGGGACCCTGGGTTTCCTCGTCACCGCGTTGATGGTGGCGACGATGTACACCTGCTTCATCTTCAGTTTCACCGAATTGACTACCGCGATTCCCCACGCGGGCGGGCCGTTTGCCTACAGCCGGCGAGCCTTTGGTGAGAAAGGCGGACTGATCGCCGGCATCGCCACCCTGATCGAATTCGTCTTTGCCCCCCCGGCGATTGCCATGGCCATCGGCGCCTACCTCAACGTGCAATACCCGGAACTGGACCCCAAGATCGCCGCCGTTGGCGCCTATTTCGTGTTCATGGGCTTGAATATCCTCGGCGTCAGCATCGCCGCGACGTTTGAACTTGTAGTCACCGTGCTGGCGGTCGCCGAATTGCTGGTGTTCATGGGCGTCGTTGCGCCGGGCTTCAGCTTCAGTAATTTCGCGCTTAACGGCTGGTCGGGCGCCAACGAGTTCACCATGGGCTCGATCCCTGGCATCTTTGCGGCGATCCCCTTTGCGATCTGGTTTTTCCTTGCGATTGAAGGCGCGGCGATGGCGGCCGAAGAAGCCAAGGACCCGAAACGCACGATTCCCAGGGCTTATGTCAGTGGCATTCTGACCTTGGTGTTCCTGGCCATCGGCGTGATGGTGATGGCGGGCGGCGTCGGCGACTGGCGTCAACTGTCGAACATCAACGATCCGTTGCCTCAGGCAATGAAAGCGGTGGTCGGCAACAATTCGACCTGGATGCACATGCTGGTGTGGATCGGCCTGTTCGGTCTGGTGGCGAGTTTCCACGGGATCATTCTCGGTTACTCGCGGCAGTTCTTTGCGCTGGCCCGGGCCGGTTACCTGCCTCGCGGCCTGGCCAAGCTCTCGCGCTTCCAGACTCCGCACCGGGCGATCCTGGCCGGCGGCGTGATCGGCATCGCGGCGATCTACAGCGACGGTCTGGTCAACCTGCAAGGCATGACCCTGACGGCCGCCATGATCACCATGTCGGTATTCGGTGCCATCGTGATGTACATCATCAGTATGCTGAGCCTGTTCAAACTGCGTAAAACCGAGCCGAATCTTGAACGCACCTTCCGCGCGCCGGGTTATCCGATCGTGCCGGGGATTGCGCTGTTTCTGGCGGTGGTGTGCCTGGTGGCGATGGCCTGGTTCAACACACTGATCGGGTGTGTGTTCCTCGGGTTTATGGCTGCCGGTTACTTGTATTTCCAATTGACTGCCAAGCAGCGCTTCGATGCGCCGGCGGACGCGATGCTCGAAGGCGTCTGAGTTGCACCGGCGCCGGGCTGATTCCCGGCGCCTGCCCTATTTTGGGTCGACAACCCTGCCCTGTAGGAGCAAGGCTTGCCCGCGATGGCATCACTGCGATCGGACAGCTACACCGCGGTGATGCCATCGCGGGCAAGCCTTGCTCCTACAGGTCATCATTTCAGAATCAGGAGGACCCCGTACCATGGCCGCATTTGCCCATTCCGTCGGCGCCCAGACCTATCGCTTCGAGAGCCTCAAGGAAGTCATGGCCAAGGCCAGTCCGGCGCGTTCCGGGGACTTTCTGGCCGGCGTCGCCGCCCTCAACGATGGCGAGCGTGTCGCCGCGCAGATGGCCCTCGCTAACATCCCGCTCAGCCACTTCCTGCAAGAAGTCCTCATTCCTTACGAGGCCGATGAAGTCACTCGACTGATCATCGACACTCACGACAAACAAGCTTTCGCGGTCGTCAGCCACCTCACCGTTGGCGGTTTTCGTGACTGGCTGCTCAGCGACGCGGCCGACGAACAGAGCCTGCGCGCCCTCGCGCCCGGCCTGACCCCGGAAATGGCCGCCGCCGTGTCGAAGATCATGCGCGTGCAGGATCTGGTGCTGGTGGCGCAGAAAATTCGAGTGATCACCCAGTTTCGCGGCACCCTGGGTTTGCGCGGCCGGTTATCCACACGCCTGCAACCCAACCACCCCACCGACGAACCGGCCGGCATCGCCGCGAGCGTTTTGGACGGCCTGCTGTATGGCAATGGCGACGCGATGATCGGCATCAACCCGGCCACCGACAGCATCGCTTCGATCTGCGCCATGCTGGAAATGCTCGACGCAATCATTCAGCGCTACGAAATTCCTACACAGGCCTGCGTTTTGACCCACGTCACCACGTCTATCGAAGCGGTGAATCGCGGTGTCCCACTGGACCTGGTGTTTCAATCGATCGCCGGCACCGAAGCAGCCAACGCCAGTTTCGGTATCAACCTGAACGTGCTGCAGGAAGGCTACGACGCCGGTTTGAGCCTGAATCGCGGCACGCTGGGCCAGAATCTGATGTATTTCGAGACCGGTCAGGGCAGCGCCCTGTCAGCCAACGCCCACCACGGCATCGATCAACAGACCTGCGAAACCCGCGCCTACGCCGTGGCACGACATTTCAAACCGTTCCTGGTGAACACCGTCGTAGGATTCATCGGCCCGGAATACCTCTACAACGGTAAACAGATCATTCGCGCCGGCCTCGAAGACCACTTCTGCGGCAAGCTCCTGGGCGTGCCCATGGGTTGCGATATCTGTTACACCAACCACGCCGAAGCCGACCAGGACGACATGGACACCCTGCTGACCCTGCTGGGCGTGGCCGGGATCAATTTCATCATGGGCATCCCCGGCTCCGATGACATCATGCTCAACTACCAGACCACATCGTTCCACGACGCCCTCTACGCCCGCCAGACGCTGGGCCTGAAACCGGCGCCGGAATTCGAACTATGGCTGGCAAAAATGGGCATCTTCACCCAGGCGGACGGCAAGATTCACTTCGGCGACAGCCTGCCGCCGGCTTTCCGCCAAGCGATGGCGCAACTGGGATGAGTGTTGAAATGGATAAACCACCCGTTGATCCACAGAACCCGTTGCTGGAACTGCGTCGCCTGACCCCGGCGCGGATCGCCTTGGGAAGAACCGGCACCAGCATGCCGACCAGCGCGCAGCTGGATTTCCAGTACGCCCACGCTCAGGCGCGCGATGCGGTGCACTTGCCGTTCGACCATGCGGGGCTGAGCTCGCAACTGGCCGAGTGCGGGCGCGAGAGTGTGCTGCTACATAGCGCGGCCACGGATCGAAACATCTATTTGCAACGCCCTGATTTGGGGCGAAAGTTGAGTGACGAGTCGGCGCAAACGCTGCGCGATTATGCGTTGGCCCATCCTGGCGGGGTGGATCTGGCGATCGTCGTCGCCGATGGCTTGTCGGCATTGGCCGTTCATCGCCATACCCTGCCGTTTCTGGCACGAATGGAAGAACAGGTATCAGCCGAAGGCTGGTCTCTGTCTCCGGTGATACTGGTGGAACAGGGCCGGGTCGCGGTGGCCGACGAAATCGGCGAGCTGCTGGGTGCGAAAATGGTGGTGATCCTGATCGGTGAACGCCCTGGCCTCAGTTCCCCGGACAGCCTGGGGCTGTATTTCACCTACAATCCCAAGATAGGGCTGACGGACGCCTATCGTAACTGCATCTCCAATGTCCGGCTCGAAGGCCTGAGTTACGGCATGGCGGCACACCGTTTGCTGTATTTAATGCGCGAGGCCTGCCGGCGGCAGTTGTCAGGGGTCAATCTGAAGGACGAAGCCCAGGTTCAGACACTGGGGTCGGACGCAGGTGCGGACATGAAGGGTAATTTCCTACTAAGTCCGTCGTAAGCCTGAACCGTTTCCGCATTGCGTTTCTGATTCGGTTTCAGGCAGGATCGACGCACGGCCGCCCGAGTGAGAACCGTTCGCCGTCAGAGTACGTGAAGACAGCCACTTGAAGACGAGACCTACCATGCGGATTATTCAAGCGACCCTCGAACATCTGGACCTGCTGACCCCTTTGTTCGTCAAATATCGCGAGTTTTATGGCTCCCTGGCCTATCCGGACTCGTCCCGGGCGTTCCTCGAGAAACGCCTGCGCCGCAAGGAGTCGGTGATCTATCTGGCCCTGGCCGATGACGATAGCAACAAACTGATGGGTTTCTGTCAGTTGTATCCAAGCTTTTCGTCCCTTTCGCTTAAGCGCGTCTGGATCCTCAACGACATCTACGTCGCCGAAGAGGCCCGCCGCCAGTTGGTGGCCGACAACCTCATCCGCACTGCGAAGAAAATGGCCAAGGAAACCAATGCCGTGCGCATGCGCGTTTCCACCAGCAGCAATAACCAAGTCGCGCAGAAAACCTACGAATCCATCGGATTCAAGGAAGACACTGAGTTCAAGAACTACGTTTTACCGATCAGCGACGAGCTGTAAGCCGAAAAGATCGCAGCCCTTATGGGTAATGGCCTGAGGCTGCGATTTTCTCCTCACTGCGCTCTGAAATCCCCCGCGACAAACTCAACGCGCTTTTCACCTCTCAACCCGTATAATGCCGACCTTTCCGGCTTGTAAGAAAAACTACACCCGTCTGTAGCCTTTCGCGAAGTCATCCGCACAGGCCTGCCGAGTCGGGCCGTCACCACAGGTGCTCTCCATGGATTTCAACCCGCTCGACCTTATCCTGCATCTCGATGTTTACCTCGATTTGCTGGTGAACAACTACGGGCCATGGATTTACGCCATTTTGTTCCTGGTGATCTTCTGCGAAACCGGTCTGGTGGTGATGCCGTTCCTGCCGGGCGATTCCCTGCTGTTTATCGCTGGCGCAGTAGCGGCCGGTGGCGGCATGGACCCGGTGTTGTTAGGCGGCCTGCTGATGTTGGCGGCGATTCTCGGCGACAGCACCAACTACATAATCGGACGTACGGCGGGCGCGAAGCTTTTCAGGAATCCGAACTCGAAAATCTTCCGCCGCGACTATCTGCAGCAAACCCACGATTTCTACGACAAGCACGGCGGCAAAACCGTGACCCTGGCGCGCTTCCTGCCAATTATTCGCACCTTTGCACCGTTCGTCGCCGGCATGGCGAAAATGCCGTATCCGCGTTTCCTTGCCTTCAGCATTCTCGGCACCATCCTGTGGGTCGGTGGCCTGGTGACCCTCGGTTATTTCTTCGGCAACGTACCGTTCATCAAGCAAAACCTGTCGCTGCTGGTCGTGGGCATCATCTTGCTGTCGCTGGTTCCGATGATCATCGGCGTAATCCGCAGCCGCTTTGGCAACGCCTCATCCAAAGCCCAATCGCGCTGACTCCCCGTGTGGTCCCTTAGCGCCTGGCGTCGCCGGCGCATCCTGGCCAAGCATCCGATTGCCGACGACATGTGGCAGCGGGTGCGCCATCACTTGAGTTTTCTCGATGGCATCAGCGCCGCCGAAGACCAGTGGTTGCGCGAAGCCAGCGTACTATTCCTCGAAGACAAGCACCTGACCGCCCTGCCCGGCGTCGAACTTCACCAAGAGCAACGCCTGCTGCTGGCCGTCCAGGCGCAATTGCCATTGCTACATCTGGGCGATTTGAACTGGTATCAGGGTTTTCACGAAATCGTCCTCTATCCCGACGACTTCCTCAGCCCCCAGCGCCATCGCGATGCCAGTGGTGTCGAACACGAATGGGACGGCGAACACAGCGGCGAAGCCTGGCAGCAAGGGCCGATCATCCTCGCGTGGCCTGGCGTGATGGCCAGCGGTGGCTGGGAAGGCTACAACCTGGTGATCCACGAACTCGCGCACAAACTCGACATGCTCAACGGCGACGCCAACGGCCTGCCACCGCTGCACGCCGACATGCGGGTCAGCGACTGGGCCAAGATCATGCAAGAGGCCTACGACGACCTCGATCGGCAACTGGAGCGCAATCCAGACGCCGAAATCGCCATCGACCCGTACGCGGCGGAAAACCCCGCCGAATTCTTCGCGGTCACCAGCGAATACTTCTTCAGCGCCCCGGATTTGCTGCACGAGGCGTATCCTCAGGTCTATGAGCAGCTGAAGCTGTTCTACCGTCAGGACCCGCTAACCCGGCTGCGGCAACTTCTGACCGAGAACCCGGTCTATCAGGCACACGACTAAGGTCTCTACGACCTCTGGTACATGGCGTCGACGAAGGAATATGACTATAATCGCCGCCACTTTTTGGTCAATCCGGCCAAGTGTTTTTGGTCAACTAACGGGGGCACCGCCCAATGAGCTACAGCAAGATTCCGGCTGGCAAAGACCTGCCGAACGACATCTACGTCGCGATCGAGATTCCGGCCAACCACGCGCCGATCAAATACGAAATCGACAAAGACAGCGATTGCCTGTTCGTTGACCGTTTCATGGCCACCCCGATGTTCTACCCGGCCAACTACGGTTTCATCCCGAACACCCTGGCTGACGACGGTGACCCCCTCGACGTGCTGGTCGTGACCCCTTACCCGGTTGCTCCAGGTTCGGTCCTCCGCGCCCGTCCGGTCGGCATCCTGCACATGACCGACGACGGCGGCGGCGATGCCAAAGTCATCGCAGTCCCACACGACAAGCTGTCCCAGCTGTACGTCGACGTGAAGGAATACACCGATCTGCCACCTCTGCTGCTGGAACAGATCAAGCACTTCTTCGAGAACTACAAAGACCTCGAAAAGGGCAAATGGGTGAAAATCGAAGGTTGGGGCGACGCAGAAGCCGCTCGTACCGAGATCATGAAGTCGGTTGCTGCCTATAAAGGCTGATCGCCGCCTCTCACGAACGGCTATAACGAAGAACCCCGGTTGATCCGGAGTTTTTTGTGGGCGTTTGAATATCATATTCAACAGCCCGCTTAACTGGCGGGCAAACCGGTTTTTTCTTGTTTAATTTTTACCAAAGTCGTCTTACATCAGGACTTAAATTTGACGCTGGATTTGAACATTTTGTTGAATCAAAGCCTTATGCCGCACGGCTAGACTCGTGTTTATGAAAAAGAACAAAACCTGCGGTCCACGATTCAGAATGCTCCTGAAAGAGTTCCAAATCACGACAACGAGATTTGCCGAATTCCTGGGCATTTCCGACCCTCAAACTGTCCATAACTGGTATACCCGCGGAGTTCCTGACTACCGCATGGAGGACGTCGCCAGAAGACTGTCCGTTAACACTGAATGGCTGAAATCCGGCGAAGGACCGAAAGACGCCAGGGAATTGCATCTGATCGACGCATCCGGCAACACCTTCGACGCCCAGTCAATCCGGGGCACCTATCGGGTCATCGAGCCAGTCGATATCGAACTACCCTTTTACAAAGAAGCGGCCACTGCCCCCGGCTCCGACAAAACCCATGTCATCAAAGCCCCCAGCGAATCGATCCGCCTGCCGCGCAGCGATCTTGACTCCCTGGAAATCAACCACGCCGATGCCATCTGCGCCCGCATGGTTGGCAACAGCATGGCCGAAAAAATTGAAGACGGCTCCATCGTCGCCATCGACCGCGGGCTCACGCAAATTGTCGACGGAGAGATTTACGCAATTGAGCACGACGGCATGTTGCGCATCAAATACCTGAGCCGGGTACCAGGCAACGCGATACGCATGCGCAGCCACAACAGCTCCGAATATCCGGATGAAGTCTTCAGACCTCCGCAAATCGAAGAACAAAACATAAGGGTTCTGGGATGGGTGTTCTGGTGGTCGACCCTGAATAAACGCAGGCCACCCATACCTTTTCTGTAAAAACACAACCTTGTAGCAGCTGGCGAAGCCTGCGTCCGGCTGCACAGCAGTCGTAAACCAGACAACACGGTGTATCAGGCAGACCACGCGCCCAATTGTCGACTGCTTCGTCCGAACGCGGCCCGAGCCGAACGCAGGCTCCGCCAGCGGCTACAAGTCACGGGATAGCTCTACCCCGTACACCAAGCTGGGAATTCCCCAAAAAAATCAGTATGCTGCGCCCCACATTTGCGCATCGACCCGCCCCGCGGCGGCGAATCGCACCGACAAGGCAGATGACTTTCTCGCCAAGTCCCACAGCCGGACGCAAGATCCGGGTGTACGTTTTGAAGGCTGGCGCGGTTTACCAAAAATGAACCAAGCCAGTCCCCGAGAAGCCGGCCACAAGCCGGCTTTTTAATGCCTGTCGAAAAGTTTCTTGTCTAGTATCAGCAGTGCTGGCACTTTTCTTTCACTAGGCGATAGAGGCCTAAAAGTAAGCAGCTTCGTTTTCTTTTGAAGGAAATCTCCTCGAAAGTCCAACCTGCTTGCGCCTGATAAATGCGCTGGCTAATCTTCGACCGTCACTGCCAAATCAGTAATGGATTTAGCAGCCCACCGTTTGATTCGGTGCAGAGTGCTCCCATACGCTCGGCGCATTTCATGGCCTCGCCTTTCTATGACCTCTACACCGAGCTGGCGGCAAACGCGGCGAAGGCCGCGCCGAAAAAGCCACAAGGGAACAAAACATGAGCGACACCCCCGCTAGCCTGAGCATGCCGCCCGAAGGCTATGGAGATTGGCTGGTCGACCTCAAAGGCCGCATCCATAATGCCCAGCAGCGCGCCACTCTGGCGGTGAACCGCGAACTGGTGCTGCTCTACTGGCAGATCGGTCAGGATATTTTGTCCCGGCAAGCACAACAGGGTTGGGGAGCCAAAGTGATCGACCGCTTGGCTCAGGATTTGCGCGCAGCCTTTCCTGATATGAAAGGGTTTTCCCCACGCAACCTCAAGTACATGCGCGCATTTGCCGAAGCGTGGCCGGACGCAAAATTTGTGCAAGAGGTGCTTGCACAATTGCCTTGGTATCACCAGTTAGCGCTGTTGGACAAATTGCCCAGCCCGGAAACCCGCCGCTGGTATGCCGCCCAAGCCATCGAGCACAACTGGTCGCGCAACATTTTAGTAATGCAGATCGAGATCCGTCTGCTGGAGCGAAGCGGCAATGCGGTCAGTAACTTTGATAGTCACCTGCCCAAACCGCAGTCCGACCTTGCCCGCGAATCACTGAAAGACCCGTACCGTTTCGACTTCCTCGGTCTGACTCTTGATGCCCAGGAGCGCGAGATCGAAAACGCTCTGGTCAAGCATGTCACCGAGTTCTTACTGGAGCTAGGCGCAGGCTTTGCCTTCGTCGGCCAGCAAGTGCTGCTGGATGTAGGCGGTGACGAGTTCTTCATCGATCTGCTGTTTTATCACCTCAAGCTACGCTGCTATGTGGTAATCGAACTCAAGTCTGGCAAGTTCAAGCCCGAGCATTTGGGTCAGCTGAGTTTTTACCTCACCGCAGTGGATGCCCAGCTCAAACATCCTCAGGACGGCCCGACCATCGGCCTTCTGCTCTGCAAAAGCAAGAACAAGGTCGTAGCCGAATACGCCCTGCGTGATAACGCCCGCCCCATCGGCGTCGCCGAATACCAATTAGTGGAGTCCCTGCCGGCAGAACTGCAAACCAGCCTGCCCAGCATTGAACAGATCGAGCGCGAGCTGGCAAGTAATGACGCGTCCATGGAGGACGACTCGCAATGACGGAACAGATCTATAAACCCCACTAATGGACAGGTAAGTGGGGGCGGACCAAGAGCTGAATGGCTCGAAGGATCAGGAGCGCAACCGCGTGTAAATGCTGTGGTCGCCGTATCTAAGCCTCACGGATAACTAAACCCCTTAACCAACGTCAACTCCCCCACCGCCCGCATCGGCACCAGAAACGTTTCCATCTTCTCGTTCGGCGTTCCCTCCTCAGTTATCACCGTCACCTGCGCCGTGGTCAGCGGCTGAACCGCATCCTCCTGTCCCTCCTCATCACTGCGATACCCGCCCCCGAAGTAATTCACATAAACCAGATACTGCCCCTTGATCGGTGCAGGCATGGCGAAGATTTCCGGGCCATAGCCGGTCGTCACGTCTACATCGAGCGCCGCACCATTGGGCGCAACACGATCGCCGTACCAGATGTGTGCGCCGTCGGGGGTGATGAGGTGCAGGTCGAGGTCGGTGTTGTCGCTGTCCCAGGAAAGCAGCACTCGCAACTTCGCCGGAGTTGCCCCGCCGCTGGCGTTGAGAAATTGGGTTCGGTGGCGCTGCTGACTATCGGGGCTGCGGACTTCAACGCTGTTGCTGCCATTGGGAAACGAGAACGGGCGATCAAAGCGGCCGGCAGGATCGATCTTCAGCGGCATGCTGACGCCGTTGACGATCAACCGGCCCGGCTCACCGGACTTGGGCGCGGCTTTGATCTGCCCAGTGATGCGGGCGGTATTGGCTTGGCCCACCGGTGTGTTCACCGAGGAGGCCGGGTAGTTAACGGTTTGACGAAAGCTTTCACCTTCACCCTCAGGCGCGCCGGTGCGCCAGCCGCCAATGGGGGTGTCGAGTTTGACGGCGCCTTCGACGGCGAACGTCGTCGGCCATACGCAAAAGGAGCAGAGGAACAGGAAGACCTGTGGATAACGGAGTTTCATGGCCTATTCCAGCAAGAGGTGGCGGGCGAGCCCTTCGATGTAGGTTTCATCCTGGCCGTTGGGGTGTGCTTCGAAGGCCAGGTGCAGGTATTCGTGGGTCAGGTCGAGGCGGTCTTGCAGCGACAACACGCCGCGCACGTAGATGCGTTGGCGTTCGCGGTCGACATAGGGGCGACCGAAGGCCAGGCGGCAGACGGCGAAGGTGCTGACTTCGTTGTAGCCGACTTCGCTTTCCAAGCGTTGGCGCCAGCCGCGGCGTTGGTTTTGTAGCCAGTCTTGCGCGGCGGGGAGTGCTTCGCAGGAGGCGACGGGGTTGTCCCAGCGGCTGAGGCTCGCGCGCGGATAGGCGTGGAGCAGGATGGCGTCGAAGCGCTGGCCAGCGTTGGCTTGCTCGACGGCTTGCTGCCAGGAGAGCTTGTCCGGGCCGGGTTGGTCGGAGTGGTAGGTGACGGTGCTGCCGGCGAGGACCAGGTCGCTGGTCCAGGCGGCGATGTTGCGCGATTCGGCCGTGGCCGGGCGCGGGGCGACGCGTTGGCGGTTGCTGCTGTCGTCGATACTCAGGCAGTCGCCGTGGCGGGTGGCGTTTTGCAGCAGGTAAGTGCGGATAGCGACGGCCAGGGCTTTTGCGGCTTCGGCGGGTTCGGATTTGGCTTCCCGTTGCAGGACGCGAGCGACGTATTCTTCGCGGTCCAGGCGGGCGACGAGTTTGTCTTTGAGCAGGAAGAGTTCGCCGTCGCTGTGGATATCCAGTTGATTGCCGTTGGTGAATTCGACGCGGTAGTCGCCCTGCAAGTGTCCCGATTCAACAACACGGTCCCCCGCCAGAACGCGCCCGATCGGATAACGGGAAAACAGACCGACCTCAACACAACGACCCGCCTCTGCCGGCCATGACGACGGCAGAACAGTCGCCAGCGCCTGACCATAATTGCGCAAGACCCTTGCGCTGGTCCCTCGCCCACCCGCCCAAATCGGCGTTCCATCCGCCAACCACCCAGCAAACCCGCCCTGACGTGAAGAAGAATCCTGATCCCCCAACCAGCTCCAGGTTTTCACCCGCAATCGACCACCGAGTTCACCCACGAGATTGCCGTCAGCGGCATTCAACACCACATCCAGCAACACCCGTCGCGCCTGATCCTGCGCCGGCATCACGGCCAACATTTGCAGCAACTCAGTCACTGAAACCCGGGCAGCAGGTTGCAACGACGGCAAATCCAGCAACCACTCCGGCGCCTGCCGTGCCTGCCAATACGTGCGCCACTCAGCGCCAGCAATGCCCAACCGCTTGGGTTCAAAGTACAAACCACACGACTTCACCAACGCCTGATCGCGACCAATCTTGCCGCCGGCCGTGCAGCAATAAACTTCCTCTTTCGACTGACCGCGACACTCGTAAGGCGATTCATGGGCGCCGGTATCGACCAGCCAGCCGTACACAAACAACTTCCACACACTGCCCAAAGGCGTCTGCAAATCAGCCGGCAACGGCTCGCGCGCGATCACCTGAGTTCGACTCAAAGAAAGCAACTCACCTTTAAAGGCCAGCCGCAGCGGCTCGTCCTGCGCGGTTGCCAGCGCAGGGATCAAGCACAGCAGCCACCAGACCAGCGGTCGGGTCATGTCAGTTGACCGTGACCTGGCCGAGGGCCGGTTTCTGTTCCTGAGCCTGATGCTGTGGCGCGTAGACCTGAGTGAAACGTACCGCCGGCAAGTTGAACTGGCCCTTCTGCGAGAAGCGCACCAGATGACGCAGACGCAACTCGCCACTCAAGGCATCAACCGGAATGGCATAGGCCATTTGCCCCGGTTCGAAACGCGCCTTCTCCAACGCCATCGGCTCGGTGCCGGCCTTGCCCATCAGCTTGATGCCCCACGTGGTGCGCTCGACATCGGCACCCGGTGGCAGCGGCACTTCGAGCATGCCGTAGCGCAGCGGTTTCGCGGCTTTGCTGGTGATGATCACTTCGTCCAGGTACAGGCTGTCGCTGGACAACGGTTTGTTGCCGACCGCTTCCAGTTTGAAGTTGAAGGCTTCGTCACCCGGCACCAAACGCGACAGACGACGGGTGATGGTCACGGCCATCGGATTAACCGCCGGTTGCTTGGTCTGGTAGCTCAGCGCGGCGCGCAACGGACGCTCTTGCGTCCCAGTCAGCGACAACACTGTCGGCACGGGCGAAGTACCCTGCCATGTCCAATACACCTCGCCGGTATCACCATAGTTTTTCTTCCAGCCTTCACCCGGTGCCAGGGCGATGGTCGGCGAGGCCTGCTCGATACTGCGTTGCAACCAGGTCAGCGCCAACGCGCGTTCCAGGGTCGATTGCTGGGGTAGCAGACGTTGCAGCAACGCTGCCGCGTGAGCCTGGTCGAAGGCTTGCAGCGACAGGTTCAACGCTTCGGCGAACGGTTGAGAACTGACGGCCAAACGCTGCTGAGCATCTGCCAGCTGCCGATTAAAGGTGTCCGGCAGATTGACCTTCGATTGCTTCGCCAAAGAGGCAGTCAACGCACGAGCCGCAGCCAAACCGAGCGCCGAATCCGGATCGCTCATGACAATGCTGTCCTCACCATCCTCCATCAGGTTCGCCGCATTACCCTCACCCGCTTTCGCCAAGTCATCCATCAACCCGCTGAGCAAAGTGTTCACCGGCAATTGCATCTGCTTGGCGAATGACAGAATCAGCGCTCTCTGTAGCAGCGGTGTGTTTTTGGCCTGTTTCGAATAAACCTCCAGCACCCGCTGCCAATGCTCCGGCGGCAGGCTCAACTCCAGCGCTTTGCTGGCGTGCCAGTCGGCGTAGTAAGCGTAAGCCGTGAGGAATGCATCCGGCTCACCGTCCATGCCCCACCAGGTGAAACTCGCCGAAGGCCCGGCCATTTGCACCAGGCGCAGACGGCTGTTCTGCATGATCAGGCGCAAGCGATCGCGGATGTGCGGGTTCGACGACAGGGTCGGATACGCGATGCTCAGCGGCAGCAAACGACTGGCCGTTTGCTCGACACCGCCGTACGGATAGCTCAACAGATCGTCGAGTGCCGAGCGGAACAGCGCTTGCGGACTGTCGTCCAGACGCAGGCGAATATCGCTGGCGTCCGCCGGCAGGGTCAGTGGTGTATCACCGCTGGCCACGTCCAGACTTTGGCTTTGCGTGACCTGCCAGCCTTCACCGGTCGCGGTCAGGCGCACGGCCAGCGCATCGGCGTTTTTGCCGTCCTGCACCAGCTCCGCAGTCCAATCGCCACTGGCCAACGCGAACGCCGGCAGCGCGATGTAGTTGATGCCGTTGTTCAAAGTCACCGGCACGCGCTGTTCGGTGCCAGCGTAATGAATCACCAGCTCAGCCTTGACCGGTTTTTCGGCCTGACTGAAAGCGAACACGCCCAGATCAGGTTTGTCGCCGTTGCGGAATTTGGTCGGGCCGCTCCACTTCAGGTACAGAGGTTTTTCCGAGCGCACGAATTGCTTCTTCTGCCCGACCTGACCGTCATCAGCAATGGCCCGCGCAGTGATGCGCCAGCGGGTCAGCGAGTCCGGCATCTTGAAGGTGAAGCGGGTTTTGCCGTTTGCGTCGGTCACCAGTTCCGGCTGCCACGCAGCGGTGTCGACGTCTTCACGACGCGGCCGCTCCAGCACTTTCACGCCTCGCTCGCTGCGGTTGGCTTTGCCCGGCGCGCCTGGGCTGCCCGGCAATGCCACGTCGTAGCTGATGAACGACAGACTGGCGCTGGTGCGCACGTTGTTGCGGCGCGGGTGGTAGAAAAACTGGTCGATGGTCGGTGCGACTTCCGGTTGCAGCGCGTAGACCATTTCGTCCACCACGCTGACCGTCAGGTGTGCCGGGATCGGCTTGCCAGCGAACTGGGTGGTCAAGTCAACCGACACGGTATCGCCCGGCTGATACGACTCTTTATCGGTGGCGATGGCCACGTCGATCTGCGGCGCGATCACCTTGATGCCGGCGTTCTGGAAGCTGTACTGACCGCCCTTGGTGTAAAGCACGGAGAAGGTCAGGTTCGGCGCAAAATTGTCCTTCACCGGGATACGCGCGCGGTACTGGGTCTCGCTGAGTTTTTCCATCTTCAGCCAGTCGCCGCCCTTGGACAGCAGCGCCGTGGCCTCGACCTTGTCGCGCTCGAGCGACAGCAATGCATCGCTGATCGGCTCAGGGAAAGTGATCAATGCGAGGGCTTCGTCGCCGGCCTTGTACTCGGGTTTGTCGAGGACGAGTTCCACGGTGCCGGGCACGGCTTTGACGCCGTCACCGATGACCGAATGACCGGTGGCACCCACCACGCGTCCATGGTCGTCCTTCAGCGTCAGGTTGTAAGTGCCCGGACGGTCGAAGGCCAGGGTGAAGCTTTTATCGGTTGCGGCGAGTTTGCCGTCGCCCGTGGTCTGGTCTTCCAGACGTACCCAACCGTAACTGCTCGGCGTCACCGATTTGCTTTGCTCGCTGCCGCCTTCGTTGGCGTAGCCGAACGCGACCTTGTCACCCACCGCACTGAACCGCTGTGGCGCACGCAGGCTGAAACTCGCAGCGCCGCGGTCGATGAGAATTTCCTTGGTGGTCTTGACCCGATACGCCGCACCATCGCTGGCGAACACGGTAAGCATGTACCGACTCGGCTTCTCGGCAGCCGGCAGATCGAGCGTCGCGTTGCCCTTGGCATCGGTGGTCAGTTCAGTGCTGGTCAACTCAACCGGGAATGGCCCGAGGTATTGCAGTTCGTTGTCGACCATCGACAGTTGTTGGGCGCGCAGGCTCAGGCTCAACTTGGCGTTGGCCACCGGTTTGCCGTCCGGGTACAGCAGCACGAGGCTGCCTTTCACCGGCTCGCCGGTGCGGTAATCCTGCTTGGCCAGGTTCAGGGAAATTTCGAAGTGCGGCTTGATGTATTCGGCGACACGGAAGGCACTGCTGTAGGCCTGATCCTTGTAGCTGAAACGCAGCTCATAACCACCCGCTACCGCGTTGTCCGGCAACTGGAACCGGCCTTGAGTGCCAGCCTTGGAATCGAGCTTCAGCGCCAGCGATTGCAGCGCCGTGCCGGTGGCATCGAGCACGGTGACATTGACGTCAGCTGCTGTCGGCAGCACCGAGTCGCGGGCATTCTTGAACTCGCGTCCGACAATTTTCAACGACACCCAATCCCCCGGCCGATACAGCGGCCGGTCAGTGAACGCATAGAGTTTGGTGTCGTAGATTTCGCTGTCGTAATAGAAGTTTTCGGAGACAAAAACCCCGCCCTCTTCGTCCTCGCCGATCACGAAAGAACGCTCCGGGCTGACGTGTTTCAAGCGCAGCAAACCATCGGTATCGGTGGCGCCACTGCTCATCACGCCCAACCCATCGGTCCATAGAACGTTGACCTTCGGCACCGAACTGCCTTCGTGTTTACGCGCAGCCCAGACCACCAGCTCATCACCGGCAATCTTGCTCACGGCCACGGTGTTGGAGACGAAGACCATGGTCGTCGCGCGGTATTTACCAATCAGCGCTTCCACCAGGTACAGACCCGGTTTCAGGTTGCCCAACGGGATGTAAACGTTACCGGGCGTAACGCTGACGAACTCGCTGGAAGAACCGGCCAGGTTCACGCCCTCAGGCGGCTCGATCGGTTTGGCTTGCCACAGCGGATAACGGAATTGGCTGACCACCGGCAAGCCCGGAATCAGCGCGAACTGCGGCTGAGCGTCGTAGGGCGTTGGCGCGGCCATGGCGGTGCCCATCTTCAGTTCCGGCACTTCCTCGGTGACTTGCTTACGCGATTCGTAGGAGAACGCCCGCTGCATCACCCGACGGGATTTGCGGTACCAGTTGTCCCACAAATACGCGAGGGTGTTCGACAGGCCTTCGCCCTTGAACTGGCCGTCGCTGACCACCCGGTGCAGGTTTTTCTGGCGCTTGAGGAAATGCAGCGGCTTGTCGATGCGGTACACGCGAATGTCGGCGCCGCCGTAAGGCTCCATGCGGAACCGCCGGTAGTCGCGGCCCGGCGCTTCAAGGCGAACCATCGCCTGTTCGTCGCTGGCAAAACTGCTGTCGGCCAGCAGGAAAAAGCTTTCACCGGCCACCGGCGTGTAGCCGCTCGGCTCGACGGTGTCTTCGGCATTCACCGCCGAAAACGGCAGTACCAATACCAACAGTAGAGACAGAAAGCGCAGCATGCGGGCACCGGTCATTGGGAGAGAAAGTTCAGTCGATAGACGCCGATGAAGTTGGGGTTGGCTGCGTCGGGTATCCATCGGGTGTCCTTCCATGTCATGAGTTGCTGCAGGCTTGCGGAGCGCATGCCGTTGTCAGTCGGGGTAGTGGTGCCGGTGTGATAGGCGATGTAGCGGCCCATCCAGATCATCAGGTGCTGGTCGTCGCCCTGATCGAAAAACATCAAGTCGCCGGGCCGGGCTTGCGCTAAATCGCGGCCGACCAAACGGCTGTTGAACTGAATCAGTTTGATCGCGTTGACGTACGGTCCGACCTTGCCGCCGCCCTGCTGCCATTGCTGGGCGAGGCCGCGCTGGGCCTCGCTCAATTGCAACTCCGGCGGCAGATAGCGGTTGGACAAGCCATTGCTGCGAAGCCATTTGTCGTCATGAACTTTCAGCGCTTCGTTAGCCGCGAATCGCACCAGTCCCGCGCAATCCTGCTGATACCAGCGCGGGCTCGGGCCTTGGGTCAGTTGTTCCTGGGCGATGCGCACGAACCAGGCACGGAACACCTGGGATTGCTGCACGTCCAGTGGCGGCGCCTCAGTGGCAAATGCCCGGGTACCCAGCAGCAACGCCAGCAGGCCAAGGCCTCGGATAAGTGCTGTCACAGGGCTTTCCATTCCAGCGGCAGCCATTGCCAGTGGCCGTCGGGTTCGCTGCCTTCCGGAAGCGTCAGTGCGTACTTGCCGTAACCGCCGAGCTTGCGCAGTTTCGGGATCAGGTAGGTTTGCGCGGCGTTGTAGAACACCGGCTCCATGTCTTGCGGCAGGCTGTCGAGGGTTTCCTGTTGCATCAGCTGCGCCATGGAGTCCGGGCCGAAGTAGACCGGCATCAGCAGGTCTTTTGGTACCACGTCGGCCATCGGCGGGAAGCGTTTGTCGAGGGTGCCGAGGGCCTTGTCGACCAGTTTGTCATCGAGGGAGAACAGCAGCGTTGAACCGTGGCGCGCCAGGCTCACTTTCATGAACGCCTTGCCGGTGATCGCGTCCGGATTCTCGGCATCCTTGGCCGCATACGGGCCGAAGTTGGAGCTGACCTGACGCTGCCACTGATGGGATTGGCCTTCCTGTTTTTCGACGACCGGGAACGCGTGCTCTTCGACGTTGCCTTCGTAGGCGCCGACCATCGAGCCGAACAAATTGCCCAGATCACCGTCGAGTTTGGCGCTGTTCTTGTCGTTCAGACTGGCCACCAGCAACGGCGTGTACAACCGCGAATCGGCGTACCAGCACAGACCGGCAGCGCCGGCCATGTGTTCGGTCAGGGCCTGGGCCACAGACTCTTCGGCGCCGAGTTTTACCAGCAGCGGTTTCTGTTGTTCGGCGGCGAGCGGCAAGGCTACACAGGCGCTTGCGCCCATGGGCATGGCTTGCCAGATCGGTTTGAAATCGAAGTCCGGCTGGTTGTCCAGTTCGTCCATGGCAAGGAAGCTGTGCCAGCCCTTGTCGTCCATGTCGAAGCGCAGGCCGGCGAAGTTCGGGATGAAACGCTGGTAACCCATGGCCAGGACGCTGGCATTGACCGAGAGGCGTTGTTTCACCTCGGGCGCGCGGGGTTGCAGGCCGAAGGCTTCGGAGAACAGTTTGTCGCCGTTGAGCAACGCCGCGATGGCCTTGGTCGAGACGCTGCCCGGTTCTTCCGATGAGCCGCTTTGCGGATCGTAGAGTTTGGTCGGGTTGGACAGCACCACCAGTTTGTCGCCATGGGAGGCGAACAGCAGCGCTTTGCTGGCGTTATAGCTCAGTTGATAGAGCGCAACGTCGTCGGCACCCACTTTCACATCACCGATTTTGCTCAGTTGCGAATCATCCAGGGCCACTTTCGCCAGCGGCTCCAGCACCTTGGCCAGACCACCGCGATCCATCACCAACAAAAAGTCTTTCAGGCGACCATCCGCCCCACGCCACAGCGCCACGTCCGCCGGTTGATCGAAGAGCTGCTCGATCAGGCTGTCCTGCAGCTTCAGGTCATGTTCGTAAATGATCCGCCGCAGACTGCCGATCAAACCGAGACGATCCGCATGCGTTTCGTAATAGAAGACGAAATCTTCGGTCAGGGTTTCCTTGAGGAACGGCACCGCCAGCAAGTCCTTGGGCAACTGGCTCAAGGAGTGGGTTTCGAGCAGACCGTCCGGCCGGCTCATGCCCAGTTTGTCGCTGGCCAACTGCGCCGGCGGCGCCTTGGGTTTGTGCATGAACCAGCCCAACCCACCGGCCACGCCAGCCACCAGGCACAGCCCGACCAGGACGGCCGGCCAGCGACGTGAAGGTTTGGCAGCCGGTGCGTCAGCGGCAGGAGAAACAGTGTTATCGCTCATGTTCACGCTCATGTTCCCAAAGCTCAGCAATTCATCCGTGGTGCGGGATGTTCAATAGTTGAAAGTCTTGACCAGCAGCAGGTCACCGATGGCCCGCAGGGGCACGATGAAGGTCTCGCGTTTTTCGTCGACGGTGTTTTCGTTGAGCACCAAGTTGATTTGCGAGGTGATCACCTCGTTCTGGTTGCTGGTCTCATCGAAGTTATAGCCGCCACTGCCAAAGTTGCCCCAATAGTTCACGTAAACCAGATAGGTGCCATGCATCGGCGCGGTCATGGTGAACATTTCCGGGCCGGGGCCATCGACGCCGTCCGGGTCCAGCCCCCCGCCGTTGGTCAACGCCGAGTGAGCCCAGAACGCATGCTGGCCGTCAGGAGTAATGATGTGCAGGTCGAGTTCCGCTTTCGGGTCATCCCAACCCAACACCACACGAATCCGCGCCGGGGTGCGCAGGTTGTTGGCTTCATAGAATTGAACGCGCTTGAGCGATTTGCCTTCAGCGCTGCGCACTTCGACGCTGTTGGAACCGGCACCGAAGGCATACGGCCGGGCGAAACGCCCTTGGTCGTCGGTATATAGATTCAGAGGATTGCCGTTAACCGACAGGCTGTGCGGTCCACGCTGAGTGCCGATGGCCTTGAGCTGGCCTTCAATCATCGTGCGATTGCGCTGCACACCCCGATCGATGGGTGGCGTGGGATAGGCGACTTGAGGATTTTCACTGCGGTCCAGCAGGCCGGAATAACGCCAGCCGCCCACCGGTTCCGACAGCTCGGCCAAAGCCGCGGTCGCGCAGACGAGCCCCATCAGCAATGGAAGAAATGAACGCATGTGACGCCTCCTGCCATGCATAACGAAACCTTGCGCCCGATCCTCGGCGCGTTACAGATCCAAAAAACTGCGTTTCGTCAGAAAGACCCGTGACTATCGGGTCGTAGAAGGCGCGAAGATTAGCCATTTGGCGGTTTTTTAACAATCGGATGCCTCTATATTTGCGCTGGGAATCACCTCTGGTGTGCTGGACGGTGAGCCGAATAGGCGTCATATTCGGCTCATTATATGAGCCGAATAACACTACTATTCGGCTCACTCACTCCAAGAGCATCGAGTTCATGGCATCTCACTGGATCTGGCAGCAGCCTGATTGGCCAAATTTCAACTGGCAAGCGGAGCGCTTGGGGCCGTTGTTGCGCGAGTGTGTTCAAGCCCAAGGACGATTGATGGGCATGGCCAGTTCAGTAGGCAGTTCGCTGAGCGCTCAAAGCGAACTGGATGCGCTGTTGCAGAACATCGTGACCTCATCCGCCATTGAGGGTGAACAGCTGAATGTAGGCTCGGTTCGCTCGTCTTTGGCGCGGCGGTTGGGCCTGGAGCTGGTCGATGGCAATAACGTCAGCCAACGCAGCGAAGGGCTGGCGCAATTGATGCTCGACGCCACTCAGCATTTCGCTGAACCGCTGACGCTGGAGCGATTACTGGACTGGCATGAGTGGCTGTTTCCCGAGCAAGACACCGAGCTCGCCGCCCGGCCGATCCGGGTCGGCGCGTTACGCGGCGATGATCCGATGCAAGTGGTGTCCGGTCGCCTCGACAGGCCAACCGTTCACTTCGAAGCTCCGCCTCGTCAGGGCCTTGAGCGACAGCTAGACACTTTCCTCACCTGGTTTACCGCCAGCCAAAATCAGGCCGGACTCGATCCATTGCTGCGGGCCGGCATCGCGCACTTCTGGTTCGTCACCCTGCACCCTTTCGACGATGGCAACGGTCGCCTGACGCGAACGATCACCGACCTGGCGCTGGCTCAGGGCGAAGATCAAGCCGTCCGCTTCTATGCCATGTCGGCGAGCATTCTCGAGGATCGGTCCGGCTATTATCGAGTGCTCGAAACCTGCCAGAAAGCCGCGCTGGATATCACCGAGTGGCTGGAATGGTTTCTGCAAACCCTGCTGCGCAGCTTGCAACAAGCCATGGCCCGAATCGAAAGCGTTCTGGGCAAGACGCGTTTCTGGCAGGCGCATAGGCTGTCATCGCTGTCGGCCGAGCAGATAAAGGTCCTCAATCGCTTGCTCGATGGTGGGGAACGAGGTTTCACGGACGGGATCAGCGCGGCTCAGTATCAGGCGGTGGCGAAGGTATCCAAAGCTACTGCAACCCGTCATCTGGTCGAGTTGTTGGAGAAAGGCTGCCTCAAACGTCTGCCCGGTGGCGGGCGCAGTACTCGATACCAGATCAGCTACCCCGATGTTCTCACCACTTTAATTGAACCAAACCGCGATCTGTAGCAGCCGAACGCAGGCTTCGCCAGCTGCTATGTATGGACTCGCCCTCACTGTCTACCCGCTTTTGAAAAACCGCCGCCCCGTTGCATCTATGTATTAGGCCTATTCGAGGAAGCCGTCTTCGGCTTCTGGCCAAAATTGGAAGAGCTCGTGGTTTGCCGATTACAGTCAGGCCTCGAAGGCCAGTAGCAGCTAAGGCATCAATCCACGCCGGTCTTACCTGGGGTCAATTTTTTTTCAGCAAAGGGCCGGACAGTTAGTACCTCGGTGGCAGAACTCTGTCGCTCAGTGGCTCATCGTCGCTTGCTGGCCATCACCAGCCTGGCGACGATAAGTCTGGTCATTCTGTAGAAGCACCCAGACGATTCGCAGGTTGCGGTTGGCTAACCTGACCGCAGCCTCCTTACGGCCCAGTCGGCTCATCCAGCGCAACAAGCGGCGGTCATCGGGTTGCTGGGAATCAGGTCGTAGTTGTTGCAGTACCGCATGGGCTCCCTGGATCATCAGGCTGCGTAAATAAACATCGCCGCGCTTGGTCATGTCCCCCAGCCGGACCGTCTGCCCGCTGCTGTGCTGGTCAGGCACCATGCCAAAGTACGCGGCAAACTTGCGGGCATTGGGAAATCGCTCAGGCTTGGTTTCCTTGGCCACCAGTGCCGTGGCAGTGACTGGGCCGATGCCGCGCACAGTCATCAGTCGCTTCGCCGTCATGTCGGCGTTGGCGGCCACTTCCAGGCGCCCCGTCAGCACGCTGATGCGTTCGCCCAAATGGCGCCACTCGGCCAACAGTTCGTCGATCAGTTCACGCAGCAGGCCCGGCACCGGCTGGGTGGCATCTTCCAGTACCCGCGGAATTTTCTGGCTGATCGCAACATCGCCCTGCGCCAAGGCCACGCCATGCTCGAGCAGCAGGCCGCGCATCTGATTACTCACCGCCGTGCGTCGACGCACATAGCCTTGGCGGGCGCGATGCAACGCCTGCATTGCCAGCGCCGCAACGCTTTTGACCGGCACTGCGTAGATCTTTTCATCGCGACCAGCCCGCAGAATCGCCAGCGCATCGTTGCGATCATTTTTAGGCCCGCTGCGATGTGTGGCCACCAAACCGGCTGGAAGAATCCGCGCCAGATTGCCTTGGTCTTGCAGCTGCCGGGCCCAGGCTTGAGCACCCGGACCGGTCTCCATCAGAACCACGACATGAGGCGGCAACTGGCGTAGAAACTCATAAAACGCCTCGCGCGACTTGATCCGTTGCTCGTAGTGCACCTGGCCGAGGACGTCTTCACCGGCGACCTGAAAGACCTGCTTGGCCAGATCGACCGCCACGGTTGTGCAGGCCGACAAATCGGAAGAAGACAGGGATTGATCAATCGAAGTATGCTTTTTCATGGACTCGCCCTCGCTGTCGTTGGCTGTTTAGACTGCCATCGTGGCGCATTGACGCCTCGGCTTGGGCGAGTCCATCCAATTACATAGAGTGTGTTGCGGCTGAAACCTGTGGCCGAAACGCGGCCCTCATTTGCCCATAACCCCCATGTCTGCTAGTGTCGCGCCGGTTTAACGTCAACCGGAAATAGCCGCCATGGCCCGCAAAAAAGCTGCACTGGATTTCGAACAATCTCTCGCTGACCTGCAAACGCTGGTGGAGCGTCTGGAGAACGGCGAATTGTCGCTGGAAGATTCGCTGACGGCTTTCGAGCAAGGCATCGGTCTGACCCGCGATTGCCAGGCGGCGCTGGCCCAGGCCGAGCAAAAGGTTCAAGTGCTGCTCGAGCGTGACGGCGAGTTGGCCGAGGAACCCTTCGACGCGGATCAGCCAGAATGATCGCAGCGTATTCGGCGACCAGCCAGGCCCGCGTCAACGCTGCGCTGGATACCCTGTTCAACGCGCCGAGCCCTGAGCTGGCACGTCTGTACGAAGCCATGCGCTACAGCGTGATGAATGGCGGCAAACGGGTCCGTCCGCTGCTGGCCTACGCCGCATGCGAAGCGTTGGGCGGCAAGGCGGAGCAAGCCAACGGGGCTGCATGCGCGGTAGAGCTGATTCACGCTTATTCCCTGGTGCACGACGATTTGCCGGCCATGGACGACGACGATTTGCGTCGCGGCCAGCCGACCACCCACAAGAAATTCGATGAAGCCTGCGCGATTTTGGCCGGAGACGGTTTGCAGAGCCTGGCCTTCAGCGCCCTGCTTGATCCGCGCCTGAGCACCTCGGACGCGCAAACTCGCCTGCAGATGGTCAGCGCTCTAGCGTTAGCGGCAGGCCCGGCCGGCATGGTCGGCGGTCAAGCCATTGACCTCGGTTCGGTCGGTCTGAAACTCGATCAAAAAGCCCTCGAAACCATGCACAGGCACAAGACCGGCGCGCTGATCGAGGTCAGCGTCAAGCTCGGCGCCCTGGCCAGTGGCCGTGCCGAGAAAGACGAACTGAAGTCTTTGCAGACTTATGCTCAGGCCATCGGCCTGGCATTCCAGGTCCAGGACGACATTCTCGACGTCGAAAGCGATACCGAAACCCTCGGCAAACGCCAGGGCGCCGACATCGCACGCGACAAGCCAACCTACCCGGCCCTGCTCGGCCTCGACGCCGCCAAGGCCTACGCCCTGGAACTGCGCGATCAGGCCCTGCACGCGCTGCGACCGTTTGACGCGGCAGCCGAGCCACTGCGCGATCTGGCCCGTTATATCGTCGAACGCCGCAGCTGACAGCGTATCCGCCAAAAAAGAGCAACGCGTGGGCAGGGGGCGATGCATCAGGTAAACTGCCGCATCTTTTATACCTATAACGATTCGCCTGATGCCCACGACGTTTCATGAGATTCCCCGCAAGCGCCCGACCACGCCCCTGCTCGACCGTGCCAACACGCCGGACGGCCTGCGCCGGTTAGGCGAAGCCGAGCTGGAAACCCTGGCCGATGAGTTGCGCCTGGAATTGCTCTACACGGTCGGTCAGACCGGCGGGCATTTCGGTGCCGGCCTGGGCGTCATCGAGCTGACCATCGCGCTGCATTACGTCTTCGACACCCCGGACGACCGGCTGGTGTGGGACGTGGGTCATCAGGCCTATCCGCACAAGATCCTCACCGGCCGTCGAGCGCGCATGGGCACCCTGCGCCAGAAGGACGGCGTCGCGGCTTTCCCGCGTCGTTCCGAGAGCGAGTACGACACCTTTGGCGTCGGCCACTCCAGCACCTCGATCAGCGCAGCGCTGGGCATGGCCATTGCCGCCCGCCTGCAGAACAGTGATCGCAAGGCGATCGCCGTGATCGGCGACGGTGCTCTGACCGCCGGTATGGCCTTCGAGGCGCTGAACCATGCGCCGGAAGTGAACGCCAACATGCTGGTGATCCTCAACGACAACGACATGTCGATCTCGCGCAACGTTGGCGGGCTGTCGAATTATCTGGCGAAAATCCTCTCCAGCCGCACTTACGCGAGCATGCGTGAAGGCAGCAAAAAGGTCCTGTCGCGCCTGCCCGGCGCCTGGGAAATCGCCCGGCGCACCGAAGAATACGCAAAAGGCATGCTGGTTCCCGGCACGCTGTTCGAAGAGCTGGGCTGGAACTACATCGGCCCGATCGATGGCCACGACCTGCCGACCCTGATCGCCACTCTGCGCAACATGCGCGATCTGAAAGGCCCGCAGTTCCTGCACGTCGTCACCAAGAAAGGTAAAGGCTTCGCGCCGGCGGAAGTCGACCCGATCGGTTACCACGCCATTACCAAACTCGAGCCCCTGGACGCCCCGGCCAACCCGCCGAAGAAATCCGGCGGGCCGAAGTATTCCGGTGTGTTCGGCGAATGGCTGTGCGACATGGCCGCGTCCGATCCGCGTCTTGTCGGGATCACTCCGGCGATGAAAGAAGGCTCCGATCTGGTGGCTTTCAGCGAGCGCTTCCCGCTGCGCTACTTCGACGTGGCGATTGCCGAGCAACACGCCGTGACTTTCGCCGCCGGCATGGCCTGCGAAGGCGCGAAACCGGTGGTGGCGATCTATTCGACGTTCTTGCAGCGTGGCTACGACCAGCTTGTGCATGATGTGGCGGTGCAAAACCTCGACGTGCTGTTCGCCATCGACCGCGCAGGCCTGGTGGGCGAAGACGGCCCGACGCATGCGGGCAGCTTCGACCTGTCGTTCCTGCGCTGCATCCCCGGCATGCTGGTGATGACCCCGAGTGACGAAAACGAACTGCGCAAAATGCTCACCACCGGTCACCTGTTCAACGGCCCGGCGGCGGTGCGTTATCCGCGCGGCTCTGGCCCGAACGCGACGATCGAGAAAAACCTTGAACCGATCGAAATCGGCAAGGGTGTCGTTCGTCGTCAGGGCAGCAACGTTGCCTTGCTGGTGTTCGGTGTGCAACTGGCCGAGGCGCTGAAAGTCGCCGAGACGCTGGATGCAACCGTGGTCGACATGCGTTTCGTCAAACCGCTTGATGAAGCGCTGGTTCGCGACATCGCCGGTAGCCATGAGCTGCTGGTGACGATCGAAGAGAACGCGATCATGGGCGGTGCCGGTGGCGCCGTCAGCGAGTTTCTCGCCCGCGAAAACATCCTCAAGTCGATTCTGCACCTGGGCTTGCCGGACAGTTACGTCGAGCACGCCAAGCCTGCGCAAATGCTCGCCGAGTGCGGGTTGGATGAGGCTGGGATCGAAGCGTCGATTCGTCAGCGTCTGCAACTACTGGCCCAGTAATCCCTCGCCCCTGTAGGAGCGAGGCTTGCCCGCGAAGGCGATTTAACAGGCAACATAGATGTTGAATGTTACGACCTCTTCGCGGGCAAGCCTCGCTCCTACACGTACCGTGTTTGCTACGGATTACCGATGAAACTCTCTCCCCTCGCCCTGACGCTGACCCTTCTGCCGTCCGGCCCGCTCCTGGCCGACACCTTCGAACGCGATCAGGCCCTGAAGCTTCCCGACGTGCTGATCAGCGCCAACCGTCAGGTCGAAGCGCGCAATGACAGCAGCGCCGCCAACACCGTGTTCACCCGCGAAGACATCGATCGCCTGCAACCGAGTAGCGTCACTGACTTGCTGCGTCGTGTACCCGGCGTGCAAGTCGGGCAAACCGGCGGGCGCGGCAGTCTGCCGGGGGTTTACATACGCGGCACTAAATCAGCCCAGAGCCTGGTGCTGGTCGACGGCCAGCGCATCGGCAACTCCACCTCCGGCGACAGCAACCTGCAACACATCAACATCGAACAGGTCGAGCGCGTGGAAGTGCTGCGCGGCTCCCGTTCGGTGATTTATGGCAGTGACGCGATTGGAGGGGTGATTCAGATCTTCACCCGTCGTGGCGGCGAACCCGGTTTGCAACCGCGAATGCACGCAGGTTTTGGCAGCAACCAGACCTGGGAGCGCAGCCTCGGGTTGTCCGGCGGTGACGAGCAGACGCGATTCAATCTCGGCGCCAGCCTCGATGAAACCGCCGGAATCAATCGCACCCGCGAGTCGTATCCCAGCGACGGCGATCATGACGAATACCGCAACAAATCGGTGAGCTTGAGCCTGAGTCACGCCCTCACCGATGACATCGAAATCGGCGCCAACCTCCTGGATAACCGTGGCAAAAGCGAGTTCGACAATCCGTTCGGCCGTTTCGACATGGACACGTTCGAGTCAGTCCAGCAGCAGCCCTACAGCGAATTCGCGGTCAGCAGCCTCAGCAGTTACGTCGATGCGCGTATCAACGACCGGTGGAAAACCCGCGTCGAATTCGGCCACAGCGAAAATCGCGAGAAGACGTTGGACAAGCTCAGTGACGAACGTAGCGTGTTCAACACGTACCGCGACTCGGTGAACTGGCAGAACGACCTGACCCTCGACGAGCGCAACAGCCTGATCCTCGGCGGCGACTGGTACGAGGACAGGATCAACAGCAGCACGCCATTCGACGAGGACAGCCGCTGGAACCGTGCGGCATTCATTCAGCATCACTACCAGTCGGATAGTTTCTCCACCGAACTGGGTCTGCGCCGCGATCAGAACCAGCAGTTCGGCGGCCAGAACAGCTGGAGCGGCACCTTCACCCTGCCGCTGAATCCGGACAACGATGTGCTGCTGACCTACAGCGAAGGTTTCCGTGCGCCGACGTTCAATGATCTGTATTACCCCGATTTCAGTAATCCGGATCTGAAACCCGAGACCTCGAAAAGCTACGAGCTGCAATGGCGCAGTCAGCTGACTGATACCTCTCGCCTGGAAGCTTCGCTTTACCGTACGGACCTGGAAGACGCGATTATTTTCGGCAGCAACTCACGGCCGCAGAACGTGGCCTCGGCACGGATCAACGGGTTCGAAGCGGCTTTGAAACAGGAACTGTTCGGCTGGCAGAGCAACCTCGGCGTAGCGATCATCGACCCGCGGGATCGCGACAGCGGTCACACCCTGGCCCGCCGTGCACGGCGGACCTTGAGCCTGGATCTGGATCGGCAGTTCGATCGCCTGGGACTCGGCGCCAGTTGGCAGGCCGTGAGCAGCAGCTACGACGATGAAAACAATCAGCAGCCGTTGGGCGGGTATGCACTGCTGGGGTTGCGCAGCAGCTGGGCGTTGAATCGTGAGATCAAGCTTGAGCTTAAGGTGGATAACTTGCTGGATAAAGGTTATAGCCGGGCGCTGTACAGCCATGATGGCAGTCAGCATGGGTATCGTGAGGAAGGTCGGGCGTGGATGTTTGGGGTGACCTGGGCGCCGGAGCTTTAGCTCACGATCGTTCCCACGCGCAGCAAAGGAATGCATCCCGTGACGCTCTGCGTCACATCAAGAGCGGACGCGGAGCGTCCATGGCGGCATTCCCACGCGGAGCGTGGGAACGATCAGCGTGAAGGCGCGATCACATGGCACAAAATGGCAGTCGCTTCGATCATCTGCCCACTCGGCCGTTCCAGCCCTTTATCCGTCACCAACAGCAATTGCCCCTGCGCCACTGCCGCCACGTGCGGCCAGGCTTTCCACGCATCGAGTTGCGCCTGATCGCTGGCCAGAATCACTTCTGGATTACGCTGCAATACCGCCTCAATACTGACCTGCGGCGCCGGCAGAGTCAGGTCGGCAAACACATTGCGCGCCCCGCACACGTCAAGCGCATCGCTGATAATCTGCCCGCCGCCAACGGTGTACAGCGGTCGATCCCAGACCTGATAAAACACCCGCAATGGCTCATCCCGGCGATAACGCTGGCGCAACGAATCCAGTCGCTGACGCAACTTTTCAGCCAATGAAACGCCACGCTCCGGACGGCCGAGCTGTGAGGCAATCGCCTCAATCTGCGACGTGAGTTGTTCGAGGTTGTGGGGTTCAGCAACGTAGGTCGGGATGTTCAACCGCTTGAGCTGTTCACGCTGGGCCGGGCCAACGCTACCGGGCCAGAGCAACAGCAGATCGGGCTGGAGACTGAGCAGCTGTTCCATGTCCAACT
Organism: Pseudomonas sp. LB3P14; assembly: GCF_054898045.1. Taxonomy (NCBI): domain Bacteria; kingdom Pseudomonadati; phylum Pseudomonadota; class Gammaproteobacteria; order Pseudomonadales; family Pseudomonadaceae; genus Pseudomonas; species Pseudomonas sp. LB3P14. Next base: position 6,139,464 of record NZ_CM142714.1, on the reverse strand, counting down.
GGCCATAGCGACCCACTGAAGGAAGGTCTTTGAGTTCGGCAGGACGCTCACCGGCATCCAGCACCCCCACCAACAGGTCGGCTGAATCCAGCTCAACAACGATTTCAGAGAGGGACGGCGCGAGACTGACAACGCGTTCGACCGCAGCCGCCGGGCCACTGACAGCCAGCAGCAAAACCGCCAGCCATACAGATCGCATCAACCGAGTTGACGCGGTATACGGTAAAGGTAGAACAGCACCAGGGTCGACAGCGCCAGCAACATCAACGGCACGGCTTCGAGGCCGACACATACCGCCAGCGCGCCGATCCAGGCCGGCAGGCCGGCAGCCAGAAACGCTGTGCGACGCTTGGCCGCCAGGGCAATCCAGGCAGCAGGTTCTTCAGGGGTGTCGAGGGCTTTTTGAGTGGCGATCAGCGCGTGTTTGTAGCCGCCAAAGAATTTCAGGCTGACAAACATCGAAGCCACACCGGCGATGAAAAAGGGCATCGCCAGCACCGGCAGAATCGCTTCGCTCTGGCCAAATACGCCGTTGATCACGAACAGCGGCACCAAGGCCAGCGCCAGATATTGCCACCAATTGACGGACAGTCGCCGCCGCACCTGACCTCGGGTCACGCTCGGTCAGCCTCACCCTGATGCTCGTTGCCCATCATGTGGTCGAGCTTGCTGGCCTTGGTGGCCAGGTAGAGTTTGTTGTGCGGGTTGTGGCCGGTGTGCAGCGGCACGCGCTCGGCGACCACGATGCCCATGTCGGTCAAGGCTTTGACCTTGCGTGGGTTGTTGGTCATCAAACGCAGGGACTTCACGCCCAGGTGCTCCAGCATCGGCAGGCACATGGCGTAGTCACGCTGATCGGCGGCAAAGCCCAGACGCTCGTTGGCTTCAACGGTATCGGCGCCGCCATCCTGCAATTCATAGGCGCGGATCTTGTTCAGCAGGCCAATGCCACGGCCCTCTTGACGCAAGTACAGCAACACGCCACGGCCCTCACGGGCGATGGCCTGCAAGGCGGCCTCGAGTTGCGAGCCGCAGTCGCAACGCTGGCTGAACAAGGCATCGCCGGTCAGGCATTCGGAGTGCAACCGGCCGAGTACCGGGGCACCGTCGGCGAACTCACCCAGGCTCAGCACAACGTGCTCGCGCCCGTTTTCTTCATCGAGAAAGCCGTGCATGGTGAATTGCGCAAAAGGCGTTGGCAGCTTGGAAGCGGCGACAAAAACGACAGGCACCGGTGTGCTCCTGATCAATAAGTACTGGAGATTCGCAGACGCGGCATTGTAACAGCAGGTTCCTACAGACGCTTAGGCTGAATTATGGGGCATAACGATCTAAAAGTTAGATCACTGGCCTGCGGGCTCACCGCTGTCGTCGAATGGATAGGGTTGTTTCCAGCGCGCGAAGATAGGTTTCAGCTGGCCGTTTTTCACCAGCAGCTCCATGCGTTGATCGAACAGCGCCATCAGTGTTCGGGCCTTGGGCGTGTTGGCAAAGCACAGATACAGCGGCAATTCCGCGATGTGGGTGCGACGGAACTGCGATGGATCCTTGGCCCACCTGAGGACATAGTCGACCTCGGTCAGCGCGTCGATGTAAAAGTCGGCGCGGTTGTGGGTCAACATCGACAAAATCCCGGTACGCCGCATGACTTCGTTATAGCGGCGTACGTTGGGCAGGTAATCCTGATAGTCGTAGCCGCGGACCCAGGCCAGTCGATAATTGCCCAGGGTTTCCGGGGTCGGTGCGGGGTTGCTGGCCAGCCCCAGGGCATAGATGTGATCGGTATCGAAGTTCCAGCGCGGATAGAGCAGATCGCTGGACTCATCATGATAGGAGCCGACACAGGCGTCGACTTCGCCGCGCTGGGCCAAGCCCATGGAGCGGACGTAGGGTTCGCTGCGGATATCCAGTTTGACCCCCACTGGCTCGAAGACTGCCCGCAACACGTCCCAGCCCAGACCGTGGCCATCGGCGGCGGTGTAGTCTTCCCAGTCTTCGCTGGCCAGATGAATCACCGATGGCGTTGTCGCCCCGTCACCCGCCTGGGCGAGCGAGCAAAACATCGTGAAAACCATCACCGCCAACCAGCGTCGAGCCATCCTTAGTCCCCTGTTTCGCCCTTCAGGCGAAAATCCATACCAACCCTTGCATCGCCAGCCACGCAAATACCCCGGCCAATACGTCATCGAGCATGATCCCGACGCCGCCATGCACATGCCGGTCGATCCAGTGAATCGGCCAAGGCTTGAGAATGTCGAAGAAGCGGAACACTACGAACCCCGCCAGCAACCAGTACCAACCTTCAGGCACCAGCCACAGGGTGATCCACATCCCGACCATTTCGTCCCAGACGATGCCTTCGTGGTCGTGCACCCGCAAATCGTCGGCCACTTTGCCACACAGCCAGAAACCAAACAGCATGGTGATGCCGAGCATCAGCCAGTAGCCCCAGTCGGGCAACATCTGCCACAACGGAATAAAGGGTAGCGCAACTAACGAACCCCAGGTGCCCGGTGCTTTTGGCAGGGTGCCCGAGCCGAAGCCGAACGCCAGGAAATGCCACGGATTGCGCCAGACCGATGGCGGTACGAATTCCGCCGGGACCTGTTTGGGATGATCTGTCACGGTGTCTCCCGAAAATGTTGATAGCCCCGGGTTTGCGGGGTGATGTCTTGACCGTCGGCGTCCAGCAGCACCACGCCCTGCCCCGTCACAACACGCCCGACCACATGGATCGGCCAGCCGTCGCTCAACAATTGCGCTAACTCGACGGACGGCAAAGTAAAGGCCAGCACGTAATCATCACCGCCGCTCAAGGCCGCTACTTCTGCATCCGATTGACCGAGGAAGGCGACTAAAGCTTTCGACAATGGCAGCTTGTCCCGTTCAACCTGAATGCCGACCTTCGATGCGAGAGCGATATGCCCGCAGTCCGCGAGCAGGCCGTCGGAGATGTCCAGCGCCGAGGTGGCTTTACCGCGAAGCGCCATTCCCAGCCCAAGCTGCGGCTGCGGCGACCAATAATGCGCCAGCAGCGGATCGGCGATGGCAGCTTCAGCTGTTCGCTGACCGAGCACCAACGGCAAGGCGCCAGCGGCGTTGCCCAGGTCACCGCCAACGCACAGCAAGTCGCCTGGCTGCGCACCGCTGCGGGTCAACGCCTTGCCCGCCGGCACACGACCGAACACGGTCATGGTCAGGCTCAACGGCCCACGGCTGGTATCGCCGCCCACCAGCGCCACACCGCAGCTCTGCGCCATGGTGTTCAAACCACGAGCATAGGCGTCCAGCCAATCGGCGGTCACCGTCGGCAACGTCAGGGCGAGGGTAAAGGCAACGGGGGTGGCGCCCATGGCAGCCAGATCGCTGACAGCCACGGCCAGCGAGCGCTGACCGAGTAGAAACGGGTCGCAAGGATCTGCGAAATGCACGCCGGCAACCAGCGTGTCGGTGGAAATCGCCAACTGCTCCCCGGGAGGAACAGCCAGCAAGGCGCAGTCATCACCAATCCCGAGGGCAACGCCTTCGCCGCCCTGCGCACAAGGCGCGGCGGCGAAGAAGTTGCGGATCAGCTCAAACTCGCCCATTGGGTATCAAGCGCGTTTCAGCGCTTGAACGCCTTGACTTCAGCTTCACGCAGACGCGGGGCCAGCTTGTCGAGTACACCGTTGACGAACTTGTGGCCGTCGGTGGAACCGAAGACTTTCGCCAGCTCGATACCTTCGTTGATCACAACGCGGTACGGCACGTCGACGCGCTTGAGCAGTTCCCAGGTCGACAGGCGCAGAACGGCCAGTTCAACCGGGTCCAGCTCTTCGATCGTGATGTCCAGGCACGGCGTCAGTGCAGCGTCGATCTCAGGCTTGTGAGCCGGAACGCCGTGCAGGATGTCGTGAAAGTAAGCGGCATCGACATCGCTGAAATCGTTATCGACCCGAAACTGCGCTTCGATCTCGTTCAGCGACTGCTTGGCCATGTGCCATTGGTACAGCGCCTGAGTCGCGAGCTGACGGGCTTCGCGACGCTTGACGCTTTTCGATGGCTTGCCGGCATCCGCAGGCTTTGGATCGCGCGGGTTGAAACGATCGCTATCGTCGCTAATCACTTGGCCTCCAACTGCGCCAGCAGGCTGACCATTTCCAGAGCGGACAGGGCAGCTTCAGCACCTTTGTTGCCGGCCTTGGTGCCGGAACGTTCGATGGCTTGCTCGATGGAATCAACGGTCAGGACGCCGAAAGCGACCGGTACGCCGAACTCCATGGACACCTGGGCCAGGCCCTTGGTGCATTCGCCAGCCACGTATTCGAAGTGCGGAGTACCGCCACGAATGACCGCGCCCAGGGCGATGATTGCTGCGTAGTCGCCCTTCTGAGCGACTTTCTGCGCAACCAGCGGGATTTCGAAGGCGCCAGGCGCGCGGATGATGGTGATATCGCTTTCGCTCACGCCGTGGCGAACCAGGGCATCAACTGCACCGCTGACCAGGCTTTCAACGACGAAGCTGTTGAAACGGCCTACGACCAGAGCGTAGCGGCCTTTAGGGGCGATGAAGGTACCTTCGATGGTCTTCAGGGTCATTCGTTAGATCTCTTAAAGAGCCGGGACGCGTTTTCTACGCATCCCTCAGTGATGTGTTAACCGCGAATCAAGGACTGGAAACAACCGGTCATTATTCGGAGGGCACGTATTCTACAACTTCCAGATCGAAACCGGATATCGCATTAAATTTCATTGGCGCACTCATCAGGCGCATTTTGCGCACGCCCAGGTCCCGGAGGATCTGCGAGCCGGCACCGACGATGCTGTAAGTGGTCGGTTTTTTCGCCGGTACGTGTTCCGCGGTTTCGCGGATGTGCGCCAGCAACACGTCGCCATCGAGCGGGTGACCGAGCAACAGCACGACGCCGCTGCCAGCCTCGGCAACCGCAGCCATCGCGGCGCGCAGGCTCCAGCGGCCAGGCTGCTTGACCATCAACAGGTCGCGCAGCGGGTCCATGTTGTGCACCCGGACCAGGGTCGGCTCTTCCGCGCACACGGTGCCCAGGGTCAGCGCCATGTGCACGTCCCCTTCCACGGAATCACGATAGGTCACCAGGTTGAATTGGCCCAGTTCGCTGTCCAGCGGCTGCTCGGCAATCCGCTGAACGGTACGTTCGTGGATCATCCGGTAGTGAATCAGGTCGGCGATGGTGCCGATCTTGATGTTGTGTTCGGCAGCGAAAGCTTCCAGTTCCGCGCGACGGGACATGGTGCCGTCATCGTTCATTACTTCGCAGATCACACCGCTCGGCTCGAAACCGGCCATGCGCGCCAGGTCGCACGCCGCTTCGGTGTGGCCGGCACGGGCCAGGGTGCCGCCAGCCTGGGCCATCAGCGGGAAGATGTGGCCGGGGCTGACGATGTCTTCAGCCTTGGCGTCTTTCGCGGCAGCCGCTTGCACGGTGCGCGCACGGTCGGCAGCGGAAATGCCGGTGGTCACGCCGGTGGCCGCTTCGATGGACACGGTGAACTTGGTGCCGAAACCGGAACCGTTGCGTGGTGCCATCAACGGCAGCTTCAGCAGTTCGCAGCGCTCACGGCTCATCGGCATGCAGATCAGGCCACGGGCGTGCTTGGCCATGAAGTTGATGTGTTCAGGCTGGCAGCACTCGGCGGCCATGATCAGGTCGCCTTCGTTCTCGCGGTCTTCGTCATCCATGAGGATGACCATCTTGCCTTGGCGGATGTCTTCAACCAGTTCTTCGATGCTATTGAGCGCCACAAGGCACCCCCCTTCTTTCAAAATTGAGTTTCAGGAATTGAGGTAGCCGTTCTCGGCCAGAAAGCTTTCAGTAATGTTCCCGGATGTCGGTTCTGCGGCCTTGTCGCCGAGCAGAAGGCGCTCCAGATAACGTGCCAGCAAGTCAACTTCAAGGTTCACCCGGCGACCTGGCTGATAAGACGCCATGATGGTTTCGCTCAGGGTGTGCGGAATGATCGTCAGCAAGAACTCGGCGCCATCGACCGCGTTCACGGTCAGGCTGGTGCCGTCGACGGTGATCGAGCCTTTATGGGCGATGTACTTGGCCAGCTCTTTGGGCGCGCGGATGCGGAATTCCACGGCACGAGCATTCTCGGTACGGGCAACCACTTCGCCCACGCCATCGACGTGCCCGCTGACCAGATGCCCGCCGAGGCGAGTGGTCGGGGTCAGGGCTTTTTCCAGGTTGACCGGGCTGCCGCTTTTCAGGTCATTCATGGCGGTGCAGTCGAGGGTTTCGCGACTGACGTCCGCCGCAAAGCCGTTGCCTGGCAATTCAACCGCGGTCAGGCACACGCCGTTGACCGCGATGCTGTCGCCCAGTTTGACGTCGCTCAGGTCGAGCTTGCCGGTTTCTACGTATACCCGCACATCTCCGCCTTTTGGGGTCAATGCACGAATACTGCCGATGGATTCGATGATGCCGGTAAACATGGAGTCCTCCTCGAAACAGGGCCGTCGCGTGGCGCAGGCCCGCAATTATACGCTCGCCGCTGACGAAGGAATGGCGATGACTCGCCAATCATCGCCAACCGCACGGATTTCGGTAATTTTAAGTTCCGGCGCGTCTTTCATCTGCGCCAGCGGCCAGTCCAGCAGCGGCCGCGCCGAGGACCCGAGAAACTTGCCGGCGATGAAAATCTGGAATTCGTCCACCAGCCCTTGCTGAGCAAAAGCCCCGGCCAGACGCGGGCCAGCCTCGACCAACACTTCGTTGACCCCACGGGCGGCGAGTTCGACCAGCAGTTTGCGCAGGTCGACCAAACCATCCTCGCCCGCCACGATCAAGCACTCCGGGCCATTGGCGTATTGCTCTTCGATCGCCATGCACGTGGCGACCAGCGCCGGACCGGCCTTGAAGAATGGCGCGTCCAGCGGCACTCGCAGACGGCCGTCGATCAGCACGCGCAGCGGCAGGCGGCTCATGGCCAGGGCTGTTTGTTCAGGGTCCAGGCCCAATTCATCGGCGCGCACTGTCAAACGGGCGTTATCCGCCAGCACCGTGTCGGCACCGGTCAGCACTACGCTGGCCTGGGCGCGCAGGCGCTGTACCGCCGAACGCGCCGCCGGACCGGTGATCCATTGGCTTTCGCCACTTTCCATTGCTGTCCGGCCGTCGAGACTCATGGCCAACTTGACCCGCACGAACGGCAAGCCGTGTTCCATGCGTTTCAAGAAACCTTCGTTGAGCTTGCGCGCTTCGCCTTCCAGCACACCGCTTTCGATAGCGATGCCGGCCTGCGCCAGACGCTGCATGCCACGACCGGCAACCGACGGGTTCGGGTCCTGCATCGCCGCGACTACCCGAGCCACACCCGCATGTACCAGCGCATCGGCGCAGGGCGGCGTACGTCCGTGGTGACTGCAAGGTTCGAGGGTCACGTAAGCGGTGGCGCCTCGAGCCTTATCGCCGGCGGCGCGCAGGGCGTGGACTTCGGCGTGAGGTTCGCCGGTGCGCACGTGCCAGCCTTCGCCGACAATCTGCCCGTCACGCACGATCACGCAGCCCACCCGAGGGTTGGGGTGCGTCGTGTAATGACCTTTGCGCGCCAGTTCCAGGGCGCGAGCCATGTAATGGGCGTCGAGGATGGCAAGTTCTACGGAGGTGGTCATTCTTTCACCGGCTCACGGGCCAGGCGATCGATCTCTTCGCGGAACTCATTGAGGTCCTGGAAGCGGCGATACACCGAAGCAAAGCGGATATAGGCGACTTCGTCGAGCTTTTGCAGCTCGGCCATCACCAGTTCACCGACGACAAGGGATTTAACCTCTCGCTCACCGGTAGCGCGCAGTTTGTGTTTGATGTGCACCAACGACGATTCCAGGCGCTCGACACTCACCGGGCGCTTCTCCAGCGCACGCTGCATGCCGGCGCGGAGTTTTTCTTCGTCGAACGGCTGACGGCTGCCGTCGGTTTTGATCAGGCGCGGCAACACCAGTTCGGCAGTCTCGAACGTTGTGAAACGCTCGCCGCAGGCCAGGCATTCGCGCCGGCGGCGCACCTGTTCGCCCTCGGCGACCAGACGCGAGTCGATGACCTTGGTGTCGTTGGCACCGCAGAAGGGACAGTGCATGGTGGCAGGCAACAAAAAAAGGGAGGGCCATGGTAGCGCATCCCGGTGGCAAGACAAGCCATAGGGTTTGCGGTATACAGACGGGTTATAGAGCTAGATCCATGGATTTCACCTTGCTGGAGCCGCAAATGTCCCTAAGACCGCTCGTTTTGCTCAGTCTTTTCAGCCTGCTGGTGGCCTGCAGCAGCGATGCGCCCAAGCCCCAGCCACCGACGCCAGGCCCCGCGCCGCAACAGGCACAGAAGAAAGCCAAGGAATCGGCCAACCTCGGCCCGCTGCCCGCGTATCAGCGCGAATTGAGCGGCACCCTGCAAGGCGTGCCGGCCGGCGCCGAAGTCGAACTGGCGCTGCTGGTGATCGACGACAAGGACCGTCCGCAGCAATTGCTGGCCAGTTCCAGCCTGATCGGCACCAACCAGATTCTGCCGTTTCACCTGCGTTTCAACCCGGAATCCTTTCCGGTCGGTGCCCGCGTTGAACTGCGTGGCCGCGCCAGCCAGTCGGGCCAGCTGATTTTGCATCTGCCGTCGCAGGTCATCACGCAGCCAACGACCCAAGTGCTGGGTCAATTGCAATTCGTCAAAGCGCCATGATTGCACCGCTCGACCTGCAACAGGCGCTAGGTGAACTGCTCGGTGACGCACAGCTGGTTGCCTGTGAATTACCGGAGACCGATCTGAAGCTTTGGCTGATCGACGGCGACAACATGGACCGCGCGTTCAGCCCCGAAGAAACCCGGCGGATTCTGCATGAGCCGCCTTATTGGAGTTTCTGCTGGGCCAGCGGCCTGGCGGTCGCCCGCTATCTCGCCGAATTCCCCGAGTGGGTCAAAGGCAAACGGGTGCTGGATTTCGGTGCCGGTTCCGGGGTGGCGGGGATTGCGGCGGTAAAGGCCGGCGCGCTGGAAGTAGTCGCCTGTGACCTGGACCCGCTGGCGATTGCCGCGTGCCGGGCGAATGCCGAACTCAATGGCGTATACCTCAACTACTCGACGGATTTTTTCGCCGAAGAGGATCGGTTTGATCTGATTCTGGTTGCCGACGTGCTGTATGACCGGGCGAATCTGCCGTTGCTCGATGAATTCTTGAGTCGTGGCCAGGAAGCGCTGGTGGCCGATTCGCGCGTGAGGGATTTTCGCCATCCGCTGTATCAGCGCATCGAGAGGCTGGAGGCGATGACCTTGCCCGATCTGGCCGAGCCCGAAGAGTTTCGGCATGTGAGCCTCTACCACGCCACACGGACATGATCGTTCCCACGCTCTGCGTGGGAATGCAGCCCGGGACGCTCCGCGTCCCTTTCCACCGCGTGACGCAGAGCGTCACAAGAGGCATTCCCACGCAGAGCGTGGGAACGATCAGTGTTCCGGCTTCCGGCTACACCCCGCCAAGCCTTATAGTGGCCTCATTCACGCTTCCAAGAGATCCCCCATGAGTCAGGAAACGCCGTACATCTTCGACGCCACGACTGCCGATTTCGAGCAGTCGGTGATCGAGAACTCTTTCCACAAACCGGTGCTGGTGGATTTCTGGGCCGAATGGTGTGCGCCGTGCAAGGCGTTGATGCCGATGCTGCAAACCATCGCCGAGAGCTATCAGGGCGAGTTGCTGCTGGCCAAGGTCAACTGCGACGTCGAGCCGGACATCGTTTCGCGTTTCGGCATTCGCAGCCTGCCGACTGTCGTGCTGTTCAAGGACGGTCAACCGGTGGATGGTTTCGCCGGTGCACAGCCCGAATCCGCCGTGCGCGCGATGCTTGAGCCTCACGTGCAAATGCCACCGCCGACCGCTGCCGACCCGTTCGAACAGGCTCAGGCGCTGTTTGATGACAATCGCTTTGCCGACGCCGAAGCCACACTGAAAGTGCTGCTGGGCGAAGACAACACCAATGCCAAGGCGCTAATTCTCTACGCCCGCTGCCTCACCGAACGCGGCGAGCTGGGCGAAGCGCAAACCGTGCTCGACGCGGTCAAGAGCGATGAGCACAAGGCCGCCCTGGCCGGCGCCAAGGCGCAGATCCAGTTTCTCGGCCAGGCCAAGGATTTGCCGGATGCGGCAGACCTGAAGGCGCGCCTGGCGAAAAACCCGCAGGACGATGAAGCGGTTTATCAACTGGCGATCCAGCAACTGGCGCGTCAGCAGTACGATGCGGCGCTGGATGCATTGCTCAAGCTGTTCATGCGCAATCGCAGTTACAGCGAAGGCTTGCCGCACAAGACCTTGCTGCAGGTGTTCGAACTGCTGGGCAACGATCACCCGCTGGTGACCACTTATCGTCGCAAGTTGTTTGCTGCGCTTTATTGAAAGATCAAAAGATCGCAGCCTCGTTTCACTCGACAGCTCCTACATGGGATCTTGTTTCCCTGTAGGAGCTGTCGAGCGAAGCGAGGCTGCGATCTTTGCGATTTACTCGATCCAGCTGTAGAGCGGCGTATCTCCGCCGCTCGTCACTTTCACATCAGAGCAGTGGCGCAGTCGCACCAACAGGCGTTTGCCCGACGCCGCGCTGCCAGTCAATCCTTCCAGCTGATCGAGCAAATCCGGCCCGCTCAATTGCCCGGCCTTGCGCAGCAAATCCTTGGCGATTTGCCACAGCGCATCATCCTGATTGATTGGTTTTGCCGGCGCAGCACTGGCCTCGGAGTTCACCACCTGCAACTGCGCACCGAGCCTTGCCCAGTCGCCGTCATCCATCTCCAGCGTCAAATCCACCGGCCAGTCGCCGATGCTTCCGCGTATACGCAACATAAGTCTGCTCCTGCACATTTCTGATTCGCATGCTCCCATGGGACTTGCGCAACGCCAAGTGGGCGGTCAAACTCTCGGCGCTTACGTTATAAGATTACATAACAAAATATTCATTTTACTTTCGGAGACCCGCCATGCGCCGTCTGCTTCTCGCTCTGCCGTTTGCCCTGTTGCCGCTGGCCGTCGCCCACGCCGCTGACGAACATGATCATGAGCACGGCAGCCTCGGCACCCACGAACATGGCGTCGGTCGCTTGAACGCAGCACTGGACGGTCAGACCCTGGAGCTGGAACTGGAAAGCCCGGCGATGAACCTGGTGGGTTTCGAACACGCCGCCACCACCGACGCCGACAAGGCCAAAGTCGCCGCCGTTCGTGCGCAGCTTGAGAAACCGCTGGTGCTGTTCAACCTGCCGAAAGCCGCCGGTTGCGTGGTTGCGACACAGGAACTGGAAAGCCCGTTGTTCGGCGACAAGCCGGATGCTGATGATGATCACGACGAAGAGGCCAAGGACGGTCACCACCACGACCACAGCGAAATCCACGCCCATTATCAATTCAGCTGCTCGGCACCCGGCGCGCTGAGGACTCTGGACCTGGCGAACATCTTCAACACCTTCCCGGCGACCCAGAAGATTCAGCTACAACTGATCAGCCCGAGCGGGCAGCAAGGCGTAGAAGTGACGGCCAAGGCTGCCGCCCTGAAATTCTGAAACGACGACAGAAATCGACTCAAATGACCCAAGCACTCATCGAACTGTCCGACCTGGGCTTCAGCTGGCCCGGTCATCCGCCGCTGCTGGATATCCCGGCGTTTAGCCTTATGCCTGGCGAAACCCTGTTCCTCAAGGGCCCCAGCGGCAGTGGCAAAACCACCCTGCTCGGCCTGCTCGGCGGTGTGCAGAAGCCCGATCGCGGCAGCATCCGCTTGCTGGGCCAGGAGCTGACCGAACTCTCGGCCGGCGCTCGCGACCGCTTCCGGGTCGATCACACCGGCTACATCTTCCAGCAGTTCAACTTGCTACCGTTTCTCTCGGTGCGCGAGAACGTTGAGTTGCCCTGCCACTTTTCCAAACTGCGCGCTGAACGGGCGATCCAGCGCCACGGCAGCGTCGATCAGGCGGCGGCCACCCTTCTCGCCCACTTGGGTTTGAAGGATCACAACCTGCTCGGCCGCCGCGCCGATTCGCTGTCCATCGGCCAGCAACAACGGGTGGCCGCTGCGCGCGCGTTGATTGGTCAGCCGGAACTGGTCATCGCCGACGAACCGACTTCGGCCCTGGATTACGACGCTCGCGAGAATTTCATTCGCTTGCTGTTCGCCGAATGCCGCGAAGCCGGGTCGAGCCTGCTGTTCGTCAGCCATGACCAGAGCCTGGCACCGCTGTTCGATCGCCACCTGTCGCTGGCCGATCTCAATCGCGCCACCACGCCGCTGGAGGTTTGAGATGTATTTGTTTCGTCTAGCCATGGCCAGCCTGGCTAACCGTCGCTTCACCGCGATCCTCACCGCGTTTGCCATCGCCCTGTCGGTCTGCCTGCTGCTAGCCGTGGAGCGCGTGCGCACCGAAGCCAAGGCCAGTTTCGCCAGCACCATCAGCGGTACCGACCTGATTGTCGGCGCCCGCTCCGGTTCGGTGAACCTGCTGCTGTACTCGGTGTTTCGCATCGGCAATGCCACCAACAACATCCGTTGGGACAGCTTCGAGCACTTCGCCAACAACCCGAAAGTGAAGTGGGCGATCCCGATGTCCCTCGGCGATTCCCATCGCGGTTATCGGGTGATGGGCACCACCGAGGCGTACTTCGAGCACTATCAATACGGCCATCAACAGCACCTGGAACTGGCCGACGGCCGGGCCTTCGCCACCGACCCGTTTGAAGTGGTACTCGGCGCCGAAGTGGCCGACGCGCTGCACTACAAACTCGGTGACAAACTGGTGCTGGCCCACGGCGTGGCGGTGATCAGCCTGGTCAAGCACGACGACAAGCCGTTCACCGTGGTCGGTATTCTCAAACGCACCGGCACCCCGGTGGACCGCACGTTGCACATCAGCCTCGGAGGGATGGAAGCCATCCACATCGACTGGCACAACGGCGTGCCGGCGCGCGGCAACGGTCGGATCAGTGCCGATCAGGCACGCAACATGGACCTGACGCCGCAAGCGATCACGGCGTTCATGCTCGGCCTCAACAACAAGATTTCGACCTTCGCGCTGCAGCGTGAGATCAATGAGTTTCGGGGTGAACCCATGCTGGCGATCCTGCCGGGCGTGGCGCTGCAAGAACTGTGGAGTTTGATGAGCACGGCGGAAAAAGCCTTGTTCGTGGTCTCGCTGTTTGTGGTGTTGACCGGGTTGATCGGCATGCTCACGGCGATCCTCACCAGCCTTAACGAACGACGTCGGGAGATGGCGATTCTGCGTTCGGTGGGCGCCCGGCCGTGGCACATCGCGACCTTTCTGGTGCTGGAGGCGTTTGCCTTGGCGCTGTCCGGGGTGATCGCCGGTGTAGCGCTGCTTTACGTGTGCATTGCCGTGGCCCAGGGCTACGTGCAGGCGAATTACGGCTTGTACTTGCCGCTGGCCTGGCCGAGCGAATATGAATGGACGCTGCTCGGTGGCATCCTGATCGCTGCGTTGCTGATGGGCAGCGTGCCGGCCTGGCGCGCGTATCGCCAATCCTTGGCCGATGGCCTGTCGATCCGTTTATGAGGACGTTGAACATGCCCCGCGCTGTGCTTGCGCTGTTGATGCTGGTTGCCCTGCCCCTGTGGGCGGCCGAGCCGAAAGACCTGACCTGGTCGGAAATGATCCCGCCGGACGCCGCGCCGGAAGTGCCCAACATGACGCCGCTGCACGACCTGTCGCAGATGGGCAGCGCGTTGGCTGCCGAGTCAGCACCTGCGGCCAAGCAAGACATGCCGAATGCACCGGTGGTGAAAAGTCTCGACGGCCAGAACATTCGGTTGCCGGGCTACATCGTGCCGCTGGAAGTGAGTGAAGAAGGTCGCACCACGGAGTTTCTGCTGGTGCCTTATTTCGGCGCCTGCATCCACGTGCCACCACCACCGTCGAACCAAATCGTGCATGTGAAAAGCGAAGTGGGTGTGAAGCTCGATGAGCTATATCAGCCGTACTGGATTGAGGGTGCGCTGCAGGTCAAGGCATCCAGCAGCGAATTGGCCGATGCGGGGTATCAGATGGAGGCGGACAAGATTTATGTGTATGAGCTGCCGGAATGAAACCGGGAGTTCAGTGTTGCTTGTTAGATAGCCATCGCGAGCAAGCTCGCTCCCACATTTGATCTGTGCATCAACACAAATCCCCTGTGGGAGCGAGCTTGCTCGCGATGAGGCCATCAGAGGCGCCAACAAAATCAGGGCCATCACTGTTTCATTGAGCTGAATCAAAAGACCGTACCAGACGGCTCCGTACCATTGGACATCGAACATTTTTAACGTCCTTTGGAGCCCTCCATGCACAAGTCCAAGCTCTGCGCTTCGCTGTTTGCCTCGCGCTCGCAGCACCGCTAGCCTACGCCCACGACGCTGGCGACATCATCGTTCGCGCCGGTGCGATCACCGTCAATCCGAAAGCCGACAGCTCCAGCGTCAAGGTTGATCAAGGCCCGCTGAAGGGCGCCGATCTGGGTGGCAAGGCCACCATGAGCAGCGACACGCAACTGGGTCTGAACTTCGCTTACATGCTCAACAGCCACTGGGGGATCGAGCTGCTGGCGGCCTCACCGTTCGAGCATGACGTGAAGATCAAAGGCACCGCCCTGGGCGCGGCCAACGGCAAACTCGGTACGCTGAAACACCTGCCACCGACGCTGAGCGTTGTGTACTACCCACTGGACGCGAAGTCCGCCTTCCAGCCGTATGTCGGCGCCGGTATCAACTACACCTGGATCTACGACGAGCACGTCGGCAGCGAAGCCAGCGCCAACGGCTTCAGCAACTTCAAGGCGGATAACTCCTGGGGCATGGCGTTCCAGGTGGGCGCCGACTACATGATTACCGACAACATCATGATCAACGCCCAGGTGCGCTACATCGACATCGACACCACCGCGACGGTGGAAAATAACGCAGTGGCACAGGGCACTCGCGCCAAGGTCGATGTGGACGTAGACCCGTTCATCTACATGGTTGGCCTGGGTTACAAGTTCTAAAAATGCCGCACAAAAAAGGCGCCTCGAAAGGCGCCTTGATCGTTCCCATGCTCCGCGTGGGAATGCAGCCAGGGACGCTCTGCGTCCCATGCCGAAGCGATTGCTGCGCGTCCATTGAGGCATTCCCACGCAGAGCGTGGGAACGATCTATCGTCCCAGCAACCGCGCCAGGCCGACACGCATCGATGTCTGCTCGGGGTAGGTAAAGCGCTCCAGCAAACGCTGATTGTTCGCTCGCGAGTGACGGATGTCACCGGAGCGCGCCGGGGCATAGCTCACCGGCGGCAATTGACCGACCACTGCTTCAAGGGCTTCAAGCATTTGCTTGAGGGTCGTGGCCTGGTTCCAGCCGACGTTGACCGCGCCGACTTCGACCTGCGGTTTCTCGATGGCTTGCACCAGCAAGTCGACCAGGTCTTCGACGTAGACGAAATCGCGAGTCTGCTCACCGTCACCGAACACAGTGATCGGCAGGCCCTTCTGCGCGCGCTCGCTGAAAATGCTGATCACCCCGGAGTACGGCGAGGACGGATCCTGGCGCGGGCCGAAGATGTTGAAAAAGCGGAACACCACCGGCTCCAGACCATGCTGGCGACGGTAAAAATCGAAGTAATGCTCGCTCGCCAATTTGTCTGAAGCGTAGGGCGTCAACGGCGCCTTGGGCGTCTCTTCGGCGATCGACTCGCCTTCGCCATTGTTGCCGTAGACCGCTGCGCTGGATGCGTACAGCACCCGTTTGACACCGACCTGGCGCATGGCTTCGCAGACATTCAGCGAGCCAATGAAATTGCTCTGGTGAGTCTTCACCGGATCATCCACCGACGCCTGCACCGACGCCACCGCAGCCAGGTGCGCCACAGCGCTGCAACCGACCATCGCCCGCGCTACCAGCGCGGCATCGGCGACATCGCCTACGATCAGTTCGACGTCGGGATTGTCCAGCGGCAAGTTGCTGCGTTTGCCAGTGGAGAGGTCATCCAGAATGCGCACCGAATGGCCCTTGGCGAGCAAGGCATCGGTGAGGTGCGAGCCGATGAAACCGGCACCGCCGGTGATTAAAACAGGGCCGTCAGCCATGGCGATAAAACCTATCCAATAAGCCCGGGAGAGCCGCACGCCAGGCGCGGGGCTTGATCCCGAAAGTGTGCAGAATTTTCTTGCAGGCCAACACCGCGTGTTGCGGCTCTTCGGCGGCGTCCGGTCGCGCGGCGTGAGCCTGGGCGGTTGGCGCTTCGATGGCCAGCGGATGCAGGGCGCGTGCTTCGGTGAGGATCGCCTGCCCGAGCGCCAGCGGCGTAGTCGCCTCATGCCCGGCGTAATGGTAGGTGCCCCACAGCGGCGCCGAGCAATCGAGTTGCTTGAGCACCGAGATGATCACCCGGGCGGCGTCATCCACCGGCGTCGGATTGCCCCGACGGTCGTCGGCCATCAACAGTGCTTCAGGTAGTTCGGCGCGACCGAGAAAACGCCCGAGGGTGCCGTCGGGGCTGTCATCAAGCAGCCAGCCGAATCGCAGCAGCACGTGTTGCGGGCAAGTGGCGCGTACGCTTTGTTCGATTCGCCACAAGGCCTGACCGCGCAGGCCCAGGGGCACCGGTTCGTCTTTTTCGCTGTAGGCCGTCGCCCGCGAGCCGTCGAACACTCGATAACTCGACGGTTGCAGCAGAACGATGTTGTGATGCTGGCACAGTTCGGCCAGACGCTCGACCGCCCGCTCCTGCCCGGCCAGACGCTGCTCGCTGACCGTCTCCGCCTGAAACCAGTCGAAGTAATAGGCGAGGTTGATCAACGCGTCCGGACGGGTGTCGTCGAGCAGTTGCGTCAGGCTCGCGGCATCCCAGCCGTCTTGCGGTGGGCGGGGGGCGAGGAAGCCGATGTCTTCCTCCGCACCGAGGCGAATCAGCGCCTGCCCAAGGGCATTTCCGCCGCCCAGTAACATAAGGCGCATTCGCATAAAGTCAGCAGGCCCAGTCTGATTGAAACAATGGTTTTATCGACACCGCTCGCGGGCGATGCCGTCGATAGTTGCCGGAATCGTTGCATTTTGCGGGTTTAGTGCGCAACCGTCATCCGTAAAGTGTAGATCTCCGGGATTTGTGGTGCTGCTACTGGCCCCTTCGCGGGCAAGCCTCGCTCCTACAAGGGAATGCGATCACCTGTAGGAGCGAGCGGTGCGGCGATCCGACTTGCCCGCGAAGAGGCCCTCAGCAAGAACGAAGGTCTTGAGCGGTACTTGCAACTTCCCCGACTCGCCCGCATAAATCAGGACATGAATCTGCCAATCCCAACGGACAGCGCCCTGGCAGGCTTCCACCCCGCCGTCAGCGCCTGGTTCAGCAGCACTTTCCCGACGGTCACCGCCGCCCAGGCCCGGGCGTGGCCAATAATCCGCCAGCACCGTTCGACCCTGATCGCCGCCCCCACTGGCTCTGGCAAAACCCTCACCGCGTTCCTAGCGGTCGTCGACGACCTGGTCCACCGCGGATTGGCCAATGGCGGCCACCTGCCAGACGACACCCTGGTGGTTTACGTTTCACCGCTCAAGGCACTGTCCAACGACATCCAGATCAATCTGCAAAACCCGCTGGCCGGCATCACCGAGCAGTTACGCGCGATGGGCCTGCCCGAACTGCAGATCAACACCGCCGTGCGCACCGGCGATACGCCGCAAAAAGACCGCTCGGCGATGCGCAAGAACGCCCCGCATATTCTGGTGACCACCCCGGAATCCCTTTACGTGCTGCTCGGTTCCGACTCTGGCCGACAAATGCTCAGCACCGCCCGCACGGTGATCGTCGACGAAATTCACGCAATCGCCGCCAGCAAGCGCGGCAGCCATCTGGCCCTGAGCCTCGAGCGACTGCAAGCGTTGTGCGCGCAACCGCTGATGCGAATTGGCCTGTCTGCCACGCAGAAACCCATCGAAGCCGTCTCGCAATTTCTGGTTGGCCGTGATCGCGAGTGCGAAATCATCGACATCGGCCACGCCCGCCCGCGAGATCTGGACATCGAAGTGCCGCCCGTGCCGTTGTCGGCAGTCATGGCCAACGACGTCTGGGAACTGGTCTACGACCGCCTCGCCGCCCTTGCCCGCGAACACCGCACCACGCTGATTTTCGTCAACACCCGGCGCCTCGCCGAACGCCTGAGTCGACACTTGAGCGAGCGTCTCGGCAAAGAAGCCGTCGCCGCCCACCACGGCAGTCTGGCCAAGGAATTTCGGCTCGACGCCGAGCAAAGGCTCAAGCGCGGCGAACTGCAAGTGCTGATCGCCACGGCGTCTCTGGAACTGGGGATTGATATCGGCGATGTCGACCTGGTTTGCCAGATGGCCTCGCCGCGTTCGATTGCCGGGTTCCTGCAACGGGTCGGCCGCTCCGGGCACCAGGTTGGCGGCACGCCCAAGGGCCGCTTGTTTGCCACCACCCGCGACGACCTGATCGAATGCGCCGCCCTGCTCGACTGCGTGCGTCGCGGCGAACTCGACACCTTGCAGATTCCCAAGGCGCCACTGGACGTACTCGCCCAGCAAATCATCGCCGAGGTGAGCTGCCAGGAATGGCAAGAACAGGCGTTGCTGGAGATGTTTCGCAAAGCCTCGCCGTATGCCCAACTCGACGAAAAACATTATCAGGCGCTGCTGCAGATGCTCGCCGAGGGTTACAACGGTCGCCTGGGCATCCGCAGCGCTTACCTGCACCGCGACGCCGTGACCCGCACCCTGCGCGGTCGCCGGGGCGCCAAACTGACCGCCGTGACCAGCGGCGGGACGATCCCGGACAACGCCGACTACATCGTGCTGCTGGAACCCCAAGGGCTGAACATCGGCAGCGTCAACGAGGACTTTGCGGTGGAAAGCATCGCCGGCGATGTCTTCCAGTTGGGCAACACCTCCTACCGAATTCTGCGGGTTGAAACCGGCAAGGTCCGGGTCGAAGACGCTCAGGGCCAACCGCCGACCATTCCATTCTGGCTCGGTGAAGCCCCTGGCCGCAGTGCTGAACTGTCGTTCGCCGTGGCCCGCCTGCAAGCGCAACTCGATGAGCTGCTCGGCGCTACACCCGGCCACTTGCAGCCCGCGCTCGACTGGCTGACCGACACCCTCGGTCTGAACCTCGCCAGCGCCGAACAATTGGTCGATTACCTGGCCCGTGCGCGCCTGACATTGGGCGCCCTGCCGTCACAAGACACGCTGCTGATGGAGCGGTTTTTCGACGAGTCCGGCGGCACGCAACTGATCATCCACACGCCGTTCGGCAGCCGCATCAACCGCGCCTGGGGGTTGGCCCTGCGCAAGCGTTTCTGCCGCACCTTCAACTTCGAACTGCAGGCTGCCGCCAGCGAAGACGCCATCGTCCTGTCGCTGTCGACCAGCCACAGCTTTGAACTCGATGATGTCTGGCGCTATGTGCACAGCAACAGCGCCGAGCACACCCTGATTCAAGCCGTGCTCGATGCACCACTGTTCGGTGTGCGCTGGCGCTGGAATGCCGGGGTGGCCCTGGCCCTGCCGCGCTACAGTGGCGGGCGCAAAGTACCGCCGCAGATCCAGCGGATGAAAAGCGAAGACCTGATCGCCAGCGTGTTTCCCGACCAGATTGCCTGCGTGGAAAACCTCGCCGGCGAACGGGAAATTCCCGACCATCCACTGGTGGAACAAACCCTCGACGATTGCCTGCACGAGGCCATGGACAGCGAAGGCTGGCTGGCGTTGTTGCGGCGCATGGAATGTGGCGACATCCGCCTGATCAGCCGCGATTTACCCGCGCCCTCGCCGCTGGCAGCGGAAATCCTCAGCGCCCGGCCCTACACCTTTCTCGACGATGCACCGCTGGAAGAACGCCGCACTCAAGCAGTACTCAACCGTCGCTGGAGCGATCCGCAGTCCACCGACGACCTCGGCGCGCTGGATGTGCAAGCGATTCAAGCCGTGCGCGAGGAAGCCTGGCCAACGCCGACCGGCGTCGATGAAATGCATGAGGCGTTGATGAGCCTCGCGTGCATCAGCGACGCCGAGGCCCAGGCCAATCCAGACTGGCTCGATTGGCTGAACGCCCTGGCTGACAGCGGTCGCGCCAGCCGCCTGCCAATCAATGCCGGGCAAGCGCTATGGTTGGCACTGGAGCGGCTGACCTGTCTGCGGGCGATTTATCCTCAGGCGATTTTGCAGCCGCCGTTGGAGGCGTTGCCCAGGTTCGATGAAGTCTGGGCGCCGGACGAAGCGGTGCTCGAAGTGATCCGTGCGCGGCTCAGTGCCTTTGGCCCGTTACCGCTGAAAGCAATTGCCGAACCGCTCGGAATACCGGCGACTCAAGTCACCCAGGCGTTGGCGCAACTGGAACGCGAAGGCTATGTGTTGCGTGGCCAATTCACGCCCGGCACGGGTGAGGAAGAATGGTGCGAACGGCATCTGCTGGCGCGGATTCACCGCTACACCGTCAAGCGTCTGCGGCGGGAAATCGAGCCCGTGGCGTTGCAAGACTTCATGCGTTTCCTGTTCGACTGGCAGCATCTGTCCGCCGCGACCCAAGGCCAGGGCAGCGCAGTGTTGCCAGTGATAGTCAGTCAGTTCGAAGGCTACCCCGCCGCTGCTTCAGCCTGGGACAGCGACATCCTGCCAGCGCGGATCAAAGGCTATTCGGCGAGTTGGCTGGATGACCTGTGCCGCAGCGGCAAACTGGTGTGGACGCGCCTGACCGCGCGCAACAAGAGCGCCAGCATGGCGTTGCGCAGCACGCCGATTCTGCTGTTGCCACGCAGTCAGGTCGGATTGTGGAGCGGGTTGACCGAGCAGACGCCGGCCAGCAAACTGTCGCCCAAGACACAAAAAGTTTATGAAGCACTCAGCCAACACGGCGCACTGTTTTTCGATGAGCTGATTCACGAGGCTCATCTGCTGCGCTCGGAACTGGAAATCGCCTTGCAGGAATTGGTCGGTGCCGGGTTGGTGAATGCCGACAGCTTCGCCGGCCTGCGAGCGCTGATCACCCCGGCCAGCAAGCGACAAAATCGCAGCAGCCGACGCGGACGCGGAGCGTTTGTCGGCGGGATGGACGATGCCGGGCGCTGGGCGCTGTTGCGGCGCGGGGCGCCAGCGCCGCTTGTGGATAACAAGCGCCCGGCGCCCACGCCGACCGACACCCTTGAACATATCGCCATGACCTTGCTTCGGCGCTACGGCGTAGTGTTCTGGCGCTTGCTGGAACGTGAAGCGGATTGGTTGCCGAGCTGGCGGGAATTGCTGCGCACTTTCCATCGGCTGGAAGCTCGAGGCGAGATCCGCGGCGGGCGGTTTGTCAGTGGCTTGGCGGGTGAGCAGTTTGCTTTGCCCGAGGCCATTCCATTACTGCGCGAGGTGCGGCGACGGCCGCATGACGGGAGTTTGATTGCCGTGTGCGGGGTTGATCCGCTGAACCTCGCCGGGACGCTTCTGCCGGGAGCAAAAGTGCCGGCCTTGGCGAGTAATCGATTGGTGTATCGCGATGGATTGCCCGCCGCTGCAGAGATTGCTGGCAAGCAGCTTTTTTGGCTGGAGCTGGATCAGCAGACCAGTGCGGAATTACAAAACAAACTGATCCGGCATTAGCGTTGCCTGGTCTGACCCCTTCGCGAGCAGGCTCGCTCCCACAGGGGATTTGTGTCCTACCCAAAAATGATATTCAACACAGAACACTGTGGGAGCGAGCCTGCTCGCGAAGGGGCCGTCAGCCCCTACACAAATCATTGAGTTCTCGGCTGATCCGGCAGCAACACCGATGAATGCTCTGATGTAAGCCCATCGCTTTGCGGCAGATCAACAGCCTGCCTAGGCATCAAAACCTGCTGTGGATAAGTCTGCGCGAAATGCACCCACGGGCTGTTATCCACAAGCTTTTTCAAACGTTGGTTGAACGCCCGACTCACGGCGTATTGCCCGCCCGACACCGTGCGGAACTGTGCCGTCAGCACCACGCCGTTGAGGTCCATCTTGTCGACACCAAACACATCCAGCGGACCTTGCAGGTTGTACTTGAGAAACGCATCTTCGCGGATGGAATCCCCGGCCTCGCGGATCAACTCGATAGCCTTGTCGACATCGGTGTCGTAGGTGAACTGCACCGAGAAGAACGCATAGGCAAATTGCCGCGATTGATTGGTCACGGCCTTAATCTGACCGAACGGCACCGAGTGCACAAACCCCTTGCCGTCGCGCAGGCGCAAGGTGCGGATGGTCAGGCCTTCGACGGTGCCGGCGTGGCCAGAGTCGAGCACCACCCAATCGCCAATCGACAACGTGTCTTCGATGATGATGAACAACCCGGTGATCACGTCCTGCACCAGTTGCTGGGAACCGAAACCGATGGCCAGCCCCACGACACCGGCACCGGCCAAAAAGGGTGCAACGTTGATCCCCAGGTTGGCCATGGTGGTAATGGCGCAGATCACCACCAGGATGATTTTGATCGCGTTGCGCAGCAGCGGCAGGATGGTTTTGGTTCGGGTACTGGGTTGGCGCGCCGATCGTTTATTAACGGGTGGTTTCAGGGCTTCCTGAATCGCCGTGTCCAACACCACCCAGCCCATCCAGGTCACCAGGAAAATCAAACCGATACGACTCAGCGAATCGCTGATCGCCCGGCCGACCGAATTGCTCACCGCAAACTCGAACAGCGACACGCCCCAGATGCGCCCCAGGACATCAATGAACACAATCGCCAGAGCGATCCGCAGCAACGCGTGCGAAAGGCTGAGAAAGCGCTCTTTGTAGGCACTGCTGCGGCGCACGGCCAACTCACTGCGCGACTTGAACAGGTGATGCAGCGACGTGCTGAGAAACACCGTCGCAATCAGCAGCACCGTGGTAAACAGCGCACAACGCAGTACTTTCTGGTTGTCATCGCCAATGCCGATCAGGTTGATCACCGACACCAGCACCATCAACAGAATCGGCCAGTACCAGAGCCCGGAAAAGATCCGCAGCATTTCACGCAAGGCCGGCTGACTGAGGCGCTGGGCCAACGGCAAAATGCGGATCAGATGGGCCACCGGACGGCGCATTTTGATCACCAAAAAGCCAAAGGTGACCGAGGCCGCCACCCCGGTGAACACCGCGACACTGCTGGTGAGATTGCCGCCGAGCAGGCGGGCGATCTGCGGACTGGTCAAGCCGTCGCTCAGGGCCACGAAAAAGCCCATCAAAAACAGCGGTCGAGGGCTGTACTGACGAATAATCTGCACCGCCCGGCGCTTGTGGCCGGCGTTGAACAGCACCACCAGCGACAACAGCAACGACGCGGCGAAAATGCCGCTGCTGGTGGCATAAGCGAAACACAATGCCAGCGCCCGACCGGCGGACACTTGCAAGAAGTGGCTGACATAGAGTGTCAGCGGCAGGCTGACCAGCGCCGGAACCGTGTAGGGCAACACATAACCGAGTAAAGCCTGACCGCGCTCGCGAGTGAGTAGCAGGCGGTTCTGGCACAGACGTTTGGCGAGCAGCCCTCCAAGCAGCCAGAGCAGCGCAAAGACACCAATCCACACACAGGACAACAGCAGGAAATCCCCCGCCACGCTCCAGCTTGAACGGGCCGATGGATGATTGACCAGTTGATCCACCTCAACCGCCGCCCGGTCTGCACGCAGACGCCAGGCGTCGAGCAGGTCCTCGTTGAGATCGAGTTTGCCCTGGACTTCCTCAATGCTCGAACTGATGGCACCCAGCAAACCACCCTGCACCAGCGGTTCGGGGTGCGCCAGTGGTGTCGCGGCGGTGACCGCCGCCGGCACACCCGGCAGTGCGGCAGCCTCCAGTTCGTTGCTGCCCAGTATCAGCAGCGCCCCCAGTAGTATCGCGGTCTTGAACTTAAACAAACGCGGTGCTCCTGCAATTGGGTCTGTATGGAACTGATCGGAAAAGTGTAGGCAAGTTCGGTTTTGGGGTGAAATCAAGGGCCACCCCTCACCCCAGCCCTCTCCCCACAGGGGAGAGGGGGGAAAGGGAGCAGATCTCCATGGCTTTCCGGACCTAAGTTCGACTCGATTTTTCAGGTCGATGTAACTCGAAAGAACAGCTCCGTCAGTCCCCTCGCCCCTTGGGGAGAGGGTTAGGGTGAGGGGGTAGCTTTTGATCTTTGCGCGCGAGGCAAATATCAAATGCCTATCCCTCTATTTTTCCGCATAACCCAAACCCGGACACTGCGCTCCATCAATCAATCCACCGGAGTTGCAGCCATGCCCATTGCCTTGCTCGCGCTGACCCTCAGCGCCTTCGCCATCGGGACGACCGAGTTCGTCATCGTTGGCCTGTTACCTACCATCGGCGCCGACCTTGGCGTCAGCCTGCCGTCCGCCGGCCTGCTGGTCAGCCTCTACGCATTGGGCGTCGCCATTGGCGCCCCGGTGCTGACCGCCCTCACCGGCAAAGTCCCGCGCAAAATGCTGCTGTTGTCGTTGATGGTGTTGTTCACCCTCGGCAACCTGCTGGCCTGGAAAGCGCCGAGTTACGAATCGCTGATCATTGCACGGATCGTCACCGGCCTGGCCCATGGGGTGTTTTTCTCGATTGGCTCGACCATCGCCACCAGCCTCGTGCCGAAGGAAAAAGCCGCCAGCGCGATCGCCATCATGTTCACCGGCCTGACCGTCGCGCTGGTCACCGGCGTGCCACTGGGAACCTTTATCGGTCAACATTTCGGCTGGCGTGAAACCTTCCTCGCGGTGTCTGCACTGGGTGTGATCGCGTTCATCGGCAGCCTGCTTTACGTGCCGAAAAACATTGCCCACAGCAAACCGGCTTCACTGTTGCAGCAATTGCAGGTACTCAAGCAACCACGTCTGCTGCTGGTGTACGCCATGACAGCGGTCGGTTACGGCGGCTCGTTCATTGCCTTTACCTTCCTGGCACCGATTCTCCAGGACATATCCGGCTTCAGCGCCAGCACCGTCAGCCTGGTGCTGCTGGTCTACGGCATCTCGGTGGCCGTCGGTAACATCTGGGGCGGCAAACTGGCGGACAAACGCGGCCCAATCAGCGCCCTGAAAATCATCTTCGCCCTGCTCGCTGCCGTGTTGTTCGTACTGACCTTCACCGCCGGCAATCCATGGCTGGCCCTGGCCACCGTGCTGGTCTGGGGCGCGGTTGCGTTCGGCAATGTGCCGGGCCTGCAGGTTTACGTGGTGCGTCAGGCCGAACATCACACCCCGCATGCGGTGGACGTGGCGTCGGGCCTGAACATCGCCGCGTTCAACCTCGGCATCGCCGGTGGCGCTTGGGGCGGTGGCTTGATCGTTGCTCACATGGGCCTGATCCACACCGCGTGGATTGGCGGCCTGGTGGTGTTGATCGCGTTGGCACTGACCGTGTGGAGCGGTCGTCTTGATCGATTGGGTCCGGTGTATGCCGAACCTGCTGAAGGCTCGACCCGCATCGTCGCCGGGCATTGATAGATCAAAAGATCGCAGCCTTCGGCAGCTCCTACAGGTGTTCACATGCCCCTGTAGGAGCTGCCGCAGGCTGCGATCTTTGCTTTACCGTCCGTAGTCCCGTCGAAACTTTCTCGCCCGCCCCGCAGTCATCAAAAGACAGGGGCAGTCCGAAGACCATTAGACGGGAGGCGATATGGCGGCGATTCACATCGGTATTTCAGGCTGGCGCTACACGCCCTGGCGGGGGGATTTTTACCCGAAGGGGCTGATCCACAAGCGCGAATTGCAATTCGCCTCACGGGCGGTCAACAGCATTGAAATCAATGGATCGTTTTACGCCCTGCAACGGCCTGAACGCTACGCCCAGTGGTACACGGAAACCCCGACGGGCTTCGTCTTCAGCGTCAAAGCCCCACGTTTCATTACTCATATCAGGCGACTCCGGGACGTCCATAAACCCTTGGCGAATTTCTTTGCGTCCGGGGTGCTGGAACTCAAAGAAAAACTCGGCCCGATTCTCTGGCAATTTCCGCCCAACTTCAAATTCGATGCCGAGTTGTTCGAGACCTTTCTGGAGCAGTTGCCGCACAACACCGAAGAGGCCGCCGCCCTCGCCCGCCAGCATGATTCGCACGTGAACGGTCACGCCAGCATGAAGGCCTACGGAAAAAAGCCTTTGCGCCATGCCGTAGAAATCAGAAACGAGAGCTTCATCGACCCCGCCTTCATCCGACTGCTCAAACGCCACAATGCTGCGCTGGTGATCGCCGACACCGCCGGTAAATGGCCGTACCGCGAAGACCTCACCAGCGACTTCGTTTACCTGCGCCTGCACGGTGCCGAAGAGCTCTATGCCAGCGGTTACACCCCCGAGGCGCTGAAACGCTGGGGTGACCGGATAGAGGCCTGGTACCACGGCCAGCAACCGCCCGACCCGCAGCTGATCGCACCCCGGCAAAAGCCCAAGGCGCGCAAGTCCCGTGAGGTGTTTTGCTACTTCGACAACGACATCAAAGTCCGCGCGCCCTTCGATGCCCGCAGCTTGCTGGAGCGCTTTCATCTGGATAAAGACCTCGCCACCCGTCCCGGTGAACGGGCCGCCGAAGGAGTGCTGTCATGAGCATTTCCGAACCGGTCGGCACCACCGACGAACAGCAACCCATCATCACCTCCGTGCGCCGCTTCACCGTGCTGACGGTCAACACGCACAAGGGTTTCACCGCGCTCAACCGGCGTTTCATCCTGCCCGAATTGCGCGAAGCGGTGCGCAGCGTGTCCGCCGACGTGGTGTTTTTGCAGGAAGTCCACGGCACCCACGAGCATCATCCCCAGCGCTACAGCAATTGGCCGGTAATGCCGCAATACGAATTCCTCGCCGACACGCTGTGGCCGCAGTTCGCCTATGGACGCAATGCGGTCTATCCTGCTGGCGATCACGGCAATGCGCTGCTGTCTAAATTCCAGATCATTCGCCACGACAACCTCGACGTTTCCATCAGCGGTCACGAGAACCGCGGCATTCTGCATTGCGTGCTGCGCCTGCCCGGTGAGGGTCAGGAAGTGCATGCCATTTGCGTGCACCTGGGCCTTCGCGAAACCCACCGGACCGAACAACTCAAGTTGCTGGCCCGACGCCTCGAAGAACTGCCGAGCGATGCCCCGGTGATCGTTGCCGGTGACTTCAACGACTGGCGCCAGCGTGCCGACGCGCTGCTCACACCCTGTGGTTTGCGGGAGGTTTTCGCCGAACTCCACGGCAAACCGGCGCGCAGTTTTCCAGCGCGATTGCCAGCGTTGCGTCTTGACCGCATCTACGTGCGCAACCTCAAGGCCAATTATCCGCAAGTGCTGGCCGCGCGGCCCTGGTCACACCTTTCCGACCATGCACCGCTATCGGTGGAGATCGAGCTATGAGCAGCCCATCGATGGATAAAACCAACGTGGAGCACTTATCCACAACCCCGCCGATCCGTGAACCGGGCGTGGTTGACGTCGTATATGGCTGGCAAGGCAACAACCGCGTAGACCTGCTGGAAAACGGCGAAGCGTTTTTCCCTCGGGTGTTCGAGGCTATTCGTCTGGCCAAGACTGAAGTCCTGCTGGAAACCTTCATCCTGTTTGAGGACAAGGTGGGCAATGAGCTGCAGCAGATCCTGATCGAAGCCGCTCAACGCGGCGTGAGGATTACCGTCAGCCTCGATGGCTTTGGCTGTGGCGAGCTGAGCCCCGAGTTCCTCGGCGCCCTGAGCGTGGCCGGCGTGCGCATCCAGATTTTCGACCCTGCGCCCAAACATCTGGGCATCCGCACCAACTGGTTCCGCCGACTGCACCGCAAGATCGTGGTGGTCGACGGCACGATTGCGTTCATCGGCGGCATCAACTTTTCCGCCGACCATTTGGCTGACTTCGGCCCTGAGGCCAAACAGGATTACTCCGTTGAAGTGCAAGGTCCGGCGGTGGCCGACATTCATCACTTCGCCCTGCTGCAAAGCGGTCGCCCGGCTCGCGCCAAATACTGGTGGCAACGGCGCAGACAACGGCGCTCGGAACTGGCGTTCAGCGATCATGACGGCCAGGTTCGCCTGGTGTACCGCGACAACGGCGAGCATCCGACCGACATCGAAGAGGTTTACCGATTGGTGCTGCGCAGCGCCCAGCGCCGAGTCGTGATCGCCAATGCCTACTTCTTTCCGGGCTATCGCCTGCTGCGCGAGATCCGCAACGCCGCGCGCCGTGGCGTTGATGTGCGGCTGATCCTGCAAGGTCAGCCCGATATGCTGGTGGCCAAACTCGCCGCGCGCAT
This sequence comes from Pseudomonas sp. LB3P14, assembly GCF_054898045.1. Classification (NCBI taxonomy): domain Bacteria; kingdom Pseudomonadati; phylum Pseudomonadota; class Gammaproteobacteria; order Pseudomonadales; family Pseudomonadaceae; genus Pseudomonas; species Pseudomonas sp. LB3P14. The sequence continues at coordinate 6,111,243 of NZ_CM142714.1, read as the reverse complement.
GACCTATGACTACCTGCTCAAATCCGGCGTGCAGATTTACGAGTATTGCGACCGTCCGCTGCACGGCAAAGTCGCGCTGGTGGATGAGGATTGGAGCACAGTCGGTTCGAGCAACCTCGACCCGTTGAGCCTGTCCATGAACCTGGAAGCCAATGTGTTAATCCGCGATCGCGCCTTCAACCGCGACCTGTTCGAGCGCCTCGAAGACCTGAGTAACAACCATTGCAAGGCGATGTCCGCCGACAAAGCCCCGCGCGGACGGGTCTGGCACATGACCGTCGGCTTTCTGGTGTTTCACTTTCTGCGCCACTTCCCGGCCTGGGCCGGTTGGCTGCCGGCGCATCAACCGCGCCTGAAACCCTTCACCCATCCAGCCGGGAGCGACCACCATGAGCCGCGCTGACGCACATCCGGCGGTCCACGCCGACAGCCCGAGCAAATCTCGCTGGCGCCGCTGGAAACGGCCGCTGACGATGCTGTTCTTCCTGGCGCTGATCGTGCTGCTCACGATGCTCGCCCAGCGCATCGAATGGAACGAAGTGTTCGACACCCTGGCCGATTTCAAGGTGCGCACGCTGATCATCGCGTCCGGCCTGACCTTGCTGAGTTTTCTGGTCTATGCCTGTTTCGATCTGATCGGTCGTACCTACATTCGCCAGGACCTGACGTGGAAGCAGATCTTGCCAGTGGGGATTATCAGCTATGCCTTCAACCTCAACCTGAGTGCCTGGGTCGGTGGCATTGCCATGCGTTATCGCCTGTATTCGCGACTCGGGGTGAGCAAGGGCAACATCGCGAAAATTCTCGGGTTGAGCCTGGCGACCAACTGGTTCGGTTACATGGTGATTGCCGGTGCGGTGTTCAGCAGCGGGCTGGTGCGAATGCCGCCAGGCTGGAAGCTCAGTAGCGGCGCATTGCAAGCGGTGGGCGTGTTGCTGCTGCTGGTGAGCGCGGGGTATCTGGCGGCGTGTCAGTTTTCCAAGCGTCGGGAATGGGCGATACGCGGGGTAGAAATCAACCTGCCATCCCTGCGCATGGCGGTGCTGCAACTGGCCCTCGGGGCGCTGAATTGGTCGCTGATGGCGGCGGTGATTTTCACCCTGCTGCCGAGCAAGCTGGATTATCCGCTGGTGCTTGGGGTGTTGTTGATCAGCGCGATTGCCGGGGTCATCACGCACATTCCCGCCGGGCTCGGCGTATTGGAAGCGGTGTTCGTCGCGCTGCTGCAACATGAAGCGTCCCGAGGGAGCCTGGTCGGCGGATTGCTGGCTTATCGGGCGATCTATTTCATCCTGCCGCTACTGATTACCCTGGTGATGTACTTGATCGTGGAAGCCAAGGCCAAGTCATTGCGGATCGAGAAGACACCGAGGCATTAACAGTCCGTATTTTTACGATGACTGAATAATGCTCAACCGCTCGCCCACCACCATTTCGGTGATCCAGCCCACCAGGATCGAGGTGTACGCCTGTTGCGCAACAGGTTCGCTCAAGGCGTGGTCGGCTCCGTCGATAATCCGGTGGGTCAACGAGTGAGTCTGCTGACAGGCCGCGCGGTAACTCATGATGGTTGAGTGAGGCACATAGTCGTCAGTCTCTGATTCGACCAGCAGCACATCCCCGGTAAATTGCGAACAGGCATGCAGCGCACGATTGCTGTCGGCGCGGACTAACGTGCGGCGGTAATCACGTAAATCGAGCTTATCCAGGTCACGTTTGGGCGTGTGCCATTGATCATCGCGATACAGCGCCGGCACCCGCAGCGCCAGCCAACGCACCGGACGCAATGAGGTCAGGATCGAGGCCAGATAACCGCCATAACTGGTGCCGACCACGGCAATCGCCGATGTATCGAGCGCCGGGTGTGCGAGCAAGCGGTCATACGCCGCCAGCAAGTCGCGCAGGTTGTCTTCGCGCGTCACTCGACTCAGCGCAATACCTTTCCCGCCGGTGTGCCCGCGCAAGTCGAACGTCAGGCACACGCAACCCAAACCGGCGATGCCTTTGGCCCGCTCCAGGTCCCGCTCCTGACTGCCGCCCCAACCGTGCACAAAGAGCACGCCGGGGACTTTTGATTTGGGGCTGAGAAAAGTCCCGATCATCTGTTCATCGTCGATGTCGATTTGAATGGTTTCGCTTCTAGCCGTCATAGGATTTAACCGTTACGTACTTGAGAAGAAAGTCACTGTTTTGCGCCGGTCCGCGATACACCTCGATGGCGTCCGTCGGCAGCGGCTGGTCGATGTAGGTCTCGACCGAAGTCACGCGAATCGCGCGCATCCCGGGGTGTTTGACGAAGCTCTGCAAGGCGGCGACTTCGGCACTGCTGGCACCGCCCATCCGCCAGGACTGCTCGAGCACGCCACTGCGCTGTTTGCCGTTACTGTCCACACCTTGGGCGATGTCGTAGTTTCGCCGCGAGGCGTAGAAACCGGGATAAGCCTCATCCGCGGCACGGTCGAACACTTGCGCCTGCCGGATCGCCAGTTGAACATCGTCCGTCAGTTCCAATTCGAGCAAATCGTCGTAACTGCCCTGCACCACTAGTAGGTTAGACCCTCCATAAACCTGCTCGCCCTGACCGTCTTTGGTCAAGTATTGATCACCGCAATAACTCAGCACCTTGTCGCCGATAAAGCTCTGACCGACGCTGTGGGTGATCACTTGGTCCAGGTCCTGTTCCAGCACCACGCCTTCGGTGAACAGCGTTTTGGCATCGGGTCTGGCGAGGATGGCATCGAACTGGTCGAGGCTTTTGATCACTTCCTGACCGCGTCCGGCGCAGGCATGAATAGGCTTGATGCGGATCGGGCCGCTGTAGAGCAGATGCTCTGCCGCAGGACGCGCATCCTCCAGGGAAAACACGCTGAGGCCATCGAGCACAACGTTGCGCACACGTTCGGAAAACAAGGGTGCCCAGCCGTCCGGTGCGAAGGCGTGTCTGTTCAGCAACCCGTGACTGATGGCTTTGGTGCAGATGAAATCATGGTCGACGTAACCGCCCCACAAATCCTCCGGCCCTTTGACGCCTAATTGCCGCGCGGCAGCGACGCCAACAAGCGTCTGGGTCGGCAACAGATAAAGGTCTCGACCGTTGTGCAGTTCGGGGTCGTAACTGCCGCCGTATTTCAGCCCCAGAATCTGCGCCAGCCAACGCGCCAGCGCACGATTGGTTTCCACTTCGTGCAACGGAGCCTCGGGGCGCACGGAGTGAGCGACCACCAGTTTCTTGCGATTTGCTGGGGTCATGCGTCCCCCTTCAATTTGCGCTTGATGAATGTAGTTGAAGGGGTGCAGAGATCAGGCCAAGGGGGGCCGAAGAAAAACGTTTGTCAAATCAGCCAGTTGCGAAAAACATGATGGCACCGTGCCTGTTTTATTCTGCACGACAGGGGTTTCAACTCCGGCATTTTGCACGACTTGCGCTCAACCCTGACTCATTCCCACTCCGAACCGTGTCCGGTAATCACTTGGCGCCAACCCGGTGATCTTCTTGAATGTCGCTCGAAACGCACTCGGGTCCTGATAACCCACCGTCCAGGCAATGTGATCGATGGTGCCATTGGTGAACTCGAGCATTTCCCGAGCCTTGCCGACCCGCAGGTGCTGACAATACTCGGTGGGTTTGAGCCCGGTTGCCGCGCGAAATCGACGCAGGAAAGTGCGCTCTTCCAGCCCTGCCCGCTCGGCCATCATCGTCAGCGACACATCGGTCGCTCCGGTGCTTTGCAGCCAATGCTGGACCTTGAGAATCGAAGCATCGCCATGGCTGAGAATGGGCGAAAAATTGCTGCCGCATTCACTCGCGCTGTCGCTGTGTTCCACCACCAGAAACCGCGCGGTGCTGGTGGCGATGCTCGGCCCCAACAGACGGTTGACCAGACGCAAGCCCAGTTCGGACCAGGCCATCAGCCCGGCGGTGGTGATCAGATCGCCGTCGTCAACAATGGGTGTGTCGGCCTTGAGCTTGATCGCCGGATAACGCTCGGCGAAAGCGTTGGCCGAGGTCCAGTGGGTGGTGGCGCTACGACCGTCGAGCAGGCCGCTTTCGGCCAATAAAATCGATCCCACGCAAACCCCGCCGAGTGTCGCGCCATTCGCGTGTTGCTGGCGCATCCAGCGGATCAGCCCCTGCGGTGCCTGGCCTGGGGAAAAACCGGCGATCGATGGCGGGATCAACACCGCCACCAACGCGCCGTCAGGAGCGGGATGACTGTCGTAGACCCGCTCGGGCATCTGATCGCCATCGGTCTGCCAATGGCTGACCCGCAGCAATGGCAATTGCGCGGACTGATGCTCGCTGGCAATCCGGTTCGCCACCCCGAACAAGTCCGTCAACCCATGCACCGCCGCCATCTGCGCGCCGGGATAGATCAATACGCCCAGCTCGGCGATTGCCCTTTCTGCGTCCATTGTCAGTTTTCCCCCTTCTATTGTCGGTGCGGCCAATGCTCGGACGGCCTGCTAAACCCAATACTTCATTCCACACCCAACAAGCACTTCGAGGAAACAGTCATGGTCAAGCAAGCACTCATCGTAGTCGATATCCAAAACGACTACTTCCCCCTAGGCAAATGGCCGCTGGTCGGTGCCGACGCCGCCGCGGACAACGCCGTACGGTTGATCAAAGCCTTCCGCGATGCGGGTGATTCGGTGGTGCACATCCGCCACGAATTCACCTCCGACGAAGCGCCCTTCTTCACTCCGGGCTCCGAGGGCGCGAAGCTGCACCCCAAAGTCTTGAACCGTGCCGACGAGCCGGTCGTGCTTAAACACTTCGTCAACTCGTTCCGTGAAACCGAACTACAGTCAATCCTCGACGAACAAGGCATCAAGGAATTGGTTGTCGTCGGCAGCATGAGCCACATGTGCGTCGACGGCATTACCCGCGCCGCCGCGGATCTTGGCTACACCGTCACAGTGATCCACGACGCCTGTGCCTCCCGTGACCTGGAGTTCAACGGCCTCACCGTACCGGCAGCCCACGTGCATGCCGCCTTCATGTCAGCCCTGGGTTTTGCCTATGCCAGCGTTGTGTCCACTAACGACTTCCTGGCGGCTAGCCAATAAAACGCCTTACCCAACGCAAGCTCACTGGAGATGATCGACAGGGTGAAACCCGGAAAAAGCAAAAGGCCCGTAGCGTTGTAGCGCTACGGGCCTTTTTTATGCCGTTCGGGAAAGCAGAAGCTTAGAACGGAATATCGTCATCAAAGCTGTCGAAATCCGGAGCCGGCTGCGGAGCGGCCTGCTGTGGAGCTGGAGCCTGGCGCGACTGCTGCGGTGCCGACTGCTGAGGACGCGGAGCCTGTTGGCGTGGAGCCGGGGCGGACTGCTGGTAGTTATTGCCCCCGCCTTGCTGGTCGCCCTGCTGTGGACGGCCGCCCAGCAGCTGCATGGTGCCTTGCATGTCGACCACGATTTCGGTGGTGTAACGCTTGATACCGTCTTTTTCCCACTCGCGGGTCTGCAGCTTGCCTTCGATGTAAACCTGCGAACCTTTACGCAGGTACTCGCCGGCGATCTCGGCAACCTTGCCGAACATCGACACACGGTGCCATTCGGTCTTCTCGACCTTCTGACCGGTTTGCTTGTCTGTCCACTGTTCGCTGGTCGCCAGACTCAGGTTGGTCACGGCGTTACCGTTAGGCAAGTAGCGAACTTCGGGATCCTGGCCGCAAGTGCCGACCAATATGACTTTGTTAACCCCACGGGCCATAACGTTCTCCTAGGCTACGCACGCTGCCCCGGCCGGGTTGTTCACCAGGCGTTCAAGGGTGGTGCGATCCAATAGTTCTGTGTCCAATTTGATGTAAATCGCCGCTTCATCTGCGACGATCACTGCATCTGTTACCCCTATGACGGCCTTCAGGCGCTCGACCAGACCCGCTTCGCGGATCGCCTCGGGCGACAACGGCAAGCGCAGGCTCGTGACATAAGGTGGTTCGCGCATGGTAACAGCAAAGGCCAGCCAGAGGGCAGCCAGGCCGGCGCATCCGAGGAATACAACCGACAAACCGCCATGCTGGAAAAGCCAACCGCCGAGGATCCCGCCCAGCGCCGAACCGAGGAACTGGCTGGTGGAATAAACCCCCATCGCCGTGCCCTTGCCGCCTGCCGGTGAAACCTTGCTGATCAGCGATGGCAACGAAGCTTCCAGCAGATTGAACGCGGTAAAGAACACCACCGTCCCGATCACCAGAGCCCGCAGGCTATCGCCGAACTGCCAGAAGAATAGCTCAGTGAGCATCAGCGTCAGCACCGCGCCCAATAAAACTCGTTTCATTTTGCGTTTCTTCTCGCCGTAGATAATGAACGGGATCATGGCGAAGAAGGAGATCAACAGCGCTGTGAGGTAGACCCACCAGTGCTGCTCTTTAGGCAGCCCGGCTTTTTCGACCAGCGCCAAAGGCAACGCAACGAAGCTCGACATCAACATTGCGTGCAACACAAAAATGCCCAGGTCCAGACGCAGCAGGTCCGGGTGCTTGAGCGTCGGTATCAGCGCCTGGCGCGCAACACCTGACTCACGGTGCTGCAAGGGCCCGGTAGAGCGCGGCACCATGAACATTACGATCACGATGCCGAACAGCGCCATGCCGCCCGTAGCGAGGAACAACCCGGACAGGCCGAAGGCGCGGGTCAGCAACGGTCCTACAACCATCGCGACAGCGAACGACAGACCGATCGTCATGCCGATCATGGCCATGGCTTTGGTCCGATGCTGTTCGCGGGTCAGGTCTGACAGCAACGCCATCACGGCCGCCGAAATCGCCCCGGCGCCTTGCAGGATTCGTCCGGCGATCACGCCCCAGATCGAGTCGGCATTAGCCGCCAGCACGCTACCGAGGGCGAAGACGATCAGCCCCAGGTAAATCACCGGACGACGACCGATGCGGTCGGAAATGAAGCCGAAAGGAATTTGAAAGATCGCCTGGGTCAGGCCGTAAGCGCCAATCGCCAGCCCGATGAGGGCCGGGGTCGCTCCTGCCAGATCCATCCCATAGGTCGCCAGTACCGGCAACACCATGAACATGCCAAGCATACGGAAGGCGAACACCAGGGCCAGACCGCTTGCTGCGCGGGTCTCACTGCCACTCATGCGTTCGCTGTGGGGATCGTGCATGGAAAAACCTCATGTGAACCGGCGGCGATTCTACCAGTCCCATCGATTGACGGGGTATATCGCGACGCTTTGACGCGCTCTGCTGACAGAGTCTTCATGTAAGGCTGCAACCCGCTCATTTGATAGTGTGCATCCATCCAGTATTTGGCCGTATACTCCTACGTTTTCGACGCCCGCCGAGCGAGGCCACTTTGGACAAGATCCTGATTCGTGGGGCCCGAACCCACAACCTGAAGAACATCGACCTGACCCTGCCACGGGACAAACTGATCGTCATCACCGGCCTGTCCGGATCCGGCAAATCGTCCCTGGCGTTCGACACGCTGTATGCCGAAGGCCAGCGCCGTTACGTCGAATCGCTGTCGGCCTACGCCCGGCAGTTCCTGTCGATGATGGAAAAACCTGACGTCGACACCATCGAAGGTTTGTCGCCAGCCATTTCCATCGAACAGAAGTCGACCTCACACAACCCGCGTTCGACGGTCGGCACCATCACTGAAATCTACGATTACCTGCGTCTGCTTTACGCTCGCGTGGGTATTCCGCGCTGCCCGGATCACGACATTCCGCTGGAAGCCCAGACCGTCAGCCAGATGGTCGACCTGGTCCTGGCTCAACCGGAGGGTAGCAAGCTTATGCTGCTAGCGCCGGTGATCCGCGAGCGTAAAGGCGAGCACCTCTCGGTCTTCGAAGAACTCCGTGCCCAGGGTTTTGTGCGGGCCCGAGTCAACGGGAGGCTCTGCGAGCTGGACGAATTGCCGAAGCTGGATAAACAAAAGAAGCATTCGATCGATGTCGTGGTCGACCGCTTCAAGGTCCGCGCCGACCTGCAACAGCGCCTGGCCGAGTCGTTCGAGACCGCCTTGAAGCTGGCGGACGGCATTGCCCTGGTAGCGCCGATGGACGACGAGCCCGGCGAAGAGATCATCTTCTCCGCGCGTTTCGCCTGCCCGATTTGCGGCCACGCCATCAGCGAGCTGGAACCCAAGCTGTTCTCTTTCAACAACCCGGCCGGCGCTTGCCCGACCTGCGATGGCCTGGGCGTTAAGCAATTCTTCGACATCAAGCGATTGGTGAATGGCGAACTGACGCTGGCGGAAGGCGCGATTCGCGGTTGGGACCGGCGCAACGTCTATTATTTCCAGATGCTCGGGTCGCTGGCCTCACACTACAAATTCAGCCTGGAAGAACCGTTCAACGAACTGCCGGCCGATCAGCAGAAGTACATCCTGCACGGCAGCGGCTCGCAGAACGTCGACTTCAAATACCTGAACGACCGTGGTGACATCGTCAAACGCTCGCACCCGTTCGAAGGCATCGTGCCGAACCTGGAACGTCGCTACCGCGAAACCGAGTCAGCCTCGGTGCGCGAAGAGCTGGCCAAGTTCCTCAGCACCCAGCATTGCCCGGATTGTCGTGGCACGCGCCTGCGCCGAGAGGCGCGGCATGTGTGGGTTGGCGAGAAGACGCTGCCGGCGGTGACCAATCTGCCGATTGGGGACGCCTGCGAGTATTTCGGGCTTCTGAAACTCACCGGCCGCCGCGGCGAAATTGCCGACAAGATTCTCAAGGAAATCCGTGAGCGCCTGCAATTCCTGGTCAACGTTGGCCTCGATTATCTGTCGCTCGATCGCAGTGCGGACACGTTGTCTGGCGGTGAGGCTCAGCGTATTCGTCTAGCCAGTCAGATTGGCGCGGGCCTGGTAGGGGTTCTGTACATCCTCGACGAGCCGTCCATTGGTCTGCATCAGCGGGACAACGATCGGCTGCTTGGCACGCTCAAGCACCTGCGTGACATTGGCAACACGGTGATCGTGGTCGAGCACGACGAAGATGCGATTCGTCTGGCCGACTACGTGGTGGATATCGGACCCGGCGCGGGTGTACACGGCGGGCATATCGTTGCCGAAGGTACGCCGGCCGAGGTCATGGCTCATCCCGATTCGCTGACCGGCAAATATCTGTCGGGGCGGGTGAAGATTGCCGTTCCGGCCAAACGCACGCCCCGTAACAAGAAGTTGTCGCTGTCCCTCAAGGGCGCTCGCGGCAACAACTTGCGCGATGTCGATCTGGACATTCCAATTGGTCTGCTGACCTGCGTGACCGGCGTATCCGGCTCGGGCAAATCGACGCTGATTAACAACACGCTGTTTCCTTTGAGCGCCACGGCACTCAACGGTGCAACGACGCTCGAAGCGGCCGCTCACGACAGCATCAAAGGTCTGGAGCATCTGGATAAGGTTGTCGACATCGATCAGAGCCCGATCGGTCGCACGCCACGCTCCAACCCGGCGACCTACACAGGGCTGTTCACACCGATTCGCGAACTGTTCGCCGGTGTGCCGGAGTCGCGCTCCCGCGGTTATGGTCCTGGACGCTTCTCCTTCAACGTAAAGGGCGGACGTTGCGAAGCATGTCAGGGCGATGGCCTCATCAAGGTGGAAATGCACTTCCTGCCGGACATCTATGTCCCGTGCGACGTCTGCAAGAGCAAGCGCTACAACCGCGAGACTCTGGAGATCAAGTACAAGGGCAAGAGCATCCACGAAACCCTCGAGATGACGATCGAGGAGGCGCGAGTGTTCTTCGACGCGGTTCCGGCCCTGGCGCGCAAGCTTCAGACGTTGATGGATGTCGGCCTTTCGTACATCAAGCTCGGGCAGTCAGCGACCACGCTGTCGGGTGGTGAAGCCCAGCGGGTGAAGCTGTCCCGCGAACTGTCCAAACGCGATACCGGCAAGACGCTGTATATCCTCGATGAGCCAACAACCGGCCTGCACTTCGCGGACATTCAGCAACTGCTCGACGTGTTGCATCGCCTGCGCGACCACGGCAACACCGTGGTGGTGATCGAGCACAACCTGGACGTTATCAAGACGGCCGACTGGTTGGTGGACTTGGGGCCGGAAGGCGGTTCCAAGGGCGGCCAGATCATAGCTGTCGGTACGCCGGAAGAAGTGTCAGAGATGAAGCAGTCCCACACGGGCTTCTACCTCAAGCCGCTGCTGGCTCGCGACAAAGCCTGAATCAGGCCCACGAAAAAGCCCCTGTCACTTCATCGGTGACAGGGGCTTTTTTGTAGACGGCGGAATCAGAACTGCGATTGCAGGTAATTCTCCAAACCGATCAACTTGATCAGACCCAGCTGCTTCTCGAGCCAGTAGGTGTGATCTTCTTCGGTGTCGTGCAGCTGAATACGCAGCATCTCGCGACTGACGTAGTCTTTGTGAAGCTCGCAGAGCTTGATGCCCTTGCAGAGTGCGGCGCGGACTTTGTATTCCAGACGCAGGTCAGCGGCGAGCATGTCAGGCACTGTGGTGCCAACATCCACGTCGTCCGGACGCATGCGCGGAGTGCCCTCGAGCATGAGAATCCGGCGCATCAGGGCGTCAGCGTGCTGCGCCTCTTCTTCCATTTCGTGGTTAATACGTTCGTAGAGCTCGGTGAAACCCCAGTCCTCGTACATCCGCGAATGGATGAAATATTGATCACGCGCCGCCAGTTCGCCGGTCAGCAACGTGTTGAGGTAATCGATTACGTCTGGGTGGCCTTGCATCGCCCTACATCTCCCTGCTTGAAAGTCTGTAGTTTGAACCAAGCAGACTGTTTGGTCACTCTGCTTGCGCGATAAAAGCGAAGATATTCTGAGAAAAGTGGTTTAAATAACGCAAAAACCGCCCAAACGAGGGCGGTTCTGCTTCTCGTTTAGACTTCGTTAAGCTGTACGCCCAACGCCGTTGCGATTGCTTCTCCATACACCGGGTCGGCCCTGAAGAAATGCTGTAATTGACGATCAATCACGTCGCTGGAAACCCCGGCCATGGCGCCGGCAATGTTGTGCACCAGCAGGGCTTTCTGCTCATCACTCATCAGACGGAACAGCGCACCGGCGTGGCTGTAATAGTCGGTATCTTCGCGATGATCGTAACGATCAGCCGCGCCGCTCAGGGCCAACGCTGGCTCTGCATAGCGAGGCGCTTGTTTCGGCGACTCAACGTAGCTGTTCGGCTCGTAGTTGGGTGCCGCACCGCCATTGCTGCCAAATGCCATCGAACCATCGCGCTGATAGCTGTTCACCGGGCTGCGAGGCGCGTTCACCGGCAGTTGCTGATGGTTGGTGCCAATGCGGTAGCGGTGGGCATCGGCATAAGCGAACACGCGACCTTGGAGCATCCGATCCGGCGACAAACCGACACCCGGGACCATGTTGCTCGGACCGAACGCCGCTTGCTCGACCTCAGCAAAGTAATTCTGCGGGTTGCGGTTAAGCTCCAACTCGCCCACTTCGATCAGCGGAAACTCTTTCTGCGACCAGGTCTTGGTCACGTCAAAAGGGTTCTCGTAGTGCGCCGCGGCCTGTGCCTCGGTCATGATCTGGATGCACACGCGCCATTTCGGGAAATCACCACGCTCGATCGCGCCGAACAGATCACGCTGTGCATAATCCGGATCGGTACCGGCCAGGCGTGCCGCTTCTGCCGGTGCCAGATTTTTGATCCCTTGCCTGGTCTTGTAGTGCCACTTCACCCAATGACGCTCGCCATTGGCGCTGATCAGGCTGTATGTGTGGCTGCCGAAGCCGTGCATGTGACGGTAGCCATCAGGAATGCCGCGATCCGAGAACAGAATGGTGACCTGGTGCAGCGCCTCAGGCGAATGCGACCAAAAGTCCCACATCATTTGCGCGCTTTTCAGGTTGCTTTGCGGCAGACGTTTTTGGGTGTGAATAAAGTCCGGGAATTTCAAAGGATCGCGGATGAAGAATACCGGCGTGTTGTTGCCGACGATGTCCCAATTACCTTCTTCGGTGTAGAACTTCAGGGCAAAACCGCGAGGATCACGCTCGGTATCAGCCGAACCGCGCTCACCGCCTACGGTGGAAAACCGCAGGAAGGTCGGGGTTTGCTTGCCGACGGACTCGAACAGCTTGGCGCTGGTGTACTCAGTGATGTCACGTGTCACGGTGAACGTACCGTAAGCACCCGAGCCTTTGGCGTGTACACGACGCTCAGGGATGTTTTCACGGTTGAAGTGGGCAAGCTTCTCGATCAGGTGAAAGTCGTCAAGCAGCAGCGGGCCACGAGGGCCGGCGGAGCGGGAATTCTGGTTGTCGGCGACAGGAGCGCCACTGGCGGTGGTAAGTGTTTTATTTTGGCTCATGCGATCTCTTCCTCTGTCAGTCTTTCCAACTGCCGGCTAATCGGCTGAGAGGGAGTATTGATCATCAACATGACACCATCAAATTCATTAAATTGTGATAATCGATAGAAAATTACTAATGATGCAAATTTGCACCGCCGACTCGGTACTTTTCGAGCGCGCACAAAAAACCGGGCACTAGGCCCGGTTCTTCGTTTCAGACTGACGTCTTACTCAGCGGATACAGCTTCACCACCGGTAGCACGATCAACCAACTCGACGTACGCCATAGGCGCGTTGTCGCCAGTGCGGAAACCGCACTTGAGGATGCGCAGGTAGCCACCCTCACGGGTAGCGTAACGCTTGCCCAGGTCGTTGAAGAGCTTACCAACGATAGCTTTCGAACGAGTACGGTCGAAAGCCAGACGGCGGTTAGCCAGGCTGTCTGTCTTGGCCAAAGTGATCAGCGGCTCAGCAACGCGACGCAGTTCTTTAGCTTTCGGCAGTGTAGTTTTGATCAGCTCGTGCTCGAACAGCGACACTGCCATGTTTTGAAACATGGCCTTGCGGTGCGAGCTAGTGCGGCTCAGGTGACGACCACTTTTACGATGACGCATGGTTCATTCCTTACCAAACACGACGTTCGGTGATTACGACGATCAGGCAGTCGCCTTGTCGTCCTTCTTAAGACTTGCAGGCGGCCAGTTGTCGAGGCGCATGCCGAGGGACAGACCGCGGGAGGCCAGAACGTCCTTGATTTCAGTCAAGGATTTCTTGCCAAGGTTCGGAGTCTTCAACAGCTCTACTTCGGTACGCTGAATCAGGTCACCGATGTAGTAGATGTTTTCCGCCTTAAGGCAGTTAGCCGAACGTACAGTCAGTTCCAGATCGTCAACCGGGCGAAGCAGGATCGGATCGATCTCGTCTTCCTGCTCGACAACCACTGGCTCACTGTCACCTTTGAGATCGACGAACGCAGCCAACTGCTGTTGCAGAATGGTTGCAGCGCGGCGGATAGCCTCTTCAGGATCCAGGGTACCGTTGGTTTCCAGATCAATAACCAGCTTGTCCAGGTTAGTACGCTGCTCGACACGGGCGTTTTCCACCACGTATGCGATACGGCGAACCGGGCTGAACGAAGAGTCAAGCTGCAAGCGACCGATGCTGCGGCTTTCGTCTTCATCGCTCTGACGCGAGTCTGCCGGTTCATAACCACGACCACGAGCTACGGTGAGCTTCATGTTCAGGGCGCCGTTAGACGCCAGGTTAGCGATTACGTGATCGGGGTTAACGATCTCGACATCATGATCCAGCTGAATATCGGCAGCGGTAACCACCCCCGAACCCTTCTTCGACAAGGTCAGCGTAACTTCGTCACGACCGTGCAGCTTGATAGCCAGACCTTTAAGGTTCAACAGGATTTCAATTACGTCTTCCTGTACGCCTTCGATGGCGCTGTACTCATGGAGTACACCGTCAATCTCGGCCTCGACTACTGCACAGCCGGGCATTGAGGACAACAGGATGCGGCGCAGCGCGTTGCCCAGGGTGTGGCCGAAACCACGCTCGAGAGGCTCGAGAGTGATCTTGGCGCGGGTTGGACTGACAACCTGCACATCAATATGGCGGGGTGTCAGGAACTCATTTACCGAAATCTGCATGGATGCACCTATTTTCTAGCCCTTACTTGGAGTAGAGCTCGACAATCAGGCTTTCGTTGATGTCGGCGGACAGATCACTGCGAGCTGGAACGTTCTTGAAAACGCCCGACTTCTTCTCAGTGTCTACTTCTACCCATTCTACGCGGCCACGTTGGGCACACAGATCGAGAGCTTGGACAATGCGAAGTTGGTTCTTTGCTTTCTCGCGAATCGCGACCACGTCACCAGCACGAACCTGGTACGACGGCACGTTTACGGTCTGACCGTTAACGCTTACGGATTTGTGCGATACCAGCTGACGGGATTCGGCACGAGTAGAGCCAAAACCCATACGGTATACGACGTTGTCCAGACGGCATTCGAGCAGTTGCAACAGGTTTTCGCCAGTTGCGCCTTTCTTGCCAGCAGCTTCTTTGTAGTAGCCGCTGAATTGACGCTCGAGAACGCCGTAGATACGACGGACCTTCTGCTTTTCACGCAGTTGGGTGCCGTAATCGGACTGGCGACCGCGGCGTTGGCCGTGGATACCAGGTGCTGCTTCAATGTTGCACTTCGATTCGATCGCGCGCACGCCGCTCTTCAGAAAGAGATCGGTGCCTTCGCGACGAGCGAGTTTGCATTTTGGACCAATGTAACGAGCCATTCTTTACAATCTCCTGGATTACACGCGGCGCTTCTTCGGCGGACGGCACCCGTTGTGCGGGATTGGCGTCACGTCGGTGATGCTGGCGATCTTGTAGCCACAGCCGTTCAAAGCGCGGACTGCAGATTCACGACCTGGGCCTGGACCTTTGACGTTAACGTCGAGGTTTTTCAGACCGTATTCCAGCGCAGCTTGACCAGCACGTTCAGCAGCTACTTGAGCAGCAAACGGGGTGGACTTGCGGGAACCGCGGAAACCCGAACCACCGGAGGTAGCCCAAGAAAGCGCATTACCTTGACGGTCGGTGATGGTCACGATTGTGTTGTTAAAAGAAGCATGGATGTGGGCGATGCCATCAACCACTGTCTTTTTAACTTTTTTACGAGGACGAGCAGCAGGTTTTGCCATGATTAATTTCCTGTCGATTCGCTGGGGCGATTACTTGCGGATCGGCTTACGCGGACCTTTACGGGTACGCGCGTTAGTCTTGGTACGCTGACCGCGTACTGGAAGACCACGACGATGACGCAGACCGCGATAGCAACCGAGGTCCATCAAACGCTTGATTTTCATGTTGATTTCGCGACGCAGGTCACCTTCAGTGGTGAACTTCGCCACTTCGCCACGCAGCTGTTCAATCTGCTCGTCGCTCAGATCCTTGATCTTTGCGGCTGGGTTTACCCCAGTCACTGCACAAATTTTCTGCGCAGTAGTGCGACCAACACCATAGATGTAGGTCAGCGAGATAACAGTATGCTTGTTATCTGGAATGTTAACGCCTGCAATACGGGCCATTCAGTGGGACTCCAATTGACAGCTACCTACGCCCCGGAAGCCAAGAAATAGGGCGCGAGATAATATCGCTGTAATAACAAATAATCAACCCGGCAGCGCACTAGCTGCCGGGCTTGAAGCACAATCACACTCAGCCTTGGCGCTGTTTGTGACGCGGTTCCGCGCTGCAAATTACTCGAACAACACCTTCGCGGCGAATAATCTTGCAGTTACGGCACAGCTTTTTCACCGATGCACGAACTTTCATCACCAACTCCTCGAACCTTATGGGTACTCAGCGCAACATGCCGCTGCCGTAACCCTTCAGGTTGGCTTTCTTCATCAGGGATTCGTACTGGTGCGAAACGAGGTGCGATTGTACTTGGGACATGAAGTCCATCACAACCACGACGACGATCAGCAACGAGGTCCCGCCAAGGTAGAACGGTACGTTTGCCGCAACCACCAGGAACTGGGGCAACAGGCACACGGCCGTCATGTAAAGAGCACCGAACATGGTCAAGCGAGTCAGAACGCCATCAATGTAGCGCGCAGACTGCTCACCTGGACGGATGCCCGGAATAAAGGCACCGGACTTCTTCAGGTTTTCCGCTACGTCTTTCGGATTGAACATCAACGCCGTATAGAAGAAGCAGAAGAAAATAATCCCTGCACTAAACAGCAGAATATTCAACGGCTGACCAGGAGCGATCGACTGCGAGATGTCCTGCAACCAGCCCATACCTTCAGACTGGCCGAACCAGGCACCCAACGAAGCCGGGAACAGCAAAATGCTGCTCGCGAAAATGGCCGGAATAACGCCGGCCATGTTCACCTTCAGCGGCAAGTGGCTAGTCTGCGCAGCGAAGACCTTGCGGCCCTGCTGACGCTTGGCGTAGTGAACAGCAATACGACGCTGACCACGCTCAATGAACACCACGAAACCGATAATCGCTACTGCCAGCAAACCGATGGCAACCAGGGCGAAGATGTTGATATCACCCTGACGCGCAGACTCGAAAGACTGCCCGATCGCTCTCGGAAGACCGGCGACGATACCCGAAAAAATCAACATCGAGATACCGTTGCCAACACCACGCTCAGTAATCTGCTCACCCAGCCACATCATGAACATCGCACCAGCCACAAAAGTGGATACCGCGACGAAATGGAAGCCAAAGTCACCAGTGAACGCAACGCCCTGCCCTGCCAGACCAATGGACATGCCAATTGCCTGAACGAGAGCGAGAACGACAGTGCCGTAGCGGGTGTACTGGCTGATCTTGCGACGGCCAGCTTCACCTTCCTTCTTCAACTGTTCCAGCTGCGGGCTCACGGCGGTCATCAGCTGCATGATGATCGATGCCGAAATGTACGGCATGATCCCCAGTGCAAAGATGCTCATCCGTTCCAGCGCGCCGCCGGAAAACATGTTGAACAAGCTAAGAATGGTCCCCTCATTCTGTCGAAACAGGTCCGCGAGTCGGTCCGGGTTAATACCTGGAACCGGGATGTGTGCGCCTATTCGGTAGACGATAATCGCCAGGAACAGAAAACGCAGACGAGCCCAGAGTTCAGACATACCGCCTTTGCCGAGCGCAGAGAGAGCACCTTGCTTAGCCATTTATTCCTCGAACTTGCCGCCAGCTGCTTCGATAGCCGCACGCGCACCTTTGGTGGCGCCGATTCCCTTTCCGATGGTAACAGCGCGAGTAACTTCGCCGGACAGCATGATTTTCACACGCTGTACGTTGACGTTAATAACGTTGGCATCTTTCAGGGACTGCACGGTGACGATGTCGCCTTCCACTTTGGCCAGCTCGGACAGACGCACTTCTGCGCGGTCCATGGCTTTCAGGGAAACGAAACCGAATTTCGGCAGGCGACGATGCAGCGGCTGTTGACCGCCTTCAAAGCCTGGAGCAATGGTGCCACCGGAGCGGGAGGACTGACCTTTGTGGCCACGGCCACCGGTCTTGCCCAAACCACTACCGATACCACGGCCCGGACGATGCTTTTCGCGACGGGAACCCGGCGCTGGACTCAGATCATTGAGTTTCATCGATTAACCCTCGACACGCAGCATGTAGTAAGCCTTGTTGATCATCCCGCGATTCTCGGGAGTATCAAGTACTTCTACAGTGTGACCGATGCGACGCAGACCCAGACCCTTAACGCACAGTTTGTGGTTAGGGATGCGGCCGGTCATGCTTTTGATCAGCGTAACTTTAACGGTAGCCATGATCAGAAGATCTCCTTGACGCTTTTGCCACGCTTGGCGGCAATGGATTCAGGAGACTGCATAGCTTTCAAACCTTTGAAAGTGGCGTGAACCACGTTTACCGGGTTAGTCGAGCCATAGCACTTGGCCAGAACGTTCTGAACACCAGCAACTTCGAGGACAGCACGCATAGCGCCGCCAGCGATGATACCGGTACCTTCAGAAGCAGGCTGCATGTACACCTTCGAAGCGCCATGGGCGGACTTCATTGCGTACTGCAGAGTGGTGCCGTTCAGGTCAACTTGGATCATGTTGCGGCGAGCAGCTTCCATTGCCTTCTGGATCGCAGCAGGCACTTCACGCGACTTGCCACGGCCGAAGCCAACGCGCCCTTTACCATCACCAACCACGGTCAACGCGGTGAAAGTGAAGATACGGCCGCCTTTAACGGTTTTGGCTACGCGGTTAACTTGAACCAGCTTCTCAATGTAGCCTTCGTCGCGCTTTTGGTCGTTATTTGACATAACTTAGAACTCCAGCCCAGCTTCACGAGCAGCATCAGCCAGCGCCTTGACGCGACCGTGGTACTTGAAGCCAGAGCGGTCGAAAGCCACCTGCGAGACGCCAGCGGCTTTTGCACGCGTAGCGACCAGCTGGCCAACCTTAGTGGCCGCGTCGATGTTGCCAGTGGCGCCATCACGCAGTTCTTTATCCAAAGTCGAGGCACTTGCCAGGACTTTGTTGCCGTCGGCCGAAATGACCTGGGCGTAGATGTGCTGCGACGAGCGGAACACGCAGAGACGCACGACTTCGAGTTCGTGCATTTTCAGGCGTGCTTTGCGAGCGCGACGCAGTCGAGTAACTTTTTTGTCGGTCATTTGCTATGCCCTACTTCTTCTTGGCTTCTTTACGACGGACGACTTCGTCCGCGTAGCGCACACCTTTGCCTTTGTACGGCTCTGGTGGACGGAAGTCGCGGATCTCGGCGGCCACTTGACCTACCAGCTGCTTATCGATGCCCTTGATCAGGATATCGGTCTGGCTAGGAGTCTCAGCGGTGATGCCTTCCGGCAGTTCATAATCCACTGGGTGCGAGAAGCCAAGAGCCAGGTTCAGCACTGTGCCTTTTGCTTGCGCTTTGTAACCAACACCGACCAGCTGGAGCTTGCGCTCGAAGCCTTGGCTTACGCCTTGGACCATGTTGTTTACCAACGCACGAGTGGTACCAGCCATTGCGCGAGTTTGTTGATCGCCATTGCGAGCAGCGAAACGCAGCTCACCAGCTTCTTCAACAATCTCAACGGACGAATGGATGTTCAGTTCGAGAGTGCCCTTGGCACCCTTCACCGAAAGCTGTTGGCCTGCGAATTTTACTTCGACACCGGCTGGCAGCTTAACGGGGTTCTTAGCGACGCGTGACATGCTTATCCCCCCTTAGAACACAGTGCAAAGAACTTCGCCGCCGACACCGGCAGCGCGCGCAGCACGATCCGTCATCACACCTTTGTTGGTGGAGACGATAGACACACCGAGACCGCCACGAACTTTTGGCAGATCATCGACGGACTTGTACTGACGCAGGCCTGGACGGCTAACGCGCTTCACTTCCTCGATGACCGGACGGCCTTCGAAGTACTTCAGCTCGATGGACAGCAGTGGTTTGATTTCGCTGCTGATCTGATAACCCGCAATGTAACCTTCGTCCTTCAGGACTTTGGCAACAGCTACCTTCAACGTAGAAGATGGCATGCTTACGACGGACTTTTCAGCCATCTGGGCATTACGGATTCGAGTTAGCATGTCCGCTAACGGGTCCTGCATACTCATGGGCTAGACGCTCCTAATACAAAAAAATTAGCCTTGCGGCTACTACTTGTCGCCGAGTGCATCCGTGCGAAAAAAGCACGGGCTCAGGCGAGCCGGGTATTCTAGACACACCCCACAAATGAATCAAGCCCCAATAGGGGCTTGATTCAAGTTCAAGGTCACCAGTGGTCAGGATCTTGCGATTCGGACCACCGAGACTTTGATAGTGCTTACCAGCTGGCTTTAACCAGACCAGGTACGTCACCACGCATTGCAGCTTCACGCAATTTGTTACGGCCGAGGCCGAACTTGCGGTAAACGCCGTGTGGACGACCGGTCAGGCGGCAGCGGTTACGCATGCGCGAAGCGCTTGCGTCACGTGGCTGCTTCTGCAGAGCTACTGTAGCTTCCCAACGCGCTTCTGGACTTGCGTTCAGATCAACGATGATAGCTTTCAGTGCTGCACGCTTTTTGGCGTACTTGGCAACCGTGAGCTGACGCTTCAGCTCGCGGTTTTTCATGCTCATCTTGGCCATTTTCCTACTCCAATCAGTTGCGGAACGGGAATTTGAAAGCACGCAGCAGCGCGCGACCTTCATCATCGTTCTTGGCAGTGGTGGTCAGGGTAATGTCCAGACCGCGGAGAGCATCGATCTTGTCGTAGTCGATTTCCGGGAAGATGATCTGCTCTTTAACGCCCATGCTGTAGTTACCACGACCATCGAAGGACTTGGCATTCAGGCCGCGGAAGTCGCGGACCCGAGGCAGGGAGATCGACAGCAGACGATCCAGGAATTCGTACATACGCTCACGGCGCAGGGTCACTTTGACGCCGATCGGCCAACCTTCACGGACTTTAAAGCCAGCGATGGATTTCCGAGCGTAGGTCACAACGACTTTTTGGCCGGTGATCTTTTCCAGGTCAGCAACAGCGTGCTCGATGACTTTTTTGTCACCGATCGCTTCGCCCAGACCCATGTTCAGGGTGATTTTGGTAACGCGCGGAACTTCCATCACGTTCGAAAGCTTAAGTTCTTCCTTAAGCTTCGGTGCGATTTCCTTCCGGTAAATCTCTTTTAGTCGTGCCATGGTCTTCTACCTAGCAGTGTTCAAGCATCAACCGCTTTTTGGGTCGACTTGAAGACACGAATTTTCTTACCGTCTTCTACTTTGAAACCAACGCGATCAGCCTTGTTGGTTTCGCCGTTGAAAATGGCAACGTTGGAAGCGTGCAGTGGCGCTTCTTTCTCGACGATACCGCCTTGTACGCCCGACGCAGGGTTTGGCTTGGTATGACGCTTAACCAGGTTCAGACCACCAACGACCAGACGGTCGTCAGCGAGAACCTTAAGCACCTTACCGCGCTTACCTTTGTCTTTGCCGGCGATCACGATGATCTCGTCGTCACGACGAATCTTTTGCATGTCGGATCTCCTTACAGCACTTCTGGGGCGAGCGAGACGATCTTCATGAACTTCTCAGTACGAAGTTCACGGGTCACTGGCCCAAAGATACGGGTGCCGATCGGCTCTTGCTTGTTGTTCAGAAGAACAGCAGCGTTGCCATCAAAGCGGATAATGGAGCCATCAGCACGGCGAACGCCGTGGCGAGTGCGGACTACAACAGCAGTCATCACTTGGCCTTTTTTCACTTTACCGCGAGGAATTGCTTCCTTCACGGTAACTTTGATGATGTCACCGATACCAGCGTAACGACGATGGGAGCCACCCAGCACCTTGATGCACATAACGCGGCGAGCGCCGCTGTTATCGGCCACATCGAGCATGGATTGAGTCTGAATCATATAATTTCTCCGACCCCTAGTCCTTAGACTTCCACAGCGCGTTCGAGAACATCAACCAGCGCCCAAGACTTGGTCTTGGCCAAAGGACGAGTTTCACGAATAGTGACTTTGTCGCCGATGTGGCACTGATTGGTTTCGTCGTGCGCGTGCAGCTTAGTCGAACGCTTAACGTATTTACCGTAGATCGGGTGCTTAACGCGACGCTCGATCAGAACGGTGATGGTTTTGTCCATCTTGTCGCTGACAACACGGCCAGTCAGCGTACGGACAGTTTTTTCGGCTTCAGCCATGATTACTTACCTGCCTGCTGGTTAAGCACAGTCTTCACGCGAGCGATGTCACGTTTAACTTGCGAGAGCAGATGAGACTGCCCCAACTGGCCAGTTGCTTTCTGCATACGCAGATTGAACTGGTCGCGCAGCAGGCCGAGCAGTTGCTCGTTCAGCTGCTGTGCGGATTTTTCACGAAGTTCATTCGCTTTCATCACATCACCGTCCGTTTAACAAAGGAGGTGGCGAGTGGCAGCTTTGCAGCAGCCAGGGCGAAAGCCTCACGCGCCAGCTCTTCAGAAACACCCTCGATTTCATACAGGACTTTGCCTGGCTGAATCTGGGCAACCCAGTATTCGACGTTACCCTTACCTTTACCCATCCGAACTTCGAGTGGCTTTTTGGTTACAGGCTTGTCCGGGAATACACGGATCCAGATCTTGCCGCCACGTTTAACGTGACGGGTCAGTGCACGACGCGCTGACTCGATCTGACGAGCGGTGAGACGACCACGAGCAACAGACTTCAGCGCGAACTCGCCGAAGCTGACTTTGCTACCGCGCAATGCCAGGCCACGGTTGTGACCAGTCATTTGCTTGCGGAACTTCGTACGCTTTGGTTGCAACATTTGGCGTACCCCTTACTTAGCAGCTTTTTTACGAGGCGCTGGTGCTTGTGGTTTCAGCTCTTCTTGGCGACCACCAATTACTTCGCCTTTGAAGATCCAAACCTTTACACCGATCACACCATAAGTGGTGTGAGCTTCGTAGTTGGCATAGTCGATGTCGGCACGCAGGGTGTGCAGTGGCACACGACCTTCGCGATACCATTCAGTACGTGCGATTTCAGCACCGCCGAGACGACCGCTCACTTGGATTTTGATGCCTTTGGCACCAATGCGCATGGCGTTCTGAACAGCGCGCTTCATAGCGCGACGGAACATTACACGACGCTCCAGCTGCTGAGCTACGCTCTGCGCAACCAGCATACCGTCGAGTTCCGGCTTACGGATCTCTTCGATATTGATGTGCACAGGCACACCCATTTGCTTGGTCAGGTCCTGACGCAGTTTCTCAACATCTTCACCTTTCTTCCCGATAACGATACCTGGACGAGCGGTGTGGATGGTGATACGTGCAGTCTGAGCCGGACGATGGATATCGATACGGCTTACGGACGCGCTTTTTAGTTTGTCTTGGAGATACTCACGCACCTTCAGATCAGCGAACAAATAGTCCGCATAAGTCCGACCGTCTGCGTACCAGACGGAGGTGTGCTCCTTGACGATTCCCAGGCGAATGCCAATGGGATGTACTTTCTGACCCATCTCTTCGACTCCGTTACTTGTCAGCAACCTTGACAGTGATATGGCAAGACCGCTTGACGATGCGATCAGCACGGCCTTTGGCACGTGGCATGATTCGCTTCAGCGAACGCCCTTCGTTGACGAAAACGGTGCTGACTTTAAGGTCATCAACGTCTGCGCCTTCGTTATGCTCGGCGTTGGCTACGGCCGACTCCAGCACTTTCTTCATGATCTCGGCGGCTTTCTTACTGCTGAAAGCCAACAGGTTGAGCGCTTCGCCCACCTTCTTCCCGCGGATCTGGTCGGCGACCAAGCGGGCTTTCTGGGCGGAGATTCGAGCGCCCGACAACTTAGCGGCTACTTCCATCGTTCCTTACCCCTTAACGCTTGGCTTTCTTGTCTGCCACGTGCCCACGATATGTGCGGGTACCGGCAAACTCGCCCAGTTTGTGGCCGACCATGTCTTCGTTCACGAGAACTGGAACATGTTGACGACCGTTATGCACTGCAATGGTCAAACCGACCATTTGTGGCAGGATCATGGAACGGCGCGACCAGGTTTTAACTGGTTTGCGATCGTTCTTTTCCGCCGCCACTTCGATCTTCTTCAGTAGGTGAAGATCAATAAAAGGACCTTTTTTCAGAGAACGTGGCACTGTCGTATCCCTCTATTTACTTGCGACGACGGACGATCATTTTGTCGGTACGCTTATTACCACGAGTCTTCGCGCCCTTAGTCGGGAAGCCCCATGGCGATACCGGATGACGACCACCAGAGGTACGACCTTCACCACCACCATGTGGGTGGTCAACCGGGTTCATGGCAACACCACGAACGGTTGGGCGAACGCCACGCCAGCGTTTGGCACCAGCTTTACCCAGCGAACGCAGGCTGTGCTCGGAGTTCGAGACTTCACCCAGGGTCGCGCGGCATTCAGCCAGCACTTTACGCATCTCACCAGAACGCAGACGCAGGGTCACGTAGACACCTTCACGAGCGATCAGCTGAGCCGAAGCACCAGCGGAACGAGCGATTTGCGCGCCTTTACCTGGCTTCAATTCGATGCCGTGTACGGTGCTACCAACTGGAATGTTACGCAGTTGCAGAGCGTTGCCCGGCTTGATCGGCGCCAGAGCACCTGCGATCAGCTGGTCGCCAGCACTCACGCCTTTAGGGGCGATGATGTAGCGACGCTCGCCATCTGCGTACAGCAGCAGAGCGATGTGAGCAGTACGGTTTGGATCGTATTCAATACGCTCGACAGTGGCAGAGATGCCATCTTTGTCGTTGCGACGGAAATCGACCAGACGATAATGCTGCTTATGGCCACCACCGATGTGACGAGTGGTAATACGACCATTGTTGTTACGACCACCAGTCTTCGATTTTTTCTCGAGCAGCGGTGCGTGAGGAGCGCCTTTATGCAGCTCCTGGTTGACCACCTTGACCACAAAACGGCGGCCAGGGGAAGTCGGTTTGCATTTAACGATTGCCATGATGCACCCCTTCCTTACTCAGCACTGCTGCTGAAATCGAGATCTTGGCCTGGCTGAAGGGAGATAACTGCCTTCTTCCAGTCATTACGCTTGCCCAGACCGCGAGCAGTGCGCTTGCTCTTACCCAGAACATTCAGGGTAGTGACACGCTCTACTTTCACGCTGAACAGGCTTTCGACGGCCTTCTTGATTTCCAGCTTGGTTGCGTCAGTTGCAACCTTGAAAACGAACTGGCCTTTCTTGTCAGCCAGAACCGTAGCCTTCTCGGAAACGTGCGGGCCAAGCAGAACTTTAAATACGCGTTCCTGGTTCATCCCAGCAGCTCCTCGAATTTCTTCACGGCCGACACGGTGATCAACACCTTGTCGTATGCGATCAGACTAACTGGATCGGAACCTTGCACGTCACGTACATCAACGTGTGGCAGGTTGCGAGCAGCCAGGTACAGGTTCTGATCAACCACTTCAGACACGATCAAGACGTCAGTCAGGCCCATGCCGGTCAGTTTGTTCAGCAGATCTTTGGTCTTCGGTGCATCAACAGCGAAGTCCTGAACCACAACCAGACGATCAGTACGCACCAGCTCAGCAAGGATGGAACGCATTGCTGCGCGATACATCTTCTTGTTCAGCTTCTGGGTGTGATCCTGAGGACGAGCTGCGAAAGTGGTACCGCCGCCACGCCAGATTGGGCTACGGATAGTACCGGCACGAGCACGGCCAGTACCTTTCTGACGCCATGGGCGCTTACCGCCACCACGAACGTCGGAACGGGTCTTTTGCTGCTTGCTACCTTGACGGCCGCCGGCCATGTAGGCCACGACTGCTTGGTGAACCAGCGTCTCGTTGAATTCGCCGCCAAATGTCAGTTCGGAAACTTCGATCGCTTGAGCGTCATTTACATTTAATTGCATGTCAGCTTCCCCTTAACCGCGAGCCTTGGCTGCTGGACGTACAACCAAGTTGCCGCCAGTAGCGCCAGGAACAGCGCCCTTGACCAACAACAGATTGCGTTCAGCGTCCACGCGCACTACTTCGAGGGACTGCACGGTCACGCGCTCAGCGCCCATATGACCGGACATTTTTTTGCCCTTGAATACACGACCAGGAGTCTGGCACTGGCCGATAGAGCCTGGAACGCGGTGGGACACGGAGTTACCGTGGGTATTATCTTGCCCGCGGAAGTTCCAACGCTTGATCGTACCCTGGAAGCCTTTACCCTTGGACTGACCGGTTACATCAACCAGTTGACCAGCGGCGAAGATTTCAGCGTTGATCAGATCGCCGGCCTGGTACTCGCCTTCTTCAAGACGGAATTCCATTACGGTACGACCAGCGGCAACGTTCGCTTTAGCGAAGTGGCCAGCTTGAGCAGCTGTAACACGCGAAGCACGACGCTCGCCTACAGTGACTTGCACTGCACGATAGCCATCGGTTTCTTCAGTTTTGAACTGGGTGACGCGATTCGGCTCGATCTCAATGACCGTGACCGGAATGGAGACACCTTCTTCGGTGAAAATACGGGTCATACCGCATTTACGACCGACTACACCAATAGTCATGTTGTAAACCTCATGAGTGTACGGGGCTTTCACCCGCTATGGCCGCCCATTTCAGAGCGTTACACGACTAAGACCGAGTCTTAGCCGAGGCTGATCTGCACTTCCACACCGGCCGCAAGATCAAGCTTCATAAGCGCATCAACGGTTTTATCCGTTGGCTGGACGATGTCCAGAACGCGTTTATGAGTACGGATCTCGTACTGGTCACGCGCGTCTTTGTTGACGTGCGGGGAGACCAGAACGGTGAACCGCTCTTTACGGGTAGGCAGTGGAATTGGACCACGCACTTGAGCACCAGTACGTTTCGCGGTTTCCACGATTTCCTGGGTGGATTGGTCGATCAGGCGATGGTCAAAAGCCTTCAACCTGATACGGATTTGCTGATTTTGCATTGGATTTCAGACTCCGGCTGCTATTCCCACCGAGCGCAATACGCCCGTTAAAAGGAGGCGCAATTCTATAGACGGGCCAACTGAGTGTCAACCCAATAAAAAAGCCCCCGCAAGCGGGGGCTTTTTCATCAATCAACGCTTAGGCGATGATTTTGGCTACGACGCCAGCGCCGACGGTACGACCGCCTTCACGAATAGCGAAACGCAGACCATCTTCCATTGCGATGGTTTTGATCAGGGTGACAACCATTTTGATGTTGTCGCCTGGCATTACCATTTCAACGCCTTCCGGCAGTTCGCAGTTACCGGTCACGTCAGTGGTCCGGAAGTAGAACTGTGGACGGTAGCCTTTGAAGAACGGAGTGTGACGACCGCCTTCTTCTTTGCTCAGCACGTACACTTCAGCTTCGAAGGTAGTGTGCGGCTTGACCGAACCTGGCTTGACCAGAACCTGGCCACGCTCAACGTCGTCACGCTTGGTGCCGCGCAGCAGCACGCCGCAGTTCTCGCCAGCACGACCTTCGTCGAGCAGCTTACGGAACATTTCAACACCGGTGCAGGTGGTGACGGTAGTGTCACGCAGACCAACGATTTCCAGTGGATCCTGAACCTTGACGATACCGCGCTCGATACGACCAGTCACAACAGTACCGCGACCAGAGATCGAGAATACGTCTTCGATTGGCATCAGGAACGGCTTGTCGATAACACGAACTGGATCTGGGATGTAGCTGTCCAGAGTCTCAACCAGTTTACGAACGGCAGTGGTGCCCATTTCGTTGTCGTCTTGGCCGTTCAGAGCCATCAGAGCCGAACCGATGATGATCGGAGTGTCGTCACCTGGGAAGTCGTAAGTGCTCAGCAGATCGCGCACTTCCATCTCAACCAGTTCCAGCAGCTCAGCGTCGTCAACCATGTCAGCCTTGTTCAGGAAGACAACGATGTACGGAACGCCAACCTGACGGGACAGCAGGATGTGCTCACGGGTTTGTGGCATCGGACCATCAGCGGCCGAGCAAACCAGGATAGCGCCGTCCATCTGAGCAGCACCGGTGATCATGTTCTTCACATAGTCAGCGTGACCTGGGCAGTCAACGTGAGCGTAGTGACGGATCAGCGAGTTGTATTCAACGTGCGCGGTGTTGATGGTGATACCACGAGCCTTTTCTTCCGGAGCGCTGTCGATTTTGTCGAAAGCAACAACGGCGGAACCGAAAACTTCGGAGCAGACGCGAGTCAGAGCAGCGGTCAGCGTGGTTTTACCGTGGTCGACGTGACCGATGGTGCCAACGTTGACGTGCGGGAGGGTACGGTCAAATTTTTCTTTAGCCACGACAATTAACTCCTTGCCTAAAGGGCTGAATCAGCCTTGTTTTTTGGTGACAGCTTCGACGATGTGCGCCGGAGCCGTATCATATTTTTTGAATTCCATAGAGTAGCTTGCGCGACCCTGAGACATGGAACGGACGTCGGTCGCATAACCGAACATCTCACCCAGCGGAACTTCGGCACGAATTACTTTGCCGGAGACCGTGTCTTCCATACCCAAGATCATGCCGCGACGACGATTCAAGTCGCCCATCACGTCACCCATATAGTCTTCAGGCGTAACAACTTCTACCGCCATGATCGGCTCAAGCAACACACCGCCACCTTTGGTAGCCAGTTGCTTGGTAGCCATGGAAGCAGCCACCTTAAACGCCATCTCGTTGGAGTCGACGTCGTGGTAAGAACCATCAAAAACGGTCGCCTTCAGGCCGATCAGCGGATAGCCGGCCACAACGCCGTTCTTCATCTGCTCTTCGATACCCTTCTGGATAGCCGGGATGTATTCCTTAGGAACCACACCACCAACCACTTCGTTCACGAATTGCAGACCTTCCTGACCTTCGTCAGCAGGAGCAAAACGAATCCAGCAGTGACCGAACTGGCCACGACCGCCGGACTGGCGAACGAACTTGCCTTCGATTTCGCAATTCTTCGTGATCTTCTCACGATAGGAAACCTGAGGCTTACCGATGTTGGCTTCGACGTTGAACTCACGGCGCATCCGGTCAACCAGGATGTCCAGGTGCAACTCGCCCATGCCGGAGATGATCGTTTGACCAGTCTCTTCATCAGTCTTGACGCGGAAAGACGGGTCTTCCTGAGCAAGTTTGCCCAGAGCGATACCCATTTTTTCCTGGTCATCCTTGGTCTTAGGCTCTACGGCAACCGAAATAACCGGCTCCGGGAAGTCCATGCGAACCAGGATGATTGGCTTGTCAGCGGAGCACAGAGTGTCACCAGTGGTGACGTCCTTCATGCCGATCAAGGCCGCGATGTCACCAGCGCGCACTTCCTTGATTTCTTCACGGGTGTTTGCGTGCATTTGCACCATACGACCCACGCGCTCTTTCTTGCCTTTAACCGAGTTGATAACGCCGTCGCCGGAGCTCAACACGCCCGAGTAAACACGAGCAAAGGTCAAAGTACCCACGAATGGGTCGGTAGCGATCTTGAACGCCAGAGCCGAGAACGGCTCGCTGTCGTCTGCGTGACGCTCCATTTCGATAGTCTCGTCATCCGGGTCGGAACCCTTGATGGCAGGAATGTCGACTGGTGCCGGCAGGTAGTCGATAACGGCGTCGAGAACCAGGGGAACGCCCTTGTTCTTGAAAGAAGAACCGCAAACAGCCAGAACGATTTCGCCAGCGATAGTACGCTGACGCAGAGCGCCCTTGATTTCCGCGATGGTGAGTTCTTCACCTTCGAGGTACTTGTTCATCAGCTCTTCGCTGGCTTCGGCCGCAGCCTCTACCATGTTGCTGCGCCATTCTTCGGCCAGTTCCTGCAGTTCTGCAGGGATAGCTTCGCGACGTGGAGCCATGCCTTTGTCAGCATCGTCCCAGTAGACCGCTTCCATGTTGATCAGATCGATCTGACCCTGGAAGTTGTCTTCAGCACCGATAGCCAATTGGATCGGCACCGGGGTGTGACCCAGACGCTTTTTGATCTGATCGACTACACGCAGGAAGTTTGCACCTGCACGGTCCATCTTGTTTACGTAAACAAGACGTGGAACGCCGTATTTGTTGGCTTGACGCCATACGGTTTCCGACTGCGGCTCAACACCCGAAGTACCACAGAACACAACAACCGCGCCATCGAGTACGCGCAGGGAGCGCTCTACTTCAATGGTGAAGTCAACGTGGCCCGGGGTATCGATGATGTTGAAACGATACTTGTCGAACTGCTTGACAGAACCCGACCAGAAAGCCGTGGTTGCAGCGGAGGTGATAGTGATACCACGCTCCTGCTCCTGCACCATCCAGTCCATGGTCGCGGCGCCGTCATGCACCTCGCCCATTTTGTGGTTTACGCCAGTGTAAAAAAGGACGCGCTCGGTGGTGGTGGTTTTACCAGCATCCACGTGGGCAACGATACCGATGTTACGGTAGCGGTTAATCGGAGTAGTACGAGCCATAAAGCCCTCGCAAAATTAGTGACGCTAAAATTAGAAGCGGTAGTGCGAGAAAGCCTTGTTGGCTTCAGCCATACGGTGCACGTCTTCACGCTTCTTAACTGCAGCACCTTTACCTTCAGCAGCGTCCAACAGTTCGCCAGCCAAACGCAGAGCCATAGACTTCTCGCCGCGCTTACGGGCGAAGTCTACCAACCAGCGCATTGCCAGAGCGTTACGACGGGACGGACGAACTTCGACCGGAACCTGGTAAGTAGCACCGCCTACACGGCGCGACTTTACTTCGACCAGCGGAGCGATGGCGTCGAGAGCTTTCTCGAAGATTTCCAGGGGATCGCTGTTCTTGCGTTCTTTAACCTTGTCCAGCGCGCCATAAACGATACGCTCGGCAACGGCTTTCTTGCCGCTTTCCATTACGTGGTTCATGAACTTGGCCAGGATTTGGCTTCCGTATTTTGGATCGTCAAGCACTTCGCGCTTGGCTGCTACGCGTCTTCTTGGCATGGATAAGCCCTCAAACGGTCTTCAGGTTCGCTCGGAATCGGTGCCCTTACGGGACGCCTCCGACCTTACTCTTATCGACTCAGAAAAATAGAAAATCAGTTTTTACAAAAAGCCGCTACTACTTAGGCTTCTTGGTACCGTACTTCGAACGACCCTGGTTACGACCTTTAACGCCGGAAGTATCCAAAGAACCGCGTACGGTGTGGTAACGAACACCTGGCAAGTCTTTTACACGACCGCCGCGGATCAGTACCACGCTGTGCTCTTGCAGGTTGTGGCCTTCACCGCCGATGTACGAGGAAACCTCGAAACCGTTGGTCAGACGCACACGGCATACTTTACGCAGTGCCGAGTTAGGTTTTTTCGGCGTGGTGGTATACACACGGGTGCATACGCCACGACGTTGCGGGCAGTTCTGCAGCGCAGGCACGTCGGATTTCTCGACGATACGCTTACGCGGCTGACGTACCAGCTGGTTGATAGTTGCCATCTACTAGCTCCACTGTTGTCTTGCGACGCTATTGTCTTGCAAGAAAAGCAAAATGGCAGGAACGAATTCCCGCCAAATTTAGGGGTACAAGAGTCTAAAGAGGATCTTGTCCCCAGTCAAGGCAAGGCCCCGACCTCCCCGCTCATCCAACCTCGACAAATTGTCTCGATTCGATGAACGGAACGGCCGGGGCCTTACGCTCATTTATTGCAGAACTCAGTTACCGCTAGAGTTCAGCGCTTCGGTCAGTGCAGCTTCCACTTCACTGGCGCTTACGCGCAACGGTTTGTCTGCATCACGGCGGCGCTTGCGCTCGCTGTGATAAGCCAGACCGGTACCCGCCGGGATCAGACGACCCACGACCACGTTTTCTTTCAGGCCGCGCAGGTAATCGCGCTTGCCGGTTACCGCCGCTTCGGTCAGTACGCGAGTGGTTTCCTGGAAGGAAGCCGCCGAGATGAACGATTCGGTGGACAGCGACGCCTTGGTGATACCCAACAGCACGCGAGTGAACTTGGAAACGAATTTCTCGTCGCCAGCCAGACGCTCGTTCTCTACCAGAACGTGAGTCAATTCCATCTGGTCGCCCTTGATGAAACTGGAATCGCCGGATTCAGCGATTTCAACTTTACGCAGCATCTGGCGCAGGATGGTCTCGATGTGCTTGTCGTTGATCTTCACGCCTTGCAGACGATAAACGTCCTGGATCTCGTTCACGATGTACTTGGCCAGCGCACTCACACCCAGCAGACGCAGGATGTCGTGTGGATCGCTCGGGCCGTCGGAGATAACTTCGCCGCGGTTTACCTGTTCGCCTTCGAAGACGTTCAGGTGACGCCACTTCGGAATCAGCTCTTCGTACGGATCGCTACCGTCGTTCGGAGTAATGACCAGACGGCGTTTGCCCTTGGTCTCTTTACCGAACGCGATGGTGCCGCTGACTTCAGCCAAAATCGAGGCTTCTTTCGGACGACGAGCTTCGAACAAGTCGGCAACACGCGGCAGACCACCGGTGATGTCACGGGTTTTCGAAGTCTCTTGCGGAATACGAGCGATAACATCACCGATCGCGATTTTCGCACCATCCGCCACGCCGACCAGGGCGTTGGCAGGCAGGAAGTACTGAGCAATTACGTCGGTACCCGGCAGCAAGAGATCCTTGCCGTTGTCATCAACCATCTTCACAGCAGGACGGATATCTTTACCGGCAGCTGGACGGTCTTTGGCGTCGAGTACTTCAATGTTGGTCATACCGGTCAATTCGTCAGTCTGACGCTTGATCGTGATGCCTTCTTCCATGCCCACGTAGGTCACGGTACCTTTCATTTCGGTAACGATTGGGTGAGTGTGCGGATCCCACTTGGCCACGATTGCGCCAGCGTCGACCTTGTCACCCTCTTTAACCGAAATCACAGCACCGTACGGCAGCTTGTAACGCTCGCGCTCACGACCGAAGTCATCAGCGATTGCCAGCTCACCGGAACGGGACACAGCAACCAGGCAACCATCCACTCGCTCAACGTGTTTCAGGTTGTGCAGACGAACGGTACCGCCATTCTTCACCTGAACGCTGTCCGCAGCGGAGGTCCGGCTTGCCGCACCACCGATGTGGAACGTACGCATGGTCAACTGGGTACCCGGCTCACCGATGGACTGGGCAGCGATAACGCCGACCGCTTCACCGATGTTCACCTGGTGACCACGAGCCAAGTCACGGCCGTAGCACTTGGCGCAAATGCCGTAGCGGGTTTCGCAACTGATCGGCGAACGCACGATCACTTCGTCGATGCTGTTCAGCTCGATGAACTCAACCCACTTCTCGTCTACCAGCGTGCCGGCAGGAACGATGATTTCTTCCGTACCTGGCTTGAACACGTCACGGGCAATAACACGACCCAATACGCGCTCACCCAGCGGCTCAACAACGTCACCGCCTTCAATGTGCGGAGTCATTACCAGGCCATGTTCGGTGCCGCAATCGATCTCGGTTACTACCAGATCCTGCGCCACGTCTACCAGACGACGAGTCAGGTAACCGGAGTTCGCAGTTTTCAACGCGGTATCCGCCAAACCTTTACGAGCACCGTGAGTGGAGATGAAGTACTGAAGTACGCTCAAACCTTCACGGAAGTTCGCAGTAATCGGCGTTTCGATGATGGAACCGTCCGGCTTGGCCATCAGGCCACGCATACCGGCGAGCTGACGGATCTGCGCAGCAGAACCCCGTGCGCCCGAGTCGGCCATCATGTACATCGAGTTGAAGGATTCCTGGTCGACTTCGACGCCATGACGGTCGATGACTTTCTCTTTCGAGAGGTTGGCCATCATCGCCTTGGAAACTTCGTCGTTCGCCTTGGACCAAAGGTCGATCACTTTGTTGTACTTCTCGCCCTGGGTTACCAGGCCGGAGGCGTACTGACTTTCGATCTCTTTCACTTCGTCGGTAGCAGCACCGATGATGCGGGCTTTTTCGTCTGGGATAACGAAGTCGTTAACACCGATGGAAACGCCGGAAATGGTCGAATAGGCAAAACCGGTGTACATCAACTGGTCAGCGAAGATCACGGTCTCTTTCAAACCAACCACGCGGTAGCATTGGTTGATCAGCTTGGAGATCGCCTTTTTCTTCATCGGCTGGTTGACGACGTCGTACGACAGGCCAGGTGGAACAACCTGGAACAACAGCGCACGGCCGACGGTGGTGTCGACGATACGGGTGTTCTTGACGCTGCCACCATCACGATCGTTGACGGTTTCGTTGATCCGCACTTTGACTTTAGCGTGCAGTGCGGCTTCGCCGGCACGGAACACACGGTCAACTTCTTGCAGATCCGCGAACACACGACCTTCGCCCTTGGCGTTGATCGCTTCACGAGTCATGTAGTACAGACCCAATACAACGTCCTGCGACGGAACGATGATTGGCTCACCGTTGGCTGGCGACAGAATGTTGTTGGTCGACATCATCAACGCACGCGCTTCCAACTGGGCTTCCAGTGTCAGCGGTACGTGCACGGCCATTTGGTCGCCGTCGAAGTCGGCGTTGTACGCAGCACAGACCAGAGGGTGCAGCTGGATAGCCTTACCTTCGATCAGTACCGGTTCAAACGCCTGGATACCCAGACGGTGAAGGGTCGGTGCACGGTTGAGGAGAACCGGGTGTTCGCGAATGACTTCAGCGAGAACGTCCCAAACTTCCGGCAGCTCGCGCTCGACCATCTTCTTGGCAGCTTTGATGGTGGTAGCAAGACCACGCATTTCCAGCTTGCCGAAAATGAACGGCTTGAACAGCTCGAGAGCCATTTTCTTCGGCAGACCGCACTGGTGCAGACGCAGGGTTGGACCTACGGTAATTACCGAACGACCGGAGTAGTCAACACGCTTACCGAGCAAGTTCTGACGGAAACGACCTTGTTTACCCTTGATCATGTCAGCCAGGGATTTCAGAGGACGCTTGTTGGAACCTGTGATAGCGCGGCCACGACGACCGTTGTCGAGCAGTGCGTCAACGGCTTCCTGCAACATACGCTTTTCGTTGCGCACGATGATGTCCGGAGCGGACAGATCGAGCAGACGCTTCAAGCGGTTGTTGCGGTTGATCACTCGACGATACAGATCGTTGAGGTCGGAAGTCGCGAAGCGACCGCCATCCAGCGGGACCAGTGGACGCAGATCTGGCGGCAGAACCGGCAGAACGGTCAGCACCATCCATTCTGGAAGGTTGCCGGAACCCTGGAAGGCTTCCATCAACTTCAGACGCTTGGACAGCTTCTTGATTTTGGTTTCGGAGTTGGTTTGCGGAATTTCTTCACGCAGACGGCCAATCTCGTGTTCCAGATCGATAGCGTGCAGCAGTTCGCGGACAGCTTCGGCACCCATGCGGGCATCGAAATCGTCGCCGAACTCTTCCAGCGCTTCGAAGTACTGCTCGTCGTTGAGCAGCTGACCTTTTTCAAGGGTGGTCATGCCCGGATCGATAACGACATAGCTCTCGAAGTAGAGAACGCGTTCGATATCACGCAGGGTCATGTCCATCAGCAAGCCGATACGGGACGGCAGCGATTTCAGGAACCAGATGTGGGCAACCGGCGAGGCCAGCTCGATGTGCGCCATGCGCTCACGACGAACTTTTGCCAGCGCGACTTCAACGCCGCACTTCTCGCAAATCACGCCACGGTGCTTCAAGCGCTTGTACTTACCGCACAGGCACTCGTAATCCTTAACCGGGCCAAAGATCTTGGCGCAGAACAGGCCGTCACGCTCAGGTTTGAACGTACGGTAGTTAATGGTTTCCGGCTTTTTAACTTCACCGAACGACCACGAACGGATCATCTCAGGCGATGCCAATCCAATACGGATGGCGTCGAACTCTTCGACTTGACCCTGGTTTTTCAGCAAATTCAGTAGGTCTTTCAAGGCCTTTCCTCCTGGCGGAGCAGAGAGCGGGCAATCCTGCCCCGCTCTCGATTCGCGTCACGTGTTATTCGGTTTCCAGATCGATATCGATGCCGAGGGAACGAATTTCCTTGATCAACACGTTGAAGGACTCGGGCATGCCCGGCTCCATACGGTGATCGCCGTCCACGATGTTTTTGTACATCTTGGTCCGGCCGTTCACATCGTCCGACTTCACTGTGAGCATTTCTTGCAGAGTGTAAGCAGCACCGTATGCTTCCAGTGCCCAGACCTCCATCTCCCCGAAACGCTGACCACCGAACTGCGCCTTACCACCCAGCGGCTGCTGGGTAACCAGGCTGTACGAACCGGTAGAACGAGCGTGCATCTTGTCGTCTACCAAGTGGTTCAGCTTCAGCATGTACATGTAGCCAACAGTAACCGGGCGCTCGAACTTGTTGCCGGTACGGCCGTCAGTCAGCTGCATCTGGCCGCTTTCTGGCAGGTCTGCCAGTTTCAGCATGGCCTTGATTTCGCTTTCCTTGGCACCGTCGAACACTGGAGTGGCCATTGGAACGCCGCCACGCAGGTTCTTCGCCAGATCCAGGATTTCCTGGTCGGAGAAGCTATCCAGATCTTCGTTACGACCGCCGATCTGGTTGTAGATCTCGTCGAGGAATTTACGAAGCTCAGCGACTTTGCGCTGCTCTTCGATCATCCGGTTGATCTTCTCGCCCAAGCCTTTAGCCGCGAGGCCCAGGTGGGTTTCAAGGATCTGACCAACGTTCATACGCGAAGGTACGCCCAACGGGTTGAGGACGACGTCGACCGGGGTGCCATTGGCATCGTGCGGCATGTCTTCAACCGGCATGATCACGGAGACCACACCTTTGTTACCGTGACGACCGGCCATCTTGTCGCCCGGCTGGATGCGGCGACGGATTGCCAGGTAAACCTTGACGATTTTCAGCACGCCTGGAGCCAGGTCATCGCCCTGCTGCAGTTTGCGCTTCTTGTCTTCGAACTTGTCGTCCAGCAGACGGCGGCGATCAACGATATAGGCCTGAGCCTTCTCGAGCTGCTCGTTCAGAGCATCTTCAGCCATGCGCAGTTTGAACCACTGACCATGCTCAAGACCGTCGAGAACTTCGTCGGTGATTTCCTGACCTTTCTTCAGACCGGCGCCGCCTTCGGCTTTGTGGCCGACCAGAGCGGAACGCAGACGTTCGAAAGTAGCGCCTTCAACGATACGGAACTCTTCGTTCAGGTCCTTGCGGATCTCGTCGAGCTGAGTCTTCTCGATCGACAGTGCACGAGCATCACGCTCAACGCCGTCGCGGGTGAAGACCTGTACGTCGATGACGGTCCCCTTGGTGCCGGTAGGCACGCGCAGGGAGGTGTCTTTAACGTCGCTGGCTTTTTCACCGAAGATGGCACGCAGCAGTTTTTCTTCCGGAGTCAGCTGGGTCTCGCCTTTCGGAGTGACCTTACCTACCAGAATGTCGCCTGCGCCAACTTCAGCACCTACGTAAACGATACCGGCTTCGTCCAGCTTGTTCAGTGCAGCTTCACCCACGTTCGGGATGTCTGCAGTGATTTCTTCTGGCCCAAGCTTGGTGTCACGTGCCACACAGGTCAGTTCCTGAATGTGGATCGTGGTAAAGCGGTCTTCTTGAACAACTCGTTCCGACAGGCAGATGGAGTCTTCGAAGTTGTAACCGTTCCAGGCCATGAACGCGATGCGCATGTTCTGACCCAGCGCCAGTTCACCCATGTCGGTGGACGGGCCGTCAGCCATGATGTCGCTACGCTGAACCCGATCACCTTTACGCACCAGCGGACGCTGGTTGATGCAGGTGTTCTGGTTGGAGCGGGTGTATTTGGTCAGGTTGTAGATGTCGACACCAGCTTCACCGGTTTCAACTTCATCATCAGCAACACGAACCACGATACGGCTGGCATCAACGGAGTCGATCACGCCGCCACGACGAGCCACGACGCAAACGCCGGAGTCACGGGCTACGTTACGCTCCATGCCGGTACCGACCAGCGGCTTGTCAGCACGCAGGGTTGGTACAGCTTGACGCTGCATGTTCGAACCCATCAACGCACGGTTGGCGTCGTCGTGCTCGAGGAACGGGATCAGCGACGCTGCAACCGAAACTACCTGCTTCGGAGAAACGTCCATCAAGGTGACGTCTTCCGGCGCCTTGACGGTGAACTCGTTCAAGTGACGAACAGCTACCAGCTCGTCGATCAGCATCTTCTTGTCGTTCATCGTGGCCGAAGCCTGAGCGATCACGTGATCAGCTTCTTCGATGGCGGACAGGAACACGATCTCGTCGGTGACCAAAGCGTCTTTCACCACACGGTACGGGCTCTCGAGGAAGCCGTACTGGTTGGTGCGCGCATAAGCAGCCAGGGAGTTGATCAGACCGATGTTCGGACCTTCCGGCGTTTCAATCGGGCATACACGACCGTAGTGAGTCGGGTGTACGTCACGCACTTCAAAGCCAGCACGCTCACGAGTCAAACCGCCAGGGCCGAGTGCAGACACACGACGCTTGTGGGTGATCTCGGACAGCGGGTTGTTCTGGTCCATGAACTGGGAAAGCTGGCTGGAACCGAAGAACTCTTTCACCGCCGCAGCCACTGGCTTGGCGTTGATCAGGTCTTGCGGCATCAGGCCTTCGCTTTCAGCCATCGACAAACGCTCTTTGACCGCACGCTCAACACGTACCAGGCCGACGCGGAACTGGTTCTCGGCCATTTCGCCGACGCAGCGAACACGACGGTTACCCAGGTGGTCGATGTCATCGACGATGCCTTTACCGTTACGGATGTCGACCAGAGTCTTCAGAACCGCAACGATGTCTTCTTTGCACAACACGCCCGAACCTTCGATCTCGGTGCGACCGATACGACGGTTGAACTTCATCCGGCCGACCGCAGACAGGTCATAGCGCTCAGGGCTGAAGAACAGGTTGTTGAACAGAGTCTCGGCAGCGTCTTTGGTTGGCGGCTCGCCTGGACGCATCATGCGATAGATCTCGACCAGCGCTTCCAATTGGTTGCTGGTGGAATCGATCTTTAGCGTGTCGGAGACGAACGGACCGCAGTCGATATCGTTGGTGTACAGAGTTTCGATGCGAACAACCTGGGACTTGGCGATTTTCGCCAGGATCTCGGTGTTCAGCTCGGTGTTGCACTCTGCCAGGATTTCGCCGGTTGCCGGATGCACGATGACCTTGGCGGTAGTGCGACCCAAGACGTAGTCCAGAGGCACTTGCAGCTCTTTGATCCCGGCCTTTTCCAGCTGGTTGATGTGACGAGCAGTGATACGACGACCTTGCTCGACAATAACCTTGCCTTTGTCATCCAGGATATCCAGGACAGCAATTTCACCACGCAGGCGCTGAGGCACCAGTTCCAAGCTGAGGTTTTCACCCTGCACGTGGAAAACGTTGGTGGTGTAGAACGCGTCGAGCACTTCTTCAGTGGTATAGCCGAGCGCGCGCAGCAGTACCGATGCAGGCAGCTTGCGACGACGGTCGATACGCACGAATACGCAGTCTTTCGGGTCGAACTCGAAGTCCAGCCACGAACCGCGGTAAGGAATGATGCGCGCGGAGTACAACAGTTTGCCGGAGCTGTGCGTCTTGCCACGGTCGTGGTCAAAGAACACGCCCGGGGAACGGTGCAGCTGGGAAACGATTACACGCTCGGTACCGTTGATTACGAAGGTACCGTTCTCAGTCATCAGGGGGATTTCACCCATGTAGACTTCTTGCTCTTTGATGTCCTTGATCGCTTTGTTCGACGATTCTTTGTCGAAAATGATCAGGCGCACTTTTACCCGCAAAGGTACGGCGTAAGTTACACCGCGCAATACGCATTCTTTGACATCAAATGCCGGTTCGCCCAGGCGATAACCGACGTACTCCAGCGCAGCATTGCCGGAGTAGCTGATGATCGGGAAAACGGATTTGAAGGCCGCATGCAGGCCCACGTCGCGGAACTGATCTTTAGTCGCTCCCGCTTGCAAGAATTCACGATACGAATCCAGCTGGATGGCCAGGAGGTACGGCACATCCATGACGTCCGGCAACTTGCTAAAGTCCTTGCGGATACGTTTTTTCTCAGTATATGAGTAAGCCATCAGCGTTCCCCAGCTTGGTCACCTGCTTGTTTGGCCCCTCCCGACGGGAGCAGCCAGAAAATCGTGCAAACCCCATGGTTTGCGCCACCGCATTGGGTGGTTACAGCTCGTTATCAACACCGACCCAGTCGGCTGCCAATAACGGAAAAAGGCCGGTGGCAAGAGCCACCAGCCATCAGCCTTTCGCTTAACGCTCGGGCTGGAGACGCAAAGTCGATGCTTACTTCAGCTCGACTTTAGCGCCTGCTTCTTCCAGAGTGGCTTTGGCTTTGTCAGCTGCGTCTTTCGAAACAGCTTCCAGAACCATGCCAGGAGCGCCGTCAACTACAGCCTTGGCTTCTTTCAAGCCCAGACCGGTCAGTTCACGTACTGCCTTGATCACGTTAACTTTCTTCTCGCCAGCTTCCAGCAGCATGACGTTGAATTCAGTTTGTTCTTCAACAACGGCAGCGACAGCAGCTGGACCAGCGGAAGCAGCGGCAGCGGAAACGCCGAACTTCTCTTCCATGGCCTTGATCAGCTCAACGATTTCCAGAACGGATTTTTCGCCGATTGCTTCGATGATTTGGTCGTTAGTCAGAGACATGACTATAAATTCCTGTATTGGGGTGACAGCCTACGCGGCCATCGAAATAAACAATAAACGCTGAAAGGAGTCGCTCAGCCTTAGGCTGCGGCAGCTTCTTTCTGGTCGCGAAGAGCCGCCAGAGTACGAGCCAATTTGCTGGTTGCGCCTTGAATCACGCTCATCAGCTGGGAAATTGCTTCGTCACGGGTCGGCAGGCTTGCCAGTACGTCGATCTGATTAGCTGCGAGGAACTTGCCCTCGAACGCAGCTGCCTTGATCTCGAACTTATCCTGACCTTTTGCGAACTCTTTGAAGATACGGGCAGCAGCGCCCGGATGTTCTTTGGAGAATGCAATCAAGGTCGGGCCGGTGAACACGTCGTTGAGCACGTCATATTGAGTGCCAGCAACGGCGCGCTTGAGCAGGGTGTTACGTACAACACGTACGTATACGCCAGCTTCACGAGCCTCTTTACGGAGTCCGGTCATAGCGCCTACTGTTACGCCACGGGCATCAGCCACGACAGCGGACAGAGCAACTTGGGCAGCCTTGTTGACTTCAGCGACGATGGCCTTCTTGTCTTCAAGTTTAATTGCCACGGGAAAAACTCCTGCTTGTTACCGTTTCATCCAACCGAGGCCAGATGTCGTTTTGGTGTCTGATTCGGTAAGGAACCGGGAGCACCATCTGCGTAGGCTTGAGGTTTAAGACTTGCGTCGCCTACGGTCTTGGATAGCCCCCGCCAGGCAGGGACCCCAATCTTTCAATTGGCGCAATCGCTTGCGCCAACCTGTGTCTTACGCGTCGAGCGAGCCTTGGTCGATGACCAGACCTGGACCCATGGTGGTGCTCAGGGTAACGCGCTTGACGTAAATACCTTTCGAGGAAGCTGGCTTGATACGCTTCAGATCAGCGATCAGGGCTTCAACGTTTTCCTTCAGCTTGACGGCGTCGAAACCGACCTTGCCAACGGAGGTGTGGATGATGCCGTTTTTGTCGGTGCGATAACGAACCTGACCAGCCTTGGCGTTTTTAACCGCGGTAGCTACGTCTGGGGTTACGGTGCCGACTTTAGGGTTAGGCATCAGGCCGCGTGGACCCAGGATCTGACCCAACTGACCCACAACGCGCATGGCATCCGGGGATGCGATAACTACGTCATAGTTCAGGTCGCCGCCTTTCATTTCGGCAGCCAGATCATCCATACCTACACGGTCAGCGCCGGCAGCCAAAGCGGCCTCAGCAGCTGGACCCTGGGTGAACACAGCAACGCGAACAGTCTTGCCAGTGCCGTGTGGCAGCACAGTAGCGCTACGAACGACCTGGTCGGATTTACGCGGGTCAACACCCAGGTTTACAGCAACGTCGAACGACTCGCTGAACTTGACAGTCGACAGCTCAGCCAGCAGAGCAGCAGCGTCTACAAAGTTGTAGGACTTGCCTGCTTCGATTTTGCCGGCGATAGCCTTTTGACGCTTGGTCAACTTAGCCATTACACACCCTCCACGTTAAGGCCCATGCTACGAGCAGAACCGGCGATAGTACGCACGGCTGCGTCCATATCAGCTGCAGTCAGATCCGCGTTTTTGGTTTTCGCGATTTCTTCCAGCTGAGCACGGGTCACAGTGCCAACCTTAACGGTGTTCGGACGAGCGGAACCGCTAGTCAGACCAGCAGCCTTCTTCAGCAGAACCGAAGCAGGGGTGGACTTGGTTTCGAAAGTGAAGCTACGGTCGCTATAGACAGTGATGATCACTGGAGTCGGCAGACCTGGTTCAATACCCTGAGTACGGGCGTTGAAAGCCTTGCAGAATTCCATGATGTTCACGCCGTGCTGACCCAGTGCAGGACCAACAGGTGGGCTTGGGTTAGCCTGAGCGGCTTTCACTTGCAGCTTGATGTAAGCGGTAATCTTCTTGGCCATGAGGCACTCCAATTACGGGTTCGAACGCCTCGAAAGGCTCCCCGGTTACTTGCGCGTTTATCCCAGTGACGACAAAACCCCACAGCCTAGGGCTGCGGGGTTGGGATGCTTGCTCAGCTAGACCTTTTCGACCTGGCTGAACTCTAACTCTACCGGAGTAGAGCGACCGAAAATGAGCACCGCCACTTGGATCCGGCTCTTTTCGTAGTTAACCTCTTCGACCGTGCCAGTAAAATCGGCAAACGGTCCGTCGTTGACACGTACCGACTCACCCGGCTCGAACAACGTCTTCGGCTTCGGTTTGTCGCTACCATCAGCAACGCGACGCAGAATCGCTTCTGCCTCTTTATCTGTGATTGGCGCAGGCTTATCAGCGGTACCGCCAATGAAACCCATCACCCGAGGAGTATCCTTGACCAAGTGCCAAGTACCCTCATTCATATCCATCTGAACCAGCACATAACCTGGGAAGAACTTGCGCTCGCTTTTGCGTTTCTGGCCATTACGCATTTCAACCACTTCTTCAGTGGGAACCAGAATTTCGCCGAAGCCATCTTCCATGCCAGCCAGCTTTACGCGCTCTACTAACGAGCGCATGACATGCTTCTCGTAACCGGAGTAAGCATGCACAACGTACCAACGCTTAGCCACGGGACACCCTTAGCCGACAATCAAGGAAACAAGCCAGCCGAGCAGGGAATCAAGCCCCCACAACAGCAACGCCATAACCAGAACAACAGCCACAACAATCAACGTGGTCTGCGTGGTTTCTTGGCGAGTTGGCCATACGACTTTACGAATCTCGGTGCGAGCTTCCTTAACCAGTACAAAGAAAGACTTGCCCTTGACTGTCTGCAGGCCTACAAAGGCAGCTACAGCAGCAATGACAAGCAAAGCAAGTACGCGGTACAGGATCGGCGAAGCAGAGTAATACTGATTGCCAACAACGCCAACAACCACCAAAGCGACTACTACTAGCCACTTGAGCAGATCGAAGCGAGAGCCTTGAGCTTCAGCTTTAGGAGTCATCTATGAAGATCCTGTGAAAAGAAAGCCAGACACACCAAGTGAATCTGGCAGGTCAGGAGGGAATCGAACCCCCAACCTACGGTTTTGGAGACCGTCGCTCTGCCAATTGAGCTACTGACCTAAAACAAAATCAGGCCGACCATTATGCCGACCCGAAAAAGACATTACAACAACTTACTCGATAACCTTAGCCACAACACCAGCGCCGACGGTACGACCGCCTTCACGGATGGCGAAACGCAGACCATCTTCCATTGCGATGGTTTTGATCAGAGTGACGGTCATTTGGACGTTATCACCCGGCATCACCATTTCAACACCTTCTGGCAGCTCGCAGTTACCAGTCACATCAGTAGTACGGAAGTAGAACTGTGGACGGTAGCCTTTGAAGAATGGCGTATGACGACCACCTTCTTCCTTGCTCAGAACGTAAACCTCAGCAGTGAACTTGGTATGCGGCTTGACGGTGCCTGGCTTGACCAAAACCTGGCCACGCTCGACATCGTCACGCTTGGTACCACGCAGCAAAACGCCGCAGTTCTCGCCAGCACGACCTTCGTCGAGCAGCTTGCGGAACATTTCAACACCTGTGCAGGTAGTTTTGACAGTGTCACGAAGACCAACAATCTCAACTTCTTCCTGAATGCGGACAATGCCACGCTCAACACGACCAGTCACAACAGTACCGCGACCGGAGATCGAGAACACGTCCTCGATCGGCATCAGGAACGGCTTATCAATAGCGCGCTCAGGCTGCGGAATGTAGCTATCCAGAGTCTCGACCAACTTCTTGACGGCAGTGGTACCCATCTCGTTATCGTCTTGACCGTTCAGCGCCATCAGCGCCGAACCGATGATGATCGGAGTGTCATCACCTGGGAAATCGTAAGTGCTCAGCAAATCGCGCACTTCCATCTCAACCAACTCCAGCAACTCAGCGTCATCAACCATGTCAGCCTTGTTCAGGAAGACAACGATGTACGGAACGCCAACCTGACGGGACAGCAAGATGTGCTCACGGGTTTGCGGCATCGGACCATCAGCGGCCGAGCAAACCAGAATCGCACCATCCATCTGCGCAGCACCGGTGATCATGTTTTTTACGTAATCGGCGTGACCAGGACAGTCAACGTGTGCGTAGTGACGCACGGCCGAATCGTACTCAACGTGAGCGGTGTTGATGGTAATGCCACGAGCTTTTTCTTCAGGGGCGCTATCGATCTTGTCGAAGTCGACCT
The DNA here is from genome assembly GCF_054898045.1 of Pseudomonas sp. LB3P14. Lineage (NCBI taxonomy): Bacteria > Pseudomonadati > Pseudomonadota > Gammaproteobacteria > Pseudomonadales > Pseudomonadaceae > Pseudomonas > Pseudomonas sp. LB3P14. The sequence continues at coordinate 6,067,274 of NZ_CM142714.1, read as the reverse complement.
TTGCCGAACCGAAAACCTCGGAGCAGACACGGGTCAAGGCAGCAGTCAGAGTGGTTTTACCGTGATCGACGTGACCAATGGTACCAACGTTGACGTGCGGCTTATTACGTTCGAACTTTTCCTTAGCCATCGAAATCACCCCTAGCAGAAGAATTAAGCAGGTCAAACAAGCCATTAAAACAAAGGCAGATATTTTCATATCTGCCTTGTTATATGGAGCTCTTGAGCGGATTTGAACCGCTGACCTCACCCTTACCAAGGGTGTGCTCTACCAACTGAGCTACAAGAGCGTAACACTTTGCAGGATCTGCAAACTTGGAGCGGGTAGCGGGAATCGAACCCGCATCATCAGCTTGGAAGGCTGAGGTTCTACCACTAAACTATACCCGCGGAGCTTGCAGCTCTCGCTAAAAATGGTGGAGGGGGAAGGATTCGAACCTTCGAAGTCGTAGACGTCAGATTTACAGTCTGATCCCTTTGGCCGCTCGGGAACCCCTCCTAAGCGAGCCGGCATTCTATATCATGCCAGCCTTCTGTCAAGCATTTTCTCATTAAAAACCTGAGGTTAGCTGCGTTGACATCGCTCCGCACCGTTAACCGTTAAAGGTCTTCACTGCGAAGCGGGCGCCATTCTATGCAAACTATTCGGCGGGTGCAACCCCCTCGCACGGCATTATTTTATGTTTTAACTCATTGAATTCTCTAGAAAGGTTTTTCAGCTGCGAGTCATCCAACCAACGTCGGCTTTCTGGTGCCACTCGCACCCAGTAACCAGAAGAATCGGCAGGAGCCTTCAGCAAGGACTCGAACTTGATTTCCATACCGCTCAATCGCCGCTCGACCGCCTGAACCGCTTCCTGACGAGCAAAACCACCCAGATAGAGACAACCATCGCCTGCCTGGGCAGGCTTTCCTTTATCACGAGCCGCGTCAGTCGTCTCACTCAACAAGCGAATATCCTGCTGCGAACCCCGATACAAACTCAAAGGGGTGACATCCTTTGCACGCAGAGGAGCCTCTTGTTGGTGCCAGATGTAATAAAAGACATTGAGAACAAGCAGCAGCAGAAACAACCAACGCATAGAAACCTCAGGACAAGGGGCATGCCATAGCCAAGCCTACAAACACCAGATCGGGAACCACCCTGGCCTCAGGCACGATTTCGGAAACCAGGTCTGCATCTCCTCCAGTGAGGAACACAGCAAAATCATCCCCCCAATAGCTACGCGCCAACTCTAGCTGTGTCAGGACAAAGCCTCTCAGCATCAACGAGCATCCCCGCTCGACTGCTTCGACAGTTGTACGACCAGGAATGAGACTTTCCAAGGCGCGCTCGGCTGCTAGATCACCATAACGAATTCTACGGGTATGGGTACGCAACTGGTTTCGCATCAGCGGCATGCCCGGGCATATAAATCCTCCGAGATGCTCGCCATCCCCGGCAATGAAGTCCGCAGTAACAGCGGTACCAAAATCAAGCACAAGGCACGCGCCCGAGGCCAGATGAAACCCCCCAAGCATCGCCAACCAACGGTCGAGCCCCAACCGCTCGAACTCCTCATAGCCATTACGAAGCCCGGACATTTCGCGGGACGGCGCAGCACATACCACCGACACACCAAAAGCCTCTGTCAGTAGAGAAATCAGTGCATTGGTTTCTTCGGCGGTCCTGACACTGACCAGCCTACAAAACTTGAGAGCGAGCCCCTTGAGCGCTCTCAGGCTCTCAAGCAAAGCGAGATCTGAATCAACGACGCCCTCACCAACCACCCGCCGAACATCTGCATGGAGCACACGCCACTTGATGAAACTGTTTCCGCAGTCGAGCTCAAGAATCATCACGCAACCTCAGACTGAGCTCACCACCACTAAAGACTTTTTCCACACCACCCACCTTCAAGCGCAGAGCACCCTGACTATCAATACCCAGCACTTCGCCATCTATTTGGTTAACACCTGCAATCAACGACACGGCCCGACCCTGCCAGAGATGATTTTGCTCCCACTCTGCCTGGATAGCTGAAAATCCGTCGACTTGATGACGACACAGATACTCCTGGAGCATCGCGCCCAACTCCCCCACCAAGTGATTTCGATCAAACACCTTACCCGACTCGAGCCGCATGGACGTCCACTGCTGATCTACCTCATCGGTAATCTGCATGTTCACATTAATTCCCACACCCAGCACAACGTGACACACATCGGCAGGATCCCCCACCAGCTCGAGCAATATCCCGGCAATCTTTTTCTGACCGACCAGAACATCGTTTGGCCACTTCAATCCAGCCCCCGAAACACCAAGCTTTCGCAAGGCCTGCATGACGGCGAGCCCAACAACAAGACTCAAGCCTTCCAGCTGACGCATTCCACCTTCAATACGCAGCACGAGGCTGTAATAGATGTTTTCCGCAAATGGGCTCACCCACTTTCGTCCACGCCGTCCGCGACCTGCTGTTTGCCGCTCAGCAAGCACCAGAAATGGTGCAGCCTGACCTCGGTCTATGGCACGCAGTGCCTCGGCATTAGTGGAGTCGATTGAATCGAAAACCAGGATGGGCCAATCACAAGAAGGTGCATGCCCTCTTATCTCGACAGAATCAAGCAGCGTCAATGGCGCAGCCAGTTGATAGCCGCGCCCCCGCACCTTATGGATGGATAGCCCCAGATCAGCCTCTAAATGCTGAAGCTGCTTCCAAACGGCACTACGACTGACACCCAAGGCAACGCCCAGAGCCTGACCCGAATGGAATCGGCCATCTTTAAGAAGCTTTAACAACGTCAGCATGCAAGTCTCGCCTCACAATGAGGCCCGCATGATAGCCATGCCCCGCGCCATTGCATAGAAACTCGACAGGTCAGCTTTCCTGCGGACAAAACAAAACCCCTACCTGCATACGCAGATAGGGGTTTCGGAATTTAATCTTGACGATGACCTACTCTCACATGGGGAAACCCCACACTACCATCGGCGATGCATCGTTTCACTGCTGAGTTCGGGATGGGATCAGGTGGTTCCAATGCTCTATGGTCGTCAAGAAATTCGGTAGCCAGGTCGTGGGCCTTTGCAGGTTCACGTTCCAGCGAATGGGTATGCAATAGATTTGTGTGTTGGTGTTGCTGCGAACTTTCGGTTCATTGCGTCTTCACACACCGCAATCTGGTGCTCTTTCGAGTCAACAAATTGCTTGGGTGTTATATGGTCAAGCCTCACGGGCAATTAGTATTGGTTAGCTCAACGCCTCACAGCGCTTACACACCCAACCTATCAACGTCGTAGTCTTCGACGGCCCTTCAGGGGACTCAAGGTCCCAGTGAGATCTCATCTTGAGGCTAGTTTCCCGCTTAGATGCTTTCAGCGGTTATCTATTCCGAACATAGCTACCCGGCAATGCCACTGGCGTGACAACCGGAACACCAGAGGTTCGTCCACTCCGGTCCTCTCGTACTAGGAGCAGCCCCTCTCAAATCTCAAACGTCCACGGCAGATAGGGACCGAACTGTCTCACGACGTTCTAAACCCAGCTCGCGTACCACTTTAAATGGCGAACAGCCATACCCTTGGGACCGGCTTCAGCCCCAGGATGTGATGAGCCGACATCGAGGTGCCAAACACCGCCGTCGATATGAACTCTTGGGCGGTATCAGCCTGTTATCCCCGGAGTACCTTTTATCCGTTGAGCGATGGCCCTTCCATACAGAACCACCGGATCACTAAGACCTACTTTCGTACCTGCTCGACGTGTCTGTCTCGCAGTCAAGCGCGCTTTTGCCTTTATACTCTACGACCGATTTCCGACCGGTCTGAGCGCACCTTCGTACTCCTCCGTTACTCTTTAGGAGGAGACCGCCCCAGTCAAACTACCCACCATACACTGTCCTCGATCCGGATAACGGACCTGAGTTAGAACCTCAAAGTTGCCAGGGTGGTATTTCAAGGTTGGCTCCACGCGAACTGGCGTCCACGCTTCAAAGCCTCCCACCTATCCTACACAAGCAAATTCAAAGTCCAGTGCAAAGCTATAGTAAAGGTTCACGGGGTCTTTCCGTCTAGCCGCGGATACACTGCATCTTCACAGCGATTTCAATTTCACTGAGTCTCGGGTGGAGACAGCGCCGCCATCGTTACGCCATTCGTGCAGGTCGGAACTTACCCGACAAGGAATTTCGCTACCTTAGGACCGTTATAGTTACGGCCGCCGTTTACCGGGGCTTCGATCAAGAGCTTCGCGTTAGCTAACCCCATCAATTAACCTTCCGGCACCGGGCAGGCGTCACACCCTATACGTCCACTTTCGTGTTTGCAGAGTGCTGTGTTTTTAATAAACAGTCGCAGCGGCCTGGTATCTTCGACCGGCATGGGCTTACGCAGTAAATGCTTCACCCTCACCGGCGCACCTTCTCCCGAAGTTACGGTGCCATTTTGCCTAGTTCCTTCACCCGAGTTCTCTCAAGCGCCTTGGTATTCTCTACCCAACCACCTGTGTCGGTTTGGGGTACGGTTCCTGGTTACCTGAAGCTTAGAAGCTTTTCTTGGAAGCATGGCATCAACCACTTCGTCACCCAAAGGGTAACTCGTCATCAGCTCTCGGCCTTAGAATCCCGGATTTACCTAAGATTCCAGCCTACCACCTTAAACTTGGACAACCAACGCCAAGCTGGCCTAGCCTTCTCCGTCCCTCCATCGCAATAACCAGAAGTACAGGAATATTAACCTGTTTTCCATCGACTACGCTTTTCAGCCTCGCCTTAGGGACCGACTAACCCTGCGTCGATTAACGTTGCGCAGGAAACCTTGGTCTTTCGGCGTGGGTGTTTTTCACACCCATTGTCGTTACTCATGTCAGCATTCGCACTTCTGATACCTCCAGCAAGCTTCTCAACTCACCTTCACAGGCTTACAGAACGCTCCTCTACCGCATCACCTAAGTGATACCCGTAGCTTCGGTGTATGGTTTGAGCCCCGTTACATCTTCCGCGCAGGCCGACTCGACTAGTGAGCTATTACGCTTTCTTTAAAGGGTGGCTGCTTCTAAGCCAACCTCCTAGCTGTCTAAGCCTTCCCACATCGTTTCCCACTTAACCATAACTTTGGGACCTTAGCTGACGGTCTGGGTTGTTTCCCTTTTCACGACGGACGTTAGCACCCGCCGTGTGTCTCCCATGCTCGGCACTTGTAGGTATTCGGAGTTTGCATCGGTTTGGTAAGTCGGGATGACCCCCTAGCCGAAACAGTGCTCTACCCCCTACAGTGATACATGAGGCGCTACCTAAATAGCTTTCGAGGAGAACCAGCTATCTCCGAGCTTGATTAGCCTTTCACTCCGATCCACAGGTCATCCGCTAACTTTTCAACGGTAGTCGGTTCGGTCCTCCAGTTAGTGTTACCCAACCTTCAACCTGCCCATGGATAGATCGCCCGGTTTCGGGTCTATTCCCAGCGACTAGACGCCCTATTAAGACTCGCTTTCGCTACGCCTCCCCTATTCGGTTAAGCTCGCCACTGAAAATAAGTCGCTGACCCATTATACAAAAGGTACGCAGTCACCCAACAAAGTGGGCTCCCACTGCTTGTACGCATACGGTTTCAGGATCTATTTCACTCCCCTCTCCGGGGTTCTTTTCGCCTTTCCCTCACGGTACTAGTTCACTATCGGTCAGTCAGTAGTATTTAGCCTTGGAGGATGGTCCCCCCATATTCAGACAAAGTTTCTCGTGCTCCGTCCTACTCGATTTCATGGCCAAGAGATTTTCGCGTACAGGGCTATCACCCACTATGGCCGCACTTTCCAGAGCGTTCCGCTAATCTCAAAGCCACTTAAGGGCTAGTCCCCGTTCGCTCGCCACTACTAAGGGAATCTCGGTTGATTTCTTTTCCTCAGGGTACTTAGATGTTTCAGTTCCCCTGGTTCGCCTCTTAAGCCTATGTATTCAGCTTAAGATAACCATCTTATGATGGCTGGGTTCCCCCATTCAGACATCTCCGGATCACAGTCTGTTTGCCGACTCCCCGAAGCTTTTCGCAGGCTACCACGTCTTTCATCGCCTCTGACTGCCAAGGCATCCACCGTATGCGCTTCTTCACTTGACCATATAACCCCAAGCAATCTGGTTATACTGTGAAGACGACATTCGCCGAAAATTCGCAATTTAACTCACAAATTTTACCTTAGCCTGATCCGTTACCAGTGAAAGTAACGTTCAGTCTATCTTTCTATCACATACCCAAATTTTTAAAGAACGATCTAGCCAAAGACTAGAAATCAACATTCACCATCATCACGATGGAATGCTCATTTCTAAGCTTTCAACAACAGAAGCAGTAGTGGTGGAGCCAAACGGGATCGAACCGTTGACCTCCTGCGTGCAAGGCAGGCGCTCTCCCAGCTGAGCTATGGCCCCGTATTGCTACAGGTTCCCACACAAAAATTGGTGGGTCTGGGCAGATTCGAACTGCCGACCTCACCCTTATCAGGGGTGCGCTCTAACCAACTGAGCTACAGACCCAATTTCGGGCTGCTTCTTATCGTCTTCTTCAATGAATCAAGCAATTCGTGTGGGAACTTATGGAGCAGCTGATGTCGTCGATTAAGGAGGTGATCCAGCCGCAGGTTCCCCTACGGCTACCTTGTTACGACTTCACCCCAGTCATGAATCACACCGTGGTAACCGTCCCCCCGAAGGTTAGACTAGCTACTTCTGGTGCAACCCACTCCCATGGTGTGACGGGCGGTGTGTACAAGGCCCGGGAACGTATTCACCGCGACATTCTGATTCGCGATTACTAGCGATTCCGACTTCACGCAGTCGAGTTGCAGACTGCGATCCGGACTACGATCGGTTTTCTGGGATTAGCTCCACCTCGCGGCTTGGCAACCCTCTGTACCGACCATTGTAGCACGTGTGTAGCCCAGGCCGTAAGGGCCATGATGACTTGACGTCATCCCCACCTTCCTCCGGTTTGTCACCGGCAGTCTCCTTAGAGTGCCCACCATGACGTGCTGGTAACTAAGGACAAGGGTTGCGCTCGTTACGGGACTTAACCCAACATCTCACGACACGAGCTGACGACAGCCATGCAGCACCTGTCTCAATGTTCCCGAAGGCACCGATCCATCTCTGGAAAGTTCATTGGATGTCAAGGCCTGGTAAGGTTCTTCGCGTTGCTTCGAATTAAACCACATGCTCCACCGCTTGTGCGGGCCCCCGTCAATTCATTTGAGTTTTAACCTTGCGGCCGTACTCCCCAGGCGGTCAACTTAATGCGTTAGCTGCGCCACTAAGAGCTCAAGGCTCCCAACGGCTAGTTGACATCGTTTACGGCGTGGACTACCAGGGTATCTAATCCTGTTTGCTCCCCACGCTTTCGCACCTCAGTGTCAGTATCAGTCCAGGTGGTCGCCTTCGCCACTGGTGTTCCTTCCTATATCTACGCATTTCACCGCTACACAGGAAATTCCACCACCCTCTACCATACTCTAGCTCGACAGTTTTGAATGCAGTTCCCAGGTTGAGCCCGGGGATTTCACATCCAACTTAACGAACCACCTACGCGCGCTTTACGCCCAGTAATTCCGATTAACGCTTGCACCCTCTGTATTACCGCGGCTGCTGGCACAGAGTTAGCCGGTGCTTATTCTGTCGGTAACGTCAAAACACTTACGTATTAGGTAAATGCCCTTCCTCCCAACTTAAAGTGCTTTACAATCCGAAGACCTTCTTCACACACGCGGCATGGCTGGATCAGGCTTTCGCCCATTGTCCAATATTCCCCACTGCTGCCTCCCGTAGGAGTCTGGACCGTGTCTCAGTTCCAGTGTGACTGATCATCCTCTCAGACCAGTTACGGATCGTCGCCTTGGTGAGCCATTACCTCACCAACTAGCTAATCCGACCTAGGCTCATCTGATAGCGCAAGGCCCGAAGGTCCCCTGCTTTCTCCCGTAGGACGTATGCGGTATTAGCGTCCGTTTCCGAGCGTTATCCCCCACTACCAGGCAGATTCCTAGGCATTACTCACCCGTCCGCCGCTCGCCACCAGGTACAAGTACCCGTGCTGCCGCTCGACTTGCATGTGTTAGGCCTGCCGCCAGCGTTCAATCTGAGCCATGATCAAACTCTTCAGTTCAAACATCTTTGGGTTTTTAAGAAACCCTAAACTTGGCTCAGCAATCGTTGGTTACATCTTTGATTTCTCGCGGAGTAACTTGTGATGCTGATAATCTTGTTGACTATCAGTCTGACCCCACAAGCACCCACACGAATTGCTTGATTCAGTTGTTAAAGAGCGGTTGGTTAAGAGCTTTCGTCTCAACCGAGGCGCGCATTCTACAGCAGCCTCTGTTGCTGTCAAGCGGTTATTTTCAGAAGTTTTCAAAGTTTCCTTTGTAACTTCAACCACTTGCGCTTTCGATCTCTCGTTAGCGGGAGGCGAATTCTACAGCGTTACTCGCTGCTGTCAACACCTCTTTTACACCGCTTTCGACCGAGAAGATCGAATCGTCAATTAGGCGAAAACACACTGCCTGACCGACTCCTTCTGGCTTCGATGAACTGAAGCGTAACCGCTGTCGAAAACTGCGTAACTCATTGTTTGCAAAGGAGTTTTTCGTTTCGACTGCGCCGGAAGTGGGGCGAATTATAGACTTCCAGAATCTTCCGTCAACCCCTTATTTCAGCTTTATTCGGACTTGAGCGTAATACGCGCAAATGCCTTCTTGCCGGCCTGGCAAACATGGGTCGCGCCCAGTGCGTATATAAAGGTGCGATCGACAACCTCGCCATCAATACGCACACCCCCGGAACCCAGAAGGTCGCGCGCGACAGCCGAGTTCTTCACCAGACCAGCCTTATTAAGGACAGCCGCGATTGGCATATCTTCGGTCGCAGTCAATTCGATCTCTGGTAGATCGTCCGGCAGCTCGCCTTCCTTCATACGGTTGCCCGCCGCACGGTGAGCATTGGCCGCAGCCTCTTCACCATGAAAACGCGCAACGATCTCTTCGGCCAGCTTGATCTTGATATCACGCGGATTGGCACCCGCCTCGACATCGGAACGGAACGCATTGATCTCATCCATGGAGCGGAAGCTGAGCAATTCGAAGTAGCGCCACATCAGCGCATCCGGGATGGAAACCAGCTTGCTGTACATCACACCCGGCGCTTCCTGAATACCCACGTAGTTGCCCAAGGACTTGGACATCTTCTTCACACCATCCAGACCTTCAAGCAACGGCATGGTCAGAATGCACTGAGCCTCTTGACCATATCCACGCTGCAGCTCACGCCCCATCAACAGGTTGAACTTCTGATCGGTACCGCCCAGCTCGACATCCGCACGCAAAGCGACCGAGTCATAACCCTGAACCAGCGGATAGAGGAACTCGTGAATGGCGATTGGCTGATTGGTGGTGTAGCGCTTGTCGAAGTCGTCACGCTCGAGCATGCGAGCCACAGTGTACTGGGAGGTCAGGCGAATGAAGTCAGCCGGCCCCATCTGATCCATCCAGGTGGAGTTGAACGCTACTTCAGTTTTCGCCGGATCAAGAATCTTGAAGACCTGAGTCTTGTAGGTCTCGGCATTCTCGAGAACCTGCTCACGGGTAAGCGGAGGACGTGTTGCACTCTTGCCGCTCGGATCACCGATCATCCCGGTGAAGTCACCTATAAGGAAGATGACCTGGTGACCCAGCTCCTGGAACTGACGCAGCTTATTAATAAGCACGGTATGACCCAGGTGCAAATCCGGCGCGGTCGGATCGAAGCCTGCCTTAATACGTAGCGGCTGGCCACGCTTGAGCTTTTCGATCAGCTCGGACTCGACCAACAGTTCTTCCGCACCACGTTTGATCAGCGCTAGCTGCTCTTCAACCGACTTCATAACAGACCCGCAAGGCTCGAATTCAAAGGGAACCAACCATACAAGATCGCGCGTCAATTACAAGTTCTGCCCGGCGCACGGACGCCAATCCACAAACGGAGGGTTCGCGGACTTGCTTCAGAGATGATTTGGTTATATTTTATACAGTTATTTCATCTTCATCATGTCATTCATCTTTTCCAATTCATCTTTTTTCAAAGTCAAAAATTACCTATGACCAAAGAATCGTCTAAAGCGCCGCCGCTTTACCCGAAGACCCACCTGCTCGCAGCAAGTGGCATCGCCGCCCTTCTAAGCCTGGCGCTTCTGGTATTCCCTTCCAGTGATGTTGAAGCCAAAAAGACGACCCTGAGTCTTGAACTGGAAAGTCCTGCTGAACAACTGACACAAGATCAAGACGCTGCCGAAGCGGTCCAGGCCACAAATGAGCCAGCAGCTTCCCCTTTCGCGCAGATCGAAAACAGCACCGAAGAGCCCCAGGAAACCGCTCAGGCCGCACCGGCGCCCGCACCCACGCCCGCCCCTGTGATCGAAGAAAAAAAATCTCCAAACCATAGGGAAGTGATCGTTTCTAAAGGCGATACGCTCTCCACACTGTTCGAGAAAGTCGGCCTTCCAGCAACTTCGGTGCATGAAGTGCTGGCCAGCGACAAACAGGCCAAGCAGTTCAGCCAACTCAAACATGGCCAGAAACTTGAATTCGAACTGAGCCCCGATGGCCAGCTGACCAACTTGCACAGCAAGGTCAGCGACGTCGAAAGCATCACCCTGACCAAGAATGACAAGGGTTATGCATTCAACCGCATTACCGCCAAGCCTACCGTGCGCTCCGCCTACGTTCATGGCGTGATCAACAGCTCGCTGTCGCAGTCCGCAGCACGTGCCGGCCTGTCCCACAGCCTGACCATGGACATGGCCAGCGTGTTTGGCTATGACGTCGACTTCGCCCAGGATATTCGCCAGGGTGACGAGTTCGATGTCATCTACGAACAGAAAGTCGTCAACGGCAAGGCTGTCGGCAATGGCCCGATCCTTTCCGCGCGTTTCACCAACCGCGGCAAGACCTACACCGCCGTGCGTTACACCAATAAACAAGGCAACAGCAGCTACTACACCGCTGACGGCAACAGCATGCGCAAGGCGTTTATCCGTACCCCGGTGGACTTCGCCCGCATCAGTTCGAAATTCTCCATGGGCCGCAAGCACCCAATCCTGAACAAGATCCGCGCCCACAAAGGCGTCGACTATGCAGCGCCGCGTGGCACCCCAATCAAGGCAGCCGGTGACGGCAAAGTGTTGTTGGCCGGACGCCGCGGTGGCTACGGCAACACCGTGATCATCCAGCACGGCAATACCTACCGCACGCTGTACGGCCACATGCAGGGCTTTGCCAAAGGCGTGCAAACCGGCGGCACCGTCAAGCAGGGCCAGGTGATTGGCTACATTGGCACCACCGGGCTCTCCACAGGGCCGCACTTGCACTACGAGTTCCAGGTCAATGGCGTGCACGTCGACCCACTGGGTCAGAAGCTGCCGATGGCCGATCCGATCGCCAAAGCCGAACGCGCACGTTTCCTCGCGCAGAGTCAGCCGCTGATGGCGCGCATGGATCAAGAGAAAGCCACCATGCTGGCTTCGAGCAAGCGCTAAGCCATGGCTCTCTATATAGGTGTGATGTCCGGGACCAGCCTCGATGGCCTGGATATTGCGCTGGTCGAGCTAGCCCCGGCGATCAAGCTGATCGCCACGCATTACATTCCCATGCCTGACTCCCTGCGCATCGAGCTGCTTGGCTTGTGCGCCAGCGGCCCGGACGAGATTGCCCGCTCCGCCATTGCCCAGCAGAACTGGGTGAAGCTGGCAGCACGGGGCATTCACACCCTCCTTGATCAACAAAACCTGAAACCCGAAGACATTCGTGCAATCGGCAGCCACGGCCAGACCATTCGCCACGAACCCGCGCGTGGCTTCACGGTGCAAATCGGCAACCCTGCCCTACTGACGGAGTTGACCGGCATCACCGTGGTCAGCGACTTCCGCAGCCGCGATGTGGCCGCCGGAGGGCAAGGCGCGCCACTGGTTCCAGCCTTTCACGAAGCGTTGTTCGAAGAACAGCCTGGCAATCGTGCGGTATTGAACGTTGGCGGTTTCAGCAACCTCAGCCTGATCGAGCCCGGCAAACCGGTAGCCGGTTTCGACTGTGGCCCGGGCAATGTTCTGCAGGATGCGTGGATTCACCAGCAACGCGGCGACAACTTTGATCGCGACGGCCAATGGGCTGCCAGCGGCAAGGTCGAACCGACTCTTTTGAAAGAATTGCTCAGTGATCCGTTCTTCGTGACCAAAGGCCCGAAAAGCACCGGCCGCGAAGTATTCAACCTGCCATGGCTGACACAGCACCTGGCACAGTTGCCGACCTTCGCCACCGAAGACGTGCAGGCAACCCTGCTCGAACTGACTGCCCTGACCATCGTCGAATCACTGCAAAGCGCCCAAACAGACACGCAGGAACTGCTTGTCTGCGGCGGCGGCGCGCACAACACCACACTGATGAACCGCTTGGCCAGCTTGCTGCCGAACGCCAAGGTCAGCAGCACCGCGGCTTACGGTGTAGACCCGGACTGGGTCGAAGCCATGGCCTTCGCCTGGCTGGCCCATTGCTGCCTTGAAGGCATAGCCGCCAATCGTCCGAGCGTCACCGGCGCCCGTGGCCTGCGCGTACTCGGCGCCATTTACCCTGCCTGACTGGCCATGCCGAATCTCGGACAGCAAAATGCCGCAGAGCCCTGAGGCCATGCGGCGCTTGGTGATGCGGTGAATTGCGATCAGATCGAGAACGAAGAGCCGCAGCCACACGTGGTGCTGGCGTTCGGATTCTTGATCACGAAGCGCGAACCTTCCAGACCTTCCTGATAATCCACCTCGGCACCTGCCAGGTATTGGAAACTCATCGGGTCGACCACCAGACTCACACCTTCGCGTTCGACAATAGTGTCGTCATCGGCCACTTCTTCATCGAAGGTGAAGCCGTACTGAAAACCTGAACAACCGCCGCCCGTAACGAATACGCGCAGCTTCAAGCGATCATTCCCCTCTTCATCGACCAGGCTCTTCACCTTGTGCGCGGCACCGTGGGTGAATTGCAAAGCCGTGGGGGTGAAGGATTCGACGCTCATGCTAACTATCTCCCGGCGTTACGCCGCCATAATGCGTGATGACGCGCATTATCCGCTTCTCCTAGAAAATCGGTCAACTATTGTTACGGTATATCAATCAACACATTTGCCCGCCCGAAATGCAAAAAGGCCCGTCAGACGGGCCTTTTTGCTGAGCGGGATAAACCTTACGGCAGCATACCTGCGTGGGACAGACCCAAGCGCTCATCCAGACCGAACAGAATGTTCAGGTTCTGCACCGCCTGACCCGACGCGCCTTTGACCAAGTTATCGATCACCGACAACACCACCACCAGATCACCATCCTGTGGACGATGCACGGCAATACGGCAAACGTTGGCACCGCGCACGCTTCGGGTTTCCGGATGACTGCCGGCCGGCATGACATCGACGAACGGTTCGTTGGCATAGCGCTTTTCAAACAGCGCCTGCAGATCCACCGAGCGATCCACGACGGTCGCGTAGAGCGTCGAGTGGATGCCTCGAATCATGGGTGTCAGGTGCGGAACGAAGGTCAGACCGACGTCCTTGCCCGCTGCGCGACGCAGACCCTGGCGAATTTCTGGCAAGTGACGGTGCCCTTTGACGGCGTAAGCCTTCATGCTTTCCGACGTCTCGGAGTACAGCGAACCTACGGAAGCCCCACGACCGGCGCCACTGACGCCGGATTTGCAATCAGCGATCAAGCGAGTGGTATCGGCCAGACCTGCTTCAAGCAATGGCAGGAAACCCAATTGCGTAGCGGTCGGGTAGCAACCCGGCACAGCGATCAGGCGGGCCTGTTTGATCTGCTCGCGATTGACTTCCGGCAAGCCATAGACCGCCTCTTCCAGCAGTTCCGGTGCGCCGTGAGGTTGACCGTACCACTTGGCCCATTCATCGGCGTCCTGCAGACGGAAGTCCGCCGACAGGTCGATGACCTTGGTGCCGGCAGCCAGCAACTCGCCGGCCAGGGCATGGGCAACACCGTGAGGCGTAGCGAAGAACACCACGTCACAAGCGCCCAGCGTCTTGATGTCCGGAACGCTGAACGCCAAGCCATCGTAATGACCGCGCAGGTTCGGATACATATCAGCCACGGCCAGACCGGCCTCGGATCGGGAAGTGATGACTGCCACTTCAGCTTGCGGGTGCTGCGCCAACAGACGCAGCAGTTCGACACCGGTGTAACCCGTGCCGCCGACGATACCGACCTTGACCATAAACCTGCCCTCAACGAACCCACTGGAAAGCCGTCGATAATAGGGGCCGCGCAGCTCTGCGACAACCGTCAAGGTGACGTGCGGGCGCTCTACCCTCTACTATCTTCGCTACCGTGAACCTGGGAATAACTAAAAATGCTTTATTTGTGGCTCAAAGCGCTTCACATCGTCAGCATGGTCTGCTGGTTTGCCGCCCTGTTTTACCTGCCACGCCTCTTCGTCTATCACGCCCAAAGCGAAGACACCGTCAGCAAAGAGCGTTTCTGCATCATGGAGCGCAAACTCTACCGCGGCATCATGGGCCCGGCGATGATCGCCACCCTGATTTTCGGCATTGCACTGATCGCCTTGAACCCCAGCATATTTAGTCAAGGAGCCTGGATTCACGCGAAGTTGACGCTTGTAGTGATCCTGATCGGCTACCACCACATGTGCGGAGCACAGGTAAAACGTTTTGCCCGTGGCGAAAACACCCGCAGCCATGTCTTTTATCGCTGGTTCAATGAAGTGCCGGTTCTGATATTGCTGGCTATCGTAATTCTGGTCGTCGTTCGACCGTTCTAAATTCAATAAGCCGCAACTTACCGGGGTACTTCCAATGTCGCTGCCCGCCCTGCTCGAACAACGTTTGCGCCTGCCTGTCGTGGCAGCGCCGATGTTCCTGATCTCCAACCCTCAACTGGTGCTCGCCTGCTGCCGTAATGGCGTGGTGGGCAGCTTCCCCGCGCTGAACCAGCGCGAGAGCAGTGGCTTCAAGGCCTGGCTGGAAGAGATCGAAGCAGGGTTGGCAACACTGGAGAATCCGGCGCCTTATGCGGTGAACCTGATCGTCCACAACAGCAACCCGCGGCTGCAAGCGGATCTGGAGATCTGTATCGAGCACAAAGTGCCGATCGTGATCACCAGCCTCGGCGCCGTAAAAGAACTGGTCGATGCAGTGCACAGCTATGGCGGTCTGGTATTCCATGACGTGACGACTCGTCGCCATGCAGAGAAAGCCGCCGAGGCCGGGGTCGACGGCTTGATCGCCGTGGCAGCGGGCGCCGGTGGGCACGCCGGGACCTGGAGCCCGTTCTCGCTGATTGCCGAGATACGCCAATTCTTCGACAAGACCCTACTGCTGGCCGGTTGCCTGAACCACGGCCACGAAATTCTCGCTGCACAATTGCTCGGTGCGGATCTGGCCTACTTCGGTACGCGATTTATCGGCACCACCGAAAGTCATGCGTCTGACGCCTATAAAGAGATGCTGCTGACTTCCAGAGCGGCGGACATCGTCCATACTCCAGCGGTGTCGGGGGTACCGGCGAGCTTTATGCGTCAGAGCCTTGAGGCTGCGGGTTTCGACATGGCAGCGCTGCAAGGCAAGGGTGAGGTGAACTTCGGCTCCAAACTCAAGCCTATCAGCGATGAAGCCAAAGCCTGGAAGACCGTCTGGTCCGCAGGCCAGGGAGTCGGCGAAATCGATGACCTGCCGAGTGTTGATCAACTGGTCGCTCGCCTTGATGCCGAGTACCGCAAAGCACTGGAGCTGGCGGCAGCGCTGCCCAAACGCTGGCCACGCTGACAGTAAAACTTGGCCAGTCCATTCCGGCTGGCCTTACACTCCACGCGCAATACTCCCTAAAACACTCGCGACAAGGATGCCTCGCAATGAGCGAAAACCGTTTCAAGATCGTATTCGACGGCGCTCTGCTGCCAGGTGTTGACGTCACCACCGCCAAGTTCAACCTCGCCGAGTTGTTCAAAAGCGATGTGGCTGCCATCGAGCGGCTGTTCAGTGGCAAGCCGGTAGCACTCAAACGCGACCTGTCACAGACCGATGCTCAGACTTATCTCCAGGCGCTGACCAAAACCGGTATCGATGCCCGGATCGAATCCGAACCTTCGATCGAGCTGAACCTATCTGACGTTCATGAACACGCGCCGGCCGTCGCAGCAGACCCCGAATCGCCTTATGCACCACCCCGGGCTACCGTCGGCGAAGCCTTGCCTGAATTTTCCACACCCAAGCCGTTCAGCTTCGAAGGTCGCATCGGCCGCGTGCGTTACCTGGCCTGGACGATGTCCCTGACGCTGGTGACCCTTGGTGTTGGCGCTGTGCTTGCTGTTTTCGGCTTGGCCCTCATCAGTTCGGACTCGAGCGCCGGCCTGATTCTCGGTGGCTTGCTGGCCTTTGTTCTCTTCGTGGCGCTCGCGTTCGTCAGCATTCAGTTCAGTGTCCAGCGTCTGCACGATATCGGCTGGTCTGGCTGGCTTTGGCTGCTGACCCTCGTGCCGTTCGTGGGCAGCATCTTTCCGTTCGTGATGATGATTGCGCCGGGTAATAACACCGCCAATCAATACGGTGCGCCACCACCACCCAACAGCACCGCGGTCAAGGTACTGTCTTCGCTGTGGCTGGTGTTTATCGCGATCCTGTTCATCGGCGGGCTGGCCGGTGGTCTTACTGCCATTCAAAGCGAATACGAAAGCGCCACCCAGAGCAGCTATGAAAGTGACTCCGTGACCACCGAAGAGATCGAAGATGAGACCGCTGTGGAAGCAGAGCCGGCGCCAAATTCAGCCGACGATGCAGCCGAAGAAGCCCAGCCCCCTGTAGACTCTGCGAAAGAATGAACAGCGCTCCCCGCCCGTGACACCTGCGTCGCCGGCGCGGAGCTGTTGCGATGGAGAAATGCATGACCCGTTACGCTCTGATCACTGGCGCTTCCAGCGGCATCGGCCTGGCGATGGCCGAAGCGCTGGCCCGGCGCGGCCGCAGCCTGATTCTGGTGGCCCGGCAGCGTGATCAGCTGGAAAGCATTGCGATTGAACTGACTCAACGTTTTGGCGTGGAAGTGTTGTTCCGAGCCTGTGACCTTGGCGAGCCGCTACGGCTGTCCGGATTTCTGCTGGAGCTGGAGGAAGGTGACCGACAGATCGATTTGCTGGTCAACTGCGCCGGCATCGGCACTTGCGGCCCTTTCCTGGCTCAGGACTGGATGACCGAGCAGGACCTGATCGAAGTGAACATCCTCGCGCTCACTCGCCTGTGTCACGCGATCGGCAACAGTATGGCGCTGCAGGGCGGCGGGCAGATTTTGAATGTCGCCTCGGTGGCGGCGTTCCATCCCGGCCCTTGGATGAGCACTTACTACGCCAGCAAGGCTTATGTGCTGCACTTTTCCGAAGGGTTGCGCGTGGAACTGAAAAAATGCGCGGTCAAGGTGTCGGTGCTCTGCCCCGGCCCTACCCGCACGGCGTTTTTCCGCACCGCACAATTGGACGCTGGCAAACTGGTCGACAGCAAAATGCTGATGAGCCCCGAGGAAGTCGCGCTTTATACCGTGCGGGCTCTGGAGAAAAATCGCGCCATCATCATTCCGGGTCGACGCAACCGCTGGCGCGCCTTCCTGCCGCGGCTCGGCTCACGCTGGCTGACCCGGACAATCGCAGGCATGGTCAACAAGGCTTACTGCCCGCGCTGATCGACCCTCAAGGTAAAAGGCTGGGCTCGGGCATAACCCATGGTTAAACTCAGGCCAGCCCAAACAACGGAGAAACAGCTGTGGATACTCTGTTCAGCAAGATCATCAGCCGGGAAATCCCGGCGAAGATCATTTACGAGGACGACCAGGTACTGGCCTTCCACGACATCGCCCCACAGGCACCGGTGCATTTTCTGGTGATCCCGAAAAAAGCGGTGCGCACGCTTAATGACCTGACCGAGGACGACAAGACACTGGCTGGGCACATTCTGTTCACCGCCCAGCGTCTGGCCCTGGAATTGGGCTGCGAAGAGGGCTTTCGCGTGGTCATGAACTGCAATCCACTGGGTGGGCAGACCGTCTATCACATTCATATGCACGTGCTGGGTCAGCGCCAGATGCATTGGCCGCCGGGCTGATTCATTACCCGCTCTTGTAGGAGCACAGCTTGCTGGCGATGGCGTCATTGAAATCGCCATCGCCAGCAAGCTGTGCTCCTACAGAAGAAGCCTGCGTCACAATGACCCAACGCAAACCTTCGCTGGCCGATTGGGTTAAACTGGCCGCCGAGATTCTTCCCGGAGGTCAGCATGACTACTCAACGTCACTACTCGCCGATTGACCGTCTTCTGCTGCAAGCCGATGCCGCGATACGTACCTTGCTGCCCTTCAGTGGCCAGCCGTACCGTCCTTCGCCCGCTATCGTGCAGCCAGATGCGCAAATGAGCGACGAAGACTCCCGGCACGTCGCCGGCCTGATGCGCATCAACCATACCGGCGAAGTCTGTGCCCAGGCGCTGTATCAGGGGCAGGCCCTGACCGCCAAGCTGCCGCAAGTGCGTGCCGCTATGGAACATGCCGCCGAAGAAGAAATCGACCACCTGGTCTGGTGTGAACAACGCATAAAACAGTTAGGCAGCCACACCAGCATTCTCAATCCACTGTTCTACGGCATGTCGTTCGGGATCGGCGCGGTAGCAGGGTTGATCAGCGATAAAATCAGCCTGGGTTTCGTTGCTGCCACCGAGCATCAGGTCTGCAAACACCTGAACGAACACCTCGAGCAACTGCCGGCCGAGGACGAAAAGTCCCGGGCGATCCTCGAGCAGATGCGCATTGATGAAGAACACCACGCCGAAAGCGCGCTGGAGGCTGGGGGTTTCCGCTTCCCGGCACCGGTGAAGTTCGGCATGAGCCTGATGGCCAAGGTCATGACCAAGAGTACTTATCGGATCTGATCCCCAAATCCCGGGCACAAAAAAGGGCGCTTTTCAGCGCCCTTTCTTTTTGCTACCAGGAATCAGCTCGGCATGTTGCGCGCGTAGAAGATTTCCAGCATTTCATGCTTCACGCGGTCAGTCACCTGAGCACGCTGCTCAGAGGACAGGCTGCTGGTGGCGTCGCCGAACAGGTAGTTATCCAGTTCGAAGTCCTTCAGCAGCATTTTGGTGTGGAACAGGTTTTCCTGGTACACGTTCACGTCTGTCATCTGGTACGCGTCGCGGGTGTCTTCGGAAAGGTAGTTCTGAATCGAGTTGATCTCGTGATCGATGAAGTGCTTCTTGCCTTCTACGTCACGGGTGAAGCCGCGCACGCGATAATCCACGGTCACGATGTCCGAATCGAACTGGTGAATCAGGAAGTTGAGTGCCTTAAGCGGTGAAATGACGCCACAGGTCGACACGTCAATGTCCACACGGAAGGTCGCGATGCCATCGTCCGGATGAATTTCCGGGTAGGTGTGCACCGTGATGTGGCTCTTGTCGAGGTGGGCCAGGATAATTTCAGGCAGCGGGCCCGGGGACTCTTCGATCTGGCTGTCGGTCGGGGTCACCGGCTCTTCAGAGATCAGAATCGTGACGCTGGCGCCCTGCGGTTCATAGTCCTGACTGGCGATGTTCAGGATGTTGGCACCAATGATATCGACAACTTCTGTGAGGATCTGCGTCAGGCGCTTGGCGTTGTACTCTTTATTGATGTACTCGACGTAAGCCTGTTGGTCTTGCGGGGTTTGCGCGTAGCAGATGTCATAAATGTTGAAGCTCAAGGTCTTTGTCAGGTTATTGAACCCATGGAGCTTGAGTTTGCTTTTCACCGTTAAAGCTCTCTATGTATTGCGGCCCGGCCGCGTGATCAAGCATGCCTGCGCCATTTTTTTCAGGGTAGTGGCCCGTCAACCGACAGGCCGCACACCCGAACAGACACCAGCTTTAGATCGCCAGAGTCTGCGCTGCTTTTATGATAGTTGAATGTCGATTCAACCGAGTTCGATGATCTCGTAGTCATGGGTAATGGCCACACCAGCTGCGCCGAGCATGATCGACGCCGAGCAATACTTCTCGGCAGACAGCTCGATGGCGCGTTTGACCTGGGCTTCTTTCAGCCCGCGGCCCTTGACCACGAAGTGCATGTGGATCTTGGTGAAAACCTTCGGATCTTCGGTGGCGCGCTCGGCTTCGAGGAAGGCTTCGCAGCTTTCAACGGCCTGACGGGACTTCTTGAGGATACTGACCACGTCGAAATTGCTGCAACCGCCAACACCCAGCAAGAGCATTTCCATCGGCCGGACACCCAGGTTGCGACCGCCGGCATCAGGCGGACCGTCCATGACCACGACATGACCGCTGCCGGATTCACCGAGGAACATGGCTTCGCCAGCCCATTGGATGCGTGCCTTCATCGCCAAGACTCCACTGTATAAAAAAGGGTCGCCAGCTTAGCACAGGGCCCTGGATTGACGGTGTCTCGCCTTCCTAGGACGCAAGCCAATACGCTGTAGGTAAATTCTCGAATATTGAAGGAAGTGTCTGCTAAGCTGGCGCCAATTCGCTGGCGCATAGCCAGCTATGTAGCAACCTCAGCTATTCATAAAAAAACCAAACATACCGTGCAGTCTTTTCGGGATACAACCATGGTTGCTATTACCCCAACACCCAAAATCAAGAACCTCGACAAGCTGCTGATGCACTGTCAGCGCCGTCGCTATGCGGCCAAGAGCAACATCATTTGTGCCGGCGACCGCTCGGACACGCTGTTCTTCATTATCAAAGGGTCGGTCACCATCCTGATCGAGGATGACGACGGCCGCGAAATGATCATCGCTTATCTGAACTCCGGGGACTTTATCGGCGAGTTGGGCCTGTTCGAACAGGCCGGCCTGGAACAGGAACGCAGCGCCTGGGTACGCGCCAAGATCGAATGCGACGTCGCGGAGATCAGCTACGCGAAATTCCGCGAGCTGTCCCAGCAGGATCCGGACATTCTTTACGTGCTCAGCGGACAAATCGCACAGCGTCTGCGCAACACCACGCGCAAAGTCGGTGATCTGGCGTTCTTCGACGTCACCGGTCGCGTTGCGCGCTGCCTGCTGGAACTCTGTAAACAGCCGGATGCGATGACTCACCCGGACGGCATGCAGATCAAGGTGACCCGTCAGGAGATCGGGCGGATTGTCGGTTGTTCACGTGAGATGGTCGGTCGCGTACTCAAGGATCTGGAAGAGCGCAACCTGGTGGACGTCAAAGGCAAGACCATGGTGGTCTTCGGTACGCGCTAAGCCCTGAACATGTCTGCCAGCAACTGGCGGTACAACGTGTCGAGTCGTTCCAACGCATCAGGTGCTGCATATTTTTCATACAGGGCGATGTGGCTCTCGGCGCGCACTCGCTGCTCCAGGCCACAGGCTTCATTGAAACGGTTGACCGCCGCAACCATCGACTCACGCTCGTTTTCGAGCAACAAAGCACCGTGCACCAACCCTACCGGACGCGTACCGCCCTTGCTCTGACGCCAGCGCTGCGCGGTGCCAACCATCTTGCGCCCATCGAGGTTAACGTTGAATCGGCCATCGCAAAACGCGCCATCAACTTCGCCCAGGGACGAAACGCCGCCCAACTCATCAAGCAGTTGACAAATCGGGTCGCAGAGTCGGCGATAAGCGGTTTCGATCCGGTTCTGGTCACCCTCGCTACGCGGTGGCGCGTAGACCAGCGCGATATTGATGGTTGAGGCCGATTGCGGCACCGGTTCACCGCCGGTTTCACGCAATAACACCGGCCAACCCGCCGCAGCCGACACCTCGCATGCGGCCTCGAACCCAGGCAGACGATTCAAACGTCGCGGCATGACCAGCGCCCGATCACTGGGTTGCCAAAACAGCAGACCAAACTCCGAATCGCCGGTGCACACATGGGCCAACAGATCCTGTTCGGCGAGCAGGCCGGCTTCAACGGTCAAGGCGATGGGCTGGGTCATGGCAGTAGGCATCCTTTGTGTGGGGTATAAAAAAGCCGGCATCGCCGGCTTCTTCATTAAGTCACGTTCAGTCGAGTGTAGAACCGCTCACCGCGATACCACGCTCAGGAAAGAACAGACGCTGCAGTTCGGTGCCCGGACTTTCGGCGCGCATGAACGCTTCGCCAACCAGGAACGCGTACACATCACTGATTTCCATCAGCTCAACATCGGCCCGGTTGAGAATGCCACTCTCGGTGATCACCAAGCGATCACGCGGTATACGTGGCAACAGGTCGAGGGTGGTTTCCAGACTGACTTCGAAGGTATGCAGGTTGCGGTTGTTGACGCCCACCAGCGGAGTGTCGAGGGTTTTCAAGGCCCGCTCCAACTCGTCGCCGTCGTGGACTTCGACCAGCACATCGAGGCCGACGCCTTTGGCCACGGCCGCCAGCTCAGCCATTTTCACGTCGTCCAGTGCGGAGACGATCAGCAGCACGCAGTCGGCGCCCAACGCTCGGGCTTCAATGATCTGGTACGGATCGATCATGAAGTCCTTGCGGATCACCGGCAGTTTGCATGCCGCCCGCGCCTGTTGCAGATACGCATCGGCGCCCTGGAAGTAATCGATATCGGTGAGCACCGACAAACAGGTCGCGCCGCCCTTCTCGTAACTCTTGGCGATGTCGGCGGGAACGAAGTTCTCGCGGATCACGCCTTTGCTGGGTGAAGCTTTCTTGATTTCTGCAATGACCGCTGGCTGCTTGAGCTTGGCCTGAGCCAACAATGCCTTGGCAAAACCACGGGGTGCATCGGCCGCCTTGGCCAGACTTTCCAGCTCCGCCAGGCTTACGCGAGCGCTACGCTCGGCGACTTCCTGGACTTTGCGGGCCAGAATGTTTTCCAGAACCGTCGGTACACTCATCCCTCATTCTCCACTTTGAATACCGCGGTAAATGCACCCAACTCCTCCAGTTTTTCCCGAGCGAGGCCTGTGTGCAGCGCATCGTGCGCCAGGGCAACGCCTTCTTTCAAACTGCTGGCATGGTCGGCGGCGTACAGCGCGGCACCGGCATTGAGCATAATCATTTCCGCTGCTTTCTGACCGTTCTCGGTCTTGCGCTTGCCCAGGGCATCGCGAATCAGCTCCAGGGAGGCCGCCGGGCTATCCACCGCCAGACCGTGCAGGCTCTGGCTCTTCATGCCCAAGTCTTCTGGTTCGACCCAGTACTCAGTGATCTGGTCATCCTTCAATTCCGCCACAAAGGTAGGCGCCGCCAGACTGAATTCGTCCAGGCCATCCTTCGAGTGCACCACCAGCACGTGTTTGCTGCCCAGACGCTGCAAGACTTCAGCCAACGGCCGGCACAACGCCTGATTGAAGACGCCCACCACCTGATGTTTCACGCCAGCCGGATTCGTAAGCGGGCCGAGCATGTTGAACAAGGTGCGCAAGCCCAGCTCCCGGCGCGGGCCGGCGGCGTGCTTCATGGCACTGTGGTGGGTCTGGGCGAACATGAAACCGATGCCGACGTTATCGATGCAGCGTGCCACCTGAACCGGCGTCAGGTTCAGGTAGATACCGGCCGCCTCCAGCAGGTCGGCGCTGCCGCTTTTGCCCGATACCGCACGGTTACCGTGCTTGGCGACGGTGCAACCCGCCGCCGCGACCACGAACGAGGAAGCGGTCGAGACGTTGAAGATATTGGCACCGTCACCACCGGTACCGACCACATCGACGACGCCATCGAGGGTCTTGAGTTCGACCTTGTCCGCCAGCTCGCGCATGACCGACACGGCGCCGACGATCTCGTCGATGCTTTCGCTCTTCATGCGCATGGCCATCATGAACGCGCCGATCTGCGCATCCGTGCATTGACCGGTCATGATTTCGCGCATCACATCGCGCATCTCATCGGTGCTGAGGTCGAGCTGTTCGACGATACGGCTCAGGGCTGTCTTGATATTCATGAAAAGTCCTTAGCGCGTGCCGCCGGTTTGTTTGAGGAAATTGGCGAACAGCTCGTGGCCCTGTTCGGTGAGGATCGACTCAGGGTGAAACTGGACGCCCTCGATGTTCAGAGTCTTGTGGCGCAGGCCCATGATCTCGTCGACCGAGCCGTCTTCAAGCTGGGTCCAGGCGGTCAGCTCAAGGCAATCGGGCAGGGTTTCGCGTTTGACGATCAGTGAATGATAGCGGGTGACCGTCAGCGGATGGTTCAGGCCTTCGAAAACGCCCTTGTCCTCGTGGAACACCGGGCTGGTCTTGCCGTGCATGACCTGCCGGGCGCGAACCACATCGCCACCAAAGGCCTGGCCGATGGACTGATGGCCCAGGCAGACGCCGAGAATCGGCAGTTTTCCGGCGAAATGTTTGATCGCTTCAATCGAGATGCCGGCTTCAGTCGGGGTGCAAGGACCGGGGGAGACGACGATCCGCTCAGGGTTGAGGGCTTCGATTTCGGCGATGGTGAGCTCATCGTTGCGCACGACTTTGACCTGGGAGCCGAGCTCACCAAGGTACTGCACAACGTTGTAGGTAAAAGAGTCGTAGTTATCGATCATCAGCAACATGGCGTTATGAACCTCTTGAATTCACTGACTTTAATACAGCCTTCGAATGATTTACCCGCAGCGTCCTGCGCTTTGTCGGTCGCTGGAATCGCGCAGCAAAGCGGTATGTCTTACGGGCAAAGAAGGCAAAGCGGTAAAGATCCGGCCGGGCCGGCAGAAGGATTCAGGCGCGCCAACGCCAACGGGCGTGTGCCTTGATGACTTGATCCAGAAGTTTGCTGACGATCAACACGGGGAAGGTCTCATTTATACGTCTCGGCACAGTAACTTAGCTGGGCAGAGCGTGCAATATGGCGCGATCGAAGCGCGTGAAACAATCGACGGGTTCGCGCCGAACGGCAACTGACTCTATATTTCTGGCACCCTCGTTTCGTTCACTAAAACAATAAACAAACGGACTTGCTCATGATCAGACAGACGTTGTTTGTACCGCTTGCCGGCTGCTTGCTCGCGATGGCCTGCACCCAGGCGATTGCGGCGCCCAACCCTTATTCGAATTTCATCGTTTTTGGCGACAGCCTCAATGATGCGGGGCAGTTCACTGACACGGGTGGCCCTCCCGGTTCTACCCTGCGCTTCACCAACCGGACCGGCCCTGTTTACCAGGATGGCAGCGGCGAAGTCTATTCCGCCAACTCGACGCAACTGCTGGGTGGAAGGCTCGGCTTTTCCCAGGACGAGACGGCCGCTTCGACCTCGGCCGCGCGTGCCACCCAGGGCCTGCCGGACGGCAATAACTGGGCGGTTGGCGGTTACCGCACCGACCAGATTCTCGACTCGATCACCACCGCATCCGCCACGGGTGAACGCAGCCGTTTGGGTTATCTGCCGACAAACGACTTCCGCGCCGATCCGAACGCGCTGTATTACCTCTCCGGGGGCGGCAACGATTTTCTTCAGGGACGTGTTCAAAGTGGCGCTCAGGCGAATGCCGCTGCCGATCGACTGGCCAACAGCGTCCAGGTTCTGCAAACCGCCGGCGCCCGCTACATTATGGTCTGGCTGCTGCCCGACCTGGGTCTGACGCCGGCCATCAATGGTACGCCGCTACAAACAGCCACCTCACAATTGAGCAGTGCGTTCAACCGGCAGCTGGTCACCCGTCTCGCTGGGATCGATGCCGAAATCATCCCGCTGAATATTCCGTTGCTGTTGCAGGAAACCTTCGCCGATCCGGGGCGATTCGGTTTTGCTACTGGCCAGAACCTGACGGCGACCTGCTTCAGTGGTAACAGCTGCACCGAAAACGCTACGTATGGCATCAACAGTGCCACCCCGGACCCCAGCAAGCTGATTTACAACGATGGGGTTCATCCGACCGAAGCCGGGCAAAAACTGATTTCCGACTACGCCTACTCGTTACTGGCTGCGCCGTGGGAGCTGACATTGCTGCCGGAAATGGCCCACGCCACCTTGCGTGCACACCAGGATGAGTTGCGCAGCCAATGGCAATCGGACTGGGAGAACTGGCAGGCGGTCGGCCAATGGCGCGCCATTGTCGCCGGCGGCGGTCAGCATCTGGATGTCGATAGCCAAAGCAGCGGCGCCAGCGCTGATGGCAGCGGTTACAACTTGAACATCGGTGGCAGCTATCGCCTCAATGAAGCCTGGCGTGTGGGTGTGGCGGCGGGCTTCTATCGTCAGAATCTGGAGGCAGGCAGTAACGATTCGGACTACAAACTCAACAGCTACCTGGCCACCGCTTTTGCCCAGTTCCAGCAGAACCGTTGGTGGGCTGACGCCGCGTTGACCGGCGGCAAGCTGGATTACGACAACCTCAAACGCAAATTCGACCTGGGCGCCGCCGAAGGTGCGGAAAAAGGCGATACCGATGGCCATCTCTGGGCCTTCAGCACGCGCGTTGGCTACGACATTGCGCAACCCGGCAGCGCGTGGCACCTGTCGCCGTTCATCAGCGCCGATTACGCGAAAGTGGAAGTCGACGGCTACTCGGAAAACAGCAATCGTTCCACGGCGCTGACCTTTGATGACCAGAAACGCGATTCAAAACGCCTCGGCGCCGGGCTGCAGGGCAAATACCAAATCACTGCACAGACTCAAGTGTTCGGCGAATATGCCTACGAGCGTGAGTATGAAGATGACGTGCAGAAGGTGAACATCGCCCTCAACAGCCTGCCGTCCCTCGACTTCAAGCTGGATGGCTATACACCGCAAAGCCATTTGAATCGCGTGAGCCTGGGAGTCAGCCACAAGTTGACGGCCGATCTGGCGCTGCGTGGTGGGTATACGTTCCGCAAGGATGATGACTTTACCCAGCAAGGGCTTACCGTTGGGGTTGCGCTGGATTTCTGATCCGGCAAACAGCAGACACAAAAAAACGCGGAGCCCTTACAGGTGCCGCGTTTTTGGTAGCGAGGTCTTTGTGGGAACTCAGCTTGCCGGGGTTTGCTCGGCAAGCGCCACCGCACGGAACATCGCGCGGCGCTTGTTCAGGGTTTCTTCCCATTCCAGTGCCGGCACCGAGTCGGCAACGATGCCGCCACCGGCCTGCACGTGCAGTTCGCCGTTCTTGATCACTGCGGTGCGGATTGCAATCGCAGTGTCCATGTTGCCGTTCCAGGCGAAGTAGCCGACGGCGCCGCCGTAGACGCCACGCTTGACCGGTTCCAGTTCGTCGATGATTTCCATCGCGCGGATTTTCGGTGCGCCAGACAAGGTGCCCGCCGGCAGAATCGCGCGCAGTGCGTCCATCGCCGTCAGCCCGGCCTTCAGTTGACCGGTGACGTTGGAAACGATGTGCATCACGTTGGAATAGCGCTCGATGACCATCTTCTCGGTAAGTTTTACCGAACCGATTTCCGAGACCCGACCCGTGTCGTTACGGCCCAGGTCGATCAGCATCAAGTGCTCGGCAATTTCCTTGTGGTCGGACAGCAGGTCTTTTTCCAGCGCCAGGTCAGCCTCTTCGTTGGCGCCCCGAGGTCGGGTGCCGGCAATCGGGCGCACGGTGATCAGGTTGTCTTCGACCCGTACCAGCACTTCAGGCGAACTGCCAACGACGTGGAAGTCGCCGAAGTTGAAGAAGTACATATAAGGCGTCGGGTTGAAGCAACGCAGCGCCCGGTACAGATCAATCGGCGCAGCCTTGAAGTCGATCGACATGCGCTGGGACGGCACGACCTGCATGCAGTCACCGGCCAGGATGTATTCCTTGATGGTATCGACGGCTTTTTCGTAATCGTCCTGGGTGAAGCTCGAACGAAAGACCGGATCAGCAGACTGTTGCTTGCTGAAGTCCAGGCCACGGCGCGGGGTGATCGGTTGACGGAGTTTTTCCAGCAGCTCTTCCAGTCGTGCCTGACCTTGTTCGAAAGCATCTGCCTGCGATGGATCGGCCAGAACAATTGCGTGCATCTTGCCGGCGAGGTTGTCGAACACCACCACCGCGTCGGAAACCATCAGCAGAATGTCCGGCACGCCCAATGGATCCGGGTTCGGGCACTTGCCGAGACGCTTTTCTACATACCGCACGCAGTCGTAACCGAAATAACCCACCAGACCGCCATTGAAGCGCGGCAGACCAGGGATGGTCGGCACGTTGTAGCGGGCTTTGAATTCCTCGACGAAGGCCAGCGGATCTTCAGCCTCATGGCTTTCGATCTCGACGCCATCGTGGGTCACGCTGACGTGATGGTCATGAACCCGCAGCACCGTGCGGCACGGCAGGCCGATGATCGAGTAACGGCCCCACTTTTCCCCGCCCTGCACCGATTCCAGCAGGTAGGAGTTGGGCTCATCGGCCAGTTTCAGGTAGATCGACAGCGGCGTGTCGAAGTCGGCCAGGGTTTCGCAGGCAAGCGGGATGCGGTTGTAGCCGGCAGCGGCCAAATGCAGGAATTCTTCGCGGATCATGGGGTAGCCTCGTGGCTTGAGGGTCTAACAGTCAGGTATGCAAACGCGCCGGTAGGCCGGCCAGGAACAAGTCAGGCGCGCCAACGCCAGCGGGCCAGGGCCTTGATGACTTTCATCCAGAGTTTGCGAGTGACCACCACGATGGCGTTTCCAGAAGGGGGTTGAACAGCGTTGGGCAACGTTATCTCAGCGGCCGGATCCAGGCAACCGCGAATTAACTTGCGCAGATCGTCGATCACCAGCGCCGGCGACTCTTCGGCAATCGGCCGGCCGTGGTTATAGCCGTAACTGAGCGCCACGCATTTGACCCCCGCCGCTTTCGCCGCCTGCACATCGCTGCGCGAATCGCCGACGAACAAGGATTGCGACGCCGGGATGTTGGTCATTTTCATCACGAAAAACAGCGCTGCCGGGTCCGGCTTTTTCTGTGGCAGGGTATCTCCGCCGATGATCAAGCGAAAATAACGACCGATTTTCATCTGATCCAGCAACGGCGCGACGAAACGCTCCGGCTTGTTGGTGATCAGCGCCATCTCGACACCCTGCTTGTGCAGCCATTTCAGGGTGTCGCGCACGCCGGGGTAAACCACCGTCAGCGCGTGACCGTCCTCATAAAAGCCGTTGAACAACTCCAGGGCATGCTCGGCTTCGACCTCATCGACACCCTCGGCGTCGATGTGGTTGGCCAAGGCCCGGCGCACCAGCACGTGCACGCCGTTGCCCACCCACTCACGCACCGATGCGATGCCAGCAGGTTGACGCCCGAGCTTGAGCAGCATGTTATCCACCGCCGCTGCGAGGTCGGGGACCGAATCGATCAGCGTGCCATCCAGATCGAACATCACCAGCCGCGGCAGAGACCCCGGGAACAGCTGCTCAAAGCCACTCATGGGCGGGCCAGCGCCAGTTCGGAACGCATCTTTTCAATCACCTCTTGGTAGTTCGGTGCATTGAAGATCGCCGAGCCGGCGACGAAGGTGTCGGCGCCAGCAGCGGCGATTTCACGAATGTTGTTTACGTTCACGCCGCCGTCGATTTCCAGGCGGATGTCACGGCCGGACGCATCGATCAGCGCCCGCGCTTCACGCAGCTTGTCGAGGGTGCCGGGGATGAACTTCTGCCCGCCGAAGCCCGGGTTGACGCTCATCAGCAGGATCATGTCGACCTTGTCCATCACGTACTTGAGCACGTCCAGCGGGGTCGCCGGGTTGAACACCAGGCCCGACTTGCAGCCACCTTCGCGGATCAGTTGCAGGGAACGGTCGACGTGCTGCGTGGCTTCCGGGTGGAAGGTGATGTACGTCGCGCCGGCCTCAATAAAGTCACCAACGATGCGGTCCACCGGGCTGACCATCAGGTGCGCGTCGATCGGCGCAGTCACGCCGTACTTGCGCAGTGCGGCGCAGACCATCGGGCCGATGGTCAGGTTCGGCACGTAATGGTTGTCCATGACATCGAAGTGCACGAAGTCGGCGCCAGCGGCCAGGACGTTGTCCACTTCTTCACCCAGGCGGGCGAAGTCGGCGGAGAGAATCGACGGAGCAATTACGAAGGGCTGCATGACGCACCTTTTTTGAGCAAAATCACGATGGCGCGCATTGTATACCGCATGCTTTGACCCGCGCACCGTGACGCGATAATCAGTACGCCGCTCGGTAAATCTTCTCGATATCGACGGCACTCAATTTGCGCGGATTGTTGCGCATCAGACGCTCAATCCCCGCTGCTTCCACGGCCATCGCCGGGATGGCGTCCTCGGGAACGCCGAAGCTGTGCAGGCCCGCCGGGATTTCAACCGCCGCGCACAACTCGGTCATCGCCTCCACGGCTTTGTCGGCCGCGTCGTTGGCGCTCAGATGAGCGGTCTTCACGCCCATGGCCTCGGCAATATCCTGCATGCGCTCCACGCAGGCCATTTTGTTCCAGGTCATGACATACGGCAGCAGCAAGGCATTGCTGACGCCGTGGGCAATGTTGAACCGTCCGCCCAGCGGATACGCCAATGCATGCACCGCCCCGACCCCGGCATTACCAAACGCCATACCGGCCATCAGGCTGGCGGTGGCCATGTCTTCGCGGGCCTGGAGGTTGGACGGATTGGCGTAGGCCTTGGGCAGCGCCTTGGCGATGAGCTTGATGGCGCCGATGGCCAGCGCGTCGGTAATCGGTGAGGCGTTCAGCGACAGATAGGACTCGATGGCGTGCACCAGTGCATCGACGCCACTGGCGGCAGTGACACTGCGCGGACAGGTCAGGGTCATTTGTGGACTGACCAGCGCCACGTCCGGTAATAGATAGTCGCTGACGATGCCTTTCTTCAGCTGCGCAACCTTGTCGGAGAGAATCGCCACGTTGGTGACTTCCGAGCCGGTGCCGGCGGTGGTCGGAATGGCGATCAGCGGCGGGCCTTTGCGCGGCACCTGATCGATGCCGAACAGATCCTCCAGCGCCCCGTGATAACCGGCGTAGGCCGCGACACTTTTGGCGATGTCGATGGCACTGCCGCCGCCCAGGCCGATCAATCCGTCGTGCCCGCCCTCGCGGTAGACCCGCATGCAGTCTTCGACGATGGCGATTTCCGGGTCTGGCAGCACACGGTCGAAAATTTCGTAGGTTCGGTCGCCCAGCTGCGCCAGCGCCAGCTCGACCGTGCCGGACTTGACCAGTGCGGCATCGGTGACGATCAGCGGGTTGTCGATGTCCAGGCGTGTCAGTTCAGCCGCCAGTTGCTCGATGGCACCTGCGCCGGTGATCAGTTTGTGAGCGATTTTGAAAGAGGAAAGACTCATGTGCGCAGCCTCTTATAGATAGGGGAGCTGGGCACAAGAGTAGCTGGGGATTTGGGATTGTCTGTTATTCAGGTGGTGAATGGGACGCGGAGCGTCCCGGGCTGCATTCCCACGCGGAGCGTGGGAACGATCAGCTCGCCACTAAACCTGGGCAGTACGCAGTTTCTCGCTGCGGCCACGCAACCATTCCAGCGTCAGCAACAGGATCACCGAGAACGCGATCAGCAGCGTTGCAGCAGCGGCAATGGTCGGGCTGAGGTTTTCGCGGATGCCGCTGAACATCTGCCGTGGCAATGTCGCTTGTTCAGGTCCGGCGAGAAACAGCGTCACCACCACTTCATCGAACGAGGTCGCAAAGGCGAACAGCGCACCGGAAATCACACCGGGAGCAATCAGCGGCAACGTCACCCGACGGAACGCCGTCAGTGGCGAAGCACCAAGGCTCGCCGCAGCGCGCACCAGATTCTGGTTGAACCCCTGCAAGGTCGCCGAGACCGTGATGATCACAAACGGCACGCCCAGCACGGCGTGTACGACGATCAGCGAGATATAGCTATTGCCAAATCCCAGTGGGGCAAAGGTCAGGTAACTGGCCACACCAATGATCACCACCGGTACCACCATCGGCGAAATCACCAGCGCCATTACCAGCGCCTTGCCGGGGAAGTCGCCCCGCGTCAGGCCGATTGCCGCCAGCGTACCGAAGATCATCGCCAAAACAGTCGCCGCCGGAGCAACGATGATGCTGTTCTTCAGCGAGCGCATCCACTCGGCCGAAGCGAAGAAGTCCTGGTACCAGTGCAGCGAAAAGCCTTGCAGCGGGTACACCAGAAAACTCCCGGAGTTGAACGACAGCGGGATGATCACCAGCACCGGCAGAATAAGGAACAACAAAATCAAGCCGCAGAGAATCCGCAAGCTGTAGAACCACACCCGCTCAATGGGCGACATATAAGGACTCAGCATTTCGTTCTCCCCTTAGCTCAGGCGCAGGCGACTGGCGCCCACCAGCCAGCTGTAAATCAGATAAAGCACCACGGTCGCCAACAGCAGCAGCCCACCGAGCGCGGTCGCCATGCCCCAGTTGATGCTGGTGTTGGTGTAGAAGGCGACGAAGTAACTGACCATCTGATCGTTCGGGCTGCCCAGCAATGCCGGGGTGATGTAGTAGCCGATGGCGAGGATGAACACCAACAGGCAACCGGCGCCGACACCGGCATAGGTCTGCGGGAAGTACACCCGCCAGAAACTGGCGAACGGGTGGCAGCCGAGGGAAATCGCGGCGCGCATGTAGGTGGGCGAAATGCCTTTCATCACGCTGTAGATCGGCAGAATCATGAACGGCAGCAGGATGTGCACCATGGAGATGTAAACCCCGGTGCGGTTGAACACCAGCTCCAGCGGTTTATCGATGATGCCCATGGCCATCAGACCGCTGTTGATCAGTCCGCCCGATTGCAGCAACACGATCCACGCGGCGACCCGCACTAGGATCGAGGTCCAGAACGGCAGCAGCACCAGAATCATCAGCAGGTTGCTTTGCCGCGATGGCAGGTTCGCCAGCAGGTAGGCCAACGGATACGCCAGCAACAGGCAGATCACGGTGATGATCAACCCCATCCAGAAGGTCCGGGCGAAGATGTCGAGGTAGATCGCCTGATCGGGCGTGGCCGGGGCGATTTCGCCGAGGTCGTCGATACGGTGATCGACCGCCGCCAGCAAGTAATAAGGCGTGATGCTGCTGGTGTTGCGGCGCACGGCTTGCCAGTAGGCCGGGTCGCCCCAGCGCTCGTCGAGACCTTCCAGCGCTTCTTTATAGGAGGCTGGTTCGGTGGCGAACGGTAAGGCACGTGCAGTTTTGGTCAGCAGGCTGCGGTAGCCAGCCAACTCCATGTTCAAGCGCTTGGACAGGTCGCCCAAGGTCTGATTCTTGCGGGCCTCAGCGAGGTCTTCGCTGGCCGCCTTGTAAACCGGTTCAGCGGGCAGGCCTCGGCCATCCCAACTGGCGATAGCCGTTACGGTGCGCGGCATGCCGCCGACCACTTCCGGGTTACCGACGCTTTTGTAGAGCAGCGCCACGATTGGCACCAGAAACACCAGCAACAGAAACAACACCAATGGCGCAATCAAAGCCTGGGCTTTCCAGCGGTTGATCCGCTCGGCGTGCTTGAGCCGCTGCTTCAAGGTGGGGTCGGTGCCCGCGTTCAGGGGAATGGCGGTGGCCATGGCGTACTCCGGAAATCTTTGATCGTTACAGAGGCGGTAAACGCCGCCTCGAACTTTTGGTACTGATCGTTCCCACGCTCTGCGTGGGAACGCATCCAGTGACGCTCTGCGTCACAGGGACGCGGAGCGTCCCGGGCGGCATTCCCACGCAGACGGTTCGACGCCTCGACGTGGGAACGATCATCCGGTGAACTGTCGCCCTGTGTGACGTGGTTACTTCGCAGCCCAGGAATTGAAGCGCTGTTCCAGTTGCTCGCCGTTGTCAGCCCAGAAGCTGACGTCGATCTGCACCTGGTTGGCGATGTTTTCCGGGGTGGTCGGCATGTCTTTCAGGACATCCTTGGCCAGCAACGGTACGGCCTGGATATTGGCCGGGCCGTAGGCGATGTTTTCCGAATAGGTCTTCTGCTGCTGCGGCTGTACCGAGAACGCGATGAATTTCTTCGCCGCTTCAGCACGCGCCTTGTCCAGACCTTTTGGAATGGCCCATGCGTCGAAGTCGTAGATACCGCCGTTCCACACGACTTTCAGGTTGCTTTCTTTCTGCACGGCAGCGATCCGGCCGTTGTAGGCCGAGCTCATGACCACGTCACCGGAAGCGAGGTACTGCGGCGGTTGCGCGCCGGCTTCCCACCACTGGATGCTTGGCTTGAGTTCATCGAGCTTCTTGAACGCGCGATCCTGACCATCCTTGCCGGCCAGCACCTTGTAGACGTCTTTCGGCGCAACGCCGTCGGCCATCAGAGCGAATTCGAGGGTGTACTTGGCGCCTTTACGCAGGCCACGTTTGCCCGGGAATTTCTTGGTGTCCCAGAAATCCACCCAGCTGGTCGGTGCGCTTTTCAGCTTGTCGGCGTTGTAGGCCAACACGGTCGACCACACGAAGAAGCCCACGCCGCATGGCTGGATGGCGCCTTTGACGTAGTCTTCGGACTTGCCGAACAACTTCGGATCAAGCTGCTCGAACATGTCTTCGTCGCAACCACGGGACAGTTCTGGCGATTCAACTTCCACCAGGTCCCAGGACACGCTCTTGGTGTCGACCATGGCTTTGACCTTGGCCATCTCGCCGTTGTACTCGCCCGCCACGATCTTGCCGTTGCCTGCCGCTTCCCACGGTGCATAGAAGGCTTTGACCTGCGCGGCCTTGTTCGCCCCGCCAAAGGACACCACGGTCAGGTCCGGGCCCGCCGCCATTGCGTGTGCCGCGCCGATCATGCCCATGACCAAAGCGGTGAATTTCAGGGATCTCAACATTTATTGTTCTCTCCACGTGCAGGGTTGGTGTTGGTGTAGCAGGGGGCGATCAGTTCGCCTCTAGAAGCGGGTCGAGCGCGCGAACGTGTTCGACCTGCCAGCCAAGCGGTACCACGTCGCCGACAGCCAGCGCGGGATCGAGCTCGGCAATCGGTTGTTTCACAAAGAAATCGGTCTTGCCGCAGACTTCCAGGCGAACCCGGACGTGGTCGCCCAGATAGATGAATTCCGCCACCCTCCCCGAGAAGCGATTGACGCAGGACTCGCTCGAACCATTGAGGCTCACGCGTTCCGGGCGAATCGACAGCGTGACGGGCTCGCCGGTCTTGCCGACGTTGACGGCCAGGGCTTCAACCTTTTCACCGCGACCGAGCTCAACCACGCAGCGGTCGCCGGTGTGGCTGTGCAAGCGGCCGTTGAGACGATTGTTCTCGCCGATGAAGTTGGCGACGAAGGTGTTTTTCGGTTCTTCATAGAGGCTGCGCGGTGGAGCGATCTGCTGGATCTCGCCCTGGTGGAACACTGCCACACGGTCGGACATGGTCAGGGCTTCGCCCTGGTCGTGGGTCACATAGACCACGGTCACGCCGAGGCGCTGGTGCAGATGCTTGATCTCCATCTGCATGTGTTCGCGCAGTTGTTTGTCCAGTGCGCCGAGGGGTTCGTCCATCAGCACCAGTTGCGGTTCGAACACCAATGCACGGGCCAGGGCCACACGCTGTTGCTGACCGCCAGACAGTTGCGCCGGGTAGCGCTGGGCGAACGCATCGAGCTGGACCATGCTCAGGACTTTCTTGACCTTGTCGCTGACGTCGCTCTTGTTCAAGCCACGCACGGTCAGCGGGAAGGCGAGGTTCTCGGCCACCGTCATGTGCGGAAACAAGGCGTAGTTCTGGAACACCATGCCGATGTCGCGCTTGTGCGGCGGCACGTTGTTGATGGAGCGCCCGGCCAGCAGGATTTCGCCAGCGGTCGGGGTTTCGAAACCGGCGAGCATCATCAGGCTGGTGGTCTTGCCGGAGCCGGACGGCCCGAGCAAGGTGAGGAATTCGCCTTTGCGAATCTCCAGGTTGAGGTCTTTGACGATCAGGTTCTCGCCGTCGTAGCTTTTTTGCACTCCACGAAAGCTGACCAGAATATCGCTGGCCCCTGCGTTTGAATCGACCTGGCTCATACCCACACCTTTGTTGTGATGACTGCTGTGGACTAAGCCTAGTGGACACGGCTGACCACGCAAATCGGGGCGCAGGAGAGAATGGCCTCAGCCGGATGGAAGGCTGGGGGTAGGGATTGCCCTACAAGGATGGCGGGGATGGATAGGGGCAGTGTTAAGTGCGAAGCGACGAGCCGCAGGAACGGGCTAAAGCGGTTTTTCAGGCATGTCGCAAATGGACATGCCACTGGTTTCTGTAGGAGCGAGGCTTGCCCGCGAAGCTTTTGGCACCAGTGAGGACGCCTTCGCGGGCAAGTCGGGTCGCCGCACCGCTCGCTCCTACAGGGACTCCATGCAGTGTCAGAGGAGTTTATGTTCCATCGCGTACTTCACCAGTTCCGCCAGGGAGGTGATGTTGAGTTTCTGCATCAGCCGCGCTTTGTGGGTGCTGATGGTTTTGCTGCTCAAGGCCAGTTGCTGGGCGATGTCGTTGACGTTGGCGCCCTGGGCCAGGCGTTCGAACACCGAGAACTCGCGCTCAGACAGCAACGAGTGCAGCGGACGCGAATCGGTCAGGCCGACTTCGAAGACCATGCGGTCGGCCAGGTCCGGGTCGATGTAGCGCCCACCCGCCGCGACCTTGCGGATCGCCGTCAGTAGCAGCGCCGGATCACTGTCCTTGGTCGCGTATCCGGCGGCGCCGACCTTCAACGCGCGGGCGGCCATTTGCGCTTCGTCGTGCATCGACAACACCAGAATCGCCGGCGGATTGTTCAGCGCGCGAATCCGCGGAATCGCCTCCAGGCCGTTAACCCCGGGCATGGAGATGTCCAGCAAGACCACTTCGCAGGGAACATGGCGCAAGGTCTCGAGCAACTGCTCGCCATTGCTCGCCTCCCCCACCACCAGCAAGTCCTTGGCCAGGCCGATCAACTGCTTGATGCCTTCGCGGACGATGGTGTGGTCTTCGGCTACCAGTACACGGATCACTCGCTTCTCCTCAGTTATAGCGTTGAAGCCGAAAAGATCGCAGCCTGCGGCAGCTCCTACAGGAGTACGCGTTCGGCGTAGGAGCTGCCGCAGGCTGCGATCTTTAATCAATCCAGAGGCACTCGCACTTCTAACGTCGTGCCTTCACCCGGTTCACTTTCAAGCGACAACTGCCCGCCCATGATTAGCACTCGCTCGCGCATGCCGACCACCCCGAAGGATGTTGACCTACCAGTGGCAGGGACAAATCCTACGCCATCATCGCTGACGGTCAGACACAACTCGTCGCCTTCCAGCACCAATGTCAGTTCGACAGTATGCGCTTGGGCATGGCGCATGACATTGGTCAGCGCTTCCTGAAGGATCCGGAACAGGCCAATCGCCTTGGCATCACTGAGCACCGGCAGATTCTCCGGCACCTGCACCAGACACGGAATCTGCGTGCGCGCCTCGAATCGGCGGGCCTGCCACTCGATGGCCGAGGCGATCCCGGCGTCGAGAATCGGCGGCCGCAGCGCCGTCGCCACATCCCGTACCAGCTGGAATAGCTGAGCGATCAAGCGCTTCATGCTGTTCAAACGTTCGTTCAGACCGGGGTCGAGCTGGGCGTAGGCCAGTTCGCACATGGAGGTTTCAAGCTTGAGCACGGTCAACATCTGACCCAGTTCGTCGTGGACTTCCCGGGCGATGCGGGCCTTTTCCTCTTCCCGCACGCTCTCCAGGTGAGCGGACAACTCACGCAACTGCTCGCGAGAGCCGGCCAATTCCAGTTCGATGCGTTTGCTTTCGCTGATGTCCCAGACGATCCCGTCCCAGACATAGGCGCCGTCTTTGAGTCGGCGGGTTATCGCCTTGATCTCGGCCCAGCGCTGTTCGCCGGAACGGGTGAGAATCCGCCCCTGCCACGACCAGTCGCTGTCGGTATCCAGCGCATGGTCCTGGGTTTGGTGATAACTGGCCTTGTCGTCTGGATGCACCAGGCTGCGCAGGCCTTTGTCGCGATGGGCCAGGGTGGCCGGTGAGTAACCCACCAGGCTC
The DNA here is from genome assembly GCF_054898045.1 of Pseudomonas sp. LB3P14. Classification (NCBI taxonomy): domain Bacteria; kingdom Pseudomonadati; phylum Pseudomonadota; class Gammaproteobacteria; order Pseudomonadales; family Pseudomonadaceae; genus Pseudomonas; species Pseudomonas sp. LB3P14. The sequence continues at coordinate 6,029,413 of NZ_CM142714.1, read as the reverse complement.
TCGCTGCCTTCACTGATGTAGGCAAAGTCGATCTGCCCTGTCACCGGGGCCCGTTCCAGACGAAAGACCAGTCCTGGAACGTTGGCGGCGATCCCTTGCAACCGGGCCTCGCTCTCCTGCAACGCGGCCAGGGCGCGACGGCGCTCGGTGACGTCGTTGAGGTAGACCACCAGGTATTCGCCGTCGCGAAACCGCAAAAAACTCAGCGAAACATCCACCGGCAGATTGCTGCCATCCGCCCGCACGCAGTTGGTTTCGAAACTTTGCGGGCCTTCCTCGCTGGCCCGGGCGCGCTTCCACAGGTTCAGCCAGCGATCCATGTGCAAGCCGGGCTCGAAGTCGATCAACGGCCGATCAATGATCCCGCCCGCCGGATAACCCAGCATGGTTTCGGCCGCGCGATTGGCGTATCGCACATGGCTGTCCCAATTGACCCAAAGGATGCCGACGGTGCTCTGGTCGATGGAAAACTGTGTGAGCCGCAAGGCTTCTTCACTGGCGGCACGCAGGGCAATGTCTTCGCGCGCTGCCAGCAAACGATGCTCAAGACTGTGCTGCTGTCGACGCTGCCAGAACACGATGGCCATGCTGCTCAACATCAACACCGCCAACAACAAACAGAGGTTTTGCCAGAAACCCGGGGACTCGGTCAGCCGCGGGTACTTGGGTTGCAGCCATTGATTGTGCAGTTGCTCCAGGTCCTTGGCCGGAATCGCCCGCAACGCGCTTTCGACGATGCCAGCCAGTTCCGGCCAGTCCCGGCGCGTGGCCACCCGCAACAGTTGCGGCAGGCCGATGTCACCCACCACCACCAGCCCGGCGAACTCCGGTTCGGCGGACAGACGTCCCAGCTGCGCTTCGTCGACCACGGCGTAACTGGCCTGCTGACTCAATAACAGTTGCAGTGCCTGGCGTTCGATCGGGACGCCTTGAAGGTTCAGGTGCGGGTAATTGCTGCGCAGGTAATCGGCGGTGGCGCCGGGCATGCGCACGGCGACGCGGGTCTGGCTCTCGAGTTTTTCCAGCTCGACCACGCCGGTGCTTTTCTGGTCGCTGACCACCAGTTGCGGCACCCGCATATACGGGTCGGAAAACTGCCAGAGCCGCAGGCCAGCGGGGGTTTGGGTCAACCCCGGAGCGATGTCGATTTCACCTTCGCGCGCGGCAGTTTCCAGTTGCGCCAGGTCGGGAAAATTACGCCAGCTCAGCTCGACCTTGAGGGACTTGGCCAGCCATTTCATCAGCTCGACGTTAACCCCGGACAGGCGCTGCAAGCGGCGATCGTATTGGGCATAGGGCACTTGCAACACCACCCCGACGCGCAATTCGCCATGCTGCGCCAGCCATTGCTGCTGGTCCGCGGACAATGGCGCGACGTGCACCGGCGGCGCTGGAGCCGCCCAGCCCATCAAGGGAAACCACAAACAGCCGATAACCCACAGGCAGCGAAAACGCATCATCGAAATCTCACACACTGACAAATACTGACCAACCCATTAGGCTGCCGGAATAACTTCTGGCCTGGAATATCCGATGCCCCCTGTTTACCGCCTGGCACTGCCAGCATTGTGCCTGTCGCTGATCCTGCCTTGCGCCTTTTCCGTCGAGGCCGCCGACCCGGCACCTGCCGCGACGCAAATACCCGCCGAAGCAAAACCGGTCGAGCGCCAGCCGCTGCTTGAGCGTAGTCAGGAAGATGCGACTGCACTTGAGCGCCAGATCCCTGCTCAGGAACAGCAGCAACTGCAAGCGGGTAGCGATACGTTTCTGGCCTTGTGGAAACCGGCCAATACCGCCGAGCCCAAAGGCGCGGTGATTATCATCCCTGGCGCTGGCGAAAGCGTTGACTGGCCGCAAGCAATAGGTCCATTGCGACGTAAATTGCCGGACGCCGAGTGGAGCAGCCTGAGTATCACCTTGCCGGACGTGCAAAGCGATGCCATTGCGCCACGTATCGTAGAAGTGGCGCCCACGCCAAAAGCCCCTGACACCGGCAGCAAAGACTCGACCACCGCAGCGCCCGTCGAACAAGCCGCGGGCGGTGAAGCGGAGGTAGCGGACAAGGCGATCGCCGAAACCACTGAGGAACAGGCCAAAGTCGACGCCGAACGAATTTTCTCTCGCATCGACGCCGCCATTGCCTACGCCGAACAGCAAAGCGCTCGCCGCATTGTCGTATTGGGCCATGGCACCGGCGCTTACTGGGCGGCGCGTTATCTGAGCGAGAAGCAGCCCCCACAAGTGGAGAAGTTTGTGATGGTTGCCGCTCAGATGCCGGTGAAAGCCAAACCAGAGCTGGCCGAACTGACACCGACCCTGAAGCTGCCCACCGCAGACATCTTCTATATGGATAAGCCGCTGGATCGCAACCTGGCGCTGGAACGCTTGCAGGCCAGCAAACGGGTGAAAACTTCGGGGTTCAGTCAGGTCTCGCTCAAGGCTTTACCTGGAAACACGAAGGCAGAGCAAGAGCAACTGGTGCGCCGGGTGCGCGGCTGGTTGAATCCGCAGTCAGCGACAGACTGATCAACCGAGTCGCCCCCTTCGCGGGCAAGCCTCGCTCCCACAGAATTTGAGTCGTACGCAATTTTTGCTAGCGACATAAAACCTGTGGGAGCGAGCGGTGCGGCGATCCGACTTGCCCGCGAAGGCGGACTCAAAGGCAACACTAATCTTTCTTGCTAGCGAAAATCCCGCCGCTCACGAATCAGTGTGTAGGCGCTATGCAGTTCGCGAGTCTTGTCAGTGGCTTCGCGAACCTGCAACGCCGTCGCACCGCTGCCGGCAATCTTGTCTGGGTGATGGCGACTCAGCAGGCGTCGATAAGCGCGCTTGATCTGCGCCGGCTCGCTGGTCGCCGACACGCCCAAAAGACACAACGCATCTTGGTAGGTGATAGCGCTGCTGACCTGCGGATGCTTGTGCTGTTCATAATCGGCCGCCAGCGCCTGCACTTGTTGCCGTGTCCAGCCCAGCCATTTGCCCCACTGCGTAATCAGCGCTCGTTCAGCGCTACCGGCGCGGCCATCAGCCCAGATCATCCGCCAACAGGCGCGCAAGACGCCCTCGGCCGCATAGGGTTGAGCACTCAAGCGGCGCAGATAACCGCGCAACCGATCATCTCCCGACTTGCCGCGATTGAACGCGGCAATTGCCCGGCGCTGGGCCGACTCGTTCATTTCCAGCGAACGCATTTCCTTACGGGCCTGCTGGATGTGGCCCTCCACCACCCGTCCATCGCTCTTGGCCAGTCGTCCCAACAACACAAACAGCAGTTCATCATTGCGCAGCACCGAGCGGCCACCGAGCTTTTCTCGCAAATGCGCCCAGCTCTGTAAGTGCAAGTGCCGGTCCAGTACCTGCCCCAACAAGGCGCCCAGCATGGCCCCCGGAATGCTGGCTATGACAAAGCCTGCTCCGGCTCCAATCAGAGTCCCTGGCCACAGCATGTCAGCGTCTCGCTTCTAACAGAGTTTCGACTTCAGCCAGACGCTCGTGAGTGCCGACATCCACCCAATGTCCATTCAAGTGCTCGCCGGTGACTTGTCCATCGGCCATGGCCTTGCGCAGCAGCGGTGCAAGCTTGAACGCCCCGGCGGTACAACCTTCGAAGAGCTGCGGGTGCAGCACCGCGATGCCGCTGTAGGTCAGGGTTGCGATGTCCGGCTGACCGTCGTGTACTTGCCCGTCGATCAGACTGAAATCCCCGGCCGGGTGATGGGCTGGGTTGTCCGCCAGCACCAAATGCGCCAGCCCGGTGATGGGTTGGTGCAATACGCTGAAGTCGTAGTCGGTCCAGATGTCACCGTTGACCACCACAAAGGCCTTGTCTCCCAACAACGGCAACGCGCGGAAAATCCCGCCTCCGGTTTCCAGTGGCTCACCTTCCGGCGAATATTGAATACGTACGCCGTATTGAGAGCCATCACCGAGGTAGTTTTCGATCTGCTGGCCGAGCCAGGCGTGGTTGATCACCACCTCGGTAAACCCCGCCACCGCTAAGGCCTTCAAGTGATACTCGATCAACGGTATACCGCCAGCGCGAACCAGCGGTTTCGGCGTGGTCAGGGTCAGCGGGCGCATACGCTCGCCCTTGCCTGCAGCCAGAATCATCGCCTTCATGCATTCGCTCCAGCGCGCAAACTGGCCAACAATACATCCAGTTCAACCAACTCAGGACGACGGGCGATCACTGCGTCTATATAAGCAAAAAAGCGCGGCACATCGCCCAAGTAACGCGGCTTGCCGTCACGGTGGCAGATGCGGGCGAAGATGCCGATCACTTTCAGGTGACGCTGCACGCCCATCAGGTCGCTGGCACGCAGGAAATCTTCGAAGTCAGGCTGAACCGGAATGCCAAGCGCACCCGCTTGCTGCCAGTAAGCTTCCAGCCAGCCGTACACGCGCTCTTCAGGCCAGCTGAGGAACGCATCCTTGAACAGACAGGTCACGTCGTAGGTCACCGGGCCATAGACCGCGTCCTGGAAATCCAGCACACCGGGATTCGGCTCGCTGAGCATCAGGTTGCGCGGCATGTAGTCGCGGTGCACCAGCACCTTTGGCTGCGCCAGGGCGCTGTCGATCAACAGATCAGTCACGTTCTGCCAGAGCATTTGCTGAGCCGAGTCGAATTCGATACCCAACTCGCGCTTTACGTACCACTCCGGGAACAATTCCAGCTCGCGACGCAGCAATGCCACGTCATAACTTGGCAGCGGTGCAACCATCGGCAACTGCTGAAAAGCCAGCAGTGCTTGCAGGGCATCCTTGAACAAATCGTCGGCATTTTCGCTGTCGATCACGTCCAGGTAAGTCTTGTTGCCCAGGTCATTGAGCAAAAGAAAACCACGTTCGAGGTCTTCGGCATAAATTTTCGGAACATTTATTCCGGATTTCGCCAGCAAAAAAGCGATATCCACGAAGGGTTTGCAGTTTTCCTGGGGGGGTGGCGCGTCCATCACGACGAAGCTTCTGCCCTCGCCTTCCCAGCGGAAATAACGTCGAAAACTCGCATCGCTACTGGCCGCGGTCAACGTGGCCGGGGGTACGGAGCCCCAACCCTGCTCTGCAAAGAGGACAGCCAATTGTTCATCGAGCCAAACTTTCAGGTGTTGCAAACGTACATCTTGGTCAGGCATTGCAAGGGTCTCCGACGGCGCTAGCCGTCAAGCGGGTCATGCTTTATTATCCAGCATCTTTTTCAGACCATCGAGAGGCGTGCGGCCCACACCGCGGGCAGATGGCACGCAGGAAGCCCGGACTAATAAGATGGCATTGAAATCCCCCGCGTTTCGTAAAAAATTTCCGTTGTTGGTGACCGGCAGTCTGCTGGCCCTGCAACCTCTAGCCACTTCGTTCGTGGTCGCCGCGGAACAGTATGACTGCTCAGTCTCTGCTTCGGGTGCCTGGAACTGTGCGCCAAAATCTCCAGCAGCTGCGCTGCCACCGCGTCCCGTCCATGACGGCAGTGCGGCGGTAAGCACGAGCGGCGAGACTCCGGCTGACAGCGGTTACAGTCAAGACACCGGCGCCAAGCCTGTGCTGGTGACCGAATCCAAGGGCCGCGGCCTGAAGTCGCGTAGCGAAGACTACAGCCACCTCGACTGGGTTCCGCGCGAGAAGCTCACTGCAGCGCAATTGGCCGAAACCGGTCCTTACTGCTCTGGTTCCTATATCGAACCGATTCGTCCTGGCATGAATGACAAGACGAATAAAAGTGACGCTCCGACCTTTCTCGGCGCCAAAGCCTCTCGCTATAAGCAGGATGAGCAGATCGCGACCCTGGCCGGTGACGTGGTCATGCGTCAGGGCAGCATGCAGGTCGAAGCCGACGAAGCGAACCTCTACCAGGCCGAGAGCCGTGGTGAACTGAGCGGCAACGTCCGTGTTCGCGACAACGGCGCACTGATCGTGGGCGACCACGCCGACGTGCAGCTCGACACCGGTGAAGCCAAGGTCGACAACGCCGAATACGTCATGCACAAATCCCGTATCCGCGGCAACGCGCTGTACGCCAAGCGTGCCGAGAACGCGATCATCCGCCTCAAGGATGGTACGTACACCACGTGCGAACCGAACAGCAACGCCTGGCAGCTCAAGGGCAACAACATCACCTTGAACCCGGCCACCGGCTTCGGTACCGCGACCAACGTGACACTGCGGGTCAAGGACATTCCGGTTCTGTACACGCCGTACATCTATTTCCCGATCGATGACCGTCGCCAGTCCGGCTTCCTGCCGCCGACCATCGGCACCGGCAGCGATACCGGCTTCTTGCTGGTCACACCGTATTACTTCAACCTGGCACCGAACTACGATGCCACGTTGTACCCGCGCTACATGGCCAAGCACGGGCTGTTGATGGAAGGCGAGTTCCGTTACCTGACCCCGTCCAGCGAAGGTCAGTTCGGCGCCGCGTACCTCAACGACGAAGACACCGATCGCAAGCTGCAGACCGACTACGAAAAAAACCGGTACATGTACAACTGGCAGCACAAGGGTGGTCTCGACTCGCGCGTCTTCACGCAAGTCGACTACACCAAGATCAGCGATCCTTACTACTTCCAGGATCTGCAAACTGATCAGATCGGTGTGAAAAGTTCCGATTACGTGAACCAGCAGGGCTCTGTGAGCTATCGCGGCGACAGCTACACCGCTCGCCTCAACGCCCAGGCCTATCAGCTGGCGACCGTATCGAACATCACACCGTACGACCGCTTGCCGCAGATCACTTTCAACGGTCAGCTGCCTACGCACCCGGGCGGTCTGAATTTCGATTACGAAACAGAACTCGTGCGCTTTGATCGTGACCTGGAAAATGGTCAGTTCTCCGATGAAGACGGCAACCTGTCGCCTCGCCTGGACACCAACGTGACCGGCCTTGCTCGGGCCAACGGCGACCGTATGAACCTCAAGCCAGGTGTCAGCCTGCCGTTGGACTGGACTTATGGTTTCCTGAAGCCATCGCTCAAATACCAGTACACGCAGTACCAACTGGACCTGGACAGTATCGGTAAAAGCCAGATTGCAGCGCAGAGCGCGGAGCAGGACAAACTCAGCGGTACTTTCGGCACCAATCAGAGCCGTGGCGTTCCAATCGCCAGTATCGACAGCGGCCTGTATTTCGATCGCAACACCCAATGGTTCGGCAAGAATTATCGCCAGACCCTCGAACCGCGCCTGTTCTACCTGTACGTGCCTGAAACGGATCAGGAAGACATTCCGGTATTCGACACCAGCGAATACACCTTCAACTACGCGTCGCTGTTCCGTGACAACCGCTTCTCCGGCTCCGACCGCGTCGGCGACGAGAACAAACTGTCTCTGGGCATCACCAACCGCTGGATCGAAGACAATGGCTTCGAACGTCAACGCATCAGCGTCGGCCAAGCCATGTACTTCAAGGATCGTGAAGTTCAGTTGCCGGGTATTGATGCAAAAACCCGCCAGGACGCGCAGGCTAATGTCTCGCCCTATGCGCTGGAATACGAATACCGCTGGAACCGCGATTGGCGCACCACGGCCGATTACAACTGGGACCCGGACAGCCGCAGCCCTCGCTCGGGCAGCGCGATGTTCCACTACCAGCCTGAAGACAACCCGAACAAGGTCATCAACGCCGGCTATCGCTATCGTAATGACCAGGTCCGTTACGACCAGAACACCGGTCAATGGACGGTGGGCGGCGGTGACTACGGCACCCCTGGCCAGCCTGGCTTCGTGAAGGACTACTACAAAATCAAACAGCACGACTTCTCGGTGATCTGGCCGATCGTGCCGCAATGGAACGCCATCAGCCGCTGGCAGTATGACTACAACCGCAACCGTACCCTGGAAGCCTTCGGTGGTTTCGAGTACGACAACTGCTGCTGGAAACTGCGCCTGATCAACCGTTACTGGGTTTCTTATGACGAATTCAGTCAGGAAGCCCCGCAAAACGAAAAAGGCGACCACGGCATCTTCCTACAAATTGTTCTGAAGGGACTCGGCGGCCTCACCGGCGCCAAAGTAGAGAGCTTCCTCGACAAAGGCATCCAAGGTTATCGTGAACGTGAAGACCAAGCTTTCTGATTGTCTGCGCCCGCTGATGCTGGGCGCGCTGTTCCTGGGTACCGCGGCGAACGCCGCGGTGCAGTCCATCGATAAAGTGGTGGCCATTGTCGACAACGACGTGGTCATGCAGAGCCAACTGGACCAACGCGTTCATGAAGTTCAGCAAACCATCGCCAAGCGCGGTGCTGCCGTACCACCGGCCAACGTGCTGGATCAGCAGGTACTTGAACGTCTGATCGTCGAAAACCTGCAACTGCAGATCGGCGAACGTTCCGGTATCCGCATTACCGATGAAGAGCTGAACCAGGCTGTCGGCACCATTGCCCAGCGCAACAACATGTCCGTGGATCAATTCCGCGCCGCCCTGACTCGCGATGGTCTGTCTTATGAAGACGCCCGCGACCAGATTCGCCGCGAAATGGTCATCAGCCGTGTGCGTCAGCGTCGTGTGGCCGAGCGTATCCAGGTTTCCGAACAGGAAGTGAAGAACTTCCTGGCTTCCGACCTTGGCAAAATGCAGTTGTCCGAAGAGTTCCGCCTGGCCAACATCCTGATTCCTACGCCGGAAAGCGCCAACTCCGACGCCATTCAGAATGCCGCCAAACAAGCCGACGCGGTTTACCAGCAGCTCAAGCAAGGCGCTGACTTCGGTCAGTTGGCAATCGCCAAATCCGCCAGCGAAACCGCACTGGAAGGTGGCGACATGGGCTGGCGTAAAGCCGGTCAGCTGCCACCTCCGTTCGATCGCATGCTGAGCACCATGGCTGTCGGCGACATTACCCAGCCAATGCGCACGCCGGGCGGCTTCATCATCCTGAAGATCCTCGACAAGCGTGGCGGTGAGACCCAGACGCGTGACGAAGTGCACGTGCGTCACATCCTGGTCAAACCGAGCCCGATCCGCGACGAGGCTAAAACCAAGGCTTTGGTTGAGTCACTCTATACCCGTATCGAAGCGGGCGAAGATTTCGGCGAGCTGGCGAAAAGCTTCTCGGAAGATCCGGGTTCCGCCCTCAACGGTGGCGACCTGAACTGGATCGACCCGAATGCATTGGTGCCTGAATTCCGCGAAGTGATGGCCAAGACCCCGCAAGGTCAGCTGTCCAAGCCGTTCCAGACTCAATATGGCTGGCACGTTCTGGAAGTCCTTGGCCGTCGCGCCACTGACAGCACCACCCAGGCCCGTGAGCAGCAAGCGATGACCGTACTGCGTAACCGCAAATACGACGAAGAGCTGCAAACCTGGCTGCGTCAGATCCGTGACGAAGCGTACGTAGAGATCAAACTACCTGGTGCAGACCAGGCAGCGCAGTGAAACCCAAGCGTTTCGCGCTGACACCCGGCGAACCGGCCGGCATAGGTCCTGACCTGTGCCTGCTGCTCGCCTCGCAAGCCCAGCCACACCCCCTGATTGCCATTACCAGCCGCGACCTGCTCCTTGAGCGGGCCGCGCAGCTGGGCGTGGTTGTCGATTTGCTGCCGGTAACCCCGGACAGCTGGCCGGATGTACCCGCGCCAGCCAACAGCCTGTATGTCTGGGATACACCGCTCAACGCCAAGGTCACCGCAGGGCAACTGGACAAGGCCAACGCGGCTTTTGTCCTGGAAACCCTGACCCGAGCTGGCCAAGGCTGCCTGGACGGGCATTTTGCCGGCATGATCACGGCCCCTGTGCACAAGGGCGTGATCAATGAATCCGGGATCGCCTTTTCCGGGCACACAGAATTTCTCGCCGACCTGACCCATACCGCACAAGTTGTGATGATGCTCGCCACTCGCGGATTGCGCGTGGCGCTGGTCACCACTCACCTGCCTCTTCGCGAGATTGCCGATGCGATCACACCGGAGCGACTGGAACGGGTCACGCGAATTCTGCACGCCGATCTACAAGAAAAATTCGGCATCGCCCGGCCACGCATCCTCGTGTGTGGGCTTAACCCACATGCCGGCGAAGGCGGACACCTGGGCCATGAAGAAATTGACATTATCGAACCTACATTAGAGCGCCTGCGCGGCGAAGGAATGGACCTTCGTGGCCCCCTGCCCGCCGACACTCTGTTTACCCCCAAATATCTGGAGCACTGCGATGCGGTGCTGGCGATGTACCACGACCAGGGCCTGCCGGTGCTGAAGTACAAAGGCTTCGGCGCGGCAGTCAACGTGACCCTCGGTTTGCCGATCATCCGCACATCGGTCGACCACGGCACCGCCCTGGACCTGGCCGGTAGCGGCAAAATCGATACCGGCAGCCTGCAAGTCGCCCTGGAAACCGCCTACCAGATGGCCGAGACCCGTTTATGACCGAGCACTACCAACACCGGGCGCGCAAGCGCTTCGGCCAGAACTTCCTGCACGATGCCGGCGTTATCGACCGCATCCTGCGCGCCATCCACGCCAAGCCCGAAGACCGTCTGCTGGAAATCGGCCCTGGCCAGGGTGCGCTGACCCAAGGCCTGCTAAACAGCGGTGCCCAGCTGGACGTAGTGGAACTGGACAAGGATCTGATCCCGATCCTCAATCAGCAATTTGCTGGCAAGAGCAATTTCAACCTGCATCAGGGCGATGCACTGAAGTTTGACTTCAACAGCCTGAACGCTGCGCCGAACAGCCTGCGGGTGGTCGGCAACCTGCCGTACAACATCTCTACGCCGCTGATTTTTCACCTGCTGCATAACGCCAGCCTGATCCGCGACATGCACTTCATGCTGCAAAAAGAAGTGGTCGAGCGCCTGGCAGCAGGTCCTGGTGGTGGTGACTGGGGTCGCCTGTCGATCATGGTTCAGTATCACTGCCGGGTTGAACATTTGTTCAACGTTGGCCCGGGCGCGTTCAATCCGCCGCCGAAAGTCGATTCGGCCATCGTGCGCCTGGTGCCCCACGCAGTATTGCCGCACCCGGCCAAGGATCACAAGCTGCTCGAACGCGTCGTGCGCGAAGCCTTTAACCAGCGCCGCAAGACCCTGCGCAATACCCTCAAACTGCTGCTGAGCAACGCTGAAATCGAAGCCGCCGGCGTCGATGGCAGTCTGCGCCCCGAGCAACTTGATCTGGCCGCCTTCGTGCGCCTGGCCGACAAGCTCAGCGAGCAAGTCCTACAAAAACCTGCAGACATCTGACAGGCCAGAAGCGTTATCGGGTAGGACACCAGCCCCCATGTCTGGTTTACTACCCGATACTTGGCCTAGACTGAGTTCCATCAGCTACGCCCCGCGTTCCGCTACGATTTTAAGGCCTCTTGCATGTCCGATCCTCGTTATCAGGTCGACGTCAGCGTCGTCACCCGCTATCTGGCAGAACAATCGCAACCCGAGCAAAACCGCTTTGCCTTCGCCTACACCATCACCGTGCACAACAATGGCGAGCTACCGGCCAAACTGCTGTCGCGGCACTGGGTGATCACCGACGGTGACGGGCATGTCGAAGAAGTTCGCGGTGCGGGCGTTGTTGGCCAGCAGCCGTTGATCGACGCGGGCGAAAGCCACACCTACAGCAGCGGCACCGTCATGACCTCCAAGGTCGGCACGATGCAGGGCACTTATGAAATGGTTGCCGACGACGGCAAACACTTCGACGCCATCATTGCCCCATTCCGTCTGGCGGTGCCCGGAGCCCTGCACTGATATGGCAACGTATGCTGTCGGCGATCTGCAAGGCTGCCTTCAAGCACTGCAATGCCTGCTCAAGCAAGTCGCATTCGACCCGACACGGGATCGTCTGTGGCTGGTAGGTGACCTGGTCAACCGCGGCCCGCAGTCCCTGGAAACCTTGCGTTTCCTCTATAGCATCCGCGAATCGCTGGTGTGCGTGCTCGGCAACCATGACTTGCACTTGCTGGCCGCCGGGCAAAACATCGAGCGCCTGAAGAAGGCCGACACCCTGCTCGAGATTCTCGCAGCGCCCGATTGCGCGGAATTGCTGGAGTGGCTGCGTCAGCAAAAGCTCATGCACTACGACGAACAGCGCGAAGTTGCTCTGGTCCATGCCGGCATACCGCCCCAGTGGTCGCTGCGCAAGGCCTTGAAATGTGCCGCCGAAGTCGAGACTGCACTGCGCGACGACAACCTGCTCCCGGCCTACCTCGATGGCATGTACGGCAACGATCCGGCGAAATGGGACAACGACCTCAAAGGCGTGACACGCCTGCGGGTGATCACCAACTATTTCACCCGCATGCGGTTTTGTACCGCCGAGGGCAAGCTAGACCTCAAAAGCAAGGAAGGTCTCGACAATGCGCCACCGGGTTACAAACCCTGGTTCCAGCACAAGGAACGCAAGACCAAGGGCCTGAAGATCATCTTCGGCCATTGGGCCGCGCTGGAAGGCCGGTGCAACGAACCGGGCATCTCGGCCCTCGATACCGGCTGTGTCTGGGGTGGCGCCCTGACCCTGATGAATGTCGACAGCGGTGAGCGCCTGTCCTGTAAATGCGACGAGCACGGCCTTGCCTTGCCGCCAGTCACCCCACTTAGTCCCGAACCATCGTCAGCCAGCGCCCCGCGCTAGACTGCGCTTTCAGCCGAGCCATAGGAGCCCGCCATGAGCGAATTCAAACGTATCCCCCCGGAACAGGCCCAAGCCCTGCGCGAACAAGGCGCGGTGGTAGTCGATGTCCGCGACCCTGCGACCTTTGCTGCGCTGCACATCAGTGGCTCCAAGCATCTGGACAACCATTCGCTGCACGCTTTCATCCAGGGTGCCGACCTCGACGCGCCGACCGTGGTCGTCTGCTATCACGGCAATTCCAGCCAGGGCGCCGCCGCGTACCTGATCAGCCAAGGCTTCTCCGACGTCTACAGCATGGATGGCGGTTTTGAGTTGTGGCGTACGACTTATCCTTCGGAAACGGCGCAAGGCACTTCCGAATAATTTTTTTGTAACGTGCAAGCCCCGGCCCCCGCGGGCTCGCGCGGTGGCAGACGAACGGTCTGCCACAACTAATTACGTATCTCGCCTTTACCTGCCGAATTCCCAACTATCCTTAAGCGCAGGCCATCCAAAACAGGGGAGAGCCGGTACACCGGCGCGCGGGTCATCGGGAGTAGCTTTCGGAGTAGTCAGCTCCGAAGGAGTTCTGGGGGGTAAACAGCGACTGCATATTCGGTCGCTGCCAGCATCGACTGAGTGATCCGGCGTCGGCTCCACGTATCGAGCGAGGTGACGTCATGAGTATCTTTAGCCACTTCCAACAACGCTTCGAGTCCACACGCCAGGAAGAACTCTCGCTGCAAGAGTATCTTGAACTGTGCAAAAGCGACCGCAGCGCCTACGCTTCCTCCGCCGAGCGTCTGTTGCTGGCCATCGGTGAACCGGAGCTTCTCGACACCTCGGCCAACTCGAGACTGTCGCGAATCTTTTCCAACAAGGTCATCCGCCGCTATCCGGCCTTTGAAGACTTCCACGGGATGGAAGAATGCATTGACCAGATCGTGTCGTATTTCCGCCATGCCGCTCAGGGCCTGGAAGAGAAGAAACAGATTCTCTACTTGCTCGGTCCTGTGGGTGGCGGTAAATCGTCCCTGGCCGAAAAGCTGAAACAGCTTATCGAGAAGGTGCCTTTCTACGCGATCAAAGGCTCGCCGGTATTCGAATCGCCCCTGGGTCTGTTCAACGCCACCGAAGATGGCGCGATCCTCGAGGAAGACTTCGGCATTCCACGGCGGTACCTCAACACCATCATGTCGCCATGGGCTACCAAGCGCCTGGCCGAATTCGGCGGCGACATCAGCCAGTTCCGCGTGGTGAAGCTCTATCCGTCGATCCTCAACCAGATCGCCGTGGCCAAAACCGAGCCTGGAGACGAAAACAACCAGGATATCTCGGCACTGGTAGGCAAGGTCGATATCCGCAAACTCGAAGAATTCCCGCAGAACGACGCCGACGCCTACAGCTACTCGGGCGCACTGTGCCGCGCCAACCAGGGCCTGATGGAGTTCGTCGAAATGTTCAAGGCACCGATCAAGGTGCTGCACCCACTGCTGACCGCCACCCAGGAAGGCAACTACAACAGTACCGAAGGTCTGGGGGCGATTCCGTTTACCGGGATCCTGCTGGCCCACTCCAACGAATCGGAATGGCACACCTTCCGCAACAACAAGAACAACGAAGCCTTCATCGACCGGATCTACATCGTCAAAGTGCCGTACTGCCTACGGGTCAGCGACGAAGTGAAGATCTACGACAAGCTCTTGTTCAACAGCTCCCTGGCCAAGGCTCACTGCGCGCCTGACACCCTGAAAATGCTCGCCCAGTTCACCGTACTCTCGCGCCTCAAAGAGCCGGAAAACTCCAACATCTACTCCAAGATGCGTGTGTATGACGGCGAAAACCTCAAGGACACCGATCCGAAGGCCAAGTCGATCCAGGAATACCGCGACAACGCCGGTGTCGACGAAGGCATGAACGGCCTGTCGACCCGTTTCGCGTTCAAGATTCTGTCGAAAGTGTTCAACTTCGATCCGCACGAAATCGCCGCCAACCCGGTGCATTTGCTCTACGTGCTGGAACAACAGATCGAGCAGGAACAATTCCAGGCCGAAACCCGCGAACGCTATCTGCGCTTCCTCAAAGAGTACCTGGCACCGCGTTATATCGAATTCATCGGCAAGGAGATCCAGACTGCCTATCTCGAGTCTTACAGCGAGTATGGCCAGAACATCTTCGATCGCTATGTGCTGTACGCCGACTTCTGGATCCAGGACCAGGAATACCGCGACCCGGAAACCGGCGAGATCCTCAACCGCGTAGCGCTGAACGAAGAACTGGAGAAAATCGAAAAACCGGCCGGCATCAGCAATCCGAAGGATTTCCGCAACGAAATCGTCAACTTCGTACTGCGCGCCCGGGCCAATAACAACGGCAAGAACCCGACCTGGCTCAGCTACGAAAAACTGCGGGTGGTCATCGAGAAGAAAATGTTCTCCAACACCGAGGACCTCCTGCCAGTCATCAGCTTCAATGCCAAGGCCAGCAAAGAGGACCAGCAGAAGCACAACGACTTCGTCACACGGATGGTCGAGCGGGGTTACACCGACAAACAGGTACGACTGCTGTCCGAGTGGTATCTGCGGGTCAGAAAATCACAATAACCCGTTGCCGGTCAGACCGGTTGTCGTCAGCCAGAGGCCTGTGTGCGCATTTTCTGTTACACAGACCTCTGGAAGGTGTTCGAAAGTCGGTAGCGAGGTTCAGTCAGCGTCCAAAAGCGCTTGGGGGAGCGTGAACATCCCTTGGCACGGTCGATGCTGCATAACCGCTCGCCCCTTTCAGGACAGCTTCTAAGGAGCAGTCATGAGCTATGTGATCGACCGACGTCTCAATGGCAAGAACAAGAGCACGGTGAACCGTCAGCGGTTTCTGCGGCGTTACCGTGATCACATCAAAAAGGCTGTCGAAGAGGCGGTCAGTCGGCGCTCCATTACCGATATGGAACACGGCGAACAGATCAGCATCCCCGGCCGCGACATTGACGAGCCGGTGCTTCACCACGGTCGAGGTGGCAAGCAGACCGTCGTGCATCCGGGCAATAAGGAATTCACCAGCGGCGAGCACATTGCCCGCCCGCCCGGAGGTGGCGGCGGCAGAGGCCCCGGCAAGGCCGGCAACTCGGGCGAAGGGATGGACGAATTCGTCTTCCAGATCACCCAGGAAGAATTCCTCGAATTCATGTTCGAGGACCTTGAGCTACCCAACCTGGTCAAGCGCAACCTGACCGGCACCGACACCTTCAAAACCGTTCGTGCCGGGATCAGTAACGAGGGCAATCCGTCACGGATCAACATCATCCGCACCTTGCGCTCGGCCCATGCACGGCGAATCGCCCTGTCTGGCAGCAGCCGGGCAAAATTACGCGAGGCCAAAGAGGAACTGCTGCGACTCAAGCGAGATGAGCCTGACAACTTCGGCGATATTCAAGAAATCGAAGCAGAAATCGAAAAACTCAGTGCGCGCATTCATCGCGTACCGTTCCTCGATACCTTCGACCTCAAGTACAACCTGCTCATCAAGCAACCCAACCCCAGTTCCAAGGCAGTAATGTTTTGCTTGATGGACGTGTCCGGTTCCATGACCCAGGCGACCAAGGATATCGCCAAGCGCTTCTTTATCCTGTTGTACCTGTTTCTCAAGCGTAACTACGACAAGATCGACGTCGTATTCATCCGCCACCACACCAGTGCCCGGGAAGTGGATGAAGAGGAGTTTTTCTACTCTCGCGAAACCGGCGGCACCATCGTTTCCAGCGCCTTGAAACTGATGCAGGAGATCATGGCCGAACGCTATCCGAGCAACGAGTGGAACATCTATGCCGCCCAGGCCTCCGACGGCGATAACTGGAACGACGATTCGCCGATCTGCCGCGACATTCTGATCAACCAGATCATGCCGTTCGTGCAGTACTACACTTACGTTGAGATCACCCCGCGCGAACACCAGGCCCTGTGGTTCGAGTACGAACGCATCGCCGAAGCCTTCTCTGACACTTTTGCCCAGCAGCAACTGGTCTCGGCCGGGGATATCTATCCGGTCTTCCGTGAACTCTTCCAGCGCAGGTTAGTGACATGACCGCCAAAGAGCAGAAGCGCCAACCCATCTCCACCGGCTCCGAATGGACGTTCGAGCTGATCCAGGCCTACGACAAAGAAATCAGTCGCCTGGCGGCTCGTTATGCCCTGGATACCTACCCCAACCAGATCGAAGTGATTACCGCCGAGCAGATGATGGACGCCTACGCCTCCGTCGGCATGCCGCTGGGTTATCACCATTGGTCGTACGGCAAACACTTCCTCAGCACCGAAAAATCATACACGCGCGGCCAGATGGGGCTGGCGTACGAGATCGTGATCAACTCGGACCCGTGCATCGCCTATTTGATGGAAGAAAACACCATCTGCATGCAGGCGTTGGTCGTCGCCCATGCCTGCTACGGGCATAACAGCTTTTTCAAAGGCAACTACCTGTTCCGCACCTGGACTGACGCCAGTTCGATCATCGATTACCTGGTCTTCGCCAAGCAGTACATCATGCAGTGCGAAGAGCGCCACGGTATCGACGCGGTCGAGGACCTGCTGGATTCCTGCCACGCCTTGATGAACTACGGGGTCGACCGCTACAAACGCCCGTATCCGATTTCCGCCGAAGAAGAACGCCGTCGGCAAAAGGATCGGGAAGAGCATTTGCAGAAACAGATCAACGATCTTTGGCGGACCATTCCAAAAGGTGCGGACAAGTACAGCGACAAGGACAACGCGCGCTTCCCCGCCGAACCTCAGGAAAACATCCTTTACTTCATCGAAAAACACGCGCCCTTGCTGGAGCCATGGCAACGGGAAATTGTGCGGATCGTGCGCAAGATCGCCCAGTATTTTTATCCACAGCGTCAGACGCAGGTGATGAACGAAGGGTGGGCCACGTTCTGGCACTACACCCTGATGAACGACTTGTACGACGAAGGCCTGGTAACCGACGGCTTCATGATGGAGTTTCTGACGTCCCACACCAGCGTGGTCTACCAACCCGGCTTCGACAGCCCCTACTACAACGGCATCAACCCCTACACCCTGGGTTTTGCCATGTACCGGGACATCCGCCGCATGTGTGAACACCCTACCGAAGAGGACTATCGTTGGTTCCCTGAGATTGCCGGCACCGACTGGCTGTCGAGCATCAAGTTCGCCATGAGCAGCTTCAAGGATGAAAGCTTCATCCTGCAGTACTTGTCACCCCAGGTGATCCGCGACCTGAAATTGTTCAGCATTCTCGATGATGACCAGAAGGACGATTTGTTGGTCCCAGCCATTCATGACGAAGGCGGCTACCGCATCATCCGTGAAACCCTGGCGGCGCAGTACAACCTCGGCAATCGTGAACCCAACGTGCAGATCTACAGCATCGATCGGCGCGGCGACCGCTCTCTAACCCTGCGTCACCAGCAACATGACCGCAAACCGCTGGGCGAGTCCACCGAGGAAGTGCTCAAACACCTGCATCGCCTCTGGGGCTTCGACATTCACCTGGAAACCCTGCAAGGGGATCAGGTAATGAAAACCCATCATGTTCCGCCCAGAAGTGAACACGAAGGGGATTACGGCAGGCTGGACCTGGCTGTCATCCATCTTTGATCCTGTTTCTGCCTCCGGAAGTTCGACGCAAAGGTTATTCTGTCGAGCTAACGGAGGTTTTTTATGCAGATTTATAAAGTTGGCGGTGCGGTACGCGATCGCCTGCTGGGCAAGCCTGTCACCGACATCGATTGGGTCGTGGTTGGCGCCACCACTGAAGAAATGCTCGCCAAGGGCTTTCGCCCTGTGGGTGCGGACTTCCCGGTTTTTCTTCACCCCAAAAGCGGTGAGGAATACGCTCTCGCCCGGACCGAACGCAAAAGCGGACGCGGTTACGGCGGCTTTACCTTTCACGCCAGCCCCGACGTCACCCTCGAAGAAGACCTGATCCGTCGTGACCTGACAATCAATGCCATGGCAGAAGACGATCAGCAGAACCTGACCGATCCATACCATGGCCAACAGGATCTCGAGGATCGCCTCCTGCGCCACGTTTCCCCCGCATTCGCCGAAGATCCTCTCAGGGTTCTGCGCGTTGCCCGCTTCGCTGCTCGTTATGCGGGGCTCGGTTTCACCGTCGCACCTGAGACATTGGAGCTGATGCGTCAACTCAGTGAGTCAGGTGAACTGGAAGCCTTGACCGCGGAACGAAGCTGGAAAGAAATCTCTCGCGCCCTGATGGAAGACCAGCCCCAGGTGTTTGTTGAGGTGCTTCGCGAGTGTGGTGCGCTCAAAGTGCTGATGCCGGAACTCGACGCGCTGTTCGGCGTACCGCAACCGGAAGTCCATCACCCGGAAATCGACACGGGCGTGCACACCCTGAGCGTGCTGGAGCAAGCGGCACTGCACAAACAACCACTCACCGTGCGCTGGGCCTGCTTGCTGCATGACCTGGGCAAGGGACTGACGCCCGAGGAGGAGTGGCCCCGGCACATTGCCCACGAGCACAAGGGCCTGAAACTGATCAGGGCAGTCAACGAACGCTTCAAGGCGCCGAGGGACTGTCAGGAGCTGGCTCTGCTGGTCGGCGAATATCACACCCACGGCCATCGCGCCCTGGAGCTGAAGCCGTCGACCTTGCTGGAGTTGCTGCAAAGTTTTGACGTTTACCGTCGACCGCAGCGGTTCGAGGAGTTTATCGCGGCGTGCGAGATGGACGCGCGTGGACGCAAAGGGCTGGAACAGCGAAGTTATCCACAGGCGAATTACTTGCGTGGGGCGGCGAATGCCGCTCGGACCGTGGCCGTTCAGCCGTTACTGGAGAAAGGATACAAAGGGCCGGAGCTGGGTGAGGCGATCAAGCGTGAACGGCTCAAGGCGTTGAAGGCTTACAAAGAGGCGGCGCCTGTTTGAACAGCTTCGCGGGCAAGTCGGATCGCCGCACCGCTCGCCCCTACAGGTCCGCATTGTTCTGTAGGGGCGAGCGGTGCGGCGATCCGACTTGCCCGCGAAGGGGTCAAAGCAGATTTGAAGGGGTCAATTGCTCACCGCGCCACTCGAATGCCACCGGCGCCAACACCTGATCAATCTGCGCTTCACTCCACAACGTCGCAAAGCTTTTGCCTACCCCCGGATGCACGCGATCCGGTGCAATCAGCGACAACGGCCACAGCACGAAGGCATTTTTCAGAATTTCTGCTCGCGGCAGGATCAAGCCATCAAAGTTGCCCACCAGATCGCCGAACAGCAGCACGTCGATATCCAGCGGCAAACCCTTGCGGTCCGGTGCATAACGGCCGTTGTCCGCCTCGATGAATTTCAACCGGCGATCCAACTCCATCAGCGGTAAATCGGTAAAAGCCGACACCACAAAATTGAAGAACGGCCCACTCTTGATCCCCACCGGCTGGCTTTCGAACACCGCCGAGCAGCGTATATCCACCAGGAAACCTGCCAAGGCTTCCATACCAGCCTGCAAATGGGATTCACGCTCGATATTGCTACCAAGCCCGAGATACACCTGAGTCAGCGACATCCGCGCTCGATCTCCACGCCCACACCACCCGTGGCAGCCGGGATGGCACCTGGCTTGGTCAGCTTGAGGCGCATCCAGGTGATCTTGAATTCGCTCATCAGCACTTCAGCAAGACGTTCGGCGAAGGTCTCGACCAGCTGGAACTGCGCCTGCTCGGCAAAAGCCTGGATGCGCGACGAAACGCTCGCGTAATCGAGCGCCAGCGTCAGGTCATCACCGGCGGCGGCTGGGCGATTGTCCCAGGCGAAACTCAGATCAAGACGCAAGCACTGTCGGATGCCTCGCTCCCAGTCATAGGCACCAATCACGGTGTCGACTTCCAGGCCCTCGATAAACACTCTGTCCAAGCACTTTTCTCCGCTGCACGACAAGGGCGCAATGCGCCGTTAGAATCAGGGCGTCCTCGCCCGGAATAGTTAGCATGTTTTGGTTATTGGCGATCCTCGCCTACCTGCTCGGCTCTCTGTCCTTCGCCATTTTGCTCAGCCGCCTGACCGGTAACCCCGATCCGCGAATGAGTGGCTCGGGCAATGCCGGCGCCACCAACATGTTGCGCCTGGCCGGCAAGAAACTCGCTGTCCTGACCTTGCTCGGCGACCTCTGCAAAGGCCTGCTGCCGGTGCTGATCGCAGGCATCGCGGGCCTTTCGCTACAAGGACAAGCCTGGATCGGCGTCTGCGCCGTCATCGGCCACCTGTTCCCGCTGTACTTTCGCTTTCGCGGTGGCAAGGGTGTCGCCACCGCTGCCGGAATGTTGCTGGGCCTCTACCCGCCTGCTGCACTGCTGGCGGCCTGCGCCTGGCTGCTGACGTTCTACCTGACCCGCACCAGCTCACTGGCCGCATTGATCGCCACACCGCTGACCCTGCCGCTGCTTGCCTGGCAAGAACCGGCGGCACTGCTGCCCATGAGCGCACTCACGGGACTGATCGTCTGGCGCCATCGCGGCAATCTACGCGACCTGTTTGCCGGGCGCGAACGGCATTTTTAAATACCGCTCATCACAGTGCCGACAATTGCTCCATCGGCCAACGCGCCTGCACGCTGATCGCCAGGCTTTCGTGCTGACCGGCCTGCAAGCGCTGGCAGCCGGCAAACGCGATCATCGCGCCGTTGTCGGTGCAGAACTCCGGTCGGGCATAAAACACATCACCCTTCATGTCGCCGAGCATTTTTTCCAGCGAAGTGCGCAGTGCCTTGTTGGCGCTGACGCCGCCAGCGATCACCAGACGCTTCATACCGGCCTGTTTCAAGGCACGCTTACACTTGATGGTCAAAGTCTCCACCACGGCCTGCTGGAACGCCAGCGAGATGTCGCAACGGGCTTGCTCGCTGTCGTCCCCGGCGCTGACGCTCTGCTGCCAAGTGTTCAGGGCGAAGGTTTTCAAGCCACTGAAGCTGAAAGCCAGGCCCGGGCGGTCGCACATCGGACGCGGAAAGGTGAAACGCCCTGCAACCCCTTGCTCCGCCAAGCGCGCGATTTCCGGGCCACCCGGATAATTGAGGCCCATCATCTTCGCGGTCTTGTCAAAAGCCTCACCGGCGGCATCGTCGAGGGTCTCGCCCAAGAGCGTGTATTGACCGATCCCGTCGACCTGAACCAGCTGCGTATGACCGCCCGACACCAACAAAGCGACGAACGGGAATTCCGGCGGTTGCGTCTCCAGCATGGGCGCCAGCAAGTGACCTTCCATGTGGTGCACACCCAGCGCCGGAATGCCCCAGGCGAAGGCCAGCGCCTGAGCGCAGGAGGCGCCCACCAGCAAGGCACCGACGAGGCCAGGGCCCGCGGTATAAGCGATGGCGTCGATCTCGGTCGGCACACAGTCAGCTTCGGCCAACACCTGACGAATCAAGGGCAGCATGCGTTTGACGTGGTCACGCGAAGCCAGCTCCGGCACTACCCCGCCATAGGCACGGTGCAGGTCGATCTGGCTGAACAGCGCGTCGGCCAGCAGGCCGCGTTCACTGTCATATAATGCGACACCGGTTTCGTCGCAGGAGGTTTCTAATCCCAGTACTAGCATGGGTTTGCGCCTTGTTTAGGCTGAATTCGAAGGCGCGCATAATAGTCGCCACGTGATGCCCCGACCAGCGGTTTTCGATCAGAGGCTTTGCATTCCGAGCGATGAGGGGTTAACATCCGCAACCCTTAAAAACCGACGTCTTCAAGTGCTCTTTTGCCACGAGGATGTTGACCCCGGTAATGAATGAAGGTAGCTCTGGATGCCAGCCGTCAAAGTAAAAGAGAACGAACCCTTCGACGTAGCTCTGCGTCGTTTCAAGCGCTCCTGCGAAAAAGCCGGTGTACTGGCTGAAGTTCGTAGCCGCGAATTCTACGAGAAGCCGACTTCTGAGCGTAAGCGCAAAGCAGCAGCCGCTGTTAAGCGTCACGCCAAGAAAGTTCAGCGCGAACAGCGCCGCGCCGTTCGTCTGTACTAATACACAGACGTTCGTAGCAAGCTTCTGCCAAGCCCGGCCCTCAGCCGGGCTAATGGCATTTGCGGACAACGCTTGATGCTTCACCGTCAAAGCCGCACACGCGACCGAGACAAATCTGCTTCACAGCGTCAGACCTGGCTCTTTTGCCAGCGGTGCACGTCTTTTCTGACGAGCCTTCCAAGGCTACTGACGAGCACACCCACTGATTCCTCTCACGACGATCAGCCCAAGGTACCTTCTTGCGTGCCAGCTTATGAGCTATCCGAGGCCATCGACAGGCCGCAGCCGGATTCAGCGCAACACTTTCAAATAGTCGAATACTGATTGGTACTAACGTCAGTGGATTTTCGGCAGATACACTTCCCGACAGCGATTACGCAGACGACACCGGTCGAGCCGCACATTTTGCGCGCCTCAAACAACGAACCGCGTTCGGCCGCTCTTCGTTTTGGGTCCATTTCAGCGCAGATGACGAGAACGCCATGGCCGGGCTAATTCCCCAGAGCTTCATTGACGACCTTCTGAACCGCACCGACATCGTCGATGTGGTCAGCTCGCGCCTGCAGATGAAAAAGGCTGGCAAGAATTACACCGCCTGCTGCCCGTTTCACAAAGAGAAAACCCCCTCCTTCAGCGTCAGCCCCGACAAGCAGTTCTATTATTGCTTTGGCTGCGGCGCTGGTGGCAACGCCCTCGGTTTCATGATGGACCACGACAACCTGGATTTCGTCCAGGCTGTCGAAGAACTGGCCAAAGCCGCTGGCATGGAAATCCCCCGCGAAGAAAGCGGACGGCCGCACAAACCGCGGCAGCCAACCGATTCGCCGCTCTACCCGCTGCTCACCGCCGCCGCCGACTTTTACCGCCAGGCCCTGAAAAGCCATCCGTCGCGCAAAGCGGCTGTGGATTATTTGAAAGGACGCGGGCTGACCGGTGAAATCGCCCGAGACTTCGGCCTCGGGTTTGCCCCGCCCGGCTGGGACAACCTGTTCAAGCACTTGAGCAGCGATACCCTGCAACAGAAAGCCATGATCGATGCCGGCCTGCTGATCGAGAACGCCGAAACCGGCAAACGCTATGACCGCTTCCGCGATCGCGTGATGTTCCCGATCCGTGACAGCCGCGGACGAATCATCGCTTTCGGCGGCCGGGTTTTGGGCGACGACAAGCCGAAATACCTGAACTCACCGGAAACCCCGGTATTCCATAAGGGCCAGGAACTCTACGGCCTTTATGAAGCACGCAAGAACAACCGCAACCTCGACGAAATCATCGTTGTCGAAGGCTACATGGATGTTATCGCCCTCGCACAGCAAGGCCTGCGCAATGCTGTCGCGACCTTGGGCACCGCCACCAGCGAAGAGCACTTGAAGCGGCTGTTTCGCGTCGTGCCCAACGTGCTGTTCTGTTTCGACGGAGATCAGGCAGGTCGAAATGCCGCCTGGCGGGCATTGGAGGCGGCACTGCCGAGCCTGCAGGATGGGCGGCGCGCACGTTTTCTGTTCCTGCCCGAAGGCGAAGACCCGGACACGCTGGTCCGCTCCGAAGGCACTGACGCTTTCCGCGCACGGATCAACCAGCACGCCCAACCATTGGCGGATTATTTTTTTCAACAGCTGACCGAAGAATCGGACCCACGCTCGCTCGAAGGCAAGGCCCACATGGCCACCCTCGCCGCACCGCTGATCGACAAAGTCCCGGGCGCCAACCTGCGCATCCTGATGCGTCAGCGCCTGACCGAAATTACCGGACTAAGCGGTGAAGCCGTGAGCCAGCTTGTGCACAGCGCGCCCCAGGAAGCGCCACCGGCTTACGATCCCGGCATCGATTACGACGCCATGCCGGATTACAGCGACTACCATCAGCCGCAGGCACAAGAGATGTATGCGCCGCAGCAGGAATGGACGCCGAAGAAACCCGGTGCGGGCGGCAAGAAGTGGGACAAGAAACCGTGGGACAAGAACGGTAAACGCGGTGGCGATCGCGACCAACACAGCGCCCCACGCACACCGATTGCAGTCGAAGCTCCAACACTGATAGCGCTGCGCACCCTCATTCATCATCCGGAGCTGGCGGGCAAGGTAGAAACCGCCGATCACTTCGCGAATGAGAGCAACACGTACGCGCAACTGCTGGTAGCCCTCATCGGGGCCGTGCAGAAAAATCCTAAGCTAAACTCTATCCAGCTAATGGCGCGCTGGCATGGCACTGAACAGGGGCGCCTGCTTAAGGCTTTAGCGGAAAAGGAGTGGCTGATTGACGGCGACAACCTTGAACAACAGTTTTTAGACACCATTACTAGGTTATCGGCAAGTCAACACACGGATAGCCTGGAAGTACTTATCAGAAAAGCAAGGCAGCCAGGATTGACTGCGGAGGAAGCAATTCAGATCGCAAATCAGATGCGCGACCTATTAAAACGCAATATGGCTGTATCAGACCCGACCTCAACTGGCGCGTGAGGTCATAGCTCAGGTATAATCCTCGGCTTGTTTTTTGCCCGCCAAGACCTTCAGTGGATAGGGTGTTATGTCCGGAAAAGCGCAACAGCAGTCTCGTATCAAAGAGTTGATCACACTTGGTCGTGAGCAGGGTTACCTGACTTACGCGGAGGTCAACGACCACCTGCCGGAGGATATTTCAGATCCGGAACAGGTGGAAGACATCATCCGCATGATCAATGACATGGGGATCAACGTATTCGAGGTTGCGCCAGATAAGGATTCCCTTATGCTGGCCGACGCCGATACCGACGAAGCCGCGGCCGAAGAGGCAGCAGCAGCGTTGGCAGCGGTCGAGACCGACATTGGTCGCACCACCGACCCAGTGCGCATGTATATGCGTGAAATGGGTACGGTAGAGCTCCTCACACGTGAAGGCGAAATCGAAATCGCCAAACGTATTGAAGAGGGCATCCGTGAAGTGATGGGCGCAATCGCGCACTTCCCTGGCACGGTTGACCATATTCTCTCCGAGTACACTCGCGTCACCACCGAAGGTGGCCGCCTGTCCGACGTCCTGAGCGGTTATATCGACCCGGACGACGGCATTGCGCCGCCTGCAGCGGAAGTGCCACCGCCTGTCGATCCGAAAGCCGTGAAAGCGGACGACGACACCGACGACGATGACGCCGAAGCGACTGATGACGAAGAAGAAGCCGAAAGCGGCCCGGATCCGGTCATCGCTGCACAGCGCTTTGGTGCTGTCTCCGATCAGATGGAAGTCACCCGCAAGGCGCTGAAAAAGCACGGTCGTGGCAACAAGCTGGCAATTGCCGAGCTGGTGCTCCTGGCTGAGCTGTTCATGCCGATCAAACTGGTTCCGAAGCAATTCGAAGGCCTGGTCGAGCGTGTCCGCAGTGCCCTGGATCGTCTGCGTCAGCAAGAGCGCGCGATCATGCAACTTTGCGTTCGTGATGCTCGTATGCCGCGTGCCGACTTCCTGCGCCAGTTCCCGGGCAATGAAGTCGACGAAAGCTGGACCGACGCACTGGCCAAAGGCAAAAGCAAATACGCCGAAGCCATAAGTCGCCTGCAACCGGACATCATTCGTTGCCAGCAAAAGCTGACCGCGCTGGAAACCGAAACCGGTTTGACGATCGCCGAGATCAAGGACATCAACCGTCGCATGTCGATCGGTGAGGCCAAGGCCCGCCGCGCGAAGAAAGAGATGGTAGAAGCGAACTTGCGTCTGGTGATCTCCATCGCCAAGAAGTACACCAACCGTGGTCTGCAATTCCTCGATCTGATCCAGGAAGGCAATATCGGTTTGATGAAAGCGGTAGACAAGTTCGAATACCGCCGCGGCTACAAATTCTCGACTTATGCCACCTGGTGGATCCGTCAGGCGATCACTCGCTCGATCGCCGACCAGGCGCGCACCATCCGTATTCCGGTGCACATGATCGAGACGATCAACAAGCTCAACCGCATTTCCCGCCAGATGTTGCAGGAAATGGGTCGCGAACCGACCCCGGAAGAGCTGGGCGAACGCATGGAAATGCCTGAGGACAAAATCCGCAAGGTATTGAAGATCGCTAAAGAGCCGATCTCCATGGAAACCCCGATCGGTGATGACGAAGACTCCCATTTGGGTGACTTCATCGAAGACTCGACCATGCAGTCGCCAATCGATGTCGCTACCGTTGAGAGCCTTAAAGAAGCGACTCGCGAAGTTCTGTCCGGCCTCACTGCCCGTGAAGCCAAGGTTCTGCGCATGCGCTTCGGTATCGACATGAATACCGACCACACCCTCGAGGAGGTTGGTAAGCAGTTCGACGTGACCCGTGAACGGATTCGTCAGATCGAAGCCAAGGCGTTGCGCAAGCTGCGCCACCCGACGAGAAGCGAGCATTTGCGCTCCTTCCTCGACGAGTAACAACTAAACCCCCGGCCCAGGCCGGGGGTTTTGCTTTTTGCAGATTAAATCCCCCGCGCTTCGCTCCCGCCGAATTGCCCGTCTACACTCGAACCATTCCCCCGAGCCATAACGAGACCGTTATGCCCAGACTGCCGACCGTGCTTTTTTTGCTGTCGCTATTGACCTGGACCGCAACGGCTGGCGCGCTGACTCTTACCGACGAAGAACGTAGCTGGCTGGCGGCACACCCGGATTTACGCCTGGGTGTCGATGCGTCATGGCCTCCCTTCGAGTTTCGCGACGATCAGGGCCGCTATCAGGGCCTTGCGGCAGACTATATCGACCTGATTCGCCAACGCCTGGCCATCAAGCTGACGCCCATCGAGCCCGTTAGCTGGACAGTCGTCCTGGAACAGGCCAAACAAGCCAAACTGGACTTGTTGCCGGGCATCATGTCGACCCCCGAGCGCCAGACTTACCTGTCATTCACCCGCCCCTACCTGGACTTTCCGATTGTCATCCTTGCCCATGTCGGAGGCCCCCAACCACGCAACCTCGAAGACCTGTATGGCCTGAAAATCGCCGTGGTGGAAAACTACGCCCCCCACGAGCTGTTGCGCACCCATAATCCCGACCTGAATCTGGTGGCGATGCCCAATGTCAGCTCAGCGCTGCAAGCGCTGGCAACCGATGAAGTGGACGCAGTGGTAGGCGATCTCGCCTCCAGCGTCTGGAGCCTGCGTCAGCTCAAGCTCGAGGGGCTCTACGTCAGCGGTGAAACGCCCTATCGCTATCAACTGGCGATGGGCGTGCCTCGGGACAACAAAATGCTGGTCGGCATTCTGGATAAAGTCCTGGCCGACATGACCCCGGAGGAAATCAATGCCATTCAGGAGCACTGGGTCGGTAACGTCCTCGATCATCGAACCTTCTGGACCGATCTGCTGGTTTACGGTCTACCGGGAATGCTGGCGCTGATCATCGTGCTGGCGGTGGTTATCCGGATCAACCGCCGACTGAGTTCAGAAATTGCCCGCCGGGTCGATCTTGAACAAGAACTGCGCAGTAGCGAATACCACTACCGCGGGCTGGTGGAGAGCCTTTCGGCCATCGCCTGGGAAGCGCGGATCAGCGATTTCACCTACAGCTATGTGTCGCCCCATGCCGAGGATCTACTCGGTTACCCCCTGTCTCATTGGCTGATTCCGGGCTTCTGGCGCAACATTATTCACCCGGCCGACCTGACCCGCGCCCAGACCTTCTGCGATCACGAAGTACTGGCAGGGCGCGATCACAGCCTCGATTACCGGGTCATCACCGCCGATGGCCGCTGCATTTGGGTACGCGATATCGTCAGCCTGATTGAGCATGGCCATGAACCGGTGTTGCGCGGGCTGATGATCGACATCAGCGAAGCCAAGCGCACCGAAGAGGCGTTGCGCCTGTCGGAACAGAAGTTCGCCTCGGTGTTCCAGCAATGCCCGGACATTCTGGTCATCGCGCGGCTCTCCGACGGCTGCCTGCTGGAGGTCAACGAAGCGTTCGAAGAACAGATCGGCCTCAAGGCCGAAGACGTCATCGGCCAGACGGCCACCGACCTGAACATCTGGGGCATACCCGGCGTCGGACCGGGTTTGTTGCAGCGGTTGCAGGCCGGCAGCATCCGTAACCTGGAGATGCCCTTTCGCCGCAACAATGACCAAGTGTTTACCGGCCTGATCTCCGCGGAACCGTTCGACCTCGATACAACCCCTGCGCTGGTAGTGGTCGTGCGGGACATCAGCCAGCTCAAGGAAACCCAGAGACAACTGCAGACCTCCGAAGAGAAGTTCGCCAAGGCCTTCCATGCCTCCCCCGACGGCTTGCTATTGTCCCGGCAGAGCGACGGTTTACTGCTTGAGGTCAACGAGGGTTTCAGTCGCATTACCGGTTTCAACAGCGCGATGTCCGTGGATCGCTCCGCCCTCGAGCTGGGAATCTGGGTCAATCTCAATGAACGCAAACAAATGCTCGATCTGCTGCACCGGGACGGTTTCGTCCGCGACTTCGGTTGCCATATACGCCGCAGCGACGGGCAGATCCGCCTCTGCGAGGTGTCCAGCCGTCCGCTGCCGATCGGCGATGAAGACTGCATGCTGACCATCGCCCGGGACATCACCGAGCGACACCTGATGCAGGAGAAACTGCAACAGGCCGCCACGGTATTCGAGAGCACCGCCGAGGGTGTATTGATCACCGACACTCAACAGCACATCAGCGCGGTCAATCGTGCGTTTACCGAAATCACCGGTTACAGCGAGAACGAAGCATTGGGCCACACCCCTCGCCTGCTCGCCTCGGGCCTGCATGACAGCGCGTTTTATGCCGCCATGTGGCATCAACTGACTGCCGAAGGTCATTGGCAGGGCGAAATTTCCAACCGGCGCAAGAATGGCGAGCTCTACCCAAGCTGGCTGACCATCAGTGCGGTGCGCAACCGGGACAAATTCGTCACCCACTTTGTCGCGGTGTTCGCGGACATTTCCAGCCTCAAACACGCCCAGGCCAAGCTCGATTATCAGGCACACCACGACCCGCTGACCGGCCTGCCGAATCGCACGCTGTTCGAGAGCCGATTGCTGACCGCACTCAACAACCAGCAAGAAAACGGCGGCCAGGGCGCGGTGCTGTTCCTGGACCTGGACCGTTTCAAACACATCAACGACAGCCTCGGTCACCCGGTCGGCGACCTGCTGCTCAAGGGCATTGCCGTGCGCCTCAAGGAACAGTTGCGCGACATCGACACCGTGGCGCGACTGGGCGGCGACGAATTCATCATCCTGCTGCCCGGGCTGCAGCAATCCAGTGACGCCGACAACATCGCGACCAAGTTGCTCAATTGCTTCGGCGCACCGTTCCAGGCCGGCGTACATGAGTTTTTTATCAGCGCCAGTATCGGCACCAGCCTGTATCCCAAGGATGGCTGCGACGTTGCCACGCTGGTCAAGAACGCCGATGCGGCGATGTACCGCTCCAAGGCCAAGGGTCGCAACCGGGTCGAAAGCTACACCCGCGATCTCACCGCTCAAGCCAGCGAGCGAGTGGCACTGGAACATGAACTGCGACGCGCTATCGAGCGCAATGAGCTGCACCTCCATTATCAACCGAAGATCAGCCTGGTCGACCATCGCCTGGTCGGCGCAGAAGCGCTCATTCGCTGGCGCCACCCGACCTTCGGCGATGTGCCGCCGGAACACTTCATTCCGCTGGCCGAAGAAAACGGCATGATCCTGCAAATCGGCGATTGGGTTCTCGAAACCGCCTGCCGGCAGATGTTCGAGTGGAATCAGGCTTACGAACCCGTCGGCCCGCTGTCGGTCAACCTCGCGGGAGCTCAGTTGCGTCAGCCGAACCTGCTCGGACGGATCGAACAATTGCTCAAGGACAACCGCCTCAAACCCGGTTTCCTGCAACTGGAAATTACCGAAAACTTCATCATGAGCCAGGCTGAAGAAGCGCTGGCAGTGCTGCACCAACTCAAACACCTGGGCGTGCAACTGGCCATCGACGACTTTGGCACCGGGTACTCGTCCTTGAGTTACCTCAAACGCCTGCCGTTGGACATTCTCAAGATCGACCAGTCTTTCGTCCGCGGCCTGCCGGATGATCCCCACGACGCAGCCATCGTTCGCGCCATCATCGCCCTGGGCCGCAGTATGCAATTCACCATCATTGCCGAGGGCGTCGAAACCCTCGCGCAGCAGCAATTCCTCGCTGCCGAAGGCTGTGAACAGATCCAGGGCTACATCGTCAGCCTGCCCTTGCCACCGGACGAATTTGCCGCGACGTTTCTTCGTATAGCCATTTCAGACTTTTCGGATAGCACAGCGCAGAAACCGTCGCTATAATCCGCGGCCTACTGAGGGCCTATAGCTCAGTTGGTTAGAGCAGAGGACTCATAATCCTTTGGTCCACGGTTCAAGTCCGTGTGGGCCCACCAAACAAATCAAAGGCTTACGTCATTGAGACGTAGGCCTTTTTTGTTGCCTGTAGTTTTTCGTACCTATATGAAGTCTGTAAGACAGGCCTGCCACCTGCCAGGGCGCAGATCCCGCCGTGCTGGGCTACGAGCAGACAGACCAGTGGCAAATTAGTAGCGCCTGCTACGCTGATCATCACAACAGTTGGGCTTGCCGTCACTCATGCCCACTTCACATTCCTGCGTACTAATAGGCAACGCCAAGGGGAATCCTGATGAGTTGGCTGACAGCACTCCAGTATGGGCTCCCAGGCCTTTCCGGCGTCATGTTGATACTGTCATTCAGGATCATCCAAACCGAGCAGCGAAGAACGACACCCCGGCAATCAATGCTCCGGCACACAATAATATTCATGGCTTTCGCGTTCGCTCTTCTGGTCGCGAACATATTTATTCAAATCATTGAGAACCAGAAGGAAGCCGCTGTGCGCCAGACGGGCGCCGTTGAGCGCCAGACGGACATCATTCAGCGCCAGGCGGACGCAGAATGCGCAGGTGCCTTGAAGGCGCTGCGGTCAACTATCGAAGGCAAGGTACGGTATGAGTTCAATGAGCCGAATCCAGACCACAGCCAATTACAAGCAACCATCACCGCCTTAGTAGAACAATCCGAAGCGTCGCTGGTCGCTTGTAGGGTGTTGCATTGACAGTGCCTAACCAGCGGTTTAAATCGGTCGCTTCGCTCACTTGGGCGGCCTCGCGCCAGTTAGCATAAGCGGTATCAATGTCTGCAAAGGGCCGTGTGTGCCCGTTCGCCAAGGGAAGGATGCAGGCCCTTGTCGTTTCTGATTGGGGTAACAGCGGGGATACGCTGGGCAGCAGACAGATGGGGGCGGGGAGGTGTCTACGAAATTGGGGGTGATTCTGTACACCGGCGTTCGTCGCGAGATGCACAAAACCCCAGTGACCAATGGGCTTCTAGATGCACGATATTAAGGGGATTTTTTACCATTCGGGGCAAGACTGCCGTCTATCATTGCTTCCTGATGCGCCGAGATATCATCAGCATCTTTAGCGCAGAACTGGAGGTCCCTAGTCAGAGAGTTTTCAAGCACTCCATATTTATAAACCTGCCCCCCAGTCATGCTCTGCACGAGATATTGTTCGTTAAGCTCATAAAACTCACCTAAGCAAATCCAGGTACACATCGGAAAGCAGCAAGAACGCTGAGGTAAATAAAAAGCCGGATACCTATTGGCACTTTGACAGCCAAAGTCCAAGCGATATCTATGACCTTTGGAGGTGGTTTTCGCCACCAAAACAACCCCACAGTTCAAATTACCGATGACGACTAAATACTTGTCCTTCATCTGGCCATCTGAAAACTTGAAATCCTTGTGGAATATGATCGTCCCTGGAGTCACATCAATTCCTTAGCTTGGAAAGGACGAAATCTCTGTCACGAACAGAGTCAAGCATAAACTCGTAGTCTTGTTTCTTTAGAGACATCAAGTACGGAATCTGAGCTTGCTTTCGGCGCTCGACCTCGAAAATCTGGTGCCACGGCAAATTCTCTAGATGGGTTTCTTCCACCATCTGCTCCGCGTCGGCATCCCTGAATTCAGCTGAAAGCTCGCGTAGCAGGCGAAGCTCACGCTTGGAAAAATGTGTCGGATTGAACTCGCTTAAGGCATTGACGGTTAACATCTCTCCCTTGGCCGTTTTTTTCCATCTGAATGCGCAGTTTCCTTGCCAATCAACACCCGGCTGCTCAAGCTCATTGAACAGCTCTTTAGGTACAGGTCCCATCTTCCAGGCGAAGTATTCGAGCCCCGTGACAGGTCGTCCTGTATCCCGGAAATGAGTAAAATCTAGGAAATACAGAAGCTTAAATAGCTTCACCTTTCCCAGTTTTTTCGTAGTCTGTGCGAAAAATTTTACTGACTCGATCAGTTTTTCGCGTTCGTGCTCAATAATCATGCCCGTAGCATAGCCTTAACGGCCAGTGAGAGCCAGGCAGCCTTGGGTCGTGTACGCCCGGTCGCCGATCCTGATTCCCCATGGTTAAACCAGTCTGGGAAACACTCAACATGCGCCGATTTTCCCTTTGCAGGGGCGCTTGCAAAATACCTGCTAAAGCGGAGTCATCACCATGCCTACCATCATCGTCGTTAGCCAAGAAGACCTACAGGACCAGCCCGAGCTGTTCGATCCTGCACCTGGGCCTGCGCCAGAACAAATGGAGTTGTTCACTGAGCCGGGAGTGCCGACCTCGCAGGATGCGCCAGGACACGCTCATTAGGAGCCCTGTGTGAGTTGCATAACCCAGGCAGGGAACGTTGCGCCAGCGCGATTGTGCGCGGTCGATTTTTGTGTTTGAGGGGTCTGGTCACACCGATCAGCTCAAGCGCGACATGGAATGCAGCAGCGACTGGGTATAATTGTACCGTTAGAGCAGCTCGTCGCACCGACTGCGCAATTACCCACCCACCCTCAGGCCAGGGCAGATGAACTAGGCTTCCTGCACCATTCCTCAAGGACGACTGCCATGCCCGATAACTCAGACAGCAAGATCGCCACGGCGGACGCCCTGACCTTGCTCCTGCACAACCAGCACGCCCTGGGTGCAGCGATAGAAGAGATCACTGCATGGCTGTCAGAGAACGGAGTAGGGAGTGTTGCCGCTAATGCGATGTCGGCGATGAATACGCTGGACACCAACGCTCAAGGCATCACAGACGCCATCATGCGGCTTCGGCAGTTGTAGGCATCATCAAACGCCCTCTTCCTC
Organism: Pseudomonas sp. LB3P14; assembly: GCF_054898045.1. Classification (NCBI taxonomy): domain Bacteria; kingdom Pseudomonadati; phylum Pseudomonadota; class Gammaproteobacteria; order Pseudomonadales; family Pseudomonadaceae; genus Pseudomonas; species Pseudomonas sp. LB3P14. The sequence continues at coordinate 5,995,781 of NZ_CM142714.1, read as the reverse complement.
TTGCATGAGCAAATCCCGATTTAATGCGAGAAAAAATGGGACTCTGTGGATAGTGGAAGGTTGCGTCCCGCTGACCAACCGTTTGCATCCGACTTGGCCAGCAGACGCCGTAGTGACGACTGACAGAGAACGGCTAGAAGCCGACATTCCGTCATTCAAAATCTGCCACCGTAAATTGTGCGAATTTAAGCTCCTCCTCCGCACTACTACAGCTCAGCTCGACGTTGCGCTAGGCTTCTCACTCCAGCCGCTGGCTCGACTGAATGCGGTTGAGATAACCGTCGATTATAACTCCAGCAGCATCACGGAGTGGTAAGCAGGCCAGCCGACTAGAGCCACGTCTTCAAAATCCAATTTGACCCGGTCGAAGACAGCAACGTGGCGACAGTGCCACGAAATTACTACCCTGGGGTCGTACGGCTATGAAAGCTACTACCTGAATGTCGTGGCCGGGCCGACCCACCATTGGTATTTAAAGAACGATCTGGCCCATGAATGGCTGACCACACAGGGGCAAGGACAGCCACATGCGGTGCTGGAACGCTGGTTCGTCCGACCCACCAATACGAACCCAACGTCGTCCTCCATGAGCGGCATTCCTCCTTTGATCAACGGCGGTATGTTGTCATCGCCGGTCGTACTTCGCCCAGCTACAACCCGTCGACCGGGGAGGTGAGGTGTGATGGTATTCTTACTGCATTATTGTGCTCTCACCTTCAAGGAGCCGGAGAACCTCGCCAGCTTCTGGAAGTGGCTGCGGCTCCCGCCCCCCCCAAATTGACGAATCGAGATGCCGCCAGGCATTGCCTGGTGGCTCAAACGCTACGGAAAATTCCAACACACATGGCCATCAAAAAATCAGAGCTGTATTCATCCCTTTGGGCCTCCTGCGACGAGTTGCGCGGGGGTATGGACGCCAGCCAATACAAGGACTACGTCCTGGTACTGCTGTTTATCAAGTACGTCAGCGATAAGTACGCCGGTGAGTTTTACGCGCCTATCACCATTCCAGAAGGCGCCAGCTTTGCCGATATGATCGCACTCAAGGGCAAGAGCGACATCGGTGACCAGATCAACAAAAAGATCATTGCTCCGTTAGCCGCGGCCAACAAACTCTCCGACCTGCCCGACTTTAACGACACGAGCAAGCTTGGCACCGACAAGGAAATGGTCCAGCGTCTGACCAATCTGATCGCCATCTTCGAAAACCCGGCACTGGACTTCTCGAGAAATCGTGCCGAACACGACGACATCCTCGGGGATGCCTACGAATTCCTGATGAAACATTTTGCCGTGGACTCGGGCAAGAGCAAGGGCCAGTTCTACACTCCTGCCGAAGTTAGCCGGGTGATCGCCAGCGTCATCGGCATCGGTGCCGCACAAACCAGCAGCGATACCAGCGTATACGACCCGACCTGCGGCTCGGGCTCGCTACTGCTCAAGGTCGCTGACGCAGCCAGCACGCCGATCACATTATATGGCCAGGAAAAGGACTCGGCGACCAGCAGTCTGGCACGCATGAACATGATTCTGCACAACAATCCCACTGCCGTGATCGCCCAAGGCAATACTTTGACCAGCCCGGCCTTTACGATCAAGGCGATCAATCAAGACTTGCTTAAGCAGTTCGATTACGTCGTAGCCAATCCACCGTTCTCGGACAAGCGCTGGAGCACTGGGCTAGATCCGCTTCACGATCCTTTCAATCGCTTCGAGACTTTCGGTGTACCGCCAGCCAAGCAGGGTGACTACGCCTACTTGCTGCATATCGTCCGTTCGCTGAAAAGTGACGGCAAAGCCGCCTGCATTTTGCCCCATGGGGTGCTGTTTCGCGGCAATGCCGAGGCCGAGATCCGTCGTAACCTAATCCGTCACGGTTATATCAAGGGCATCATCGGCTTGCCGGCCAACCTGTTTTACGGCACCGGTATCCCGGCCTGCATCATGGTCATTGATAAGCAACACGCAGCGTCGCGCAAGGGCATCTTCATGCTCGACGCCAGCGCAGGCTTCATCAAGGACGGCCCCAAAAACCGCCTGCGTGAGCAAGACGTCCACAAAATCGTCGACGCTTTCACTCGCCAAGACAACAGCGAGCCGCGCTATGGTCGTATGGTGGACTTCAACGAGATCGAGAAGCACGATTACAACCTCAACCTGCCACGCTATATCGACAGCGCTGAAGCTGAAGACAAACAGGACATCGAAGGCCATCTCAAGGGTGGCATTCCGGCCGCTGATATCGAGGCACTGGCCGGTTACTGGGCGGTATGCCCGCAACTGAAGGCTGCACTGTTCACCGTCAATCGCCCCGGCTACTTCGACCTCGCCGTGGACAAGGCCGATATCAAGGCCAGCATCTATGAGCACTCACAATTCGCCGACTTTATCTCTGGCATGGCCACGCATTTCAGCGATTGGCGAAACCCGACAGCAAAAAGGCTTAAGTCGCTGCAACCGGGTTTCCATCCCAAGCAGTTGATCCATGAGCTTGCCGAAGGCCTGTTGCAGCACTACCAAGGTAAGCCGCTGATCGACGCCTATGACGTTTACCAGCACCTGATGGATTACTGGGCCGAAGTGATGCAGGACGACGCCTACCTGATCGCCGCCGATGGCTGGAAGGCCGAGACGTACCGCGTCATCGAGAAAGACAAAAAAGGCAAGGAAAAGGACAAGGGCTGGACCTGTGACCTTCTGCCCAAAGCATTGGTCGTCGCCCGTTACTTCGCTGTCCAACAAGCAACTATCGACCAAACCAGCACCGACTTGGAAGCGGCCAGCGCCGCCCTGACTGAGCTGGAGGAAGAGCACAGTGGCGAGGAAGGCGTATTTGCAGACTTCGAAAAAATCAACGCAGCTGCAGTAAAGGAACGCATCAAGGACATCGGGAAGGATGCGACTGCCGAGGAACTAACCGTACTCAAGCAGTGGCTGACATTGACCGCCAAGGAAGCTGAATTGAAAAAGCAGCTCAAGGAGCTGGAGGCTGAGTTGGATGATAAGGTCTATGCCAAATATCCGCTGCCCGAACCGGATATCAATCGCCTGACTGAAGCGGAAATCAAGCAATTGGCCGTTGACGACAAATGGCTGGCTTCCCTGCAGGCCGCTATCGGCGGCGAGATTGATCGTGTGAGTCAGAGCTTGACCAAGCGAGTGAACGAACTGGCCGAGCGCTATGAAACCCCGTTACCGCAGCTGACTCAGCGCGTCAGTGACCTGGAAACTAAGGTGGTGGCACATCTGCAGAAAATGGGGTTTGTATGGAGCTGAATCCGGGGTACAAAAAGACTGACGTGGGAATGGTTCCTGAGGATTGGAGCACCCCTAGCCTTGGCCAACTCATCCACTCAGTGGAGTATGGCTCATCTGCCAAGTCACGTCCCGATGGCGATATTCCCGTTCTTCGAATGGGTAACTTACAGAATGGGGCAATCGATTGGCGTGACCTCGTGTTTACGAATGATGCAGCAGAGATTAAAAAGTATCTGCTAAGTGCTGGCGATGTGCTGTTCAATCGCACAAATACTATTGATCTTGTTGGAAAAACGGCAATCTATAAAGGGGAGCGACCAGCAGTTTTCGCCGGTTATCTAATTCGAATTAATGAAAACAAATCTTTATTAGACTCACGGTTTCTCAACTATGTCTTGAATGCCTATTTTTCCAAAAAATACAGTCTTAAAATACTGAGTGTCGCCGTTGGGCAAGCCAATATTAACGGGCAAAAACTAAAGACCTATCCGCTACCTCTTCCTCCAACGCTAACCGAACAACAAGCCATTGCTGAAGTTTTGAGTGAAACGGACTCATTGATCGATTCGCTGGAACAACTGCTGATCAAAAAACGCCAAATCAAACAAGGTGCAATGCAAGGTTTGCTAACTGGAGCGATGCGACTTCCAGGATTCGAAAGTAGCTCGAAATATAAGAAAACAGAGCTTGGTTTAGTGCCGATTGACTGGAATGTTATTCCCCTCAGACAGGTAGCTCAATGTCTGATAGGTCTGACCTATAGTCCCGATGACGTTCGTTCGTCTGGCACATTAGTCCTGCGCTCATCAAATGTTCAAAATGGAGTTCTCTCTTATGACGATAATGTATTCGTCGAGATGGAGTTGCCATCACGTGTTATTACGAAGAAAGGCGATATTCTGGTATGCGTACGTAATGGAAGTCGGCAACTTATAGGTAAGTGCGCGGTGATTGACGATTTCGGGGCTGGCATGGCGTTCGGAGCATTCATGGCTGTCCTGCGCAGTGCAGAAAGCGCAATCGTGTTCCAGTTATTTCAGTCAAGTTTTTTGAAGCGTCAAATTAGCGATGGTATGGGGGCGACAATTAACCAGATAACTAACAGAGATATGGCGGGTTATAAGGTTATTTGGCCATCCTTGGAAGCGGAACGAAATGCTATCGCCACTACGCTCTCCGAAATGGACGATGAAATTATTGCTATTGAAACAAAACTCCAAAAAGCCCGCCATCTAAAACAAGGCATGATGCAGGAACTTCTAACCGGAAGGATTCGATTGGTATGAGTGAACACCAGCAGCGGGAATGGACGGCCGTGTGGCGCGACGAGCAGCCGGGGTCATCCGACATGTTGGCCCAACGAAAAACGGACACTGGGAAGTGCTGAAATGACCGATCTTGGAAAAGCTGAACGCGTGACGCAGAACCGTGTAGCCAAACTCTTTGTCCAGGAGCTGGGTTATCAGCATCTTGGCGACTGGGCGGATCGGCCCAACAACAGCAATATCGAAACGATTTTGCTCGAAGCCTATCTAAACGGTGCTGGCTACAGCTCAGCGCAGATCAGTGCGGCGCTGTACAAGCTGAACCTTGAAGCCAACCACCCCGGTCGCAGCCTGTACGGGAATAATCAGGCCGTTTACCAGTTGCTGCGCTACGGCGTGCCAGTCAAGACCGAGGCCGGGAAGCTGACCGAGACGGTGCACCTGATTAACTGGGATGAGCCGCTGAAAAACGATTTCTCCGTTGCCGAGGAAGTCACCCTCAAGGGCAAATTGGAGCGGCGGCCGGATATCGTGCTCTACGTTAACGGTCTCGCCATCGGTGTGCTGGAACTGAAGAACAGCCGCATCAGTATTGGCGACGGTATCCGCCAGAGCCTGTCCAACCAGTCGGCGGAATTCAATGAATGGTTCTTCAGTACGGTGCAGTTCGTCTTTGCCGGCAATGACTCGGAAGGGTTACGCTATGGCACCACCGGTACCCAGGAAAAGTACTTCCTGACCTGGAAGGAAGACGAGGCCGACAACAGCCGCTACAAGCTAGACAAATACCTCCTGAAAATATGCGATAAAGCCCGGTTGATTGAGCTGATGCATGACTTCGTGCTGTTCGATGGCGGCATCAAGAAGCTGCCGCGGGTGCACCAGTACTTCGGCATCAAAGCCGCGCAAGAGCATGTGAAAAAGCGTCAGGGCGGCATCATCTGGCACACCCAGGGCGCTGGCAAAAGCATCCTGATGGTGCTACTGGCCAAGTGGATTCTGGAGAACAACCCGCACGCCCGCGTAGCGATCATCACCGACCGTGACGAGCTGGATAAGCAGATCGAGCGGGTGTTCAACGATGCCGGCGAAGCCATCTGCCGGACCGGCAGTGGTCAGGAGCTGATGCGTCAGCTCAGCCAGCCAAGTCCGCGCCTACTGTGCTCGTTGGTGCACAAGTTTGGTGGCTCTAGCAAAGGTAAAGATGACAAGGCCTTCGAGGCCTTTATCAAAGAGCTGCAGAGCCAGCCCAGCTCGACTTTGGGCGAAGTGTTTGTATTTGTTGACGAGTGCCATCGGACCCAGGGCGGCCGACTCAACCGGGTGATGCAGGCACTGATGCCCAATGCGGTGTTCATCGGCTTTACCGGCACGCCGCTGCTAAAGGAGGACAAGGCCACCAGCCTGGAAGTCTTCGGTGGGTACATTCACACCTACAAGTTCAGCGAAGCGGTAGAAGATGGCGTGGTGCTCGACCTGCTCTACGAGGCCCGAGACATCGATGCCAGGTTAGGGTCATCGGAGAAGATCGACCAGTGGTTCGAGAACAGCACCAAGGCGTTGAATAAATGGCAGAAGGACGAGCTGAAGCAGAAGTGGGGCACCATGCAGAATGTGCTCAGCTCCAAGTCCCGCATGAATCGTGTGGTGGTGGACATCATCTTCGACTTCAGCAGCAAGCCGCGTCTGTCCAGCCAACGCGGTAACGCTATTCTGGTGGCGTCCAGCATTTACGAAGCCTGCAAGTACTTCACGCTGTTCCAGGATTCGATGTTCAAGGGCAAGTGCGCTGTTATCACGTCTTACAACCCGCAGGCCAAGGATGTCACCCTAGAAGAGACCGGCGCCAATACCGAAACCGACAAGCAGTTCATCTACAACACCTACACAAACCTTCTGGAAAAAGTGCAGGTCAAGCCAGGCATGTCCAAGACCGAGGCCTATGAAGAGCGCGCTAAGGCGTTGTTCATCAAGGAACCCGCCAACATGAAGCTACTGGTGGTCGTGGACAAACTGCTCACCGGCTTCGATGCCCCGCCTTGCAGTTACTTGTATATCGACAAGTCGATGCAGGACCATGGCCTGTTCCAGGCCGTTTGCCGGACCAACCGCCTGGATGGCGAGGACAAGGAGTTTGGCTACATCGTCGACTACAAGGACCTGTTCAAGAGTGTCGAAAATGCGATCAAGGTCTACACCTCTGAACTGGATCACAGTGCCGGGGGTGCCGACCCAGAAGTGTTGTTGCAGGATCGTCTGAAGCAGGGCAAGGATCGGCTGGATGACGCCCTGGAGGCGTTGGCGCTGTTGTGCGAGCCGGTTGCTCCACCAAAGGACGAGCTGGCGCATATTCATTACTTCTGCGGCAACACCGAAATACCAGACGATTTGCAGAATCGCGAACCCCAACGCGTGGCGCTCTACAGGGCCGTGGTGGTGTTGTTGCGTGCCTATGCGAATTTGGCGGATGAGATGGAATCGGCAGGTTACACCTCGGCGCAGATTGAAGAGATCACCCGCAAGCTTGATCGCTATCTGGCGCTGCGCGAGATCATCCGTAAAGCTAGTGGCGAGACACTCGACATCAAGCCGTTCGAAGCGGACATGCGGCATCTGATTGATACATACATCGAGACCAGCGAACCGCGCAAAATCTCGCCCTTCGACAACATAGGGCTGTTGGACCTGATCGTGAAGAGCGGCATCGCCGAGGCGATTGACAATAAGCTGCCCGAGATGAAAGGAAATCAGGGCGCGATTGCCGAAACCATCGAGAACAACGTTCGTAGCAAGATCATCAAAGAAAACCCGACCGACCCGGCCTTCTTCGCGAAAATGTCGACCCTACTCGATGAAATCATCAAACTGCGCAAAGAGAAGGCCATCGAGTATGAGGAGTATCTCAAGCGCATCGGCGAGCTTGCTACCAAAGTGCATGCCGGCAAGGCTGAGCACACACCGGCCACGCTCAATACCCCTGGCAAGCTGGCGCTGTACAACAACCTTCAGCCGCTAAACACGGTAGCCGAGCCGCCAACACCCTATGGCCCGTCCACGGTAGACGCGATGCTGGAGCTGGCACTGATGCTCGACAGCGCTGTGAAGCAGGCGCGGCCGGATGGCTGGCGTGGCGTTCAGGCCAAGGAAATGGTAGTCAAAAAGGCCATGCACAAGGTATTGAATAGCGTGGAAGAGGTCGAGCGTCTGTTTCCTATAATCGTCACCCACCAGGAATATTGATGGCCGAGCATATTGACCTCGGCGACATCCGTGTCGAGGTTCAGAGAAAGAACAACAAGCACGCGCACCTTTATGTTTATCCGCCCGAGGGGCGGGTACACATCTCTGCGCCTCTACACATGGGGATGGACGCCTTGCGCGCATTCGCGATTTCCAAGCTGAGCTGGATCAAGGCGCAGCAGCGGCAGATGCGCGCCCAAATCCGTGAGCCAGAGCGTGAGTACCTGAACCGTGAAAGCCATCAGGTGTGGGGCAAGCGTTACTTGTTGGAGGTGGTTGAGGCCGATGCTGCGCCGGTTGTTGAGCTGAAACATTCCACCCTGGTATTACAGATACGGCCAGGCAGCAGCGAAGCACGCCGCCAACAGTTGCTGGAAAGTTGGTATCGCGAACAGCTCCGGGAGAAGCTGCCGACATTGCTGGGCAAATGGCAGCCTCAGATGGGAGTAGAGGCCAGGCGCATCTTCGTGCTTCGGATGAAAACCCTCTGGGGCAGCTGTAACCCGACATCCGGCAATATTCGGCTGAACAGCGAACTGGCGAAGAAGCCGTCGGAATGCCTGGAATACATTCTGGTGCACGAGCTGGCTCACCTGATTGAGCCGACACACAACGCCCGGTTTTTAGCATTGCTGGATAGATTTGTACCGCATTGGCGACAGACCAAGGATGAGCTGAATCGCTTGCCGGTTCGCCATGAGAGTTGGGATCACTGATGTGCGCGTAGCGGTGACATGCGGTCCTTCAGTACCTAAGTAGGCGTGCACAACGCGGCGCAGATGAGCAGTGATGACCTCAGGGGTAGAGAATGAAAGCACTGTCGCTGTCTCGCTGCTCATCGGGCAATCAAGGCAGCAGGCCGCTAAGGTGACCGCTCTTGGCCGATGTCTGCCCTTGGCCAAAGGCAGCAATGGGTCCAGGCTGTGTGAAAACGTTTTGGAGCAGGTCTGGCAGTCAGGACTGGAACGAAAATCGCGTTCCTACGAGAATTTCCGGCCTGCTAATTAACCAAACGCTGACAGATTTTACGTAGCAACGCAGACTTCAAAACGGTACATGCGTTTTCACACAGCCTGGGTCGTTCTCTGCCGGTCGCCCATGCGCAGCGGGGGCTCTGCTGTGCCTGGCGGCTTCAACCGCAGCTGCGCCAAACGGCAGCGCCGCAGCCGGCTGATGAACTCGCTGTATGAGCCAGGCTGTTCATCGTGTTCTGCGCACCATGCACCATTTGGTGTTGGCCGCAGAGTCGAAGCAAGTCTGTGTTTTGTAAAAAGCGAGCATCGATTTGTCTTTCATTTCTCGACCCGCTGTAGCACTCAACAGGTACGGTATAGGCACAAAAACCTCAATCCACCACAAAACCCTCTGAAAAGCCGCATTCTTGCGCCGCATACCTAGGGATTAGCAATCCCCTGTTTTAGCTTTTCAGCACCGATGCCCCGGTGACATTGAATTCGTCAAAAAGCTTCTGTTTTGCCCCTTCCGTGACCCTTGTTTAACCTTTGATCCTGCTGCGGTGCCGCACCCAGGGCGTTCGGCCTTCCATACGGTAACTCGGGGAACTTTTTAATTGTGTCCCAATTGTCCCAAATTTCACTTAAGTAAACTCCGTTCAGTTATAAGCCTAATCAACAGATCCACGTAAGTCTCGTTGTCCCACTTCGCGGCTTCTACTAACGCTGCTTGCTCAGGCGTCAGCCACAGATAGAGCGATTGCCATCCGGCGAGTCTCCTATCCCGGCGCAGGTTGCACATACGCCGGGCATCTTTACCGCGAGCCTTGGGCAGTGGCGATGCCAAGAGCCAATCACCAGACAGCAACATCTGCTCAAGCTGCGCCGGGGAATCGACGCAATGCGCAGTGCTCTTCCTAACCAGTAATTTCGTTTTCATTTCACAGCCCTCACATCCACCGTCAGAGTTAAAAACCATAAATTTATGGATTTGGCGGTTTGGCGGTTTGGCGGTTTGGCGGTTTGGCGGTTTGGCAGTTTGGCAGTTTGGCAGTTTGGCAGTTTGGCAGTTTGGCAGTTTTGAAACCGAAAAACGGTATATTCCCCCTAGAGATTTCCTTCATACGCGGGGGAAAGTACAAAAACCGTAAGTAAAACCGCCAAACCGCCAAACCCGTATTTTTACCGCCGGTGAAGGACAATCTCATTGACGACCTCCGCTGTGAGCCTCACCCCCTCAAACCCGGTGGTGTGCGTCCACTTATCTAATGTTTTTACCTTTCTCTCCTCTTTTTTAATGCCGGGGAACCTTTCCAGTTCCTCACTAAAATTGTTTTTACCTAAAGCTAGATACCCACTGCTTTTTGCCCAGAATGTATACGCATAATAAATACCCATCGCGTCCGCCCGTTCACCAGACAGCGGCACAAAGGCTTCGGGGTCGCGTTCGCAACACTCATTGATAAACTGCCGGATACGATCCTGCTGCTTGCGATAGTCGTCACAGGCTTTTAATACAGCGTCGGGCGGGTTCAACCCCATCGCGTACCATTGGGCCGCGCCCAGTACGATCCACGTCAGAATCCCTGCATCCTCAGATTTCAACCGTTCGGCCAGATGGTTATCACGGACGTAATGGGCAAACCCTTGGGTGACTTCGACAGCCGTGCCAAATATGGTATTGAAAGGGATAAGCAGCACGCGCCGCCACATGCCGCGATCCCGCCCGGTAATCGTGGGTTTGAAGTTGGTCAGCAACTGGATCTTATGGGTCGGCGTGAACTGGAACAGATTACTGTGCATAAAGCGCCCGCACAGGGTGTCACCACCCGTGGCCTGTTTTACAAACCCTTCGCGCAGCCTGCCGTTTTCGTCCGACTCATGCGCGGTGACCATGCGTTTGCCACGAAGGTCGGCAATTTCCACCGGGTGTTTGTCCTGCCGATTACCCACCAGCAGCCCCGGCGCCGCCGTACCTGCATAAGAGTCGAGCACACGGGCGACGGCTTCCTGTAATACTGACTTGCCGTTGCAGCCGTCACCCTGAAAGATGGCGAACACGTGCTCTATCGTTACACCAGTGGCGCCATATCCGAACCAGCGTTGCATGAATTTCGCTACAGGCTGGCTTTCCGCGCCCGCTTCACCAGTAATCTCGGCTAAGGCTTTTTTAAATAATGGCGCTTCGGCTTTTGGATCGTAATGGAGTGGGATGCAATGGGTAATCAGGTCACCCTTTTTATGCTCGCGCAACTCACAGGTGCGCAGATCGATGGTGCCATTTTGCACATTCAATAGATAAGGATTGCTGTCCAGCTTGGAGGCTGGTATTTCCACCATCGACATAAGCAAACTAAACGCCGCGCTGAGGCGACCGATGTTTTCAGATTCCTTACTCCATTTGCGCAACGCGGCGGCAATCTCCGCGTACTTCTTCCGTTCTTCGTCACTGTCGTAAGGCCGCTGTTCCCAGGTATCAGCCTCGGCTTTAATCAGCCGCGACAGTTCGAGGGTTTGTAGATAGGACGCGGCTTTATCGTGATACCAGTGCGTGCCGGTCCAGATATGCGGTTGACCGGATGCGGACAGGACATTGTTGCCCAGCTCCCGCATCAGCCGTTCGGCGTTAGCCAAGTCGGTAGTCAGGTGATTCGCCTTGGACGCATTCACGTCTTTGGATTCCACCTTACCGGTTTGCTGTGTGTACCTTGCTAAGAGCGCAAGCATAAAATCATTGGTTTTGCGCTTTTCGCAATGCCCATGCAGGCAATGAATATGGGCCTCCTTATACCCGCCCGTATATTTCTGATAATAGACTGTCGAGCTGTCATCGGTAGCGCTGCTGTGTTCATGGGCGAACGGGCATTCGATATTGAATTTGCCGCCGCCCTGATCGCCGCGCACCATGTTCAATTCATACAATATGCGCAGGGTCGGATCATCGGTCTTGGCAGTTTCCAGTGGCGATTTCATGGACGCCTTTGGCTTTGTTGCGGGCGCTGGCGCGAGCATCAGCATGGCGTCAACATCCACCGGCTTACCTGTGAAGCGGAACGCCTGAGCCCCCTGCACCGGCGTATAGAGAGGCTGTTCGCCTTTATAGACCGATGTGTCGAACTTCACCGCATCATCGCCAAGCTTGCGCTCAAGCTCTGCCTGTACGGCCTTACAGACCGCTATACCATCTTCCCGGTCGGTTGCCTTGGTCTGCATCAGCACCACACGGCAACGCGGCGCCTCGCGGGTATGGCTGGCCGTGGTGTAGGCGAAGCCCTTATAACGCTTCAGATACCCCAGCACCTCAAGGAACATCTCCGGGCTACTGAAGCCGTCAAAGTCAAATGGGGCGTACCAGCGCGGCTCGGCGAGATGCTTCTGCCGCCATGCTGCTTCACCTACCCATTCCTCTGGTTTGCTATGGCACCCTACAGCCATCGGCGCGCAGATAAAGGTTTCGCCCTTCTCCGCGCTCTCATGGGCTTTGTTTAATACGTCATCAGTGAATTCGTCAAAGTTGGCGCTTTCGCACTGCACGGGCTTGTTGTCGAACTTGTTTTTACCAAGCGAAACCTTGATGGTGTTTTCTACTTCTATACCCTGAGTCATAATTGTGTTGCTCCTACTTTCTCCTAATGGCGGCGTTGAAGTTGAAACCCTCGGTAATGCCTTCTGATCGAGGGTTTTTTATTTATGCGCTTCGTAATAAGCCAGCCAATCGACGACGGTCACGATTACATAACTCCAAGCAGGTTTTGCTTGGCTTCCCGCCTTGCTTCATTTTCGAGACGCTCAAGTTCAGTGACGGGAATGCGGCGCACGCCGCCTAACATCAGATAAGCAATCACACCTTTATCCATTAGCAAATAAGCCTTCGTGCGACCCATGCAGGTAGCCACGCAAAACTGGTTAACGGACATCAGCACGGGCTTGGGGTTTGGCAACTTCGTGGCAGTCATTTTGGTATACCTCAGTAAAACTTCGCTAACACGAGAACACGTCCACACATATACTCCCGCTCCTATATGTCGGCAAACTTCGAGGTCTGGATCTGGTGCGGATAACTATGGGAAATGACCGTTCATCTCGATACAACGTAATCGCGTAGTAATCATAGGAAATTCTTGCTTGATAACTCACCAAACGAAAAAAATCTGCTAGGGATGGTGGCGTCCGTAGCAGATTTTGTCGATTTTTGCCGACCTTTGCCGCCTGTCTGATTCAGGCGTGAAGTTGCACTACTTTGGCTGTTTCACCACTGGCGAGCCCATCCAGATAGCGCGCCCATTTATCCAGATCCTGACGTTTTTCCGGCAAATATGAGTACCGGTCGTAGTGCCGCATTTGCACACCAGACCGACCATGCGACAGCAGCCACGCTCGGCGCTCTTGATTGACACCGAGGCTCGCCAGATGGCTTTCGACGGTGACGCGCACGTTGCGCCAGCTAAAACGGCGGGTGGTGCCTGCTGCTGATAAGGCATCACCCATTTCCCCAAAGATCCCCAACGCCACGCCGGGGGTGATCGCCATCGTGCCGCGCAGCGAGAATGGACCGGGGGCTTTACCGTCGCTTTTCAGCGCCAGCAGCGGCGCCATGATCTCGCTCAGGCGCTCGGTCATCGGTAATAGATGGATACGTGACAGTGCACCCCCGCCACCTTTCAGGTCCGTCAATTGCATCACTGCCCCATGCTCGCCATCGTCGTACAGGTCGGCCCACGTCACACGACAGAGCATTTCGACACGCTGCCCGGCCAGATACACCATGCTCTTGGCAATGGCGCGACGGCGCTCTGGCAGAGCCTCAAGAGCCAGCAGCACCGCCTTCAGTTCGGCCTTATCCAGCGACCATGTTTCGGCGCGGTCGGCACCCTCAATCGCTTTGGTGCCCAGTACCGGATTCGCGCTCAGGCCGTACACGGCGGCGCCTGCATCCTGCTGTGAATCGTTGTCGGCGGTCAGGCCGAAGGCGAACGCGGCGGCCAGATAGGAACGCAATTTGGCGGTCTGCCTGAGTTTGCCGTTGCTGGCGTTGGCCGGGGTCAAGCGTGAACCCCTACCCTTGAGGGCAGGCGCGCGGGTCCGACAATGGCGCAGGATACTGGTGATGTCGCCCGGTTCGATTTCCTTCGCTGGCTTGATCACCAACGCGGGAAATGGAGTCAGCACGTTCAACGCCAACGCGCCGCGCACTTCCCGGACGCTGCCCTTGTTCCTGCGTCGCATGTCGTCGGTGTAGCCGTCCAGCAACTGGGCGAAGGTGCCTTGCCGGGCTCGTGCTTCTTCTGCCCGCTTGAGCACATCCAGTTGGGCTGCCGCCACGGTCAGCCGTGCTTCTTCTGCCATCGCTTCCAGCTTGGCGTGCTGGTGAAGGTCGGTGATTCCAGAGCGGTATAGCAGAGAGAGCCTGTCGCCCTCGGCGCGGGCTTCGGCCAACCCCTCTTCATTGATACGGAGCTGCCGCTGTAAGCCGTTCAAGCTGTACCGAAAGAAGTAGGCGATGCTGCCATGCGGTGAAGCGCGCACACGCAGCCTGCCTTCACCCCGGCTGCCGTCTTCGGTTTCCCACACGTCGAAGCCCAGCAGCTTGGCTTTCCTGCTCACCGCCTTGATGGTTTCGGTGGTGAAAATGAGCTTGGCTTTCTTGGCTTTGGTGCTCATGGCCGTTGCTCCCATGTCTGTAAAAACCTGTATAGGCCTCGGTCACTGGGATACATCAGCGTACGAAAGCGGACAGGTACAATTAAAGGATAGACCCGGCCATTTGATTTCATTAGATTTTAAAACACTAGCGGACACGGCTGAACGGCATATTTTCTGACTCATAATCCTTTGGTCCACGGTTCAAGTCCGTGTGGGCCCACCATACTCAAAGCCGCGCATTGCGCGGCTTTCGTCAGACATCATGATTGACGTGGATATCATCTTTCATTAGATTTTACCCATCGAAGCGACTGACCGGATGAGATTGAGCGCTTCCCAGCGGCGAAAGCCGTAACCGCGCAAGGTGGTTCGTAAGTGGTGTCCGGATCTGCTTTACCGAATCGAAGAAGACGCCTATGGCGTCTTTTTTCGTTTCTACCCCTAGCGTTTGGTCGAGCTCGGTTGCCGCAAGTAGACCTTACCGCACAACAACATAAAGCCCATCTTTCCCAGCAGCCTCGGCGGCTGCTTGGTTTGGTGATAAGCACTCTCAATCACCAAATTGAGATCCTGCGGCTTTTCCTTGGCGGCCCGACGTATTTCAAAGAACACGTGGTAAGGCCCGGCCGGGTCCTGAATCGTCATAGAGTAGGCCCAATTGCGCCGCGTCGCAGTTTCACTGACCTTGGAATGGGGATGGTTCAATCCCCGGATCACCGCCGGCAGCCCCAATGACAGCCGATAACGGATTGCACAGAAGGTGCGCGGTCGTCCGGCACCGTCGAGAATGATCGACTCCACGGCCGGGTGCGTCGCCGCGTCATAACTTTGGCTGAAACAGTGACTTGAAAAAGTGACATGAACGCGCAAATCACGCTTGGCCAACTGGCTCGCAATCGTGAAATTGAACGGTTCAAGGTGAGCAAAATCGTAGGTCCGATCGCCAATGGTCAGCGCTGGAAAATAGGCGGTCACTTCGGTCTCCATTCCGCCAACCTCGAACCAAGGCCCGACGCCATGAGAAAGAATCAATGATCGACAAGAGACCGGCGCCGTGTATGTCAGACGCTTCCGAAAATGATGCTCATCACTCATCCTGAAATAGATTTACATCTGATTTCAGGACACGACTGACCAAACAAGAAAGCCGCGCAATGCGCGGCTTTCGTGTATCTGACGTTTAACTTTGCTTGCTGAAGGTGTCGAAATATCGGATGACGCCCGAGAACCCAGGAGTAAAACCATGATCAAAACAAATCCGTCCGAACCCTCAGAACTGAAACCATCGGTCTCACGTCTTTCATCTGTGATTGACGATGTCGTGAAAGCGCTGACACGGTGACCTGCTCGGACGGCGACGAAATCTGAAGAGTAGCGGCAGCTCGCCATGAATACGCCCCGATTTATCGGGGCTTCTATCCTCAGCTTAAGAAGCAACACTTAACGCTGGAATAGCCTGCACGGGCCGCATCCGCTCAAGCATTTCACCCGTCAACACGACCTCATACGTATCCGCCGCCCTACCCCATTGCTCCACGATGACCATGCCGTCTACCAGCGCTCCTGCCAATCCGGTAATCGTATCGGCCAATGCCTCCACGATCGTTTGAGTCCGGAGCCACACGCGGTCAGTTATCTCTTTCAGCTCAGCCGTTATGCGGTCAGACGACGCGGGATCCGTATCGGGGTAGGCAATATTGCGCAGCAAGTGCCGTAACTCCCTTATTTTTGCGTAGTCCTGTTCTGCCCCCAGCTCTCCTTTCAGGAGGGTTGCCGCTTTCGACTTATCGACGCGTTTTTCGGCCGAATGTATTGAAGGTAATGTCTGCCCCATAGCGCCAGCAAGGAGGACCATCATCCGGGCTTCCAAATGCTCCTTCATCGCGTCTATCGACGAAATGGATCGCACCAAGGTGATGGAAGCGCCCCCTTGATGCCTTAAGTCCATGGTCACTGTCAGGGTCACGCCGCCCGTTGCAAACCCCAGGGCTCGGGCCATGACGTAGTGCCCCATTTCGTGATGTGCAATCTGCAATGCATGGTCCCGTATAGCGGGAGGCATCTTGTTCGTCATTTCCATCGCCTCGCATCCCTCGATTTCGCATTCGACTACGAGTAACTGTTGCTGTCCATCCTATCGTCCTGTTGATGGCGTAACGCTCAGCTATCGCTATGGGAAGGACAGACGGGTCAGTTCGCTCAGCCAAAAAAGCCGCGCAATTGCGCGGCTTTTTCGTACCTGCGTTTCAGCCTTTACTTCGGCAACGCGTACGCAATCACGTAGTCACCACGATCCGTCGACTGACGCGCACCGCCAACGGTGAGCAGGATGTACTGCTTGCCGGTTTTTGGCGAAACGTAAGTCATCGGGCCGGACTGGCTGCCGACGGGCAAGCGGGATTTCCAGATTTCGTTGCCGCTGCCGGTATCGAAGGCGCGCAGGTAAAAGTCCTGGGTGCCGGCGAAGAACAGCAGACCCGACTGGGTGGCCAGGGAAGCGCCGAGGGTCGGCATGCCGATCGGGATCGGCAGGTGCATGCGGATGCCCAGCGGGCCGGTGTCTTGCACGGTACCGACCGGAACCTGCCAGACCAGTTTGTGGGTCTTGAGGTCGATGGCGGACATCGTACCGAACGGTGGCTTCTGGCACGGAATGCCCGCCGCCGAGAGGAAACGTTCGCGCATCGCACCGAACGGTGTGCCTTCCTGCGGCACGACGCCCATTTCGATACCACTGGCCCCGGCGGCGATTTTGTTGCGCGGGATCATGTAGTTGGCCAGGCCCAGGCGCATGTCGTTGACGAACATGTAATGGGTATTCGGATCAACCGAGACGCTGCCCCAGTTCATGCCGCCCAATGAACCCGGGAACTGCAAGGCGCGGTCCATGCCCGGCGGGGTGTAGACACCTTCGTGGCGCATGCCTTTGAACTGGATGCGGCACATCAATTGATCGAACGGTGTCGCGCCCCACATGTCGGACTCGGTCAGTGTCTTATTGCCGATTGACGGCATGTCCACCGAGAACGGCTGGGTCGGCGAGTAACGTTCGCCGGGCACGTTGCCCTGAGGCACCGGGCGCTCTTCGACCCGCGCGATCGGCACACCGGTTTCACGGTTGAGCAGGAAGATCTCGCCCTGCTTGGTGACTTGCGCCAAGGCCGGCTGCATTCCGCCCTTGTCGTCAGGTACGTCGTACAGCAGCGGTTGTGCAGGCAGGTCGAAGTCCCACAGATCATGGTGAGTGGTCTGGAAGTGCCAACGCACCTGACCGGTCTTCACGTCGATAGCGACGATGGATGAGTTCCACTTGTCGTCGAACTCCGTACGTTGACCGCCGAAGAAGTCGGGGGTGGCGTTGCCGGTTGGCAGGTAAACCAGACCGAGTTTGGCGTCGTAGGACATGGCCGACCAGACATTCGGTGTGCCACGGGTATAGGTCTCACCGGCCGGCGGACGTTTGGTGGTGTTCGGGTTACCCGGATCCCACACCCAGACCAGTTCACCACTGCGCACGTCGTAGGCGCGGACCACACCTGGCGGTTCGCCGGTGGAATAGTTATCGGCCACGCGACCGCCGACGATTACCACGTCACCTGCGACCAATGGGGTCGAGGTTTGTTGGTAGTAGCCGGGTTTCACTTCGCCCATATCGGTTGTCAGGTCGACGGTGCCTTTATTGCCAAACTCTTCGCAGGGTTTGCCGGTTTCAGCATTGATCGCGATCAGACGCGCATCGCCGGTCGGCAGAAACAGACGTTTCGTACAGGCCGTTGGCTGGTTGTCCGAGGACGCAGGGGTTTCGGAATACCCGAGACCCCGGCAGCGTTGCCAGTTTGGCGCGGTGCCTTGCGGGTCGAACTTCCAGCGCTGGGCGCCGGTGTCGGCATCGAGGGCGAAGACTTTGCCATAAGCGGTGCAGGTGTAGACCGTGTCGCCGATTTGCAACGGTGTGTTCTGATCTTCGGCTCCGGCGCCCGTACTTTGCGGGATGTCGCCGGTGCGGAAGGTCCAGGCGACTTGCAACTTGTCGATATTGCCCTTGTTGATCTGGTCCAGCGCGGCAAAACGGTTGCCAGCGGTGGTGTTGCCCCAATGGGCCCAGTCTTTCTGTTCGGTGCCCGGTGCGACCGGTGTTACCGCAGGTTCACTGCTGGCCTTGACCACATGGGTCGGCACGAACATGTAGGCGAGCGTTGCGACGACACCAACGCCCAGAATGCCGGCCAGACCGTAAGCGCCACGGCCCGCGGTCGCGCCCGAAGCTCGCACCAGCGTCGGATAGACCAGCGCGACAACCAGGCCAATCACAGCAAACGTCAGCACCCGCGAGACCAGCGGCCAGTATTCGAAACCGGTGTCCCACACCGCCCAGATCGCAGTAAGGATCAGCGCCAAGCCATACAGCCACGCACCTTGCGGCTTACGACGGGCGATCATCAACCCGGAAACCAGCATCGCCAGGCCCATCAGCAGGAAGTACCCGCTGCCGCCGAGCGAAACCAGATAGCCGCCACCACCGGCCAGGCCGAGCCCGATCAATGCAATCAGGACACCCAGCCCCAACAGCAACCATTTGCCGCCGCCGGCAGCCCCAGAATTATTCATGTCGGAAATTTTCCCCATTTGTGACAAGCGCGGAATAATGTACTACCTAGTTACTTATGGCAATTTGTCGCAGGTAAAAATGTCCTGAACGGTACTGTAGGCTAGATCAAACATCCGCGGTGCGAGATGTGCCTGTAACATGCCAACCCATTGATCTGTGCCGCTGGAGACGACCTTTGCCTGACACTCGCCCACCCGTTCTTGACGAAATCGACCGCCAATTGATCGCTGCCCTGCAAATCAATGCCCGCGAGAGCGTAGCCATGCTCGCGCGACAACTGGGCATCGCTCGCACCACCGTCACTTCGCGATTGGCCCGGCTGGAAAAGGCCAAAGTGATCACCGGTTACGGCGTGCGTTTGGGTCAACGCGTAGTAGATGGCGGCTTGCAGGCGTACGTCGGGATCACGGTGCAACCGCGCTCGGGCAAGGAAGTGCTGCGACGTCTCAGCGCGATGGCTCAGGTTCAGCAGTTGTGCGCGGTCAGTGGCGAATTTGATTACGTGGCGTGGTTACGCACCGATTCACCTGAGCAGCTGGATCAGTTGCTCGATCAGATTGGCAGCGTGGATGGCGTGGAGAAGACCACGACCTCGATCATTCTCAGCAGCAAGATTGATCGCGGCCAACCGGTTTAATCCAATTTGTTCGTCACACTCGTCAGATTGCAGTATTAACAAGCAAAACGACGACACATTGCGTCTTATTAACGTGTTCTACGCTCTCTAGAATGGCTGCCATCTTTTCCTATACTCAGACGCGCATCCCGCGTCAGGTCGCCAGCAAGGTCAGCCATGAACAAGAACAATCGCCATCCTGCAGACGGTAAAAAACCAGTCACCATTTTCGGGCCGGACTTTCCCTTCGCCTTCGACGACTGGATCGAGCACCCGGCTGGCCTGGGCAGCATCCCTGCGCACAATCATGGCGCCGAGGTAGCGATTGTCGGTGCCGGCATCGCCGGTCTGGTGGCGGCCTACGAATTGATGAAACTGGGCCTCAAACCTGTCGTCTACGAAGCCTCGAAAATGGGCGGCCGTCTGCGCTCCCAGGCATTCAACGGCGCTGAAGGCATCATCGCCGAGCTCGGCGGCATGCGCTTCCCGGTGTCGTCCACCGCGTTTTATCACTACGTCGACAAGCTGGGCCTGCAAACAAAACCTTTCCCGAACCCGCTGACACCTGCCTCGGGCAGCACGGTGATCGACCTCGAAGGCCAGACCCATTACGCACAGAAACTGGCGGATCTTCCTGCACTGTTCCAGGAAGTGGCCGACGCCTGGGCCGATG
This sequence comes from Pseudomonas sp. LB3P14, assembly GCF_054898045.1. Taxonomy (NCBI): domain Bacteria; kingdom Pseudomonadati; phylum Pseudomonadota; class Gammaproteobacteria; order Pseudomonadales; family Pseudomonadaceae; genus Pseudomonas; species Pseudomonas sp. LB3P14. Next base: position 5,975,524 of record NZ_CM142714.1, on the reverse strand, counting down.
CGCTGGAAGCCGGTTCGCAGTTCTCTGACATCCAGCAAGCGATCCGCGACCGCGATGTACCCCGCCTCAAAGAGCTGTGGAACACCCTCGTTCCGCTGTGGGACGACCGCACGTTCTATGACTTCGTTGCCACTTCCAAAGCCTTCGCCAAGCTCTCGTTCCATCACCGCGAAGTGTTTGGACAGGTCGGTTTCGGTACCGGCGGCTGGGACTCGGACTTCCCTAACTCGATGCTGGAAATCTTCCGTGTGGTCATGACCAACTGCGACGATCACCAGCACCTGGTGGTCGGCGGCGTAGAACAAGTGCCGCTGGGCATCTGGCGCCATGTGCCGGAGCGTTGCGTGCATTGGCCTGAAGGCACCAGTCTCAGCTCGTTGCACAGCGGCGCACCGCGTTCCGGTGTGAAAAAAATCGCCCACGCACCGGACGGCCGTTTTACGGTCACTGACAACTACGGCGACACACGGGAATATGCGGCGGTACTGACCACCTGCCAGAGCTGGCTGCTGACCACCCAGATCGAATGCGACGAAACCCTGTTCTCGCAGAAGATGTGGATGGCCCTCGACCGCACCCGCTACATGCAATCGTCGAAAACCTTCGTGATGGTCGACCGGCCATTCTGGAAGGACAAGGACCCGGAAACCGGCCGCGACCTGATGAGCATGACCCTCACCGATCGCCTGACCCGTGGCACCTACCTGTTCGACAACGGCGACGACAAGCCCGGCGTGATTTGCCTGTCGTACTCGTGGATGAGCGACGCACTGAAAATGCTCCCGCACCCAGTGGAAAAGCGCGTGAAGCTGGCACTGGATGCGTTGAAAAAGATCTACCCGAAAGTCGACATCGCCGCGCGGATCATCGGCGATCCGATCACCGTGTCCTGGGAAGCCGACCCGCATTTCCTCGGTGCTTTCAAAGGCGCCCTGCCCGGCCACTACCGCTACAACCAGCGCATGTACGCGCACTTCATGCAGGCCGACATGCCGGCCGAGCAGCGCGGAATTTTCATCGCCGGCGACGATGTTTCGTGGACGCCAGCCTGGGTCGAAGGGGCGGTTCAGACCTCGCTCAATGCGGTGTGGGGCATCATGAAACACTTCGGCGGTGAAACTCACGCCGAGAACCCGGGTCCAGGAGATGTGTTCAACGAGATCGGTCCGATCGCCTTGCCCGAGTAAGAGGAATCCGAAATGCGCGTAGCCCTTTACCAATGTCCACCGCTGCCCCTGGAGGTTGCTGGCAACCTGCAACGCCTGCACCAATTGGCGCTGGAAGCCAAAGGTGCAGACTTGCTGGTGCTGCCAGAGATGTTCCTGACCGGCTACAACATCGGCCTCGACGCGGTCAGCGTGCTGGCGGAGGTGCACAACGGTGAGTCGGCGCAACAGATCGCGCGCATTGCCAAGACAGCCGGGATCGCCATTTTGTATGGCTACCCCGAGCGCGCCGAGGACGGGCAGATCTACAACGCCGTGCAGTTGATCGATGCCAATGGTGAGCGCTTGTGCAACTACCGCAAGACTCACCTGTTCGGCGACCTCGATCACTCGATGTTCAGCGCCGGGCCGGATGAGTTCCCGCTGGTTGAACTCAATGGCTGGAAACTCGGCTTCCTGATCTGCTACGACCTGGAATTCCCGGAAAACGCCCGACGCCTGGCCCTGGCCGGCGCCGAGCTGATTCTGGTGCCGACGGCGAACATGATTCCCTACGACTTCATCGCCGACGTCACCGTCCGCGCCCGGGCTTTCGAAAACCAGTGCTATGTGGCTTACGCCAACTATTGCGGCAACGAAGGCGAGATCCAGTATTGCGGCCAGAGCAGCATCGCCGCACCGGATGGCAGCCGCATCGCCCAGGCCGGCCTCGATGAAGCACTGATTGTCGGCGAGCTGGATCGTCAGTTGATGGTCGACTCCCGCGCGGCCAATCGCTACTTGCTCGATCGCCGTCCCGAGCTTTATGGCGAGCTGAACAAGCGCTGATCCGCTAGCATTAGCGCTTCTCTGTTCTGGAAGTGCTCATGCCTGCGCTGAATCACCCTCGCCCCCACACCGAAACCCTGGCCAACGGTCTGCGGGTGACGTTGCGTCATGTGCCCGATTTGAAGCGCAGTGCTGCTGCGTTGCGAGTCGCTGCTGGCAGCCATGACGTGCCGCTGGCATGGCCCGGGCTGGCGCACTTTCTCGAACACCTGCTGTTTCTCGGTACGGAGCGCTTTCCCGCTGGCCTTGGGCTGATGGCCTACGTCCAGGGTCATGGCGGTCAGGTGAATGCCAAGACCAGCGAACGCACCACGGACTACTTTTTCGAGTTACCGCCTCAGGCGTTTATCGGGGGACTGGAGCGCCTGTCGGACATGCTCGCTCATCCGCGTATGACTCCGGACGATCAGCGGCGGGAACGAGAAGTGCTGCATGCAGAATTTGTCGCATGGTCTCGGGATGCCACGGCTCAGCAGCAGTTCGCATTGTTCGACGGGCTTTCGGCCGCTCACCCGCTTCGGGCGTTTCATGCCGGAAACCGCTACAGCCTGCCGGTCCCGCAACCTGAGTTCCAACAAGCCTTGCAGGATTTCTACCAACAGTTTTATCAGACCGGGCAGATGACCTTGAGCCTGACCGGGCCGCAGAGCCTCGATGAGTTGAAGGTGATGACCCACGCATTCGCTGCCGCCATTACCGAGGGCAAAACAGTCCCGCAACACCCCCCGGCGCCGCTGATGGAAACTTCGGACACTGGTTATCAACAGACTGGAGTGCGTCGACTGGATCTGCTGTTTGCCTTCGAAGCGTTGCCCGATTCATCGCCCGAAGCGCTGGCGTTCCTGTGCCATTGGTTGAACGCCACGAAACCCGGTGGTCTGCTGGCGCAATTGCGCGAACGCGGGCTGGCTGACAGCCTGAGAGCCGCGCCGCTGTATCAATTCGCCGGTCAGGCTTTGTTGCACATCGAATTCACGGTGCCTGCCAAGTCGACTCCCACCGGAATCCGCGAGCGGCTACTGGATTGGCTTGGATTCTTTGCCTCGCAGCAACCCTGGACCGGGTTACGCGAAGAATACGCCGCCCTGCTGCAACGCCAGCGGCACGTCAGCGGCGCCCTGCAACTGGCCCGAATGGACAGCGAACAGCGTGAAACAGGGTTATCTGAATCGGGCGTTGCAGCCCTCAAGGAAATACTGAAACAAATCGGCGCTGTGGATAACTTCACCGGCCAATGGCAACTGCCAACACCCAATCCGTTTTTGCGCGCCGAGGCTCCGGCCCCGAGTGCCGGACTGATCCGCGGCCAGACCAGCAAACATCGAGGCCTGCGGACCTTTGCCCAGGATCGTTCACGAGGCCGTCGCGAACGTTCGCCCATGCAGTTCAGTCAGGCGTTGCCGGATAACAGTGCCGAAGGTGCCGTTTACCTGCGCTGGCGTCTTGACTCGGCACCGCGTAGCCACCTTCAGGCGAGTCTGGAAAACCACCTTCAGTCATTGCGTGAAGACGCTCGTCAGGCAGGCGTGGATTTTTCCTTCAGCGCATCAGGCAATGAATGGCTACTGAAAATGACCGGGCTACAGGAGCCGATGCCGACCGTCCTCGAACATGCGCTGAAAGAACTGACAAAACCTGATGACGGTTTCTCACAAGAGCCGACGAGCGTTGCGTTGATGCCGATTCGACAGCTGCTTAAAGCGCTGCCCGATCATTGCCTTGTGCGCACCGCCGACTCGGACAACTTGACGCAGCTTTGGTCGAGCGCGCGCTGGGATGGTCTGGCGACCGGCCTGTCTGCCCAGACACAAGCGGCGATGGGACTTGCCTTGAGTCGAGTGCCGGGCACTGCGGACAATCAACTGACGCAGCCCTCCCCGATAAGCGCGCAGCGCCTCTGGAGCGCTGTCGATACCGGGTCCAGCGACCACGCGTTGCTGCTCTTCTGCCCGACCGCAACCGCGGACCTCGCTGACGAAGCCGCCTGGCGCTTGCTGGCTCACCTCTGCCAGACGCCGTTTTACCAGCGTCTGCGGGTCGAACTGCAGCTCGGTTATGCGGTGTTCAGCGCCCTGCGGCAGGTCCATGGGCAGACCGGGTTGCTATTCGGCGTGCAATCGCCCAGCGTCGCCCCTCTGGATCTGCTGGAACACATCGAACATTTCCTGAGCGATTTGGCCGGGATGATCGACGACATCGATGACGTGACCTTCATCGACCAGCGCCAGGCACTGGCCGATCAATTCGATCACGCGGCGCTACCCGATGCGCAGGCTGCCGAACTGCTCTGGCAAAGCAAACTGGCTGGCCGCTCGTCGGATTATCTGGTGCTTCTGCCTCAGGCAATTCTGATGATCGACCGTGAAATGTTACGGGACGCAGCACATCGCCTGAATCAGGCAGAAGGCGGTTGGCGCTGCCTGGCCAGCGGACCTTGCCCTGGATCGCCTTGGCAAGCGGCAAAATGATCATTACCGGCGCTGCAATTAGCTTTCTCAAAGATTCCCGGCCAATCACCCGGTAATTTTGAGTAACATAGCCACCTAACTATCTGAACATCTCCGGCTGGAGGTGGACTATATGTATAGATCTCAACTGTCCCATCACCTGAAGGAGCGCTTCTATGTCCTGGTCCAAACCTGCTTACACCGACCTGCGTATCGGCTTTGAAGTCACCATGTACTTCGCAAGCCGCTAATCTTTTTGCAGTGCAGTGCAACGCCTCGGCTCGCCGAGGCGTTTTTATTTTCAGTTTTCGAATGATGGAGCGGCCATGTTTGTCCAGATTCTAGGTTCCGCCGCCGGCGGTGGTTTCCCCCAGTGGAACTGCAACTGCGTGAACTGCGCCGGTTTTCGCGATGGCAGCCTGAACGCCAAGGCGCGGACCCAGTCGTCCATCGCAATTTCCGATAACGGCGTGAATTGGGTGTTGTGCAACGCATCGCCGGACATCCGCGCCCAGCTCCAGAGCTTCGCCCCGATGCAACCGGGCCGCGCCCTGCGCGATACCGGCATCAACGCGATCATCCTGATGGACAGCCAGATCGACCACACCACCGGTCTGCTCAGCCTGCGCGAAGGTTGCCCGCACCAGGTCTGGTGCACCGACATGGTCCATGAAGACCTGAGCACCGGTTTCCCGCTGTTCACCATGCTGACCCACTGGAACGGCGGGCTGACCTGGAACCGCATCGAACTCGACCGCAGCTTCACCATCCCGGCCTGTTCGAGCCTGCGCTTCACCCCCTTGCCGCTGCGCAGCGCCGCGCCGCCGTACTCGCCGCACCGCTTCGACCCACACCCGGGCGACAACATCGGCCTGATCGTCGAAGACCTCAACACCGGTGGCAAACTGTTCTACGCACCGGGCCTGGGCAAGGTCGACGCACCGCTGCTGGAGATCATGGCCGGCAGCGATTGCCTGCTGGTGGACGGCACGATGTGGGATGACGACGAAATGCAGCGTCGTGGCGTCGGCACTCGCACCGGTCGGGAAATGGGCCACCTGGCGCAGAACGGCCCCGGCGGCATGCTGGAAGTGCTGGAACAACTGCCCAAGCAGCGCAAAGTGCTTATCCACATCAACAACACCAACCCGATTCTTGATGAGGATTCGCCTGAGCGTGCAGAACTGGCTCGGCGCAACGTTGAAGTGGCCTACGACGGCATGAGTATTGTGCTGTAGGGATTTGTTCGCACAGTTCCCGGAGAACCGAAATGACTGACACAGCAATGACCCCCGCCGAATTCGAAGCGGCCCTGCGAGCCAAGGGCGCCTACTACCACATCCATCACCCGTATCACGTGGCGATGTATGAAGGCCGGGCAACGCGCGAACAGATCCAGGGCTGGGTTGCCAACCGTTTTTATTATCAGGTGAACATTCCACTCAAGGACGCAGCGATCCTCGCCAACTGCCCGGACCGCGAAATTCGTCGTGAGTGGATTCAGCGCTTGCTCGACCATGACGGTGCCCCCGGCGAAGACGGCGGCATCGAAGCCTGGCTGCGCCTGGGTCAGGCCGTCGGCCTCGACCCGGATCAGCTGCGCTCTCAGGAATTGGTATTGCCCGGCGTGCGTTTTGCCGTGGACGCCTACGTCAACTTCGCCCGCCGGGCCAGTTGGCAAGAAGCCGCCAGCAGCTCACTCACCGAACTGTTCGCACCGCAGATCCACCAGTCGCGCCTGGACAGCTGGCCTCAGCATTACCCGTGGATCGATCCGGCCGGTTACGAGTATTTCCGCACGCGTCTGGGTCAGGCTCGCCGCGATGTGGAACATGGCCTGGCGATCACTTTGCAGCACTACACGACGCGGGTCGGCCAAGAGCGCATGCTGGAAATTCTCCAGTTCAAACTCGACATTCTTTGGAGCATGCTCGATGCCATGAGCATGGCCTACGAATTGAATCGCCCGCCGTACCACAGCGTGACCGAGCAACGGGTTTGGCATAAAGGAATCACCTTATGAGTTTCGATCGCAGCAAGACCCCGTCCTGGCGTCAGGGCTACCGCTACCAGTACGAACCGGCGCAGAAAGGCCACGTGCTGCTCTACCCGGAAGGCATGATCAAACTCAACGAGAGCGCTGCGCTGATCGGCGGCTTGATCGACGGCGAGCGTGATGTCGCGGCGATCATCGCCGAACTGGACGCGCAGTTCCCCGGTGTGCCCGAGCTCGGTGACGACATCGAGCAATTCATGGAGGTCGCCCGTGCTCAGCACTGGATCGAACTTGCCTGACGCCCTGTCAGTCAAGTTGCCGCCAAAACCCGAAATCGGCCTGCCGCTGTGGCTACTGGCCGAGCTGACGTATCGCTGCCCGCTGCAATGCCCTTACTGCTCCAATCCGCTGGACTTCGCCGAGCAAGGTAAAGAACTGAGCACCGAGCAGTGGTTCAAGGTCTTCCGCGAAGCGCGGGAGATGGGCGCAGCCCAGTTGGGCTTTTCCGGCGGCGAACCGCTGGTGCGCCAGGACCTCGCCGAACTGATCGCCGAGGCGCGCAAGCTGGGTTTCTACACCAATCTGATCACCTCAGGCATCGGCCTGACCGAGCAGAAAATCAGCGACTTCAAGAAGGCCGGCCTGGACCACATTCAGATCAGCTTCCAGGCCAGCGACGAGCAAGTGAACAACTTGCTGGCCGGCTCGAAAAAGGCCTTCGCCCAGAAGCTGGAAATGGCTCGCGCGGTGAAAGCCCACGGTTATCCGATGGTGCTGAATTTCGTGACCCATCGGCACAACATCGACAAGATCGACCGGATCATTGAGTTGTGCATCGCCCTTGAGGCGGACTTTGTGGAACTCGCCACTTGCCAGTTTTACGGTTGGGCGCAGCTCAATCGGGTCGGTCTGTTACCGACCAAGGAACAACTGGTCCGCGCCGAACGCATCACCAACGAATACCGCGAAAAACTTGCAGCCGAAGGGCATCCGTGCAAACTGATTTTCGTCACCCCTGACTATTACGAAGAGCGCCCGAAAGCCTGCATGAACGGCTGGGGCAGCATCTTTCTTACCGTCACGCCGGACGGAACCGCCCTGCCCTGTCACGGTGCCCGACAGATGCCGGTGCAGTTTCCCAACGTGCGCGACCACAGCATGCAGCACATCTGGTACGACTCGTTCGGCTTCAACCGCTTCCGCGGTTACGACTGGATGCCCGAGCCGTGCCGCTCCTGCGACGAGAAAGAAAAAGACTTCGGCGGCTGTCGCTGCCAGGCGTTCATGCTCACGGGCGACGCGAGCAATGCCGACCCGGTGTGCAGCAAGTCGGAACATCACGGCGTGATCCTCAAGGCTCGCGAAGAAGCCGAGCACGCGACCCAGTCCATCGAACAACTGGCCTTTCGCAATGAACGAAATTCACGACTCATCGCTAAAAGTTGAACCCTTCAGCGCTGCCAGGGCTGTCGCGGCCGGCATCGACTTCGCCGAGTTGCAAGTCAGCCAAAATGGCTTGTTCTGGAACGAGTACCGACCCGAGGATGCCGCCTGCCGGATCTGGCATTGGCGTGACGGCCAGGCGCATTGCCTGACGCCAGCGGGCTTCAGTGCACGCAGTCGCGTGTACGAATATGGCGGTGGAGCGTTTTGTCTGACCGATGACGGGATCGTGTTCGTCAACGAGGCGGACCAACAGCTGTATCGGCAGTCGCTGGCAGGCGAGACGCCTGAGTTGCTGAGCTTAGGCGAATGCCGATACGGCGATCTTCAGTTCGCTGATGGGCAGGTATTGGCGGTTGAAGAAAACCGCGATCGGCATCGTCTGGTGGCTATTGATGTGGCTGATGGCGTACGTCATCTGCTGGCCGAAGGCGCCGACTTCTATGCCGCGCCGACGTTGAGTCCCGACGCACAACGACTGGCGTGGATCGAGTGGAGTCGTCCGGATCAACCATGGACCGCGACTCGCCTGATGGTTGCCAAACGCCAGAACGATGGCCGTTTTGCTCTACCGCGTTGCATGGCGGGCGAAGACGCTCAGGAATCGCTGCAACAACCGAGGTTCGATGCAAGTAGCCGCCTGTTTTGCCTGACTGATCGCGGCGGCTACTGGCAGCCTTGGGTGGAATCGGCAGACGGCCTTCGCCCGCTGCCGAGTGCCGCAGCCGATCATGGGCCAGCGCCCTGGCAGCTGGGTGGCAGCACCTGGTTGCCGCTGAGCGAAGGCCGCTATCTGGCGAGCTGGACCGAAGACGGGTTTGGCAAATTGGGGCTTTGCGGTGACTCCTGCGAAGACTTCACTGGCGATTACAGCCGGTTCCGCCATCTCGCACTGGATGAGCGGTTCATTTACTGCATCGCTGCTTCGCCAGTCAGTTCGTCGGCAGTCATTGCCATCGACCGCCAAACCCGGCAGGTCAAAACATTGGCTGGCGGAATTGCACCGTTGCCCGCCGAGCAGATCAGCGTCCCGCAAACCCTGCGCTACCCGAGCGGCTCAGGCGAGGCACACGGCTTTTTCTATCCCGCGATGACCGGTGAGGAAAATCCACCTCTGGTGGTGTTTATCCACGGTGGCCCGACTTCGGCCTGCTACCCCATGCTCGATCCGCGCATCCAGTATTGGTCGCAACGCGGCTTCGCTGTGGCCGACCTCAACTACCGCGGCAGCAGTGGCTATGGCCGGGCTTATCGACAAGCGCTGCACTTGAGCTGGGGCGAAGTGGATGTGGAGGATGCCTGCGCAGTTGTCGCTCATCTTGCCGAACGAGGACTGATCGACGGCAACAAGGCATTTATTCGCGGCGGCAGTGCCGGCGGCTACACCACACTGTGTGCGCTGGCCTTTCACACAGTCTTCCGCGCCGGCGCCAGCCTGTATGGCGTTAGTGATCCGGCGGCACTGGGCCGGACGACCCACAAGTTCGAAGGCGATTATCTGGATTGGCTGATCGGCGACCCGGTGCAGGATGCCGAACGCTACGCTGCACGAACACCGCTGCTGCATGCGGACAACATCAGTGTGCCGGTGATTTTCTTTCAGGGTGAGCTGGACGCTGTGGTGGTTGCGCAACAGACCCGCGACATGGTCACGGCGTTGCAGGACAACTGCATTCTGGTTGAAGCGCATTACTACGCTGACGAGCGTCACGGTTTTCGAAAGGCTGGCAATCAGGCTCATGCGCTGGAGCAGGAGTGGTTGTTTTATTGCCGGGTGATGGCGCTGGCGGACTGAGATCGCAGCGTTCCATTCGCGGGCAAGCCTTGCTCCTACAGGGATAAACACCGTACCTGTAGGAGCAAGGCTTGCCCGCGAAAGCGATCTATCTGACGCCGCGAAACTCAGCGCTTGGCGATGATGTACACCGCATGCACGATCCCGGGGATGTAACCGCACAACGTCAGCAGAATATTCAGCCAGAACGCGCCGGCGAAACCGACTTGCAGAAACACACCCAGTGGCGGCAACAGAATGGCGATGATGATGCGAATAAAGTCCATGGGGTCAGCTCCTGATTGAAGTTGGCTCGTGTGAGCCCTACAGCTAATCGACCTGTACCGTCCGTCAGGGTTCAGTGCGGTTCTTCAGGCCAGTATCTCAAGACCGTGTTTCTGAACGATGCTCAGCAACTTCAGCGCCATGCCGCTGGGGTGCTTGTCTCCCGCTTCCCATTTTTTAACCGTCGAAGCGCTGGTGTTCAGGTAACGCGCGAACACCGGTTGGCTGACATTGTTGCGCTCGCGCAGCGCTTTGATCTGCTCAGCGGGGATCGCATCTGGAACCGTTGCAAGACACGACTCATCGAATTCGCGCATGGTTGCCTTGCTGATTGCACCGATGGCAAACATGGCACTGGCCGACTCGTGTATCGATTCAAATACTTCACTTTTGAATTTTTTACTCATGGGGTATCTCCACAAACTCCTTAGTGTCCAGCAAGTGCTGGACTTGCATCTCGGTCAATGCGCCATAGACCTTGGCTAAACCGCGCAATTCTGTCAGCTCCGCAAAATTGATATTGCTCCGATCCTTCTTTGCAAACAGCAACTGATAAATCCAGTAATGCCCACCCCTTGCCAGAACAATCGATCGATGGCGATTGGCATTCAAGCGCTTCTTCCAGACCCCGCCGCCGAGATTGTCCGCCTGGCCATTGAGCATCTCGGTGAATGCCTCCCGAAGCTCATCATCACCGCCCCAGGCCTTTCCAGCCTGCATCGCAAAACGCTTTGTCTTGAATAACCTTGGCGGCATCGGCATCCCTTCTAGAAACATACCACTCAGTGGTATAGAACTCAAAGCCAGTTCCACAACAATGTTGTTTCGCTGGCACCGGCATTCCTTGCCGGTCCTTTTAAAAAGCCATTGATCCCGCTACGGCTCAAGCACTGAAATGCATTTAGCAAAACGCAGAGACAAAAAAACGCCCCACGCCAAAAGAATCAGGCATGGGGCGATGCGTTATACCGCGAGACGGTTCGGGAATTCGTGTAGGGCGGGTCTGATCAGACGGCAATTCCTTTGCGGCACTGCAGTTGCGCAGTGCGCACGCGGGAGAAGGCGCGGGTCAGGCGCAGGAGCATTTCGTCGATATTGGCTTTGCTGACGGTCAGGGCCGGGGTAAAGCGCAGGCAATCGGGCTGCGGAGCGCTGAGCAGCAGCCTTCGCACAACGCCGCTTTGACGAGGGCGTCAGCCGATCGTCGGACAAGGTAAGACCCCAGAACAGTCCTTGCCCGCGCAACTCGCCGTGACCATAGCGGTGGGATAAACGCTGCAGACCTTCGCGCAGGTGCTGACCGGTTTCCCCTACATGATCGAGAAACCCCTTGTCCTGCACGCTGGCGAGCATGGCAAGCCCCGCAGCCGTCATCAGCGCATTGCCATGATGCGTACCCGTCACTTCGCCGAGCCGGGGTTGCACGGCGTGATGCTGTACGAAGACGAGCTGACCCTGGTCATCCAGGCGGATCACCCGTTGCGGGAATTCAGAAAGTCTCGATGAGTCAGGCCGCCGAATTGCCAATGTTGCTACTGGGTGAAGAGTTTCAAGTACGGCAGATCTGGCAGGCGCAACTGGCCAATCTGGGACGACGTCCGCAGGTACAGGCAGAACTGAACAACATGCCGGGGATACTCGACAGTTTGCCGCACACGCGACTGGCGACGGTGCTGCCGGGACGCTCGCGATGGGCACACGGCAACAAGGAACTATTGTGGAAACCACTGAGCGAGCCGAGGGTGCCGCTGAAAGTCGGATTGGTGTGTCGGGATGTGCAGCGACAACAGGCCTCGCTGGCCTTGTTGCGTGCGCTGCTGGAAGAAGTGATGAATGGCTCGGAGAGGCGTTTTAGCAGCCCGGCAACGCTAGATGAAATGAGCTGAGCACTTTTCCGCAGGAAAAAGAAAACCCCGCCGAAGCGGGGCTTTGCAGACTGTTTCCCTGACATCCATTTCACTCCGCCGTCCTGGCAGAATCCTACGTGTCCGTGTTGTTGCTTTGCGCTTCCTGCGCGACGTCCATGTGAAGTAGATTAGCTGTGGATCCAATCTTCGCCTATGGGAGAACAGCAGCACGTCGTGTAAGAAAATGCTTACAAGACGTTACCTTGTCAGAACTGCCCTGCGTCCAGCAGGAACAACGACTCGCTGCCGGCCTTCACCGACGCGCTCAATGAGTGAATACGCGGCAGCAAGCGTGCGAAATAGAACCGCGCCGTGCCCAGCTTGCTCGCGTAGAAATCGTCCTGCGCTTCTTTGCCAAAAGCAGCCTTGGCCATCAGCGCCCACATGTACGCGTAAGCCACATAACCGAATGCTTGCAGATATTCGACCGAGGCAGCGCCGATTTCGTTCGGGTTGTTTTTCGCCCGGTCCAGCAACCAGGCGGTCAGTTCGTCGAGGGTGGTCACCGCATCATTCAGCGGCTTGGTGAATTCCACCAGGTCAGCGCTGGCGGTCGCGGTGAAATGACGGATCTCGTCCGCGAACAGGTTGTAGAACGCCCCGCCGGTGCCGACGATCTTGCGTCCGACCAGGTCCAGCGCCTGAATGCCGTTGGTGCCTTCGTAGATCTGGGTGATGCGCACATCGCGCACCAATTGCTCCTGGCCCCACTCACGGATGTAACCGTGACCACCGAAAATCTGCTGGCCGTGCACCGTGGTTTCCAGGCCGAGGTCAGTCAGGAACGCCTTGGCCACCGGCGTCAGCAACGCGACCAACTCTTCCGCGCGTTTGCGGGTCGTGGCGTCTTCGCTGAACTTGGCGGTGTCCAGTTGCATGGCCACGTAGGTCGAGAAGGCACGACCGCCTTCGTTCGAGGCTTTCATGGTCAGCAACATGCGCCGCACGTCCGGGTGGACGATGATCGGGTCAGCGGCCTTGTCCTTGTTCTGTGCGCCGGTCGGCGAACGGCTTTGCAGGCGATCGCGGGCGTATTCGATGGCGTTCTGGTACGAGCGTTCGCCGGTGGCGAGGCCCTGGATACCCACCCCCAGACGCTCGTAGTTCATCATGGTGAACATCGCGGCCAAACCTTTGTTTGGCTCGCCGACCAGGTAACCCACGGCCTCGTCGAAGTTCATCACGCAGGTCGCGGACGCCTGGATGCCCATCTTGTGTTCGATCGAACCGCAGTTCGCAGGATTACGCGCGCCCAGGCTGCCGTCGGCATTGACCATGAACTTGGGCACCAGGAACAGCGAAATGCCTTTTGGGCCTGCGGGTGCGTCCGGCAGCTTGGCCAGCACCAGATGGATGATGTTCTCGGTCAGGTCGTGTTCACCGCCGGTGATGAAGATCTTGGTGCCGCTGACTTTGTAGGAACCGTCGGCCTGAGGTTCGGCCTTGGTCCGGATGATCCCCAAGTCTGTACCGGCGTGCGGCTCGGTCAGGCACATGGAACCGGCCCAGACACCGGCGTACATATTCGGCAGGTACGCGGCTTTCAGTGCTTCGCTGGCGTGGGCGTTGATCGACAGGCAGGCGCCCGCGGTCAGCATCGGATACAGACCAAACGACAGGCTGGCGGAGTTGACCATTTCTTCGACCTGCGCCGAAACAGCCTTGGGCATGCCCATGCCGCCGTAGGTCGGATCGCCACCGACACCGACCCACCCGCCTTCAGCGTAAGTCTGGTAAGCCTGTGGGAAACCGGTCGGCGTGGTGACGGCACCGTCCGCCCAATGGCAACCTTCTTCATCAGCAGCACGGCTCAGGGGCGCGATGCTTTTGCTGGTGACCTTGCCGGCTTCTTCGAGAATGGCTTCGACCGTTTCAGTATCGACAGTCTCGGCCAACGCAGGCAGTTCGGCCCAGAGTTTGGCGACCTCGAACACTTCATTGAGGACGAAGCGCATATCGCGCAGGGGCGCTTTGTAGTCAGCCATGGCAAACCTCGCAGGATCTAAACAGGTGATTCGTAGGAGTGAAGCTTTCGTTGGGTTCGAGTGTAACCCAACAACTTTTACGACACATAGGGTCAGCACATGACCGTTTTGTTATTTTTAGTCACTGGAAATCCGACCATTAAAGAAGCCCGCAACTAGGCGGGCTCTTTTACGGCGGTTTGAAAAGCTACAGCGCGAACAACTCCGCAGGCAGCTTCATCAAGCAATCGCTGCCCGCCTCGATAGCCGCACGATGAGCAGCCGTGCGTGGCAGCAAACGTTTGAAGTAAAACTCGCTGGTTGCCAGTTTTGCCTGGCAGTAATCGGCATCGCCACTGCCCGAATCGAGCTGTGCCTGAGCGACCAGCGCCATGCGCAGCCACAGATAGCCAAGGATGATGTAACCGCTGTACATCAGGTAATCCACCGAAGCTGCGCCGACTTCATCCGGATTTTTCATCGCGGCCATGCCGACCTTGGTGGTCACCTCTCCCCACTGCTGATTCAGGTCGTTGAGCTGCGCCACGTAGCTGGCGAGTTGCGGATGCCCGGCGTTTGCCGCACAGAACGTGTGGACGATTTTGGTGAAGCCGCGCAGCAGTTTCCCTTGGCTGCCGAGGACTTTTCTTCCAAGTAAGTCCAGCGCCTGAATGCCGTTGGTGCCTTCATAGATCGGTGCGATCCGACAATCACGAACCAATTGCTCCATGCCCCACTCGCGGATGAATCCGTGACCACCAAACACCTGCATGCCATGGTTGGTCACTTCCAGTCCGGTATCGGTCATGAAGGCTTTGCAGATCGGCGTGAGGAACGCCAGCAGGTCTTCGGCCTCCTGACGCGCCGTTTCATCCGGGCTCAGATGCGCCACGTCCAGCAACTGCGCGGTGAAGTAAGTCAGCGCCCGATTGCCTTCGTTGAAGGCCTTCATGGTCAGCAACATCCTGCGCACATCAGGATGAACAATGATCGGATCGGCGGCTTTTTCCGGCGCTTTCGGGCCGGTCAGCGAGCGCATCTGCAGACGGTCGTTGGCGTACTTGATCGCGCCCTGAAAGCTCGCCTCCCCCAGACACAAACCCTGCATGCCGGTGCCCAGCCGCGCATGGTTCATCATGGTGAACATGCAGTTCAGGCCCTTGTTCGGCTCACCGATCAAGAAGCCCTTGGCACCATCAAAGTTCAGGACGCAGGTGGCTGAAGCCTTGATGCCCATTTTGTGCTCGATCGAGCCGCATGAAACGCCGTTGCGCTCTCCTGCCTCACCCTCGTCATTGGGTAGGAATTTAGGAACGATAAACAACGAAATGCCCTTGGTGCCGGCTGGAGCGTCCGGCAGTTTCGCCAGCACCAGGTGAATAATGTTGTCGCTCATGTCGTGCTCGCCGGCGGAGATGAAGATCTTGCTGCCGGAGATCGCGTAACTGCCATCGGCCGCGGGCACCGCGCGGGTTTTGATGATGCCCAGGTCGGTGCCGCAATGGGCTTCGGTCAGGCACATGGTGCCGGTCCATTGGCCGGCGGTGAGTTTGCTCAGGTACGTCTGTTTTTGCTCTTCAGTGCCATGGGCGTGGATTGCCGACATCGCGCCGTGGGTCAGGCCGGGGTACATGCCCCAGGAGGTGTTGCTGGAGCCAACCATTTCGCTGATGACCAGCCCCAGTGAACTCGGCAAACCCTGGCCACCGTAAACCGGATCAGCCGCCAGGCCATGCCAGCCGCCTTCAACGTATTGTGCGAATGCCTGCTTGAAGCCTGTAGGCGTCGTGACCACGCCATTGTCGAAATGGCAGCCTTCTTCGTCGCCGCTGCGGTTCAGCGGTGCGAGAACGTTCTCACAGAATTTTGCACCTTCTTCGAGGATCGCATTGATCATGTCCGGGCTGGCATCGGTGGCTCCCAGCGCGGCGTAGTTACTGTGAAAATCGAAGACGTGGTCGATCAAAAAGCGCATGTCGCGCAGGGGAGCTTTGTACTCAGGCATGGTCATTTCTCCGGCAGCAGATTCCCCAAACCTACTGCCGCGCACCCGCCCTCACAATCACAGTCCAGACGCTGAATGCGTCATCATCACTCATTCATTGGCGGCGTCCATGCGCACCGCGCCACGACGGTTCTGACCGAACGCCACCACACAGTTCCGCCCCGCTCCCTTGGCGCTGTAGAGCGCCTCGTCAGCGGACTTGAGCACTTTTTCGGGGGTACGCTGCTCCAGTCGTTCGGCGACACCAATACTGACGGTGACCGACACACTTGAGGCGCTCGAACCCGCCCGGCGCTGGCGACCTTGCTGGTCGTCCTGGGGGCGGCTGTCCTGATTGCGCAGTTGAATGTTGTAGGTGGCGATGGACTCGCGGATGACTTCCAGGTGCGGCATGCACTCTTCGAGGGTCTTGCCCGCGAACACCAGGGCGAATTCCTCACCGCCGTAGCGATATGCCCTACCGCCTCCGCTGATTTTCGACAACTTGCTGGCGACAAGTCGCAGTACCTGGTCGCCGACATCGTGGCCGTGAGTGTCGTTGAATTTCTTGAAGTGATCGACGTCGCTCATCGCCAGTACGTAATTGCGCCCCAACCGCTGCATCCGCTCGTTCAAGGCGCGGCGGCCCGGCAGACCGGTAAGCTCATCGCGGAAGGCCATTTGATAGGCCTCATGGGCGACCGCTGCGGCAATCATCAACATCACCTGACTGCACATGATGTTCAGGGTGAACGGCAGGATGAACGTTTTCGGCAACATCCAGAACAACCCGAGCAAGCCCACCCATTGGGCAGCATGCAAAGGTCTCGGATTGCGCCAGTATTGCCAGGCCAGTAATACAAACGAGGCGATGAACACTGGATAAGACAACTGGATCAAGCTCATCCAGGCGCCATGCAAGGCTGGCCAGCGGATCTCCGACAGCCACATCAACAGCGCCTGTGGGTAACTTTGTTCCAGCCCCAACGCTACGCTACCGAAGGCCATCAATACCGCGAAGCGCGCCACCATGTCCTGGAACAGGTGGGTGCGCTCCTGCCAAGCGGCGAACAAGCCAAAGAGCAGCGGCAGCAACAGGCAGCACAGATGGAAGACCACCGCGGCGTCTTCACGGACTTTGCCATTGTCGCGGTAGTAATCAGTCTGGGTGTCGAGCAGGAAGTAGGCGATGTACACCGTGACCATCAGAAACAGCTCACGCTGACGTCGGTAAACCGCGCAGTAAGCACCGCCGAGCAACAACACCAGCGTTGGCAGTACGTTGAACAGCGAGGTGAAAAAGACGTTCAGATCCTTCACGTACGCAGCCGCAAGCCCCGCCAGCAAAAGCACTAATGACGGCAGGAAATGGCTGAAACGTACAGCGGAAGAACGCGGCAAGGGTAAAGCTCCGACCCGGCAAACAAAGATGGCATTGTGCCTGCTCTTCGAGCGGCATGTCACATCGCCATCCTCTTTAACGGCAGCAAAGGCGTTCTGCTTAGCGTTTTAGTCAGGAATATTTACGCGTTGATATCGCGCACAAAAAAGCCGCTGCTCCCGAGGAAGCAGCGGCTTTATGAAGTGACAGCGTGGGACTTAGTAACCCAGCGCGAAGTCTTCTTCTTTCATGTCCATCAGGTTGTTGGCGCCCGACAGCATGGTGACAACATGAGTGCGAGTACGCGGCAGGATGCGCTGGAAGTAGAAGCGCGCAGTCTGCAGCTTGGCGGTGTAGAACGCCTCTTCGGTGGTACCGGCAGCCAGTTTCTCGGCAGCCAGACGCGCCATGTCAGCCCAGAAGTAAGCCAGGCAGGCGTAACCGGAGTACATCAGGTAGTCCACCGACGCCGCGCCGACTTCTTCGCGGTCTTTCATGGCAGCCATACCGACCTTCATGGTCAGCTCGCCCCACTCTTTGTTCAGCGCAGCCAATGGCTCGACGAACTCTTTGACCGCTTCGTTGCCTTCGTTGGTCTGGCAGAACTTGTGGACGATTTTGGTGAAGCCTTTCAGAGCCTCGCCTTGAGTCATCAGCACTTTACGGCCCAGCAGGTCGAGTGCCTGGATACCGGTGGTACCTTCGTACAACATCGAAATGCGGCTGTCGCGAACGTTCTGCTCCATGCCCCACTCGGCGATGAAGCCGTGGCCGCCATAGATTTGTACGCCGTGGTTGGCAGACTCGAAGCCGACTTCAGTCATGAAGGCTTTGGCGATTGGCGTCATGAACGCCAGCAATGCGTCGGCTTTCTTCTTCTCTTCTTCGTCCACGCCGTACTTGACGATGTCGACTTGCTTGGCGGTGAAGTAAACCATCGCACGGTTGCCTTCGGCGAAGGCCTTCATGGTCAACAGCATGCGACGTACGTCGGGGTGCACGATGATCGGGTCAGCGGCTTTTTCTGGCGCTTTCGGGCCGGTCAGCGAGCGCATTTGCAGACGATCGCGAGCGTATTTCAGGCCGCCCTGGAATCCGATCTCGGCATGAGCCAGACCTTGCAGTGCAGTACCCAGACGTGCGGTGTTCATGAAGGTGAACATGCAGTTCAGGCCTTTGTTCGCCGGGCCGATGAGGAAACCGGTGGCCGCGTCGAAGTTCATTACGCAGGTGGCGTTACCGTGGATGCCCATCTTGTGTTCCAGGGAACCACAGGTCACAGCGTTACGAGCGCCGATCGAACCGTCTGCGTTCGGCATGAACTTGGGAACGATGAACAGCGAAATGCCTTTGGTGCCAGCCGGTGCATCCGGCAGGCGTGCCAGCACGATGTGGACGATGTTGTCGGCCATGTCGTGTTCGCCGGCCGAGATGAAGATCTTGGTGCCGGATACTTTGTAGGAACCGTCGGCCTGAGGTTCAGCCTTGGTGCGCAGCATGCCCAGGTCGGTGCCACAGTGCGGTTCGGTCAGGCACATGGTGCCGGTCCATTCGCCGGAGACCAGTTTGGTCAGGTAAGCCTCTTGCTGCTCAGGCGTGCCGTGCTCGGAAATGGTGTTCATCGCGCCATGGGACAGGCCTGGGTACATGCCCCACGACCAGTTGGCTTCGCCAACCATTTCGCTGACAGCCAGACCCAGAGACTCCGGCAGGCCTTGGCCGCCATGTTCTACGTCGTGGGCCAGGCTTGGCCAGCCGCCTTCTACGAATTGCTTGTAGGCTTCTTTGAAGCCAGTCGGGGTTTTAACGCCGGACTCGCTCCAGGTACAGCCTTCGGTGTCACCCACGCGGTTCAGCGGAGCCAGCACCTGCTCACAAAACTTGGCGCCTTCTTCGAGAATGGCGTCAACCATGTCCGGAGTTGCGTCCGAGCAAGCCGGAAGGCTCTGATAGTGCGCTTCGTAGCCGAGCAGTTCGTCACGAACGAAGCGAATATCACGCAAGGGGGCCTTGTAGTCAGGCATAGCGATAAACCTCTGCTGATGTAACCGGGAATGAACGACCGTGTTGATTTGTTGTGACGGTCAAACAGTTGTTTGAAACATACGTTTACGACCAAATCTTGTCAAGCGCCGATCTTTTGCCATTCGTCATCACACCACGCAAATGCCAGACACACGGCGACATAACACCGATGACCGAGCAACGCGCCGTGTACGAAAGAGTAGTTGAGGGAGAAGAACTTACGCACGAAAACGCGGCGAAGGGTCGCGGCGTTGAAGGTGTGGTTTCAGCGAGGGATCAGGCGAAGGTATCAATCAGCGTACCGAGCACTTCGTCGGATGCCTTGGCGACTTTGACACCCAGCTCAACCTGAAATTTGCCCTGAGACATCTCGACCATGTTACTGGCCAGGTCAGACTGCTGACTGCGATCTACCGAACGCAGACGATCAACCTGAGCCTCTGAAGACTGGCTGGTCACCGAACGCTCGATCGTAGTGTTGGCGATCTGGCCAGAGGCTTGATCGACACGGTTCTGCCCTGTCTGAATAGTGCTCAGACCGGCATAAAAAGCGGTGCTTCCTGAGATTTCCATGGGAGAACTCGTCCTTGCAAAGGATCAACAGCGGCCATTGAACCAGACCCACCACTAAAAGGCCCGACAAAAACAATAATGGCACAGTGCCTTGTCATAGTTAAAACCCCAGCCAAAAAACTTCAGTCCAGCAAATCCAGTTGAAGATGCTCGGCCACCGCCTCGGCGGTCACCAACTTGAGTTTCGGCACCCGCCCCAGGCACGGTGCCGGGATTCGCTCAGCGAGGGTCGCAAGGTTTTCTTCCAGACGCGAAGTCTTCGCGTCGATGATATTGGCCACCCACCCCGCCAACTGCAAACCGTCCTGAGCAATTGCCTCGGCCGTCAACAGCGCATGGTTGATGCAACCCAGGCGCACGCCCACCACCAGGATCACCGGCAGATCCAGGGCCATCGCCAGGTCCGACAGATTGTCCTGATCCGCCAAAGGCACCCGCCAGCCTCCAGCACCTTCGATCAAGGTGAAATCCGCCTGCATATCGAGGATCTCCTGCATGGGCGCCAACAATGATTGCACCGTCAACACCACACCGGCCTCCCGTGCCGCCAGATGCGGAGCGATGGCGGGTTCGAAAGCCACAGGGTTGACCTGTGCATAAGTCAAAGGCACCGAGCACTCCGCCAGCAACGCCAATGCATCGGCGTTGCGCAAGCCCTTGGGCGTCACATCGCAACCAGAGGCGACCGGCTTGCCCGCCGCCGTACTCAATCCCGCCGACCGCGCGGCATGCAGCAAGCCTGCGGCAACCGTGGTCTTGCCGATATCGGTGTCCGTACCGGTGATGAAATACGCTGCGCTCATTAGGGTTTCTCCAAAACCGCGTACACCACTTGATAAGTCGCCGGCAGACCTTCGGCCTGACGAAATTGCTCATAGGCCTCGATCAAGCCGAGGATCCGCGCCCTGCCAGTCAAACCGCCTGGCCGACCGGGGTTCAGGTTGTGCGCGCCCAGTGCCTTGAGTTCATGGGTCAGGCTGCGCACATCCGGGTAATGCAACACGTGCGGCCGGTTTTCCAGGCTCGCGACGCTCAAACCGCTGGCCGCGCACAGCTGCTGATAAACCCCGAACTCGCGGAAGCGGTTGACGTGCACCATGCCGTCCACCTGACGCCAGCTGTCACGCAGCTCAAACAACGTGCCCACGCACAGACTAGCAAACGCGAAAATTCCGCCCGGTTTCAGCACCCGATGCGCCTCACTGAGCACTGAGGCGAAGTCTGCACACCACTGCACTGCCAGGCTGGAGAAGATCAAATCGCAGGTTGAATCCTGCAACGGCAACCGCTCGGCATCGCCTGCAATGAAATGCGTTGCACCGCCCAATGGCCGGGCGTGATTGAGCATGCCCTCGGCGATGTCCAATGCCAGTCCGTTGCTGGCAGGAAATCGCTCGCCCAATGCACGGCTGAAATGCCCGGTGCCGCAGCCCAGGTCCAGCCAACGACCCGGCACAAAGTCTTCCGGCAAACGGCTCATTAATTGGCTGCCGACATCACGCTGCAATTCGGCCACGCTGTCATAGCTCGCCGCCGCGCGGGAAAAGGATGCCGCCACCTGGCGTTTGTCGGGCAAGCCGCCGGGCAGGTTGGGAAGGGATAAATCAGTCATCACCAAACTCATGCAAAAAGGCCTGAATCGCCCCCGCCACACCGTGGGGGTCTTCCAGCAGAAACGCGTGGCTGGCCTGTTCAATCAGACCGATTTCGACATCCGGCAACAACGTCAGCAGGTGCCCTGCCGCTTCGGCCGGAACCAGTCCGTCGAGGCCGGCGAACAAATGTAATTGCGGACCGCGGAATGCTTGCAATGCCTCGCGAGTATCCAATTGTGCGAGCAACTCCAGGCCGCTCATCAGCACATCAGGCGACGTGTGTGGCGCGCCACCGAGCAACAGCCGCGACAACCCGCGTGGATCTTCAGCGCCCTGGGCACAGAGCAGCGAAAAGCGTTTCAACGTCATGCGCGGATCGGTGTTGCAACCCGCCAGAAACGCATCGAAGGTCTCACCGGGCATCGCGGTCGGCCATTGCTCATGGGCGACAAAAGAAGGATTGCTCGCCAGGGTCAGCAAGCCGCAGCAACGATCGCCGCGCCGGGCCGCCAACTCGCAAGCGAGCATGCCGCCCAGGGACCAGCCACCGAGCCAGACATCCTGTGGCACCGTCGAATCGAGTTCATCGAGCCATTCTTCAAGCGTGCTCGACACCAACTCTGGCAACGGTTCGATCTCGACCTGCAGGTGTTCATCCAGCCCCTGTAACGCGGCGGCCAAAGGTTCCAGCGGCGAAATTCCGAGGCCCCAGCCAGGCAGCAGAATCAAACGATTACGCATGGCTTGGCTCCGGTCCCAGTTGTTGAAAACAATCGGCCAGTCCATTTAACAATAGCTGCACCTGAGCCTCGCTGTGCGCGGCGGTCAGGGTCACACGCAGACGGGCGCTGCCGGCGGGCACGGTCGGTGGACGGATCGCCGTCACCATCAGACCGCGCTCGCGCAACATCTGCGACAGTCGAACCGCACGCCCGGCATCGCCGATCATGATCGGCTGGATCGGCGTGAAGCTGTCCATCAACTCCAGGCCGATCTGCTCGGCACCGTGGCGGAATTGGCGGATCAGCGTTTTCAAATGTTCACGTCGCCAGTGTTCGCTACGCAGCAGCTCAAGGCTTTTCAGCGTCGCGCAGGCCAGCGCCGGTGGCTGGCTGGTGGTGTAAATGTAGGGACGGGCGAACTGGATCAGGCTCTCGATCAGTTCCTCGCTGCCAGCCACAAACGCCCCGGCCGTACCGAACGCCTTGCCGAGGGTGCCGACCAATACCGGCACGTCTTCCTGACTCAGGCCGAAATGCTCGACGATCCCGCCGCCATTGGCACCCAGCGGACCAAACCCGTGAGCGTCATCGACCATCAACCATGCACCTTTGGCTTTTGCCTCCCGAGCCAGCGCCGGCAGGTCGGCGATGTCGCCGTCCATGCTGAACACGCCATCGGTGACGACCAGGGTGTTGCCGGTCGCCTTCTCGAGACGCTTGGCCAGACTCGCCGCGTCGTTGTGCAGATAGCGATTGAAGCGCGCACCGGACAACAGCCCCGCATCCAGCAGTGACGCGTGATTGAGCCGGTCTTCCAGCACTGTATCGCCCTGCCCCACCAACGCAGTGACTGCGCCGAGGTTGGCCATGTAACCGGTGGTGAACAACAGCGCGCGCGGGCGACCGGTGAAATCGGCCAAGGCCTCTTCCAGCGCGTGATGCGGGCTGCTGTGGCCGATGACCAAGTGCGACGCCCCGCCGCCGACGCCCCAACGGGTTGCCCCGGCGCGCCAGGCTTCGATTACTTGCGGGTGATTGGCCAAGCCCAGGTAGTCGTTGTTACAGAACGCCAGCAACGGCTGACCATCGACCACCACTTCCGGGCCTTGAGGGCTTTCGAGCAATGGGCGATGGCGATAAAGATTTTCGGCACGACGGGCAGCAAGGCGTGCGGCGAGATCGAAAGACATGCAGGCCTCACGGGTCAGAATTCAAAAACGATGTTGCAGAACCTGTGGGAGCGAGCCTGCTCGGGAAGAGGCCACAAAATTCAACATCTATGTTGAATATCAAATCGCTTTCGCGAGCAGGCTCGCTCCCACAATGTTTTGCATTCCTTCAGAAGGATCGGTGGAGGCTTCAAACAGCAGCGTTATAGAACTGCTCGCTGCTCTTCTGCTCAACCAGCGCTTGTTCGATCGCGGCCTGATGGACTTCGTCAGCGTGCTCTTCGCGCGCTTCCGGCAGGATGCCCAGGCGAGAGAACAGTTGCATGTCCTTGTCGGCCTGCGGGTTGGCGGTGGTCAGCAATTTATCGCCGTAGAAAATCGAGTTGGCACCGGCGAAGAACGCCAGGGCCTGCATCTGCTCGTTCATCGCTTCGCGGCCGGCGGACAGGCGCACGTGGGATTGCGGCATCAGGATGCGGGCGACAGCGAGCATGCGGATGAAGTCGAACGGGTCGATATCGTCGGCGTTTTCCAGCGGCGTACCGGCGACTTTCACCAGCATGTTGATCGGCACCGACTCAGGATGCTCTGGCAGGTTGGCCAACTGGATCAGCAGATTGGCGCGGTCATCAAGCGACTCGCCCATGCCAAGGATCCCGCCGGAGCAGATCTTCATTCCCGAGTCACGCACGTAGGCCAGGGTTTGCAGGCGCTCGCTGTAAGTACGGGTGGTGATGATGCTGCCGTAGAACTCAGGCGACGTATCGAGGTTGTGGTTGTAGTAGTCGAGACCCGCCTGAGCCAGGGCGACGGTCTGGTCCTGATCGAGACGACCCAGCGTCATGCAGGTTTCCAGGCCCATGGCTTTCACGCCTTTGACCATTTCCAGCACGTACGGCATGTCTTTGGCCGACGGGTGCTTCCACGCCGCGCCCATGCAGAAACGGGTCGAACCGATGGCCTTGGCGCGAGCGGCCTCTTCGAGGACCTTCTGCACTTCCATCAGCTTTTCTTTTTCCAGGCCGGTGTTGTAGTGACCGGACTGCGGGCAATATTTGCAATCTTCCGGGCAGGCGCCGGTTTTGATCGACAGCAGCGTCGACACCTGGACCCGATTAGCGTCGAAATGTGCGCGGTGCACCGTCTGCGCCTGGAACAACAGGTCGTTGAATGGCTGAACGAAGAGTGCTTTGACTTCGGCCAAAGACCAGTCATGACGCAGGGTTGCAGTGGTGCTGGCGCTCATGGGCGTTTCCTTTGTTTTATGCTTGGCAAGCGGCTGGGGAATGGAATACCCACAGACGCGACACGGATGTTTGGCATATTTAAGGAAGACTCATGCGCTGTCAACCACGATACGATGGACCGGTTTACATCTGGTTAAAAAATAAACAATTTTGCTTGCTCTGCGCAGAAGCGGCCGATGAAAGTACGCCGATCTGCATGGCCTGTGAAATGGAGCTGCCCTGGCTTGGCGATCAATGCCAAACCTGCGCTCTGCCGTTGCCCGCCGCTGGCCTGACCTGCGGCCAATGCCTGAAACAACCGCCCGCCTTCGAGCGGGTTGCCGCGCCATGGACTTACAGCTTTCCGGTGGACACGTTGATCATGCGCTTCAAACATTCTGCGAAGTGGCCGTTTGGTCGCCTGCTCGCCGAACTTCTCGCGCAATTCCTGCAAAATCGCTTCGATGAGGATCTAGAGCGGCCCGACGCTCTGGTCCCGGTGCCGCTGGCCGCCAGGCGCCTGCGTGAACGGGGTTTCAATCAGGCCGCGATGCTGGCCCGCTGGCTCAGCGCCAGCCTCGACATTCCTTGTGATGAAACGCTGCTGTTGAGGATTCAGGACACCCGCGCGCAACAGGAGCTGAATGCCGACGCCCGCAAAAAAAACCTGCGCAATGCCTTCACTCTTGCGCCCGATATGTCCATCAAGGGTCGACATTTGGCAGTGGTCGACGACGTGCTCACCACCGGCGCTACAGCCCAGGCCCTCGCTCGGCTGTTGATGGACGCCGGCGCCGCGCGGGTGGACGTCTATTGCCTGGCCCGCACACCCAAACCCGGCGATGCGCCCTGACTTGACTCCCGGGCCCCAAGCCGCCAACGTCCTTCCCATCGCCACCGCCTAAAGCGTCTTGTCATGTCCTTGCCTACGTTGTTGTCCCAGCACATTGTCCGTCGCCCGCAGCGCATTGCGTTGCTGCAACACATTGCCGAACAGGGCTCGATCACCCGCGCTGCCAAAAGCGCGGGCCTGAGTTACAAAGCGGCCTGGGACGCCATCGATGAGTTGAACAACCTCGCGCAAAAGCCGTTGGTGGAGCGCAGTGTCGGCGGCAAGGGCGGCGGCGGCGCCAAACTCTCCAGCGAAGGCGAGCGCGTATTGCGCCTGTATCAAAAGCTGCAAGCCTTGCAGACTCAGGTGCTGGAAGCCGCCGAAGATGCCAGCGATCTGGACCTGCTCGGTCGGCTGATGCTCAGAACCAGCGCGCGCAATCAATTGCATGGCAAGGTCGTGGCGATCGATAACCAAGGGCACAACGACCGGATTCGTCTCGAATTGGCCGAAGGCTTGAGCATCGATGCACAGATTACTCACGACAGCACCTTGCGTCTGGAACTCGAAACCGGCACCGAAGTGGTCGCACTGATCAAGGCCGGTTGGCTTGAGTTGCTGGGCAACGATCAAGTGGCAACACCCGGCAATAATTGCCTGAAGGGCATCATCGAGGAAATTCTCGACGCCGAAGACGGCCCCAGCGAAGTGCGCATCGGCCTGCCCAATGGCCAGACCCTCTGCGCGCTGGCCGAACCGCTGCACTTGACAACCCTCGGCCTCGCCGCCGATAAACCGGTGCGGGTGCAATTCGCGCCGTCCAACGTTTTGCTCGGTACACCGCTCTGAAACACAAGCGTCATTAACGCTCATTAAGGTGACTGCAAAAACCCGCAGGGAGCCTGATGTGAGCCTATTAGAAGACAACCAATCCACCGACCTCGAGAAAATGGTCGGTCTCAGCCGTCGTGGCTTCATCAGCGCTGGCGCCCTTTGCGGTGCCGCGATGTTCCTGGGCGGCAACCTGCTGAGCCGCAGCGTGCTGGCTGCGAGTGTCAGCGCCGGCTCCAGCAAACTGTTGGGTTTTGACAGTATTCCCGCCGCCACCAGCGACGCCATCAGCCTGCCGCCAGGTTACAAATCTTCGGTGTTGATCAGCTGGGGCCAGCCCCTGCAGAAGAACGGCCCGGCGTTCGACCCGAGTGGCAACGGCTCGGCCGAGCATCAGGAAATCCAGTTCGGCGACAACAATGACGGCATGAGCCTGTTCGAATTCCCCGGTGACAAAGACCGGGCGCTGATGGCGATCAACAACGAATACACCAACTATCGCTACCTCTACGCCCACGGCGGCATGCCGCAGTCGGCTGCTGACGTGCGCAAGGCGTTGGCCTGTGAAGGCGTGTCGGTGATCGAAGTACAGCGCAAGAGTGGCCAGTGGCAGTTCGTCCAGGGTTCGCGTTACAACCGGCGCATCCACGGCAACGCGCCGATCAGCCTGAGCGGCCCGGCCGCCGGCCACGCGCTGCTGAAAACCAGTGTCGACCCACACGGCAAGAAGGTCCTTGGCACCTTCCAGAACTGCGCCAACGGCAAAACGCCTTGGGGCACGTATCTGACCTGTGAAGAAAACTTCACCGACTGCTTCGGCAGCAGCAATGCCGAGCAAAAGTTCGACGCCGCGCAGAAACGCTACGGCGCGGTGGCGACCAGCAAAGAGATCAACTGGCACCCGCACGACGAGCGCTTCGACCTGGCCAAAAACCCCAACGAACTCAACCGTCACGGCTGGGTGGTGGAAATCGACCCGTTCGACCCGCAATCGACGCCGGTCAAACGCACCGCGCTGGGTCGTTTCAAACATGAAAACGCCGCCCTTGCCGAAACCGATGACGGTCACGCCGTGGTGTACATGGGCGACGATGAGCGCGGCGAGTTCATCTACAAATTCGTCAGCCGCGACAAGATCAACCATAAAAACCCCAAGGCCAACCGCGACCTGCTGGACCACGGCATTTTGTACGTGGCGCGCTTCGATGCGGGCGATGGCAATGCCGATCATCCGAAAGGCCAGGGCGAATGGATCGAACTGACCCACGGTAAAAACGGCATCGACGCCAGCAGCGGTTTCGCCGATCAGGCCGAAGTGCTGATTCACGCACGCCTCGCCGCCAGTGTGGTGAAAGCTACGCGCATGGACCGCCCGGAATGGATCGTCGTCAGCCCCAAGGATGGCCAGGTTTATTGCACGCTGACCAACAACGCCAAGCGTGGCGAGGATGGCCAGCCGGTGGGCGGACCCAACCCGCGCGAGAAAAACGTCTATGGGCAGATTCTGCGCTGGCGCACCGACCGTGACGATCACGGCGCCAAAAGCTTTTCCTGGGACCTGTTTGTGGTCGCCGGCAACCCGGGCGTCCACGCCGGCACGCCGAAGGGCGGTTCGTCGAACATCACGCCACAGAACATGTTCAACAGTCCGGATGGTTTGGGGTTCGACAAAGCTGGGCGCCTATGGATTCTCACCGATGGGGACTCGAGCAATGCCGGTGATTTCGCGGGCATGGGCAACAATCAGATGCTCTGCGCTGATCCGGTAACCGGGGAGATTCGGCGCTTCATGGTCGGGCCGGTGGGCTGTGAGGTGACGGGAATCAGCTTCTCGCCAGACCAGAAGACCTTGTTTGTCGGGATTCAGCATCCGGGGGAGAACGGTGGGTCGACGTTCCCTGAGCATCTGCCAAATGGCAAGCCGCGGTCTTCGGTGATGGCGATTTCCCGGGAAGATGGCGGGATCGTCGGCGCCTGACAGGGCCGCAGTAAATGATCGTTCCCACGCTCTGCGTGGGAATGCCTCACCGGACGCTCCGCGTCCGCTTCTGGGGGACGCGGAGCGTCCCCGGCTGCATTCCCACGCAGAGCGTGGGAACGATCCCCCTAAAGAAGGCCCGTCTGCGCTACCATGCTTGGCCGGACGCGGCAGCCTGCCGCGCGCAGGAGTCAGCATGGCCCACCCGTTTGCAACCCTCACCCCAGACCTCGTGCTCGATGCCGTCGAAAGCATCGGCTTTCTCAGCGACGCGCGCATTCTGGCGCTCAACAGCTACGAGAACCGTGTCTATCAGGTCGGCATCGAAGACTCCGAGCCGCTGATCGCCAAGTTCTACCGCCCGCAGCGCTGGACCAACGAAGCGATTCTCGAAGAGCACCAATTCACCTTCGAACTCGCCGAGTGCGACGTGCCGGTGGTCGCGCCGATGATTCACAACGGTGCCAGCCTGCACGAACACAACGGTTTCCGATTCACCCTGTTCCCCCGCCGTGGTGGCCGTGCGCCAGAGCCCGGCAATCTCGATCAGCTGTATCGCCTGGGGCAACTGCTCGGTCGCCTGCACGCCGTCGGCGCTACAAAGCCGTTCGAACACCGCGAAGCGCTGGGCGTGAATAACTTCGGTCATAACTCGCTGACGACATTACTCGAAGGCAATTTCATACCGCGCAGTTTGCTGCCAGCCTACGAGTCGGTGGCCCGCGACCTGCTCAAGCGTGTGGAAGAGGTCTACAACGTTACACCGCACAAGAACATCCGCATGCACGGCGACTGCCACCCCGGCAACATGATGTGCCGCGACGAGATGTTCCATATCGTCGACCTCGACGACTGCCGCATGGGCCCCGCGGTGCAGGACATCTGGATGATGCTCGCCGGTGATCGTCAGGAATGTCTCGGTCAGTTGTCGGAATTGATGGACGGCTACGGTGAGTTCCACGACTTCGATCCGCGGGAACTGGCGTTGATCGAACCGCTGCGCGCCTTGCGCCTGATGCACTACAGCGCCTGGCTCGCCCGCCGCTGGGAAGACCCGGCATTCCCACACAGTTTTCCGTGGTTCGGCACGGAACGGTATTGGGGCGATCAGGTGTTGGCATTGCGCGAACAACTGGCTGCACTCAACGAAGAACCATTAAAACTTTTCTGACACACACTGAAACCCTGTGGGAGCGAGCCTGCTCGCGAATACGGCGGCACATTCAGCACATCAGTGACTGACCAACCGCTTTCGCGAGCAGGCTCGCTCCCACAGGTGTTGTGTTCACAATTGCCCAACCTATTCAGGTAGGACATTCGAAGACAAATCTCCTTACAATCTCCTCTTTGTTAGCTGCCTAAGCAAGGATTCTGCATGCAAGCTGCCAACCCGCGTCGCGGGTACATCCTGGGCCTGAGTGCCTACATCATCTGGGGACTTTTCCCGCTCTACTTCAAAGCCATCGCCAGCGTGCCTGCCGTGGAGATCATCATCCACCGCGTGCTCTGGTCCGCGCTGTTCGGCGCTTTGCTGCTGATGGTGTGGAAACATCCGGGTTGGTGGCGCGAGTTGCGTGACAACCCGAAACGCCTGGCGATCCTGGCCCTGAGCGGCACGCTGATCGCGGCCAACTGGCTGACCTACGTCTGGTCGGTGAACAACGGGCGCATGCTCGAAGCCAGCCTCGGTTACTACATCAACCCGCTGGTGAACGTGCTCTTGGGCATGTTGATCCTTGGCGAACGACTGCGACGCATGCAATGGCTGGCGGTAGGCCTGGCGACGGTCGGCGTCGCGCAACAGGTTTGGCAAGTCGGCAGCCTGCCGTGGGTGTCCCTGGTGCTGGCGCTAACCTTCGGTTTCTACGGACTGATCCGCAAGCAGGCACCGGTCAAAGCGTTACCTGGACTGGTGGTGGAAACCTGGATGCTGGTGCCGATTGCCGTCGCGTGGTTGCTGTTCAACCCCACCGCGAGCAGCGCTCAAGCCGAATTCTGGACCACGTCCGAAGCCTGGTGGCTGGTGGCCGCCGGTCCAGTGACGCTGGTGCCGCTGGTGTGTTTTAACGCCGCTGCACGGCATTTGCCCTACACGACGTTGGGATTCCTCCAGTACCTGGCGCCGACGCTGGTGCTGTTGCAGGCCGTTCTGCTGTTTGGCGAACATTTGTCGTCCAGCACACTGGTAGCGTTCATCTTTATCTGGGCAGGCTTGGCGGTTTACAGCGTCGACGCCTGGGTCAGCCTGCGCCGCCGCCGCTGATCAAAAAACACACAAACCTCTGCAGGCCACGATTCCCGTGGCCTGCACCGATCATTCCCAAGGTTATCCACAGCGTGATCCCCGGCGTTTGTGCGCAAGTCCCTGAAACTGCTGGTTTTTTGATCAGATTCTGAAGAGTCCCGGCCGACGTGGCCTGGCGGGCTGTCTCTACAGGTTATCCACAGGCAGGTGCACGTATAACTTGGATAACCTTTTCAGGGTTCACTGCGCAGTACCAATTCGACCATCAAATCGTCCGCCAGGGTTTCCAGTCGCGATTGCAGCACGTCCAGGGACAGCGTCAGCGGCACGGCGAGAATCGCTTCAGCGTGGAACAGAGGCTCGCTGCTCATCGGCGCCGGACGTACTTCGGTCACCAGACGCTCCAGGTTCACCCCCTGCTCACTCAGCAGACGCGTGATGTCGCGAACGATCCCCGGGCGGTCATTGCCCACCAATTCCATGGCAATCGGTTTCCAGGTGCACGATTGCTCGATGCCGCTTTCGGCAATCAGCACGCGAATGCCATGGGCGGACAACGCCTGTAGGGCATCCACCAGTTCATCGTAGGCCTCGGCCGGCACGCCCACACGAAGAATCCCGGCGAACTGCCCGGCCATGCGCGACATGCGACTTTCCAGCCAGTTACCGCCGTGTTCGGCAATGCACTGGGCGATGCGCTCGACCTGCCCTGGCTTGTCTGGAGCGAATACAGTGAGTACGAGGTGGTCCATGGCGCAGCCCTCTGGTCATGACTTTTGTTATAGAAGACCAAGTATAGGCAAGGGGCGGGAATCGGCTCGGTGCCTCGGAAAACCAAAGCTGCATAGCAGTGAATGGAAGATTATGTGTACAAGTTTTTATATTTAACTGGAACAATCCAATAGTTTTTTGAGAACATCCCGTTCCCCGACGTGACCGCAATGCGTCATGGGGTCGCAGTACGACGTAATTAGTCTAATTTTCACAACCGCAATTCATCATGTAGTATGCCGCAGCGCGCACTACATAACGTTGGATCGATGTCTGCCCAGGCGCAGTCGCAGCCCTGAAAGCCCTATCAGCAAGGCCTTGAAGCCGTTGATCGGTTCCGTCCCAGCCGCCCGAAATGGCATGTACTGGTGGAAGGGGTTTGTGGTTTAAATGCCAAAGGCTTCATTGTTAAATTGAAGAGCTGAAAAGCGAAATAGCTGAGCAGAGTGAGGCAAGCAATGACTGAACACGTTCAAGTCGGTGGCCTGCAGGTCGCCAAAGTCCTGTTCGACTTCGTAAACAACGAAGCCATTCCCGGTACCGGCCTCACCGCCGATAAGTTCTGGGCCGGTGCCGACAAGGTCATTCATGACCTGGCACCGAAGAACAAAGCCCTACTCGCCAAACGCGATGATATCCAGGCTCGTATCGGTGGCTGGCACCAATCCCGTGCCGGGCAACCACACGACGCCGTGGCCTATAAAGCCTTCTTGCAAGACATCGGTTATCTGCTGCCAGAAGCGGCTGATTTCCAGGCAACGACGCAAAACGTCGATGACGAAATCGCCCGCATGGCCGGTCCACAGCTCGTGGTTCCGGTGATGAACGCCCGCTTCGCGCTCAATGCCTCGAACGCCCGCTGGGGTTCGCTGTATGACGCGCTCTACGGCACCGACGCCATCAGCGAGGCTGACGGCGCGGAAAAAGGCAAAGGCTACAACAAGGTTCGCGGTGACAAGGTCATCGCCTTCGCCCGTGCCTTCCTCGATGAAGCGGCGCCATTGGCTGCCGGCACTCACGTCGATTCCACCGCCTACAAGATCGTTGACGGAAAACTGGTGGTCGCCCTTAAAGGCGGCAGCAACACCGGCCTGCGCGACGATGTCCAGCTGATCGGTTTCCACGGCGATGCAGCTGCACCGACCGCGATCCTGCTGAAGAACAACGGCCTGCACTTCGAAATCCAGGTCGACGCCAGCACCCCGGTCGGCCAGACCGACGCTGCCGGTGTCAAAGACATCCTGATGGAAGCCGCGCTGACCACCATCATGGACTGCGAAGACTCGGTCGCCGCCGTCGATGCCGATGACAAAGTGGTGATCTACCGCAATTGGCTCGGCCTGATGAAGGGCGATCTGTCGGAAGAAGTCTCCAAGGGCGGTCAGACCTTTACCCGCACCATGAATGCCGACCGCACTTATACCGGTGTCGACGGTAAAGAACTGAGCCTGCATGGTCGTTCGTTGTTGTTCGTGCGCAATGTCGGTCATCTGATGACCATCGACGCGATCCTCGACAAAGATGGCAACGAAGTGCCGGAAGGCATTCTCGACGGCCTGGTCACCAGCCTGGCGGCGATCCACAGCCTCAACGGCAATAACACGCGCAAGAACAGCCGTACTGGCTCGGTCTATATCGTAAAGCCAAAGATGCACGGCCCGGAAGAAGCGGCGTTCACCAACGAGCTGTTCGGTCGCATCGAAGACGTGCTCGGCCTGCCGCGCAACACGCTGAAAGTCGGGATCATGGACGAGGAGCGCCGTACCACGATCAACCTCAAGGCCTGCATCAAGGCCGCCAGCGAGCGTGTAGTGTTCATCAACACCGGTTTCCTCGACCGTACCGGCGATGAAATCCACACCTCCATGGAAGCCGGCCCGATGGTGCGCAAGGCGGACATGAAGGCTGAGAAGTGGATCGGCGCCTACGAGAACTGGAACGTCGATATCGGTTTGAGTACCGGCCTGCAAGGTCGCGCCCAGATCGGTAAAGGCATGTGGGCGATGCCGGACCTGATGGCCGCGATGCTCGAACAGAAAATCGCTCACCCGCTGGCCGGTGCCAACACCGCTTGGGTTCCATCGCCGACCGCTGCTGCGCTGCACGCGCTGCACTACCACAAGGTCGACGTGTTCGCCCGCCAGGCCGAACTGGCCAAACGTGCGCGCGCTTCGGTGGATGACATCCTGACCATCCCGTTGGCCGTCAATCCAGACTGGACTGCTGAGCAGATCAAGAACGAACTGGACAACAACGCCCAGGGCATTCTCGGTTACGTGGTGCGCTGGATTGACCAGGGCGTCGGTTGCTCGAAAGTGCCGGACATCAATGACATCGGTCTGATGGAAGACCGTGCGACGCTGCGGATTTCCAGCCAGCACATCGCCAACTGGCTGCGTCACGGCATCGTCACCGAAGATCAGGTCTTGGAAAGCCTCAAGCGCATGGCGCCAGTGGTTGACCGTCAGAACGCCAACGACGCGCTGTATCGTCCGCTGGCACCGAACTTCGACAGCAACATCGCCTTCCAGGCGGCGGTCGAACTGGTGGTCGAAGGCACGAAGCAGCCGAACGGCTACACCGAGCCGGTACTGCACCGTCGTCGCCGCGAGTTCAAGGCTGCCAATGGCCTGTAACTAAACGCTGACAGCCGTACAAAAAAAGCCCTGATCGAAAGATCAGGGCTTTTTTGTTTGTGGGTTAGATCGTTCCCACGCTCTGCGTGGGAATGCCTCCACGGACGCTCCGCGTTCGGCACTGAATGGGACGCGGAGCGTCCCGGGCTGCATTCCCACGCAGAGCGTGGGAACGATCATTGGTTCCTACACATCCATTCCCAACTCATGCTTGACCAGCGCCAACAGCTTGCCGGTATCGACAGGTTTGAGCAGGAAGTCGACCACGCTCAAATGCATCGCAGCGATCGCATCTTTCACGTCGGCGTCACCGGAAACAATGATGATCGGCATTGCCGCCCGAACCGACTCACGCACCTGGCGGATCAGGTCCAGGCCATCGACATTCCTCATCCGCAGATCCGTAATGACCAGGCCGATCGATGGCGTCGTCTCCAACATCTTGAGTGCAGTTTCACCACTGGCAGCGGTCATGGAGCGCACCCCGTCCAGCGCCAGAATCTCCGACAGCAGCTCACGCGCGTCTTTATCGTCGTCGACGATCAGTACTCGCTGTGGCGGCAGGTCAGGTTCCAGCATGACGTCACTCAGGGCCTTGCGCTCGGCGTCACTCAAAATATCGTGGTCGGACATGGCTTTCTCTGCGTTTCCAATTCAATTGCTATCACTTCCGTGTGACATCACCCAGTAAACCTTCAGGGTGCACTTCGTCGGAAAGTTTTCCTATAGCCAATGTAGGAGGTTTTTCCCACAGTTGCGTCGGACTTTTCCCAAATACCGACAGCTTCACTGCCTACCTAGACTTACGTCCAATGGGCACCCTGCACGCAGAGGCCGACCATGAGTGAGTCATCCGACAACCACAATTCAAAAAAAGACTGCGGTAATCGTTATGAGTAAAGCGGACGCCTTCACACAGGCAGGGAAAACCGCGGTGTTGCAGAACATCCAGGGCACTTTGCAATTCCTTCAGCGCTTCCCGCCCTTCAATCAAATGGAACACGCCCACCTGGCGTACCTGGTCGAGCAGTGTCAGCTGCGTTTTTATGCCCCCGGCGAGTGCATCATCAAGCCCGCCGACGGTCCGGTTGAACATTTCTACATCGTCAAACAAGGCCGAGTCGTGGGTGAACGTCCCCACACGGCCAAGGGCGGGACCGAAACCACCTTCGAAATCACCACCGGCGAGTGCTTCCCCCTCGCCGCGTTGCTGGGGGAGCGTGCAACCCGCACCGAACACCTCGCGGCCGAAGACACCTTTTGCCTACAGCTGAACAAGCTGGCGTTCATCAAACTGTTCGCACTTTCCAACGCGTTTCGCGACTTTTCCCTACGCGGCGTGAGCAGCCTGCTGGATCAGGTTAACCAGCAAGTCCAGCAAAAAGCCGTGGAAACCCTCGGCACCCAGTACTCGCTCAATACCCGACTGGGCGAATTGGCCATGCGTCATCCGGTGACCTGCAGCCCGGCCACGCCGCTGCGTGAAGCCGTGACCCGGATGCACGAGCAGCAGGTCGGCAGCATTGTGGTGGTCGACGAACATAAAGCGCCGCTGGGGATTTTCACCCTGCGCGACCTGCGCCATGTGGTGGCCGACGGCACCAACGACTTCAACGAAGCCATCGAACGGCACATGACCCAGGCGCCGTTTTTCCTGTCGCCGGACCACAGCGCCTTCGATGCGGCGATTGCCATGACCGAGCGGCACATCGCCCACGTCTGCCTGGTAAAGGATCATCGCCTCTGCGGCGTGGTCTCGGAACGTGATTTGTTTTCCCTGCAACGGGTCGACCTGGTGCATCTGGCGCGGACCCTCCGCAGCGCCCAGCGCGTAGAAAACCTGGTTTCGATGCGCGGCGAGATCGGTCAACTGGTGGAGCGCATGCTGGCCCACGGCGCCTCTTCAACCCAGATCACGCACATCATCACCCTGCTCAACGACCACACCGTGTGCCGGGTGATCGAACTGACACTCGCCGAGAAAGGCGACCCAGGTGTGCCGTTCAGCTGGCTGTGCTTTGGTAGCGAAGGTCGTCGCGAACAGACGCTGCACACCGATCAGGACAACGGCATTCTGTTCGAAGCCCGGGACGCGGCCCATGCCGCCGAGATTCGCGGCAAATTGCTGCCCATTGCCCAGCAGATCAACCAGAGCCTGGCGCTCTGCGGTTTCACCCTGTGCAAGGGCAATATCATGGCCGGCAACCCCGAGTTGTGTCTGTCCCGGGCCGAATGGTCGCGACGTTTTGCGGCGTTTATCCGCGAAGCAACGCCGGAGAACCTGCTGGGTTCGAGCATTTATTTCGACTTGCGGGTGGTTTGGGGTGACGAGCAAGGCTGCGAGCAGCTGCGTCGGGGAATTCTCGATCAGGTGAATGACAACCGGCTATTCCAACGGATGATGGCCGAGAACGCCCTGCGCAACCGTCCGCCCGTAGGACGTTTCCGTGAGTTCGTACTGGCCCGCAAGAATGGCGAGAAAGCCACCCTGGACTTGAAAGTCCAAGGGTTGACCCCTTTTGTGGACGGTGCCCGACTGCTCGCGTTGGCCCATGGGATCGAGGCGAACAACACGCTGGAGCGCTTTCGCCAACTGGTAGCCAAAGAAGTCATCGAACGGCTGGACGGTGCGGCGTACGAAGAGGCCTATCACTTCATCCAGCAAGCCCGCATGCAGCAACATCAGCTACAGACCCGGGAGAACTTGCCCTACTCCAACCGGGTGGATCCGGACAGCCTCAATCATCTGGATCGACGGATCCTGCGTGAATCCCTGCGCCAGGCACAACGCCTGCAAAGCAGCCTGGCCCTGCGGTATCAGCTATGAGCCTGTTTTCATGGCTGCGCCCGGCAGGTCCGAGCCTTCCCGGCGAACTTCAACAACGTCTGCAACGCTTGCCCTTGGCGGCAGAGTTCGGCGAATGCAGCCTGCGCGAACAGCGCTGGGTGGTACTCGACCTGGAAACCACCGGGCTGAACCTGAACAAGGATCGGGTGTTGTCCATCGGCGCGGTAGTGATCGAGGACGGCGCGATCGATTTCAGCCAGCAGTTCGAACGCACGTTGCAATGCGCCGACATGAAGTTGGCTCCGAGCGTGTTGATCCATGGCCTGGGGCCGAGTGCGATTGCCGCCGGCAGCGATCCGGCTCAGGCCCTGGTCGAATTCATGGAGTTCGTCGGCGACAGTCCGGTGCTGGCGTTTCATGCGCCGTTCGATCAGCACATGCTCGGGCGGGCGCTGAAAGACCATCTGGGCTACAAGTTGCAGCATCCGTTTCTGGATGTGGCAGACATCGCGCCGCTGCTTTGCCCTCAGGCGCACATTCGCGATGCCGGGCTGGATGAGTGGATCGACTGGTTCAAACTGGAAGTGTTCGAGCGCCACAATGCCAGTGCCGATGCGTTGGCCACCGCTGAGCTGGCGTTGATTTTGTTCAGCCGGGCGCGGCAATTGCAGATTCATAGCCCTTTGAATTTGCAGCAGCGGATGAATCAGTGGAAGCGGCGGCAGCGAGCGCCTTCCTTTTAGATACGCTGCGCCTGTTCCGGCCCCTTCGCGGGCAAGCCTCGCTCCCACAGGTATTGTGTCGTTTGCGAAATTGGCGAACGACACAATACCTGTGGGAGCGAGGCTTGCCCGCGAAGAACGATGACGCGGTCCAACTGACACCCCGTCAAAAACACCCGACCAGCGCCAATTGCTTACCTCCCCCGCCTCTGCCACAATCGCGAACAATTCTCGTTAGTTAACACTTCCCAATCGGTGATGCTGCGTGTCGTCAGTCCAAAGCCCTCAAAGTGAGCTCGTTGGTGCGTTGTATCGCGACCATCGCGGTTGGCTATTGGCTTGGCTGCGACGCAACGTGGCCTGTCCGCAACGAGCCGAAGACCTGAGTCAGGACACGTTCGTGCGCTTGCTGGGTCGTGAAGAGCTGAAGGCGCCGCGTGAGCCACGCGCGTTTCTGGTGGCGATTGCCAAGGGTCTGCTGTTCGACTATTTCCGCCGTGCCGCGCTGGAGCAGGCCTACCTCACGGAACTGATGCTGATCCCTGAAGGTGAACAACCGTCAGTGGAGGAACAGCAACTGATCCTCGAAGACCTCAAAGCCATCGACCGTCTGCTCGGCAAGCTTTCAAGCAAGGCCCGGGCGGCGTTTCTCTATAACCGCCTCGACGGCCTCGGCCATGCCGAAATCGCCGAGCGCCTGGGTGTGTCAGTGCCGCGAGTTCGTCAGTACCTGGCCCAGGGCATTCGTCAGTGCTACATCGCTTTGTACGGTGAGCCAGTATGAGTCCGGTCAGCTCCAAACCCGTCTCGGCGCAGGTGCTGGATGCCGCGATTGCCTGGCAATTGTCCCTGGACTCCAGCAACCCGGTGGAGCGCGAAGAGTTCGCCAAATGGCATGCCGCCCACGAAGAACATGCGCGGGCATGGCGCCAACTGGGCATGCTCGACCAGCGCTTCAGCGTTGCCAGCGGCCCGGCACGCACCGCGTTACTGCAATCGCGGGAGAGCATCCGCCGTCGAGTGCGCAAACTCGGCAGCGGCGTGGCCAGCATCGTCGCGGTGATCGGGTTGGCGCTGTTCGCCGGTGATCGTTATCTGCCGATCGACTATTGGCTGGCCGACCAGCGCACCGCCACCGGTGAGCAACGCACCCTGCGCCTGACCGACGGCACGCTGATCAACCTCAATACTCACAGTGCCGTGGACGTGCGTTTCGATGAAACGCAGCGACTGATCATCCTCCAGGAAGGGGAAATCCTTGTCGAAACCGGCCATGGTGACGCCCGGCCGTTTATCGTCGAAACCCGCGAAGGCAGCCTGCGCGCACTGGGGACAAGGTTCCTGGTCAAACGCGAAGAAGAAGGCACGCGCCTGAGCGTGCTGAAATCGGCAGTGGCGGCTCATCCCGAGTCGAGTCCTGAAGAACAGATTTTGCGTGAAGGCCAGCAAGTCCTGATGCGCAGCAATGGCCTCGGGCCGATCGTTGCGCTCAACCTTGGCGCCGATGCCTGGACCCGCGGCATGCTGGTGGTGGACAACACGCGATTGGAAGACCTGGTCCATGAACTCAGTCGCTATCGACGCGGGCATTTGGGTGTTGCACCCGAGATTGCCGACCTGCGAATCACCGGCAGCTTCCCGCTGCATGACACCGACAAGGCGCTGAGCGCGCTATTGCCGACCCTGCCGGTGCAGATCGAACAGCACACGCCGTGGTGGGTGACGGTCGTGGCGAAGACAGACGCTAAATGATCGTTCCCACGCTCTGCGTGGGAATGCAGCCCGTGACGCTCCGCGTCACATGCCGAAGCGGACGCAGAGCGTCCATTGAGGCATTCCCACGCAGAGCGTGGGAACGATCCGGATAAAGATTTTACTGAATCGAAATTATTTTCAATCAGCCCTATCACTTTTGAATTCTCGTTCGGCACCTAGGCAATTGAGAAACATTTCCATTCAGGAGCCGCCGTATGTCCCGTTCGCTAGACACCTTGTTGCGCCCCAGTTTGCTGGCAGTCGCCATTGCCCTTTGCTTCCCTCTGGCCAGCAGTCAGCTGATCGCCGCTGAACAGGCGTCCAGCGTTCGCGCCTACAACCTGCCGGCCGCGCCATTGGCCAGCACCCTGAACCAGATCGCCAGCCAGGCGGGCCTGGCGCTGTCGTTGAATCCTTCACTGGCGGCGGGCAAGACCTCTGCACCGGTCAAAGGCCAGTTCGACGCAACCGGCGCGCTGCGCGAAGCCTTGCGCGGCACCGGTCTGCAACTGGAACAGAGCAGCGCTGGCACTTACAGCTTGGTGGCCGTGCCCGAAGGTGTGATGGCCCTGCCGGAAACCGCCGTCATTGGCGTAGAAAATACCGAAAGTGCCTGGGGCCCGGTGGAAGGTTATTTGGCCACCCGCACCGCCGCCGGTACCAAGACCGATACCGCGCTGGTCGAAGCACCGCGCTCGATTTCAGTCGCCACCCGCGAGCAAATGGACGACCGCAGCGTGCATAGCCTCGATGACGCGGTGCGTTACATGCCCGGCATCGTCGCCAGCAGCTACGGCAGCGACACCCGTGCCGACTGGTTGCGCGTGCGCGGTTTCGAACCGACTCAATTCCTCGACGGCCTACCGCTACCAAAAGGCGTGTACGCCAACCCGAAACAGGAAACCTGGAACCTGGACCGCCTCGCCCTGCTGCGCGGCCCGGCCTCATCGGTTTACGGCCAGACCCCGCCAGGCGGCTTGCTCGACATGGTCAGCCGTCGCCCCAGCGCTGAGTCGAGCAACGAAATCCAGGTGCAATATGGCAGTGACAACCATCGCCAGATCAACTTCGCCAGCACCGGCAAGATCGACGACGAAGGCCAGTTCCTCTACGGTCTGAGCGGTGTGGTGCGCGACAGCGGCACGCAGATCGACCACGTCGACAACAAGCGCTACAACATCGCGCCGAGCCTGACCTGGAACATCGACGAAGACACCCGGTTCACCCTGCTCACCCAGTTCACCCGCGACGATACCGGCATCACCAGCCAGTTCCTGCCGGTGCAGGGCACCAAAATCCACTCGCCCCTCGGCAAGATCTCCCACCACAAGAATCTGGGCGACCCGGACTGGGAATTCTACGACCGCACCTACTACGCGCTGGGCTACGCCTTTGAACATCGTTTGAACGATGTCTGGCAGTTCAAGCAGAACCTGCGTTACACAAAATCGGACCTGTCCTTCCAGGTCCTCACCCCCGGCGCCTATCCGTTCACCCAGGTCGATGCCGAGGGCAACGTGGGTCGTTCGAGCACCAGTGTCGACGAGGACATCAGCCAGTTCGCCGTGGACAACAACTTCCAGGGCGACTTCGCGACCGGCGACATCCGTCACACCCTGTTGATCGGCCTCGATCACCAGCGCACCAACACCCACTACACCTCGATCTTCGGCGACGGTCTGACCACCAACGTCAACAACCCGATCTATGGCCAGCCCATCGTTCGTCCGCCACGCTCGGCGGCTTTCTACGATTACGACCAGAAGACCTACCAGACCGGTCTTTACGTCCAGGACCAGATGGCCCTCGACCAATGGCGCCTGACGTTGGGGGGTCGTGAAGACTGGGTTCACACCAGCACCAAGTTCTTCAACAAGGGCGATGCCACCAACACCGAACGGGACAAGAACTTCAGCGGCAACGCGGCGATCAGCTACGTGTTCGACTCGGGCTTCGTGCCCTACTTGTCCTACGCCGAGTCGTTCCAACCGACCAGCAACGCCACGGCATCACCGACCGATTCGTTCAAGCCGACTGAAGGCAAGCAGTGGGAACTGGGCATCAAGTACCAACCTCCTGGCAGCAGCACCCTGCTGACCGCTGCGGTCTACGACCTGACCCAGAAAAACGTCTCCGTCACCACGACCAACTCGAACGGCGTTTCGATCACCAGCCAGACCGGTGAAGTGAAAGTCAAAGGTCTGGAACTGGAAGCCGTCTCCGACGTGACCGAGAACCTCAAGGTCATCGCCGCTTACACCCTGGCCAAATCCGAAGTGCAGAAAGGCGATTTCAAAGGCAATCGCCTGCAACTGATGCCCAACCAACAGGCTTCGCTGTGGGCCGACTACACCTGGCACAACGGCGTACTGGATGGTTTCGGCATCGGCACCGGCGCTCGTTACACCGGCAATACCTACGGCGACCAAGGCAATACCTCGCTCGGCAAGGCTGACGCCTACACCGTGTTCGACGCCGCCGTTCATTACGACCTGGGCCGTCTGGATAACAGCCTGAAAGGCGCCTCTCTGGCACTCAACGCCACCAACCTGTTGGACAAGGATTACATCTCCACCTGTGACAGCTTTTATTGCTACTACGGCGACCAACGCAGCGTCGTCGCCAGTGCAACTTACAAGTGGTAATCGCCTGACCTGACACGCCCAAGACCCGAGCCGTCCGAAATGGACGGCTTTGGTATTTCTGAAGGCTATGAAATGAAAAGTAAAACAATCCGCCGCTGCTCCTACGTTCACACCTGGACCAGCCTGATCTGCACGGTCTTTCTGCTGATGCTCGCGCTGACCGGCTTGCCGCTGATCTTCCACCACGAGATCGACCACCTGCTGGGCGATGCCGCTGAATTGAAGCCAATGCCGGCGAACACCCCGCTGCTGAATTTGCAGCAGTTGGTGCAGGCGGCTGAACAGCATCGTCCTGGCGAAGTCATGCAGTATTTCGGCTTTGACGAAGAAGAACCCAACGCCGCGATTGCGATCATGGCGGCCACCGCCGGCACTGAACCGAACTCGTCTCACACCTTCATGCTCGACGCTCGCACCGGTGAAGCGCTGGAGATGCCGTCAGCCAACGGCGGCTTCATGATGATCATGTTGCGCCTGCACGTGGACATGTTCGCCGGCCTGCCGGGCAAGTTGCTGCTGGCGTTCATGGGCATTCTGTTCGTGGTGGCAATTGTTTCCGGGACGGTGCTGTACCTGCCGTTCATGCGCCGTTTGAATTTCGCCACCGTGCGCCAGGACAAATCCACCCGCCTGCGCTGGCTCGATCTGCACAACTTGATCGGCGTGGTGACCTTGACCTGGGCCTTGGTGGTCGGCGTCACCGGCGTCATCAGTGCCTGCGCCGACCTGCTGATCGCTGCGTGGCGCAACGACAGTCTGAGCGCGATGATCGCGCCGTACCGCGACGCGCCGCCCCTGACACAACTGGCGCCCGCGACCCGTTTGCTCGACATCGCCAAGGAAGTCGCACCGGGCATGCAGCCGGACTTTATCGCCTTCCCCGGCACACGATTCTCCAGCGAACACCATTACGCGGTGTTCATGAAAGGCAGCACCCACCTGACCTCGCACCTGCTGACACCGGTGCTGATCGACGCCAACACCCTGCAAGTCACCGCCGTGGCCGAACGGCCGTGGTACATGGACGCCATGGGCATGTCACAACCGCTGCACTTCGGTGATTACGGCGGCATGCCGATGAAGATCCTCTGGGCGACGCTGGATGGGCTGACCATCATTGTCCTGGGCAGCGGGATTTATCTGTGGGTGGTGCGGCGCAAGGCGGCGAAACCGGTGCTGGAAAAAGTGGAGCAAACGGCATGAAGCCGAGGCAGTCGAACTTCTGGAAAGTCTTCGCCACCCCGACGGTGATCGCGCTGCTGAGTGCCGCCGGGTTGTTTGCTGCACTGCTGGGGGATGGCGTTTGGGATGGTTTGAGTTGGCTCGGGTTGGGCATTCCTGCCGTCATCGGCATTCGAGGGCTGGTGCGGCGCCGCTGAGTAGTCTTAGCGGAGCATTTGCCGCACGCCCAACAGAATGATCACGCTGCCACAGACCGAATCGATCCAGCGCTTCTGTTTCCTGTACACGTCGGCGACACGCCGATGCGACAGCGCCAGAGCGACAAAGCCGTACCAGAGCGAGGCAACAATCGCGACAACTGCGAGCATCGCCGCAAAGGTTTCGATGCTGACGTGGGGAGGGGCTGCTGCAGAAAAAATGGCGGCATAGAACGCGATCGATTTCGGGTTGGCAATGTTGGTCGCAACTCCCTGCAGGAACGCTTTGCGGCGTGTCACGGTGAGCGCGCCGGGTGCACTGTTCAGGCCGGCGCCGCGCAACACGATCAGCCGGGCGCCGAACCAGATCAGGTAGGCAGCGCCGAGGAACTTGATGACGACTGCCAACCATGGCAGCAGCGTAAACACCATGCCAATCCCCAGAATCGCGCAGGTCGCCCAAAACAGATTCACCACCACGATGCCGGCGACCAGCATGAACGCTTCGGTGATCGTCGATGACGCCGCTTTGTGCGCTACGGCGACAAAGTTTGGTCCGGGGATGACCACCCCGGCGCAGTACACCGAAAAGACC
The DNA here is from genome assembly GCF_054898045.1 of Pseudomonas sp. LB3P14. NCBI lineage: Bacteria > Pseudomonadati > Pseudomonadota > Gammaproteobacteria > Pseudomonadales > Pseudomonadaceae > Pseudomonas > Pseudomonas sp. LB3P14. Next base: position 5,931,862 of record NZ_CM142714.1, on the reverse strand, counting down.
GCCAGCACCGCTGCCCAATTAACCATAAGTCTCTACCTTGTCCGTGAGTGGATCGTGTCCCGGGCTACCGCCCCGCGACGAGCTTGGCGCTGACGCCATAAATGGCCGTCACTGCCTGCACCTGCAGGCGGATCGAGTCGAGCAAATCAATGTCTTGAGTATCACGCAAAGTGCGAAGCACCATGCTGCTGGCCTGGAAAGCACTTTCGATGATGCGGTGACTGTTGGATCGAGCCATGGCGGGATCCACAGATCCTTCGGCATTGACTGTCAGCATAGTGCGCAATGACATTTCCTGGGTCAGAAGCAGGGCATCGATGCGCGCCAGGCAGCGTTGCAGTGCCGGATCATTGAACTGGCGCGGAGCCTGGCGGGGATCAACGGTGGTGTGGAGCGCCTTGGTCATTGAAAACAATCGGTCAGTCATCCCGCACAACAGCGAAGCAAACCATAGGGTGACGATGACATTGCCCGACTCGCCAGCGCCTAGCGCCCGGACCGGCAAACAGTGCAACGTCGGGACGCCACTCAGGGCAATGCAGGGGCGGTTGATGAATCCGTCGCCGAGGCTCGTTTGCAGGACGCCCGGTGAGCGGTCGGCGATCAAGAAAATCGCCGTCTCGCCAGGCTCGGTTTCAGCGACCAGGATATAGCGGCCAGCCTCGCGTGCATCCTCGATCTGCAATTGCCCGGCATTGATTGCCCAACCCGGATGACCTGATAGCTGGCTGGCCTGCGCCGCCCCGCCACCCGAAATTGCTGACAACAAGGCAGCCTCACCTTCCCACCTGACCTCGGCGCTGTCCGGCTCGCCGGACATGTCTTGTATGCAGCCGAGCAGATGAGCGAGTGCCGAGCCTGTACGCTTGCGCGCCAAGGCCCTGATGCGCAGGCTCGCCTGAGTGACTTCGGGCCAATCGTTGAGGACCGGTAACGGCCTGTCGACGCCACCAGCGACCCGCAAGTGACGCGCCAGGGCGACGTTCGTATCCGCCTGAGTTCGAACCCGGCGCAGGGCAGCGCTATCGAATGCCTCAGACATGGCCTCACGGCTCAAAAAGTAGTTCTTCACTGAACTTGTCGCTCATTCCATTAAAAGTTTGATGCTACGTAAGTGACTGCAGCGAGGCAAAGACGATTAACTTCTTTGCTCATGCATTAACCGCCACTGATCCCGTCGCGCGACGGCTCTGCCTCGGGTCTTCAGGCAAGATGCGTGACGGCCACACCGCGAAAGGCGCCAGCCAGAATGCGCAGGCTCTCGCGGGTATGCGCGTCCATCCACCGGGAGTACATGACCATTTCCACGGTCGGTAGCGGTGGCAGTCCGAACAGCTCGCCGACATCGATCAATCGTGATGCCGCCAACCGCGTCGGCAACGGCGCGACGCCGATACCCGCCGCCGCCGCGTACAACGCCGTGGACACACCGCCGCCGATAAACGCATCGGACCACTGAATACCTTCCTGGGCCAGCAAACGGATCGCGGTGCCGCGTATGCCGCAGGCGTCATCGACGGTCACCAGCGGCATCGGATCACCGCGCGTTCGCATCGACAGATCAGCGAACCAGCCGTAACGATCTTCGAAGAGACTCTCGGCATCTCGCCGATGTCTTTCGTTGCGCACGATGGCGACGTCGACCTCCTCGCGATCGAACTCCGCCAGCAAGTCATGCGACGCCCCGACCCGCACGCTGATGTCTAGCGTTGGATCGTAGGACTTGATTTTCTCCAGCACCCGCGGCAGTTCCGGGCCGGCCACGTCGCGCCAGACTTCCAGCGCCGACTTCAGCGGGCTGGCGGCGACTCCGCGCTGACTCTCGGCCAGATCGTCGGCAATAAAGGCCCGCACCCACTGCGCATACGGGATAGACCCCAGGGCTGGCAATGTCAGCAACAGGTGCTCGAGCGGTTCGAAGCGCCCCCATTGCTGCGCCAGCGCCGTAAACTCCGCGTCCAGCCGATCCTCGTGGAATGCCCGTTGCAGCACGGATGCCTCCACCTGCGGCGAACACGCCAGGTAGTACGCGGCGCGCATCTCGGCTAGGAGCAACGGCAGCAAGTCGGCTTCGAAATCCAGCTGCCGGCCCTCGTGCTGTTCACGCAAAAACTCGATCTGCGCCGGGGTGGCGAACAGCGCCTGATGGCGGACACGATCAGCGCGGGAAAACGGTCGGGCGCGGAACGGCAAGCCGCCACGGCTATACAGAATAAGTTCTGGCTCCTGGCCACTGCTGAGATAACGCAACCCGTCCTCAGTGCGCACAAAACGACCGCCGCGACCTTTGGTGAGCGCCGCCAGCGTGTCCATTGATGCCAGACCAAAGCCCTCGATACCGACGACCGCTCCTGCCCGTATCGCCGCCAGGCTGGACGGCAGCGGGTAAACACTGGCAATCAGCGACGCCTCGTCTGCCGACACTGGCTCGCGCTGCCCGGTGTGGCCAACGGTGACGAACAGCCGGTCGACATCGACCTGAGTCTGCGCACTGCCATACAGTCGGTAACCCCGTGTGCCGTGCAGAGGGAAGACGTCGATGGCTTGCTCTTGCAACAAACGCAGACGCACGTTGAGCGGCAACTGATTGGTGATCGCCGCGTAGGCCCAGTGAAGGTATTCGCCAAGCAAACGGCGTGGCAGGAAGTCTGTCGGCTCGACCGGCCGCCCGGCGTCGGGCGACACCTGGCCATCCTCACTCAGGCGCAATCGACGCTCCACGCACCAAGTGTAAAAGTCCGGTCCGCTGCGACCGGCGGCGCCGATGGCCGCCCGGTCCGGAAACACCGACAGCTGACAGGCAATGGTATTGAGCAGCAGGTAGTCTGGCTGGTCGCTGCGGTGCAAACCACTGCCCGGTCGATCAGGCTCGAAGATGGTCACCTCGATAAGTCGTGGCGCCAGGCGTGGCGCCAGCGCCAGCAATCGCTCCAGAATGCCCAACCCGCGCGAGCCAAGACCGACGATACCGATGCGCAAGGGAATGGCGCCACCGGACGTTGTTTCAGGCGTCACCATCGGCTTGTCTCCGCGAAGAAGCCATCGATGGGCACCACCGTTCCCTGTTTGCGGGCCTGGTCATACACATGTTTACCCAGCGCCAGGTCGAGGATGCCCATTCCGAACGGCGAAAAGATCCGCGCGCGATCATCAGGCAACGTCACTTCGCCGAGGATCAATTGCGCCAGGGTGCCGGTCACGAAGGCGCGATCACCGGACAGTTGTTCGGCAAGGTGTGGTGAGGTAGCGGCCTTGAGACAATGCTCCACGTCGTCGAACACATTGTTCGCCGCCAGAATCGATTCGGGCGCCAGATCGCGCAGGGAAATGTTCAGCACCACTTGCCGCGACTCAAAACGCCAGTGGGCAGGTACATACGGGCTGCCGCCATTGGTGGCGAACACGACGATATCGGCCCGCAGTGCTTCTTCCAGTTCGGTGTCGATGAACGCCGGCAAACCACTGCTGTGCAGGACATGCTCCTGGAAGGCCACGGAGTAATCGCGGAACGTATCGTGGATGCCTACCCGGTCAAAATTCCACTCATCGGCAATAAACGTATCGAAGATATTGCGCGCAATGATCCCTGCACCGATGAAGCTGATGCTGCGGGCGTTGCGCGATTGTCGGTTGCACCAGTAGGCGCCCAATACGGCCGACGCGGCAGTACGCGCAGCGCTGATCAGCGAAGCCTCCAGACAAGCAAAGGGATAACCCGTTTGCTGATCGTTGAGAATCAGTGCCGCCGAAGCGCGTGGAATGCCTTTGGCGATATTCGAGGGGAAACTGGAGATCCATTTGATCCCCGCAACGTTTATGTCCCCCGCCACCGACGCCGGCAAGGCAATGATGCGATTGGCCGGTGCCTGGGGAAACCGCAGGAAGTAACTGTCCGGGTTAATGGTCTGGCCATGATGGTGCGCCAGGTACGCGGCCTCGACGCTGCGCAGGGCTAAACGCGGTTGTTCCTCGAGGATGTTGCGGATGACGCGCCCGGAGACTACGGAAAATTCAAACATAGGCCACCTCCAGAGCTTCGGGATTGCTCGAAGGGAGGAAGGTCGCGCCAGTGGCCAGCAATGAACCGCTCAATGGCCGGGTGCCAAACCGTTCTTTGACCCAGGCATCGTCGTAGACGCTGTCCAGATAACGCTCGCCCATGTCCGGAGAAATCGCGACGATGACCGCATTCGCCTGTAATTGCTGACGGCACGCATAAACCGCCGCCAGGACGGTACCGGTGGAACCTCCTGCCAGCACTCCATTGGTTCGCGCCAGATAACGGCACATGGCGACGGTGTCCGCTTCGGAAACCATCTGGAAAGCGTCGATACCTTCTTTACTGAAGATCTCCGGCCGACGACTGGTGCCCAGCCCCGGTATATGGCGTTTGCCCGGTTCGCCGCCAAACGTCACGGAGCCGACGCTGTCGACCGCGACAATTCGGGTCGTGGGACGGTTAGCGCGGAAATATTGAACACACCCCATCAAGGTGCCGGTGGTGCCGGCGCCCACGAACAGGTAATCGATATGCTCGAATTGCTCGGCGATCGATCGGGCGGTGGTGTGAGCGTGCGCGCGTGGATTTTCCGGGTTGGCGTACTGATTGAGCCAGAGGTAGCGCGCGTCCTTGCTCGATAGATCCTTGATGTATTGAATCCGCGACCCGAGGAAACCTCCGTTCTCATCGCGGGTGTCGATGACAACAACCTCGGCACCATAGGCCTTCATCAGCTTGATGTTCTGTGCGGTGGTGTTCGGGTCGACCACGCAGCGGAAGCGGTAGCCGCGCTGTGCGCAAATCAGACTCAGGGCGACCCCGAGACTCCCGGAGGAAGACTCGATCAATACACTGTCGTGGGCAATGCCGCCTCTTCGTTCCTGATCGGCAATCAGCCACTGAGCGGTTTTCATCTTGACCGAGCCCGCCGGGTTCAACCCTTCGAGCTTCAGATGCAGAGAACTGAAGTGCAGATTCTTGAGCGTGACAAAATTCTTGTCGTTGATGACATCAGCAATGGTGCCCATAAAGAAAGTCCCTTTTACCGGCAGATTTAAGTTGAGCGCGCTGCATGCGTCGTTCAAAAGTAAACACACCGGTCCAAGGCAACAATGCGCCTGGAGGAAGAACTGGATTGCCGTTGCGGAAGAACTGGCCTGCGCAACGACAACCCGTGACGTCGCGTTGCAAAGATTGGAGGTCAGTCGTTGCTTCGACGCGCGGGTCGATGACGGCCAGGACGGGCGCGCGCTGGCCCGAATCGCGGCTTTAGCGGATCTAACGAAAACAACCCGTGAATCAGCGTCGCCAACACCTCGCCCTCCCGCTGATCCTCACGCAACCCCAACGACCGGCTCATTCCACCACCCCAATATCAAACGCCAACGGCTTGGCCGACTTCTGCCCAATCCCATACCAGTCCAGCTTGCGGGTCAGCACCATAAACACGCCCAACAACCCGAACAACAGCAGCGAACCCATCAGCAACGCGTAATCCTCTGCACTGAGCAAGCCATAGAGCAAGCCATACAACGCCGCCAATCCCGCCGAAAAACTCAAGCCGTGGCGCACGCTGCGCAACACATGGCAGACATAAAAACCGATCAACAACACACAGCCGCTGGCCGACAACAGGTACGCCAGGGAAAACCCGATGTGCTCGGACAGCGACAGCAACAACAGATAGAAAAACGCCAGGGCCACGCCCACCAGAGCGTATTGCACCGGGTGTACCGCCAGGCTTTTCAGCACTTCGAAGAGAAAGAAACTGGCGAAGGTCAGGACGATAAACAGCAACGCATATTTGATGGCCCGATCGCTTTTCAGGTACTGATCCACCGGGTCGATGAAGCTCACGCCGAAACTACGGCCGGTGTAGGCTTCGCAACCGCCGCCAGACACGCAGCTGCTCAAGGCCTCTTGCAGGTTGGTCGAGAAAAACGAGGTCTGCCAATGGGCGGTGAAGCCCTGATCGCTCACTTCACGCTGGGCCGGCAGGTAATTGCCGATGAAACTCGGATGCGGCCAATTGGCGGCCAGCGAAACCTTGCTGGTCTTGCCCACCGGCAGGATCTGTAACTGACCAGTGCCTTGCAAACGCAGGTCAAAACCGAAGGCCAGTTCCGTGGCTTGTTTCGTGTCGAGCGCCGGCAAGGTTACATGCACGCCCTCCCCCAACCAGCCCACCTGGCTACCGGGGACGAAGTCGAGTTTCTGGCCATTGAGCTCGAGCTTCAGGGCATTTTCGATGCCACGAATATCGCTGATCCCGACCGCCAAAAACGGCTGGTCGAACTGGTAATCGACGAAGTCGTCCTTGATACCCAATTGAGCCGGTACCGAGAAATGCCCGCTAATGCGGTTGTCCGCATGAAACAGCCGTGCCTCATAAATGCCCCGAGAACGCAGTTCAGTCTGGACGTCGCCGTCGAGTTCGAAGCGCTCCGGGAGGAAATACAAACGGCCGCGTTCTTCACCCACGTCCTGATAACGCTCGTTGGTTTTCTCGTTGAGCTTCCAGGTGCGCACCACTTTGCGATACGGCACCACCATCAATGGCCCGCTCAGTTGCTGGCTGTAGCTGGAGCTGCGGGCGATGTCTTCGATGACGCCGTCGCGCAGTTGCTGACGGTCCTGGATGATGCCGTTGATCATCAGCAACGGGATGAGCAATAGCAGAATCAGAAGGGCAATTGCCCCGAGTTTAATGGTCAGGCTGCGGTTCATGGGACTCTCCCTGTTTGGATGGGGAGAGTCTGGGATGGGTGTGTGGGGAATTTATGGGAGAACTGTGGAGAGTGTGTGGAGACTGACGCTAAGGCAGGTGCAATACGACTCTTGATCGTTCCCACGCTCTGCGTGGGAATGCCTCAATGGACGCTCTGCGTCCGCTCTTGGGACGCGGAGCGTCCCGGGCTGCATTCCCACGCAGAGCGTGGGAACGATCACACGGGGAAGCGCAAACCCACTTCAACGCCACCATCGACATTCCCGATGCTCATCACCCCACCATGCAGCTTCACCACCTCCTCAACAAAGTTAAGCCCCAACCCCGTGCTTTTGCGCCCGCTGTCCGGTCGTGGCAGCGAGTAAAACCGCTCACTCAACCTCGGCAGCGCATAGTCGGGAATCGCCTCAGCCTGGTTGAAAAACCTGAACTCGATCTGCTCCCCAATACGCTCAGCGCTGAATCGCAGCAAGCCCTGAGCCGGGGTGAAATCCAAAGCATTCTCCAGCAGATTCCCCAGAGCCTGACGCAACAGAAACGGTTCGCCGAGCAGGTTCAAATCTGCCGTAATCCGTTGTTCTATGCGCAACTGTTTGCCTTCGATGCGCGCCGCCTGGGCGTTTAGTAATTCATCTATCAACTTCGCCAGCGGTACCGTCACCCGCTCCTCCAGCCCTTGACGCTGTTCAACTTGAGCCAGGTTCAACAGCCGTTCGATCAACTGCTGCATCCGTACACTTTCGCTGTCGATGTTGCTGACAAAACGCTGTTGCTGAGCCAGCGGCATCTCGCCTTGCAGCAATTCCGCCGCGCCGCGAATCGCCGCCAGCGGGCTTTTCAGTTCGTGGGTCAATGTATGCACGTAACGCTCGACGTAGGCTTTGCCTTCGAGTTGCGTACGCATCTGCTCCACCGCTGTCGCCAGTTGTTCCAGTTCGCCGCCACGATAGTGCGGAACCTCGACCCTGCGGCCCTCACTCACCGCTTCGGCGTACACCGTCAACCGCCGTAATGCAGCGCTCAGCCACCAGGACAACAACGCGCCGAACAGCAGACCAAGGCCGATCAACCCGGCGCCGTAGGCAAGCAATCGCCGCTCAGTGCGATCAACGTAAGGCTGCAACGAGCTGTTGGGTTTGGCGACGGTGACCACGCCGATGATCTGGCCGTTGTCGCGAATCGGGGCGCCGACGTGCATCACCGAGGAGTTCGGATCGTTCGGATCGCTGCGGCTGGAACGCGCACCGTATTCGCCACGCAGGGTGAGTAAAACGTCGTTCCAGCGCGAGTAGTCCTGGCCCACCGCGACGCCACTGGAATCCAGAACGACAATGCCCTTGGCATCGGTGACGTAGATGCGGTGGTTGACCTGGTTCTTCGGCAATCCCCAGATGCTCGCCTTCGGTTGCCGTTCGCCATAAGCCTTGAGCAGTTCGGGCCAGCGGTTCTGATTCAGGGTGCCGGCCTTGAAGTCGTCGCGCAGGATTTCGGCCATCAGGTTGGCGGTGTCGACCAGCGTTTCTTCGGTGGACTGGCGCACGCCGGGACGGATTTCTTCCATCACGGTGTTCAGCACAAAGTAGCCGGTCAGGCCGATAAACAGCACGTAGACCAGAAAAATCCGGATCCCCAGAGGCATCAGCTACGCCCCGGGCTGTAGCTGTAACCGAGGCCGCGATGGGTCTGGATCGGTTCTGCGTCGACTTTCACCAGGCGCAGTTTGGCGCGCACGCTCTTGATGTGGCTGTCGATACTGCGTTCGTAACCGGCATCAGCGGCGACACCCAGCGCATCGAGCAATTGCTCGCGGCTGAAGACGCGTTCGGGTTGGTCCAACAGGCATTGCAGCAGGCGGAACTCATGGCGGGTCAGGGTTAGAGGCTGACCGCGATAGCTGATCTGCACTCGCTCGCTGTCAATGCGAAACACCGCCGATGACACCTCGGCGGTCGCTCGCGGCGCCATGCGTTTGAGAATCGCCCGGACCCGCGCCGCCACCTCCCGCGGGCTGAACGGCTTGACCACATAATCGTCGGCACCGATTTCCAGGCCCACAACGCGATCGATTTCAGCATCACGGGCGCTGAGGAAAATCACCGGCACTTCGCTGAAACGCCGCAATTGCTTGCAGGTCTCAAAGCCGCTGATGTCCGGCAGACCAATGTCGAGAATGATCAGGTCGGCCGGGGTCTGGCGCTGATGCTCCAGCGCCGCCGCGCCAAGGCTCAACCAGGTGGTGGTGAAGCCCTCGCCCTGCAACGCGAAAGTCAGGGTGTCGGCAATCGCCACTTCGTCTTCGACAATCAGGATATGGGGCATGGCGTCCGAGCCCGGCAGTTAAGTGGGCGAACGGTGCCCCAAGGCTCACGTCACGTCAATGAGACCACTTGAAATCAGCAGTCGGGTTTATCCGCCGTAAAGCGCCGTGCCGGGTTCACCGCCGCGCCGAATTCGCGCAAGGCTTTGGCACCGATCAACAAAGGGTAGTTGAAGCTGCTGCGGTCGGTGAGGTTGACCTCCACGGTGCGCTTGACGTTGCCCAGGCACAGTTCCAGATCGACCACCGGACGCTTGGTGGGTTCGACCGCTTCGTTGTCATCCTCGTCTTCTTCGGAGCGGGTCTTGATCTTGCTGATCCGCGCGACCTTGTGTTCGTAGACCTTGTTGCTCGCGCCTTTGGTGCCGAGGCGAAAGCGCACCCACTCGTCGCCATCGCGGGTGAAGGTTTCGATGTCTTTGGCCGACAGCGACGCCGTCAGGGCACCGGTGTCCATTTTGGCCTTGAGGACTTCGCCGCCGATTTCCGGCAGCGCGATGTATTCGTAGCGCCCGTACAGCGTCGGCTCAGCGGCCAGGACCGGCAGGGCCACGAGGGAAAGCAGTGCAAGGAGAGATTTCACGTATTGGGCTTCCTTGAGAAGTGGACCGCGGGATTTTAGACCCTTATCGAGTAGATCGTTCCCACGCTCTGCGTGGGAATGCAGCCAGGGACGCTCCGCGTCCCAAAGCGGACGCAGAGCGTCCATTGAGGCATTCCCACGCAGAGCGTGGGAACGATCGGTGTAGGAAGGTTAACGGTTCAAAAGTGAAACATTCGTCGTACCGAATTGGCCTTCGCCTGAAGTTGCCTGTCATGGCGCGACCAAATGCATTCGACGCGTTGCGCGCCGAATGCCGCTGAATCAACTACCGGTGCCTGCGCCCCAGATCCCGCCCAGGTTTTCCAGCAATGAACCGCCGACGCCCTGTTGACCGAGGTATTGCAGAAGCACCGGGGCAAACTGGCCGATCATGCCGCTGTCCATGCCCAATGCGCTGAAAGCGTTATTCAGATCGTTGGTGTTCTTCACGTTGCCCAAGGCGTTATCCAGACCTGCCGCTTTACCGGACGAGCCGAGCAAGCCGCTGAGGGCGCCCAGCTCACCACCGCCGGACAATTTGTCGATCCCCGGTACGCTTTTGGCCAACGCTGAGTAGTCGGTCGAACTCAATTGATTCTTCGCCAGGCCGAGCATCGCCCCGGTGCCGCCAACGGCTTGTTGTGGCGTCACGTTCAATTGGCTGAGCGCACTCAGCAGACCGGCCGTCTGCGAGGTCGGCGCGGCGGCGGCGTTATCGCCCTTCATGCCGGAGATGGCATTGGCCGCATCGTTCAGGTTGAACTGAGCAAAGACCGGGCTGGCCGCCAGACTCATCAGGGAAGCCAGTGCAAAACCGCGTGAAATCTTCATCCAGACATCCTCTTGTGCCATGAAAACCGCCCGGCAATGGGCGGCGAAAAACTGCGCGTTGGACTGGCATATCAGGGGATCGTTCCCAGGCCCTGCGGGATCACACTCGTCAAAAAAAGATTTTCCCGGCGCTGCATCCAGTCTGGCCCCGCCCGCGTATATCAAGCACGGACAGACATTCCTGGCCGATTCCCTCCACGAGGATCATCACCATGAAACGCACTTCGATCAAAACGCCGTTGATTGTCAGCCTGCTGACCCTGGCCTTGGGCGGCGGGTTCGCCCTGAACACCGTGCAAGCGGCAGACACGAGCCATGCTGTCATCGTCGGCGGCCAGAGCATGATGCCGAGCAAAGACATCATCGATAACGCCGTGAACTCCGCCGACCACACCACCCTGGTCGCCGCCGTGAAAGCCGCAGGCCTGGTGGATACCCTCAAGGGCAAAGGCCCGTTCACCGTGTTCGCCCCGGTCAACTCAGCCTTCGCCGCCCTGCCCGCCGGCACTGTCGACACCCTGCTCAAACCCGCCAACAAGGCGACCCTGACTCACGTCCTCACCTACCACGTCGTCGCCGGGAAACTCGACATGATCACCCTGGCCGAGAAGATCAAGGCCGGTGGTGGCAAGGCCGAACTGACCACCGTCGCGGGCGGCAAGCTGTGGGTGATGATGAACGGCCCGCACAACATCACGATCAAGGATGAAAAAGGTGATACCGCCGACATCACCACCTATGACGTGTACCAGTCCAACGGCGTGATTCAGGTCATCGACAAAGTGCTGATGCCAAAAAGCTAAGGGCTGCCGCCGACCCCGGCCATCGGGGTCGGCGGTTTTCCGAGGTGGCCACCCGTGAATGGAACATCCGCGCACCGTGAACTAACCTCTGCCTGCAACCGGCACCTCACGCAGCCCACCTCGATTGCCTGGAGAACTGCCATTCCCACCGTCGATGCCGATCAGCTCAGGCAGCTTCTGGCCCAGTGTTCACTGGGCGACCGCCGCGCTTTCGAGACGCTTTACCGCAGCGTCGGCCCTCGGCTGCATGGCGTAGCGCTGCGTTTCATGGGGCGACCGGATCTGGCTGAAGAAGTGCTGCAGGAAAGCTTCGTGCGCATCTGGAACAACGCCTCGCGCTATGAGGCGCATCTGTCGGCACCGCTGACCTGGATGATCAACATCACCCGTCATCAGGCCATCGATCAGTTGCGCAAGCACCGCGACCGTCCGTTGACCGACCTTGAAGAACAGGCGCTGGAGGATGAAAGTCCTTCGGCCCACGAACAGCTCAGCAGTGCCCGTGAGGCCAGCGCCTTGAGCCGGTGCCTGGAAAGCCTGGAAGGCATGCAGCGTCAATCGATCACTGTGGCTTATTTTCAGGGGTTGTCGTGTTCCGAACTGGCCGAACATTTGGCTGCGCCGCTGGGTTCGGTGAAATCCTGGATCCGCCGCGGTATGGAGCGACTGCGCAGGTGCCTTGAATCATGAACTATCAAACCCCGACACTGCGCCGCGCCCTCGCCGCCGATTACGCCATTGGCTTGATGCCTTCTGCCGCTCGTCGGCGTTTCGAACAGTTGTTGCTGGAAGACGCGGCGCTTCGCGCGGAGTTGGCTCAATGGCAAGAAAGCCTCGCGAGCCTGACCGAGGCCCTGCCGGAGCAACCGGTGCCAGAGCATGTGTGGCAAGGCATCACCGCGCGGATCGAACCGCAGCATCTGCATGTGCCAGAGAAGCGTTCATTCTGGAACTGGATGCGGGTGACGGCGGCGGTGTGTTCGCTGGTGGTGGTCGTGTTCCTGAGCGTGCTCTACAACCGCGACAGTGCACGATACAGCGCCACGCTGCTGACGGCCGACGCGCAGCCTGCGCTGAAGGTTGAAGCGCATGAGGATTATTTGAAAGTCGAGCCGTTGACTCTGGCAGCGGTTGATCCGGGCCGTAGTCTGGAGTTGTGGGCGATTCCGGCGGATGGCAAGCCGATTTCACTTGGTGTGATTCCGGTGGGCGGCAAGGGGCGCGTAGAGTTGAGCGATGCGCAGAAGACGTTGATCGGCAAGCCGATTGCGTTGGCGGTGAGTCTTGAGCCGAAGGGTGGTTCGCCGACGGGGCAACCGACAGGACCGGTGTTGTATCAAGGGGCGTTGGCGGCGTTGTAAACCACCCCTCACCCTAGCCCTCTCCCAGAGGTAGAGGGGACTGACCGAGTTGTTCTTAGAGCTACATCGACCTGAAATTTCTGAGTCGAACTCAGGTTTGAAAAGCATAGAGATCGGCTCCCTTTCCCCCTCTCCCCGCTGGGGAGAGGGTTGGGGTGAGGGGTGGATTTCGAATACGACAAACCTCTCGATCTGCCAACATCAAAAACACAAAAAAGGCGACCCGAAGGTCGCCTTTGTTTTGCGTGAAGCCTTACGCCGCGCTGAACAACTTGTGCGGATCAATCACAAACTTCTTCGGCACGCCCGCATCGAACTCGCCATAACCACGTGGCGCGTCATCCAGGCTGATGACTTCCACACCCACGATGTCGGCAATGTGAATGCGGTCCCACATGATCGCCTGCATCAGCTGGCGGTTGTACTTCATCACTGGCGTCTGGCCGGTGTGGAAGCTGTGGGATTTGGCCCAGCCCAGACCGAAGCGGATGCTCAGGCTGCCCATTTTTGCGGCGGCATCGACTGCACCTGGATCTTCGGTCACGTACAGGCCCGGGATACCGATTTTGCCAGCCACACGCACCACGCCCATCAGCGAGTTGAGCACAGTGGCCGGAGCCTCGTGCTTCACGCCGTCATGGCCGTGACCGCGCGCTTCGAAGCCTACGGCGTCGACGGCGCAATCCACTTCAGGCTCGCCCAGCAGTGCAGCGATCTGTTCGTGCAGCGGGGTATCCAGGGACAGGTCGGCGATTTCGAAACCCTGAGCCTTGGCGTGTGCCAGGCGGACGGTGTTGACGTCACCGATGATCACCACTGCCGCGCCCAACAGGCGAGCGGAGGCGGCGGCCGCCAGACCGACCGGGCCGGCACCGGCAATGTACACGGTGCTGCCTGGGCCAACGCCGGCCGTCACTGCGCCGTGGTAACCGGTCGGCAGGATGTCGGAGAGGCAGGTCAGGTCACGGATTTTTTCCATGGCCTTATCACGGTCAGGGAGTTTCAGCAGGTTGAAGTCGGCATACGGCACCAAGGCGTATTCAGCCTGGCCACCGGTCCAGTCGCCCATGTCGACATAACCGTAAGCACCGCCCGGACGCGCCGGGTTAACGCTCAGGCAAACACCGGTGTGCATTTCCTTGCAGGAACGGCAGCGCCCGCAAGCGACGTTGAACGGCACCGACACCAGGTCGCCGATCTGCAGGTTTTCGACGTCGCGGCCCTTCTCGATCACTTCACCGGTGATCTCGTGGCCCAGTACCAGGCCGGTTTGAGCAGTAGTACGGCCACGCACCATGTGCTGATCCGAACCACAGATGTTGGTAGAAACTACGCGCAGGATGACAGCGTGTTCGATCTTCCTGCCGCGCGGGTCCTGCATTTTGGGATAGTCGATTTTCTGTACTTCGACTTGGCCATGGCCGAGATACACGACACCACGATTACCAGACATGCTTTCACCTCGCTGTTGTTTTTATGTAGCGGTCGCGTCGCCATGGATCGGCGGCGCGTTGATTGCTCGGGTTGTTGCCTGTGTGTTTTTGCGTTGTTTGTTATACCGCCATCGCGAGCAGGCTCACTCCCACAGTTGAACTTTGGTGTGACCGAGATCTGTGGGCAGACACAAATCCCCCTGTGGGAGTGAGCCTGCTCGCGATAGCGATCTAAAGAACGACGGTGCGATTGGCGTTGAGGAAAACCCGTCGTTCAATGTGATACCCAACCGCCCGGGCCAACGTCAGCCCTTCGATATCACGCCCCTTGGCGATCAAGTCTTCGGGGTAATGACTGTGGTCCACGGCCTCTACGCCCTGGGCGATGATCGGGCCTTCGTCCAGGTCGTTGTTGATGTAATGCGCCGTCGCGCCGACCAGTTTCACGCCCTTGTTGTAGGCCTGGTGATAGGGCTTGGCGCCCTTGAAACCCGGCAGCAGGGAGTGATGGATGTTGATCGCCTTGCCGTCGAGTTTGCGGCACAGCTCTGGCGAGAGGACTTGCATGTAACGGGCAAGGATCACCAGTTCGGCGCCGGACTCTTCAATCACCTGCCAGACCTGACGCTCCTGCGTCGGTTTGTCGTTCGGGTCCAGCGGGAAGTGGTAGTACGGAATCTGGTGCCAGTCCGCCAACGGTTTGAGGTCCGGGTGGTTGGAAACCACGGCGGCCACGTCCATCGACAACTGGCCGATGCGCTGGCGGTAGAGCAAATCGTTGAGGCAGTGATCGGCCTTGGAAACCATGATCACCACTTTTGGCCGGTAGTTCGGCGCCGTGAGCTCGAAGATCATGCCGAAGGCTTGGCCGCGCTCTTCCAGGCCTGCGCGGAAGGCTTGTTCGTCGAAGCCATCAGGCTGGCGGAATTCCACACGAATGAAGAAACGGCCCGAGAGCCGGTCATCGAAGGAATGGTGCTCGGTGACGTAGCAGCCCTGCTCGAACAAAAAGCGGGTCACCGCGTCCACGGTGCCGAGAACGCTTGGGCAGTCGGCGGTCAGAATCCATGTGTCTGGGGCGCGGCTCATAGTGCGGTGACTCCTGTTGATCGTTCCCACGCTCTGCGTGGGAATGCCGCCATGGACGCTCAGCGTCCGCTCTTGGGACGCGGAGCGTCCCGGGATGCATTCCCACGCAGACGGTTCGACGCCTCGACGTGGGAACGATCATCCGTGTCAGGCTTGGACGCTGAGGCCGTATTCAGCCGCAGCATCCTGCAACCACAACCACCAATAATCCGAGAAGCTGCGGCGAATCAGCAGTTCCCAAGTGTCTTCGGCGGTGTGGCGGATCACCAGCTGCGACTTGGCAAACACCGTGCCGACTGCCTTGCCCACCGGGAAGCTGTTGGGGTGCACGTCGTAGCTGGTGGACTTCATCAGTACCTGGCGCACGTTCGGGCCGCTCAGTTCGAGGAGCTGCTGGCCGCCGCTGACGTTGGTGATCGCGATATGCAGATCGCCCAGCGCTTCGCGCAGTTTTTGCTCGGCGGCGAATTCTTCGCCGGTCGGCACGATCAGCAGCCATTCATCCGGCCCCATCCATTGCAGACTGGTTTCGCCTTTGACGACGACGGTCAGCGCACCCGGCAATTCGATACCGAGGGCCTTGTGCACACCAGCGGCGAAGGCGGCATCGTGGCCATCGCCACGAAGGGTCAGGTGGCCGAGGAGTTTTTTCTCACGCACGATCACGCCGGCGCTTTTGCGGCCCTTGCCCACCAGGCTTGGCAGGCCTGCGTGATGCAGCGACGACTCGGCCTTGGCCCCAGTGGTTGGGCGTTGTTGGTAAACATTGGCTGCGGTCATAAAGCACCTTTCTTTTGTTGATCGTTCCCACGCTCTGCGTGGGAATGCCGCCATGGACGCTCTGCGTCCGCTCTTGGGACGCGGAGCGTCCCGGGATGCATTCCCACGCAGAGCGTGGGAACGATCGACTACACGTTCTGGCGATCACCCTTTGGATCGAAGAACACCGAAGAAACGATTTCCGCCTCGATCACGCTGCCATCGGCCAGTGGTGCGAACACGCGCTCACCGATGCGCTTCAAGCCGCCCTTCACCACACCCATGGCAAACGAATAGCCGAGGGAGTTGTGCAGGTAGCTGGACGTCACGTGACCGACCATCGTCATCGGAATCGCTTGCTTGGTGTTGAACACCAATTGCGCGCCTTCCGGCAGCCATTTGGTCGAATCGATCGGCTTCAGGCCAACCAACTGTTTGCGTTGATCACGCACGCAGTCTTCACGGTTCATGCCACGCTGGCCGATCCATGAGAACGGTTTAGTGCGACCGACGCACCAGCCCATGTTCAGGTCATCCGGCGTCATCGAGCCGTCGGTATCTTGCCCGACGATGATGAAGCCCTTCTCGGCCCGCAGAACGTGCATGGTTTCAGTGCCATATGGCGTCAGGTTGTACTGCTTGCCAGCATCAACAATTTTTTCCAGCACGCCCATCGCATAGTCGGCTTGCACGTTGACTTCGTACGACAGCTCACCGGTAAACGAAATCCGGAACACCCGCGCCGGCACACCGCCGACCAGGCCTTCTTTCCAGGTCATGAACGGGAACGCTTCGTTGGTCAGATCGATGTCGGTGACTTCGCTGAGCAGCTTGCGGCTGTTCGGCCCGGACAAGGTCATGGTTGCCCAGTGATCCGTCACGGACGTGAAGTACACCTTCAGCTCTGGCCATTCGGTCTGGGAGTAGATTTCCAGCCATTGCAGCACGCGTGCCGCGCCGCCCGTGGTGGTGGTCATGACGAAATGGTTGTCGGCGAGGCAGGCTGTTACGCCGTCGTCGAAGACCATGCCGTCTTCTTTGCACATCAGGCCATAACGCGCCTTGCCCACGTCGAGCTTGGTCCAGGCATTGGTGTAGATGCGGTTGAGGAACTCACGCGCATCCGGGCCCTGAATGTCGATCTTGCCCAAGGTCGACGCGTCCAGCAGGCCGACGCTGTCGCGCACGGCTTTGCATTCGCGTTTCACGGCGGTATGCAGGTCTTCACCGGCTTTCGGGAAGTACCAAGGACGTTTCCACTGGCCGACGTCTTCGAACTCGGCACCGTTCTTCACGTGCCAGTGATGCAGCGCGGTGAAGCGAACCGGCTCGAAGATGTGCCCACAGTGACGACCGGCTACGGCGCCGAAGGTCACCGGCGTGTAGTTCGGGCGGAACATGGTGGTGCCCATCTGCGGGATGGTCACGTTCAGCGAACGGGCGGCGATGGCCAGACCGTTGACGTTGCCGAGCTTGCCCTGGTCAGTACCAAAACCCAGTGCGGTGTAGCGTTTGACGTGTTCGACCGACTCGAAGCCTTCGCGGGTCGCCAGTTCGATGGCGGCAGCGGTGACGTCGTTCTGCAGGTCGACGAATTGCTTCGGCGCACGTGCGGTGTTCTTTTCATGCGGCACCTGGAACAGCGCCAAAGTAGGCTCTTCCAGACGACTCAGGGCTTTCGGCAAGGTGCCTTCGACCACGCTGAAACCGGCTTCGCTGGCTGCACGAGCGCCGCCTTCAAAGCCATCGGCCAGGGAATCACCAAGACCGTAGACGCCGTTGATGCCACCCACGCACACGCGCTTCTGCGGTGCTTCGCCCGGTACGAAACCGAGGATGTCTTCACGCCAGATCGGCTTGCCGCCCAGGTGCGAAGCCAAGTGAACCACCGGGCTGTAACCGCCGGAACTGGCAACCAGGTCGCATTCGAGCCACTCACCAGGACTGGTCACGGTGTGCGCTTTGACATCGATCGCGGCAACGCGAGCGGCGGTCACGTGCTTGCTGCCACGCGTCTCGATCACGGCGCTGCCGGTCAGGATGCGGATGCCTTTGGCGCGCGCTTCTTCAACCAGCGCACCGCGCGGATTGCTGCGGGCATCGGCGATGGCCACGACTTGCAGGCTGGCGTCGAGCCAATCCAGAGCAACGCGGTAAGCGTGGTCGTTGTTGGTCGACAGCACGAGTTTTTTGCCCGGTGCCACGCCGTAACGACGCACGTAAGTCGACACAGCGCCGGCGAGCATGTTGCCCGGCACGTCGTTGTTGCCGTAAACCAGTGGACGCTCGTGAGCGCCGGTCGCCAGCACCACACGTTTGGCGCGAACACGGTGGATGCGCTGACGCACCTGGCCAATCGGTGCGCGGTCGCCGAGGTGATCGGTCAGTCGCTCGTGAATGGTCAGGAAGTTATGGTCGTGGTAGCCGTTAACCGTGGCGCGCGGCAACAGCAGCACGTCCGGGGTGTCTTTGAGTTCAGCGATGACGCTGGCGACCCACTCGTTGGCAGGCTTGCCGTCGAGGCTTTCGCGGGAATCGAGCAGGCTGCCGCCGAACTCTTCCTGCTCATCAGCCAGGATTACGCGAGCACCGCTTCGAGCTGCTGCCAGTGCGGCGGCCAGGCCAGCAGGACCACCGCCGACGATCAGCACGTCGCAGTGCTGGTTCATGTAGTCGTAGGTGTCCGGATCGTTCTCGGTCGGCGAACGGCCAAGACCGGCTGCCTTACGAATGTACTTCTCGTAAGTCATCCAGAACGATTGCGGGTACATGAAGGTTTTGTAGTAGAAGCCCGGCGGCATCAGCTTGCCGCCGACCTTGCCGAGAATCCCCATCATGTCGTTGTTCACGCTCGGCCAGCCGTTGGTGCTGGTGGCGACCAAACCTTGATACAGCGCTTGTTGCGTGGCGCGTACGTTCGGGATCTGCGTGGCTTCGGTCGCGCCGATTTGCAGCACGGCGTTCGGCTCTTCAGCACCGGCGGCAAAGATGCCGCGCGGACGGGAATACTTGAAGCTGCGACCGATGATGTCGACACCGTTGGCCAGCAAGGCGGCGGCCAGGGAATCGCCTTCAAAGCCTTTGTAGCTCTGGCCGTTGAAGGTGAAGCTCAGCACTTTGTTGCGGTCGATCCGTCCGCCGTTGGACAGGCGATTGATCTGGCTCATACCTTCTCTCCCAGAGCCGTCGTGGCCGCTTTCGGGCTATCGGTCTTGTCGGTGAACTGCGGCTTGGTGCCGATCTTGTAAGTCTCGAGAATCTCGTAGGTCACGGTGTCACGGGTGGCGTTGAAATACTGACGGCAACCGGCGACGTGATCCCACAGCTCGTGGTGCAGACCGCGAGGGTTATCGCGGAAGAACATGTAGTCGCCCCACTCCTCGTCGGTGCAGTTGGTCGGATCCAGTGGACGCGGGATGTGCGCCTGGCCGGATGCGTGGAATTCCTCTTCGGAGCGCAGTTCGCCGCAGTGAGGACAGAAGATATGCAACATGGGGATTTCTCCTGTTAGTGGGCAACCGCAGCAGCGCCGTGTTCGTCGATCAACGCACCGTTATGGAAACGGTCGATGGAGAAAGGTGCGGCCAATGGGTGCATTTCACCCTTGGCCAGGCTTGCGGCAAATACGTTGCCCGAGCCAGGTGTTGCCTTGAAGCCACCGGTGCCCCAACCGCAGTTGAAGAACATGTTTGGCACCGGTGTTTTCGAAATGATCGGGCACGCATCCGGCGTGGTGTCGACGATGCCGCCCCACTGACGGTTCATGCGTACGCGGGACAACACCGGGAACATCTCGACGATGGCCTGAATGGTGTGCTCGATCACCGGGTACGAACCACGCTGGCCGTAGCCGTTGTAGCCGTCGATACCGGCGCCGATCACCAGGTCACCCTTGTCGGACTGGCTGATGTAACCGTGTACGGCGTTGGACATGATCACGCTGTCGATAATCGGCTTGATCGGCTCGGACACCAGCGCTTGCAGCGGGTGGGATTCGATCGGCAGACGGAAACCGGCGAGTTTGGCCATGTGCCCGGAGTTACCGGCGGTCACTACACCGACGCGTTTGGCGCCGATGAAGCCTTTGTTGGTTTCAACGCCGATGCACACGCCGTTTTCCTTGCGGAAACCGATCACTTCGGTCTGTTGAATCAAATCCACGCCCAGTGCGTCGGCGGCACGGGCAAAGCCCCACGCCACGGCGTCGTGACGGGCCACGCCGCCGCGACGCTGGACGGTTGCGCCCATCACCGGGTAGCGCGTGTTCTTCGAGCAGTCGAGGTACGGAATCTCGTCGGCCACTTGTTTGGCGTCGAGCAGTTCACCGTCCACGCCGTTGAGGCGGTTGGCGCTGACCCGACGCTCGGAATCACGAATGTCCTGCAGGGTGTGGCACAGGTTGTAAACGCCACGCTGGGAGAACATCACGTTGTAGTTCAGGTCCTGGGACAGGCCTTCCCACAGTTTCATCGCGTGTTCGTACAAGTGCGCCGACTCGTCCCACAGGTAGTTGGAGCGAACGATGGTGGTGTTGCGCGCGGTGTTACCGCCGCCCAGCCAGCCTTTCTCGACCACGGCCACGTTGGTGATGCCGTGTTCCTTGGCCAGGTAATAGGCGGTCGCCAGACCATGCCCGCCACCGCCGACGATGACCACGTCGTAGACCTTTTTAGGGGTCGGCGTGCGCCACATTTTCTGCCAGTTTTCGTGATGGCTGAGGGAGTGTTTGAAGAGGCCGAAGCCCGAGTAGCGTTGCATAGTCATTTACTCCAAAACCGCGCTCAGCGATAAACCGGGAAGTCCGCGCACAGGGCCGAAACTTGCTGGGCGACATTGGCCTCGACATCGGCGTCGCCGAGGTTATCGAGGATGTCGCAGATCCAGCCGGCCAGCGTGACGCACTGGGTAACCTTGAAGCCGCGAGTGGTCACCGCCGGGGTGCCGATGCGCAGGCCGGAGGTCACGAACGGCGACTGTGGATCGTTCGGGACAGCGTTCTTGTTCACGGTGATGTGGGCACGACCCAGTGCTGCATCCGCCTCTTTGCCGGTGAGGCCCTGACGGATCAGGCTGACCAGGAACAGGTGGTTATCGGTGCCGCCGGACACTACATCGTAGCCGCGTTTGATAAATACGCCGGCCATGGCCTGGGCGTTATCGATCACTTGTTGTTGATAGGCCTTGAAACCTGGCTCCAGCGCTTCCTTGAAGCACACCGCCTTACCGGCGATCACGTGCATCAACGGGCCGCCCTGGGCACCCGGGAACACTGCCGCGTTGAGCTTCTTCTCGATTTCTTCGTTGGACTTGCACAGGATCAGGCCGCCACGCGGACCACGCAGGGTCTTGTGGGTGGTGGTGGTCACAACGTCGGCGTAAGGCAGCGGGTTCGGGTACAGGCCGGCAGCGACCAGACCGGCAACGTGGGCCATATCGACGAACAGCAGCGCACCGACTTTGTCGGCGATCTGACGGAAGCGCGGGAAGTCGAGGGTCTTGGAATAGGCCGAGAAGCCAGCGACGATCATCTTCGGCTTGCACTCGACGGCCAGGCGCTCGACTTCGTCGTAGTCGATCAGCCCGGTTTTGGTGTCGATGCCGTACTGCACGGCGTTGTACAGCTTGCCCGAGGACGACACTTTGGCGCCGTGGGTCAGGTGACCGCCATGGGCCAGGCTCATGCCGAGGATGGTGTCGCCGGCTTGCAGCAGGGCCAGGTACACGGCGCTGTTGGCCGAGGAGCCGGAGTGCGGCTGCACGTTGGCGTAGTCGGCACCGAACAGTTGCTTGGCGCGTTCGATGGCCAGCGCTTCAACCTTGTCGACGTGCTCGCAGCCACCGTAGTAGCGCTTGCCCGGATAGCCTTCGGCGTATTTGTTGGTCAGGCCACTGCCTTGCGCTTCCATGACGCGTTTGCTGGTGTAGTTCTCGGACGCGATCAGCTCGATGTGATCTTCCTGGCGTTGCTCCTCGGCATTCATCGCCGCCAGCAGTGCATCGTCGTAACCCTGGATCTGGTCTTGCTTGCTGAACATCGCGTCTCTCCCAGCGGCATCTATGCGCCATTCGTCTCGGTAAGGCACTGGCGTTTCGGCAGTGCCCTTTGGATGCGATGGTATGACCGGCGCAGACAGGCCAAATGCCTACGGACGCCACGCAAAGGTGCGTTTACGACATGGACTGGTGCACAGGGGTAAATGAGCTCAACCAGACAACCGCGCCAATCCTTCGCGCAGGGCCAGCAACAGCAGGAAATGCGCGGGATAGAGCGCGTACGCCCAGCGACGCATCGGCGGTGGAGGGTTGAGCCGACCGGCATGGCGCAACAAAAACAGGCCGGCCAGTGGCGCGATCAGACAAGTGGCGATGCCCAGGATGGCTTCACTGCTGTGAAACTGCGCGGCGGAATACAGCACTGGCCATTGATTGGCAGCCAGACAGACCCATCCAGGCAACAGGCTGAAGTACCAGGGACGCCTGATCACCAGCAACATTGCCAGCGGTAACAGGACGCCGAAGAAGCCGAACATCAGTCGCTCCGGGAACAGCGCCGCCAGTAGCAAGACGCCTGCCGCCAACAGTCGCGCTTGCAGGGTTCGGTCCTGCCAGCCACGGGCCACCAGCAATCCCAGCGCCAACGTGGGCAGCACGTTCAAGGTGTCGGGATCAGGAATGTACATCCGGTAGGGAATTTCGCTGATGGCGCTAAACAGCAGCAACCAACCCAAATAACGCCACTGGCCGGCGGTCGTCACCGCGCGGGCCCGCGCCAGGTTTGCGGCCATCGCCAGACAGAACCACGGGAACGCCAACCGACCCGGCACATACAGCAGATCGACGGAATAACCGACATATCGCAGGTGATCGAGCACCATGCTCAACAGCGCCAGCCACTTGAGCAGATCCAGTGCCCCATCCCTTTGCGTCATGTGCATAATTGCCCGGCGTCTTTGTATTTTTCTGACAGCATCATCGCGTGTGCTCCCCGGACGATCTTCGGTAAAGTGCGCACCATCATTGACCACGATGCTCTTCACCATAAGAGTCTCGACCACGGAAGCCGGCCATGACCGATAAGAGCCAACAATTCGCCAGCGACAACTATTCCGGCATCTGCCCTGAAGCCTGGGCTGCCATGGAACAGGCCAACCACGGCCACCAACGCGCCTATGGCGACGACGAGTGGACCGCACGCGCGTCCGACGATTTCCGCAAACTGTTCGAAACCGACTGCGAAGTATTCTTCGCCTTCAACGGCACCGCCGCCAACTCCTTGGCCCTGTCGTCGCTGTGCCAGAGTTACCACAGCGTGATCTGCTCGGAAACCGCCCACGTCGAAACCGACGAATGCGGCGCACCGGAATTCTTTTCCAACGGTTCCAAGCTGCTGATCGCCCGCACTGAAAACGGCAAGCTGACCCCGGAATCGATCCGCGAAATCGCGCTCAAGCGCCAGGACATCCACTACCCGAAACCGCGCGTAGTCACCCTGACCCAGGCCACCGAAGTCGGCAGCGTCTACACCCCGGAAGAAATCCGCGCCATCAGCGCCACCTGCAAAGAACTGGGCCTGAACCTGCACATGGACGGCGCCCGTTTCTCGAACGCCTGTGCGTTCCTCGGCTGCTCACCGGCCGATCTGACGTGGAAGGCCGGCGTCGACGTGTTGTGCTTCGGCGGCACCAAAAACGGCATGGCAGTCGGGGAAGCGATTTTGTTCTTCAACCACAAACTCGCCGAAGACTTCGACTACCGCTGCAAACAGGCTGGGCAACTGGCCTCGAAGATGCGTTTCCTCTCGGCACCCTGGGTCGGGATTCTGGAAAACGACGCCTGGCTCAAATACGCCAAACACGCCAACCACTGCGCGCAGTTGCTGGCTGAACTGGTGAGCGATATTCCAGGCGTGGAACTGATGTTCCCGGTGCAGGCCAACGGTGTGTTCCTGCAACTGTCGGAACCGGCCATCGCTGCATTGACGGCCAAAGGCTGGCGCTTCTACACCTTCATCGGCAACGGCGGCGCACGCTTCATGTGCTCGTGGGACACCGAAGAAGAACGCGTACGGGAATTGGCGGCGGATATTCGCGAAGTCATGTCCCGGTAATCCCCGCCGGCCTACTGATCGTTCCCACGCTCTGCGTGGGAATGCAGCCCGTGACGCTCTGCGTCACAACGGTACTCGGCATTGCACCAGCGGTGAGGCAGGAACGCGGAGCGTCCCGAGAGGCATTCCCACGCAGAGCGTGGGAACGATCATAAGTGGCGAGTCGTAATTTCCCACTGACTCCTCAGCGCTGTCCGCTAGCACCAATACATCACCCCGCTCACTCTAGTCATTCCCCAGCAAAGGAATGCACTCATGGGCCGAAGTCGTTACACCATCACCGAACCCGACAAACCTCACTTCCTCACCTGCACCCTCATGGAATGGCTGCCGCTGTTCATCCGCCCTTACATCGTCGACCACCTGCTCAATTGCTGGCGTTATCAGCAAAACCACCAGGGCCTGAAGCTGTATGGCTATGTCGTCCTGGAGAACCATCTGCATTTTGTCGCGCAGGCTCCAGATCTAAGCAAATGCCTCAGCCAATTCAAATCCTTCACTGCCCGGCAAATCATCGATGACTTACACAGCAAAGGCGCCGAGCGCGCATTGCAGCGCCTGCGTTTCAGCAAACGCGCGCACAAGCAAGATCGGGTGTATCAGCTGTGGCAGGAAGGTTCGCACGCGGAGATGGTGTACAGCGAAACGGTGATGCGCCAGAAGCTCGATTACATCCATTACAACCCGGTGAAGCGCGGGTATGTGGACTTGCCGGAGCACTGGCGTTACTCAAGTGCGAGAAATTATGCAGGGTTGGAAGGCCTGATCGATATTCAGCGCTGGTATTAAGGCTCCCGGCGCTCTCCAACCTGATCGTTCCCACGCTCCGCGCTCATCGTTCTACATAACTCTGTTTTCAAGTATTTTTGAAACTCGAAGAAATGGAGAACGAAGATTGAATTGGGCACAGGACGAAATGAAAACCGCCGACTTGGGTGATGGCCGTTTAAATGCCAGGCTCGCCAGCTTTTTAGGACGCCTAGCCGATCATCCCGGCAACAGCATCCCGACCGCTTGTCGAGGGCTGGCAGAAACCACGGCGGCCTATCGATTTCTTGATAATGAGAAAGTCACGTTCCAGAAGGTGTTGCGGCCCCATCAGGACGCGACCCTGCAACGGATGCAAAGCAGTCCCGTGGTGCTGTTGGCGCAAGACACGACCGAGATGGACAAATGGGTCAATCTCGGTCCCAAAGGGATGGGCACGATCAAGGCGCAGAAGAAGTTTTCTCGACGTCTGCACCCAACCATTGCCTTTACCCCCGAACGTATTTGTCTGGGCGTCGTCGATGCTCAGTGGTGGAGCCGCGATAAACCGAGCCCCCGCCATGAGCGCCGAGATAAAGGGATTGATGAGAAAGAGAGTCAGCGCTGGATTGACAGTTATCAAACCAGTTGCGCGATTCAGGGGCAGCTACCGCAGACCCTGGTGGTCAACCTCGCCGATGCTGAGGGCGATCTGTACGAATGGTTTGTTGATCATCAAGAGTTCAGTCCAGACACCCGGGCCCAATGGATCGTGCGGGCGGCTCAAGACAGGCGCTTGCTGGGGGCTGACAACGGGAAGTTGTGGTCGGCACTGGATCAGGCACCGTCCTTGGGAACACTCAAGGTTGAAGTCAAAGCTCGTCCCCAGCGCCCCGCCCGACTGGCTGATGTCACCTTGCGCGCGGCAACCGTGACCCTGCGTGCCCCCGACAGGCCGGGTTATAAATTGCCCAGCGTCTCGATCAATGCTGTGTTGGCCCGTGAAGAAAACGCCATAGACGGTGTTGAACCTCTGGAGTGGCTGCTGCTGACCAGTCTGCCGGTCACTAGCCTGGAGCAGGCGAGCACCGTGGTTGAGTGGTACGGGGTACGCTGGTCTATCGAAGTGTTTTTCAATGTGCTGAAGAATGGTTGTCAGGTCAGTCGATTGCAGCTGGAGACCGAGGAACGGTTGTTGCCCTGCATTGGTTTGTACCTGATCACGACCTGGCGTGTGCTGTACAGCCTGATGCTGGGACGTGCTTGTCCCGATCTAAGCTGCGAGATGGTGTTTGAGGCTTCGGAGTGGAAAGCAGCCTATATCGTGGTCAAACGGTGCCAACCGCCCACTGCGCCCCCTTCTTTAGGAGAAATGGTTTTACTGGTCACGAGCCTGGGAGGCTACTTGGGGCGTAAAAATGACGGACCTCCCGGCCCCAAGGCCATGTGGATAGGGATGCAACGAATACGTGAGTTTGTTATCGCATTAGACGCCCAGCGTGCGCTCATCGAGAGTTGTGTAGAACGATGAGCGCTCCGCGTGGGAATGCATCTCGGGACACTCCGCGTTCCAGCCTCACCGCCTACGTGGAGCCGAACACCGTTGTGACGCAGAGCGTCACGGGCTGCATTCCCACGTGGAGCGTGGGAACGATCAGGTGCAGCGAGTTGGTCTACATTGACTGGCGAGCTGCTTCAATCCGCTCAGATAAAAACAATAAGGAGCGCACCCATGTCATTGAAAGGCAAAACCCTGTTCATTACTGGCGCCAGCCGCGGGATTGGTCGTGAGATAGCGCTGCGCGCCGCGCGGGATGGGGCCAACGTTGTGATTGCCGCTAAAAGCGCCGCGCCGCACCCCAAGTTGCCGGGCACTATTTTCAGCGTGGCGAAAGAAGTCGAAGCCGCGGGTGGCAAGGCGCTGGCCTTGCAGGTGGATGTGCGTGATGAAGTCGCTGTGCGGGAAGCATTGGCCCAGGCCAACGAACATTTCGGCGGTATTGATGCGCTTATCAACAATGCCGGGGCGATCAAGTTGACGGGGGTTCAACACATCGAACTCAAGCGCTTCGACCTGATGCACCAGATCAACACCCGCGCCGTGCTCCTGTGCAGCCAGGCCGCCCTGCCCTATCTGAAGAAAAGCGCCGGACATATCCTGAGCATTTCCCCGCCCCTGAATCTGGCGAGCAAATGGTTCGCGCAGTACAGCCCCTACACCGTGACCAAATACGGCATGAGCATGCTGACGCTGGGGATGAGCGAGGAATTTGCCGGTTACGGCATCAGCGTTAATTCGTTGTGGCCGCAGACGATGATTGCAACCGCGGCTATCGAGTTTCAACTAGGGTCGCGGGAGTCCTTCAAACACGCACGAACGCCGGCGATCATGGCGGATGCTGCTTACGCGATTCTGACCAGCAGCGGCCGCAGCATTACCGGTCGGTTGCTGATTGATGAGGAAATTTTGGGGGAAAACGGGGTGACGGATTTTGAGGGGTATCGGTTTGCGCCTGACTCAACCGATACGCTGATGCCGGATCTGTTTGTCGACTGAGTAAAACAAGCCCATCCCGATCTCGGAATGGGCTCGGTGTTGCTTAAAACTCGATACGCACGTCACCCTTCGGCACGCTGCAGCACGAAAGGATGAACCCTTCCGCTTCGTCTTCCTCAGTGATCCCGCCGTTATGCTCCATCTCAACCTCCCCGCCCAGCTTCATCACTTTGCACGTCCCACAAATCCCCATCCCGCAAGCCTTCGGAATCAACAGGCCCAGCTTGGCCGCTGCCGCATGCACGGTTTCACCCGGTGCAACGCGAATGCTCTTGCCGGACGCGGTGAATTCCACCTGATGCAGGTCCGCCACGTCGATGTCTGGTGCGTCTGCTGCGATTTCGGCTTGTTCCACCGCATCGGCACGAGCTTCCGCTGGCGTAGCACCGAACGATTCCTCGTGATAACGCGACATGTCGAAGCCGACCGCTTCGAGCATGCGCTTGACCGCGTTCATGTACGGGGTCGGACCGCAGCAGAAAACTTCCCGTTCAAGGAAGTCCGGTGCCATCAGCTCCAGCATCTTATGGTTCAGGTAACCGCGATAACCGGCCCACGGCTCGCCCAGACCATGCTTCTCGCAGATCAGGTGCAGGCTGAAGTTATCGATCCGCGACGCCATGTGTTCCAGCTCGCGGTGGTAAATGATGTCTTTCGGCGAACGGGCGCTGTGGATAAACACCATGTCGACGTTGCCGTTGGTGTCGTAGAACCAGCGAGCCATCGACATGACCGGCGTGATACCAACGCCACCGCTGAGGTACAGCACCTTCGGCGCAGTGAAGTCCATGGCGTTGAACAGCCCGACCGGCCCGTGCACGGCCAGCTCCTGGCCTTCATGCAGGGTGTCGTGCAGCCAGTTGGAGACCTTGCCACCCGGTACGCGCTTGATCGTCACCGAAAAGCTGTACGGCACCGATGGCGAGCTGGAAATGGTGTAGGAGCGCATGATCGGCACGCCTTCGATTTCCAGCTCCAGGGTGACAAACTGCCCCGGTTTAAAGAAGAACAAAATCGGCTGGTCGGCCATAAAGCAGAAGGTGCGCACATCCCAGGTTTCCTGGATGACTTTGACGCAACGGACGATGTGTCGACCATTGGCCCAGGTCTGGGTGGTTACCGGATTCAGGAAGCTGTTGGACATGCTGTTCTCCACCGCCGATGGTCGGCCTTATGTTGGCGATTCTGCGTATAGCGCGAACCACCCATTTACCTATCTGCGACATTCACATACTTATCGCGACCAGCCCTTAACTACCGGGGGTTGCGCGTCGGGAACAGATTGGGCCATGTCGCCCATGGATAAGGTTCCGGGCAACGGCGGCCCCACACTCGCTCCATACCAAGACACAATCTTTACACCTTGCGTAGCAACCCGTGGCCGGTGTGGCGGGTTTGGGTGGAGCAGGTTCGGATGCATGAAGTTCTGAGCCAAGGCGCCGCGACGACTCATAGCTAGCTATGGGGAGGAGCGGCAACGCAGGATCAGGACTTCAGGCGCCGAACTTGCCCACCCAAACCCGCCACACCGGCCACCAAGCCACTTTCGCGGCCACGCAGATGGCCTTGAGGAAACACACGATGGACGTCACCGCAAAAATCAGCCTGGGCGATCCGCTGGAACCCGCACGCAAGGCCACCGCGCAGATGCTGCAAGAGCGCGAACGCACTTTCTCGCTGCCGCAGCCGTTTTACTCTGACGAGCGGCTGTTTGATATCGACATGCAGGAAATCTTCCAGAAAGAGTGGTTGATCGCCGGCATGGCCTGCGAAATCCCGACCAAGGGCAACTACCTGACCCTGCAAGTCGGCAAGAACCCGATCATCGTGATTCGCGGCGCCGAAGGCGTGGTGCATGCGTTCCACAACGTCTGCCGTCACCGAGGTTCGCGGCTGTGCACCAGCGAAAAAGGCAAAGTCGCCAAACTGGTTTGCCACTACCACCAGTGGACTTACGAACTGGACGGTCGCCTGCTGTTCGCCGGCACCGAGATGGGCGCCGACTTCGACATGAAGCAGTACGGCCTCAAGCCGGTGAACGTGAAGACCGCCGGCGGCTACATCTTCATCAGCCTGTCAGAGAATCCGCCGGCCATCGATGACTTCCTGTCGACGCTGAACCATTACATGGAACCGTACGACATGGAGAACACCAAGGTGGCGATCCAGACCACCTTGTTCGAAAAAGCCAACTGGAAACTGGTGCTGGAAAACAACCGCGAGTGCTACCACTGCAACGCTTCGCACCCGGAATTGCTGAAAACCCTGCTGGAATGGGACGACGTTACCGACCCGCGCGCCGACCAGGCCTTCAAAGACCACGTCGCTGCCTCCGCCGCTGCCTGGGAAGCCGAGAAGATCCCTTACGCCCACGCCAGCTTCGGCCTGCGTAACCGCATCGTGCGTATGCCGCTGCTCAAGGGCACCGTGTCGATGACCCTGGACGGCAAACAGGGCTGCGCCAAACTCATGGGCCGCATCAAGAACCCGGACCTGGGCTCGATGCGCATCCTGCACCTGCCGCACTCGTGGAACCACTGCATGGGCGACCACATCATCGTGTTCACCGTGTGGCCGATCAGCGCGCAGGAAACCATGGTCACCACCAAGTGGATCGTGCACAAGGATGCGGTCGAAGGCGTGGATTACGACGTGGAACGCATGCGCAAGGTGTGGGATGCGACCAACGACCAGGACCGTCGCCTGGCCGAAGAGAACCAGCGCGGCATCAACTCCACCGCTTACCAGCCAGGGCCTTATTCCAAGACCTATGAGTTTGGCGTGGTGAACTTTGTGGATTGGTACAGCGAGCGTTTGCTGAACAACCTGGGGGCTGAGCCTGCGCCGTACCTCAAAGGCGTTCCGGTTCAGGGCTGACACCACCCGCCTGATCATTCCCACGCTCTGCGTGGGAATGCCTCCTGTGACGCTCTGCGTCACGCTGTTAAGGGACGCGGAGCGTCCCGGGCTGCATTCCCACGCAGAGCGTGGGAACGATCACTGGGCTGCCGACGACCACCGCACGCTGCCATCCTCACCAATAAACGTCTCTTCGATGTTCTCACCCACCAACCGCACTTTCACATAACCATTCAGCACCCGGTCCGGGTACGCCTCATCGCCTGCATTCTTGGTTTCCGACCACAACACTCGCGAATGCCCGTCCAGTTCGCTGGCATTGCCGTATGGAATCGCCCCATGCCCGGCACAGCGCGCATGCAAGCCGCCCTGAGCGGCGTAGCAGATGCCATTGTGCAAATGCCCCCAGTACCAGTAATCCGGCTCACGCCCCAAGGCATCGCACACTGGTTGATACAGCGCCGTCTTGTTGTGCCCGGAAATGTCAAAGCCCTGATGATGACTGAGCACCATGATTTTCTTGCGCTGAGGCAGACCTTTCATCCAGTCGATCTGCTCCTTGTTCAGCGCACCATCCATGTACAGGTTAATCGGATCCGAGGCATAAGCCGTGTCGAGCCCGATCACCAGCCAGTCGTCGTTGTACAACGCAAAATAGCTCGTGCCCTGCTGCGCCGGGAAGCGCTTGGCCAGTTCCTTGAAGTAACCATGGGCGCCGCTGTACATCTCATGATTGGAATTGAGGGTGAACGAGCCGTGCTTGCCCATGGGCCAGCCGACCATGTCGACGTCTTCCTGGGAATGGGTGCCGGCGTAATACACGTCCCCCAGGTGAATGGTGAAATCGGCCTGGGCCAGTTGCATCTGGTTGGCCACCGACACCGCCGGGGCATGGCTGTCGAACGGTCCGGTGCCCCAGTCGCCGGCAATGGCCAGGGTCACGTCACTGTCCATGCGCATCAGCGCCGGGTTGGTGGCGAAGGGCGCGTGATGCCGCAGGTTCTCGATCCATTTGAGCAGTGCCTCGCTCCACAACAGATCCAGCAGCTCCCATTTGCGACAACCGAGCAGACTACCGTCCTTGAGCACCCGGGTTTGCAGCTCGTCTTCCGATTGCGGCAAGGGACTCGCGTTGCCGATGTGCAAGATCGACAGGCCGTGGGCCAACTCCCACGGCACGCTCGGCTGATCGTCCGGCAAGTCGCCGTGTTTGAGCGCGTAGTGCGCCTGATCATGGCCCCGCTGCAGCAGCGCGACGATGGCCTCGAACTCCTCCGGTTCAAGCTCGCTGACGAGCTTCTTCCAGGACATTTCCAGTCGCGTGAACAACCCGTGCAGGCGAACCTTGACCTTGTCGTATTCATGTTCCCAATGAGTGACGAGTGACATGTCGGTATTCCTCCATCCGTAGTGGGATCACAGGGTTTTCATGAACTCGATGAGCGCCCGTTTATCGAGTTCCGACAGCTGCGTGCCATACAGGTGGCCACTGTTGTGGTTACCCTCAAGGCGCGTGTCGTATTTGAAGTCCGCCGAGGCTTTCATTTGCTCGCCACTGGTGACGAAGCCGACCTTCTGCGGGTCGTACACATCGGAGCCGGTGAAGAACACCAGCGGCCTCTGTTCCGGCGGTTGCAGCAAATCCCACAGGGTCGGCACCGAACCATTGTGCAAGTACGGCGCCCGCAACCAGACGCCGTCGGTGGGCGTGTTGCTGTAGCTCTGGGTCTTGCGGTAGGCGCCAAAGTCGAACGGCACTTTCTTGAAGCCGTGGAAAGCCGTCACCAAACCTGTGGTGAACGAGTTCAGCCGATGCGGATCGGTGCCCAGTTCCTCAATGTTGGTGGTGACCTGACCGGTGTCGGTGCGGCCGAAATCATGGCAACCGGCGCAGTTGTTTTCCCAGACCGGCTTGCCCCTGGCGACCTTGGCCTGATCCAGCGCGAACGGCCAGGCCGGCGGTTTGTGGCCCAGCAGCCAATCGGTCACCCGGTTGAAACTGGCCGGCAATACTGACTCCGGCGTCGCGCCCACGGCCATGGCCGCCGCGTAGTTGCGCTCGTGGATGTCGTTGTTGTTGCCATCCCAGTGCAGGTACAGCGACTCTCGGGGTTTCTGGTTCCAGACTTGCGGCAAGTCGACGGTGCCGATGGTCGAGTCATCCGGGAAGCCGAACACCACCATTTTCGTCGGGTTGAAGGTGTCGGTGCGCCCCGGCCCTTGAGGTGCGCGCAGTTGCTGCCAGGCATAGGCCTGTTTCTGCTTGATCAGCGCGCTCGTGGCCATCGGGATGATCAAATAGCGGTTGTACAACCGCTCGAAAAACCCGAGCTGGAACTTGCTGTTGATCGCGGTCATCACCGCGTCGGTGGTGAATTTCGGGTCGCTGGCGCAATCGTAGGCGAACCACTGGAAAGCCTGCAGTTGCAGGGTATTGGCCGGCGCGGTGGCCACCGGGGTGGCGACGTCGCTGGCATTGGCCCGATAGGAGCCGGTGTGGCACAAAGCACAGTTCGGCTCCACGGTTGGGTAGCCAATTTGACGCTTGGCCATGCCGATGGGCAGGTCCTTGCCGTTCTCGTAGAGAAAACCGAATACTTCATAGCCGCCCGGCTTGGGCATTTTCTCCGGGCACATCTGCGGTAATACGGCGAACAGGTAATAGGGAATCCGCGCTTCGATACCGAGGCCGATGGCGGCGTATTTGTAGTGATCTTCGTCAGAAGCGTATTGCTCTGCCGGCACGACCCGCAGCATCTGATACCAGGTTTCGTAGCCGATAAACCCCAGCGCCAGTACCACGATCAGCGTGGCGACCTTGAAGCTGTGCCGCTGCCAGCGTCGCGCCCAAGCTGCGCGCCACTCACGCCAGCCGTCGCGAAGCAACGCCAAGGGCCGATTGGCCGGTGTGCTGCCCAGGTACAGTAAAACCCCGAGGATCAGGAACATGCTCAGATCGCCCATCAGCATTGGCACGAACACCTGGGCCTGGTTGCTGGTGTTGATCAGGTAAATCCAGAACGCCACGGCAACCAATCGCGACAACACGCACAGCCACGAATGCACGACGTATCGCGGTGCGTTGAAACCTGACGGCATGTAGAACAGGCTGATCCCCACCAGCAGCATGCCGGCATTTTCAAGCCACGGATCGGAGAGTTGCGGTGGCATGCCGAGCATCGAGGTCAACAACCCTGGGGCGAAAAGCGCCGGGATCGCAAAGACCATGTTCATCACGATGCCTAGCCAGATGAAGCGTTGAAACCAGCGGATGTAACTGTCCATTTTGTAATCCCCAGATCATTCCCACGCTCCGCGTGGGAATGCATCCCGTGACGCTCTGCGTCACAACAGCGGACGCGGAGCGTCCAATGGCGGCATTCCCACGCAGAGCGTGGGAACGATCAGCGCTAGCCGAGAGCTGTTTTCTCAAGGTGTTGCAGGATGATCGGGTACACATCGACCACCGCGTCCTTGCCAAACATGCAGTCGATATGGCCGTACCCCGGCACCACATGCCGGCTATAGCGCTCCGGACCATGGACCCCGCACACGCGCTCATAGGTCTTGAGCGTGCTTTCCGGCAGGTAGCACTGGTTGTCTGCGCCGCTGATAAAGCAGATCGGCATGCTCAGCCGGTCGAAGTGCGGCATGTACACGTCCTCGCCCTTGAAGTCCACCAGATGCCCTTTGCGCACGATCAGCGCCAGATGCTCAAAGGTGTGCATGTTCGACTCGCCGAACAGCTCGTGCAGGTTGTCGTGCAGGGTTTCGTTGAGGGTGTCGTGGCGATACAACGATGCGTACATGAAGGTAATGCGATGGCACACCGGGTTGGTGCAGTAACCCTGTGCCTCGATCCGGGCATAGCCGTTGAGGGCTTTGTCATAGAGTTTGTTGAACCAGTTTTCCTTGTTGTCGGCGTACGCCGTGAGGGATTTGATGCCAATGGCGTCAAGCATGCCTGGCAGGTGCAAACCGGCCTTGAGCCCGGTCGCCGTGGCAACAACGGCATCTGCCGCGATCTGCGAGCAGACCACCGAACGTACGCCCTGCAACCCGGCCAGCAACGACATGAAGAAGGTCGTCGCGCCGTAGCAGTGCACCACGCATTGCACGTCCGCGGCCTCGGTCGCTTGCCGGATCTGCTCGATGGCAGCCTTGAAGTCGTACTGGGCGATCTGATCGCCGTTCCATTCCTTCTTGCTCGCCGGCAGCAGGATGCTCACCCGCAAATCCAGCAGCCAGACGTCGTACTCGTGCTTGCACAAGTACTCCAGCAGGTTGGTCTGGATGGTGTCGGTGGAGAAAATATTCGAGCCCACGCCCAACCCATGAACCAACATCACCGGCCCTTTGCTGCCGCCCTGAAAACGGGTCAGGCGCAGTTCGACGTTGTCTTCGGTCTCGAAGAAGTGCACCACTGGCGGCGGCGCATCCAGCGGCCGTTTGAGCCGTGGCGGTGCGTCGGGATTGAAGTAGATGTCGCCAGCGAACACGCCGCCGTAGCTCTCCCAGAGAATCCCGGCGAAGAACTTGCCGAACCGTGCCAGGCCTTCGATGCGTTCGCGCTCGTTGCGGGCGTTGAGCACCTTCATGGTGGTCATTTGCTTGGCGAAATCAGTCGGGTGGATGTGCATCACCCCGGTGCCAATCACCTCGCCGGTCTTGTCCGGCCCGCGATAAAGTGTCACGTAAAGTGTGCTGGTGTCGTGCCAGATGTTCAGCACGCCGTTGTCTTCGGGCACGGTTTTGAACGCACTGAAGAAATAGTCGCTGCCGTCCTCGGCGGTCAGTTTCATGTCGTACTTCATGTGGCGAACGCCGACCTGTTCCTGATACTGCTCGAACAGGTTGAACACGCCATTGCTGGCGGTCAGCGGCTGCGGTGACAGGCTTGGTGCGTTGACCGTGCCGACCAGCGTGGCCGCATGTGCCGGTTCCTTGATCATGCGATTGAGGTCGTTGGCGGTGATGGTCAGGGTGAAGTCGATGGGCGAGTTGTCCGCCTCACCGCGTTTGGCCGCTGCTACGTAGACCTTCAGATCAGTGCTCTGGGCCGCCGTAAAGGCCCGGGAGAAGTAGCCTTTCATGGTTTCGGTGAATTGCACGCCAAGAGTCGGTGGCGCCACTTGTTTGCGCGGCGCCGAGGGCAGCGTGTAGTCAATCTTCCAACCGCGATCGTCTGCCAGCAGGCCCATGTTGCGCTCGCTCACCGCCGAAATGGTCAGCAGCGGGTTGACCGCCAGAGACGTCGGAATCACCGCGCCGTCGGTCACGTACAAACCGGCATACACGTCAGTCCCGCTGGCCCCGCTGAACACCTGGCCTTTGTGGTTGACCACGCCCTGCCCCGCGTCCTCGCCCATGACGCAGCCGCCCAGCGGGTGAACCGAAACGATGCTGTGCTTGAGCAGCTTGGTCCAGATCGGGTTCTCGACCCAGATGCCGCCCAGCGCCTTGGTGCTCAGGTGCAGCCGTTCGTTGCCGATCTTCACGTTTTCCTGCTCGCCGACGCCCGGCCAGTCGATGCGCAGCTGATCCTTGCTGTCCAACACCATCCGGCCCTTGCCGTCGTCGTGGCTCATGATCAGGTACGTCTGCATGTTGTGCAGCGCGCCGTAATACGGGCCACGAAGGAAGCTTTCGGCTTCGCGCTCCTTGTACTTCAACTTGCCGGTAAAACTGTCGTCAGTGGGTTTGCCGATCAGCTCGGCGAACCCGGCCATGCTCGGTACCATCGGCCGGCCGAGGGCGCCGGGGATCGAGCCTTCTTCGATGACCATGCGGCTACGCCAGTCGCCTTCGGTGCGCATGTCGATGACCGAGGTGATGCACGGCCCGACCGGGTGCAGTTCCTTGGCCGGATGGGCACCAAAACCGATGCCGTTGATCGGTTGCTCGCAGTTGTGGCCGAAGCCGAGGATGTCACCGTTGCCGCTCATGTTTTCACCGAGCTGGCCGGACATCGACACGCCTTTATCTCGGGAGCGCAGGAGGATTTCGGTGGACCCCAGGGTGCCGGCGGAGACCACCACGATATCGGCTTTGACGAACAGCGTCGGCGCAGAAAACTTCTCGCGACCGCTGTCCAGGTACTGGAAGTGCACGATCCAGCCATCGCCGTCGCGCTCCAGATGACGCACTTCGGCCTGGCAGAAAATTTCCGCGCCGTGATTCCAGGCGTCCGGCAGGTAGTTCATCAGCGTGGTGTTTTTGGCCTTGTTGTTACAGCCCGACACGCAGTCGCCGCAGTGATTGCAAGGCAGTTGCTCGACGCCGACGTGGTTGAGGTTGTTCGGCAGCTTGTCGAAGGTCACGTTGATCGGCGGCTTGTAGAAATGCGCGCCTTGCTTGAGGTAATCCGCCGACTTCTTGTTGGCTTCGAGTTTCGGCAACACCGGTGAGGTGCTGGGGTACGGCGTGGGCTTGAGCATTTCCCGAGCCCGGGCGTAACCGTCCTTGAGCAAGGTGTCACGATGTTTGCGCACCTCCAACGGCCAGCGCGGGTCGTCAAACACGCCAGGCTCCGGCTCAAGGGCGACGTTGGCATTGATCAGCGAGGTGCCGCCCAGGCCACAACCGACCACCACGTTCTGCTGGGCGTTGACGTGCAGGTCGAACAACCCGGTGCGTGAGCCGATGTGGCCATCCGGGTCATGCACCTGCAACTCTTCGGTCGCCGCCAGCATCGTGTTCGGGTACTCGCCGGGTTGCATCTCCCGGCCACGCTCAAGCAGGCAGACCCGCTTTCCGGCGCGGGACAGGCGCGACGCAGCGATCCCGCCGCCGTAACCCGAGCCAATGACGATCACGTCGTAATGTTCCTTGATGTCGCTGATGGGCGTTGCGATCCGTGTCATGGGTCTATTCCTCTCTCAGGCAGGTGGGGCAACTCTGCGGTTGCCTGCAATCGATGGGCGAACGAACACCTGGCCACTGAGTAAACTCAGCGGCAGCACGCTGGTGCCGTTGGAAAGCTCAGGCGCTATAGACGAGCGCGCTGATTGGTGGCGTGCCGGTGAATACGTTTGCGCAACAAAGCCGCCGGCGTGGGCACGCAGGTTGCGCAGAGAATGGGGGGCGAGCGATGTGGCTGGCTATCCATCACGCGTTCTCCCTGAACCAGATGTGGATAAGTGACGGCTGTCCTTGTGCCCTGAGAGTGAAGACAGCGGACAGTTCGAAGTCAAGGATCGTCCTAGAACTGTATGAAATCTGATCTATTCCATTCAGGCCTATAAGGGGCGTGGCTTACAGGGTTTGGCGAACAAGTTATCCACACCTCCACCCACAGCTAATGGGGACAAGTGTGGGTTTGGTGAAAACTTTCTCCACAGAAACCGAAGAAAATCCGTGACTTATCCAGAAGCAGGGTTTTCAAGAGCGATTGGTTGTTTTTTGATCGAAAGCCTGTAGGGCACGGATTACATGGCTTTCAGAGGATGGCGAACACCTTATCCACAGAAGCGCCAACAGACTTTGGGGGCAACTTTGATGGGTCTGTGGAAAACCGTTGGAGGCCGCGCTAAATCGGGGTTTGCGCGAGGTTTATCAATCTAAAACGATGATTTGATCGTTTTTTGATCACCCGCCTTATAAGCCCGTTTTATATGGCCTGTAGCGGACAGCGAACATCTTATCCACAGATGCGCTAACAGAGATTGGGGGCAAGTATTGGCTCGCGTGCAAAGTTATCCCGTGGAAAAAGCGTGAAAAAACCGTAAGTTAGGCTGGTTGTTTTTTGTACGAAGGGTTGCAGGGCTTGATTTGTATGGGGTGTAGCGAGCGGCGAACATGTTATCCACAGAAGCGCTAACAGGGATTGTGGGTAAATTCGATCCAACGACCAAAAAACCCAAATGACTGAAACTGGGTTAGCGCTTTTCGGGAAATAACACATCTTGGATACACCGTCATGTCACGAATTGGTTACGGACGTTTTGGGGCCGCAGTCGTTACTAGACAAATCACACCAATATAAAGGCTGATACCCGAGACTCCAGATATCGTTCCGAGTACAAACGATACAATCACAAAAATACCCATGAACGAGGCAAATAAAAGAAGGAGATTTGATACGAAAAAAATAGATAGTTTTATGCCAAACGAGTTTGACTTTAGTTTAGCTGTTACAAACATTCCAAGCCCCGAGAACACGATGGCCAAAAAGCCCAAGACTTGTAGAGCTACCGTATAAATTATTACTGCAGGCAATCCCCTCGTATCAGAAAGGTCATCCAGGTTCTCTGGAACGCCAACTCCCGCAGACAACAAGCAGAACCAGGCACCAATGAACAATAAAATTGCAATCAACAGACGTTGATACTGGCGCATGGATAGTATCCTTCCAAAGAATTTGGAATTGGCCGCCAGTGCATGCACGACCAAATCACATAATAACAATGCCGATAGATTTTCAGGCCATGACATTTAGTCACAAGCTTTTATGCTAGCACACATACTCAAGACTAACGCTCAATGAAGATCAAAGCTGTGCCTTGAATTGCAATCTCATACGGTTTGGCATTCAAATATTTCTCTACTGCAGCAAGTACGCTGGTCGCATTCTCACCCACTGAACTCCGAAACGTACTTGGATTCGCATCATAGATATCATTGTAAGCTCTTGCACCACCTTGAAATATCAATTTACCGCTGTCTTGCTTAATTATAGTGCCTTCGATCTTTAGCGTGATATTACCGAGCCAAGATGCAGTCATCCAAGAGTCCGATGAGGTATTGTAAGGCACCTTGTCCAAGGCAATTACAGTTCGTCCAACAGGCGCAGTAACTAAAGCGTTTTCCAGCATGGGAATTGATGTTCTAGATAGGTTTAGACCTAGGCTATTGATGTTGGTATCGGCAGCAGCTCCGTTTCCATAGAGAAAATGACCAAGTGCGGCAACTGGAGTTAGCGCGCCGCCAGAAAGGCCGGTAGACTCGGGAACAGAACCCGCTTTGAAGTTACGTGACGTAAAATTCAATGCTTGAGCCGGTGACATATTAGGATTCAAGCAAATATAGTTATCAGCAAAGGGGATCGCTTGCATGTCACGCACAATGGAAGTGACAATGCCTACAGCAACCCCATTTCTAATAGAAGCCTGTTGTTCATTAGTGATCTTTATGATCATTTCACGCCACATACCTTGGCTGTAGAGTTCGTTCCGTTCTTGTTGCTGAGCAATAAAAACCATTGCTGGGTTAGGCGCCGGCCAAGCTCCGCCGGCTGCCATCGGGCTATAGCCAAACGCGGTTGCAGTAACCTTCAGAGGAGGAAGTACGATTCCATTATTCATCTGTTATTTCCTACGAAATTATAAAATTTTGCGCAGCAGGTGCTGCATGTAATTCGCTCGTAGGCGATCGTTCGAGGCTCGGGGCCTTCACATGATTCAACGTGCCACATCGGGAACATTTGATCTGGAACTCGGTACACTCACCGACTCTGGCTAAAAGCCGGCTACAATTACCACATCTGCATTCTTTCAACATTTGCAAAGCCTTTTGCTTGAGTGACCTTCCTCATAGTTGAGCGCCGAACACCGGAGAGTCACACAAAATACTGCTGCTTAGATCTCACCCTGTAACAGCGGACGAAAAAAATATATCTCAACGAAAACAATTGAACAAGACCACGACTATTTAGTTGAGCGGACTACTCCTGAGCCTTGTAGGACGTCCTAAGATTTAATTAAACGGCGACAAGTCCTGCCAAAACTGCAGCAACCTACTGATATATAACCAAGACTATTCGAATAAATCTGAATAAAACGCGCGAGCACTGCAACCGATAAACGCTTCAAGTCCTCCCCCAACGGGAAAAGCCTTACACCAATAATAAAATGAGCTGACAAATAATATTCTTTTTGCCCACAAAAAAAATCCAATCTGATTTTAGATCCTGTTGAAACAAGACCGGCCCGAGTCGATATCCAGATTCAATTCAAAATCATTGAATGCACGCCACCCGAGCAAAAGCGAAGGCACGTACTGCCCCAGCAACAACGACGGAGGGATCGTAAAATCCGGATAATATTTGTAGCTGATCAATTGGATACGTCCCGACAGGCTCAATTCACCTTTGAAGGTTTGGGAACGCGGCTTATCGGTGACATGAATGGGTGAGTTGCCCGGCGAGGCCGACGTCAGGTAATCGACATTGCCGGTGTCAATAATCGCCGGCGTCGCCCGACGATCCAGGCGTGCGGCAATGGTCAGTCTTTGATTGATGTCGATACGCGCATAGGTAATTCGCGAATCGCATCGCGCGGGAGGTTCGGCGTTAAGCTCTAGAGTCTTTTTCGTGACCTTTAAACGCCCCAACTTACCGATCAGATCAAGCCCTAATAAGTTATCCCGATCACTGACGAACACCAGGACATTCCTGAATTCACTCCCGCCTATCTTTAAAGACTCAAAGATCCCAAGTTTGGCAGACAGGTCGCGCTCACCATAAAACGTGCTGTAGCCGTATTGAGAGTCGGTTAATAACGTGATCCCCATCAGCTTCGCGGTTTCGTCGTTGACCCGGGTTTGCGGTGCGCCGGTGTCCAGAATAAATCGTGACGAGACACCATTGGCCGCTTTGACATCGACGTAGGGCAGCACCTCGTCAGTGACGTGATCGTCACTGGGGTAGGGTTGAATCGCCAGCACTTCGTGCCGCTGGGTTCTTTCTACCGAAAAATCGCCGACCGCCCGCAGAGTCGCGATGGACTCAGTGCCAAACATGGAAAACAGTGCGTTTAGCTCGGGGTCATTCGCGATGGCCTGAGCATGGCGACGCTTGATCGCCAGATAGTATTCGGGAAGTTGGTTCGCGGCTTTGGCCTCGAACATTCGGGCGAGAACGGACACTGAACAATTGAGGTTTTTTTCAGCGTCCAACACGTTGTCGCATTGCTGCCTCATCTGCGCTAGGGAGGCTTTTTTTCCC
This sequence comes from Pseudomonas sp. LB3P14, assembly GCF_054898045.1. Taxonomy (NCBI): domain Bacteria; kingdom Pseudomonadati; phylum Pseudomonadota; class Gammaproteobacteria; order Pseudomonadales; family Pseudomonadaceae; genus Pseudomonas; species Pseudomonas sp. LB3P14. Next base: position 5,890,746 of record NZ_CM142714.1, on the reverse strand, counting down.
TGTTCAGACTCTATCCATTTATAGAAATCCGGAGCTGCCTGCCGGGTGTCGGCCATCGAACTTGTAGCTGCACACATACAAAATGCAAACAGCATCAGAGACGACTTTAAATTCACGCCACCGATCAGACATGTCTCACGCCGACTGACCGTTTTCATGTTCAACCCATTCTTGAAAACGAGTTTTATGAACTAACGCTGCTGCAATCCCGCCCAGCTCATACAAAGCCAGCTCATAGAAAAATGTAGCCCATCAGGGCCTATACATCAGATAAGCCTCACCCGTAACCCGAATCATCGGATGCGGTGTGATCTGGCAAGTATCGACAATCCGGAAGCCATGCCGCTCGTAAAACCGACGAGCGCCTGTGTTCACCGCGTAGTCGATCAGGCTCAAGCCATTGAGCCCAAGCTGGTTGGCACGGTCGTAGGCGTAGGCGAGGAATTGCTTGCCCAGCCCCTGATTTCGCCAGCCTTCATGAAGCGCCAGGCTGGAAATATAGAGGGTGTCGGGGATTTCCATCGTGGCATAGGGCGCCAGGACCTGATCGGTCACGGGGGCCGCCAGCGGATCGTGACGCATCACGTAGCTGTGCATCATGCCGATTACATTTCCCTCGGCCTCGGCAATGAGGCAGTTCTGCCAGGAAAAATCCACGCCTTCACGTGCATAGCGACTGGCACCGACATCCAATAGGTCCTGACCAGGCTGCGCCAGTTGGCTCCAGATGTAGTCCGCAGCGCCTTCTGATGAAATCTGAAACAAACGAGCAATCTCCCGCGCATCCGCGCGCAGGGCCGAACGAAATTCAACTGCCATTTACCTGCCCCCACAGGACCGCTAGCGGACCACGCCTTCTTCGATCAACAACTTGAGAATCGCTTCAGCCCCAGCCTCCGCACTCAACCCTTTAAGCACCTGCCCACCCCCGCCACTGGCCTTGGCCGTCGCGGCTTTCATCCGGTCCGCGCCGCTCTTGGCCTTGATCACCTTCAAGCGTTTCGGCCGTGGCTTGGCCGGTTGTAACGTGGCAACGGCCAGCAATTCATCATCAACCACTTCAACTTCGTCAGCCTGCAACACACCGCGCCGGGCCGGGCCGTAGGCGCTCTGCCGAGGTTTCGGTGCGGCGTTATCCACCGTCGCGAGAAACGGCAGGCGCACTTTCAAACGACGGCGTTGACCACGTGGCAGGGCTTGCAGCACCAGTGCCGAACCGCCATCGATGGATTCAACTTGAGCCAGCCCTACGACGAGCGGCCAGCCCAGATTTTCCGCCAGTAGAAACGGCAACATGCCCGAGCCTTCGCCGGTTTCCGCCTGGCTGCCGGTCAGCACGACCTGGGCTCCGGCGTCACGCAAATACGCCGTCAATGCCGGCAATGCATCGGCGCCTGAAGGTTGTTCAAGCACATGCAACTGGTCCAGGCCCATGCCCAGATACGCGCGCAATGCAGGTTCTGCGACGTCGCCGGCATGCAGCACTTGCAGGTTATCCCCAGCCAGTTGCAGACCCAGTTCCACTGCTCGCGCATCCTGCTCCGCGCGACGTGGCCGACCGGAAGTCGGGTGGGCGCCGATGGACACCAGGCTGATGATTTTCGTGCTCATAACCCTTTCCTTTCCTTAAGCCGCATCGCGCTTGGCTTCATTGCGGTAAGCCTCTACCGCATCGATCAAGGCTTGAAGAATCTCGGCGCTCTCGCCGATCACCGACAGGTCGGCCCGTTTGATCATGTCGCAACCAGGATCGAGATTGATTGCCACCACCTTGTCGCAGGCACCGATGCCTTGCAGATGCTGGATTGCCCCGGAAATCCCCACCGCCACGTAAACCCGTGCGGTGACCCAGGTACCGGACGCACCAACCTGACGGTCGCGCGCCATGAAGCCATCGTCCACTGCCACACGGGACGCGCCTTCGGTAGCGCCCAGCGCTTCGGCCGTCCTGTGGAAAAGTCCCCAGTCCTTGACCCCGTTGCCGCCGGAGAAGATGAATTCGGCTTCGGCCATCGGAATCGCCGCCGGATCCACTGCCACCGCGCCCAAATCCTCGATGCGCGAGAGACTGCGGGCAACCGTTGTGGATAACTCCACCGGCAAGGCTTCGTGACGGGTTTCGCTGACCGGTTCGGCGCATTCGACGGCGGCAAGAATCAAGCGAGCGACCGGGCGCGCAAGGTCTTGCAAACCAGCACCGGCGCGGCCGATGCACTCCTGATCCTTGACCTGCCAGACTCGCGTGGCCGGGCGCTCGCCCAGTGCTGCGGCAAAGCGTCGACCCAGTTCACCACCGCCACTGCGGCTGTCCGGCAGCAACCAGTGGCGCGGGCTGAACTGGTTATCCACAGCCCGCAGGCCCTGGACTCTTTGTTCCGGTGCATAACCGCTGAATTCGTCGCCATCCAGCACCAGCAAGCGATCGACGCCAGCGGAGGCAAAAGCGTTTTCTTTGTGTTCGCCGAAGACCACGGCCAACACCGCGCCGTCCTGGCCGGCCAACTGATGAGCCAGACCTAGCAAGTCGCGGTCGTGGCTGCTCAAGCGGCCGCCGACCATGTCCGGCACCACGCTGATGTAAAACGCAGGTGCAGGCACTTGATGCAGCGGCAATTGCACTTCAACCGCGGCCGAGCGTTTGCTCGCACCGCCCTGTTGAGCGCCGCTGCGGTCGATCCGTTTGATGCCGTTGGGACCGATAAAACCGATGCCGTGGGGATTCTTGCGGATGACGCCATTAGGCCCCATCCAGCTGTGCTGCGCCGGTTGCATGGCCGCGTGCAGCGGGTGCAGGCGGTTGCGGGCGATCCATTCGGCGCGTGGGTCGCGGCGGATAATGTCGCTCATCAGTGGGCCTCCGCAGGTTCACGTTGGGCCGGTTTGGTCGGCTTACTTGGCGCAGCGTCTTCGAGCAACGCGTCCGCCACCAGTTCGGCGATGTCCTTGATCAGCGGCCGGGGTTCGACCACGCCTTCGAGCATCGCGGTGCATTGTGGACAACCCACGGCCACCAGTTCGGCGCCGGTTTCGCGGATGTCTTCCATGCGCATGTCGGGGATCCGCTGCTTGCCTGGAATGTCGGTAATCGGCGCACCGCCGCCACCGCCGCAGCAGCGCGAGCGGAAACCGGAGCGTTGCATTTCCTTGATCTCGATCCCGAGGGCGCGCAGTACTTCACGCGGTGCCTCGTATTCGCCGTTGTAGCGGCCGAGGTAGCATGGGTCGTGATAGGTCACGCTGCTGCCTTTGTGCTGGCCGAGGTTCAGGGCGCCAGCGCCGATGATTTCGGCCATGTAGGTGCTGTGGTGCTGAACGAGGTAGTTGCCGTCGAAGGCACCGTACTCGTTTTTCAGCACGTGGAAGCTGTGCGGGTCGCAGGTGACGATGCGGTTGAAGTTGTACTTGGCCAGGGTCTGGATGTTGCGTTTGGCCAACAACTGGAAAGTCGCTTCATCGCCCAGCCGTCGGGCCACGTCACCACTATCACGCTCTTCAAGGCCGAGCACCGCGAAGTCGACCTTGGCCGCTTTCAGCACTTTGACGAAGGCGCGCAAGGTGCGCTGGTTGCGCATGTCGAAGGCACCGTCGCCGACCCAGAACAGCACGTCGACCGATTTCTTCTCGCTGAGCAGGTTCAGGTTCAAATCCGCCGCCCAGTTCATCCGCCCGCCCGGCGCGAAACCACCAGGGTTGTCGGTGGCGATCAGGTTCTCGAGGACTTCGGCGCCCTTGTTCGGGGTCGCGCCTTTTTCCAGAGTTAGATGGCGACGCATGTCGACGATGGCGTCGACGTGCTCGATCATCATCGGGCATTCCTCGACGCAGGCACGGCAAGTGGTGCAGGACCACAGGGTTTCAGCGTCCACCAGACCGTTGACGATCGGTTGATGCGGATTGCCGGCGTGTTCGCCGATGGCTTTGCCTGGATACGGACTACCGGCGAACTTGGCGTCGGTGCCACCGGCGAGGCCGACCACCATGTCTTGAATCAGTTTTTTCGGGTTCAGTGGCTGGCCAGCGGCGAACGCCGGGCACGCGGCTTCGCACTTACCGCACTGCACGCAGGCATCGAAGCCGAGCAGTTGGTTCCAGGTGAAATCCTTGGGTTTTTCTACACCCAGTGGCGCGGTCGGATCGTTCAGGTCCAGCGGTTTCAAACCGGTGGAACGGCCGCCACCAAAACGTTCGGCGCGACGGTGCCAGGCCAGGTGCAGGGCACCGGCGAAGGCGTGCTTCATTGGCCCGCCCCAGGTCATGCCGAAGAACAATTCCGACACGCCCCAGAGCACGCCAACGCCGAGGATCGCCGCCACCACCCAGCCGCCGAAGTTTTCCGGGAGGATGCCGGCGACCGGCAAGGTCAACAGGAAAAAGCTCGCCGAGAACGCCAACAGGCTTTTCGGCAGGCGCATCCACGGCCCTTTGGACAGGCGAGCCGGTGGGTTGCGACGACGCAGAAACATGAAAATCGCACCGACGAACATCACCGCCGAAGCAATCAGCAGGGCAACACCGAGAAGGCGACTCTGCAGGCCGAAACCGTGAACCAGTATCGCCAGCACCATCGACGCCACCGCGCCACCCGCCGTAGCGACGTGAGTGTTGGCGATGTATTTGTCCCGCGCGACGACATGGTGCAAGTCGACCATGTAGCGCTTGGGCATAGCGAACAGGCCACCGATCAGGTCGACTTTCGAAGCCCGGCCTCGGCGCCACATAGCCACCCGTCGCAACGCGCCCAGGACAGCGAGTCCGGTGGCTGCGAACAACAGGATTGGAAGAAGGGTGTTCAACATGGTGGAGCTCCCAAAGACCGCGGGGTCTTGCAGGCCTAACTACCTGGATGCCTTGCTCGATTCCTTGTAGGAGCGAGGCTTGCCCGCGAATGCGATGGATCAGCCGACATCAATGTTGAATGTCAGGACGCCTTCGCGGGCAAGCCTCGCTCCTACAAGGGTTATCCACAAGCTCTTAGAAATCCTTGCACAACCGCAGGGCGTCGTAGATCGCCGCGTGGGTGTTGCGCTGCGCCACGCAGTCGCCAATGCGGAACAGCAAGTAGCCGTCGCCCGCCTGGCTCAGCGAAGGTTGCGGCTTGATCGCGAACAAGGCTTCGATGTCCATCTGGCCTTTGTTGCGCGAGCCTTCCTTCAGGGCGTAGTAGATTTCTTCGTCCGGACGCACGCCGTTTTCGACGACCACCTGATCCACCACCCGCTCCTCTTTGGCGCCGGTGTATTCGTTTTCCAGCACCGCCACCAGCTTGTCGCCTTCGCGGTAGACCTTCTCCAGCATCATGTCCCCGGTCATGATCACTTCTTTGGGGTACATGCTGCGGTAGTACGTCGGGAACGAGGTGCCGCCAATCGCCACGCCCGGCTTGATGTCGTCGGTGACGATCTCGACCTGGCTGCCCTTGTCGGCGAGGAAGTCGGCGGTCGACATCCCGGTGAATTCGCAAATGGTGTCGTAGACCAGCACGTTCTTGCCCGGTGCAACCTTGCCATCAAGGATGTCCCAGCTGCTGACCACCAGGCCTTCAGCCGCGCCCCAATGTTCGTTCTGCTCCAGGAATGGATGACCGCCGACGGCGAGCACCACCACGTCCGGACGCAGGTCCAGGATAGTTGCCGCATCGGCCGCCACGCCCAGGCGCAGGTCGACTTTCAAACGCGCCAGCTCAAGCTGGAACCAGCGAGTGATACCGGCAATCTGGTCACGCTGTGGCGCTTTCGACGCGGTGGTGATCTGCCCACCGATGAACTCTTTCTTCTCGAACAGGGTTACGTCATGGCCACGTTCGGCCGACACGCGAGCGGCTTCCATTCCGGCAGGACCGGCACCGACCACCACAACTTTGCGCTTCACACCGGTCGACTTCTCGATGATGTGCGGCACGCCCATGTATTCACGGGAGGTCGCGGCGTTCTGGATGCACAAGACATCCAGGCCCTGGTACTGACGGTCGATGCAGTAGTTGGCGCCGACGCATTGTTTGATCTGGTCGACCTGACCCATTTTGATCTTGGCGATCAGGTGCGGGTCGGCGATGTGGGCGCGGGTCATGCCGACCATGTCCACGTAGCCGCCTTCCAGAATACGGGTCGCCTGGTTCGGGTCCTTGATGTTCTGCGCGTGCAAAACAGGGGCCTTGACCACTTCTTTGATACCGGCAGCCAGGTGCAGGAACGGCTCCGGTGGATAACTCATGTTCGGAATAACGTTGGCCAGGGTGTTGTGGGTGTCGCAACCCGAACCCACCACGCCGATGAAGTCGATCATGCCGGTGTCGTCGTAGTACTTGGCGATCTGCTTCATGTCCTCGTGGGACAAGCCGTCCGGGTGGAACTCGTCACCGCACAGACGAATGCCGACGCAGAAATCCGGGCCGACTTCGGCCCGCACAGCCTTGATCACTTCCAGGCCGAAACGCATGCGGTTCTCGAAGCTGCCGCCCCATTCGTCGGTACGCTTGTTGACCCGCGGGCTCCAGAACTGGTCGATCATGTGCTGGTGCACTGCCGACAGTTCGACGCCGTCCAGGCCACCGGCCTTGGCGCGGCCAGCCGCAGTGGCGTAGTTGCCGATCACCCGCCAGATTTCTTCCGGCTCGATAGTTTTGCAGGTCGCGCGGTGCACCGGTTCACGGATGCCTGAAGGCGACAGCAGGGTTGGCCAATGCTCGCCGTCCCAACGGGAACGACGCCCCATGTGGGTAATCTGGATCATGATCTTGGCGCCATGCTTGTGCATGGCATCGGCCAGGTTCTGGAAGTGCGGAATGATCCGGTCGTCGGCCAGATTGACCGACTTCCACCAGCCTTGCGGGCTGTCGATGGCCACACTGGAGGAACCGCCGCAAATCGCCAGGCCGATCCCGCCCTTGGCTTTCTCTTCGTAATACTTGACGTACCGGTCGGTGGTCATGCCGCCGTCGGTGGCATAGACCTCGGCGTGCGCGGTGCTGAGCACGCGGTTACGGATGGTCAGTTTGCCGATCTGGATCGGCTGGAACATTGCTTCGAAAGCCATGGCGGGGTCCTCGACTTACAACGGCTTGACGGTGAACAAACCGTCGTCGTGGCCTTCTTCGGAGCCACCGTAGACTTGTTCGGCAACCGTGCGGATCTTGCTGCCGCGGGCTTGCAGAATCTGGTCCATAGCACCAGCAAACCAGCCCGTGAACATGTAGTCGACCTTGCGCCCGACCTTGCCGTACACGTAGACGAACGCCGAGTGTTCGAGCTTGACGCTGGCAGTGCCTTTGTCGAGGTCGATGTCCTGGATCTTGAACAGGCCCCAGCCGCGCTGCGACAGGCGCTTCATGTAGTGCTCGAACACTGCGACGCCTTCCAGGCCGTGGCATTCAGCTTCTTTTTCACACCAGTGCCAGGCGGATTTGTAGCCGGCCTTGTAGAGGATTTCGGCGTAGGCGTCGGCGCCCAGCACTTCCTCGATGCCCATGTGGTTGTTGACGAAGAAGTGACGCGGTACGTACAGCATCGGCAGGGCGTCGGAGGTCCAGACACCGGTTTCGCTGTCGACTTCGATTGGCAATTGCGGGGCGATCTTGGCCATGGAAACTTAACTCCAGAAAATTCGTGGTCAGTACGTAGCAAAGCTTTTGCTTTGCTCTTATAGAAAAGCCGTGTGAATGACTTTGGAGCCGTAGCGAGCACGTCGAGAGCAAGGAAGGACCGGAGCGACAAGCGAGACAGTACGGGACGTACGGCGAGTTTGGCGCGAGGACCTGACGCAGCTATCGGCGAGCGGAGTAGGCTCCAGAGTTATTCACTCGCCCCAGACGTCCTTGAGGACGTTCACCCAGTTCTCGCCCATGATCTTGCGGACCACGCGCTCGGAATGGCCGCGCTTGAGCAGGGTTTCGGTCAGGTTCGGGAACTCGCCGACGGTGCGGATGCCCAGCGGATTGATGATCTTGCCGAAACTGGTCAGACGGCGGGCGTAGCCTTTGTCATGGGTCAGGTATTCGAAGAAGTCCTGGCCATGGCCCTGGGTAAAGTCAGTGCCGATGCCGATGGCGTCTTCGCCGACGATGTTCATGGTGTATTCGATGGCTTCGGCGTAATCGTCGATGGTCGAATCGATGCCTTTGGCCAGGAATGGCGCAAACATGGTCACACCGACAAAGCCGCCGTGATCGGCGATGAACTTCAGTTCTTCATCGGATTTGTTGCGCGGGTGAATTTTCAGACCCGACGGCAGGCAGTGGGAGTAGCAGACCGGCTTCTTGGATTCGAGGATGACTTCTTCGGAAGTTTTCGAACCGACGTGGGACAGGTCGCACATGACGCCGACGCGGTTCATCTCGGCGACGATTTCACGACCGAAGCCCGACAGGCCGCCATCACGCTCGTAGCAGCCGGTACCGACCAGGTTTTGGGTGTTGTAGCACATCTGCACGATACCGACGCCCAGCTGCTTGAAGACCTCGACGTAGCCGATCTGGTCTTCAAAGGCGTGAGCATTCTGAAAGCCGAACAGGATGCCGGTCTTGCCCTGCTCCTTGGCCTTGCGAATATCGGCGGTGGTGCGCACTGGAATCACCAGGTCGCTGTTTTCGCGGATCAGCTTCTGGCTGGCGGCGATATTGTTGACGGTGGCCTGGAAGCCCTCCCACACCGACACGGTGCAGTTGGCCGCGGTCAGACCGCCCTTGCGCATGTCTTCGAACAGCTCACGGTTCCACTTGGCAATAATCAGACCGTCGATAACGATGCTGTCGGCGTGCAATTCGGCTGGGCTCATCAGGCTGTCCCCTATTAGCGATTCATGCGCCGAATCGTGTGTCGGCGCTTTGGGGCCAGCATATGCCTGAGGGACGGGGTAGCCGGGTGCAAAAACGACAGGGGGTTTGCCGAAAGCGTCAATCCGCGACAAAGGGTCATCGTGGGACGTCATGGGCCACCTGTTCAAGGGCCTTCGCATGGGCCAGAATTCGCGGCATTACTGGATGCTTTACTGATAAGGGGCGGCGACGCAATGAAATCGATCTTCCTGGCGTTAGCACTGATAGCGACCGGCGTACACGCGGCGGAAGAGTCCGACGACAACCCGTGCGATGCCGTCGAAAACGACGTCCAGACCCTGGAATGCTCGGCCTACAGCAGAACCACCGCCGAACAGTTGCTCAAAGACAACTACCAGAGCCTGACCGAGCACATGCAGACACTCTACGGCAAGAACCCGGCGCAACTGGCCGACATCACCGCCAAGCTCAAGGCCGCTCAGCAGCAATGGCTGAAGACCCGGGACGCGGATTGCGCGGTTGAGGTGTTTCCAGCGACGAGTGGTAGCAAGGCGTTTACGATTGCGCAGAATGATTGCGTGGCGCGAATGAGTGATGAGCGGTCGGAGTTTTTGGAGTCGATTGGGCAGGAGTGAGGCGTCAGAGCGCCTGCCACACTGACTCAAGAGCGGTCAGCAATTTTTTGCTCGCCGTTTTATCAATCTCCAGATCGGCGCAATAAATAAACCACCCGGAAAAAGCATCCAGCGTCTGCTCGATGTAGCGTTCGGGCTCAAGGAAACTGAACGGTTTGCACACTTCAATGAGTGCCTTGCGTGAGGGTTTGCCTTTTCCCGCGAAGGCTGTGGTGTGCTCGTTGCCGCGCCCTGCGGTGCTGGAAAAGGTCAGATCGTAAGCCGGAGCCATTTTCCAGCCGTCCTTACCGCCAAAAAACGAGAAGTTCTTCGCGTGATCGTCGTGGTTATGAGCGAGAGCGTTGAAGACCATCAATCGGGCCATTTTCTCGACCTCGGTCGCATCCTTGGTCATTGCCCAGGTCGCTCGTAGTAAATCACTGTAATCGAGGCTTGGCGCACGGAAGTCGGCATATAGAATCGCCGCAGCGGTAAGCATGTGACGCTTGGAACCTGCGTCTCGATCGAAGCGTTTCGTGGCGAAGAATTGCTCGACACCCTTGGTGGTTTCTACCTGAAACAGTTTCGACTCGGAAATTTCTACCCCTGCCCGATGGGCCATCAGAGCATAAGCCTGCTCAATGGCGCCGCTATCACGATGCTCCTCTTCGCAGCGAAATTTGATCAACCAGTGCTCATAACCCTTGGGCATTTCACCAAATGACGAAACGGCGCGGCGCTTGTCCGGCGACAGACCAATCACTGCTTTGGGCCGAGCACCACCGGGGGAACCACCCGCCAGGCGCAGAGATGTAATGACCTCGTCAGCGCTGCCTGAAAGTATCGTTTGTGATGCCTCATAGAGCGCGGCTAAATCGAGGTCTTCGTCTGCTTCAACGGTTTCGAACATCGGCACGTATTCAAGCGCGCCCATGCTTCGATTGCCCATATAGGCCAGACGATCCAGCGGTCCGATTGCGTGGCGCTCGATTCTCAACTGAGCTTGGAAGAATCGATCCATGAGCAGCAATCCCCAGCCATCGGGCAACGAATCGCTGAAGGCACCGTGCAGGCCGTCGAACAACATCGGGTCAGCCGCCCTCTGGGGTTTGACCGAGAAATCCATATGAAACGGCGCAAGGGTGAATCCTTTCGCCAACCAGCCCGAATCATAAGAAAAGAACACACCCTGACGAGGAATCGCGACCAGTTCGCCGACTCGGGATCCTTGAAGCATGACGCTGAGTGCTTTGACGGATTTCATTGTCGGCCACGAGCCCTTTCGTAGTTTTTCAGTTCTTGGAGTGTCAGCAATTGAGCCGAGGCGAACAAATTCGTCAGCGGCTCCTCTGCCCCCAGGCAAATCGCGATCAACAACAAGCCATCCAGAGAGATCTTGCCGGTGGTTTCAAAGCGCTTGATATTCGACTCGGGGACGCCCGACTTTTGCGCGAGCGTGCGCCGCGAAAGGTTTTTGCTAAGCCTCAGACGCTTGGCATTCCCGGCGATCTGCAAAGCGATCTCTCCGGGGGAGTAGAGGATATGGGTAAGGGCCATGAGTCGACCTCATTTGAGTGTGAGCAAGTGTAGCAGTGCAAGCAACCACTTACTTTTAAAGGTCTATATGTTGTCCTTTATAGAGTAATTAGATATTTAAAGGTCAATATTTTACCTCTAAAAACATGCATCTCGGCACACGACTACCTTGACCTCAATCCTGATCGAATATCTTTTCCCACATCCCCCTCAGATCAAACCTACAACGCCCCATCCACTCCGGCTTCGAACGTTTTTCTTGAGCAACATACTGATAAATTTCGTTTATTGGCGGCCTGGAAAATATAAGTAAATATTCGCAAATCTTATAAAAGACTTATATTCTTCTATGACTATGGCATGCCTGATGTGGGCAATGTCAAAGCACTGGTTGGTCATAGCTACGCCTATCGACTTCGAGTGGGTAGCTATCGGGTTATGTTCGACTGGGATGACGCAATCAAAGTGGTCAGTATTCAAGAGGTAAAAAAACGCGATGAACGCACCTACTGACGTTCAAATCATCAATGATGCAGACGGAAACCCCGCATTCGTGGTCATTCCCTACGCACAATATGTGGCACAGAAGATCGAGCCCGATCTGATCCCTCACGAGGTGGTCAGTCGCATTGTCGATGGCGCGACACCTATTCGGGCCTGGCGCGAACATCTGAACCTTACTCAGGATGAAGTTGCCAAACGCATGGGTATCTCCCAACCGGCCTTCGCCCAGCAGGAGACTGTCGCCAAGCCACGCAAGGCGACCCGTGAAAAAATTGCCGCGGCTTTTGGCATCAACGCCGATCAACTTGAGCTGTAAGCTGCACGCCACTATCGGGAAAGGGATTCACATGAAAATCTGCGGCATCGAAATCAAAGGCAGCGAAGCGATCATCGCCGTGGCCTCCCTCGACGGTCAGGCACTGAGCCATGTCGCCTTGGCCACCAAGAAAATCGCCCTCGACGATGACGACGAAGCCGCGAACGTCAAAGTCTTTGCCGCTCAGGTGGCGTCGTTTGTGCGTGAGAATTCCATCGACCGGATCGCGATCAAGAAGCGCAGCAAGAAAGGTGAGTTCGCCGGTGGGCCGACGACGTTCAAGATCGAAGGTGTTTTCCAGTTGCTGGAAAATTGCGAGGTGACGCTGCTGTCGCCACAGACCATCAATGCGCAGAACAAGAAGTTCAACTTTGAACTGCCGGGGACGCTGAATAAGTATCAGCATGAGGCGTTTAAAGCGGCCTGCTCCGCCCTGATGAAGAAATAACGTCATACCACTTGTAGGAGCGAGGCTTGCCCGCGAAGGCGGCGTGTCAGGCGACAGTGAACTTGAATGTACCGGCCTCTTCGCGGGCAAGCCTCGCTCCTACAGGGATTGGGCTTCGCACCCTGTTGAGGTTCAGGCTTTTTGGCTTTGTCGGCGATCCTCCCGCGGACACCGCTCAAACCGCGCACGATAACTACGGGTGAAATACGACGGTGATTCAAATCCGCACGCAATACTCACTTCCAACACACTCATTTCCGTCTGCCGCAGCAACTTCCGCGCCTTCTCCAGCCTTAACCGCAGGTAGAAATTGCTCGGCGTGTCGTTCAGGTGCAGGCGAAACAGGCGTTCGAGCTGCCGTCGCGTCACCTTGATCGATTCGGCTAACGCCAATGTGCTCAGCGGCGGTTCGCTGTGCTGCTCCATCTCCCCGATCACATGCACCAGTTTCTTGTTGCTGATGCCATACCGCGTGGCGACTTCCATACGCTGGTGGTCTTTGCGCGGGCGGATGCGGCCGAGTACGAATTGTTCGCTGACCTGGATCGCCAGTTCCGGGCCGTGGGCCTGGCTGATGAGGTCGAGCATCAGGTCGATGGACGCGGTGCCGCCGGCGGAGGTAATGCGCCGGCGGTCGATCTCGAACAGCTCCTGAGTAACGCTGAGCTGTGGATAAGATTCTTTGAAGGCGTCGATGGCTTCCCAGTGCAGGGTCAGGCGATGGCCGTCGAGCAGGCCGGCCTCGGCGAGGACGAAGCTGCCGGTGTCGATGGCGCCGAGGGTGACGCCTTCGTTGTCCAGGCGGCGCAGCCAGTGCTCCAGCGCCGGGGTGGCGAATTTCAGCGGTTCGAAGCCCGCGACTACCAATAAGGTTGCACCTTTTTTCAGCGGTTCCAGCGCCGCATCGGCGTTGACCGACATGCCATTGCTGGCCAGCACCGCGCCGCCGTCGGCGCTCAGCACATGCCAGCGATACAGCTCGCCGCGAAAGCGATTGGCGACCCGCAGCGGCTCGATCGCCGAGATAAAACCGATGGCCGAGAAACCCGGCATCAACATGAAGTAGAAATCCTGGGACATGGAGCGCACTCGACTGGCAGGTAACGAGAGGGCGGGAAGCGTGTGGACGTTGATACGCCACTTGCGAGAGGCATTCAAGAGCACAGGTCGCTGCAGTGCAAGAGCTGGTCGCCGCAGTGCGCTTTAGCAGGCCTTAAGCTGCGTAACTTGGGCATCACCGGCGCACGAAGATGCCGGAACCCACAATAACGACCTGCCGAGGAACCCGACATGAAACGACTGATCAGCAGCTGTGTTCTTGCACTCAGCGGTACCGCTTTCTTGAGCGCCAGCGTCATGGCGGCCGAACCTGCTTCATGCCAGAACGTGCGCATGGGCGTAGTGAACTGGACGGACGTGATCGCCACCAGCGCCATGACCCAAGTCCTGCTCGATGGCCTCGGCTACAACACCAAACAAACCAGCGCTTCCCAGCAAATCATCTTCGCCGGTATCCGTGACCAGCGCCTGGACCTGTTCCTGGGCTACTGGAACCCGCTGATGACCCAGACCATCACCCCGTTCGTCGATGGCAAGCAGGTCAAAGTGCTTGAAGCACCGAGCCTCAAAGACGCCCGCGCCACCCTGGCCGTACCGACGTATCTCGCCGACAAGGGCCTGAAAACCTTCGCCGACATCGCCACGTTTGAAAAGGAACTGGGCGGCAAGATCTACGGCATCGAGCCAGGTTCAGGCGCCAACACCCAGATCAAAGCGATGATCGCCAAGAATCAGTTTGGCCTCGGCAAGTTCCAGTTGGTCGAGTCCAGTGAGGCCGGCATGCTCGCGGCGGTGGATCGCGCCGTACGGCGCAAAGAGGCCGTGGTGTTCTTCGGCTGGGCGCCGCACCCGATGAACGTCAACGTGAAAATGACTTATCTCACCGGTAGCGAAGACGCCCTCGGCCCGAACGAAGGCATGGCCACGGTCTGGACTGTCATTTCGCCGAACTACGCGCAGCAATGCCCGAACATTGGTCGTTTGCTGAGCAACCTGACATACACCGCCGAAGACGAGAGCCGGATGATGCAGCCGCTGCTGGATCACAAGGACGCCTTCGAATCGGCCAAGCAATGGCTGAAAGATCACCCGCAAGACAAGCAACGCTGGCTCGAAGGCGTGACCACCTTCGATGGCAAACCAGCCGCTGAGAACCTGCAACTAACGACCCAATAAACCCGATTGAACCACCGACTCGCAGCCCGACCGGGCTGCGAACGGAATCATCACGCCTGCAAGGAACCCGCCTCATGAACCACGACGTCATCATCACCTGCGCACTCACCGGTGCTGGCGACACGACCGCCAAGAGCCCACACGTGCCGGTCACCCCGAAACAAATTGCCGCTGCCGCCGTGGAAGCCGCCAAGGCTGGCGCCACCGTGGTCCACTGCCACGTTCGTAATCCCGAAACCGGCAAATTCAGCCGTGATGTAGCGCTGTACCGCGAAGTGATGGAGCGCATCCGCGAAGCCGACGTCGACATCATCGTCAACCTCACCGCCGGCATGGGCGGCGACCTGGAAATCGGCGCTGGCGAGAACCCGATGGAGTTCGGCCCGAACACCGACCTGGTCGGCCCGCTGACCCGGCTGGCCCACGTTGAAGAACTGCTGCCGGAAATCTGCACCCTCGATTGCGGCACCCTGAACTTCGGCGACGGCGACACCATTTACGTGTCCACCCCGGCCCAGCTACGCGCTGGCGCCAAGCGCATTCAAGAGCTGGGCGTGAAGGCCGAGCTGGAAATCTTCGACACCGGTCACCTGTGGTTCGCCAAGCAGATGATCAAGGAAGGGTTGCTCGACGACCCGCTGTTCCAACTCTGCCTGGGCATCCCGTGGGGCGCGCCGGCCGACACCACCACCATGAAAGCCATGGTCGACAACCTGCCTGCCAATGCGGTCTGGGCCGGTTTCGGCATCGGTCGCATGCAAATGCCGATGGCCGCACAAGCAGTGCTGCTCGGCGGCAACGTGCGGGTCGGTCTGGAAGACAACATCTGGTTGGACAAGGGCGTACTGGCGACCAACGGCCAACTGGTCGAACGCGCCTCGGAGATCCTCAGCCGTCTCGGCGCCCGTGTCCTGACCCCGGCTGAAGGGCGGGCAAAAATGGGCCTGATCAAGCGCGGTTAACACGAACACCCATCAACTGTAGGAGCGAAGCTTGCTCGCGAAGACGGCTTTCCTGTCGCAAGAAATCTGCCGGATGTACCGGCCTCTTCGCGAGCAAGCTTCGCTCCTACAGGGTCACCGAATTTTTTTAGGAAGTCGCCATGAGTTTTATCACCGAAATCAAAACCTTCGCAGCCCTGGGCAGCGGTGTCATCGGCAGTGGTTGGGTGTCCCGCGCCCTCGCCCACGGCCTCGATGTGGTGGCCTGGGACCC
Organism: Pseudomonas sp. LB3P14; assembly: GCF_054898045.1. Taxonomy (NCBI): domain Bacteria; kingdom Pseudomonadati; phylum Pseudomonadota; class Gammaproteobacteria; order Pseudomonadales; family Pseudomonadaceae; genus Pseudomonas; species Pseudomonas sp. LB3P14. Next base: position 5,875,108 of record NZ_CM142714.1, on the reverse strand, counting down.
GGCACCCGGCGCCGAAGCAGCCCTGCGAAAACGCGTCGCCAATGCCTGGGGTGCGCTGGAGAAACAAGGCCTGGCGCCGGGTGCATCGCAAGACCGGTTGCGCTTTGTCGCCACCATCGAAGAGTGTGTGCGCGACGCAGATTTCATTCAGGAAAGCGCTCCGGAACGCCTGGATCTGAAACTGGAACTGCACAGCAAAATCAGCGCGGCGGCCAAGCCGAATGCACTGATCGGCTCCAGTACTTCCGGCCTGTTGCCGAGCGAGTTCTACGAGAGTTCGACGCACCCGGAACGCTGCGTTGTCGGCCACCCGTTCAACCCGGTTTATCTGCTGCCGCTGGTGGAAGTGGTTGGCGGCAAAAACACGGCGCCCGAAGCCGTTCAAGCGGCAATGAAAGTGTATGAATCCTTAGGGATGCGTCCGCTGCATGTGCGCAAGGAAGTCCCCGGTTTTATCGCCGACCGCTTGCTCGAAGCGCTCTGGCGTGAGGCGCTGCACCTGGTTAACGACGGTGTGGCGACCACCGGTGAGATCGACGATGCCATTCGTTTTGGTGCGGGCCTGCGCTGGTCGTTCATGGGCACGTTTTTGACGTACACCCTGGCGGGTGGCGATGCAGGAATGCGGCACTTCATGGCGCAATTCGGGCCGGCGCTGCAGCTGCCCTGGACTTATTTACCGGCGCCGGAGCTGACCGACAAGCTGATCGATGATGTGGTGGATGGCACCAGTGATCAGTTGGGCACGCACAGCATTTCGGCGCTGGAGCGCTATCGTGATGATTGTTTGCTGGCGGTGCTGGAGGCGGTGAAGACCACCAAAGAGAAGCATGGGATGGCGTTCAGCGAATAACCCTCCCCACTGATCGTTCCCACGTCGAGGCGTCGAACCGTCTGCGTGGGAATGCCTCAATGGACGCTCTGCGTCCGCTCTTGGGACGCGGAGCGTCCCGGGCTGCATTCCCACGCGGAGCGTGGGAACGATCATCCCCGATCATGCCTGGAGAGAATCATGCCCACCCTCACCACCTACCAAACCAAAATCATCCCCGACTGGGTCGACTACAACGGCCACCTGCGCGATGCCTTCTACCTGCTGATTTTCAGCTGCGCCACCGACGCGCTGATGGATCGCCTGGGAATGGACAGCAACAACCGCGAAGCCAGCGGCAACTCGCTGTTCACCCTCGAACTGCACCTCAATTACCTGCACGAAGTGAAGCTCGACACCGACGTCGAAGTGCACACCCAAATCATCGGCCACGACAGCAAACGTCTGCACCTCTATCACAGCCTGCATCGGGTGGGCGACGACAAGGAGCTGGCGGGCAACGAGCAAATGCTGCTGCACGTCGACCTCGCCGGCCCTAGATCCGCACCCTTCAGCGAAGAGACCTTGAGCAAGCTGCAAACCATCGTCGCCGAGCAAGCCGACCTGCCCGCCCCCGCCTACATTGGCCGAGTGATCGCATTACCGCCGAAAAAATGACAAGGAGATCGCCATGAATACCGCCGCCGCTTTTGCCGACTTCCGTACCTACCCGTTGATCAGCGCGTTGACCGCCGTACAAACCCTGGCGGACCGAGTTCAAGTGAATTGGGCCGACGACCGTGTCAGCCCGTTTCATCATCAGTGGTTGCGGGACAACTGTCCGTGCCCGCTGTGCGTCTACACCGTGACCCGCGAGCAAGTGCTGGAAATCGTCGACGTCGCCGAAAACCTGAAGCCCTCGCACGTCAGCATTGATGCCGAAGGCTGCCTGCGTGTCGATTGGCAGGACGGCCATCTCAGCCGCTTCGATCCTGGCTGGTTACGGGCCCACGCCTACGATGATGAGTCCCGCGCCGAACGCCGGGACGCCAAGCCCAAAAGCCAGCTCTGGAACAGCAACCTGAAGTTTCCGGTGTTCGAATACCAGGCGTTGATGAACGACAACGACGCCTTGCTGCAATGGCTGCTGACGGTGCGCGATATCGGCCTGACCCAGGTCCGCGGCGTGCCCACCGAGCCAGGCTCGTTGAAGCTGATCGCCCAGCGGATTTCCTTCATCCGCGAGAGCAATTTTGGCGTGCTGTTCAACGTGCAATCCAAGGCCGATGCCGACAGCAATGCCTACACCGCTTTCAACCTGCCGCTGCATAGCGATTTGCCGACTCGGGAGTTGCAACCGGGGCTGCAATTTCTGCATTGCCTGGTTAATGACGCCGACGGTGGCGAAAGTATTTTCGTCGACGGTTTTGCCATTGCCGAAGCCTTGCGTCAGGAAGATCCCGAGGCGTTTAAAAGCCTTTGCGAAATCCCTGTGGAGTTCCGTAATAAAGACCGCCACAGCGACTACCGTCGTCTCGCGCCGATCATCGCTCTGGATGCCTTCGGGCAGGTTTCGGAAATCCGCATGGCGAACTTTCTGCGCGGCCCGTTCGATGCGTCGGTCGAGCAGATGCCCACTCTCTATCACGCTTACCGCCGCTTCATTGCGATGACCCGCGAAGCGCGATTCCGGGTGATGATGCGGCTAAATCCCGGTGAAATGTGGTGCTTCGACAACCGCCGCACCCTCCACGCCCGCAACGCCTTCGACCCCGCCACCGGCGCCCGGCATTTCCAGGGTTGCTATGTCGACCGGGATGAATTGTTGTCGCGCATCCTCGTCCTGCAGCGTTAAACCCCAGCCAAAAAAAGCCCCGATCAAGCCGTGACAGGATCGGGGCAGAGGTAGGTACTGTTGAGGAGCCGTTGCGCGAGGGTGACCAAACCTTCGTGAAGCCAGCTGACTCCAGTGTGCCCACTCCCATCCGCAGCAAGTTAGCCGAAAACGACCTGTTCATAGGTATTGCGGCCATTGCGACAAATCGTCCTTGCCGCCACTGTGCACCCCTACGAGAATCGAGCCACGACACCGTTCCCTGAAGAAGGATTGCGTCATGATGTACGCCGATTTGATAGACCAGGAAGACCTGTTGGGCCAGCTCAAGGCGTTAGGATTTGCAGTGCCCCCTGGTGCAACCGCCGAGCAGGCCTGCGAATGCGCGGTACGGGGTTTGAACAACGAACGGGCAACGGAACTGCGCACGATGGTCAAGCAGATGTACACCAGCAGCGCGACCATCCTGCCGGCCGTGCGCCAAGCTATCGATAAGCAATTGCTGCCTGCTCTGGCGGAGTATCAGCAGAGCCGTAGCGCCTGATACTTCTTCACATGCAGCCCGGGACGCTCCGCGTCCCTGTCGAAGCGGACGCAGAGCGTCCATTGAGGCATTCCCACGCAGAGCGTGGGAACGATCAGAGCATTAGAGCCTTACGCTGGCGAACGTCGACTCGTTGCGTGCCTGACTCAACGCCGACAACGGCCCGGACAATGGCGACAGCACCAACGCTTGTGGCAGCGGCATCATCGCCACTTGTTGCGTGGTGTTGGAACCTACGCGCTCGTCACGCGGCGGAATGCCGAAATATTCGCGGTAGCACTTGGAGAAGTGCGGTGTAGAAACGAACCCGCATACCGACGCCACTTCGATGATCGACATCGGCGTTTGCTTGAGCAGTTGCCGAGCACGGATCAAGCGCAGTTTTAGGTAATAACGCGACGGCGAGCAGTGCAGGTATTTCTGGAACAGCCGCTCCAGCTGACGACGCGACACGGCGACGTACACCGCCAGCTCGTCGAGGTCGATCGGCTCTTCCAGGTTGGCCTCCATCAGCGCGACGATTTCCTGCAACTTCGGCTGGTTGGTGCCGAGCATGTGCTTGAGCGGCACACGCTGGTGATCCTGCTCGTTGCGGATGCGCTCGTAGACGAACATTTCCGAGATCGCGGCCGACAGTTCACGACCGTGATCGCGGCTGATCAGGTGCAGCATCATGTCCAGCGGCGCGGTGCCGCCGGAACTGGTGAAACGGTTACGGTCGAGGGTGAACAGGCGCGTACTCATGGCCACACGCGGGAAAGCTTCCTGCATCGAGGCCAGGCATTCCCAGTGCACGCTGCAATCGAAACCATCCAGCAGGCCGGCGCACGCCAGGGCCCAACTGCCGGTGCAGACCGCACCGAGACGGCGGGACTGACGCGCCTGGCTTTGCAGCCACGAAACGTGTTCACGGGTAACAGTGCGCTGGATGCCAATACCGCCGCAGACAATGATGGTGTCCAGGGCGGGAGCCTTGTGCATGGAGCAGTCGGGAGTGATCTGCAGACCGTCACTGGCCCAGACCTGGCCGCCGTCGACGGTGAGTGTGGTCCAGCGATACAGCTCGCGGCCGGACAATTGGTTGGCCATACGCAGGGGTTCTACTGCGGAGGCCAGAGAAATAAGCGTGAAATTGTCCAGCAGCAAAAAGCCGATGGATTGAGGCGCACGGTTCTGGGGTTGAGCCCCGGAGTTGAACGTCGTCATCGCGGTATCTCCTCACACAAAGCGGGTGATGGCCTCAGGCGGAGGCTCTTGTTATTGCCATCGTTCTCGCGTGGGAGACGGGCTTTGTAATGACAGAGCAATTGCCATGCCTAAAGTTGAATGGTCATTCAATAACTCCTGAAAACGACGTCGCAGCGCGTCTATATAAGCCGCGCCGCGAGTGGGGGTTATAAGTGCCATTATCGGCGAGAGGCGCTCTGCCCCGTTGGGCGTGAGCAAATCGGTAGCACTTGTGGGAACAGGGCTACAGCGACCTGATGGAGAGTGTCACCGCAAGCACAGGTGACAGGCGGTATTGGCCAACTTGGATCCCTGATCTGGGTGAAGTCGCTTATCTGTAAGCGACGCGCCAAAACGTGGCGCGTTTTAGATCGGGTGTTCACTTAGTGCGCAGTTTTGACTGGTCTGACGCCTTCGCGGGCAAGCCTCGCTCCTACAGGGATCGCGTGATTCTGTAGGAGCGAGGCTTGCCCGCGAACGGGGTCAACTCGGTATCAGCACTCCACCGCGCTAACCGCCAACCCACCACGCGATGTCTCTTTATATTTGTCATGCATATCGGCTCCGGTATCACGCATCGTGCGGATCACCCGATCCAGCGAGATAAAGTGCTGGCCATCGCCACGCAGCGCCATCTGCGCCGCGTTGATGGCTTTCACCGCGGCAATCGCGTTGCGCTCGATGCACGGCACTTGCACCAGCCCGCCCACTGGGTCGCAGGTCAGACCGAGGTTGTGTTCCAGACCGATTTCCGCCGCGTTACACAGCTGCTCCGGTGTGGCGCCGAGGATCTCCGCCAACCCGGCCGCCGCCATGGCGCAGGCCGAACCGACTTCGCCCTGGCAACCGACTTCGGCACCTGAAATCGAAGCGTTCTTCTTGCACAGAATCCCTACCGCTGCCGCACTGAGGAAATAGTCGACCACGTTGGCGTCGGTCACCACCTCACTGAACTTCATAAAGTAGTGCAACACCGCCGGAATGATCCCCGCCGCGCCATTGGTCGGCGCCGTGACCATGCGCCCGCCAGCGGCGTTTTCTTCATTGACCGCCAGGGCGAACAGGTTGACCCACTCCATGGCGCTCAAGGTTGAGCCGATCACATTGGGTTTGTTCAGCTCTTGCAGGCTGCGATGCAACTTGGCCGCGCGACGGCGCACATTCAGGCCGCCGGGCAGGATGCCTTCGTGCTTGAGACCTTGTTCGACGCAATCCTGCATGGCGCGCCAGAGTTTCATCAGGCCGGCGCGGATTTCCTCTTCGCTGCGCCAGACCTTCTCGTTGGCCATCATCAATTCGGCAACGCGCAGGTTGTGCTGCTTACAGAGGCTGAGCAGCTCGACGGCGCTGGAGAAATCGTACGGCAACACCGTGCGATCCAGGTCCACCACGCCGCTGGAGGCTTGTGCTTCATCGACGACAAAACCGCCGCCGATGGAATAGTAGGTGTCGCGATGCAGCTCACCGTCATCGTCTTCGGCGATCAGGGTCATGGCGTTGGGGTGGAACGGCAGGTTTTCGTCGATCAGGCGCATGTCCCGAGCCCAGATGAACGGGACCGACAAGCGACCGTCGAGCAACAGCGTATGAGTTTCGCGCAGGGTTGCGATGCGGATGCCGATTTGCGACGGATCGATCGCGTCCGGCCACTCGCCCATCAGGCCCATGATCACCGCGTTGTCGCTGCCGTGACCGATGCCGGTGGCCGACAACGAACCGTAAAGCTGAACTTCGACGCGCCTTACTTGTTCCAAAAGACCCTGCTCACGCAAACCTTGCACGAACAACGCCGCGGCCCGCATCGGTCCCACGGTGTGCGAACTGGAAGGGCCAATGCCGATTTTGAACAGGTCGAAAACACTGATAGCCATTACTGCCGAACTCCTGGATGTCCCAACTCCAGACGCAAAAGCGCCCAGTGACGGAGCTGCTACGCTGAAGCTGCAATCCGCCGAGATGGCCGCATCATCAGGCTTTTGCCATGTCGTTCGACGTCTCACACCGACGCACTCATGCCCACTAACGCCGCGGGCCTTTGACGCTGCGTTTTCGCCGTTTTTTTGCGGATCAGAGGGGCAAAGGGGGCTGAAAAAAGCTGTAAACGACGTCACCGACACTGGATGCGACCATCCCTGTACTGGTTACGACGCCCCCTGTAGGCGTCAGATTTTCACTGGTACATGATCGTATCGACTCGATTGCAAGGCGCCGTGGTAGAGCTGTCTCCAAAACGCCATCCAACCGCAACCTATAAGTGCGGTGGTCCAGTCGGAACACTGCCAAAAAAAACACCAAGGAGTCCATCCATGAAAGGTTCCCCGTCGTTGTTGTTGGCCGCCATGCTGAGTCTGCCGTTTCTGGCTCAAGCCGCCGAACCGGCTCAATGCAGCACCGTAAACTTCTCCGATGTCGGCTGGACCGACATCACTGCAACTACCGCCACCACCAGCGTCGTCCTCCAAGCACTGGGCTACAAGACCAAAACCACGATGATTTCCGTGCCGGTGACCTACAAGTCCCTGGCCGATGGCAAGAACATGGACGTGTTCCTCGGTAACTGGATGCCGACCATGGAAAACGACATCAAGGCTTATCGCGATGCCGGCACCGTCGACGTCGTGCGCACCAACCTTACAGGCGCCAAGTACACCCTCGCCGTACCTCAAGCGCTGTATGACAAAGGCCTTCACGACTTCTCTGATATCCCGAAATTCAAGAAAGAACTCGACGGCAAGATCTACGGCATCGAACCGGGTAACGATGGCAACCGTCTGATTCAGAGTATGATCGACAAGAACGCCTTCGGCTTGAAAGACGCCGGATTCAAGATCGTCGAGTCCAGCGAAGCGGGCATGCTGTCGCAAGTCGACCGCGCCCAGAAACGCGACACCGCCGTGGTGTTCCTCGGCTGGGCGCCGCACCCGATGAACAAACGCTTCAAGATTCAATACCTCACCGGTGGTGACGACTTCTTCGGCCCGGACTTCGGTGCCGCCACCGTGGCGACCAACACCCGCAAGGGTTATGCCCAGGAATGCAGCAACGTCGGCACCTTGCTGAAAAACCTGGAGTTCACCGTCGACATGGAAAGCTCGCTGATGGGCAACATCCTGGACGACAAAATGAAGCCTGACGCGGCCGCCAAGGCCTGGCTGAAAAAGAATCCACAGGTCCTCGATACCTGGCTCGCTGGCGTGACCACCATTGACGGTAAACCAGGCCTGGAGGCCGTGAAAGCCAAGCTCGCGCAGTAATCGCTTACGCCGGGGAAGCTAGCTTCCCCGGGCTGTTTATTTCCTTGCATGCGGACGTTCACTACCATGCTGATTGATCAGAAAATACCTTTAGGCCAGTACATCGCAGGCTTCGTTGAATGGTTGACGCAACACGGCGCCAGCACCTTCGACGCAATCGCCGTGTCACTGGAAACGATGATCCACGGCGTGACTTTTGCGCTGACCTGGTTCAACCCGCTGGCATTGATCGGCCTCATCGCGCTACTGGCACACTTTATTCAACGAAAATTGGGGCTGACCGTTTTCGTCATCCTCTCCTTCCTGCTGATCCTCAATCTGGGGTACTGGCAGGAAACCATGGAAACACTCGCCCAGGTGCTGTTTGCCACTTTCGTCTGCGTGATCATCGGCGTGCCGTTGGGCATCGTCGCCGCGCATAAACCGATGTTTTACACACTGATGCGTCCGGTGCTCGATCTGATGCAGACCGTGCCGACCTTCGTGTACCTCATTCCTACCCTGACCCTCTTCGGTCTGGGTGTGGTCCCGGGCCTGATTTCTACGGTGGTGTTCGCGATTGCCGCACCTATCCGCCTGACCTACCTGGGTATCCGTGATGTTCCCGCAGAATTGATGGACGCCGGCAAAGCCTTCGGCTGCTCGCGCCGTCAACTGCTCGCACGCATCGAACTGCCCTACGCCATGCCAAGCATCGCGGCCGGTATCACCCAGTGCATCATGCTGTCGTTGTCGATGGTGGTGATCGCGGCACTGGTGGGCGCCGACGGCCTGGGCAAACCCGTGGTCAACGCACTGAACACTGCTGATATCGCCCTGGGCTTCGAAGCGGGCCTGGCGATCGTACTGCTGGCGATCATGCTCGACCGTATCTGCAAACAACCCGACGCTAAAGTAGGGGGTGACGCATGAGCATTATTCGCTTCGAAGACGTCGACGTAATATTCTCCAAAGACCCGCGCGAGGCCTTGAAACTCCTCGATCAGGGCATGACCCGTGACCAGATCCTGAAAAAGACCGGGCAGATTGTCGGCGTCGAAAAGGCCAGCCTGGATGTCGAAAAGGGTGAAATCTGCGTACTGATGGGCCTGTCCGGCTCCGGCAAGTCCAGCTTGCTGCGCTGTATCAACGGCCTCAACACCGTCAGCCGCGGCAAGTTGTTCGTCGAGCACGAAGGCAAGCAGATCGACATCGCTTCCTGCACCCCGGCGGAATTGAAAATGATGCGCACCAAGCGCATTGCGATGGTGTTCCAGAAGTTCGCCCTGATGCCTTGGCTGACCGTTCGCGAGAACATCAGCTTCGGTCTGGAAATGCAGGGACGTCCGGAGAAGGAACGGAAAAAACTGGTCGATGAAAAACTTGAGCTGGTGGGCCTGACCCAGTGGCGCAACAAGAAACCCGACGAGCTCTCCGGTGGTATGCAGCAACGTGTGGGCCTGGCCCGCGCGTTGGCGATGGACGCCGACATTCTGCTGATGGACGAACCGTTCTCGGCACTCGATCCGCTGATCCGCCAAGGCCTGCAAGACGAACTGCTGGAGCTGCAAAGCAAGCTGAACAAAACCATCGTGTTCGTGAGCCACGACCTCGATGAAGCACTGAAGCTGGGCAGCCGTATCGCGATCATGAAAGACGGTCGGATCGTCCAGTACAGCAAGCCGGAAGAGATCGTCCTCAACCCTGCGGACGACTACGTGCGGACCTTCGTGGCCCATACCAACCCGCTGAACGTGCTGTGCGGTCGCAGCCTGATGCGCACCCTGGACAACTGCAAACGCGTCAACGGTTCGGTATGCCTAGATCCGGGTGGCGATTCCTGGCTGGACCTGGCCGAAGGCAACACCATCAAAGGCGCACGCCAGAACGGCGCGAGCCTGGACCTGCAAAACTGGATTCCAGGGCAAGCGGTTGAAGGCCTGGGTCGTCGACCAACCCTGGTGGATTCGAACATCGGCATGCGCGACGCGCTGCAGATTCGGTATCACACGGGTAACAAGCTGGTTCTGCACCACAACAACGAGGTTGTCGGGATTCTGGGTGACAACGAGCTGTATCACGCGTTGCTCGGCAAGAACCTGGGGTAAGGCAACAGACACAAAACGCCGCGAGAGGATCGCGGCGTGATCGTTCCCACGCTCCGCGTGGGAATGCCGCCCGGGACGCTCCGCGTCCCTTTGCAGACGTGACGCGGAGCGTCACAGGATGCATTCCCACGCAGAGCGTGGGAACGATCATTGAGGCACAAAAAAGGGGCTCTAATGAGCCCCTTTCTGTTTTAGCTGCTTAGCTATAGACCCGGCCAAGGAGCTGCCGATGGCTTTCAAACTGATCGAGCACGTCACGGGTGATCTGATCTTGAGTAAAGCCCATCAAGTCGTAATCCTGGCTGCCGTTGTGCAAGTACACCTCGGCGCGGTAATAACGTGCGCGCGGTTCATCAGCACTTTCCCCCGACACCGTGTCGCTCGCCGCTGCCAGATAGCCATCCAGGCTCACTTCGTAGACAAAAGGGTTGCCCTCTTCCATCTCGATCCGCAGGCCCATGCAACGCTTGGCCTTGCCCAGCAACGTTTGCACGTCCAGACCCTTACCACGCAATTGAATCACGGCCTCTTCCAGCGCCGGGCTGACTTGCTTGTCCATGAAACGCTGAACAATCGACTGATTCGGCTGCAAGTCCAGCTGAGTCAAACGCTCGCTGAAACCACGACGACCGCGCGCTGCGAGCTCCGCTTGCTCCTGTTCGATCTGCACGTCCTGGCGCATCGCCTTGTGCAGGCCAAACATGAAGAACACCAGCACCACCGAGAACGGCAGACCGGCCAGCACCACCATGGTTTGCATGGCTTCGAAGTTACCGGCGAACAGCAGGCCGATGGTCACCAGCGTGATCACCGCCGACCAGAAGATCCGCAGCCAGTGCGGGGCGTCTTCGTCGACGTTACCGCCCTTGCACGAAAGGTTGGCCATCATCACCGCGCCGGAATCCGCCGGGGTCAGGAACAGCACGAAACCGACAAAGATCGACACGCCGATCACGATTTTCGACGCCGGGTAGTGCTCAAGCAGTTGGTAGATCGCCATCGACGGCTGTTCCAGCGCCGTCTTGCCGAGTTCCACCGCCCCATGGTTCATCACCAGGTCCAGGGCCGAGTTACCGAAGATCGACAACCATGCCAGGGTGAAACCCAGCGGGATCAGCAGCACGCCGGCTACCAGTTCACGCACCGTGCGACCACGGGAAATACGCGCGATGAACATACCCACGAATGGGGCCCAGGAAATCCACCAGGCCCAGTAGAACAGGGTCCACAGGCCCAACCAGCGGTCGGACTTCTCACTGTCGCCTTCGTACACATAGAGGTCGAAGGTCTTCAGCACCACGCCGTTCAGGTAGTCGCCGACGTTTTGCACGAAGCCGTTGAGCAGGTGCAGGGTCGGGCCGAACAACAGCACGAAAATCAGCAGGCCGCTGAACAGCACGATGTTCAGGTTGGACAGACGGCGAATACCGTTTTCCACACCCGACACAGCCGCGATAGTCGCCACGGTGCTCATCACGATGATCACGATCAGCAGGTTGGTGTTGCTGTGCTCCATGCCGAACAGGTTTTCAAGGCCCGACGACACTTGCAGCGAACCAATCCCCAGGTTCGTCACCAGCCCCAGCAGGGTCACGAACATGCCGAAGCCGTCCACCGCGTGACCGGCGGCGCCTTTGACCCATCGCTCGCCGACCAGCGGATACAGCGCAGAACGCAACGCCAGCGGCTGGTTATGACGGTAAGCAAAATAGGCCACGGCCAGACCGACCAATGCGTAGATCGCCCAGCCATGCAGGCCCCAGTGCAGGAACGTCAGCTGAACGGCCTGACGGGCGGCCATGTTGCTGGCAGCCACGCCTTCCGGCGGATTGAAGTAGTGGTCCAGCGGCTCGGAGGCACCGAAATACAGCAGCGAGATGCCGATACCCGACGAGAACAGCATCCCCGCCCAAGCGCCGTAGCTGAAGTCCGGGGTGTCGTCCTTGCTGCCCAGCTTGAGCTTGCCGTAGGACGAAAACGCCAGGCCGACCACGAAGACCAGGTAAGCGGCGATCACCACCATGTAGTACCAGCCGAAGCTGCGGGACAACCAGGCCTGGGCAATACCAAGCAATCTGCCGGCCTCTTGCGGGGCGATGATCAGAATGGCGGTCAACAGCAGGATCAACGCGGTAGAGGTGTAGAACACCCAACCGTTGACCGTCACCTTCTCGGGTGGGGTCTTTATAAGAGAGGCAGAACTCATGGCACAGATGCTCCAGGCAGTGCGAGAGAAGAACACAAGGCAACGCGCTACCCGACCAATCGCTTAGTTGGCAGCCGACCAGCGGGTGATATAAAGACACCCCGAAAAAAGCCCGAAGCCCGGGAGCGCCAGTGCGCGTGGGTTTCGAGCGTTTTGGGATGTCGTTTTTCCGCCAACTACATGTAGGAAAAACCTGTAGGCAGCGACGAATTGTCGCAGATCTTATTCTTTGTTGATTGAACGTTCAATCAAAACAAAATAGACTGGCCTTCAATCCGATAGACGTTTCACGTCCACCGGAAGGCCTAAGGAGATGTGCAAGATGCCCAAGGTCGGTATGCAACCCATCCGCCGCCAGCAGTTGATCGAAGCCACGTTGCAGGCGGTAGATCAGGTCGGAATGGGGGACGCCAGCATTGCGCTGATCGCCCGTTTGGCGGGTGTCTCGAATGGCATCATCAGTCACTATTTTCAGGACAAGAACGGCCTGATCGCGGCCACCGCGCAGTACCTGATGAGTGTCCTCAGCGAGAACGTCACCGCGCGCCGTCAGGCGCTGGCAGATGACAGCCCACGGGCGCATCTGCAGGTGATCATCGAAGGCAACTTCGACGCCAGCCAGGTCAATGGCCCGGCAATGAAAACCTGGCTGGCCTTCTGGGCCACCAGCATGCACCACCCGTCTTTGCACAGGTTGCAGCGGATCAACGATCACCGTCTGTATTCCAACCTGTGCTGCCAGTTCCGCCGTGTGTTGCCGCTTGATCAAGCGCGCAGCGCCGCCCGCGGCCTGGCAGCCCTCATTGACGGCTTGTGGTTGCGCGGCGCGCTGTCGGGAGATGCTTTCGACACCGAGCAGGCGCACCAGATCGCTTACGAATACATGGATTTCCAACTGGCCAAGCAGGTGAGTTAGAGCACACATAACCGCTCAACCCCTGAACTGCCACTGACCAGCGTTGCCCAAGCTAAAAGGCACGCCCAGTGGTCAACGCCAACCACTTATGCACTTGCGAGGACACTATGGCCCGTTTCGAACTGCAAAAACTCTACATCGATGGCGGCTACTCCGACGCCAGCAGCGACGCCACCTTCGAAGCCATCAACCCGGCTAACGGTGAAGTCCTCGCAACCGTACAACGTGCGACCAAGGAAGACGTTGAGCGCGCCGTTGTCAGCGCCGAAAAGGGCCAGAAAATCTGGGCTGCAATGACCGCCATGGAGCGTTCGCGCATCCTGCGTCGTGCCGTCGACATCCTGCGCGAGCGCAACGATGAACTGGCCGCCCTGGAAACACTGGACACCGGTAAGTCGTTCTCCGAAACCAAGTACGTCGACATCGTCACCGGCGCTGACGTGCTGGAGTACTACGCAGGTCTGGTTCCGGCCATCGAAGGCGAGCAAATCCCGCTGCGCACCACTTCTTTCGTCTACACCCGTCGCGAGCCGCTGGGCGTCGTGGCCGGTATCGGCGCGTGGAACTACCCGATCCAGATCGCCCTGTGGAAATCCGCACCGGCCCTGGCGGCCGGTAACGCGATGATCTTCAAGCCAAGCGAAGTCACGTCCCTGACCACGCTGAAACTGGCCGAGATCTACACCGAAGCCGGCGTTCCGGCTGGCGTGTTTAACGTGCTGACCGGTAGCGGCCGTGAAGTCGGTACCTGGTTGACCGAACACCCACGCATCGAAAAAATCTCCTTCACCGGCGGCACCGACACCGGCAAGAAGGTCATGGCCAGCGCCTCTGCTTCGTCGCTGAAAGACGTGACCATGGAATTGGGCGGCAAATCCCCGCTGATCATTTTCGACGACGCCGACCTCGATCGCGCCGCCGACACCGCCATGATGGCCAACTTCTACAGTTCCGGTCAGGTCTGCACCAACGGCACTCGAGTGTTCGTGCCGAGCCACCTGAAAGCCGCTTTCGAAGCCAAGATCGTTGAACGCGTTGCGCGCATTCGCGTCGGCAACCCGGAAGACGAGAACACCAACTTCGGCCCGCTGGTCAGCTTCGCCCACATGGAAAGCGTGCTGGGTTACATCGCCAAAGGTAAGGAAGAAGGCGCTCGCGTTCTGTGCGGCGGCAGCCGTCTGACCGAAGGCGAATTCGCCAAAGGCGCGTTCGTGGCACCGACCGTGTTCACCGACTGCACCGACGAGATGACCATCGTTCGCGAAGAAATCTTCGGTCCGGTAATGAGCATCCTGACTTACGAAACCGAAGAAGAAGTGATCCGTCGTGCCAACGACACCGAGTTCGGCCTGGCCGCCGGTGTCGTCACCAAGGACCTGAACCGCGCTCACCGCGTGATTCATCAACTGGAAGCCGGTATCTGCTGGATCAACGCCTGGGGCGAATCCGACGCCAAGATGCCGGTCGGCGGCTACAAGCAGTCGGGCGTGGGCCGTGAGAACGGCATCAGCTCGCTGAACAACTTCACACGCATCAAATCGGTACAGGTCGAACTGGGCGATTACGCCTCGGTTTTCTAAGGCGGTATTTGTTTCGCCTGCGAGGCCGCCTTCGCGGGCAAGCCTCGCTCCTACAGGTCCTGCGTGGTCCTTGTAGGAGCGAGGCTTGCCCGCGATCGAGTGCGCAGCACTCGCCATGGCCTGACCTGACCAACTTCAAAGAGGGTGCATTTAATGTCCCAAGAATTCGATTACATCATCATCGGTGCCGGCTCGGCCGGTAACACCCTGGCGACCCGTCTGACTGAAGACGAAGGCGTCACCGTTCTGCTGCTCGAAGCAGGCGGCCCGGACTACCGCTTGGACTTCCGCACGCAAATGCCGGCCGCCCTGGCGTTCCCGCTTCAAGGCCGTCGCTACAACTGGGGGTACGAAACCGATCCAGAGCCACACATGGACGGTCGTCGGATGGAATGCGGTCGCGGCAAGGGCCTGGGTGGTTCTTCGCTGATCAACGGCATGTGCTACATCCGCGGCAACGCGATGGACTACGACAACTGGTCGAAACTGCCAGGTCTGGAAGACTGGGACTACCTGAACTGCCTGCCGTATTTCCGCAAAGCTGAAACCCGCGACATCGGCGCGAACGACTACCACGGTGGCGACGGTCCCGTCAGCGTGACCACGCCGAAAGCCGGCAACAACCCGCTGTTCCAGGCGATGGTTGATGCCGGCGTGCAAGCCGGTTACCCGCGCACCGAAGACCTCAACGGTTACCAGCAAGAAGGCTTCGGCCCGATGGACCGCACCGTGACGCCGAACGGCCGTCGCGCCAGCACCGCTCGCGGTTACCTGGACATCGCCAAGAAGCGCTCGACCCTGACCATCGTCACCCACGCCCTGACCGACAAGATTCTGTTCGAAGGCAAGCGTGCAGTCGGCGTGCGTTACTTGATCGGCGCCGCAGAAGAGCGCGTTGAAGCCCGCGCCCGCAAAGAAGTGCTGCTGTGCTCCGGCGCCATCGCATCGCCGCAGATTCTGCAACGCTCCGGCGTCGGCCCCGCCGAACTGCTGAACAAGCTCGACATCCCGGTGGTCCACGACCTGCCAGGCGTCGGCGAAAACCTGCAGGATCACCTCGAGTTGTACCTGCAATACGCGTGCACCCAACCAGTCTCGCTGTACCCGTCACTGCTTTGGTACAACCAGCCGGCCATCGGTGCCGAGTGGCTGTTCAACGGCACCGGCATCGGCGCCAGCAACCAATTCGAAGCCGGCGGTTTCATCCGGACTCGCGAAGAATTCGATTGGCCGAACATCCAGTACCACTTCCTGCCGGTCGCGATTAACTACAACGGCAGCAACGGCGTGAAAGAGCACGGTTTCCAGGCGCACATGGGTTCCATGCGTTCGCCGAGCCGTGGTCGCATTCAGGCCAAGTCCAAGGATCCGCGCGAGTACCCGAGCATCCTGTTCAACTACATGGCCACCGAGCAGGACTGGCAGGAATTTCGTGACGGCATCCGCCTGACCCGTGAAATCATGCAACAGCCTGCACTGGACGCTTTCCGTGGCCGCGAAATCAGCCCCGGCATCGACGTACAAACCGATGAGCAGCTGGACAAGTTCATCCGCGAACACGCCGAAACCGCGTTCCACCCGTCCTGCTCGTGCAAGATGGGCACCGACGAAATGGCCGTGGTTGATGCCGAAGGCCGTGTGCATGGCATGCAAGCCCTGCGCGTGGTCGACGCTTCGATCATGCCGATCATCACCACTGGCAACCTGAACGCGCCAACGATCATGATCGCCGAGAAAATCGCCGACAAGATCCGTGGTCGCAAGCCGTTGCCGCGCAGCAAGGCCGCCTACTTCGTGGCCGGTGGTGCACCGGTGCGTGGCAAGCCGTTGCGGGATGTGAGTCCTACTGCTCAGTAAGACGTAACACCGAGGCGCGTCCTTCGCGGGCAAGCCTCGCTCCTACAGGAGAACGCGATTCCTTGTAGGAGCGAGGCTTGCCCGCGAAGACGCCCGACCAAGCACCACACTTCCCGAAGTAATCCTTTCCCACACCTCCCCGCGCTTGATCCTACCCCCCACGCAGGCCTAATCTAGCGCCACGCAAACGTTTCACCCCCTCGCAACATCGATACACCGCCGCTCCATACCAAGGAGGTTCCCGAATGTTCGATTTCCACCCCCAGCTCAAGCAGCGCTTCGCTGCCTTGCGCACGGGCGCTGAATTCTTTTCGCTGCGTTATGTGCGCGAGTCCGGTCAATACCTGTCGGTGCGCAAGAATGTCGCCGAACCTCCGAGCCTGAGCCGTGACGAAGGCGCAATGCTGACCGTTCGAGTCAACGGCGTCGAAGCCTACGCCGCGACCAACGACCTGTCCCAGTCCGGCCTGCAAGCCGCGCTGGAGCGAGCCGAACAACAAGCCCGTCGACTCAAGCCCCACGCCCTGCTCGACCTGCGCGAGCAAGCCGTCTCCAGTGACCGCGCCGACTACTTTTCGCCGAACCTGGACCAGCCCTTCCCGTCCCTGAGCGATTGTTACCAACTGCTCGGCGCCGAATCCGCCGCCGTGCCCCAGGACGAGCGACTGGTGAACTGGCAGGTGAGCATCGGCATCACCCACGTCGAACAGATCTACCTCAGCAGCGCCGGCGCCGAACTGCGTCAGGCGCAGCGTTTTGTCTATCCGAGCCTGGAAGTCACCGCCTATGACGGCAGCGACAGCCAGACCCGCACCCTGGGCCGCGAGAACTTCGGCCAACAGGGCGGTTTTGATGTGATCAGCCGCTGCGGCCTGGTCGGCGCCGGACCGAAAATCGCCGACCAGGCGCTGCAATTGCTACTGGCGCCGAACACCCCGCAAGGCCCGCGCGACCTGCTGTTGATGCCGGACCAAATGATGCTGCAGATCCACGAATCCATCGGCCACCCGTTGGAGCTGGACCGCATCCTCGGCGACGAACGCAATTACGCCGGCACCAGTTTCGTCAAGGCAGAAGACTTCGGCCGCCTGCAATATGGCTCCAAACTGCTCAACGTGACCTTCGATCCGGACATCCCCGAGCAACTCGCCAGTTACGGCCATGACGACGATGGCACGGCTGCCAGCAAGCAATTCCTGATCAAAGAAGGTTTGCTGCTGCGTCCACTGGGTGGTGCGTTGTCGCAATTCCGTGCTGGTATGGATGGCGTCGCCAACAGCCGCGCCTGCGGCTGGAACCGCCCGCCAATCGACCGCATGGCCAACCTGAACATCGAGGCCGGCGATCAACCGTTGGAGCAACTGATCGGCAACATCGAACACGGCATCGTGATGTCGACCAATCGCTCGTGGTCCATCGACGATGCGCGCAACAAGTTCCAGTTCGGTTGCGAATGGGCTCAGCTGATCGAAAACGGCGAACTCAAAGGCGTGGTGAAAAACCCCAACTACCGGGCAATTTCCGCGCAGTTCTGGAAAAGCCTCAGCGCCGTCGGCGATGCGAACACCGTCAAGGTCCTGGGTACGCCGAACTGCGGCAAGGGTGAACCGAACCAGGTGATCCGCGTCGGCCATGCGTCGCCGGCCTGCGTGTTCAGCAATGTGGATGTGTTTGGGGGAGATGCCTGATGAGTACTTCAAAAAATCAGGCCGAGTCGTTCAAGGCTTTGGTCAACTGGCTGCGCGATGCGATTCGCGAGCCGGAACAGTTCACCCTCAGCTACGCCGCCGAGTCGTCGGCCTTCGTGCGTTTCAACCACGCCAAGGTCCGTCAGGCCGGGCAGGTGCAGCAGGCGAGCGTCGGTTTCAAACTGATCAACGAGGGTCGCCACGCCGACCTGAACATCACCCTTTCCGGTGATGCCGAAGTCGATGTTCAGCGCCTCGCCGAAGGTCTGCAACAGTTGCGCGAAACCTTGCCGTTGCTGCCGCAGGATCCGTACTTGCTGCTCAACTTAACCGGCTGGCAGAGCAAGAACGTGCAGGATCATCCACTGCCGGACACCGAGCAGGTTGTGGCCGAAATCACCCAGGCTGCCGAAGGGTTGGACCTGGTGGGTTTCTATGCGGCCGGCCCGATCAGTCGTGGTTTCGCCAGCTCTTCGGGCGCGTTCGGCTGGCACCAGGCCAACAGCTTCAACTTCGACTTCAGCCTGTTTCATGACAACGGCCAGGCGGTGAAAGCCAGCTACGCCGGGCACGACTGGAACAGCGAAGGGTTTGCCAGGCGCTTTGTGCTGGCGCGCGAGCAGTTGGCGTTTCTCGGCAAATCGCAACACACCCTGGCGCCGGGTCAGTACCGCGCCTATCTAGCGCCGGCCGCCCTGGGGGAAATCATGGACATGCTGGGCTGGGGTGGTTTCTCGGCGCAGTCGATTGCCAGCAAAAACAGTCCGCTGCAGAAGCTTTACGCGGGCGACAGTTCGTTCAGCCCGTTGGTGTCCGTCGATGAAAAAGTCAGCGGTTCGTTGAGCCCGGCATTCTCCGGCGAAGGTTATCCGCGCAGCGATCTTGGGTTGATCGTCAACGGCAAGGCCGGCGCGCAGATGGTCAGTTCACGCAGTGCGGCCGAGTACGGTCTGACCGCCAATGGCGCCAGCGGTGGTGAAATGCCGAGCGCAGTGAACATGGCGGCCGGCACGTTGCCTGACGCAGAGATTCTCAAGCAATTGGGCACTGGCTTGTACATCAGCAACCTGTGGTACCTGAACTACTCGGATCAGCCGGCGGCACGCCTGACCGGCATGACGCGGTTTGCGACCTTCTGGGTCGAGAACGGCGAGATTCAGGCGCCGGTGAGTACCATGCGGTTTGATGACAGTGCCTACAGTTTGCTGGGTTCGCAGCTGGAGGCATTGACCGAAGAGCGCGAGCTGATGTTGTCGGCCAGCACCTACAGCCAGCGGGCCACGGCCTCGGCGCTATTGCCGGGTGCGTTGATCAGCAAACTGACCTTGACCCTCTGACACCGATCGTTCCCACGCTCCGCGTGGGAATGCCTCAATGGACGCGCAGCAATCGCTTCGGCAGGGACGCGGAGCGTCCCGAGCTGCATTCCCACGCGGAGCGTGGGAACGATCATCTCCAACAACAAGAGGTCCCATGCCCAACCGCCCGCCTCTCGACGCTGTCACCGCCCGCTGGGTGCCGTGGGTCGTCGCCATCGCTTTCTTCATGCAATCCCTCGACGGGACCATTCTCAACACCGCCCTGCCCGCCATGGCCCGAGACTTGGCTGAAGACCCCTTGCGCATGCAGGGCGTGATCATCGCCTACATGCTCACCGTCGCCTTGCTGATCCCCGCCTCGGGCTGGATAGCCGACCGTTTTGGCACCAAGAAAATCTTCTTCGGCGCGATTCTGCTGTTCAGCCTCGGCTCGTTGCTCTGCGCGTTGTCGAGCACCCTGAGCCTGCTGATTGGCGCGCGGGTGATCCAGGGCCTGGGTGGTGCGCTGATGTTGCCGGTCGGGCGATTGGTGGTGCTGCGTGCCTACCCGCGCTCGGATTTGGTGCGGATCATGGGCTTCATCACCATTCCCGGATTGCTCGGCCCGTTGATCGGCCCGACCATGGGCGGCTGGATGGTGGAATACCTGACCTGGCACTGGATCTTCCTGATCAACCTGCCGGTGGGCGCCATTGGGTGTTACGCGGTGTGGAAATTCATCCCCGATCTGCGTGGCAGTGAGCGCACGCGTTTCGACAGCCTGGGCTTTTTGTTGTTTGGTGCCGCGATGGTGCTGATCACCATCGCCATGGAAGGGCTCGGCGAACTGCACCTGCCGCACTTGCGCGTGATGTTGCTGCTGTTCGGCGGCATGGCATGTCTGGCGGCGTACTGGTTGCGGGCCGGGCACATCGACAATCCGCTGTTCGCGCCGTCGCTGTTCAAGACCCGGACGTTTGCCGTGGGCATCCTCGGCAACCTGTTCGCCCGACTGGGCAGCGGCGCCCTACCGTTCCTCGTGCCGTTGCTGCTGCAAGTGGCGCTGGGTTATTCGCCGTCCCAGGCCGGGATGAGCATGCTGCCGCTGGCGGCGGCGGCGATGGTTGCCAAGTCGGTGGCGCGACCGCTGATCGAACGTTTGGGCTATCGCACCGTGCTGACCGGCAACACGTTGGCGCTGGGGCTGATGCTGGCGAGCATGGGGCTGGTCAGCGAGCAAACACCGTACTGGTTGCTGTTGGTGATGCTGTCGATCCTCGGCGCGATCAACTCGTTGCAGTTCACTGCGATGAACACCGTGACCCTGATCGACCTCGACGACGCCAGCGCCAGCAGCGGCAACAGCCTGCTGTCGGTGGTCGCGCAATTGTCCCTGAGCCTCGGCGTTGCCTGTGCCGGTGCGCTGCTCGGCGGGTTCACTGCAGAAGTCGGTAACGATGGTGTGGACACGGTTCTGGGCGCGTTCCAACTGACCTTTGTGACGGTCGGAATCATGGCGATGCTGGCCGCGACGATCTTTTCGCAGCTATCAAAGGAAGACGGACGGCGCGTCAAGCGTCCGGAAGAACACATCGAGCCTTAGGGCGAATGGCCACCGGGCTGGTACACTGCGCGACATTTTGTTTTGCAGGCCAGTCCCGTGACCACCATCGCCACCGCTTTTAATACTTTGCCGCTGTCCGCCGCCATGCTGGCTAACCTCGACTCCCTCGGTTATGCCCAGATGACGCCGATCCAGGCGCAAAGCTTGCCGGTGATCCTCAAGGGGATGGACCTGATCGCCCAGGCCAAGACCGGCAGCGGCAAGACCGCCGCCTTCGGTATCGGCCTGCTGAACCCTATCAATCCGCGCTTCTTCGGTTGCCAGGCGCTGGTCATTTGCCCGACGCGTGAGCTGGCCGACCAGGTCGCCAAGGAAATCCGTCGCCTGGCCCGTTCCGAAGACAACATCAAGGTCCTGACCCTGTGCGGCGGCGTGTCCTTCGGCCCGCAGATCGGCTCTCTTGAGCATGGCGCGCACATCATCGTCGGCACCCCGGGACGTATTCAGCAGCACCTGCGCAAGGGTTCACTGGTCCTTCATGGCCTGAATACGCTGATCCTCGACGAAGCCGACCGCATGCTCGACATGGGTTTCTACGATTCCATCGAAGAAATCATCGCCCAGTGCCCGGAGCGTCGCCAGACCCTGCTGTTCTCTGCCACGTATCCGGTGGGCATCAAGCAGTTGGCGTCGAAGTTCATGCGCAATCCGCAGCAAGTGAAGGCCGAGGCGTTTCACGACGACACGCAGATCGAGCAGCGTTTCTACGAAATTTCCCCGGAAGAGCGCATGGACGCCGTGGTTAAAGTCCTCGCGCATCACCGTCCGGCGTCCTGCGTCGCCTTCTGCTTCACCAAGCAGCAGGTTCAGGAAACCGTTGATCACCTGACCGCCAAAGGCATCTCCGCCGTCGGCCTGCACGGCGATCTGGAGCAGCGTGACCGCGACCAGGTACTGGCCATGTTCGCCAACCGCAGTACTTCGGTACTGGTCGCCACCGACGTCGCCGCGCGCGGTCTGGACATCGATGCGCTGGACATGGTGATCAACGTCGAACTGGCGCGTGATTCGGAAATCCACATCCACCGTGTTGGCCGTACGGGCCGCGCCGGTGAGAAAGGCATTGCGATCAGCCTGGTCGCCCCGTCCGAAGCGCACCGCGCCCAAGCCATCGAGCAACTGCAGAAGTCGCCTTTGAGCTGGGATCAGCTGGACAACCTCAAGTCTCAGGGCGGCGGTCCGCTGCTGCCGGTGATGAGCACGCTGGTCATCGGCGCTGGCCGTAAAGACAAGGTTCGTCCGGGCGACATTCTGGGTGCACTGACTGGCGATGCCGGCATTCCGGGTGCCCAGGTGGGCAAGATCGCGATTTTCGACTTCCAGGCGTATGTGGCTGTTGAACGCGGGATCGCCAAGCAAGCCTTGCAGCGCCTGAACGACGGCAAAATCAAAGGCCGTTCGCTGCGCGTTCGCATCCTCTGACCCTGATCGTTCCCACGTCGAGGCGTCGAACCGTCTGCGTGGGAATGCATCCGTGACGCTCCGCGTCACATAACGGCGGACGCAGAGCGTCCATGGCGGCATTCCCACGCAGAGCGTGGGAACGATCATTGTGTGAGGACACCGTTTTGCGCTCTACCGAAGTCGTGATCATTGGCGCTGGCGCCGCAGGTTTGATGTGTGCGCTGACCGCCGCCGGGCGCGGGCGCAAGGTGATGTTGCTCGACCATGCGAACAAGGCCGGCAAGAAAATCCTGATGTCGGGCGGAGGCCGCTGCAATTTCACCAACATGTACACCGAACCGAACAATTTTCTCTCGCAGAACGAACACTTCTGCAAATCTGCCCTGGCCCGCTACACCCAGTGGGATTTCATCGGGATGGTCGCCAAACACGGCGTGCCGTACCACGAGAAAAAACTCGGCCAGTTGTTCTGCGATAACAAATCCAGCGACATCCTCGAGATGCTGCTCAACGAGTGCGATCAGGTTGGCGTCAGCTTGCACCTGGACACCTCGATCCAAACCATCGAGAAGCTGGAAAGCGGTTATTTGCTGGACACCACGCTGGGCCAAATCACCTGTGAGTCCTTGGTGATCGCTACCGGCGGCCTGTCGATTCCAACCTTGGGCGCCACCGGTTTTGGTTATCAGGTCGCCAGACAATTCGGCCATGAGTTGCTGCCAACGCGCGCCGGTCTGGTGCCATTCACCATCACCGATCAGCTCAAAGAGCTTTGCACCGAGCTGTCCGGTACATCGGTGGATTGCCTGGTGAGCTGCAATGACCAGAGTTTCCGCGAGAACATCCTGTTCACTCACCGCGGCCTCAGTGGTCCGGCGATTTTGCAGATCTCGTCGTTCTGGGAGTCCGGCGATACGGTTGAGATCAACCTGCTGCCGGATCACGACGTACCGACGTGGTTGCAACAGCAGCAGGCCGAGCGTCCGAACAGCGAGCTGAAAACCCTGCTGGGGGAAATCTTCACCAAGAAGATGGCCAACCTGCTGGCGGACAACTGGTTCGTGTCCAAACCGATGAAGCAGTACACCCACGCGGAAATTGCCGACATCGCCGAAAAACTGGCGAGCTGGAAAGTCGTACCGGCCGGCACCGAAGGCTACCGCACCGCCGAAGTGACCCTGGGCGGTGTCGATACGCGGGAAGTCTCGTCCAAGACCATGGAATCGCTGAAAAGCCCCGGCCTGTATTTCATTGGTGAAGTGCTCGACGTCACCGGGCATTTGGGCGGCTTCAACTTCCAGTGGGCCTGGGCCTCGGGTTACGCGGCTGCGCAATTCGTCTGACCCACACAAAACAACTGTGGTTGATATCAAGGAACAGATTTTGCTGTCAGATGTGATCGGCGCCATTGCGTCGGCGTCATTACTGGCTCAATTTAGCGTCATTGCCTCGGAAGGCCCTCGCACTTCATGCCATCGACCCCATTTAAACAGTCTCTGCGTCGCCTCTGGGCGCTGGATAAATTCAGCTACAGCGTGCGGGTGTTCATCGCCCTGACCGGCAGCATGGCGCTGTGTTGGTATAAGGATGAAATGGGGCTGCTGATCCCGCTCTTCCTCGGGATCATCGCCAGCGCCCTGGCCGAGACCGACGACAGCTGGCAAGGCCGCCTCAATGCGCTGGCCGTGACGCTGGTGTGTTTCCTGGTCGCCGCGCTATCGGTCGAACTGCTGTTCCCTTATCCCATCTTTTTCATCATCGCCTTCGCCCTCGCCGCCTTCTGCCTGACCATGCTCGGCGCCTTGGGCGAACGCTATGGCGCGATTGCTTCGGCGACGTTGATTCTGTCGGTCTACACCATGATCGGCGTGGACCAACGCGGCGGTGCAGTCACCGATTTCTGGCACGAGCCAGTGCTACTGGTGGCCGGCGCGGCCTGGTACGGTTTGCTTTCGGTGCTGTGGCAGGCGCTGTTTTCCAATCAACCGGTACAGCAAAGCCTGGCGCGGTTGTTCCGTGAACTGGGTTTTTACCTGAAGCTGAAATCGTCGCTGTTCGAACCGATCCGCCAGATGGACGTGGAAGCGCGTCGACTGGAACTGGCGCAGCAAAACGGTCGTGTCGTGGCAGCACTGAACGCCGCGAAGGAGATCATCCTGCACCGGGTCGGCGACGGTCGACCGGGCTCGAAACTCAGCCGATACCTGAAGCTGTACTTCCTCGCTCAGGACATCCACGAACGCGCCAGTTCCTCACACTACCCTTACAACGCCCTGGCCGATGCGTTCTTTCACAGCGACGTGATGTTCCGTTGTCAGCGCCTGCTGCGCCAGCAAGGCAAGGCCTGCCGTGCGCTGGCCGAATCCATCCAGATGCGCCAGCCGTTCATCTATGACGCCAGCTTCGCCGAAGCCCTGAGCGATCTGCACGCCTCCCTCGAACACCTGCGCATTCAGAGCAACCCGGCCTGGCGCGGGTTGTTGCGCTCGTTGCGGGCACTGGCGGCCAACCTCGGCACGCTCGACCGCTTGCTCAGCGACGCCAGCAACCCCGATGCCCTGGCCGACGCCACCGACAGCAGTCTGCTCGACCGTTCACCACGCAGCCTCAAGGATGTCTGGACACGCTTGCGCACCCAGCTGACACCGACCTCGTTACTGTTCCGTCACGCCCTGCGTTTGCCCCTGGCTTTGAGCATTGGCTACGCAATGGTGCATTTGATCCACCCGTCCCAGGGTTACTGGATCATCCTCACCACGCTGTTTGTCTGCCAGCCAAACTACGGCGCCACCCGCCGCAAACTCGGCCAGCGGATCATCGGCACCGCCATTGGCCTGACGGTGGCCTGGGCGCTGTTCGATCTGTTTCCGAATCCGTTGGTTCAGTCGTGCTTCGCGATCGCCGCCGGGGTGGTGTTCTTTATCAACCGCACCACCCGCTACACCCTGGCCACAGCCGCGATCACCTTGATGGTGCTGTTCTGCTTCAACCAGGTCGGGGATGGTTACGGGCTGTTCCTGCCGCGGTTGTTCGACACCTTGCTCGGCAGCCTGATCGCCGGGCTGGCGGTATTCCTGTTCTTGCCGGACTGGCAGGGCCGACGCCTGAATAAAGTGCTGGCCAACACGCTGACCTGCAACAGCATTTACCTGCGTCAGATCATGCAGCAATACGCCGCCGGCAAAAGCGACGACCTGGCTTATCGCCTGGCCCGACGCAACGCGCACAACGCTGATGCGGCGCTGTCGACGACGCTCGCCAACATGCTGATGGAGCCGGGGCATTTCCGTAAGGAAGCGGATGTCGGTTTTCGCTTCCTGGTGCTGTCGCACACCTTGCTTAGTTATTTATCCGGACTGGGCGCACACCGGGAAACCCAGCTACCGCCCGACGTGCGCGAGCATTTGATCGACGGCGCCGGCGTGAAACTGGCCGCCAGCATCGATGAAATTGCCCAAGGCCTGGCGAGCAAACTGCCGATTGCGATTCAAAGCGATGAGGAAGAGGCACTGGCCAATACGCTTGAGCAGATGCCGGACGAAATCGATGAAGGCCAGCGGTTGGTACAGACGCAGTTGGGGTTGATTTGCCGACAGCTCGGGCCATTGCGGACGTTGGCAACGCACCTCATCAAGGAAACGAGCGAGGATTGAGCGTGGGCCCGGCACTTACATCCCATGCTGCTTCATCAACCGCTGATAACTCCCATCCACTTTCATCGCCGCGATCTCGCGGTCGAAACCGGCGACGATCTGTTCATGCCTGGGGTTCTTCAGGCTGACCAGGATGTGCAGGCTGTTCTCGCTCAGCGGCTTGGGCAAAAACTCCACGGCATTGCGTACTTTGGATGATTCCCGGGCCAGGTAATAACGCGCGACGTATTCGTCCTCCAGCGTCAATTTGACCCGGTCCGCGGCGACCATGCGCACAGCCATGGAGAAGTTATGCACCGGGACTTTCTGCAGCGACACGTCGCCATCAAACTCAGGCGAATAGGCATAACCGCGCACCATCGCTATCGGGTAGGTATGCAGTTGTTGCAGGTTGTTGTATTCCACCGGTGTGTCTTTGCGCTTGAGAAAGCGCACACGGTTGAGCAGGTATTCGCCGGAAAACTGGCCAAGTTTCGTGCGATCGTCGGTGTACCAGGCGTTGACCAACACGTCGTATCGACCCTCACCCACCCCCAGTAACGCCCGCGCCCAAGGCACTTGTTCGAAATCACTGGCATAACCGGCCCTGGCCAGCGCGGTGCTGACGATGTCCGTGGCCAACCCACCGTTGACCAGCGTGGCGTCAGTAAAAGGTGGCCAGGCATCGGCCACCAATCGCAGCCTTTCCGCTGTCGCGCCTTGAGTCAGCAACAGCAACCCAATCAAAGCAAAGGCTCGATGCAATCGCGGCATGCTAGAAAATCCTTAACGGGCGGGACGCCCGACATGTTTTCAGCCAAAACTCCCAGGCTCCCTGTACTGCCAAACCCAGGAACTAACATTAGCTCATCGAAGCCGCTGCACAGCGCTTCATCTCAGATTACACAAAGAAGACAACGCCGCGCGAAATGAATGATGGCATTTTGGCCTTTGTCACAGATTCCTCTGCCATAAAGACATCTTTCGTCTGGGCGCTTAGTATCGGAACGACGTTGTTCAAGGAATGTGAAGATGACAATCGATTGGGTCTGCAAACACCACAGCGATCTAGGCAAAGAGCAGCTATACGCCATTCTGCAATTGCGTGCAGAAGTGTTTGTCGTTGAGCAGAAATGCGTTTATCAAGACGTCGATGGCCAGGATCTGGAAGGTGACACCTACCATATAATGGCCTGGGACGGGGATCGGCTGGTGGCGTATCTGCGGTTGCTCGACCCGGAGTTACAGGGCGGTGACGTGGTGATCGGGCGGGTGATCATTGCCCCTCAAGCGCGCGGCACTGGGCTTGGGCATGAGCTGATGGCGCAGGCGTTGAAGCAGGCTGAGAAGCACTGGCCTGAAATGCCGATTTATCTCTCGGCCCAGGCGCATTTGCAGGGGTATTACGGGCGGTACGGGTTTGTGGTGGCGGGTGAGGAGTTTCTCGAAGATGACATTCCGCATATCGGAATGCGCCGCCAGTAATGATCGTTCCCACGCTCTGCGTGGGAATGCCTCAATGGACGCTCTGCGTCCGCTCTTGGGACGCGGAGCGTCCCGGGCTGCATTCCCACGCAGAGCGTGGGAACGATCGGGGTCGGTCATTCAGGGATACTCAAGCACCGCTTTAATCTGCCGCAAATTACGCTCGATCCACCCCCGATCAATCGCCCCCCACTCGCGAATCCGATAGCGCCCGGCATGATTGCGTGCGCCTTCTTCCTGTTCGAACTCGCAAACAATATCCAGATCCGCCAACGCCGCGAGGGTGTCCTGGGCCGTGCGCCGGGGCATGCCGGTCACTTCGGTCAGCGCGGGGACGCTGCTGGCCAGCCCGCTATCGATCAGGTACGCCACGTACAACCGGCGATAGAAACTGCTCTTGGTCTTGCTCACGTCCATCCATGCGCTCCGCATTATTTAGAAGATCAAAAGATCGCAGCCTTCGGCAGCTCCTACAAATCCCGCCACGTCAGGTACACCCGCACATCGAACTCCACCTGGTGATACCCCGGCAACATGTGTTCGCACAACTTGTAAAACGCCTTGTTGTGATCCGATTCCTTGAAGTGCGCCAGTTCATGCACCACGATCATTTTCAGAAACTCGGCAGGCGCATCCTTGAACAACGAAGCGACACGAATTTCTTTCTTGGCCTTGAGCTTGCCGCCCTGCACCCGGGATATCGCGGTGTGCAGGCCGAGGGCGCGGTGGGTCAGGTCCAGGCGGTTATCGAACAACACCTTGTCGATGGCCGGGGCGTTGCGCAGGTATTCCTGCTTGAGGTCCAGCGTATAGGTGTACAACGCCTTGTCGCTCTGTACTCGGTGTTTTTCCGGGTAACGCTGGCTCAGGTAGTCGCCCAGCCGACCTTCGGCGATCAGCTGGCGCACCTGGTCCTGCAGTGCTGCGGGATAGGCCTGGAGGTATTTCAACGCGGTCATTGGGGCGGCAACACAAGTCACGAAAAGGTCGTCAGTGTAGCGAATTCAGCCGGTCAGCGTGTTCCAGTCGAACGGCTGCACAAAGTCGCCGACGTCCTCGGCCATCATCGGCCGCGCGACCAAAAACCCTTGCACGTACTCGCAACCATTGGCTTGCAGCCACTGATATTGCGCAACGGTTTCCACCCCTTCGGCAATCACCAGTATCCCGTACTGCTTGCACAGGTCGATCACATTGCGCACCAGCGCCGCATCGCGTGAGGACTCCGGTAGCCGGGCAATCAAATGCCGGTCGAGCTTGAGCGTATCCAACTCCAGATCACGCAGATGAGCCAGCGAACACGGCCCGGAACCGAAGTCATCCAAGGCCACTCGCACGCCCAGGTTACGCAGCAAGCGCAGTTGTTTGCGAGTTTCCTCAGGGTTTTGCATCAAACCCTCTTCAGTGACCTCGACTTCCAGATGGCGCGCCTGCAAACCATGGCGCTCCAGTACCTGGCGCAACTCGGTGACCAGATTGGGCATGCCGAACTGCGTACTGCTTAAACTGACGCCCAGCACCAGGTCCTCGGCAAACAACGTTTCCCAGGCTTTTCGCTGGCCCGCCCCGCGCTGATAAATCCAGCTGCCCAGGCGACTGATCAACCGCGCCTCCTCCAGCAAGGGTAAAAATAGCCCCGGCGGTACATCGCCGACGCTCGGGTGTTGCCAGCGAAGCAGCGCTTCGAACCCGCGAATCTGCCCACTGACAATGGCCACCTGAGGCTGATACACCAAACTGAAATCACGGTTCTCGATCGCCGCGTACACACTTTCTTCGAGCATCAGCCGCGAGCGTGCGCGGCCGTTCATGTCGTGATCGTAGAAACGATATTGCTGACGGCCGGCGCGCTTGGCTTCGTACATGGCGATGTCGGATGCGCGCAGCAAGCCGTCGAGATTGGCACCGCAATCCGGGTACGTCGCAATGCCGATGCTGGCGCCCAACGCGATATCCAGACCATCAATCTGCTGACAGATCGACACCCGCTCAATGAGCTTCTCGGCAATCTTTGCCGCTTGCTCGGGGAATTCCAGGTCCAGCAATGCAGTGAACTCATCACCGCCCATGCGCGCCAGAATGTCGAAGGGCCGCAGACAGGCCTTCAACTGCTCGGACACCCAACGCAGCACCCGGTCGCCGGCATCGTGACCGAGGGAATCATTGACCCGCTTGAAGCCGTCGAGGTCCAGATACAGCAGCACCCAAGCGCTGTCGGAGCGATCGCCACGCAGCAGCAGGTTTTCCGCCGTCTGATAAAAACCGCGGCGATTGAGCAGCCCGGTCAATGGGTCAGTGACCGCCTGGAACTCCAGTTGCTGATGCAGATGACGCACCACCGACATGTCCAGCACCGTCACCACCATCGCATGCTGTTCGCTGGGCAACGGCGCGCAAGAAAGCGCCACGGGCACCTGTTGGCCGGGCGCGGTACGCAGCAGTGCGTCATGCAGGCGCAGGGTTTCGCCGCGTTTGTAACCGGTAAACAGCTCTGAATCGGCCCAGACCGGGATGTGCGGCTTTTGCAGGAAATCCAGAAACTCTCTGCCTTGCAGGTCTTGCACCGTGGCATTGAGCAGCCGCGACATCGCCGGATTGGCAAAGCGGATCAGACCGTCCTCACCGACCACCAGGATGCCTTCGGCGGCGTTGTCCAGCACCGAGGCATTAAACGCGCGCGCGACCTCCAGATCGTGGCTCAGGCGCTGCAAGGCACGGCGATTGCGCTGATGCTCGAGCAGCGCCTGGACTTTGGGCTTGAGAATTTGTGGGTCGAACGGTTTGAACAGGTAATCCACCGCGCCGCTGGCATAGCCCTTGATCACGGCGTCCTGGGACTGTTCGTTGGCGGTAAGAAAAATAATGGGTGTAAGACAGGTTCGCTGACTGCCGCGCATCAGGCGCGCCACTTCAAAACCGTCCATGCCCGGCATCTGCACATCCAACAGCACCAGGTCGACATCGTGTTCGAGTAATAGACTGAGTGCCTCTAAGCCCGAGGCGGCGGTCATGACCTGCCAGTCCTGGCGCTGCAACAACGCGCGCATGCTGATCAGGTTTTCAGGGTAATCATCAACGATTAAAAGGATCGAGTTGCCTTCAGCTGGCGTGGGTTGCGCGCATTCCATGCTGCTTCTCTTATGCGGGACGTCAGGCCGGTTTCTCGTGAAAACCGGACAAATACTAAGCCTTCACTCTAGACCGGGTTCCGCAAAAGCAGAAGCTATCAGTACGCCATCATTTAACCAAAGCGTCCATTTGCCGACTAACGGTCGGCGCTACAGGCCCCTGAAACCGGGAAAGATGGCCTTTTAACAGGATTTTGACGTCACCCGTTTGTCATTCACGCATTAACAAATTGAACTTCTGCGATTATAAAGACCGCCCCCAAGGCGCGCGCCAGAGCTTCTGGTACGTGCGTGCAGTAAAAAACCGTGGAAGCTTTTGTCTATGATCGATCTCGCAACCTGGAACCTCAGCGTTCCCGTCGGCAATCCGCCGTACACCGTTGACACGTCAAAACTGGTGGATGGCTTCAAGGACCAATACTTCCACTCCGACACCGGCACCTTGTTTTTCTGGTCCCCGGTCACCGGTTCCAAAACTGAAAACGCAAAGTATCCCCGCACTGAACTTCGCGAAACCTACAGCAATGGCACACTGAAAAACTGGCTCTACCCGGACGCCGACAATACCCTGCGCGCCACCTTGGCGGTGAACCAGGTACCGAGCTCGGGCAAGATCGTCATCGGCCAGATCCACGCCTATGAAAGCCAGAAACCTTTGGTGAAGCTCGAGTATCAATACAAGACCAGCACCTCTACCGGCAACATTGTCGCCAAGGTGCGCATGCACCCGGATGACGGTGACGGACGGGTGATCACCATTGCTACCGGGGTGAAGATGGATCAGGAGTTTTCCTACCTCATCCACCTGAGCCCGGGCGGAGCGTTGGGCATTAGTGCGGCGGGCTACCAGTGGGACACCGACATCAGCAAGACCTGGAGCGTCAAGCCGCTGTACTTCAAGGCAGGGGTGTATGTGCAGGACCACACCGGGTACACCAGCGAAGGCGGGAAAGTGACGTTCAGCAAGCTGGATATTGATCACGATAAGTAGCCCTCTCACGCTGATCGTTCCCACGCTCCGCGTGGGAATGCCTCAAGGGACGCTCCGCGTCCCAACCCTCCAAAGAACACCACACCCCCTGCAGCTGCCGAGCTCCGCGAGGCTGCGTCCGAGGACGAAGTCCTCGCAAGCCCGATGAACCCGGACTACCTGAATAAATGCGTTGTCTGAATTACGACTGCTCCGTCCGAACGCGGCCCGAACCGAACGCAGCCTCGCAAGCTCGACAGCTGCTACAAAATCCTGGCGTCCGCAAAACGCGTAGGACCACTCCGACTGTGGCGAGGGGACTTGTCCCCGTTGGGTCGCGCAGCGGCCCCGCTCTTTCTCAGGAAAGCTGGGGCCTGCTGCGCAGTCCAACGGGGACAAGTCCCCTCGCCACAGGTCTTTATTACCAACCCAGTTCCGTCGCTGTTTAGCCAGCCGTTTAAAGACACTCAGCGTTACGTCATCCAGCCTACAACCGCTTGCGCCATTACCTACCACTACGCCAAAATCCGCCGGCTTGTGCGCGTGGAGGGCCATCGGTAACTTGATTCGGGTCACTGATTCGCAGTGATCGGGTTTAGTAGCCCGTGGTTTCAAGCGTGGTGCACAAGCATCTGTCAGTCAGGAATCTCGATTCCTGCGCTTGATGGTAGCTGTGCGTAGGGCACCCTCGGGTGCGCCGGCTTGCTAGAAACCCCGGTCTACTAACCTGCGTACAGTTGCCTCCACTTTGATTAGTAGCCAAAGAGCGGGCACTCCAATCAGGTTTCTAGCAAATGACTATATCGACACCTCATCCACCGGCCACAGACCCGGCCTCCCCCTACGAATCCTTCGATTCAAAAAAACTCAACGAAGCCGCCGACCGCGCCCTCGATCACTACCTCTGCCCCGGCGCCCGCATCATGGCCACGGTCAACGAATCCGAAACCATCTACCTCGCCAACCCCGCCTACAACACCGAATCCCTGCTGGCCAACGCCAGCGAAACCCTCGGCTCCGCCAGCGAAATGCTCAACAACTTCACCGCCGTGCTCGATCCCGCTCACCGCAGAACCGCATTGGGGATTGCTCAGTTGGTGATGCTTGGGGAATTGGCGGTGAATCAGGCGCTGGATCATGTAGAGCTAAAGTAATAAGTGCGAAGGGGGGGGATTTATTGAATCGCCCCCTGATTACGCTCAGCCATTTCTCCGGTTATCTGAGGCCCATCTTTTGAGGGGAAGAGAAAACTACACTTTCAACATCCGTCGGAACATGCAGTGAAGTTCTCGTACCAGACAAACAAATAAAATCTCGTCGTCCATTTACGAATGGTGCCGTTAGCTCAAAGCTATCGGTACTTGTCGAGAACCAGAACATTGTTTTTGTTGGGGGGTAGAAAGTAAACCCCCCGTCGACAAATTCTGATGGTTGTCCGTTATTATAGCTCACATGAATTTTAGTGCTTCCGGATTTCTCAACGGCATAATGAAAGGAAAGTGTGTATCCCTGTTGTGATTTGTACTTATAATTAACCGGCGAATATAACGTGGTTATACCGAAACCATCTCCAAAGTTGAGTTCTGCGATTGCATCTATTATGCCACCCATGATCTTGTCCTTTTCTACGATTGAAGTAAGTAGGAAGTACGCCCTCCTCTTTCAGGGACCTTCTTCATACATTTCAAGGATGGTTATTTTATTCTGAGGTGTAACCTGTAAGAAATGACAGTTTTTAATAACTTTTTGCGATAGCAACCAAATAAAATCGGACTAAATCAAAGAGGCGGATTTATTTAGCCGCCCCCTTTCAACGCGAACAACCGACCCGTCCTAATTAAATTATGTGCTTCCCGATGTCTTGATTTCATAGGAGGTTCTCAAATTAATCGACGCATCAAAAACCCCCAGTCTCACTTAATCGTTGTGTTCAACCAGTTCGGCCAAGGATCTAAAATCTATCCGATTGTCCACGATATCAAGCGCCATCCCCAGCGCTGTTAACACCCTGAACACGGTGTAAATCGCTACAATTCTCGCCCGCCTCAAGATCAATGATAGTTTTACGATTGCATGCAGCTCTTTGCGCCAACACAGCTTGGGTATAACCCTTCGCACGCCTGTACTGACGGATTCGCTCACCAAATAACGGCGGCTTGTGTAAGGTCATGAAATGTCACCTATATCGGACTTCAGCTAAACCAATCACTACTTTGTCCGTTATAGGTGACATTTCATCCAAGGTAAATCTGAGCACGAAATAAAATCGATGAACAAAAAAACCCGCCTCTCGGCGTCTTCAAATCAGCTCAACACCCAGTCTCAATTGACCCTGGCGTTCAACTCACTCTTCACAGGTGGCGCATGGCGCCGGTCGATACCAGGCGCAGGTCGGTGTCGATGTTGCCCCTGCGTACGCCGTGCTTGATGCTTTCGACGATTTCTTCAATCGGTACATCGTAGGTTTCTTTGATGTCGCCCCCATACTGGTTGATGATCGCCACCCACTCTTGCGGAACCTAAGCGGTAGATAAAATGTTACGCATACGCTACATTTTCTGAAAATGTTACGGTAATCGAACATGGATTATATTTTTTTGATTAGCCGGCTTGGCAACCAGTTACGCGAAAAACGTGTAAATCGCGGCCTGACGCAAGCCCAGCTAGCTCACCTCGCGGGAATGACGCGGCAAAAAGTCATCGACGTCGAGAAAGGCACCCTTTCTGTCGGGATGATCGCCTACGCGCGCGTCCTGGCGGCTCTAGATTGCGAACTCACTGTCGTTCCAGCCGTCATGCCGACCCTTGAAGAACTTGGGGACCTATTCGAATGAAAATGACCTCCCTCAAAGTCAGTACGCCTGAAGGGCGCAGCGGCAGGATTTTCAGCGATGGCGAATACTTCACGTTCCGTTATCACGAAGATGCAACGCCAGAAATGGCTATCAGCTTGTCGATGCCGGTGCGACATGAGGAATCTCGTCGGCGCGAACTCCATCCCGTTTTCCAGATGAACCTGCCGGAAGGCTACGTGCTGGAGCAACTGCGCAATCGCTTGGCCAAGACTGTAAATGTCGACCCAATGCTGTTATTGGCGCTATCCGGCAGCACTTCGCCCATTGGCAGGGTTCAAGTGCGCTCTGAAACGGTTGATGCCTTGCTGGAAGAGCAACAATTTCCGGGAGAAAAACTTGAAGATATTCTGACTTGGGACGGCACGGAAGATATCTTCGCCGGCCTAATGGATCGCTACATCCTGCGGGCGGGCATCTCAGGTGTGCAGCCCAAATTGTTGGTTCCGGAACAGCAAGAAATCGCGTTGCCACGCGTGACCTCGAAAACCTCGGACCTGATTATCAAAAGTGGCCGAGACGAATTTCCCGGTCTGGCGATCAACGAGTTCCTTTGCATGTCCATTGCGAAGGAGGCAGGCATTCCCGTTCCGCCGTTTTACCTTTCCGATAATGCCAAGCTGTTTGTCATGCGTCGCTTTGACCGCGATGACCAGCTGAACCCGATTGGTTTTGAAGACATGGCAGTGCTGATGGGTCTGTCGGCTCACCAGAAGTACAGCAAAAGTTATGCGGCAATCGCCAAGGCAATTCGTCTGTTCTGCTCTGCAAAGCACTTACGCTCCTCCCTTGATCAACTTTTCGATATCGTTGCCCTGAGTTGTATTGTCGGGAATGGCGATGCTCATTTGAAAAACTTCGGACTGCTCTATTCCGAACCAACGCAACGCGATGCGCGTCTGGCGCCGGCGTACGACATCGTCAACACCACGGCCTATATTCCGGAAGATGTTCTGGCGTTGGATCTGGCGGGCAACAAGTCGATGTTCGCCTCGCGACAGGGACTACTAGAGTTTGCGAATACCTGTGAAGTCGAGCGACCCAAGGAGCGCATTCAGCAACTGCTTGTCTCGGTTGAAGCAGTGCTCGGTCGCTATCCCCAGTATCGCGAACAGGCGCCTCATGTGGTGGCTGCCATTGAGCATGCGGCAGCGCCGTTTTCTCTGACTTTTGGATAGCATCGTTACGCGTCAGTCTCTCCGCCCATAAAAAAACCCGCCTCATCGGCGGGTTTCTCTCAAATCAGCTCAACACCCAGTCTCAATTGACCTTAGCGTTCAACTCACCCTTCAAATAACGCTGGAACATCGCTTCCAACGAGATCGGTTTGATCTTCGAAGCATTACCCGCAGTACCAAACGCTTCATAACGTGCAATACACACATCACGCATCGCAGTCACAGTAGCGCCAAAGAACTTACGCGGATCAAACTCGCTCGGATTGGTCGCCATCAAACGACGCATCGCACCGGTGGAGGCCAGGCGCAGGTCGGTGTCGATGTTGACCTTGCGCACGCCGTGCTTGATGCCTTCGACGATTTCTTCAACCGGTACGCCGTAGGTTTCTTTGATGTCGCCGCCGTACTGGTTGATGATCGCCAGCCAGTCTTGCGGAACCGAAGACGAACCGTGCATTACCAGGTGGGTGTTCGGGATGCGTTTGTGGATCTCTTTGATGCGGTCGATGGCCAGCACGTCGCCGGTAGGCGGCTTGGTGAACTTGTACGCGCCGTGGCTGGTGCCGATGGCGATGGCCAGGGCGTCGACCTGGGTGCGTTTGACGAAGTCAGCGGCTTCTTCCGGGTCGGTCAGCATTTGGCTGTGATCCAGAACGCCTTCGGCGCCGATGCCGTCTTCTTCACCGGCCATGCCGGTTTCCAGCGAACCCAGGCAGCCCAACTCGCCTTCTACCGATACACCGCAGGCGTGAGCCATGGCCACGGTTTGTTGGGTCACACGGATGTTGTAGTCGTAGTCGGTCGGGGTCTTGCCGTCTTCGCCCAGGGAACCGTCCATCATCACCGAGCTGAAGCCCAGTTGAATGGAGCGCTGGCAGACGTCAGGGCTGGTGCCGTGGTCCTGGTGCATGCACACCGGGATGTGCGGGAATTCTTCGATTGCCGCCAGGATCAGGTGACGCAGGAACGGTGCGCCGGCGTATTTGCGAGCACCGGCCGAAGCCTGGACGATCACCGGGGAGTCAGTCTTGTCAGCGGCTTCCATGATGGCGCGCATCTGCTCAAGGTTGTTGACGTTGAAGGCTGGAACGCCGTAGCCGAACTCGGCTGCGTGGTCCAACATCTGGCGCATGCTGATAAGTGCCATTGTGTGTGTATCTCCCGGTTGAGGGTCGTTAATCGTGCCAGCCTGCCGTAGCGGCGGCGGCTATTCAAGTTATTGCAGATCGGGGGTTAATCCAGTCCGCTCATTCGGTATTACGCAAAAACCCTGTGGGAGCGAGCCTGCTCGCGATAGCGGTGCAACGGTCACATCATTGTTGGATGTGATGGCCTCATCGCGAGCAGGCTCGCTCCCACATTTGGATCTCTGTGAATCAAATCAATCGTCTTACTCGGCTTTACAACCGCGGCCGATCAAATCATTGGTGGCGACCCAGTACACCAGGCCTTCCTCACCTTTTATGTGAAACGCCAGCATGTCGTTGCTGTACAGCGAACCTTCGGCGCCCGGCTCATGCTTCAAGCGGTAGACCTGATCGGCACCGCCCAGGCGAACGTCGACTTCCTTGCGGCTTTCGTCGGTGTAGCGCCAGAGCACTTTAGCCTGACTGTCGCAGGTCCAGGTCGTCCAGCTGTCCGTCGATTCGGCCGGCTTGAACAGGTTCAAATTAGCGCAACCTGCCAGCAGCGCCAGCGCCGTAACGGCGATAAAACCTTTCATCCATGTTCCTCGACTGACGACGCACGCCGTCAGCCCTGAGTAAAGTGTCAGACCCGTCAAGGGCAACCATGTTCCTTGGCCGGGGTCTGCGTCTCGTATTTGTCCAGGCCATCAGGCCCGGAACGCTTGTTGATCACCGGGTTGGTTTCGGCTTGCCAGTCGGCCTGGTAGCAGCCTTTGTCCTGCTCAGGCGTCTCCGGAACCTTCGGGGCTTTCGGGTTACTCCCGCAAGCCACCAGCGAACCCGCGACCATCAACAGCGCTAACGTTTTGACCATCTGAACACTCCTTTGCCTGGTCAAATGGGCGGCCTCAGGCCTTGGCCCGGCTTTCCAGGACTTCAACGGCCGGCAGCACCTTGCCTTCGACGAATTCGAGGAACGCGCCGCCGCCGGTAGAAATGTAGGAGATCTGATCGGCAACGCCATATTTATCGATCGCTGCCAGGGTGTCGCCGCCGCCAGCGATGGAGAACGCCGAGCTTTCTGCGATGGCCTGGGCCAGGACTTTGGTGCCGTTACCGAACTGGTCGAATTCGAACACGCCTACCGGGCCGTTCCACAGGATGGTCTTGGACGACTTCAGCAGCTCGGCGAAATTCGCCGCGGTCTGTGGGCCGATGTCCAGAATCATGTCGTCTGCGGCCACATCAGCGATCAGCTTGACGGTAGCGGTGGCGCTTTCAGCGAATTCCTTGGCAACGACGACGTCGACCGGCAGCGGCACGCTGACCTTGGCGGCGATGGCGCGCGCGGTGTCCAGCAGATCCGGCTCGTACAGGGACTTGCCGACCGGGTGACCGGCAGCGGCCAGGAAGGTGTTGGCAATGCCGCCGCCGACGATCAGCTGGTTGCAGATCTGGCTCAGGCTGTTGAGTACGTCGAGTTTGGTCGAGACCTTGGAGCCGGCAACGATGGCCGCCATGGGTTGAGCCGGGGCGCCGAGGGCTTTGCCCAGTGCGTCCAGTTCGGCGGCCAGCAACGGACCAGCCGCCGCGACTTTGGCGAACTTGGCCACGCCATGGGTCGAACCCTCAGCGCGGTGAGCGGTGCCGAAGGCGTCCATCACGAACACGTCGCACAGGGCGGCGTATTGCTGGGCCAGTTCGTCAGCGTTCTTTTTCTCGCCCTTGTTGAAGCGCACGTTTTCGAACAGCACGATGTCGCCGGCCTTCACGTCAACGCCGTCCAGGTAATCGGCCACCAGCGGCACTTCACGCCCCAGAGCCTCGCTCAGGTAGTCAGCGACTGGCTTGAGGCTGTTCTCGGCCGAGAACTCGCCTTCGGTCGGACGGCCAAGGTGCGAGCAGACCATCACGGCCGCGCCTTTTTCCAGGGCCAGCTTGATGGTCGGCAGCGAGGCCAGGATTCGCGCATCGCTGGTGACAACACCGTCCTTGACTGGGACGTTGAGGTCTTCGCGGATCAGTACGCGCTTACCTTGCAGATCGAGGTCGGTCATCTTCAACACGGTCATGGGTCGCATTTCCTGGTTTACGGCTTTTGATAAGCAGAGAGTGGAGAAGCTGTTTGCAGATAGTGCTCTGCAACGTCCAGCATTCGGTTGGCAAAACCCCATTCGTTGTCGAACCAGGCCAGGATGTTCACCAGCCGTGGGCCGGAAACTCGGGTCTGACTGGCATCGACGATGGCCGAATGTGGGTCATGATTGAAATCACAACTGGCGTGAGGCAACTCGGTGTAGGCCAGAAGGCCTTTGAGCGGGCCAGTGGTGGCGGCCTCGCGCAAAATCCGGTTGACCTCGGTGGCGTCGGTGTCGCTCACAGTCTGCATCGTAATGTCGAGGCAAGACACGTTAACCGTCGG
Source organism: Pseudomonas sp. LB3P14 (assembly GCF_054898045.1). NCBI lineage: Bacteria > Pseudomonadati > Pseudomonadota > Gammaproteobacteria > Pseudomonadales > Pseudomonadaceae > Pseudomonas > Pseudomonas sp. LB3P14. The sequence continues at coordinate 5,835,984 of NZ_CM142714.1, read as the reverse complement.
CACCCGCACGGCTTTGGCCTGAATTCTTCCGGCAAGTTCCGGTAACAGCCGTTCGATGCCACGCGCCAGACCAGTGGACACCGGAATCACCGACTGAAACGCCGAACGGGTGCGGCGCAAATCTTCGTGATGATAGGCGTCGATCACCGGCTGATCGTTCATCGCAGAGTGAATGGTGGTGATCGACACGTATTCCAGACCAATGGCCTGATCCAGCAGGCGCAACAGCGGCACGCCGCAGTTGGTGGTGCAGGACGCGTTGGACACCAGCAACTCATCACCCGTCAGGCAATCCTGGTTCACGCCGTAGACGATGGTGGCGTCGACATCCGCCTCGCTGGCCATCGGCTGGGAAAACAGCACGCGCGGTGCGCCGGCGTCGAGGAAGCGCTGGCCGTCTTCGCGAGTGTGGTAAGCGCCGGAGCACTCCAGCACCAAATCGACGCCCAACGACGCCCAATCGATGCCTTCGGGGGTGGCACTGCGCAGGACCTTCACGCAGTCGCCATTAATATGCAGACAATCGCCGTCGACCTTCACTTCACCGGGAAAGCGCCCGTGAGTGGAGTCGAAGCGTGTCAGGTATTCGATGCTGGCCATGTCAGCCAGATCGTTGATCGCAACAATTTCAAACCCGGCCGCCGCCCCTCGCTCGAACAACGCACGCAAGACGCAACGACCAATCCGGCCGTAGCCGTTGAGTGCAACTTTGTAAGGACGCGGTTGAGGCATGGGGTTCTCGACGAAGCTTGGGAATGTAGTCGCCAGGTCTGCCGCCTTCGCGGGCAAGCCTCGCTCCTACGGATCACATTGACCTGTAGGAGCGAGGCTTGCCCGCGAAGACGTCAGCGCTGACAACGCAACTGTCGGATTTAGTCTTCCAGCAGCTCTTCAGCCTGACCCAGGATGTTTTCCAGGGTGAAGCCGAACTCTTCGAACAAGGCTGGCGCAGGCGCCGACTCGCCGTAGGTGGTCATGCCGATGACGCGGCCTTCCAGGCCCACGTACTTGTACCAATAGTCCGCATGCGCGGCTTCGATGGCGATACGGGCGCTGACCTGCAACGGAAGAACCGCTTGCTTGTAGCCGGCGTCCTGAGCATCGAACACGCTGGTGCAAGGCATCGAAACAACACGCACCTTGCGACCTTGCTCGGTCAGCTTGTCGTAGGCCTGAACCGCCAGACCCACTTCAGAACCGGTGGAGATCAGGATCAACTCAGGCTCGCCTTCGCAATCCTTCAACACGTAACCGCCGCGGGCGATGTCGGCGATCTGAAACGCATTGCGGGTTTGGTGCTGCAGGTTCTGACGCGAGAAGATCAGCGCCGAAGGGCCGTCCTTGCGTTCCAGCGCCAGTTTCCAGCACACAGCCGATTCAACGGCATCGGCTGGGCGCCAGGTGTCGAGGTTCGGCGTGCTGCGCAAGCTGGTCAGTTGCTCGATCGGCTGGTGAGTCGGACCGTCCTCGCCCAAACCGATGGAGTCGTGGGTGTAGACAAACACGACACGCTTCTTCATCAGCGAGGCCATGCGCACTGCGTTGCGGGCGTATTCCATGAACATCAGGAAGGTCGCGCCGTAAGGCACCAGACCGCCGTGCAGCGTCACGCCGTTCATGATCGCGCTCATGCCGAACTCACGAACACCGTAGTACATGTAGTTGCCGCTGGCGTCTTCAGCCGAAACACCTTTGCAACCTTTCCACAGGGTCAGGTTGGAACCGGCCAGGTCAGCGGAGCCGCCCAGCAGTTCAGGCAACAGCGGGCCGTAGGCATTCAGTGCATTCTGGCTGGCTTTACGGCTGGCGATGGTTTCGCCCTTGGCGGCGACTTCAGCAATATAAGCAGAGGCTTTTTCAGCGAAGTCTTCCGGCAGGTCGCCGCTCAGACGACGAATCAGCTCGTTGGCCAACTCAGGGAAAGCGGCAGAGTAGGCAGCGAAACGCTGATCCCACTCGGCTTCGGCCGCGCGGCCGGCTTCCTTGGCGTCCCACTCGGCGTAGATGTTGGCCGGGATTTCGAACGGACCGTGATTCCATTTCAGCGCAGCGCGGGTCAGGGCGATTTCCGCGTCACCCAGTGGGGCGCCGTGACAGTCTTCTTTGCCTTGCTTGTTCGGCGAACCGAAACCGATGGTGGTCTTGCAGCAGATCAGGGTTGGCTGATCGCTTTTGCGAGCGGTATCGATCGCGATCTTGATCTCTTCAGGGTCGTGACCGTCGACGTTGCGGATGACCTGCCAGTTGTAGGCTTCGAAACGCTTAGGCGTGTCGTCGGTGAACCAGCCTTCGACTTCGCCGTCGATGGAGATGCCGTTGTCATCGTAGAAGGCGATCAGTTTGCCCAGGCCCAAAGTACCGGCCAGGGAGCTGACTTCGTGGGAAATGCCTTCCATCATGCAGCCATCACCCAGGAACACGTAGGTGTGGTGGTCGACGACGTTGTGGCCCGGACGGTTGAACTGTGCCGCCAGGACTTTTTCAGCAATGGCGAAACCAACGGCGTTGGCCAGGCCTTGACCCAGTGGACCGGTGGTGGTTTCAACGCCTGGGGTGTAGCCGAATTCCGGGTGACCCGGGGTGCGGCTGTGCAGCTGGCGGAAGTTCTTCAGGTCATCGATCGACAGATCGTAGCCGGTCAGGTGCAGCAGCGAGTAGATCAACATCGAGCCGTGACCGTTGGACAGCACGAAGCGGTCACGGTCAGCGAACGATGGATTGCTCGGGTTGTGCTTCAGGTAGTCACGCCAAAGTACTTCGGCGATATCCGCCATACCCATAGGGGCACCGGGATGGCCGCTGTTGGCTTTTTGCACGGCATCCATGCTGAGGGCACGAATGGCGTTGGCACGCTCACGACGGCTGGGCATCGCTGTTCTCCTGCGGATATTGAATCGAGAGTGAATAAAACGAAACGGAAAAAAGGCGAGCATTTTCCCTCACAGGCATGCCTCGCGGCAATGACAGATAGTCATCTGAAGGCGTTTTTCCGGTGGATAAAGTCGCATTCGCCTGGTGAAACCTTTCCGCTGACGATGTGTAGAGTGACCCTTTCCCCGAGAAGTGCCATCTATCGAGCAATATCAAAACTTTTTGATATTGCTCTTGCAGTGATTTCTGACCGTCACTAGACTGCTGGCCTTATGAATTTACGTGCGCCTTCCATTCGACATGACGATTGCGATGAGCTGGCGGCCCTGTGCAAGGCCGGCGGCGATCCTCTGCGCCTGAATGTATTGCGCGCGCTGGCCAACGATTCGTTTGGCGTGCTGGAGCTGGCGCAGATCTTCGGCATCGGTCAGTCCGGCATGAGTCACCACCTCAAGGTATTGGCCCAGGCCGACCTGGTGGCGACTCGCCGTGAAGGCAACGCGATTTTCTACCGTCGCGCCCTGCCCCACACCGACCTGCTGGGTGGCAAGCTGCACGCGGCCCTGCTCGACGAAGTGGACAACCTGACCCTGCCTGCCGAGGTGCAGTCGCGGATCGGTCAGGTCCATGGGCAACGAGCGGCGGCCAGCCAGGACTTTTTCTCACGGGTCGCGGAGAAGTTTCGCGCCCAGCAAGACTTGATCGCCGGTCTGCCGCAATACCGTGAAAGCGTGGTGGCATTGCTCGACAAGTTGAGTTTCAGCGAAGACGCCACGGCCATCGAAGTCGGCCCCGGAGACGGTGAGTTTCTGCCGGAACTGGCGCGCCGCTTCACCCAGGTCACGGCGCTGGACAATAGCCCGGCGATGCTCGAACTGGCGCGCCAGGTTTGCGAACGTGAACGGCTGGCTAACGTCAGCCTGCAATTGGCCGATGCATTGAACGGTGTAAACCTCAAGGCTGACTGCGTTGTACTGAACATGGTGCTGCACCATTTCGCCGCGCCGGCCGAAGCGCTCAAGCACATGGCCGATTTGCTGCAACCAGGCGGTAGCCTGCTCGTGACAGAGTTATGTAGCCACAACCAGAGTTGGGCCAGGGAGGCCTGCGGTGATCTCTGGCTGGGGTTTGAACAGGACGATTTGGCCCGTTGGGCCACCGCTGCGGGACTCGCTCCCGGGGAAAGCCTTTATGTAGGCTTACGCAATGGTTTCCAGATTCAGGTTCGCCACTTTCAGCGACCGACTGGCGACACTCACCATCGGTAAATTCAGGAAAAAATCGAGATGAGCGAATACTCCCTCTTCACCTCCGAGTCCGTGTCTGAAGGGCATCCGGACAAAATCGCCGACCAGATTTCCGATGCAGTGCTGGACGCCATCATTGCTGAAGACAAATTCGCCCGTGTAGCGGTCGAGACGCTGGTTAAAACCGGCGTGGCAATCATCGCAGGTGAAGTCACCACGTCGGCCTGGGTCGATCTGGAAGAGATCGTGCGTAACGTCATTCTGGACATCGGCTACAACAGCTCCGATGTCGGCTTTGACGGCGCCACTTGCGGCGTGATGAACATCATCGGCAAGCAATCTCCAGACATCAACCAAGGTGTCGACCGTGCCAAGCCTGAAGATCAAGGCGCCGGCGACCAGGGCCTGATGTTCGGCTATGCCAGCAACGAAACCGACGTGCTGATGCCAGCACCGATCACCTTCTCGCACCAGTTGGTTCAGCGTCAGGCCCAAGCCCGTAAATCCGGCCTGCTGCCTTGGCTGCGCCCGGACGCCAAGTCGCAAGTGACTTGCCGTTACGAAGGCGGCAAGGTTGTCGGTATCGATGCCGTTGTACTGTCGACTCAGCACAACCCTGACGTGTCCTACAAAGACCTGCGCGAAGGCGTGATGGAGCTGATCGTCAAGCACGTGCTGCCTGCCGAACTGCTGAGCAAAGACACCCAGTTCCACATCAACCCGACCGGCCAGTTCATCATCGGCGGCCCGGTGGGCGACTGCGGCCTGACCGGTCGCAAGATCATCGTTGACAGCTACGGCGGCATGGCCCGTCACGGCGGCGGCGCGTTCTCCGGTAAAGATCCATCGAAGGTTGACCGTTCGGCTGCCTACGCCGGTCGTTACGTGGCCAAAAATATCGTGGCAGCCGGCCTGGCCGAGCGTTGCGAGATCCAGGTTTCCTACGCGATCGGTGTTGCTCAGCCGACTTCGATCTCGTTGAACACCTTCGGCACCGGTAAAATCAGCGACGACAAAATCGTCAAACTGGTCCGCGAAGTGTTCGACCTGCGTCCATACGCAATCACCACCATGCTCGACCTGCTGCACCCGATGTACCAGGAAACCGCTGCGTACGGCCACTTCGGTCGCACCCCGGCCACCAAGACTGTGGGCGAAGACACGTTCACCACTTTCACCTGGGAAAAGACCGACCGCGCCGATTCCTTGCGCGCTGCTGCCGGCCTGTAAGACTTCCCCGGCGGTACCAAAAGCCCCGCACGGTTTGCCGTGCGGGGCTTTTTATTGCCCGTTGTCCGAGTGCCGACACACGCTGATAAACAGCCGGCCTTCTCATCCGGAAAATTCGTCCTAGTCTTCAAGCATTCCACTTGAGCAAGGACGCTCACGATGCTGCTCAACCTGCGCGTGTTTTTCGGTTTTCTACTGATAGCTTTCTGCCTGACCACCCACGCGGCCGAGTGCCCCGACTGGCCACCCTCACGCGCCCAGGACGAAGTCACGTCACTGCAAACACAAATCGACCTCTGGGACGACAGCTATCACCGGGACGGCCGCTCATTGGTCGCCGACGAACTCTACGATCAGTCCCGTGTGCGACTGACCGAATGGCGCACCTGTTTTGGCCTGGGCCAATCTGCGGAACCGTTACGCACCGCGGGCGGCACGACTCCTCACCCCATCGCCCACACCGGCCTGGAAAAACTCCACGATGGTCGCGCCGTCGAAGCCTGGCTAAACGGTCGGAGCGATGTCTGGATTCAGCCAAAAATCGACGGCGTGGCGGTGACGCTGATCTACCGCAAAGGCCTGCTGATTCAGGCAATCAGTCGCGGTGACGGGAAAAATGGCCAGGACTGGACGGCTTCGGCGCGCCAGATCGCCGCCATCCCCCAACAATTGCCACAACCGCAGGACCTGCTGCTGCAAGGTGAACTCTATTGGCGCCTGACCGACCACGTACAGGCTCAGGCCGGCAGCCTCAATGCACGCGCTACAGTGGCCGGTTTGATGGCCCGTAAGAAATTGAGCACTGAGCAAGCCGCCGGGATCGGCCTGTTTGTCTGGGACTGGCCCCAAGGCCCGGCCAGTTTGCCCGCCCGCGTCGCAGCCCTGGATGAGTTGGGTTTCCCGAGCTCCGCACCTTACAGTCATTCGATCAAGGTATTCGCCGACGCTGAACGCTGGCGAGATCACTGGTATCGCTCGCCCCTGCCCTTCACCAGTGATGGCATTGTCCTGCGCCAGGGTCAGCGTCCACCCGCCGAGCGCTGGCAGGCCAAACCGCCCTATTGGAGCGTCGCCTGGAAATACCCTTTTGCTCAGGCGTTGGCCGAGGTGCGCAAGGTCCACTTCAAAATTGGACGGACCGGACGGATCACGCCAGTCCTGGAACTGACACCGATAATGCTTGATGACCGGCAGATCAGGCGGGTCAGTGTGAGCTCACTGCAACGCTGGGAAACACTGGATATCCGGCCTGGGGACCAGGTCGCCATCAGCCTGGCAGGCCTGACCATTCCAAGGTTCGACGGTGTCATGCTGCGCAGTACCGAACGCGCTGAATTGAGCGTACCGCTGGCAGAGGACTTTCATCATTTGAGTTGCTGGCAGCCGACACCGGGGTGCGAAAGCCAATTCCTCGCCCGACTGACCTGGCTCAGCGGCAAGCAGGGACTGGCTTTGCCCCATATTGGCCCTGGCACTTGGGAGAAACTTTTCGAAACAGGCCGCCTGAGCGGCCTGCTGGATTGGTTAACCCTCGATGCTCAAGAGCTTGCTAACATTGACGGCTTCGGCGAACGCAGCAGTGCTCGTCTTTTGAACAGCCTCAACAGTGCCCGGCAACGTCCATTCGCTCGCTGGCTCAAGGCCTTGGGTTTGCCACCGACCGGCCAGGCACGCCTCGCCAACTCATGGCAGGAACTGGCACAACGAAGCACCGAACAATGGCAGGCAGAACCTGGCATCGGCCCGGGACGCGCAGCGCAATTGAGCGCATTTTTCCGCGACCCGCAGGTCCTGGCCTTGAGTGAAACATTACGTGTTGCCGGGATTGACGGTTTTTAACGACGGGTGATGTCCACCAACCCGGAACCCAATGGTGCCGCTGGGCTCAAACACCCCATCGCCACATCGACCCGATTGCCTTTTCACATGGAGCTTTTATGAAACTTCTTTCACCGCTCGCCCTGTTGACCCTTTGCAGCGTGATGGCCACTCCACTGATGGCCGCCGAAGAAGCTCCGGGGCTGACCGGCTGCGCCGCGAAGAAGCAGGGCATCATCAACCAGATTGAACTGGCCAAATCCCACGGTAATGCTGATCAGCAGGCTGGCCTTGAAACTGCCCTGAGCGAAGTTACCGCTCATTGCACCGACGCTTCGCTGAAGAAAGAACGGGAGAACAAAGTGCTCGACGCCAAACACGAAGTCAGCACGCGCCAGGCTGATCTCGACAAGGCAATGAAGAAAGGCGACGCCGAGAAGATCAACAAGCGCAAAGACAAACTCGCCGAGTCCCGCAAGGAATTGCAGGACGCACTCGATCAGTTGGATAAGTAAGTCCCCGGCTGAGCGACGGAGCTGATCGTTCCCACGCTCTGCGTGGGAACGATCGATCAGTTCAGGAATCAATGATCCCGAAACTCTTTATGGCACGCACTACAGGCATCTTCGACTTTCTGCACTGCCGGGCCCAGGTTACTGGCCTTGTAAGGCTGAACCTTGCTGGCAATCACCAATTCACCGGTGGCGGCTTCAAGGGTGCGGACCATTTCCTGGAAGCGCGCCTGCTGCTGCCAAACATTGTCCTTGGCGCTGGTGTGATCTTCTTCGCGCACCGGCGGAAAATGTTTCCAGGGTTCATGGGACAACGCGTCGAGTTTCACGGCGCCATCGGCGAATTTCGGACCGTCAAAGGGAATGCGACCACGCAACATGCCACCCAGGTCTTCGCCGGTCTTGAGCATTTGCTTGAAGATTGCCTTGCGCTGACCCAGCGGCGAGTTGGGGTCGACACCACCGCAGGCGGACAGCGTCAGGCAGGCCAGCAATACAACAGAAAGTCTTTTGAGAGTCATGGTGGCTTCAGGTCACGGGAAACGGCGGCCAGTATCCTCGCGTCATCGGCAAAGACCAATAGCCCTATTATCAATACGGGTTGTTTGAGCGCATGGAGCACTCAGGCAACCGGCAAAGGAATTACTCCATGAACAGCCGTTTCAAGGCATGGCGTCACAACCTCGCTTGGACCCTTCCGATGGTGGCCGTGCTTGCGGGCTGCACCGGTGGCGACAACAACAAACCAAAAACCCACGCCCTGGCCACCTACTCCAGCGCCAAGTGGGAAGCGCTTCCGACGGTGTCCGACAACGACCTGGTCGCAGGCTTCGGCTCGTGGCGCAGCGCCTGCACCCGACTCAAAGCCGACCCAGTCTGGGGCTCGACGTGTGCGGCTGCCGCCAACGTGCCGCAAACCGCCAACGATATTCGTGGCTTCCTCAAGCAGAACCTCGACGTCTACGGCCTGCGCGCCGCCAACGACAATCCCAACGGCTTGATCACCGGTTATTACGAGCCGGTCTACCCCGGCAGCCTGACCCAGACCGAAGCGGCGAACATCCCGGTGTACGGGGTACCCGAGGACATGATCATCGTCTCCCTGGACAGCATTTACCCGGAACTCAAAGGCAAACGCCTGCGTGGACGACTCGAAGGTCGGGTGCTCAAGCCTTACGACGATGCGGCAACGATTGAAACCAAAGGGGTCAAGGCACCGGTTGTTGCCTGGCTGACCGACCCAATGAATCTGCAATTTCTGCAAATTCAGGGCTCGGGCCGCATTCGACTCGACGACGGCCGCCAATTGCGCATTGCGTATGCCGACCAGAACGGTCACCCCTATCGCCCCATCGGCCGCTGGTTGGTCGATCAGGGCGAGCTGAAAAAAGAAGAGGTGACCATGGGCGCCATCAGCAATTGGGCCAAGGCCAATCCGACGCGCATTCCGGAACTGTTGGGCAGCAACCCCAGCTACGTGTTCTTCACCCGTAACCCGGACAGCAACGAAGGGCCTCGCGGCTCGCTGAACGTACCGCTGACCGCAGGCTATAGCGCGGCGGTGGATCGCAAAGTGATTCCGCTGGGCAGTCTGTTGTGGTTATCGACGACTAAACCGGACGGTACCGCACTGGTACGCCCGGTAGCCGCTCAAGACACCGGCGGCGCCATTGCCGGCGAAGTCCGTGCGGACCTGTTCTGGGGCACGGGCGATGCGGCCGGGCAATTGGCCGGCGACATGAAACAGCAGGGGCAAATCTGGATGCTCTGGCCTAAAGGCGCAGCCCTGCCTCAAGTGCCGCAAGTGACCGACAAGCTTTAAAAAGCAAAAGACCGCAGCCTGTGTAGGAGCTGCCGCAGGCTGCGATCTTTTGATCTTTCCTTTCAGACCGACACAAAAAAGAAACTGGCAATCAGCCCCATCCCAATGGCCCACATCAGCGACCGCAAAGTCGCCCAGTCCGCCAGGTAGCAAATGATGTACAGCAGCCGGCTGGTGATAAACAACACCGATAGCACATTGACTGTCACCAGCTCCGCGTTGCCGGCCAGGTGCGCAACGATCACTGCAGCCGCAAACGCCGGGGTCACTTCGAAGCTGTTCAACTGGGCCGCATTTGCACGTCTCGCCACGCCTTCGAGTGAATCCAGAAACGCTCGCGGATCATGATTCTGTTTCAACCCGAATTTGCCATTGCTGAACTTGGCGACACCCGTGCACAGGTACGGCAGGCAGATCGCTATCAAAATGCACCACAGAGCAACCGTCATAAAGCAGTCCCTTCTTCAAGTTTTAGAGCGTCGAGTTCCATCAAGGGGCGGTCAAAACTTCATCACCAGCATGCCGATCAGCACCAGCCCACAGGCTAAGAGCCGAGGCCTGCCGAAAGGTTCTTTCAGGTAGCGCATGCCGAACAGCACCACCAGAATCACGCTGATCTCGCGCAATGCCGCCGCTTCGGCAATCGAGCCCAGCTGCATGGCCCACAGCACCAGAGCGTAGCTGAACAACACGCAAAACCCGACTGCCAACCCCAGTCGCCACTGCTCACGCCAGAACAACACGAAGGCCGGTCGCTTGCGCACCAGCGCCAGTAACGGGAACGGCCAGGCGCTGAGTAACGTGACCCACACCAGGTAATCCAGCGGATGCGACCAGCGTCGCAACGCCTGGCCGTCGATGAAGGTGTAGCAGCCGATACACAGACCGATCAACGCCACCACCGGCAGCATCGACCACGGTAAACGCGCACCGCCGCCGCCCTGCCAGAGCAGGCAAAGCATGCCGAACGGGATCAGCAAAATGCCAAAAATCTGCTGGTTCGTCAGCACTTCCCCGGCAAAAATCAGCGTCAGCGCCAGCACCACCAGTGGCGACAAGCCACGCATCAGCGGGTAGACCAACCCGAGGTCGCCGACGCGGTACGCCTGGATCAGCAGATAGCGATAGAGCAACTCGAACGCCGCCGACGCCAGAATCCACGGCCAGATTTCCATGGGCGGCCAGTTGATGAACGCAAGCATCACCGCGACAAACAACATCGCCACGCTGTCCATGCAGGCCACCACCAACAATCGTTCCGCACTGAATTTGATCAGGGTATTCCACGCCGCGTGCAACAGCGCCGCTAGTAACACCAGTGCTGTTGCAAGCACGGCACACTCCTTTATTTATTTTTGTTCCCTTCGGGAGGGCTTGGGCGAGGGGTGGCTCTTGATCTCATCACCGATTTCAGGCCGAGCATCACTGACTACTTTTTGCTCTCCTGTGGGTCGGACTCCGGACCATGATCCGCAGACTTCTTCGGCGGCCCGCTCTCGCTACGAATCTGCGCATGGCTGATCAGCGCGAAGATGAAGCTGCCGCCGATGATGTTCCCCACCAGCGTCGGCCCGGCGAACACCAGCCAGAAATCCTTCCACGGCAACTCGCCGGCGAACACCAGATACGAGACCTCGGCGGAGCCAACCACGATGTGGGTGAAATCCCCCAGCGCCATAAGGTAGGTGATGAGGATGATGATCCACATCTTGGCGCTCTCCATGGACGGAATCATCCAGACCATGGTCGCGATCATCCAGCCCGAAACGATGCCTTTGGCGAACATCTGGCTGGCGCTGTTCTCCATGATCTTGCGACCGATATCGAGGAAAGCCAGATCGGTCTTACTGTCGAAAATCGGCAGATTCAGCATCACATACGCCACCAGCAACGTCCCGCAGAGGTTGCCCACCAGCACCACCGACCACAGCCGTAGCAACCGACCGAAATTGTTCAGTGTGGGTTTGGTCATGATCGGCAACACAGCCGTCAACGTGTTCTCGGTGAACAATTGCTGACGGGCGAGAATGACCGCAAGAAACCCGGCGCAGTAACCAAAACTGGCGATCACCTTGAAGCCTTCGCCGTCCGGCAGTCGGGAATTAAGCAGTCCCATGGCCATCAGCGACAGGCCCATGGTCAGGCCGGCCGCCAACGCCGACCACCACAAGGCGGCGACGCTGCGCTCAAGCTCCTGATCGCCCTGGGTGCGGATGATTTCGTGCAGCACCGCCGCCCGTGGCGGCTGGCTCTTGTCGACGTCGTGCTGTTCTTCAGGCGAGAGGTTCGGGGTCTTGCCGTCTTTTTGCGTGTCCATAAAGCTCCTGAACCTGTGGCGTGTCATGTAGGTACGACACGCGCGGTTCGGAGCTGTTCACTGACCACCGAAACGAAACCGGTTCTGTAGGAGCGAGCGGTGCGGCGTTCCGACTTGCCCGCGAAGGGTTCGCCTCGGTTTTGGCGGTGACGCAAATGACGCCTTCGCCAGCAAGCTCGGCTCCTACAGGGCTCGCATTACTCGTTGATGCCATCATCCTTGAACTGGTCTTGGACGTACTTGATCTCGGTCCGGCCGTGCGGCGCAGGCAAGCCGTCTTCACCCAGATTGACGAAGACAATCTTGTCCACCGTCAGGATGCTTTTGCGGGTGATCTTGTTACGCACTTCGCACTTCAGGGTGATTGAGGTGCGACCGAACTCGGTGGCAGTAATGCCCAGTTCGATGATGTCGCCCTGGCGCGAGGCGCTGACGAAGTTGATCTCTGAAATGTACTTGGTCACCACACGCTGATTGCCCAACTGGACGATGGCGTAGATCGCCGCTTCTTCGTCGAGCCAGCGCAACAGGCTGCCGCCGAACAGCGTGCCGTTGGGGTTGAGGTCTTCGGGTTTTACCCATTTGCGGGTGTGGAAATTCATATTCACTCCTGAGCGTCTTGCCGAATGATGGCGGGCATCATGGCAGAGCCCGACCTAGAGCTCTATTAAGCATCGACTATGTTCTCGATTACCGTTCAGACATTGACCAACAGAAACGCTTTGGAAGTATCGCTCACACGGCTATAATCGCCACCGTTTCAAAACGGTCATCTTCAATTGATACCGTTTCCCGCCACCTGTCCGAGGGGCGCTGCAGCAGGTTCGACCTGTCAGGCTCGGATGGGGCGTTGCTTGACCGTTATCGGTCAGACACTAAACGCACAACGGCGCCCATTCGCATACATTACGAATGGAGGCTCATCATGAGCGCTGTTATCACGCCTGCAGATTTTAACGATTACAAAGTGGCCGACATGTCCCTGGCTGCCTGGGGTCGTCGCGAAACCATCATCGCTGAATCCGAAATGCCAGCCCTGATGGGTCTGCGCCGCAAGTACGCCGGTGAGCAGCCACTCAAAGGCGCCAAGATCCTCGGCTGCATCCACATGACCATTCAGACTGCCGTGCTGATCGAAACCCTGGTTGCCCTGGGTGCCGAAGTACGCTGGTCGTCCTGCAATATTTTCTCGACTCAAGACCAGGCCGCTGCTGCAATCGCTGCTGCCGGCATCGCGGTTTACGCCTGGAAAGGCGAAACCGAAGAAGAGTACGAGTGGTGCCTGGAGCAAACCATCCTCAAAGATGGCGCGCCTTGGGATGCCAACATGATCCTCGACGACGGCGGCGACCTGACCGAGCTGCTGCACAAGAAATACCCGGCGATCCTGGACCGCGTCCACGGCGTCACCGAAGAAACCACCACTGGCGTTCACCGCCTGCTGGACATGCTGGCCAAGGGCGAGCTGAAAATCCCGGCCATCAACGTCAACGACTCGGTGACCAAGAGCAAGAACGACAACAAATACGGCTGCCGTCACAGCCTGAACGACGCGATCAAGCGCGGCACCGACCACCTGCTGTCCGGCAAGCAAGCGCTGGTCATCGGTTACGGTGACGTGGGCAAGGGTTCGGCCCAGTCCCTGCGTCAGGAAGGCATGATCGTTAAAGTCTCCGAAGTCGACCCGATCTGCGCCATGCAAGCCTGCATGGACGGTTACGAGCTGGTTTCGCCGTTCATCGACGGTATCAACAACGGTACCGAAGCAAGCATCGACAAAGCGCTGCTGGGCAAGATCGACCTGATCGTGACCACCACCGGTAACGTCAATGTTTGCGACGCGAACATGCTCAAAGCCCTGAAGAAGCGCGCTGTTGTCTGCAACATCGGTCACTTTGACAACGAAATCGACACCGCTTTCATGCGCAAGAACTGGGCATGGGAAGAAGTGAAGCCACAGGTTCACAAGATCCACCGTACCGGCCCTGGCGCATTTGACGCTCAGAACGACGACTACCTGATCCTGCTGGCCGAAGGCCGTCTGGTTAACCTGGGTAACGCCACTGGCCACCCAAGCCGCATCATGGACGGTTCGTTCGCCAACCAGGTTCTGGCGCAAATCTTCCTGTTCGGCCAGAAGTACGCCGACCTGTCGCCAGCCCAGAAAGCCGAGCGTCTGACCGTTGAAGTGCTGCCGAAGAAACTCGACGAAGAAGTGGCTCTGGAAATGGTCCGCGGTTTCGGCGGCGTAGTGACTCAACTGACCAAGACTCAAGCCGACTACATCGGCGTGACCGTCGAAGGTCCGTTCAAGCCACACGCTTACCGCTACTGATTGGACCCGGCGGGCTTTGCGCCCGCCGATCCTGACCAGGCGGACCGGCCATCACCGGTCCGCCTTTTGCGATTGCAAAGGGTATTCCCATGTCCCAAGAACGTCGCTACAGCTTTGAGTTCTTCCCTACGAAGACCGACGCTGGGCATGAAAAACTGCTCGCCACTGCCCGTCAGCTGGCCACGTACAACCCCGATTTCTTCTCCTGCACTTATGGCGCTGGCGGTTCGACTCGTGATCGCACCCTCAACACCGTGTTGCAGCTCGAAAGCGAAGTCAAAGTCCCTGCCGCACCGCATTTGTCCTGCGTTGGCGACAGTAAGGACGACTTGCGCGGCCTGCTGACCCAATACAAGGCAGCCGGCATCACGCGTATCGTTGCCCTGCGCGGTGACCTGCCTTCGGGCATGGGCATGGCCAGTGGCGAAATGCGCCACGCCAATGACCTGGTTGAATTCATTCGTGAAGAAACCGGCGATCATTTCCACATCGAAGTCGCCGCTTACCCGGAAATGCATCCGCAAGCGCGCAATTTCGAAGACGATCTGACCAACTTCGTGCGCAAGGCCAACGCTGGCGCCGACAGCGCGATCACCCAGTACTTCTTCAACGCCGACAGCTACTTCTACTTCGTCGAGCGTGTACGGGCGATGGGCGTGAACATCCCGATCGTTCCGGGGATTATGCCGATCACCAACTACAGCAAGCTCGCGCGCTTCTCCGATGCCTGCGGTGCGGAAATCCCGCGCTGGATCCGCAAGCAGCTGGAAGCCTACGGCGACGACACCCAGAGCATTCAAGGCTTTGGTGAGCAAGTCATCACCGAGATGTGCGAACGCTTGTTGCAGGGTGGCGCTCCAGGGCTGCACTTCTACACGTTGAACCAGGCCGAACCGAGCCTGGCGGTGTGGAACAATCTGAAGTTGCCGCGTTAAGCGCCGCGAGAGGTAGTTCAAAGGACCGTCCGATTACGGACTGCGACTGCTTGTTATATTTCGACTATCGCTCCGACAGGAGCGATAGCTCGTTTCACGTACGCACCGCTCGTCAGGACTGTCATTTCTGACAGTAGATAAATCCCCATCAGAATTCCACGATTCCGGTGAGCCGTAATGGCTCAACTACCAAGTGGTAATTCTAAAAGGGAATTAACTATGAGCAACGTAACTGCGTCAGACCAAGTGGTGTCTTACATCAATACCTGGGACTATCCAAACTATCTTTCAATAGCACCACAAATCGTTCAAAAAACATTCCCATCGGGAGGAGACCCTCAATTCAATAACGTTGATGGGGTCGGCGGGAATTCGAGCGGCGGGCGCTATTATACGGATACGGCACAAAATAATTATGGAAAACCTGCTGGACACAACCCAAAATCCGAGCTAATTACGTTTACTTCTGGGTCAGATCGATTCGACATCCAGCTAGTCAAGAATGGAAGAAACATCACTTATAGCTCGTCACCAAACGCAACGGTTTACGCCTGGCACGTTCTTTACTCCGACGTCATAGGGGCGGTGGCCTGGAAAATTGGAAGCGCCACCCAGCGTACTATCCCAAGCCCAAAGCCTCCTGAAAAAGTAGACGATGTCTACCTCTTGCAAGAAGATACTGCCCCTACCAATGTTGTCACTAGCACTACGGGCTCACTATCGAAGACCATTCCAGCAAATGAGCTATTTTCGTTTCTAAGGAATGTCCAACTATATTTCAATGGGCCAATCTACCAATTAATCGGTGGCAATCTAGTCCTGACCGACAACATCCGCCAAGACCAGCTTGGATCTTATGGTGGCTATTTCTGCCTAACTTCAGATCTGAACAAACCTTACCCTGATGGGAAGACAGAGTTAGAAATATCCGATGGCTTTTCGCAAGCCAAAGCCACTGTTGTATTCGACCACGACACCACCAACAGTATGGTAACCATAACAATCAACCCCCACACATTCGTACTGTGCGAACTCAGAGACTTAGGTGAAGTTGGCTGGTCTCAATTCCCAAACACACTTTGCGTTGCTCTGTAGACCTGGGCCACTTCACCATCGCAGCGTTGGTGAGCACCGCCCAGTGAGACGAAGGTCTGGCTTGCGCCAGGCCTTTACCGAGTCTACCGGGCACACTTTTCAAATCAGGCCATGCCTCAGGCTGCGATCTTTTGCTTTTAACGCCCGAACCAGAGCTTCTGGATCCCGTTTCTGGCTCTTTCCGGTTTCTCGTCGTAATCTCAAGCCATGCCTTTGATCACGCAGTTACTGACCGTGTTTCTTTTTACTTGCCTGAGCTTCGCCGCTCGGGGCGAGAAGCTGCGCATTGTCACCGAGCCGTGGGCGCCTTACGTGTATGAGGAGGACGGCAAATCCCTGGGACTGGACTACGAAACTACGGCAATTGTCTTCAAACGCCTGGGGATCGAAGTCGAGTGGCAGTTTCTGCCGTGGAAACGCTGCCTGTCGATGCTCGAAACGGGCCAGGCGGATGGCGCGCTGGATATTTTTCACAGCGACGAACGCGACGCCACCCTGCTCTACCCGAGCGAACCGCTCTCGGAAGTCGAATTCGTGATGTTTTACGCCAATGAGCGGCCGCATCCGTTTCACACGCTGGACGATCTGAAAGGCCTGACCATTGGCACCTCTCCGGGTTATCTATACAGCCCGGACTTCCGCGAATCGACGCTGTTCACCCGTGAACCGGCGCCGACCCATGAAGCCAACTTCGGCAAACTGGAGCGCGGGCGAATCGACTTGCTGATCACGGACCGTCGGGTGGGTCAGCACTTGCTCGACGAATTGGGCATCCGCGACAAGATTACCGAGAACCCGACCGTCATCAGCCACCAGAGCCAGTTCCTGGCGGTGCGCCGCAACGCGGGCATGGACTTGTTGGTGCAGCGCTTCGGCGCCGAACTCAAACGCTTCAAGCGCGAGCCTGCGTACGCAGAACTGAGTGCCCGTTATGGTGCCGAGCCGGCAGCCGAGGTGAAAACCACCAGAGCCACCGCCGCCAGCGGAAAAACCGTTGAGCAGCAGGAAAGCGGCGCGCAGTGATTGCTCTGTTATACTCCGGCCTTCCCGCCAGGCTCACGCCCGGACGCTCGGACTTGTTCAAGGCATCTCGACACCGCTACAGCGCAGCTTTTCAGCCCGCGCGAGCACTCCAGACGAGCTTTCAAGGCCCAGCAGGACCGGACGGGATTGCGTTCCTCTTAAACGCCATTCGCGCCAGGCAAGACTCCCATTGGGCCAAGCCCTAACTAGAACAGGATTACTCATGTCCTTTGCTTCCCTCGGTCTCTCCGAGGCTTTAGTCCGCGCCATCGAGGCAGCGGGCTATACCGAGCCTACTCCGGTGCAACAGCGGGCCATTCCCGCCGTGTTGCAAGGTCGCGATCTGATGGTCGCGGCTCAGACAGGTACTGGTAAAACCGGCGGCTTCGCCCTTCCGATTCTGGAGCGGTTGTTCCCCAACGGTCACCCGGACAAATCCCAGCGTCACGGCCCGCGCCAACCGCGCGTACTGGTCCTGACGCCTACCCGCGAACTCGCGGCTCAAGTACACGAGAGCTTCAAGGTTTATGCCCGTGACCTGAAGTTCGTCAGTGCCTGCATCTTCGGCGGCGTCGGCATGAACCCGCAGGTTCAGGCCATGTCCCGTGGTGTTGACGTGCTGGTGGCCTGCCCCGGCCGCCTGCTCGACCTCGCCGGCCAAGGCAGCGTCGATCTGTCCCACGTGGAAATCCTCGTGCTGGACGAAGCTGATCGCATGCTCGACATGGGCTTCGTCCACGACGTGAAAAAGGTCCTCGCCCGTCTGCCGAGCAAACGCCAGAACCTGCTGTTCTCGGCCACCTTCTCCAAAGACATCACCGACCTCGCCGGCAAGCTGCTGCACAACCCGGAACGCATCGAAGTCACGCCGCCGAACACCACGGTCGAGCGTATCGAACAGCGCGTATTCCGCCTGGCTGCCAGCCACAAGCGTTCGTTGCTGGCGCACCTGATCACCGCTGGCGCCTGGGAACAGGTTCTGGTGTTCACCCGCACCAAGCACGGCGCCAACCGTCTGGCCGAGTACCTGGACAAACACGGCCTGAGCGCCGTCGCGATCCACGGTAACAAGAGCCAGAACGCCCGCACCAAAGCACTGGCCGACTTCAAGGCTGGCGAAGTGCGCATCCTGGTCGCCACCGACATCGCCGCTCGCGGCCTGGACATCGATCAGTTGCCACACGTGGTCAACTTCGAACTGCCAAACGTCGACGAAGATTACGTTCACCGTATCGGCCGTACTGGCCGTGCCGGTCGTTCGGGCGAGGCGATCTCGCTGGTGGCTCCGGACGAAGAAAAGCTGCTGAAAAGCATCGAGCGCATGACCAAGCAGAAGATTGCCGACGGCAACCTGATGGGCTTCGACTCCAGCGCTGTAGAAGCCGAGAAACCTGAAGTTCGCGAGCGTCCGGATGTGCGTAACCCGCGCAACCCACGTGGCCCGCGCGGCGACGGTCCGAACGGCACTGGCGGTGGCGGCGGTCGTAAAGACAAAGGCAAGGACAAGGGCGGCAAGGAAAAACCTGCCGCCACTGGCCGTGGTGATCGCCCGGCGCGTGAACACAAGCCACGCGAAGGCACCCCGGCTCGCGAGCAACAGCGCCCGGCTCCTCGCGCCGCTGCTGACCGTGCTCCGGATGAGTTTCTGGACGACGATATCGATAACTTCGGTAACCGCGTCGACTACGTGCCACAGGCCAAACCCGCTCAAGGCCGTGGCCGCCGTCCGGGTGCTCCGGCACAAGGCTCGGCCGCAGGCGTCGGCGCAGGTGCTCCGCGCACCGGCGGCAAGCCTCAGGGTCGCCAAAGCGGTCCGCGCAGCAGCGATGGCGCCACCACTGGCACTCCGCCGGCCAAGCGCAGCGGTCCACGCAACGGCGCTCCACGTGACGGTCAGGCCCGTCGCGAAGAGTCCCGCAACCGCCGCCCGGCCCGCACCGACGATCAGCCGCGTTCGGAACCGGCCGTGCAAAACCCGCGCGGTCCGGCACCGAAGATCATTCACAAGGAGTCGAAAACCGATCGCTTCCCGACACCTGAGCAACTCGATCAACTGCCAGGTCGCCCTCGTGGTGAAAAACCAGCGTTGCTGACTCGCAATCGCTGATTTAGCGCAGTAACAAAAAATGCCCCTGATCGCGAGATCAGGGGCATTTTTTTTATCCGCCGCGAAAGTTACTTCGCTTTGACACCTTCAAACGTAACGTACAACTCGACCGCGTCGGACTGTGGGCCCAGGTCTTTCTGCTTGCCGAAATCGGAACGCTTGATGCTGGTAGTGCCTTCGAAGCCAGCACGGTAGCCGCCCCATGGATCCTTGCCTTCACCCAGGAAGGTAGCCTTGACCACGACCGGCTTGGTCACGCCAAGAATAGTCAGGTCGCCGGTTACATCCGCAGTGTCTTTGCCAGCAGCGTTTTTGCCGGTGGATTTGACGCTGGTGGAAATAAACGTCGCTTTAGCGAATTTGCTCGCGTTCAGGAAATCACCGCTGGCGATGTGCTTGTCGCGCTCAGCGTTATTGGTGAACACGCTGGCGGTGTTCACGTTGAACTCGATCTTGCTGTCTTCTGGCTTGGTAGCGTCGAAGCTGAACTTGCCGTCGATGTCCTTGAAGGTACCGATGATATAGCTGTAGCCCAGGTGGCTGATCTTGAAGTCAACGAAGGCATGTTGGCCTTCTTTGTCGACGACATAGTCGGCTGCCATCACGTTGGCAGACAGCAGAGCAGAACCGATTGCCAGAGCGGCCAGGGTCTTTTTCAACATGCTTTCTATTCCTTTGGAGTCAAGGTTGAACTTCATGCTTTGCGGCCCAGCATTCGCATCAGGGTCGCATCACGATCGATAAAGTGGTGTTTCAATGCTGCCAACGCATGGAGGCCGGAAAAAATTACCAACACCCACGCCAGATACAGATGAATCACACCAGCGGTGTCTGCCTGGTCCGGTAGTCCGGAAACCAATGCAGGGACTTCAAACAGGCCAAACACCGGAATCCCGACACCTTCTGCGGTGGAAATCAGGTAACCGGCAATCATCACAGCGAACAGAGCGAGGTACAGGAACGAATGGCCTAACGTGGCGCCAATGCGCGTCATGCGGCTATAGCTTTCCAGTGTTGGCGGTGGCGGGCTGATAAAGCGCCACAAAACCCGTAGAACCATGACGGCTAACAGCACCAGACCCATACTTTTGTGCAAGTCCGGCGCGTCTTTGCGCCAGACGCTGTAGTAGTCGAGACCGACCATCCACAAGCCCAACGCAAACAGACCGAAGACCGCCAGCGCCACGCCCCAGTGCATGAAAACGCTGATCCAACCGTAGCGCGAAGAAGAATTACGTAGCTGCATTGCCCAATTCCTGTGAGAACTGCGACCAAGACTATCGAGTTATCTATCGAATTAAAGCGGAAAATTTCGCTTTGAAATATCGAAAAATACGATCAAGAGTCTGGAATGGATGAGTTAAGGAAAGATTAAAGACCCCTGTGTAAAAAAACGAAGTCCAACTAAAGAACACCTCCGCCATAAGGTTTATTCGATTCTTAGTATTGGTTTTCTTCGGGCATAAAAAAACGCGACATTTCTGCCGCGTTTTTTTTAATCCCAAAGCTTACTGCGCTTTGGTATCCGTTGCCGGGGTCGCGGCGGGCTTGGCCGCTGGCTTCTTGGCCGGTTCAGCTTTCTTCGCCGGTGCTTTTGCCGGAGCCTTTTTGGCCTCGGTTTTGGCAGCAGGCTTTTTCGCCGGGGCTTTTTTGGCCGGTTCGGCTTTCACCGGTGCCGCTGGTTTCGGTGCTTCGACCGGAGCTGGCGCAGGGGTCGGGACTGGCGTTGGAGCCGGTGCAGGAGCAACCGGAGCCACTGGCTCTGGCGCCTTGACCGGTTCCGGTTTGTCGTCAGAACCACCAAACAGGTTGCTGAAGAAGTTGCCTTTCTTCGCCGCCACCGCGCCGGCGGCCGCAACGGTCGTCGCCGCCGGAACAACCTTCACAGGTTCAAACGACTTGCCGGCCGCCAGGTCTTCTACCTGACTGGCTGCACGCTGACCGGTGCGAAGTGCGCCTTCCAGAGTGCCTGGGTACAACGTGTCAGTGTGTTCGCCGGCAAAGGCTACACGCTGAATCGGACGTTCCCACAGGCGCCAGTACTTGCTGATCTGGCCAGGGCCAAAGGCCAGGTAAGCGCCGCCCATTGATGGGTCGGTGCTGTAGCGGCGGATTTCATAACCGGTGAACGAACCGCGAGCCTGTGGATAAAAGGCGTGCAGACGGATCAGCACCTGATCGACCATCTGCTTGTCGCCGAAGGCCTGCATCACGCGCGCGTTGTCGCCGGACAGGTTGATCACCACGTTGGCGCCGCCCTTCAAAGCCGGCTCAACCCACAACATGCCCAGACCGGTGTTGCTGTAGATCTCACCGGTCATGCGCGCCTTGCTTTCCCATACCGGAGTCTTGAACTTCAGCATGATCTGGTCGCGCCAACCGTAGTTGGTGCCCTTGATCGCGCCCATGTGCTGGGCATCCAGCGACGGGGTCATCTGGATCTTGTTCAGTGCGCGCAATGGCACGGACACGACGACGTAGTCCGCCTGATAGCCAACGCTGCCGACTTTGACGGTGACGCCGTCCTTGTCCTGGGTGATAGCCGAGACCGGGGAGCTGGTCTTGATGGTTTTCAGCTGTTTGACGAAGGCCTGGGCCAACACCGGGCTACCGCCGAGCAGACGCGAAGCGCGCAGGTCACGGTCGGCAACGCCACGATAAACGCGGCTTTGCTGTGCGAAGTACAGCAGCGACAGGCGCGAAGGTTCGTCATAACGGGTACGAATCTGCTGATTCACCAACTGACGTGCCGTGGCCGGCAGATTCAGACGGTCGAGCCAGTTGGCCACGTTGATCTGGTCCAGGGCGAACAGTGTGCTGTTGCCCGCCGGGTTCTGCGGGTCCTCGATCGAGCGCGCCAGATCGTCCAGGGTCTTTTCGTAGCGTTTGAGCGCTTCCGCGGTGGCCGGTTGCTTGGTTGCCAGATCGGCGGCAGTGAAATACTCACCGTCAATCAGGTAGCCCGGGGTCCGCACGAACTCAGGGGCCGGCGTGGTGCCCAGCTTGAAGGTCGAAACGTACTTGTTCAGAACCGGTTGGGTCTTATCGTTGCCGATCCACTCACTGGTGGCCATGCCGGAGCGACCGCCCATGCTCGGTTTGGCTTCCAACAGAGTCACCTGCCAGCCTTTGTTTTGCAGTTCGTAAGCAGCGGTGAGGCCAGACAGCCCTCCCCCGATCACGATCGCCGTTTTATCCTTGGCCAGCGCAGACACGCTGAACAGCCCTAACATCACCAGCGCACAGGCGCGCAGCCAACCAGCAGACATTCAGCGAACTCCGGAAATACACGTAGGAAAAAACGGTTTTGCGAGCCAGACGACTCAAAGAACCGCGAAGAATACGTCAGCCATCAAAACGCCGCCAGCGACGTCTACCGACCTATACAAAGTAGCTCAATCGACACAATGGGTTGTCCCCACGCGACGCATTGCATAGGCTTGCGCGATTGTTTGCCCGCGCACCCAGCGAGCCGCCTCGAGGAGACTGAAAATGGGCCTGAATAATCAGTGGATGCAACGCGATCTCGCGGTGTTGTGGCATCCCTGCACCCAGATGAAAGACCACGAACAGCTGCCGCTGATCCCGATCAAGCGCGGTGAAGGCGTGTGGCTGGAAGACTTCGAAGGCAAACGCTACCTCGACGCCGTCAGTTCCTGGTGGGTCAACGTGTTCGGCCACGCCAACCCGCGGATCAACCAGCGCATTAAAGATCAAGTCGATCAGCTGGAGCACGTGATCCTCGCCGGTTTCAGCCATCAGCCAGTGATCGAGTTGTCCGAGCGCCTGGTGAAGATGACGCCGGAAGGTCTGACCCGGTGCTTCTACGCCGATAATGGCTCGTCCTGCATCGAAGTCGCGCTGAAAATGAGCTTTCACTATTGGCTCAACCGCGGCCAGCCGAACAAGAAGCGCTTTGTCACCCTGACCAACAGCTACCACGGCGAGACTATGGCAGCGATGTCGGTGGGCGACGTGCCGCTGTTCACCGAAACCTACAAGGCCCTGCTGCTGGACACCATCAAGGTGCCGAGCCCCGATTGCTACCTGCGCCCCGACGGCATGAGCTGGGAAGAACACTCGCGGAACATGTTCGCCGCCATGGAACAAACCCTGGCCGAGAACCACGACACCGTGGCCGCGGTGATCGTCGAGCCGCTGATCCAGGGCGCCGGCGGCATGCGCATGTACCACCCGGTGTATCTCAAACTGCTGCGCGAAGCCTGCGACCGGTACGGCGTGCATTTGATCCACGACGAAATTGCCGTCGGCTTCGGCCGCACCGGGACGATGTTCGCCTGCGAACAGGCCGGCATACGCCCGGACTTCCTCTGCCTGTCCAAGGCCCTGACCGGTGGTTACTTGCCGCTGGCGGCCTGTGTGACGACCGAAGATGTCTACAGCGCGTTCTACGACGACTACCCGACCCTGCGCGCCTTCCTGCACTCCCACAGCTACACCGGGAATCCTCTGGCGTGCGCGGCAGCCTTGGCGACGTTGGATATCTTCGAAGAAGACAACGTCATCGAGAACAACAAGGCCCTGGCCCAGCGCATGGCCAGCGCCACCGCGCACCTGGTCGATCACCCGAACGTTTCGGAAGTGCGTCAGACCGGCATGGTGCTCGCCATCGAGATGGTCAAGGACAAGGCCAGCAAAGAAGCCTATCCGTGGCAGGAACGTCGCGGCTTGAAAGTGTTCCAGCATGCGTTGGAGCGTGGTGCTTTACTTCGACCGTTGGGCAGCGTGGTGTACTTCCTGCCGCCGTACGTGATCACGCCTGAGCAGATCGACTTTCTGGCCGAAGTGGCCAGCGAAGGCATCGACATCGCGACCCGGGACAGCGTCAGCGTTTCGGTACCAAAAGACTTTCATCCGGGCTTCCGCGATCCGGGCTGATTGATTAGCGCTCGTTCCCACGTCGAGGCGTCGAACCGTCCGCGTGGGAATGCAGCCAGGGACGCTCTGCGTCCCAAAAAGCGGACGCGGAGCGTCCGGGGAGGCATTCCCACGCAGAGCGTGGGAACGATCAAACTACAGAGACCCAGCATGAGACTGTCCCGCTTCTTTATCGACGCCCCCTTGAGCACTGGCCAACACGAGTTGCCCGAGGCCCAGGCCCATTACATCAGCCGCGTGCTGCGCATGGCCGAGGGCGATGCGCTGCAACTGTTCGACGGTTCGGGCCATGAGTTTCGCGCCACGCTGGCGGAGGTCGGCAAGAAGCGCGTCGTCGTGCAGATCGATGAAAGTTTCGCCGGCCAGGTCGAGTCGCCCTTGCAGATCCATCTCGGCCAGGGCTTGTCACGTGGCGAGCGGATGGATTGGGCGATTCAGAAAGCCACCGAACTGGGCGTTACAGAAATCACCCCGATCTTCAGCGATCGCTGCGAAGTCCGGCTAAAGGACGAGCGCGCCGACAAACGCCTGATGCACTGGCGCCAAGTGGCGATCAGCGCTTGCGAGCAATGCGGGCGTTCACGGGTGCCGGTGATTCATCCACCGCTGCTGCTGGCGGACTGGTTGAAGCAGACTCAAGCAGAATTGAAGTTGGTGCTGCATCCGGTGGCCGAGCCGCTGGTGAGCCATGCCAAGCCTGAGACCTTGGCGTTTCTGATCGGGCCTGAGGGCGGGTTGTCGGAGACTGAGGTTGATCAGGCCAAGGCTGGCGGTTTTCACGCCGCCCGCCTCGGCCCTCGAGTATTACGCACCGAAACCGCTCCCGTCGTGGCATTGGCGGTGGCGCAACAGCTGTGGGGCGACTTCTGACCCATGATCGTTCCCACGCTCTGCGTGGGAATGCAGCCCGTGACGCTCCGCGTCACTGGACGCAGAGCGTCCCTAGAGGCATTCCCACGCAGAGCGTGGGAACGATCTATCAGCAACTACTTCACCGGATCACTCACCGGTTTGGCGATGATTGCTTTCAACTCGCTGGTCATCGGGAATTCCAGGTTCAGGCCCTTGGGTGGAATCGGTTGCTCGAACCAGCGTTGATAGATGCCGTAGATCTCGCCCGAGCTGTACAGATCGGCGAGGGTCGAGTTCACCAACTCGAGAAACTGCGGATCGCCTTTGCGCACCATGCAGCTGTAGATTTCCCGCGACTGCTCCTCGCCGACCACGACCCAGCTATGTGGATCGCGGGCCTTGGCGCGTTCACCGTAGAGCAGCGCGTCGTCCATATAGAACGCCGCCGCCCGACCTGACTGCAACATCTGGAAGGCTTCGCCGTGGTCCTTGGCGCTGATCACGAACATATCGATCTTATGATCGAGGTTGTAGCTCTTCAGAAACCGCTCGTTGGTGGTGCCTGCGGTGGTCACGACGTTCTTGCCGCGCAAGTCGGCGAAGGTCTTGATGCCGCTGTCCTTCGCCGTGAGCAACTGCCCCTTCACGTAGATAAACCCGTAGGAAAACGCTACTTGCTGCATGCGCTCGGCGGTCACGCCGGTGGAGCCGCACTCAAGGTCAACCGTGCCGTTCTGCACCAGTGGAATGCGCGTTTGTGAGGTCACCAGGTTGTACTTCACCTGCAGATTCGGCAGCTCAAGCTTTTGCTTGATGCGCTCGACAATCTTGCTCGCCAGATCCACCGAATAGCCCATCGGCTGCCCCGTGTGGTCACCCACGTAGGAGAACGGCACCGACGCGTCGCGATAGCCCAGCGTGATGCTCTTGGCATTGGCAACCTTGTTCAGCGTGCCGGTCAGCGGCGCTTCGTTGGCCTGGACCTGGCTGGCGAGCAGCAGGCCCAGGGTGCAGCCGATCAACGTGATTTTTTGCATTGTTATTCTCCGTTGTGGGTTAAGCGATTAGCGACGGGCGGCGACGCGAGGTGCGAGGCCGTGCATTTCAATCGACGGAGCGCGCCGGGCGATCAACTCGCTGAGCAACCGGGCGCTGCCACAGGCCAGGGTAAAACCCAGGGCGCCATGGCCGACGTTGAGCCAGAGATTGCGGTACGCCGTGGCCCCAATCAACGGCACGCCGCTGGGGGTGGCCGGGCGCATGCCGGCCCATTCAATGGCGGCGTCGTAATCGCCGGCATTGGGCAGGGTTTCCTGCGCCTGGCGCTTGATCAGCGCCAGACGTTTGGGGTCGAGCGCCGGGTCGAAGCCGACAATGTCGACCATCGCCGCCACGCGCAGTTGTTCACCAATGCGGGCATAAACGATCTTGCGGTTGTAATCGGTGATGCTCAGGTCTGGCGCGCGATGTTCGGCGCGGATAGGCAAGGTCAGGCTGTAGCCTTTGAGCGGATACAGCGGCAGGTTCACGCCCGGCAACGCGAGCGCCGGACTGCGATGACCGGCGGCAATCACCAGTTGCTCGACCAGCAGCACCTGCGAACCCATTTCTATGGCCTGCACCGCGCCGTCCGCGTGGCGAATGCCGGTGACTTTGCGGCCGAGCAAAAACTCGCAACGCCCCGACGCCTGGAGTCGAGCCAGCAATTGCTGGCAGAAACCATGGCAATCGGCGACTTCTTCGTCAGGGGTATAAATCGCGCCCACAAACGGCGCCTCGGCGAGTGCAGGCTCCAGCTGGGCGCATTCAGCCGGCGATAGCACTTGCTGCTGTCGGGGATCAGCCAGACCATGGCGAGCATGCTCGAAACTCGCGGCTTCACGAAACGTCACCAGTTTGCCGTTGCGCCGCCAGTCGAAACCGTCGAGGCGATCTTCGTCGCGCCAACCTTGCAGCGTGGACTGGCTCAGCATCGCCAGACGCAACAGGTGCGCGCCGTTGCGCTGATTCACCGAACGACGGCAGGCCGCCAGGAAGGACGCCATCCAGCGCCACTGCGCCGGGTCCAGGCGTGGACGCAGCTTCAGTGGCGAGTCACCGCGCAACATCCAGCCAAGCGCTTGCAACGGTACGCCGGCATCGGCCAGTGGTGCGACGTAACGGTAGGACAACTGGCCGCCGTTGGCGAAACTGGTCTCGCTGCCCAGCGAATCCCGGGCCTCGATCAGCGTCACGTCGATGCCCTCGCGAACCAGTGCGTAAGCCGTCGTCAGCCCGATGACGCCGCCACCGATGATGCAAACCCGCTGAGCCATGTCTGTCCTTAACCGTTGTTGAAACAGGCTTCAGGTTAGGACCAGGTGACAGACATTGAACAATGCATAAAGATGCCTGACCCATAAACAAAGGTTATGGACTTGCCATGCGACTGCGACACATCGAGATTTTCCAGGCCATTCGCCAGACCGGCTCGGTCAGTGGCGCCGCACAGTTGCTGCACGTATCGCAGCCGGCGGTGAGCAAAGTACTGCAACACGCCGAGCAGCAACTGGGCTTTGCGTTATTCCTGCGGGTGCGCGGGAAATTGCAGGCCACGCCCGAAGCCCTGGAGCTTGAGCGCGAAGTCGATAAGGTCACCGAAAGCCTGCAAGGCGTGCGACGTCTGGCCCAGAGCCTGCGTCGCGAGCCGGGTCACAGCGTTCGGATCGGCGCGATCCCGGCGCTGGCCCTGTCGCTGCTGCCGCCGGCCATCAACGAGTGGACGCAACGCTACCCGGACATCGTTTGCGAGCTGTCCAGCGCCCACAGCCGTGAGCTGATGCAGAATTTGTTGATGCGCGAAGTGGATGTCGCTCTGACCTTGCAACCGCCGGATCACCCGGGCCTGAAGGCGCAGGCCCTGGCCTGCGGAATACTGGTGGCACTGGCACCGACAGGTTACTGGGCCGACGACACTCTGGGCCAACCGCTGCCATTGATCGAATTGGCGGATGCGCCGCTGATCGGTCTGTCCAGCGCCGACCCGCTGGCGGCCAGACTCGACAGCTACCTTGAGGCGGTCGATCCGCCGCCACGGGTACGCATCGCAGTGCAGACCTATTCGCTGGCGCGGGCGATGGTTGAATCCGGTGCCGGGCTGGCGGTGATCGATCCGTTTACCGCGCTCGGCGCGTCCCCCGCCACCACGGCGATTCGACCTCTGGCACCCGCGTTACCGATCACGTTGTATGCGATCACCCGCGCCGACGAACCGCCGCCCCATACCTTGAGCGACTTGTTGCAGGTTTTCAGCCGACGGGCGCAGGCGCAACTGGATCGCTTGATCTCGTAGAGGCTTCAAAGGACATAAAACAAAATCGCCACGAAGTGCAGCAAACTCCCGGCGATCACGAACAGATGCCAGATCCCGTGGGCATGCCGCAAACGATGATCGAGGGCAAAAAAGACAATGCCCACGGTGTACAACACGCCGCCCGACGCCAGCCAGGCGAAACCTGTACTGCCCAACGCCGCCAGTAACGGCTTGACCGCCACCAGGACGATCCAGCCCATCACCGCGTAGATCACGATCGACAGAATCCGCGCTTCCGAACGCGGTTTGATCTCTTGCAGGATGCCGATCAGCGCCAGTCCCCAGACAATCCCGAACAACGTCCAGCCCCACGGCCCGCGTAGCGTCACGAGACAAAATGGCGTGTAGCTGCCGGCAATCAGCAGGTAGATCGAAAAGTGATCGACCTTCTGCATGATCGCTTTTTTGCGCCCTCGCACGCTGTGGTAAACGGTCGAGGCGCTGTAAAGCACCAGCAAGGTAAACCCGTAAATCGCCACGCTGACAATCTTCCACGGGCTGCCGTCCATGCCGGCGATCACCAGCATCCACACCACCCCGACAACCGCTGCCACCGCCCCGACCAAATGCGTCCAGGCGTTCAATCTTTCCCCGTGATACATGTGTTGCTCACCTCAACATTCGTTGCAACATCGCGCAAGGCTCAGGCCTTGAGATTAAAAGCGCAATGTTTCAGATCACAAATTCCCTCATACGTGCACAATCGAGCCATTCGAATAAGAGCTACGCCCATGCTGATCGATGAAGAGTTGACCCTAAAAAAACTCGAGGTGTTCCTGGCCTTCATGCGCACCGGCAACCTGGCCCGGGCTGCCGCCGAGTTGCAGACCAGCAACGTCAGCGTGCACCGGGCGATCCATTCCCTGGAAAGCGCCCTGCGCTGCCCGCTGTTCAAGCACGAAGGCCGCAATCTCACGCCGCTGGAAAGCGCTTATGTGCTGGAAGAACGAGCGCAGAAGTTGATTCAGGACGTGGTCGAAACCGTGCGCCTGACCCGCGAAGCCGCCGGGTTCTCCGCCGAGCGTTTCAAGCTCGGCTCGCTGTATTCGCTGACGGTGAAGACGGTGCCGCAGCTGATCATGGGCCTGAAGATCCGCCGCAGCGAGCTCAATATCGACCTGATCCTCGGCTCGAACTTCGACCTGCTGTACAAGCTCAAGAACATGGAAGTCGACGCGATCCTGGTGTCGCTGGACGAGAGCGTCAACGACCCGGACTGCGAGCAAATCCAGCTGTTTTCCGACGACATCTTTCTCGCCACACCGGCGGATTCAAAGTTTGCCCAACGGACCGAAGTCGACCTTGCCGAAGTGCGCGACGAGACATTCATTACACTGACCCAGGGCTTTGCCACGCACCAGGACGGTAATCGGGTGTTCAAGCAGGCGGGGTTCGAACCGAAGGTGGCGATGCAGGTCAACGACATCTTCACCCTGCTGAGCATGGTCAGCTCGGGCGTGGGTTATGCGTTGCTGCCGGGACGGATTGCGGCGGTGTATGAGAACCGGGTGAAGCTGATTCCGTTGCAGGAACGGTATCGGTTGCAGCAGCACATTGGGGTGGTGTTTTTGAAGGCTAAAGAGCGGGATCCGAATCTGCTGGCGCTTTTGGCTGAGTGTCGGATGTATGCCAATCGCAATGCCACCCAATGATCGTTCCCACGCGCCGCAAAGGAATGAATCAATGGACGCTCTGCGTCCGCTTTGGGACGCGGAGCGTCCCGGGCTGCATTCCCACGCGGAGCGTGGGAACGATCAGTCAGCCGACAATCCCACGAACAATGAAGTACAACAACGAAGGCCCAAGCAAACACCCAAGCCCGGTATGAAACGTCGCCGTCAACGCGCCATAAGGCACCAGCCGCCGATCCGTCGCCGCCAACCCGGCCGTCACACCGCTGACAGTGCCAGCCAACCCGCCAAACACCATTGCCGAGCGCGGGTTATCCAGCCCCATCCAGCGCGCTGCCATGGGCGTGCCGACCATCACAAAAATCGCTTTGATCAACCCGGTGGCAATCGACAACGCCACCACATCCGAACTCGCACCAATCGCCGCACCCGTCACCGGCCCGACGATGTACGTCACCGCACCCGCGCCAATGGTGGTCATGCTGATCGCATCGCGATAACCAAACGCCCAGGCCATGCTCGCGCCGACAATGAACGGCAGGATCGTGCCCAACAGCAGCGCAATCACGCCAATCAAACCGGCCTTTTTCGCTTCGGTGGCCTGCACCTCAAACGCGGTGGCGACGATGGCGAAGTCACGCAACATCGCGCCGCCCATCAGACCGATGCCGGAAAACAGCGTCAGGTCCGCCAGGCCCTTTTGCCCACCGGTCATGGTGCCGCCGACCCAGGCCAGGACAAGCCCAATGACAATGGCAATCGCCGAGCCGTGAATCCGTCCGAACGTCAGGCGCTTGGACAACACCACCGACACCCACATGATCACGCCAACGAACGCGAACGCCGTGACCAGACTGTTATTGGTCAGGCCTTTCTCGATGAGTTCCCACATATCAGCGACCTCCTACTGGCGTGCCAACCGGGGTTATTTCCGCCGGTTCATCGGGCAACGGTTCGCCCTTATGGGTCCGGCTGATCAAGGCAATCGTGCAGCCGCAAATCACTACCGAACCAATCGCCGCCAGCACCGCCACCGGGCCGCCGTGCAGAGCGGTGACGACGTTCTGTTGCGCGGCCATCGCGACCACCACCGGAATGTACATGGCGCCCCAGAAACCGACGCCCATCTCGCAATCCTTGGTCATGCCGCCACGCTTTTGCATCCACAACCGCGCGCAGATCAGCAGGATCATCGCGATCCCGACCCCGCCGACGTTTGATTTCACGCCCAGCAACACGCCGAGCATGTCTCCCAGGATCACCCCTGCCAGCGTACAAATCGCCAACAGCGCCACACCGTAAATAATCATTGTTGTCGTCCTCAAAGTGCATCGTCGAATGTTGTTTTTGTTGTTCGAAGGCCTGAGTGATCTAGAGTTGGCGGTTTCCCTCCTCACGCAACAGCGCCTGCAAGGTATCGAGCCGCGCACCGTCAAAGGCAATGACGGTGCCTTGCTCGAACACCCGGCGCGCCAGCCCGGTCAGCACCGCACCGGGCGGCAGTTCGATCTGTAGACGTACGCCGCGCTCGTAGGCGCTTTGTACCGTGCCGCGCCAATCCACCACGCGGCACATGTTGAACGCCAGGTCGTCGCGCAAGGCTTCAGTGTTGATGACGGGCCGTGCGCGACTGCCGCTCAGGTAGCCCAGTGTCGGTGTTTTCAGCTGTATCTTGGCGAAAGCTTCGGCCAGGGTTTTCGCAGGTGTGTCCAGGAGCGGGCAGTGAGACGGCACGCTGACGGCCAGACGTTTGGCCAGACCTGCACCGCGACCTTTCGCCAACTCGGCCACCGCTTTCATCGCGCTATCGCTGCCGGCAATGACCACCTGGTTATCGGCGTTGATATTGGCCAGGTAAACCGGCATATCGACACTGTGCACCTGCGCCAGCAAGCCTTCCACCGTGGCCAGGTCCAGACCGATGATCGCGGTCATGCCGTAGCCTTGTGGATAAGCCTGTTGCATCAACTCACCGCGCAGGCTCACCAGATGCAGCGCATCGCTGAAGCTCAAGGCGCCTGCGACCACCGCCGCCGGATAGGCACCAATGGACAATCCCGCCACGTAATCCGCCGTCATTAACAACTGACGTGAAGCCGCGACGCCGGCGATCAGCAGGCAGAGCTGGACGGCCCTTGTCGACTTCAACGCCTCGGCGGAGTCCAGCAGCAAAACGTCTTCCCCGAGGACATCACTTGCCTCGATCACTGTTTCCCGAGGCAAACGATGGAGCATGCCCGGCTGCTGCGCACCTTGGCCTGGGAACACCAGCAAGCTGCTCACGCTGCTTGCTCCTGCGGGTTCCAGGGATCGATCACCAGACAGGCCTCGCTGGCATTTTTCAGCAATACCCAGCGTGCAGAACCGGCCCATTCGCGCAGGGCGACGGCGCCGAAAGGTGTCTGCAATTGCATGTCCACCTTGCAGAAAGACGCATCAAACATCCTCAGCATTTCCTGTGCCTGAAAACGGTTCAGCGGTTGCGGTGTGCGCAGGATCAAGTCGAGATCACTGCCCTCGTGCAATGCCTGAAAACCGCTGGCCAATTCAAACCCGGCGCTGCCGCTGACACCCCAAACCCACTCACAGCCATCGAGCATCGGCCGCAGTTGATTGAGGGCGCGCGCTGCCGGCAAATCCCGGTCGATCGAAACATGGCAAAGCGCTTCCGGCCGCACTTGACGCTGGATCGCATCGATCGCCATCGACGTTGCATAACGCTGCTCACGCAAACGTCCACGCACGCCGACCGCGATTTGATCCGCCGCGCTCAACGCACGCCGAACCACAACCGGTTGCCCTGCACTGATCGAGTCGATCACCCACGAAGGTGCGTCCGCAGGCAACTGCTCCGGGGTCAGCCCCCAGAGCAGATCGTGGGCCAGAAACGTGTTCACCACTGTTCTCTCAACAGTTGGCGGACCTGGCTCGACGCCGCGCGGTTGCTCGCGCCCAAGCGGCTGCTCAGGTCTCGACCGCTGGCGGCGACATCGCCAAT
Source organism: Pseudomonas sp. LB3P14 (assembly GCF_054898045.1). Lineage (NCBI taxonomy): Bacteria > Pseudomonadati > Pseudomonadota > Gammaproteobacteria > Pseudomonadales > Pseudomonadaceae > Pseudomonas > Pseudomonas sp. LB3P14. Next base: position 5,802,940 of record NZ_CM142714.1, on the reverse strand, counting down.
CGCCTGGTTCAGGCATTCAGCCACGCGTGTCAGATCGGCCGCCGTCGGCTGCTCGATCTGTTCCACCGACAAGGTTTCCCAGAGCAACCCAAGGCTCGCGTAGCTGTCGATGTCATACGCCATCGGCGGCACGCTGGCGGCCAAGGCTTCGAGTTCTTCAACACTGCGCAACGTCACCCGCGCGGCCGACGCCTTGCCCATCGCGTGAACCATCACGCCCGGATCGCGCAAGGCAATCAGCCGATTAGCCTGATACCCGTGAGCCAGAAACGCTCCGGACATCGCCTTGCCCACCAGCAGGCCGATCACTGCATGGCCGGCCAGTCGGGCGCGGGCATAACTGTCCGCAGCACCGGCCAATGCCTGATGAATGCCCAGCGCTTCTTCACGCCGACCGTAGGCCTGACTCGGCACGTCGACGATCGCGATCAAGGCGCGTTTCTGCGGTTTATCCAGATCGGCTGCGATGACTTCATCCACCGCTTTGGCCAGCCCCCAACCTTCCAGCAGACCGACCTCGCCATTGCGAGCGCGGACGAAGCGGTTGTCGGGATCAGCCACCACCGCGATAAACCGAACAGGTTGGTCGCCCAACACACCGTCAGCGACTTTCAACGAAGCCGGCAAACCATCGACCGGTTTGGCGCCCGAACTCAAGGCGTTGAACCAGTTCAAGCCTCTCAGGGAATACGAACTCATGAGCGCTCTCCTTGATACAGATCGCGAACCGTCGCCGGCTCGATTTGCGGCTCGGCGTCCAGACGGGCCAGCCGTTGCAGGAACAGTTCGGCCTGACGGCTGCGTTGTTGCGCAGGCAAACCTTGCTTGAGCAATTCGCCGACCTGCTGCTGAACTTGCGTCACGTCGTCAGCGACAAAACGATCCACCAAACCGCTGGCAAACCGTTGCTCGCCACCGGTCAGGCTCCAGATGAAAGGACGATCACGGGAGTCGTATTCCTCAAGCCCCGCTTCCTGTTCGATCACTTGCGGGCCGTTCAGGCCAAGCCGCGCTTCTTGAGTCACCAGCAAGTAGCTGCACAACCCGGCAGCAATCGACATCCCGCCAAAGCAGCCGACGCTGCCCGCCACCACGCCAACCACTGGCTGGTATTGGCGCAGATCGACAATCGCCGCATGAATATCGGCAATCGCCGCCAGCCCAAGGTTGGCTTCCTGCAAGCGCACGCCACCGGTTTCCAGCAGCAGCACGGCGCGAGTGGGAACACCGTTGCGGTTGTCTTCGGCGGCCAACTCCAGCGCGCCGGCAATCTTCGCCCCGCCGACTTCACCGAGACTGCCACCCTGGAACGCGCCTTCGATGGCAGCGATCACCACCGGCAATCCACCGATGCTGCCCTTGGCGATCACCACGCCGTCATCCGCTTGCGGCACCACACCCTGGCGCGACAGCCACGGCGACATGACACGTTGAAACGGGTCGAGTAATTCGCGGAAGGTGCCGGCGTCGAGCAAGGCCTTGGCACGTTGCCGGGCGCCGAGTTCGACGAAGCTATGTTTGTGCAGGAGATCAGTCATGGCCGATCTCCTCAAAGCCTTGTTCCAGACGCAAGCGCACCACGCCGGGGGTCGCGCCGAAGTCGTGGATATCGATGGCCATCGCCGGTGGGTTCTGGCCGTCGAACATCCGTGCGAACAGATGCTGCCAGCGTTGCTCGGCGCCATTGACCGAGGTCTGCACCTTGATCGTCAGTTTGCCGGCCTGACCCGGTTCGATCAGCACTTCCAGATCGCCCGAGCCGACACAACCCACCAGCGTCCGGCCGCGTGGCGGCTGCCCGGCGGGGAATTCAAAAGATAAGGTTTCCATCAGAAAGCTCCCTGGATGAGGCCGTCGCCAGACTCAATGCGGTCGATGAACAGGCAGGCGGCGAGCAAGTCGGCAGCGCCGCCGGGCGAGGCATTCAACGCGATTAATTGTTGGTCCAGCTCATGCAAGCGCCGGCGACCGGTGAGGCTGGCACTGCCACCCGCGTCAAGCACGGCTTGGGCGCCGAGTTGCATGGTCTGCAGGCCTTGTTCGCCGGCGCGGTAGAGCACGCAGGTGTCGGCCAGTTGGGTCATGATCGCCAGCAAGGCATCGAGTCGGGCGTTCTGCTCGCCATGACCGGCGACGCGGCTGCGTTTGAGGTGTGGCAGCGCGCGTTGAATGACGGCAGGGAAACCGAGTTGCGCTTCTTCGCGGGCACCGCGAACGCCATAACGCTGGGCGACTTGCGCACCGTGGCTCAGAGGACGCGGCGCGTAACGGTCGTCGAGCAAGGCCAGACGTGCAGCACGCAAAGCGATAGAGCCTGCGGCAGTGGATTCGGGTTCCAGTGCAACCGCGGCGACCAACAGACCCAAGGCCCAGATGGCTCCGCGATGAGTGTTCACGCCACCCGTGGTGGCGAGCATCGTTTGTTCACCTTCACGCCCCATCAGCCCGATGGCTTCGCGCAGCGGCAGACCGACTTCGCCAAACTCGATGGCGGCTTGCGCCATTTCCTTGAACGCTGGCCACAGGGACAGCGCCGAAGCGTGCATCAGCCCGAGGTGCAAATCGGTATGTGCACCATTGCCGCGACGGTCGACCAGCGCGGGTTTCGGCGACAGGTCCGCTTCGTCGATCAGCGCGTCCACGGCCAGATCCGCCAGCCGTTCGGCCAACGACAGTGTTTTCGGTTGCAGGTTGAATGCGTGCATTACCAGCTCCTGAACTTGGCGGGCGGGTTGTAGAGGCCACCGGACCACTCCACCAGATCGGCCACGCTTTTAGCCGCAAGCAATTCGCGGGTGGCGTCGGTGCGGCGGATGCCGAGGTCTTCGGGCAAGGCAATCAGGCCTTCGCGGCGCATGCGCGCGGTGTCTTTCGGGTTGTGGCGCAGGCCGATGGCGGTCACCCCGGCGACGGCGGCGATCATTGCCTGACGCTCTTCCAGCGAACGCGCCTTGTACAGATAGGCGATGCCTTCTTCGGTCAGCAGGTGAGTGACGTCGTCGCCGTAGATCATGATCGGCGCCAGCGGCATGCCGCTTTTCTTCGCCACTTCCACCGCGTCGAGGGTTTCGACGAAGGTCGGTTTGCCGCCCTCCTGGAAGGTCTCGACCATTTGCACCACGAGTTTCTTGCCCCGTTCCAGCAGCGCTTCGGGCGCGTCGTCGTGACGCATATCGAGCCAGGCTGGGGTGCCGTGACGACGGCCACGAGGGTCGTGACCCATGTTTGGCGCGCCACCGAAACCGGCGAGGCGTCCGCGCGTCACGGTGGAGGAATGCCCGTCGCCGTCGACTTGCAGGGTGGCGCCGATGAACAGGTCCACCGCGTATTGCCCGGCCAGCTGGCAGAACATCCGGTTGGAACGCAGAGAGCCGTCGCGCCCGGTGAAGAACACGTCAGGCCGAGCGGCGATGTAGTTTTCCATGCCCAATTCGGTGCCGAAGCAATGCACGCTTTCGACCCAGCCGCTTTCGATGGCGGGGATCAGGGTTGGATGCGGGTTGAGCGTCCAGTTGCGGCAGATCTTGCCTTTCAGGCCGAGGGATTCGCCGTAGGTCGGCAGGATCAATTCGATGGCGGCGGTGTTGAAACCGATGCCGTGGTTCAGGGACTGGACGTTGTGTTTTTCGTAGATCCCGCGGATCGCCATCATCGCCATCAACACATGCACTGGCTTGATGTGGCGTGGGTCGCGGGTGAACAACGGCTCGATGTAGAACGGCTTGTCCGCCACCACCACGAAGTCCACCCAGGATGCCGGGATGTCGACACGAGGCAAGTCGCTGACATCGTCCACCAGTTGATTGACCTGGACGATGACGATGCCGTCGCTGAAGGCGGCCGGCTCGATCAATGCCGGGGTGTCTTCGGTGCTCGGGCCGGTGTAGATGTTGCCGGCGCGGTCGGCCATGAAACCGGCCGAGAGCACGACGTTGGGAATCAGGTCCACCACCAGCCGCGCGTAGAGCTCGATGTAGGTGTGGATCGCACCGATTTCCAGCAGGCCGTCTTCCAGCAGCTGGCTGATGCGCAGGCTCTGGGTGCCGGCAAAGGAGAAATCGAGCTTGCGGGCGATGCCGCGTTCAAACAGGTCCAGGTGCTCGGAGCGACCAACGCTGGGCATGATCATGTGCAGGTCGTGAAGCTTCGCTGGGTCAGCCTTGGCCAGGGAGCGGGACAGGAAATCAGCCTGCTTCTGGTTATTGCCCTCCAGCACCACACGGTCGCCGGGCAGAATCAACGCCTCCAGCGCTGCAACGATTTTGTCGGTGGGCAGGACCACACCGTCGGCGAGACCCCGCACCAGCTCGAGACGCCGCTGCTTTTCGCTGCGCCGCCGCGTCCATCGCGAGTCGGGGGATATTGTTGTTGTCATGACCACTCCACGGGTTCGCTGTCGTGGGAGTCACATTAGGAGCGTTGGGTGGGGGCATCAATCAAGCAGAGAGACGGATCGTTACGGCTGGAGTAATGATCGTTCCCACGCTCTGCGTGGGAATGCCTCAAGGGACGCTCCGCGTTCCAGTTCTCGAATGGGACGCGGAGCGTCCCGGGCTGCATTCCTTTGCTGCGCGTGGGAACGATCAGGTCCTGTGGGAGCGGGCTTGCCCGCGAAGGCGTCCTGACAGCCGGCCTGAAATTTGTGTTTAAACATTTGTCCACAGGAGCAGCGAAAGGCTACGCAGTCTGGCGTTACTGCCTACAGCAATGCCGGAACCCGCCGACTGGTGCGGTTTTGCGTTGATCTTTATCGTTTCCGGGTCGCTGCCAATTCAGCGATCGGGTCTGGAAAACCCGAAGAACAGGATCAATGCACATGACATAATGCGGCGCTTTTTTTGCTCCGTAGTTCTAAGTTATGGCGGCTGTGCGTGGGAGACCTTCGGGTCTGCCGGGTTTGATCCTTTCTCGGTTTTTCCAGTCCGCGTACAGCTGCCACCCTTTTCGTCTGGAAAACGAAAAATGGCAGCTCCATCACTACAAGGATCTTTGCCATGTTCAAACCAACTCCCAACCCGCCGGAAACCGACACCGGTTCCGAAGCATCCCTCGAAGCCGAAAAACTCAAGGAAGCCGCCGACCGCGTCTTTTCCTACTACTTCCCACCCCATGAAAAACCGCGCAAGCGCCGCAAGCATCACCTCTTCAGCGTCTCCCCCGACATCGACACCGAAGCCCTTCTGGCCAATGCATCCGAAGACCTGCTGTCCATCAGCGCCATTGCTGCCGATCTGGCGGACGACGTGGAAGGCTCACGCCGCTCTGTAGCCTTGGCGATCAGTCGTTTGACGGACGGTGTGCAGTTATTGGTGGAGCGGGCGCTGGATCATCATGAGACGGCGCAGATGGCGGCTCAGGCCAGGGTTTAGCGCAGAAACCCTTGTCATGATCGTTCCCACGCTCTGCGTGGGAATGCAGCCCGGGACGCTCCGCGTCCCATTCAAAGCCGAACGCGGAGCGTCCGTTGAGGCATTCCTTTGCTGCGCGTGGGAACGATCAGGTCCGCGATGAACTGAAGGACGCCATCTGTTCCTGCACTCGACTCAGAAGCTGTTCAGCACTTTCCAACAACTGCGCCAACAACGCCGGATCTTCATCCATATAACCTTCGTACTCCGCCAGGTTTCGTCGCTCATGACACAGGGCGAATAGCCGAACCTGTACTTTGCCGGTATCAGCGGTATGACCCAGGCATTGGAACACCAGATATCGCTTGTCTGAACGGTAGCCACACAAGCGAAGAGCCGTCAGTGCAAGGGCATGGGCAGCGTTGTAAGCCAGGTCGAAACGACTCGCGAAGGAAAGCGAAGACGTTTGCGCGTCTTTCAATCGATCCACAGCCGAACGCATGAGCCCTTCGCATTCCTTGCGATCCGGCGGCTCGGCTTTCAGTCCACCGCTACGTAACAGGTTTTCCAGGTTCTCGTTGCTGCCCATCCTTGGACTCCAAAGGGTTTCCCCCCATCAGATTGACCTTGTCCTGCTGCGCTACCCGCACGACAAAACTATTTTCAGCCGCCAGTTTTGCGGCCCAATCGTCGGGGGTGTAGAGGGTTGGATTGAGGACGCGGCCCAGTTGTTCCTCCAGAGGCATGAGCCGCTCCATCACTTCACTGTAGTGGAGGCTTTCGCCGATCAGCATGAGATCAATGTCACTGGATGCGTTTGCCGAATCCTTGGCGATAGAGCCGTACACAAATGCCCAAGTGATCTGTTCGGCAAAGGGTTGGAGCGCCTGACGCAGAGGCTCGGCAATACCAAAGGTTTTGCGGGCGATGCCCAGCAGTTCGGCATAGATCGGGCAGTCGGGATTGGCTTGATAGTGGGTCTGGTTGCCCTGACGGGTCATCGTCAGCACGCCTGTCCGCTGCAACCGATCCAGCTCGCGCATGAGACTGCCTTTACCCACTTGAGCCCAGCGGGCGATCTCGTTGGCGTAAAAACTTCGGTCGGGTTTACCAAACAGCAGGCCGAGCACTTTTTGCTGGGTGGTGGTGAACAAGGCTTCACTCAATGACAGGTTTTTCACGGCAACGACCGATAAGTCCCAAAAAAGGAACGATAGGTCCCTTTTTGGGAATCTTCAACCCGCGCAGAAACCTTTGTGGCGACGAGGCTTGTCGGAAGGTCCGACAGCCTGAGGTTTTGTGTTTAAAAGTTTCTCCGCAGGAACGGTGTGAGGCTACGCAGTCTGGCGTCGCGGCCTACAGCAATGCCGGAACCCGCCGACTGGCAGGCTTTTGCGCTGATCTATATCGTTTGTGTGTCGCTGCCAATTCAGCGATCGGGGCTGGAAACCCCGTAAGTAACGGGGCGCAAAAGCGTCCTTCATAACGTATGCTTGCGCACCTTTATTGTGTGCACTCCGTTATGGCGGCTGTGCGCGGGAGACTTAAGTGTCTGCCGGGTTTCTCCGTTACCCCGGGTTTCCAGCCGCGTACAGCTGCCACCTCTTCGCCTGGAAACCGAATGGGCCAGCTTCAACCCTGCACGGAGACTCACAATGTTCAAAGCTACTCCCAACCCGCCGGAAACCGACACCGGTTCCGAAGCATCCCTCGAAGCCGAAAAACTCAAGGAAGCCGCCGACCGCGTCTTTTCCTACTACTTCCCACCCCATGAAAAACCGCGCAAGCGCCGCAAACATCACCTCTTCAGCGTCTCCCCCGACATCGACACCGAAGCCCTTCTGGCCAATGCATCCGAAGACCTGCTGTCCATCAGTGCCATCGCTGCCGATCTGGCGGACGACGTGGAAGGCTCACGCCGCTCTGTAGCCTTGGCGATCAGCCGTTTGACGGACGGTGTGCAGTTATTGGTGGAGCGGGTGCTGGATCACTATGAGGCGTTGCAGATGCAGTTGCGGGATCAAGCCAAGGTTTAGCCGTCAGGTTTGAGGTGAATTGACGGCCGCCTTCGCGGGCAAGCCTCGCTCCTACACGGTTTTGTGCACGCCGCAGATCCCATGTAGGAGCGAGGCTTGCCCGCGAAGGGGCCAGTCAGATCAACCCAGCACTTACGAGCAACTCCTCCAACGCCAGCAAATTCGGCACCTTCGCCACTTGCTCCCCCACCTGAACCGCCGCCTGTTCCAGCGAGCACAACGGCACATCCACATAGCTCAACTGACTATCAAGCTTGTAAGACCGCGGAATTCCCTGCACCAGCAAGGCGATGAATTTCAAATCGGGCCGCCCACCGAGAGCATTGAGAATCACAATCCGCGCCCGTTCACCGATGACGATTTTCTGCCCACACGCCGACTCAAAACTCAGCAGCGGAATCTGCCGGTTCCGCCACGTTACCCGCCCGAGATACCACGGCGGCGTGTCGAGGTCGAAAGCCCCCGGCTGATAGTCGATCAACTCAGCAACAGCGACGTTGGGCAGGATCAGGTTGCGGTCGGCCAACGGCAGCAGCAGGCCGGTGAGGTTGCTGGTGCGGTGCTCAAGCATGGGTTTTGCTCCACAGGGCAATGCTTTCGAGCAGCACCGATTCCTGGTACGGCTTGCCGAGGTAGTCGTTGACGCCGATGGCCATGGCACGGTCGCGGTGTTTCTGCCCGGTGCGGGAGGTGATCATGATGATTGGCAGGTGCTGCAGACGTTCGTCGGCGCGTACCTGGGTCGCCACCTCGAAGCCGTCCATGCGTGGCATTTCGATGTCCAGCAACATCAGGTCAGGCCTGTGTTCTTCAAGCAGCAGCATGGCGTCGACACCGTCCTTGGCGGTCAGCACGTTCATGCCGTGGCGTTCCAGCAAACGGCTGGTGACCTTGCGCACGGTCACCGAATCGTCGACCACCAGCACCAGCAGCGGTTTATGCGGCTCGACCTCCGCCTCCTGAGTCACTGACTGTTGCGGCACACGGGCCTGCATGGCGCGGATCGGCGCCAGCAAATCGAGAATCAGCACCACCCGCCCATCGCCGAGAATCGTTGCGCCGGACAACCCCTGCACCGCCGCAAATTGCGGGCCGAGGCTTTTGACCACGATCTCGCGCGTGCCGGCCATGGAGTCGACTTGCACGGCGATGTGCCGCTCGTTGCACTGCACCAGCAATACCGGCAGCGGCAGGCTCTGGCCCAGCAGTTTCGGGCGGTGGCTGGTTTTCAGCAGTTCGCCGAGGTAGCACAGTTCATAGTGTTGCCCGGCGTATTTGTAGGTCGGCGGATCGAGCCGGTAATGCCCTTCAAGTTCGTTGGGCAGCACGCGAACGATGCCGTCGATGGTGTTAAGCGGGATCGCGTACTGATCATCAAAGCACTGCACCATCAGCGCCCGGTTGACCGACACGGTGAACGGCAGGCGAATCCGGAAGTGCACGCCCTGCCCCGGCACAGAGTCGATGCTCATGCTGCCGCCGAGCTGGCGGACCTCTTCGTGAACCACATCCATGCCGACCCCACGCCCGGAAATCTGGGTGATTTTCTCGGCGGTGGAGAACCCCGGTTGCAGGATGAATTGCAGCACATCGCGGTCGCTGATGTCGCTGTCCGGGGCCAGCAACCCGCGCTTGATCGCCTTGCGCCGCACCGCGTCCAGCGGCACGCCGGCACCGTCGTCGCGGATGTCGAAAATGATGTCGCCGCCCTCTCGCGACAGATCGAGGGTGATTCGCCCCTGAGCCGGTTTACCCGCCGCTATACGCACCTCGGCCGATTCCAGCCCATGATCCACGGCGTTGCGCAGCATGTGTTCCAACGGCGCGGCCATGCGTTCAAGGACATTGCGGTCCATCTCGCCTTCGGCATTGCCGACAATGAATTCCACATCCTTGCCCAGTTCGCTGGAGACCTGACGAACGATGCGCTTCAAACGCGGCAGCATCCGCTCGAACGGCACCATGCGCGTACGCATCAGGCCTTCCTGCAATTCGGTGTTGATGCGGCCCTGCTGTTGCAGCAAGTTTTCCGCGTCCTGATTGCGTCGGTCGAGGGTTTCCTTGAGGTCGAGCAAGTCAGAGGCGGATTCGAACAGCGCGCGCGACAGTTGCTGCAACTGTGAGTGGCGGTCCATTTCCAGCGGATCAAACTCTTCGTAGCCCAGGCGTTCGGCTTCGACTTGCTGGCGGCTGAGAATCCGCCCCTGGGTTTCAGTGTCGAGACGACGCAACTGGTCGCGCATGCGCTCGATGGTGGTTTCCATCTCGCTCAGGGTCACGCGCGCATCGTTAACCTGTTGTTCAATCCGGCCACGGAAAATCGACGTTTCGCCGGCCAGGTTCACCAGATCGTCGAGCAGTTCTGCCGAGACCTTGACCATGTCCGCGCCGGCATCGGGTTGTTGCGGTGCCGGCGGCTCGACTTTCGGGGTAGCGGACACCACGACCGGTGCCGGTGTTTCGGGCACGGCCGGATGACTGAAATTCTTGATCGCGTCGATCAGTTGATCGGCGGGCGGCAATGGCTGACCGGCACGGGTCGCGTCGAGCATCTGAGCCAGTCGGTCGTGGCTGCTTTGCAACAAGTCGAACAACGCGGAGGTGGGTTGCAGCACGCCAGCCGACAGGCCTTCGTAGAGGAATTCCAGCTCATGGGCGAGGTCGCCAATCGGTGCGATTTCCACCATCCGCGCGCCACCCTTGAGGGTGTGCAGGTCACGCAGCAGGGTTTCCACTTCCTGACGATTCGAAGGCTCGGCCTGCCAGCGCACCAGCGCCGCGCCGGAGTTTTCGATGATGTCGAAACCTTCCTCGAGGAAGATATCCAGAAGCTCCGGATCATGGCCCGGCGAATCCTCGGCCCGTGCAGGTTCGACCGCTTCAACAGCGATGACATTGCCCTGGCGAAACGCGCGAATGGCCTCGATCAGCTCGTCCGGATCGCCCAATGGTTGCTGGTTCTGCAACTGATCAAGCAGCTGTGCGAGCCGTTCATGGCTTTGTTGCAGCAGTTGCGCCAACGCTTCGTTGTAGGCGTAGCGGCGGTCCACCAGACCTTCATAAAGGCTTTCCAGCTCATGGGCCAGATCACCGACCGGCTCGACCTCGGCCATCCGCGCGCCCCCCTTGAGGGTGTGTAGATCACGCTGTAACGACAACAATGGCGCGGCGTTGTCCGGGTCGCTCACCCAGCGCTGCAAGGCCTGGCCAGCACTTTCGAGGATATCCACCGCCTCCTCGAGGAAGATCGAAACGATCTCGTCGTCCAACTCAACCTGGGTCGCGTTCTGCGCCAATTCGGCCGTGGCGCTGCCCAGTTCCCGAATACTCAAGGTACGGCTGCCGTCACTGCGAATCAGCCCCATCGCCGACGGATCGAGACTCGCATCCAGCAAACCGCGCAAGGCCCGGACCCGCTCCGGTTGCGGGCTGACTTCCTGGCCCGCGGCCAGTTCGTCGAGCATGTTGATCAGCGCTTCGTGAGCACTTTGCGCCTCGTGGAAAAACGCCTCGCTGACTGCCAGGCTGCTTTCTTCTACCGCACCGTAGAGATCGAGCAACGCTTCGCAAAGCTCATCCACCGGATGCAGGTCAGCCAGGTGGGCGCCTTCGCCCAAGGTGGTCAATTCATCCAGCAGCGCGCTGAGTTCCTGACGCTCGCCGGGATGTTGCTGCCAGCGCTGCAACAGGCTTTCGGCGTCGAGCAGGATGTCCATCCCTTGCGCGAGGAAGTTATTGATCAGTTGCGGATCACGCTTGATGCGCAACCGGGTATTCGGTGCACTCAGGAGGGTTTCCAGACGCTCGGCCAGCAATGCCTGAGTTCGCTCGATCAACGAGCGGGCGCCGGGAATCTCCGCCAGTGGATCAGTCTTGAGCTGCCGTAGCCCGAGACGGAACAGTCCTTCAGCTTCGAGCAACAGTTCGACTTCGTCCAGGTCCAGGGCGATCAGGTGCGCCTTGTACTCTCGGGCCAGATGATCCAGTGGCGTCGCCAGCTCGGCAATCGGCAATACGCCGGCCATGGAGGCGCTGCCCTTGAGGGTATGCAGGGCCCGCTGCAACTCATCGCTGGCCTGCAACGGCACGTGCTCGGCGGCTTGATCGAGGAAGCGGTTGAGGCTGCCCAAGTGGGTTTCGGCTTCGTTGCGGAAGATCTCAAGCAGCAGCGGATCGAGGGCTGCGACGTCCTGTACGTCTTCATCGAGTATCGATTCATCGCCCTTGGCCAAGGCGTGGGCGCGTGAGGCCAATTGGTCGACATCGTTGCGCTGGCGCTGGGCATGGGCAGCAAACTCGGCCACCAGTTCCGGTAGCAGATGCAGCGCATCGCCCAGCAGTTGCTGCACCGCCGGCCCCGGTGGAACGCTGTGTTCCAGTACGCGGTTGAGCAGGTTTTCCATCGCCCAAGCCAGTTCGCCCAGCACCAACGCGCGGACCATCCGGCCACTGCCTTTCAACGTATGGAAGGCCCGGCGCAGTTCGCTCAGGGTCGACTTACTCTCGGGATCGGCCGACCAGCGCGGCAGGTATTCCCGGAGAATTTCCAGGACTTCATCGGTTTCTTCGAGGAAAACTTCCCGCAGCTCATCGTCCACCGGCTCTTCACCGGCGGGTGGCGGCAACAGGCTTCCCGGAGTGGTCAGGGCGGGCGGGTTGACGCAAGACACGGGGCTGGCCAAGACATCGGCCAGTGACTGGACGGTGTCAGGGTCGTCCAGTTCCTGCAGATCCTGCAAGACCTGCGCTTCACTCGGGCTGAGCACATCCTCAAGCACCGGCACCTGCTGCTCGCTGGGGAAAAAGCCGAGTGACGCCAGGCTTTTTTCCGCGACGTCGAGCAACTGTTCACCGGGCGCTTCGGGGTCGTCGCTAAGGCGCTCCAGGTAATACTCGATGCTGGTGACGACGTCGGCCAGGCTGTCCAGTTCCTGCCAGCCGGGGTGATCCGGATCCAGCAGCAGGTGCTCGCGGATGAAGTGGTTGCACGTTTCGATCAGGCTCGCCGCACGGCTCAACGGAATCATCGCCAGCGCACCGCGCACCTGGGTCAGCAAGGCCGGCAGTGGCTGCAAGTGCTGGCGGTCCCAGTCGGCGTCGATGTAGTCGACGATCATGTCCTTGGCCTGTTGCAGGCAGATGCGCGTTTCCTTGATCACGATCTGATGGATCTGTGTCAGGTCGGTGGTCGGCAGGCGGCTTTCTTCCTGGCTTTCCGGCTCGACGGTGCCGACCATGCCGGCGAGGGTTGCTTCGACGTAGAGCAAGGCACCGGCGACGTCCATGAGGATCGCGTCGTTGGGCTCACGCTGGCCTTGGGCGAGGCTCAGCACCACCGCCAGTTGATCAATGATGACCTTGCGTGGCTGGCCGAAACCGAGCACCGCCAGGGTGTCGGCGATTTGCCGCAGTGGCGCCAGCAGGCTTTCGAGGTCCGAGGTGTGTTGGCGGTCACTGCGCACGAACAGGTCCAGGCGCTCCTTGACCCGCACCAGCTCTTCACACAGCGCAGCCAGCACCGAGCGCATGGCATCGCGGTCGGGACCGGCCAGCCGTGCTCGTTCTTCGTCGACCATCGCGCTGTCAGGCAGCGCGTCGTCCAATCCGTAGCGATCTTTCATGGTCAGCATCTGCCCGGTGGGATGTTCGGCCTTGGCAATGTAGAACAGCAAACTCTTGAACAACTCCAGCGGCGCCGGCTGATTGATTCCGGGCATGCCCTGCTCGAGCAGGCGCTTCAGCTCTTTGTCGGCGTCTTTGAACAGACTGCGCAACGCCGGACTGTTGGCGATCGAGCCGCCGCGCATGCCTTCGACCAGCGCCGAGGCGACGTGCCACAACGGGCTCAGGGGTGCGTTGCCGCACAGTCCTTCGAGACGCGTAAAAACCCTGGTCAGATAATCGAGGTTGGTTTCGCCGTCCTGCTCACGCAGCAATCCGACCAGGGCCATCTGCAACATCTGCCGCAACTTGCGCAGCACGTTCGGTAAATCGGCCGGTTCCAGTAGCGCCAGCGACTCTTCGTCCAGTGGCGGCAGGTCCGGCAATTGCGGGCTGAACAGGCTGGTTTCCGACAACAGGCTTTCGCCACGGGCGCTGCGCAGATCGTTGATCAGCGGCAGCACCACCAGCGGCAGGTCGCGACGGGCGCCTTGCACCCGGTCGAGGTAAATCGGCAGCTGCCCAAGCGCTTGCAGCAACAGATGGATCGCCTCATCGCGATGACTGACGCGGCTCTGCTGCAAGGCGGTGATCAGCTGTTCTATCTCTTCGGCGAGCAGCGCCGCGCCGTAGAACTCGACCATCTGCAAACTGCCGTGAACCTGATGGACGCACGCCAGGCATTCACTGAGGGCGTGCGTCGCCTGCGGGTCATCAAGCAGGGTTTCGATGGCCTGATGAGCCACTTTCAGCGTTTCGGCAATCTCGCCTTTGACCCACTCGAGGGCCACATAGTCGTGCCGATCACCCATAACCACTCCGTTCACTGCTCTACTCAAAATAAGCAAACGCTCGCGGGCGCTTCACACTTTATCCGCAGCCTGCGCCTTGGCGGCCGGCAAGGTGAAACCGGACACCGAGCGCCGCAGCTGGCTGGCCATTTTCGCCAGGTTGCCAATGCTCTCGGCGGTGGCGGTGGAGCCGGACGAAGTCTGCGTGGTGATCTGCTGGATCACGTTCATCGTCAGGGAAATCTGACCGGCCGAGGACGTCTGTTGCTGCGCTGCGTTGGAAATACTCTGGATCAACGCTGCGAGAGTCTTCGACACGCCTTCGATTTCTTCCAGGGCCACTCCGGCATCCTGCGCCAGACGCGCGCCGCGCACCACTTCGGTGGTGGTCTGCTCCATGGAAATCACTGCTTCGTTGGTGTCGGTCTGAATCGCTCGCACCAGGGTTTCGATCTGCCGGGTGGCGGCAGACGAGCGCTCGGCCAGCCGCTGGACTTCATCGGCGACCACCGCAAAACCGCGCCCGGCATCACCGGCCATGGAGGCCTGGATCGCCGCGTTGAGCGCGAGGATGTTGGTCTGGTCGGCAATGTCATCGATCAAGCTGACAATGTCGCCGATTTCCTGAGATGACTCGCCGAGGCGCTTGATGCGCTTGGCGGTGTCCTGAATCTGCTCGCGAATATTGTCCATGCCGTGGATGGTGTTGTGCACCACCTCATTGCCCTTGTTGGCGATTTCCACCGAACGCTCGGCCACCGCTGAGGATTCGGCGGCGTTGGCCGAGACCTGGTCGATAGACTGGGCCATGTCGTTGATCGCGGTGGAGGCTTCGGCTATCTGCTGCGCCTGATGCTCCGAAGCCTGCGCCAGGTGCATGGCGGTGGCCTGGGTTTCCTGCACGGCGGCAGCAACCTGGCCAGCGGTGAGGTTGATGGTCGCCACCAGGTCGCGCAATTGGTCCACGGAATAGTTGATCGAGTCGGCGATGGTCCCGGTGAAGTCTTCGGTCACCGAGGCCGTCACGGTCAGGTCGCCGTCCGCCAAGTCTTCGATCTCGTCGAGCAGGCGCATGATTGCGTTCTGGTTGCGTTCATTTTTCTCGGCGGTTTCGCGCAACTGACGATTGGTTTCGCGAACCATCACCAAACCAATGAGGATGATCGACATCAGTGCCAGCAGGCCCAGCACGTAGCCGCCAATGGTGTCGGTGTTGCGCCCGCCGGCCAGGTTTTCGAAACCGCCGGCCAGGTGCGAGGCTTCGTCGAGCAGGGTCTGCGACAGGGTGAAAATATTGGTGGCCGATTCGCGGACCTTGAACAGCTCCGGCGAGGTTTCGAGGATTTCATCCACCGAGCCCGAAACGAATTCGAACAGCTCGGAAATTTCGGTCAACCGCGCGCGAGCGTCACGGTCTTCAACCTGGCTGACCTTCAGTGACGGATTGCCCTGGAGCATGCCGTTGAGCACCTGGCCGAATCGCGCAGCATCGCGACCGAAGGCGTCGGCGGCCTGCTGCGAATTTTCATCACCGGACAACACGGTGTTCACCGCACCGAGAATCCGTTCAGCCAGTAACGATTGACGCTGGGCCATGGCGACCTGTGCGGCCGGGGCACCGCGCTGGAGGAGAATTTCGACGACTTTTTCATACTCGACCTGCAACTGCGGCACAGTTTCGGCCAGGGTCGCGGCGACTTGGTGCAGCGACAGCACGGTCTGTTCGCTGGAGAGGATCGCGTCGGTGTTTTTCAGCAGGCGTTCCCAGTCCAGTTGCACGGCGCGCATTTCCGGGCGCACGCTGGAAGGTGCCGGCGGCAGGCCGGTGGAGGGATCGCCTTTCTTCAAATAGCCCCAGCGTTGGGCAAAGTCATTGCGCGCATCGCTCAGCAGTTTGAACGCCGCAGCCTTGCCGGCAGCGGCTTCGGTGGCGTTCTTGGCAATGCGCTGGGACAGCACGCGCAGCTCACCGGCGTGGCCGATGTACTGTTTATCGTACGTGGCCTGGGTATTGAGGTAAGCGAAGTTGGCAAACAGCAGCATGATGAAGACAATCAGCGCGATGAACAGCGCGATGATCTGCGACCGGCTGCGCGACCCTTCTGGCTTGCCTGTTTTTGCTTTTATCATCGGTCCTCGCCTGTTAACCAACCTTTAGAACCCACCGAAAATCCTTTGTGGGAGCGAGCCTGCTCGCGAAGCGGTGTGTCAGTCGACATCAATGTTGAATGAGCAACCGCTTCGCGAGCAGGCTCGCTCCCACATGGGTCATACCGCTACATACATAAAGCTCTGCGACTGCGCCAATGCAAACGGGCTGAACACCTCCCAGTTCTGCTCGCGCTGAAACCGGCCTTTGATGAACGGTGCAATCGGGCCGCTCAAGGTATCTACCGGCTCCAGACTGTCCTGGGCAAAGTGCTGGAGGCCGAAGACTTCATCGACCATCAACCCGGCAAACACGTCGTTGTGCTCTACCACCAATACTCGCCGCTGCATACGTTGAGTTGACAGTTCATGGCCAAGCTCATTACCAGAAAAGAAGCCGCATAAATCCATGATCGGCAGCAGCCGTCCGCGCAGGTTGGCAACGCCCTTGACCCAAGGTTTGACCCCCGGCAACTGGGTGAAGCGCGGCTCATGCAAGACTTCGCTGACTTCGCCCATGGGCGCGACGTACCAGTGCTCGCCCAGCCGAAAGCCGATGCCACTCCAACTGTCTTGTCGGGTCGGCTGGGACGGCAAGTCCGCCGCCAGCAGACGACAACGCTGGTCGATCTGCAGCAGCAGTTCGAAGGCAGTCAGCGACTCGGTCATGGCCGGACGATCAACCGGCCAGCACGTTGTTCAGGGTCTTGATCAGGGTGTCTTCGTCGACCGGTTTGGTCAGGTAATCCTTGGCGCCCTGGCGCGTGCCCCAGACTTTGTCGGTTTCCTGATCCTTGGTGGTGATGATGATCACCGGGATATGCCCGGTTTCCGGGTCTTTGGTCAGCTGGCGAGTCGCCTGGAAACCATTGAGGCCGGGCATGACGATGTCCATCAGCACCGCGTCGGGTTTTTCCTGACGGGCCAGCGCCACACCGTCGGCACCGTTTTCGGCTTTCAACACTTCATGACCGTGCTTTTCCAGCATGCCGGTCAGTTTGTACATTTCAGTCGGCGAATCATCGACGATCAGAATACGTGCCATGGTCTTCCCCATTCTTGTCGACGCCGGGCCCGCTGGCCGAGCGTCACTGTGCGTGTCCTACTGCGGCAAAACGGCGGCGAAGCCCGGTACATGGGCCTGGATCGCGTTCAGCAGTTCTTCCTTGCTGAAAGGCTTGGTCAAAAACTGGTCGGAGCCGACGATGCGTCCCTTGGCCTTGTCGAACAGCCCGTCCTTGGACGACAGCATAATCACTGGCGTGGACTTGAACGCACTGTTGTTCTTGATTAAAGCGCAGGTCTGATAGCCATCCAGACGCGGCATCATGATGTCGACAAAGATGATGCCGGGGTGATTGTCGGCAATCTTGGCCAGGGCATCGAAACCATCGATGGCCGTGATCACTTCACACCCCACGTTCTTCAACAACGTTTCGGCGGTGCGGCGAATCGTCTTCGAATCGTCGATCACCATGACCTTCAAGGCGCTGGAATGCTGTTCCATAAATGCTCTGCCGTCGCCTTTGCGAATCAAATTGTCCATTTCCGATAACCGGAGGCTCGAAACCCTTGATGTTCAAGGGCCGGCACGATATGGCAGCCTTTTTAGCACAGTCTCCAAATCCAATCTATCGGGCGACTGGCGCGGTGGTTTTTCCTTGACCGGGAACACACTCAGCGCCAATCTGACGCCACTTTTTCGTGTCCATTCGGACCACCCAAATTCGAGGAAAAACCCATGAGCGTTCGCGTCGGGATTGTCATGGATCCTATTGCCAGCATTTCCTATAAAAAGGATAGCTCGCTGGCCATGCTGCTGGCCGCACAGAAGCGCGGCTGGGAACTGTTCTATATGGAACAGAGTGATTTGTACCAGGCCGAAGGTGAAGCGCGTGCGCGGATGCGTCCGCTGAAAGTCTTCGCCAACCCGCAAAAATGGTTCGAACTGGAAGCCGAGACCGACGCGCTGCTGAGCGACCTGGACGTGATCCTGATGCGCAAGGATCCGCCGTTCGACATGGAGTTCGTCTACTCCACTTACCTGCTGGAGCAGGCCGAGCGTGCTGGCGTATTGGTGGTCAACAAGCCGCAAAGCCTGCGTGACTGCAACGAAAAACTGTTCGCCACGCTGTTCCCGCAGTGCACGCCGCCGACTATCGTCAGCCGTCGCCCGGACGTACTGCGTGAATTCGCCGATCACCACGGCGACGTGATCCTCAAGCCGCTGGACGGCATGGGTGGCTCATCGATTTTCCGTCACACCGCTGGCCACCCGAACCTGTCGGTGATCCTCGAAACCCTGACCCTGCATGGCAAGCAGCAGATCATGATTCAGGGTTATCTGCCGGCCATCGTTGAAGGTGACAAGCGCATCCTGATGATCGACGGCGAGCCGGTGGATTACTGCCTGGCACGAATTCCTGCCGCCGGTGAAACCCGTGGCAACCTCGCCGCCGGCGGCCGTGGCGAAGCCAGACCGCTGACCGAGAAAGATCGCTGGATCGCCGCACAAGTCGGCCCGACCCTGCGCGAGAAAGGCCTGCTGTTCGTCGGCCTGGACGTAATCGGCGAGCATCTGACGGAAATCAACGTCACCAGCCCGACCTGCATTCGCGAAATTGATAATGCGTTCGGCACCGACATCGGCGGCCTGCTGATGGATGCCATCGATCAGAAGCTCAAGGCTCGTTGATATAGAACAGCCAAGATCTAACCAACATTGCGTTATCATCCGCGGCCTGTGAAAAACGCGATGTTGGTTTTTTTGTCATGACACTCCCGTCCGATCTGCCCGCTGAACTCGCCCACCGTGGCGTGCGCCCGGCCGATCGCCTCGGTTTTACCCTGTTTCTCGCGGCGCTGATTCACCTGGCCTTGCTGTTGGGCGTCGGGTTCACCATGGTCGAACCCAAGCAAATCAGCAAAACCCTGGAAATCACCCTCGCCACCTTCAAGAGCGAAAAGAAGCCCGAAAAAGCCGATTTCCTCGCCCAGGAAAATCAGCAAGGCAGCGGCACCCTGGATAAAAAGGCGATTCCCAAGACCACCGAGGTCGCGCCTTTCCAGGACAGCAAGGTGCAGAAAGTCACCCCACCGCCGGCGGCCAAGCCCGAAGTGAAGGAAGCGGCGCCCAAGGCAGCCGTGACGACCGTCGCGCCGAAGCCGAAAAAAGCCGCGGCCAAAACCGAAGAACCCAAGCCCGTCACCAAACCCGCAGTGGCTGCGCCGACGTTCGACAGTGAACAGCTGTCCACCGACATTGCCAGCCTGGAAGCGGAACTGGCCAAAGAACAACAGTTGTATGCCAAGCGCCCGCGCATCCACCGCCTGAGCGCCGCGTCGACCATGCGCGACAAGGGCGCCTGGTACAAGGACGAGTGGCGCAAAAAGGTCGAGCGCATCGGCAACCTGAATTACCCCGACGAAGCGCGACGCCAGCAGATCTACGGCAATTTGCGCCTGATGGTTTCGATCAACCGCGACGGCTCGCTCTATGAAGTGCTGGTGCTGGAGTCATCCGGGCAACCGCTGCTGGATCAGGCCGCCCAGCGCATCGTGCGTCTGGCGGCGCCGTTTTCGCCGTTTACCGGGGATTTGTCGGATATCGATCGTCTGGAAATTATTCGGACCTGGAAGTTTGCTCGCGGGGACCGGTTGTCCAGTAATTGACCGATTGATTTGTGGTGATCGGGCCGACACCTTCGCGGGCAAGCCTCGCTCCTACAGGTCATACGCCATTTTCGCGGTACATACTAATCCCGTAGGAGCGATGCTTGCCCGCGAAGAGGCCCTCAAGCAATACCACACCAAAAAGACACCATCGAAGCCATTTCCGACGCATCCCCAGCTTGTCAGTTCGCCCCTCCAACGCCACACTAGCGCTCATGAAGAACGTCAGCCCCAGCTACCTCAAGCATCACTTCCTGATCGCCATGCCTCACATGGTCGACCCGAACTTTGCGCACACCTTGACCTACATCGTCGAGCACACGGCCAATGGTGCCATGGGGCTGGTGGTCAATCGTCCGCAAGACCTCAATCTGGCCGATATCCTCGAGCAACTGCGCCCCGACATCGAACCGCCGGTGCTCTGCCAGCATGTGCCGATCTTCATCGGCGGCCCGGTGCAGACCGATCGCGGTTTTGTGCTGCACCCCACCGGGCAGAGTTATCAGGCTACCGTTGAGCTCGATGAGCAACTGGCCCTGTCGACTTCTCAGGACGTGCTGTTCGCCATCGCCGACGGCGTCGGTCCGGCGAAAAGCCTGATCGCCCTCGGATACGCAGGCTGGGAAGCCGGGCAGCTTGAAGCCGAACTGGCCCAGAACGCCTGGCTGACCTGCCCGTTCGAAGCCGATATTTTGTTCAACACCAGCAGCGAACTGCGCCTGGAAGCAGCGGCCAAGCACCTGGGCGTCAATCTCAGCCTGCTAACCAGCCAGGCGGGGCACGCCTGATGGCCCTGCGCCTGATTTTGGGTTTCGACTACGGCACCAAACAGATCGGCGTCGCGGTTGGCCAGGTAATTACCGGCCAGGCCCGCGAGCTGTGCACCTTGAAGGCACAAAATGGTATCCCCGACTGGAATCAGGTCGAAGCCCTGATTAAAGAGTGGAAGCCTGATGCCGTGGTGGTTGGCCTGCCCCTGAACATGGACGGCACACCGAGCGACATGTGCCTGCGCGCCGAGAAGTTCGCCCGCCGCCTGAACGGCCGCTACAACCTGCCCTTCTATACCCACGATGAGCGTCTGACCACGTTCGAGGCCAAGGGCGAGCGTCTGGTCCGTGGCGGCCAGAAAGGCAGTTACCGCGACAACCCGGTGGACGCCATCGCCGCCGCCCTGCTGCTGCAAGGCTGGCTCGACGAAAACAGCGCACTGTTCGAATCCTGAAGAGCCAGACCTCGTCTCTATTAGCTACAACCCGAGCCACATCCGCCAAGACCCGGCTCGGGCCCAAGAAGGAGCAACCATGAGCCTGCCCAATCCCGCCGAACTGATCAGCCAGATGGCAATCCGTCTCAAAGCACACCTGGAACACCGTGGCATCAGCGAACCGCGTTACATCGGTATTCGTACCGGTGGCATCTGGGTCGCCCAGGCGTTGCTCGATGAACTGGGCAGCGACTCGCCCTTGGGCACCCTGGACGTCTCCTTCTACCGCGACGATTTCAGCCAGAACGGCCTGCACCCGCAAGTGCGCCCGTCCGCGCTGCCGTTCGAGATCGAAGGCCAGGACCTGGTGCTGATCGATGACGTGCTGATGAGCGGTCGGACCATCCGCGCCGCCATGAACGAACTGTTCGACTACGGCCGTCCGGCCAGCGTGACGCTGGTGTGCCTGCTGGACCTGGACGCCGGCGAGCTGCCGATCCGCCCGAATGTGGTCGGTGCGACCTTGTCGCTGGCGGCCCACGAACGCGTGAAGCTGTCCGGCCCGGAACTCAAGCTCGAACTGCAAGACCTCGCCCTTTAATTCGCCCTATTGAGAGTCCCCCTCGCGATGACGCCTCTAGAAACCAAGCGCCCGCTGCAGCTCAATGATCAGGGTCAGCTGCGCCACTTCCTCTCGCTCGACGGTTTGCGCCGCGAGCTGCTGACGGAAATCCTCGACACCGCCGACTCGTTCCTCGAAGTCGGCGCCCGGGCGGTGAAGAAAGTCCCGTTGCTGCGCGGCAAGACCGTGTGCAATGTGTTCTTCGAGAACTCCACCCGCACCCGCACCACCTTCGAACTGGCAGCCCAGCGGCTGTCGGCGGACGTGATCACGCTGAACGTGTCCACGTCGTCGGCGAGCAAGGGTGAAACCCTGCTCGACACGCTGCGCAACCTTGAAGCCATGGCCGCCGACATGTTCGTCGTGCGCCACGGTGATTCCGGCGCGGCGCACTTCATCGCCGAACATGTCTGCCCGCAAGTGGCGATCATCAACGGCGGCGACGGCCGTCACGCCCACCCGACCCAGGGCATGCTCGACATGCTCACCATCCGTCGGCACAAGGGCGGCTTCGAAAACCTCTCGGTGGCCATCGTCGGCGACATCCTGCACTCGCGGGTGGCGCGCTCGAACATGCTGGCCCTGAAAACCCTCGGTTGCCCGGACATCCGCGTCATCGCGCCGAAAACCCTGCTGCCAATCGGCATCGAGCAATACGGCGTGAAGGTCTACACCGACATGACCGAAGGCCTGAAAGACGTCGACGTGGTGATCATGCTGCGCCTGCAACGCGAGCGCATGACCGGCGGCCTGTTGCCGAGCGAAGGCGAGTTCTACCGCTTGTTCGGCCTGACCACCGCGCGCCTGGCCGGCGCCAAACCGGATGCCATCGTCATGCATCCGGGGCCGATCAACCGCGGTGTGGAGATTGAGTCGGCGGTGGCCGACGGCCCGCACTCGGTGATTCTCAACCAGGTCACCTACGGCATCGCGATTCGTATGGCTGTGTTGTCCATGGCCATGAGCGGGCAGACTGCCCAGCGCCAATTCGAGCAGGAGAACGCCCAGTGAAACTCAGCATTCTCGGCGCCCGCGTCATCGATCCGGCCAGCGGCCTGGATCAAGTGACCGATATCCACGTTGAAGCCTGCAAGATCGTCGCCCTTGGCGCTGCGCCGGCCGGTTTTGTCGCCGTCGACACGATCAACGCCAAAGGCCTGGTCGCGGCCCCTGGGCTGGTTGACCTGAACGTCGCCTTGCGCGAACCGGGTTACAGCCGTAAAGGTTCGATTGCCAGCGAAACCCGCGCCGCCGCCGCCGGTGGCGTCACCAGCCTGTGCTGCCCGCCGAAAACCAAACCGGTGCTGGACACCTCGGCCGTGGCCGAACTGATCCTCGACCGCGCCCGCGAGGCCGGCAACACCAAAGTCTTCCCGATCGGTGCCCTGAGCAAAGGCCTGGACGGCGAACAGCTTGCAGAGCTCGTTGCCCTGCGCGATGCCGGCTGCGTGGCCTTCGGCAATGGCCTGGAGAGCTTTCGCAACACCCGCACGCTGTGCCGGGCGCTGGAATACGCGGCGACATTCGACCTGACGGTGATTTTCAACTCTCAAGACCGTGACCTGGCCGAAGGTGGCCTGGCCCACGAGGGCCCGACCGCCAGCTTCCTCGGTTTGCCGGGCATTCCGGAAACCGCTGAAACCGTGGCGCTGGCCCGGGATCTGCTGCTGGTCGAGCAAAGTGGCGTGCGCGCGCACTTCAGTCAGCTCACCAGCGCTCGTGGCGTGGCCCTGATCGCTCAGGCCCAGGCTCGCGGGCTGCCGGTGACCGCCGATGTGGCCTTGTATCAGCTGATCCTGACCGACGAAGCGCTGATCGACTTCAGCAGCCTCTATCACGTCCAGCCGCCGCTGCGCACCCGCGCCGACCGCGACGGCCTGCGTGAAGCTGTGAAATCGGGTGTGGTGTCGGCGATCTCCAGTCATCACCAACCCCACGAGCGGGACGCCAAACTGGCGCCGTTCGGTGCCACCGAGCCGGGCATCAGCAGCGTTGAACTGCTGCTGCCGTTGGCGATGACACTGGTGGAAGACGGTTTGCTGGACCTGCCAACGCTGTTGGCGCGTTTGAGCACCGGACCTGCCGAGGCGTTGCGCCTGCCGGCGGGCAAACTGGCGGTGGGTGGACCGGCGGACATCGTGCTGTTCGATCCGGCGGCTTCAACCGTGGCCGGTGAGACCTGGCTGTCCAAGGGCGAAAACTGCCCGTTCATTGGCCACAGCCTGCCGGGTGTGGTGCGTTACACCCTGGTGGATGGGCGGATTAGCCATCAGGCATAAGCGCAATCTGATCGTTCCCACGCTCTGCGTGGGAACGCAGCCAGGGACGCTCCGCGTCCCAAGAGCGGACGCGGAGCGTCCGGTGAGGCATTCCCACGCAGAGCATGGGAACGATCATCAACGGCTCTGCGCATTGCGAATCGACACCTGATCATTCAGCGTCCAGAAGTCATACAGCACCCCCAGAAAGAACAACCCGCCCGTCACCAGGTACAGCAATCCGCTGATCCACTTCCCCTGATACATCCGGTGTACGCCAAATACCCCAAGAAACGTCAGCAGAATCCACGCCACGTTGTACTCGATAGGTCCGGCGGTAAAACGCAGGTCCGCTTCACGATCCATGGCCGGGATCAGAAACACGTCAATCAGCCAACCGATACCCAATAAACCGAAGGTGAAGAACCAGATCGTCCCGGTCACCGGCTTGCCGTAATAGAAGCGGTGAGCGCCGGTAAAACCCAAAATCCACAGCAGGTAACCGATCACTTTGCTGTGCGTGTCTTGATGCGGAACGGGCTGTTGATAGGTGTTCATGAAGGACCTCGATTCACACGATAGATAAATATTCTTGAATTCTTTGTGACTTTTTTACAGGTGGCCGACGTATGGCAGATGTTACCTTGTCTCCCGTCAAAGCCTTGTGCCACCTGACTTGTGTCCGACAATTGCGTCCATTTGCCGCTAATTTGGTTCCGTTGACCTCAAGTTGAATCGACCAACGGCCTCGGAAGGGACAAAAAAGCTGTTATAAAGTTGCGCGCTAACTTATATGAGCCTTGCCTAATGCGTCCATTTTTCAAGACATGGCTAACCATTTGCCTTTTGATGCCACTGGCCGCCCACGCCACCAATCGTGAGCAACGTCTTCCTAACGTTAATGGTTACACCCAAAAATCCCATGTTTCTGCTCCTTCGAGCAAAAACAAACAGAGCGTAAAACGCTCTCCCCAGCTGAGCAGCAACAAAAGCAGCCTGATACCGCCGATGGCGGCCAAGGAAAGCAGCAATGTGCTGAGCCGTGCAGTTAACGTCCTCGGTACTCCATACCGTTGGGGTGGCAGCAGCCCAAGCAAAGGGTTCGACTGCAGTGGCCTGGTGAAATACGCGTTCAACGACGCTACGTTTGACCTGCCGCGCACCTCCAACGCCATGGCCAGCGGTCATGGGGAGAAAGTCGATCGCAAGGATCTGAAGCCTGGCGACCTGATTTTCTTCAACATCAAGAGCCGTCGGGTCAATCACGTTGCCATCTACCTGGGCAACGACCGCTTCATCCACGCACCACGCCGTGGCAAGTCGGTGAGCATCGACACTCTGAAGAAACCCTACTGGGAAAGCCACTACGTGGTTGCCAAGCGGGTTATGCCTAAAGAGAAGAACGCCATACAGGTTGTTCAGCGCTAACCTGATCGTTCCCACGCAGAGCGTGGGAACGATCAACTTCTTTCAGAAGTTATCCGGCGAACGCGCCTTCTCCCGCGCTTGCTCGCGGCTGATCAACCCCTTGGTTACCAGCTCCTTCAAGCACATATCCAGCGTCTGCATTCCCAGGTTCCCCCCGGTCTGAATCGATGAGTACATCTGCGCCACCTTGTCTTCGCGGATCAGGTTACGGATCGCTGACGTGCCGAGCATGATTTCGTGGGCTGCGATCCGCCCGCCGCCGATCTTTTTGACCAGCGCCTGCGACACCACCGCCAGCAACGACTCGGAAAGCATCGAACGGACCATAGACTTCTCGTCCCCCGGAAACACATCCACCACCCGGTCGATGGTTTTTGCCGCTGAGGTCGTGTGCAGCGTGCCAAACACCAGGTGACCGGTTTCGGCGGCGGTCAACGCCAGCCGAATGGTCTCTAGATCCCGCATCTCACCGACCAGAATCACGTCCGGGTCCTCCCGCAGGGCCGAGCGTAGCGCCGTGGCGAAACTGCGAGTATCACGATGGACTTCACGCTGATTGATCAAGCATTTGCGCGACTCGTGGACGAACTCGATCGGGTCTTCGATCGTGAGGATGTGCTGATGGCGGTGGGTGTTCAGGTGATCGATCATCGCCGCCAGGGTGGTGGACTTGCCGGAACCGGTCGGGCCGGTCACCAGCACCAGCCCCCGCGGAGCTTCGGTAATCTTGCGAAACACTTCTCCCATACCAAGGTCGTCCATGCTCAGGACCTTGGACGGAATGGTCCGGAACACCGCGCCGGCACCACGATTCTGGTTGAACGCGTTAACCCGAAAGCGTGCCACGCCGGGCACTTCAAAGGAGAAATCGGTTTCCAGGTGCTTTTCGAAGTCCACCCGCTGAGTGTCGTTCATGATGTCGTAGATCAGGGCCTGAACCTGCTTGTGGTCCAGGGCCGGCAAATTGATGCGGCGCACGTCGCCGTCGACGCGGATCATTGGCGGCAAGCCGGCGGACAGGTGCAGGTCAGACGCTCCTTGTTTAGCGCTAAAGGCCAGCAGTTCAGTGATATCCATAGCGCTCCCCAATTCCAGTAGAATGCCGCCAACCTTCAGACCGCTGGCGCCTCTTGATGTCCACGATAGCAGACAACATTCTTCAGGTTAGTTCACGCATCCACGCCGCTGCCGTCGCCGCAAAGCGCGACGAAGACAGCGTCCAGTTGCTGGCCGTGAGCAAGACCAAGCCGGCCGAGGCCGTGCGTGAAGCGTATGCCGCCGGTATCCGCGACTTTGGCGAGAACTACCTGCAGGAAGCCCTGAGCAAACAGCTCGAATTGGCCGACCTGCCCTTGATCTGGCACTTCATCGGCCCCATTCAATCGAACAAGACTCGCGCTATCGCCGAGCATTTCGCCTGGGTGCATTCCGTGGATCGTTTGAAAATCGCACAACGCCTGTCCGAACAACGTCCTGCCGATTTGCCACCACTGAACATCTGCATCCAGGTCAACGTCAGCGGTGAAGCCAGCAAGTCCGGCTGCACCCCGGCCGACCTGCCAGCCTTGGCCAATGCCATCAGCGAACTGCCACGCATCAAGCTGCGCGGGTTGATGGCAATCCCCGAGCCAACTGAAGATCGTGCCGCCCAGGATGCCGCTTTTGCTGCCGTGCAGCGCCTGCAAGCCAGCCTGAACCTGCCGCTCGACACACTTTCCATGGGCATGAGCCACGACCTCGAGTCGGCCATCGCTCAAGGCGCCACCTGGGTCCGCATCGGCACAGCCCTGTTTGGCGCTCGTGGTTCTCATTAAATGCATGGTCAGCCATAACGTGGCTGACTCACCTCTCTATAAGGACCTGACATGAGCAAGACTCGTATTGCCTTTATCGGTGCCGGCAACATGGCCGCCAGCCTGATCGGTGGCCTGCGCGCCAAAGGTCTGGACGCCGCGCAGATCCGCGCCAGCGATCCGGGCGCTGAAACCCGCGCCAAAGTAAACGCTGAACACGGCATCGAAGTATTCGCCGACAACGCCGAAGCCATCCAGGGCGCCGAAGTTGTCGTACTGGCGGTCAAACCCCAAGCGATGAAAGCCGTCTGCGAAGCGATTCGCCCAAGCCTCAAGCCGAATCAACTGGTGGTCTCGATTGCTGCCGGCATCACCTGCGCCAGCATGAACAACTGGCTCGGTGCCCAACCGATCGTGCGTTGCATGCCCAACACCCCGGCGCTGCTGCGTCAGGGCGTGAGCGGTTTGTTCGCCACGGCCCAAGTGACTACTGAACAACGCCAGCAAGCTGAAGAGCTGCTGTCGGCCGTCGGCATTGCTCTGTGGCTGAACGAAGAGCAACAACTGGACGCGGTCACCGCCGTTTCCGGCTCGGGCCCGGCGTACTTCTTCCTGCTGATCGAAGCCATGACCGCCGCGGGCGTGAAACTTGGCCTGCCGCCGGAAACCGCTGCACAACTGACCCTGCAAACCGCTTTGGGCGCTGCTCACATGGCCGTGGCCAGTGACGTCGACGCTGCTGAACTGCGTCGCCGCGTGACGTCGCCTGCAGGCACGACGGAAGCGGCGATCAAGTCGTTCCAGGCCGGCGGCTTCGAAGCCCTGGTAGAAAAAGCACTCGGCGCCGCTGCGCACCGCTCGGCCGAGATGGCAGAGCAGCTCGGTCGCTAATCAGCTCTTACAAAGGAATCAATGATGCTCGGACTCAATGACGCTGCCATTTTCATCATCAAAACCCTGGGCAGCCTGTACCTGCTGATCGTGCTGCTGCGCTTCATCCTGCAACTGGTTCGGGCGAATTTTTACAATCCGCTCTGCCAGTTCATCGTGAAAGCCACTCAACCACTGCTCAAACCTCTGCGCCGGGTTATCCCGAGCATGTTCGGACTGGACATGTCGTCGCTGGTTCTGGCGCTGATTGTGCAAATGCTGCTGATAGCGGTCATCCTGCTGTTCAAAGGCTTTATGGTCGACTGGTTGCTTTTGGTGCCTTGGGCACTGATCGCACTCTTCTCGCTGTTTTTGAACATTCTGTTCTACGCGATGATCATCAGTGTGATTCTGTCCTGGGTCGCGCCAGGGAGTCACAATCCGGGCGCAGAGTTGGTCGCTCAGATCACAGAACCGGTACTCGCCCCGTTCCGCCGGCTCATTCCAAACCTGGGTGGTCTCGACATTTCGCCGATCTTCGCGTTTATCGTGATCCAGTTGCTGCAAAGCTGGCTGATCCCACGCATTGCGTACTTTGCCTTCATGCCGCAGGGGCTGCTCGGCCTGGTCTGATCCGGTGTGTGATCGTTCCCACGCTCTGCGTGGGAATGCAGCCCGGGACGCTCCGCGTCCCTTCCAAAGCCGAACGCGGAGCGTCCGTTGAGGCATTCCCACGCAGAGCGTGGGAACGATCATGGGTAGTCGCTTGCTGCTAGGGGCAGCGGTCTTTAGACTTACGCCTCATTTCAACGAGAGCAGGGTCGATGCCAGCTGCCTTCCCCCCCGATTCTGTTGGTCTGGTGACGCCGCAAGTGGCGCACTTCAGCGAACCCCTGGCCTTGGCCTGCGGCCGTTCGCTCCCAGCTTATGACCTGATCTACGAAACCTACGGCACGCTGAACGCCACGGCGAGCAACGCCGTGCTGATCTGCCACGCCTTGTCCGGGCACCACCACGCGGCCGGTTACCACAGCCCCGACGACCGCAAGCCTGGTTGGTGGGACAGCTGCATCGGCCCCGGCAAGCCGATCGACACCAACAAGTTCTTCGTGGTCAGCCTGAACAACCTCGGTGGTTGCAATGGTTCCACCGGCCCGAGCAGCGTCAATCCGGACACCGGCAAGCCGTTTGGCGCCGACTTCCCGGTACTGACCGTAGAAGACTGGGTTCACAGCCAGGCGCGCCTGGCTGATCTGCTGGGCATCAGCCAATGGGCCGCCGTGATTGGCGGCAGTCTCGGTGGCATGCAGGCCATGCAGTGGAGCATCACTTACCCTGATCGCATTCGGCACTGCCTGGCCATCGCCTCGGCACCCAAGCTGTCGGCGCAGAACATTGCCTTCAACGAAGTGGCGCGCCAGGCGATCCTCACCGACCCCGAATTCCACGGCGGTTCGTTCCAGGAAGCGGGCGTGATCCCCAAGCGCGGTTTGATGCTGGCGCGGATGGTCGGGCACATCACGTACCTGTCCGACGACTCCATGGGCGAGAAATTCGGCCGGGGCCTGAAGAGCGAAAAGCTCAACTACGACTTCCACAGCGTCGAGTTCCAGGTCGAAAGCTACCTGCGTTATCAGGGCGAAGAGTTCTCCGGTCGTTTCGACGCCAACACTTACCTGCTGATGACCAAGGCGCTGGACTACTTCGATCCGGCGGCGAACTTCGACGATGACCTGGCGAAAACCTTCGCCAATGTCCAGGCCAAGTTCTGCGTGATGTCCTTCACCACCGACTGGCGCTTCTCCCCTGCCCGCTCGCGGGAACTGGTGGACGCGCTGATGGCGGCCAAGAAAGACGTCTGCTACCTGGAGATCGACGCTCCGCAAGGCCACGACGCCTTTCTGATTCCGATCCCGCGCTACCTGCAGGCATTCAGCAACTACATGAACCGAATTACGTTGTGAGAAAGCCATGAGAGCTGATCTGGAAATCATCCAGGAATGGATCCCCGCCGGCAGCCGCGTGCTCGACCTCGGTTGCGGTGATGGCGAGTTGCTGACCTGGTTGCGCGACCACAAGCAAGTCACCGGCTATGGCCTGGAAAACGACCCGGACAACATTGCCGAATGCGTGGCCAAGGGCATCAACGTCATCGAGCAGGACCTGGACAAGGGCCTGGGCAACTTTGCCAGCAACAGCTTCGACGTCGTGGTCATGACCCAGGCACTGCAAGCCGTGCACTACCCGGACAAGATCCTCGACGAAATGCTGCGGGTCGGTCGCCAGTGCATCATCACCTTCCCCAACTTCGGTCACTGGCGCTGCCGCTGG
This sequence comes from Pseudomonas sp. LB3P14, assembly GCF_054898045.1. Taxonomy (NCBI): domain Bacteria; kingdom Pseudomonadati; phylum Pseudomonadota; class Gammaproteobacteria; order Pseudomonadales; family Pseudomonadaceae; genus Pseudomonas; species Pseudomonas sp. LB3P14. The sequence goes on along the minus strand of NZ_CM142714.1, from coordinate 5,772,775 downwards.
TACCTGGCGAGCAAGGGCCGGATGCCGGTGTCCGATTTTCTCCCGTACACCTGGTACAACACACCGAACATCCACTTTTGCACCTTCGAAGACTTTGAAGCGTTGTGTCGCGAACGTGAAGCCAGGGTCATTGATCGGCTTGCCGTGGATCAACAGCACCGCCACGGGTGGGCCAGTAAGCTATGGCCTAATCTATTAGGTGAAATCGGTATTTACCGCGTCAGCAGCCCAGGGCTGCAAGACCACAAGGTCGCGGTCTAAGTCACGACACTTCGAGGAGAACGAACATGGGTCGTCTAGCGCTGTTTGTACTTACTGCCTGCCTGAGCGTCACCGCCATGGCCGCTGACGTCATCAAAGGCGAGCGCCAGGAAACCTTTGGCGACGTGACGGTGCACTACAACACCTTCAACTCCACCTTCCTGACACCGGACATCGCCAAAGCGGCCGGGCTGACGCGAAGCAAAAACCAGGGTGTGATCAACGTCTCCGTGCTCAAGGATGGCAAGCCTCTGACCGCTGAAGTCAACGGTACGGTCAAAGACCTCACCAGCCAAAGCGTCTCGTTGAAATTCAAACAGATCACCGAACAGGGCGCTGTCTACTACATCGCGCAATATCCGGTCGATCAGCAGGAAACCCGTACCTTCCAGATCAACGTGAAGAACGGCGATAAAACCAACACCATCAATTTCAACCAAGAGCTTTTCCCCGGCGAATGATGAACTTCACGCAACTCGTACTGGCCAGCCATAACGCCGGCAAACTCAAGGAGCTTCAGGCCATGCTCGGCGAATCGGTGCAACTGCGCTCGATCGGCGAGTTCAGCAGCGTCGAGCCTGAAGAAACCGGCTTGTCGTTCGTCGAGAACGCCATCCTCAAGGCCCGCAATGCCGCGCGCATCTCCGGTATGCCGGCGCTGGCCGATGATTCGGGGTTGGCGGTGGATTTCCTCGGTGGTGCGCCGGGTATCTACTCGGCCCGTTACGCCGACGGCCAGGGCGATGCGGCGAACAACGCCAAACTGCTCGATGTGTTGAAAGACGTGCCGGAAACCGAACGCGGTGCGCAGTTCGTCTGTGTGCTGGCGCTGGTGCGTCATGCCGACGATCCGTTGCCGATCCTCTGCGAAGGCCTGTGGCACGGGCGTATCCTGCCGGCGGCCAGCGGTAAGCACGGTTTTGGTTACGATCCGCTGTTCTGGGTGCCGGAGCGCGATTGCTCCAGCGCCGAACTGAGCCCGAGCGACAAGAACCTCATCAGCCACCGCGCCCGTGCAATGGATCTGCTGCGCCAGCGTCTGGGCTTGAAATGACCCATGAATCGTCCGCGTCGCCGCTGATCTTCGGCGGCGACGCACAATCGCCTCGGGCCGCACTGCCAACGCTGCCGCCCTTGGCGCTGTACATCCACATCCCGTGGTGTGTGCGCAAATGTCCTTATTGTGACTTCAATTCCCACACCGCCAGCCCGGTGCTGCCGGAAGAAGACTATGTGGACGCGCTGCTCGCCGACCTCGATCAGGACCTGCATGCGGTCTATGGCCGTGAGTTGAGTTCGATCTTCTTTGGTGGCGGCACGCCGAGCCTGTTCAGCGCCGAAGCGTTGGGCCGTTTGCTCAAAGACGTCGAGCATCGCATTCCGTTCGCCAGTGACATCGAGATCACTCTGGAAGCCAACCCGGGGACGTTCGAGCAAGAGAAGTTCGTCGCCTACCGGGCGCTGGGCATCAATCGCCTGTCGATCGGCATCCAGAGCTTTCAGGAAGAGAAACTCAAGGCCCTGGGGCGGATTCACAACGGTGACGAAGCGGTACGTGCCGCTGGCATGGCCCGTCAGGCCGGGTTCGACAACTTCAATCTGGACCTGATGCACGGTTTACCCGATCAGTCCCTGGACGACGCCCTGAGCGACCTGCGCCAGGCCATCGCCCTGAAGCCGACCCACTTGTCCTGGTATCAGCTGACCCTGGAACCGAACACGGTGTTCTGGAACCAGCCGCCAACGCTGCCGGAAGACGACACGCTGTGGGACATTCAGGAAGCCGGCCAGGCGCTGTTGGCCGAGCACGGTTACGCGCAATACGAAGTTTCTGCCTATGCCCAGCCCGATCGTCCGGCGCGGCATAACCTCAATTACTGGAGTTTCGGCGACTTCATCGGCATCGGCGCCGGGGCTCACGGCAAGCTCAGCCATCCGGACGGACGCATCGTCCGTACCTGGAAGACCCGTCTGCCGAAGGACTACCTCAACCCGGCCAAAAGCTTCAAGGCCGGGGAAAAAGCCCTGACCAATGAAGAGCTGCCATTCGAGTTCCTGATGAACGCCTTGCGCCTGACGGCAGGCGTTGAATCGCGGTTGTATCCGGAACGCACGGGGCTTGCATTGGAAAGCCTCGCCGAAGGCCGCCGGGTCGCCGAACAAAGTGGCTTGTTGCAGGTCGAACCGTCACGTCTGGCGGCCACCGAGCGCGGACAACTCTTTCTCAATGACTTGCTGCAGACATTTCTGAGCTGATTTCAGCCTTAAGGGAAAACGAATGGATTTGATACTCGACCTGCTCGCCACCGCGTCCCGCTGGAGCCGTAGCAACCTGTCGGAAATCGCTCTGGCACTGGTGGGCTGCCTGCTGGTGTTGTTTGGCGCCGATATCAAAGGCTGGGTCGACCAACGCCTGGGCAGCATCGCCGGCGCCTTGCGCGTCCCGCTGATGGCCCTGCTGTGCATGGTCGGCAGCGGCGTCGCGCTGATCTACGCCACACCGTGGATCATCAAAGGCCTGAGCCAGTTCAACAACTACAGCCTGGCGCCGGTGTTGTTGGTGGTGCTGGTGTTGATTGGCGTAGTAGCCGACCGCCGCTAAAGCGGCGGCAACTTGCGCTCCATCGCTTTGATCAATGACGTATGAGTGGCTGCCATGGGTGCAAAGCGGCTCAGCAGTTCGTCTAGATGGTCGACTGAGCGCAGATACATCACGCAGACAAAATCGTCATCCCCCGTCACCTTGTAAAAGGTGACGCACTCCCCCGTCTCCCTCAGTAGTTGCTCCACCGTTGGCATCTGACCGGGATTGGAGCGCATTCGAACAATCATCTGCAACCGATAACCGACCACCTCGGGATCGACATCAACGCAGTAACCCTTGATAGCCGTTTTCTCCAGATGCCTGAGTCGCTCCCCGCAACTGGGTGCAGAAAGGCCAACCTGCCGGCTCAATGCCTTTACCGACAGCCTGGCATTGCCGCTCAGCACCGTGATGATGATCTTGTCGAGTGGGTCAAGCACCGACTCTTTTTTAATAAGGTTTTTCAAACTGATGGCCTCTCGAAAACGGGTCTATGAAGGTGCACTCGTTAATCTTGTCGCATGCCAATCAAACTCATAGCACGTCGACAGTTCAACTCATACACTCAACAAACCGCCACGCAGTGTTATAGAAAAATACTACACAAAACTCAGAATGAGATGACGAGGTATCAAAATGAAACTTGAGCCCGACGAGAATCTGTTTGCCTGCTATCTTTCAAATCTATTTCCCGAGCATCGGGCATCTACACTTAGAAACAACTTTGCCAGAGATGGCCTTATTAAACTTAATGATATTGTCGACGCAGAACGATTTATCTTAGCCTCTTCCCGACGCTTACTGGCAGCCACCAAATCAATCGGGTTGCCGCGTTGGCGGTGGCAACAACCGAGATAATCGAGTTTGGCAGGGCTTATATGGCCCAAGTGGTAAAAAATGCGCAACGATTGGGCATGGAGTTAAGAAAGCGCGGGTTGAATGTTCTATTTCACGAGCGTAATTATACCGCCACTCACCAGATTGTTTTTCAATCGACTTATCTGGATAGCGCAGCTTATGAAGTAAGACTCTTAGAATCAGCAAATATCATATGCAATAAAACACCACTTAGTTGGGGATTGCCGAAAGACGGCCCTGAAAATCAGAGTGCGATAAGGCTAGGCACCACCGAAATCACACGACGGGGAATGAAGGAGCACCACATGGCGTGGATTGCAGAAAAAATAACCGAAGTCTTGCAACACTCACGCAGCCCTGCCTTGATTGCTCAAGAAGTAGTCGAATTCATGAAAGATTTCAGAACACTCTATTTCTGCCACGACAGCGGTACTCATTGAAACTCCCTTTAAGGTTTCTCCTATGAGCATTCTGACAACTTCGACATTTTCTTTTTTGATAGCAGCCTCCGCGCTACTTGCAAGTCCTGGCCCTGCGACAATGGCTCTGGCGGCTAGCGGCGCGGTTTACGGACTCAAGCGATCGCTCATGTTCTTTTTCGGAATCATGGCGGGTCTCGCAATTTCAATTAGCTTGGTGGCGTCAGGTATCTTCCTACTGATCCAGAAGATTCCGATACTTGCAGCAGGGCTGGGACTGATATCGGCGGCTTACATAGTACTGCTCGCGTGGTCGATTGCTCGAACTCCACCTATCAACAGTGCAACAACGATTGCTGCACCACGATGGGACGCCGGATTTATTATTGGCGTTACCAATATAAAAGCTTATGCCGTCTTTGCGGCATTGCTGGGGGGATTCCCGCTGGGGCTGCCACAATCATGGGACTTGGTATTCAAGATTGCTAGCTGTATGGGGATCTGCATTACGTTTGATTTTCTTTGGCTTTGTTCCGGTAATCACTTAAGACGCTTTTTTATCCGACCACGCTGGAATCGAACACTCAACATTAGCTTTGCTATGTTGATGATATCCAGCGTCGCCTGGTCGCTATTGCTCTGAGATTCAAACTGCACCGGAGCGGACCAGCCGCTCCCGAACATTACGCCAGTTTCTCGAACTTCAAATCCCAAACCCCATGCCCAAGTCGTTCGCCGCGGCGTTCGAACTTGGTGATCGGGCGCTCGGCCGGACGCGGGACGCACTGGCCGTCTTCGGCCAGGTTGCGGTAACCCGGCGCAACGTTCATCACTTCCAGCATGTACTCAGCGTACGGTTCCCAGTCGGTGGCCATGTGCAGCACACCGCCGACCTTCAACTTGCTGCGCACCAGTTCAGCGAACGACGCCTGCACGATACGACGCTTGTGGTGACGGCTCTTGTGCCATGGGTCCGGGAAAAACAGCATCAGGCGATCGAGGCTGTTGTCGGCCACGCAGCGGTTGAGCACTTCGATCGCATCGCAATCGTAGACCCGCAGGTTGGTCAGGCCCTGAGTGAGCACGCCATTGAGTAGCGCGCCAACACCCGGACGGTGCACTTCCACGCCGATAAAATCCTGTTCCGGCGAGGCCGCGGCCATTTCCAGCAGCGAATGGCCCATGCCGAAACCGATTTCCAGGGAGCGCGGCGCCGAACGGCCGAACACCTGATCGAAGTCCACCGGCGCATCGGCCAGGGGCAGCACGAACAGCGGCGTGCCCTGCTCCAGGCCTTTTTGCTGGCCTTCGGTCATGCGCCCGGCGCGCATCACGAAACTCTTGATGCGGCGGTGTTGGCGCTCTTCGCCTTCTTCCGTCTGGATAGGCGTGTCGTTTGATTCAGTCATCAATGGCTCTTACTTGATCAGACCATCCAGCGGCGAGGAGGCGCTGGCATAGAGTTTTTTCGGCATGCGGCCGGCGAGGTAGGCCAAACGACCTGCCACGATGGCGTGTTTCATGGCTTCAGCCATCATGACCGGCTGCTGGGCATGGGCGATGGCCGAGTTCATCAGCACCGCTTCGCAACCCAGTTCCATGGCGATGGTGGCGTCGGAAGCGGTACCGACACCGGCATCCACCAGCACCGGAATCTTGGCTTCTTCAAGGATGATCTGCAGGTTGTACGGGTTGCAGATCCCAAGGCCCGTGCCGATCAGACCGGCCAGCGGCATCACCGCGATGCAGCCGATTTCCGCCAGTTGACGGGCAATGATCGGGTCATCGCTGGTGTAAACCATCACGTCGAAACCTTCCTTGACCAGCACTTCGGCGGCCTTGAGGGTTTCGATCACGTTAGGGAACAGGGTTTTCTGGTCCGCCAGCACTTCCAGCTTCACCAGATTGTGGCCGCCGAGCAGCTCACGGGCCAAGCGACAGGTGCGCACAGCCTCGGTAGCGTCGAAGCAACCGGCGGTGTTAGGCAGGAAGGTGTAGCGATCCGGCGACAGGACTTCGAGCAGGTTCGGTTCGCCCGGGTTCTGGCCGAGGTTGGTGCGGCGCACGGCGAATGTGACGATCTCGGCACCCGAGGCTTCGATGGCCAGGCGGGTTTCTTCCATGTCGCGGTACTTGCCGGTACCTACCAGCAAACGCGACTGGTAAGTACGACCGGCCAGGACGAAGGGCTTGTCGCTACGAACGATGCTCATGGGAAATCCTCTGTTGGGGTGAGGTTCTTGCAGAATTCTGTGCCCTTATGGGCCGGGCGACTAGCCGCCGCCGATAGCGTGAACGACTTCGACTGAATCGCCGTCATTCAGCGTGGTTTCAGCGTGCTGGCTGCGCGGGACGATATCCAGATTGAGTTCGACCGCCACCCGGCGTCCGGTCAATTCCAGACGGGTCAGCAGGGCCGCAACGGTTTCACCGTCGGGCAGTTCAAGGGATTCGCCGTTCAACTGAATGCGCATACCGAATGCCGCCATCATTTTTAGGGGCTGGCATTCTAGCCCGATCAGTCTTAGTGACCCAAGCCATTCGTCTTGTAACACGATCCCGTAGGAGCGAGTGGGCGGCAATCCGACTTGCCCGCGAAGGCGTCGTGTCAGTCGCTGATGATGGTGACTGACACGACGCCTTCGCGGGCAAGCCTCGCTCCTACAGGGTCAGCTCAACCGCCAGGCGGCTAGCCCCAGGCAGAACCAGCCCACCAGAAATGCCAGCCCACCGAAGGGGGTGATGATCCCGAGCTTACTGACGCCGGTCATGGTCAACAGGTACAGACTGCCGGAGAACAGCAGTATGCCGATGACAAACGATGCACCCGCCCACGTGATCAGGCGACCGGGAATCTGTGTGGCCAGCAGTGCCACGCCCAGCAAGGCCAAGGTGTGCACCAATTGGTAGGTCACACCGGTGTGGAAAATCGCCAGGTATTCGGGCGTCAGACGGTTTTTCAAGCCATGGGCGGCGAACGCGCCAAGGGCAACGCCGGTGAAGCCGAAAAAAGCGGCCAGCATCAGAAAGCCACGCAGCATGAAGAACTCCAGTCAGACTCGATTCACAGGGTCTGTATAATGGCCCGCTCAACGGGTTCGGCCAAGCCATCTCTATGCTGCGTTTATTTTTGCGACGATTCACGAAGGCCCTGCTCTGGTTCGCGGGTGGCAGCGTATTGCTGGTGCTGATTTTTCGCGTGGTACCGCCACCGGGAACGGCCTTGATGGTCGAGCGCAAGGTCGAATCCTGGCTCGACGGCGAACCCATCGACCTGCAACGCACCTGGAAACCCTGGGATGAAATCTCCGATGACCTGAAAGTCGCGGTGATTGCCGGTGAGGATCAGAAATTCCCGGAGCATTGGGGTTTTGACTTTGGCGCGATCCAGGCCGCACTGGCCCACAACGAGCTCGGCGGATCGATTCGCGGCGCCAGCACCCTGAGTCAGCAGGTCTCGAAGAATCTGTTTCTGTGGTCCGGCCGCAGCTGGCTACGCAAAGGCCTGGAAGCCTGGTTTACCGGGCTGATCGAAGTGCTCTGGCCCAAGCAGCGAATTCTCGAGGTGTACCTCAACAGCGTTGAGTGGGATGACGGTGTGTTTGGCGCCGAAGCAGCGGCCAGGCATCACTTTGGCGTCGGCGCTCGCTCGCTGTCCCGGCAGCAGGCCAGTTTGCTGGCTGCGGTGCTGCCTAACCCGCGGGTGTGGAGCGCCGGTCATCCAACCAACTATGTCGCACGGCGAGCGGGATGGATTCGACAGCAGATGAGTCAGCTCGGTGGTGATAGCTACCTTGCAGGGCTCAATGATTCACGCCGCGCACCTTGGGCACAGTAGCCGATCTCACTCTCATGAACACTGAAAATCCCCTGTGGGAGCGAGCCTGCTCGCGATAGCGTCAGGTCAGTCGCTAAAAGTGTTGAATGATCAACTGCTATCGCGAGCAGGCTCGCTCCCACATTAGTTTTGTAGTGATTCAGTAAAAGAGGACACAAACAAAAACGCCCCGATCAATGATCGGGGCGTTTTTTATTGCCGGTTCGCAGTTTATGCAGCAATCGACAACTTGAGCTTGTTCATCGCGCTCTTCTCGAGCTGACGAATACGCTCGGCCGACACGTTGTACTTCTGCGCCAGGTCGTGCAGCGTGGCTTTTTCTTCTGCCAGCCAGCGCTGGTAGAGGATGTCACGGCTGCGATCGTCCAGCACTTCAAGCGCTTCGTGCAGGTTGTGGTTCGAGTTGTCGCTCCAGTCAGCATCTTCCAGTTGACGGGCCGGGTCGTACCGGTGGTCTTCCAGATAGTTGGCCGGCGATTGGAAAGCGCTGTCGTCGTCCGCTTCCGCGGCCGGGTCGAAGGCCATGTCATGGCCGGTCAGGCGACTTTCCATCTCGCGCACTTCCCGAGGCTCTACACCGAGGCTTTCCGCCACACGGTGGACTTCCTCGTTGTTCAGCCACGCCAGACGTTTCTTCTGGCTGCGCAGGTTAAAAAACAGCTTGCGCTGAGCCTTGGTGGTCGCGACTTTCACAATGCGCCAGTTGCGCAGGATGAACTCGTGGATTTCCGCCTTGATCCAGTGCACGGCAAAGGACACCAGGCGTACACCCATTTCCGGGTTGAAACGCTTCACGGCCTTCATCAGGCCGACGTTGCCTTCCTGGATCAGGTCAGCCTGAGCCAGACCGTAGCCGGAATAGCTACGGGCGATATGTACAACAAAACGCAGGTGGGCGAGCACCATCTGCCGAGCCGCCCCCAAATCCTGCTCATAATAGAGACTCTCGGCCAGTTCACGCTCCTGCTCCGGCGTCAGCAATGGAATGCTGTTCACCGTGTGCACATAGGCCTCCAGGTTCGCACCCGGGACCAGAGCATATGCAGGTTGCAAAGAATTGGTCATACGAAAAAACCTCCGACTTACCTAACTCGTGCAGTTCAGCACTGCGAAAATTGACCGGAAACCGAAAGACAAGTTCCCATAAACGCTGAAAGGTCAATACGAGCAAAATGATATTACTTAGGCGCAAGCTCCCTCAGGTGGCGTGCGACTGCAATCCATGCACCGATATACCCCAACAGCACCGCGCCAAGCAAGAGCGACAGACCGTCGGCAACTGGCACTCCGGCCAGCGCGAAATCACTGCCGTACAAACCGGCCAGCCCCACCACCGCGTCGTTCAGCCAATCAAGGCCAAACGCCAATACGCCCCAGGAAAGAATCCCCGCACCAAAGCCATAAAGCGCACCCATATACAGAAAGGGCCTGCGCACATAGCTGTCAGTGCCGCCGACGAGTTTAATCACTTCTATCTCTGTGCGGCGGTTTTCAATATGAAGACGAATGGTATTGCCTATCACCAAAAGTAATGCAGAAACCAAAAGCACGGTCAGACCGAAGACAAAACGGTCGCCCAGCTTGAGGATCGCTGCCAGACGCTCGACCCAGACTAGATCAAGTTGCGCCTGTTGTACCTTGGGCAACTCGGATAGTTTTTGTCGTAATGCTTCAAGGGCCGGCTTGTCGACTTCATTCGGCGTCACCAGAACCACGCCTGGCAGCGGGTTCTCCGGCAGTTCCTTGAGCGCCTCGCCCAGACCGGACTGCTGCTGAAACTCTTCCAGCGCTTGATCGCGGCCGACATATTCAGCATCGGCGACGCCGGGCATCCCCTTGATCTGCTCACGCAGCGACTCACCCTCAGCGGGGCTGGCCTCGATTTGCAGGTACAGGGAAATCTGCGCCGCACGCTGCCAGGAACCGCCGAGGCGTTCGACGTTACTTAGCAAAAGTGACAGCCCCATCGGCAAACTCAGAGCAACCGCCATCACCATGCAGGTAAAGAAGCTACCGATTGGCTGCTTGCCCAAACGACGCAAGCTATCGAGCAGGCTGGCGCGATGACTCTCGACCCAGGCGCGAAACAGCGTAGCGAAGTCCGGACCGTCATCATCGTCGCGTTTTTTCTTCTGCGGCTGCGGATCGGCGGCCTTGGGGGCCACGCGCTCGGAAACCTTGGGGCTGCGTGTCGCACTCATACGCCAGCCTCCCCGTCGCCGATCAATCGGCCGCGCTGCAGGGTCAGCATGCGGTGACGCATACGGGCGATCAGTGCCAGGTCGTGACTGGCAATCAGCACGCTGGTGCCCAGACGGTTGATGTCTTCGAACACGCCCATGATTTCTGCCGCCAGACGTGGATCGAGGTTACCGGTCGGTTCATCTGCCAGCAGCAAGGCCGGGCGGTGAACGATGGCACGGGCGATGCCGACGCGCTGTTGCTGACCGGTGGACAAGTCGCCGGGGTACAGATCGGTCTTGTCCGAGAGCGCTACGCGCTCCAGGGCCGAATCCACGCGCTTGGCGATCTCGGCCTTGGACAGACCAAGGATCTGCAAGGGCAGCGCGATATTGTTGAACACCGTGCGATCGAACAGTAACTGGTGGTTCTGGAACACCACGCCGATCTGCCGGCGCAAGTACGGGATCTGCGCATTGCTGATGGTGCTCAGGTCTTGACCGGCCAACAGCAATTTGCCGGTAGTCGGACGCTCCATTGCCAGCAGCAGGCGCAATAAGGTGCTTTTACCGGCGCCGGAGTGGCCGGTCACAAACAAAAACTCGCCCCGACGGACTCGAAAGCTCAGCTCATGCAAGCCGACGTGACCGTTCGGGTAGCGCTTACCGACCTGTTCGAAACGAATCATGAACGCTCCCGCTCGGCAAACAGTGCCTGGACAAAGGGTTCTGCTTCAAAAGTGCGTAAATCATCGATGCCTTCACCGACGCCGATGTAGCGAATCGGCAGGCCAAACTGCTTGGCCAGGGCGAAAATCACCCCGCCCTTGGCGGTGCCGTCGAGCTTGGTCAGCGCCAGGCCGGTCAGTTCGACGGTCTGGTTGAATTGCTTGGCCTGGTTGATCGCGTTCTGACCAGTGCCGGCATCGAGCACCAACAGCACTTCGTGCGGCGCGTCGGCGTCGAGCTTGCTGATAACCCGGCGAACCTTCTTCAGCTCTTCCATCAAATTGTCTTTGGTGTGCAGACGACCGGCGGTGTCGGCGATCAGCACGTCGATGCCACGGGCCTTGGCCGCTTGCACGGCATCGAAGATAACCGAAGCCGAGTCAGCACCGGTGTGCTGGGCGATGACCGGGATCTTGTTGCGCTCGCCCCAGACCTGCAATTGCTCGACGGCGGCGGCGCGGAAGGTATCGCCGGCCGCGAGCATGACTTTCTTACCTTCAAGTTGCAGCTTTTTCGCCAGTTTGCCGATGGTGGTGGTCTTGCCGGCGCCGTTGACGCCGACGACCAGAATCACGAACGGCTTGCTCTGCGAAGCGATTTTCAGCGGTTGCTCGACCGGCTTGAGCATCGCCGCCAGTTCCGCTTGCAGGGATTTGTACAGCGCATCGGCATCGGCCAGTTCTTTACGGGCGACTTTCTGCGTCAGATGCTGAATGATCACCGACGTCGCCTCGACGCCAACGTCAGCGGTCAGCAAGCGGGTTTCGATGTCCTCGAGCAGCTCGTCATCGATGATCTTCCTGCCCAGGAACAGGCTGGCCATGCCTTCGCCGATGCTGGCGCTGGTCTTGGACAAGCCTTGTTTCAGGCGGGCGAAGAAACCGGCTTTGGTTTCTTCGGTACGCGCAGGCTCGGCAGGCGTTTCGACGGGAGCGACAGGTGCGGCGGCAACGGGAGCGACAACCGGTGTGGGCGCGGGCGCTGGAGCTGCCGGAGCAACCGGAGCAATAAATGCAGGGGCGACAGGCTCCGGGACCGCGGGCGCAGGCTCGGCCATCACAACTGGCGCGACAACCGGCTCAACCACTGGCGTTTGAACGGGCTCAGGAGCAAACGCAGTCGGCGCCGGAATCGGCGGCGTTACGTGGGGCGCCAGCTCATCTACGACCAATGCCACCGGCTCTTCCGCCACTGGCAACGTCAGCCACGGCTCGGCAATGGGTGTCAGCGGCACCTGGGCCACGACTTCGGCGACCACATCAGGCTCAGGCTCGGTGACCGGTTGCAGCACCGGCTCGGCAATCGGCAAGACAACCGGGGCGGGCTCTTCTTCTATGGCCGGCGCAGGCGTTGGCTCAGGAAGTGGTTGTGGCTGTTCGACGACGGGTTCCTGCGGCTTTTTGCGCAGCCATCCGAACAGGCTTTTCTTCTCACCAGCCTCAGCTGGGGCTTTCTTGTCGTCGTTGGAACCAAACATGGAGGACGGCTATCTCACGGTAGCGACGCGCCAAAGGGCGCCTCGGCAAATAAATATTCGATGCAGAACAGACTGCGATTGATCCAGCTTGTTCACGCGCAACATTTTGTCGAGGTGCAAACAACACCTCAAAGGTCGACTAATACGAAGGACTGGAACGGCATCGTCGGCGAAAACGCAGAGTTTAGCTGACAAACTCAAAGCTTTAGCCGTAAACCTAAACAACCTGCTGACCGATCAAAGGCCTGATAGGCGTGGCCGCCAGTAAAACGGATCAGTATCCTAGCACCCTCTCGCCCGCCGACGCTAAGACCAAGCGGGCAGCCCCAAAGGTTTAAAAACGAATGAATGCTCTAGCCCGCCGCGCTGCAGGCCTGCTGCTCAGCACAGTTTGTCTGCCCCTCTCGGCCCTGGCTGCCGATCCACAACCCACCCACGAATTCACCCTCGATAACGGCCTGAAGGTCGTCGTGCGCGAAGACCATCGTGCGCCGGTGGTGGTTTCCCAAGTCTGGTACAAGGTCGGCTCAAGCTACGAGACCCCGGGTCAGACCGGTTTGTCCCACGCCCTGGAACACATGATGTTCAAGGGCAGCGAAAAAGTCGGCCCCGGGGAAGCTTCACTGATCCTGCGCGACCTCGGCGCCGAAGAGAACGCGTTCACTAGCGACGACTTCACCGCTTATTACCAGGTGCTGGCCCGCGACCGCCTGGGCGTGGCCTTCGAGCTGGAAGCCGACCGCATGGCCAGCCTGCGTCTGCCGGCCGACGAGTTCGCCCGCGAGATTGAAGTCATTAAAGAAGAACGTCGCCTGCGCACCGACGACAAGCCAATGTCCAAGGCCTATGAACGCTTCAAGGCCATGGCCTACCCGGCCAGCGGTTACCACACGCCGACCATCGGCTGGATGGCTGACCTCGACCGCATGAAAGTCGAGGAGCTGCGCCACTGGTACCAATCCTGGTACGTGCCGAACAACGCCACGCTGGTAGTGGTCGGCGACGTGACCCCGGACGAGGTCAAAACCCTGGCCCAGCGCTACTTCGGCCCGATCGCCAAACGTGATGTGCCACCGGCGAAAATCCCCCTGGAACTGGCCGAACCTGGCGAGCGGCAGATCACCCTGCACGTGCAGACCCAACTGCCAAGCCTGATGCTGGGTTTCAACGTACCCAGCATCGCCACCGCCGAAGACAAACGCTCGGTCAACGCCTTGCGCCTGATCTCGGCCCTGCTCGACGGCGGCTACAGCGGACGTATCCCGACGCAACTGGAGCGTGGCGAAGAGCTGGTGTCCGGCGGTTCGTCGAGTTACGACGCCTACACCCGTGGCGACAGCCTGTTCACCCTGTCGGCAACGCCGAACACCCAGAAAAACAAAACCATGGCCCAGGCCGAAGCCGGTTTGTGGAAGCTGCTTGAACAGCTGAAAACCACCGCGCCGTCCGCTGAAGAGCTGGAACGCGTCCGCGCACAGGTCATCGCAGGTTTGGTCTACGAGCGTGACTCGATCACCAGCCAGGCCACCGCCATTGGCCAATTGGAAACTGTTGGCCTGTCATGGAAGCTGATGGACACCGAACTCGCCGACCTGGAAAGCGTAACCCCGGAAGACATCCAGAAAGCCGCCAAGCTGTATTTCACCCGCGAACGTCTCAGCGTCGCCCATGTACTGCCAGAGGAGACGACTCATGAGTGAGCGTAAAAAACCGCGCCTGGCCCTGATTGGCCTGATCGCTGTCGCATTGATCGGGTCTGCAGCTTTTTACTTCTCAAAGACCGACGAATCCAACGCCAGCGAAGCCCTCGACAAGGCCAAGGCCAGCCAGAAGCTGCAATCGCTGGCAGAACTTGACGGCAAGGCGCCAAGCCACCGCACCCTGGACGTGCAGACCTGGAAAACCGCCGAGGGCGCCAAGGTGCTGTTTGTCGAAGCCCGGGAGCTGCCGATGTTCGACATGCGCCTGATCTTCGCCGCCGGCAGCAGCCAGGATGGCAACGCACCGGGTCTCTCCGTGCTGACCAACGCCATGCTCAACGAAGGTGTAGCCGGCAAAGACGTTGGCGCCATCGCTCAGGGCTTCGAGGGCCTGGGCGCTGACTTTGGCAACGGCGCGTTTAAAGACATGGCCCTGGCGTCCCTGCGCAGCCTCAGCGCCGTGGACAAACGCGAACCGGCCCTGAAGTTGTTCTCTGAAGTCGTCGGCAAACCGACCTTCCCTGCCGATTCCTTTGCGCGCATCAAGAACCAGATGCTCGCCGGTTTCGAATACCAGAAGCAGAACCCCGGCAAACTGGCGAGCCTGGAGCTGATGAACCGTCTGTACGGCGATCACCCGTATGCGCATTCCAGCGACGGCACGGCGAAAACCGTTCCGGCAATTACCGTGGCGCAACTGCGCGCGTTCCATGAGAAGGCCTATGCGGCTGGCAACGTGGTGATTGCGCTGGTGGGCGACCTGTCTCGTGCCGAGGCGCAGGCGATTGCTTCGCAAGTCTCCAGCACGCTGCCGAAAGGTCCTGAACTGGCGAAAATCGCGCAACCGGAGGAACCGAAAGCCAGCATCGGTCACATCGAATTCCCGTCCAAGCAGACCAACCTGATGCTCGCGCAACTGGGCATCGACCGTGACGATCCGGACTACGCAGCACTGTCCATGGGCAACCAGATTCTGGGTGGCGGTGGTTTCGGCACCCGGTTGATGAGCGAAGTGCGCGAGAAGCGTGGGCTGGCTTACGGCGTCTATTCGGGCTTCACCCCGATGCAGGCTCGCGGCCCGTTCATGATCAACCTGCAAACCCGCGCCGAGATGAGCGAAGGCACGCTGAAACTGGTGCAAGACGTGCTCGCCGACTACCTTAAAACCGGCCCGACCCAGAAAGAACTCGATGACGCCAAGCGTGAACTGGCCGGCAGCTTCCCGCTGTCCACCGCCAGCAACGCCGATATCGTCGGCCAACTCGGCGCCATGGGTTTTTACAACCTGCCGCTGAGTTATCTGGATGACTTTATGCGTGAGTCCCAGAGCCTGACGGTCGAACAGGTCAAAACCGCACTGAATAAACACTTGAGCACGGACAAAATGGTCATCGTCAGCGCTGGCCCGACCGTGCCGCAAAAGCCGTTGCCGGCCCCTACTGATAAACCTGCCGAGCAACCGCTCGGGGTCCCGGAGCATTAATGGCCACTCGTCCTAAAAAACCCGTTCACAACGTGCACAACGGCGTGAACCAACTGCGCATCATCGGCGGCGAATGGGGCAGCCGAAAGCTGAGCTTCCCGGATGCCCCGGGCTTGCGCCCGACCCCGGACCGGGTGCGTGAAACCCTGTTCAACTGGCTCGCGCCGTACGTTGCCGGGGCCAAAGTGTTTGATCCGTTCGCCGGCAGCGGCGCGTTGTTCCTCGAAGCCTTGTCCCGTGGCGCGGCCATGGGCCAGGCGCTGGACGCCAGCAACATCGCGGTCGCCAGCATCAAGGAGCATCTGGGCACGCTGCGCTGCACCACTGGCCAGATTCAGACCGCCGACGCCCTGCGCTACCTGGAAACCCAGACAGCGACCGCGTACGACGTGGTGTTCCTCGATCCGCCGTTCAACCAGAACCTGTTGCCGACCGTCTGCACGCTGCTTGAAGAGCGTCAATGGCTGGCCGATGACGCCTGGGTGTATACCGAAAGCGAAAATGCGCCCTCGACGCTGGGATTACCGGCGAACTGGCGCCTTCACCGCGAGCAGAAATCCGGGCGGGTTTACTACGCGCTGTGGCAGCGCACCCTGTAACGCCTCCGCGGCACACTCTATCCAGATGAATGCCCGCTGTGCGGTAACTATCTACCGCACAAAGGCGCATCAAAATCCTCACAGTGGATTACGTAATCTTCGTAAACCACTGAGGACAACACACCCATGGACAACTACCGCAGCAGGATGCTGCTTTTTCTATGCCTGGCCCCGCTGGCGGCACTCGCCGCTCCATCACCCACACACGAATTTGTACTGGACAATGGCCTGAAGGTCATCGTGCAAGAGGATCACCGAGCCCCAGTAGTGACCTCTCAACTCTGGTTCAAGGTCGGATCCATCGACGAAGCACCGGGGCAGACCGGCCTGTCCCATGCTCTGGAACACATGCTCTACAAAGGCAGCAGCAAGACCTGTCCAGGAGAAGCGGCGGCAATTCTTGAATCGCTGGGCGCCGAGGAAAACGCTGCTACCAGCAAACATGTGACCGGTTACTACCAGACGTTGGCCACCCCCTACCTGGACGTCGCGTTCGAGTTGATGGCCGATCTCATGTCGACAGCGCTCTTGAGGACTGAAGACCTGACTCCCGAAATGGCGGTGATTCGGGAAGAGCGTCGCTATCGCGTTGAAGACAGCCCTTATGCGACTGCACTCGAACGCCTCACGACGTTGGCTTATCCCTCCAGCAGCTACCGGACACCAATCATTGGCTGGATGGACGACCTGCACCGCTTGAACGCCGCCGACCTACGCGACTGGTATGAGTCACGCTACGCACCCGGCAATGCCACGCTGGTGATCGTCGGTGACGTCACGCTTGATCAGGTCAAGCCTCTGGCGCAGCGCTACTTCGGCGCGCTCGCCAGACGCCCCGTCCCTCCTGTACTGAAGCCGCTGGAGCTGCCGGAGCCAGGCGAACGGAAACTCACCCTCCATCAACCTGTCCACGCCCCAGAGCTGATCATGGCGTTCAATGTGCCCGGTTTGGCAACGGCAGAGGCACGCCAAACCGTACACGCCCTGCGCTTGATCGAGATGCTGCTGGCGGGCTCCCAAAGCGCGCGACTGCAAAAGCGCCTGAGGCACCAGGAGCCGCTGTTCGCCCATGTCGGTTCCAGCTATGACGTCTACGCCCGCGGCGACAGTCTTCTGGTATTGAGCGCCCGACTCGACGATACGCACTCCGCCAGCCTCGACGAGGCGCAAACGCGAATCTGGCAATTGCTCGACGAACTGCGCACCACACCACCCTCTATCGATGAACTGGAGCGGGCAAGGACTCAGCTGATCTCCCGGCAAATTTATGAACGGGATTCTATCGAGTACACGGCCCAGCACCTGGCCGCCCTGGAGAGCGTCGGTCTGTCCTGGCAATTGATGGATCAAGATGCAGCCGAGTTAAAGAAAGTGACGCCCGAGGACATCCGCCAGGCCGCCGAAACCTACCTGATCCGTGAACGCCTGAGCACGGCCCACGTCCTTGTGGAGAAGAAAAACCATGAATGAATCTACGCACGGTCCTCGGGCTGCAATATTCTGCCTCGCACTGATCTGCCTGCCTGTCAGTCTGATGGCAGCCGATACCCCACCACCCGCGCCAACCGGCTTTCCTGCGTCAGTGCTGCAATCGCTGTTGGAAATCGACACGACCCAATCAACGCCACGCCCATTGACCATCAAGGGCTGGAAAACCAGAGCAGACACCAAAACGCTGTTCATACGCACCTCGGAACTGCCGATGTTCGATATTCATGTCAGCTTCCCCGCCGGCAGTGCCCTTGAAAACGATAAGCCCGGCCTCGCCGGGATGACGTTCAGCCTGCTGAATGAAGGTGTGGAGGGCAAAACTGACCACGCCGCCATCAGCGAAACCTTCGATGGCCTGGGTGCGAAACTCGGGCTGAAACTGGATCAAGAGCGTGCCACCTATTCCTTGCGCAGTCTCAGCGACCCCGAGAAAAGCGCGCCAGCGCTGCATCTGTTTTCACAAATCCTTGGTCAGCCATCCCTGTCCGATGAAGCGTTGGCCAGGGTCAAAAGCGAGCTTCGCGGATTGCTTCAATCACGACAGCAACAGCCAGAGGAGATTGCCTCTTTGCGCCTCCAAGAGCTTCTGGCCCCCGAAACCCCGTACGCGCGTTCGATCTATGGAACCGACGCAGGTCTGGCAACCATCACCCGACAAGCCGTTCAGGACTTTCACCGGCAAGCCTACTCGGCGCGCCAGGCACAAATTACACTGGTGGGTGACTTGACGGTGGAACAGGCTCAGACCATCAGCCTGCAAATCGCCAACGCGCTGCCCGACACACCCGTCAACACCTCCCCAGCCGAACCTTTCAAACCGACCGGCACGGATATGACCAGCCATATCGAGCGTCCGCAGGAGCAAATCCACGTGCTGTTCGGACAGCCCAGCGTGTCGCGCCAACATGAGGACTTCGTTGCGCTGTACGCAACGACGCTGATTTTTGGCAACGGGAGGAACTCCCGTCTGATCACTGAACTGCGGCATAAGCGCGGACTGGTGTACGGCGCCAGCGTTCAGAGCAGAGACTGGGCGGGGAGCGGACTGATGACGATCTCTCTGGATACCAGTCCGCAATTCGCTGACGGCACGGTGGCGCTGGTGAGAACGATGTTCAGCGATTATCTGCGTGACGGCCCCACCCAGGAGGAGCTCGATCATCTCAAGCGCCGATTGGCCAACATGAGCGTTATTGGCAGCGCCAGCAACGAGCAGATCCTTGAGCGTCTGGTCGAGATCAACCGCCATCACTTGCCGCTCGATCTGGAGTTCTTCGTACAGCAAGTGCAGAGACTGACGCTCAAGCAAATCAAGGCCGCATTGAACAAGCACCTGACTGACGATCAGTGGCGAGTGGTCACCGTGGGCCCCACGGTGGAGCAACTGCCACTTGCGCAACCTGCCATTGCGCCAGCCGACACTCCGTCCCAGAGCACGTGTCGCGCTGACGCGAGCTTTGTGGCAAGTTAGGTTTTCATTGAATGCGGCAGCCGCACCTTCGCGCCTGCCGCTTCATGCATCACTCTTTTGAGATTTGCCGTGCGCGCATTATTGCCTCCCACCGGATCCCGTTTTCAATTCACGCCAGCCTTCGGCCTCGGCAATCCGCACTTGCAAACCTTGTGGGGACCGCTGTGGCGCAAAACCACGCACATCGAGCGCCAACGCGAACGCCTGTGGCTTGAAGATGGTGACTTTCTCGATCTCGACTGGCACGGCCCGCACAGCGCCGATGCGCCGCTGGTGCTGGTGTTGCACGGTCTGACCGGTTCTTCCAATTCGCCTTACGTGGCCGGCGTGCAAAAGGCGCTGGGCGCGCAAGGCTGGGCCAGCGTCGCGCTGAACTGGCGCGGCTGCTCAGGCGAGCCGAATCTGTTGCCGCGCAGTTACCACTCCGGCGCCAGCGAAGACCTGGCCGAAACCATCAAACACCTGCGGGCCAAACGGCCGCTCGCGCCGTTGTACGCGGTCGGTTATTCGCTGGGTGGCAATGTCTTGCTCAAACACTTGGGCGAGACCGGCAGCGACAGTGGCGTACTCGGCGCGGTGGCGGTGTCGGTGCCGTTTCGGCTCGATCAGTGCGCCGACCGTATCGGCCAGGGTTTTTCGAAGGTTTATCAGGCGCACTTCATGCGCGAGATGGTGGCCTACATCAAGAACAAACAGCGACAGTTCCAGCATGACGGGCGCGAGGATGGACTAGCGGCATTGGCTGCGCTGGGCTCGCTGGAGAACATGCGCACGTTCTGGGATTTCGATGGCCGGGTCACGGCGCCGCTGAATGGTTTTGCCGATGCCGAGGATTACTATCGCCGCGCCTCGAGTCGTTATTTCCTTGGCGAGATTCGTACGCCGACCCTGATCATTCAAGCGGCCGATGACCCGTTCGTATTTCCTCATAGCTTGCCGCAAGCCGAGGAATTGTCCGCCTGCACTCAATTCGAACTACAACCCAAGGGTGGGCATGTCGGTTTCGTCGATGGCTCGTTCAGGCAACCGGGTTACTACCTGGAACGACGCATCCCGCAGTGGCTGACCGCCGTGGGTCGCGAGTAAGGCCATGGACGTCGATCAGGGCGAATCGATCCGATTCTGGCAAACGGCGCCGTTGGCCGGCGTCGAATTATTGTCCGCGCGCTACATCGAACACCGTTTCGCGCCCCATGTGCATGACGGTTACGTGATCGGCATGATCATGGCTGGCGCCCAGCGCTATCGTTATCGCGGTGCCGAACACCTGGCGGGCAGCGGCACGCTGGTGCTGATCAATCCGGACGAACTGCACACCGGCCATAAAGGCACGGAGGATGGTTGGTTGTATCGGGCGTTCTATCCGGACAGCGGTCAGATTCTGTCGCTGTTGGCCGAGCTGGAACTGCCGACCAACAACTTGCCGGCATTCGGCGCGACGCTGTATCGCGATACGGATCTGGTGAAGGGTTTCTGCCAACTGCATCGTCTACTGGAGAGTCCGTCCACGGCCCTGCAACAACAAACGGTCTGGCGGGAAATGATGCTGTCGCTGCTGCAACGGCACGCGGCCGTGCCGATTGCTGGCAAGCCGGGCAAGGAACATCGGGCGGTGACGCTGGCCAAGGATCTGCTGCAAGCACAATTGGCGACGCCGCCTTCGCTGGATGAACTGGCAGCGGCGGTCAATCTTTCACCCTTCCACTTCGCCCGGGTGTTCCGCCGCGCCACCGGCATGCCGCCGCACACCTGGCTGATGCAGCAGCGCATCGCTCGGGCACGGGCGCTGTTACAGAACGGTTGTTTGCCGCTGGAAGTGGCGACGCAGTTGGGGTTTGCTGACCAGAGCCATCTGAGTCGGCAATTCAAGCAGGTTTACGGCGTTGGGCCGGGAGCGTATCGCAGCGCCCGGCTGTCTTGAGGTTCACTCGCCCTTGGCGATGCCATGCGCAGGATCGTTGATCCACTCACTCCACGACCCGGCATACAACGACCCCAACGGATACCCCGCCAGACACAACGCAAACAGGTTGTGGCACGCCGTCACGCCAGAACCGCAGTACGCCACCAGATCGGTCGGCGAACGATTACCGAGTTTGTCGGCAAAACGCTGCTTGAGCTGATCCGCCGGCAGAAAACGCCCATCGCTGCCCAGGTTGTCAGTGAACGCTGCACATTGCGCGCCGGGAATGTGCCCGGCAATCGGGTCGATCGGTTCGACTTCGCCCTTGAAGCGCGGCAAGGCACGGGCATCGAGCAAGGTCAGCGCGGGCTGGCCGAGACGTTGCTGGAGCTGTTCGGCGCTCAAGATCAGCGCATTGTCCGGCGCCCCCGTGAAGGTGCCACGCTCAATCTCCGGCGCATCAAGACTCAGGGGCAAACCGGCCGCGTGCCAGGCCTTGAGCCCGCCATCGAGGATGAACACGCCGTCACGTTTACCCAGCCAGGCCAGCAACCACCAGGCCCGCGCCGCGTAGGCACCCGGACCGTCATCGTACAAAATCACATCGCTGTCGGCATTGATGCCCCAGGTTTGCAGGCGTTCAATCAAGTCTTCAGGTTCAGGCAACGGATGGCGCCCGGTCACACCCTTGACCACGGTCCCGCTCAAATCACGCTCAAGATCGGCAAAGCTCGACCCGGCGATATGCCCC
The DNA here is from genome assembly GCF_054898045.1 of Pseudomonas sp. LB3P14. Classification (NCBI taxonomy): domain Bacteria; kingdom Pseudomonadati; phylum Pseudomonadota; class Gammaproteobacteria; order Pseudomonadales; family Pseudomonadaceae; genus Pseudomonas; species Pseudomonas sp. LB3P14. Next base: position 5,751,031 of record NZ_CM142714.1, on the reverse strand, counting down.
TCGGCATAACTGCGCTGACCGTAATCCGGGTCTTCGAGGGCAAAACGACAATCCAGAATCACCAGCCCCGGCTGTTCCTTTTTCAGGTCCAACGCTTGTGGGCTGATCAGTTGCGCAATGGGCATAACGGGCTCCTGTGATTAAGGCGGTGCTTGATCCTACTGCACTTTCTATCCCACTTCTTCCAGCGCTTGGGCCAGCGGCACGTAAAACTCCTCGAACAGCGCATTCACCGCGGCGCGAGACTGATCCGTGACAAAACCGGCCTCAAGCACCAGCACCTGATACACGCCGCGTTTAATGGCCTGCTCGCTCAGGTGATTGGAATTTTCACGCGTGGTGCACAGAAAACGCACCCAGGACGTCAGGATGATCCAGGCATTGAGCGTCAGGGATTCAATCTGAACCTTGTCCATTTGCAGGATGCCGGCCTCGACGAAGCCCGCGTAGATGTGCGTGCCATGGATCAGACAGCGTTGGGAAAAACGCCGATAACGGGCGGCCAGCTCCGGATCGCTGTCGAGCAAATGCTCCAGATCGCGGTGCAAAAACCGGTAGCGCCACATGGCAGCCAGCAACTCTTGGAGGTAGACGCGCTTGTCGTCAACCGTAGCGGCGCGGCCCTGGGGCGGGCGCAGGAAGCTGTCCACCAGGCTTTCGTACTCACTGAACAGCACGGCGATGATCGCCTGCTTGTTGGGGAAGTGGTAGTACAGGTTGCCCGGGGAAATTTCCATGTGGGCAGCAATGTGGTTGGTGCTGATACTGCGCTCACCTTGCTGATTGAACAGCTCCAGGCTGTTCTGCACGATGCGCTCGCTGGTTTTGATCCGAGGGGCCATGGCTTGGGCTTTAATTCAGAGGGCGTTGACGGGCATCTTACGACCTATCCGCGAGTGGATAAAACAATGCTGCGTCAGGATGTCATTTGACTTTCTAGAGCATGGACTCTAAAAAGTCTCTTATTACAATAAAACCGGAGCCGCCCATGACTGCTGACATCACCTACCTGCAGAACCTTCAGCAGCCCCTGGAAGAGCTCCAGACCCTGTTCGACGCCCAACGCGCGGCATATGCAGCCAACCCGATGCCGCCCGCTGCCCAGCGCCAGCAATGGCTGAAAGCCCTGCGAGATCTGTTGAGCAATGAGCGTCAGGCCCTGATCGATGCCATCAGCCAGGATTTTAGTCATCGCAGCGCCGATGAAACCCTGCTCGCCGAACTGATGCCCAGCCTGCATGGCATTCACTACGCCAATCAGCACCTCAAAGGGTGGATGAAGGCGTCGAAGCGCAAGGTCGGGATTGCTTTTCAACCCGCGGCAGCCAAAGTCGTTTATCAACCTTTGGGTGTGGTCGGGGTGATCGTGCCGTGGAACTATCCACTGTATCTGGCCATCGGGCCATTGGTCGGTGCGTTGTCGGCAGGCAATCGGGTGATGCTCAAACTCAGTGAGTCGACCCCGGTCTTCGGTTTATTGCTCAAGGAACTGCTGGGCCGAATCTTCCCGCAAGACCTGGTCTGCGTGGTGCTGGGCGAAGCCGATATCGGCGTAGCGTTCTCCAAATTGCGTTTCGATCACCTGCTGTTCACCGGCGCCACCAGCGTTGGCAAACACGTGATGCGTGCGGCGGCCGAGAACCTGACCCCGGTGACCCTCGAACTCGGCGGCAAATCCCCGGCCATCGTGTCTCGCGACGTGCCGCTCAAGGACGCTGCCGAACGCATCGCCTTCGGCAAGACGCTCAACGCCGGGCAGACCTGCGTGGCCCCGGACTATGTCCTGGTGCCGGAAGATCGCATCGGTGCTTTCATCGAAGCTTATCGTCAGGCGGTTCGCGGGTTTTATCCGACCCTGACCGACAACCCGGACTACACCGCAATCATCAATGACCGACAATTGGCGCGCCTTAACGGCTACATCAGCGACGCCACCAGCAAGGGTGCGCTGCTGATTCCGCTGTTCGACCAGGGCCAGGGCCAGGGGCGCCGCATGAGCCACAGCCTGCTGCTCAATGTCAGCAACGACATGATGGTGATGCAGGACGAAATCTTCGGCCCGCTGTTACCGATCGTTCCGTACAAGGATCTGGATCAAGCCTTTGCCTACATCAACCAACGACCTCGTCCGCTGGCCCTGTATTACTTCGGCTACGACAAGCGTGAGCAAAACCGCGTACTCCACGAAACCCATTCCGGCGGCGTGTGCCTGAACGACACCCTGCTGCACGTCGCTCAGGACGACATGCCATTCGGTGGTATCGGCGCCTCGGGCATGGGCCATTACCACGGCCACGAAGGTTTCCTGACCTTCAGCAAAGCCAAAGGTGTGCTGATCAAACAGCGGTTCAATGCGGCGAAATTGATCTACCCGCCGTACGGCAAATCCATTCAAAAGCTGATTCAGAAGCTGTTTATCCGCTAACGATCACCACCGGGTAATAACAATAATGAGCCCAAGTCTGTCCGATACACCCGCGCTGTCACGGCGCGGCTTGCTTAAATTCAGCCTGGGTGCCAGCGCCTTTCTCGCCACCGCCGGTTTGGGAGCGAGCCTCAGCGGCTGCTCGTCGAGCATTCCGGCCAGTGGTTTCGCGATTCTGCGCAGCGGTGACTTGCTGTTTCTGCGGGCACTGATTCCGGTGATGCTCGACGGCGCCGTGGCCGTCGAGAAAATGCCGGCGGCCGTCGATGGCACCCTGCACTGCCTGGATAACAGCCTGAATCACTTGTCGCCGCAAATGCTCAAGCTGACCCAGCAGTTATTCGATGTGCTGGGAATGGCCGTGACTCGCGGGCCACTGACCGGGATCTGGGGCAGCTGGGAAAACGCCAGCAGCGAGGAGATCCGGCACTTTCTCGATCGCTGGGAAAACAGCTCGTTAAGTCTGCTGCGCATGGGCCACAGCTCGCTGCAACAGCTGGTGATGATGGCGTGGTACAGCCGGGCGGAGTCGTGGGCGCATTGCGGGTATCCCGGGCCGCCAACCGTCTGAAACCGTGGAGCCCCCTTCGCGGGCAAGCCTCGCTCCTACAGGACCGCGTATGCCCTTGTAGGAGCGAGCGGTGCGGCGATCCGACTTGCCCGCGAAGGCGTCCTCATGAACACCACTGCATACAAACCATAACAACAAGAGAACCTGAACATGCCCGTACCCGATCCGTTCCGCGAAGGCCTGGCCCGAGGCTGGAAAACCTATAACGGTTCGCAACTGACCCAGGACCTGATCCTCGAAGCGGACGTGGCGATTATCGGCAGCGGCGCTGGCGGCGGCACCACCGCCGAAATCCTCAGTGCCGCGGGCTACAAGGTGTTGCTGATCGAGGAAGGTCCACTCAAGACCAGCAGCGACTTCAACCTGCTCGAAGACCAGGCCTACACCAGCCTCTACCAGGAAGGCATCGGCCGCATGAGCAAGGACGGCGCAATTACCATCCTTCAGGGCCGGGCGGTGGGCGGTACCACGCTGATCAACTGGACCTCAAGCTTTCGCACGCCGGAGCCGACCCTCGACCACTGGGCCAAAGAACACGACGTCAAAGGCCACACGCCGGCCGAGATGGCGCCGTGGTTCGAGAAAATGGAACAACGTCTGGGCGTCGCTCCCTGGATGATCCCACCCAACGCCAACAACGACGTGATCCGCAAAGGCTGCGAAAAACTCGGCTACACCTGGCATGTGATCCCGCGCAACGTGCGTGGCTGCTGGAACCTCGGGTACTGCGGCATGGGCTGCCCGACCAACGCCAAGCAATCGATGCTGGTCACGACCATCCCGGCGACCCTGGAAAAAGGGGGTGAGTTGCTCTATCTGGCGCGCGCCGAAAAACTCTTGATCTCCGGCGACAAGGTCACAGGCTTGCAATGCGTAGCGATGGACGATCGTTGCGTCGCTCCCATGGGCAAGACAATCACGGTCAAGGCCCGGCATTACGTGCTGGCTGGCGGCGGGATCAACAGCCCGGCGCTGCTCATGCGCTCCGAGGTGCCCGATCCGCACAAACGGCTGGGTAAAAGAACTTTTCTACACCTGGTGAACATGTCGGCCGGGCTGTTCGACGAGGTGATCAACCCATTCTATGGCGCGCCACAGTCGATCTATTCCGACCATTTCCAATGGCAGGACGGCACCACCGGAAAAATGTCTTACAAACTCGAAGTGCCGCCGCTGCACCCGGCGCTGGCAAGCACGCTGCTCGGTGGCTTCGGTAAGGAAAACGCCCGGCACATGGAAAACCTGCCTCATACCCACGCCATGTTGGCGTTGCTGCGGGACGGTTTCCACCCGGACAGCCCCGGCGGTCGCGTCGAGTTGCGCGGTGACGGCACGCCGGTGCTCGACTATCAGGTCTCTCCCTATGCCTGGGACGGGTTGCGCCGGGCGTTCCACAGCATGGCCGAGATCCAGTTCGCTGGCGGTGCCAATGCGGTGATGCCAATGCACGTCGACGCTCGCTACGTAAAAACCCTCGCCGAAGCGCGCACGCTGATCGACGGCCTGAGCCTTGAGCTGTATCGCACACGCCTTGGCAGTGCCCATGTGATGGGCGGTTGTGCCATGGGTGAAGAGCCGAAAAACGCCGTGACCGACAGCCTCGGCCGGCATCATCAGCTAGGCAACCTGTCGATTCATGATGGCTCGCTGTTCCCCACCAGCATTGGCGCAAACCCGCAATTGTCGATCTACGGGCTGACGGCGCAACTGGCAACTTCTTTGGCCGAACGTTTGAAAAACCCATGAAAATGGAGAATATTCCTATCGTCTATAGTGCTTTCTTACCCAAAAGGCGACTTGGCCGACCGGGAAGGCTGCGATACCATCCGACTCCCCAACGGACTCCCGCCAGGACGACGCGATGAACCGAGTGTTGTACCCAGGTACCTTCGACCCTATTACCAAGGGCCATGGCGATCTGGTCGAACGCGCCGCGCGCCTGTTCGATCATGTGATCATCGCCGTCGCCGCCAGCCCGAAGAAAAACCCGTTGTTTCCCCTGGAACAGCGTGTGGCGCTGGCCCGCGAGGTCACTAAACATCTGCCCAACGTTGAAGTCGTCGGCTTCTCGACGTTGCTGGCGCATTTCGCCAAAGAGAAGAACGCCAACGTGTTCCTGCGTGGTTTGCGTGCGGTGTCGGACTTCGAATACGAATTTCAGCTGGCCAACATGAACCGTCAGCTGGCGCCGGATGTGGAAAGTCTGTTTCTTACCCCGTCCGAGCGTTATTCGTACATTTCCTCGACGCTGGTTCGTGAAATTGCAGCCCTGGGAGGCGATATCACCAAGTTCGTCCACCCTGCAGTGGCGGACGCCCTGAACGAACGCTTTAAAAAGTAGGAGCTGCCGCAGGCTGCGATCTTTTCCCTTGATCGCGCCCGCGTGCACTGCGGGCGCCAATGCGGCACAATTGTGCGCATTGGTTTATTGCGCCCGGGCCTTGCGCCCTGGCTGGAGTTAGCATGTCCCTGATCATCACCGACGATTGCATCAACTGCGACGTCTGCGAACCCGAGTGCCCGAACGCCGCCATTTCTCAAGGCGAAGAGATCTACGTGATCGACCCAAACCTGTGCACACAGTGTGTGGGCCACTACGACGAACCTCAGTGCCAGCAAGTGTGCCCGGTGGATTGCATCCCGCTGGACGAGGCGCATCCAGAGACTGAAGAGCAGTTGATGGCGAAGTATCTGGTGATTACGGGTAAGGCTTGATTCATTTGGTGCCTGTAAGGGCGCCTTCGCGGGCAAGCCTCGCTCCTACAGGTTTACACGATCCTGTAGGAGCGAGGCTTGCCCGCGAAGCTTTTAAGGCTTCACTCCCGCTGCTCAAACCCTTCCCCGATACACCCCAGACACCGCACGAACGCCGCTTTAGCCGGGTCGACCACCAACGCCTGCCCCGCATCGCCAACGCCGCCACCCAACGCGGTAAACGGCAACGACACCACAAACGCCCCTGCACCGATCACTGTTGCCACGACCAGCAAGGGTCGGGCGATCAGCAAATCGCCGAGCATGGCGTACGCCGGGGGATTCTGGATGGTGTAACGCGGGTCGCCGCTGCCGGTGTTTGCCGCCAGCACTGGCGCGCCGACACTCAGCAGCAACGCGACGACAAGGGTTCGAAACAGGTTCATGACACGGTCCTTCGCTAGGCAGTGAGCACTGACTATAGACCGTATGAGGTATCAGCTCTGACAGCGCGGGCAAAAGACGCTGGCGCGCTGCCCAAGCTTCACCTCCCGCAGCTCCGTCCCGCAGACCTTGCACGGCTCACCGCCGCGGCCATACACAAACAGTTCCTGCTGGAAATAACCCGGCTGACCGTCACCGCCGATAAAGTCGCGCAGTGTGGTGCCGCCACGTTCGATAGCGGCAGCCAGGATGCGTTTGATCTCGATCGCCAACTTCAGATAACGCGCCCGAGAGATGCTCTTGGCCTCACGACGCGGGTCGATACCTGCCGCGAACAACGCTTCGGTTGCGTAGATATTACCCACGCCGACCACCACCGCGTTGTCCATGATGAACGGTTTGACCGCCATGGATCGACTGCGGGACTGCTGGAACAAGCGCTCACCGTCGAACAGGTCGGTCAACGGCTCCGGCCCCAGGCGAATCAGCAATTCGTGGTTAAGCGGGTCGAGGCTCCAGAGCATCGCGCCAAACCGTCGCGGGTCGGTGTAACGCAAGGCCAGGCCGGATTCCAGCTCGATGTCCACATGCTCATGCTTGGCCACCGGCGTGCCAACTTCCACCAGACGCAGATTTCCCGACATGCCTAAATGGCTGATCAGCGTGCCGACTTCGGCATTGATCAGCAGGTACTTCGCGCGTCTTTCCACCAGTACGATGCGCTGACCCGACAGCCGCACATCCAGGTCTTCGGGAATCGGCCAGCGCAAGCGGCGGTCACGCACGATCACCCGACTGACGCGCTGGCCTTCAAGGTGCGGCGCAATTCCGCGGCGAGTGGTTTCGACTTCAGGCAGTTCCGGCATGGTGCTCTCGAATCAGGCTGTGCAACGCTCAGCGGTGAGTGCCAAGGTCGCGAATCGTTTGTTTGAGGGTCTCGAAGTCGTAGTCCGAGAGGCCGACATAATCGAGAACCAAAGGCCCGATGCTGCTCCATTCATGGTCCTCGGTCTGATTGCCCAGTACTCGATAGGACGCACAAATGTGCTCGGCCATCTTCAGGATCGCCAGCAGATTTTTCAGCTGGCTGTTGCGCGACGACTCATCGCTGAAGATCGCCAACGCATTGTGGTGATTGGCGATGGCGGCGGTTACATGCTCCGGCAGTCGCCAGGATTTGGCAGTGTAATAACCCACCACCGCGTGGTTGGTATTGAACACCCGATTCTCAGTGTCCACCACCCGGCATTCAGCGCTGGCGCTGGCATAGGCCTCTTCCAGAACAGTCATGTAGTTGGGAAAGCGCTGGAGCATCAGTGGCACGCCGCAGTCATGGAACAGACCCAGAGCGTACGCTTCATCGCCGGCCTGGGCGCCAATGCGCTTGGCCAGGGTCAGGCAGGTCATCGCCACGTCCTGAGCGGTGTCCCAGAAACGATTCAAGGTGACGATGGTGTCGTCGTTCATCTCGCCCTTGATCGACTGCGCGTTGATCAGGTTGATGATCGAACGGCTGCCCAGCAGATTCACCGCACGCTGAATCGAAGCGATCTTGTTGGTCAAGCCGTAATACGGCGAGTTGACGATTTTCAACAAGGCGCCCGAGAGGCCCGGGTCCTGGGAGATCAGCTTCGCGATCACCTCCAGATCCGGATCGGGCATGTACTGTTCCATCTGCAAATCCACCATGATCTGCGGCTGGGCCGGCACGCTGATGCCTTGCAGGGACTGTTGAATCTGTTCGGAAGTCAGCTCTTGGGCCATAAGTACACACTCTGGGACAGGCGGCGATTCTAACCCTTATAAAGTTGGATCCGACACCTAGGCCGGTGCATCGCCTGAAGTTTCATCAAAGCCCGGCGTTCCTCACCGCATGTCCATCCGCCAAACCGTGGCCTTGCGCAACACGCTATACTCCCGCTCTTTTTTCCGGAGCGACGTCATGTCCCTGCCTAGCCTGCGCCTCAAAGCCAACGCCGACCGTCGCCTGCGAAATGGCCATTTGTGGGTCTACAGCAACGAAATCGATGTAGCCGCTACTCCTTTGCACGGTTTCAAGGCCGGCGACCAGGCGATCCTCGAAGCTGCCGGCGGCAAGCCGCTGGGCATCGTTGCCATGAGCCCGAACAACCTGATCTGCGCCCGTCTGCTGTCGCGCGACATCAAGTTGCCGCTGGACAAGTCGCTGCTGGTGCATCGCCTGAACGTTGCCCTGTCCCTGCGCGATCGTCTGTTCGACAAGCCGTTCTATCGCCTGGTCTACGGCGACTCCGACCTGTTGCCAGGCCTGGTGGTTGACCGTTTCGGCGACATTCTGGTGGTACAGATCGCCTCGGCAACCATGGAAGCTCATAAAGAAGACGTGATCGCGGCCCTGACCCAAGTGCTCAAGCCAAGCGGCATTCTGTTCAAGAACGACTCTGCTGCACGTGATGCCGAAGGCCTCAATCGCTACGTCGAAACCGTGTTCGGCCTGGTGCCGGAGTGGGTCGCGCTGGAAGAAAACGGCGTGAAATTCGAAGCGCCAGTCATCCAGGGACAGAAAACCGGCTGGTTCTACGACCACCGCATGAATCGCGCGCGTCTGGCACCTTATGCCAAAGGCAAACGCGTGCTGGACCTGTATAGCTACATCGGTGGCTGGGGCGTGCAAGCGGCTGCTTTCGGCGCCAGTGAAGTGTTCTGCGTCGACGCGTCGGCCTTCGCCCTCGACGGCGTCGAGCGCAACGCCGCGCTGAACGGTTTCGCCGACAAAATGACCTGCATCGAAGGCGACGTGTTCGAAGCCCTGAAAGAACTTAAAGCCAGCGAAGAACGTTTCGACGTGATCGTTGCCGACCCGCCGGCATTCATCAAACGCAAGAAAGACATGAAGAACGGTGAAGGCGCCTACCGTCGCCTGAACGAGCAAGCCATGCGCCTGCTCAGCAAGGACGGCATTCTGGTCAGCGCTTCGTGCTCGATGCACCTGCCGGAAGACGATCTGCAAAACATCCTGCTGACCAGCGCCCGTCACCTGGACCGCAACATCCAGATCCTGGAGCGCGGCGGTCAGGGCCCGGATCACCCGGTTCACCCAGCCATCGCCGAAACCCGCTACATCAAGAGCATCACCTGCCGTCTGCTGCCAAACAGCTGATTACGCCGGTTTGACGGGGAGCCAACCGGCTCCCCGTTCTATTATCTGTTATTGAACTCTCCAACTTCCTACTCCCGCAGTCTTACTGACTTGCAGGACGTTTCGCGCTGTCTTTTATTTTAGCGGACAGAACTTACAAGATTCATCCAGCCCCAAGATCGATCCGACAAAACTACTAGAACATTCCTACCCAATATCCCCTTGATAAGAACTCATTACAAACTATGATTAAGTTGTCACAAAGGAGTGACGCTCACTATCAATGACAAGGAGTTCAAAACATGAAAGCAATTACTCTGGAAGCCAACAAAATCGCCAACCTGTCTTTTCTGGTTGCTCCAAAAGCCCGCTAAGTAAATAAGACGCTGGGGAGTGCCGGCTACCCAGCGTTTTCTAGAGCACGAACCAGAGTGAGTCGCCGAACATGCAGATCAACCCTTATATATTCATACTTCCTCGCTCGCCGGGCCAAATAGTCTGGGATTACAAAAACCACAAACAGTTCGTATTGAATCTCGAGTATTCAACTCGTCTCGCGCACCTTATCGACAACCCCGAAAAATTCGATAACAACAATACAATAGATATTCAATTCCTTAACGCAGGAATACTCACAACCTCAATACAAGACACTATTGAATGGGGCTGGGATGAACTGTCGAAAATATTTCATATCGGCACCAAAAACATCCCGTGCGAATATGTCCCTCAAGATATTAATGAATGGTCGAGACACTATCTGGACCATTGCGCCGAAGTACTGGCCACCCCTGCCCCAGAGATCAGACTCTCGGAGCTTCCGACAAGCGAGCGGATTACCCTGCCCCAACCTTCCTGCCTGCCGGAAAGCGCACTTGCAAAGACGCTGATCGACCGAAAGACCTGTCGCTCCTTCAAGGGTGACGAGGTTTCTCTCGGCGATGTGAGTACTCTTCTTTATTTGGCCCTTGGCTATCTGCGTGAGCGCGAAAACGATATCGACGAAACCATCGCAGAAGGTCTCGGCGCCCGGCGTAGCAGTCCCTCCGGTGGCGGGCTGAATGCCTGCGAAGGCTTTCTTCATGTTCAAAACGTCAGCGGCCTGAATCCGGGGCTCTACGCCTACCACTCCACCGAACATGCATTGAGCTTCGTCAATCCGGTGCCTGACTCGCCCTTGGGCCAATTGTTGTGTGGGCAGCATTTCATCAACAACCTTCCAGTCGGCCTGTTCATCACCGCCCGCTTCGACAAACTTTGGTGGAAATATGAACACTCACGGGCATACCGAATGGCTTACGTCGAGGCAGGCCATATTTCCCAGACCTTTCAACTGGTGGCCACCGCACTTGGGTTGAGCACCTGGCTGACCGGTGCGTTGGCGGACGATCAGGTCGAAACGTTGCTGGGGATCGAGGACAGCGCCGAACAACCGTTGTTTTTTGTTGGCTGTGGCCAGAGTGACGGACAAGCAATGTGCAAAGAATTGAAAGCGCTGCTGAGCAGCCAAGGCTCACACCAATGACCGAGCCCCGCACAGATGACCTGTCCCTTCCCGACGCCTGGGCCCAGCGCTTCACCCTCGGCGACTGGAACACCCGAGCCTCGGTACGAACCAGCGAGCACACCTATCAATTGCCACCAGATCTGGAACGGCAACTGGAAACACGACACTGGTTCCCGCCGGCCTTCATCCCCTACCTGAATCACCCGGTAATCGAAGCAGCAGGCAGCGCGATCACCCATCGACTATCGGCCAACCATCTGGTGTATTTCCTCGACTACACCACCCGGCTCGAACATCGGATCGTCAACCGCTCCGTAGAAACCATTGTCCACGATGAGCTCGGTGCTTCCATCCCCCGACGAATGAAAACGGCCGCCCTCCAGCTCTATACCGATGAGGGTTATCACGCCCTGTTCTCCAATAGTCTCGCCGAGCAGATAGCCGACCTCTACGGCATGACCCAACGCCCCGTGATGCCGCACCGCATTACCCGACTGAACACCCTGATCGACCACACCCCCGACAGGCATAAGGCGCTGGCCTGGTTTCTCGTCGGCTTCGTGTCCGAGACCATCATTGCCAGGGAACTGCTCGAAGTTTGCCGCAACGTGCTGGTTTCCAGCGTCCAGGAAATGCTCAGGGACCACCTCACCGACGAGGCCCGACACAGTCGTTATTTTTCCGAAGTGTTCCATTACCTGTGGCTGACCCTGAACAGCAGCCAACGCACGTTCGCCGCAAAGCTGCTGGTGGACGTCATCCTGATCTTCTTTGAGCTCGATGAGCGATGGCTGAAGGAAAGCCTGAACAGTGTGGACCTCGGCGAGAATTGCGTCGCAGAAATCCTCAGTGCCTTGACCGGCCCGCAAGCCTGCCTTCAGCGTGCCCGATCGGGTGCAGGCGCGACGCTTCAGGCAATGGAAAAGGCAGGTTTTTTCGACCTGCCTTCCAACCAGCAGCTCTTCGTAAAGGCAGGACTTGTCGATGGATGAAGGAAAATCCGCAGTCAGTGTCAAAAACCGCCGGGCCACGGTCATTTTGTTGATGACCATGACGCTGCTCGGCGTCTTCCCCCTCGATGTGGTGCTCCCGTCCTTCCCCGCTCTTTCTGACTACTTTCAGACCTCACCGTCCGATATTGCCCTGTCCGTCAGCGTGTTCGCCATCAGTCTGGCACTGTCCGTGATATTGGTCGGGCCATTGTCGGATGTGTGGGGACGCAAGAAGCTGCTGTTGGGAGGCATTGTTATCGCGGCAATTGGAGCGGCTGGTTGCATGCTCGCCAGCGACTACCGCTGGTTTCTGGGGTTTCGCATGGTTCAGGCGATTGGTTGCGGCTCATTTTCATTGTCGCAGGCGCTGATACAGGATCTATTCGTCGGTCGTGAACGGGAGCGCATCAGGATCTGGATGGTGACGGGGGGCGGGGTGTTCATTTCAATTTCGCCGCTGCTGGGAACCTGGCTGCAATCGTGCCTTGGCTGGCAAGGCAGTTTTTATGTCTTCATTGCACTGGCGATTGTTGCCTGGCTCGGTGCCTACCGGTTACTCAAGGAAGTCTCGCCTGTCCGCAGCGCAGCACACATGGGGTTTTTCAGTGCTTATTGGCGCTTATGTTCGGATGTACGCTTCATGGGTTACTGGTTGATTTCAGCCCTGGCCTTCGCCTGCCATTTTTCGTTCATCGTTTCTTCGCCCATCATTTTCATGGAGCGTCTGGCGCTCTCGCCGTATGAATTCGCCTGGGCGTTGCTGCTGTATGGCGTGGCATATGTATTCGGCGGAGTATTAGCCAGCGTGCTGCATCGATACCTGCAAGCCAACACCCAGATCATTATCGGCCTGGGCCTGATCGCCGTTTCAGGCGGGGTCATGCTGTGGCTGACTCGCCAGTTCGGTCTTTCTGCGGCGACGGTGTTGATCTCCATGCTGGTTTGCACCATCGGCACCACCATTGCCAGGCCAATCGTCAACTCCAAAGCGATGAGTCTTCACCCGGAGAATGCCGGGGCCTCCACCTCGGTCGGGGCCATGCTGATTTTCATGTTCGGCGGTGTGATCAGCTCGGTGATCAATCTGACGCCCGAAAACCTGACCACGACTCTGGCCCTTGGCTTCCTGACACTGAGTGTTGCAGGACTTGGGGTGAACGCAATGATCAACCACAAGACTCAACAGGCACTCAATACCGGGTGATACGTACCAGTCGTCATTCCGTCCACTCCGTCAGCACTGGATCAACACTTCCCGGCATTCCCTCCTGACGCCAGCCGTGTAGAATCGCGACATTCATCGCCAGTCATCCCCCGGCGGGTTTATGAGCTCAAGCTGAAGCGCGCGGCGATCCCGCAAAGTTATCGGCAACTTCCGGACACACGGCCATTTCTGAGTGTTCCAGACGTCAATAGAAGCTCACTTCCCTTTTGATACCTGTTAGCCGCCCGGAGTGCTTCATGCCTGATTACCGCTCGAAAACATCCACCCATGGCCGCAACATGGCCGGCGCCCGCGCACTGTGGCGTGCCACGGGGATGAAAGATGACGACTTCAAAAAGCCGATCATCGCCATTGCCAACTCCTTCACCCAGTTCGTACCGGGCCACGTCCACCTCAAGGACCTGGGCCAACTGGTCGCCCGCGAAATCGAACGCGCCGGCGGTGTAGCGAAAGAATTCAACACTATTGCCGTGGATGACGGCATCGCCATGGGTCACGACGGCATGCTTTATTCGCTGCCGAGCCGCGAGATCATCGCCGACTCCGTCGAATACATGGTCAACGCCCACTGCGCCGATGCGATCGTCTGCATTTCCAACTGCGACAAGATCACCCCCGGCATGCTGATGGCGTCTCTGCGCCTGAACATCCCGGTGATCTTCGTTTCCGGTGGCCCGATGGAAGCCGGCAAGACCAAACTGGCAAGCCACGGCCTCGACCTCGTCGACGCCATGGTGATCGCCGCCGACTCCAGCGCTTCTGACGAGAAAGTCGCTGAGTACGAGCGTAGCGCCTGCCCGACGTGCGGCTCGTGCTCCGGCATGTTCACCGCCAACTCGATGAACTGCCTGGTCGAAGCCCTCGGCCTGGCATTGCCGGGCAACGGTTCGACCCTGGCCACCCACAGCGACCGCGAGCAGCTGTTCCTGCAGGCCGGTCGCACCATCGTCGAGCTGTGCAAGCGTTACTACGGCGAGAACGACGAGTCGGTGTTGCCGCGCAACATCGCCAACTTCAAGGCGTTCGAAAACGCTATGACCCTGGACATCGCCATGGGCGGTTCCACTAACACCATCCTGCACTTGCTGGCCGCGGCCCAGGAAGCCGAGATCGATTTCGACCTGCGCGACATCGACCGTCTCTCCCGCCACGTGCCGCAGCTGTGCAAAGTTGCGCCCAACATCCAGAAGTACCACATGGAAGACGTGCACCGTGCCGGCGGTATCTTCAGCATCCTCGGCTCGCTGGCCCGCGGCGGTCTGCTGCACACTGACCTGCCGACCGTGCACAGCAAAACCCTGGCCGAAGGCATCGCCAAGTGGGACATCACCCAGACCAGCGACGAAGCAGTGCATCACTTCTTCAAGGCCGGCCCTGCGGGCATCCCGACGCAAACCGCGTTCAGCCAGTCGACCCGTTGGGAAACCCTGGACGACGACCGTGAAAACGGCTGCATCCGCAGTGTCGAACACGCCTATTCGAAAGAAGGCGGCCTGGCCGTTCTCTACGGCAACATCGCGCTGGACGGCTGCGTGGTGAAAACCGCCGGCGTCGACGAATCGATCCACGTCTTCGAAGGCAACGCGAAGATCTTCGAAAGCCAGGACAGCGCCGTACGCGGCATCCTCGCTGACGAAGTGAAGGCCGGCGACATCGTGATCATTCGTTACGAAGGCCCTAAAGGCGGCCCGGGCATGCAGGAAATGCTGTACCCGACGTCCTACCTGAAATCCAAAGGCCTGGGCAAAGCTTGCGCCCTGCTCACCGATGGTCGCTTTTCCGGCGGCACCTCGGGCCTGTCCATCGGCCACGCTTCGCCAGAAGCGGCTGCCGGCGGCGCAATTGGTCTGGTGCAGGACGGCGACAAAGTGCTGATCGACATTCCGAACCGCTCGATCAACCTGTTGATCAGCGACGAAGAAATGGCTGGGCGCCGTGTCGAGCAAGATCAGAAAGGCTGGAAACCAGTGGAAAAACGTCCACGTAAAGTGACCACCGCACTGAAAGCCTACGCCCTGCTGGCGACCAGCGCCGACAAGGGTGCTGTGCGTAACAAGGCAATGCTCGACGGGCTGTAAAACTTAACCGTCGAACACAAAAAACCCCGCCAAGTGCGGGGTTTTTTACTGATCGTTCCCACGCTCTGCGTGGGAATGCAGCCCGTGACGCTCCGCGTCACTGGACGCGGAGCGTCCCTAGAGGCATTCCCACGCAGAGCGTGGGAACGATCATCGTAGCGCTTACTGAATCTCTTCAGGCTTGACGATCACCCAGTTCTTGTCCGCAGTGACCTGCAACCCTTCCTTGGCCTGAGCCGCCGCGTGCTTGGCCATCATGCCGTTAATCTGGGTCATGTATTTGTCTTTGCGGTTGACCCACAAGTGGATGCCACCCTTGGCCACGTCAACATCGTGGAACAGCATGTAACCGTCGCTGCTCGGCGTATCGCCGCCCACGAGCACCGGTTTTTTCCACTCGTCGATGTAGGTCAGGATCGCCGCGTGCTTGCCGGCCATCCAGGTCGCCGGAGTCCACAGGTACGGGGTCAGTTCGAGGCCGAGGTTGGCCTTTTCATCATACTTGCCTGCGGTGATCTGCTTGCGTGCCGTGGTCAATTCGCCGGACTTCGGGTCCTTGAGCAGCAGGCTTACGCCAATGACGTTCTGCGGCTTCACGTTGTAGCCGTACTTCGGATCGGCGGCGACCATCCGCACCAATTCTTCGGAGGCGGCGGTCATCACGTAGACCTCGATGCCGTTCTCCATCAACTTGTTGTAGAGCTCTTTCTGGCCGGTGAAGATTTTCGGCGGGTTGACGTCGAGGTTCTTGACCACGTCGCCTTCGTAATAAGTCGCCGGCACCGGTTTGCCGGAAGCCATCAACTCGTCGACATAGCCCTTGAGCTCCTGGAGAGTGAAGCCTGCGAACACTTGGGCGACCCATGGGTAGCAAACCATGTCGTCGATCTCGCAAAGGCGATAGTAGTAGCTGAACAGGCTTTCCTTGTGGTCGGCGGTGTCTTTGAACGGCATCAGTTTCAGGGAAGGGTCGAGTTTCTCGCGGGTGATCAGGCCTTTGTTTTCCATGTACGGCAGCAACGACTCTTCGAGGTCGTAGCGGTAACTGGTGTTGTCCATGTCGAACACCGCGTAGTTACCTTTGTTGGCGTTGGCCGCAATCATTGCGTCCAGCGCCTTGGCCTGATCGGCTGGCCAATGCTTCAGATCCGTGGCGAATACCTGGCCGGCGAGGCCCAAGCAGAGTGCAGCGACCAGAAATTTCGGTGCGAGCTTCATCGGCATGCTTTCCTTATTAAAAGACCCTGATTCAAAGAGATCGACGCTAACAAATTAATGTGACAGTGCTCGCCTGCCCGCGACCGCTTGCGTCCCTATTGCGCCAGCTGCATCTCTATCAGCGACACTCGCTTATTCCAAAAACGACAGTAATCAGATGTTTTTGATATTAATTCATTAGATATCAAGCTGTTAGGCTTGCCGGTTCGCGGCTGCCCCGGAAGGTAGCCGGTACAAGTCTCTATCGGAGTTCCAATGAATCTGCCGCTGATCCTCAATCTGCTGGTGTTCCTCGCCTTGCTCTTTGGCCTGGCGCAAACCCGTCACACCACGTGGAGCCTGGCCAAAAAAGTCCTGCTCGCGTTGGTGCTGGGCGTGGTGATCGGTGTAGCTCTGCACACCGTTTACGGTGCCGGCAACCCGGTACTGAAAGCCTCGATCGGCTGGTTCGATCTGGTGGGCAACGGTTATGTGCAGTTGCTGCAAATGATCGTGATCCCGCTGGTGTTCGCCTCGATCCTCAGCGCCGTGGCCCGTCTGCACAACGCCTCGTCGCTGGGCAAGATCAGCTTCCTGACCATTGGCACGCTGCTGTTCACCACCGCCATCGCGGCGCTGATCGGCATCGGCCTGACCAACCTCTTCGGCCTGACCGCCGAAGGCCTGGTAGCCGGCACTCAGGAAATGGCCCGTCTGCAAACCATCCAGACCGACTACGCAGGCAAGGTTGCTGACCTGAATGTGCCGCAGTTGCTGCTGTCGTTCATTCCGCAAAACCCGTTCGCCGACCTCGCTCGGGCGAAGCCGACCTCGATCATCAGCGTGGTGATTTTCGCTGCATTCCTCGGCGTCGCTGCGCTGCAACTGCTGAAGGATGATGTCGAAAAAGGTCAGAAAGTGATCAACGCTATCGACACCCTGCAAGCCTGGGTGATGCGTCTGGTGCGTCTGGTGATGAAGCTGACCCCGTACGGTGTATTGGCGCTGATGACCAAAGTGGTCGCCGGCTCCAACCTGCAAGACATCATCAAACTCGGCAGCTTCGTGGTGGTGTCCTACATCGGGCTGGGCCTGATGTTTGTAGTCCATGGCCTGCTGGTGTCGGCGGCCGGGATCAACCCGCTGCGTTTCTTCCGCAAGATCTGGCCGGTGCTGACGTTTGCCTTCACCAGCCGCTCCAGCGCCGCGACGATTCCGCTGAGCATCGAAGCCCAGACCAGCCGTTTGGGTATTCCACAGTCCATCGCCAGTTTCGCCGCGTCGTTCGGCGCGACCATTGGCCAGAATGGCTGTGCCGGTCTGTACCCGGCGATGCTGGCAGTGATGGTCGCGCCGACCGTGGGCATCAACCCGCTGGACCCGTTGTGGATCGCGACGTTGGTGGCGATTGTGACGCTGAGCTCGGCCGGTGTGGCCGGCGTTGGCGGTGGCGCGACGTTTGCCGCGTTGATCGTGTTGCCGGCGATGGGGTTGCCGGTGTCACTGGTGGCGTTGCTGATTTCGGTTGAGCCGCTGATTGATATGGGTCGTACGGCGTTGAACGTCAGTGGTTCGATTACGGCGGGGGCGATTACCAGCAGGATGATGCAGCAGACCGATAAAGAACTGCTGGATGCGGATGAGCATGCGGAGTTGGCTCACGCTTAACCCACTCTGATCGTTCCCACGCTCCCGCGTGGGAATGCAGCCCGTGACGCTCCGCGTCACTGGACGCGGAGCGTCCCTTGAGGCATTCCCACGCAGAGCGTGGGAACGATCTATGCGCGCTCCCAAACCTCGAAGTTGTACGCTGGCTTGTCGCCTTCCGCCGCATTCGGAACATCGGACACCAACTTCCACGCCTTCAAATCAAACTCCGGAAACCACGCATCCCCTTCCGGGCTCAGCGCCACGCGCGTCAAATACAGCCGATCAGCCTGCGCCAACCCCTGCGCATATAACTGCGCCCCGCCAATCAGCATCAGCTCATCGACGCCCTGCTCGTTCGCCCATTCCTGCGCCCGAACCACCGCCGCTTCAAGCGACGGATAAACCTCCGCACCTTCGAGCTGCAGATCCGCCTGACGGCTGACCACGATGTTCAACCGGCCCGGCAACGGGCGACCGAGGGAATCCCAGGTCTTGCGACCCATGATGATCGGCTTGCCGAGGGTGGTGGCCTTGAAGTATTTGAAGTCCCCCGGCAGGTGCCAGGGCATGCTGTTGTCGACGCCGATCACACGGTTTTCACCGAGGGCTGCGATCAGGCTGAGGGGGAGTGATTTAGTCATGCCGGCGAGGATACCAGAGCCTCCCGTAACCCGATAAGCGCCACAGCGGTTATGCTCACCGTTCAATTGAGCGACGGGATGCCGCGTGACGGAACTGACTCCACTGCAAAACCTCTGGCTGACCGAGACGGTGCGCCTGCGCGAAGAACACGCCGGCCCCCTGGATGATCTGGAAGCCAACCGACTGGCCCGCAGCGCGGGCGGCGATCTGCCGACACGCATTCAGCGCCGCGCCCTGTGGCTGGCCGACCGCGATGGACTGAGCAGCGCCCTCAAACATTGGATGCAAGGTGCGCGACTGGCACTGTTGGTACTGGCTGTTCTCGCCGTCGCCAGCGGCGCCGGCCTGGCGTTTGCCGCGCTGGGCGACGGACAAACCCCGGTCAATGTGTTCTGGGCCTTGGGCAGTTTGCTCGGACTGAACCTGATTCTGTTGCTGAGCTGGGCATTGGGCCTGATCTTCGCCGGCGAACACGGCGCCACCCTCGGACGCTTATGGTTGTGGCTCAGCGAAAAATTCGCCCGCGATGCCAAAGCCGCGCAACTGGCCCCGGCCCTGCTGCTACTGCTGCAACGACAAAAACTCAATCGCTGGACAATCGGCGTGCTGGTCAACGGCGTGTGGTTGCTGGCGATGCTCAGCGCCCTGGTGATCCTGTTGATGCTGATGGCGACCCGGCGTTATGGCTTCGTCTGGGAAACCACCCTCCTCAGCGGCGACACCTTCGTCGTCATGACTCAAGCCCTCGGCGCCCTGCCGGCCTTGCTGGGTTTCAATGTTCCGACCGTGGAAATGATCCGCGCCAGCGGTGACGCCGCATTGAACATTGAAAGCGCCCGTCAGGCCTGGGCAACCTGGCTGGTCGGCGTGGTGGTGGTCTACGGTGTTTTGCCACGGCTGTTGCTGGCGCTGTTTTGCCTGTGGCGCTGGAAAACTGGCCAAGCGGCATTGCACCTGGATTTGAACCTGCCCGGTTACGCCCAACTGCGCGAACGGCTGATGCCTACCAGTGAACGCCTGGGCATCAGCGACGCTGCGCCAGAGCAACTGCATCGTATTGAAAAGGGTGTCAGCGACCTGCCAAGCGATGGCGCGCTGCTGGTGGCCATCGAGCTGGACGATCAACGCCCGTGGCCGCCGCCACTGCCGAAAACCGTGAACAACGCCGGCATCCTCGACAGTCGCGAATCGCGGCACAAACTCCTCGAACAGCTGAGCCGCTTCCCTCCTGCCCGACTGGCAATCGCCTGCGATCCGCGACGTTCGCCGGACCGCGGCAGTCTGGCACTGATCGCCGAACTGGCTCGCAGCGCCAGCGCCACCCGCGTCTGGTTGCTGCAAGCACCGCCGGGGGAAGCGCTGGATGCCGAAAGGCTGGGTGACTGGCACGTGGCGCTGCAGCAGCTGGACCTGCCGTTCGCCGATTGCGCGCCGTTGAACTGGCTGGAGACCGGTCATGACTAATCCGTGGACACCGCCCTTGAAACTCGCCGTGGTCGGCCACACCAACGTCGGCAAAACCTCGTTGCTGCGCACCCTGACCCGCGATGTCGGTTTCGGTGAGGTGTCTCATCGCCCCAGCACCACACGACACGTCGAAGGCGCGCGGTTGTCGGTGGACGGCGAGCCTTTGCTCGATCTCTACGACACCCCCGGCCTGGAAGACGCCATCGCTTTGCTCGACTACCTCGAGCGTCTGGAACGGCCGGGTGAACGCCTCGACGGCCCGGCGCGTCTGGCGCGGTTTCTTGAGGGCAGCGAAGCCCGGCAGCGGTTCGAACAGGAAGCCAAGGTGCTGCGGCAACTGCTGACCTGCGACGCCGGTCTCTACGTGATCGACGCCCGGGAACCGGTGCTGGCCAAGTACCGCGATGAACTGGAAGTGTTGGCCAGCTGCGGCAAACCGCTGCTGCCGGTACTGAATTTCGTCAGCAGCGCCAACCACCGCGAACCGGATTGGCGCGAAGCGTTGGCACGCCTCGGTTTGCATGCGCTGGTGCGTTTCGACAGCGTCGCACCGCCGGAGGACGGCGAACGTCGACTCTATGAAAGCCTCGCGCTGCTGCTGGAAAACGCCCGCCCACAACTGGAACGCCTGATCGCCGATCAGCAAGCCCAACGCCAGGCCCGGCAACAGAGCGCGGCGCGGCTGATTGCTGAATTATTGATCGACTGTGCCGCCTGTCGACGCAGCGTAGTCAGCAATGCCGAGCAAGAACAGCAGGCCATCAACGAACTGCGCAAAGCCGTTCGACAACGGGAACAGCGCTGCGTCGAAGCGCTGCTCAAGCTTTACGCCTTCCGTCCACAGGACGCGGCGGCCAGTGATCTGCCGCTGCTCGATGGCCGCTGGGGTGACGACCTGTTCAACCCGGAAACCCTGAAACAGCTGGGCGTGCGAGTCGGTGGCGGCATCGCTGCCGGCGCGGCAGCCGGGGCCGGTGTCGACCTGTTGGTGGGCGGGCTGACCCTTGGCGCAGCGGCATTGGCCGGGGCGATCGCTGGCGGCGCCCTGCAAACCGCCCGCAGTTATGGCAGCCGCTTGCTGGGCAAGATCAAAGGCCAGCGAGAGCTGACCGTCGATGACAGCGTGCTACGGCTATTGGCATTGCGTCAGCGGCAGCTGCTGCAAGCGCTCAATGCGCGTGGGCATGCTGCGATGGACAGCATTCAGGTGGCCACGCCCCAGGACAAAACCTGGCGCGAAGGCAAACTGCCCGAGGCACTGAACAAGGCGCGGGCGCATCCGCAGTGGTCGTCGCTTAATCCGCATCCGAGGCTGAGTCAGGCGGAGCGGCAGGAGCAGGTTGAAGTGTTGGCGCAGCAACTCTGAATCAGATCGTTCCCACGCTCCCGCGTGGGAATGCAGCCCGTGACGCTCCGCGTCACTGGACGCGGAGCGTCCCTTGAGGCATTCCCACGCAGAGCGTGGGAACGATCATGCAGCCAGCAGGCGCAACGCCTTTTCTTTCAAGAGACCAAGATCAATCACCGGCACCGCCATTTCCTTGGCCTGTTCATCCCATTGCCTCATCCGCAAACTGACCGCACACAACGGGTCCTGCTCGAAGGCTTCAGCCTCTTCAGCGCTCATCACCCCGCCCTGATACTCCAGAGTCCGTTGACTGGCTTCGCTCAATCGCTCGTAATACCCAGGCTCTTTGAGCGTCAGGTAACGCTTGGCCTGAACGTGGTATTCCACAAGCCGCGCCATGCGCTCGCTAAAACCTGCGCGGCGTAAATAATCCGCGCCCAACTGCTCGTGACTGACCACGCCAAAGCCGCCCATGTTCTCAGCACTCTCAGCGCAGATATGTCCGATGTCATGGAAGAACGCCGCCAACACCACTTCATCATCGAAACCCTCGGCCATCGCCCGTTCGGCCGCCTGTGACATATGCTCGATCTGCGACACCGGCTCGCCGATGTAATCGCTGTCGCCAAAGCGCTCGTACAGCGCGAACACCTCGGCGATCACTTGCTCATTGCGGTCCATCAGAGGTCTCCCAATAAAGTCGCGACGTTACGTTCAGCCATCGCCGGCCCCACGCTCATGCCGACACCCGTGTGCATCAGAGCCACACTCACACCCGGCATCGGCCGCAGAAACGAAAACGGTCCTGGCCCCCGTGAACCATAGACACCCTGCCAACGCTCGACCACTTGCACCTTGCAGCCCAAAGTCTGCTCGGCCAGTTCGATCATCCAGTCGTCCACTTGCTCGACGTTGAATGGCGAGGGGTCGCTGCCGTAGTGGTGAGAGTCACCGATGATCAACTCACCGTGAGGTGTCGGGCTGATCAGCAGGTGAATGCCGTTTTCATGCAGATGCGGTTCCTCTCGCAGGATTTGCGCCTGCACTGCGGCGGCTTCCGGCAGATCGGCGAAGGCGCCGTAGTGCACGCAGCTCAAACCGGTGAGCAAGGCGTGTTGCAGATTGAGGTTGATTTGCGGTCGGGCGCGGAGCATTTGCAGGCGACAGATTTGCGGGTTGAGTTCGGCGATCGGCTCGGCCAGCAGCGTCTGATAATCGTGACCGGAACAGACGATGATCTGTTCGGCGCTGAAGGTTCCGGCGGTGCTGTGCAGGCGGCCCGGCTCGATGTCGCGCACCAGGGTGGAGAAGTGAAACGCGACGCCAAGCTCGCGGTGCAGGTAGTCGATCAACGCCGGAATCGCTTCGCGCGAATACAACTGCTGATCGTCCATGCCGTGCAACGCCGCGCGATGATGGCTGAACTGACCGCCGTACACATCGCGTAACGCAGCGCCGCGCAGCAGGTCGACGCGGTAACCGTGTTCCACGGCGCGACCGGCGCAGAAGGCTTCCAGCAGGTGTTCTTCGGCTTCGGTGCGGGCGAACAGGTATGAGCCGTTGCGCTTGAGTTGCAGGCCGGCGAGTTGTGCCCATTGGCCCCAGATTCCGCGGCTGGTTTTGGCCAGTTCGAGCATCGGGCCCGGTGGTTGGCCGGTGACCAGTGCCTGGCCGAAGTTGCGTACCGAGGCACCCAAAGGCGTTTCGCTGCGCTCGAAAACAGTGACTTTCAAACCGCGCTTGGCGGCAGCATAGGCGTGGGACAGACCGAGAATGCCAGCGCCGACGATCAGCATGTTGTTGTGTTGTGTCATGGGGTTTTGTCCTGAATTCGAAGCCGCCTTCGCGGGCAAGCCTCGCTCCTACAGGGGAACGCGTATGCCTGTAGGAGCGAGGCTTGCCCGCGAAGGGGCCCTGTCAGCCGATGAAGATCTTACTTGGCAACCACTTTCTCGGACTTGCCGTCATAACGCTTGCGCCATTCGGTCAGGATTTCGTCGCGATTCTTCGAAGCCCAGGCGAAGTCGTTCTTGATCAAACGCTGCTCATAATCCGCCGGCAATTCGGTCTGCGGCTTGGCAATACCCGGCTGAGCGAGCACGGCGAAGTTCTCTTTATAAAGCTCCATCGCCGCCGGACTGGCGGAGAAGTCAGCCAGCTTCTTCGCCGCGTCTTCGTGCGGTGTACCTTTGATCACGGCAGTCGCTTCGATCTCCCAACCCAGGCCTTCTTTCGGCAGGATGATGTCCAGCGGTGCGCCTTGGCGTTTCAGCTGAACGGCCGGGTACTCGAAGGAAATACCGATCGGAAATTCACCCGCCGCCGCCAGTTTGCAAGGCTTGGAACCGGAATGAACGTACTGGCCGATGTTCTGGTGCAGGTCGTCCATGTACTGCCAGCCCTGCTTCTCGCCGAAGGTTTGCAGCCAGGCGCTGACGTCGAGGAAACCGGTGCCGGACGAGGCCGGGCTGGGCATCACGATCTTGCCTTTGTACTCAGGCTTGGTCAGGTCTTGCCAGCTTACGGGTTTGCTCAAACCCTGCTTCTCGGCTTCGACGGTGTTGAAGCAAATGGTCGCGGCCCAGACGTCCATGCCGACCCAGGCTGGCGGGTTGGCGGCGTCGCGGTAGTTGCCGCCGATCTTGCCGAGGTCCTTCGGCGCATAGCTTTGCAGCATGCCTTGCTGATCGAGAATCGCCAGGCTCGAGGCCGCCAGGCCCCAGACCGCGTCAGCTTGCGGGCGGGCTTTTTCGGCCAGCAGCTTGGCGGTGATGATGCCGGTGGAATCGCGCACCCACTTGATCTCGACATCCGGGTTGGCCTTTTCGAAGGCTTCCTTATAGGTCTTCAGTTGTTCGGCTTCGAGGGCGGTGTACACCGTCAACTCGGTTTGCGCCGCGAAAGCGTTCAGGCTGAAAGCGGTGAGGACAGCAGCGGCCAGGGCCATAGGCTTGAACATGTCTTTTTCCTTTTGTTTACCGGCAGTTGAGTTCAGGTTTGCGGGATTGGAAATCAGTGGCCGGGCGCGGTCTGCCGCCAGGCCTGGGAGCGGCGCAGCAAACCGCGCGACGCCCAGGCCAGCAGCAGGGACACGCCCGCCGAGGTGAACAGAATCAGGGTCGACATCGCCGCCGCGCCGCCGACGTTGCCGGCGTCGTCCATGTTCAGCACCGCCACCGCCGCGAGGAGGGTGTCGGGGCTGTAGAGGAAGATCGCCGCCGAGACGGTGGTCATGGCCGAGACGAACAGGTAGCGCACGATGTCCAGCAGCGCCGGCAGGCAGATCGGCACAGTGACGCGCAGGTAATGCCGATACAGCGGCGCCTTGAGCGACAGCGCGGCGGCTTCGAACTCGGCGTCGAGTTGGCGCAGCGCCGTGGTCGCGGTCATTTGCGCGGTGGTCAAATAGTGAGCAATGGTGCAGACCACCAGCAGGGTCATGGTCCCGTAGAGCACATGCAGCGGGTTGCCGCTGAGGTTGAAGAAGAAGACGTAACCCAGGCCCAGCACCAGACCCGGCACCGCCATCGGTACGAAACTGAGCATGCGCAGTGTCAGATTCAGTCCGCGCTGTCCCTTGGTTTTTTCCATCAGGTACGCGCCAGTAAAGATCAGCACACTGCCGATCAATGCCGTACACAGCGCCATCTTCACGCTGTTGCCATAGGCCAGCCAGCCACCGCCCGCGGTGTCGTTGAACTGGTAATGGTTGAGCGACAGCGACAGGTTGTACGGCCAGAATTTCACCAGTGACGAATACACCGCCATGCCGAACACCAGCAGCAACACTGCGCAGATCAGCAACACGATGGCCAGGTAGCAACCGTCCCGCAGTTTCGACGGCGCCGGTTGAAAGACCTGTGCCCGACCGCTCATGGAGTCGCCGTGACGCCGACGCAGCCAGGCGTCGACACCGAAGCTGAACAGCGCCGGCAGCAGCAGAACCATGCCAATCAACGCGCCGCGACCGAATTGTTGCTGGCCGACCACGGCTTTGTAGGCTTCCAGCGCCAGCACCTGATAATCGCCACCGACCACCACAGGCACGCCGAAGTCGGTGATGGTCAGGGTGAACACCAGGCAGAATGCCGCGAACACAGCCTGACGCGTTGCCGGCCAGGTGATGCTACGGAAAGCTTTCGCCGGACTGGCGCCCATGCTGGAGGCCGCATCGAAGAGTCGCGCATCCGCCAGGGACAACGCTGACAGCAAAATCATCAACGCGTGTGGGAAGGTGTAGATGACCTCGCCAAGAACGATGCCCCAAAAGCCGTAGATGTTGTCCGAGAGCAAACCGCGCAGCATGCCCTGGTTGCCGAACAGATAGACCAGCGCAATCCCCGGCAGCATCGACGGCGCCATCAGCGGCAATAGCGACATCCCACGCCAGATGCCTTTGCCCGGAATCAATGTGCGTTGCAGCGCGTAGGCAAACAGGTAAGCCAGCGGCACGACAATCGCCGCGACGCTGAGGGAAACTTTCAGGCTATTGCCCAACAGCCAGTGGAAATTCGCACTGGTGACCAGTTCTCGTGCAGCGACCAGGCCACCGCCCTGCCCGGCTTCAGAACTGAAACCACGCCAGAAGATCGCCAGCAACGGCATCAACACCGCGACGCCGAGTAACACCAGCAAAAGAACTTTGCCGCCGACCACGAACACCCGGTCGCCGATCTCGGCACGGGAGATCTGCCGAGCCTGCTTGTGCGGTATCGGCAGCGCGATGTTCGCGCTCATCAGGCAAACACCTGCAGGCTGCGCGGTGGCAAGGCAACCATGATCTGCTGGGCGCCGAGGCGCGGCATGGCTTCCGGCGCCAGTTCCGCCAGCAATGCGTGGCCCGGCAGTTGATCGAGTTCGAAGCTCATGCGGCAGCGGTTGCCGAGGAAGGTGATCTCGCGAACCTTGGCTGGAAACAGGTTTTCTTCATGCACGGGCGGGTTGACGTTGATTGCCTCGGGGCGACAGAACAAGCGGCCCGACGTTGTTTTAGCGCTGCCGTCAGCCAGGCGCATGCTCATCCCGCCGACCTGGGCATGGCTGTCGCTGCTGCGGCTGAACGGCAGCCAGTTGCCTTGGCCGACAAACTCCGCCACGAACGGTGTCGCCGGACGGTCGTAGATTTCCTGCGGCGTGGCGTACTGCTCAACCTTGCCGTTGTTCATCACGGCGATGCGGTCGGCCATCAACATGGCCTCGTCCTGATTGTGCGTGACCATCAGGGTGGTGACGCCGAGGTTGCGCTGCAGTTGGCGCAGTTCGGTGCACAGATGCTCGCGGACCCGCGCATCGAGGGCCGACATCGGTTCGTCGAGCAACAGCAACGAAGGCGCCGGTGCCAATGCCCGAGCCAGTGCGACGCGCTGCTGTTGACCGCCAGACAATTGGCCGGGGTACTTTTTCTCACTGCCGGTCAGGCCGACCAGTTCCAGCATCTGACCGACGCGCTTGCGCACTTCATCGCGACCACTGCCAGCGAGGCCGTAGGCGATGTTCGCTTCGACGGTGAGATTGGGGAACAGCGCGTAGGACTGAAACAGAATGCCGTAATCCCGAGCCTGGGGCGCCAGGTGGGAAACGTCGCGAGCGCCGAGGTACAACTCGCCGCTGTCCTGTTTTTCAAGACCCGCGATGCAGCGCAATAAGGTGGTTTTTCCACAGCCCGACGGACCGAGCAAACACACCAGTTCACCGGCCGCCACGTCGAGGGAAACGTTATCCAGCGCAGTAAACGCGCCGAAGCGTTTCTGCACGCCGCGCACTTTCATCGGGGCGCCGGGGTTGGTCAGGGCAGTTGCGATCGAGTGGTTCATGGACAGGCCTCATCAAGCAGATGAAGGCCATCCTAGATTTGTAATGCGTCCGTCATGTGGCAGTGAGGCAAAAACGGCTGATAGTGGTATTCAAGGATTTTAGTTCAAGGGTTCAAGCCGCCGATCGTTCCCACGCTCCGCGTGGGAACGCAGCCCGGGACGCTCTGCGTCCCAAGAGCCGAACGCGGAGCGTCCGTTGAGGCATTCCCACGCAGAGCGTGGGAACGATCATTACGCGGGGGCCATTTCCTGCGCCAACCCCAGAAACGCCGCCGGCAGCCGCGCGCCTTTCCGCTCCTTGAGGCAGTACAAATACTCCGGAATCTGCGGCGCATTCTCGATGGTCAGCACGCGCAATTGCGGATCATGCGGCACTTCCTGCCGGGCAATGATGCTGATGCCGATGTTGCGCAGCACCGCCTCACGGATCGACTCACGGCTGCCAATCTCCAGCAAAGGCCCGAAACTCACCCCGGCGCTGGCCAACAATTCCTCGGTCAGGCGGCGAGTGGTCGAGCCCGTCTCCCGCATCAATAACGTATGCCCGGCCAGCGCACTGAGCGGTACATGGTCGTGGACCGCCAGCGGATGATTGCGATGCACCGCCAGCACCAACGGATCACTGCCGAGTACGCGGCGGATCAGCCGTGCATCGTCGAGCAACTGCGACGACGCCGCGACGTCCACACGGTAGTCCTCCAGTGCCTCCAGCACTTGCTGAGAGTTGCCGATTTCTACCGACACCTCTACTTGCGGCAAGCGCTCACGAAAGGTCTTCACCAGATCAAGGATGTAATACGGCGCCGTGGCCGCAATGCGCAACGTGCCCTGGACCTGGCCGCTGTTACGCAGGAAAAACTCGATGTCGGCTTCCTGCTGCAGCAACGCCTTGACCATCGGCAGCAACCGCGCGCCTTCATCGCTGACGCTGAGGCGGCGGCCGCCACGGTAGAACAACTCAACCGAGTACTGACTCTCCAGATGTCGAATCTGGGTCGTCACCGTGGGTTGGCTCAGGCCGAGTTTTTTTGCCGCCAGGGTAATGCTGCCCAGGCGGGCAACCATGTAAAACGCCTTCAGCTCGGCACTCAGCACACCCTTCCCTCATCGTCTATTTGCGCAGCAGGCGCAAACCGTTAAACACCACCAACAGGCTCACGCCCATGTCGGCGAACACCGCCATCCACATGGTGGCGATCCCGGCGAAGGTTACCCCAAGAAAGATTGCTTTGATGACCAATGCCAGCGCGATGTTCTGTTTGAGGATGCTTGAGGTTTGCCGTGACAGGCGGATAAAAGTCGGGATCTTGCGCAGATCGTCGTCCATCAGGGCCACATCGGCGGTCTCGATGGCGGTATCGGTGCCCGCCGCCGCCATGGCAAAACCGATCTCGGCTCGCGCCAGCGCCGGGGCGTCGTTGATGCCGTCGCCGACCATGCCGACGATATGGCCCTGTGCATAAAGGGCTTCGATGGCTTGCAGCTTGTCGGTCGGCAACAGATCGCCCTTGGCCTCGTCGATGCCAACTTGCGCGGCAATCGCCTGAGCGGTGTGGACGTTGTCGCCGGTCAACATCAGGGTTTTGATGCCCAGAGCGTGCAGTTGCTGGATCGCCTCGCGGCTTGACTCTTTGACCGTATCGGCCACGGCGAACAGCGCCAGCGGGCCGGACTTGTCGAGCAGCAGCACCACGGACTTGCCCTGTTTCTCCAGGGCAAAGAGCTTCTCCTCCAGCGCTGGTGAGCACAGGCCCAGTTCTTCCACCAGGCGGTGGTTACCCAAGTGATACGTCTGACCGTTGATCTCACCGCGCACACCGCGACCGGCCAAGGCTTCGAAGTTACCCACAACCTGCGGCGCCAATTGTTTATCCACAGCCGCATTGGCGATGGCCAACGACACCGGGTGATCCGAGCGACCGGCCAGCGCCGCTGCAATTGCCGGGGCGGTTTTGTCAGCGGTTGGATCAAGTGACAAATAGTCGGTCTGCACCGGTTTGCCGTGGGTGATCGTGCCGGTCTTGTCCAAGGCCAGGTAATCGAGCTTGTAACCCCCCTCCAGATAAACGCCGCCCTTCACCAGAATGCCTTTGCGCGCCGCCGCCGCGAGGCCGCTGACGATGGTCACCGGGGTGGAAATGACCAGCGCGCATGGGCAGGCGACCACCAGCAACACCAACGCCCGGTAAATCCAGTCGAACCATGCGGCGCCCATGAACAGTGGCGCAATCACTGCAACGGCGAGGGCCAGGATGAACACCGCCGGTGTGTAGATTTTCGAGAAACTGTCGACGAAACGTTGGGTGGGTGCCCGCGCGCCCTGGGCCTGTTCCACCGCGTGGATGATTCGCGCCAGTGTCGAATGGTTGGCCGCCGCGGTCACGGCGTATTCCAGGGAACCGGCCTGGTTGATGGTGCCGGCAAATACTTTGTCGCCGAGCGTTTTCTCAACCGGCAGGCTTTCACCGGTGATCGACGCCTGATCGATGGTCGAACTGCCCGAAACCACCTCACCGTCCAGACCAATCCGCTCACCGGGACGCACCCGCACCCGCTCGCCCAGTTCGATGGTTTTGACGTCCCGCTCGATCCAGCTGCCATCAGCCTGCCGCACCGTGGCCGTTTCCGGCGTCATCTGCATCAAACCGCCGATGGCATTGCGCGCCCGGTCCAGCGACTTGGCTTCGATCAACTCGGCCACGGTGAACAGGAACATCACCATCGCCGCTTCCGGCCACTGACCGATCAGGATCGCGCCGGTCACCGCGATGCTCATCAGCGCGTTGATGTTCAGGTTGAGGTTCTTGAGCGCGATCCAGCCTTTCTTATAAGTGGTGAGGCCGCCACTGAGGATCGAAATCAGCGCGATGATTGCCACCACCCAAATCGGTGCGGCGTTGGTGAAGTGGATAACTTCTGCAGCCAGCGCGCCCACGCCGGACAGCGCCAAGGGCCACCAGTGTTTTTTCTCGGGGATTGGCGCTGGCGGTTCAGCGCCCTGCTCCAGCGGCTCGGCCTGCATGCCGAGGGACTTGATCGCCTCGATGATCGGCGCGGTGCTCGGCAGGTCGTGAGTCACGCCCAACACGCGGTTGATCAGGTTGAATTCCAGTTGCTGCACGCCCACGAGTTTGCCGAGTTTGTTCTCGATCAGCGTCTGCTCGGTCGGGCAATCCATGGCGTCGATGCGGAAACTGCTCAGCCGCGCGCTGGCGGTCGGTGTTTCGCTCAACAAGATCCGCGAAGGGGCCGCGGCTTTGGTGGAACAACACGAGTCCCCGTGACCACCATGGTCATGCTTCTGCACAGGCTGCAGCTTATGGCTGTGCTCGTGCTCATCCTCGGGTTTGTGCGTGTGAAGGGAATCGCTCATTGGGTCGCGTCCAGAAAGGTGCCTGTTGCCAAGTAAAGACCCTGTAGCCACTATAGGGTCAAGCACCCTTTTGGAGATCGCCGTCATGAAGATCGGAGAACTGGCCAAACTCACCGACTGCGCCGTGGAAACCATTCGCTACTACGAGCGCGAAAACCTGCTGCCGGAGCCAGCCCGCAGCGACGGCAATTACCGCGTCTACACCCAGGCCCACGCCGAGCGCCTGACCTTCATCCGCAACTGCCGCACCCTCGACATGACCCTGGAAGAAATCCGCAGCTTGCTGGCCCTGCGCGACAGTCCGCAGGATCAGTGTGAAAGCGTGAATGCGTTGATCGACGAGCACATCCACCATGTGAAGGCTCGAATCGACGGCTTGCTGGCCTTGCAGACGCAACTGCTCGACCTGCGCCAACGCTGCAGCGAAGGGCCGGATATCGATCAGTGCGGGATTTTGCAGCGGCTTGAAGTGAGCGGCGGGGTTGTGGCGACGGAGGTTGAGCATTCTCATGTCGGGAGAAGTCATGGGCATTAGCGGCCCATGATCGTTCCCACGCTCTGCGTGGGAATGTATCCCGTGACGCTCTGCGTCACAGTGGACGCGGAGCGTCCATGGCGGCATTCCCACGCAGAGCGTGGGAACGATCAGATTGAGTTAAACCGCCATCGGCGCGGTCATTGGGGCGTGGTGCTCATAGCCTTCCAGCGAGAAATCGCTCGGCTCAATCAACTCCAGCCACTCCGGCTGATAAACACCGGTCTTGGCAAACTCTGGCACACGATCACTGATCACCAGCTTCGGCATCGGGAACGGCTCGCGCTTGAGCTGCTCGTTGAGCATGTCCAAGTGATTTTCGTAGACGTGGGCATCACCGATGAAATAGGTGAACCAGCGCGGCGTGTAGCCGGTCAGGCGACCGATCAGGCTCAGCAGCGCGGCGCCTTCAGTGAGGTTGAACGGCGTGCCCAGGCCCAGATCGTTGGAGCGGATGTAGAGGGTCAAAGAAATCTCTTTGGTCTCGACGTTCGGGTGGAACTGGTACAGCAGATGGCACGGCGGCAAAGCCATCTCATCGAGCTGGGCGACGTTCCAGCCGTGGAACAGGATGCGGCGGCTGCCCGGGTCTTTGATGATGGTGTCGACGCACTGGCGGATCTGGTCGATCGCCTTGTACAGAACGACGTAGGCCTGACCGTCCTCTTCGCCTTCGGCAATCTGACGATAGCCTTGGCTCAGGGTCTGCGCGATGGCGGCCTTGTTGCTGACCGGGATCTGCTTGTACGCCGGCCATTTGCGCCATTGCACGCCGTAGATCTCGCCGAGGTCGTCTTCGCCCTGACGGAACGGATTGGCCAGCCACTGGGCGTTTTCGTTGGCGTTCTGATCCCAGACCTTGCAGCCCAGCGCACGGAATTCGGCGGCGTTGTTCACCCCGCGCAGAAAACCACACATCTCGCCGATGGCCGATTTGAAAGCCATCTTGCGCGTGGTGATCGCCGGGAAACCTTCCTTCAGGTCATAACGCAGCATCGCGCCAGGGAAACTGATGGTGTTCACGCCGGTGCGGTTGGCCTGTTTGGTGCCGTTCTTGATGACGTGGGCGACCAGTTCGAGATATTGCTTCATGAGTTACCTGTGTCCTTGAACCCGGGACCGTCGCCCCGGGGTTCGAATTTATACAGCCGCCGCTGGAGCCGCCGGTGCACGGTGATACGCCAGCCAGATCAGGAACAGACCGCCGACGATCATCGGTACGCACAGTACCTGACCCATGGTCAGCCAGTTCCAGGCCAGATAGCCCAGTTGCGCGTCCGGCACGCGGACGAATTCGACGATGAAACGGAAGATGCCATAGAACAGCGCGAACATCCCGGACACCGCCATGGTCGGCCGCGGCTTGCGCGAGAACAACCAGAGAATGGCAAACAGCGCCACGCCTTCGAGCGCGAACTGATACAGCTGCGACGGGTGACGCGCCAGTTGCGCCGGATCGGTAGGGAAGATCATCGCCCACGGCACGTCGGTCGCCTTGCCCCACAACTCGGCGTTGATGAAGTTACCGATGCGCCCGGCACCCAGACCGATCGGCACCATCGGTGCGACGAAGTCCATCAGCTGGAAGAACGACTTGTCGTTCTTTTTACCGAACCACAACGCTGCCAGCATTACGCCGATAAAGCCGCCGTGGAACGACATGCCGCCCTTCCACACCTCAAAGATCAGCATCGGGTTGGCGAGATAAGCGTGCAGGTCGTAGAACAGCACATAGCCCAACCGGCCGCCGACAATGACCCCCATCGACATCCAGAACACCATGTCGGAGAGTTTCTCTTTACTCCAGGTCGGGTCGAAGCGGTTCAACCGGCGCGACGCCAGCAGCCAGGCGCCGCCGATGCCGATCAGGTACATCAAGCCGTACCAGTGGATTTTCAGCGGACCGATGGCCAAGGCCACCGGGTCGATCTGCGGGTAAGGCAGCATTGCGACTCCTCGTTAGAGTTGAAACCTTCAAAATTCCCGGGCGACGCTGCCACCTCAGGATTAAGCCAGGATTGCGCTGTGCGTCAGAGCAGAAAACTCAGGCCCACGCAGAACAGCAAAGTGGCGAACAGTCTTTTCAGCAAGCGCGGCGACAGGTTATGGGCCAGTCGTGCGCCGAAGCGGGCGAAAACCATGCTAGTCAGGGCGATCCCCAGCAGCGCCGGCAAATAAATAAAACCGAGACTATGGGCCGGCAACAATGGATCGTGCCAGCCCAGAATCATGAAACTTAGTGCACTGGCCAAGGCGATCGGCAGACCACACGCCGACGAAGTTGCCACCGCTTGCTGCATCGGCACGCTGCGCCAGGTCAAAAACGGCACAGTCAACGAGCCGCCGCCAATCCCGAAAATCGCCGACGCCCAGCCAATCACACTGCCGGCCACGGTCAGACCGACTTTACCGGGCACCGTTCGGCTGGCCTTTGGTCTGAAGTCCAAGGCGAGCTGAACGGCGATGATCAGTGCAAATACGCCGATGATTTTCTGCAAGTTTGGCCCGGAGATCGCCTCGGCAGTCAACGCGCCGAAACCGGCACCGATGAGAATGCCGAGCGTCATCCAGGCAAAAATTGGCCAACGCACGGCGCCGCGGCGGTGATGTTCGCGGACCGCATTGACCGAGGTAAAGATGATCGTCGCCAGGGATGTGCCGACCGCCAGGTGGGTCAGGATCGACGCATCGAAGCCCTGCAAGGTGAAACTGTACACCAGCACCGGAACGATAATGATCCCGCCCCCGACCCCAAACAGCCCGGCCAGCACACCTGCACAGGCGCCGAGCGCCAGATAGAGCAGAAATTCCATGGCCTTCCTTATTCGCTTCTCAAAAAAAGCACCGGCATGGTAACGGATGCGGGCCCTAAGGCTCCACTGTGGATGGCGATGGATCGACAGGCGACGACTGAGTAGAGTGGGCAGAAAACACACAAGGACCACCTTATGTGCCTGATTGTTTTTGCCTGGCGACCGGGCCACGCCCAGCCGCTGATCGTGGCGGCCAACCGCGACGAGTTCTATGCCCGGCCCAGCCTGCCTCTGGCGCAATGGCCCGAAGCGCCGCACGTTCATGCCGGTCGCGATCTCGAGGCCGGCGGCACCTGGCTCGGTGTTGGCGCCAATGGACGCTTCGCCGCGCTGACCAATATCCGCGATCCGCATCAGCCACCCGCACGCAAGTCACGAGGAGAGCTGGTGGCGCGATTTCTTAGCGGGGATCTGCCGATAGATGACTATTTGAGCGACGTTGTCGCACGTTCGCTGGAATATGCCGGATTTAATCTGCTGATCGGTAATGCCAACGAACTGTGGCACTTCAATGCCCGGGAGACTGAGGCGGTGATGCTGCCACCGGGGGTTTATGGGTTGTCGAACGCGGGACTGGATACGCCGTGGCCGAAACTGCTCAAGGCCCGGACAGCGCTGCAGGAAGTGCTGGAAGATCCGCAGCCCCAGGCGCTACTGGCGTTGCTGAATGATCCGCAGGCGGCGCCGTTTGCCGAACTGCCGGATACCGGAGTCGGGTTAGCCACCGAGACGTTGCTGTCGAGTGTGTTTATTGCCAGTCCGACTTATGGGACCCGGGCGAGTACGGCGTTGATTGTTCAGGCGGATGGGACGCGGTGGATGGTTGAACGGAGTTTCGGGCCGTATGGGGGGCATTTGGGGGAAGTGGAGGTCAGGGTTTAGATTTTTGGCGCATTTAAGGACGCCTTCGCGGGCAAGCCTTGCTCCTACAGGGTTCGGTTGTACGCAACATCCGCGAACGACGTGTATCCGTAGGAGCAAGGCTTGCCTGCGATGAGGCCATCCGCGTTTTAGAGAGTCTTGGCCGAAGCCGGATTAATCATCCGCGCCAACCCAAGGTTCTTCAGCGCCAATTGCAGCGAGCTGTGGATAACTTGCGGGTTGTCGATGGTCATCAGCTCGGCCAGCAATTCCTTAGCCTTGCTCAGGTTGATCTGACGCAGCATCCACTTCACTTTCGGCAAGTTGGTGGCGTTCATCGACAGGCTGTCGAAACCCATCGCCATCAACAGCACCGCCGCCGCCGGATCGCCGGCCATCTCACCGCAGATACTCACGGGCTTGCCTTCGGCATGAGCGTCGCGCACCACGCTCTGAAGGGCTTGCAGCACCGCTGGGTGCAGGTAGTCGTAGAGGTCGGCGACACGCGGGTTGTTTCGGTCCACCGCCAACAGGTACTGGGTCAGGTCGTTGGAGCCGACCGACAGGAAGTCCACTTGCCGCGCCAGTTCCTTGGTCTGATAAACCGCCGCCGGAATTTCGATCATCACGCCGATCGGCGGCATAGGCACGTCGCAGCCTTCGTCGCGAACTTCGCCCCACGCCCGGTGAATCAGGTGCAGGGCTTCTTCCAGCTCGTGGGTGCCGGAGATCATTGGCAGCAGAATCCGCAGGTTGTTCAAGCCTTCGCTAGCCTTGAGCATGGCGCGGGTCTGGACCAGAAAGATTTCCGGGTGGTCGAGCGTGACGCGAATGCCGCGCCAGCCGAGGAACGGGTTGTCTTCCTTGATCGGGAAGTACGACAGCGACTTGTCACCGCCGATGTCCAGGCTACGCATCGTCACGGGTTGCGGGTGGAACGCGGCGAGTTGCTCGCGATAGATCGCCAGTTGCTCTTTTTCGCTCGGGAAGCGCTGGTTGATCATGAACGGTACTTCGGTGCGGTACAGACCGACACCCTCAGCGCCACGCTTCTGCGCCCGCGCCACATCCGCCAGCAGGCCGGTGTTGACCCACAGCGGCATGCGGTGGCCATCGAGGGTCACGCACGGCAAGTCCCGCAGTGCGTCCAGCCCAAGGGCCAGTTGCTTCTCTTCCTCGACCACTTCGGCGAACTGCTTGCGCAGCACTTCGCTGGGGTTGGTGTAGACCTCGCCGTGGTAGCCGTCGACGATCATCTGGATGCCGTCGACCTTGGAATACGGCAGATCGACCAGGCCCATCACCGTCGGGATACCCATGGCGCGCGCCAGGATCGCCACGTGGGAGTTGCCGGAACCGAGTACCGAGACCAGACCGACCAGCTTGCCTTCCGGCACCTCGCCGAGCATCGCCGGCGTCAGTTCTTCGCTGATCAGAATGGTGTTGTCGGGGTAAACCAGGGTCTGTTGACGCTCTTCCTGCAAGTAAGCCAACAAACGGCGACCGAGGTCTTTGACGTCCGACGCGCGCTCACGCAGGTAGGCGTCGTCCATCAATTCGAAGCGGTTGACGTGTTCGGTGACCACCTGACGCAACGCGCCCTGGGCCCACTGACCAGTCTTGATCACGGTGGTGATTTCGCTGCCGAGCGAGGCATCGTCGAGCATCATCAGGTAGACATCGAACAGCGCGCGCTCTTCCGGGCGCAACTGGTTCGCCAGCTTGGCGGACAAGGCGCGCATGTCGGCGCGCACACCTTCGATAGCCGTCTTGAACAGCCCGAGTTCTGCGGCGATGTCGGTGATGGTCTTGTCCGGCACCACATCCAGATCGGCCGGCGGCAGCATGACCACCGCGGTACCGACCGCCGCACCCGGCGAACCCGGTACACCGATGAACTTGGCTTCCTGAATGCCCTTGCCCTGACGGCCCAGACCGCGGATCGAACCGGTGGCTTCGGCGTGGGCGATAACGCCGGCGAGCTGTGCGCTCATGGTCACGAGGAAGGCTTCTTCACCTTCATCGAACTGGCGACGTTCTTTTTGCTGAATGACCAACACGCCAACGACGCGACGGTGGTGAATGATCGGCGCCCCGAGGAATGAGGCGAAGCGCTCTTCACCGGTCTCGGCGAAGTAGCGGTAGCGCGGGTGGTCCGCAGCATTTTCGAGGTTCAGGGGTTCTTCGCGCGTGCCGACCAGGCCGACCAGACCTTCGTTGGGTGCCATGCTGACTTTGCCGATCGAGCGCTTGTTCAAGCCCTCGGTGGCCATCAGCACGAAGCGGTTGGTCTCAGGGTCAAGCAGGTAGACCGAGCAGACCTGGCTGCCCATGGCCTCTTTGACGCGCAACACAATAATCCCCAACGCCGCCTTGAGATCCTTGGCGGAGTTTACTTCCTGGACGATCTTGCGCAGCGTATTGAGCATGGCTCGGGGTCGAACTCCGTCGTCAGTCGCGCGTTAAAAGGCGCGGGGCAAGCTCTTTGAGAGCGCGTCGATACACCTCGCGCTTGAATGTCACCACCTGGCCCAACGGATACCAATAGCTGACCCAGCGCCAGCCATCGAATTCCGGTTTACCGGTCAAATCCATCCGCACCCGCTGCTCGTTGGAGACCAGGCGCAGGAGAAACCATTTCTGTTTCTGGCCGATGCACAGCGGTTGGCTGTGTGTCCTGACCAGACGTTGCGGCAAACGATAGCGCAACCAGCCCCGGGTGCAGGCGAGAATTTCAACATCTTCGCGCTCAAGACCCACTTCTTCGTTCAGCTCGCGGTACAAGGCGTCTTCCGGCGTCTCCTGGGGGTTGATCCCGCCCTGTGGAAACTGCCAGGCGTCTTGATTGATACGGCGAGCCCATAGCACCTGTCCGGCATCATTCGTGAGAATGATCCCGACATTGGGGCGGAAACCATCGGGGTCGATCACGGCAACAACCTCGCAAACGCATGTCGCCGCATTGTTCCACAAAGGTTGTGATAGCAGCAACGAGCCGGCCTACCTTATGTGCACTCTTGTGAAAAGTCCGTATTCTGGACGCCTTTCTACAGACTTTTCAGCGAGTAACTGCAATGCGGCTGGCTTTATTCGACTTGGACAACACGCTCTTGGGCGGTGACAGTGACCACGCCTGGGGCGATTACCTGTGCGAACGCGGCTTCCTCGACGCCGTCGCCTACAAGGCACGCAACGACGAGTTCTATCAGGATTACCTGGCCGGCAAGCTGGATAACGATGCCTACCTGAACTTCTGCCTGGAAGTCCTCGGCCGCACCGAAATGGCCACGCTGGATCAATGGCACCGCGATTACATGCGCGACTGCATCGAACCGATCGTGCTGCCCAAGTCCATCGAACTGCTGGCCAAGCACCGTGACGCCGGCGACAAACTGGTGATCATCACCGCCACCAACCGTTTTGTTACCGGACCGATTGCCGAGCGCTTGGGTGTCGAAACCCTGATCGCCACCGAATGCGAAATGATCGACGGCCGCTATACCGGGCGCAGCACCGACGTGCCGTGCTTTCGCGAAGGCAAGGTCACAAGAATGAATCGTTGGCTGGAAGAGACCGGCTATTCGCTGGAAGACAGCTATTTCTACAGCGACTCGATGAATGATTTGCCGTTGCTGGAGCAGGTGACGCATCCGATCGCTGTCGACCCGGACCCGAATCTGCGTGCTGAAGCCGAGAAGCGGGGCTGGCCGGTCATTACTCTGCGCGACTGACATCGTCTTCGCGGGCAAGCCTCGCTCCTACAGTAGGCCGCATGTTTCCTGTAGGAGCGAGGCTTGCCCGCGAAGGGGTCGACTGGGTCTGACGCCTTAAACCGGCTTAGCGCCCATCAACCCGGCAATCGCGATAAAACAAACAAAGCTGAACAGTGCAAGGGCGAAGGTGAACTTGCCATTGCCTCCCGGAACAGTGCGCAACTTGTTAAGCCGCACCAACAACCAGAACCAGCCCAACGCCGCCACGGTGTAAAGCACACTGGACGCCA
This sequence comes from Pseudomonas sp. LB3P14, assembly GCF_054898045.1. NCBI lineage: Bacteria > Pseudomonadati > Pseudomonadota > Gammaproteobacteria > Pseudomonadales > Pseudomonadaceae > Pseudomonas > Pseudomonas sp. LB3P14. Next base: position 5,712,275 of record NZ_CM142714.1, on the reverse strand, counting down.
GCAACCAGGTCTGCCCCAGCGGCCAGCCCACCAGATGCACCATCCACCAGCCGGTAAGCGGCATGCTCAGCAGCGCCAGCCCCATCACCAGCCAGATAAACACTCGCGGCCGTTGCAACGTGCGCGCGTGAGCCGTCGCATCACCGCTACGGCGCGTACGCCAGACCCAGATCGCCAGCCCCAACGCGCTGATCAACAGCAGCACCGTTGCCACGATGTGAGCCACTTTCAGGGCGGTTAACGTTTCCATTGTTCGATTTCCTTATGGCTTGCCCATCAGCGTAGCCGCTCAGCCGAGAAACAGCTGGTAGGCCGGGTTGTCGCTTTCGTCCCAGTACGGGTAGCCGATTTCTTCCAGCGCAGCGGGCACCAGATGGCGTTCATCGTGAGGTACTTGCAGGCCCGCGACCACACGGCCATCCGCCGCGCCATGGTTGCGGTAGTGGAACATCGAGATGTTCCAGCGCCCGCCGAGCTTGTTGAGGAAGTTGAACAGCGCGCCAGGACGCTCCGGGAATTCAAAGCGCAGCACCACTTCATCGACCACATGGACGGCACGCCCGCCGACCATGTGACGGATGTGCAACTTGGCCAATTCGTTGTCGGTCAGATCGAGCACCGGGAAACCCTGCTCGGTCAGGCTGGCAAGCAGCGCACTGCGCGGATCGTTTTCCGGATGCGTCTGCACGCCAACGAAGATGTGCGCTTCGCTGCCCGTGTTGTAGCGGTAGTTGAATTCGGTGATCTGACGTTTGCCGATGGCTTCGCAGAACGCCTTGAAGCTGCCCGGTTTCTCGGGGATGGTCACGGCGATGATGGCCTCGCGACCTTCGCCCAGTTCGGCGCGTTCAGCGACGTGGCGCAGGCGGTCGAAGTTGACGTTGGCGCCAGAGTCGATGGCCACAAAGGTGTGACCGGTGACGCCGCGTTGCTCGACGTATTTCTTGATCCCGGCCACACCCAAGGCGCCAGCAGGTTCGGTGATCGAGCGGGTATCGTCGTAGATGTCCTTGATCGCCGCGCAGATTTCATCGGTGCTGACGGTGATCACTTCATCGACATAGTCTTTGCAGATATCGAAGGTGTGCTGACCAATCTGCGCCACAGCAACGCCATCGGCGAAGAGGCCCACGGTCGGCAGGATCACGCGCTCGCCAGCGGCCATGGCGGCTTGCAGGCAGTTGGAATCGTCCGGTTCGACGCCGATGATTTTGATTTCAGGCCGCAAGTACTTCACGTACGCCGCGATCCCGGCGATCAGCCCGCCGCCGCCGACCGGAACGAAAATCGCGTCCAGACGCCCAGGGTGCTGACGCAGAATCTCCATCGCCACCGTGCCCTGCCCGGCAATGGTGTGGGGATCGTCGTAAGGGTGGATGTAGACGTAGCCTTTTTCGTCGACCAGTTTTAGCGAGTAGGCCAGGGCTTCCGGGAACGAATCCCCGTGCAGCACCACTCTGCCGCCGCGTGAACGCACGCCTTCGACTTTGATTTCCGGAGTGGTCTTGGGCATCACGATGGTCGCTTTCACGCCCAACACCTTTGCCGCCAAGGCCAGGCCTTGTGCATGGTTGCCAGCCGACGCGGTCACAACACCGCGAGCGCGCTCTTCATCGCTTAGCTGGGTCAGCTTGTTGTAGGCGCCGCGAATCTTGAACGAGAACACAGGCTGCAAGTCTTCGCGCTTGAGCAAAATACTGTTGCCCAGCCGCTCGGAGAGCTGGCGGGCAGTCTGCAATGGGGTTTCTACGGCAACGTCATAAACGCGCGAGGTGAGGATCTTTTTGACGTACTGTTCGAGCATCGGAAAGCATCACTGAGCGGGTTGGGCAGGGTCAAGGAGTCTAACCCGGCTTTTGCCTAAGCGACCACACGAATCAAGAGGTTTTAGCCCGGCATGGGGCTATAATGCCGGCCTTTCCGTTCTCCCCTTGCCCGCTTCGGAGCCCGCATGACCCAGGATCAACTCAAACAGGCAGTGGCTCAGGCCGCCGTCGACTTCATCCTCCCGAAACTCGACGACAAGAGCATCGTCGGGGTCGGCACCGGCTCCACCGCCAACTGCTTCATCGACGCACTGGCCCAGCACAAGGGCGCATTCGACGGCGCGGTCGCCAGTTCCGAAGCCACCGCCGCCCGCCTCAAGGGCCACGGCATTCCGGTGTATGAGCTGAACACCGTCAGCGACCTGGAGTTCTACGTCGACGGGGCCGATGAAAGCGACGAGCACCTGAACCTGATCAAGGGCGGCGGCGCAGCCCTGACCCGCGAGAAGATTGTGGCGGCCGTGGCCAAGACCTTCATCTGCATCGCCGACGCCAGCAAACTGGTGCCGGTGCTCGGTGCGTTCCCGCTGCCGGTCGAAGTCATCCCGATGGCCCGCAGCCACGTGGCCCGCGAGCTGGTGAAGCTCGGCGGCGACCCGGTCTACCGTGAAGGCGTGCTGACCGATAACGGCAACATCATCCTCGACGTGTTCAACATGCAGATCACCCACCCGGTGGAACTGGAGACGCAGATCAATGCCATCGTCGGCGTGGTCACCAACGGTTTGTTCGCGGCACGTCCTGCGGATCTGTTGCTGCTGGGCACCAGCGAAGGCGTGAAAACCCTCAAGGCCTGAACCCCGCCCCTGTAGGAGCAGAGCTTGCTCGCGAAGAGGCCGTAACAGTCGACAGAGATGTTGAATGTTACGGCCTCTTCGCGAGCAAGCTCTGCTCCTACAGGGATTTGTGGTGTTATTTAGGGTTGTGGTGGTTTTTTGAAGGTGTAGAACAGGTTCGGTTCACTGACGAGGTACAAGGTGCCGTCGTCATCCATGGCGATCCCTTCCGCTTGCGGCACCGTCTTCTGCAACCCCTGACGGCCCTTGCTCAGTGATAGGGTGCTCAGCGGTCGCCCGTCCACATCCAGTTCCAGAATCAGTCGCGATTCATCCGACAACGCCAGCAGATGGCCGCTGCGCTCGTCGTATTGCAGGCTCGACAGGTCCGTCACGAACATCCCGGCATCGCGCTTGGGGTTGTTCACGACGTGCACCGCGTAGGATTTTTCCGGGTTGTAATGCGGAAAGCCCTGCACTTCATAGATCAGCATCGGGTCGCGCTCCTTGGCGACAAACAACCGCTTGCCCACCGAATCGTAAGCCAGACCTTCGAAGCCCTTATTGCCGCTCATGTGCACGCCAAGGGTCATCTGCTCGGCATCCGCTGCGTCGAGGAACGTCGTGTCCTTCTCCAGATGAATCTTGATTAGCCGCTGCTGACGCTCGTCGGTGATCACGTAAGTGTCGGCGCTGATGAATTCCACGGCTTCCGGATCGCCAAACCCGACCAGCGCAATGCGTCGAATAATCTGGCCGTCCAGAGACAGCTCGATCAGCTCGGCGTTTTTGTTGGTGACGGTGAACAGGCTTTTGCGCACCGGATCGAAGGTCAGCGCCGAAACATCGTCGTCCAGCCCATCGATGACCCGGGCTTCGACCGTCACCTGATAGTGATCCAGAGCGATGGACTGTTCGTTCGTCGGCTGCCAAAGCGTTTGCAGATTGAACCAGGCGCGCTCGAACAGGCGCAGGTACTGGCCGACCGCGATCAGCGCGATCAGGGCAATCACCGACAGGATCAAAATCAGGGGTTTGGGGCGGACAAATCGACGCATTCAGGCAAGCTCGAGAACAGAACAGGCGGATGAAATACCACGCCAGTCTGAATTGAAGCTTAATGGCGTAGGAGCTGCCGAAGGCTGCGATCTTTTGATCTTTAACAATTTTGCCTACGCCAAAAGATCAAAAGATCAAAAGATCGCAGCCTTCGGCAGCTCCTACCGTTGTTTTTCGAAACGGTAGAACAGGTTCGGTTCGCTCACCATGTACAGCGTCCCCGCATCATCCATGGTCACACCTTCGGCGCGAGGGATGGTTTTCTTCAGACCATTGAAGCCACCCAGCAAGGTTATGAAGCTGACCTGCTCGCCCTTCTCGTCCAGTTCCAGCAGCAAGTGGGAGTCGGCAGATAACACCAGGGTATGACCGGTGCGCGGGTCGATGGCCAGGGCCGAGAGGTTGCGGATGTCCAGTTCGTCATTGGCGAGTTTCTGCTTGTCGCCGGTGAGTGTCTGGCCATCGTTGCTTTTCCAGGTGAACAACGCCGGTGGACGCTCTTCACCCAGCAACATTTGCTGATTGCGCGAGTCCCAGACGATGGCTTCGAAGGCCTTGTTCTGGTCTTTCGAAGGGCCGAGGTCGTATTTCGGGAAGTTGGCGATATTCAGCTCGCGGGTGTCGGCGTCAACCTTGACGATGGAGAGCATGTGATCGCGTTCATCGACGATGGCCAGCAGACCGTTACCCATCACGGTCACCCCTTCTGGGTTGCTCCAGCCAGCCAGCGGCATCTTGCGCAGGACGTCGCCCTGCAATGTCAGCTCAACGAGGAACGGATTTTTGCCCATGACTGAAAACAGGGTTTTGGTTTGTGGGTCGTAGGCCAGGTCCGAAGCTTCGTCCTTCTCCATGCCCGGTAGCAGTTTGGCGTCGATCACCGCCCGGTAGTCCGGCAGCCAGATACTTTTCTGACGCTCGGCCGGGCTTTCAAAACGCTCCCGTACCCAGAGCACACCACGGTCATCCCAGTGCATCGCAAACGCGAGGCCATACGCGGCGGCGACCACCAGCAAAAGCCAGGAATACCAACGCATCACAAAGCGCGAGCGGCGGGCAGTTTTAAGCTTGGACAGTGGTTGCGTGACCATCAAGGATGCGTTCCAGAAATTCAGGCTAAGGGTAATAGCACAATTGGGACCGGCTCAGACGCCGCAAGTCCCGGAATTATCCGGACGAGATGTGAAAAAAACGGGAAATGGCGGGAAAGCCCTGCACCTGATCGTTCCCACGCTCTGCGTGGGAATGCCGCCATGGACGCTCTGCGTCCGCCTTGGGATGTGACGCGGAGCGTCACGGGATGCATTCCCACGCAGAGCGTGGGAACGATCATTTCGCGTGGACTAGCGAACGCTGCTGGTGAAGCTGCTGGCGCCTGGCAATTCCAGCACCAGTTCATCACCGACATTCAGCGGACCGACGCCAACCGGCGTACCCGTCAGGATCACGTCACCGGCCTGCAGCGAGAAGCAGCCAGCCATGTGCTGGATCATCGGCACGATCGGGTTGAGCATCGCGCTGCTGTTGCCGTCCTGGCGGACTTCACCATTGATGGTCAGGCGGATGCCGATGTCGGTCAGGTCAGCGAACGTGCTGCCGGACACGAATGGCGCAATCACCGCCGCACCGTCGAAGGACTTGGCGATTTCCCACGGCAGGCCCTTGGATTTCAGCTCGGCCTGCTTGTCGCGCAGCGTCAGGTCCAGGGCCGGAGCGAAGCCGGAGATAGCATCGAGCACTTCTTCACGGCTCGGTTTGGTCGACAAAGGTTTGCCGATCAACACCGCGATTTCCGCTTCGTAATGCACCGAACCCCGTTCGGTCGGAATGCTGAAACCGCCTTCCAGTGGCACTACGCAACTGCCCGGCTTAATGAACAGCAGCGGCTCTGTAGGCACCGGGTTGTCCAGTTCCTTGGCGTGTTCGGCGTAGTTACGGCCGATGCACACCACCTTCCCGAGCGGAAAGTGGATACGCGTACCGTCGACATACTGGTGCTGATAGCTCATTACCGACTCCTGTTTCGTAGCTCTTAAATTCAAAAGTCAAACAGCGAAAATCTTGCCCGGGTTCATGATGCCGTTCGGGTCGAACACCGCTTTGACGGCTTTCATGTACTCGATCTCAACCTTTGATCTGCTGTAGGTCAAGTAGTCACGCTTGGTCATGCCCACGCCGTGTTCGGCGGAAATCGAGCCGTTGTACTTCTCAACGGTTTCGAACACCCACTTGTTGACGGTCGCGCACTTGGCGAAGAACTCGTCCTTGCTCAGGTTCTCCGGCTTGAGGATGTTCAAGTGCAGGTTGCCGTCGCCGATGTGGCCGAACCAGACGATTTCGAAATCCGGGTAGTGTTCGCCGACGATCGCGTCGATTTCCTTCAGGAATGCCGGGACTTTCGACACAGTGACCGAAATGTCGTTCTTGTACGGCGTCCAGTGCGAGATGGTCTCGGAAATGTATTCACGCAACTTCCAGAGGTTCTGCAGCTGGGTTTCACTCTGGCTCATCACGCCGTCCAGCACCCAGCCCTGCTCGACGCAGTGCTCGAAAGTTTCCAGGGCGTGGTTGGCCACTTCTTCGGTGGTCGCTTCGAATTCCAGCAGCGCGTAGAACGGGCAATCTGTTTCGAATGGCGCTGGTACGTCGCCCCGGCCCATGACCTTGGCCAAGGCTTTGTCGGAGAAAAATTCGAACGCGGTCAGGTCGAGCTTGCTCTGGAACGCGTGCAACACCGGCATGATCGAGTCGAAATCGGCCGTGCCGAGGACCATGGCGGTGAGGTTTTTCGGCGCGCGGTCCAGACGCATGGTGGCTTCGACTACAAAACCAAGGGTGCCTTCAGCGCCGATGAACAACTGACGCAGGTCGTAACCCGTGGCGTTCTTGATCAGGTCTTTGTTCAGCTCCAGCAGATCGCCTTTGCCGGTGACGACTTTCATGCCCGCGACCCAGTTACGGGTCATGCCGTAGCGAATCACCTTGATCCCGCCGGCATTGGTGCCGATATTGCCGCCAATCTGGCTGGAACCTGCCGAAGCGAAGTCCACCGGGTAGTACAGGCCTTTTTCTTCGGCGACGTTCTGCAGGTGTTCGGTGACCACGCCTGGCTGGCAGACCGCAGTGCGGTCGGTCATGTTCACGTCGAGGATCTGGTTCATGTAGTCAAAGGACACGACGACTTCGCCATTGGCCGCCACGGCAGCAGCGGACAGACCGGTGCGACCGCCGGACGGCACCAACGCAACGTTGTGCTCATTGGCCCAACGAACAATGGCCTGAACCTGCTCGGTGGTCTTGGGGAACACGATGGCGGTTGGAGCCGGGGCGAAATGCTTGGTCCAATCCTTACCGTAAGCATTTAGGGAGTCGGCATCGGTCAGCACCTTGCCAGGCTCAACCAGGGTCTTCAGCTCTTCAATCAGGGCAGGATTGGTCATCGACAGAACTCTCGAACAATTCATGGTCATCCTGAGGACGCTTCACGTCGCAGGAATGAGTGTTTAGCGGGGTGCATATGCTAGCATACCGACCCCGCAGGATAGTGCCCAACGGCTATTCTGTGGCGACGGCTTTCCTGCCGTCCGGGTCAGCGTCTGCTGGCTATTTCCTGCCATTTTTCTCCGGGATACAGGTTTACGCAGATGAGCAAGACTTCTCTCGATAAGAGCAAGATCAAGTTCCTTCTTCTCGAAGGCGTCCACCAATCGGCTGTCGACGTCCTCAAGTCGGCGGGCTACACCAGCATCGAGTACCTCACGGGTTCTCTGCCGGAAGCCCAGCTGAAGGAAAAGATCGCTGATGCTCACTTCATCGGCATTCGCTCCCGCACTCAACTGACCGAAGAGATCTTCGATCAGGCGAAGAAACTGGTGGCTGTCGGCTGTTTCTGCATCGGCACCAACCAGGTCGACCTCAACGCTGCTCGCGAACGCGGCATCGCGGTGTTCAACGCACCGTACTCCAACACTCGCTCCGTAGCGGAGCTGGTGCTGGCAGAGGCGATCCTGTTGTTGCGCGGCATTCCTGAGAAGAACGCTTCCTGCCACCGTGGCGGCTGGATCAAGAGCGCAGCCAACTCCTTCGAAATCCGTGGCAAGAAACTGGGTATCGTGGGTTACGGTTCGATCGGTACTCAACTGTCGGTCCTGGCGGAAGGCTTAGGGATGCAGGTGTACTTCTACGACACCGTGACCAAGCTGCCATTGGGCAACGCAACGCAAGTTGCCAGCCTGACCGAGCTGCTGGGCATGTCCGACATCGTCACCCTGCACGTTCCGGAAACCGCTGCGACCCAGTGGATGATCGGCGAGAAGGAAATCCGTGCCATCAAGAAGGGCGGCATCCTGATCAACGCGGCTCGCGGCACTGTAGTTGAACTGCAAGCTCTGGCGGACGCGATCAAGGACAAGCACCTGATCGGCGCAGCCATCGACGTATTCCCGGTGGAGCCTCGCTCCAACGATGAAGAGTTCGCAAGCCCGCTGCGTGGCCTGGACAACGTGATCCTGACCCCGCACATCGGCGGTTCCACCGCTGAGGCGCAGGCCAACATCGGTCTGGAAGTGGCAGAGAAGCTGGTCAAGTACAGCGACAACGGTACGTCGGTATCGTCGGTGAACTTCCCGGAAGTAGCGCTGCCGGCTCACCCTGGCAAGCACCGTCTGCTGCACATCCACGAGAACATTCCGGGTGTGATGAGCGAGATCAACAAGGTCTTCGCCGAAAACGGCATCAACATTTCCGGTCAGTTCCTGCAGACCAACGAGAAAGTCGGCTACGTCGTGATCGACGTCGACGCCGAGTACTCGGAAATGGCGCAAGAGAAGCTGCAGCACATCAACGGCACCATTCGTTGCCGTGTGTTGTTCTGATAGCGATTTAAGCGACAAAAAAAGGAGACCTTCGGGTCTCCTTTTTCATGGGCGCTACTAAGGTTACTTAATGTTGACGGTGATCTTCTCCGACACGATCGGTGGATCAAACGGCATATGGGTGCTATCGCCCAGCTCGAGCTGCAAGGTGTGCTTGCCTGGCGTCAGTTTAACTTCAGCCTGGGTCTGCGCCTTGCCGAAGTGCATGTGGTTGGCATCTTGCGGAATGGGAGAGCCGGCGGCAGGAAGCTTGTCGACATCGATCAGCAAATGGTGATGGCCGGTGTTTTTGGTGACATCACCCGCTGGCGCCAGCGCGATGTTCTCGACGGCGAACTTGACGATGACGGTTTGCGGAACCGTGGCACCGTCCGCAGGAGAAACGATGGACACTTCTGCACCCTTGGGGGCCGGTGTGGCAGCGTTTGCCAGCATCGAAGCACCCAGCAACAGGCCTGCCAATGCTGCTCGTGACATAAAGGTTTTCATTCTCTTCTCCAGTTTTTTCGTAAAATCCGCGTGACCATGACAACTTCACGGCCATTCGTTGTCGAAGGCTATCGACAACCATAGCAAAGCGAGCCTGAACCAGAGCATCGCGATAATGAATTCAAGGAGTGACCATGCGTTTTTTGCCTGGCCTGATCTGCCTGCTACCCCTTTTGAGCCCTTTGGCTCATGCCGAACTGATTGACGATGTAAACGACCGTGGCGAATTGCGCATTGCTCTTGAGGCTAATACACCGCCGTTCAATTTCAAGGACGATGGCAATCTGACGGGCTTCGAGGTCGAATTGGGCCAACTGCTGGCCAACGAACTGGATGTACGGGCCGACTTCGTTGTTACCGATTCCAGCGATCTGCTGCAAGGTGTTGAAACCGGCAAGTACGACGTCGCCATCAACCACATAGCAGTGACCCCGGACCTCAAGGATCGTTTCGACTTCAGCGAACCTTATAGCTACGCCAATGCGCAATTGATCGCGCAGAAGGAAGAGCAACCGCGCTCGATGCTGCTGGTGCAAGCCTTGACGGAAGAGAAGCCGAAAGTCGGCCCGACCGTGAGCCTGGCGATTCCGTTTCAGAAGGGTAACCCGGCGTTTCATGCCAGCCTTGAAAACGCGCTGCAGCGGATCAAGGCGGATGGGCGACTGGAGGCGTTGTCGCAGAAGTGGTTGGGGGCGGATACGAGTGTGGCGCCGAAGCCCTGATTTCAGGCTCCCACAGTGGTTTTGTGCAGGTTTTTAGTTGAGTGTTGCCAAAGCCACCGCTGCTTCAACCAACTCCAACTCGCTGAAGACCTGAACGCCATTGCGCTTGAGCAGCGCCGCAGTAACCCCCTCGCCACTGACCTTCACACCACTAAACGTCCCGTCATAGGTCAACAAATTCCCGCAAGACGGGCTGTTGGCCTTGAGCACGGCGATCCTGATGCCGTGCTTTTGCACCAGTTCCAACGCCTGATAAGCCCCCGAGAGAAATTCGGCGCTGACGTCCTCGCCCTCGGTGGTGATCACTGAGGCGTGGCCATCAAGCACTTCACTCCCCTGCCCGCCCGGAATCTCCGCCGCCGCCCGTGGTGTCGGCAAGCCACCGGCAACCTCCGGACACAACGACACCACCCGACCTTCATCAAGCCACTGCTGAAGTTGATCGAAAGGCCCGCTGGCCCCGCCGTCGTAACGTACGCGGTGGCCCAGCAGACAGCGGCTAACCAGAATTTTCTGCATGATCAGAACGGCTCGTTGCCACGACGCCGGAACCAGCCGGTCAACGACAGGCGATCCCGGGTCGCGGGCAAAACTTCGTGGGGCACCTCGCCCGACAGGAACACCACCAGGCATCCGCCGGTAGGTACTACATCGTATTCGACGCCTTCATCGAGGTACATGCGCAACTGGCCGCCGTGCTCGGGCAGCCAAGCGTCATTGAGGTAAACCACCGCCGACACCATGCGCCGGTCATCGTCACGAAAACGGTCGACATGCTTGAGGTAGAAAGCGCCGGGCGGGTACAGGGCGAAATGGCTTTCGAAATCTTCCAGTCCCAGAAACAAACTGCGATTCATCGCCTCGCGCAGGCTGTTCATCAATTCCAGATAGCTGTCGCAAGCATCGGCCTGGCCGGGTTCGATCCACTGGATATGGTCGCCGCGAATCCCCTCGCGAATTTCGCTTGTCGGCCCGCGCCCCACGGCGGCAGGGGCCAGTTCACCCTCGGCAGCACGTTTACGGCACTCAGCCGCCAGTTCCAGGGTCAGAGCCTTGGGCAGGAAAATATTCTGCTGCGACCAGCCGTGTTCAGCCAGGTCGTTGACGATACGTAACAGCAGCGGGTGATCAGAGGGTATTGGCATGGCGCGCATAGTATTCCTGTGCCCGAAAATCCGACAGAGCCGCGCAGCGGCTTGATACGAATTCTCGACAAGGACGAATGCCACACGGAGAATAGTCGCCTGCTGACAGGAGTCCCTATGCGCCGTTTGCTTTTCTCAATGCTGATGCTCTGCGTTATGCCCGCTTGGGCAGACGGCCACGACCAGTTGTACAAGGTCGCCGGTTGGCCAGAACAACGCGCGCATTTCAACGACGCTCTCTCGGCCGCTCAGCAGCGGTATCAGAACAGCCTGCCACCGGCCGTTTTCCAGGCGTTGGTGAATAACAGCAATCAGCGCTTTGCCCCCCAGGCCGTGGACCAGCGCGCCGAAGCACAATTGCGCAAGACCCTTGCCGATCCGAAACCCGCGCTGGCGTTCTTTCAGTCACCCTTGGGCAAGAAAATCGTCGCCGCCGAATTGCTCGCGACCCGTCGTGATCAGCTGGCAAAAAACGCCAAGGGTTTACCCAAGATCCAGGCCAGCGACAGTCGCATGTTGATCATCGGCCATCTGGCTCAGGCCCTGCCCGCTCGCGAGGCCGGCGCTGAAGTCAGCCTGGCGATTGCCGGTGTCGCGGCCGACAGCCTCAGTTCGATGATCCCCGGCCTGCTCGGCGGTGGTCAGGCTCAAGGCATGTTGAACGGTCAGCGTCAGCGCTTGATGGACCAGATTGGCAGCGACCTGAACAACACGCTGTTGTATGTCTATCGCGACCTGTCGGATAACGAACTGGAAGAGTTCGCCACGTTTGCCGAGTCTGACGAAGGCAAGGCTTACTATCAGGCAGCACTGGCCGCGATTCGCGCGGGGCTGGCGGTGGGGCAGAGTACGCCGAGCCTCAGCCAGTAATCTGCAGCGCCTTTGAGATTGCCTTCGCGGGCAAGCCTCGCTCCTACAGGGAAATGTATTCCAATTGTAGGAGCGAGGCTTGCCCGCGAAGAGGCCATCACTGCCGCTATAGATTCCGCCCCTTGATCCGCTTGCTCAAAAACCCGAAATACTCCCGCCGTAACGCCAGCGTCTCATTCGCCAGGTGATGCCGCGCCTCAGGCAACATCAGCACCTGCGGCCGATCGAACTTGCCCCGCAATACTTCAAGGTTGTGCTCCCAATCCACGGTCATGTCCGCCTGCCCCTGCACGATCAGCGGCCGCCGCGTGCTGTCCGGTGCGGCTTCGATGCGTTTGATCCAGCGCGCCAACGCACCGACCCAGGCGGTCGGCAAGCGTAGCGGCTGCAACGGATCGGTTTGCAGGAAGGGCAAAAAATCCGGGTCGTTGGAGTTTTCGCTGAAGCGCCGGGCGATGGCTTTGACGAAAGGCTTTAGCAGGTAATAGCTGAGCTGTGACCAACCCCAGGACCGCGGCCTCACCAGTGGTGACAACAGGATAACCTGGCCCTGGGCCGGACTGCTGGCGCCCTGATTGAGCACATGATCGATCACGATCGCGCCGCCAGTGCTTTGCCCGCACAGGTGCCACGGTTGCGGCAGATCGAGGGATTGCGCCTCGGTGAACAATCTTTGCAGTGTGTCCTGATACTCGGCGAAATCCTTGATGCTCGCCCGCTCACCGCTGGACAATCCGTGCCCCGGCAGGTCGCAGGCAATCACCGCAAAATCCTGATCCAGCGCCCACTCGATCACATGCCGGTAAAGTCCGGTGTGATCGTAAAAGCCGTGGAGCAAAAACAGCGTCGCCTTCGCCCGCTCGGGCCACCAGACCTGGCTGACCACTTCATAACCATCGACCTCGAAACGCCCAAGGCTACTGCGCACATCACGCCCGGCAAAATCCAGCCCGTAGAAGCGCTGGTAAGCCAGCGCTTCTACCGACAGCGGCTGCCTGTCGGCCAATGGCCGCAGGCTGGCACGCAGATGATCGGGGTCGAAAGTGGCAGACATGAGCAATTCCAGAACGCGAAACGGACTTTATGGGCCTGCGATATTCATCTGTCGCGGCAAGCATGGCAAGCTAGCGGACCTTCGAGGACTGAAATCCATGCGCTCGCCCTCCCGCGCCACACTGCTTGTCAGCCTGTTCGCCCTCGTGTGTGCCGGCGTGTTGTGGGTTGCTTACGACTGGTTTCAGGGCCGCTACCTGCGAGCGTTCAGCGAGCACACCGCAGTGTTCTCCGGTGACCCGCTGCGCCTGCCCGACAACCTCGCCGGTCCCGGCGCCATCCGCCTCGTGCACTTCTGGGACCCGGCCTGCCCGTGCAATGTCGGAAACCAACAACACCTGAGCGAACTGGTTGAGCACTATGTACCGCAAGGCGTGGAGTTTTATGCGGTACAAAAGCCTGGCAGCCACGGTCAGTTGCCGAGCACTTTAAGCCGACTGAAAAGCATCGCCGTCCTCCCGGGTTCCGAACAGATCCCCGCCAGCCCGGCCGTGGCGATCTGGGATCGCAGCGGCAAACTGGCGTATTTCGGCCCGTACAGCGAGGGCCTGACCTGCAATTCGAGTAACAGCTTTATTGAACCGATTCTGCAAGCGTTGAATGAAGGCCGCGCGGTGAATGCCACGCACACACTGGCAGTGGGTTGTTACTGCCCGTGGCCCGTCGACACACCGAAGTAAGACTGATAGGAGACGCGAATCCCTCCTAAGTGCGATGGCCCTATCGCCACGCCGTGTTAAACAGTGCCGCCAGGGAACTGCTGCCACTTATAACAACAAGGAATCACCATGAAACGTAGCTTGACCGTTCTCGCCCTGCTGATTGTCGTGCTCGCCGCAGGGGCCGGCGGGTACATCTACAGCAAGCAACCGTCACGCCAGGGTATGGTGGAGCTGCAACACCTGCAAGGTTCGGTCACCGTGCGCTACGACGAGCGCGGCATCCCGCACTTCCGCGCCGAGAACGAAACCGACCTGTACCGCGCCCTCGGGTACGTGCACGCCCAGGACCGGCTGTTTCAGATGGAAGTCCTGCGCCGCCTCGCCCGTGGAGAGCTGGCCGAGGTACTGGGCCCGAAACTGCTCGATACCGACAAACTGATGCGCAGCCTGCGCATTCGCGAACGCGCCGACACCTACCTGACGAATATGGACAAACAGTCGCCGGCCTTTATCGCCATGCAAGCCTATCTGGATGGCATCAACCAGTATCAGGACAGCCATGCAAAACCCGCAGAGTTTGATGTGCTGGGCATCCCCAAACGCCCGTTCACGGCTCAGGACACCATCAGCATCGCCGGATACATGGCCTACAGTTTTGCCGCGGCGTTTCGCACCGAACCGTTGCTGACCTACGTGCGCGATCAGCTGGGCGCCAACTACCTGAACATCTTCGATCTCGACTGGCAGCCCAAAGGTGTGCTCAACGGCAGCATGCCACCCCTCGCCAGTACCGACTGGAAAGACCTCAACGCCCTCGCCCGCCTTAGCGAACAGGCACTCGCCGACAACGGTTTGCCGCAGTTCGAGGGGAGCAACGCCTGGGTCGTCTCCGGAGGCCGAACCAAAAGCGGCAAACCGCTGTTGGCCGGCGACCCGCACATCCGCTTTTCCGCGCCGTCGGTGTGGTATGAAGCGCAGCTCTCGGCGCCGGGCTTCGAACTCTACGGCCACTATCAGGCGTTGATGCCGTTCGCCTCCCTCGGGATGAACCGCGATTTCGGCTGGAGCATCACCATGTTTCAGAACGACGACCTCGATCTGATCGCCGAGAAGGTCAACCCGGACAACCCCAATCAGGTCTGGTATCGCGGCAAGTGGGTGGACATGGTGACCAGCGAACAGCAGAACGCGGTCAAGGGCCAGGCGCCGGTAACACTGGTGCTGCGCCAGTCGCCCCACGGTCCGATCGTCAACGATGCGCTCGGCAGCGGCGTCGGCAAAACACCGATCGCCATGTGGTGGGGTTTTCTCGAAAGCCAGAATCCGATCCTTGAAGGCTTCTACCAGCTCAACCGCGCCGACACCCTGGCCAAGGCGCGCAGTGCCTCGGCGAAGATTCAGGCGCCGGGTCTGAACATCGTCTGGGCCAACGCCAAGGGCGACATCGGCTGGTGGGCAGCAGCGCAATTGCCAAAACGTCCGGCGGGTGTGCGTCCCGGGTTCATCCTCGACGGCAGCACCGCCGAAGCGGACAAGGAAGGTTTCTACCCGTTCAGCGCCAACCCACAGGAAGAGAACCCGGCACGCGGCTACATCGTCTCGGCCAACTTCCAGCCGGTGTCGCCGACCGGCATGGAGATTCCCGGTTACTACAACCTGGCCGATCGCGGTCAGCAGCTCAATCGCCAGCTCAGCGACAAAACCATCAAGTGGGATCTGGACGCCAGCCAGAAGCTCCAACTGGGCACCACCACTGCCTACGGCCCGCGCCTGCTGGCGCCACTGCTGCCGGTATTGCGTGAAGGGGTGAGCGACCCCGCCGAGCTCAAACTGGTTGAGCAACTGGCGCAATGGAAGGGCGACTACCCGCTCGACTCCACCAGCGCCACGTTGTTCAACCAGTTGCTGTTCAACCTGGCTGACGCGACGATGCACGATGAGCTGGGAAATGACTTCTTCGAAACATTGCTGTCGACCCGGGTGATTGATGCGGCATTACCGCGACTGGCCGCGACCGCCGATTCGCCGTGGTGGGACAACCGCAACACCCTCGGCAAGGAAACCCGCGCCGATACGGTAAAGGTTGCGTGGCAAGCGAGCATCGCTCATCTCAAAACCACCCTCGGCGCCGATTTCGCACAATGGCAGTGGGGCAAGGCGCACACGCTGACACATGGCCATCCGCTGGGGCAGCAAAAGCCGCTGGACCGTCTCTTCAATGTCGGCCCGTTCGCGGCGCCAGGCACTCACGAAGTGCCGAACAACCTTTCGGCGAAAATCGGCCCAGCACCGTGGCCAGTGACTTACGGTCCGTCGACCCGCCGCCTGATCGACTTCGCCGACCCGGCCCACAGCTTGACCATCAACCCGGTCGGCCAGAGTGGCGTGCCGTTCGACAGCCACTATGACGACCAGGCTGAGGCGTTTATTGAAGGGATCTACTACCAGGCGCATCTCAATGATGAAGAAGTCACGGCCAATACGCGGAGCACTTTGAAGCTGTTGCCGGCGCGGGCTGCGCAATAGTTGATCGTTCCCACGCGCAGCAAAGGAATGCAGCCCGGGACGCTCTGCGTCCCTTAGAGAGCCGAACGCGGAGCGTCCGTGGAGGCATTCCTTTGCTGCGCGTGGGAACGATCGATCAGCGTTTAAACCATCGCCGCAAAGTTCAGCCTGAACTGCTGCGGCGTCACCCCCAGCCTGCGGTTGAACACACTGCGCATGTGCTGGGCATCGCGAAATCCACACTGATAGGCCACGGTCTTCAGCGGCGAATTTGTGCTTTCAAGCAGCACCCGCGCCGCGTCCACCCTGGCCCGTTCGACGAATTCCGCCGGGGGGATTTTCGCCTCTTTGGTAAACACCCTGGAAAAGTTGCGGGTACTCATGTTGGCGGCGTTGGCCAGGTCGGCAATCGTCAAATCGCCCGTCAGGTTGGCCAACACGTAGAGCTGCACCAGTGCCACGGCAGAAGTGGGTTCGGCGTGTGGCGTGAGGAATGGGCTGAACTGTGACTGCCCGCCGGAGCGCTGAGTGAACACCACCAATCGTTTTGCCACACTCAATGCGACTTCCGGCCCGTGATCCCTGGCCAACAAGTACAGCGACAGATCAATCCCCGCCGTGACACCCGCCGAGGTGTAGAGCTCGCCGTCCTGCACGTAAAGACGATCAGCATCAACCTGAGTCGACGGGCACAACTGCGCCAGCGCCGCGGCGTCGCCCCAGTGGGTGGTCACCGTTCGTCCTTCCAGCAATCCGGCCCGGGCGAGCATGAAGGCGCCGTTGCAGATCGAGCCAAAGCGTTGCGCCAGCGCGCAGGCATCACGCAGCCAGGCATCGAATGCCGCACCGAAACTCATGAACGGCAACTGCGGCCCACCGGCCACCAACAGCAAGTCATAGGCCTCCAGCGCTTCGCTGAAATGCCGATGGGCATTGAGTGACAAACCGTTGGAACACGGCATCACCCCGCGCTCCACGCCGATCACCTCCAGTCGATAGTGATCTTGCGGCTCGAGGAAACGATTGGCTTCTGAAAACACATCCATGGGACCGGTGACGTCCAGGGACTGAACGCCTGAGAACACCACGATGGCAACGGTTTTACTCATGGCATGAATCGCCTTCTATAGCACTGGACTGAATATCAGCTGTGCAACCCGGATTATCCGGTTTAACCCTAGCCAATCCTCGCGCAACAAGCGAGGTTGGCGCGATATGCATGTTCATTGGCAAGGATCGCAGCCATGGATCGATTGTCCGGTTTCGGGTGCGCGCACAGACTGAACCCATCAGCGCCGCCACGGCGTTCCCCACGAGGAAAGCACCATGAGCAGCACCATCGCCGGTATCAAAATCCCCGACAGCGCGTTGGCCAAGGCCACCACGGAATACATTCGCGACGTCGAATCAGACCTGCTGTATCACCACTCGCGTCGCGTGTTTCTGTTCGGTGCCTTGAGCGGTGAACGCAAGCAACTGGCCTACAACCCCGAACTGTTGTACGTCGGCGCGATGTTCCATGACTTGGGTCTGGTGGAAGGTCATCGCACTGACGACGAGCGCTTCGAAGTTGACAGCGCCAACGCTGCCAAAGCGTTCCTCAAACCCTACGGCTTGTCCGACGACGATATCGAACAGGTCTGGTTGTCGATTGCTCTGCACACCACACCGGGCGTGCCGCAACACCTGCGGCCTAACGTAGCGCTGGTCACCGCCGGCGTCGAGATGGATGTGCTGGGCATCGATTACGCGGCGTTTCCCAGCGCGCAACGCGAAGAAGTGGTGCATGCCCACCCGCGTGGCGAAGGATTCAAGGAGTGCATCCTGTGTGCGTTCGCCAACGGCTTCAAACACCGGCCGGACACCACGTTCGGCACTGTAAACGCTGATGTGCTGGTCGACAGCGAGCCAGGCTTCAAGCCGATGAACTTCGTCGAGATCATCCGCAAGTCCCCTTGGATTTCCTGACCTGATCGTTCCCACGCTCCGCGTGGGAATGCAGCCCGTGACGCTCCGCGTCACAGTGGACGCAGAGCGTCCATAGAGGCATTCCCACGCGGAGCGTGGGAACGATCAGGTGTGGATCAAGCCGCTTCCGGCGCCGGGGCGCGACGCACGTCCGGTTGTTTCCAGGAGTCGGCAGCACCTTCTTCGATCGCTTGCTGAATCGCACGTTTGCGACTTTCTTCGGCACGACGGCTGAAGAACCAGACCAGGAACGTCATCAGCGATACCGCCAGCAGAATCAGGCTGGCCACGGCGTTGATCTCGGGTTTCACGCCCAGACGCACTGCCGAGAACACTTCCATCGGCAGGGTCGTCGAACCCGGGCCGGACACGAAGCTCGCCAACACCAGGTCATCCAGGGACAGGGCGAAAGACATCATGCCGCCGGCACCCAAGGATGGCGCGATCATCGGGATGGTGATCAGGAAGAACACCTTCCAAGGCCGCGCACCGAGGTCCATGGCCGCTTCTTCGATGGACAGGTCCAGCTCACGCAAGCGCGCCGACACCACCACCGCCACATACGCCGCACAGAACGTGGTGTGGGCGATCCAGATGGTGATGATGCCCCGCTCCTGTGGCCAACCAATCATCTGCGCCATGGCCACGAACAGCAGCAACAGCGACAGACCGGTGATCACTTCGGGCATCACCAGCGGCGCGGTGACCAGGCCACCGAACAGCGTGCGACCCTTGAAGTGGGTGATACGGGTCAGCACGAACGCCGCCAACGTGCCCAGCGCCACCGCCGCCACCGCCGTGTAGCAGGCGATTTCCAGCGAACGCACCACCGAGCCCATCAGTTGGGTGTTGTCCATCAAACCGACGTACCACTTGATCGACCAGCCGCCCCACACCGTCACCAGTTTGGAGGCGTTGAACGAGTAGATCACCAGGATCAGCATCGGCGCGTAGATGAACAGCAGACCCAGCACCAGCATCAAGCTTGAGAAACGAAAGCGCTTCATTCTTTGCCCTCCATTTCTTTGGCCTGACTACGGTTGAACAGGATGATCGGCACAATCAGGATCGCCAGCATCACCACCGCCAGGGCAGACGCCACCGGCCAGTCACGGTTGTTGAAGAACTCTTGCCAGAGCACTTTACCGATCATCAGGGTTTCCGGGCCGCCGAGCAGTTCCGGGATCACGAACTCACCCACGACCGGGATGAACACCAGCATGCAACCGGCGACGATGCCGTTCTTGGACAGCGGAATGGTGATCTTCCAGAAGCTGTTGAAGGTGCTCGAACCCAGGTCGGAGGCGGCTTCCAGCAAGCTGTTGTCGTGCTTCACCAGGTTGGCGTAGAGCGGCAGGATCATGAACGGCAGGTACGAATACACCACGCCGATATAGACCGCGAGGTTGGTATTGAGGATCTGCAGCGGTTCGTCGATCCAGCCCATGGTCATCAGGAAACCATTGAGTAGACCGTTGTTGCTGAGGATGCCCATCCACGCATAAACGCGGATCAGGATCGCGGTCCAGGTCGGCATCATGATCAGCAGCACCAGCACCGTTTGCAGTTCCTTGCGGGCACTGGCAATGGCATAAGCCATCGGGTAGCCGATCAGCAAACAGAGGACGGTGCTGATCAGCGCCATCTTCAACGAGCCGAGATAGGCGGCGATGTACAACTCGTCGCCGGCCAGCATTGCGTAGTTGCTCAGGTTAAGCAGCAACTGCACTTTTTGGTCGAGGTAGCTATAGATCTCGGTGTACGGCGGAATGGCCACGTCGGCTTCGGCGAAGCTGATCTTCAAGACGATGAAGAACGGCAGCATGAAGAACAGGAACAGCCAGATGAACGGAACCCCGATGACCATCTGACGGCCACCGGGAATTATTCGATTGAGTCGGCGTTTGAATTTGCGCATGTTCATGAGCGAAGTACCACGCCGCTGTCGTCTTCCCAGTACACGTAAACCTGGTCACCCCAGGTTGGGCGCTGACCGCGGCGCTCGGCGTTGGCGACGAAAGACTGGACGATCTTGCCGCTCGGCAGTTCGACGTAGAACACCGAGTGGCCACCAAGGTAGGCGATGTCGTGCACCTTACCGCTGGACCAGTTGTATTCGCAGGTCGGCATGGTCGGCGTCACCAGCAGTTTTTCCGGACGGATCGCGTAGGTCACGGATTTGTCCTGCACCGACGTGCTGATCCCGTGGCCCACGTAAATCTGGCGGTCCAGGTCCTTGCAGGTGATGGTCGCGTGGCCTTCGGCGTCGTCGATCACTTCACCGTCGAAGATGTTGACGTTGCCGATGAACTCGCAGACCAGACGGCTGGTCGGGGTTTCGTAGATGTCGATCGGGCTGCCGATCTGGGCGATCCAGCCCAGGTGCATGATCGCTATGCGCTCGGCCATGGTCATGGCCTCTTCCTGGTCGTGGGTCACCATGACGCAGGTTACGCCGACCCGCTCGATGATCTCGACAAGCTCAAGCTGCATTTGCGAACGCAGCTTCTTGTCCAGAGCACCCATCGGTTCGTCGAGCAGCAACAGCTTCGGTCGCTTGGCCAACGAACGCGCCAGGGCCACACGTTGACGCTGACCACCGGACAACTGATGCGGCTTGCGCTTGGCGTACTGCGTCATCTGAACCAGCTTGAGCATGTCGGCTACGCGAGCATCGACTTCAGCTGCGGGGATTTTGTCCTGCTTGAGGCCGAAGGCGATGTTCTGCGCCACGGTCATGTGCGGGAACAAGGCGTAGGACTGGAACATCATGTTGATCGGCCGCTCGTATGGCGGCATGTCTGTGATGTCGACGCCATCGAGGAAAATGCGCCCCTCCGTGGGCCGTTCGAAGCCTGCGAGCATGCGCAGCAACGTGGATTTGCCCGATCCCGAACCGCCGAGCAGGGCGAAAATCTCGCCTTTCTTGATTTCCAGGGACACATCGTCCACGGCAATCGTCTCGTCGAACTTCTTCGTGACCCGGTCGATTTTGACCAGCACCTGTTTAGGTGACTGGTCGCCCTCGAGGGCTTTCTTATAGGCGCCGGAGGCAACTGCCATTTACGAAACTCCCAACAAAATTTGCAGTTCGCCCGAGGCGAGCGAACCTTGGATAGTTTGAGCCTTGCAGCTATTTACCCGACTTGACCTTGGTCCAGCTGCGGGTCATCAAACGTTGAATGTTTGGTGG
Source organism: Pseudomonas sp. LB3P14 (assembly GCF_054898045.1). NCBI lineage: Bacteria > Pseudomonadati > Pseudomonadota > Gammaproteobacteria > Pseudomonadales > Pseudomonadaceae > Pseudomonas > Pseudomonas sp. LB3P14. The sequence continues at coordinate 5,691,133 of NZ_CM142714.1, read as the reverse complement.
TAACTCGATAGACACGTAAGTCTTGTCGAGGACTGCTTGCGGTGGATACACCGATTCGTCGGTGCGAATGGACTGCTCCATCAATGTGTCCGACCCGGGGTTAGGATTGGCGTAACCCACGTAATCGCTGACCTGGGCGATCACCTCAGGTTTCAGCAAATAGTTGATGAAGGCGTGGGCTTCCTTGACGTTGGCCGCATCCTTGGGGATCGCCAGCATGTCGAACCAAAGCGCACCGCCCTCTTTCGGAATCGAGTAGGCGATGTTCATGCCTTTGCCGGCCTCAGCCGCGCGGGCCTTGGCCTGGAACATGTCGCCGGAAAAACCGATCGCCACGCAGATATCGCCGTTGGCGAGGTCCGCGATGTATTTGGACGAGTGGAAATAGGTCACGTAAGGCCGCACCGCCAGCAACTTGGCTTCGGCCTTTTTGTAGTCTTCGGGGTTGGTGCTGTTGGCGTTGAGGCCCATGTAGTTGAGGACCGTGGGCATCATTTCATCGGCGGAATCGAGAAACGCCACGCCACAGGCATGCAGTTTCTTGATGTTCTCCGGCTCGAACACCACATCCCAGGAATCGATCTTGTCGAGGCCCAACACAGCCTTGACCTTATCGACGTTGTAACCGATGCCGTTGGTGCCCCACAAATACGGCACGGCGTACAGGTTACCCGGATCGTTTTGCTCCAGGCGCTTGAGCAGCACCGGGTCGAGGTTGGAATAGTGGGTCAACTTGGACTTGTCGAGCTTCTGGAAAGCACCCGCCTTGATCTGTTTGCCAAGGAAGTGATTAGACGGCACGACCACGTCGTAACCGGTACGCCCGGCCAGCAACTTGCCTTCCAGGGTTTCGTTGGAATCGAAGACGTCATACACCGGCTTGATGCCGGTCTCTTTCTGGAAGTCCGCCAGGGTGGTCGAACCGATGTAGTCCGACCAGTTATAAATATGCACAGTGCCGGCGGCCTGGACACTAACGGCAAGCGTCAGCCCCGCGCCGACCAGCAGTGCATTGCGCAACAAAGAAAAAATAGGCACGTGGAGGTCCTCTAAAATTAGTTGGGCCCAAGTTGCCCCGCGTTACATGACAGCCATGGCTGCCTGGCAACAAAACCGGCGCGCAACTTACCCTCGAAAAACCGTTCCAGCAAAACTTTTATGCAGATACCTGTAGCAGCTGCCGAAGGCTGCGTTAAGGTCCGAAGGACCTTCCCGCGTTTTCAACAGCACAACTGCTTCGCAGTTGGACGCAGCCTGCGGTAGCTGCTACAGGGTTTTACTTATTTACCCGATTTGATCTTGGTCCAACTACGCGTCAGGATCCGCTGGGTCGCGGCCGGCAAGTCGGCAATCGCGTACAGCTTGGCCAGCACGTCCGCTGGCGGGTAGATGCCTGGGTCGGCGGTGATTTCTTTATCGACTAATGCGGTGGCTGCCGCGTTACCGTTCGGAAAGCGTACGGCGTTGGTGATTTCAGCCATGATTTCCGGCTTCTGCAGGAAGGTCATGAACTTGTAGGCGCCCTCGACGTTTTCGGCATCTTTAGGGATGGCGACCATGTCGTAGAAGCTGCCGGCACCTTCTTTCGGAATGTTGTAGCTGACTTTGACCTTGTCACCGGCTTCAGCGGCGCGGGTCTTGGCTTGGTAAACGTCACCCGAGTAACCGATGGCCACGCAGATGTTGCCGTTGGCCAGGTCGGAGATGTACTTGGACGAGTGGAAGTAGCCAATCGAAGGACGGACCTTCAGGAACAGCGCTTCGGCTTCGGCCAGTTGTTTTTTGTCCTGGCTGTCGGTTGGATAGCCCAGGTAGTGCAACGCCACCGGAATCATCTCGGTTGGCGAATCAAGGACGCTGATACCGCACGACTTCAACTTCGCGGCGTTTTCAGGTTTGAAAATCAGGTCCCAGGAATTGGTGGGTGCATCGGCGCCCAGTGCAGCCTTGACCTTCTCGGCATTGAAGCCGATACCGATCGAACCCCACATGTAAGGGAACGCGTGTTCGTTGCCCGGGTCGCTCACCGAAACTGCTTTAAGCAGGTCAGTGTTCAGGTTCTTCCAGTTAGGCAGCTTGGACTTGTCCAGCTTCTGGTAAACACCGGCCTTGATTTGCTTGGCCAGGAAGTTGTTCGACGGTACGACGATGTCGTAGCCGGACTTGCCTGCCAGCAACTTGGCTTCCAGGGTTTCGTTACTGTCGAATACGTCGTAAACAACCTTGATCCCCGACTCGGCTTCGAACTTCTTGACGGTATCCGGTGCGATGTAATCGGACCAGTTGTACACGTGAAGAACCTTGTCGTCTGCCTGAACTGCGCCCGCCATCACGCCCATCAGGGACATGGCGAGGAGGGTCTTGCCAGCTATCTTCATACCTAATGCCTTCATGGGTAATGCTCCAATTTTTCTTTTTAACCACGTTCTTGTTAACCAAGAGCCAGCGGCCTATTCCTGGGCAACAAACAACCGGTAGTCTGGCAAGATCCAAGGCAGGCTTTCAAGGAAAGACCCATCCTTTGTTTGCGCTGAGCGAAATGCAAACTTCACACCCCGCTCAGAGCCTAGCACTTAGCCCTGCAATGCACTCAGGGTCAGGTCCAGACACTTGCGTGCCTTGGTCACCAACTCATCGATTTCTGCCGGTGTAATCACCAGTGGCGGAGCGATGATCATGGTGTCGCCGACGGCGCGCATGATCAGGCCGTTTTCGAAGCAGAACGTGCGGCAGATCATGCCGACGCCCTTGCCTTCGTAACGCTTGCGAGTGGCCTTGTCCTGCACCAGTTCGATCGCCCCCAGCAGCCCTACCCCACGCACTTCACCCACCAGGGGATGATCGTTCAGTTCTCGTAGGCGACTCTGCAAATAGGGTGCCGTTTCTGCATGAACGCGCTCGATAATTTTTTCTTCGCGCAGGATGCGGATGTTTTCCAGTGCCACCGCGGCGGCCACCGGGTGCCCGGAATAGGTGAAGCCGTGGTTGAAATCGCCACCTTCGTTGAGCACCGCCACCACTTCGTCACGCACGATCAGGCCACCCATAGGGATGTAGCCGGACGTCAGGCCTTTGGCGATGGTCATCATGTCGGGTTTGAGGTCGTAGAAATCGCTACCGAACCACTCACCGGTACGGCCGAAACCACAGATCACTTCATCGGCCACGAACAGGATGTCGTACTTGGCGAGGATTTCCTTGATGCGCGGCCAGTAGGTGTCTGGCGGAATGATCACGCCGCCGGCACCCTGGATCGGCTCGGCAATAAAGGCACCGACGTTGTCCACGCCGACTTCCAGAATCTTCTCTTCCAGCTGATTGGCCGCCCAGATACCGAACTCTTCCGGTGTCATCTTGCCGCCTTCAGCGAACCAGTACGGCTGCGCGATGTGGACGATGCCCGGGATCGGCAAGTCGCCTTGTTCGTGCATGTACGTCATGCCACCCAGGCTCGCGCCGGCCACGGTGGAACCGTGATAACCGTTCTTGCGGCTGATGATGACTTTCTTCTTCGGCTGGCCCTTGATCGCCCAGTAGTGACGAACCATACGCAGCATGGTGTCGTTGCCTTCGGAGCCGGAACCGGTGAAGAACACGTGGTTCATACCTTGCGGCGCGATGTCGGCGATGGCCTTGGCCAATTCCAGCACCGGCGGGTGAGCCGTCTGGAAGAACAGGTTGTAGTAAGGCAGTTCGCGCATTTGTTTGCTGGCGGCATCGGCCAGTTCATCGCGACCGTAGCCGATCGCCACGCACCACAGGCCGGCCATGCCGTCGAGGATCTTGTTGCCTTCGCTGTCCCAGAGGTAAACGCCCTTGGCACTGGTGATGATCCGCGGGCCTTTCTCTTTCAGCTGCTTGAAGTCGCTGAACGGGGCCAGGTGGTGATCGTTGCTCAGGGTTTGCCATTCACGGGTTTGCGGGTTGTTGCTGGTCATGCGAATTCTCCTAAGGTTGCAGTGAAAGGCGCGGCGATTTCCGGCCGCGCCCGGCGCATCAGACGGCGAAGAGCAGGAATTCCCGCTCCCACGAACTGATCACGCGCTTGAAGTTTTCATGCTCGGCCCGCTTGACCGCGACGTAGCCAGTGATGAATTTCTTGCCCAGGTACTTCTCGATAGTCACGCTGTGTTCCATGCGTTCCAGCGCGTCTTCGATGGTCAGTGGCAGGCGCAGGTTGCGGCGTTCATAACCACGCCCCACCACCGGCGCACTCGGGTTCAAGCCTTCGACCATGCCGATGTAACCGCAGAGCAGGCTCGCGGCAATCGCCAGGTACGGGTTGGCATCGGCGCCCGGCAGGCGGTTTTCCACCCGACGGTTTTGCGGCCCGGCATCCGGAACCCGCAGGCCCACGGTGCGGTTCTCCTCGCCCCACTCCACGTTCACCGGTGCCGAGGTGTCCGGCAGGAAGCGGCGGAACGAGTTGACGTTAGGCGCGAACAACGGCAACAGCTCGGGGATCAGTTTCTGCAAACCACCGATGTGGTTCAGGAACAGCTGGCTCATGGTCCCGTCTTCATTGGAGAACACGTTCTTGCCGGTTTCGATGTCGATGATGCTCTGGTGCAAGTGCATCGCACTGCCCGGCTCGCCGGTCATGGGCTTGGCCATGAACGTCGCCGCCACGTTGTGCTTGAGCGCGGCTTCGCGCATGGTGCGCTTGAACACCAGGATCTGGTCGGCCAGGGACAAGGCATCGCCGTGACGGAAGTTGATTTCCATCTGCGCCGTGCCGTCCTCGTGGATCAGCGTGTCGAGGTCCAGCTCCTGCAATTCGCACCAGTCGTAGACGTCTTCGAACAACGGATCGAATTCGTTCGCCGCTTCAATCGAGAAGGACTGGCGACCGGTTTCCGGGCGACCTGAGCGGCCAACCGGCGGTTGCAGCGGGAAGTCCGGGTCCTCGCAGCGCTTGGTCAGGTAGAACTCCATTTCTGGCGCCACGATCGGCTGCCAGCCCCTGTCGGAATAGAGTTTCAGAACCTTTTTCAGCACGTTGCGCGGCGACAGCTCGATCGGGTTGCCTTGCTTGTCGTAGGTGTCGTGGATCACCTGAGCGGTAGGCTCGATAGCCCAGGGCACCAGGAACACCGCGTTCTGGTCGGGACGGCAGATCATGTCGATGTCGGCCGGGTCGAGCAGTTCGTAATAGATGTCGTCTTCGACATAGTCGCCGGTCACGGTCTGCAACAGAACGCTCTCGGGCAGGCGCATGCCTTTTTCGGCAATGAACTTGTTGGTCGGCGATATCTTGCCCCGGGTGATCCCGGTCAAGTCGGCGATCATGCATTCGACTTCTGTGATCTTGTGGTCTTTCAACCAATCGGTGAGCTGGTCGAGGTTGTTACTCATAAATGCCTCTTAGGCTTGGTTTCCTGACTCTTATAAGTCAGGCGTTGTTTGACGCATCGGCGTCGCGTTGTAATGCGCGCTTGCGGCAGGCATCGCCAAATGCCTGGAAGATCGCAAGGTAATCCGGGTTTGAGCTTACCTGCCATTCGGGATGCCATTGCACCCCCAAAGCAAAAGCCCTGCCGCCGTTAATTGGCTCTCCACCAACAGAGAACGCCTCAATCAACCCGTCGGGAGCCAGAGCTTCTACGCGAAGGCCCGGCGCCAGGCGTTCAACGCCCTGACCATGAATCGAATTGACGGGTATCTCGCTCGCCAGGCCCAGACCTGCGAGTACACCACCCGGTTGAATGTGCACCGGGTGACTTGGCGCATACTGTCCTTCAAGCGGTAGGCTATCGTCTTCACGGTGATCGATGAATGGACCGGCTTCGTGGACTTTTTGATGCAGGCTGCCGCCAAACGCCACGTTCATTTCCTGGAAACCGCGGCAAATACCGAGCACGGGAATACCGGCCTCGACAGCGGCGCGGATCAACGGGAGCGTGGTGGCATCGCGTGCAGAATCATGAGCGGTGCCCGACGCGCTGGCTGGGCCGCTATAGTGAAACGGTTCTATATTGGAAGGAGAGCCCGTAAAGAGAATGCCATCCAGACCGTCCAGAATATCGGACGGTGCCAGCAAATCAGCCAGGGACGGAAGAATCACCGGCAGGCCCTTGGCCGCTGAGGCCACGGCGCGGACGTACTTGTCGCCACTGATGTGATAAGCATGCAGACCGATCTGCTTAGAGCAGGCGGTCACGCCGATTAACGGCAGGCGAGACATGAAGCACCCCGGTATTATTGGTGTTATGGGTTTGAATCGAGCTTAGCCTTGTTCATTTTTTTACACAACACCCCCGTAAAAAATACAACACGGCCCGCTCAAGCCCGCAGGCGCTAAAGCGCTCAAAGGCATAAAAACGCCCCAAAGTGCCTCAAAAATGCCCCATGGGCGCTTTTTTAGGGCAAAAAAGGCCTCGCTTGACTTCGGCATGCCGTTCGGGTTGACTGAAACCCGAAGAGATCAATGATTGATATTTTTAACAACAAAGGTGTTGCATCATGTCGGTACCCCCGCGTGCCGTTCAGCTTAACGAAGCGAACGCGTTCCTTAAGGAACATCCTGAGGTTCTGTACGTTGACCTTCTGATTGCGGATATGAATGGTGTGGTGCGCGGCAAGCGCATTGAACGCACCAGCCTCCACAAGGTTTACGAGAAAGGCATCAACCTGCCGGCCTCTCTATTTGCTCTGGATATCAATGGCTCGACGGTCGAAAGCACCGGCCTGGGCCTGGACATCGGCGATGCTGACCGAATCTGCTATCCAATCCCTGACACCCTGTGCAACGAGCCTTGGCAGAAGCGCCCTACCGCGCAACTGTTAATGACCATGCACGAACTCGAAGGTGAACCTTTCTTCGCGGATCCCCGTGAAGTCTTGCGTCAAGTTGTTACCAAGTTCGACGAGATGGGCCTGACCATCTGCGCTGCGTTCGAACTGGAGTTCTACCTGATTGACCAGGAGAACGTGAACGGTCGCCCACAACCGCCTCGCTCACCGATCTCCGGCAAGCGCCCGCATTCGACACAGGTTTACCTGATCGACGACCTCGACGAATACGTCGACTGCCTCCAGGACATTCTGGAAGGTGCGAAAGAGCAAGGCATCCCTGCCGACGCGATCGTCAAGGAAAGTGCCCCGGCGCAGTTCGAAGTGAACTTGCACCACGTGGCCGACCCGATCAAGGCCTGCGACTATGCAGTTCTGCTCAAGCGTCTGATCAAAAACATCGCCTACGACCATGAGATGGACACGACCTTCATGGCCAAGCCTTACCCGGGCCAGGCGGGTAACGGTCTGCACGTCCACATCTCGATTCTTGATAAAGATGGCAAAAACATTTTTGCCAGTGAGGATCCCGAGCAGAACGCCGCACTGCGTCACGCGATCGGCGGTGTGCTCGAGACCCTACCGGCGCAGATGGCTTTTCTCTGCCCGAACGTCAACTCCTACCGTCGTTTCGGCGCACAGTTCTATGTGCCGAATGCACCGTGCTGGGGTCTGGACAACCGTACTGTTGCGGTGCGTGTGCCGACTGGTTCCGCCGACGCGGTCCGTCTGGAACACCGCGTTGCCGGCGCCGATGCCAACCCGTACCTGCTGATGGCTTCGGTCCTGGCAGGCGTGCACCACGGTCTGACCAACAAGATCGAGCCAGGCGCACCCGTGGAAGGCAACTCCTACGAGCAGAACGAGCAAAGCCTGCCGAACAACCTGCGCGATGCATTGCGCGAGCTGGACGACAGCGAAGTCATGGCCAAGTACATCGATCCGAAATACATCGATATCTTCGTCGCGTGTAAAGAGAGCGAGCTGGAGGAGTTCGAACACTCCATCTCTGACCTCGAATACAACTGGTACCTGCATACCGTGTAAGCGGTTGCAGTAAAAACAACGCCGCAGGCTGAAAAAGCCTGCGGCGTTTTTTTATGGCCGCCTGCGGCGGTTCGCGGGCAAGCCTCGCTCCTACGGGTTCGTGTCGAACCCAAAATCCCGTGATCGTCGCGATCCCGTAGGAGCGAGGCTTGCCCGCGAAGGCGGCCGAGAAGACAACACACAACTCGACTCGTACAATGCCCGCTGCCCCGCAGGAGACACCAATGACCCGACTCGCCACCCCACGCAAACCCCGCGCACGCAGCCAGGCCCGGATCGATTCGATACTCGATGCCGCCCGCACGCTGCTGGCTGCCGAGGGCGTGGCCAGCCTGTCGATCTACAGCGTCGCCGAACGCGCGGAGATCCCGCCCTCCTCCGTCTACCACTTCTTTGCCAGCGTCCCGGCGCTGCTCGAAGCCCTGACGGCCGACGTCCACGCGGCGTTCCGTGCCTGCCTGCAAGCACCCATCGACCACGACGCCCTGAACGGCTGGCGCGATCTGTCGCGACTGGTGGAGCAACGCATGCTCGCGATCTACAGCGAGGACGCCGCCGCCCGCCAGCTCATTCTTGCCCAGCACGGGTTGACTGAGGTCACCCAGGCCGACCGTCAGCACGACATCGAACTCGGCGACCTGATGCACAAACTCTTCGACCATCACTTCGAACTGCCGAGGCTGCCGATGGACGTCGATGTGTTTGCGTTGGCCATGGAGCTCGGCGACCGCGTCTATGCGCGCTCGGTGCAACAACACGGACAGATCACCCCGCGCATGGCCGAAGAAGGCATGCGGGTATTCGATGCCTATTTGGGCCTGTACTTGCCGCCCTATCTGCCCAAGCGTGGCGCGTAACGCAACGAGGTGTTCATGGCGAACGTTCCAGACAACTACCTAGGCGTGTGGCAACGACGCCTGATCAAATTCCAGTCGGGGCGCGTCGACAGCGAAACGGCCGTGTACTGGCTGCAAACCCCGCGTTTGTTTGCCGACCTGCGCATCCCGCCTGCAGCGCTTCCGGCCTTACCGCTGGAACAACTGAATCACGCTGACCTGCTGACCCTGAGCGAGCAAAAAGGCTTCGCCGGCGTGACCCAGGTCAACGGTGACATTTGCCAGTGGCATCGCAAACTCGACTATCAGCCGGTCAGCGCCGAGGAAGACATCGGGCGCATGCACTTTGAAACCAGTGAGCGCCTGATCGAAACCGCCCTGGACGATAGCTACTACGAGATCTGGGAGCGGCTGCCGGACTCTCGCGGCACCTGTCGTGGTCAGTGGTTGCAAGCGGTCGATGATCCGGCGCGATTTGCCGGCCTGGTGCTGGCCGGCGACTACTTTCTGTTCGCCGTCAGCCGCGCCGTCGCGCTGACACCCGGCGGTCATTTGCGTGAACACATCGACTCGGCCACCGCACAGGCGCGGCTCGCCTGCGAACTGTCCTTCGGTCGTCACCACGGCGGGCAAACGCCGTGGCAGATCGACTACTCCACACTTCCCATGCAGAACGGACAGCCACTATTGCCGGCTGACATCGATCCGCTTTCACGCGAGCTGTTCAGCGACCCACGCCTGCTGTCTTCACTCGGCACCTATGCACCTGCCGCCGGTTGGCGCTGCGCGCCCGAGCCCTGAACACACGCCTGACTATAGAGCCGAACGCAGAGCGTCCGTAGAGGCATTCCCACGCAGAGCGTGGGAACGATCAGGGCTAAAACCCTTCGGGGTTGTTGTTTGCACACGCGCTTACAACTTGGCGATCGACACCTCCGTGGATTTCACAAACGCGATCACTTCGCTGCCGACCACCAGCTCGAGCTCTTTCACCGAGCGAGTGGTGATCACCGAGGTGACGATGCCGGACGCGGTCTGTACGTCGATTTCCGACAGCACGTCACCGAGTACGATTTCCTTGATGGAGCCTTTGAACTGGTTACGAACGTTGATGGCTTTGATAGTCATGATGTTGATTCCTGTCGTTGGATAAGGCTTGAGTTATTGAGCCCAACGCAATTGCGTGGGCAATGGTGAAACAGGTTCCGGCGCCGGCGGTTCGCCGGGTAACGCCAGCACGCGATTGAGGACCTCGGTTTCCAGCGCCGCCAGCCGATGGGAGCCGCGAACCCGAGGGCGCGGCAACTCGACGTGCAGGTCGAGGCCGACTTCGCCCTCTTCGATCAGGATCACCCGATCGGCAATCGCCACCGCTTCACTGACGTCGTGGGTGACCAGCAACACGGTGAAACCGTGCTTCTGCCAGAGCCGCTCGATCAACTGCTGCATTTCAATTCGGGTCAGCGCATCCAGCGCGCCCAGCGGTTCGTCCAGCAACAGCAAACGCGGTTGATGGATCAGCGCGCGGGCCAGGGCCACACGCTGCTTTTGCCCGCCGGACAAGGCGGCCGGCCATTCATTGGCGCGGTCTGCCAGACCGACCGATTCCAAGGCTTCCAGCGCTTGTGGCCGCCAGTTGCCCTTGAGCCCGAGGCCGACGTTGTCGATGACCTTTTTCCATGGCAGCAAACGCGCTTCCTGGAACATCAGGCGGGTGTCTTCTCGTGCATCACTCAGCGGCGCGGAACCGGCCAGCAGTTCACCGCCCGTGGGTTTGTCGAGGCCGGCGAGCAAGCGCAGCAAGGTACTTTTGCCGCAACCGCTACGCCCGACCACGGCCACAAACTGACCGGCCGGAATGTGCAGATCGATCTCACGCAGCACCTGCCGCGAGCCGAAGGTTTTTTGCAGCTTGCGCACTGCCAGCGGAATCCCGCGCAGCAGGCGTGGAGGTTGTTGAGCCGTCATGCTGCACCTCCCTTGGTAACCTGATAGGCCGGGTGCCAGCGCAACCACACGCGTTCAAGCCCACGGGCCGCGAGGTCGGCGAGTTTGCCGAGCACGGCGTACAAGAGAATCGCCAGCACCACCACGTCGGTCTGCAAGAACTCCCGGGCATTCATCGCCAGGTAGCCAATGCCGGAGCTCGCAGAAATGGTTTCCGCCACGATCAGGGTCAACCACATGAAACCGAGGGCGAAGCGCACACCGACCAGAATCGAAGGCAGCGCGCCCGGCAGGATCACCTGACGGAACAGGCTGAAACCGGACAAGCCATAACTGCGGGACATTTCCACCAGCGCCGGATCGACGTTGCGGATGCCGTGATAGGTGTTGAGGTAGATCGGGAACAACGTGCCCAACGCCACCAGGAAAATCTTCGCCGACTCATCAATGCCGAACCACAGAATCACCAACGGAATCAGCGCCAGGTGTGGCACGTTACGGATCATCTGCACCGAACTGTCGAGCAGGCGCTCGCCCCATTTCGACAGGCCGGTGATGAAACCCAGCGTCAGACCGATGCTGCCGCCGATGGCGAAGCCCAGCGCTGCGCGCCAGCCGCTGATCGCCAGGTGAGTCCAGATTTCACCGCTGCGCACCAGACTGACGCCGGCTTCGATGACCGCAATCGGTGCCGGCAGAATCCGTGTCGACAACCAGCCCGCCGACACCGACAACTGCCACACCGCCAGCAGCAAAACAGGTAACGCCCAGGGCGCAAGACTGTGGATAAGTTTCTTCATGGCGCGCCTCAGCTCTGCGACGCGGCTTTGGGGAGGATGTCGTTGGCGACCATCTCACCAAACGGGCTGACGTAACCGGCGCTTTTTGGCAACTCTGGACGTTCGATGTCCAGGTGCGGGAACAGCAACTCGGCAACGCGGTAAGACTCTTCCAGGTGTGGATAACCGGAGAAGATAAACGTGTCGATGCCCAGGTCCGCGTATTCCTTCACGCGGGCGGCCACGGTTGGACCGTCGCCCACCAGCGCCGTGCCAGCACCGCCGCGCACCAGGCCGACACCGGCCCACAGGTTGGGGCTGACTTCCAGATTGTCGCGGCTGCCGCCGTGCAATGCGGCCATGCGTTGCTGACCGACCGAGTCGAAGCGCGCCAGAGAGGCCTGGGCACGAGCGATGGTTTCATCGTCGAGGTGAGAGATCAGTCGATCCGCCGCTTGCCAGGCTTCAGCATTGGTTTCGCGAACGATCACGTGCAAACGAATGCCGAAGCGCACGGTGCGGCCGAGCTTCGCGGCTTTGGCACGCACTTGTTCGATCTTCTCGGCAACGGCTGCGGGCGGTTCGCCCCAGGTCAGCACCATTTCCACTTGTTCAGCAGCCAGGTCTTGCGCCGCTTCCGAAGATCCACCGAAGTACAGCGGTGGACGCGGTTGCTGGATCGGCGGATAGAGCAACTTCGCCCCCTTCACGCTGATGTGCTGACCGTCGTAATCGACGGTTTCGCCTTCCAGCACGCGGCGCCAGATACGGGTGAACTCCACCGAGGCTTGATAACGTTCTTCGTGAGTCAGGAACAAACCGTCGCCGGCCAATTCTTCCGGATCACCGCCGGTTACCAGGTTGAACAACGCACGACCGCCGGACAGGCGATCCAGCGTCGCGGCCTGACGCGCTGCGACCGTCGGGGAAATGATCCCGGGGCGCAGGGCGACGAGGAATTTCAAACGCTGGGTCACCGGGATCAGCGACGCCGCTACCAGCCACGAGTCTTCGCACGAGCGACCGGTAGGAATCAGCACCCCGCCGAAGCCCAGACGATCCGCCGCTTGCGCGACTTGTTGCAGATAACCGTGGTCGACGGCGCGAGCGCCTTCGGCGGTGCCAAGGTAATGGCCGTCGCCGTGGGTAGGCAGGAACCAGAAGATATTGAGGCTCATGGAGTGGTCTCCTTAGGAATCGAATTACTGAGCTTTGGCAACGGCCGCCGGTGGCGTCCAGATCACGTCTTTGATGCTCAGCGGCTTTGGAATCAGCTTGAGCTGATAGAAGCTGTCGGCGATTTTCTGTTGGGCGGCGACCACTTCAGGCGTGAGGAACAGCGCGCCGTAACCCTGGCGTTTCATCGAAGTCAGGGTGATGTCCGCCGGCAGACCGAGCAGCGGTGAGACTTGTTTAGTCACGTCCTCGGGATTGGCCTTGGACCATTCGCCGACCGCGCGCACCTCTTCCACCAAGGTCTTGATCACCTCAGGATTTTTCTGCGCATAAGGCTTGGTCGCGAGGTAGAACTGATGGTTGTCGACGATGCCTTGGCCATCACGCAGGGTGCGTGCTTGAAGTTGCTGTTCGGCGGCAGCCTGGTACGGGTCCCAGATCACCCAGGCATCGACGCTGCCACGCTCGAACGCGGCGCGGGCATCGGCGGGCGGCAGGAATACGGTTTGGATGTCGGTGTATTTGAGACCGGCATCTTCCAGAGCACGGACCAGCAAGTAGTGAACGTTGGAGCCTTTGTTCAGGACAACTTTCTTGCCCTTGAGGTCCTGCACCGATTTGATCGCCGAGTCCTTCGGCACCAGGATCGCTTCGCTGTGAGGCGCAGGCGGTTCGTAAGCGACGTAGAGCAGATCGGCGCCGGCGGCTTGAGCGAATACGGGTGGCGTTTCACCGGTAACGCCGAAGTCGATGGAGCCGACGTTCAGGCCTTCAAGCAGTTGTGGGCCGCCAGGGAATTCAGTCCATTGCACTTCCACACCTTGGGCGGCGAGGCGTTTTTCAAGTGTGCCTTTGGCTTTGAGCAGTACCAACGTGCCGTACTTTTGATAACCGATTCTTAGCGTCTCGGCCTGAGCTTGAGAAATAACGCCGAAGGACACAGCCGCAGCAAACAGAGCGACCAGACCACGACGCAAAATGACAGTGCGCATAGCGCTCTCCTTTTTGCAGTTGGGTTTTGGCTGCACCTGCTAAGCCGTTAGCGGCTGAGTAAGGTGAGTGGATCAAATTCAGGTGTGGCTTAAGTGCTGGCTTAAATGCTCCAGCGAGCACTCAATAAACGTTCATTCAACAGGTTCGGATCGATCGGCTTGGGCCGTCGGGCCATGGCGCTGAAAAACAGCTCCAGCGATTCATTCAATCGTTGTTCCAGCTCGGGTACCAACTGCGCCTGGGCGCTGCCTTCGCCGTAAGCGATCTGGCTGTCCACGGCGAAAATCCCGTGGAGCATTTCCTGGGCTTTCAACGCCGACAGCACCGGCTTCAGCGCGTAATCCACCGCGAGCATGTGGGCGATGCTGCCGCCGGTGGCCATTGGCAAAACCACCTTGTGGGCCAGGGCGCGCTCGGGCAGCAGGTCCAGCACGGTTTTCAATGCGCCGGAGAACGAGGCCTTGTACACCGGTGTAGCGATCAGCAGGCCATCGGCGTTTTCAATCTGCTGCAACAGGTCAATCACCTTCGGACTGTCGAAGCGTGCATGCAGCAAGTCTTCGGCCGGGAAGTCCCGTACCTGGTAACTCACCACTTCCACACCTTGCTCCTGCAACCAGCGTTGGGAGCGCTCCAGCAGCACCCCGGAACGGGAGCGTTGGCTGGGACTGCCACCGAGTGAGACGACCAGCATTCAGACGATTCCTTGAACGGTGTTGGCGATTCGCGGTTTGCGATCTCGCTTTGGTGGAGCGACCTTAACAGGTGATTGTTATATCCATAAATCATATTTGTTCATTTGGTTATGCTTTGTAGATCTATGTGAAACAGCTTAGTCCAGGCAAAAAAATGGGCCGTAGGAACGGCCCGAAATCCCCTGCTGATCGTTCCCACGCTCTGCGTGGGAATGCATCCATGGACGCTCCGCGTCCAAAGTGACGCGGAGCGTCACGGGCGGCGTTCCCACGCGGAGCACTCATCGTTCTACACAACTCTCGATGAGCGCACGCTGGGCGTCTAATGCGATAACAAACTCACGTATTCGTTGCATCCCTATCCACATGGCCTTGGGGCCGGGAGGTCCGTCATTTTTACGCCCCAAGTAGCCTCCCAGGCTCGTGACCAGTAAAACCATTTCTCCTAAAGAAGGGGGCGCAGTGGGCGGTTGGCACCGTTTGACCACGATATAGGCTGCTTTCCACTCCGAAGCCTCAAACACCATCTCGCAGCTTAGATCGGGACAAGCACGTCCCAGCATCAGGCTGTACAGCACACGCCAGGTCGTGATCAGGTACAAACCAATGCAGGGCAACAACCGTTCCTCGGTCTCCAGCTGCAATCGACTGACCTGACAACCATTCTTCAGCACATTGAAAAACACTTCGATAGACCAGCGTACCCCGTACCACTCAACCACGGTGCTCGCCTGCTCCAGGCTAGTGACCGGCAGACTGGTCAGCAGCAGCCACTCCAGAGGTTCAACACCGTCTATGGCGTTTTCTTCACGGGCCAACACAGCATTGATCGAGACGCTGGGCAATTTATAACCCGGCCTGTCGGGGGCACGCAGGGTCACGGTTGCCGCGCGCAAGGTGACATCAGCCAGTCGGGCGGGGCGCTGGGGACGAGCTTTGACTTCAACCTTGAGTGTTCCCAAGGACGGTGCCTGATCCAGTGCCGACCACAACTTCCCGTTGTCAGCCCCCAGCAAGCGCCTGTCTTGAGCCGCCCGCACGATCCATTGGGCCCGGGTGTCTGGACTGAACTCTTGATGATCAACAAACCATTCGTACAGATCGCCCTCAGCATCGGCGAGGTTGACCACCAGGGTCTGCGGTAGCTGCCCCTGAATCGCGCAACTGGTTTGATAACTGTCAATCCAGCGCTGACTCTCTTTCTCATCAATCCCTTTATCTCGGCGCTCATGGCGGGGGCTCGGTTTATCGCGGCTCCACCACTGAGCATCGACGACGCCCAGACAAATACGTTCGGGGGTAAAGGCAATGGTTGGGTGCAGACGTCGAGAAAACTTCTTCTGCGCCTTGATCGTGCCCATCCCTTTGGGACCGAGATTGACCCATTTGTCCATCTCGGTCGTGTCTTGCGCCAACAGCACCACGGGACTGCTTTGCATCCGTTGCAGGGTCGCGTCCTGATGGGGCCGCAACACCTTCTGGAACGTGACTTTCTCATTATCAAGAAATCGATAGGCCGCCGTGGTTTCTGCCAGCCCTCGACAAGCGGTCGGGATGCTGTTGCCGGGATGATCGGCTAGGCGTCCTAAAAAGCTGGCGAGCCTGGCATTTAAACGGCCATCACCCAAGTCGGCGGTTTTCATTTCGTCCTGTGCCCAATTCAATCTTCGTTCTCCATTTCTTCGAGTTTCAAAAATACTTGAAAACAGAGTTATGTAGAACGATGAGCGCGGAGCATGGGAACGATCGATATTCAACGATTCGGCTGTGGCGTCAGACGCAGGTACGGCTTCACCGCGCGATAGCCCTTGGGAAAACGTTTCTGGATTTCGTCTTCATCCTTGAGCGATGGCACGATCACCACTTCATCACCGTCCTGCCAGTTGGCCGGTGTGGCCACCTTGTAGTTGTCGGTGAGTTGCAGCGAGTCGATCACTCGCAGAATTTCATGGAAGTTACGGCCGGTGCTCGCCGGGTAGGTGATGGTCAGTCGAACCTTTTTGTTCGGGTCGATCACGAACAGCGAGCGCACGGTCAGGGTGTCGTTGGCGTTCGGATGGATCAGGTCGTAAAGGTCCGACACCTTGCGGTCGGCGTCGGCGAGGATCGGGAAGTTGACGAGGGTGTTCTGGGTTTCGTTGATGTCCTCGATCCACTTGTGGTGCGAGTCCACCGGGTCCACGGACAGGGCAATGGCTTTCACACCGCGCTGGGCAAATTCGTCCTTGAGCTTGGCAGTGAAGCCCAACTCAGTGGTGCACACCGGGGTGAAGTCCGCCGGGTGGGAAAACAGCACGCCCCAGCTATCGCCCAACCATTCGTGGAAACGGAGGGTGCCGGCGCTGGAATCCTGTTCGAAGTCGGGGGCGATATCGCCCAGTCTGAGGCTCATGGTGCTGCTCCTGGTGAGTGCTTGTTGAGGCCAACTGTGCCTGCATTTCTTATTCATTAAAAAGAATAAATATCGATTTATTTAGATCGTAAATGAATATTAAAAATGTGTTCATTGGACCTCGGCGACGATCAGGACGACTATCGCCCACAAGGTTCGAGAAGGCCTTGAGTTGCTGCACAAAGAGGGAAATTTCGAGGAGGGTTTACGGGGGTGAGCCTGACTTGAAAACGCAAAAGCCCCGCCCGGCGTGATGCCGGGCGGGGCTTTTTTTACTTCAGTGTCGCGAGCGCTATTACAACAGCGGGATCGAGTAGCTGACGATCAGACGGTTCTCGTCCTGGTCGCGTTGGCCTGGGACGTCGTTGCGCCACATGGCGTTTTTCCACGTGAAGCCCAGGTTTTTCAGTGCGCCTTCCTGGACTACGTACGCCAGGGTCAGGTCGCGTTCCCATTCGGAACGGCCGGTAGCGTTGACGTTAGCCTGAGCAACACCCACTTTACCGGTGGTGTCGATGTTATCGCCACGCAGGTAAACGATGCCGGCAGTAGCGCCTGGCAGGCCAAGCTTGGCGAAGTCATACGAGTAGCGAGCTTGCCAGGTACGTTCGCCGGCACGGGCGAACTTGGCGATCTGCATGTCGGTAGTGAGGTAAGCCGACGAGCCGTCACCCTGGTTCAGCCAAGGGAAGTCGCTGTTACCGTTGCTGACCTGGTAACCGCCACCGAAGGTGTGACCGGCAACCGAGTACAGGAACAGGCCGCTATACAGGTTGTTGTCGACTTTGCCTTTGGTGATGCCCGTACCGTAGTCACCCGTGGTGAAATAGGCGGAGTCATGGCCGTTGGCGCCATCGTCGCGGCTGTTGAAGTAACGGAAGTCAGACTTCAGTACACCCGGACCGATCGACCAGTTGTGAACCAGACCCAGGAAGTGCTGCTTGTAGAAATCTTCCAGGTTGCCGTAGTAGTACTGGGCAGTCAGGTCTTTGGTGATTTTGTAGTCGCCACCACCGTAGATGAACTTGTTGCTGTCACGACCAGCAGCCGTGTGAGCGTTGGAGCCAGCAATCGACAACTCTTCGTTGTTGCTGGAGTTACGACCCTTGGCGTGCTCGATCTGACCACCGACCAGTGTCAGGTCCTTGATCTCGTTCGAGGTGATTTGACCACCTTGAAAGGTTTGCGGCAGCAGACGGCCATCGTTGGTCACGATAACCGGCAGTTTTGGCTGCAGAGTGCCCAACTTCAGTTCGGTCTGGGAGATCTTGGCTTTGGCAGTCAGGCCCAGGCTGGAGAAGTTATCAACCGCTTCGCCGTTGGACTTGCTTGGGAAAACTGTGCCGCCGTAAGAAGTGGAGGTAGCGCCGTTTGTGCCGCCGCCCGAATCCAGACGCACGCCCAGCAGGCCGATAGCATCAATACCGAAGCCAACGGTGCCTTGGGTGTAGCCGGAGATGAAGCGCAGGTCGAAGCCTTGACCCCATTCTTCAGCCTTGCTTTGAACGCCAGCGGCCTTGGCCCTGGCGGTACCTGCATCGGAGTCACGGTTATCGTTGTTGATGTAGAAGTTACGCAGCCCCAAAGTAGCCTTGCTGTCTTCGATGAAACCGGCGGCGCCTGCCTGCTGCGCCAAAACCCCTACGGCCACAGCCAGGGCCAAGGTGGACTTGTTCATTTGTTTCGCTCCTATCGTTTCTAATTCTGTGGTCCTGGGTCGAATGCCCTGGATCCTGAAATGCGTGGTGAGAGCCAGACCGCACCGTGCGCGTCTACGGTCGTGGACTACCCACATAATTTGGGCCCGCATGTTAAACCTAAAAAAAATTATTTCATCATTTTTCATGCCATTCAGGAATATAGCGTCGTGCTACTACTCCGCGTCGGGACACAGGGTATCGGCGCACAAGCCACCCACTTTAGGCGTTTGGGTTAAAAGCTAAAAAGAATAAAAAATTACTATCTAAGCTCAATTTGGAATATTAGAAAAAACACAAAAAAAACCTCGCCAACGGGCGAGGCTTTTCTCTGGTGGCTATTACAGGAAGCTGTAGGTGTAGTTGAAGATCAGACGGGTCTGATCAACATCGGGGTTGTTGGAGACTTCACTGCCACGGTAGACGCCATTACGCAACGTCACGCCGAAACCTTTGAGGGCACCCTGCTGGACGGTGTAGTCGATCCGCATGTCGCGTTCCCACTCGGATGCATCAGGGCCATTGCCGGTCGTGGCTTTGATATCGTCGCCATGCAGGTAGGCGACCGACGCTTTCAGACCTGGTACACCCAGGCTGGCGAAGTCGTAGCTGTACTGACCGAAGGTGGTGTTTTCACCGGCACGGATAAAGCTGTTAACCATGGAGTCGGTGAACAGATAGAAGCTGGTGCCCCCGTTCCCTTCTGGACGGTTATTGCCATCAACCACGTTGCCCTGGTTCAGCATGACGAAGCCGCCGTCATCGTTGACGCGCTGGTGGCCGACCAGGAAGGCGTTGCCACCCAGGGTGTAGGTGAACATGGCGCTCCAGGTCTTGTTATCGACCTCGCCCGGGTTCTTGGCGAAACCGTTGTTGTTGTTGAAGCGGTAGCCCACGTCGCCGTTCTTGCCGTCGGAGCTGCTGTCGAAATAACGGATATCGGTTTTGAACGACTGGTTCGGGGCGATCTGGTACACGTGCACCAGGCCGAGGAAGCTCTGCTTGTAGTAGTCTTCCAGGTTCGCGTAGTAGTACTGCAGCATGAGGTCTTTGGTGACCTTCCAGTCAGCACCGGCGTAACGGAACTGGTTGCTGTCCTGAGTACCGCCCGCCACTGCCAGGCCGGTGGAGTTGGACGATGCACGACCGGCCGAGTGTTCCAGCTGACCTGCGTTGAAGGTCACGTTGTCGATTTCTTTCGAGGTGATGGTGCCACCGTCAAAGGTCTGTGGCAGCAGACGGCTGTCGTTCGATAAAAGGATCGGCAACTGGGGTGCCAGAGCGCCACCCAGGTGGGCCTCGGTCTTCGAGAAGCGGGCCTTGACGTTGGCCGCCGCACGGCTCCACTCGTCCACGGCCGAACCATCGCTATCGCTTGGGAAGAAGCTGTTGCTATCCGGATGATGCCCCTTGCCGCCGTCCAGATGGATGCCGACCATCGCCTGAGCGTCGATACCAAAACCAACGGTACCTTGGGTGAAACCAGACAGGTAATCGAACTTGAGACCTTCGGCGGTTTCTCGCTGGCTGTTAGCAGGAGTATTGGCACCTTCCCGGAAATCGTTGTTGTAATACATCGTGCGAGAACTGACGGAAGCCTTGCTGTCTTCCAGGAAACCCGCAGCGCCTGCCTGCTGCGCCAAAACCCCAACAGCCACGGCCAGAGCCAAGGTGGACTTGTTCATTGTTTCACTCCTCTCGTTTCTAATTCTTGTGTTCCTGGCCCTGGGTCGAATGCCCTGGATCCTAAGATGCGCGATTAGCGCCAGACCGTGACTCACAAGTCAATCGTAACTATGTGTGTCTACGACCATAGTCTAATCCCCGGTTATTTGGTCCTTGCGGGGTCATGAATTCGTCATAAACCCAAAAAGAATTGGTTAATTCTTTTTTTCATACCTTTTAGGAATACAGCTCACCCCACTCATCGACCCGGAATAGAGCAGCCGACCCATAAGCTAATTCCTAAATGGTATTTGTTCGTAACTTTTTAGATCGATTAGCTTTGACGCAATTCGGAAACATTCCCCCTCCCGAAAGGCGAAGCCATGACGACCAAACGCGCACTATCCAGTCCATTTGTTACAGTTTGTGTATCGCTCGCATTTTCTCTTTCCGCCCATGCAGCGAACCTCACGGTCGGTTATCAAACCGGTATCGACCCCAGCAAAGTCCCCCAGGCAGATGGACTGTACGAGCAAGCCATTGGCCAGAAAATTGACTGGCGTCGCTTCAATAGCGGCCCGGAAGTGGTTACAGCCATTGCTTCCGGCGACGTGCAGATCGGCAACCTCGGCTCAAGCCCGTTGGCCGCCGCCGCATCGCGCAATCTGCCGATTGTCGCGTTCATCGTTTCCGCCCAAATCAATGCCGCCGAAGCACTCGTGGTGCGCAACGGCAGCGGCATCGATAAACCGGAAGATCTGATCGGCAAGACCATCGCCACACCCTTCGTTTCAACCTCCCATTACAGTCTGCTCGGCGCGTTGAAGCACTGGGGCCTGGATGCCTCGAAAGTCAAAGTGGTGAATTTGCAACCAGCGGAAATCGCGGCGGCGTGGAAGCGTGGTGACATTGATGGTGCGTTTGTCTGGTCACCTGCGCTGGGGGAAATTCGCAAGACCGGCAAGACCTTGACCGACGCCGCACAGGTCGGCCAATGGGGTGCACCGACCTTCGAAGTCTGGGTCGCGCGCAAGGATTACGCCGAGAAGCATCCAGAAGTTGTGGCCAAATTCGCCAAGGTCACTCTGGATGCGTTTGCCGACTATGCCGCGCATAAAGACAGCTGGACCGCTGACTCGGTACCGGTACAGAAAATCGCCAAACTGACCGGTGCCAACGCCGCCGATGTGCCGCAATTGCTGGCCGGCTCAGCCTTCCCGGATGCCAAGGCTCAACAGACCACCGCGCTGCTGGACGGCGGCACGGCCAAGGCCATTGGCGAAACGGCGAAGTTCTTGAAGGAACAAGGGAAGGTCGAGACGGTGCTGCCGGATTATTCGCCGTATGTCAGCGCGAAGTTTGTAGCGGAGTGATGATCGTTCCCACGCTCTGCGTGGGAATGCCTCTACGGACGCTCCGCGTTCGGCATTTGTGGGACGCGGAGCGTCCCGGGCTGCATTCCCACGCAGAGCGTGGGAACGATCAGGTCAGAGGGTCTTTTCGAAGATCTTCGAATTACGCTGATAGTTGTACAGCGATGCCCGCGCCGACGGCAGGCGTTCGACGCTGCTCGGCACGAAACCACGCTCACGGAACCAGTGCGCAGTGCGGGTCGTCAGTACGAACAGGGTTTTCAACCCTTGCGCCCGGGCGCGGGTTTCGATGCGCTCCAGCAGCTCATCACCACGACCGCCATGGCGGTATTCCGGGTTCACCGCCAGACACGCCAACTCCCCCGCATCCGAATCAGCAATCTGATACAGCGCCGCACAGGCGATGATCATGCCTTCGCGTTCGACCACACTGAACTGCTCGATCTCACGCTCCAGCACCTCACGGGAACGCCGCACCAGAATCCCCTGCTCTTCCAGCGGGCTGATCAAATCCAGCAAGCCGCCGACGTCTTCGATGGCCGCTTCACGCACAATCTCGAATTGCTCCTGGGCCACCAACGTACCGCCACCGTCACGGGTGAACAGTTCAGTCAGCAGCGCGCCGTCTTCGGCGTAGCTGACGATATGACTGCGTGCCACGCCGCCACGGCAGGCCTCAGCGGCCGCATCCAACAGCTCAGCCTGATAGTTGCTGCCCAGGCGCAGCAGATGCGCCGGCACTTGTTGCGGACGCAACTCACGAACCAGACGACCGTGTTCATCGATCAGACCCAGGTCGGCGCCGAACAACAGCAACTTGTCCGCCCCCAGATCGATGGCCGCGCGCGTGGCGACGTCTTCACAGGCGAGGTTGAAAATCTCACCGGTCGGCGAGTAACCCAGTGGCGACAACAGCACGATGGAGCGTTCATCCAGCAGACGATTGATGCCCTTGCGGTCGACCCGACGCACTTCGCCGGTGTGGTGATAGTCGACGCCTTCAAGCACGCCGATCGGCCGCGCCGTCACCAGATTGCCGCTGGCCACCCGCAGACGCGAGCCCTGCATGGGTGATGAAGCCATGTCCATGGACAGTCGCGCTTCGATGGCGATGCGCAGTTGGCCGACCGCATCAATCACGCACTCAAGGGTCGCGGCATCGGTGATGCGCATGCCGTGGTGGTAATGCGGGGTCAGGCCGCGCGTAGCGAGGCGGGTTTCAATTTGCGGACGGGAACCGTGAACCAGCACCAGTCGCACGCCCAGGCTGTGCAACAGCACCAGGTCGTGGACGATATTGCCGAAGTTCGGGTGCTCCACGCCGTCGCCGGGCAGCATGACGACGAAGGTGCAATCGCGGTGGGCGTTGATGTAAGGCGAAGCGTGACGAAGCCAATTAACGTATTCGGGCATGAACCTGGGCCTGTAATAAATAGCAGCCAAAAAATGGGCGAAACAGAAAAACGCACAGCGGGCTGATGGTTATCGTCGGAACAGGCTTGGCGACACGCGCGCTCTCCTCATGAATACGGGTTGGGATGTTGGCAATTTATACGGCTTGGGCCGGTGTGAGGCAGTAATGTTCAATCAGTTGTCGTAATAGATGCACCGTAGGCTGCAAACGTGACATTTCGAGGTATTCCCCCGGTTGGTGCGCACAGGCGATATCGCCAGGACCCAGCACCAGTGTTTCGCAGCCAAGACGCTGAAGATAAGGCGCTTCCGTGCCGAACGCCACTGCTTCGGCGCGATGGCCGGTGGCCTTTTCCGCGACCCGGACCAATTCCGAGTCCTCGGCTTGCTCAAACGGCGGCACTTCGGGGAACAGCGGCGCGTAATCGATCTTCACCTGATGCCACTCGGCAATGGGCTTGAGCTTCTGCAGAATCTCCGCGCGCAGAACATTGGGGTCCATGCCTGGCAATGGACGCAGATCAAACTCCAGCGAACACTGGCCGCAAATGCGGTTGGGGTTATCGCCACCATGGATGCAGCCGAAATTCAGGGTCGGCGTCGGTACACCGAACTGCGGATTGCGATATTCGCGCTGCCACAGCAGGCGCAAACCGCGCAGTTCACCGATGGCGTCGTGCATGGCTTCGAGGGCACTGTGGCCCAGACGCGGGTCCGAGGAATGGCCGCTCTGACCGAGGATGTCGATGCGCTCCATCATGATGCCTTTGTGCATGCGGATCGGCTTTAGCCCGGTCGGCTCGCCGATGACAGCGGCACGGCCCAATGGCCTCCCGGCTTCGGCCAGTGCGCGAGCGCCGGACATCGAGCTTTCTTCATCACAGGTCGCGAGGATCAGCAGCGGTTGTTTGAACGGTTGGTCGAGCAGAGGAATGACGGCTTCGATGGCCAGGGCGAAAAAACCCTTCATGTCGCAACTGCCCAGCCCGATCCAGCGGCCATCGACTTCGGTCAGCTTCAGCGGATCGGTCTGCCACAAGGCGCCGTCGAACGGCACAGTGTCACTGTGACCGGCCAGCACCAGGCCTCCGGGGCCAGAACCGAAACTGGCCAGCAGGTTGAATTTGCCGGGGCTGACCTGCTGAATGTCGCAGGCAAAACCAAGGTCACCGAGCCAACTCGCCAGCAGGTCAATCACCGGGCGGTTGGATTGATCGAGGCTGGGTTGGGTGCAGCTGACGGACGGCGTAGCGATCAGCGCAGCGAACTGATCTTTCATGGACGGCAAAGGCATCGCTGACTCCCAACTCCCGAATTGAAGTCCATCATAGAGCCATCCGGCGACAGGAATAAACCGCCGCGGCGCGTAGTGCCGGTCAGTCCTGTACACTGCACGGCCTTGGCAGCCACACATTCCCCCCGGCTGCGCTCCCGATCCTGGATTTTCCGGCCATGCAGAAAGAAACCGAAATCAAACTCCGCGTCAGCCGCGAAACCCTCGCCGCGCTGCGCGAGCACCCGCTCCTGAAAAAACGCAACAAAAGTGGCTGGGAACGCCGTGAGTTGATGAACCAGTACTTCGACACACCTGAGCGCGACCTGGCCCGCGCCAAGGTTGCCCTACGCCTGCGCCGCGATGGCGAAGAAGTGATTCAGACCCTCAAGACCCGTGGCCAGAGCGTCGCCGGACTGTCCGAGCGTAACGAATACGACTGGAACCTGCCCAAAGCCAAGCTCGACGTGAAGAAACTCGACGGCGAATGCTGGCCCGAAGAACTCGCCGAGCTGGACAAGAAAACCCTGAAGGCGATCTTCACCACCGATTTCGTCCGCGAACGCGCTGAAATCGCTTGGGGCCGTGGCAAGACCAAAGTGGTCATCGAAGCCGCGCTCGACCTGGGCCACGTGGTGGTCGGCAAGCAGAAAGAAGAAATCTGCGAACTGGAACTGGAACTGCGCGAAGGCGAGCCGGCCGCTTTGCTGGAACTGGCCGCCGAACTGGCCGCGACCCTGGCCCTGATGCCATGTGACATCAGCAAGGCTGAGCGCGGTTATCGCTTGTACGACGCCAACAGCTATTCGTTGAGCCTGCCGGCGCCGCAGATCACCGCCGAAACGCCGCTGGACGACGCTTTCGCCGCGCTGAGCTGGCACTTGCTGAGTAGCAGCCAGCGTCTGGCCGAGCAGTATCGCTTCAACGGCCACTGGCGCCTGCTGCAGGACTGGGTCGAAAACCTGGCTGAATTGCGCGCGCTGCTCAGCAGCCTGGGTCAAGCCGCACCGCGTCAGTCGACGCACGATCTGCGCGTCGCGCTGGATGCCTTGCTCGAAGACTGGCGTCCGCTGGTGCAAGCCGGTGTCGACGACGAAGACGTGCGTAAAGCCGCGCCGGAGCAGTTCCTCGAAGAACTGGAAGACCCGCGTTGGGGCCTGTTCTCGTTGAACACTTCGCGCTGGTTGCTCGCCCGCACCTGGGCGGCCGATCGCAACGTCCGTGGCAATCGTCAGGGCGCTGCGCAATTGGGTAGCTGGTTACCGCGCCTGCTGGGTGAAGAAGCGACGTCCCTGCAACTGCAGCGTTACCAGCAACAGCCGGAAGACCTGGCCGAACAACTGCCGCGCATCGAGCGCATCCAGGCCTGGCTGCACCACGCCCGCAGCGTGCTGGACATCCCGGAAATGGATCGCCTGTATGGTGAGCTGAAACAGCTTGCTCTGTTAGCGAACGAGCCGATCACCGATGAATCGCTGGATGCGCGCAAGCAGCAGGCGATTGCGGTTTATCAGAATCGTGCCTGGAAGATGCTTCTGCGCATGTAATCCTGTGATGATGATCGTTCCCACGCTCCCGCGTGGTAATGCAGCCGGTGACGCTCCGCGTCACCTGGACGCGGAGCGTCCCTTGAGGCATTCCCACGCAGAGCGTGGGAACGATCACGCAAAGCTTCAGACCGGCAAACTCGTCGTGGACTTTATCTCGGATAAAGCCACGATCGAGTTGACCTCCTGAATCCCCGGCACCATCGACAGTTTCTCGAAGAAGAATCGCTCATACGCTTCGATGTCCGCCGTGACGATGCGCAGCAAGAAATCCACCGACCCCATCAGCACATAACACTCCAGCACTTGCGGAAAGCCGCGAATCGCCTCGGTGAACTCGGTGAAGTTCGAACGCCCGTGAGCGTTGAGTTTGATTTCAGCGAAGATCTGCGTGTTCAGGCCGATTTTCTTCCGATCGAGCAAGGTCACCTGCCCGCGAATGATCCCCTCTTCCTTCATCCGTTGAATCCGTCGCCAGCACGGCGACTGCGAGAGTCCTACCTGTTCAGCGATCTGCGCACTGGAGAGTGAAGCGTCCTCTTGCAGCAACGCGAGAATCCTGCGGTCGTAGCCATCCAGCTCGCTG
Organism: Pseudomonas sp. LB3P14; assembly: GCF_054898045.1. Lineage (NCBI taxonomy): Bacteria > Pseudomonadati > Pseudomonadota > Gammaproteobacteria > Pseudomonadales > Pseudomonadaceae > Pseudomonas > Pseudomonas sp. LB3P14. The sequence continues at coordinate 5,664,922 of NZ_CM142714.1, read as the reverse complement.
TGCATAAAAAAACCTTTGATTGATAACTTACCGAATCAAGCAATTCATATAATCGCCAATAAGCCCAATCATAGATAAGAAATGCCCGGTACCGAATGTAAAAATTCCTCCAGTGATTTTGGAGACCGACCATGCCGCATCTAGAAGCCGTGAACACCCCGCACACCCGCGCCGATGTCTGGAACGTCAGCAACGCCCTCTGCCGCGTTCACTATCAATTGCTGGCCGAGGCCGAACCGGATCTGCTGTGCCGGGCGCTCAACCTGTTCGCCTTGCAGTGCCTGACACCTGTGCAGGTCAACGTGCAGCGCAGGGACGACCTGCTGTCGATCGACATCGTGATGGACGGTCTGAGCTGGCATCGCGCCCAAGTGATCGCGGAAAAATTACGTAACCTGATCAGCGTCTGTTCGGTTGACCTGCAAGCGGCTGATTGCACGTGGGATGAACCGGCTCAGGCGGCGGGCTGAAAAAACTCGACACGGCTTCGTCGGGTAGTGGCCCAACGGTCTGCGGGTCCGCGACTATCCTTTGCGAACTGTTGTTCATGAGGAGCCCGCATGTCCGTTCAACTTGCCATTCAGGACCGCTGGCTGGATCTCAATGATTTGCTGCGTGAACTGGTCGCCCAAGGCTTTATCAGCCAGGACTCGGCCGAGCACGCGCTCAATGCCCGCCGCCGCCACGCCGCCAATGGCCAAATGCACCCGCTGGAATTCATCGCCAGCCAACACCTGGACGACCTCAGCCGTCCCGGTAAACACCTCGATCTGGAAAGCCTGACGCTTTGGCTATCGCAGCAGGCCGGCCAGCCTTATCTGCGTATCGATCCGCTGAAAATCAACGTTGCGGCGATTACGCCGCTGATGTCCTACGCCTTCGCCCAGCGCCACAAGATTCTCGCGGTCTCCATCGACCGCGACGCGGTGACCGTGGCCAGCGCCCAGCCCTACGTCACCGGCTGGGAAGCTGACCTGACCCACGTGCTGAAACTGCCGATCAAGCGTGTGGTGGCCAACCCAGTCGACATCCAGCGCTTCAGCGTGGAGTTCTTCCGCCTGGCCAAGTCGGTCAGCGGCGCGACCAACGCCGATCAGCAGATGAACACCCTGGGCAACTTCGAGCAGCTACTGAACCTCGGTGCCAGCGACCAGGAACCGGACGCCAACGACGCGCACATCGTCAACATCGTCGACTGGTTGTTCCAGTACGCGTTCCAGCAACGAGCCAGCGACATCCACATCGAACCCCGTCGCGAGCAAGGCACGGTGCGCTTTCGCATCGACGGCGTGCTGCACAACGTCTATCAATTTCCGCCACAAGTGACCATGGCCATCGTCAGCCGCCTGAAAAGCCTCGGGCGGATGAACGTCGCGGAAAAACGCAAACCCCAGGACGGCCGGGTCAAGACCAAAACCCCGGGCGGTGGCGAAGTCGAACTGCGGCTGTCGACATTGCCTACCGCATTCGGCGAAAAAATGGTCATGCGGATCTTCGACCCGGAGGTACTGCTCAAGGACTTTGATCAGCTGGGCTTCTCCGCCGATGACTTGCGCCGCTGGCAGGACATGACGAGCCAGCCCAACGGCATCATTTTGGTCACCGGGCCGACCGGTTCCGGCAAGACCACCACGCTGTACACCACCCTGAAGAAACTGGCGACGCCAGAGGTCAACCTCTGCACCATCGAAGACCCGATCGAAATGGTCGAGCCGGCGTTCAATCAGATGCAGGTCCAACACAATATCGACCTGACCTTCGCCGCCGGGGTGCGCGCACTGATGCGACAGGATCCGGACATCATCATGATCGGTGAGATCCGTGATCTGGAAACCGCTGAAATGGCGATCCAGGCCGCGCTCACTGGCCACTTGGTGCTGTCGACGCTGCACACCAACGATGCGCCGAGCGCGATCAGCCGCTTGCTGGAGCTGGGCGTGCCGCATTACCTGATCAAAGCCACGGTGCTCGGCGTCATGGCCCAGCGCCTGGTCCGCACCTTGTGCCCGCATTGCAAGGCGCCGCTGACGCTGGGTGAAGAAGACTGGCAAACCTTGACCCGCCCCTGGCAGGCACCGTTGCCGAACAACGCACATCGCGCCATTGGTTGCCTGGAATGCCGCGATACCGGTTACCGCGGCCGCGCCGGGGTCTACGAAATCATGCAGCTGACAGACGGCGTCAAAGCGCTGATCAACCCCGACACCGATTTGCTGGCCGTGCGGCGTCAGGCGTTCAAGGAAGGCATGCGCAGTTTGCGGTTGTCGGGGGCGCAGAAAGTGGCCGCCGGTTTGACGACGATCGAGGAAGTGTTGCGAGTGACGCCGCAGAGCGAACAAAAGTAGGCGCGGCCGTCATGGAACTCGATTGGGGGAATAGCAATCAAACCCGGTAGTTAACCAGTGGAGTCACCCATCATGCGTTTCAAACTTGCTGTCGCTACCATCGCCTTGTTGTCCCTTCCAGTCGGTTCGGCGATGGCCGATAGCTTTTGGCGTAACGTCATCTCGTCCGGTGCGACCACCGGCTCGACCTACCTGACCTTCAAGGATCACAAGCTGATCATTGCCGCCCAGGACGACGCCGGCAGTTTTGTTGCCAGTGACGGCGGCATTCGCGGCCCCTACCTGGAAGCCGCGATGCAGAAAGTCCGCGCCGACAACCCTGGCCTGCAGGCCACGGACATGGAACTGGCGAATGCGATCCTGGCGAAGAATGCCGTTGCTTCGGAATAAGGTTTACTGCTGAACAAAAATGCCGCTCACATGAGCGGCATTTTTTATGGCCCAACACACCCCCCTGTGGGAGCGAGCCTGCTCGCGATAGCGGTAGATCAGTCGACATCATCTGTGACTGTCACACCGCTATCGCGAGCAGGCTCGCTCCCACATTGGGTTGGTGTTTCCCTGTAGGTCAGCGGTAATCATCCACCGGTACGCAAGCACAAAACAGATTGCGGTCGCCGTAAACGTTATCGACACGGTTCACCACCGGCCAATATTTATGCGCCTTGGTATGAGCATCCGGCGTCACCGCCTGCTCGATGGTGTAAGGCCGCTCCCAAACCCCGGTGATGTCCGCCAGGGTATGCGGCGAACGTTTCAGCGGGTTGTCATCGGCCGGCCAGTTGCCGTTCTGCACCTCGGTGATTTCCGCGCGGATACTCAGCATCGCGCCAATAAACCGGTCCAGCTCTGCCTTCGATTCACTTTCGGTCGGTTCCACCATCAACGTCCCCGGCACCGGAAATGACATGGTCGGCGCATGGAAGCCATAGTCCATCAACCGCTTGGCAACGTCCTCCTCGCTGATCCCGGTCAGCGCCTTGAGTGGCCGCAGGTCAAGAATGCACTCGTGAGCCACCCGTTCGTTACGCCCGGTGTAAAGCACCGGAAACGCCCCGGACAAGTGCTGCGCCAGGTAATTCGCGGCAAGAATCGCCACCTCACTGGCATCCGCCAGTTGCGGCCCCATCATCGCGATGTACATCCAGCTGATCGGCAGAATGCTTGCACTGCCCCAAGGCGCCGCACTGACTGCGCCGTTTTGCACCAGTGGCCCGTCGATCGGCACCACCGGGTGATTGGCAACGAACGGCGCCAGATGCGCCCGCACACCAATCGGCCCCATGCCCGGCCCGCCGCCGCCATGTGGAATGCAGAAGGTCTTGTGCAAGTTCATGTGGGACACGTCGGCGCCTATGTCCGCCGGGCGCGCCAGCCCGACCTGGGCGTTGAGGTTGGCGCCATCCATGTACACCTGGCCGCCGTGACTGTGGATAACTTCGCAGATTTCGCTGATGCCTTCCTCGTATACCCCGTGGGTAGAAGGATACGTCGCCATCAGGCAGGCAAGTTTGTCGCCCGCCTCAGTGGCTTTGCCTTTCAGGTCATCCAGATCAACGTTGCCCGCCTCGTCGCACTCGACGATCACCACCCGCATGCCGGCCATTTGCGCCGAAGCCGGGTTGGTGCCGTGGGCCGAGGAGGGAATCAGGCAAATATCCCGTGCGCCCTGATGGCGGCTCTCGTGATATTTGCGGATCGCCAGCAACCCGGCGTACTCGCCTTGGGCGCCGGAGTTGGGTTGCATACAGATCGCGTCAAAACCGGTAATCGCGCAGAGCCAGCGCTCCAGTTCTTCGATCATCAGTGAATAACCGACCGCCTGCTCTTTCGGCGCAAACGGGTGCAGGTTGGCGAACTGCGGCCAGGTGATGGGAATCATCTCGCTGGTGGCATTGAGCTTCATGGTGCAGGAGCCCAGCGGGATCATCGATTGATTGAGCGCCAGGTCCTTGTTCTCCAGTTGCTTGAGGTAACGCAACATTTCGGTTTCGCTGTGATGGGCACTGAACACCGGGTGACGCAGATAAGGCGAAGTACGCAGCAGACCTGTGGGAATGCCGGAAACAAGGGCTTCAGCGTCCAGTTCGTCGATGTTGAGCCCGTGATCGGAACCGAGGAACACATCAAACAACTTCGCGACGGTGGATTCGTCAGAGGTTTCGTCGAGGCTCAGCCCCAACTGCCCACGCCCGAGAATGCGCAAATTGATCTGTGCGGCCTGGGCGCTTTCGATGATTGCGGTCTGAGTACCACCGACTTCCAGGGTCAGGGTGTCGAAAAAGTGTTTGTTGAGGCGGGTGATGCCGTGGCGCTCAAGGCCGGCGGCGAGGATGCAGGTCAGCCGATGGACGCGTTGGGCAATGCGTTTGAGCCCTTCCGGACCGTGATAGACCGCATAGAAACTGGCAATGTTGGCCAGCAGCACTTGAGCCGTGCAGATGTTTGAGTTGGCCTTCTCCCGGCGGATATGTTGCTCGCGGGTTTGCAGGGCCATGCGCAAGGCGACATTGCCGCGAGCATCTTTCGACACGCCGATGATCCGCCCGGGAATCGCCCGTTTGTACTCATCGCGACTGGCAAAAAACGCCGCGTGAGGCCCGCCGTAACCCATGGGCACGCCGAAACGCTGGGATGAACCGAACACCACGTCGGCGCCCAACTCCCCCGGCGGCGTCAGTAACAACAGACTCAGCAAGTCGGTGGCGACACACGCCAAGGCTTGCTGTGCATGCAGATGATCGATCAATGGACGAAGATCGCGGATCTCGCCGTGGGTATCGGGATATTGCAGGAGCGCGCCGAACACCTGGTGCTGTTTCAAGTTATCCACAGTGTCGATGATCAGCTCGAAGCCGAACCCTTCTGCTCGGGTCTGCACCACGGAAATGGTCTGCGGATGACAGTTTTCGTCGACGAAGAACAGATTGCTTCTGGACTTGGCAACACGCTTGGCCAGTGCCATGGCTTCCGCCGCCGCCGTGGCTTCATCCAGCAGCGAGGCGTTGGCCAGCTCCAGGCCGGTGAGGTCGATGGTCAATTGCTGGAAGTTCAGCAGCGCTTCGAGCCGCCCTTGGGCGATCTCTGGTTGATACGGCGTGTACGCGGTGTACCAACCGGGATTTTCCAGCACGTTGCGCACAATGACGGTCGGCGTGAGGGTGCCGTGGTAGCCCATGCCGATCAGGCTGGTCCAGACCTGGTTTTGCTCGGCGTAACCGCGCAGTTTCGCCAGCGCGGCTTCTTCGTCGAGGGCGGGTGGCAGGTCGAGCGGCCTGTTCAGGCGGATTCCCGGCGGCACCGTCTGCTCGATCAACTCGACACGGCTGCCGAGGCCGAGGCTGTCGAGCATAGCCTGTTGCTCGGCGGCATCGGGCCCGAGGTGGCGGCGAAGGAAGGCATTGGGGTCGCGTAACTGGCTCAAGGACGGCAACTGGGACATGACGGGCTCTCTCTTGACTGGCGCTCAACGTCGATGCAACACGGTCAAACCAGCATAGCAGTCGATGCCACAGAGCCCTTGAAGAAGGCGTCATACACGAGCGGTGTAGGAGCTGCCGAAGGCTGCGATCTTTTGATCTTGTGTGTAGAAGATCAAAAGATCGCAGCCTTCGGCAGCTCCTACGGGGCGAGCATTACTCGCCGATGGCGGCCTTGTAGCCAGCTGCATCGAGCAGCTTTTCCAGATCGGCCGTGTTGCCTGGTTTGAGCTTGAAGATCCAGGCACCGTACGGGTCGGAGTTGAGCAGTTCCGGGTTAGCGCTCAGTTCTTCGTTGATGGCAATCACTTCACCGGCAACCGGGGAGTAGATGTCCGAAGCGGCTTTAACCGATTCAACTACACCGGATTGATCACCGGCAGCGAAGACTGTTCCGACTTCGGTCAGCTCAACGAACACCACATCGCCCAAGGCTTCCTGAGCGTGATCGCTGATGCCCACGGTGACGGTGCCATCGGCTTCGAGACGGGCCCATTCGTGACTTTCGGCAAAACGCAGGTCGGCAGGAATATCGCTCATGTTCTGTGTCCTCAAGAGAATTGTCAGCGGTCGTTGCCCGCCAGAAAAGATTAGATCAAGGTTTTGCCATGGCGTACGAAGGTCGGTTTGACCACTCGGACCGGGTACCACTTGCCACGGATTTCCACTTCTGCGCGGTCGGCTGTCGCCATTGGCACGCGCGCCAGTGCTATCGACTTGCTTAGCGTAGGAGAGAAACTACCACTGGTGATCTCCCCTTCGCCAACATTGGCGATGCGGACCACTTGATGAGCGCGCAAAACCCCACGCTCCTCAAGGACCAGACCGACCAGTTTGTGCTGCACGCCACCCGCCCGTTCGGCTTCCAGAGCACTGCGACCAATGAACTGGCGAGTGGCCGGTTCCCAGGCAATGCTCCAGGCCATGTTGGAGGCCAGCGGTGAAACGTCTTGGTGAATGTCCTGACCGTAGAGGTTCATGCCGGCTTCGACCCGCAAGGTATCTCGGGCCCCGAGGCCGATCGGCGAGATGCCCGCGCCCACCAGGTCGTTGAAAAATCCCGGGGCTTGATTGGCCGGCAGAACGATTTCCAAGCCATCTTCGCCGGTGTAACCCGTGCGCGCGATGAACCAGTCACCATCGGGCTGGCCTTCGAAGGGCTTGAGCATCTGAATCAGGTTGCCGCGGGACTGGGTCACCAGTTCGGTGATTTTGTGCCGGGCCTGAGGCCCTTGAATGGCCAGCATCGCCAACTCGGAGCGCTCGATGAGCCGCACATCGAAACCATCGAGATGGGCCTCCATCCAGACGAGGTCCTGATTGCGGGTGGAGGCGTTGACCACCAGCCGATAACCGTCCTCGAGACGGTAGACGATCATGTCGTCGACGATGCCGCCACGCTCGTTGAGCATGGTGCTGTACAAGGCACGGCCGGGGCGGTGCAGGCGTTCGACGTCATTGGCCAGCAAATGCTGGAGCCAGGCCTTGGCCTGAGGGCCGCTGACATCGATTACGGTCATGTGGGATACATCGAAAACCCCGCAATCGCGGCGCACCTGATGGTGTTCCTCGACCTGCGAGCCGTAATGCAAAGGCATATCCCAACCGCCAAAATCGACCATCTTCGCGCCGAGGGCGAGATGAAGGTCATACAGAGGCGTACGCTGTCCCATGGGTTTCTCCTTCCGGGCGTGGCGAAGGTGCGGGCAGGTGCTGCACGGGGTGAAAGCCTTGAAATATATGGCTTTCAGCCGATTTCAGCTACCTGGTCTGTAGGACGGACCGCACCGAATGCCGCGCATTGTAGCCTCAAGGTGTAGGACTGACACCTAGCCGTTTCGATGCGCCGAACGTCGAATCAATCCGATGACCGGTAACAGCCCGACCAAAACCAGGGTCAGGGCCGGCAGCGAGGCCCTCGCCCACTCGCCTTCGCTGGTCATTTCGAAGATCCGCACCGCCAGCGTATCCCAGCCAAACGGGCGCATCAGAAGGGTCGCGGGCATTTCCTTGAGCACATCGACGAACACCAGCAACGCAGCGCTTAACGTTCCTGGCAGCAACAACGGCAGATACACTTTGAAAAACAGTCGTGGCCCACTGACACCAAGGCTACGTGCTGCTTCGGGCAAAGATGGCCGTATTCGCGCCAGACTGCTTTCCAGCGGCCCATAAGCCACCGCGAGAAAACGCACCAGATAGGCCAGCAATAACGCCGACAGACTGCCCAGCAGCAATGGCTTGCCGGCGCCCCCCAGCCAACCCGATAACGGAATCACCAGTTCGCGGTCCAGGTAACTGAACGCCAGCATGATCGACACCGCCAGCACCGAACCCGGCAAGGCGTAGCCGAGATTGGCCAGACTAACGCCGGAGCGGATTGCTCGGGTTGGCGCCAGGCGTCGGGCAAACGCCAGCACTAAAGCAACACTGACAGTGATCAGCGCCGCCATGCCGCCCAGGTACAAGGTATGGACGATCAGCCCCGCGTAACGCTCATCCAGGTCGAAGCGCCCGCGCTGCCAAAACCACACCATCAGTTGCAGCATCGGAATGACGAAGGCACAAGCAAACACCAGACCGCACCAACTCATCGCTGCGAGCGCTTTGAAACCGCGCAGGTGATACAGCGCCTTGACCCGCGGTCGTTCGTTGCTCGCCCGGTTGGCCCCGCGAGCACGGCGCTCGCCGTACAGCACGACCATCACCACCAGCAGCAACAGGCTGGCCAGTTGCGCGGCGGTGGAGAGACTGAAAAAGCCGTACCAGGTCTTGTAGATAGCGGTGGTGAACGTATCGAAATTGAACACCGACACCGCGCCGAAATCCGCCAGGGTCTCCATCAACGCAAGTGCCACGCCAGCACCGATGGCCGGGCGCGCCATGGGCAAGGCGACTCGCCAGAACGCCTGCCACGGGGATTGCCCCAAGACTCGCGCCGCTTCCATCAGGCCTTTGCCCTGCGCCAGGAACGCGGTTCGCGCCAACAGGTAAACGTAGGGATAGAAGACGAGCACCAGGACCAGAATCACACCGCCGGTGGAGCGCACCCGCGGCAACCTCAAGCCCGTGCCGAACCATTCGCGTAACAGGGTTTGCACGGGGCCGGCGAAATCCAACAGACCGACGAAGACGAATGCCAGCACATAAGCCGGTATCGCAAAAGGCAGCATCAGCGCCCAGTCCAGCCAACGCCGACCCGGGAATTCACAGAGACTGGTCAGCCAGGCCAGGCTCACACCCAGGACCGTCACGCCGATACCGACGCCGAGTACCAGGGTCAGGGTGTTGCCCAGCAGGCGCGGCATCTGCGTATCCCAGAGGTGGGACCAGATTTGATGATCGATGGTTTGCCATGACAACAGCAAAACGCTAAGTGGCAGCAGGACCAGCGCAGCGATGGCGAAGACCAGGGGATACCAGCGGCGTTGGGCGGGGTGGGCCAATGAAAGTTCTCGTTTAATTGATTGTGCCCACGTCGAGGCGTCGAACCGTCTGCGTGGGCACACATCTTGTGACGCTCTGCGTCACGCTTCGACGCGGAGCGTCGGTGGATGCATTCCCACGCAGAGCGTGGGAACGATCAGTTCCAGCCAGCGCGATCCATCATGCGAATCGCTTCAGCCTGACGCTTGCCGGCAATTTCCACAGGCAACGTATCAGCCACAAACTTGCCCCAGCTCGCCACTTCTGCGGAGGGTTGAACCGCAGGGTTGGCCGGGAATTCCTGGTTCACGTCAGCAAAGATCTTCTGCGCTTCAGGCGTGGTCATCCATTCAACCAAGGCTTTGGCCGCTTCTGGGTGCGGGGCGTGTTGGGTCAGGCCGATGCCCGACAGGTTCACGTGCACGCCACGGTCGCCCTGGTTCGGCCAGAACAGCTTCACCGCCAGATCAGGCTTCTGCTTGTGCAGACGACCGTAGTAATAGGTGTTGACGATGCCGACGTCGCATTGACCCGCGTTGATGGCCTCCAGCACCGCGATGTCATCCGAGAACACATCGGTGGACAGGTTATTCACCCAGCCCTTGAGAATCTTCTCGGTTTTGTCGGCGCCATGGACTTCGATCAGGGTGGCGGTGAGGGACTGGTTATAGACCTTCTTCGCGGTACGCAGGCACAAGCGGCCTTCCCAGTTCTTGTCGGCCAGACCTTCGTAGGTGGTCAGCTCACCGGGTTTCACCCGATCGGTGGAGTAAGCGATGGTCCGCGCCCGCAGGCTCAGTCCGGTCCAGGCATGGGCGGAGGAGCGGTACTGCAGCGGGATGTTGGCGTCGATCACCTTGGAGGTGAACGGTTGCAGGATGCCCATTTGCTCAGCCTGCCAGAGGTTGCCGGCATCGACGGTCAGCAGCAGGTCAGCGGTGGCGTTCTCGCCCTCGGCCTTGATCCGCTGCATCAGCGGCGCTTCCTTGTCAGTGATGAACTTCACCTGCACACCGGTTTTCGCGGTGTAGGCATCGAAGACCGGTTTGATCAGCTCGTCGATCCGCGAGGAGTAAACCACCACCTCGTCAGCAGCCTGGGCGGCGGTACTGCCAATCAGGGTCAGGGCGAGTGCGGTCAGTAGACGCTTCGGTACCAACATGGGAGCGATCTCTCGATTGAAAAAGTGAAGCCAAATGATATGGACTCACATTTACCTTCTCAATCGAACAGTTCGCGGAGGCGTTACCAGATGTTGCACAGTTTGGGATTTGTGGTGAATGTACCGACGCTTCGCGGGCAAGTCGGATCACCGCCCGCTCGCTCCTACAGAATCACCGCGTACATGTAGGAGCGAGGCTTGCCCGCGAAGAGGCCGTCAGCCCCAACGAAGATCTCAGGCCTTGGCCAGCGCCGGCAGATCCCCGATCAACCCCAGCGCCTCTCGCACAAACAACGCCTTGGCTTCAGGCATCTGGTCGACCATCTTCAACCCGGTATTGCGCAACCAGCGAATCGGCAACGGATCAGCCTGGAACAGGCGCTCGAAACCCTCCATCGCCGCCATCAATGCCAGGTTGTGAGGCATGCGCCGACGCTCATAACGGCTGAGCACTTTCACATCCGCCAAACGCTCGCCACGCGCGGCCGCTTGCAACAGCACTTCGGCCAGCACGGCGGCATCAAGGAAACCAAGGTTCACGCCCTGCCCGGCCAACGGGTGAATGGTGTGGGCCGCGTCGCCGATCAATGCCAAACCTTCAGCCACGTAACGCTTGGCATGGCGCTGACGCAGGGGCACGCACAGGCGCGAATCGGCGCTGAGCACCGTGCCGAGCCGGCCTTCGAAGGCTCGCTCCAGCGCTTTGCAGAAACTTTCGTCGTCCAGCGCCATCAGGCGTTCGGCTTCGCTCGGGGTGGTCGACCAGACGATCGAACACCAATCCTGCTGACCCTCACGCTCCAGCGGCAGAAACGCCAATGGACCGTTGTCGGTGAAACGCTGCCAGGCGGTCAGTTGATGAGGTTTTGAGCTGCGCACGCTGGTGACGATCGCGTGGTGCAGATAATCCCACTCGCGAGTCGCCACCCCGGTCAACCGCCGCACTGCGGAGTTGGCGCCATCCGCCGCAATCACCAGCGGTGCGCGCAGCGTGCGCCCATCGGCCAGGGTTAGCAGCCATTCGTCGCCGGAGCGACGCATTTGCTCCAGACGCGCATTGGCCAGCATGCCCAGATCACAGTCATGCAAACGGTCGAGCAAGGCATCCTGAACCACGCGGTTCTCGACGATATGCCCCAGCACGTCGGCATGCACACTGGTCGCCGAAAAATGAATTTGCCCAGTGCCGCTGCCGTCCCAGACGTGCATGTCGGTATACGGGCTGCTGCGCCGATTGGCGATACCGTCCCAGACACCGAGGCGTTCGAGAATCCGTTGGCTGGCCGTCGACAAGGCGCTCACTCGCGGCTCGAACGGCGATTGCTCGTCGAAGGGCTTGACGCTCATCGGGCTGCCGTCCAGCAGCAGGACTTCCAGGCCGCTGTCCTGCAACGCCAGCGCCAGGGCGCTACCGACCATTCCGGCCCCGACAATCAGCAGATCTGCGCGCATTTCCATGCTTTAAGCCTGTCTCGCTTGCGGCTTGAGCCGCACGTAAAGGGTTTTTCCGACCCGCGCCACCCAGTTGCCGGCGCCGTCATGAAAATTGATCTGCAAACACTTAAACATCAGGACGCGTACCCAGCCCCATGGCTTGCCGGGCGAACCAGCGTTTGGCCGGTGGCAGCAGATCGAGACCGAGCAGACCGATGTTACGGCCCAGGGAAACCAGCGGTTGAGTGCTGCCGAACAAACGGGTGACCTGATCGGAGAATCCCACGGTCAGGTTCTGATCCAGACGCTGACGTTCGCGGTAAGCCTGCAAGGTCGCAAAGTCGCCGGGAGATGTTTCGCTCGCCAGCAACGCATCAGCCAGAGCTTGAGCATCACGCAGGGACAGGTTGAAACCTTGGCCGGCAATCGGGTGCAGGCTGTGAGCAGCGTTGCCGAGAATCGCCAGATGCGGACGCACTTGTTCTTCAGCTTCGATCAGCGTCAGCGGGTAAAGATGCCGCACACCCACCTGTTTCAAAGTACCAAGGCGATAACCGAACACGCCCTGCAACTCGCCGAGAAAGCTGCGCTCATCCAGAGCCGCGAGCCGTTGCGCGTCCATTCCCAATCGAGTCCAGACCAGTGCACAGCGGTTTTCCGGCAGCGGCAACAACGCCATCGGGCCGTCATCAGTGAAACGCTCGAAGGCCATGCCGTTGTGCGCTTCGCTCGGGGAGATGTTGGCAATCAGCGCGCTCTGGTTGTACGGGCGCTTTTTGATGCCAATCCCCAGTTGTTCGCGCAGGCCGGAACGGCCGCCATCCGCGAGCACCGCAAGGTCGCATTCCAGGGTGGTTTCATCGTTGAGGGTCAGGCGATAGCCGTCGGTCAGTGGCTCCATGCGTGTGACTTCCGCCGGGCAACGCCATGTGACCACGTCCTTATCCAGACCTTGCCAGAGGCATTGGCCGAGCCAGGCGTTTTCCACCACGTAACCCAGCGCCGGAACGCCCTCTTCCATCGCCGACAATCGCGCGGTGGAGAAACGTCCACGGTCGGAGACATGAATCTGCTTGATCGGCTCGGCGCGGCGGGAGATTTCCTGCCACACGCCCAACCGTTGATAAATCTGCTTGGCGCCGTAGGACAACGCCGAAGAACGGGCGTCGTAGCTCGGTTGATAGGTGTGGCCGGGGGCAAAGGGTTCGATCAACACGATCTTCCAGCCACGAGCCTTGGCCCCTGCCTGCAACGCTAACGCCAGGCTGGCGCCGACCAGACCACCACCGATGATTGCCAGATTGACTCGACTCATGCCGCTTGTGCCCGCGCGGCGGCCATCAAGGCCTCGATCTCGGCGACCGTTTTCGGCACGCCTTTGGTCAGGATTTCACAGCCGGTTTTGGTGACCACTACGTCGTCCTCGATGCGCACGCCAATGCCGCGCCATTTCTTCGCCACATTCTGGTTGGCCGGGGCAATGTAAATACCCGGTTCCACGGTCAGCGCCATGCCGACTTCCAGCACGCGCCATTCGCCGCCGACCTTGTATTCGCCGACATCATGCACATCCATGCCCAGCCAGTGCCCGGCGCGGTGCATGTAAAACGCTTTATAGGCTTCGCTGGCAATCAACTCGTCGACGTCGCCCTGCAACAGGCCCAACGTCACCAACCCGGCAGTAATCACCCGGACTGTGGCTTCGTGGGCCTGATTCCAATGTTTATTCGGGGCGATTTCGGCAAAAGCGGCTTCTTGCGACGCCAGCACCAACTCGTAGATCGCCTTTTGCTCTGCTGAATACTTGCCGTTGACCGGCCAGGTGCGGGTGATGTCACTGGCGTAGCAGTCGATCTCGCACCCGGCATCGATCAACACCAGATCGCCGTCCTTGAGCACTGCGTCATTCTGCTGGTAATGCAGGATGCAGCTGTTGCCCCCAGCGGCGACGATCGAACCGTAGGCCGGCATTTTCGCCCCGCCCTTGCGGAACTCGTAGTCGAGTTCGGCTTCGAGGCTGAATTCATGCAGCCCGGCCCGGCTGGCCTGCATCGCGCGGATATGCGCTTGGGCAGAAATCCGTGCGGCTTCGCGCATCACCTTCACTTCTGCCGCCGATTTATACAGGCGCATGTCGTGAAGCAGATGATCCAGGGCAACGAATTCGTTCGGCGGCTGGGCGCCGAGGTGCGCTTTAGAGCGGATCACGTTGATCCAGTCCATCAGGTGCCGGTCGAATTCCGGGTTACTGCCCATGGCCGAATACACCCGGTCGCGGCCTTCGATCAGGCCCGGCAGGATGTCGTCGATGTCAGTGATGGGGAAGGCGTCGTCGGCGCCAAAGTCGCGAATCGCGCCTTCCTGCCCGGCGCGCAGGCCGTCCCACAATTCTCGCTCGGCGTTGCGTTCACGGCAGAACAGTATGTATTCGCCATGTAAACGCCCAGGCATCAAAACGATGACCGCCTGAGGCTCGGGAAAACCGCTGAGGTACTGGAAGTCGCTGTCCTGACGGTAGACGTGCTCGACGTCGCGGTTGCGGATGGCAACGGCGGCGGCGGGCAGGATGGCGATGCTGTTGGGTTCCATCTGCGCCATCAGGGCCTTGCGGCGACGGCTGTATTCCGATTTCGGGATATGAATCATGGGCAGATGGCTTTCCCTGGCACGCGATTAATGCAACGACGGTTTGGCGGCAGCCGGCGCATCGGCTTTTTTTGTTTCGGAGAACAGTAGCAACGGCGCAACGCGCAGGTACTCCATGACTTCCATATAGTCGCTTTCGCCGTCTTCGGACTCTTCCAGGGCGTCTTGCACCTGAGAAATGGCGGCCAGATCCTGCAGAACTTCAGTGGCCTCAGTGCTCAGCATGCTGCTGTCACGGCAGTTCAGGCCAAAACCGCTGAGGAAGCCCTGGCACCATTGGCCCAATGCGGCGGCGCGGTCAGCCAGTGGCTCGTCATCGGTCGGCAGCAGCAGAACGACGGTCACGTCGTCGCCGGTGAGCTCGCCCTTGACCATCTCCTGCAAGCCGATCAAGGCGTTGCGGACGTTGTCCTGCGGCTCGCTTTCGAGCAGTTCGGCGGCATCGACCAGCCAACCTTCGGCATCAAAGCCGGCACCGGCGCAACTGCGACCGAGCAACAGGCCATGCAGTTCGGCAGGCGAGACATTATGACCGCTGGAAGTCAGCAGTTTGGCGAAGGCTTGATACGGGGAATTCTGAATGGGCATGGGCAGCTAGGCGCCAGACGGCGCTATGTCTAGAATGAAGGCCTTGTATCCTACATCGACAGACTCGCCAAGACTATTAAAGGCTGTCCGCCAGCTACCACACACTAGACACAATCTCAGTGGACACAATGGAAGACACAGACCTGCAAGCGCTGATGGCGAGACTCGAGTTGCTAATTGACCGAGTCGAGCAACTAAAGAGTCAAAACGGACTCCTATTAGCTCAGGAAAAGACCTGGCGCGAGGAACGCGCTCACCTCATTGAAAAGAACGAAATCGCCCGGCGTAAGGTCGAATCGATGATTTCGCGCCTCAAGGCCCTGGAGCAAGACTCATGAGTTCAAGCAATAGCGTTACCGTGCAGATCCTCGATAAAGAGTATTCGATCATTTGCCCCCAGGAAGAGCGCAGCAACCTGGTGAGCGCCGCCCGTTACCTGGACGGCAAGATGCGCGAAATCCGCAGCAGCGGCAAAGTCATTGGCGCCGATCGCATCGCCGTGATGGCCGCGCTGAACATCACGCACGATCTTCTGCACAAGGAAGAACGCCCGGATGTACAGGCCAGCGGCTCGACCCGTGAGCAGGTTCGCGACCTGCTGGATCGCGTCGATCTGGTGCTCGCAACCGATCCGGACGTCACCAAGGGCTGAAACGCGAAACCGCTTGGGGTATACTCGCATCACTCCCTGGGGTGCTTGCCAGTTGGCGATGTCCCTGAGCCGATTTGCTATACCCTGGAGGTTGCACGTTGGGCTGGTGTGCATGTCCGCTAGACGGAAAGCCTTAAAGCCTACTGCATCTTCCACCTTGAACTTTCGGGTTCAAGGGCTAAGTCGACAGCGGTACATCCGGGGAGCCTGATTCCAGTCCGATGCCGGTTTAAATACCGGCATCGGCTTTTTTACGGGTACGCTTTACGTACTCGTCCTGCCGAAATCGAATTCATGACCGAGCCTGCGCTGCTACCCCGCCCGCAACTTCGACGCATGCTGCGCAAGGCCCGCCGCGCATTGACTCCCAGTCAGCAGCGCCAGGCTGCTCGCGGGTTGTACAAGCAATTGGCCCAGCAGCCGCTGTTTCGCCGCGCAAAACATATCTCTCTGTATCTGCCCACTGACGGTGAAATCGATCCGCGTGTTTTGTTGCGTGCCGCTCAACGTCGGGGCAAGGCGACTTATCTGCCGGTGCTCAGCGCCTGGCCACGAACCAAAATGGTGTTCCAGCGAATTCGCCCCGGTGAAAAACTGAAACCCAACCGTTTCCGTATTCTCGAACCCCGGCACAACCTCGCCCGGCAACGCAAAGTCTGGGCGCTCGATCTGGTGCTGTTGCCCTTGGTGGGATTTGACGATGTCGGCGGACGCCTGGGCATGGGCGGTGGTTTCTATGATCGAAGCCTGGCGTACCTGGCACGACGTAAAAACTGGCGCAAGCCGACGCTATTGGGGCTGGCCCATGAATGTCAGAAGGTCGAGCGATTGGCTCAAGCGAGCTGGGATGTGCCGTTACAGGGAACGGTGACAGACAAGGCGTGTTATTTCGCAGGCTAGACGCCGCAGGAATCAGCGGCGTCCGAAGACAGATTCAGCGTTTGAACGCCGACGGCTGCTGTTGCTGCGCGATTTCGATCGGAGCATCGGTTTTGTTGCTCCACAGGCTTTGGGCATAGCCAGTGGTCACGACGCCTAGGCCGAACAAAATAACCAAAATCCATAGTAAATCCGGTTTGCGTTTCATCGATAGCCCCCCAAAGGCACATCAACACGATGACAGCAGCGGTTTCCGTTGTAGGTGTAGGCCGTGCAGCAGCGTCAAGCTTAGAAGGCCGGCATTCTGCGACAACGTGAACCGACACGCAAACGCTGGCGTCAACCGACCGTCGGTTTGTCATAAAATTGCCTGACAACTTGCCCACTCACCTCGCAAGGAGCAAAAACCATGGCTTATTGGCTGATGAAATCCGAGCCAGACGAGCTCTCGATCAAGGGCCTGGAGACGCTTGGCAAAGCGCGCTGGGACGGGGTTCGCAACTACCAGGCGCGTAATTTTCTGCGGGCCATGGCCGTAGGCGACGAGTTTTTCTTCTATCACTCCAGCTGCCCCGAACCGGGCATTGCCGGGATCGGAAAGATTATCGAAGCCGCGTATCCGGACCCGACGGCACTGGCGCCGGAGAGCGTTTACTTCGATCCGAAATCTTCACCCGAGAAAAACGCCTGGAGCGCGATCGATGTCGCTCACGTCGAGACGTTCCCCAAGGTGCTTAAGCTGGATTATCTGAAACAGCAGGCGGCGCTGGCCGAGATGCCGCTGGTGCAGAAAGGCTCGCGACTGTCGGTGATGCCGGTGACGGCGGAGCAGTGGGCGGCGGTGATTGCGCTACGTTGAAATGTTTTTTGAATGGGTGTGGCTTGCTGGTGGGCTTTTGTAGGAGCACGGCTTGCCGGCGATGGCGGTCTTGAAATCGCTATCGCTGGCAAGCCATGCTCCTACAGGATCCAGCATTACTGGATAATGAGGTTGTTGAACAACAGATCCTCAACCACCGGCTTACCGGTTTCGTCGTTCATGATTTGCCGGGTCTGCTTCAGCGCTTCCTGACGCAGCTTTTCCTTGGCCTCGACGTTGTTCATCGCCTCGGTCGTCTGCTGGGCAAACAACGCGACCAGTTGATTACGAATCAACGGCTCATTGGCTTTCACCAGTTTGGTCGCCTCCTCACCCGTCACTCTCAACGCCACATCAGCCTTGTAAACCTTGAGCTTCGGCGTACCGTCCAGCCCGTAATTGCCCACGAACGGCGGGCTCAGGGTGATGTAATTGACCTTCGGAGCTTCTTTGGCTTCTTTGGCTTCTTCGGCCATCGCTGCCACGGGCAGAGACAGGGCCAGTAACAACATGATCCACGCTTTCACAATTCGCTCCTTATCCGGTTTGCGGCCTAGCATAACGACCCGTCACACAAGCACAAGCTTATGGCTGACTATCAGGGCCGGGCATGCTCGTTGACCCATCGACTCACACACCTACACTTATCGGCCATCACTCCCAAAGGAATAGCCCTGATGAAAGCCGTGCTGTGCAAAGCCTTCGGCCCTGCCGAATCGCTGGTGCTGGAAGACGTCGCCAGTCCTGTTGCGAAGAAGAATGAAATCCTGCTGGACGTGCACGCCGCCGGGGTGAATTTCCCGGACACGCTGATCATCGAGGGCAAATACCAGTTCAAGCCGCCCTTCCCGTTTTCCCCGGGTGGCGAAGCCGCCGGCGTGGTCAGCGCGGTGGGTGAAAAGGTCAGTCACCTCAAGGTCGGTGATCGGGTCATGGCCCTGACCGGCTGGGGCAGTTTCGCCGAACAGGTCGCGGTGCCAGGCTACAACGTGTTGCCAATCCCGCCATCAATGGACTTCAACACCGCCGCCGCTTTCAGCATGACCTACGGCACGTCGATGCACGCGCTCAAGCAACGAGGCAATCTGCAACCCGGTGAAACCCTGCTGGTGCTCGGCGCTTCCGGTGGCGTCGGCCTGGCTGCGGTGGAAATCGGCAAAGCCATGGGCGCCCGCGTGATCGCCGCCGCCAGCAGCGCCGAAAAACTCGCGGTGGCCAAGGCTGCCGGCGCCGATGAGCTGATCAACTACAGCGAAACCAGCCTCAAGGACGAAATCAAACGCCTGACCGATGGCCAGGGCGCCGACGTGATCTACGACCCGGTGGGTGGCGACCTGTTCGACCAGGCCATCCGCGCTATTGCCTGGAACGGCCGCCTGCTGGTGGTTGGCTTTGCCAGCGGTCGCATTCCGGAATTACCAGTGAACCTGGCACTGCTCAAAGGTGCGGCAGTGGTCGGCGTGTTCTGGGGCTCCTTTGCCCAGCGTCAGCCACAGGACAACGCGGCGAACTTCCAGCAATTGTTTGGCTGGTTTGCCGAGGGCAAGTTGAAGCCGCTGGTGTCGCAGGTGTATCCGCTGAGTAATGCGGCGCAGGCTATTAATGATCTGGGCCAGCGCAAAGCAGTCGGGAAAGTGGTGGTTCAGATTCGCTGAGCCGAATGAAGCGGTCTGGACTTCAAATGAAGATGTTCAGACTGCTTTTTTATTGTCCGGGACTAAAGCAACTTGCGGATTTCCTCCGGCAGGAGACTCATGTATTTGCGAACAGGGCTGTTCCGGCACTCCCTGACAATGATTGGCACACGCTTATTGAGTTTGGCGATCCATTCCAGACGCCTCTCGTTCGGCAACTGAGTCACGTGAAACACGTTCGACAGATAAGCACGGGTGTAATCAAACACTTTTGAATCAACCCACGCGTACTCCGGAAAATCGACCAACGCCTCATTGAGATCGCGACACCTCAACGCTTTTAGCCACTGGTTGGTGTGAATGGGCGTGTCCAGATCCAGTCTAAAAACCATCGGCGCAGTCACTTCCTGTTCGGCGGGTTTGTCGCCTCCTGCCGTCCACGGTTTAAAGCGCCATTGCGCTATCGCCTTCCTGGTCGCTTCGGCCAGATCAGGATGGTCGCTTTCCAGAATGCTCACCTTACTGACCGAACCGTCGGCATTAGCAGTGAACCTGACCCGAACCTCACCCGTTATCCCAGCCCTGAAAAGCGCCCTGGGGTAAAGCGGCTTGGGATTGTTTTCCGGGATCAGCAACACGTCCTCGGCCCGAACACCGACCGACACAACCAGCAAAAGCACACACGCAAACCACCGCATAACCCTCCCCTTCACGACTGATAGGCCAGACCCGGCATCAGCACAAAGGTTAAAGCTCGGCGACTTGGAACAGAACGTCGCGACTTCCCATTCAAACGAAGGACATTTCCCAAAGCCTCGTCCTACCCTGGACCGAAATGCGGCATGAAGACCTGCAAGTAACGTTTCCCACAACGCCCTACATTTATACCTGAGCGACATGTTCATAAAAGAACATGCAATCTCCAACATTTCCGCTATTTGGCCGATGCGAACCGGTGCTATTTTCGGTAACGAAACTGTAACATTCGCATCCGCAGTCAAAACAAGAAATCTGGAGCTCTTGAATGTTTGCTTTTTTTCGTCCTGCCGCGCATCAGGCTCCATTGCCTGAAGAAAAAATAGACAGCACCTACCGACGCCTTCGCTGGCAGATCTTCGCCGGGATTTTCTTTGGCTATGCGGGTTATTACTTGCTGCGCAAGAACTTCTCCCTGGCCATGCCGTACTTGATCGACGAGGGTTACACCCGTGGTCAGCTGGGGTTGGCGATGTCGGCAATCGCGATTGCCTATGGACTGTCGAAGTTCCTCATGGGCCTGGTGTCCGACCGCTCCAACCCGCGTTACTTCCTGCCCTTCGGCCTGCTGGTATCGGCCGGGGTGATGTTCATTTTCGGTTTCGCACCTTGGGCGACGTCCAGCGTCACCATGATGTTCATCCTGCTCTTCATCAATGGCTGGGCTCAGGGCATGGGCTGGCCACCGAGTGGCCGGACCATGGTGCACTGGTGGTCGCAGAAGGAGCGCGGTGGCGTGGTGTCCGTGTGGAACGTGGCGCACAACGTCGGCGGCGGCTTGATCGGCCCGCTGTTCCTGCTCGGCATGGGCTTGTTCAATGACTGGCACGCGGCGTTCTACGTGCCGGCGGCGGTGGCTCTGGCGGTGGCGGTTTTCGCCTTCATGACCATGCGCGACACCCCGCAATCGGTTGGCCTGCCGCCGATCGAGAAGTACAAGAACGATTACCCGGAAGGCTACGACGCCAGCCACGAAGAAGAATTCAGCGCCAAGGAAATCTTCGTCAAATACGTGCTGCGCAACAAAATGCTCTGGTACATCGCCATGGCCAACGTCTTCGTCTACCTGCTGCGCTACGGCGTATTGGACTGGGCACCGACTTACCTGAAGGAAGCCAAAGGCTTCAACGTGGATAAGACCTCGTGGGCGTACTTCTTCTACGAGTGGGCAGGTATTCCGGGCACGCTGCTGTGTGGCTGGATGTCGGACAAGATCTTCCGTGGCAACCGTGGCCTGACCGGCATGGTGTTCATGGCATTGGTGACCGTGGCGACCCTGGTGTACTGGCTCAACCCGGCCGGCAACCCGACCGTGGACATGATCGCGCTGGTCTCGATCGGCTTCCTGATTTACGGCCCGGTGATGCTGATCGGCCTGCAAGCGCTGGAATTGGCACCGAAGAAAGCCGCCGGTACTGCGGCGGGCTTCACGGGTCTGTTCGGTTATCTGGGTGGCTCGGTCGCGGCCAGTGCAGCGATGGGCTACACCGTGGACCATTTCGGTTGGGATGGTGGTTTTGTGCTGCTGATCGGTGCATGCCTGCTGGCGATGGCCTTCCTGGCTCCGACGCTGCGGCACAAGCAAGTCGCCAGTCAGAGTCGCGAAGCAATCGCCTGATCGGCCTTTGATTTGCAGCGCTTGAGCCGCGCCTCCAGATTCCGGTCTGGCATGGCGTGGCTACGCAGGGCGTGGGCGGTCTGCTCGACATAATCGCGAGTAGTGCCGTAACGCCCGCTGGCGTTTTCGAACACGTGGCTTAGCACATGATCCGGCAAGTTGCCGGCATAGCTGGGCAGGTGTCGCTCCAATACAAATCCCAATGCCTGAACCTGACTGCCGTCTTCAAGACGGCAGTTGAGCCAGTGTGGACGATAGGATGGAAATGGCATTTCGCGCTGCCACAAGGCGTAGAGCGAAGCGTCGAGTTGTGCTTCGGGTAAGCGGTAAGCGAAACCGCTGCAAGAGCCGCCGCGATCCAGACCAAACACCAGGCCAGGCACTTCCGGCGTGCCGCGATGTTCGTGGGACCACAGGTACAAACCGCGATGGTAGCCATGCACCCGACCCCGCACACGTTCCACCGCCGGGCATTCAGGCCGCCAGATCAGCGAGCCATAAGCGAACAGCCACACCGGCCCGCCCTTGTGGCGCGCCATGGTCGACTGCATCGAGCTGAGCAATTGTTCGTGCGTGAGCTGCGGCCCCAGATCGAGCCGCGGAGGGTAAGCCAGATTCAAAAAAGCAGATTCAATGGCGCTCATGGCGAATAGCGTTCAGCTCCCCGCGAATAAAGAATTACTTAATAGAACGCACCGCTGTAACAATAAGGCACATATGTTTCGAGGCAATTTAAGTGCCATGGCACAATTTTTAACTAATTGCCTGAATGAGATATAACCTACCGGCATTTATATAATTTTATAAATACCGATCGGCTATATAGGGAGTTATAACGATTAGCTCGGGATCAAGATCGCGGATCAAGATCGCGGATCAAGATCGAGGATCAAGATCGAGGATCAAGATCGAGGATCAAGATCGAGGAGCGTACGCAAATACATCCGCGCGCATCTGATGAGCATCCATACCGGCTTCGACCAAGGCATCGAGCGTACCGTAGACCATCGCCGGCGAGCCGCTGGCATAGACATGCAAGGATTTCAGATCAGGGAAGTCCTCACACACTGCTTCATGCAACATGCCGCACCGCCCCTGCCAGACGCACTGATCGCTGACGACTTTATGCAGGAACAGATTGGGCAGCTTTAGCCATTCATCCCAATGTTCAATGTCATAAAAGTCTTCGGGACGACGCACGCCCCAATACAGGTGCACCGGATGCTTGAAGCCCGTCGCCCGGCAATGTTCGATCAGGCTATGAATCTGGCCCATGCCGGTGCCTGCGGCGATCAGCACCAACGGACCGTCCGGCAGTTCCGCCAGATGAGTGTCGCCGAAGGGCATTTCGAGCCGCACCATCGGGTTGCGCTGAAGTTGCTCGATCAGGTTCAGCGCACTGCTTTCGCGCGCCAGCACATGGATTTCCAGATCGCGCCCGCCATGTGGCGCCGAGGCCAGGGAGAACGCGGATTTCTCGCCGTTCTCGCGCTCGATCATCAAGTACTGACCGGCGTGATAGCGCGGCGGCTTGCCGGCCGGCGCTCGCAGTCGCACACGCCAGGTATCGCCGCCGACATCCCTGCATTCAATGACCTGACACGACAAGCTGCGCACCGGCAGTTCTCCCAGCGCGAGCACGCCATCCCACAGCACGATGCAGTCTTCCAGCGGCTCTGCAATGCAAGTGTAGAACTCGCCATGGTCGCGCACACCGCCTTCCTGTTCGACCCGCCCTTCCACCAGCAGCGCGCCACACACGTGACAATTGCCGTTTCGGCAGCTTTGCGGGCATTCGTAGCCCAGACGCCGCGCGCCATCGAGAATCCGCTCGCCGGGCAGAATCTGTAGCACTGCTCCGGAGGGCTGCAAGGTTACACGCATCAATCTATTCCTAACTGATTCCAGATGGCATCGATCCGTTGGGTCACGGCTTCATCCTTGACGATCACCCGACCCCACTCGCGAGTGGTTTCGCCCGGCCATTTATGCGTGGCATCGAGCCCCATCTTCGAACCCAGGCCGGAGACCGGCGAGGCGAAGTCCAGGTAGTCGATCGGCGTGTTATCGATCATCACCGTGTCGCGCTTGGGGTCCATGCGCGTGGTGATGGCCCAGATCACGTCGTTCCAGTCGCGTGCGTTGATATCGTCGTCTGTGACGATAACGAACTTGGTGTACATGAACTGTCGCAAAAACGACCAGACACCGAGCATTACCCGCTTGGCATGGCCGGGATACGACTTCTTCATGGTCACGATGGCCATGCGGTACGAGCAGCCTTCGGGCGGCAGGTAGAAGTCGGTGATCTCCGGGAACTGCTTCTGCAGGATCGGCACAAACACTTCGTTCAGCGCCACGCCGAGAATCGCCGGCTCATCCGGCGGACGGCCGGTGTAGGTACTGTGATAAATCGGTTTGATCCGGTGGGTGATGCGTTCGACGGTGAACACCGGAAAGCTGTCGACTTCGTTGTAGTAGCCGGTGTGGTCGCCATACGGGCCTTCATCGGCCATTTCGCCCGGATGGATCACGCCTTCAAGGATGATCTCGACGGTCGCCGGGACTTGCAGGTCGTTACCGCGGCATTTCACCAGTTCGGTGCGGTTGCCGCGCAACAAGCCAGCGAAAGCATATTCGGAAAGGCTGTCCGGTACCGGCGTTACAGCGCCAAGAATGGTCGCAGGGTCGGCGCCCAGTGCCACGGACACCGGGAACGGTTGGCCAGGATGCTTCTCGCACCACTCACGGTAATCCAGCGCGCCGCCACGGTGGCTCAGCCAGCGCATGATGACCTTGTTGCGGCCGATCACTTGCTGACGGTAGATGCCGAGGTTCTGGCGATCCTTGTTCGGACCTTTGGTGACGGTCAGGCCCCAGGTAATCAGCGGGCCGACGTCGCCCGGCCAGCAGGTCTGCACCGGCAGCATCGCGAGGTCGACGTCGTCGCCTTCGATGACCACTTCCTGGCAGACCGCGTCTTTGACCACCTTCGGTGCCATGGCGATGATCTTGCGGAAGATCGGCAGCTTGGACCAGGCATCTTTCAGGCCTTTCGGCGGCTCGGGTTCCTTGAGGAACGCCAGCAGTTTGCCGATCTCGCGCAATTCGCTGACCGCCTCTGCGCCCATGCCCAGCGCCACGCGCTCAGGGGTGCCGAACAGGTTGCCGAGCACCGGGATGTCATAACCCGTGGGCTTTTCGAAAAGCAGAGCCGGACCTTTGGCACGCAAGGTGCGGTCGCAGACCTCGGTCATTTCGAGCACTGGGGACACCGGAACCTGGATGCGCTTGAGTTCGCCGCGCTTTTCCAGGCCGCTGATAAAGTCGCGCAAGTCGCGATACTGCATGCGTGAGCCTCGTGTTGGCCGTGGCGTTCGGGGGTGGCAGTTTAGCGCCGAACCCCTCTATTCAGAACCACGAACTGCCGGTTCATCAAAAATCAGATAGCAAAAAGCCGGGTTTCCCCGGCTTCTGCTGGTCTATCGACTTACTTGCGTTTCATCGACAGGAAGAACTCATCATTGGTCTTGGTCGTTTTCAGCTTGTCGACCAGGAACTCGATGGCAGCGATTTCGTCCATCGGGTGCAGCAGCTTGCGAAGGATCCACATGCGTTGCAACTCGTCGTCGGCCGTCAGCAACTCTTCGCGGCGGGTGCCGGAACGGTTGATGTTGATGGCCGGGAAGACGCGTTTTTCAGCGATTCGGCGATCCAGAGGCAGCTCCATGTTGCCCGTACCTTTGAATTCTTCGTAGATCACTTCGTCCATCTTCGAGCCGGTTTCAACCAGCGCGGTGGCGATGATGGTCAGCGAACCGCCTTCTTCGATGTTTCGCGCGGCGCCGAAGAAACGTTTCGGTTTCTCCAGGGCGTGGGCATCGACACCACCGGTGAGTACTTTGCCGGAGCTCGGGATCACGGTGTTGTAGGCGCGAGCCAGACGGGTGATGGAGTCGAGCAGAATCACCACGTCCTTTTTGTGTTCGACCAGGCGCTTGGCCTTCTCGATCACCATTTCGGCAACCTGCACGTGGCGGGTTGGCGGCTCGTCGAACGTCGAGGCAACCACTTCGCCGCGCACGGTGCGCTGCATTTCGGTGACTTCTTCCGGACGTTCGTCGATCAGCAATACGATCAGATGAACTTCAGGATTGTTACGAGCGATGTTGGCTGCGATGTTCTGCAGCATGATCGTTTTACCGGCTTTCGGCGGTGCAACGATCAGACCGCGCTGGCCTTTGCCGATCGGGGCGCACAGGTCGATGACACGACCGGTCAAGTCTTCGGTGGAACCGTTGCCGGCTTCCATCTTCATGCGCACAGTCGGGAACAGCGGGGTCAGGTTCTCGAAGAGAATCTTGTTTTTCGCGTTCTCGGGACGATCGTAGTTGATCGTGTCGACCTTGAGCAGCGCGAAATAACGCTCGCCTTCCTTTGGAGGACGGATCTTGCCAACGATGGTGTCACCGGTGCGCAAGTTGAAGCGACGGATCTGGCTCGGCGAGACGTAGATATCGTCCGGACCGGCGAGATAGGAAGCGTCAGCGGAGCGGAGGAAGCCGAAGCCGTCCTGGAGAATCTCCAGCACGCCATCACCGGAGATTTCCTCGCCGCTTTTAGCGTGCTTTTTGAGCAGGGAGAAAATCACGTCCTGCTTGCGCGAACGGGCCATATTTTCTATGCCCATCTGTTCGGCCAATTCGAGCAGTTCGGTAATCGGCTTTTGCTTGAGTTCAGTCAGATTCATATAGGAATGACGTAATCATTTATGGAGGGGGGGAAATTAAGCTTTTGGCTTAATGAGGCCGCGCCGCAGAGAAGGCGACATGATCGCGTACTTATTCGAAAAGGAGTGCGTCGGCGACGGCTAGTAGGGGGCAGTGGAGAAACCAGTGCGGGGCCGAATGTACCACCTGAGTTTCGGAGCGTCTAGCCCTCAATAACGAAAAGGCCCCGCAATATGCGGGGCCTTTTTGATGACGCTTTAAACGACGCTTAGATGTTGGCGTCGAGGAAAGCAGCCAGTTGCGACTTCGACAGAGCGCCGACCTTGGTCGCTTCAACGTTGCCGTTCTTGAACAGCATCAGCGTCGGGATACCACGCACGCCATGCTTGGCCGGAGTTTCCTGGTTTTCGTCGATGTTCAGTTTGGCAACGGTCAGTTTGCCTTTGTAGGTTTCAGCAATTTCGTCCAGAACAGGAGCGATCATTTTGCAAGGGCCGCACCATTCAGCCCAGTAGTCGACCAGTACAGCGCCTTCGGCCTTGAGGACGTCGACGTCGAAGCTAGCGTCGGTGACGTGTTTAATAAGATCGCTGCTCATGGAAGTCTCCAGGTTGTAAGCAAAAAAATGTGGCCCATCATAGCCGCCCTTCCCTCGTTCAGGAAGGTGCAGATGATTGAGTCTCGCTATGGTGCCGCATGAGTTTGGGTATAGCTCAAGTCATCAGGTGGCGGGAGCGACGAAGGCAATTGCGGTGCGCAGGGCGGCGTTGCGTACATGTTCGTGCATGGCCTTCTGCGCCGCGCCGGACGCCCGCCGGGCCAGTGCGCGGAGGATTTTGCGGTGTTCCTGCCAGGTTTCCATGGCCCGCTCGGGCCGGATGAACGGTAGTTTTTGGCTCTCTAGAAAAATGTCGGCGCTGGCCGTAAGGATGCTCAGCATCGCCTGATTACCGCTGGCCAGCAGGATGCGTCGGTGAAACTCGAAATCCAGTCGCGCCGCCGCCTCGAAGTCGCCGGCCTTCAATTCGATGCGCATGGCGGCGACGTTATCTTCCAGAGCATCGAGCTCATGAGTACTCAGGGTCACCGCGGCCAAACCGGCGGCAAAGCCTTCCAGGGCATAGCGCAACTGGAAGATGTCCAGCGGCGAGGCCTGGGCCGCGAATGGCCAACTCAGCGCCGCCTCACCTCCCGTCAAATCAATCGGCGACTGCACGAACACGCCCTTGCCTGGCTGGATGCTGATCACCCCCAGCGCGCTCAATGACGACAACGCTTCGCGCAGCGACGCCCGACTGACCCCCAATTGCACCGCGAGGTCCCGTTGCGAGGGCAAGGCATCGCCCGGCCCGAAACCTTGCTCGGTGATCAGTTTGCGGATGGCTTGCAGCGCCACTTCAGGTACGGCGCGGGAGATCGAATTCATGGTTTTCCAAGCTAACCAGGCCAATGAGCGGTTAGTTGTAAAGCTATTCGCGACGCCCGGCAAGTCGTGCCCCATGGGGGTTCGGGGACTTTCATGGATGCGCTATCGGGGTGCGAAACGTCGCCCGACTGTTCAGACCAGTAAGACCGAGAAAGGCCAGCAAAACCGTGGCCTCGCGCGCCCAAAACCCGATGTTGGCATGGCCCGTGCTCTGTCGATCCGCAGAAATCACTTCTCGCCGATTCGGAGATTTGCCATGACCCAGCGTTACAGCACCCTCCTCGCAGCCCTGTTTGCCAGCCTGATGCTGAGCCAGGCGCCCGCCCATGCCGACGGTCTGGAGGATGTGGTCAAGCGCGGCGTCCTCAAGGTTGCCGTGCCTCAAGACTTTCCGCCCTTCGGCTCGGTCGGCCCGGACATGAAACCGCGCGGCCTGGACATCGATACTGCAAAACTGCTGGCCGACCAACTCAAGGTCAAACTCGAGCTGACCCCGGTCAACAGCACCAACCGCATTCCGTTCTTGACCACCGGCAAGGTGGACCTGGTGATCTCCAGCCTCGGCAAGAACCCCGAGCGCGAGAAGGTCATCGACTTCTCCCGTGCCTACGCGCCGTTCTACCTCGCCGTGTTCGGCCCGCCGGATGCCGACATCAAAGGCCTGGACGACCTCAAGGGCAAAACCATCAGCGTCACCCGCGGCGCCATCGAAGACATCGAGTTGACCAACGTCGCGCCCGAAGGCGTGACCATCAAGCGCTTCGAAGACAACAACTCGACCATCGCCGCTTACCTCGCAGGCCAGGTCGACCTGATCGCCAGCGGCAACGTGGTGATGGTGACCATCAGCGAGCGCAACCCGAAACGCATTCCGGCGCTGAAAGTGAAGCTCAAGGATTCGCCGGTCTACGTCGGCGTGAACAAAAACGAGCCGGCGCTGCTGGACAAGGTCAACCAGATCCTCGCCACCGCCAAGACCGACGGCGCGCTGGAGAAGAACTCCCGGACCTGGCTCAAAGAGCCGTTGCCGGCCGATCTCTGATCGCCTGCCGGGAGACTCAATATGGCTTATCAGTTCGACTTTCTACCGGTGGTGAACAACACCGACCTGCTGCTGCTGCGCGGTGCGCTGTTCACCCTTGAACTGACGGCCATCGGCGCAGTGCTCGGGGTGGGTCTGGGCATCGTCGGGGCGCTGGTGCGGGCGTGGAACATCCGCCCGTTCGCCGGCATTTTTGGGGTTTACGTGGAGTTGATCCGCAACACGCCGTTTCTGGTGCAGTTGTTTTTCATTTTCTTCGGCCTGCCGTCACTGGGCGTGCAGATTTCCGAGTGGCAGGCAGCGGTGCTGGCGATGGTGATCAACCTCGGCGCCTATTCCACCGAGATCATCCGCGCCGGCATTCAAGCGATTCCCCGAGGACAGCTGGAAGCAGCCGCCGCGTTGGCGATGACTCGTTTCGAAGCGTTCCGCCACGTGATCCTGCTGCCGGCGCTGGGCAAGGTTTGGCCGGCGCTGAGCAGCCAGATCATCATCGTCATGCTCGGCTCGGCGGTCTGCTCTCAGATCGCCACCGAAGAGCTGAGCTTCGCCGCCAACTTCATTCAGTCGCGCAACTTCCGCGCCTTTGAAACCTACGCGCTGACCACACTGCTCTACCTGTGCATGGCGCTGCTGATTCGCCAGTTGCTGAACTGGATCGGCCGCCGATTCATAGCAAGGAGCAGCCAATGAGCGATTTCACGTTCTGGGACGTCGTACGCAACCTGCTCACCGGCCTGCAATGGACCCTGGCGCTGTCGCTGGTGGCGTTTATCGGGGGTGGACTGATCGGCTTGCTGATCATGGTCATGCGGATCTCGAAAAAATCCCTGCCCCGCAGCTTCGCCCGCACCTACATCGAGCTGTTCCAGGGCACGCCGCTGTTGATGCAGTTGTTTCTGGTGTTCTTCGGCGTGGCGCTGGCCGGCGTGGAAATTTCGCCGTGGATGGCGGCGGCGATTGCCCTGACGCTGTTCACCAGCGCCTACCTGGCAGAGATCTGGCGCGGGTGCGTCGAGTCGATCCCCAACGGCCAGTGGGAAGCCTCGTCGAGCCTGGCGCTGAACCCGCTGGAGCAGCTGCGCTACGTGATCCTGCCGCAAGCACTGCGGATCGCCGTGGCACCGACCGTGGGCTTCTCGGTGCAAGTGGTCAAAGGCACCGCCGTCACCTCGATCATCGGCTTCACCGAACTGACCAAGACCGGCGGCATGCTCGCCAACGCGACCTTCGAACCGTTCATGGTCTACGGCCTCGTGGCCCTCGGCTATTTCCTGCTCTGCTACCCCTTGTCCCTCAGTGCGCGCTACTTGGAAAGGAGACTGCATGCCTCTGCTTAGAATTTCCGCCCTGCATAAATATTACGGCGACCACCATGTGCTCAAAGGCATCGACCTGAGCGTCGAGGAAGGCCAGGTGGTAGCGATCATCGGCCGCAGCGGCTCGGGCAAATCCACGTTGTTGCGCACCCTTAATGGCCTGGAATCGATCAACGACGGCGTGATCGAAGTCGACGGCGAATACCTCGACGCCGCCCGTGCCGATCTGCGCAGCTTGCGACAGAAAGTCGGGATGGTGTTCCAGCAGTTCAACCTGTTCCCGCACCTGACCGTCGGCGAGAACGTGATGCTCGCGCCGCAAGTGGTGCAGAAAGTGCCGAAGGCCAAAGCCGCCGAACTCGCGCGGGAAATGCTGGAGCGGGTCGGGCTGGGGGAGAAATTCGATGCCTTCCCGGATCGGCTGTCTGGCGGGCAGCAACAGCGGGTGGCGATTGCGCGGGCGCTGGCAATGTCGCCGAAGGTCTTGCTGTGCGATGAGATTACCTCGGCGCTGGATCCGGAACTGGTCAACGAAGTGCTGAGCGTGGTTCGGCAACTGGCGAAGGAAGGGATGACGTTGATTATGGTCACCCATGAGATGCGCTTTGCCCGAGAGGTTGGGGATAAGTTGGTGTTTATGCACCAGGGCAAGGTGCATGAGGTGGGGGATCCGAAGATTTTGTTTGCCAACCCGCAGACGGCGGAGCTGGCGAATTTTATCGGGACGGTTGAAGCGGCGGGCTGAAAGATCTGCGGTGCCAGTGATTCCGCCTTCGCGGGCAAGCCCGCTCCCACAGGATCTGCGCTGGAATACGATTGTGTGTTCGACCCAAAAACCTGTGGGAGCGGGCTTGCCCGCGATTGGGCGCGCAGCGGTCACTGGCTTTCCTGCGAAGGATCAATGCTTTGAACACTGCGCGTTGGCGGCAGCGTTTGATCGTGGCACGATGTCGAGGTTATCGACCGAGACCCCCTGACCATGCCGCAATCTCAAGCCAAGAATCTGTCCCTGATCGCCGCAATCGACTTGGGCTCCAACAGCTTTCACATGGTCGTGGCCAAGGCCCAGAACGGCGAAATCCGTATTCTCGAACGTCTCGGGGAGAAGGTTCAGCTGGCCGCCGGCATCGACGATGAGCGCCAGCTCAGTGAAGAATCCATGCAACGCGGGCTCGATTGCCTGAAGCGTTTTGCCCAACTGATCAGCGGTATGCCGCCAGGCGCCGTGCGGATCGTTGGCACCAACGCCCTGCGTGAAGCCCGTAACCGTGGCGAATTTATCCGCCGCGCTGAAGAAATTCTCGGCCACCCGGTGGAAGTCATCTCCGGCCGTGAAGAAGCGCGTCTGATCTACCTCGGTGTTTCCCACACCCTCGCCGACACCCCGGGCAAGCGCCTGGTGGCCGACATTGGCGGTGGCAGTACCGAGTTCATTATCGGCCAGCGCTTCGAACCGCTGCTGCGCGAAAGCTTGCAAATGGGCTGCGTCAGCTATACCCAGCGCTATTTCAAGGACGGCAAGATCACCCCGGCTCGCTACGCCCAGGCGTACACGGCGGCGCGGCTGGAGATCATGAGCATCGAACACGCGCTGCACCGCCTGACCTGGGATGAAGCCATCGGCTCCTCGGGCACCATTCGCGCCATCGGCCTGGCGCTGAAGGCCGGCGGTCATGGCACGGGCGAGGTTAACGCCCAAGGTTTGGCCTGGCTCAAGCGCAAGCTGATCAAGCTCGGCGACGTCGAGAAGATCGACTTCGAAGGCATCAAGCCTGACCGCCGGGCGATCTTCCCTGCCGGCCTGGCGATTCTCGAAGCGATCTTCGACGCACTCGAACTGCAACGCATGGACCACTGTGAAGGCGCCCTGCGCGAAGGCGTGCTCTATGACCTGTTGGGCCGTCATCATCACGAAGACGTCCGTGAGCGCACACTCAGCTCGTTGATGGAGCGTTATCACGTCGATCTGGAACAAGCGGCGCGCGTTGAGCGCAAGGCGTTGCATGCCTTCGATCAAGTGGCTGAGGATTGGGACCTGGATGACGGCGTCTGGCGCGAATTGCTCGGCTGGGCCGCCAAGGTCCATGAAGTGGGCCTGGACATCGCTCACTATCAGTATCACAAGCACGGCTCCTACCTGATCGAGCACTCGGACCTGGCCGGGTTCTCCCGCGAAGACCAACTGATGCTCGCGCTATTGGTGCGTGGTCACCGCCGCAATATTCCCCGGGACAGGTTTGCCGATTTTGGTGATGACGGCATCAAGCTGATTCGCCTGTGCGTGCTGCTGCGCTTTGCGATCCTGTTCCATCACATCCGCGGCACTCAGGAAATGCCTCAGGTCGTGCTGCACGCCAACGGCGACAGCCTGGAGGTGTTGTTCCCGGAAAACTGGCTGGACGAAAACCAATTGACCCAAGCCGACTTCGCCCTCGAAGCGGAATGGCTGACCCGCGTGAGCTTCGTGCTTAACGTTCGCTGAAACACGCTCCTGTAGGAGCACGGCTTGCCGGCGATGGCGATCTCACGGGCGCCATCGCTGTAGGAGCACGGCTTGCCGGCGAAGGCGATCTCACGGGCGCCATCGCCAGCAAGCTGTGCTCCTACAGGGGACGGCGGTGAAAACAAAAATGGCGATCCGCAGGATCGCCATTTTTATTAGCCGATGTTTGCGTTATCGAACCGCAAGAATCGGGCTACCCAAGCGCTCAAGCAGTGTGGCCTGGGCACTGCGCGGGTTCTGGTTGCCGGTCGGCGTGTTGCGGATGTAACGGCCGTCCGCCTGCAAGCTCCAGCTGTGAGTGTTATCGGTGAGATAAAGCTCCAGCTCTTTCTTGACCCGCATGATCAGCTTCTTGCCCTCGACCGGGAAGCACGTCTCGACGCGCTTGTCGAGGTTGCGCTCCATCCAGTCGGCACTGGACAGGAACATTTGCTCGTCCCCGCCATTGAGGAAGTAGAAGACCCGGGTGTGCTCCAGGAAGCGACCGATGATCGAACGCACGTGGATGTTGTGCGAAACCCCGGCGATGCCCGGACGCAGGCAGCACATGCCGCGCACCACCAGATCGATACGCACCCCGGACTGACTGGCCTTGTACAGCGCGCGGATGATCTTCGGATCAGTGAGCGAGTTGAACTTGGCGATGATGTGCGCCGGTTTGCCGTCGAGGGCGAACTGGGTTTCGCGGGCAATCATGTCGAGCATGCCCTTCTTCAACGTGAACGGCGCGTGCAGCAGCTTCTTCATGCGCAGGGTTTTACCCATGCCGATCAGCTGGCTGAACAGTTTGCCGACGTCTTCGCACAAGGCGTCGTCGGAGGTCAGCAAGCTGTAGTCGGTGTACAGACGGGCGTTGGCCGCGTGGTAGTTGCCCGTACCCAAGTGGGCGTAACGCACGATCTCGCCGGCCTCGCGACGCAGAATCAGCATCATCTTGGCGTGGGTCTTGAAGCCGACCACGCCGTAGATCACCACCGCACCGGCCGCTTGCAGACGGCTGGCCAGTTGCAGGTTGGACTCTTCATCGAACCGCGCGCGCAATTCGATTACCGCGGTGACTTCCTTGCCGTTACGCGCAGCATCGACCAGCGCATCGACGATTTCCGAGTTGGCGCCGGAGCGGTACAGGGTCTGGCGGACCGCCAATACATGCGGGTCCTTGGCAGCCTGGCGCAGCAGGTCGACTACCGGCGTGAATGACTCGAACGGGTGCAGCAGCAGGATGTCCTGCTTGCTGATCACGCTGAAGATGTTCTCGCTGTTCTGCAGCAGTTTCGGGATCTGCGGGGTGAACGGCATGTATTGCAGCTCACGCTGACTGTCCAGGCCGGTGATGCTGAACAGGCGGGTCAGGTTGACCGGACCGTTGACCTGATACAACTCGGTCTCGTGCAGGTTGAACTGCTTGAGCAAGTAGTCGGACAACTGTTTCGGGCAGGTGTCGGCGACTTCCAGACGCACCGCGTCACCGTAGCGACGGGAGAACAACTCGCCGCGCAGGGCGCGGGCCAGGTCTTCTACATCTTCGGTGTCGACGGAAAGGTCGGCGTTACGGGTCAGACGGAACTGGTAGCAGCCCTTGACCTTCATGCCCTGGAACAAGTCATCGGCGTGAGCGTGGATCATCGACGACAGGAACACATAGTTGTCGCCAGAGCCGCCAACCTCTTCCGGCAACTTGATGACGCGCGGCAGCAGACGTGGTGCAGGGATGATCGCCAGACCGGAATCGCGGCCGAAGGCGTCGATACCTTCGAGCTCGACGATGAAGTTCAGGCTCTTGTTCACCAGCAACGGGAACGGATGCGTCGGGTCGAGGCCGATCGGGGTAATGATCGGCGCGATCTCGTCGCGGAAATAGCGGCGCACCCAGGTTTTGATCTTGGTGGTCCAGTGACGCCGGCGGATGAAGCGGACCTGATGTTTCTCCAGTTCCGGCAACAGAATGTCGTTGAGAATCGCGTACTGGCGGTCGACGTGACCGTGTACCAGCTCGCTGATGCGGGCCAGGGCCTGATGCGGTTGCAGGCCATCGGCGCCAGCCTGTTCACGGGCGAAGGTGATCTGCTTCTTCAGGCCGGCCACACGAATCTCGAAGAACTCGTCCAGGTTGCTGGAGAAGATCAGCAGAAACTTCAGCCGCTCCAGCAACGGGTAGGACTCGTCCAGCGCCTGCTCCAGCACGCGGATGTTGAACTGCAGTTGCGAGAGCTCGCGATGGATGTAGAGGCTGCTGTCATCCAGGCCGGGAATGGCAATCGCCGGCGCCGCCGCAGAAGGCTCGGCCACCGCCGCGGGTGGAGCAGGCTCTAGTTCCGGCGGGGTTTCGGCGATTTGCTCCACTACAGGTTGAGCGTCTTTTACGGCAACTTCAGTGAGCACTTCGGTATTCATCGAATGTTCCTGGGAGGGCTATTTTTGCTCTCGTAACAATTGAGCAGCACGGACGGCAAAGTAAGTCAGGATGCCATCGGCGCCTGCACGTTTAAAAGCGGTCAGGGATTCGAGGATAACCCCTTCGCTCAACCAGCCATTCTGGATCGCCGCCATGTGCATGGCGTATTCACCGCTGACCTGATAAACAAAGGTCGGCACTTTAAATTCTTCTTTGACCCGGTAAAGGATGTCCAGATACGGCATGCCTGGCTTGACCATGACCATGTCCGCGCCTTCTGACAAGTCCGCCGCCACTTCATGCAGGGCTTCGTTGCTGTTGGCCGGGTCCATCTGATACGAGGCCTTGTTGGCCTTGCCCAGGTTCAGCGCCGAACCGACCGCATCGCGGAACGGGCCGTAATAGGCGCTGGCGTACTTCGCCGAGTAGGCCATGATCCGCACGTTGACGTGATCGGCCAGTTCAAGCGCTTCGCGGATCGCCTGGATGCGACCGTCCATCATGTCCGACGGGGCCACCACCTGAGCGCCGGCTTCGGCGTGGGACAGCGCCTGCTTGACCAGTGCGTCGACGGTGATGTCGTTCTGCACGTAGCCTTCTTCGTCGAGGATACCGTCCTGACCATGGGTGGTGAACGGGTCCAGAGCGACGTCGGTGATTACGCCCAGTTCCGGGAACTGCGCACGCAACGCGCGGGTGGCGCGCTGGGCGATCCCGTTGGGGTTCCAGGCTTCGGCGGCGTCCAGCGATTTGAGCTCCGGCGGCGTCACCGGGAACAATGCCAATGCCGGAATCCCCAGCTCGACCCACTTGGCCGCTTCTTCAAGCAACAGATCGATGGTCAGGCGCTCGACGCCTGGCATCGACGCCACCGCTTCGCGACGGTTTTCACCGTCCAGCACGAACACCGGCAGGATCAGGTCGTCGACGGTCAGAACGTTTTCACGAACCAGTCGGCGCGAGAAATCATCTCGACGGTTGCGACGCAGGCGGGTTGCTGGAAACAAACGGTTGGCGGGGGTAAAGCTCACGGCAGACTCCTGAGCCCGCGCTGGCGGGCGAGCGTGACAGTTATAAGCGGCCATTATGACGAACAGATGACAGTTGTGCTTAGCGCTGTGACACGTAGCCGCATTCCATTGTCCTTGTAGGAAATGTTCACGTCGAGACACATTTGGACACTTTCATGAATGTTGCCGAAGGGTTAGGCTGCGCGTTCATTTCGCCAGCATCCAGACAATGCTCCAACAATTTCTTCAGGAATTCGGCTACTTCGCCCTCTTTCTCGGCACGTTTTTCGAAGGCGAAACCATTCTGGTGCTCGCAGGCTTCCTCGCGTTCCGCGGATACATGGACCTCAAGGTGGTCATGATCGTGGCGTTCCTCGGCAGTTATGCCGGCGATCAGCTGTGGTATTTCCTGGGGCGCAAGCACGGCCGCAAGTTGCTGGCGCGCAAACCGCGCTGGCAATTGATGGGCGACCGGGCGCTGGAACATATCCGCAGGCACCCGGACATCTGGGTGCTGAGCTTCCGCTTTGTCTATGGCCTGCGCACAGTGATGCCGGTGGCGATCGGCCTGTCGGGCTATCCGCCGGGACGTTATCTGCTACTGAACGGAATTGGTGCAGCGATCTGGGCCGCCGCACTGGCTGCTGCCGCTTATCACTTCGGCGCGGTGCTCGAAGGCCTGCTCGGCAGCGTCAAGAAGTACGAGCTGTGGGTGCTTGGCGCCCTGCTGATACTGGGTTTTTGCCTGTGGTTGCGCCGACGCTTCAAGAACGCCCGCCTGGCGAAGAAGATCTACGCCGACGAGCAGGCCTTGAAAGCTGAACAAGCCAACACCAACAAACCTACGACGCCAGTCGAGTGAAACGGCCCCTGCAACAGTAGAGACCGATACCACTGAGCAGGCTGTAACTGAGCAAGCCGACCCAGCCCACCGCGCTGGCCGGCCACAGTCCAACGACCGGTGCCAGCCACACCAGCGGCACATTCGACGCCAGGCGCAGCAGTTCCAGCTTCAGCGCCCACGGGCGATTCTCCAGGGCCACGCCCAACGTAAACAAACCCAGCGCCACTGCACTCCAGCCGAGTACCAGCGCGGCTGTCGGCAAACGCTGCTCCAGGTTCATCAAGTAGCTGCCCAGCGCGATGTAGATGCAAAACTGCAACACGACGTAAAGCTGCTGACGCCCGTCCAGTGGCACCTCGAATTTACGGAACTGAGTCAGGTCGGGCTTGTTCATCGGGTACCTGGCCGCCACGTCCGCCGGCCGCCAACCGGTGCGCATGAACCAGATGCGCAACTTGTCCCATTTACTTTGCGCACGCCGCGCGTCATCCCACAGCTGCGCGTAGAACTGCACGTTCGCCCACAACGGATTCCAGCTCGCCAGCGGCGTGGTCACGCCGAAAATCACCGGTTCGTTATCGTCCTCTTCCTGGAACGAGCCAAATAGGCGGTCCCAAATAATGAACACCCCGCCGTAGTTGCGATCCATGTAGAGAGCGTTCTGTGCATGATGAGCCCGATGATTGGACGGCGTGACAAAGAACCACTCGAACCAGCCGAGCTTGGGAATGTGTTTGGTATGCACCCAGAATTGGTACAGCAAGTTCAGCGCGGCGACGCTGACGAACACCAGCAGCGGCACGCCGAGCACGGCCATCGGCAGGTAGAAGATCCAGCTCAACAGGAAGCCAGTACTGGTCTGGCGCAGCGCTGTGGAAAGGTTGTAGTCCTCGCTCTGGTGATGCACCGAATGCGCCGCCCAGAGGATGTTGCGTTCGTGGCCCATGCGATGCAGCCAGTAGTAGCAGAAGTCGTAGAGGGCAAAGGCAAATACCCAGACCCAAACGCTGTCGGCCGAGAGTTTGAAAAGCGCCAGATGCTCAAGTGCAAAGCCATAGGTCACCAGCCCGACGCCTTTGGTCAACAGGCCGGTGGTGGTCGACAGCACGCCGGTACTCATGCTGTTGATCGCGTCCGCCACGCGATAATTGCTCACTCCGCGCCAACGGTCGGCCAGCAGTTCGACGGCAATCAGCACAAAGAAAAACGGCACCGCATACAGAATGAAGTCCATGACGCGCCCTGATCGGAATCTTGAGGACAGATGCTAGGTGTAGCCGCGAATTAACCCTATGGCAACGAGTGACAAATTAGTGGACATTTAACGCCATGAATCTGGAGAAAAGCCCATGAGCAAAAAAATTGCAGTGATCCTATCCGGCTGTGGCGTGTACGACGGCGCCGAGATCCACGAAAGCGTGATCACCCTGCTGCGTCTGGACCAGCGGGGTGCTCAGGTGCAGTGTTTCGCACCGAACATCGCGCAGTTACAGGTGATCAACCATTTGACCGGCGAAGAAATGCCCGAGTCGCGCAACGTACTGGTGGAATCGGCGCGGATCGCAAGGGGCAACATCAAGGATATCCGTGAAGCGAACGCCGAAGACTTCGATGCGTTAATCGTGCCCGGTGGTTTCGGGGCGGCCAAGAACCTGTCGAACTTTGCCATCGAGGGCGCCGGCTGCATCGTGCAACCGGAAGTCCTGGCCCTGGCCGAAGCGTTCGCCGAAGCGGGCAAACCCGTCGGTTTGATCTGCATTTCGCCGGCACTGGCGGCGAAGATCTATGGACCGGGCGTGACCTGCACCATCGGCAACGACGCCGACACAGCAGCCGCCATGAACAAGATGGGCGCAACACACACAGACTGCGCGGTAACTGACATCGTTGAAGACAAGGCACGCAAACTGGTCAGCACCCCGGGGTACATGCTGGCGCAGAGCATCAGTGAAGCGGCTTCGGGTATCAACAAACTGGTCGACCGCGTTCTCGAATTGACCCACGAAAACGACGCCTGACACATGATCGTTCCCACGCTCCGCGTGGGAATGCAGCCCGGGACGCTCCGCGTCCCAAAGCGGACGCAGAGCGTCCGGTGAGGCATTCCTTTGCTGCGCGTGGGAATGATCAATGGGAACGGGATAACCGCGTGAGGATCCGGTCCAGCGCATTGGCAAATGCTTGCTTCTCGCGCTCGCCAAACGGCGCTGGCCCGCCGCTCATCTGCCCCTGTTCACGTAGATCGGTGAACAGGTTACGCACCGCCAATCGATCGCCCATGTTCTGCGCATCGAACTCTTTGCCCCGTGGATCCAGCGCCGCAACGCCCTTTTTCACCAGACGGTCGGCCAGCGGCACATCGCTGCAGATCACCAATTCGCCGGGTACCGCGTATTCCACCAGGTAGTCGTCGGCGGCATCCGGACCGCTTGGCACCACGATCAGCTTCACCAGGGCCAAACCCGGCTTGATCTGCGGCTGTCCAGCCACCAACACCACTTCGAACTGG
Organism: Pseudomonas sp. LB3P14; assembly: GCF_054898045.1. Taxonomy (NCBI): domain Bacteria; kingdom Pseudomonadati; phylum Pseudomonadota; class Gammaproteobacteria; order Pseudomonadales; family Pseudomonadaceae; genus Pseudomonas; species Pseudomonas sp. LB3P14. The sequence goes on along the minus strand of NZ_CM142714.1, from coordinate 5,625,666 downwards.
CGCTTGAGAGCGAACTTCACCACCAGATCCTTGGCCGCCCGAGGGCAGGCGTCGGCATCGATCCAGACACGCATTGTGTTTTTCCTTTTAAAGGATCACTCGGTCAGGAAGCCGGCACCCGCCGCTTCTCAGCCGACCGACTACGGCTATACAGCACGATGATCGCGATAATCGCCACTGTCTGCGCACTCAGCGAATACGCATCAGCGTGGATGCCCAGCCAGTCGAAGTCAAAGAATGGCACCGGCCGGGTGCCGAAAATCCCGGCTTCCTGCAACGCCTTCACGCCGTGCCCGGCAAACACCACCGACAGCGCACACAGCAATCCAGCGTTGATGCTGAAAAACAGCGACAGCGGCAACTTCGCCGAGCCACGCAGAATCACCCAAGCCAGACCGACCAGCAACACCAACGCCGTCGCACCACCCGCCAACACCGCGTTATGGCCCGCCGGACCGGCCTGCAGCCACAAGGTCTCGTAGAACAGAATCACTTCAAACAGCTCGCGATACACCGAGAAGAACGCCAGCGTCGCAAACCCGAAACGCCCACCGCCGCCCACCAGGCTGCTCTTGATGTAATCCTGCCAGGCCGCTGCGTGACGACGATCGTGCATCCACACGCCGAGCCAGAGCACCATGACAGCGGCAAACAACGCTGTCGCACCTTCCAGCAATTCGCGCTGCGAACCGCTGACATCGATCACGTACGCCGCCAGCGCCCAGGTCGCCAGACCCGCCAGCAGCGCCAGCCCCCAACCGACGTTGACGCTGCGTACCGCCGATTGCTGGCCGGTATTGCGCAGGAACGCGAGGATGGCTGCCAGCACCAGAATCGCTTCCAGGCCTTCGCGCAGCAGAATCAACAAACCGGAGATGTAGCTCAGGGACCAACTCAAACTATCGCTGCCCAGCAGGCCGGCGGATTCCTTCAACTTGGCCTTGGCCGCGTCCAGACGCTGTTGGGCCTGGGCCACCGGCAAACCATCCTGCAACGACTGACGGTACGCCATCAGCGATTTTTCAGTGTCTTTGCGGACGTTGGCGTCGACGTTATCCAGAGAGCTTTCGACCAGTTCGAAACCCTCCAGATAAGCCGCGACCGACAGGTCATAGGCCTGATCGTGATCGCCGGCACGGTAGGCCGCCATGCTCTTGTCCAGGGTCGCGGCGGTGTAGTCGAGCAACTGCGCCGGGCCACGCTTGACCTGCGGCGGTTGCGCCCGCTGCGCACGGAAGGTCGCCGCCGCTTGCGGCCCCTCGGCGGCCTGCACTTCTGCGGGGGTCTGACGGGCCAGGTCGGCGATGTTGTAGGTCTTTTCGGATTTTGCGGCAGCCGGGTCGGCGCTGAAGCTGGCGATGTAGGTCGCCAGATCCCAACGCTGACGATCGTCCAACTGATCGGCGAAGGCTGGCATGTCGGTGCCTTCGACTCCGAGGCCCAAGGTGCTGTAGATCGCGTAGAGGCTCAGGTGGTCCAGCCGCGCCGCATCACGCAGATTGGACGGCGGTGGCGTCAGACCGACACCCGCCGGACCATCCCCCGCACCCGCGTCGCCGTGGCAAACCGAACAATGCTGAGCGTACAGCGGCGCACCACGGGTCGGATCCGGCGTAATGATCGGCGCCTGGCTGACCTCATAGGCCACGGCCAGCCTGGCGCCGAGTTGCCGTGCCTGGCGGCCGACGTCTGCGCCGTCCTGACGCGCAACGATCGCGTTGCGCAGCGTGCTGACGCCCTGCTCCAGTCCGGCTTTTTCAGGTTTGGCCGGCATCGCGGCGATCAAGCCTTGCAGTGCCTTGATGGATGCCAGCAGCTCTTGGTATTCGGACTTATTAATGACCTTGCCCGCTTGCACCGTTTCCGGGTAATCCGCGCCGATGTAATCGAGCAAATGCAGCGCTTGCGGCGCGCCTTCCACGGTGTCGGCCAGCAGGTTGAAACTGCACAGGGCAAACAGCGGCAATACCAGCCAGGCCAGGAAACGGGACGGGGCAGTCATGAATGAATCTCAATTGGAAATACGAAGTAACACATTGTTCACTTCGAATGCGTTTCGCTCAAGCTTTGTTAGCAAGTACCGGCGATTTGCGCGGGTTCGGGCCATGAAAAAGGCGACCTCGAAGGTCGCCTTTTTTGTACCTGAGCGTTTTACACCACCGCTTTGCGAAGGGTCGCCATGAACGCCGCCGCACCAATGAACAGCCCGGCAAAGGTGCGGTTCATGCGTTTTTGCTGCTTGGGCGTGCGCAACAGGCGCAACACCTTGGAAGCCAGCCCGGTGTAACCGGCCATGACGATCAGGTCGACGCAGATCATGGTCACACCGAGGATCAGGTACTGCGCCACCAGCGGTGCATGCGGATCAATGAATTGCGGTAGCACCGCGAGCATGAATACTAACGCCTTTGGGTTGCTGACGTTCACCAGGAAACCACGGAACACCAGCGCCATCGGCTTGCCGATTTGCCGGACTGCCGCGTCGTCGCTCATGTCATTGGGCAGCGCGCGCCATTGTTTGACCGCCAGGTAAACCAGATAGGCCACGCCAAACCATTTGATCGCATAGAAAGCGCTGGCCGACGCCGCGAGGATCGCACCGACACCGGCGGCGACAATAGCAATCTGTAACGCCAGACCCAGTTGCAGGCCCAGGGCGTTCCAATAACCGCGCCAGAAACCGTATCGCAGACCGCTGGACATCGACGCAATGGCGCCGGCACCGGGAGACAGACTGATCACCCAGCAGGCGGCAAAAAACGCCAGCCATGTTTGAAGCACCATCGCACACCTCGACTCAGACTCGTGACAGACGTCTAAGCTAATGCGGCTTTGGGCCGATGACTACCGATTTTTTGCAGGACAGTACAGCTGCCGACCAGCGTGGTCGGCATTTCGGCTACTTTTCGAAACTGCTGGAAGGGAATACATCGCTGCCGCGCCAGCGTCGAACCGAGCGCTGGAAGAACAGGCTGTTGGGCACTTGCACCATCGCGCTGCCGGTGCCGAGTTCTTCGGCTTCGATCAGCGTGGTGTAGAGCAGATTGATCGCCACTACCCGGCCTTTGACGCCAGGCTTGTCGGTGGTGTCCACCAACTCGACCACGTCACCGAGGCGGAACGGGCCGACGGTGAAGATCAGGATCGCGCACAGCAGATTGGAGAGCACGCTCCACATCGCGAAGAACGCCACCGCCGCTACCGCGACAAACCCGGACAACGCGGTCCAGAGCACCGTCGCCGACACCCCCAGGCGTTCCAGTACGAAGATCAGCGCACTGCCCATGATCAGCCAGCGCAGACCACCGCGCAGCGGCATCAGCAATTGCGGTGGAAACGGATACCGCTCACCCAGGCGAGTCAGGCACTTGGCGACGCAGCGCTGGGCGACATATCCCGCCAACAGGATCAGCAAGATTTGCACGAAGAGCCAGATCGGCTCAATCCACACGGCAGGCAATGGCAGCTTGAAGGCTTCCATCAGGACAACGCCTCCAGCTCCGCCTGCATGCTTTCGAGCAACTCCAGCGCTTCCATCCAGGCTTCTTCCAGTTCGGCTTCACGTACCTTCAGCTTGGCCTGTTCGGCTAGCAGATCACGCAATTCGTTTTTGCGCGCCGGTTCGTAAATGTCGCTGTCGCCGAGGCTGGTATCGATCTTCGCCAGTTTCTCGTGCAGCTTGCCCAGCTCGGCTTCGAGCTTGTCAGCCTCGCGCTTGTGCGGCGCCAGTTGTTGACGCAACGCAGCAGCGGCCTGGCGCTGGGCCTTCTTGTCGGTCTTGTCCGGATTGACCGGGGTGTTGCTGACCGGGGCGTTGCGCTGACGGTAGTCCACCAGCCAACGGGTGTAGTCTTCCAGGTCGCCGTCGAACTCCTCGACCTTGCCGTCCGCCACCAGGTAGAAATTGTCGGTAGTGCTTTTAAGCAAATGGCGATCGTGGGAGACCACCAGTACCGCGCCACTGAATTCCTGAAGGGCCATGGTCAGCGCCAGACGCATTTCCAGGTCCAGGTGGTTGGTCGGTTCGTCGAGCAGCAGCAAATTCGGCCGGCCCCAGGCGATTAACGCCAGCGCCAGGCGAGCCTTCTCGCCACCGGAGAAATTCAGCACCGGCTCATCGATCCGCGCGCCACGGAAGTCGAAACCACCGAGGAAGTCGCGCAGGGTCTGCTCGCGCTCGGTCGGCGCCAGGCGCTGCATATGCAGCAACGGGCTGGCCTTGGAGTCGAGTGAATCCAGCTGATGCTGGGCGAAGTAACCGACGACGGTGTTCTCGCCACGGGTCAATCGACCGGACAACGGCTCGAGTTCACCGGCGAGGTTTTTGATCAGGGTCGATTTACCGGCGCCGTTCGGGCCGAGCAAACCGATCCGTGCACCGGGGGTCAGTTGTAGCTTGACCTTTTCCAGCACGGCTTTGTCGCCATAACCCAGACGAGCATCAGACAGGTCAATCAGCGGGCTGGAGATCTTCACCGATTCGCGGAAGACGAAATCGAACGGCGAATCGACGTGGGCGGCGGACAGTTCTTCCATCCGCTCCAAGGCCTTGATCCGGCTCTGGGCCTGACGGGCCTTGGTGGCCTGGGCCTTGAAGCGGGCGATGTAGCTTTCCATGTGCGCACGTTGCACCTGTTGCTTCTCGTAGGCCTGCTGTTGCTGGGCCAGACGTTCGGCACGGGCGCGTTCGAAGGCGCTGTAACCACCGCGATACAGGGTGATCTTGCGCTGATCGACGTGAGCCACGTGATCGACCACGGCATCGAGAAAGTCCCGGTCGTGAGAAATCAGCATCAAGGTGCCGGGATAGCTTTTGAGCCATTCTTCGAGCCAGATGATGGCGTCGAGGTCCAAGTGGTTGGTCGGTTCGTCGAGTAGCAGAAGGTCCGAGGGGCACATCAAAGCCTGCGCCAAGTTCAGACGCATCCGCCAACCACCAGAGAAATCTCCTACCTGGCGATCCATTTGCTCGTTGGTGAACCCAAGCCCTGCCAGCAACTTGCGCGCTCGGGCGTCGGCGGTGTAACCATCGGCGCTGTCGAGCTCGGAGTGCAGGCGGGCCTGAGCGGCACCGTCATGGGCCGCTTCGGCTGCGGCGAGGTCGCGTTGCACCTCGCGCAGGCGCAGGTCGCCATCGAGCACATAGTCGACCGCCACGCGATCGAGAGTATCGATCTCCTGGCGCATGTGGGCGATGCGCCAGTCCGTCGGCAAGAAGCAATCACCCGAGTCCGGGTGCAGGTCACCCAGAAGCAAGGCGAACAGGCTCGATTTGCCGGCGCCGTTGGCACCGATGAGGCCGGCTTTGTGGCCGGCGTGCAGGGTCAGCTCGGCGTCTTCTAGCAGACGTTGCGGGCCACGCTGTAAAGTCAGGTTCTGAAGTCGAATCATAATGGCGGCGGAGTCTACCAGCTTCGCTCGCAACTGGCGCGAGTAGCACTATGTCCTCTGACCTGTGGAGCTTTTCCCTTAGTACTTACGCCCGTCCCGGCGTTGAACACACCTGCCTGCGATTACAGTCGGCGGGCGTGAATGTGTGCTTGCTGCTCGGTGGATTGTGGCTGGCACAGCGGGGCGTTGCCTGTAACGAGCAGCGATTGCAGCTACTTCGCAATGTGGCCGAACCCTGGGATACCGATGTCGTGCAACCGCTGCGAGCATTGCGCATGCAATGGAAAGCCGCCGCGACTGAGGATGCCGAGCTGACTACGTTGCGCGAAAAAGTGAAGGCACTGGAGCTCGATGCCGAGCGACATCTGTTGGTGCGACTGGAACGATCGGCGTTGAGTTGGCCACAAGGTGAGGCGACCGATCTATCGGCCTGGCTGGAAGGTGTGACGGCAGGCGCCGCCCACCTGGACCGCGACGCGCTGCATCAGCTGCGCGTCGCGGTAACCGGCACTTAGGAAGCGCTGGTTGGGGTGGTTGCTGCGATCGATGCGGCGGCCGGCGTTGGCGCTGGCGTGGCTGTCGAGGTGGCTGCTGCTAAAGCAGACGTTGCTGCCGGAGCCGGGTTGGCTGGCCTGGCAACTGGCGCGGCGGCCGGCTTGGCGGCAACCGGTTTTTTCACTGCTGGTTTTGCAGCTGGCTTCGCCGCCGCTGGCTTGGCAGCGGGTTTGGCGGTGGCCAGTTTGGCAGCAGCGGCAGGTTTAGCCGCAGCAGGTTTGGCTGCCGGTTTAGCGGCTGGTTTAGCGGCCGGCTTGGCCGCTGCTTTTACAGCGGGTTTGGCCGCGGTTCTCGCAGCAGGTTTTGCAGCGGTTTTAGCCGCGACAGATTTGGCGGCCGGCTTCGCAGCAGGTTTCGCTGCTGCAGTTTTGGCTGCTGGTCTTGCTGCGGGTTTAGCGGCCGTTTTTGCAGCTGGTTTTGCAGCCGCGGTTTTCGCCACGGCGGGTTTGGCAGCAGCAGTTCTTGCACTAGATTTGGCTGCGGCAGGCTTGGCAGCCGTCGTTTTAGCAGCCGGTTTCGCAGCGCTGGCAGCGACTGGTTTTCTCGCTGCAGGTTTAGCGGCAGGTTTTGCTGCGGCTTTCACCGGTGCTCTGGCGGCCGGTTTGGTGGCAGGCTTGACCGGTGCTTTTGCAGCAGCCGGTTTGGCAGCGGCTTTCTTGGCAGGAGCCGCAGCAGGCTTGGCCGAACGCAGGGACAACGCCTTGCCGACAGCCTCTTGTACACGACCGACGCCCTGGGCCAATTTCAGGCTTTCTTGAGCATCGCGCTTGAGTTGCAGAATGTAGCTACGAGTTTCCGATTGACGATCCTTGAGGGCATCGAGCAGGTCCTCAAGCTCCTTCGCCGCGTCCTTGGCTTTGGCTTGTGCCTTGGCCTTGCCGGCCGCCGCAGCGTCCTGCAATTTGGTACGGGACTTGTGCAACTTTTCCTGCGCTTTTCCGCGCTGCTTTTCCAGTTTGGCGAGCAGTTTTTCAGCATCAGCCAAGGCTTGGGAACAAGCGTTTTCCAGATGCTCGAGCAAGCTGCCCGAGAGTTGTTGGAGTAAGTGCAACGGAGTATTTACTGGCTTCTTGGTGGCCGACATGATTTACCTCCTGGCTGACGTGGGTGCGGCTCATACTAGACCTCTGCTGCTACCGCCGCTAGGGCATGTTGACAGTATCCAAAGCGCTGCGTTGCAACGGATTGAAATTCTTCTTCGCCTGCGCAAAACCAGTTCACCGTTGAGCGCATTCACACTGGCATAATCCTTCGCATCTCAGGTCGGAGAGTGCCCATGTCGCGCTACCTTTTTTTATCACTGTTCGTGTTTTTTTCCGTGGCTCAGGCCGCCGAAAAAACCAAAGGAAATGACACTCACGATCTCTCTTACAGCCTGGGCGCCAGCCTCGGCGAACGCCTGCGCCAGGAGGTTCCCGATCTGCAGCTTCAGGCGCTGATCGAAGGTTTGCAACAAGCCTATCAAGGCAAACCCCTGGCGCTGAAAGATGAGCAGATCGAACAGATTCTTGCCGAGCACGAAGCCCAGGTCGCCTTGCAACCAACCATGGGGCAAAGCGAAATCGCTCTCCAAAAAGAGCGGGCGTTTCTCGACGAGGAAAAAGCCAAACCGGGCGTTCGTGAGCTGACCGATGGAATATTGCTAACGGAGTTGGTACCGGGCGCTGGTGCCAAAGCCGGCCCCAACGGCAAAGTCCAGGTGCTGTATATCGGTCGCCTTCCCGACGGCACAGTGTTCGATCAGAACAGTCAGCCGCAGTGGTTCAGTCTCGACAGCGTGATCAGCGGATGGCGCAGCGCGTTGCAACAAATGCCGGTCGGCGCGAAATGGCGCCTGGTGATTCCATCGGCCGAAGCCTATGGCGCCGAGGGTGCCGGCGACCTGATTGCGCCGTTTACACCGCTGGTATTCGAAGTCGAATTGCGCGGTGCCACAAGCTGAATACCGGAAATGAAAAACGGCGCGCATAGCGCACCGTTTTTTAAGGTCTTGCAGGAAGGGATTCAGGCCTGAACCGAATCTTCTTCCTTGTGAGCGGTGTGCAGCACTTCGATCAGGCAGTCTTCCAGTTCGAAGCGTTCGTGCAACAGGCCACCCAGCTCTTTGAATTTCTCTGCCACGCATTGACCTGCATCACACAGGTCGTTGAACGCGAGCAGCTTCTCGGTGATGACGTCGATGCGAGGGTAAATCGTCTCGGCCAGCTCCAGCCCGCGAGTGTCACCAAACGCCTTGGCTTCGCCGGTCAGCTGTTCGTAGATCTCGAAATGCCCGGCAGACACGTAGTCGACCAGCACTCCGCAAAACTCCTGCAAAGGCTTTCGGTTTTCGCCCAAAGCCTCTGGCTTGGCACCGAGAGCATCGTAGGCCCGAACCAGTTCGTGACGCTCCTGCAACCAGCGATCGATCAGCAGATGCACTCCACCCCAACGTTCTTGAGCATTCTGACAACTTTCGAGCATGGTGATCTCTCTTCCCTTGTGGGTCATGCTGCCCTACACCTGTCGCAGACTTGAAATCAAGAATCGGCCAGGCAGAGCGTCATCGAGCAACATAATTCCAATGACACGTGCGGGCCAGATTATGCCCGCGCGACAATGGCTTCAAGGTACGCAGGAGATAAAGTTCATACAAGTGTTTAATCACCCGCCAGCGCCCGGTGTGACAACTCGCCGCTGAGCGGTCGCTGACAGGCTTTCCAGACAAGACGCAGCACCTGATAAATACCTAAAACCGTCATCGCCATGAAGAGCAGCAGACTCCACTCAGGAATGCTCAGATCGAACAGTGTCCAGGAAATTTCCGCGCACTCTGCCTCCCCTTTAAACATGTGCGTCACCTGGCACAACCAAGGCAGGTCCTCGTACTGAACAGCCAGATTGGGCGAGCACGTCAATAGCTGATGCGTTGGATCGCTCTGCAGCAATACCTGCCGCCATGCCGTGACCGTTCCCGCCAGACTGCAAAGCAGACCGAGCATCCAATACAGAAAAGACCCGAAGCGGCCCGGCCCATGCACCGAAGCCATCAGGCAGATACCCGTGAGTAACGCGAGGGAAAACCGCTGCAACAGGCACAACCCGCAAGGCTTGAGGCCGACCGCATATTCCAGGTAATAGGACACGCCCAGGGCCAGGGCACCTGCAATGAAAGCCATGAAAAACAAGGAGCGTGAGCAGGCCAAAGACATGGCATTTCCGTAACAGTAGAGACAGGCGGTTACGGTAGAGGAAAGCGCGCCAGCCTTTCAAGGCAGGCCAGCGGGGACACTTCAACAGAAGTGTAGGGAATTCCCGACAGGAACGAGAGGATTAGGTGTAGTCCTCTGTAGGACTCTGCCGATGACGGACTACAAAGGTAAAATCCCGGCAGATTGCAGCCGACTGGATCGCCCGTTCGAGCGACCCGTCATTCACTCATCAAGCGTGAACAGGAACTGGCAACGGTGCCGCCAGCAAGCGCTCATCCAACAAGCCCAAGCCCTCCTGGAACAACTGATTGCTGCGCTCGGTGTCACCCAGCTGCGCCAGGAGCCGCGCCAGTTCCGCGCAGGCTTCCGGATTGCGCTGCATGCGCAAGCTGCTCTCCAGATAGTCCCGGGCCTTGCCCCAAAGGCTGCTTTGCAGACACAAGCGCCCCAAGGTCAGCAGCAGGCTCGGGTCGGCCGGATGGTCTTTGAGCCAGCTCTCGGCGGCGTGCAGTTGACGTGCCGGATCACTGCCGCGAACGAGGCCATAGAGGCGTGCAAGATGACTGTCGTAGTTGCGCTTGAGCGCCGCTCGCAGGATCTCTTCGGCTTCGACCTGAGCACCCAGTTGCCGAAGTTGCTCGGCATAAGCGAGCACCAGTTGCGGCTCCTGACGCTGAGCTGAAGTCAATTGCTGCCAGGCGCGATTGAGCGACTGCAAGCCGACCGTCCCGTCTTCTTCCTGATGCGCCGCCAGGGACAGGTTCTCACCCCAGGCCCGGCGTTCCAGTTCGACCAGCTCGGCCGGTGGCAGGACCTTGTCCTTGCGTAGCTCCGGCAGCAGGCGAATCACGGCCGACCAGTCGCCCCGCTGTTGATGCAAGCGCTGCAACTGACGCAAGGTCTGGACGTTATGAGGATGACGCTCGTGCATGGCTTGCAAGGTCACCAGGGCGCCTTCGGTATCGCCGCGGTCGGTCTGTAATTGGGCGTGGCTGAGGGCAATTGCCAACTCTGCCTGAGGCTGTCGCTCAAGAGCGCGCTCCAGTAAGTTGTCGCTTTCCTCGTAATGACCTTGTTCGTTCGCGGCCCGGGCAGCGCCGAGGTAATAAAGCAACGGCTGGCGCTCGGCTTCCGCGGCCCGGTGCAGATGACGCTGTGCACTGGCCCAGCGACCTTCGGCCAGATCCAGCTGACCGTGTTCAATCGCCACCTGCACCCGGCGACTACGGTTGCGTCGCGACCAGGGATTGACCACACCGCCGGAGGTTGTCACCAGTTCGATTAGCGCCTTGATGCCCCAGAACACCAGCCACAGCACGGCGACCAACGCCAGGGTTGCCCACAGGCTCGATTCGTAACGGAAGCTTTTGTAGGCGATCAGCACGTAACCGGAATGCTCGGCAATCGCCAACCCCAACGCGGCAGCAGCGGCGATCACCAGGAACACGATCACATAGAGGCGTTTCATGGTGTCGCCTCCTGAGCGGTGTTCGCGGCAGGTTTGGCCATCGGCTTGATCGAGTCCTCGGCGTTGACATTACGCCGTTCCAGATACCCCTGAACCGCGCTCAGCGTGCCGGTCAGGTCTGGCGTGACGACGGTGACCGGCTGCTTGCTCAACTCGCCAACCTGCTCAAGCATCACTTTGCTCTGAGGGTTGTCCGGATTGAAGTTGCCTTTGAGCACGTCCCGCGCCTCCGCCAGCGCCTGGGTGTAAACGGCTGCCTGGCCATTGAGCGCGGCCCATTGCGCCTGCTCCAGTGCCAGGCTCAGGGCCAGGCGCACCTGGCTCAGGCTCTGCCCGGCCAGCAATGGACGCACATTCTTGTCGGCGTTGAAGTCGATGCGGATGTAGCGCGAGACCTGATCCCACCATTGCGCCCAGCGACTCGCGCCGTCGCCATCGGCGGTGAGACCCAGCAGGGATTCACCACGATCCTTGTACTCCGGTGCCAGCTCGGTGAGGCTGATGACCTGGTCGCGCAGCGCCCCCAGTCGCAGGAACAGCCCGGTGCGATCCGGCTGCTCGGTGCTACGCAATGCCACCAGCGTTTTGGCCACTTGCTCGCGAGCGGCAAAGGAACCCGGGTCGTTCTGTTCGCGCAGAATTTCATCGGCGCCCTGCACCAGGGCCTGGGCACTGCTGATGTCCTGCAACGCGGAAAGACGCAGGCTGGCCAGGCGCAGCAGGTGCTCGGCCTCGGCCAGACGCCAGTCCTTGCGGCTGGCGCCGAGAACCGTTTCCAGACGCTGATTCAAACGTTGCTGATCGCCTTGAAGTTGGGTGACCAAACGACTGCGCGCGTCGAGCTCTTCGGCGGCAGGCATTTGTTCCAGGCGAGCAGTCAGGCGTTGTTCATTGAGTTTCAGGTCCTGCGCCTGATCGTTCAATGCCTGGACCTGACTCAACTGTTGTTGAGTATTGGCTTGCAGGTGACGCACCTGCCAGACTCCCCAACCGCCCACGGCGACACCGGCAGCGCCCAGCAACAGCGCGACGATTGCCAGCCCATTGCCTCGGCGCTGCACTGCAGCAGGTGGCCCGGTTTCAACCGGTGCTTCAACCGGTGCATCGAGCACTGGCTGGACGTCATCTTTAGGCAAGGCTGTTTCGCTCACGTATCCATCCTTTGCATTAGAGAACGGGCACGGGGTGCTCCCGTAACGCCGTCAGCAAAGCCGCGGCACTGGCGCCGCGACAATCCACAACTGTTTGGGCCCCGGCGGCACGTGCCAGCTCGGCGACCCTTGGGCTTGGAACAAACAACGGCAACTGCGCCAATTGCGGCCAGGCATCGCCGGCCAATTGATGCAGGTGCTCAAAACCCTGTCCACTGCTGACCACCAGCCCGTTCAAGCGTTCCGCCCGGATCCGCTCAGGCAGGGCTGCTGACGGGTACTGCGGCAGGCCGCGACGGTACAACTCCAGATACTCGACACTAGCACCTAGCTCGCGCAAACGCTCAGCCAGCAACTCGCGTCCACCCTCCCCGCGCATGATCAGCACGCGTGGACCGGGTCGTGCGATCGCCTCGCGCAACGAGGGAAGTTCAAGCAACGCTTCACTGTCATCGCCATCCACCGGAAAGCTGACGTCGAACCCGTGATCCTCAAGGATCTGCGCGGTGGCTGCGCCCACGCTGAACCACTTCAGAGCGGGTGGTTGCGGCCAATGCTGGTTGACCAGATCGACGCCGATTCTGGCGGCCGGCTTGCTGACTACGATCACCGCGCAATAGCGATCCAGACCCTGAATCAACTCGCGCATTGTGTCAGAGACAGGAATCGGCTCTATCTCCAAAAGCGGCAAACTGCTGCTGAAAATCCCCTTTTCGGTCAAAAGACTGCTCAGCGCCGCCGACTCATCCGCGGGACGCGTCAGCAGCAGGCGCCAGCCCGTCACTCGTGACCTGCCTCGCCGTAGACCGCTTTCAGAATGTCGTTGGCGCCTTGACTCAGCAGGTCTTCAGCCACTTGCACGCCCAGGGCTTCGGCGTCACTGCGTGGTGCACGAGCCTCGGCGCTGAGCAGCAGACCACCGTTCGGATCACCGACAAGACCACGCAACCAGATCTGCTCACCTTCGAGCACGGCGTAGCAAGCGATTGGCACTTGGCAGCCGCCATTCAAATGTTTGTTGAGAGCACGTTCGGCGGTCACGCGGGTGGCGGTGTCCTGATGGTGCAGCGGCGCCAACAGCGCGTGAATTTCGCTGTCGACGCTACGGCATTCGATACCCACCGCACCTTGGCCACCGGCCGGCAGACTGTCGTCGACGCTGATGGCCGAGCTAATCCGATCTTCAAAGCCGAGACGAATCAGGCCGGCAGCCGCGAGGATAATGGCGTCGTATTCGCCGGCATCGAGCTTGGCCAGGCGCGTGTTGACGTTACCGCGCAGGAAGCGGATCTCAAGGTCCGGACGCCGGGTCAGCAATTGAGCCTGGCGGCGCAGACTGGAGGTGCCGACGATACTGCCTTGCGGCAACTCATCCAGGCTGGCGTAGGTGTTGGAGACGAATGCATCGCGCGGGTCTTCGCGCTCGCAGATGCAGAACAGACCGAGGCCTTCAGGGAAGTCCATCGGCACGTCTTTCATGGAGTGCACAGCGATGTCGGCTTCGTTTTCCAGCAGCGCGGTTTCCAGCTCTTTGACGAACAGGCCCTTGCCGCCGATTTTCGACAGTGGCGAGTCGAGCAACTTGTCACCGCGACTGACCATGGGCACCAACGTCACGAGCAGACCCGGATGGGCCTCTTCCAGACGAGCTTTGACGTATTCGGCCTGCCACAGGGCGAGAGCACTTTTACGGGTGGCGATGCGGATTTCGCGAGAGGACATGGATCAATCCGTACTGAATAGATACGGCGGATAATAACAGCTCAGCCAAATCCACTTTGACTTGTATCAGGAACCGCATGGCCTCCCTGGCCTCAGACACCCAGCAATGGGGATAAAACCCGCCCGTAAACGGCGGATTAAAGCTGCTGCATCATCTTGCGCACGCCGGCCACATGCCGTCGGCTGACGATCAGGGCATCGCCGTTCAAGCCTTTGAGGAACAGCTGAAAATGCCCCAGAGGCGTACGTTGCAGTCGTTCGATGCGTTCGCGGGCGACCAGCGCGTTGCGGTGGATGCGCACGAAGCGGTCGCCAAATTCATCTTCAAGGGCCTTGAGCGGCTCATCCAGCAGTACTTCGCCGCTCTCGTGGCGCAAGGTCACGTATTTGTGATCCGCAATGAAGTAGACCACCTGATCCAGCGGGATCAGTTCGATACCTTTACGGGTACGGGCGCTGATGTGACTGCGTGGGCCACTGCCACTTTCGGCGGCGGGACGGGTCAGGGCCGCGAGCTGGACGCGATTGGGCCGCTCGGCTTTCTTTAACGCTTCATTCAATTGTTCTGTACGCACAGGTTTCACCAGATAGCCTACGGCGCTGGCCAGTAAGGCTTCCACGGCAAATTCATCGGGCCCTGCGCAGAACACCACGGCGGGTGGGGTTTCGCGTTCGCACAATCGTGCAGCCACTTGCAGGCCATCGAGGCCCGGCATGCGGATATCGAGCAGCACGATATCCGGTTTGTGGCTGTCGATCAGTGCCAACGCCTCTTCGCCGTTCGTGGCGCTAGGCTCCAGGACACTGTATCCCTCGAGTTCGCCAACCATTCGGCTCAGGCGCTCGCGGGCCAGGGGTTCGTCATCAACGATCAGGACATTCATATTGCGCTGGATTCCTGCGTGAGTCTCGCACAAGGATAGCGTAGACAGGTGAAGTGACGTCCGTCACCGCGATCCACGCTAAGACTAGCGCGAAGGCCAAAAAGTGCCGCGCGACAGACGGCTAAATTTTCATCTGTATGGCGATTGGCGGCACGGGCCCGCGTTGGCGAGGCATCGCCGTAGGGTTTGTTGATACACAATATGAACACCCCCTCTTCTTATAGTCCGCTGCAGCGCCTGGAAGTGCGCTGATCCTACTGTCCAACTGTAGACGGTTGCCGGCACGATAGTGCTCAATTGAAAAATATCGTTGCGCAATTCCCCCGCGGCGTTGGCCCGAGTATGGACCGCCGCATGAGAAAAAAAACGTATCGACCAGCGTCAGCGACAGGATTGGCAACCCTGTTATTATCCGCACCAGCTTTCAACGCCATCTTTTTCCAGCCGATACGAGCGAATTCATGAGCACTGACAAGACCAATCAGTCCTGGGGCGGCCGCTTCAGTGAACCCGTCGACGCCTTCGTCGCCCGCTTCACCGCCTCCGTCACTTTCGACCAGCGCCTGTATCGCCACGACATCATGGGCTCGATCGCCCACGCCACGATGCTGGCCAAGGTCGGCGTGCTGACCGATGCCGAGCGCGACAGCATCACCGATGGCCTGAAGACCATCCAGGGTGAAATCGAGGCCGGTCAGTTCGACTGGCGCATCGACCTCGAAGACGTGCACATGAACATCGAGGCACGTCTGACCGACCGCATCGGCGTGACCGGTAAGAAGCTGCACACCGGCCGCAGCCGCAACGACCAGGTCGCCACCGACATCCGCCTGTGGCTGCGTGACGAGATCGACCTGATCCTGAGCGAAATCACCCGTCTGCAAAAAGGCTTGCTGGAGCAGGCCGAGCGCGAAGCTGGCAGCATCATGCCGGGCTTCACTCACCTGCAAACCGCGCAGCCGGTGACCTTCGGGCACCACATGCTGGCCTGGTTCGAAATGCTCAGCCGCGACTACGAGCGCCTGGTCGATTGCCGCAAACGTACCAATCGCATGCCACTGGGCAGCGCCGCACTGGCGGGCACCACCTACCCGATCGACCGCGAATTCACCGCCCAACTGTTGGGCTTCGACGCTGTTGGCGGTAACTCGCTGGACAACGTTTCCGATCGTGACTTCGCTATCGAATTCTGCTCGGCCGCGAGCATCGCGATGATGCACTTGTCGCGCTTCTCTGAAGAGCTGGTGCTGTGGACCAGCGCCCAGTTCCAGTTCATCGATCTGCCAGACCGTTTCTGCACCGGCAGCTCGATCATGCCGCAAAAGAAAAACCCGGACGTGCCAGAGCTGGTGCGTGGCAAGACCGGTCGCGTATTCGGTGCACTGATGGGCCTGCTGACCCTGATGAAAGGCCAGCCACTGGCCTACAACAAGGACAACCAGGAAGACAAGGAGCCGCTGTTCGACGCCGCCGACACGTTGCGCGACTCGCTGCGGGCCTTTGCCGACATGATCCCGGCGATCAAACCCAAGCACGCGATGATGCGCGAAGCGGCACTGCGCGGTTTCTCCACCGCCACCGACCTGGCCGACTACCTGGTTCGTCGTGGCCTGCCGTTCCGTGACTGCCACGAAATCGTTGGCCATGCCGTGAAGTACGGCGTGGAAAGCGGTAAAGACCTGGCGGAAATGAGCCTGGAAGAGCTGCGCAAGTTCAGCGACCAGATCGATCAGGATGTGTTCGCCGTGTTGACGCTGGAAGGCTCGGTGAATGCCCGTGACCATATCGGCGGGACTGCGCCGGCGCAGGTCAAGAAGGCCGTGGCTCGCGGTCAGGCGCTACTCGCCAGCCGCTAAAAAAGCATCGCGGGCAAGCCCGCTCCCACAATGATCTCTGAGTTGCCATGGATTGATAGCAAACAGAGAGACCTGTGGGAGCGGGCTTGCCCGCGATGACCTTCGCAGGAACGCTACAAAAACCTACTTCTTGGACGCGACCATTGCCATAAACGCTGGCATCGCCGCTTCCTTGTCCGCCGCAATCCGCTGCACATTCGGATTTTTCCCCAGACGCTCCAGCAGCGCCTTGGCCGCTGGCATCTCGGCCAGCAAATCCAGATCAAACAGCTTCTGCGCTACCGCACAAGCCAGCGGCACGCTGTAGAGGAAATACAAATCTGCAATGCTCAGGCTGTCACCTGCCACGTAAGGGGCGAATTTGCCGTGCCTGCCCAATGAGGCAAACCCCAGCAGCAACTCGGCTTTGGTCTTGTCCTTGATCGCCTCCGGCACGGTCATGCCGAAAAATGCTTCGGTGTAGCAGGCGCGCCCCGGCAGTTCGATGTACAGCTCGATTTCCTTGGCCAGTGCCAAAGCCCGCGACCGCTCAAAGGGATCGCTCGGCAACAGCGGCGTGCCTTTCTGGCTGTGTTCGAGGTATTCGAGAATCACGCTGGTTTCATTGACGAAACCCTGTTCGACGCCCAGCACCGGAATCTTCCCGCGCGGGCTGATGGCTAATGCCTCGGCGCTCGGCCCTGGGTAAAACAGTACTTCTTCAAACGGCAGTCCCTTCTCCAGCAGCGCCAGCTTGACCATGTTGTAGTAGTTGCTGACGGAAAATCCATAAAGCTTGAGCATCACATAGCCTCCAGGCCGTGCAAGGGGTTGGCAGTGCCTGTTTATAGAACGCAATGGCAATTCTTGCCAGCAGCATCACAGCGCTGAATGCAGGTAAACTGGCCGCCTTTCCTTAAGGAGCCTGCCATGAGTGAGCCAACCCCCGATAACAACCAAGACGACATCGACGAAGAAGAGTTCGCCGAAAACACCCTGATCGAAGCCATCGAAAACCAGATTGAAAGCGACAACCCGCCGGCCGCCAAGGCGACCTTCAACAAGCTGACATTGGTGGGTTACGAGCGTGAAGAAATCCTCAATCTGATGGCCCACGTTCTGGCCGTGGAAATCGACGCAATCCTCGAAGAAGACCGCGCGTTCAACACTGAATGGTATGAAACTGCGTTGCGTGCACTGCCAGAGTTGCCGCCCGAAAAGAAGTAAGCGCTACTTGCTCGACGCAGGCTTCTGTGGCGAGGGGGCCTGCCCCCTCGCCACAAACGGCCACTCCCTCGCCACAAAACCCGCTCCTACACAGAATGTCACCAATCATTCCTGCCTTCCCCCAGTCCCTGTCTACACTGGTAACCACCCCGCTGCCGCACCACCCACCGGGGAATGCTTCCCGAGGCGAAAAAACCCTGTCGCGAGCACTGGACATGCCGCCCGAGTGAGATCACCTTAGGGGCGCTGTCGTCCAATTCCTAGAAAGTCTGGAGTCCTTATGTCGCTTACCCCTGAGTTGGTTGCCGAACTGGAAATCCTCGCACTCTTCAACCTGGACAGTTCCCAGGAAGGTTTGAAAATTCATCAGACCGCTGCCCCGAAAGCCATTGCCGCCGCCCAAAGACTGTTCGACAAAGAACTGATCACCCAGCCAGATGGTGGTTATCTGACCAGTCTGGGTCGTGACGCCGCGCAAAATGTGCAAACCGTTCTGACCATTCTCAACGTACGGGAAACTGCCTGAGCATTACCGCAGCGCCCACGGAAACCCCTGCTACGGGATTTCCGCGGGCACACTCTGTTACCTGCCGTCGCCCCGCGATAAAAATCTGACGCCAGAAAAACAAAATCAGCTTAAAAGTCCCAGGGCCGAAGCGCTAAACTGCCCCTCATCCTGAGACCTCCCACGTCCGAGCCCCGCAAGCCGGTTTGAGCTGACATGACCCGCACCCATGAAATCCGCCCCGATCTGGACGAGGGAATCGACCGCAAGGTTCTCAGCCAACTGCGCGCACGTTTTCTGAAGCTCAACGAAGGCCGTATGGCTCGCGCCATGGAAGGATTGTCGACCCGTCAGCAAGCGGTGCTGACCCTGTTGCCGCTGTTTTTCCACGTCAATCACCCGCTATTGCCAGGATACGTTTCGGGCGGTACGCCGACCGGGCTGTCGAATTACGAACCCGACGCCAACGCCCTTGCCGAAGCCCAACGCCTGACTCGCTCGTTTTCCTATAAACCCCGCCATGGCAGCAATCCGCCGCGACCGATTCACGGCCTGTTCCTGATGGGCAGTCTCGGCACCCTGGCCCAGGCCGACCAGAGCGACATGGACGTGTGGGTCTGTCACGGGCCGGACTTGAGCGAAAACGAGCTCACTGAGCTGCAAAAAAAATGCCAGCTCCTCGAAATCTGGGCTGCCAGCCAAGGCGCCGAGGCGCACTTTTTCCTGATCGACCCGACGCGTTTCGTACGCGGCGATCGTGATATGCAACTGAGCTCTGAGAATTGCGGCTCCACCCAGCACTTTCTGCTGCTGGATGAGTTTTATCGCACCGCGATCTGGCTGGCCGGCCGCACACCCATCTGGTGGCTGGTGCCAGTCTACGAAGAGGCAAGCTACGACCGGTACACCCACACGCTGATGTCCAAGCGCTTCATCCGTGCCGACGAAACGCTGGACCTGGGGCATCTGGCCCATATCCCACCCGGCGAGTTCATCGGTGCCGGGCTCTGGCAGTTGTTCAAGGGCATCGAATCGCCGTACAAATCGGTGCTCAAACTGCTGCTGACCGAGGTCTATGCCAGCGAACACCCCAAGGTCCATTGCCTGAGCCTGCGCTTCAAGCAAGCGGTGTTTGCCAATCGGCTCGACCTTGATGAGCTGGACCCGTACGTCGTGGTCTACCGGCGCATCGAGGAATACCTCACCGCCCGTGGCGAGCCGCAACGGCTGGAGCTGGTACGCCGGGCGTTGTACCTGAAGGTCAATCGCAAACTCACCGGCAGCAGCAGTCGCATTCAGAGCTGGCAGCGTTCGTTGCTCAAACGCCTGGCCCACGAATGGCACTGGGATCAGCGTCAACTGGCCCTGCTCGACAGCCGCAGCCAGTGGAAAGTCCGTCAGGTCAGCTCTGAACGCAGGGCCTTGGTCAACGAGCTCAATTACAGCTACCGCTTCCTGACCCAGTTCGCCCGTAACGAACAGACGGTCAGCCTGATCAACAAACGCGACCTCAACGTGCTGGGTCGACGGCTGTACGCGGCGTTCGAGCGCAAGGCCGACAAGGTCGAGTTCATCAACCCTGGCATCGCTTCGGATCTGGCCGAAGACACCCTCACGCTGGTGCAAGCGCCGAACAAAAAAGAATCGGGTCAACCTCAGTGGGGCTTGTACAACGGCAGCCTGACGGCCCTCGAGTGGGAGCATTTCGCACCGATCAAGCGCAGCCGCCAATTGCTGGAACTGCTGACCTGGTGTCACCGCAATGGCGTGATCGACAGCAGCACTCGCCTGGCCTTGCATCCCGGCAGCAGCGACCTGAGCGAGTTCGAACTGTTCAACCTGCTCGGCAGCCTGCAACAGAGCATCGTCCTGCCGCTGACAACCGTCGCCGAAGAACCGTTATTGCGCGCCAGCGTGCCGAGTGAAGTGCTGATTCTGGTGAACGTCGGCGTCGATCCACTCAAGCACCACCGCGACCTGAACATCCTGATGACCACCGAGCGCACCGATTCCCTGAGCTACGCTGGCGTTCGGGAAAACCTGGTGCTGACCCTGGATCAGGTCACGCTCAATAGCTGGAACGAAGTGCTGGTCAGCCGCTACGACGGCCCCCACGCGCTGCTCGACTGCGTGCGCAATTACCTCAACAACCTGCCCAGCGGGCTACAACAACCCACGTTGCGGGTTCGTTGCTTCTGCCACAACCGCGCACAGTTCATCGCCCAGCGGGTTGAAGAAATCCTCGACACCGCGCAGAACCTGCTGTTGAGCAAACTCAATCATCGCTACCTGATTCAGGTCCAGCAGCATTACCACGTGCTGGAACTAGTACCCGGCCAGGTCAATCATGTCGCCCTCGCCACGCTGCCGGCGCTGGTCGATTACCTGGGCGAAGAACTGGCAAGCTACAGCCCGCTGCACCTGGACCCGATGGCCCTGGAAGATCACGACCTGGCGCTGGTCCTGCCAATGGGCCAGCCCGATTGCATTCAGGTGTTCTACCGGATCAACGATTACCGCGCCGACCTGTACGTACTGGATGAACTCAATGCCCTGTGGCAGCAGCGTTTGCCCTATCACGACGAGCAAAGCCTGCTGGTGCCATTACAACGGTTTCTGCAATCGCTCCAATACCGGCGCGACGCAGTGCTGCCGATGGATATCGCCCAGCCGCTGAGCCTGGACACCTTGTATTACCAACTGCTGCCCTCCGGCCCCGTACGGGCACGTCGGGTCGAAGCTCGGCCAGCGCCGCAAACCCCGGTCAACAAACCGTTCTACGACGTGCAGGCGATTGTCGGCAAAGCCGCACCGGGACAGGTGCAGGTCACGTTGTATTGCAATCAGCGGGAGTTTTCAGAGCTGGAGCATGGCGACCAACTGTTCAGCGTGGTCGCCCGGGAAATCGTCGAGCAACGCCGTGAAACCGAACGCTATCGCTGCTACATCACCGACCTGGACCTGTCGGGCCTGCTCGGTGATGGGCAGAACTCAAGCAATCTGTATTTACGCTACAAGGCCGACCTGGAACGCGCACTGAACGAGGCGCTCGAGCAGGTCTGAGGGGACGTCATTCCGGGAAGGAGCCGCCATTGGCTGGCTGCGATTCGACTTCCAGCAGAGTCAGTTTGAGGGTCTTGCCGCCCGGAGCCGGCCAGTCGATGTGCTGGCCAACCTTCAGGCCGAGCAAGGCACTGCCCACTGGCGCCAGAATGGAAATCTTGCCTTCGTCGGCATTGGCATCCTTCGGGTAAACCAGCGTCAGGTGATAGTCCTTGCCGCTGATTTCTTCACGGCAATGCACACGGGAGTTCATGGTCACGACATCGGCTGGCACATCTTCGTGACCGACCAGGGTATCGGCGCGGTCCAGTTCGGTTTGCAGCGCGATAACGCCCGGCAGCGTGTCATCCAGGCTGTCGATCAGGCGTTCCAGACGTTGAACGTCCAGACGGGTAAGGGTGATTGAAGGTGCGGTCATGATTTGGGCAGACTCCTTTCTTCTGCACAGAAAAAGCAAAACCCCGCCAGAAAAAGGCGGGGTTTTCACGAGCCTCGATGGGTTGAGGCGTTTCTCGACACTATCACAGCTCAATAAATATACAAGTCAGGCTCCGCAGACCTGTTTGCGCAGTGCGGCCTGCGTGCAGATGACCCGACGCCGATCGTCATCGGCCGAGCGCCATTCGCGGATGTCTTCGACATGGCGAAAACACCCATGGCAGACCTTCTGCTCATCCAGCCGACACACACCGCTGCACGGCGAAGGGACCGCCGGGCTGACATTGCTGTAGAGCGGTTTGGGCGGACGAACGGGCGCAGGCTGGGTCACGGTCTCACAGACCTTCGAAATCGAGTTCGACGCCAGCTTGCTGCTTGACGATGCGCTCAAGCATCTCGCCCAATTGCTCTTCGCTCTTGTCGCACATCCAGTGCTCGCTCTCTTCGTCGTAATCGAAGTGGAACCCGCCGGACACCGCCGCCAGCCACAACTGCCGCAGCGGCTCCTGACGGCTGAAGATCAACTGGCTGCCGTTTTCGAACTTGACGGTGAGCACACCGGCCGAGCTCTCCAGATCAATATCCAGGTCACTTTCGTCAAAAACATCCTCCAGCGTCTGCTGCGTGGCATCGACCAGATCGTGGAAACGGGCTTCAGTCAAACTCATTGCGGGAACCTCAAAAAGTGTCTACTCACGCTCAAGCGCCGCAAGATACGGGCGAGCCCCGGTGATTGCAAAGGATAACGACCAAGCGCCCGACAGCGTTACGAAATATCCGTGTACGGTGCAGGACAAGTTACCGCGCTACGGTCCAAGCCCCGCCGGACGGGAGCCCCGTCGCATAGGCAAGCTGCCGGGTGGCCGGTATACTCCGGCGCAATTAATGCATTTTCAAGGATTTCGCCATGAAGCGCCTGATCTCTTCCCTTGCTGCGCTCGCTTCGCTCGTCGCTTTTGCCAGCTTATTATCGGCCTGTGGTCAAAAAGGCCCGCTGTACCTGCCCGACGATTCCCAGGACCCTGCCGAGCAGGCCCAGTCCTCGCAAAAGCAGCCGTCGAAAGCACACAAGCACGACGTCTACCAATAAGGGAACGCCATGGACGCTTTTAACTACCGTGACGGCGAGCTGTTCGCGGAAGGTGTTGCCCTGTCCGCCATCGCCGAACGCTTTGGCACACCGACTTACGTCTACTCCCGTGCGCACATCGAAGCCCAGTACCTGGCTTATGCCGATGCACTGGCCGGCATGCCGCACCTGGTCTGCTTTGCGGTCAAGGCCAACTCCAACCTGGGTGTACTGAATGTCCTGGCGCGTCTGGGCGCCGGTTTCGACATCGTCTCCCGTGGCGAGCTGGAACGTGTACTGGCCGCTGGTGGCAGCGCCGACAAGATCGTCTTCTCCGGTGTCGGCAAGACCCGTGACGACATGCGTCGTGCCCTGGAAGTCGGCGTGCACTGCTTCAACGTCGAATCCACCGATGAGTTGGAACGTCTGCAAGTCGTCGCCGCCGAGCTGGGCGTTCGCGCGCCGATCTCGTTGCGCGTTAACCCGGATGTCGACGCCGGTACCCACCCGTACATTTCCACCGGTCTTAAAGAGAACAAGTTCGGCATCGCCATCGCCGACGCCGAAGACGTGTACATCCGTGCCGCCCAGCTGCCTAACCTGGAAGTGGTCGGCGTCGATTGCCACATCGGTTCGCAACTGACCACCCTGCCGCCGTTCATCGATGCCCTCGACCGCCTGCTGGGCCTGGTCGACCGCCTCGGCGATTGCGGCATTTACCTGTGCCATATCGATCTCGGTGGTGGCCTGGGCGTGCGTTATCGCGATGAAGAGCCGCCATTGGCTGCCGACTACATCAAAGCCGTGCGCGAGCGTCTCGACGGTCGTGACCTGGCGCTGGTGTTCGAGCCGGGCCGCTTTATCGTCGCCAACGCCGGCGTGCTGCTGACCCAGGTCGAGTACCTCAAGCACACCGAACACAAAGACTTCGCCATCGTCGACGCGGCCATGAACGACTTGATCCGCCCGGCGCTGTACCAGGCCTGGATGGACGTCACCGCCGTGCGCCCGCGCACTACCGCGGCCCGTGCCTACGACATCGTCGGGCCGATCTGCGAGACCGGCGACTTTCTGGCCAAGGACCGTCAGCTGGCCCTGGAAGAAGGCGATCTGCTGGCCGTGCATTCGGCCGGTGCCTACGGGTTTGTCATGAGTTCCAACTACAACACCCGCGGCCGTGCCGCTGAAGTGTTGGTGGACGGTGATCAGGCATTTGAAGTGCGTCGCCGTGAGACGGTAGCCGAGTTGTTTGCTGGCGAAAGCCTGCTGCCGGAGTAAAACCATGCTGCTGCGTTTTACCAAGATGCACGGCCTGGGCAATGACTTCATGGTCCTCGACCTGGTCAGCCAGCATGCGCACATCCTGCCCAAACACGCCAAGCAATGGGGCGATCGGCATACGGGTATCGGTTTCGACCAGTTGCTGATCGTCGAAGCGCCAAGCAACCCGGACGTGGATTTCCGCTATCGGATCTTCAACGCCGACGGCTCCGAAGTGGAACAGTGCGGCAACGGTGCGCGCTGCTTCGCGCGCTTCGTGCTCGACAAACGCCTGACCGCGAAACGGCTGATCCGCGTCGAGACTAAAAGCGGCATCATCGAACTGGATATCCGCAGCGACGGGCAGATCGGTGTCAACATGGGCGCACCGCGCCTGGTACCGGCCGACATTCCGTTCGACGCGCCGGAACAGGCCCTGAGTTATCAGGTTGACGTCGACGGCACTGCGGTCGACCTGGCCGCCGTGTCCATGGGCAACCCCCATGCCGTGCTGCGGGTCAGCGACATCAATAATGCACCGGTGCATGAACTGGGGCCAAAAATCGAAAACCATCCGCGCTTTCCGGCGCGGGTCAATGTCGGTTTTCTCCAGGTCATCGACCGCAACCGTGCGCAGCTGCGCGTCTGGGAACGCGGGGCCGGGGAAACCCAGGCGTGCGGAACCGGCGCTTGCGCTGCCGCAGTGGCCGCGATCAGCCAGGGGTGGATGGATTCGCCGCTATTGATCGACCTGCCCGGCGGGCGTTTGTCCATTGAATGGGCAGGCCCTGGCCAACCGGTCATGATGACCGGCCCGGCAGTGCGCGTTTATGAAGGACAAGTGCGTCTTTGAGAGAGTCGAATCCATGAAAGATAAACCCCAGGTTCCCGCCCGACAGCCCGACGAATCCCCTTCCGAAAGCCTTGAGGCGGCGGCGATTGCCGCGTACCTGGAGGCTCATCCGGATTTCTTCGTCGAGCATGAAGAACTGCTCGCAACCTTGCGCATTCCGCACCAGCGCGGCGACACCATTTCGCTGGTCGAACGCCAGATGACCATTCTGCGCGACCGCAATATCGAGTTGCGTCATCGCCTCTCGCACTTGATGGACGTGGCCCGCGACAACGATCGCCTCTTCGACAAGACCCGCCGCCTGATTCTCGCGCTGATGGACGCCACCAGCCTGGAAGATGTGGTGATCAGCGTCGAAGACAGTCTGCGCCAGGACTTCCAGGTGCCCTTCGTCAGCCTGATTCTGCTGGGTGACAACCCCATGCCGGTGGGCCGCTGGGTGACCCATGCCGACGCGCAAACGGCCATCGGCGGCTTGCTCTCGGAAGACAAAAGCGTCAGCGGCAGCCTGCGTGAACACGAACTGGACTTCCTGTTTGGCGAAGAACAGCGCAAGCAGATTGGTTCCACCGCCGTCGTCGCCATCAGCTACCAAGGCATCCACGGCGTCCTGGCCATCGCCAGCCGCGACCCGCAGCACTACAAGAGTTCGGTGGGCACGCTGTTTCTCAGCTACATCGCCGAAGTGATGGGCCGCGTGCTGCCGCGGGTCAACAGCTCCCTGCGCTCGGTACGCTGACCATGGAACAGCAACTGGACGCTTACTGCGAACACTTGCGCAGTGAGCGGCAGGTGTCGCCCCATACGCTGTACGCCTACCGCCGCGACCTCGACAAAGTGCTGGGCTGGTGCGTCAAACAGAACATCAGCAGTTGGGCGGCCCTGGACATCCAGCGCCTGCGCAGCCTGATCGCACGCCTGCATGCCCAGGGTCAATCGTCCCGCAGCCTGGCGCGGCTGTTGTCGGCAGTGCGTGGGCTCTATCACTACCTCAACCGCGAAGGCCTTTGCGATCACGACCCGGCCAACGGCCTGGCGCCGCCAAAGGGCGAACGACGGCTGCCGAAAACCCTCGACACCGACCGCGCGCTGCAACTGCTTGAGGGCGCGGTGGAAGATGATTTCCTGGCGCGTCGGGATCAGGCGATTCTGGAGTTGTTCTATTCCTCGGGTTTGCGGCTTTCGGAACTGACCGGGCTCAATCTTGATCAGCTGGACCTGGCCGATGGCATGGTTCAAGTGCTCGGCAAGGGCAGCAAGACCCGACTGCTGCCGGTCGGCAAGAAAGCACGTGAAGCGCTGGAGTTGTGGCTGCCGCTACGGGCCATGACCAACCCGGCGGACGACGCGGTGTTTGTCAGCCAGCAAGGCCGGCGCCTCGGCCCACGGGCGATTCAGGTGCGGGTTAAAGCCGCTGGCGAGCGCGAGCTGGGACAGAACTTGCATCCGCACATGCTGCGGCACTCCTTCGCCAGCCATTTGCTGGAGTCCTCCCAGGACTTGCGGGCGGTTCAGGAATTGCTCGGCCACTCGGACATCAAAACCACCCAGATCTACACCCACCTGGACTTCCAGCACCTGGCGACGGTTTACGACAGCGCCCATCCAAGGGCCAAACGCATCAAAGGCGATGAGTCATGAGAATCCAATTGATCACCTTCGACCTCGACGACACCCTGTGGGACACCGCCCCGGTGATCGTCAGCGCCGAAGCCGTATTGCGTGAATGGCTGACCGAGCATGCACCGAATCTGGGCGCCGTGCCGGTGGAGCATTTGTGGGCGATTCGCGAGCGGATCCTGAGCAGCGAACCAAGCCTCAAGCACCGCATCAGCGCCCTGCGCCGCCGAGTCTTGTTCCACGCGCTGGAAGAGGCCGGTTACGACCAGGATCAGTCCTCAGACCTGGCCGATCAGAGTTTTGAGGTGTTTCTGCATGCCCGGCATCAACTGGAAATCTTCCCGGAGGTACAACCGACCCTGGAGACTCTGGCCAATCACTACGCCCTCGGCGTCGTCACCAACGGCAATGCCGATGTGCGCCGGTTAGGGCTGGCGGATTACTTCAAATTTGCCTTGTGCGCCGAAGACATCGGCATCGGCAAGCCGGATGCGCGACTGTTTCATGAGGCGTTGCAACGGGGTGGTGCGACGCCTGAGACGGCCGTGCATATCGGCGATCATCCGGGTGACGACATTGCCGGCGCCCAGCAGGCGGGATTGCGGGCGATCTGGTTTAACCCGGCGGGCAAGGTGTGGGAAGCGCAGAAGACGCCGGATGCCGAGATTCGCAGTTTGACCGAGTTGCCAGCGTTGTTGGCCCGTTGGAATGCCCAACCCTGACCCTGAATTCACACTGCCCCCTGTAGGAGCTGAGCTTGCTCGCGATGGCGGCAGAACATTCAGAATTTATATCGACTGACACGCCGCCATCGCGAGCAAGCTCAGCTTCTACAGGGATTGCGTCAACCTGAACCTTTTATTTCACCCATGAAAAAGCCCGCAGCGACGGCGGGCTTTTTCAGCAAGCAAGGTGCAGGCGCTTAGATAGGCCGGCTGCCGTACTTGTTATCAGGCTTCTTGGGAGGATCGGCGACCACATTGGCCTCCACTTCCTGCACCTTGCCGCCCTTGGCCAGGAACTCTTCCATGGCCCGCGCCAGAGCATCACGCTCCTTGTTTTTCGCTTCGACGCTCGGCAGCTCATCGACCGATACCGCTGCCTTGGCTTTGCCTTTGGCGGTCGGAACGGGCGCTTCACCGCCATCGTCTTCAGCGACGTCGTCCGTCGCTGCTTCCAGACCTTCTTCGGTTTCGTCGTCGTCGCCTACTTCGAGGTCGTCGTTTTCCAGATCATCGTCGCTCATGTTCTACCTCATGACTTGCGAAAAGCAGATTAGTTATAGCCCAGCTTCGCCGTCTGTCGAAGGCCGCTGGAAAAAATTCTACAAACCGCTGGTAATCAACGGTTTATGCCCCTTCACCGTATACGGTGGCGAGGACTTTACGGGCACCGCCATTATCACGGTGCTCGCCCAGATAAACGCCTTGCCAGGTTCCCAGCGCCAGTCGGCCTGCCGAAATCGGCAAACTGAGCTGACAGCCAAGTACGCTGGCCTTGAAGTGCGCCGGGAGGTCGTCCAGGCCTTCGTCGTTATGCTCATAGCCGTCTGTTCCTTGTGGGATCAGACGATTGAAAAATCGTTCGAAGTCGCGACGTACCGCCGGATCGGCGTTCTCGTTGATGGTCAACGACGCCGAGGTATGCTGCAGCCACAAATGCAAAAGACCAACCCGACATGCCTTGAGTTCAGGCAGGCCGGCGAGTAACTCGTCCGTTACCAGATGAAAGCCCCGGGGCCTCGCCCGCAGGGTAATCAGAGTCTGTTGCCACATACAGTTCTCCGCACGTTCGGGGCGCATTCTAGCGCGCTCTGGGAAAAAACAAAGGCCCTAATATTCCTTCAATCATGTAAGCCATTGGCCGCAGAAAAACGCTCGTCGTAAACGCCACTAAACGTGTACGAAAAAACCTTTCAGCAGTTCCTTCACTGACAAACTCCAGACAAAAAAATGCCCGGCAAGCCGGGCAAGTTTTTTTGTGCGCGTACTTACAAGTTGTAGCCGCGTTCGTTGTGGAGTGCCAGATCGATGCCGACAGCCTCTTCTTCTTCCGTGATACGCAGACCCATGACGGCGTCCAGGACCTTGAGAATGATGAAGGTGACGATCGCGGTGTAGATCACCGTGAAGCCCACGCCTTTGCACTGAATCCAGACTTGTGCGGCGATGTCGGTGACGGTGCCGAAGCCGCCCAGCGACGGTGCAGCGAAGACACCGGTCAGGATCGCGCCGAGGATACCGCCGATACCGTGCACACCGAAGGCGTCCAGGGAGTCGTCATAGCCGAGTTTGCGTTTCAGGGTGGTGGCGCAGAAGAAGCACACCACGCCTGCTGCCAGACCGATGACCAGAGCGCCCATCGGGCCCACGGTGCCAGCGGCTGGCGTGATTGCAACCAGACCGGCCACAACACCCGAAGCGATACCCAGAGCACTTGGTTTGCCGTGAGTGATCCACTCGGCGAACATCCAGCCCAATGCAGCGGCGGCGGTTGCGATCTGGGTCACCAGCATTGCCATGCCGGCAGTGCCGTTGGCCGCAGCAGCGGAACCGGCGTTGAAGCCGAACCAGCCAACCCACAGCATTGCAGCACCCATCAGGGTGTAACCGAGGTTGTGCGGCGCCATCGGGGTCGTCGGGAAGCCTTTGCGCTTGCCCAGTACCAGGCAGGCAATCAGACCGGCCACACCGGCGTTGATGTGCACCACGGTGCCCCCGGCGAAGTCCAGCACGCCCCAGTCCCACAACAGGCCGCCGTTACCGGACCAGACCATGTGCGCGATGGGTGCGTAAACCAGGGTGAACCAGACGCCCATGAAGATCAGCATGGCGGAGAACTTCATCCGCTCGGCGAAGGCACCGACGATCAGCGCAGGGGTGATGATGGCGAACGTCATCTGGAAGGTGATGAACACCGCTTCAGGGAACAGCGCCGCAGGGCCGGTCAGGCTCGCTGGCGTGACACCGGCGAGGAAAGCCTTGCCCATGCCACCGAAGAACGAGTTGAAGTTGATGACGCCCTGTTCCATGCCGGTGGTGTCGAACGCGATGCTGTAGCCATAAATGACCCACAGAATGCTGATCAGACCGGTAATGGCAAAGCACTGCATCATCACGGAAAGAATGTTTTTGGAACGAACCATGCCGCCGTAGAACAGCGCGAGGCCGGGAATGGTCATGAACAGCACGAGGGCTGTCGAAGTCATCATCCAGGCAGTATCGCCGGAATTGAGGACTGGGGCCGCCACTTCGTCTGCCGCCATAGCCAGGCTGGGCATTACGAGGGACAACAGGGCTCCTAGCCCTGCGAATTTACGCAGAGTCATATTGTTTTCTCCTGGGGCGTTGGGTTTGTGGCGGCTTAGATTGCGTCGGTATCGGTTTCGCCGGTACGGATGCGAATCGCCTGTTCCAGATTGACCACGAAGATCTTGCCGTCACCGATCTTACCGGTGTTGGCAGCCTTGGTTATCGCCTCGATAACCCGGTCAAGATCCTTGTCGTCAATGGCGACGTCGATCTTCACCTTTGGCAGGAAATCGACCACGTATTCCGCGCCGCGATACAGCTCGGTGTGACCCTTCTGCCGACCGAAGCCTTTGACTTCAGTAACGGTAATGCCCTGCACGCCGATCTCGGACAGCGACTCGCGTACGTCGTCCAGTTTGAACGGCTTGATGATGGCAGTGACTAGCTTCATGAAAACTCTCTCCCGAATTAGTGGACTTGCCCCAGGAAAACAAACCCGACTCAAGTCTAAGCGCAGTGCCTGGCTTTGTAACGCATCGTCGGCCTTACCTGCCCGTCCGACGCCTGCTAACCACTCCGCACGAAACACTTCCCCCGTTCCGCTTGGCGCACTGCATTCGTCACAGCGACTGCATCAGTGCATGGGTCACTACCGACTAAGCAGAAAGCTTGCCATCTCGCCAAAACCCACTGATTTCAAGCCCTTGGCCGCTGCGGCAAGCCGCTTCGCTCCCATGGCCCGACGGATACGCACAACAACAGTGCGCGGCCGCCCGTCCGCATGCGCGAAAAGCGTGCACCCCCTGACTGCGAGATTGACTATAGACACTGCGTGATACACTGCCCGCCATTGTTGACAGGACATTTCCCATGCTCGCACCCAAAGACTTCCTCGATGCCCTGAGCGGCACCGCCTCCCGCCTCTTCAGCGGCGACAACCCGCTGCCGAAAAGCGAAATCGAAAGCCAGTTCAAGGCTCTGTTGCAGAGCGGCTTCAGCAAGCTGGATCTGGTGAGCCGGGAAGAATTCGATAGCCAGATGGTTGTGCTGGCACGGACGCGGGCACGATTGGAGAGTCTTGAGGCGAAGGTGGCGGAGTTGGAAGCGAAGCTGAATCCACCTGCTGAATCCGAGTAACCTGATCGTTCCCACGCTCTGCGTGGGAATGCCGCCAGGGACGCTCCGCGTTCCGCTTCAGGATGTGACGCAGAGCGTCACGAGATGCATTCCCACGCGGAGCGTGGGAACGATCATTCAGCGCTAATTCCAGGCTGAGTCCTACAAAGATCACATCCGTCGTCCGATTGCGCCGCAAAGCCCCCGTTCCTAAGCTCACCCTCTGCTGAATGTTCAGCACTGGGTTTGGCGACCCGGAAGCTTAAGGCGCACGACGACCATCTACTTGAGTCATGGCGGTTGTGCGTGGGAGACCTTCGGGTCTGCCGGGTTCCTTTTGCTCCGGTTCGCCAACCCGCGTACAGCTGCCACCCATTCGTTTGGCGACGATTACTGGCAGCACCTTGAAGCAAAAGGAGCTGTTCAATGAATTGCGATGACGCGTACCTGATTCCCCACGTCTTCACCCGCCACAAACTCCACCTCCACGCCCTCCTCCTTGAAAACCAAGCCTGGTTCAGCGCCCGCGACCTCGGCCGATTGCTTCGCCTTTACCTCGAAGAACGCGCCGTCCGCAAACTCGACGCCGATCAACATCAAACCTCACGGGTGCTCATCCACGGCACCATCGAAAACACCCTGCTGATCAGCGAATCCGGCGTCTATGCATTGCTGGTCTACCACTACTGCCCCGAATACCGAGGCCTGCGCGAATGGCTGACCCACGACGTGGTCCCCGCCCTCAGAGACGCCCAGCAACCGCCTTCAAGCGAACGCCCGATTCTGAGCCTGCTGAACTGGCCGGAGATGTCATTGAGTTTGCTGCACTGGAATAACCAGCCGTGGATTCGGCTGCAGGATGTTCCGCATATGTTGCCGAGTGGCGAACGCCCGCGAGGTGCGGTCAATACACCTTGGTGGAAGCGAGCATCGAAGATGCTCCAAACATTCTGATCCTCAAAAAAGACCCCCACGTCGTTAACGTGGGGTTCGATTAATCCGAAGATCAGGCGCAGTGTGGAAGACGCTCGACCTGATCGCGGATCGTGGCACCCCGTTCAATTTCGGCTTTACGCAAATCGTATGTCGATTGCAGGTTCAGCCAAAACTCAGGGGTCGTATCCAGGCAGATAGAAAGCCTGAGCGCCATGTCTGCACTGACACCCCGACGCTGGAGCACGATGTCATTCACCGTCGGTGTCGAGACACTCAATGCTCTAGCCAAAGCCGCAGCCGTTAGGCTCAGAGGCTCCAGGTATTCCTCTTTGAGGATTTCGCCGGGATGAACCGGGCGCATACCATTCTTAGTCATACTCACCTCAGTGATAATCGACAATTTCGACATTTTCTGGTCCGTTAAGGCCCCAGATAAAGCAAATTCGCCATTGAGCATTGATACGGATGCTGTGTTGTCCTTTGCGATTCCCTCCCAATCCCTCCAAGCGATTGCCCGGCGGTGATCGAAGATCTAGCAACACAGCTGCAGCATCAAGCATCGTCAGCTTTCGTTCCACGACACTCAAAATGGCTGACCACACACGGGTTCTACCGTTGCGAAACAAGTACTCGGTCTCAGAACACTTAAAGCTAACGATCATAATTTAAAGCTTAACGTTATGCATTAATCTTGAGTGTATAACCTGAATTCACCAATGCAAACGCGGTTTTGCGATTCTTGGCCTTCCTTTCAAAACTTTAGGAAAAGGACTACCTGCGCCCTTCAGAAGGCTTTCGAAATCCAGCCGAGTCCTACAAAAACAAGCGCCAATTCTCATTGCATCACAACCGTGCTCACCTCTTAAGCTGACCGACCTAAAAAGCAATCTTCCAATCCAAAACAGGTCTCCATGAACCGTAAAAAACAAAAAGCCAAAACGTTATTCGTCGCTGAATATCAAGCTGAGGCGCTCCGACTAGCCGGGAACGTATCAGCCAATCAACGTCGCTTTTTGGAGGTCGCTGCTGCTCACGGCAAAGAACTCGAGCCGAGTGGCTGGCTCGCAGGCACGTGCCTGACTAAGCTCCAATGAGACCGCCTGACTGGCGGTTTTTTTTCGCATCCGAATTAGCTCACCAACGCTCGCAACATCCTGCGAAGGTTTGGCACCTTCACAACCACGCTAAATCACCACCTCCCAACTACCCTTCAAAAACCCGCAGGAAGCGGTCCCCGTCAGCTCAAGGAATAATCATGTCTCTGGCCATCGTCCACAGTCGCGCCCAGATTGGCGTGGAGGCGCCCGTCGTCACCGTAGAGGTTCATCTGGCCAACGGCTTGCCGTCGCTAACGATGGTCGGTTTACCTGAAGCGGCAGTTAAGGAAAGCAAGGATCGAGTACGCAGTGCGATCATCAACTCGGGCCTGCAATTTCCGGCACGCCGCATCACGCTGAATCTCGCACCCGCCGACTTACCAAAAGACGGCGGACGCTTCGATCTGGCGATTGCCCTTGGGATTCTGGCGGCCAGCGTGCAGGTGCCGACGTTGACGCTGGATGATGTGGAGTGTCTGGGAGAGCTGGCGTTGTCAGGCGCGGTGCGGGCGGTTCGTGGTGTGTTGCCGGCGGCACTCGCGGCGCGCAAGGCCGGGCGCTCGCTGATGGTGCCGCGGGCGAATGCCGAGGAAGCGTGCCTGGCGTCAGGGTTGAAGGTGATTGCGGTGGACCACCTGTTGCAGGCTGTTGCGCATTTCAACGGTCATACGCCCGTCGAACCCTATGTTTCCAATGGATTGCTCTACGCCAGCAAACCCTATCCCGATTTGAATGAAGTGCAGGGCCAACTCGCGGCCAAGCGTGCGTTGCTGATTGCGGCGGCTGGAGCTCATAACTTGCTCTTCAGTGGGCCGCCGGGTACGGGAAAAACTCTACTGGCGAGCAGGCTGCCGGGGCTGTTGCCGCCATTGGCCGAGAACGAAGCGCTGGAAGTTGCGGCGATTCAATCGGTCGCCAGCTGCGTGCCGCTGAGCCATTGGCCGCAGCGACCGTTTCGCCAGCCCCACCACTCCGCCTCAGGTGCGGCGCTGGTAGGCGGCGGTTCGAAACCGCAGCCCGGCGAAATCACCCTCGCCCACCATGGCGTTCTATTCCTGGATGAGCTGCCGGAGTTTGATCGCAAAGTATTGGAGGTTTTAAGGGAGCCACTGGAGTCCGGGCACATCGTGATTGCCCGTGCCCGTGACCGCGTACGATTCCCGGCGCGATTCCAATTGGTTGCCGCGATGAATCCCTGCCCCTGTGGATATCTTGGCGAGCCCAGCGGCAAATGTAGTTGTACACCGGACATGGTCCAGCGTTACCGCAACAAACTGTCGGGGCCGCTGCTGGACCGAATCGACCTGCACCTGACCGTCGCTCGGGAAGCCACGGCGTTGAACCCTGCGCTGAAACCCGGTGACGACACCGCCACAGCCGCAGTGCTGGTTGCCGACGCACGAGAGCGACAACAAAAACGCCAGGGCTGCGCAAACGCCTTCCTTGATCTTCCGGGTCTGCGCAAACACTGCAAGTTATCCACAACCGACGAAACCTGGCTGGAAACTGCCTGTGAGCGACTGACGTTGTCGCTGAGATCAGCCCATCGACTGCTCAAAGTGGCGCGCACTCTGGCGGACCTTGAGCAAGTCGATGGCATCACCCGCGAACACTTGGCCGAGGCGCTGCAATACCGGCCGACAGCACATTAATCGCGGTCAATTCTTGGAGAGGTCCACCAACGGCGCCTGCCGAATCTCAGTCTCGCGCCCACCCTGAATCTCACTCACGGTCTTCAACGCCTTATCCACAGCCCCCTTATCCGCCAACAGGTTGTAACTGATCTGGAACTGCTTCTGCTCCTTGGCCGCAATCGTCGGCACCAGATTCAGTGGCCGTTGATACCGGCGGTTGTAGGAAAAGCTCGTCCCTGGCTCAAGACCCGTGACATAGCCCTGCCCTTGGGTGTCAGTGTTTTTCCACAGGGAGAACACCGGTAACTGTTGAGTATTGAAACCCACCGAAACCCCTAGGCTGCCCGCCTTGTTATGCAACACGGTCAACGTGTCACCCTTGGCATCGCCATAAGGCACGACGTTGTAAACCGTCTCGTCGTAGTCCTTGGTCGGCGCGCGATAGGTCTGCCAGTCCGGCAAATCCCCTTTTGCCTTGTCATTGAATGGCGAAACCTGCTTCACAGGCGCAGCAAAACGGGCGCCCTGCTCCAGGAATGGAGTACTGAAGTTGCTGTGGTACAGCGCCTGGTATTCCTTTGGATAATCGCCGTTGTTGGTGAGGGTGTCGTTGAGGGCGAACGCTGCGCTACCGGGTTCGGTGACCAGTTCGGTCATCACCGAGAAGTCGACTTTCTTGAACGCCTGCTCTTTAAGCTCGCCGCGCAGGCTGATGGCGTAAGGCGCTTTTTCATCGATGTGCAAAGTGACTTTGCCGGCCGGAATGTTGGCGGCACGACCGTGGAGAGTTAGCAGTTCACCGTTGTCCATGCCTGGGTGACCGACCCACTCGTAGCCACAGCGAGCGACCAGTTCATTAAAGCCCTCGAGCCAGCCCAGTCCTCCACGGCCGTTGAGTTCGATGAAGGACGGATTGACCACGTCCTTGACCGGCGAATCCCAACCCATGCGCACATTACCGACCGACGCCTGCAGGACGTTCATCCCGCGGGTCGGCACCACCGAAAGCTTCAGGGTGCCGTTATCGATATCGACGATGCTGACACCCTCCTGCCGACCACCGTGCAAGGTGCGCAGGGTTACCGAGAAGGGTTTGTCAGTTTTGATGCCGAGCTGCTGACTGGTGATCTGCCAGTTCTGGGCAGCCTTGTCGGTGTCGAGCAGCACGTAATCCCAGGCCATGGCGTGGGAGGCAGTGGTGAGTGCGCCGAGGGCAACGACGAGTTTTAGCGGGGTCATGGGAAGCGCCTTTCTTGGAGTTGTGCATTTTTTATAACGCTGATGAAACGATTCAGCAAGATTAAAAAACGCACACACCCAAGCCTTCCCCGGCCATTCCACATCGACCTCAAGCAGCGTCTGCTTTCTTGAGCTAGTCTCAAGCGGTTTTGGACGATCGGCAGATTGACGGCGACATCATAATGACATTAAGGTCGCCAGCTAAATGCAGGAGCATGAACAGGCAATTCCGTCTGTCATTTTTCGCGAATGATCATATGGAGTTTGGATGCGCGGGGCACTATTACGCAGCGGTAAGAGCGGGTCATTCACTGCCCTCGGCGAAACGGGTCAACCGGTCTACCGGGCTGCCCTGCAATTGCGCGAAGCCATTCGCCGCAAAAACCCCGACATGGTCGATCACCTGGCCATTCCTCAAAGCGACGAACTCGGTAACCAGATCGATTGGTACAGCGGTCTCGACGGCGATGTGATCCCGTGGAGCAGTGCGACCGAAGAAGAGCGCGCACCCGCCCGCCGCCAACTTGAAGCCCTGAAAGTCGCACTTGATGAGTTGAGTCAGCGTTTTCTGGGGACAGAGCCAGCCGAGCAACAGGGCGACAAAGCCGTGTTCGGCAAGTTGCTCAAACGCGTCATTCATTTCCCTGACGAAACCTTCGTCTACCTGGTTCAAGGCAAACCGGTGCTGACCTTTTGGGGTTTCGAGCACGCCGGTGCCGATCACAATCGCGATCCCCTGCATTGCCTCTATCAAGCGCCACCCGTGATTGCTCCGCCGCCAGTGGTCGAAGCGCCAGTTGTTGCGCCGATCGTGCCGGCGGTGGTTCGCCCGTGGTGGCGTCGCTGGTGGTGGTGGCTGTTGCTGCTACCGTTCTTGCTGCTGCTTTTGTGGCTGTTGCTCGGCCTGCGCGGTTGTGTCCCGATTCCATTGGTGGCGGTGAATCTACTCCCCGAGGGCATCATGCCGGTGGAAAAAACACTGGAAGAGCCGCAGCTGACGGGCAACGCGGCTACGCTCAATGGAGTGCCGGTGACCGGCGCCGTCGTCGGTTCCACCACAGGCACAGCCGTGACCGGCACTCATGGAGTAGAAGCTCCGGCAGATTTGGCTAAAGATCCGGCCGCCGAATCCCCCGTCACGCCACCCGATGCCAAAAACGAACCGCCTGCTGCAACACCGCCCGACGCGGAAAAATCCGCAGCAGCAAAACCAGGCCCGGCCCTGAGCATTCCACCTGATGCCGCCGACGGTGCCGCTGATTTCCTCGACGGTCAGTACCGCGCCGGTGCCGGTATCCAGGATCGCCGGACCGGCAAACCGCTGCGCCTGGAATACCAGTTCAAGGACGGTAAAGGCGAAGTCACCGTGCACCAGGCCGACGGCTCGAAATGCAGCGGCCCGGTCACCGCCGCCATGAAGGGCGGCAGCCTGGCCATCGACAGCCAGGGCCAGGCCGTGTGCGCCGATGGCAGCACTTACGACATGCCCAAGGTCAACTGCCGCAAAGGGGCGACCACGGTCGCGGACTGCACCGGCGGTTACGGAAAAGATCAATTCCCCATGTCCATGCGGCAGATGGGCGAATAAGAACGGAATAACCCGACATGTTGCCTGAAGTCACCCAATTCGAAGACACCGTCACGCTCGTCAGCGATACCGGCATCCAGTTCATGGATTTCGCGCTGCGCCTGGATCCTCGCAAGGAACCGGCGGGCGAGTTTGCACCGATGATCAGCGGGCTGATCTGCCGCCTGATGTACAACGAAGAGAAAGACTTCTACTTCTACGAACCCGAACCGGAGAAGGTCGAGAAGGCCAAACCGGCGTTCAGCGTCGACATGAAAAGCAGCCTGGATCTGCTGGACGGTGTCTGGCTGCCGACGCCGTTTTTCCGTTTCATGCCGCCGCACCGCTTCGACGAAGGCCCGAGCAACTGGTCGCGCATGCGCCTGGTGAAACTGGCCACGCCCGACATCGACGGCAACACCCACCGCCTGACGATGGCTTTCGACAGCCGCGTCATGCCCAAGCGTGACGGCACCGCTTACCTGGCGCCGAACGAAGAAGACATCAGCTCCGGCGTGTCCTTCAAACTGGCGACCAAGGCCAGCGAAACCCGTTGGTTCCTGGCGCAGCCATGGGTCAACGAATGGCTGCTCGAAGTGTTCAACGAAGGTAATACCCACCGTTCGCGCGAAGAGCTGGACATCGACATCCGCGCCAACCATCACCTGGCGCACTACCTCAACCTGTTGAGTCTGTTGAGCACGCCATCGGCCGCCCAGCAATCAACCGCCCGGCCCAAGGTAGAAATCCCTGAACTGAAAGTGGTCGCCAACGACAGCAATGGCCTGGTCAAACCGATTCCGGTGGACCTGGTGCTGGACGTCGGCAACTCGCGCACCTGCGGCATTCTGATCGAGAACCACGGTCAGGCCGGCTCCGGGTTGAAGCAGAATTACGTGCTGGAACTGCGCGACCTGATCACCCCCGAGCACACCTACAACCTGCCGTTCGAAAGCCGCGTGGAGTTCGCCCAGGCGTATTTCGGCAAGGACCACTGCTCGGTCAAGAGCGGCCGTCACGATGCGTTCCAGTGGGCGACGATTGCCCGCGTCGGTAATGAGGCCAGCCGCCTGGCCAGCCGTCGTCGCGGCACCGAAGGCTCCACTGGCCTGTCCAGCCCGAAACGTTATTTGTGGGATGAAAACGCCTACGGCCATGGCTGGCGTTTCAACTGCTCGTACATCAAGACTGACAACGAGCCGTACGCCACCGCCGCGCCGTTCTCGCACCTGATCAACGAAACCGGCGAGGCGCTTTACAGCCTCGAAGAAGACGATCGTCTGCCAGTGTTCATGCCGCGTTACTCGCGCAGCTCGCTGATGACCTTCATGCTCGCCGAAGTGCTGGCGCAGGCGCTGTCGCAAATCAACAGCCCGGCTCAACGCTCGCGCCAGGGCCACACCCGCGTGCCGCGTCAGCTCAACAGCATCACCCTGACCGTGCCGCCGGGCATGCCGCAGGCCGAGCGCAGCATCCTCAACGAACGCATGCTGCAAGCCATCGGCCTGGTGTGGAAAAGCCTCGGCTGGCATGCCGGCGAGGAGGACCCGCATCAGGATCAGGCCGTCAGCCCGCGCACGCCGATCCCGAGCATCCGCGTCGAATGGGACGAAGCTTCTTGCGGCCAATTGGTGTACCTGTACACCGAGGTCAATGAGAACTTCGCCGGTCACCCGGAAGAGTTTTTCGACACCATCGCCCGGCCCGACAAGACTGATCGCGAACGCATCACATTGGCGACCATCGACATCGGCGGTGGCACCACGGACTTAGTGATCACCGACTATCGCCTGGACCGCGCCGGCAACACCGGCAGCGGCAGCAACGTGCACATCGTGCCCGAGCAGCGCTTCCGTGACGGTTTCAAAGTGGCTGGCGACGACATCCTGCTGGACGTGATTCAGGACTTCATCCTGCCGAGCTTCGAGAAGGCGTTGCAGAACGCCGGCGTCAAAGCCCCGAATTCACTGATGTCGCGGTTGTGTGGCGATGAATCGGTCAGCGCGCAGGACATGATCCTGCGCCAGCAACTGAACCTGCAGGTTTTCGCACCATTAGGCCTGGCATTGCTCAAGGCTTACGAGCATTACGACCCGCAAATCCCGCAGGAAGTCAGCCCGCAAAGTTACCGCCAGTTGCTGGGCGACAACGCGATCAGTCAGACCGTACTCGACTACGTCAACGCCGCCGTGCGCCGCGATGTCGGTGGCCAGAGCGGTTTCGACTTGTACGAATCGCTGATCGGCTTCGACCTGCAAAAACTCCACGCCGCGTTTCTCAACGATCAGATCAACATCACCAAGATCCTCGGCGCGCTCTGTGAAGTGGTCGCGCACTACCCGTGCGATGTCTTGCTGCTGACCGGCCGCCCTTCGCGACTGCCCGGCATTCAGGCGTTCATTCGCAAGGTGCTGCCGCTGCCACCGGGGCGCATTCTGGCGCTGCAGAATTACCGCACCGGCGGCTGGTATCCGTTCCACAAGAATGGCCGGATCGACGACCCGAAAAGTACCGCTTCGGTCGGTGCGATGCTCTGCCTGTTGTGCGCCAACCACAGCGTGCCGAACTTCTACTTCCGCTCTTCGGCGCTCAAGCCGTATTCGACGGTCAAGCACATCGGCGTCATCGACCTGAACAACGTGATCAAGGATGCCGACGTGCTGTACCGCGACATCCAGTCCGAAGACTACAAAATCAAACTGCCGGAAATCGGTGTGGGCGATGACGCCGACACGCCGCAGCTGGAAATGCGCGGCGACCTGCGCCTCGGTTTCCGTCAGTTGGCCGCCGATCGCTGGGCCGCCTCGCCGCTGTACACCTTGCGTTTCACCAAGGCCGGTCGGGAAAAGTTTTCCCGCGCGATCGGTGAAAACGGTGGTGCGCCACTGCTCAAGGTGCGCTTCGAGGTCAAACCGGCCGACAAATACACGCGCAAGCAGGATCTGGTCAGCGACCGCCTCTCGGTACGCGACATCGAATCCAACAGTAACAACGTCAACTTCAACCCGCGCAGCGACCTCGAGCTGGAACTCAACACCATGCTCGACGCCGGCCTGAGCGAGACCAAGTACTGGCTCGACAGTGGAAGTGTGAAACGCAAATGAATGATCTGACCCCCGATCAACATCAGCTCTCTGCCAGTTGGGCCGCTGTTTATGAAGGTGCCGGTCAGGCGCTGGAATGGATTGGCCAGACGCGCGGTAACGCACCGCGTCTGGACAGCGAAGCCGACAACCTGAACATCCGCCTGCACCGCGCCCGCAACCTGGCTAACAGCCTGGGTCGCGTGGCCTGCACGCCGATGACCATTGGCTTTTTCGGCTTGTCTCAGGCCGGCAAGTCCTACCTGATTTCGGCGCTCGCGGCCGGCCAGAACGGCAAACTGGAAACCGATTTCGGTGGCCAGCGCCTGGACTTCATCAAGCACATCAACCCGGTGGGTGGCGGCAAGGAGGCCACCGGCCTGGTGACGCGCTTCAGCCGCCGCGCCACGCCGAGCCAGGACTCGCAGTTCCCGGTCGAGCTGACGTTGTTCAAGGAAATCGAGCTGGCGAAGATTCTCGCCAACTCCTGGTTCAAGGATTTCGACCTTGAGCGGATCTCCTACGAGATCGACGAAGAGCGCATCCAGCGTGTGCTGAAACCGTTCGAAGGTCGCGAAACCGGGCCGATGCAACCGGGTGTCAGCGCCGACGATCTGGTGTCGCTGTGGGACTACCTGCGGGACAACTTCCGCAATTCGGTGAAGAAGCTTGAGCACCTGTATTGGCCCACGGCGTTGCAACTGGCGCCACGGCTGAATTTCCAGGAACGTGCCGAGCTGTTTTCCATCCTTTGGGGTGAGCAAAGCGAGCTGACGCGCGTGTACCAGCAACTGGCCGGCGCGCTGCACAAGCTGGGCCTGCCCGAGACCGTATTCGCGCCATTAAAGGCCTTGGTGAGTTTCGAAAACGACACCTACAGCCAGCGCGACAGCATCATGAACGTCGACATCCTCGAGCGCTTCGGCAGCCCGCGAGATTTGCCGATCGACGTACGGCCTCAGGTCGACGGACGCCTGCAAAACAGTCAGGGCATTCCTGTTGCGCAACTGGCGGCCCTGACCGCCGAGATGACCTTCTTTCTGATCGAAGCCCCGGCCGATGACATCGTCAACCAGGTCGACTTGCTGGACTTCCCCGGTTATCGCGGACGTAAAAAGCTGCACGAGATTGCCAACTCCAACGATCCGGAATCCAGCACCAAGGACAATTCCGTCTCGCAGCTGATTCTGCGTGGCAAGGTCGCTTACCTGTTCGAACGCTACACCGACAACCAGGAAATGAACGCGCTGGTGGTCTGCACCGGCTCGACCAAACAGAGCGACGTCAACGACGTCGGCCCAGTACTGACCCGCTGGATCGAAAAGACCCAAGGCGCCGACGCTGCGGCTCGCAGCAAACGCGACACCGGCCTGATCTGGGCGCTGACCATGCTCGACCTGCGCATCACCAACTCCCTGAGCCTGACACCTGATCAGTATGACGAGAGCTGGAATGGCATGGTCAAGCTGACCATGCTTGAGCGCTTCGGCAGCCTGAGCTGGATGAGCGACTGGGCCGGTACGCCGTTCCAGAACACCTTCCTGGTGCGCAAACCGCGTATGGATGCGGCGTTCATCGGGCAAGACGCCAGCGGAGCCGAAACCGGCATCAACGCCAGCTACCAGGAACGCGTCGATGCGCTGGGCACAAGTTTTGCCAGCAACGATTTGGTGTGTAAACACATTCATAATCCCGCGAACGCCTGGAAGGAAATGCTGCGCAACGATGACGGTGGCATCAGCCACTTCAGCGGCAGTTTCACCGGTGTGGCCAACATCGAGTTCAAGTTGCAGCGCATCCGCGAGCAGTTGAACGAGTGCCTCGAAGGCCTGACCACTCACGGCCTGAGCACCTGGTATCAAGCCGACGGTGACGGCGCCACAGCGGCCAAGAAAGCCCAGGCGCAGATGATTCTGTCAGGCCTGGGCCGTCGCCCGGCCGTGCTCGGCGAGCTCATCGATCAGCTCGACATGCCGAGCGAAGAGGTACGCGACCTGTACCTCAGCGGCGTGTACGAAACCGATGACGCGCCCGCCGCCAGCGATGAGCCGCTCGCCCCGGCGCCGAGCCAGAGCCTGTACGGAAACGACGCCGGTTTCGATTTTGATTTCGGCGACGACCTGAGCCACGACAGCACGCCGGCCACCCACAAAACCAGCACCCCGGCGCCGGAACTGCAAAGCAACGAACACCGTTTTGCCAAAGCCGCTTTCAAGGCCTGGATTGCGCACCTGCGCGAGCTGACCACCCGTCAAAGCCTGCTCAACCTGTTGGGTCTGGAAAAGGCATTGCTCGAAGCGGTGGTCGATGAATTGATCACGGCCGGCTATCGCCAGGACTTGCCGGGGCAACTGAGCCGTGCGGTCCTCAAGCGTGCGCAAAGCGGTGCGAGGCGCGATCAACTGGTCGAGCGCCAAGTGCTGGAAGTGCAACGGGTATTGCGCGATTTCGTGTCCTGGTTCGGCTACATCCAGAAACCGGTCAACGAGCGCCCGAGCAGCCGTGCCGGTGCCAAAGCCCCATTGTTCTCGTTCTACACCGACATCGGTCCGGGACAAGTACCGGTGCTGCCACCGCAACCGGCGAACCAGGCGCAGCTGTTTCTCGGCGACTGGCTCTCGGGCCTGGCCTACATCACGCTGGACAACGCCGGCCATGGCGCCGGTCGCGAAATCACCACTGAACAGAACGAACGGCTGGGCCAAGTGCTCACAGCCTTCACAGCGAGATAAGCAATGCCAATTCGTGTCGACCTGCTCGCCTTAGAACCCAACGTGCCTGGCCAGGCGTGCCTCACTGTGAAGAAATGGCAGGGTGATCATGAGCGCCTGGAGTTTTCCATTCAGCGTAATCAGGACGCCTTCTACCTGCAGGATCACAAAGCGTGGAGCAACAACCCGTTCTGGTTCAAGGTCACGCATTTCAGCGTCGGTGCCAGCGGTGAAGCGCTGGAAACCCTGATCGGCCCTGAAGTGGTTGACCCGCTGCTGGAAGGCAGCGCCAGCTCACAATTCCAGATCGAACTGCGTGAGCAAGGCCTCGGGCATACCGATAAAGGCGTGGTTCGTCCGGGCGTAGGGCTGTTGCCTTCCACCGCCGGTGGTCAGACGCGCTCCACCTACGACGCTGCCAACCTGGCGACGCCGAATCCGATTGCCGCGCCGGAACCAGAGATTCCAGAGCTGCCAGCACTGTTTCTGCCAACGGCCGAGCCAGAAGTTGAGCCGGTGCCCACCGAGTCCGTCTACACGCCACCTCCGGCACCGGTGAAGAAGAGCAACAAAGGCCTCATTGGCCTGGCGATTGTGGTGTTGCTGCTGGCAGCAGCCGGCGGGTTCTGGTTCTTCAAACGTGCCCCGGCACCCGCCCCGGCTATCGCTGCCGCTGCACCGGCCAGTGCCGACGCACAAGCCTGCACCCTCGAGAGCATGAACAGCCTGCCCGAGCTGACCTTCGTTCAGACCTGCATCAAGGCTGCGCCGGACAGCGCCAAGTTGCTGGAGATCATCAACGAGGCCAAGGCCGGCAAACACTGCGGCGTCGCCCAGCGTCTGTACGCCAACCGTGCCCAGGCCGGCGACGCTCTTATCGCCAACGCCTATGCCCGCGAGTACGACCCGAAATACCTGAAGGCCAGTGAGTGCTTCCCGGTCGCGGACAACGCTACTGCCGCCTACTGGTATGAAACCATCCTGACTCAGGACCCGAACAACGCCGAAGCCAAGCAGCGTTTCGAGGAGTTGCAGAAGTGATGCGTTCGTCCGTGAGTCGTGTCCTGCTGAGCGGCGCCGCGCTGTTGGCGTTGTGCATTAGTCCGTTGTCCCAGGCCGATAACAAACCGCTGATTCAGGCCGGTAAGAAAACCCTGTTCCAGCGCGTACTGACCACGCCGGGCTGCAAAATCAGCCCGACGGCGGGCGGTGCCGCAGGTGATGCGCAACCGGTCTTCAGCCGTTTCTATGTGTACGAACGCGCGCAGGCGGCCAATGCCGAGTGGCTGAAAGTCGGCCCCGACAGTTACGGCAAAACCATCGGCTGGTTGCCGGCGAGTTGCACCACCGACTGGAAAATGCAGCTGACCCTGGCCTTCACCAACCCGGCCAACCGCGACCGGCTGCTGTTCTTCAAGGAACGCGCCACCGTCGAAGGCATCCTCGATGCGCCGGACCCGGTCAGCAAAGTCGCCCCGTTGCGAGCCACGCTGAAGAAAGGCAAGCAAGCCCCCGGCGTGCTGGCCGAAGAGCCTGAGTACTTCGTCGACCTGCAAAAGCAGTTCTACCTGCTGCCGGTATTGAGCGGCGAAGAAGTGATGACCGAGGGCGGTTTCCGCACGCGCCTGCTCAA
Organism: Pseudomonas sp. LB3P14; assembly: GCF_054898045.1. Classification (NCBI taxonomy): domain Bacteria; kingdom Pseudomonadati; phylum Pseudomonadota; class Gammaproteobacteria; order Pseudomonadales; family Pseudomonadaceae; genus Pseudomonas; species Pseudomonas sp. LB3P14. The sequence continues at coordinate 5,581,167 of NZ_CM142714.1, read as the reverse complement.
CGTCGCGTCGGTCAGCAAGCCGGATGACAAGAACACCAAGGGCGGTGCTGCCAGCAGCGCGGCCGGCGGCAAGGAAGCCGAGGACAAAGCGGCCAGCCAACTGAAGGCATTCAGCGCGGCGGTGGTGTTTGTTATCGACTCGACGATTTCGATGGATCCGTACATCGACCGCACTCGCGAAGCGATCCGCAAGGTCTATCAGCAGATCGAATCGCAGAACCTCGGCAAGCAGGTCAAGTTCGGTCTGGTGGCGTTCCGCTCCAACACCCAAGCGGTGCCGGGACTGGAATACACCACCAAGATGTACGCCGACCCGACTCAGGTGAAGGACAGCTCCGACTTCCTCGCCAAAGTCGCCGACCTCAAGCAGGCCAAGGTCTCGAGCAGCAGTTACGACGAAGATTCCTTCGCGGGTGTCATGGAGAGCATCGACAAGGTCGACTGGAGCCAGTTCGGCGCGCGCTACGTGGTGCTGATCACCGACGCTGGCGCCATCGAAGGCGATGACAAATTGTCGAAGACCGGTTTGAGCGCTTCCCAGGTTCGCCTCGAAGCCGCGAATCCTGGCGTGGCGATTTACACCTTGCACCTGAAAACCCCGGCCGGGATCAAGGACCACGCCAAGGCCGAGGCGCAGTACCAGAATCTGTCGACCTACCCAGGCACCAACACCTCGCTGTACTACCCGGTGAACGCGGGCGACATTCAGGAGTTCGGCCGTAAGGTCGATGCACTGGCCACCGCGATCACCTCACAGGTGAAGGCCGCCTACATGGGCGAAGACGCCATCGGTAGCGCGGTGAACGCCAAGCAGGACCCGGCCGAGAAGAAAATGCTCGAGGACGCGGCGCTGATCGGCCACGCCATGCAGCTCGCCTATTTGGGTGAGAAGACCAACAGCAAGGCGCCACCGGTGTTCAAGGCGTGGATCACCGACCGTGACCTGATCAAGCAGAACATCCCGACCACCGACGTGCGGGTGCTGCTGACCAAGTCCCAGCTCAGTGACTTGAGCGACGTGATGAAGCAGATCCTCGACGCCGCCAACGAAGGCCTGATCTCGCCGACGGAAATGTTCGACCGCCTGCGCTCGGTGGCCGCGACCATGGGCGCCGATCCCAATCAGCTCAAGCAGAATGGCAACGCCAAACTGGCGGACATGGGCGTGCTCGGCGAGTACCTCGAAGACCTGCCGTATCAGAGCGAAGTACTGAACCTGGACGAAGAAACCTGGAAGAGCTGGGATGGCCTGGCACAGGAGAAATTTATCCGCACGCTCAATACCAAACTGCGGCACTACCAGCGTTACAACGCTGACGTCGACCGTTGGGTCGCTTTAGCAAAGGACAGTGATGCGCGAGACAACGTGTACCCCGTGCCGCTGGAAATGATGCCTTAACGAGACGCCCATGCTCGAGATCAAGAACCTGCTGGTGCGCCGTGGCGAAGGAGCGCTGGCCCATCACGTGCGTCTGCCGCACTTGCAGGTCGGGCCTGCGCAAATCCTCGCCATCACCGGCGAGAGCGGCAGCGGAAAAAGCACGTTGCTCGAAGCCATCGGCCTGTTGCTGGCGCCGGTGGAACTCGAGCGCTTTCGGCTGGGCCCGGCGCGGTCCGGGACGCAAGCGGCGCAGGTTCAGGACATCGCCCAACTGCTTGCCAGCGATGACCAGTCAACCTTGGCGGCTGTGCGCTCGCGGCACTTGGGGTTCATTTTGCAGAGTGGCGGGCTGCTGCCGTTTCTAAGCGTGCGCGATAACATCAGCTTGCCGCGCCGCTTGCTGGGTATGCCTGTAAAGAGCACGCACATCGACCACGCAGTTGAGGTGTTACGCCTGCAAGGGTTGCTGGATAAACAACCGCAAGCGTTGTCGATCGGCGAACGTCAGCGCGTTGCCTGCGTTCGGGCGATTGCCCATGAACCGTTGCTGCTGTTGGCCGACGAGCCCACCGCCGCGCTTGATCCCCACAGCGCCCGGCGTTTGTTCGAGTTGCTGTTGAGTCTGGTGTCGAGCATGGGCCTGAGTGCGCTCGTTGTGTCCCATGACTGGGCCTTGCTGAAGGATTTCGGCTTGCCGCGACTCGGCGCTATCAGCCGCCAGGGAGAGACATCGTTTGAACCGATGGACTGACCGACTGCGCCTGCTGGGCTCACTGGCACTGCAAGACCTCTGGCACGACCGCAAAGTGTCGTTGTGCATCGCCGCGTCGCTGGTGGCGGTGATCGCGCCTTTGTTGCTGCTGTTCGGCCTCAAGCACGGCGTGGTCAGCCAGTTGCAGGACGAATTGCTGCGCGACCCGCGCAACCTTGAAGTGAAGATGCTCAGCAACGGTAACTATGACAGCGCCTGGATCGAGCGTGTGCGCCAGCGTCCCGAGACCGGTTTTGCCCTCGGCCAGACCCGCTCGCTCAACGCCCAGGCGGACTTGCTGATCGGCATGCAACGGTTTGTCGAAGGTGCGGAAATCATCGCCACCGAACCCGGCGACCCGCAGCTGAACCTGCCGCAACGGAGCCCCACCGGCCATCAAGTGATCCTCAGCGCCCGCGCCGCGCAGCGCTTGCAGGCCAAGGTCGGCGACAGCGTGCAGCTGCGTGCGTTGCGCCGTCTGGAAGGCGTCAATGAGCGCGGCGAGATAACGCTGACGGTGCTGGCAGTGCTCGACGGCGCCCGTTTCGGCCGCGCCGCCGGGTTTGTCGCCCCGCCCCTGCTGCTGAGCCTGGAGCGCTTTCGCGACGGTTATCAGGTCAGCGCATTCGGCATCGAAACCGGCAAGCCTCTGGGCGATCTGCAACCGCTGTATGCCCGCGCCCGCCTCTATGCCCGTGACATCGATCAAGTCGCGCCGCTGGAACGCTGGCTGAACGGTCAACACATCGAAACGTCAAGCCGACTGGCTGACATCGACAATGTAAAAGCCATCAACCATGTGCTGGGGCTGATCTTCGGGGTTATCGCCCTAGCGGCTCTGATCGGTTGTGTGGCGTCGATGGTCGGCGCGTTTCTGGCCAACATCGACCGCAAACGCAAAAGCCTCGCGGTCCTGCGTCTGCTGGGTTTCAAGCGCACGGCGGTCGCCGGTTTCGTGGTCCTGCAAGCGCTGTTGCTGAGCCTGGCCGGTTACCTCGGAGGCCTGGGGTTTTATGCCGTCGGCAGCCATTTGTTCGACAATTTGCTCGGTAGCAGCCAGGCCACCGGCAGCTTCGTTTGCCACATCACTGTTTGGCATGGCCTCGGCGCTCTGCTCCTGACCTTTCTGGTCGCTGCACTGGTGGCCGTGATCGGCGCCGTGCGAGCCATCAACATCGAACCTGCGGAGAGTCTGCGTGAGCTATAAACGTTTCGGCTTGCTGTTGCCCCTGAGCCTTGGCTACCTGCTCGATGCCTCGGCTGCGGGCTGGGAAGAGAAATATTACAACCCGATGCCCGAGGCCAGTGACGTCGTACTGCCGATGCCTTGCGAAGGCTCGATGGTGTTTCGCAAGGTATTCATTCCGGTCGCCGGGCCGCTTGATGACTACCCGATCAACATCGGTCAGGACGGCGCGGAATACGGCTACGTCGAACAGACCCGGCCCACCTTCATCGCAGGCAGTTTCACCGGAGCGAAAAACGATAAATCCCGCTACTACTTGATGGCCAAGTACGAGATGAGTCAGCTCCAATACGCGGCATTGACCGAAGAAACCTGCCCCACCGCCGCCACCAAAATGCGCCTGCCGCAAGTGGCCGTGAGTTGGGTGCAAGCCGTCGAAGCGGCCGACAAGTACAATCTTTGGCTGCGCAAAAACGCCGCCGACAAGTTGCCCAAAGAAGACGGCGCGCTGGGCTTCCTGCGCCTGCCGACTGAAGTCGAGTGGGAGTTTGCCGCGCGCGGTGGCCTGGAAGTCGGTGCCGCCGAGTTTCGTGACACGCACTACCCGATGACTGAAGGTATCAATGCCTACGAGTGGTTCGCCGGGGCGCAGTCGTCCAACGGCAAACTGCAATTGTCCGGCCTGCAAAAGCCCAATCCGCTGGGCTTGCACGACATGCTCGGTAACGTCGACGAGATGATGTTCGAGCCGTTTCGCCTGAACAAACTCGACCGCCAGCACGGCCAGGCCGGCGGCTACGTGGTCCGAGGCGGCAACTACCTGACCGCTCAAGCCGACCTGCGCACCGCGTTGCGCAAGGAAGAGCCGTACTACAACGCCGAAGGCCAGGTGAAAAACAAAACCACTGGCCTGCGTCTGGTGCTGGTCTCGCCGACCCTGACCTCCCGCGAGCGTGTCGCCAGTATCGAAAGCAGCTGGAAGAAACTCGGTACCGGTAGCAAGGAAACCGAATCGGCCGACAAAGGCACGGTTCAATCCCTGAACACCCTGGCCTCGGGCGTCGAAGACAAAGCACTCAAGGAAAAGCTTCAGGCTCTGGAAAATCAACTGCGCGCCAGCAACCAGCAGCAGGAAGAAACCCGCGACCAGGCGATTCGCGCCAGCCTCAATCTGGGTGCGTTCCTGTGCACCAAGATGCTCGACGACGGCCAGTACGTGGACTTCCTGCAAAAGAACTACAAGCTCAATTGTGAAGCAGCGGACAAAGACGCCAGCTGCGACATGCGCAAAGGCAAGCTCGACGAGCAAAAGGATCGCCTGCACAAACTCAGCCGTTATTACGCCAGCAGCCTGGTGGAATCGGCGACTTTGTACGGCCAGCCGCTGCTTGAAGCGCAGGTGCCGGTGATGGAAGAAATCATCACACGCAACAAACAGCTTCAAGAACTCAAACCCTATTTGCGCACCCACTGGGCCAATCAGAAGACCTTCCTGCAAAAGCAGAAGATCGACACTGACGCCTGGCTGAGCAGCTGCAAAACCGTCACTCAATAACTCACCTCAACAACAACAGCCAACACCGTCACCAAGGAGTTTCCCCATGTCGCGCAGCCTTTGGACTCGCTTCAAGCTACAGATCGCTTTCGTTGTCACCGGCAGCCTGCTGCTGACTGGTTGTGCCAACACTGGCAGCTCGATGCTCGGTGGCAGTGAGGGTGCTGACCCGCGCCTGACTCAGGGCAATGACGCACAGTTCTTCAGCAAGTCCGGCTACCAGGCCTGCGCTGTCGGCGCCGGTGTCGGTATCCTTGGTTGCGCACTGTCCAACAGCAGCAACAAGGGTGTCTGCGCCATCGCCGCCGGTATTACCGCGTGTGGTGTGGCCATGGGCGCGAACTACTACCTGGATCAACGTCGCAGCGAATACTCCGACACCACCACCCGTTTGGCGAAGATGAACAGCGACGTCGAGCAAGACACGCAGAACGTCATCGCCCGTACCGCGACCGCTCAGCAAGTGATCAAGGATGACCAGGCGCGCCTCGCCCAGATCAAACAAGACATAGCCCGCAAGAAGCTCGACAAGACCAAGGCCCAGACTGAAGTCGCCGAAATCGACCAGAACATCGCGCGTCTGCGCAAGGACCTCGGCAACATGCGCATCAAAGTGACTGAGTACACCAAAGTGGCCGATGCCGAGCGTGCGCAAGGCTCCAGCGCCGAGATCAAGAAGGTGGACGTGAGCATCCTGAAAATGAACGAGAAAGTCGCCGCCCTGCAGAAGGAAGTCGACGGTCTGTACAGCCAGCGTTCCGCGATCACTCTGGGCTAAGCACATGACTCTACGACAGTTGGCGGTCCTCACCGCCGTCCTGGCTTTGAGCGGTTGCGCGACAAAGCCCGGCGAATGCGACGCGACCAATCGCGACAGCAGCATGTTGACCAAGATGAACTGTGACTACTCCGGTGGTTACAGCGATCAGGTCAAGCAGAAGGAACTGGCCCTGACCGCATCCCGTCAGGAAAACGCGATGTTCCGCCAGGTGTACGAGAACATTCAGGCCCAGCAGTTGAGCACCAAAACCGACTTGGCCAGCCAACAGAAAGCCCAGGCGGCGCTGAACCAGTCGCTGAGCCAGTTGCTGACCTCGCTCAAGGCCCGGCATGGCAATGAAAGCCAGGTGCAGAAGCAGATTGCCGGGCTCGAGCAGCAGCTCAAGGCCTCGCAGGCAACGCCCGCGACCAAGGCCTCACCCGCGACGCTGGCAGCCAAGCAGGAACAACTGAAGGCGTTGCAGAAGAAAGTTAATCAGCTGCAATTCAGCCTCGGTTACGAAGAGTAACTTTTCGCCCCGCAGGCATCCCGATGGATGCCTGCACCCTTTTCAGGAATCGTCGTCATGCAGCGGGTCATCAGGGATGCGCAAGCCACACCAGAGGGGATGAGTGCGCTGCAAGCGAAAGTCGCCCTCATCCAGAAACACTTTCCGCCAACCGTCGCCAGCCTCTTCGCCATCCCGCGGATGGGCAGCGGCGAGGTGCTGGAATGGTGGACCGAACTGGGTGGCCAACCCACGCCCTATGCCGCCCTCAACGAGGACGCACAACGACGCTTGCTGGAAACCTATGAAGTGCGTCAGACGTCCCTCGGACAGCTGGCGGACGAACTGCAAAAGCGCGGTCAGCCCACGGTAGCGGATGACCTGCGCAGCCTGCTCGGCACGCCTGAGCTGGACAAACTCTACAGCCTCAATGGTGAACCGCTGGTGGTGCGCTGGAACCAGCGTCCGCCAAAACCAATCGTGCCGCCGGTTGTTCCAATGGTGCCGGTCGTACCGCCGTCGCGCCGTGGCTGGTGGATTGCGGCGGCATTGCTTGCGCTGCTGTTGCTGCTCTTGGCGCTCTGGGCTTATTGGTGGTTCCTGCACCGGGAAAAAGTTGTCCCGGTCGAGCCAGTGGCGCCGGTGGTTACGCCGATTGAGAAACCGGTTGAACCTGTTCCCGAGCCTGTCGTGGTACCGGAACCGGAGCCAGAACCGGTTCCGGTTCCGGTTCCGGTTCCCGCACCAGCACCAGAACCCGTGCCGAAACCCAAGCCAGTCCCGCCGCCAAAACCTGTGGTCGTCGCCCCGCCACCGGCACCGACGCTGGACAACTTTGCTTGCCGCAAAAAAGCGCCGAACGCAGTGATCCCTCAATTTGTCGTGGTGCTCGATACCTCAGGCTCGATGGATTTGAACATCAAGTCAGTGAAAGCCGACGAGGACTGGTTTTATGCCAACGAGCTCAACAAGTTCCTGGATGCGAACCGCACCATGCGGATCTTTGCCAAACCCAGCCGCATGGACGTAGCCAAGGACTCGCTAGCCGGCATGATCAACGGGCTGGACCCGAAGATCGACACGCGCCTCATCACGTTCGCCGGCTGCAACAGCACACCGGACCGGGGCGTGTTCAAGTTTGGCGACCGCCAGCGGCTGATCAACGGGATTCGAGGTCTGGTTCCCGACGACGGCACACCGCTGGCCGACAGCCTGGCTCACGCTGCGAGCACCGTCGACGGGCGCAATAACGATGCAGTGATTGTTATGTTCGTCGACGGTGAGGACGGTTGCCAGAAGGACGTCTGCGCCGTGTCCCGCCAAATCGCCAGAGAACAACCGCGCCTGCGGGTCAACGTGGTGAAGATCGGTGCCGGTGGACCGTCGCGCTGTATCGCCGAAAACACTGGTGGCCGGGTTTACAACAGCACCGATGCCGCGGAGCTGGGCAAGCAGTTGAAACTGGCGAGCAAGGAAGTGTCGAGCAACGCCAAGTGCGACTGACTAGGTAGTCTGAACACTGAGGTGACCCCAATCGCGAGCAGGCTCGCTCCCACATTAGTCCTGCGGTGAACACAATACTTGTGAACACCCTGGATTCAATGTGGGAGCGAGCTTGCTCGCGAAGGCGATATCAGCAGCTACTCAACGAAACCGGTCAACCTCATGCCGCAAATCCGCCGCCAGCTTCTCCAGCTCTTTGGCGGTGATCGCCAGATTGGACACCACTTCGCGCTGCTCACTGTTCGCCAGGGCAATGCTTTGCAGGTTACTGCTCAGCAAGGTTGCGGTACTGCTCTGCTCTTGAGTCGCGGTGGTGATCGCTGCGAATTGCTGACCGGCAGAACGGCTTTGCTCATCGATACGTGCCAGGGCACTGGCGACGTTGGCGTTGCGCGACAGGCCTTCCTGCATCAACGCGTTGCCCTGTTCCATGGTGCTGATGGCGTTGCCTGTTTCCTGCTGAATGCTTTGGATCATGCCGGAAATTTCGTCAGTGGCCTGACGCGTACGCGAAGCCAGATTACGCACCTCATCGGCGACCACCGCAAAACCACGCCCCTGCTCACCGGCACGGGCCGCTTCGATGGCCGCGTTCAGCGCCAGCAGGTTGGTTTGATCGGCGATCGAGGTAATCACCCCGACGATGCCGCCGATTTCCTGGGAGCGCTGACCCAAGGTATTAATCACTGTTGCTGTGCTGTTCAACGCGCCGGCGATTTGCTCCAGCGATGAGGACGCTTCGTCCATCGACGTACGACCGATCTGGGTTTGTTGTGCGTTTTCCTGCGCCAGACGCTGGGTGTTGCCCATGTTGTCGGCGATGTTCAGCGAAGTCGCACTGAACTCTTCCACGGCGCCAGCCATGCTGGTGATTTCGCCCGACTGCTGCTCCATCCCTTCATAGGCACCACCGGACAGACCGGACAAGGCCTGGGCACGGCTGTTGACCTCGCCCGAAGCCTTGCGGATGTGCTCGACCATGGTCGACAAGGCTTGGCTCATCTGGTTGAAAGCGCGGGCCAGCTGACCGATCTCGTCGTTGCTCGACACATTCAGGCGCACGCTCAAATCACCGGCACCCAAGGCTTCAGCCTGACGCACCAAATCACCCAGCGGCGCGAGCTTGCTGCGCAACAGCCAGACTGCCGAGCCCACAGCGATCAACATCGCCAGCAGACTGCCAATCGCCAATTGAATACCGACACTCCAGGTCACGGCACGGATTTCGGTTTTCGGCATGCTCGCCACGACCGACCATGGGCCGCCTTCAAACGGCACGGCAATGCTGTAGAAATCTTCAGACTTGTCGCTCCAGAACTCGCCCTTGCCCGGCGTCTTCGCCAAGCCAACGATGCTCGGAGTCGCCTGATCCAGCGCTTGTACACCCGCTATCGGTACCAGCCATTTGCTCTGTTCATCCAGCAGCGCCAGGGAACCGGTCTGGCCGATACGGAAGCGCTTGAGGTTGGCGAACTGTGCGTTCTGCGCGTCGGTGTAGTCGAATCCTACGAACAGGACGGCAATCACCTTACCGCTGCTGTCGCGTACGGGGGTGTACTGAGTCATGTAGGAACGCTCGAAAAGCAAAGCGCGCCCGACATAACTCTGCCCCGCCATCAGCCGTGCATAGGCCGGGTTAGCGTGATCGAGCAGCGTGCCGATGGCCCGGTTGCCGTCCTGTTTGCTCAGTGAGGTGCTGACCCGAATAAAGTCTTCGCCGCTGCGCACGAACACCGTGGCGACACCCGCCGTCATTTGCTTGAACTCGTCGACTTCCTTGAAGTTGTTGTTCAAGACTTCGCTGCCCAGATGCAGGCCCGGAGTCTGAGCGCCCGCCACGACTACCGGTTCGTCCGGATGCACGCTCAGCCCCGCACTGAAGCGCTTCTCGAACAGGCCGGCCAAGCGCTGGGTGCTTTCACGCAATGTGCCGTGAAAGGTGCTCAACTGATCGGCCAGCAACCGGGCTTCACTGGCCAGGTGCTCTTCGCGGGTGGCAAGGTTGGCGGTGTCCAGCGAGCGCAGGGCGAACACGGTACTGCCGCTGATGACAATCGCCAGTATCACAGCAAGCGCAAGACCAAGCTGTGAGGCGATCCGGGCACGAGGTTGAGACATGACAGCTCCTGGCCGAGTGACCGGATCATCCTGATCACGACGCACACTCAGCAAAATTTCAAATGGGAATTACGTCGAACCTGCACGAAGGTTCCATCTGCAGACTTTCGGCGGCAAACCTGAATACTTGAGTAATTAGCCGGGATATGGCTCAAGGCCGCCATTGCGGCGGCTCTATCGATTCAGCTCAAGTGCTGGACGTCCGGTAACTCCATGGCGCGAACTTCGCCTTGGAGGAAATCGCTGAGCCTGCGCAAACGTTCACCTCCGGGGCGTGTTTTCGGCCAGACGAGGTAATAATTCTCACCGCTGGCGACGGCAGTCGGCCACGGCAAACTCAGACGTCCCTGAGCCACATCCTCCGCCACCATCAGCAGATCGCCCATGGACACCCCATAGCCTCGCGCGGCGGCGATCATGCCGAGCTCCAGCGTGTCGAACACCTGCCCGCCCTTGAGTGACACCTGGTCCGTCAGCCCCATGCGTTCCAGCCAGCTGCGCCAGTCGCGACGATCCGGCGTCGGGTGCAGCAGTTCGGCATTGGCCAGCCGCGCGACATCCCACGGTTGATCCTGCAGAAGATTCGGCGCGCCGACTGGAATCAGCTCTTCCGGGAACAGGAAACTCGCCTCCCAGTCCGGCTGAAAATGCCCGTTGCTGAGGATGACGGCGCAGTCGAACGGTTCATGGTTGAAATCCACCGAGTCGACGTCCATCCAGGCGCTGGTCAATTGCACCTCATTGCCGGGTTGCAGGTGTCGAAAGCGGCTGAGCCTTGCCAGCAGCCAACGCATGGTCAGGGTCGACGGCGCTTTCATGCGCAGGATGTCATCCTCGGCGCGCAAGGTATTGCAGGCCCGCTCCAGAGCGGTGAAGCCTTCACGAATGCCAGGCAGGATCAGCCGCGCCGATTCGGTCAATTGCAGATTGCGCCCGCTGCGGTGAAACAGCCGACAGGCAAAATGGTCTTCGAGCGTACGAATATGCCGGCTGACCGCACTTTGGGTGATCGATAATTCTTCGGCCGCACGGGTAAACGAGCTGTGCCGCGCCGCCGCTTCGAATGCGCGAAGGGCATACAAGGGAGGAAGACGACGAGACATCAGGAAAGCTCCTATAGCGGGATTCCGTCAACTTATCAGAAACTCCCCCGCATGAGTTTTAATCATGCCACCCATCCTTTTTATCCCTTTGTGCAAACCTTGCAGAGCGCCGAGAATCGACGCTTCCAGTTCTCTTTGGGCTTTCCTTTTTCTCTTAATAGCCGAGCGTGATGATCATGAAGCATCCAGCACGTACCGAACTCTGGGCCATCCTGCGGCTGGCGGGGCCGTTGATTGCCTCGCAGTTGGCGCACATGCTGATGGTCCTCACCGACACCTTGATGATGGCGCGCCTGAGTCCCGAAGCGCTGGCCGGGGGTGGCCTGGGCGCGGCGACTTACTCGTTCGTGTCGATCTTCTGCATTGGCGTGATCGCCGCGGTCGGCACCCTCGTGGCAATCCGTCAGGGTGCCGGCGACATCGTCGGTGCCGCCAGGCTGACTCAGGCCGGGCTATGGCTGGCGTGGTTGATGGCGCTGGTGGCCGGGCTGCTGCTGTGGAACCTCAAACCGGTATTGCTGCTATTCGGCCAGACCGAAACCAACGTCCATGCGGCAGGACAGTTCCTGCTGATCCTGCCGTTCGCCCTGCCCGGCTACCTGAGTTTCATGGCCCTGCGCGGCTTCACCAGTGCCATCGGCCGGGCGACGCCGGTGATGGTCATCAGCCTCGGCGGCACCGTGGCCAATTTCCTGCTCAATTACGCGCTGATTACCGGCATGTTCGGTCTGCCGAAACTGGGGCTGATGGGCATCGGGCTGGTCACGGCCATCGTCGCCAACTGCATGGCTTTTGCACTGGCCTGGCACATCCGTCGGCATCCGGCCTACGACGCTTATCCCTTGCGTCAGGGCCTGTCGCGGCCCAACCGTCAGTACCTTAAGGAACTGTGGCGCCTGGGCCTGCCGATTGGTGGCACCTACGCGGTGGAAGTCGGATTGTTTGCGTTCGCCGCGCTGTGCATGGGCACCATGGGCAGTACGCAACTGGGCGCGCACCAGATCGCGCTGCAGATCGTCTCGGTGGCGTTCATGGTTCCGGCGGGGATTTCCTATGCGATCACCATGCGCATCGGTCAGCACTACGGCGCTGGGCAACTGTTGGATGCACGGCTGGCCGGACGGGTCGGGATTGCCTTTGGCGCGGCAGCGATGCTGGGCTTCGCAATGGTCTTCTGGTTGCTGCCGAATCAGTTGATCGGTTTGTTCCTGGACCACAATGACCCGGCGTTTCGCGAAGTCATCAACCTGGCCGTGAGCCTGTTGGCGGTCGCCGCGTGGTTCGAGCTGTTCGACGGCACGCAAACCATCGCCATGGGCTGCATCCGCGGGCTCAAGGATGCCAAGACCACATTTCTGGTGGGCTTGGGGTGCTATTGGCTGATTGGCGCGCCAGCCGCCTGGTGGATGGCCTTCCATTTGAATTGGGGGCCAACGGGCGTCTGGTGGGGATTGGCGCTGGGGTTGGCGTGCGCGGCGGTGAGTTTGACGCTGGCGTTTGAGCGGAAGATGACGCGGATGATTCGGCGGGAGCCTTCGCCACAGCAGCGTTTCGAAGTCCCTCAACCTGACTGAGATCCCCTGTAGGAGCGAGCGGTGCGGCGATCCGACTTGCCCGCGAAGGCGTCGTGTCAGTCGACATCTCTGTTAACTGACACGCCGCCTTCGCGGGCAAGCCTCGCTCCTACAGGTTCGGCGCCGTTAAACCACAACTTCCAGTGCGGGCTGCTGGCTGCTGCCAAAGGTCAAATACTCAACCAACTCCGCCAACGGCAATGGCTTGCTGATCAGGTAACCCTGCACCTGATCGCAACCAAACCCGCGCAACAAATCCAGTTGCTCCAGGGTTTCCACGCCTTCCGCCACCACTTCGAGGTTGAGGTTATGCGCCAGATTGATCATCGCGTGGACCAGTTTGCGATTCTCTTCGCGCTGTTCCATGCCGCCGACAAAGCTCTTGTCGATCTTCAGCAAGGTAATGGGCAAGCTGTTGAGGTGCACAAACGAAGAGAAACCGGTACCGAAGTCGTCCAGGGAAAAGCGCACACCCAGACGCCCCAGGGCATCCATGGTCTGTTTCACCAGATCGCTGCGGCGCATCACCGCGGTTTCAGTCAGTTCGAACTCCAGCCATTGCGCCTCGACGCCGCGCTCGGCAATCAACCGACTCAGCGTCGACAGTAACTGGCTGTCCTGAAACTGCCGGAACGAGAGGTTGATCGCCATGTGCAACGCCGGCAAACCCCGTTCACGCAACGCCTGCATATCGCGCAGGGCCCGGGAAATCACCCAGTAACCCAACGGCACGATCAAACCGCTCTGCTCGGCCAGCGGCACGAATTCGCTGGGTGGCAGCAAACCCCGTTCGGCGTGACGCCAGCGCACCAAAGCTTCGAGGCCGACGATCTGCCCGTCCTCAAGGTTCAGGCGTGGCTGGTAATGCAGTTCCAATTCATCCCGACGCAACGCCCGGCGCAGCTCGCTTTCGAGGTCAGCCATGCTGCGGGCATTGCGATTGATGCGTTCGTTGAAGATGTGAAAGGTACAGCCCTGAGTGCTTTTGGCTTGTTGCATGGCGATGTGTGCGTGCCACATCAGCGGGTCGGCGCCCGCCTGGGCCCGGGCGTAGGCAATACCGAGGCTGGAGCCGATCAACAGGCTTTCGCCGTCGACCCAGTAAGGCTCCGCCAACGCTTCGGTAATGCGTTCGGCCATCCATTCGGCGCGCTGAGGCGCGCGACGAGTGTCGATCAGCAGAGCAAATTCATCGCTGCCCAACCGCGCCAGTTGATCGCCGGCCTCAAGCTGGCTTTTCAGCCGCGCGACCACTTGCAGAATCAGCCGGTCACCGGCCTGATGGCCCAGGGCGTCGTTGGCGTGACGAAAGTTATCGAGGTCGAGATGACCGAGGGCCAGGCCGCGGCCGTCGTTTTCCGCCAGGCGTGCCGCCAGCAAGGTCTGGAAACCCTGGCGGTTGGCGATGCCGGTCAGCGGGTCTTGCTCGGCCAGGCGCTGCAGTGTGTTTTCCAGCACGCCGCGCTCACGCACATGGCGCAGGCAACGGCGCAACATGCCGGGATCGAGCAGATCGCGCACCAACCAGTCACTCACACCATCGGGCGGCGACAGCGGCTCATGGTCGAGCAGCAACACCGTCGGCAGGCTGCAACGGCCAGGTAAAGGCTGAAGTGCCGGGATCGTCAATAACACCGCGTTGCGGTTGTCATCAAACAGACTGCTGACCGACTCCCAGCTCGGCGCGCTGATCAGCACGGCCGAGCCCCCCATCGGAGCCAGACACTCGCGCAACAACGCTGCCCACGCTGGCTCTTCGGCCAGTAGCAGCAAACGCAAGGGTTCGACAGGCGTAGACAAGCTAGCTCCCTAGACTTTGCAAAGATGTAGGCGACGGGCATTATGCAGCGCCGGTAACCAATGACCAAATGACATCGGTTATCAACCGTTGCTTTGTATCTTGAATGACGAACAGTAGACATCTTGAATGACGAACAGTAGACGCAAACTCATCGCGCATCCTGCGTGAAAGTATCAAAACCGGCAAATATAGATAGCGTGCTGCGTCACAAGTCGGAGAGAGCAGCACAATTCGCTGAGCCTGTTAAAATGCCGGCCCATTTCGCAAACGACTCCCTGATTTCGTATGTCCCGACTCAATCCCCGGCAGCAAGAAGCCGTGAGCTACGTCGGCGGCCCTCTTTTGGTGCTCGCCGGTGCAGGCTCCGGCAAGACCAGCGTGATCACGCGCAAAATTGCGCATCTGATCCAGAACTGCGGCATCCGCGCCCAGTACATCGTTGCCATGACCTTTACCAACAAGGCTGCGCGCGAGATGAAGGAACGGGTCGGCACCCTGCTCAAGGGCGGCGAAGGCCGCGGCCTGACCGTCTGCACCTTCCACAACCTGGGCCTGAACATCATCCGCAAGGAACACGTGCGGCTGGGCTACAAACCGGGTTTCTCGATCTTCGACGAGACCGACGTCAAAGCCCTGATGACCGACATCATGCAGAAGGAATACTCGGGCGACGACGGCGTCGACGAGATCAAGAACATGATCGGCTCGTGGAAGAACGACCTGATCCTGCCGCCCGAAGCCCTGGAAAACGCACGCAACCCCAAGGAGCAGACCGCCGCCATCGTCTACACCCACTATCAGCGCACGCTCAAGGCGTTCAACGCGGTGGACTTCGACGACCTGATCCTGCTGCCGGTGAAGCTGTTCCAGGAACACGCCGACATCCTCGAAAAATGGCAGAACAAAGTCCGCTACCTGCTGGTGGACGAATACCAGGACACCAACGCCAGCCAGTATTTGCTGGTGAAGTTGCTGATCGGCACGCGCAACCAGTTCACCGTGGTCGGTGACGACGACCAGTCGATTTATGCCTGGCGCGGCGCGCGGCCGGAAAACCTGATGCTGCTCAAGGACGATTACCCGTCCCTGAAAGTGGTGATGCTGGAGCAAAACTATCGCTCCACCAGCCGCATCCTGCGGTGCGCCAACGTGCTGATCTCGAACAACCCGCACGAATTCGAAAAGCAGCTGTGGAGCGAGATGGGCCACGGCGACGAGATCCGCGTGATCCGCTGTCGCAACGAAGACGCCGAAGCCGAACGGGTGGCCGTCGAACTGCTGACCCTGCACTTGCGCACGGATCGGCCGTACAGCGATTTCGCGATTCTCTATCGCGGTAACTACCAGGCGAAGCTGATCGAGCTGAAGCTGCAACACCACCAGATTCCGTATCGCCTGTCCGGTGGCAACAGCTTTTTCGGACGTCAGGAAGTAAAAGACCTGATGGCCTACTTCCGCCTGATCGTGAACCCGGACGACGACAATGCCTTCCTGCGGGTGATCAACGTCCCACGCCGGGAAATCGGTTCGACCACACTGGAAAAGCTTGGCAACTACGCCACCGAACGCAAAATCTCGATGTACGCCGCCACCGACGAAATCGGTCTGGGCGAGCATCTGGATGCCCGCTTCACCGATCGCCTGTCGCGCTTCAAGCGTTTCATGGACAAGGTCCGCGAGCAGTGCGCCGGCGAAGACCCGATCTCGGCGCTGCGCAGCATGGTCATGGACATCGACTACGAGAATTGGCTGCGCACCAACAGTTCCAGCGACAAGGCCGCCGATTACCGCATGGGTAACGTTTGGTTTCTGATCGAGGCGTTGAAGAACACGCTCGAAAAAGACGAAGAAGGCGAGATGACCGTCGAAGACGCCATCGGCAAACTCGTCCTGCGCGACATGCTGGAACGTCAGCAGGAAGAGGAAGACGGCGCCGAAGGTGTGCAAATGATGACCCTGCACGCCTCCAAAGGCCTGGAGTTTCCTTACGTGTTCATCATGGGCATGGAAGAGGAAATCCTCCCGCACCGCTCCAGTATCGAAGCCGACACCATCGAAGAAGAACGCCGGCTGGCCTACGTCGGCATTACCCGCGCGCGTCAGACACTGGCCTTCACCTTCGCCGCCAAGCGTAAGCAATACGGCGAGATCATCGACTGCGCGCCTAGCCGCTTCCTCGATGAGCTGCCGCCGGACGACCTGGCCTGGGAAGGCAACGACGACACACCGGTTGAAGTCAAAGCTGTTCGCGGTAATACCGCATTGGCGGATATACGCGCGATGTTAAAGCGCTAGAATCGACTACTTTTTAACCAGCCTTAGACGCACAGGCGTCATTAGAGGAAAGCTTCATGGAAGCACTGCACAAGAAAATTCGCGAAGAAGGCATCGTGCTTTCCGACCAGGTCCTGAAAGTCGACGCCTTTCTGAACCACCAGATCGACCCGGCCCTGATGAAGCTGATTGGCGACGAATTCGCCACGCTGTTCAAGGATTCGGGCATCACCAAGATCGTCACCATCGAAGCCTCTGGCATTGCCCCGGCGATCATGACCGGTCTGAACCTCGGCGTGCCGGTGATTTTCGCCCGCAAGCATCAGTCCCTGACCTTGACCGAAAACCTGCTGTCGGCGACCGTTTACTCGTTCACCAAGCAGACCGAAAGCACCGTGGCGATCTCCCCACGCCACCTGACCAGCAGCGACCGCGTGCTGATCATCGATGACTTTTTGGCCAACGGTAAGGCGTCACAAGCGCTGATCTCGATCATCAAACAGGCCGGCGCTACGGTTGCTGGTTTGGGTATCGTGATTGAGAAGTCCTTCCAGGGCGGCCGTGCGGAACTGGATGCGCAGGGTTATCGCGTTGAATCGTTGGCTCGGGTTCAGTCGCTGGCTGGCGGCGTTGTGACCTTCATCGAATAACTCCCCCGCAATGATCGTTCCCACGCTCCGCGTGGGAATGCCTCAAGGGACGCTCCGCGTTCCAGCTTTCGAATGGGACGCAGAGCGTCCCGGGCTGCATTCCCACGCGGAGCGTGGGAACGATCAGTCAGCGTGGGAACGATCAGACCTGTGCGGTGGCTTTGAGGCCGGTGAGCAATAGCCGCTGAAACAAATCCTCTTTCAGCCCTTCCGGGTTGGTCAGCTGCATCCGCTCCAGATGTTCGGGAAACTCCGTCGGCTCCGGCGCGTCCAGCGCGGCCTTGCCCAGTTCCAGAATCTCCGTGAGCTTGAACTTGCTCTTCAACCAGTTCAGCGCCCGCAACAGGTCCCGCTCTTCAGCGGTGAAATCACACCCCAGCGGATACTCCGGAAACAAATTCGGATGCAGCGCCTGAATCGCCTGCAAACGTTGCGGGCTGTTATCGGTGAACCGTGGATCAATGCGGAAGTTCTTCGGCAATTTACCAACGTTCTGCGCCTGCTCGATCAACCCCGGCTGGAAACGTGAATCGCTGATGTTCAGCAACGCCTCGATCACTGCCGCATCGGTCTTGCCCCGCAGATCGGCGATGCCGTACTCGGTGACCACGATATCCCGCAAATGCCGCGGGATCGTGCAATGGCCGTACTCCCAAACGATGTTCGAACTCACCTCACCGCCCGACTCGCGCCAGCTGCGCAGGAGCAACACCGAACGCGCCCCTTCCAGCGCATGGCCCTGGACGACGAAGTTGTATTGGCCGCCGACACCGCTGAGTACTCGCCCGTCTTCGAGCTGATCGGCCACGCCTGCGCCCAGCAAGGTCATGGTGAACACGGTGTTGATGAAGCGCGCATCGAGGCGCTGCAAGCGTTTGAGTTCTTCCTGACCGTAGAGCTCGTTGATGTAGCTGATACGGGTCATGTTGAATTCGAGCCGCTTGCTTTGCGGCAGCTCGCGCAGGCGCTCATAGAAACTGCGCGGCCCGAGGAAAAACCCGCCATGCACCGAGATGCCGTCAGTCTGCGCGGCTTCGTCCAGCGTGCCGGCATTCGCTTGTTGCTGGGTCGGCACATCGGGGTAGACCTTGCGCCGCACAATCCCGGCATCGGCCAGCACCAGCAAACCGTTGACGAACATTTCGCTGCAACCGTAAAGGCCTTTGGCGAAGGGTTCGACGCCGCCTTCGCGGTCGATGAGTTGCGCCCACTGGCTGAGATTCACGTCCGCCAGCAACGCCTTGTAACCGTCATTGTCAGCCTGCCGCGCTAGCAACGCCGCAGTCAGGGCATCACCCATGGCGCCGATGCCGATCTGCAAGGTGCCGCCGTCGCGCACCAGCGTGCTGGCGTGCAGCCCGATGAAGTGATCCTGGAAACCCACCGGCATGTTTGGCGTGGAGAACAGCGTGGTGCTGTCCTTCTCGTCGATCAGCAGGTCGAACGTGTCGATACCAATTTCGGCATCGCCGGGCATGTAGGGCAAATCGTTGTGCACCTGGCCCACCAGCAGGATTGTCTCCCCCGCCGCCCGACGCTTGGCGATCATGGGGAACAGGTCGAGGGTGATGTCCGGGTTGCAGCTCAGGCTCAAGCGGTCGGGATGTTCGCTGTGGCTGGCCACCAATTGCGCCACCAGGTTCAACCCGGCGGTGTTGATGTCTCGAGCGGCGTGGCTGTAATTGCTGCTGACGTAATTCTGCTGGGCCTGTTCGCTGTCGAGCAGGCTGCCGGGCTGCATGAAGAATTGCTGAACATGGATGTTGGACGGCAGGCTGTCGCGATGCAGCTCTGCAAGGAAATCCAGTTCCGGATAATCGCCGAAAACCCGTTCGATAAAGGGTTCGAGAAAACGCTTTTGCAAACCGTCGCCCAAGGCGGGACGACCCAGGCACAGGGCGGTGTAGATCGTCAGCTGCCGTTCGGGCAACTGCGCAATGCGTTGGAACAGCGCGTTGACGAAGTGGTTGGGTTTGCCCAGACCGAGGGGCAGGCCCATGTGGATATGCGCCGGCAACCGTGCCAAGACGTCATCGACCGCTTGCTCGATAGAACACAGCTGCACCATCTGATCCTCCCTTACATTCCGTGAACTGGGGTTGGACCGAGCTTGCCGGGTCTTTGCTGCAATGAACAGTCTAAGGCGTAAATCGCGGGCACAAAAAAGCCGCTCGTAAGCGGCTTTTTTGCTAAAAATGCAGGCTTATTTCAGGCCGGACATCTTCTGGATCGCGCCTTTGAGCTCGGCGTCTGCGCAATCGGCGCAGGTACCTTTTGGCGGCATGGAGTTGATGCCGGAGATCGCCTTGGCGAGCAAACCGTCAACACCCCCTTCTTTCTTGGAGCGCTCGCCCCAAGCGGCGGCATCACCGATTTTCGGCGCGCCCAACAGGCCGGTGCCGTGGCAAGCGTTGCAATGTTTTGCAATCACTTCGTCAGGAGTTTTAGCACCACCGCCGCCAGCAGCAGCGGCCACTTCCATCCCCTTGCACTCTTTACCCTGAACACAGACCTGGCCGACTGGCTCAAGGCGTTTAGCAATATCGTCGTTGGTCGCAGCTTGTGCGCTGACTGCCCATAGGGCCAATACGGTTGCTGGTACGGCCAGCATTTTCATAATTAGATTCACGCGTTCACCCTCAATGGTGGCTAGTCACGCCCACGGCCACGGTTCGCAGGCGGGCGCAAGTATAACGGTAAGCCCGCCACACTGAAACAACCCCAAAGTCGAAGGGGTCTTATGCGTGGCGGAAAAACAACTCGGGCAACTCCGCAGTGCTGGCGGGACGCCTCTTTTCTTAGAAATTTGCTGGAGTAGCTGCGCTGATTAGTCGCGCCGGCGCATCGAACGGATTACGGAAACGGTGCGGTTTAGTACTTTCAAAGTAGTAGCTGTCGCCGGCTTCGAGCACAAAAGTTTCAAGCCCCACCACCAGTTCAAGTCGACCTTCGAGCAAAATCCCGGTTTCCTCGCCCTCATGGGTGAGCATCTCGTCACCGGTGTCGGCGCCTGGCGGGTAGATTTCGTTGAGGAACGCGATGGCCCGGCTCGGATGAGCCCTGCCGACCAATTTCATGGTCACTGCGCCATCGGAAATATCGATCAGCTCGTTGGCTTTGTAGACGATCTGAGTCGGTTTTTCCTGCAGGATCTCTTCGGAAAAGAACTCGACCATGGACATGGGAATCCCGCCCAGTACCTTCCTCAGCGAACTGATCGAGGGGCTGACGCTGTTCTTCTCGATCATCGAAATGGTGCTGTTGGTGACGCCCGCGCGTTTGGCGAGTTCACGCTGGGAAAGTCCTTTGAGCTTACGGATGGATTGCAGTCGTTCACCGACGTCCAAAGCTTGCGCCTCCAGGGATTCAGGTTGTTGGAATATTGAGCGTTATCATGGCGACAGCGTTCAGTATTTACAACACTTGGACCTGAATCCTGTTCGGCGAAGCGACTTTCGGTCGGCGCGCTCTGCCTCAAGCCCCGGAATAGAGCATTGGCACCCGGCGCAGGTTGCAGAAGATCTGGTAAGGAATCGTGCCCGCGGCCACAGCCACGTCACTGGCGAGGATATTTTTGCCCCACAACTCGACGGTCGAACCGAGACCGGCTTGCGGCACATCGGTCAGGTCGATGCAGAGCATGTCCATCGACACCCGGCCAATCAACTGGCTGCGCTGCCCGGCAACCATCACTGGCGTACCGGTCGGTGCCTGACGTGGGTAGCCGTCGGCGTAACCCATGGCCACCACGCCCACGCGCATCGGTTTCTGGGTGATGAATTTGGCGCCGTAACCGATCGGCTCGCCGGCCGGCAGTTCACGCACGCAAATCACTTTCGATTCGAGGGTCATCACTGGTTGCAGGCGCGACGCCACGGCATTGGCCTCTTCGAATGGCGTAGCGCCGTAGAGCATGATGCCCGGGCGAACCCAGTCACTGGGAATCTGCGGCCAACCGAGCACAGCCGGCGAGTTGCGCAGGCTGACCTCGGCCGACAAGCCCTGACGCGCCGCTTCGAATACTGCGACCTGTTCGGCACTGGCCTGACTGTGCAGTTCATCGGCCCGGGCGAAGTGGCTCATCAAAACAATCTTCGCAACCTTGCCGCTGGCCAGCAGCCGTTGATAGGCCGACTGATAATCCTTTGGATGCAAGCCAACCCGATGCATACCCGAGTCGAGCTTGAGCCAGACTGTGATCGGCTTGCTCAGTGCAGCGTTCTCGATGTCTTCGAGCTGCCACAGCGAATGCACCACGCACCAGAAGTCATGCTCGACGATCAGCGACAGCTCATCGGCCTCGAAAAAACCCTCCAGCAACAACACCGGAGCACGAATGCCCGCGGCTCGCAGCTCCAGGGCCTCCTCAATGCAAGCCACGGCAAATCCGTCCGCGCAGGCTTCCAGCGCCTGGGCGCAACGCACCGCGCCATGGCCATAGGCGTCGGCCTTGATCACCGCGAGGGCCTTGGCCCCCGTGACTTCACGGGCGATTTGATAGTTGTGACGCAGGGCTTGAAGGTCGATCAGGGCACGGGCTGGACGCATGGCGGCAGACTTCTAGGCGGTCATGGGAATAAAAACCGGCGCTGGCTGACGGCGCGAACCGCCAGTAGCACCGGGAGAGGGATCTTTCTGAACTACTTATGTCAGTGCAGTTATGTCAGTGCAGTTATGTCAGTGCAGTTATGTCAGTGCAGTTATGGCAGAGCGGCGACAACCGACAGCTCAACCAGTATTTCCGGTTCGCACAACTTCGATTCAACCGTGGCACGGGCCGGTGCGACGCCTTTTGGCAGCCACTTGTCCCAGACCGCGTTCATGCCTTCAAAGTGCGCATCGATGTCTTTCAAGTAAATCGTCACCGACAACAAACGGCTCTTGTCGGTCCCGGCCAGATCCAGCAAACGCTCGATGTTGGCAAGCGTTTCACGGGTCTGTTGTTCAATCCCGGCGTTCATATCGTCGCCGACCTGCCCTGCCAGATACACGGTACCGCTGTGAACTACGATCTGGCTCATACGCTCATTGGTGAGCTGGCGCTGGATTGACATGTTTTGCTGACTCCTGAATTTTTTTGCCGTAACGGGAAATATCGAGGCCTTCGGTGCTGATTTGCGGCGTTTTCTTCGCCATCAGATCAGCCAGGAAGCGACCGGAACCGCACGCCATGGTCCAACCAAGCGTGCCGTGACCCGTGTTCAAAAACAGATTGCTAAACGGCGTAGCACCCACGATCGGCGTACCGTCCGGGGTGGTCGGACGCAGACCGGTCCAGAAACTTGCCTGGGCCAGATCGCCGCCCTGAGGATAAAGGTCGTTGACGATCATCTCCAGGGTTTCGCGCCGGCGCGGGTTCAGCGACAGGTCAAAACCGGCTATTTCAGCCATGCCGCCAACGCGGATGCGGTTGTCAAAACGGGTGATCGCGACCTTGTAGGTCTCATCGAGGATAGTCGAAGTCGGGGCCATCGCCGGGTTGGTGATCGGCACAGTCAGGGAGTAACCCTTGAGCGGATACACCGGAGCCCTGATACCCAGAGGCTTGAGCAACTGCGGCGAATAGCTGCCCAGCGCCAATACGTAGCGGTCAGCGGTTTCCAGCTTGCCGTCGATCCATACGCCGTTGATGCGATCACCGGCGTAGTCGAGGCGCTGAATGTCCTGACCGAAGCGGAATTCCACACCGAGCTTCACAGCCATTTCGGCCAAGTGGGTGGTGAAGATCTGGCAGTCGCCAGTCTGGTCATTCGGCAGGCGCAGGGCACCGGCGAGGATGTCGGTAACGCTGGCCAGGGCCGGCTCAACGCGGGCAATGCCAGCGCGGTCGAGCAGTTCGAACGGCACGCCGGACTCTTTCAGGACGGCGATGTCTTTCGCGGCGCCGTCGAGTTGAGCCTGGGTGCGGAACAGTTGGGTCGTACCGAGGCTGCGGCCTTCGTAGGCAATGCCGGTTTCGGCGCGCAATTCGTCGAGGCAGTCACGGCTGTACTCGGACAGACGGACCATGCGCTCCTTGTTTACCGCATAACGGCTGGCGGTGCAGTTGCGCAGCATTTGCGCCATCCACAGGTACTGGTCGATGTCGGCGGTGGCCTTGATTGCCAGCGGCGCGTGGCGCTGCAACAGCCACTTGATGGCTTTGAGCGGAACACCCGGCGCGGCCCATGGCGAGGCATAACCCGGCGACACCTGGCCGGCGTTGGCGAAACTGGTCTCCATGGCAGGGGCTGGCTGACGGTCCACGACCACCACTTCAAACCCGGCCCGAGCCAGATAATAAGCACTGGCGGTACCGATGACGCCGCTACCCAAGACCATAACGCGCATTTTCATATCCCTCATCGCGGCTTGCCGCTGACGTTCGTAGTTGTCGAGCATTGATGTGCGCAGTGTAAAAAAGATTAGGCAGTGCTTTTCACTATATAAGTGCCTATATTTGGCGAGAATTCTCGGCAAAATCCCTTTTCACGGAGGTGCATCCCCTATGCGTACCAACACTCAAACCAAACGTGAGCTGGACAAGATCGACCGCAACATCTTGCGGATCCTGCAAACGGACGGGCGCATCTCCTTCACCGAGCTGGGGGAAAAGGTCGGGCTCTCGACCACGCCGTGTACCGAGCGGGTCCGGCGTCTGGAGCGCGAAGGGATCATCATGGGCTACAACGCCCGGCTCAATCCGCAGCACCTCAAGGGTAGTCTTCTGGTGTTCGTCGAAATCAGCCTCGACTACAAATCCGGTGATACTTTCGAAGAGTTCCGACGCGCTGTCCTGAAGCTCCCCCACGTGCTGGAGTGCCATTTGGTGTCAGGGGATTTCGACTATCTGGTGAAGGCGCGAATTTCCGAGATGGCCTCGTACCGCAAACTGCTGGGCGACATCCTGCTCAAGCTGCCGCATGTGCGCGAATCCAAGAGCTATATCGTGATGGAAGAGGTGAAAGAGAGCCTGAATCTGCCGATTCCGGATTGAGCCCACAGAGATCGTTCCCACGCTCTGCGTGGGAATGCAGCCCGGGACGCTCTGCGTCCCATCTAAAGCCGAACGCGGAGCGTCCGTTGAGGCATTCCTTTGCTGCGCGTGGGAACGATCACACGAGGACTTGGCGAGTAGATGCCATGTACTCATGAATCTGCTTCTCGACCCGCGGATGAATCAACTCCACCGGTCTCCGCCCGTTAGGGCACGGCAAAGTCTTTGTGGTGCCGAACAGCCGACAGATCAGCGGCCGCTCGTCATACACGGTGCAGCCATTAGGCCCAAGGTGGACGCAATTGAGTTCATCCATCGCCGCGTCCTGCTCGGCCCGGGTCTTGCGCGGCAGGCGGGACATTTCTTCCGGCGAGGTGGTCACCGGCCCGCAGCAGTCATGGCAGCCGGGCACGCACTCGAACGAGGGAATCTGCTGCCGTAGCGTGCGAATTTTCTGACTGTTGCAGCTCATCGAAGCGGTGGCCAAAAGCGGAATAGAGCGCGATTCTGACGTAAAAGCCCCGATCCAGACAGCACCGACCGACCAGTGTTGCCCGTGTCCGAAGGTCCGGCTTATGCTCCGTCAAATTTTCTAAACACAAGAATCAGGAACACGCACATGAATGCCCGTGCTCAGCAACCTGCCCCGAACCACCAGCACATTGCCTCTTATTACGCCGCCAGCAGCCTGTCGCAGCCCGATCATCCGCTGCTCACAGGCCATCTGATGGCGGACGTGTGCGTGGTGGGTGGTGGTTTCTCGGGGTTGAACACGGCGCTCGAACTGGCCGAACGCGGCCTCAGCGTGATCCTGCTCGAAGCCCACAAAATCGGTTGGGGCGCCAGTGGACGCAACGGCGGGCAGTTGATTCGTGGCGTCGGTCATGGCCTCGATCAGTTCGCCAACGTGGTCGGTGCGGACGGCGTGCGTCAGATGAAACTCATGGGCCTGGAAGCAGTGGAAATCGTCCGACAGCGGGTCGAGCGTTTTCAGATTCCTTGCGACCTGACTTGGGGCTACTGCGACCTGGCCAACAAGCCCCGCGATCTCGAAGGCTTTGCCGAAGACGCCGAAGAGCTGCGCAGCCTCGGTTACCGTTACGAAACCCGTCTGCTGCAAGCCAACGAAATGCATTCCGTGGTGGGTTCGGACCGCTACGTCGGCGGCTTGATCGACATGGGCTCGGGGCATCTGCATCCGCTGAACCTGGCACTGGGCGAAGCGGCCGCCGCCCAGCAGTTGGGGGTGAAGCTGTTTGAACAATCGGCGGTCACCCGCATCGATTATGGCCCCGAGGTCAAGGTCCATACCGCCCAGGGCTCGGTTCGCGCCAAGACGCTGGTGCTGGGCTGCAACGCCTACCTCAATGAACTCAACCCCGAGCTCAGCGGCAAAGTGCTGCCCGCCGGCAGCTACATCATCGCCACCGAACCCTTGAGTGAAGCGCTGGCTCACTCGTTACTGCCACAGAATATGGCGGTCTGCGATCAACGGGTGGCGCTGGATTACTACCGACTCTCGGCGGACCGACGCTTGCTGTTTGGCGGCGCCTGCCATTATTCAGGTCGCGACCCGAAGGACATCGCCGCGTACATGCGGCCGAAGATGCTGGAGGTTTTCCCGCAACTGGGTGGGGTGAACATCGACTATCAATGGGGCGGAATGATCGGTATTGGCGCCAATCGCCTGCCGCAGATCGGGCGGCTCAAGGATCAGCCGAATGTGTATTACGCCCAGGCTTATTCCGGTCATGGCGTGAATGCCACGCACCTCGCGGGGAAACTGTTGGCTGAGGCTATCAGTGGTCAGCACAGTGGAGGTTTCGATCTTTTTGCCAAGGTGCCGCACATTACCTTCCCTGGCGGCAAACATTTGCGCTCGCCGTTGCTGGCGCTGGGGATGCTTTGGCATCGGCTTAAAGAGTTGGTCTGAGGGAGATGATCGTTCCCACGCTCCTGCGTGGGGATGCATCCAGTGACGCTCTGCGTCACAGCGGACGCGGAGCGTCCGGGGCGGCATTCCTTTGCTGCGCGTGGGAACGATCATTACTAGATCCGCCAAAAGGGTTTAAGCCCCTCCTCCCGCGCCTGCTCCCGACTCAACCCGACATCCTTGAGCTGCTCCGGCGTCAGCCCCAACAATGCCTTGCGCGTGTGCAGACGATGCCAGAACAGACCCCAGCGACTCAGGCCGGACGGTGCATTGCGCATGACCGCCTCGCGTGCGCCGTGGTTTTGCCCTGCCGCCAGTTCCTGACTGTGTAACGTCAGCCGCACATCGCTCAAGCCGTTCATTTTGATTGCTCCTGTTTACTTGGGTAGCCAGAGCTTTCATGATGCGTGGACGGCAAAAAGCGTTACAGATTCAATGCAGCTGTATTAATTCCATACAGATTTACGGTCTTGACCTCTGAATCGCTAATTTTTGCCTCATCTGTACTGGTAAGCCCAACCACCCCTACCGAGACTGCACCATGACCCTTTACGTCAACCTCGCCGAATTGCTCGGAACGCGTATCGAACAGGGCTTCTATCGCCCCGGTGACCGGTTGCCGTCGGTGCGGGCGTTGAGTGTCGAACACGGCGTCAGTCTGAGCACAGTGCAGCAGGCCTATCGAGTGCTGGAAGACAGCGGCCTGGCGATGCCGAAACCCAAGTCCGGCTACTTTGTACCGGTGAGTCGAGCGCTGCCGGAGCTGCCAGCGATTGGCCGCCCGGCGCAGCGGCCGGTGGATATTTCCCAATGGGATCAGGTGCTGGAGCTGATCCGCGCGGTGCCACGCAAGGATGTTGTGCAACTGGGTCGCGGCATGCCGGACATCACCACGCCGACCATGAAGCCGCTGCTGCGTGGTCTGGCGCGAATCAGCCGTCGGCAAGACATGCCAGGTCTGTATTACGACAACATCCATGGCACCCTCGAACTGCGCGAACAGATCGCCCGCCTGATGCTCGATTCCGGTTGCCAATTGAGCGCCAGCGACCTGGTGGTCACCACGGGTTGTCACGAGGCGCTGTCCACCAGCATCCGCTCGATCTGCGAGCCGGGCGACATTGTGGCCGTGGACTCGCCAAGCTTTCACGGTGCCATGCAGACCCTCAAGGGCCTGGGCATGAAAGCCCTGGAAATTCCCACCGACCCACTCACCGGCATCAGTCTCGATGCGCTCGAACTGGCCTTGGAACAATGGCCGATCAAGGCCATACAGTTGACCCCCAACTGCAACAACCCTCTGGGCTACATCATGCCGGAGTCGCGCAAACGCGCGCTGTTGACGCTCGCACAGCGCTTCGACGTGGCGATCATCGAGGACGATGTGTATGGCGAACTGGCCTACACCTACCCACGTCCGCGCACGATCAAATCCTTCGACGAAGACGGACGCGTCCTGCTTTGCAGTTCATTTTCCAAGACCCTGGCGCCAGGGCTGCGTATCGGCTGGGTGGCACCGGGACGGTATCTGGAACGGGTGCTGCACATGAAATACATCAGCACCGGCTCTACGGCGCCGCAACCGCAGATCGCGATTGCCGCATTCCTCAAGTCCGGGCACTTCGAACCGCATTTGCGGCGGATGCGCACCCAATACCAGCGCAATCGCGACGTGATGATCGATTGGGTCAGCCGCTATTTTCCGGCCGGTACCCGCGCCAGTCGTCCCCAGGGCAGCTTCATGCTCTGGGTTGAGCTGCCGGAGGGCTTCGACACCTTGAAACTGAATCGTGCACTGCACGATCAAGGCGTACAGATCGCCGTCGGCAGCATCTTTTCCGCCTCGGGCAAATACCGCAATTGCCTGCGCATGAACTACGCTGCCAAGCCAACACCGCAGATCGAAGACGCGGTGCGCAAGGTCGGCGCTGCGGCAATCAAACTGCTCGCGGAAACCGACGGCATCACCGACTGACCTTTATCCGGAATCCAGCGTCCATATGCCGATACCTGCCGCCAATCGGAACGATCCCACGTGAGAGTCAGACAGCCCCTGCTCGCTCTTCTGTTACTTGCCTCGTTCCTCGGCGGCTGTGCGACGTTCAACGCTCCGCGTGAACCAAGCCAGGCGCTGCCCGCCAGCGACTCCGCATTCGGCCGATCAATCCAGGCTCAGGTCGCGCCCCATGAGGGGCAATCCGGCTTTCGCCTGCTGTCCGACAGCACCGAAGCCTTCACCGCCCGTGCCGAGCTGATCCGCAACGCCCGAAGCAGTCTCGATTTGCAGTACTACATCGTCCACGACGGCATCAGCACACGGATGCTGGTGGACGAACTGCTCAAGGCTGCCGATCGCGGCGTGCGCGTGCGCATTCTGCTCGACGACACCACCAGCGATGGCCTGGATTGGATTATTGCCACTCTGGCGGCGCATCCGCAGATCCAGATCCGTGTGTTCAACCCATTGCACCTGGGCCGCAGCACCGGCGTGACACGAACGGCAGGACGGTTGCTCAACCTCTCGCAGCAGCACCGACGCATGCACAACAAGCTTTGGCTGGCCGACAACAGCATGGCCATCGTCGGAGGACGCAATCTGGGGGACGAGTATTTCGATGCCGAACCCAATCTGAATTTCACTGACATCGACATGCTCAGCGTCGGCCCGGTCGCCGAACAGCTGGGGCACAGCTTCGACCAATACTGGAACAGTGCGCTGAGCAAGCCGATCGACGAGTTCCTCTCGAGCAAACCGACGGCCAAGGACCTGGAGAACACCCGGACCCGACTGGAAGAATCGCTTGAGGAAACGCGCAAACAGAATCACGCGCTCTACCAGCAACTGATGACCTACACCACCCACCCGCGACTGGACATCTGGCGGCGGGAGTTGATCTGGGCCTGGAACCAGGCGCTGTGGGACGCACCGAGTAAAGTGCTGGCCGACGGTGAGCCCGACCCGCAGTTGCTGCTGACCACGCAGCTGGCGCCCGAGCTCAATGGCGTCAGCAAAGAGCTGATCATGATGTCGGCCTACTTCGTACCCGGTCAACCGGGGCTGGTGTACCTGACCGGGCGCGCCGATGCCGGGGTGTCGGTGAAATTGCTGACCAACTCACTGGAAGCCACTGACGTGCCGGCGGTGCATGGCGGTTACGCGCCGTATCGCAAGGCACTGCTGGAGCATGGCGTGCAGCTGTTCGAATTGCGTCGCCAGCCCGGCGAAGGCGGCGGCAGCGGACCCCATCTGTTCTACAGCAAGTCCTACCGCGGTTCCGACTCCAGCCTGCACAGCAAGGCGATGATCTTCGACCAGCAGAAGTCTTTTATCGGTTCGTTCAATTTCGACCCACGCTCGGTGCTGTGGAATACCGAAGTCGGGGTGCTGGTAGACAGCCCGGAACTCGCCGCGCGCGTCCGCGAATTGGCGATGCAGGGCATGGCGCCACCCCTGAGTTATCAGGCCAAGCTTGAGAATGGCCAGATTGTCTGGGTGACTGAAGATGACGGCAAACTGCACACCCTGACCAAGGAACCCGGAAGCTGGTGGCGGCGCTTCAATGCGTGGATGAGCACCACTGTCGGCCTGGAGCGGATGCTCTAGGCCGGTTCGGCCGCCGCGCCAAACGCGCCTTGGCGCGACAGCAGAATCACCAATCCCAGCGCGCCTGCCGCCATCAGCAGCGGCAACGCATGCCCGCTGATCCACTGACTGCCAGCACCGGCCGCCAGCGGTCCGATCAGGCAACCGATACCCCACAGCTGCGCGATATGCGCATTGGCGCGCACCAGTGCATCGTCGCGATAACGCTCGCCGATCAGGATCAGTGACAAGGTGAACAAACCGCCGGCACTGGCACCGAACAACACCCACAACGGCCAAATCAGCAACGTGTCGATCAACAACGGGATGGCCAGGCTCGAAATCAGCAGGACCACCGCACACCCGGTGAACAATGTACGTCGTGACAAGCGATCAGCCAGCGCGCCAATCGGCAATTGCAGCAAGGCATCACCCACCACCACCGTGCTAACCATCGCCAAGGCGATTTCCGTCGTGAAGCCCTGACGCAGGCAATAGATCGGCAACAACGTCAGGATCATCGCTTCGAAGGCCGCGAACAGCGACACCGCCCAGGCAATCGCCGGCAGCCCACGGCAGAAGGTCAGCAAGTCACCGAAGGTCACGCCGCTGGCTTCACTGGTGGGCGCGCCGCTGCGACCCAGCAACACGAACGGTGCCGCCGTCAGCAAACCGACGCCGACCCAGAATCCATAATCGTGTTCGGTGCCCACAACGCCCAGCAGCAACGGCCCGGCCAGCTGACTCAGTGCATAGCTGCTGCCATACAGCGCCACCAATCGCCCGCGCCACTGCTCGACCACCAGTTGATTGATCCAGCTTTCACCGAGGATGAAGACCAGCGTCAGGATCACCCCGATCATCAGCCGCAATACCAGCCAGATCGGATAGCTCGGCAACAGCGCCAGCAAACCGATGGACAACGCCCCGGCCCACAGGCACAGGCGCATGAGGTTGGCCGTGCCCAGACGCGCGGCCAGATGGCTGGAGATCTTGGCCCCCAGCAATACGCCAATGGCGGGCATCGCCGCCATCACGCCGATGGCGAAAGAGCCGTAACCCCAGCTTTCCAGGCGAAACGACACCAGCGGCATACTGACGCCCAGGGCCAGGCCGACACTCAAGACAGACGCCAACACGGCGAAATAAGTCGCCCAACGCATTTTCCACGCTCCTGTGGATATTATTTTTCTGGCACGGCACAAAACAATGTGGGAGCGAGCCTGCTCGCGAAGAGGCCAGCACATTCAACATCAATGTTGACTGTTACACCGTCTTCGCGAGCAGGCTCGCTCCCACAAGGGATCTACGTCGTTAAAAAAACCGACTTACAACTTGATCCAGGTCGCCTTCAGCTCGGTGTACTTGTCGAACGCGTGCAGCGACTTGTCGCGACCGTTGCCGGACTGCTTGAAGCCACCGAACGGGGCCGTCATGTCACCGCCGTCGTACTGGTTGACCCACACGCTACCGGCGCGCAGCGCCTTGGCGGTCAGGTGAGCCTTGGAAATATCCTTGGTCCACACCGCTGCGGCCAGGCCGTATGGCGTGTCGTTGGCAATCGCGATGGCTTCTTCGGCGGTATCGAAAGCGATCACCGACAGCACTGGGCCGAAGATTTCTTCCTGAGCGATTTTCATCGCGTTGCTGACGCCGTCGAAAATCGTCGGTTCAACATAGGTGCCACCGGTTTCCTGAAGAATGCGCTTGCCGCCCGCCACCAGTTTGGCGCCGTCGGTGTGACCGGACTCGATATAGGACAGCACGGTGTTCATCTGCTGGGTATCCACCAGCGCGCCGACGTTGGTCGCCGGGTCCAGCGGGTTGCCCGGTTTCCAGGTTTTGAGGGCCTCGATCACCAGCGGCAGGAATGTATCCTTGATCGAACGCTCCACCAGCAGGCGCGAGCCGGCGGTGCAGACTTCGCCCTGGTTGAAGGCGATGGCGCCAGCAGCCGATTCAGCGGCAGCTTGCAGGTCCGGAGCATCGGCGAACACGATGTTCGGGCTCTTGCCACCGGCTTCGAGCCAGACGCGTTTCATGTTCGACTCGCCGGAGTAGATCAGCAATTGCTTGGCGATCTTGGTCGAACCGGTGAACACCAGGGTATCCACGTCGTTGTGCAAGGCCAGGGCCTTGCCGACGGTGTGACCGTAACCTGGCAGGACGTTCAGCACGCCCTTCGGGATACCGGCTTCAACGGCCAGGGCAGCGATGCGGATGGCGGTCAGTGGGGATTTTTCGGACGGTTTGAGGATCACCGAGTTACCGGTGGACAGCGCCGGACCGAGTTTCCAGCAGGCCATCATCAGCGGGAAGTTCCACGGCACGATGGCGCCGACAACGCCGACGGGTTCACGAGTCACCAAACCCAGTTGGTCATGGGGAGTCGCGGCCACTTCGTCGTAGATCTTGTCGATGGCTTCACCGCTCCAGCTCAGGGCTTGCGCCGCGCCTGGAACGTCGATGTACAGGGAATCGCTGATGGGCTTGCCCATGTCCAGGGTTTCAAGCAGGGCCAGCTCTTCGGCGTGCTGTTTCAGCAGGCCGGCGAAACGAATCATGGTGGCTTTGCGTTTGGTCGGCGCCAAGCGCGACCAGACGCCGGAATTGAAGGTGGCGCGGGCGTTTTCAACAGCGCGCTGGGCATCGGCGGCGTCACAGCTGGCAATCTTGCCCAGCAGACGGCCATCGACCGGGCTGATGCACTCGAAGGTCTCGGCGGAGACAGCATCGGTGTATTCGCCATTGATGTAGGCGCGGCCTTCGATCTTCAGATCGCGAGCCCGTTGTTCCCAATCGGCACGAGTCAGGGTGGTCATACGAGTGTCCTCCTCTTGTTGAATACGAGCGCGCCGCGTTCTTCGCGGGCGTCCTCAGGAATTCTGCCCGGCCAGCCTGCTTTTTTCGGCCCAAGGCAACCGTCACCCTAAACCAGTGGCCGGGGTTGTTTCAATATATTTGACATAAGGTCGGCAAACGGCCTTGCAGTGTTCATTTTAATAAACATAGACTTTGGACCTTCCAGCAGCTTTCCAGCCACTCGCGCCGCAATCACGGGGGATTACAAGAATGAGCATCCAGGACATCGTCGACTTCAACCAGGCCACCACCCTGCCAGATCGCTATCGACCAGACCCGGCGAAAGTCCTCAAGGGCGACCCCGAACAAGCAGTGTACAACCACTACAACAGCCCTTGCGGCCAGATGAGTGCCGGGGTCTGGGAAGGCGCCGTCGGCCAGTGGCATGTAAATTACACCGAGCATGAATATTGCGAGATTGTTCAGGGCGTTTCAGTGCTGCGCGACAACGACGGCAATGGCAAGACCCTGCGCGTAGGCGATCGCTTCGTGATCCCGGCCGGGTTCAGAGGCACTTGGGAAGTGCTGGAGGCGTGCCGCAAGATCTACGTGGTGTTTGAACAGAAGGCCTGAGGACTTGTGTTAGCTGGGCCGGCCTCTTCGCGGGCAAGCCTCGCTCCTACAGTGAATCGCGTCCGTCCCGTAGGAGCGAGGCTTGCCCGCGAAGGCTGCCTGACAGACAACACAAAACAGTCAGGCAACAAAAAAGGCCCGTATCTCGCGATACGGGCCTTTTTCGTAAGAGGGAAAAATCAATTACTTGATTTTGCCTTCTTTGTAGATCACGTGCTTGCGAACAACCGGATCAAATTTCTTGATCTCGATTTTGTCCGGAGTAGTGCGCTTGTTCTTGTCGGTAGTGTAGAAGTGACCAGTACCGGCGCTCGAAATCAAACGAATCAATTCACGCATGATTAGCTCCCTTAGATCTTGCCAGCTTTGCGGATTTCGGCCAGCACGACAGTGATGCCACGCTTGTCGATGATACGCATGCCTTTGGCAGATACGCGCAGACGCACGAAACGTTTCTCTTCTTCAACCCAGAAGCGGTGATGCTGCAGGTTCGGCAGGAAACGACGACGGGTTTTGTTGTTTGCGTGGGAAATGTTATTCCCAGTCACCGGACCCTTACCGGTAACTTGACATACTCTCGACATGCCTCAGCCCTCTAAAACCACATGCCCAACCCGGCATGGGTTGGCCGCTTAATCTCTCAGTCATTTGGCGCCAGGCGCCGCGTTTCTTTAGAGGTCTTACCGGCTACACCTACAGTGAAGGAACCGGGCCCCTAGAAAAGAGCGCTGCTTTATACCAGAAAGACTGGAGAGCAACAACATTCCGTGTGCACGGACTTGATAAAAACCCCGTTTTTCGGGCTGCGAGCGCCTTGGATAAAGGCTGTCATGGATAGAGACCGCTCGTCGCAGAGAATCGGCCAACCGACCGACTCCGGGTTTTCCTCGGCCCGCTTCACCGAAAACAAGCGCACATAGTCCCCTTAAAATGAAAAAGGGGATAGTCATTTGCAAAAGAGCCCACTAGGGTAAGCCTTTTCCAGACTGCACTTGCAGATGGGCCTTCGATCTGTAAAGGAATCCGACCATGCGCCTCGCTGCCCTACCGCTGTTGCTCGCCCCTCTTCTGCTGAGCCCATTGGCCCATGCCGCCGCGCTGAGCGTCTGCACCGAGGCAAGCCCGGAAGGGTTCGACGTGGTGCAATACAACTCGCTGACCACCA
This sequence comes from Pseudomonas sp. LB3P14, assembly GCF_054898045.1. NCBI lineage: Bacteria > Pseudomonadati > Pseudomonadota > Gammaproteobacteria > Pseudomonadales > Pseudomonadaceae > Pseudomonas > Pseudomonas sp. LB3P14. The sequence continues at coordinate 5,546,911 of NZ_CM142714.1, read as the reverse complement.
CCAATGCCTCGGCCGACGCGCTGATGAACCGTCTGGTGGACTTCGATACCGCCAGTGGCAAAGTGGTCGCCAGCCTCGCGGACAGCTGGGAAATCACGCCAGATGGCCTGACCTACGCCTTCAAATTGCATCCGCAGGTGAAGTTCCACCGCACCGAGTACTTCAGCCCGACACGCGACCTGACCGCCGAAGACGTGAAGTTCAGCTTCGACCGCATGCTCGACCCGGCAAACCCATGGCACAAAGTCGCCCAGAGCGGCTTCCCGCACGCCCAGTCGATGCAGTTGCCCGCACTGATCAAGAAGATCGACGCCCTGGACCCGCTGACCGTGCGCTTCACCCTCGATCACCCGGACTCGACCTTCCTCGCGACCCTGAGCATGGGCTTCGCCTCGATTTACTCGGCCGAGTACGCCGACAAACTGATGAAGGCCGGCACCCCGGAGAAGCTCAACAGCCAGCCGATCGGCAGCGGTCCGTTCATCTTCACGCGCTTCCAGAAAGATGCCTCGATTCGCTACAAGGCCAACCCGGATTACTTCCGCGGCAAGCCGTCGGTGGACCCGTTGATCTTCGCCATCACGCCGGATGCCAACGTGCGTTTGCAGAAGTTGCGCCGCAACGAGTGCCAGATCGCCCTGTCACCCAAGCCTCTGGACGTACAGGCAGCGCTGAAAGAACCGACCCTGAAAGTCGAAAAGACTGACGCCTTCATGACCGCGTTCGTCGGCATCAACAGCCAACATCCGCCGTTGGACAAGCCTGAAGTGCGTCAGGCGATCAACCTCGCGTTCGACAAGGCCAACTACGTCAAAGCCGTGTTCGAAGACACCGCCGAGCCCGCGAACGGCCCGTACCCGCCCAACACCTGGAGCTACGCCAAAGGCTTGCCGGGCTACCCGCATGACGTCGAAAAGGCTCGGGCATTGATGGCCAAGGCCGGGCTCAAGGACGGTTTCCAGACCACCATCTGGACCCGACCTTCCGGCAGCCTGCTCAACCCGAACCCGAGCCTCAGCGCTCAAATGCTCCAATCCGACCTCGCGGAGATCGGTATTCAGGCCGAGATTCGGGTAATCGAATGGGGCGAACTGATTCGCCGCGCCAAGGCCGGTGAACATGACCTGCTGTTCATGGGCTGGGCCGGCGACAACGGTGACCCGGACAACTTCCTCACGCCACAGTTTTCCTGCGCCGCGGTCAAGTCCGGCACCAACTTCGCCCGCTACTGCAACCAGGATCTGGATAAGCTGATCAGCGCCGGCAAGACCACCGGCGAGCAAGGTGTGCGTACCAAGCTCTACGAACAGGCCCAGGCGCAGATCCAGCAGCAGGCACTGTGGCTGCCGCTGGCCCACCCGACCGCCTTCGCGCTGACGCGCAAAGACGTCGAGGGTTACTCGGTCAGCCCGTTTGGCCGCCAGGATTACTCCAAGGTAATCCTCAAGCCATAAGCCCCACAGGAGTTTTGCATTCGCCCTCCCTACATCCACCCATACTCGGCCATGGACAGCGGATCGCCGTCACCGATGATGAAATGGTCGAGTACCCGCACATCGATCAGCTCCAGCGCCTCTTGCAGGCGCTTGGTCAGCGTGCGGTCGGCTTGACTGGGGTTGGTGTTGCCCGACGGATGGTTGTGGCAGAGGATCAACGCTGCAGCGTTGTGGGCAAGGGCACGCTTGACCACCTGCCTTGGATGGACACTCGTGCTGTCGATAGAGCCGCGAAACAACGCTTCAAAGGCCAGCACTTGATGCTTGGAATCCAAAAACAGACACCCGAACACCTCGTGAGGCTCGTGGCGCAGCATCGACTTCAGGTAATCACGAACTGCCTGCGGATTTTCCAGTGCCGATTTTTGGCGCGCACGTTCGGCTAAATGCCGTCTGCCCATTTCCTGTGCCGCTTGCAACTGAGCGAATTTCGCTGGTCCGAGCCCCAATTGCCTGCTGAATGCTTCCTGATCGGCCTCGAGCAGTGCGCGCAGGCTGCCAAACTGATTCAACAGGTGTCGCGCCAGATCTACCGCACTTTTACCCGACACGCCGGTTCGTAAAAAAATAGCCAGCAGTTCGGCGTCCGAAAGACTCCCAGAGCCCAACTCAAGTAACCTCTCCCGCGGTCGCTCGGCCGCCGGCCAATCACGAATACTCATAGCACCTCCCTGTGTGTGGGCGCCGCTGTTCCGTAGCGGTCGCTGTGATATCGTAGCCCATCTTTTTTGCGGGCGAGTTCATCCCTGGGGAGGGGGTATCGCCATGCAGTCATCAACGAAATGAAAGGCAGACCTATGCAGCGGCTGTATCGGAAACGCATCGTTCTGGGCGTCGGCGGCGGTATCGCTGCCTACAAAAGCGCCGATCTGGTTCGCCGACTGATCGACCAGGGCGCGGAAGTGCGCGTGGTCATGACCCGTGGCGGCAGCGAGTTCATCACCCCGTTGACCATGCAGGCCTTGTCCGGGCACCCGGTCCACCTCGACCTGCTGGACCCGGCGGCTGAAGCTGCGATGGGCCACATCGAGCTGGCCAAGTGGGCCGATATGGTGCTGATCGCCCCCGCCACCGCGGACCTGATCGCCCGTCTGGCCCAAGGCATTGCCAATGACCTGCTGACCACCCTGGTGCTGGCCACCGACGCTGTGGTCGCCGTTGCCCCGGCGATGAACCAGGCCATGTGGCGCGATCCCGCGACCCAGGCCAACCTGCAAATCCTCGAAAGCCGCAGCCTGAAAGTCTTCGGCCCGGCCTCCGGCAGCCAGGCCTGTGGCGACGTCGGCATGGGCCGCATGCTCGAAGCCACCGACCTCGCGCAGTGCGCTGCGGACTGCTTCCAGCGTCACGCGCTGACCGGCAAACACGTGCTGATCACCGCCGGGCCGACTCAGGAAAACATCGACCCGGTGCGCTACATCACCAACCACAGCTCCGGGAAAATGGGCTTTGCCCTGGCCGAAGCTGCGGTGGAAGCCGGTGCCCGCGTGACGCTGATCACCGGCCCGGTGCATCTGCCAACGCCAGATCGCGTCACCCGCATCGACGTGGTCAGCGCTCGCGACATGCTCGCCGCGTGTGAAGCCGCGATCCCTTGCGACCTTTTCATCGCTTCTGCGGCAGTCGCGGACTACCGCCCGGAAGTCGTCGCCCCACAGAAACTCAAGAAAGACCCTACGAACGGCGACGGCTTGTTGCTACAGATGGTGCGCAACCCGGACATTCTGGCCACCATCGCCACGCGCCCTGACCGTCCGTTCAGTGTCGGTTTCGCCGCTGAAACCGAACACCTGCTCGACTACGCTGCACGCAAGCTGAAAGACAAGAACCTCGATTTGATCGTCGCCAACGACGTCGCCAACCCGAGCATTGGCTTCAACAGCGAAGAAAACGCCTGCAGCGTGATCGACCGCCAGCTACACGCCACACTTTTCGCCCAGACCAGCAAGAGCAAGATTGCCCGCCAGCTGATCACTTTTATCGCCGAACGTCTGAACCAGGTTTAATTTACATGCACACTTTGCAAGCCAAGATCCTCGACCCCCGCATCGGTACCGACTTCCCGCTGCCGCAGTACGCCACACCAGGCTCCGCCGGCCTCGACCTGCGCGCCATGCTGGAAAAAGATACCGTCATCAAGCCGGGCGAAACCCTGCTGATTCCAACCGGCCTGTCGGTGTACATCGGCGATCCGGGCCTGGCGGCGCTGATTCTGCCGCGCTCCGGCCTGGGTCATAAGCACGGCATCGTGCTGGGCAACCTGGTCGGCCTGATCGACTCCGATTACCAGGGCCCGTTGATGGTGTCGTGCTGGAACCGTGGCCAGACCGACTTCAACATGGTGGTGGGCGAGCGTTTGGCCCAGCTGGTTTTGGTGCCGGTCGTTCAAGCACACTTCGAGATGGTCGAAGAGTTCGTTGAAACCGAGCGCGGCGCTGGTGGTTTCGGGCATTCCGGCAGCCATTAATCACCGGGTCTCAGGCTGGGCCCCCTGCCCGGCCTGACACCAGGGTTTTGCATGTCAGGATGAAAATTGCACAGGCCTCATCTGGAAGGTTTACCGCCAAAAATCAAGGCATTGGCCAGCCAATCGCTCGCTAATATTAGGGTCATGGCCTTTGCACACCACGAACTCTCAGTGGAAAACACCGTCATACCCTTCAGTTTGAGCCTGTCGACGAGTTCTTCGCAGCAGGTCCAGCCACCCTTCGAGATGGAGCATTTCCAGTAATGAGCAGCCCAGCCCAAGTCGCACCCAAGTTCCCCGACAGCATCTTCCGCGCCTACGACATTCGCGGCACCGTCCCGGAATTCTTGAACGCTGAAACCGCTTATTGGCTAGGTCGCGCCATCGGCTCCCAGAGCCTGGCCCAGGACGAACCGAACGTTTCCGTTGGCCGTGACGGTCGCCTGTCCGGCCCGGAATTGGTCGAGCAACTGATCAAAGGCCTCGCCGACAGCGGTTGCCACGTCAGCGACGTCGGCCTGGTGCCAACGCCGGCGCTGTACTACGCCGCCAACGTGCTGGCTGGCAAATCCGGCGTGATGCTCACCGGCAGCCACAACCCGTCGAACTACAACGGCTTCAAGATCGTCATCGCTGGTGACACCCTGGCCAACGAACAGATCCAGGCCCTGCACGAACGCCTCAAGACCAACAACCTGAGCAGTGGCAAGGGCAGCATCACTCAGGTCGAAATCCTCGACCGCTACAACACCGAAATCGTCCAGGACATCAAGCTCGCCCGCCGCCTGAAGGTGGTGGTCGATTGCGGTAACGGCGCCGCCGGCGTGATCGCCCCGCAACTGATCGAAGCCCTGAACTGCGAAGTCATCCCGCTGTTCTGCGACGTCGACGGCAACTTCCCGAACCACCACCCGGATCCGGGCAAGCCTGAAAACCTCGTCGACCTGATCGCCAAGGTCAAGGAAACCAACGCTGACCTGGGCCTGGCCTTCGACGGCGATGGCGACCGCGTCGGCGTAGTGACCAACACCGGCAGCATCGTCTTCCCGGACCGCCTGCTGATGCTGTTCGCCCGTGACGTGCTGGCGCGCAACGCTGACGCGGAAATCATCTTCGACGTCAAATGCACCCGTCGCCTGACGCCGCTGATCAAGGAATACGGCGGCCGTCCGCTCATGTGGAAGACCGGTCACTCGTTGATCAAAAAGAAAATGAAACAAACCGGCGCCCTGCTGGCTGGCGAAATGAGCGGGCACATCTTCTTCAAGGAACGCTGGTTCGGTTTCGACGACGGCATTTACAGCGCCGCGCGTCTGCTGGAGATCCTCAGCAAAGAAAAATCCACCGCGGAAGAGCTGTTTGCGACCTTCCCGAACGATATTTCTACGCCGGAAATCAATATCCATGTGACCGAAGAGAGCAAATTCAGCATCATTGATGCACTGCACGACGCGAAATGGGGCGAAGGCGCTGACCTGACCACCATTGACGGCGTGCGAGTCGACTACGCCAAAGGCTGGGGCCTGGTTCGCGCGTCCAACACCACACCGGTGCTGGTGCTGCGCTTCGAGGCCGATGACGAGGCGGAATTGCAGCGCATCAAGGACGTTTTCCACGCCCAACTGAAGCGTGTTGCACCTGATCTCCAACTACCGTTTTGACCTTCTGAAGCGCCCTTATTTGAAGTGCCGGAGCCCTGAATGACCCTCGAACGCGAAGCCGCCGCCAACACCGCCAAGGTCCTGTCCGAAGCGCTGCCTTACATTCGCCGCTATGTCGGCAAGACGCTGGTGATCAAATACGGCGGCAACGCGATGGAAAGCGAGGAACTGAAAACCGGCTTCGCTCGCGACATCGTGCTGATGAAAGCTGTCGGCATTAACCCGGTGGTGGTTCACGGCGGCGGCCCGCAAATCGGCGACCTGCTCAAGCGTCTGTCGATCGAGAGCCACTTCATCGATGGCATGCGCGTGACTGACGCGCAAACCATGGACGTGGTGGAAATGGTCCTCGGCGGCCAGGTGAACAAGGACATCGTCAACCTGATCAACCGTCACGGCGGCAGCGCCATCGGCCTGACCGGTAAAGACGCCGAGCTGATTCGTGCGAAGAAGCTCACCGTGACCCGCCAGACGCCGGAGATGACCCAACCGGAAATCATCGATATCGGCCAAGTGGGCGAAGTAGTCGGCATCAACACCGACCTGCTGAACCTGCTGGTCAAAGGCGATTTCATTCCGGTGATCGCGCCGATCGGTGTCGGTGCCAACGGCGAGTCGTACAACATCAACGCCGACCTGGTGGCCGGTAAAGTCGCCGAGGCGCTGAAAGCTGAAAAGCTGATGTTGCTGACCAACATCGCCGGCCTGATGGACAAGTCGGGCACGGTCCTGACCGGCCTGACCACCCAACAGGTCGACGACTTGATCGCTGACGGCACCATCTACGGCGGCATGCTGCCGAAGATCCGTTGCGCGCTGGAAGCGGTGCAAGGCGGCGTGGGCAGCTCGCTGATCATCGATGGCCGGGTTCCGAATGCCATTCTGCTTGAGATCTTCACCGATACCGGTGTGGGCACCTTGATCAGCAATCGCAAGCGTCCCTAAGCGATAACACATACAAAAAGACCCCGCTCAGCCTGGCTGAGCGGGGTCTTTTTTTGTCCGCGATCCCTGTAGGAGCGAGGCTTGCCCGCGAAAACGACCTGACAGTCCCATCATTGCTGAATGTGACGACGCCTTCGCGGGCAAGCCTCGCTCCTACACAGGTCGGCGTTAGACGCCGAATTGGGCGCGGTAGGCTTCAACCGCCGGCAGGTGTTGCTTGAGTTGCGGATCGTCAGCCAGGAATTCGAGCACCTGATTCAGCGAAACAATGCTGATCACTGGAATGCCAAAGTCACGCTCCACTTCCTGGATCGCCGACAACTCGCCGTTGCCACGCTCCTGACGGTTCAGGGCGATGAGCACGCCCGCAGCCTTGGCACCGTCCTGGGAAGCAATGATCTGCATCACCTCACGGATTGCAGTACCTGCGGTGATGACGTCGTCGATGATCAGCACGTCGCCGGTCAACGGTGCGCCGACCAGGCTGCCGCCTTCGCCGTGAGCCTTGGCTTCCTTGCGGTTGAAGCACCATGGCAGATCACGGCCATGATGTTCGGCCAGGGCGACTGCAGTGGTCGCCGCCAAAGGGATGCCTTTGTAGGCTGGACCGAAGAGTACGTCGAACGAAATACCGCTCTCGACGATGGCTGCCGCGTAGAAACGACCCAACTGCGCAAGGGCCGATCCCGAGTTGAAAAGGCCGGCATTAAAGAAGTAAGGACTGGTGCGCCCGGACTTCAGGGTGAACTCGCCGAAGCGCAAAACGCCGCGATCGATGGCAAAACGAATAAAATCGCGCTGATACGCTTGCATGAAAAAAACCCCAAATACCACGGATTTAGCTAATTAGGTTGACGCCGTGTATCATACACGCACGCGATTTTTGGGGCCATTTATGCGGATCATCAGTGTGAACGTCAATGGTATTCAGGCTGCAGTGGAGCGAGGTTTGCTCAGTTGGCTGCAAGCACAGAATGCCGACGTCATCTGCCTGCAGGACACCCGCGCCTCCGCCTTTGAACTGGACGATCCAGCCTTCCAACTGGATGGCTACTTCCTTTATGCCTGCGAAGCCGAAGTTCCCGCCCAAGGTGGCGTGGCTTTGTATTCGCGGCTGCAACCGAAGGCAGTCATCAGCGGTCTCGGGTTCGAGACGGCCGACCGCTACGGGCGCTACCTGCAAGCCGATTTCGACAAGGTCAGCATCGCGACCTTACTGCTCCCTTCGGGGCAGAACGGCGATGAAGACTTGAACCAGAAGTTCAAGCTAATGGACGATTTCGCCCGTTATCTGGATAAACAGCGACGCAAACGTCGCGAGTACATTTACTGTGGCTCGCTGTACGTGGCGCAACAGAAGCTGGATATCAAGAACTGGCGCGACAGCCAGCAATCCCCGGGCTTCCTGGCACCTGAACGTGCCTGGATGGACGAGATTGTCGGCAACATGGGTTATGTCGATGCCCTGCGCGAAGTCAGCCGTGAAGGTGACCAGTACAGCTGGTGGCCGGATAACGAACAGGCTGAAATGCTCAACCTCGGTTGGCGTTTCGACTATCAGTTGCTGACGCCGGGTCTGCGCCGCTTCGTACGTAGCGCGCGCCTGCCTCGCCAGCCACGGTTCTCGCAGCACGCGCCGCTGATCGTGGACTACGACTGGACGCTGACCATCTAAAGCGTCTTTTCGCACCCACAAAAAAGCCGACATCAGTGTCGGCTTTTTTGTGCGCGCCTCATTCCTGTAGGAGCGAGGCTTGCCCGCGAAGGCGATTTAACAGCCAACATGTGTATTGGATGTGCCGACCTCTTCGCGGGCAAGCCTCGCTCCTACAGAAGAAGCGGTAATTACTTCACCAACCGCCAGGTGAAGGGATAGCGATAAGGCACCCCGTCATTGGCCTTGAGCCCGGCAATGATGGACAGCACCATCGCCCCGATCAGTACCAGCGGCAGCAGCGCAAAACCGATCAACACCAGCATAAGCAGGTAACAGATACCCGAGACCAGGGCCACGGTGATCTGAAAGTTCAGCGCCTCCTTGCCCTGAGCATCGATGTACGGGTCGGTCTCGCGCTTCAATTGCCAGACAATCAGCGGCCCAAGCAGGTGACCGAACGGAAACCAGACCCCGAGAAACGCCGACAAGTGACAAAACATCGCCCACTGCCGAACCTCCGGGCTCGGGGTGGGAAGCAGCTGTTGTTCATCACTCATGGCGCTCTCCTTTGCGCAACAAACGTAATCAGTCGGCCAGTGCAGCCTTTTGCAGCTCGAAGATTTCGGTCATGCCTTTCTTCGCCAGTTCCAGCATAGCGTTCAGCTCTTCAGGCTGGAACGGTGCGCCTTCGGCAGTGCCCTGAACTTCGATGAAGCCGCCAGTGCTGGTCATCACCACGTTCAGGTCAGTCTCGGCAGCCGAGTCTTCCAGGTAGTCGAGGTCGAGTACAGGCTCGCCCTGGTACATGCCCACAGAAACGGCAGCGATCATTTGCTTGAGCGGGTCGCCGCCTTTCAGGCCGCCGCGCTTCTTGATCACTTTCAACGCGTCGACCAGTGCAACCATGGCACCGGTGATGGACGCGGTGCGAGTGCCGCCGTCAGCCTGGATCACGTCGCAGTCGACGTACAAAGTGACGTCGCCAAGCTTGGACATGTCCAGCGAAGCACGCAGGGAACGGCCGATCAGACGCTGGATTTCCAGGGTGCGGCCGCCTTGCTTGCCGCGGCTCGCTTCACGCTGGTTACGCTCGCCAGTGGCGCGCGGCAGCATGCCGTATTCGGCGGTCAACCAGCCTTGGCCCTGACCTTTGAGGAAACGCGGCACGCCGTTCTCGACGCTGACGGTGCAGATGACTTTGGTATCACCGAACTCGACCAGTACAGATCCCTCGGCGTGTTTGGTGTAGTTGCGGGTAATGCGGATCGAGCGGAGCTGATCGGCAGCGCGACCACTTGGACGTTTCATAGGGAATACCTGTACGGGGGACGGAAAACTGCGGAGCATTATAGAGCCGCAGGGCCACGAGTGGGCACTTCTAAAAAATCCCCCGACGACTGAAGGCCCTGAACAGCGCTTTACCGACGGCCTGCAGCCCTTTGTCACACCGTGTGTTTGGGCGCATCCGCCCCACTGCGCTACAATCCTGCGCCTTTGCTGCCTCTCGGCTTAAATTCATATAGATCAGGTCTGCGAAACCTTTGGTAACGCATGACCTGCATTGCGAGGTTCCTCCATGGTGCACAGCATGACCGCCTTCGCCCGCGTCGAAAAAGCCGGCGCCCAAGGCACCCTTAGCTGGGAACTGCGCTCGGTCAACAGCCGCTACCTGGAGCCGCACTTGCGTCTGCCGGAGTCCTTTCGCGACCTCGAAGGCGCGGTCCGCGAAGCCCTGCGCCAGGGAATCTCCCGGGGCAAGCTCGAATGCACCTTGCGCTTCACCGAAGAAAATACCGACAAACCACTGCAAGTGGACCGCGAGCGCGCCGCACAACTGGTCGCTGCCGCCGAGACCATTGCCGGCCTGATCAAGAATCCGGCCGCGCTGAACCCGCTGGAAGTCCTGGCCTGGCCCGGCGTGCTGGTGGGCGATGCGACCGACCCGCAAGCCTTGAATGCCGAAGCACTGGCGCTGTTCAACGAAGGTCTGAAAGAACTCAAGGCCGGCCGCGAGCGCGAAGGCGCGGAGCTGGCACGGTTGATCAATGATCGCCTGACCTCTATTGAAGAAGACGTGGTGACCCTGCGTGAGCTGGTCCCGCAGATGCTCGCCACCCAGCGCCAGAAAGTGCTCGACCGCTTTGCCGACATGAAGGCCGAGATGGACCCGCAGCGGCTGGAGCAGGAAATGGTCATGCTCGCGCAAAAGAGCGACGTCGCCGAAGAACTGGATCGCCTGAGCACTCACATCATCGAAGTTCGCCGGGTGCTCAAATCCGGTGGCGCTGCCGGTCGGCGCCTGGACTTCCTGATGCAGGAGCTCAACCGCGAAGCCAACACACTGGGCTCCAAAGCCTTCGACCCGCGCAGCACCCAGGCAGCGGTCAACCTCAAAGTGTTGATCGAGCAGATGCGCGAACAAGTGCAGAATATTGAGTAAGGCAAACCCGACATGACCCACAGCACCGGCACCCTGTACATCATCTCCGCCCCTTCGGGCGCGGGCAAGAGCAGCCTGGTCAAGGCCCTGACCGACGCTGATCCGGAGATCCGCGTTTCGGTCTCCCACACCACCCGCGCCATGCGCCCCGGTGAAGTGAACGGCGTGAACTACAACTTCGTCTCGCGCGAAGCGTTCGTGAAGATGATCGAACACGGCGACTTCCTCGAGCGCGCCGAAGTCTTCGGCAACCTCTACGGCACCTCGCAAAGCCACTTGCAGCAGACCCTGGACGAAGGCCACGACCTGATTCTGGAAATCGACTGGCAGGGTGCAGAGCAAGTGCGCAAGTTGATGCCCCAGGCCCGTTCGATCTTCATTCTGCCGCCGTCTCTGCAAGCCTTGCACCAGCGCCTGACCAATCGCGGCCAGGACAGCGACGAGATCATCGAAGGCCGGATGCGCGAAGCCGTCAGCGAAATGAGCCACTACGTCGATTACGACTACCTGATCATCAACGATGATTTCGCCCTCGCACTGAAGGATTTGCAGGCGATTTTCCGCGCTAATCAGCTGCATCAGAAGCGTCAGCAGCAGCGTAACGGAAAACTTCTGGCCGAATTGCTCGGCTAAACAGCACTTCCCAAAACCGCTGCAAGGGCTTTACATTGGCACTTGCAGCGCGTTGAAGGGCTTGATCAAAAAATCAGCGCTTCCCTAATCGCTGGTGATTTTTTAAACTGTCGAGTCCGCTCGCCCAACCGGGCAGCGCGCATATTGCATTCGCTCCGAGGAATACCATGGCCCGCGTAACCGTTGAAGATTGCCTAAACCACGTGGAAAACCGCTTTGAGCTGGTCATGCTGTCTACCAAGCGTGCCCGTCAACTGGCCACCGGCGGCAAAGAGCCACTGGTCCAGTGGGAAAACGACAAGCCTACCGTTGTAGCCTTGCGTGAAATCGCTGAAGGCCTGATGAGCTACGAGTTCATCGCCAACGCTGAAATCGTCGAAGACGAACCGCTGTTCGCAGCGTTCGAGGACGAGTCCAACGAGGCAGTCTAAGCCATGCCTGGTCGACGTAGCACGGCGCGGGGTCACAGCGAACGGCAGGATTCATCATGCCGAGCATAGACGCCCTCGCCAATCGCTTATCGACCTACCTCGGCAAGGACCAGGTCAACCTGGTCCGCCGAGCGTACTTCTACGCCGAACAAGCCCACGACGGCCAACGCCGCCGTAGCGGTGAGGCGTACGTCACGCACCCACTCGCGGTTGCGAATATTCTTGCCGACATGCACATGGACCATCAGAGCCTGATGGCTGCGATGCTACATGACGTGATCGAAGACACCGGTATCGCCAAGGAAGCGCTGCAAGCGCAGTTCGGCGAAACAGTGGCCGAACTGGTCGACGGGGTCAGCAAACTGACCCAGATGAACTTCGAGACCAAAGCCGAAGCCCAGGCCGAAAACTTCCAGAAAATGGCCATGGCCATGGCCCGCGACATTCGCGTGATCCTGGTCAAGCTGGCTGACCGCCTGCACAACATGCGGACGCTGGAAGTCCTGTCTGGCGAAAAACGCCGACGGATTGCCAAGGAAACCCTGGAAATCTATGCGCCCATCGCCAACCGGCTGGGCATGCACGCCATCCGCATAGAATTCGAAGACCTCGGCTTCAAGGCGATGCACCCAATGCGTTCCGCACGGATCAACCAGGCGGTCAAACGCGCCCGGGGCAACCGTAAGGAAATCGTCAACAAGATCGAAGAATCACTCAGCCACTGCCTGGCCATCGACGGCATTCAGGGCGAGGTCAGCGGTCGTCAGAAACACCTCTACGGCATCTACAAGAAAATGCGCGGCAAGCGTCGAGCCTTCAACGAGATCATGGACGTCTATGCGTTCCGGATCATCGTCGACAAGGTCGATACCTGCTACCGCGTGCTGGGTGCTGTGCATAATTTGTACAAACCGTTGCCGGGGCGCTTCAAGGATTACATCGCGATCCCCAAGGCGAACGGCTACCAGTCGCTGCACACCACATTGTTCGGCATGCACGGTGTTCCGATCGAGATCCAGATCCGCACCCGTGAAATGGAAGAGATGGCCAACAACGGCATCGCCGCCCATTGGCTGTACAAATCCAGCGGCGACGAGCAGCCAAAAGGCACTCACGCCCGCGCCCGTCAGTGGGTCAAAGGCGTGCTGGAGATGCAGCAACGGGCCGGCAACTCGCTGGAATTCATCGAGAGCGTGAAGATCGACCTGTTCCCGGACGAGGTCTACGTGTTCACGCCCAAAGGCCGGATCATGGAGCTGCCCAAAGGCTCCACGGCGGTCGACTTCGCTTACGCGGTGCACACCGACGTGGGCAACAGCTGCATTGCTTGTCGGATCAATCGTCGTCTCGCACCGCTGTCCGAACCGCTGCAAAGCGGCTCCACGGTCGAGATCGTCAGCGCCCCCGGCGCGCGGCCGAACCCGGCGTGGCTCAACTTCGTCGTCACCGGCAAGGCGCGGACCCACATCCGCCATGCACTGAAACTGCAACGCCGCTCCGAATCCATCAGCCTCGGCGAACGCCTGCTGAACAAAGTGCTGAATGGCTTCGACAGCTCACTGGAGAAAGTCGCGGCCGAGCGCGTCAAAGCGATGCTCACCGAGTACCGTCTCGAACTGATCGAAGACTTGCTCGAAGACATCGGCCTGGGCAATCGCATGGCTTACGTGGTCGCCCGTCGACTGCTTGGCGAAGGCGAACAGCTGCCAAGCGCGGAAGGCCCGCTGGCGATTCGTGGCACGGAAGGCCTGGTGCTCAGTTACGCCAAGTGCTGCACACCGATCCCGGGCGACCCGATTGTCGGCCACCTGTCCGCGGGCAAAGGCATGGTCGTGCACCTGGACAACTGCCGCAACATCAGCGAAATCCGCCACAACCCGGAAAAATGCATCCAGCTCTCGTGGGCCAAGGATGTCACCGGCGAATTCAATGTCGAGCTGCGCGTCGAACTGGAACACCAGCGCGGCCTGATCGCTCTGCTGGCCAGCAGCGTCAACGCGGCCGACGGCAATATCGAAAAAATCAGCATGGATGAACGCGATGGTCGCATCAGCGTGGTCCAACTGGTGGTCAGCGTGCACGACCGCGTGCACCTGGCCCGCGTGATCAAGAAATTGCGCGCCCTCACCGGGGTGATCCGCATCACCCGCATGCGTGCGTAAGCCACTCATTACAAGGAGTCATTCATGACCAAAACAGTTATCACCAGCGACAAGGCCCCGGCCGCCATCGGCACTTACTCCCAGGCGATCAAGGCTGGCAACACCGTTTACATGTCGGGTCAAATTCCTCTGGACCCAAAAACCATGGAACTGGTTGAAGGCTTCGAAGCCCAGACCGTCCAGGTGTTCGAGAACCTCAAAGCCGTGGCCGAAGCAGCCGGCGGTTCGTTTAAGGACATCGTCAAACTGAACATTTTCCTCACCGACCTGAGCCACTTCGCCAAGGTCAACGAGATCATGGGCAAGTACTTTGACCAGCCTTACCCTGCCCGCGCCGCCATCGGTGTAGCAGCCCTGCCAAAGGGTTCGCAGGTTGAAATGGATGCCATTCTGGTCATCGAGTAATGCGTCCGGCGCAACCCCAAGGGTTGCGCCGCTGCCGTATGTATAAAAAGCGTTTTGAAAGGATTCCACCATGCGCCAAGCGCTTATTCTCTCGCTGCTCGCCCTATTCCTGGGCGGTTGTGCCAGCAACCCTGCCGACCGTGATATCAGCGGAACCTGGATCAATCAGGTGGCGATCGATGCTGCGTCCAAAGGCGGCCCCCTGCGTGAAGCGCTCCAGGCCTATGGCCCGAACCTGGAATGGGACGTCAACACCAAGGCCGGTCAGGCCCGCTACACCAATGGTTTTGAAAACGTCGACGGCAAGCTGCTGGGCGAAGAGTCCGGGGCCTGGCAGATCGACTTTTATGGCAGCTCCGCCAGCGAGCTGAAGCGTGACGGCAAGCAACTGAGCCAGGCCGCCAACGACAATGAGCCGGAGCAAGTCTTCGACCGCGCGCAGGTTCAGGTGCCAGACGGCGCACCAATCGGCGCCAGCTTCGAGCGCGCGCTGTATTCGGCCTACATGGGCGGCAGCTGGAAAGTCGTCAGCGGTCCCGGCGAAGGCAATACCGTGCAATTCCAGGCTGACGGCCAGGTTGCCGGCCTGCCGGGTGCGGATCGCTATGCCTTGTGTCTGGCCGGTGATTGCGCTTCGATGAGCAGCGGTAACGACAACATGTGGCTGCAAGTGAATGGCCAGGGCAACACCTGGATCTTTGCGCGCAAGGGCAAAGAACTGGAGATCCTCCAGGCCGTAAACACGGCTCAGGCAGACGAGATGCCTTCGTTCACGCCGGGTGAGCGCAAGTGGTTGCTGGAAAAGCAGTAACCCGGCCATAAGGCCAACGCAAAACCAAATGTAGGAGCGAGCGGTGCGGCGATCCGACTTGCCCGCGAAGGCGATGTAACAGCCGACATAGATGTTGGTAGTTATGACGCCTTCGCGGGCAAGTCGGATCGCCGCACCGCTCGCTCCTACAGTTGTTATGTGGCGACTGGGAGTCAGCTGCGGCCTTCGAGAATCGCGGCATAACCTTCGCGATAGCTTGGATACTTTGGCGTCCAGCCCAAGGCCTTCGCCCGAGCATTACTGCACTGCTTGCTGCCCGTGCGCCGCACGCTCGCATCCTCCGCCCATTCGGTCACGCCCAGATACTCTCGCAACCAACCCACCACTTCCGCCAGCGGTGCAGGCGCATCGTCGACACCTATATAGACGTCATCCAGCGTCACCCCACGTCGATCCGCCTCAAGCAGAAACGCCATCAACCCCGCCGCGTCATCGGCGTGAATGCGGTTACCGTACAACGGTGGATCGATCGCCACGCGATAACCCCGACGAACCTGCGTCAGCAGCCATTCGCGGCCCGGGCCGTAAATACCGGTCAAGCGCACGATGCTGGCCGGGATGCCGCTTTGGAGTGCCACTTGCTCAGCCTCCAGCATCAATCGACCTGAATAGCCTGCTGCAATGGTCGGCGAAGTCTCGTCGACCCACTCGCCATCCTGCTGGCCATACACACTGCTGCTGGAAGCAAACAGCAGGCGATTAGGCACCTGACCGTAGTCGTTCAGCCAGTCCAGCACATGCTGCAAGCCCTGCACATAAGCAGCGCGATAACCGGCTTCATCGTGAGCGGTGGCGGCCGCGCAATACACCAGGTAATCCACCGCACCCACTGGCCAAGTCGCCGGGCAGTCTTCATTGAACAAGTCGCCGGCAACGCCAATGACTCCCTTGGGCAGCCGCGAGACGTCACGCCTCAGGCCATGAACCTCCCACCCAGAAGCCACCAATTGCGTGGCCAGACGGCTGCCGACATCACCGCAGCCGGCGATCAAAACAGAGGGTGCGGACATCAGAAAACTCCCATCAGAAAGATACAGACTAGCGCCGGCAAAGGACAAGCGGCTAGCAATGAAGGAAAAAAAGAGACTCTATTACTTTTGTTAACAAGAATTACTTGCAATAATGCCGGCCACTTTTGTTCTCGGCCTCACGAGGCCTGGAAGAGCATCTACCCTTTTTCTTTCTCAGGTCCGGCCAGCATGACACGCAATCATTTCCCCGCTTCGCCAACCAAACGACCTCGCGCCTGGGGCGCGGTGGCCGCCCTGCTGCTCAGCCTGATGCTGGCGCCGACCGCCGCCTTCGCTGACGCACAAGCGCCAGCCGCCCCGACTGCCACTGCTGCTCAAGCGCCAGCGAATCACGCCGCACCGGCCGTTACCCCGGCTGCGACCGACCCGGCCCAAGCCGTAGACACCGCCGCCGAAGACGTTCCTGAAGTCCTCGAAGCCGACAACTCCCTGGGCATGGCCCACGACCTGTCGCCATGGGGCATGTACCAGAACGCCGACATCATCGTGAAGATCGTGATGATTGGCCTGGCCATCGCGTCGATCATCACCTGGACCATCTGGATCGCCAAGGGTTTCGAGCTGATGGGCGCCAAGCGTCGTCTGCGCACTGAAATCGTCCACCTGAAAAAAGCCACCACCCTTAAAGAAGCCAGCGCTTCGGCAACCAAGGCCGGCACCCTCGCCAACCTGCTGGTGCACGATGCGCTGGAAGAAATGCGCCTGTCGGCCAACAGCCGCGAGAAAGAAGGCATCAAGGAACGCGTCAGCTTCCGCCTCGAACGCCTGGTTGCGGCTTGCGGTCGCACCATGAGCAGCGGCACCGGCGTGCTTGCCACCATCGGTTCCACCGCGCCGTTCGTCGGCCTGTTCGGTACCGTGTGGGGCATCATGAACAGCTTCATCGGCATCGCCAAAACCCAGACCACCAACCTCGCCGTCGTGGCTCCCGGCATCGCCGAAGCATTGCTGGCAACTGCACTGGGTCTGGTTGCCGCGATTCCGGCCGTTGTGATCTACAACGTCTTTGCCCGCTCCATCGCCGGTTACAAGGCGCAGGTGTCCGACGCTTCGGCAGAAGTCCTGCTGCTGGTCAGCCGCGACCTCGACCACCTGCCGCCCGAGCGCAGCTCGCAACCGCACATGGTGAAAGTGGGGTAATCGGCCATGGGCCTGCATTTGAAAGAAGGCGCAGACGACGATCTGGCCGAGAACCACGAAATCAACGTCACACCGTTTATCGACGTGATGTTGGTGCTGTTGATCATCTTCATGGTGGCGGCCCCGCTCGCCACCGTGGACATCAAGGTCGACCTGCCCGCCTCGAGTGCCAAACCGGCGCCACGGCCAGAGAAACCGGTGTTCCTCAGCGTCAAGGCTGACCAACGCCTGTTCCTCGGCGAAGACGAAGTGAAGGCCGAAGCACTCGGCGCCACTCTGGACGCCAAGACCAAGGGCAAGAAAGACACGACAATCTTCTTCCAGGCTGATAAAGGCGTGGACTACGGCGACCTGATGAGCGTGATGGACAACCTGCGCTCCGCCGGGTACCTGAAGGTGGGCCTGGTCGGACTCGAGACGGCAGTCAAGAAATGATCACGACGCGCCAAAAGCTGACGCGTTACAGCGCGAGCCTGGCCGTGGTGCTGGGCGTCCATGCGCTGGCCATTGCGCTGGCGCTTAACTGGACGTCGCGCCCACCGATCGAGCTGCTGCCGCAGGCGATGATGGTCGAGTTGGCGCCGGTTCCTGCACCGCCACCGCCGGCACCGCCGAAGGTCATCACGCCGCCACAGCCACCCGCCCCGGTGGAAGAACTGCCGATACCGAAACTGGCTGAAGTGCCGAAGGCCGAAATTGCCGTGCCGAAACCGGTCAAACCCAAGCCCAAGCCTCAACCGCCCAAGCCTGTGGAGAAAAAGCCGGAACCGCCAAAAGAGAAGCCGTCCGAGGAAAAACCAAGCGACGCGCAACCCACTCAGGCGCCAACGGAGAAATCCGCACAACCGGCACCGGGCCCATCGCCCGCGCAGCAAGCGGCCAAAGCCAGCTGGCAAGGGACGCTGCTCGCTCACCTGCAAAAATACAAGAGTTACCCGGCCAGTGCGCGGGCACGGGGCAAGGAAGGCGTGAACCGTCTGCGCTTCGTGGTGGATGCCGAAGGCAACGTATTGTCGTATGCACTGGAGGGTGGCTCCGGCACTGCCGATCTGGACCGGGCTACCCTGGAAATGATTCGCAAGGCCCAACCGCTGCCAAAGCCTCCGGCCGACATGCTGACCAACGGCGCCATCGAAATCGTTGCTCCGTTTGTTTACTCGCTGGAAAAACGCCGGCGTTAAAACAACCTTTGTAATTGGATGGCGCAGCCTGCGTTCGGCTGCTACGGGGATATGCGTACAGCTCGAGAGGCACCGAAAGGTGCCTTTTGCCTATCTGTCAGCGGCAAACGTGCTTGCCCGGTGTCACTCAACGCACTCAGTCTGATAACGTGCGTCTATCGATTGCAGCCGGTATGCTTGGCTCGCAACTTCATGGACGCTTGCTATGACTCTTACAGAATTACGCTACATCGTTACCCTCGCCCAAGAGCAGCACTTCGGCCATGCGGCCGAGCGTTGCCATGTCAGCCAGCCGACCCTGTCGGTGGGCGTGAAAAAGCTTGAAGACGAACTCGGTGTGCTGATTTTCGAGCGCAGCAAGAGTGCCGTGCGCCTGACCCCGGTCGGCGAAGGCATTGTCGCCCAGGCGCAGAAAGTCCTGGAGCAAGCCCAAGGCATCCGCGAACTGGCCCAGGCCGGCAAGAACCAGCTGACCGCCCCGCTGAAAGTCGGCGCCATCTACACCGTCGGCCCGTACCTGTTTCCGCACCTGATTCCACAACTGCACCGGGTCGCCCCGCAGATGCCGTTGTACATCGAAGAAAACTTCACCCACGTGCTGCGCGACAAACTGCGCAACGGCGAGCTCGACGCGATCATCATCGCCCTGCCGTTCAACGAAGCCGACGTGCTGACCCTGCAACTCTACGACGAGCCGTTCTACGTCCTGATGCCGGCCCAACACCCGTGGACCCAAAAAGAATCCATCGACGCCGCCCTGCTCAACGACAAGAGCCTGCTGCTGCTCGGCGAAGGCCATTGTTTCCGTGATCAAGTACTGGAAGCGTGCCCGACGCTGGCCAAAGGCAATGACGGCGCCAAGCACACCACAGTGGAATCCAGTTCCCTGGAAACCATCCGCCACATGGTTGCGTCCGGCCTGGGCATCTCGATTCTGCCGCTCTCGGCCGTCGACAGCCATCACTACGCCCCCGGCGTGATCGAAGTGCGCCCATTGTCGCCTCCGGTGCCGTTCCGCACCGTGGCCATCGCCTGGCGCGCGAGCTTCCCACGGCCGAAGGCGATTGAAATCCTTGCTGACTCCATTCGCCTGTGCTCGGTGGCCAAGCCGCAAGCACCGGTCGTTGCGGCCTAAGTCGCTGCCATGAGCGAGTTGTCGCAAGTGTCGGTGACGGCACTCAAGGGTGTCGGCGAAGCCATGGCCGAGAAATTGGCCAAGGTCGGCCTGGAGAATCTCCAGGACGTGCTATTCCACCTGCCGCTGCGTTATCAGGACCGCACTCGCGTGGTCCCGATCGGCCATTTGCGACCGGGCCAGGACGCCGTGATCGAAGGCACCGTCAGCGGCGCCGACGTGGTCATGGGCCGCCGCCGAAGCCTGGTGGTGCGCCTGCAGGACGGCACCGGCGGGCTCAGCCTGCGTTTCTACCATTTCAGCAACGCCCAGAAAGAAGGCCTCAAGCGTGGCACGCGCATTCGCTGCTACGGCGAAGCACGGCCCGGTGCGTCGGGGCTGGAGATCTATCACCCGGAATACCGCGCCATCACCGGCGACGAGCCGCCGCCGGTGGATGAAACCCTGACCCCGGTCTACCCGCTCACCGAAGGCCTGACCCAACAGCGCTTGCGTCAGTTGTGCATGCAGACCTTGACGATGCTCGGCCCGACCAGCCTGCCCGACTGGCTGCCGACCGAACTGGCCCGTGACTATCAACTGGCGCCGCTGGCCGATGCGATCCGCTATCTGCATCACCCGCCCGCCGATGCCGATGTCGACGAACTCGCCCTCGGTCATCACTGGGCGCAACACCGTCTGGCCTTCGAAGAACTACTGACGCATCAACTGTCCCAGCAGCGCCTGCGCGAGAGCATGCGCTCCCTACGCGCGCCGGCGATGCCAAATGCCACCCGGCTGCCGGCCCAGTATCTGGCCAATCTTGGCTTCACTCCGACCGGTGCTCAGCAACGGGTCGGCAACGAAATCGCTTACGACCTCAATCAGCACGAGCCCATGTTGCGGCTGATTCAGGGCGACGTGGGCGCCGGTAAAACCGTGGTCGCTGCCCTCGCCGCCCTCCAGGCCTTGGAGGCCGGCTATCAAGTGGCACTCATGGCGCCCACCGAAATCCTCGCCGAGCAGCATTTCATCACCTTCAAACGCTGGCTCGAACCGCTAGGCATTGAAGTCGCGTGGCTGGCCGGCAAGCTCAAAGGCAAGAACCGCGTGGCCGCTCTGGAACAAATCGCCAGCGGCACGCCGATGGTGGTCGGCACTCACGCGCTGTTCCAGGACGAGGTGCAATTCAAGAACCTGGCCTTGGTGATCATCGACGAACAGCACCGCTTCGGCGTGCAGCAGCGCCTGGCGTTGCGGCAGAAAGGTGTTGGTGGGCGGATGTGTCCGCACCAGCTGATCATGACCGCGACACCGATCCCGCGGACGCTGGCCATGAGCGCCTACGCCGACCTCGACACCTCGATCCTCGACGAACTGCCGCCCGGTCGAACCCCGGTGAACACCGTGCTGATCACCGATACCCGGCGCGTCGAAGTCATCGAGCGGGTGCGCGGTGCCTGCGCCGAAGGACGTCAGGCCTATTGGGTGTGCACGCTGATTGAAGAATCGGAAGAGCTGACCTGTCAGGCCGCCGAAACCACTTACGAAGACCTCACCGCCGCTCTCGGCGAGCTGAAGGTCGGGCTGATCCACGGCCGCATGAAGCCCGTCGAGAAAGCCGCGGTCATGGCCGAATTCAAGGCCGGCAACCTGCAACTGCTGGTCGCAACCACGGTGATCGAAGTCGGCGTCGACGTGCCCAACGCCAGCCTGATGATCATCGAAAACCCTGAACGCCTCGGGCTCGCGCAGTTGCACCAGTTGCGCGGTCGCGTCGGTCGAGGCAGCGCCGCCAGCCATTGCGTGCTGCTTTACCATCCGCCGCTGTCACAGATCGGTCGTCAGCGACTGGGCATCATGCGCGAAACCAACGACGGTTTTGTCATCGCCGAAAAAGACCTCGAGCTGCGCGGCCCCGGCGAAATGCTCGGTACGCGCCAGACCGGCCTGCTGCAATTCAAGGTCGCCGACCTGATGCGCGACGCCGATCTGCTGCCCGCCGTTCGCGACGCCGCCCAGGCGCTGCTGGAGCGCTGGCCGGATCATGTCAGCCCACTGCTCGACCGCTGGCTACGTCATGGGCAGCAATACGGCCAAGTGTGAGCACCGCCGCAGTTTCTGATCCATCGTTCTGAGCAAGCTGGTTATACTCCTGCAATTGTTTAAAACCGGATACAGACCATGACCGAAGTTGCCCTCGCACCCGCCTCCCCGCACGCTCCGTCGGTTATTCGGCTGATGCTGGGCAAACTGGGTATCGCCTACGAAGAAGTCCTCGACCATCACGGCCTGAACGCCGCACGCAAAGTGCAGGCTGTTCTGCTTGATGACGCCGTGGGCACGCTCATGGTGCTGTTCCCGCAGAGCCAATTACTGGACCTCAATAGCCTCGCCGAATTGACGGGCCGCCGCCTCACCGCCGTGCCCACCGAACGCCTGGTAAAAATGCTCGGCAAACACAACCTGAGCCTGCTGCCCGGCATGCCGGCGCTCACCAGCTCACCGTGTCTGTATGAAGAAAGCCTGCTGCGCGAACCGAAGTTGCTGATCAACTCGGGCGAGCCGGGCGTGTTGCTGGAAGTCACCAGCGAAGACTTCAAGACCATGCTGACCAAGGCCAGCGCCGCCAACTTCGGCGAAGCGCTGACCAGCATTCGCCCGAACCTCGACCGCCCTCACGATGACCGTGAGGAAATCACCCAGGCCGTTCAAGTGTTCACCGCGCGGCGCATCCAGCAGCGTCTGGAAGAGACCATCGAAATTCCGCCGCTGGCCGAGACCGCGCAGAAAATCATCAAACTGCGTGTCGACCCCAACGCCACCATCGACGACATCACCGGCGTCGTCGAAACCGACCCGGCCCTGGCCGCACAGGTTGTGAGCTGGGCGGCGTCGCCGTACTACGCCTCGCCGGGCAAAATTCGTTCAGTGGAAGACGCGATCGTCCGGGTGCTGGGTTTCGACCTGGTGATCAACCTGGCGCTGGGCCTGGCCCTGGGCAAAACCCTGAGCCTGCCCAAGGACCATCCGCAACACACCACGCCGTACTGGCAGCAGTCGATCTACACCGCTGCCGTCATCGAAGGCCTGACCCGCGCCATGCCGCGCGCCCAGCGCCCGGAAGCCGGCCTGACCTACCTCGCCGGCCTGCTGCACAACTTCGGCTACTTGCTGCTGGCCCACGTCTTCCCGCCGCACTTCTCGCTGATCTGCCGCCACCTGGAGGTCAACCCGCACCTGTGCCACAGCTACGTCGAGCAACACTTGCTCGGCATCAGCCGCGAACAGATCGGCTCGTGGCTGATGCGCTACTGGGACATGCCCGAAGAACTGGCCACTGCCCTGCGCTTCCAGCACGACCCGGGCTACGACGGCGATTACGCCGAGTACCCAAACCTCGTGTGCCTGGCGGTGCGCTTGCTGCGTAGCCGCGGGATTGGCTCCGGCCCCGACGAAGACATCCCCGACGCGCTGCTAGAGCGCGTAGGCCTGACCCGCGACAAAGCCAACGACGTCGTCAGCAAAGTGCTTGAGGCTGAAGTCCTGCTGCGCGAACTGGCTTCGCAATTCACCCAGCCATAAAAGCATCGCGGGCAAGCCACGCTCCCACAGGATTTAGGTAATCCCTGTAGGAGCGAGGCTTGCCCGCGATGAATCCACCTCGGTATAACTGATTCACCACAACCCCTGTGGTGAGGGGATTTATCCCCGTTCGGCTGCGCAGCAGTCGCAACCCAGCCAACGCAGTGTGTCAGATACAACCGAGGTCTCAGGCTTTAGGGCCGCTCCGCAGCCCAACGGGAGCAAGCTCCCTCGCCACAGGGTTAATCATCGACCTCAAGCCTTGGCTTTTGCCTTCGCCTTCCTAGGCTTCAAATACTTGGTCAACCCCTGAAACCAGATCACCAGCGCCGGGTTGCCCTTGATCTGAATCGACTTATCCTGAATCCCCGTCATAAACGCCAGCTGCTTGTTCTTCGCCTGCATCGTGGCAAAGCCATACGCCGCGTCTTTAAAGGCAATCGCAAACGCCGGCTCGGCATACACGCCCGATTTACTGGTAATTCGCTGATCCTTCACAAAGAAATGCCGCGCCACTTTCCCGTCCAGGGTCTGTAGCTGGAACACCAATTCCTTGTCACCCAACTGCTGCTGAAACGCAGGATTAGTCCGACTGGCCTTACCCATCAACAAACCCAGCATCCACAGAAGAAAACGAAATTTCATGCGCACAGCCTCAAAAGGAAAATGAACGGCCGGCGCAGTGTAGCGGCTTCATGCAAGAACGCCACTGTCTGGTTGCGTTAGAAGAAGATGCAGGTCTTTTTGACGCCAATGACTACCAAGTCATGCCAACCTGATCGTTCCCACGCGCAGCAAAGGAATGCATCCCGTGACGCTCCGCGTCACCTCCCGGCAACGCCCCTACACCTGAAGAAACACAATCCTGTAGGAGCTGCCGAAGGCTGCGATCTTTTGATCTTGATCCCCTCAAACCTCTCGGACATTTCCTTCAACACGCCGGGCTGTTCGTGAACTAGGCAGTCTTCGGTATCACCGATAGTCTCTGGTGGTCGCCGCAAAATCGGTGACACGGACGTGCAAGTCCGAATCCAGGTGCGCAATTGCTTATGGCTATTCGTCGAGCGTTTTCCTATGCTCGCGGATCGTTATGGCGGCTGTGCGTCGGAGACCTTCGGGTCTGCCGGTTCCTGGATCGGTCTTGCACACCAACGCACAGCTGCCACCTCTTTCGAAGTGCAAAGCGAAACGGTGTCGGTCTCTTAATTCCAGGAGATACATCTATGATCAAGCCAACACCCAATCCCCCCGAACACGAAGACACATCCCCCTACGAATCCTTCGATTCCAAAAAACTCCACGAAGCTGCCGAACGCGCCCTCGATCTTCACCTCGGCACACCCGCGGATAAAAAACCTAAACGTCGCAATGGCGACCTCTTCAGCGTTTGCCCCGACATCAACACAGAAACCCTCCTCGCAAACGCCTCGGAAGACCTCTTGTCCATCAGTGCCATCGCCGCCGGCCTCGCCGACGGTGTGGACGGCTCACGCCGCTCCGTAGCCCTGGCGCTCAGCCGTATGGCCGACGGGGTGCATTTGCTGGTTGAACGAGCGCTGGATCATTTGAATGAGCCGGAAATGGCGGCGATTTTCGCTAAGCAACAAAGCCGAGTCAGCTGACCTGTAGGAACCGGCAGTTGTAAAAAAGGGGACCTCGAGTCTAATGCCAGTCAGTTAAGCTGACTGGCATTTTTATTTTTGATCGGATACTTCGGGGATTTGAGCCTAATAGCCCGAGGATAAATGCGTTCCTCCCGCCGATGAGGCAGGACGTAATGCATGGCTGAGGCATGAAGCTCGGCCAGGTACTTGGGGATGTTCCCGGAACGGTCGGCGGAGACGCTGTTGATAAACCCGAGAATCGCCCAGGTGCACGCGCTAAAGCTCATTTCGCATGGGTAAATTCCTGGACAGTGACGACTCATTTCCACCATCTGATAGCGCAACAAGTTGTAGCCCAGCAGTACTCCCCACAGCTCCTGCTCGATCATCTCCGGCGTCTTGCTGCGCAGCGTGTAACTGCTGTTGAGCAAAGTCTGTTTCATCTCCCGAAATCCTAATTCGATCTCCCATCGCTGGCTGTACAGGTCGACGATTTCGTCGGGCGGAAAGCGCAGCGGATCGGCCATCGACGTCAGGATCTGACACACCTTGCCCTTGACCGTTTTGCTCAGGAGCCGCGCGGTCAGGCGCTCCGGCAGCCCCGGCCATTGCTTGCGGGCCTGCGGCGAAGTGCTTAATGAGACAACCGCATCCTGGCGCCCCAAACGCTGAAGCACTTCGTACTGCGAGCCTTTTTTCAGCGGCATCAGCCAGTGACGCTCGATCCCTGCCTGCTGCCATTGATGCAGTAAACCTAACGAATAAAAACCACGATCAAACAGCGTCAGCGAGTGATCAGGGGTGGTTTCGATCAACTGCTCCGCCAGTTTCATCTCGTTGCTGCGATAGCCGTCAAACGCACTGCCGATGAGCAAATGGCTGGTCAACTCCATTTGGCAGACCATGCGTACCTGAGGAAAACCGGTGTCGCCATGCTGGTTGCTGGCGGAGTCGTAACGCGCACGGTTTTCCAGCGTATCGGGCGTTCGCCAGACAACGCCATCGACCCCCAGTAAACGTAAACCGGCCCAAGTTGGATGAGAGGCCGCTTCATGCCAACTTTTCTGAGTCAGATGGAAGACTTGTCGTACAGCCTCGCGGCCCAATCTCTGACGGGCTTGAACCACGGCGCTGGGTGCCACCAGCGGGCGCTGGCCCGGCAGCATGATATTCATGCGGCTGACCACATCCCACGCCGACATGCGCCGAAAGAACGCCATGGAGATCACGCACCAAAGCATCATTTCCAACGGCAAGCGCCGCTTGCGCAGGGTCGCTACGCCTGCCTGTTCAAGTGCTTGCTCGACCAAAGAAGGGTCGAGCAAGGAGTCCAATCCCTCGATTGAGTTTGGAGTGGAGACGATGGTGTGGGTCAGTTCCAGTGCCCGAGCGAGACGCATAAAAAAATCCGATGCCAGTACAGGCATCGGATTTTGATTTCTTGCGGCCAAAGGTCAAGCGAAAGGGCTTAACTGATCGGCATTAGACCTCGAGTCCCCTTTTTGAAAATCCGAAATTTCGTTTCATCACTACCCGCTAACCGCGTTAACCCCAATGGCACATCGGCCATCCTGAAGATCAGGGCTAAGATTTCTATTCCCTGACTGATACCAGGCAGCAAGGGATTCGCTTTCGCAGAAAGCGTCTTTCTGAGCCTCGTAATAAAACGCCACTGCATGGTTCACCATAGCACCCCGATTCGGTAGAAAAACCTCCAACTCAAATACGACATCGGGCACCGGCCCCTTCCTGTCATCCATCATTTTTGGTGGCCCTCGAAACGTACAAGGTACTCCGGCAAACGCGGAGCTCAGCAAGCCCCTCTGGTAAGAGTAGATGGCACAGTTCGGTATTGAATCTTCAAACACCACCCCTCCAATAACGCTGCCCTTCCAACTTAACGCTCCGTGAGGGACTGGATGAACGTCCGTCGTACGTATCTCATTCTCCGCAGCGATGGCAGCAATTACAGCGACAGGCAACGATTGCTCTGCTTTCAACACGATGGATGCCGCGTGCGCATTGAGTGGGCAGACGAGCGACAGCGCAATAAAAAACGAAGACAAAATCTTCAAACCTATCGTTCCTCTAGCGGTTCATAGGTAACTGAAAGCGCATTCGTACAGCGCAGTAAGCCAGGTCTTCACGGAACAGACGGAAATTTATGGCGCACTGCCCGTCCGCATATTGCTTCCAAACCGAATCGTCGAATTCACCCCCTCCCAGCAAATTGATCGAGGCCTTCAAGCCGTTTTCGCGATCCTGTCCTGCCATCAAAGAAGCAGCTTTGTAAAAGCCATCATTCGGCAACCCTGTCTGTAGATAAATGAGCTCCCCCAACCGGGCATTGGTTGTCTGCGCCAAACACGCAAGGTTCTCGATAGGCGCTTCGGCTCCAGGCAAAGCGGACTGGTAGAGATCCTCGCAATACGATTCTTTAAAGCGCACCCACTTTCTTTGCACATCGGTCAGTTGCTTCTTGTCTGCGGGAGACAAACTGGCCATTGCTTTCTTGTATTGCTCATTCAAGACGGCATCGACTTTCTCGAGGCTTTGCTGACCGCAATTGATCAAATCGGGATTGGCGAAGCTGTCGTGGTTGCAGGCTTCCTGGGCATAAGCCGACACCACCGGAGGATGCATTTCCTCGACAGTTTGCTGGTTTTTGGCCAACGCCGATTGAGTCGGAAAGACGATTACTGATCCGAGTAAGCACGCGCAAGCCAGAGGTAAAAGTAAAAGAACTCTTGGCATGGGCCGAATGAAAAAGCGGTTCATCCAATCATCCTTAATCAAGCAGCGGCGATTACAACTCTTTGATCGTCAGCAACCGAAACTCGTTGTCCAGTGAGATCGCAGTATAAGGGGCGAGTTTATTTATAGAGCACATTTAGAGCTATAAATAAATCTGTCCCCTTCTCGATACTTCTCAGCTTCGTTCAATTACCCGTTTTGGAATTTTTTCAGTTTTTCCAGACTGAACCATAAGCGAGTGATATTTTTTGTAGCTTTCCGCGGCCAACTCCTTGCTGCCAAGCCCCCAATAACTATCAGCCAAATTTAAATAAGCGACCATCCTATCTGGATTGTTTACAACGACATAATTCAGCAGCTCAACCGCCTCACCATAATGACCTGACTGTTCAAATAAAAATCCGAGATCATTCGACCATCCTGGATTTTTTGAAAAATAGTATTTGCCTACCACGTAGGTCTCAGGCGCGCATATAGAGTCTTCGCTACCACCAGCAATAAAGTAACCCATCAACTCATTAAATTGCTCTTTATTACCTTGCTTATAAGCCGCAAGCGCCTTATCAAAGTTATTGCTAACATCGACCGGCATAAGCTTTTCGCGACTGTCTTTTCCAGACTGACTTTCTATGTGCAGCGTTTTCAAGTACTCGAAGGCATCAGCACCATTAAATTCATCTAACGACTTCGAGCTAAAACGACCTAGTGGTAGCGCGTATACGCCTAACAGCGACCGGTCACACGCCTCGTTATTTGTCACAAGAAGCAAATTTTTAAGAACCATTTTTTTTGCTTGAAGATCGTATTTAAACTGTAAATTAAAGTTGTATTTTGTATTATCTTCCTCAGTTGTTTTTAGATACAGATATTCTCCTGGGCTTACAGACGCGTATTTCAACGAAACAGTTTCACCTTGTACATCCACAACATTGATAACATTTTTCGCTGCGGTAGAAGTACCAACATCAAACCCATCGTAGCTAGCGGGAGAATATGTATTTTTTATTTTTGGCAACGCTAATTTTGACTCCACTATCACAGACGGTTTAGTCCCATCAGCGATTACAAGTAGCTGTTGTGTTTCATCACCTGGCTCCGCTTTCAGGACCAAAAGCTTTTGATCCTTCAACCCTTCTATCAAATTCACATTTAAGGATTTGAGAATTTTAGAACTGGCAGGCACCCCATTACTTTCTCCCGCCCAAGCAACCGGAACTGCCGCAAGCAAGATAGTTGATGCAATT
Source organism: Pseudomonas sp. LB3P14 (assembly GCF_054898045.1). NCBI lineage: Bacteria > Pseudomonadati > Pseudomonadota > Gammaproteobacteria > Pseudomonadales > Pseudomonadaceae > Pseudomonas > Pseudomonas sp. LB3P14. Next base: position 5,518,129 of record NZ_CM142714.1, on the reverse strand, counting down.
AGCGTAACGTAATCAGATTTACGAATCATTGGGAGAACACCTGATAAATTTCAGTAAAATGTGTGCGACGTTCTGCATAGCTCTCAGTTTTCAAATTCACAATCTTAGTAATATTGTCAGTACTCTCCACGTTTGGAGCAACTTTATTATTAAGATGTTGCCACTCCCAAAAACCCATCGCCGACAACAAACCTGTTTTTGTATCAAGCAACTGGTCAGGATTGGCAACAATGTCAATCGTTTCTTCAGGCAACTTGGCTTTTAGAACATCTTCGACCGCCTTGTAGTTTGCCTTCCATGTAAGCTGAATGAACCCTTTCCCCTTATAACTCAACCCTTCAGCACAGCCTCCAGAAGTCAACACAAAGTTTCCAGAGGCTGAACAACAGCAATATACACGCTTAGCAATTTCATCTGGCTTGGGCAACTGAGAGTATGCCTTCCCCCCATTTAATGTATAAGCACTTTTCGCTGCTGGGCTTAGAGCATTGTACTGAGCCATTTCAATCCGCTTATACCCTAGCTGCTCCGCTTCGGCAGGATAAGTATCGAAATATCTTTTGAATAAACTTTTCAGTGCCGGCACTGAATACCAAAGGCTTTCTGATTTACCTACCAAGGCTGCCCCGACCTCAGTCTTAACTTGTGCAAAAAACTGTGAGATCCTTGCAGGCGTATTAATCTCAAAACGCTCTGCATATTTATTAAAGAGCCCTCTTACTTCTTCACGCTTACTTTCAGAAGAGGTTGGAAACATGCTTTTCATTTGATCTTTTGATATCAGCTCTGACGACACCGAAGAAAAGTTTCGGATTATTTCTATCGGATGAAAATGCCAGACCATCCCATCAGCAGGAACTTCCGCTCTACCAGAAAGCTTGCTCCAAAACACAAACTTATCAATTCGCGCACTCTCATGCTTAAGTGATTTAGGTGAATTTTCCAGAATTTGCGCCAAACGGCTCCACTTCGGCTCTTCGGATTTATCCTTCCACTCAGTCGGGTGATAGGCGATCAACTTTGACCAATGGTCTCTCATCTCGATATTTTTCAAGGCCTCAGGAAAGTCTTCCGGCGTGACTTTACCATCGTGATTCCCCAGCCTATCCAGATCGTTGTACAAGGCTTTGAACAAATCAGGCATGTCATCTGGATCAAGGAAGCCGTCTGCACCAGCACTCGACTCCTTCACTATGCGGAAGCCGAGCTTTTCCCAGTCGTGCTGAGTGATTACCTGCGCATCTGCTTTTTTTATCAGGCCTGTTTTGCTCTGACCATCCTCATCAACTTTGAGCTCGTACCATTCAGCAGGATCTTTGAATATTGGGGCTTTGCTGAGCTCAACGACATGCTCCTTCAATAACTGGACTGTTCCCGTCTGAGGAGCTTTTTTGTTCAGGACTGTACCCGCAGGCAAACGCAAAAACTGCTTCCCAATCTTCAGTCCAGCCAGGTTCTGAAGGAAGCCTTCGACTTTTGTATCCGCCGTAAAAATCTCAACATGGACCTGATGCTTACGAGTTACATCACCACCTTCCCCCGAAACGTTCTCCATCAACCCCAAGTACCCGATCGGGTCGCCTGCCTTGATACCGGTACTCGTGAGGGTGACTTCGTCAAAAGCCACGTCAGCGGGCGTTACCGTCTCCCATCGCATCGTGGGCTCTGGTAGTTCATTTTCAACACTAGCCCAAAACGTTGGAGGAACCGTCCCAGCCCCCGCCAATCCACCGCTTACGAGTGTGCACTCAGCCATACGCCGAAGTTTCCCTGCGATGTTGAGATTGACCACCTTTTCACTATCGAACTCAACAACACTGCTGACCGTTAGCGCCATCGAGCCGATAGGAGCACCTGCGTTTTGTCCATTGCCAGGTGATGCCGGAGCACCGAAAAGAGGTAACGCTCGCGGACCAACCCTCGCCTTCACTTTACCCTGCCAGTAATTCGGCGTACCTCGTTGCGGAGGTAGAATCTCGGACCAACTGGCACCACCTGAGGATCGGGGATACACCTCGCCATTTTTTTTGTAGGCGAACCAAACCTCTTGGCCTACGGAACGGCCAACCACATTGCCCTTGAGGATTTTGCCCTTGGCATAAATCTCGTCAGTCCCCTTTTTGTCGAGAATCTCAAACTCGGTACCGGCCGCAATTGCACCGTAGGACTGGCAACCCGGCTCCCCCTTGGCGTCGCTACGTGCGGTAAAGCCTCCGGCGAGCATCTTGATTTTTTGATTAGGTGTTTCTTCAGGCGACAATGGGTACCGTGCAAACGGTAGTAAATGCATATAAAGACTGTAGAAAGTCAGAGTATTTTGCTTGCCCTTGTTCGCGCCCTCTTCCGGATTTGGCGGTGACTTATATTCGTGGCGTACCAAGCAGAACGAATTGGTGTATTTCGCAAATTTAGCGCCAACTCCCTCGCCGAAAGTGGACGTCAAGTAGTCTTTGTTCAGCCGATAAGCCACCACCTCACCATCAGCCATACAGCGTACCGGCTGATGAAGAACACATTGCGGAGCACTCAAGTCACTGATATGGATGCCGCCATGCCAGAACTTATTGCTGCCCAGCAAGTAGTGTCCCGATGTTTCACCTTCGAGTGCTTTGTAGACTTCTTCCGCGTCAGTGAACTGCTTCCCGTCAGCCTTCCTGAATGGATACTGGAAATTCATCAGAGGTGCAGGCCCTGCCGGGGCAGGTGCTGGAGCAGGAGCAGCCGCTGGCGCCGGTTGCGCCCCCGTCTTGTATTGAGCTTTCGGACGCAAAAACTTTTCTGGCATCGGCCAGTAACCGCTCTGGTGCCCATACTTAGCGGATTTCGGCCCAGTAGAAGATTGCGAGCCGAAAAAATTCCCCGCGGTCCGTACTGCGTTGATGTCCTCGACTACCCCCGTATGCCCGTGGAAATTGATCCAGAGTGCAATATCACCGGGCTCGACGCTCGCGAGCGGGATGACGTCGAAATGGGTTACGTCAACGGTTAACTGCCCCGTAGTCAGGTATGGGATTGAATATCCCGCATCCTTCAACATTCGGTACAACAGCCCTGAGCAATCGATTTCCTTGCGACCGTCGGCGTCGGCGTCGGCGTACCCTTTCGCAGGGCCGTATTCATATTGGCTATGTGGGTAGTTAGCCCGCTGTTCAAGTAGTCCGGTACTCATCGGAAGCTTCCTGCTTTAAGACATTGAGTTGAGTTATCAGCGACGACGCCCTGGGCCGCTAAGTGGTCAACACCTCGCGTACCTGACTCACTATCCATTTTCTGAACCTCCAGATAACAAGCCATTGCTCTGGGCAGATCAGCAGGGACGACAGTGCCGACTTCATACACCTCCCCTAGTTGGATAAGTGCATCAACTGAGCCTCGGCGCGCGGCGCTTTCCAATGCGGCCATTGACTGTTGCGGATTGATACAGACGTGCTTGTCGTCGTACTCACCCTCATCGCAGTAAAAATTTGCAAGCGTCACGCCTGCGCCGGGAATGCTTTTTGAAGCAGCAACCAAAAGATCCACAATCTTGGTGTTATCCAAGCGCGGAGCTTGCCCAGAAAGACTGATTCCCGCAGCAGATAATGCAGCCTGCGGCGAACCTTGTTGCGCTCCGGCTAAATAGCTATCCAGTGCTGCGGCGTACAGGTAAACACCGGATTCGGGCGAAGCATGATTAGCCAATCGGTCAAACCACACACCTTTCTTCAACTCTCGCTCACCGGGCGATAGTTTTTCCGTTCGAGCCACACCCTCTAAAACGTTTTCAAGCGACCAATCTTCGACACGACTGAGAACCCAGCAGTTGTCGTTTTTGAAGACGAAAATTTTCAGGAATCCGCCCACCTGGTCACGGACGATCACCTTGTTAGGTAATTCGACCTTAATGGTGAGATTCGACTCACCAGCTTTTTCTGGAATGAGAACGCTCAATTCAGTAGCGTCCAGGGTTTTGAGTTTACGTTTGACTACCTTCGGCTTGTCGCCATCAAAAACCACTCGAATCTCTTCAACGGGAGAGGCGATAAAGGCCTTCTGTATCTCAGGCTGGGAGGCGAAAACTTTAACGAACTCTGCAAAGTCGTCGCTCGGACATTGAGCATCAATGGACGACGAGGCAAAGGCACCGGTGTGCATACCTAAGGTCAGCAGTACGAGGGAGCACCACTTCAATTGCCTTACACTTTTGTTTGTTCTAATCACGAATTTCATCACTCAGAAAATACAAAAAAAGCCTTCGGTTTAACCTTCTCAGGCGGCGCATTCCCCAACGCCTGATCCATCAAACTCCCCGCCTTATCCTTATCCGCAGCCCCCGACAGCACCGGCGGTTTAATCCCAATCCCCGTCCCACTCCCAGCAGACCCACCGGCATTAATTTTCACCACCGGCCCAACAACTGTGATGCCGCCGGCATCGAGCTTGATGAAGCTACCACCTGCTTTTACTGTCAGCTCCATCCCGGCTTCGATGACAATCTTGTCCCCAGCCTTCAGATGAATCTCTTTCCCAACGCTAGTCAGCTGCGCAGTTCCCAGCTTCACATGCTGGTTCTGCCCAATCGTCAGGTGGTCATCCATCCGCGCTTCAGTCTTGCGATCCGCAATCGTGGTGCGATGCTCTTCAGCTTTGAGCTCGGTGTAAGTGTTCTTCTCGACGGTGTCATGCCGCTCATTCCCAACCCGAATCTTCTGATCATGCTCAACGTTTTCATCCCAATCCCGCTGGGCATGAATGAAAATCTGCTCCGCCCCTTTCTTGTCTTCAATGCGCAGTTCATTGAACCCGCCGCCGCCCGGTGAGCTGAGGGTTTTGAACACGCTGCGGGTTTTGTTCGCCGGCAGGTCGTAGGGGACGAGGTTTTCCTTGTGGTACAGGCAACCGGTCACCAGTGGTTGATCGGGGTCGCCTTCGAGGAAGGTGACGAGCACTTCCATGCCGATGCGCGGGATGGCGATGGCGCCGTAGCGGTCGCCGGCCCAGCTCGATGAGACGCGCATCCAGCAGCTGGTTTTGTCGTCGGCCAGGCCTTCGCGGTCCCAGTGGAATTGCACTTTGATGCGGCCGTATGGGTCGCAGTGGATTTCTTCGCCTTTGGGGCCGGTGACCATGGCGGTCTGGCTGCCGAGGACGCGGGGTTTCGGGTGTTGCAGGGCCGGGCGGTAGAACACGTCCCACGGCGTGGCGAGGAAGCGGTTGCGGTAGCCCTGGTGGAAGTCGTCCTTTTTGTCGGTGGTGTCGCTGGTCACCGACTCTTCGAGGACTTGCGGCTGTTTGCCTTCGTGGACGATTTCGGTGAGCAGCCAGAGGTCGTTCCACTCGGTGCGCGGGTGGTCGGACATTTCCAGGAAGTGGCCGCTGACGAGGGTGGTCTGGTCGCCATGGCCTTCGGCTTGCTGGTAGTCGGCGCGGTCGCGTTCGAGGGCGCGCTGGCTAAGGAATTTGCCGCGCGCACGGTCGAGGAAGCGGCCGGGATAGTCGTAGTCTTCGAGGTCTGGCTCGGTGCTCTCGCCGTCGGGTTTGTAGGCGGCTTCGAGTTGCAGGCGCGGTTTTTCGAAGTCGTAGTCGCGGCGGGTGACACGGCCGGTGCGGGTTTCGAGGCGCAGTTTGAAGCCTTTGATCACCGGTTCATCGGCGACCATGCCGCTGCCTTGGACGTAGGCGGTGGGCTGGCCGAGTTTCGGAAACACTGTCTGGTCATCGCCGAATACCAAAAGATGACCTTTGGAACTGTGCTGAAAGTGGTAGTGAATGCCTTCTTCTTCGCACAGGCGCTGGACGAAATGCAGGTCAGTTTCGTCGTACTGCACGCAGTAGTCGCGATCCGGGCACGGTTGGCTCAACTGGAATTTGTAGGCGTTGCCCTTGATGCCGTGCTCGTCGAGGATCAGCGTGATGATTTTTGGCGCGGACATCTGCTGGTAGATGCGCTGGTTGGTGCGGTGGTGCAGGTATTGCAGTTGCGGCACCAGGGAGATTTTGTAGCGGGTCAGGCGCTTGCCGGCATCGCCTTGGGCGACGCGGTAGATCTGGCCGTGGATGCCGCTGCCTTGCGGATCGAACGCGAGGAATGCCTGTTTGTGCAGGAGTTTTTCCAGGTCCAGGTCGGGGTTTTCGCTGACCAGTTCCAGGTCGAAGCGATACGGCTGGCTGATGCCTTCGGTGCCGGTGAACGACAGCACTTGCAGGTCGCCGACCTGATCGCCTTGAGAGCCGTCAACGGTCAGGCTGAAGTGGGTTTCGTTAGCGGGGTTGAACATTGCTTGCTCCCTGTTCGGTAGTCATCCGTTACGCCCGACGTCGCAGGCGTTGCAGCCAAGTCGATGTGGCGCCCATAGCGTCACGCAGTTGGGCGGCAGTGATCATTCGATCTGCCGCATCGAAAGCCAGCGCCGTTCTCAGGGCTGGCCAGCAGTGTTTCGGGAGATTCCTGGGGGCGTGCAGCTCGCGTTCGAGGTGGCCGTCGCGGGCCTCGGTCGAGGGCAAGCGGCGGAACGGGTGCTTGCCACCCGCCAATTCGTACAACACGCAGGCCACGCCATAGACATCTGCACTGGCCGACAGCGATTGGCCTTCGAGCAGTTCGGGGGCGGCGTAGCCGGGAGTCCAGGCGTTGAAGCGGCTGCGGCTCAGGTGTGGCAGGCCGGGCAAGATGCCCTCCTCGGCCTGGCCCAGACCGAAGTCGAACAGGCGCACGCCTTCTTCGCTGAGCATGACGTTGCTCGGTTTCATGTCACCGTGCAGCACGCCGCGAGCGTGGGCGAAGGCCAGCGCGTCGAGCAGCGGCAGCGCGATGTCGCGCAGTTCTTTCCACGGTAGGCCCAGCGGCCGCTCGCAGAGTAATTTGTCCAGGGTCAGCCCACGCATGAGTTCCATGGTGATGAAGGCGCGCTGGCAGTCGGTGTCCACTTCAAAGCTGTGCAAACGCAGCACGTTGTCGTGGCGCAGTCGTCGGGTCAGGGCGAACTCGCTGTAGAGCAAGGCACTGGCGTCCGGCGATTCGGCAAATTCTTCGCTGAGGATTTTCAGCGCGATGTAAGGGTCGGGATCGCCGAACTGCTCGCTCAACAGATCCCGTGCACGGTAAACCGCGCCCATGCCGCCGGCACCGAGCAGGCGCTCGATGCGGTAACGGCCTGCGAGTACGTCCGGCATTTCGCCGACGCTGGCCTTGGTCGGCGCCAGCGCAAGTTCAGCCTGATGGGATTTGGCGAATGCAAAGTAAGTCAGGTTACTGGCCTCCTCGTCGGTCACCAGCAGGTCGTCGAGCGGCGGCATGAGTTGAGTCATTGTCGGATCACCACAGCAGTCAAGTTGTCCCGGGCCGAGCCACGCAGAGCGCCGTCGAACAGACGCTCCAGCGCAACATGCGGCGCGGTCAGGCTCAGGGCGTTGCCCAAGGCATCGGTGCTCAGCCCCTGGTACAAACCATCGCTGCACAACAGAAACGCATCGCCGGGGTACACCTCGAGTTCGAGCACATCCAGCGTCAACTGCTCGGCAGCGCCGACCGCTCGGGTCAGCGCGTGAGCGGAAGGATGCGCACGAGCGTCTTCGACGCTCATGTGTTGCTCGTCGATGAGTTGCTGTTGCAGCGAATGGTCCTTGGACAGCTGATACAAACGCTGGCCACGCCACAGGTAGCAACGGCTGTCGCCGGCCCAGATGCAAGCCGCACGATTGCCTTCCACCAGCAGCGCCACCACGGTGCTGCCCATGATGCTGTCGTGGCGCCCGGCAGTGACGGTCAACTCCTGACCCAGACGGCGGTTCAGCCAGTGCAAGCACTGGCGGATGCCTTTGAGTCGTTCGTCGAAGTCGTCTTGCACCGGCAATTCCGCCAGGCTAGCGACGATCAACTGGCTGGCGATGTCGCCACCCTGATGACCGCCCATGCCGTCCGCGACCACCCACAGCCCCTGCTGTGGACAGTCCAGAAAAGCATCTTCGTTGCGCGCCCGAACCTTGCCCGGATCGGTACGCGCAGCGCTGCGCCAGGGACTGGCAACCAGCATCAGAGCTGCACCGGCATACGGAAGGTACGCAGCACGCCCATGTCGAACGGGTTCGGTGTGCGCTGGCTCGACAGCAAGTAGTTGGCGCGCAGGCCGCCCACGTCAGCTTTGAGCACCAGTACATCGCGACCGCTCAGGTACTCGGTCTGCATCAGGTCGAACAGACGGAACAGCGACCATGGGCCGGTGTTCTTCTCGATGCCGATCGGGCGGCCGGCCATTTTGTCGAGGACCAGGCTGGTGCGACCGTCTTCAGTGTCGGTCGGCCATTTGAATGACACCGGCACGATCGGGCCGTGGCGGTATTCGATGGTCTTGTCGCCAAATTTGAACTCGGAACGGCTGACCGCCGGGTCGAGGGTGTACGGCTCCAGTTTGAACTGCACTTGTGGCTCGGCCGGATTGATCGAAAAGAAGCTCTGGCGAATCACTTGTGCCGCGGCCATTTGGTCGAGGTAGACCTTGGAGATCGGCATGCTGTGGCCGTCGATGCTGCGCAGACGGTAGTTGCCTGGATCGCCACTCACGAACGGACGCATGTAGTTCTCGAAGAAGCGGTCGGCGATGCCCTGGGCCTTGAAGAACTCGCGGAAGTCGCTGATCGCAACGTCGCTGGTGCTGTGGGCGCTGAACGGATACCGCTTGTTGATCGCCTTGCCGTAGAAGCTGTACAGCTCGCTCTGGTAACGCTGGTTCAGGTACTGGTAGGAATCGTTCAGCACCAGACGCCAGGTGTCTTCGGCCAGGACGTTGAACCACACGCTGACCGGACGCGGCAGACGGTTCGAGGCATTTCGCAAGTTGCTCAGCGCATCACGCTGGCCGCTCATGCGGGTCTTGGCCATTTCGAACGCAGCCTGTTCCGGCGCACTGGCACGCGCCAGGCTCGCCAGTTGCAGTTGCAGGTCGTTGAGCGCCGTCAGCGCCGGGGTCAAATCAGCGGCCGGGCCGTTGTTGTCATCCAGCAAACGGTGCAGCGGTTCGAAGCGACGTTGCAGGGATTTCTTCGCGGTGTCGGGCAGGTTCTTGGTCATGTCTGCGGCTTTGTCAGCCGCGGCCGCCGCAAGTTTGCCGAGTTTGCCGCCCTTCTCGCCCAGTTTGTCCGCGGCCTCGGCAGCTTCATCAGCGCTGTCGGCGATCACCGGGAAACGGGTGTTCTCACGCACTTCCACCAGCAGTTGCAGCACTGGGGAGTTGGCAGAAGTCAGGCCAGCCAGTTGTTCGGCGCCTTCACCGGCGTCGTTGATCGGTGGCAAGGCAACCTGGCCGACCGCTTCACTCCAGAAGTTGGCGTAGTCGCGGAAGTACAGTTGCTCCAGTTCGACCATCAGGCGACGCAAGTCCATGCCGCTGATGCCCGAGCCTTCGCCCAGCACCCAGTTGTCACGCAGGATATCGGTGACCAGCGCAGAGCCCTGAACCGAGAAGTACTGCTGATAACCCTGTTGGGTGTAGAAACCCGGGATCACGTATTCGGTGCCGACAAACAGCGCACCCTGTGGGCCCAAGTGTTGGCTCAAACGGTATTCCGGCAGGTTACGGGCCTGCTCGCGCAGCATCCGGTAAACCACGTTGGCCAACGACTCGCTGCGCAGCACCTGACGCGCTTGCGCTACCAGTTGATCGTTCAGCGGGTAGATAAACGGCTGCTTGAGCAAACGTTCGAAGTGCGTGTTCAAACCGTTCTGCACTGCGGTGTTGCCGGCGTAACGCTGGGACCATTCGGTGGCAACCCAATCCTTGAGCCACGGGCCGTCGCGACGGTCTTTCATGTTCAACATCAGGTACGCACGCAGGCTGTTGAGCAGGCGTTCGCGGTCTTTCATGTTGGCGCGGATCTGCCCTTCCAGCAGCGTCGCGACCTTCGGCAGCAGTTGCGCTTCGAGCTCACGCTCGTAGGCGTCCTTGACCACTGGATTGACGTCTTCACCTTGGTACAGACCGCCACGCTCGTGGTACGACACGTCACCTTTTTTCGGGAAGACCTGAGTCGCCGCATAGCGGGTGTCGAGGGTCTTGAGCACCGCCATGGAGTCATCACGCGCGGTCAGGGCCGAGCGCTGTTGAGTCCAGTTTTGTGCCAGGTTACGCAGGTTTTCCAAGCGCTCGTAGTTGGCCGAGAATCCGCCCGCCCACAGCATGCCGAACAGCGCCAGTGCCGCCAGTGCGCCCACGTACAGGGCACGTTGACCCCAATGGATGCGGCTGCGTTCGCGCTTGTCCAGACCGGCCAGATCGGCCTCAGGGAAAATCACCCGGCTGAGCAAGTGGTGAATGAAGCGCGAACGGCCGCTGCGCAAGGTCGGCAGCACGCCGGCGTTCATGCCCAGATTGGCGCCGATGCCGGCGGTGGTCTGGTCCATTTCTTGAGTCAGGTGCGGTGCGCTGGTCAGGTAGAAACCGCGCAACTGGCTGACACGCTGGTAGCGGTTGCCGGTGAACGCCATGTCGACGAACAGGCACAAGCGCTCGCCGATCTGCCCCAGTTGATGCGGGAAGTCGAGGATGCGACCACGGCGCTGGGTGTCGCGCTCCTGGTGCATGCGCATGATCACTTGGCTGTTCAGGCGACGCAGCAGCTCTTCGAACTCGGCGCGCAGGACGGCGACGTCGGTGCCGCTCTGCTCTTTGCGGAAGCTGGTGCCGAGCACCTGATCGCTTTCTTCGCGGGTCAGCTGATCGAAGAACTCGTCGAAACCGAGCAGCTTGTCGGCCTTGCTCAGGACCAGATAAATCGGCACGTCAACGTGGAGTTTTTGATGCACGTCTTGCAGACGGGCACGCACCTGGCGGGCCAGGGTATCGAGGTCTTGCTCGGTGTTGCCCAGCAGCATTTCTACTGGAATGGTCACCAGCACGCCGTTCAACGGACGGTTGCGGCGACGCTTGCGCAGCAGGTCGAGCAAGGTGCTCCAGGCGCTGCCATCGACTTCGGCATCCGGCTGGGTCAGGTAACGCCCGGCGGTGTCGATCAGTACGCCGTGGTCGGCGAAGTACCAGTCGCAATGACGGGTGCCGAGGGTGTCGCGGGTCAGCTTGCGGTCGATCTTGTTGATCGGAAACTCAAGGCCCGAGAAGTCCAGCAAACTGGTCTTGCCGCTGCCCTGAGGACCGATCAGCAAGTACCAGGGCAAATCGCTGCGCCAGCGCTCGCTGCGACCGCGATAGAGGCTCGAGGTCTTCAGGGTTTTCAACGCATCCTTGAAGCGTACGCGAAGCTCTTTCTGCTCTTCGTCGATCAGCTCTTCACGGCGGATACGATCCTGGCCGTCTTCGGTGTCTTCGATGGCTTTCTTGCGTACGCCAGCGCGCCAGCTGACGAAGACCATGGTCAGGCCCCAGATCAGGAACAGCACACTGATGGTCAGCAGGCGGGAGGTCGAACCTTCCCAGAACTTGTAGTCATCGACTGCCAACAGCGGCCCGACGAACCACACCAACAGCGCGACGAACAGCACCACCAGCAAGGTCCAGACCCAGGTCTTGCGCAAGAATGCGCCGACTTTCTTGAAAAACTTTTTCATCACACGTCCCTGTTTACGGCTGCGACTGCGGCTGGACCGCGGCCGGATCTAGCTGCTGATAAGGTTGCAGAACGGTTTCGCGTTGCTCGCCCAATACCCAGGCGAAGCCCGAATACATCACCACCAGGCACACCACGGTGAACAGCACCACCATCCACGCCGGCACGATGCGCACCAGGCTGCGGCGCTGATCGTTCAAGCCTTCCCAATGCGGCGACAGTTCGCGCGGCACGTCGCCGCGCAGTTGGCGAATCTGACGATACAAGGCGTCGCGGATGCCTTCGAGTTCGAGCATGCCGCGAGCTTGCACGCGGTACTTGCCCTCGAAGCCCAGCGACAGGCACAGGTACATCAGTTCCAGCATCGGCAGGTGCTTGACCGGGTTTTTCGACAGGCGATCCAGCAGCTGGAAAAACTTCTCGCCACCGAAGGTTTCGTTGTGGAAGCTGCTGAGCAGGCTCATCTGCGACCATTCGCTTTCGTTGCCCCACGGCGTGGTCACGACAGCTTCATCGACCACGGTGCAGAGCACGTAACGCGCGGCCATCACCTGGCTGCTTTCGGCGCCGTTGTGCAGTGCACGCACTTCAAACAGTTTCAACCCGGCCGTCAGTCGCTCGTTGAGCGCGTACATGTCTTCGCGGGTGTCGCTGTGCTTGAGTCGCACCACTTCCGACAACAGGTCGGACGCTGCGGCTACCAGCGAGTTGAGGCTGATGTTGAAGGCTTCGGCCGGACGCAGGCGCGCGGCGTAAATCATCCGTTCTTCGAGCTGTTCGAAACGCGGTGGTGCAGCGAAATCTGTCAGCGGACTTTGCGCCGGGCCGTGGCCCTGGCGGTCGAGCAGGACGGTTTTATCGTCCTGGTTGTGTTCCATGTCCTTGATCATGTCGGTCAGTTCCTGATGGCCCAGAATTTCAGTTCAAGCTCGGCAAATTCGCCGGACACGTGGAACGCGAAGCCGCCGGAGCGCTCGAGTTGTGCCAGGTCTTCGGAACTGAGTTCGAGAATGAAATAGGTTTTGTTGGAGTGGAACGCGATCTGCCGCGGGGCCACCGGCAACGGTTTGACCTTGATGCCCGGCAGATGCAGGTTGACCAGTTGGCGGATGCGCTCCACCGGGCCGACCTTGAGGTGCGCCGGCAAGCGATGGCGCAGTTCTTCGGAGTCGCAGTTGGCACTGGCGGCGAGCACGAACGAGGCCGAGCCGAGCAGTTTGTGGTCGTGCAACGGCGAGACGATGATCCCGTACTGACGTGCTTGCAGGACCAGTTCGATGGCGTGCTGTTCGAGCACCATCGACAGCACCTGACGAATCGCTTCCATCAGTTTGCGGAAGCTCGCGCCCTGGTCGCTGTGCTGGTAACGGCTGTCCAGACGCGGGCGTTTGCTGTCGCTGGAGAAAGTCGCCAGATCGCCGAGCATGGTCAACAGCGTGCGGTACAACTCTTCCGGGTGAACCTGTTCCAGGCCGAGGTAGTGGCGCAACAACAGTTCGGTGCGGTTGATCAGTTGCAGCATCATGAAGTCACCGACTTCCGCGCCACCCACCTTGCCGTTGGAACGGATGCGCTCGGCGATGGTGTCGCCCCGGTGGCCGAGCATGCTGATGACTTCCTTGAGGCACGACAGCAGGTAGCTGGACGAATGCGCCTGCAGGAAGGTCGGGACGAAGTCCGGGTCGAGGCTGATCACGCCGTCGGGCGTGGTGTCGAGCACTTCGCAGATCTTCAGTTTCACGTAGGCCTGGTCGCTTTGCTGCTCGCCGAGCAACAGCTTGAAGTCCGGACGGCCGCAGCTGACCTGGCTGGCAGAGTCGTCGCCGGCGTTGGAGTCGGCCACTTCCGCTTCGTACGCGGTGTAGCGCGCCAGCACGTCGGATTGCTCCGGACGGCGCGACTCGATGTGGTTGCCGGTGACCAATGGCAGCGCCAGGTAGATCGGCGTATGACCGGTGTTCGGCGGCACGTCGAGGGCCAGCGGCTCGGTGTTACCGCCGAGTTCGAACAGGCTGCCGTCCGGCAGAATCCCCGAGGCCTGGCTTATCACCAGTTTGCCCATGTTGAGGAACTGCAAGTCGATGTCCAGGTTCAGGAAGCCCCAGGTGTAGCTGCCCAGCAACTGAGTGCGGGTCTTCATCTGGTGGTCGTAGTAGCGATCGTTATGCTGGAAGTGCTGCGGGCGCAGCAGCATGCCTTCCTGCCAAATCACTTTATGGGATTTCATGATCAGTCATCCGCCTTGGCGAGCGTTTCGTTGCTGTTGCGAATCCCAGCCTGGTCGAGGGTCAGATCAGCGTCGGTGACTTCCACCGGGGTGACTTGCACCGTGTAGCGCCATTTGGTTTCCGGCAGATCGCGGTAGGCGGCGAGGATGCCGACGTAACGACTGCCCTCCTCCACGCTGAGTTTCATCTCCACGGTTTCACCCGGACGCAGCTCGATTTCTTCGCTGGCCACCAGGTCCGGGGCCAGGGATTCCTTGGCGCGCTCGTACAGGCTGAAGAAGTCAGCGTTCTCGAACGTCACCGGATGCTTGAGCTCAAACAGACGCACAACGATCGGCGACGGACGCCCGTTGAGGTCCGGGTTCAGCTGATCGCTGGCGGTCAGCTTCAGGTTGAGTTTGGTGACGTGGGAATACGGCGACAGCGACGAGCAGCCGGCCAGAAGCACCAGGGCGGTGAGCGCAGTCAGCATCTTGAAAAAAGCGGTCGAGCAGCGAGACATGCGCATCATCCTTGGTGGTCGGTGTGAAGGGTGGAAATCAGGCGGATCTGTTCTTCGTAGGCTTGGGCGAAGTCGCGGGCCAGCAGGCGCTCGCTCCAGTCATCGTCCTGACGCAGGGCCTGGTGATAACGACCGTAAGCTCTCCAGCGGCTGCCGGACGTGGCGAGTAACGGCTTGTTGTCGCGCTCGAATCGCAGGGTCAATTGCTGTGGCGAGAAGTGCTCCAGCGTGCCGCGAACGGCAGCGCGGCTAGCGGTCAACAGGGCGACCTGGTGCGCCTGCAAATCGCGGAACGCACGGGAGATCGCCTGCTCGGCCGGCAACTGACCCGGTTTGTTCGGCTGCAACAGAATGCCCAGCGCTTCACCGGCATCGACGGCAAATTTCAGCGGGTTTTTGTGGGTGCCTTGCACGGTAGTCTGGGCCAGGCGCAGTTCGTTTTTCAGTTCGCTGCGGGTGCGCAGGCTTTGCTGCAAACCGCCGACGCTTTGCTTGAGCAGGCGTGCAGCGTTCAGCGCCAGGGCTTCGCGGGCGTCGTGGTCGATGCCTTTGAGGTCCACGCCCAATGCCGCACCGAAGTGCTCCCAGAAACCGTCGCTCTGACGCTCGACCGCTTTCGGCGGTGGCGCGGGGACTGGCTCTGCCGGGGCGTTGATCAACTCCGGCACCATCAGGCTTTCCATGTCGATGCGCGCATAGTCGGCGCGCTGACGGGTGTCCTCGATGGTTGTGCTCGGGGAGATCAGTTCGTCGATTTCCGAATACACGCGCTCCTGCTGATCGAGGGCATTCAGCGGATCGAGGTCCAGAAACGCATCGTCCGGAATGATGCTGCCCGCCGCTTGCGGACGGCCGACTTCTACGTCGAAGGTCGCTGGGTCGCAAACCAGTCGCGCACGGATCTCGAAGTCACCCAGCACATAGACGCTGCCGTGCTCGATGCGCATCGCTTCGCCCTTGCGCAGGCGCGCGCCGCTTTCGCTGTCCTGGATACCGTTGCTGCTGGTATCGGTCAGGAAAAACGTGCCTTCGCGGTAGCTGATCAACGCGTGGTGGTTGGACAGGTGACGCTTGCGATCCGGAATGATCCAGTCGCAATCCTCGCCCCGGCCGATCACGCCGCCGGCCTGTTTGAAGGTCTTCTGGCACAAATCCGTGGGCACGAACTGCTTGGTGTTCAGCATTTCGAAAACCAGTTCCATGGTGAGACTCCTTGCGGTCACTTGCCGCGATTGACCGCCTGCGGATCACCCAATGGGCGATAGTTGTTGTCGTTGAATTTGTAATTACCGCTACAGCCGCCGAGGCCGCATAGAACGACGAGGGTCAGCAGGACGGCTTGCCAGTGACGAACAGACATCAGAGGGTCTCCAGGGGTAGACAAAGTACAAAGCGCCGACCCGTTTGGGCGGCGCTATCAAAAGCGGATGAGGTGAAGTCGACGGTCATTTGCCTAGCCATCGAAATCACCGAGATTGATATTCAGGCGCCCGAGGCGGTACAGCAGCGTGCGGCGTGGCAGCCCGAGTTCGCGGGCGGCGAGGGTCTGGTTGCCGTCGTTTTTGCGCAGGCAATCGAGCAGCAGACTGCGTTCGACCTGTTCCAGGCGTTCGCGCAGGTTCAGGCCGCTGCTGTCTTCCGGCATGGCTTCCATGCGCAGAGAGAAATGCTCGGCCAGTAACTTACCGCCCTCGCACAGCAACACCGCGCGTTCGACCAGGCCTTTGAGTTCACGCACGTTGCCGGGGAAGGCGTAACCGGACAGGTGATCCAGCGCCGCATCGGACCAGCACACCGCATCGCGCTGCAAGAACGAGCAGGCCTTGTCGGCGAAGTGCCGGGCCAGGTCGAGGATGTCGCCTTCGCGCTGACGCAGGGCCGGCAACTCGATCGGGAATTGCGCGAGGCGGTAGTACAAGTCCTCGCGGAATTTGCCTTCACTGACCAGCACCGACAAATCCCGATGCGTCGCGGCGATGATGCGCACGTCGATCTTGTGGGTGTCGTTGGAGCCCAGCGGACGGATCTCGCCTTCCTGCAACACGCGCAACAACTTGGCTTGCAGGGACAACGGCATGTCGCCGATTTCATCCAGCAGCAAGGTGCCGCCGTTGGCCGCGTCGAACAGCCCGGCACGGTCGCGATCTGCACCGGTGAAGGCACCTTTGCGGTAGCCGAACAGTTCGCTTTCCAGCAGGTTCTCGGGGAACGCCGCGCAGTTCTGCACGATGAACGCCTGGGAGCGTCGCGGGCCACAATCGTGAATCGCTCGCGCAACCACTTCCTTGCCGGTGCCGGTTTCGCCGCGCAGCAGCACGGTATACGGGCTGTGCAGGACTTTACTGATCAGCGAATAGGTCTGGCGCATGGCCGAACTCTTGCCGATCAAACCGTATCCGCTGGCACTCGGGACGCTGACCTTCGCCGGTCGTGCATCACCGGTCGGCTGACGCAAACGCTGCAGCAAATGCAGTTGGCCAAGGACGAACGAGCCCAGTTGACCGAGGGAATCGGCGAAACCTTGCAGGTCGATGTGCCGGCGACTGGCACACAGCAGCAAGCCTTCGACGGCCTTCTGCTGATTGACCAGCGGCACACACAACAGCGACTGCCAAGGCGTGGCCTGAGGCGGCAGAAAACTGGTTTCGTGCAGGCTGCCGCTCAGCTCGCTGAGGCACACCGCACGGTTCTGGCACAGGGCGAATTGCAACAGTTGTTCACCGTTGTAATCCGCCGGCAGGCTCGCCGCTTCCCGGGGTTGCAGAATCCCGTCCAAGCACTCGGCGTTCATCCCCAGGCACGTGTGGGTCGCGTCCAGCAAGTACAGCTGCGTCAGCTCGCAACCGCTGAGCTCGGCCAACCCGCGCACGAAGTCACCCAACAGCGCAGCACCGTCCGCCGCCCGCGACAAGCTGGCGAACTGCGCCAGCAAGGCTTCGGCATACACCAGCGGCTGCGGCACTTGAGTGAACATCACACCCACCTCAGGCGAACTCGCAGGTCACGCTGGCGTTGCCGTCGAGCGTCGCGTGGACACGCTTGAGGCTTTCACCGGTGGCCATCGCATCAAGCAAACGGTCGGCTACCAGCGGCAGCACGTGCAGGTCGAGCAAATGGTCGATCAGGCGCGCGCCGCTGTCGCTTTGGGTGCAGCGTTCGGCCAAGTGATCGACGAGGTCCTGCGAGTAGGTGAAATCCAGCTGACGACGGTTCAGGCGCTCGCCCAAACGACCGAGTTTGATTTCGATCAGCTCGCGCAGCACCGGGCCACCCACCGGGTAGTAAGGCACCACACGCATCCGTGCCAGCAGCGCCGGTTTGAAGTGCTTGCTGAGGACCGGGCGAATGGTTTCTTCGAGGACTTCGGCCGATGGGCGCGCGCCGTTTTCGCAGAGTTCGCTGATGCGGTCGCTGCCCAGGTTCGAGGTCATCAGGATCAGCGTGTTGCGGAAGTCGATCTCGCGCCCTTCGCCGTCGTTGGCCACGCCTTTGTCGAAGATTTGGTAGAACAGGTTGAGCACGTCCGGGTCGGCTTTCTCGACTTCATCGAGCAGGATGACGGAGTAAGGCTTTTGGCGCACCGCTTCGGTGAGCATGCCGCCCTCGCCGTAACCCACGTAGCCCGGCGGTGCACCGATCAGGCGCGAGACGGTGTGCTTTTCCTGGAACTCGGACATGTTGATGGTGGTGATGAAACGATCACCGCCGTACAGCAAATCAGCGAGCGCCAGCGCGGTTTCGGTCTTGCCGACGCCGCTCGGGCCAACCAGCAGGAATACGCCGACCGGTGCATCAGGTTTGTTCAAGCCGGCAGCGGTAGCGCGCATCGAGCGATCCAATGCGTGAACCGCTTGTTCCTGACCACGGATGCGCGTGCGCAGGTCGGTGGCGAAACTCGCGACCTTGGCGTTGTGCTCACGGGCCAATTGCGCCAATGGCACACCGGTCCAGGCGCTGATCACTTCGGCCACCAGACGCGGGCAGACTTCGAAGCTCACCAGACGTTCTTTGAGCTGAAGCTCGGTCAGGGTTTTGTGAGTTTCGTTGAGCGAGGCTTCCAGGGACTCGACGCTTTGCGCTTCGTCCATTGGCACTTCGAGGGTTTCGATCACGGTGCCTTCGGCGTCCTCTTCAACCGTGACGGTTGGTTCGACGGCAGCAGCTTCGCGCGCCTTGGCCAGTTGCTGACGCAGGTCCAGCAGGCGCTCGGCCAGTTCTTTCTGTTCGGTCCAGAGCGTTTCCAGCGCGACCCTCTCATCTTCGGCTTCGGCCAGACGATCTTCCAAAGCGTCCAGCGCTTCGTGATCGATCAACAGACCGGCCTCGGCATCGCGACGCAGAGCCTGACGCTGACGGCCGCCTTCAGCCAGTTCGCCACGCAGGCGCTCAAGGCTTTCCGGGGCGGCAGCGAGGCTGATACGTACGCGGGCGCAGGCAGTGTCGAGCACATCGACGGCTTTGTCCGGCAGCTGACGGCCCGCGAGGTAGCGAGCGGACAACTCGGTCGCCGCAACCACGGCGTCATCGCGCAAGTAGATGCCGTGGCTCTTCTCGTAAACCTGAGCCAGGCCACGGAGGATGGTCACCGCTTCGCTGACGGTCGGTTCGTGCAGTTGCACCGGTTGGAAGCGACGGGCCAGGGCCGGGTCTTTTTCGAAGTACTTCTTGTACTCCGCCCACGTGGTGGCGGCGATGGTGCGCAACTCGCCACGGGCCAGGGCTGGCTTGAGCAGGTTGGCCGCGTCGGAACCGCCAGCGTTGCCGCCCGCGCCGATCAGCGTGTGGGCTTCGTCGATGAAGATGATGATCGGTTTCGGCGAGGCTTTGACTTCGTCGATCACGCCTTTGAGGCGACGCTCGAACTCACCTTTGACGCTGGCGCCCGCCTGCAACAGGCCCATGTCCAGCGACAGCAGCTCGACGCCTTTCAAGACTTGCGGCACTTCACCGGCCGCAATGCGCGAGGCCAGGCCTTCGACGATCGCGGTTTTACCGACGCCGGCTTCACCGACCACGATCGGGTTGTTTTTGCGGCGGCGGGCAAGGATGTCGACCATCTGCCGGATCGCGCCATCGCGGCACAACACCGGGTCGAGTTTGCCGTCGCGGGCCTGTTGGGTCAGGTTGTGGGTGAAGCGCTGCAGCAGCGATTCGCCCGGCACGGAAGGTTTACCGGTGGCCGGTTGCTCTTTTTGCGACAGGGCGAATTCTTTCAGGCGTTCGATGTTCAGCTTGGCCAGCAACGACTGATAGCGGCTGCCAGCGTAGCGCATCGGATTGCGCAGCAACGCAAGGATCAAAGCGGCTTGCTCGACCTGGCTTTGGCCCAGTTCAAGGTTGGCCACCAGCAACGCGTCTTGCAGCCACTGCACCAGTTCCGGAGCAAACACCGGGTTACGCGAAGCGCTGTGCTCGACCCGCGATTGCAACGCGGCGCTCAGTTCACCGGCATCGACGTCGGCGTCTTGCAGCGCGCGTGCGAGCAGGCCTTGCGGGCGCTCCAGCAAGCCCAGCAACAAGTCTTCGACGAGGATCTTGCTGCCGCCACGGGCGACGCAGCGTTCGGCCGAACTTTCCAGGTCACGACGGGTTTCGGCGTCCAGCGCCTGGATAAGTTGTTGCAGGTCTACGTTGATCATAGGTCTCACGTCCTTAATGAATTTTGCTGCCCAGGGTCACCACGCCGTCCGCTTTTTCGCGGCCGAGCCAGCTGGTCCATCCCAGGCGACAGGCGTTCTGCTCACCGATGCGCAGTTCGCGGATTTCTTCCTGTCGCAGGACCAGGCGAATGTCGTAATCGAGCGGGTCACGCAAGGTGAACCGCACCAGCGCGCAGAGCGGCTGGTAGCCGAAACCGATCGGCAGGAATTCGTGGAAGCGTTGCCAGTCGAGTTCACGGATGTGAATGCGGAATTTGCCGCTGCGGTCGCGCACGTGTTCGCCCAGCACCAGGTCTTCGCCGAGCAGGCTGTTGGCGCGACCCAAGCGATTGCGCTGCTCGTCGAGAATTTCGACGCGACGCTCGATGCACTGCTCGATGGTCAGCTCGGCGTGTTTGAAGTAGTAACGCAGCACCGCTTCGATCAGTGCCGCCGAGTGCGCCCGCAAGCTGAGCAAACCGAGGTACGGCAGCAGGCGTTTCCAGTTCAGCTCCTGGGCCTTGCGGATCTCCTCGCCACCGAGGCCGATCAACGCAAACAGTTGCGAAGAAAACGGGTCAAGGGCGCCGCTCTGGAAGCTCGCGCGGTAGCGGTACTTGCGCCAGATCGGCAGCATCAGCCGTTGCAGGCGATGGTGGAACAGGTCGAGAAAGTGGCGGGTCGGGTTGCCGTCTTCGCTATCGCCCAAGGCCTGCTCGCCGTAGAACGCCGGCAACGGCGAACCGGAACCGACCAGGCCGATCAGGTTGAAACGCAAACGCGCACGCATCTGCCCGTGCTCTTCGAAAAACTCCACGCGATCGACATCACTGCCGGGGAAACCCAGGCTCGGATTGGCCTGGAATTCCAGCTGGTCGTACAGATCGTCTTCGCTCAGGTACGGGTGCGCCTCGCGCAGCCGGTCAACCACCAGCAGCACGGCCTGAAACAGCGAGTACTCGCGTATTACCCGGGTCAGCCCGCTTAAAGCAGGGGTTGCAGACCCATACGTGGTGTCCATTGGTACACCTCTCCCTGTGTGCTTTTTACTCGCAGCTCGTGGTACGAATTGAGACTGGCGTAAAGCGCGAAAAACTCGTTAAGAACCGAAGCGAAAACGAACAGGTCGCCCTCTCCGATATACCCTTCCGGGTCGATGGTCAGTTCGGTACGCAAACCGCGTACCGGCAACCCTCGGTGCAATCGGTCGACGTGTTGGTGTTTGATCGACTTGAGCCCGCCCAGCAGGCGTTTACTGACTTTTTCCGCGTGTTGGTCGTAGTAGCGCGGCAGGTCGTAGGTTTCGAGAATCACCTTCAACGCATTGACGTCGGCCAGCGACAGATAGTTGAGCGACATGTTGCTGATCAGCTTCCAGAGGAAGTCACGGTTCAGCGGCGGCGCATAGCTTGGAGTGGCTGGGGTGATGTTGCGGAAACTCAGGAACTCCGGCGTGTCTTCACAGGCCATGCTGATGTCGCCGAGCTTGAGCTTGCGCGGCAGGTTCTGGTTGGTGCACATCAGCTCGATCGACAGGGTTTCGTGGGCTTCGGTGTGGCGAATGCCGAAGCTCAGGTAAGTGTCGAGGCCGTCGTGCAACGAGGACGAACGCTGGCGGATGCTGTAATGCGGACGGCTGTTGGGCACGTCGAAACTCGGGTCGTGCTCGAACGATTCGAACGGCACGTACTCTTGATAACCAAGGCCGCCGGGCTTCCAGCCGGTGACGGTTTCCACGGAAAACACGCCGCAGTTTTCCAGGCCGAATTCGGCCGGCAACAGCAGGTATTCGTCCTGCTTGCCATCGAGGCGGATCGGCAACGCATCGTGCTTGAACAGATTGACGATCGGCGTGCAGTAGAGTTTCACGTTGTCCAGGGTCGGACGCATACGCATGATGCCGCTCTTGCGAATATCGAAGCGCAATTCGAGGCCGCGCACCTGCTTGAGGGTGTCTTCCGGCAGCGCTTTGAGCAGGTCCAGACCGTTAATATCGACGAACAGGAATTTGTCCTGGAAGGCGAAATACTCTTGCAGGTAGCGGTAGCCGCGGAAGGTGTTCAGCGGATACGGGATCAACGCTTCTTCTTCGGCAAAACCCACCGGTTGCACGCGGTCGCCGGGCATCTTGAACGCCATCGGCGTGCCGTTGGCGCCGTTGATGGGTTTGCCGGCGCCGTCCAGCGGGACCAGTTCGATACCTTCCAGGTTGCGCAACAAGCTCAGGTACAGCATCTGGCTGATGTAGCGCTCGCCGGCAAAGTGCAAACGCAGACGGCTCAGCTCCAGTTCGCCAAGGTGACCGTCAGCGCTCATTTCCAGACGCAGACTCAACAGCGAACCGTCGCCTTTCACCGAGTAATTCAGCGCGGCCAGATCCAGCGGCAACACCTCGGTCGGGTAGCAGGTGCGGAAACGGCAACGCACGTCATCGATCGGCACACTCTCGACCGGCGTGTCGCGCTCGACCATCAACGCAGGACCCGAACGCTTCAACGGATCGAACTGCAAAATGCTGAACGCCGGCAGCGGCCGCATGTAGTTGGGCCACAGCAGGTGCATCAGCGAGTGGCTCAGTTCCGGCAACTCGTCGTCGAGCTTCTGGCGCAGGCGGCCAGTCAGAAAGGCAAAGCCCTCCAGCAACCGCTCCACATCCGGATCCCGCCCGGCCTGCCCCAGGAAAGGCGCCAACGCCGGGCTACGCTCGGCGAATCGACGACCTAACTGGCGAAGTGCGGTGAGTTCGCTTTGGTAGTAGTGGTTAAAGGACACGGGTTACCTGCCTGGTAGTGGATCTCATGAAAAAACTGTCCTGTAGAGCGCGACCGTCAGACCGGAAACCACGTAGCCTGCGATGAGCAGGTACGGTAAAAAGGCCAACCAGCCGAACATCATCGGGAACCCGGCAAGGTTCCCCAGTAGTACAAGCGCCAGCCCGCAAATCACCCAAGGGACGGCGTAAAAAGGAATGAACGTCAGCGGCGCGTACCTACTTCCCGCGAATTTGTTCGACACGGAGTAAGGCACGCCAAAACCAGTGGATATTAACCAAACCGAAAACTCGATCACTTCTCACCGCCCGGTTTCGCCGTGCACCATGTTTTGAAGTTCAGCCGATCAAAGCCCTGACAATCATTAGACTTTGAAATAAATATATAAGGTGCCGTCGCCTCATAAGAAAAATAATAATAGTTATCGCGATCCTGACCATAGATCCAATAAGAGGAAGATCCTTGATTTATCTCATACGGCTCGAAAGAGAAAATTGAAGATTCCGCAGGAATGAAATTAACGCGATCCATTGCCAACATCAGCGCATTGGAAAAAAAGTTAGTCCACATGACGCCCCCCAAGACTAAAACACCGGCTGCCAACACGAAAATGGTAGGTCCCGAGATTTTATTTTTCATAGAAATACAACCATGCAGTGCCTGCTTTTGCATTTTCTAACAACCTCATTGCATCGCTTGAATACCTTTCGGCAAGCGGACCTGAACCGTTATAAGACGCAATGACTTTCTTCAGCAGCCCTGGTGTCAGTGACCCGGAATGACAGCGGGCCCCTGTGGCTCGGTCGATGAGTTCACGCAGATGGCCCGCGGCATAATAGAGATCTGCTTTCCAGTCATCACCGGGGATTCGAGTGTCCTGGTTCCAGCCAAAAATCCGGTACTGAACATCTTCGGGTAATGGCTTTTTACAGTAATAATTCTCGGTGTATTTAACGGAGTTCTGCAACGTAGCCCGACTCATATTGGCAAAACCACTGGAACCACCGGCCAACTTATCAGGAACGGCGTCAAAAGCCATATTGTCAACAATGGCCAGCAGAGTCGTTAACGATCGCTCGCCGAATTGCATTGTCTGAAGAAACTTACTGCCTTTAGGTCCATTTTCTTGCTGCAGAATGACCGCCAGCAGAATATGAGGAATGCCATAATATTCGGCTGCCTGCTTTACCCAGACACGTATCTCAGTGTCGGAAAAACTTGCTTTGAGCAGTTCTTTGGTTTTGGGTACATACCACATTATTTGTAGAGGAGAAGGCAGCTCTCCGGAGTAACTCGGAACACTGTCGTACCCGCTTAACGTAGTGACTTCTTTTCCATGACAACGACACACTTTTAACTCGATGGGTGTAACCTCAGAGGTCTTAGTGCTTGGAGCAGCGCCAGCAGGCACATATTCCTGTCCATCTTTATTGATTTTTTCAGGCTCTGCCATGAACGACTACTCCCTTAGCTCTCAATAAAGACTTCGATTTTTTCGGAGCTCTTATGCGCAGCTACCCGATGAGTCAAACCCAACTCATTGGTGATTCCGCTTTCGAGCGAACCATCCTGACGACGGATCAAATATTTGGTATCCGCCAACGGATTGCCCAAACCATTCTTCAGTTGGAGTTGCGCATCGAATCCCGGGATCACCAATGGAATTGGGGGAACAAACGGCACCGGCGAATGCGAATTCCCGATAATCACCGTCCCGGACCCAGCCGTAACCTTGTTGCCATGCGTCCCAACGGAATCAACCGTCGCAGCCGGTTTGCCGTTAATCAAAACCGTCGTCGCCAACCCGCCCGACATCGCACCACCACACGCCGAGGCATCGCCTTGGCGGGCGGCCGCGAGGCCGTCGAAGAAGACGTCGCCGGAACCGGCGGCGATCGGGTTGGTGCCGTGGCCGGGGAGCGGGCAAGCGGTGGGGTCGGTGACGCGCGCTGCGGGTTTGCCGGACATACGAATCTCCTTAGTTGACCTTGACTTGACCGCTGCCATCCAGGCGCGCGGCGAAACTGACCTGACGCTTGAAACCATCAACTTCCAGCAAGCCTTCGATGCTGAAGGACAGGCGAAGCTGATCGTGGTCACGCGGCAGGGAAATGACACGCACATTGCTCAGGCGTGGCTCGTAGGCTTCGATGAAATTTTCGATGGCCAAACGGGCCTGACTCAGGGAGTCGTGCAGGCTCAGACGCATGTCATTGAGATCGGGTAGCCCGTAATCGGACAGCGTTTGCACGCTGCCCGCACGGGTGCTGAGCATCTTGGCCAGATGGGCAGCCACGGACGCCATGGCGGAGACCTCGCGGCTCCAGCCGACGCGTTTGTCCGCGTCGCCACCCAGGCGTTCGAAAAGGCTGCCGTATCCAGTCATGAGTCGCTCCGCTTACTCTTTGTCCAGCTTGCCAACCAGCGACAGGGTGAAATCGGCACCCATGTACTTGAAGTGCGGGCGCACGTTCAGGCTGACGCGGTACCAGCCAGGCTCGCCTTCAACATCGCTGACGATGATCTGGGCAGCGCGCAGTGGACGACGGCCACGCACTTCGGCACTTGGGTTTTCCTGGTCGGCCACGTACTGGCGGATCCACTTGTTGAGTTCCAGCTCGAGGTCGGTACGTTCTTTCCACGAACCGAGTTGCTCGCGCTGCAGCACTTTCAAGTAGTGAGCCAGGCGGTTGACGATCATCATGTACGGCAGTTGGGTGCCGAGCTTGTAGTTCAGCTCTGCAGCCTTGCCTTCAGCGCTGATGCCGAAGAATTTCGGCTTCTGCACCGAGCTGGCGGAGAAGAACGCCGCGTTATCGCTGCCCTTGCGCATGGTCAGGGAGATGAAGCCTTCCTCGGCCAGTTCGTATTCACGACGGTCGCTAACCAGCACCTCGGTCGGAATCTTGGTTTCGATTTCGCCCATGCTTTCGAAGTGGTGCAACGGCAGGTCTTCAACCGCGCCACCGCTCTGCGGGCCGATGATGTTCGGGCACCAGCGGAATTTGGCGAAGCTGTCGGTCAGCTTGGTGCCGAACGCGTAGGCGGTGTTGCCCCACAGGTAATGCTCGTGGCTGTTGGCGACGGTTTCTTTGTACACGAACGATTTGACCGGGTTTTCTTCCGGGTCGTACGGGTTACGCAGCAGGAAACGCGGCACGGTCAGGCCAACGTAACGGGAGTCTTCCGACTGGCGGAAGCTCTGCCATTTGGCGAATTGCGGGCCTTCGAAGTGATCTTTCAGATCCTTCAGGTCCGGCAGACCGGTGAAGCTTTCCAGGCCGAAGAATTTCGGGCCGGCAGCCGCGATGAACGGCGCGTGGGACATGCAGGCAACGCTGGAGACGTACTGCATCAGTTTCACGTCCGGCGAGCTTGGGGACATGAAGTAGTTGGCGATAATTGCGCCAACCGGCTGACCACCGAACTGGCCGTATTCAGCGGTGTAGATGTGCTTGTACAGGCCAGACTGCATCACTTCTGGCGAATCGTCGAAATCGTCCAGCAGGTCTTCTTTGGAGACGTTGAGGATTTCAATCTTGATGTTTTCGCGGAAGTTGGTGCGATCAACCAGCAACTGCAGACCACGCCACGACGATTCCAGGGACTGGAAGGCCGGGTGGTGCAGGATTTCGTCCATCTGGCGGCTGAGCTTGGCATCGATCTCGGCGATCATGCGGTCAACCATAGCTTTCTTGACCGGCTCACCGTTGTTTTGCGGCTTGAGCAGTTCTTCGATGAAGGCCGACACACCACGCTTGGCGATGTCGTAGGCTTCGTCGTCCGGCGTCAGGCGGGTCTCGGCGATGATGCTGTCGAGAATGCTGTATTCGCCGTTCTCTTTGCTCTTTTGCTGTGCTGCGCTAGTGCTCATTGTGTTGGCTTCCTTGGCTGATGGAGACTCAGGCGTCCTGGGCTGCGGCGTTCAGGCCCAGCTCACCCAGTACGCGACCGCGGGATTCGTCGTCGGCGAGAACGCCTTCGATGGCTTTGCGGAACGCAGGCGCGTTACCCAGCGGGCCTTTGAGGGCCACCAGCGCGTCGCGCAGTTCCATCAGTTTTTTCAACTCAGGCACTTGCTCGACCAGGCTGGCCGGGTTGAAGTCCTTCATCGAGTTGACGCGCAGTTGCACGCCCAGCTCTTCAGTACTGCCCTCTTCCTGAAGGCGGTTCGGCACGTTCAACGTCAGGCTCAGCTCTTGCTTGGCCAGCACTTCGTCGAAGGTCATTTTGTCGATGCTGATCGGCTTGCGATCTTCGACTTTGCGTTCGTCCTTGCGGTGGGTGTAGTCACCGATTGCCAGTAGTTTCAACGGCAGTTCAATCTCTTCCTGTGCACCACCGGTGGCAGGTTTGAAAGTGACGTTGATGCGTTCCTTGGGGGCTACCGAGCCTTCTTTGGCCATGGCTTTTCTCCGTGCGGTTGTGGCCCTGGGGCCTATTCGAGTACCACTTCGAGATCGAGGTGGCACAGCCTGCGATAAATCTCTTCCTTGCGTTCACGTACGGCATGGTTCTGCGGCAACAACTCGCAGCAGCTATGCAGTAAATGCAGCACTTCCAGCGCAAGATCGGGCTCCCAGGCGTGCAGGCCTGAGTCCTGTAATGTTTGGTCCAGTGTTTCGAGTTGGGTCTTGGCCAGTTCGTATTTCTTGGCCATGAAGCACAGCCGCGCGAGGGCGAACTGCCAGAAGAATCTGACGCGTCCGCCGTGGGCGCTTTGCAGGCCTTGCTTGAGGATCTGCACGGCGGCCTTGAGGCCGTCCTTGCGCAGGATCGGCAGGACTTCTTCCAGGGCCACTTCCCAGGCCGGCTGGCTGTCAGCGACTTCGACCTTGCGGGGCGAACTGGCGCTTTGCAGGTGCGGCATGACGTGGGCGCTGACCCAGGCGCGGGTGGCGGGATCAGCAAACGGCGCGCCGTCGTGGAAACGCAATTCGATGATGCCGGGCAGGCGCTGAATCAAAAGCGCGAAGTGGATTTCCACTTCGCGCATTGCCATCTCTGCGTTGAGCCCCTGGAGGCATTCCCAGACCATTCGCTGGCCATCGAACCAGAACGGCGCCTTCGCCAGGCTCGCCTCCAGTTCCACCAGCAGGTCAGCGTATTTGGCCTGGTCGTAACGGTCCTGATAGGCCTTGAGCTTGTCGGCTGGCAAGCCGCGCAGAGCGGTGATTTGCTCGGCATTGCGCTCGGGCACCGCGTCGATGGGCAACCACAACAGTGTGCGATTGAGGCGCAAGGCGCGCAGGTCGGTGGCTTTCTGCTTGAGCCACCAGGCACACAGCGGACGGGCGTTTTCTTGCTGGGCGCGCAGGGCCTTGTGGGCTTCTTTCTCGTTGTCGATCGGCGCGCCGGGAGTGAACAGTTGCGTGGCGGCCTGCTTGACTTGGGCCACGGCGGCCCCTACCACACCGGGCTCCGGCTGATTGTCAGCGGCGCGCTGGACCATGTTTTTCAGGCGACGGGAGATCGGCAACAGCAACGGCGCATCGTCGCCCAGGTGTTCGGTGCAGGCAGCATCGAGGCCTTCCAGATGTTCCACCAGACGGCGGAACAGCGGCAACTGCTCTTTGATCGCGATGTTTTCGGTCAGCACCTGCTCAAGACGCGGCACCAGCCAACTGATCGCAGCGGCGCGGGTGCGTGCCTTGCTTGGGTGGACTTCGGCCCAGTGACTTTCACAGAGGTAATGCAACAAACCGAGGCCAGCGAGCAACCCTTGAAAGGATTCGCGCTGGTACAGAGCCCAAGTCAGCCAGGCAGCGACCCGCAAATCCTTGGACTGGGTGCGCAGCAGGTTTTCGCTGTTTTCATGGATTTTGAGCCAGTCGATCTGACCACTTTCGTGCATGGATGAGGCTTTGGCCAGCTCGCTTTCCAATGCCTCATATTCGCTCGAAAAGCGAACATCCTCGCCCGCGAAATTCTCTTTGGAAACAGAGGCTTTTGCGAGTTCAAGGTAATGAGCGGAAAGTTTGCTTGAGTAGGACATCCATGGCCTTTAATTAGGATTACAGTCATACGCCTATTGGAGTTCCAACGACGCGAGACAGAATCAAAGAGCTGCGATGAGTCTCATCCAATTGAGATCGTGCTCTTTCAAGTCGCGCATCGTACTCACGATGATGGCCACTAGCAAGCATCTGATTAAACAATAAGACGAAGCGAGTTTTTATCTCGTAGGAGATGTCCCCATATGTAGCAAGGGAATCCCTGAGATCGGTTTAATATTTAATTTTCTGGCCAGTCGACCTGAAACCATTGAGATAGAGCCATCCTCTTGACCCAGCATAATCACCGCCATATGCATTCCGGTTCACTCCCTGAGGCAGGCGTGAAGCATGCCAAAAATAAAAAATTATGAATGTAGGACCATTCTGAAAGGTTCCGACATCAATGAATAAAACGACGCGCGACAACAGCCAATAAAAAAAGTGCCATCACGATAGTGGCACTTTGCATTAAATCCAAAGTTCCAAAATGGAACTATCGGTATCGCGGAAATTTCATTCCGCACTTCCGGATCCTCCTAGATCAATCCTTTGGATGCCTTGTTAGCGTGCACGGCGATCACCGTGACGACATTGGCGTTGGTCTGGCGCCGGGCGGTATAGCCAAAGTCTGGCTGGGCGGCCCCTGCCTGAGTCGGTCGAGATCGTTCGGGTAGTGGGAACCGTCAATAAACAAGGATCCTCTCAGGGGAAAAATGACGGCCGCTCTGCTTTTGTCGCCGGAGTCCAAAGACTACCTCGACAAGTTCGGCATTCCTTATGGGAGCTGGTAAGGCGTGCCAATATTTCCGCTAATTAAACACCACTCGACAGCACTTGTTTAACCACCCTCAAGGTTACTTCCTGAAAGCTACAACACCTTGTGCCGTTGCCTACAGTTACGCCAGAATCCGCCGGCTTGTGCGCCTTGGGGGCGGTCGGTAACTTGGTTTCTGTCACTGCTCATCAGTGATCGGGTTTAGTCGCCCGGCTAGTCATCTACGGTTGCACAAGTGTCATCCAGTCAGGTGTTCGCCTGCACTTAATGGTGGCTGTGCGCATGGCGCCCTCGGGCGCGCCGGGTTTTGGTGGCTTTACCGGTCGACTAACTTGCGCACAGCCGCCTCCCTTTCGTTTAGTCGCGAGATGGTCACGGCCCTACTATAGGAAAGTTACCATGTTCAAAGTCACACCAAACCCGCCAGACACCGACCCGGTCTCCCCCTACGAAAGCCCCGATTCAAACAAACTCAACGACGCCGCCGAGCGCGCCCTCGACCATCACTTCCCGCCAGCCGAACCGAAGCCGCCGAAACGCAACGGCCAACTCTTCAGCGTCTGCCCCGACATCAACACGGAAACCCTGCTCGCCAACGCCTCGGAAGATCTACTTTCCATCAGCGCCATCGCCGCCAACCTCGCCGACGGTGTGGACGGTTCACGCCGCTCCGTAGCCTTGGCGCTCAGCCGCATGGCCGACGGGGTTCATTTGTTGGTGGAGCGCGCGCTGGATCATCTGGATGAACCGGAAATGGCGGCGATTTTCGCCAAGCAACAAAGCCGAGTCAGCTGATCCGCCAAGCAGAAACAAATTCGATTGGCGTTAATGCCGGTCAGTTGAGCCATGACGCGGTCGGTAATTGGATGGACTCGCCCAAGCCGAGGCGTCAATGCGCCACGATGGCAGTCTAAACAGCCAACGACAGCGAGGGCGAGTCCATGAAAAAGCATACTTCGATTGATCAATCCCTGTCTTCTTCCGATTTGTCGGCCTGCACAACCGTGGCGGTCGATCTGGCCAAGCAGGTCTTTCAGGTCGCCGGTGAAGACGTCCTCGGCCAGGTGCACTACGAGCAACGGATCAAGTCGCGCGAGGCGTTTTATGAGTTTCTACGCCAGTTGCCGCCTCATGTCGTGGTTCTGATGGAGACCGGTCCGGGTGCTCAAGCCTGGGCCCGGCAGCTGCAAGACCAAGGCAATCTGGCGCGGATTCTTCCAGCCGGTTTGGTGGCCACACATCGCAGCGGGCCTAAAAATGATCGCAACGATGCGCTGGCGATTCTGCGGGCTGGTCGCGATGAAAAGATCTACGCAGTGCCGGTCAAAAGCGTTGCGGCGCTGGCAATGCAGGCGTTGCATCGCGCCCGCCAAGGCTATGTGCGTCGACGCACGGCGGTGAGTAATCAGATGCGCGGCCTGCTGCTCGAGCATGGCGTGGCCTTGGCGCAGGGCGATGTTGCGATCAGCCAGAAAATTCCGCGGGTACTGGAAGATGCCACCCAGCCGGTGCCGGGCCTGCTGCGTGAACTGATCGACGAACTGTTGGCCGAGTGGCGCCATTTGGGCGAACGCATCAGCGTGCTGACGGGGCGCCTGGAAGTGGCCGCCAACGCCGACATGACGGCGAAGCGACTGATGACTGTGCGCGGCATCGGCCCAGTCACTGCCACGGCACTGGTGGCCAAGGAAACCAAGCCTGAGCGATTTCCCAATGCCCGCAAGTTTGCCGCGTACTTTGGCATGGTGCCTGACCAGCACAGCAGCGGGCAGACGGTCGGCTGGGGGACATGACCAAGCGCGGCGATGTTTATTTACGCAGCCTGATGATCCAGGGAGCCCATGCGGTACTGCAACAACTACGACCTGATTCCCAGCAACCCGATGACCGCCGCTTGTTGCGCTGGATGAGCCGACTGGGCCGTAAGGAGGCTGCGGTCAGGTTAGCCAACCGCAACCTGCGAATCGTCTGGGTGCTTCTACAGAATGACCAGACTTATCGTCGCCAGGCTGGTGATGGCCAGCAAGCGACGATGAGCCACTGAGCGACAGAGTTCTGCCACCGAGGTACTAACTGTCCGGCCCTTTGCTGAAAAAAAATTGACCCCAGGTAAGACCGGCGTGGATTGATGCCTTAGCTGCTACTGGCCTTCGAGGCCTGACTGTAATCGGCAAACCACGAGCTCTTCCAATTTTGGCCAGAAGCCGAAGACGGCTTCCTCGAATAGGCCTAATACATAGATGCAACGGGGCGGCGGTTTTTCAAAAGCGGGTAGACAGTGAGGGCGAGTCCATACATAGCAGCTGGCGAAGCCTGCGTTCGGCTGCGCAGCAGTCGTAAACCCGGAGTGCACGGTGAGCCTGACGCACCGCATTTTCTGATTTTACGACTGCTGTGCAGCCGAACGCAGGCTTCGCCAACTGCTACACGGATCGCGTTTTGGCTTAACTGATGGGCATTACCCTCGCCACCATAAAAAAATGGGCACCCAACCAAGTTGGCGTGCCCATTCTTTATTCCGCTCCCCCGCTATGCGGGATATGGACGCGGATTACGGATTAACGCTGTCTTTCAACGACTTGCCCGGCTTGAACGCAACGGTGTTGCTGGCCTTGATCTTAACTGGCTCACCGGTTTGCGGGTTTTTGCCGGTGCGGGCACCGCGGTGGCGTTGCAGGAAGGTACCGAAGCCCACCAGCGTAACGCTGTCCTTGCGGTGCAGAGCGCCGGTGATTTCTTCGAGAACAGCGTTGAGAACGCGGTTGGCCTGCTCTTTGGTGAGGTCTGCTTTTTCAGCAATTGCAGCGGCGAGTTCTGGTTTACGCATTAGTGAAGCCCCTTTGAAGGTTTTTTGTTGTTATGTCCGTGCTGTTCTCGTTGGAACAGCGCCCAAAGCGCCGCAGATGCTCTACTCTGCGGCAGACGGGAGTGAGGATGGCACGCACCGAAGAGCCGCGCCAGTCTCGGCGCGACCTTTGTAGCGGCAAAAGGGGGGTGATTCCGACAGAACGACCGGTATTTACGCCAGCAGCGGCGGAAGCTCTTTGTTCAGGGCCAGTTTTTCCATCACCGCCGCGCCTGTCAGGGCATAACCGAGCAGTTTTCCGGCCGCATCGCGGCATAAAACCTTGATGTCCGCACCCTGCCCTTCGACCGTCCAGACGCCCTCCGAACCCCGTGGCGGCGGTGAAACCACCAATGGGCAAACCGGGGTTTTCACGGTGATGGGCATCGGGCCATAACTCACCGCCGTAGGGTTTCCGGCGAGGGTCTGAGCCAGCGCTCTCGCACAGCTCATGAGGGGCATCACGTACAACAGATTCAGCCCGTCGACTTCGGCACAGTCGCCCAAGGCATAGATATTGGCGTGGGAGGTTTTCAGGTGTCGATCGACCACCACCCCGCGATTGACCTGCACACCAGCGGCAGCCGCCAGGTCGATGCGCGGACGCAGACCAATGGCCGAAACAACCACGTCGCAAGGAATCACCTGACCGTCAGAGAGATGCGCTTCGAGGCCGTCGGCCACGCGCTGCAAGCGGTTGAGCACCGGCCCGAGGTGGAAGCGTGCGCCGAGGCTTTCCAGCCCGGCCTGAACCGCAGCGGCCGCCGCCGGGTGCAGCAGGGTCGGCATGACCTGCTCGCACGGTGCAACCAGTTGCACCTCGTAGCCGCCGAGGATCAGATCGTTGGCGAACTCGCAGCCGATCAGACCGGCGCCGAGCAACAACACCCGACGTTTGCCGGCCGCCGCTGCGCGAAAGCGTGCGTAATCTTCCAGGTCGTTGATCGGGAAAACGGCGTCAGCCGTATCGCCTTCGATCGGCACCCGCACGGTTTCCGCGCCCCAGGCGAGGATCAGGTCACGGTAAATCACCGATTCCTCACCGATCCACAAGCGTTTGTGGCCCGGATCAATACCGCTGATGCGCGTGTGCGTGCGCACTTCGGCCTTCAATTGCTCGGCCATGGCGCCCGGTTCGGCCATGCTCAGGCCATCGGCGTCTTTGTTTTTGCCAAAGCCAGTGGAAAGCATCGGCTTGGAGTAGGAGCGTCCGTCATCTGCAGTAATCAGTAGCAGCGGGGTTTCGCCATCAAGTTTGCGAAACTCTCGGGCCAGGTTGTAGCCAGCCAGCCCGGTGCCGACGATCACGACAGGTGCGTTCATTCCTTACTCCTCAGTTTTTAAGCGGCGATTTCGATCATTTCAAAATCCAACTTGCCCACACCGCAGTCCGGGCACAGCCAGTCTGCCGGTACGTCTTCCCAGCGGGTGCCCGGCGCAATGCCGTCATCCGGCCAGCCGTCGGCTTCGTTGTAGATCAGGCCGCAGACCACACATTGCCACTTTTTCATTCAGGTACTTCCTCAGGGTTCAGGCTTTTGCCGGCGCGAACGGTCGATGGTTGCAGCGCTGCCATCCGGCTCAGTGCGTTTTGTACTGATGGGGCCGGGCAGTTGCAAGCCTGTTCGGCGCAACGGGCAGCCAGATCACTCAAATTTATTAGCTGACATGGTAAGCTCGCCGCCTCATTTGCTGCCAATAATGACTCACTGTGCCGCACTCAAAATCCCCCACCGCGACCCCGCTCTGGCTCCCTGAAAGCCAACTGACGCCCCTCCCCGACACGTCTACCCTCGACTGGCTGTTCGACGAAGGCTCTCTGACCCGACGGCTGATCCGTTTGTCGAATGACGGCTTCAGTGTCACGCCCCTCTTCGAAGGCTGGCAGCCACTGCGCGCCGACGAATGTGCCGCACTGGATATGGCCGAAGGGAGCGAGGGCTGGGTTCGCGAGGTGTATCTGCGCGGCCACGGCGAGGCCTGGGTGTTTGCACGCAGCGTGGCGGCGCGCAGCGCGTTGCAGGGCGACGGTTTGCACATGGACGAATTGGGCAGCCGCTCCCTGGGCGAATTGCTATTTTGCGATCAAGCGTTCCAACGCCGTGCTATCGAGGTTTGTCACTATCCTCAACAGTGGCTGCCGATGGAGTCCCGGGCACCTGAACTCTGGGGCCGGCGCTCGCGTTTCGACCGCGGCGCCTTGAGCGTGCTGGTGGCCGAAATTTTCTTGCCGACCCTGTGGAACGCCACCCGCGCCCATCCGGAGAATTGCTGATGTACCAGAGCCTGCTCAAGTCCATGAATCGCTTGAACCCTCGGGCCTGGGATTTCATTCAGCTGACGCGCATGGACAAGCCGATCGGCATTTATCTGCTGCTGTGGCCGACGCTGTGGGCATTGTGGATTGCCGGTAAAGGCTCGCCATCATTGGCCAACATCGTGATTTTCGTCCTTGGCGTGGTGCTGACCCGCGCCGGCGGCTGCGTGATCAATGACTGGGCGGACCGCAAGGTCGACGGCCACGTGAAGCGCACCGAACAGCGGCCAATGGCAAGTGGCAAGATCAGTTCCAAAGAAGCCCTGGTGTTCTTCGCGCTGCTGATGGGCGTGAGCTTTTTGCTGGTGCTGTGCACCAATGCCACGACGGTCTGGCTGTCGTTCGGTGGTTTGGCGCTGGCCTTCAGTTACCCGTTCATGAAGCGCTACACCTATTACCCGCAAGTGGTGCTGGGCGCGGCGTTCTCTTGGGGCATGCCAATGGCGTTCACCGCCGAGACCGGGGAACTGCCGGCGGCGGCGTGGCTGCTGTGGATCGCCAACCTGCTGTGGACGGTGGGCTACGACACCTATTACGCCATGACCGACCGCGATGACGATCTGAAGATCGGCGTGAAATCCACGGCGATTCTGTTTGGCGAGGCGGACCGGGTGATCATCCTGACCCTGCAAGGGCTGGCGTTGGGTTGCCTGCTGCTGGCCGGGTCAAAATTCGAGCTCAGTGGCTGGTTCCACTTGGGATTGCTGGCGGCTGCGGGCTGTTTTGCGTGGGAGTTCTGGTACACCCGTGGCAAGGACCGGATGCGCTGCTTCAAGGCGTTTTTGCACAACCATTGGGCCGGGTTGGCGATTTTTGTCGGGATTGTGTTGGACTATGGGTTGCGTTGACATAGCGAAAAGATCGCAGCCTGCGGCAGCTCCTACATGGAACGGTATTCCAACGTAGGAGCTGCCGCAGGCTGCGATCTTTTTACGGCTTCAGCGAATCACTTACTTATGCTCGCGCATGACGTGCCAGACGTCCTTCATATTGTCGCCTACCATGTCACCGGGTTTTTTGTCTTTCTGGAAGGTGTAAAGCGGCTTGCCGTCATAGGCCCACTGCATCTTACCGTCGTCACGCTTGATCGTGCTCCACTTGCCATCGGCCTTGGCGCCCGCCGGCGCCATCATTGGCGGCCAGTATTCAGCGCACTCGCCGTTGCACATCGACTTGCCGCCCGCGTCCTTGTCGTACGTGTACACCGTCATGCCCTTGTGATCGACCATCATCCCGTCTTTCATCATCGCCGGCTCGGCGGCGAAGGCCAGTGTCGGCAGCGTTAGCGCAGCCGTGACCAGCAGAGCCTTCCAGGATTGAGCAATGTTCTTCATGGAAACCTTCCTTTTGTGGTTGTCAGGATTCGGAATTAGAGCTTAGTTCAGGATCACGACAATCGCAGGGCGACTAAAATACTGTCACACGACTGCAATAATTCCGTTATCTAATGCGGCGCAAGACAGTTAAATGACAAGAGGATTAAAGGCATGGTTGGCAGGAGCATTCTGATCGTCGACGACGAAGCGCCCATTCGCGAAATGATCGCCGTTGCGTTGGAAATGGCCGGCTATGACTGCCTGGAGGCTGAGAACTCGCAGCAGGCCCACGCCATCATCGTTGACCGTAAACCGGACCTGATCCTGCTCGACTGGATGCTGCCCGGCACTTCCGGCATCGAGCTGGCCCGGCGCCTCAAGCGCGATGAGCTGACCGGGGACATCCCGATCATCATGCTCACCGCCAAGGGCGAAGAGGACAACAAGATCCAGGGTCTGGAAGTCGGCGCCGATGACTACATCACCAAGCCTTTTTCCCCACGTGAGCTGGTGGCGCGCCTGAAGGCTGTGCTGCGCCGTGCCGGTCCTACCGATGGCGAGACGCCGATCGAAGTCGGCGGCTTGCTGCTGGACCCGATCAGCCACCGCGTGACCATCGACGGCAAACCCGCCGAGATGGGCCCGACCGAATACCGTCTGCTGCAATTTTTCATGACCCACCAGGAGCGTGCCTATACCCGTGGCCAGTTGCTGGATCAGGTCTGGGGCGGCAACGTTTATGTCGAAGAGCGCACTGTCGACGTGCACATCCGTCGCCTGCGCAAAGCCCTCGGCGACGCCTACGAAAACCTGGTACAAACCGTGCGCGGCACCGGCTACCGGTTTTCCACCAAAGCCTGAGCTGACCGCCAGACTCGCTGACAAGGACGCATATTTTCCGTGAACCAAAACTGGCATGGCATCCTGATTCGCCACATGCTGTTGCTGGTCACCGCCTGCCTGGTGATCGGCCTGATTTCCGGCTACTACGGCTGGAGCCTTGCCGCGGGCCTGGGCCTTTACCTGGCCTGGACGCTCAAGCAACTGCTGCGTCTGCACGAGTGGCTGCGCCTGCACAAATCCGATGAAGCACCGCCCGATGGCTATGGCCTGTGGGGTGAAGTGTTCGACAGCATCTACCACCTGCAACGCCGCGACCAACGGGTGCGCGGGCGTCTGCAAGCGGTGATCGACCGGGTCCAGGAATCCACCGCCGCGCTGAAAGACGCGGTGATCATGCTCGACAGCGACGGCAACCTCGAATGGTGGAACCGCGCCGCCGAAACCCTGCTCGGCCTCAAGACGCCGCAAGACAGCGGTCAGCCGGTGACCAACCTCGTACGCCATCCGAGCTTCAAAGAATACTTCGAGCAGAACAGCTACGCCGAGCCGCTGGAAATCCCTTCACCGACCAATGATCGCTTGCGCATTCAGCTGTACATCACCCGCTACGGCAACAACGAACACTTGATGCTGGTGCGCGACGTGACACGTATCCATCAGCTGGAGCAAATGCGCAAAGACTTCATCGCCAACGTCTCCCATGAACTGCGCACGCCGTTGACGGTGATCTGCGGTTATCTGGAAACCCTGCTCGACAACGTCGAAGAGGTGAACCCGCGCTGGACCCGTGCCTTGCAGCAGATGCAGCAGCAAGGCGGACGCATGCAAACCTTGCTCAACGATTTACTGCTGTTGGCCAAACTGGAAGCCACCGATTACCCGTCGGACAACCAGCCGGTGGCCATCGACGGCTTGCTGCAATCAATCAAGAGTGACGCTCAGCAGTTGTCTGCTCAGCGCAATCAGAAGATCACGCTGGAAGCCGATCCGACGATTCTGCTCAAGGGCAGCGAAGCCGAATTGCGCAGCGCGTTTTCCAATCTGGTGTTCAACGCGGTGAAATACACACCGGCCGAAGGCAATATCCGCATTCGCTGGTGGGGTGATGAGCAAGGCGCACACCTGAGCGTGCAGGACTCCGGCATCGGCATCGACAGCAAACACCTGCCC
Organism: Pseudomonas sp. LB3P14; assembly: GCF_054898045.1. NCBI lineage: Bacteria > Pseudomonadati > Pseudomonadota > Gammaproteobacteria > Pseudomonadales > Pseudomonadaceae > Pseudomonas > Pseudomonas sp. LB3P14. The sequence continues at coordinate 5,480,192 of NZ_CM142714.1, read as the reverse complement.
CGCCTGACCGAACGCTTCTACCGTGTCGATTCCAGTCGCAACTCCAACACCGGTGGCACGGGGCTCGGGCTGGCGATCGTCAAACACGTGCTGCTGCGCCACCGCGCGCGGATGGAAATCAGCAGTGTGCCGGGCCACGGCAGCACCTTTACCTGCCACTTTTCGCCAGCCCAAGTCACAAAATCCCGGGTCATCAGCGCCGCCGACTGATACCGGCCAGCACTAGCCACTAGGCAATCGCCCGGTCAGCCGCTACATTGGCTGACTTGCGCCTGCCCTTCAGGCGCACTTTTTTCTTTCCTTTCGAATACACGGAACCCGCAAAACTCCATCATGGACCCTTCCCCTGGCTTGACCCTCGCGACACTCTTCGCCGATTTCGGCATGATTCTTTTTGCTCTGATCCTGGTATTGCTCAACGGCTTTTTCGTTGCGGCAGAATTTGCCATGGTCAAATTGCGCTCGACCCGGGTCGAAGCCATCGCTGATAAAAACGGCTGGCGCGGACACATCTTGCGCACCGTTCACAGTCAGCTCGATGCTTACCTGTCGGCCTGCCAATTGGGTATCACCCTCGCCTCCCTGGGCCTTGGCTGGGTCGGTGAACCGGCGTTCGCGCACATCCTCGAACCGCTGCTTGAAGCCGTCGGCGTGCAGTCGGCCGAAGTGGTCAAAGGCGTGTCGTTCTTCGCCGCGTTTTTTGTCATCTCGTACCTGCACATCGTGGTCGGCGAGTTGGCCCCGAAATCCTGGGCCATCCGCAAACCCGAACTGCTGTCGCTCTGGACCGCCGTGCCGCTGTACCTGTTCTACTGGGCGATGTACCCGGCCATTTACCTGCTCAATGCCAGTGCCAACACGATTCTGCGGATCGCCGGCCAAGGTGAACCCGGCCCTCATCACGAGCACCATTACAGCCGTGAAGAACTGAAACTGATCCTGCACTCCAGCCGTGGCCAGGACCCGAGCGACCAAGGCATGCGCGTATTGGCCTCGGCGGTGGAAATGGGCGAGCTGGAAGTGGTCGACTGGGCCAACTCCCGGGAAGACCTGGTGACGTTGGAGTTCAACGCGCCGCTGAAGGAAATCCTGGCGATGTTCCGTCGCCATAAGTTCAGCCGTTATCCGGTGTACGACAGCGATCGTCAGGAGTTCGTCGGCCTGCTGCACATCAAGGATCTGCTGCTGGAACTGGCGGCCCTGGACCACATTCCCGAGTCGTTCAACCTCGCCGAACTGACCCGTCCGCTGGAGCGCGTCTCTCGTCACATGCCGCTGTCGCAGCTGCTGGAACAGTTTCGCAAGGGCGGCTCGCACTTCGCCGTGGTTGAGGAAGCTGATGGCAACATCATCGGCTACCTGACCATGGAAGACGTGCTGGAAGTGCTGGTCGGCGATATTCAGGACGAACACCGCAAAGCTGAGCGCGGGATCCTCGCGTACCAGCCGGGCAAGCTGCTCGTGCGTGGTGATACGCCGCTGTTCAAGGTCGAACGCCTGCTGGGCATCGACCTGGACCACATCGAAGCCGAAACCCTCGCCGGGCTGGTCTACGAAACCCTGAAACGGGTGCCGGAAGAGGAAGAAGTGCTGGAAGTCGAAGGCTTGCGGATCATCATCAAGAAGATGAAAGGGCCAAAGATTATTCTGGCCAAGGTGTTGATGCTCGATTGAGCATCAACCTTTGACTCACTGCTTGCCCAACGCAAAGTTGGGCAACGCGCCTACCGGTTGATTGAACTGGTACGGAATCGACACCAGCCCCAACCCGGTATTGCGCTGCACCACGAAATGCAGGTGCGGCCCGCTGCTGTTGCCGGTATTGCCCGACAACGCCAACGCACTGCCCACCGACACCCGTTGTCCCTCGCGAACACTCACCGAACCTTGCTTGAGGTGCAGGTACACGCCCATGGTTCCGTCATCGTGCAGCACCCGCACGAAATTGCCCGACGGATCGGTGCCGCGCCCGGTCTGGCCATTCTCGGTTTTCACCACCACCCCGCCTCGCGCCGCGATGATCGGCGTGCCCTCGGGCATGGCGATGTCCATGGCGTAGCGATTTTTTGGACCGAAGTGGCTGTATTGACCGTTGGCGCCCTGACTCAGCCGAAACGGTCCGCCGCGCCAGGGCAGCGGGTATCGATAGGCCATGGCGGCGCCTGAGGGATCGCCCAGGGAGTATTCAAATTTTGGGGTATACGCGAGCGCCCTTTCGGGTTGCGTGGCCGTGAGCAGCGCCAGACGAATGCTGCTGCGTGCCGGCATGACCCGGCGAATCGGTCGGCTCGGCGCACCGCTGACGTTCTTCAGCCCGCCGAAGCTCAATTCGATCTCTACCGGCGCATACAGGTCATTGCGCACGTAAACGCTGTCCACGCCCTTCTTCTTCGTGATGACGAGGTACACCTGACGCTCAAGATTCTCAACCATGCGATCACGAAAAACGAACACCTTGGAGCCCGTCGTGGGGTGGTCGCTGTAGGAGACCACGCCATTGGCGTCAGTGGACTTGTAGATCGTCATGGCCACCGCCGAGGTGCAGGCCATGAAAAGACCACAGAAAAACAGCAGGCGCGCGAGCATGGGCAAGATTCTGTCGAGTAAGGTCTGGGTAGGAGACTAGCAGCTGCAATGGACCCGGGTAGTCGGCAGATGTTTCAAAATGGGCAGCTCAGCGGATGTGTGGTGGATCTGATGGCCCCTTCGCGGGCAAGCCACGCTCCCACAGGATTTCGGTTGTTGTCGATGACATGAACGACACAAAACCTGTGGGAGCGTGGCTTGCCCGCGAAGACGGACTGTCTGGCGACGAAGATTACGCGCCGGGTATGAAATGCTTCTGCGCGGTGCCGCGGGCAATCAGGCGGGAGATGTAGTCGAGCTTCTGTGCATCCTGATCAACGAAGCGGAAGGTCAGTTGCAGCCACTCGCTGTCGGGCTTTTGCTCGTGGGCGACGATGGCGTGCAGGTAGCCGTTCAGACGGGCGGTTTCGGCGTTGTCACCCTGCTCCATGTCGAGCACGGCGCTGTCGAGTACTTGCGGCAGCGCATCGGTGCGCTTCACGACCAGCAGCGCTTCCTTGAGGCTCAAGGCCTTGATCATGCATGGCTGAATGCCGTTCGGCAGGCGCAGTTGACCTTGTCCACGACCGCCGGAGGCTGTCGCTGCGGTAACCGGAGCCTTGACTGGCGGACTGTTGAGCAGACCACGAGATGGCGCAGCAACCGGGGCGGGGGCCGCCGCGACCACTTCCGCCTTGCCGCCGGTCAACGCGCTCAAAGAATCGTTGCCGAACGCCGAGTTCATTTTGGTCGGCGCGCTGTTCATCAAGGTGTCGAGCTTGCCGACCTTGTTCAGGGCATGCTTGACCTTGGTCAGCAGTTGCTCGTTGGTGAATGGCTTGCTGACGTAGCCGGAAACCCCGGCCTGGATCGCCTGGACCACGTTCTCTTTATCGCCCCGGCTGGTCACCATCACGAACGGCATGGTCTTGAGGTTGTCCTGCTCGCGGCACCAGGTCAGCAGCTCCAGCCCGGACATTTCCGGCATTTCCCAGTCGCACAGGACCAGGTCGAACGCTTCCCGAGCCAGCAGGGACTGAGCCTTCTTGCCGTTGACCGCGTCTTCGATCCGGATCCCCGGGAAGTAGTTGCGCAAACACTTCTTCACCAGGTCACGAATGAACGACGCGTCGTCCACGACCAACACACTGACCTTACTCATCCATCACCCCTTTAAAAAATCCCGGCAAGCATACCGCTTTGCTGATGGCACATTGCCAAAAACCTCCAGTCACGCCGGGACTTTTCGTTCGCGGGTGCTGCTTTCGAATTCATAAACCACAAACAAAAACGCCCGGCCAGAAGGCCGGGCGCTTTTCTCAGGCAATCTTACTTATCGTCAGCTTTACCCGGAACATTAGCGGTTTCGCCACTTGTGCCTTCAACTTCTTCCTTCATGCGCTTGAGACCCAAGTGACGCACGTCGGTGCCACGCACCAGGTAAATCACCAGTTCAGAGATATTGCGTGCGTGGTCGCCGATCCGTTCCAGCGAACGCAGCACCCAGATAATGCTCAGAACCCGCGAAATAGAGCGCGGGTCTTCCATCATGTAGGTGGCCAGCTCGCGCAGCGCGGTTTTGTATTCGCGGTCGATGATCTTGTCGTACTGCGCCACCGACAACGCCAGGTCGGCGTCGAAGCGGGCAAAGGCGTCCAGCGCATCGCGAACCATGTTGCGGACCTGGTCGCCAATATGGCGAACCTCGACGTAACCCCGTGGGGCTTCGCCTTCTTCGCACAGCTGGATGGCGCGGCGGGCGATCTTGGTCGCTTCGTCGCCGATGCGCTCAAGGTCGATCACCGACTTGGAGATGCTGATGATCAGACGCAAGTCAGACGCGGCCGGCTGACGACGGGCCAGAATGCGCAGGCATTCTTCGTCGATGTTACGTTCCATCTGATTGATCTGGTCGTCGATCTCGCGGACCTGCTGGGCCAGGCCGGAGTCGGCCTCGATCAGCGCCGTCACCGCGTCGTTGACCTGCTTTTCCACCAGCCCGCCCATGGCCAGGAGGTGGCTGCGCACTTCCTCGAGCTCGGCGTTGAACTGCGCGGAGATGTGATGGGTAAGGCCTTCTTTACTAATCATGTTGGCGTCCTTGGAGCGTCCGGTAAGGTGCGGTGGGCCGCAGCGTCAGTTCAGTGAGCAACCACAGGCTTCCTAGCCGTAACGACCGGTGATGTAGTCTTCGGTCTGCTTCTTCGCCGGATTGGTGAACAGGGTATCGGTGTCGCCGAATTCCACCAGTTTGCCCATGTACATGAACGCCGTGTAGTCGGAAACCCGCGCGGCCTGTTGCATGTTGTGGGTCACGATGACGATGGTGAATTTCGATTTCAGTTCGTAGATCAGCTCTTCGACTTTCAGCGTCGAGATCGGGTCGAGTGCCGAGCACGGTTCGTCGAGCAGCAGCACTTCTGGCTCCACGGCGATGGTACGAGCGATTACCAGACGTTGTTGTTGACCACCGGACAGGCCGAGTGCCGATTCATGCAGACGGTCTTTGACTTCGTCCCACAGCGCCGCGCCTTTCAACGCCCACTCGACGGCTTCGTCGAGGATGCGTTTCTTGTTGATGCCCTGGATGCGCAGGCCGTAAACCACGTTCTCGTAGATGGTTTTCGGGAACGGGTTCGGCTTCTGGAACACCATGCCAACGCGACGACGCAGCTCGGCCACGTCTTCGCCCTTGCGGTAGATGTTGTTGCCGTACAGGTTGATTTCGCCTTCCACGCGGCAGCCGTCAACCAGGTCGTTCATGCGGTTGAAGGTGCGCAGCAGCGTGGACTTACCGCAGCCGGACGGGCCGATGAAGGCGGTCACGCGCTGTTTCGGGATGTTCATGCTGACGTCGTACAGCGCTTGTTTGTCGCCGTAGAACAGGCTCAGGCCTGGCACTTCGATGGCGACGGTTTCCTGCTCGAGGCTCAAGCTCTGTTTATCGCGGCCCAAGGCAGACATGTTGATGCCGTGGGTGTGTGCTTCGTGCTGCATGGGAGGCTCCCTGTGCTAACAAATTCGGTTCGGTTGGCCGCTGGCCTCACAAAATGGGCCAGCGGTATTGCCGTCCTGTAGGAGCGAGGCTTGCCCGCGAATGCGTCCTTGAAATCGCCTTCGCCGGCAAGCCTGGCTCCTACAGGAGCGGCGGTAATCAGCTGTCCAGCGCTTTGTATTTTTCGCGCAGGTGGTTACGGATATAAACGGCCGAGAGGTTGAGCGTAGCGATCACCAGCACCAGCAGCAGCGCCGTGGCGTACACCAGCGGCCGCGCGGCTTCAACGTTCGGGCTCTGGAAGCCGACGTCATAAATGTGGAAGCCCAAGTGCATGATCTTCTGGTCAAGGTGCAGGTACGGGTAGTTGCCATCCACCGGCAGCGATGGCGCCAGTTTCACCACACCCACCAGCATCAGCGGCGCCACTTCACCGGCGGCGCGAGCCACGGCGAGGATCATGCCGGTCATCATCGCCGGGCTGGCCATTGGCAGCACGATCTTCCACAAGGTTTCAGCCTTGGTTGCGCCGAGGGCCAACGAGCCTTCACGCACGGTGCGAGGAATCCGCGCCAGGCCTTCTTCGGTGGCCACGATCACCACGGGCACCGCCAGCAGCGCCAGGGTCAGGGACGCCCAGAGCAGACCCGGCGTACCGAAGGTCGGCGCCGGCAGTGCTTCAGGGAAGAACAACCGGTCAACCGAACCGCCCAGCACATAGACGAAGAAGCCCAGACCGAACACGCCGTAAACGATGGCCGGAACGCCCGCCAGGTTGTTCACCGCGATGCGGATAACACGAGTCAGCACGTTCTGCTTGGCATATTCGCGCAGATAAACCGCTGCCAATACGCCGAACGGCGTCACGATCATCGCCATGATCAGGGTCATCATCACCGTGCCGAAAATCGCCGGGAAGATCCCGCCTTCGGTGTTCGCTTCACGCGGGTCGTCACTGAGGAATTCCCACATCTTGCTGAAGTAGAAACCGATCTTGGTGAAGGTGCCCATCGCGTTCGGCTGATAAGCGTGAACCACTTTACCGATGCCGATTTCAATCTCTTTGCCGTTCGCATCGCGGGCCGTCAGGCTGTCGCGATTGAACTGGGCGTGCAGGTCGTTGAGGCGGGCTTCGATGTCTTGATAACGAGCGTTGAGCTCGGCGCGCTCGGATTCCATGTCCGCTTGTGCGGTGGCATCGAGTTGGCCAGCCAGTTCCAGTTTACGGCCGTGCAGACGGACGCGTTCAAGACCGGCGTTGATCGCGCCGATGTCGGTTTTTTCCAGGCTCTTGAGCTGTGCCGCGAGTTTGTTGACGCGATCGACACGGGCCTGCAACTCAGGCCACGCCGCCTCGCCTTCAGCGATGACCTTGCCGTCCTGCTTGACGTTGACCAGGTAGCCGTAGAAGTTGCCCCACTCGCGACGCTCAATGGTCATCAGCTCGGGCGGGGTTTTCTGGTTGGTCAGCCACTCGCCGACAATCCAGGTGAAGTCGGTACCGTTCAGATCACGGTTGCCGACCTTGATCAGCTCACGGGTCATGAACTCCGGGCCTTGGTCGGGCACCGGCAGGCCAGCACTTTTCAGGCGCTCGCGCGGCACTTCTTCTTTCTGCACCACTTCGCCGATGACGAGGTGGTTGGCCAGGCCCGGTACGTCGTAACTGGCGTGCATCAGGTCCGCCGGCCAGAAGTGGCCCAGACCGCGCACGGCAATCACTGCCAGCAAGCCAATGGTCATGATGACCGCGATGGACACCGCGCCACCGCTGATCCAGACGCCGGGGGCGCCGCTCTTGAACCATCCATTCAGGGAGTTCTGTTTCACAGACTTCTACCTTTCTTAAAGCGACGAGTATTTCTTGCGCAGACGCTGACGAATCAGTTCCGCGAGGGTGTTCATGACGAAGGTGAACAGCAGCAGCACCAGCGCCGAGAGGAATAGCACGCGGTAGTGGCTGCCGCCGACTTCCGATTCGGGCATTTCCACTGCGACGTTGGCGGCCAGGGTGCGCAGGCCTTCGAACAGGTTCATTTCCATGACCGGGGTGTTACCGGTAGCCATCAGCACGATCATGGTTTCACCGACCGCACGGCCCATGCCGATCATCAACGCCGAGAAGATGCCCGGGCTGGCGGTGAGGATCACCACCCGCGTCATGGTCTGCCACGGCGTGGCACCGAGGGCCAGGGAACCGAGGGTCAAACCGCGAGGCACGCTGAACACGGCGTCTTCGGCGATGGAGTAGATGTTCGGGATCACCGCGAAGCCCATGGCCAGGCCGACCACCAGTGCGTTGCGCTGGTCGTAGGTGATGCCCAGGTCGTGGGAGATCCACATGCGCATGTCGCCGCCGAAGAACCAGGTTTCCATGTACGGGCTCATGTACAGCGACAGCCAGCCCACGAACAGGATCACCGGAATCAGAATCGCGCTTTCCCAACCGTCTGGCACTTTCAGGCGGATGGACTCAGGCAGGCGGCTGAAGACGAAACCGGCCACCAGAATGCCAATCGGCAGGAGCATCAGCAGGCTGAAGATGCCCGGCAAATGTCCTTCCACATACGGTGCGAGGAACAGGCCGGCGAAGAAGCCGAGAATGACCGTCGGCATCGCTTCCATCAATTCGATGACCGGTTTGACCTTGCGGCGCATGCCCGGGGCCATGAAGTACGCGGTATAAATCGCAGCAGCGACGGCCAGTGGTGCGGCCAGCAGCATGGCGTAGAACGCAGCTTTCAGGGTGCCGAAGGTCAGCGGAGACAGGCTCAGCTTGGGTTCGAAGTCGGTGTTGGCGGCGGTCGACTGCCAGACGTATTTAGGCTCGTCGTAGTTCTCGTACCAGACCTTGCTCCATAACGCGCTCCAGGAAACTTCCGGGTGCGGGTTGTCGAGCAGCAGCGGTTGAATCTTGCCGCCCGCCTCCACGATCACGCGGTTGGCCCGTGGCGACAGGCCGAAAATGCCTTGGCCATCGACCACCTGATCCACCAGCAAGGTGCGGTGGGCGGTGCTGTGGAACACGCCGAGCTTGCCGGAGGCGTCGAGGGCGATAAAGCCTTTGCGACGCTCTTCGGCGGTAATTTCAACGATCGGCGTTGTGCCCATCTGGAAGGTACGGATCTGCTTCAGACGCAGTTCGCCATCGTGGTCGCGGGCCATGAACCATTGGGCCAGACCACCTTTGGAGTCGCCGAGGATCAGCGAGATACCGCCCACCAGTTGAGTACTGGCAGTGATCTGGGCTTCACCGTCTTCAAGCAGTTTGTAGCGACCGTTGAGGCTCTTGTCGCGCAGGCTGAACACGTCGGCCTGGGCGCGACCATTAATCACGTACAGCCATTGCTGGCGCGGGTCGACAAAGATGTTCTTCACCGGCTCGGTCATCTGCGGCAGATCGATGCGCTTCTGCTCGTTGGTGACTTCGCCGGTCATCATGTTTTCTTCGCTGGTCAGCGACAAGACATTGAGTTGCGAACCGGTGGAACCGACCAGCATCAGCGTCGTATCGGTCGCGTTGAGGCTGACGTGCTCAAGCGCACCGCCCACCTCGTTCAGCGCAATCGGCGTTTCGCCGTACGGGTACTCGACGGCCGGCGAGATGGTTTTCTTGCCATCCGGGTAGCTGACTTTATAGGTATGACGGAACACCAGCGCCTGACCATTGGACAGACCTACCGCCACCAGCGGATGGCCCGGCTGGTCTTCGCCGATGGAGGTCACGGTGGTGCCGGCCGGGATCGGCAGATCGACGCGCTTGAGTTCAGCGCCACTGTCGATGTCGAAGAACAGCGCCTGGCCCTTGTCGGAAACCCGCATGGCGACCTGGTTCTGTTCTTCCAGGGAGATCATCAGCGGCTTGCCGGCGTCTTGTATCCAGGCGGGCGTGATGGCGTCCTTGGCGGTCAGGTCGGCGCCCTGAAACAGGGGCGCGACGACGTAAGCGAGGAAGAAGAAGATCAACGTGATCGCGCCGAGAACGGCGAGACCGCCAACGAGGACGTACCAGCGGGTCAGGCGATCTTTGAGCGCGCGTATACGGCGCTTGCGTTGCAGCTCAGGCGTATTGAAGTCAATTCGCTTGGGGGGATTGGTAGTCATGGTGGAATTGGCCAGATCAGTCATGCGCACACCCTAGCGATCCTGTATGACAGAAAGATGACAATGCAGTGACGCAACAAATCCGCCGCCAGCGGGAACTGGCAGTGGATCAAAAATTTGGGGGGGTGTAGGAGCTGTCGAGGGAACCGAGGCTGCGATCTTTTGATCTTGCAGTTGGAAGCCAGATCAAAAGATCGCAGCCTCGTTTCACTCGACAGCTCCTACAGGTCCGGGGTTTACCCCGGACCTAGGGTTTTACTTTTTTGCGACTTCAGCGCCACCTTCCGCCAGACCCAGGTCAGCCAGTGCTTTTGCAGCAACCTTGGCCGGCAGTGGGATGTAACCGTCTTTCACTACAACTTCCTGGCCCTGTTTAGACAGAACCAGTTTCACGAACTCAGCTTCCAGCGGGGCCAGAGGCTTGTTCGGGGCTTTGTTGACGTAAACGTAGAGGAAACGCGACAGCGGGTACTTACCGTTCAGGGCGTTTTCTTCGGTGTCTTCGATGAAGTCAGTGCTGCCTTTCTTGGCCAGTGCCACTGTCTTCACGCTAGCGGTTTTGTAGCCAATGCCCGAATAACCGATGCCGTTCAGCGAGGAGCTGATCGACTGCACGACCGAAGCCGAGCCTGGTTGCTCGTTGACGTTTGGCTTGTAGTCGCCTTTGCACAAGGCTTCTTCTTTGAAGTAGCCGTAGGTGCCGGATACCGAGTTACGGCCGAACAGTTGAACCGGCTTGTTGGCCAGGTCGCCGGTCACACCCAGGTCACCCCAGGTTTTAACGTCGGCTTTGGCGCCGCACAGACGAGTCGAGGAGAAGATCGCGTCGACTTGTTCCATGGTCAGGTGCTGGATCGGGTTGTCTTTGTGGACGAAGACAGCCAGGGCGTCCACGGCAACCGGGATAGCGGTTGGCTTGTAGCCGTACTTCTGCTCGAAGGCAGCCAGTTCGGTGTCCTTCATCTTGCGGCTCATCGGGCCCAGGTTAGAGGTGCCTTCAGTCAGCGCAGGTGGCGCAGTGGCGGAGCCAGCGGCCTGAATCTGGATGTTTACGTTCGGGTATTCTTTTTTGTAGTTCTCAGCCCACAGGGTCATGAGGTTGGCCAGGGTATCGGAGCCGACGCTGGACAGGTTGCCCGACACACCAGTGGTCTTGGTGTAGCTCGGGATCGACGGGTCAACAGCGGCGAACGCGTTGGCAGTCGCAACGCCAGCAGCGACAAAAGTCATTGCCGCCATCAAACGCTTCAGTTTCATGCCTTACTCCTAGCAGATAGGGTGTGTTAAGTCGGGGCCAAGTATCAGCAGGCCGTGTGAACACTCTATGGCTGAAATATGACAATTGGATGAAAGGCCAGCATCTAGCGTTTTTGAAGGGATACCGCGTTAACGTTCTTCGCGGGCAAGCCTCGCTCCTACAGGATTTGCGCTGACCTGTAGGAGCGAGGCTTGCCCGCGAAGGCGTCAGTCTTAGCGCCCCTTCTTCCAAAGATAAGCACCCACCAGAATCCCGACACCACAAATGATCGCTACGTAGTAGGCAGGCCCCATCGGGCTTTCCTTGAGCAGCAAAGTGACGACCATCGGGGTCAATCCGCCGAATATCGCGTAGGCCAGGTTGTAGGAAAACGACAGCCCGCTGAAGCGCACCACCGCCGGGAAGGCTTTGACCATCACGTACGGCACCGCACCGATGGTGCCGACCAGGAAGCCGGTCAAGGCGTACATCGGGAACAGCCAGTCAGGGTGGTTGAACAGGCTGTGGTAGAAGGTCCACGAGCTGATCAGCAGCAGGGCACTGCCGAACACAAATACCCGGCCGGCACCCAATCGGTCAGCCAGTGCACCGGAGGCGACGCAGCCCAGGCTCAGAAACACGATCGCCAGGCTGTTGGCCTGCAACGCGGTGGTTGGCGAGAAGTGGTAGACGGTCTGCAGCACGGTCGGGGTCATCAGAATGACCACGATGATGCCGGCGGACAGCAGCCAGGTCAGCAGCATGGAAATCAGGATCGCCCCGCGATGGTCACGCAACACGGCGCGCAGCGGCACTTCTTCAGCCAGGGCCTTGCGCAGTTGCAGCTCGGCGAACACCGGCGTCTCGTGCAACCAGCGGCGCAGGTAAACCGAGAACAGGCCGAACACGCCACCCAGCAGGAACGGAATCCGCCAGGCGTAATCCGACACTTCCACCGGGGTGTAAATGCTGTTGATCGCGGTGGCGACCAGCGACCCCAGCAGGATGCCAGCCGTCAGACCGCTGGTCAGGGTGCCGCAGGCGTAGCCGATATGACGCTGCGGTACGTGTTCGGAAACGAATACCCACGCGCCCGGCACTTCACCGCCAATCGCCGCGCCCTGAATCACCCGCATCAGCAGCAACAGGATCGGCGCCCACATGCCGATCTGCGCATAAGTCGGCAGCAAACCCATGATCAGGGTCGGCACCGCCATCATGAAAATGCTCAGGGTGAACATCTTCTTGCGTCCCAGCAGGTCGCCGAAGTGCGCCATGACGATGCCACCCAGTGGCCGCGCCAGGTAGCCGGCGGCAAAGATCCCGAAAGTCTGCATCAAGCGCAGCCACTCGGGCATATCGGCCGGGAAGAACAGCTTGCCCACCACCGTGGCGAAGAACACGAAAATGATGAAGTCGTAAAACTCCAGCGCGCCGCCCAGGGCGGACAGCGATAAAGTCTTGTAGTCGTTGCGGGTCAGCGGACGTGCAGACTGGGTGGGCTGCGCGATGCTTGAGGGCGCGGTGGTCATGGCAAGGCTTCTCTTATAGTCGGATCTGCAACCCCAACAACGCTGGCGGAGGCTTGGGCAGGTCCGGCACGATAGCAAATTGTTCGAAAAAGCACATAGAGGTGCGTATTTGACGGTCAAAATGAGAACCGGACGGTCGTCTCGGAGTCTACCGACCGATATACTCGCAATCCTGCACCTGCTTGTAAGGGGTTGCTGTGCGAAAACGTCGTTGGCACACGTCAGCCGATTTCGCAGAGTTTCCCTTTAGGCGCCTTACGAAAAACGTGACGAACGTAGTATGTTCGGGGCTGAATCGTTTTTCCAGGACGGCTATTCACCCGCAACACACTGAAGAGTCACGGGTCAGAGGCACCCCCGGCATGATAGAGCTCGAACAAGAAGATCCAATCCCGCAAGGCGACCTTGCCCTGCAAATTACCGCGCTCCCTCGCGAAACCAACGGCTTTGGCGATATTTTCGGCGGTTGGCTGGTGTCGCAGATGGATTTGGCCGGCACCGCAATGGCCAGCAAAGTCGCGGGGGGTCGCGTGGCCACGGTTGCGATCGATCGCATGGCGTTTCTGGTTCCGGTAGCGGTGGGCGCCCAGCTCTCCTTCTATACCCAGGCGCTGGAAATCGGCCGCAGCTCGATTCAGATGATGGTCGAAGTCTGGAGTGACGATCCGCTGTCCAGCGAATGGCGTAAAGTCACCGAAGCCGTGTTTGTGTTCGTCGCCATCGATGGCAGCGGCCGCACCCGTTCGGTTCCGCCACGCGCGCGTTAAACACTGCGACCTTTTTGTGGTCCATAGCAGTCATTGTTCCTGATCGAGAGTTGCCCCATGAGCACGCCCAACGTTGAAGCCGTGAAACTGGATGAACTGAACTGCTGGCGCATCCGCCACGGTCAGGCCGAATTGCTGGTCGCCCAGCAAGGCGCGCACATCCTCAGTTATCAATTGGCCGGTCAACCGCCGCTGATCTGGCTCAACGACGAGGCCGTGTTCAAGACCGGCAAGAGCATCCGCGCTGGCGTGCCCGTGTGCTGGCCGTGGTTCGGAAATTTCCCGCGCAACCCGCAAAGCGTCCAGGCGATGCGCGTCAGCAACGAACCGCCGACCGCCCACGGTTTTGTACGGGCGATGGATTGGGAACTGGGCGGTATCGAAACCGAGGGCGAAAGCCTGAAGGTGGAATTCGTCCTGCCCTACCCCGAAGGCGGCTTCCCTGGCTGGCCGCATCAGGTGGACTTGAAGCTGAGCATTCGTCTGGATGAGCAACTGCACATCAGCCTGACCAGCCACAACCAAGGCACTGACAACGTCACCATCAGCCAGGCGCTGCACAGCTATTTCGCGGTCAGCGATGTACGCAATGTGCATGTCGAAGGGCTGGATGGCTTGAGTTACATCGAAACCCTGGACGACTGGAAAACCGTCACTCAGATCGGCGATCTGCGTTTTGTCGGCGAGACCGATCGTATCTATCTCAATACCCCGGCGAAGCTGAGCATTGTCGATCCGGCCTGGGAACGGCGCATCGAGCTGACCAGCAGCGGCTCACGCTCGGCGGTGATCTGGAATCCGTGGATTGAACGCGCTGCGGCGTTCAGCGACATGGCCGACGATGGCTGGCAGCGCATGCTTTGCATTGAAACGGCGAATGTGATGGATGATGTGGTGACGCTGGCGCCGGGTGCGAGTCATACCCTGGGTGTCAGCATCGGCAGCAAGTCGCTTTAAAAGCTTCGCGGGCAAGCCTCGCTCCTACAGGACGGTGAATAATTGTAGGAGCGAGGCTTGCCCGCGATTGGTTTTATCTGACGCTTACAAATCCGACTCTTTGACCACCCGCACTTTCGCCGCATCCAGCGCATACGCAGCATCCGCAAGGTCGTTGTTGACCTTCTCGATCTTCAGCGTGCCGGTCACCCACAGCGGCGTGTAGATATCATTCAGCTTCAAGCCTTTTGGATAACGCACCAACACCAGTTGATTAGGCGGTGGTGGCGGCACGTGGATGCAGGCGCCCGGATACGGCACGAGGAAGAACAGCGTGCTGCGGCCCTTGGCGTCGGACTCCAGCGGCACCGGATAGCCACCGATGCGGATGTTCTTGTTGTTCATCGACGGCACGGTTTTGGTCGAATACATCACCGCCGGCAAGCCCTTGCTCTGCTTCATGCCACCCTTTTGGGTAAAGGTGCCATTGGCTTCGGGGGAGTTGTGGTCGATTTCGGGCATGGCTTCGAGGGCTTTCTGGTCCGACTTGGGCATCAATTCGAGCCAGTCGGTTTCCGGCAGTTCGCCGGCGTGGGCAAGGCCCGTACCCAGTAAAAGAAGAGTGAATAGAAGACGGCGCATGGAGGTGCTCGGCAAAGGAGAGGACAGTGCAACGCCGAGCATTCTAGCCCTCTCTGCGTGCGACGCAGAGGGGGCTTTGTCGCTTTGAATCAGTTCTTTTTGATCAAGCCGTAGATCACCAGCAATACCACCGCGCCGACCAGCGCACCGATGAAGCCTGCGCCTTCGCCCGCGTGGTAGATGCCCAGAGCCTGGCCGCCGTAAGTGGCCGCCAGCGAACCGCCGATACCGAGCAGGATGGTCATGATCCAGCCCATGCTGTCATCGCCCGGTTTCAGGAACCGAGCCAGCAGGCCGACGATCAAGCCGATAAAGATGGTTCCAATAATTCCCATGGCATTTCCCTCTGATTGGTTTGGCTATGCGAAAGCCTAGTCAGACTTTGGCATCCTGCCATCAGAGAACGGCGGACCTTGAATGGTTCCGCCGCTGCCACATGAAACTATTCGGCGATGAGCGCTTCGACCTTGAGGATCTGCTGCTCCAGCGTGGCCTTGTCGGCGCAGCGCAGATTGGCGTGACCGACCTTGCGACCGACCTTGAACGCCTTGCCATAGTGATGCAGGTGGCAATCGGCAATGGCCAGGACTTTCTCGGTGTCCGGCACTTTACCGATGAAGTTGAGCATTGCGCTTTCACCGACCTTGGCCGTCGAACCCAGTGGCAGACCGGCAACGGCCCGCAGGTGGTTTTCGAACTGGCTGCACTCGGCGCCTTCAGTGGTCCAGTGACCCGAGTTGTGGACCCGCGGGGCAATCTCGTTGGCCTTGAGGCCACCGTCGACTTCGAAGAACTCGAACGCCATCACGCCAACGTAATTCAGCTGCTTGAGCACGCGACTGGAATAGTCTTGCGCCAAGGCTTGCAGCGGATGGTCGGTGCTGGCCACGGACAGCTTGAGGATGCCGCTGTCGTGGGTGTTGTGAACCAGCGGATAAAACTTGGTCTCACCATCGCGAGCGCGCACGGCGATCAACGAGACTTCGCCGGTGAACGGCACGAAACCTTCCAGCAGGCAGGCCACGCTGCCCAGTTCGGCGAACGTGCCGGCCACGTCTTCAGGCTTGCGCAGAACCTTCTGGCCCTTGCCGTCGTAACCCAGGGTGCGGGTTTTCAGCACGGCCGGCAGACCGATGGAAGCAACCGCAGCGTCCAGATCGGCTTGCGATTGAATATCGGCGAACGCCGGGGTGGGAATCCCCAGGTCCTTGAACATGCTTTTTTCGAACCAGCGATCACGGGCGATGCGCAGGGCTTCGGCGCTCGGGTAGACCGGGACGAATTGTGACAGGAAGGCCACGGTTTCGGCCGGGACGCTCTCGAACTCGAAGGTCACCAGATCGACTTCATCGGCCAGCTGACGCAGGTGGTCCTGATCGCCGTAATCGGCCCGCAGGTGCTCGCCCAACGCGGCTGCGCAAGCATCCGGTGCCGGGTCCAGGAAAGCGAAGTTCATGCCCAGCGGAGTGCCCGCCAGGGCCAACATGCGACCCAACTGGCCGCCACCGATTACACCGATCTTCATCGTCAACAACCTCAGGCGATGCGTGGGTCTGGATTGTCCAGGACGCTGTCTGTCTGCTCAGCACGGAAAGTTTTCAGCACCGCGTGGAACTGCGGGTGCTTGGCGCCGAGGATACTCGCCGAGAGCAACGCTGCGTTGATCGCGCCAGCCTTGCCGATGGCCAGGGTGGCGACCGGGATGCCCGCGGGCATCTGCACGATAGACAGCAGCGAATCGACGCCCGACAGCATCGACGACTGCACCGGTACGCCCAGTACCGGCAGGTGGGTCTTGGCCGCACACATACCTGGCAAGTGGGCTGCGCCGCCGGCACCGGCGATGATCACCTCGATGCCACGCGCCTCAGCCTCTTCGGCATACTGGAAGAGCAGGTCCGGGGTGCGGTGGGCAGAGACCACTTTCACCTCGTAAGGGATGCCGAGCTTTTCCAGCATATCGGCGGTGTGGCTAAGGGTGGACCAATCGGACTTGGAGCCCATGATCACGCCAACCAGTGCACTCATCGTCGTGCCTCTTCTCTCTGGGCGCCCGCAGGCGCGTCAAAAAACAACAAGCCACGCAAAATGCGTGGCTTGATTGTACGAATTATGGCCGGGCGAACCGGCCGAAGGCCGCGCAGTATACCTCAATGAAGCAGATAAACAGCCCCCCATACGACCATCTGTCATACGGCGCAAAGTGCCGGTTTTATTGACTTGAAGGTCAGCGAAAACCTGTCACGGAGGTCGATCGTTCCCCACGCTCTGCGTGGGAATGCAGCCCGGGACGCTCCGCGTCCCAAAAAGCGTGACGCAGAGCATCACAGGAGGCGTTACCACGCAGAGCGTGGGAACGATCAAAAACCTACGCAGACATCATTAACTTGTCGGGGTTTGCGCGGCGCCCCCCTCAAGCTTGCGCCACAACAACCGCACATTGGCCTTTCGCACCAGCGCGCAACGATATAGACGAATCTCCAGCGGCACATGCCATTGCGGGCCGCCGCAGACCACCAGCTCTCCCCGAGCCAGTTCGGCGCGCACGCTGAGCTGCGGCACCCAGGCAATGCCCAAACCTTCCAGTGCCATGCTTTTAAGGCTGTCGGCCATGGCAGTCTCATAGATAGTGGTGAAGCGTAGCGCACGCTGGCGCAGCAGCATGTTCACCGAGCGCCCGAGAAACGCACCGGCGCTGTAGGCCAGCAGCGGCACGCTGGCCTCGCCTTCCAGGTCGAACAGAGGCTTGCCGTCCGCGTCGGCCGCGCAGACCGGGAGCATCTCGGTGTGGCCGAGGTGCAGGGACGGAAAGATTTCCGGGTCCATCTGCATCGCGGCATCCGGGTCGTAGAACGCCAGCATCAGATCGCAACCACCTTCACGCAGCGCATGCACCGCATCACCGACGTTGGTTGCCACCAGGCGCGTCGCGATGTTCAGGCCTTCATTACGCAATTGCGCGATCCAGCGCGGAAAGAAACCCAAGGCTAGCGAGTGAGCCGCAGCGACTTGCATCACCTCGCCCTGCCCGCCTTCCAGGTGATGAAGGTGACGCAATACTTCACCGAGCTGCTCGACCACCGTCCGCGCGGTAACCAGAAACAGCTGCCCCGCCGCCGTCAGCTCGATCGGTGTGCGCGAGCGATTGACCAGTTGCAGCCCCAGCGCGGCTTCAAGGCTGCGGATTCGCCGACTGAACGCCGGCTGCGTTACGAAGCGTCTTTCGGCAGCCTGGGAGAAGCTGCGGGTGGCAGCCAGAGCACTAAAGTCCTCAAGCCATTTACTTTCAAGGTTCATCACGGCCTCCCGGACACGCACCAATTTAGGTCACACGCTCGCCGCAGACACGGCGTCACACCGGCATTATGCCGAATGTGCATAGGCTAGTGTTTAACAGCATTGGCCCAAAATTCTCCACAAGCCTAGCATTTGCAGTGTTCCGGCACAGACCGGGTCCCTATCGAGATGATTTCTATCATGTCCTCCGCTGCATCTTTCCGCACAGAAAAAGACCTGCTTGGCGTACTCGAAGTACCTGCTCAAGCGTATTACGGCATCCAGACCCTGCGAGCGGTGAACAACTTCCGTCTCTCCGGCGTTCCGATTTCGCATTACCCGAAGCTGGTTGTCGGCCTGGCAATGGTCAAGCAGGCCGCCGCTGACGCCAACCGCGAACTGGGTCACCTGAGCGAAGCCAAGCACGCTGCCATCAGCGAAGCCTGTGCACGTTTGATCCGCGGCGATTTCCACGAAGAGTTCGTGGTGGACATGATTCAAGGCGGCGCTGGCACTTCAACCAACATGAATGCCAACGAAGTCATCGCCAACATCGCGCTGGAGGCCATGGGTCACCAGAAGGGCGAATACCAATACTTGCACCCGAACAACGACGTGAACATGGCGCAGTCGACCAACGACGCCTACCCGACCGCGATCCGTCTGGGTCTGCTGTTGGGTCACGATGCGTTGCTGGCCAGCCTCGACAGCCTGATCCAGGCGTTCGCCGCCAAGGGCCAGGAATTCAGCCACGTATTGAAGATGGGCCGTACCCAACTGCAAGACGCCGTGCCGATGACCCTGGGTCAAGAATTCCGCGCCTTCGCCACGACCCTGAGCGAAGACCTGGCACGCCTCAAAACGCTGGCACCTGAACTGCTGACCGAAGTAAACCTGGGCGGCACCGCGATCGGCACCGGCATCAACGCCGACCCGCGTTACCAGCACCTGGCCGTTCAGCGCCTGGCTCTGATCAGCGGTCAACCGCTGGTTCCAGCTGCCGACCTGATCGAAGCCACCTCGGACATGGGCGCTTTCGTACTGTTCTCCGGCATGCTCAAGCGCACCGCGGTCAAGCTGTCGAAGATCTGCAACGACCTGCGCCTGCTCTCCAGCGGCCCACGCACCGGCATCAACGAAATCAACCTGCCGGCACGTCAGCCAGGCAGCTCGATCATGCCAGGCAAGGTCAACCCGGTCATCCCGGAAGCGGTTAACCAAGTGGCGTTCCAGATCATCGGCAACGACCTGGCCCTGACCATCGCGGCCGAAGGCGGCCAATTGCAACTGAACGTGATGGAGCCGCTGATCGCGTTCAAGATCTTCGACTCGATCCGCTTGCTGCAACGCGCCATGGACATGCTGCGCGAGCATTGCATCGTCGGCATCACCGCCAACGAAGAGCGCTGCCGCGAACTGGTCGAACACTCGATCGGTCTGGTCACTGCGCTGAACCCGTACATCGGCTATGAAAACGCCACCCGCATTGCCCGTATCGCGCTGGAAAGCGGCCGCGGCGTGCTGGAACTGGTGCGCGAAGAAGGCTTGCTCGACGACGAAATGCTCGCCGACATCCTGCGCCCGGAAAATATGATTGCTCCGCGTCTGGTGCCCCTGAAGGCTTAACCGAACGCAACGCCGGCGCTTGCTCTTTTAACGAAGAGCACGAAGCGCCACGCTCACCAGGTCGAGGGACTAGACACCTCTCACCTTTTGAGGGCTTGGGGATTTATTCCCCAAGCCCTTTTTTTTAACTCACGGGCAGGAAAAAAGACTTCTGTGGAAATGGGGCTCTCCCCCTCCCACACGAGCCTGACTTCAAAAAAGTCAGGTGTTTCAAAGGCTTCGATTCGTCGCTTGCACCACAACCGTGCAGACGGACGGCACGCTCATAGGTATAGTGCCGCCCCTCTTCGCGTGAGCGGTCGTCGGTAACGAGGCCCAAACCCATGCGAAACCCGAACTAATAACAACCCGCGATATGGAACCGGGACGAACCTTCGCCTCACCTGTTGTGCCACACGCAAGCCGGTGTAACGCGATGTTTCTGACCTCCAGCATTTGCCTACACAAAAAACAGCGAGGAAAAATCCATGCTCGAAGTCATCAACGACTTCCTCTCAGGGAAAGTACTGATCGTGCTCATTGTCGGGCTCGGTAGCTACTTCACGATCCGCTCGCGTTTCGTTCAATTGCGCCACTTCTTCCACATGTTCGCGGTGTTCCGCGACAGCCTGAAAAGCAGCGCCGGTCAACTCAGTTCGTTCCAGGCCTTGATGCTCAGCCTCGCCGGTCGCGTCGGTGCGGGTAACATCGCCGGTGTCGGTATCGCCGTGACCCTGGGTGGTCCGGGTGCGGTGTTCTGGATGTGGGTGACCGCGTTGGTCGGCATGTCCAGCAGCTTCTTCGAATGCTCCCTCGGCCAGCTCTACAAGCGCTGCGATTCCGACGGCACGTACCGTGGCGGCCCGTCCTATTACATCCAGCACGGCCTGCAAAAACGCTGGCTGGGCATGATCATGGCGTTCCTGTTGCTGATCACCTTCGGGTTTGCCTTCAACGGCCTGCAATCCCATGCCGTGACCCACTCGCTGAAAAACGCTTTCGACCTCGACCCCACCTGGACCGGCCTGGCCCTGGCGGTATTGTTGGGTCTGGTGTTCATCGGCGGGATCAAGCGCATTGCCAAGGTCGCTGACCTGTTGGTGCCGGTGAAAACCCTGGTGTACATCGGCGTGACCCTCTACGTGATCGTGCTGCAGTTCGATCACGTTCCAGCCATGCTGATAACCATCGTCAAAAGTGCCTTCGGTCTCGACCAGGCCTTTGGTGGCCTGATCGGCAGCGCCATCGTCATGGGCGTGAAGCGCGGCGTGTTCGCCAACGAAGCAGGCCTGGGCAGTGCGCCGAACGTGGCCGCAGTGGCGTCGGTCGAGCACCCGGTGGCACAAGGCGTGGTTCAGGCGTTCAGCGTGTTCCTCGACACCTTTGTGATCTGCACCTGCACCGCGTTGCTGATCCTGCTCTCGGGCTTCTACACCCCGGGCTTCGAAGGCGACGGCATTGCCCTGACCCAGAACTCGCTCGCTGCCGTAGTCGGTGACTGGGGCCGGAGCTTCATCTCCGTGGCCCTGTCGTTGTTCGTGTTCACCTCGATTCTCTACAACTACTACCTGGGCGAGAGCAACCTGCGCTTCCTGATCGGTGAAAACCGCAAGGCGCTGATCGGCTACCGCGCGCTGGTACTGGTGTTGATCTTCTGGGGTGCTATCGAAAACCTCGGCACGGTGTTCGCGTTCGCCGACATCACCATGACCCTGCTGGCGTTCGTGAACCTGATCGCGCTGTTCCTGCTGTTCAAAGTCGGCATGCGCATCCTGCGTGACTACGATGACCAACGCGCTGCCGGCATCAAGACGCCAGTGTTCGATTCGAGCAAGTTCCCGGATCTGGACCTGGACTTGAAAGCCTGGCCAGCCAATCCGCCCGCCGCCGCCAAGGCTGAAGCTGAGCCGCAAGGCGTACCCGCAGCGCAACGCTGATCGGTTAAAGTGCGCACAATCCCATGTGGGAGCGAGCCTGCTCGCGAAAGCAGTGTGTCAGTCGACATCAATGTTGAATGATCAACCGCATTCGTCGGAACGCCGCCCGGAGCCGGCTCGCTCCCACAGGGGAAGTCATTGATCTCGGAGAGTCTCCATGAATTCCTCGACCTATCCTGCCGCCCAGCACGTCATGGTGCTCTACACCGGTGGCACCATCGGCATGCAAGCCAGCGCTCACGGCCTGGCCCCGGCGTCCGGTTTCGAAGCGCGGATGCGCGAATATCTGCACAGCCAGCCTGACCTTGTCGTGCCGCAGTGGCGCTTTCGCGAGATGAGCCCGCTGATCGACAGCGCCAACATGAGCCCGGCTTACTGGCAGCAACTGCGTGAAGCAGTGGTTGACGCTGTCGATGTCCAGAGTTGCGACAGCGTGCTGATCCTGCACGGCACCGACACCCTCGCCTACAGCGCCGCCGCCATGAGCTTTCAGTTGCTCGACCTGCATGCACGTGTTGTGTTCACCGGCTCCATGCTGCCGGCCGGCGTAGCCGACAGCGATGCCTGGGAAAACCTCAGCGGTGCGCTGGTTGCTCTGGGCCAAGGCCTTGCGCCGGGCGTTCATTTGTACTTCCACGGCGAGCTGCTGGACCCGACTCGTTGCGCGAAGGTTCGCAGTTTCGGTCGTCATCCGTTCAAGCGACTGGAGCGTCAGGGCGGCGGCGTGAAAGCGACTTCGCTACCCGCGCAACTGAGCTACAACCAACAAAAACAATTGGCGAAAGTCGCTGTGCTGCCGTTGTTTCCTGGAATCGGCGCCGAGCTGCTCGATGGCGTGTTGAACAGCGGCATTCAGGGGTTGGTGCTGGAGTGCTACGGCAGCGGTACCGGGCCGAGCGATAACCCCGAGTTTCTCGCCAGCCTGGAACGGGCGCGGGACGAGGGTGTTGTGGTGGTCGCGGTTACGCAGTGCCATGAAGGCGGTGTTGAGCTGGATGTTTACGAGGCTGGCAGTCGCTTGCGTGGGGTTGGTGTGCTTTCGGGTGGCGGCATGACCCGTGAAGCGGCTTTCGGCAAGTTGCATGGGTTGCTCGGGGCCGGACTCGATACCGCTGAAGTGCGGCGCCTTGTAGAACTCGACCTCTGCGGCGAACTGAGCTGACACCCGATGATCGTTCCCACGCTCCCGCGTGGGAATGCAGCCCGTGACGCTCCGCGTCACTGGACGCGGAGCGTCCCTTGAGGCATTCCCACGCAGAGCGTGGGAACGATCATGATCAACAGCCTCGGCACATAACTTGCTCTTCTTCCAGCATTCAATGGCTGGAACACCCATGCTCCATTCCCACCTCACCACCCTCAACGCCGTCTCTCTGGTGCTCAACACCTTCAAGGCCGAAGGCCTGTCCAGCGAAGCACTGCTCGCGGGAAGCGGCATCAGTGCGGCGGATCTGAGCCGGGCGGACACGCGCATCACCACGAACCAGGAGATGCAGGTCTGCGCCAATGCCGTCGCCCTCAAACGCGATATCGGCCTGGAACTGGGCCGGCGGATGCACGTTTCGTCCTACGGCATGCTCGGTTATGCGCTGCTCACCAGTGCCACCTTCGGTGACGCTTTACGTCTGGCGATGCACTATCCGGCGCTGTTAGGAACACTTTTCGAACTGAGCCTTGTAGATGACGGCGAGCGTATCTGGTTCGTCGCCGCTGATTACCGGGAGAATCCGGCGCTGGCGGTATTCAATGCCGAGTTCTGTCTGGTGTCGTTGAAAGTCATCTGCGACGACCTGCTCGGCCATCCTCTGCCGTTGCTGGCGGCTCGCTTCGAACATGCCGCACCCGACTATGAGGCGACCTACGCCGAGCACTTCGACTGCCCGCTGCACTTCGATGCGCGGGACAATGCCTTCGCCTTCGATAAACGCTGGCTCGACCAACCGTTGCCACTGGCCGACGTCATCACCCATCAGGCCATAACTGAACGCTGTCGCAAGCAGAACACCGAGTTCACTGGCCGCCAGGCCTGGCTGGGGCGGATTCGCCAACTGCTCAGTACGCAATTGAATGCAGCGCCCGGCCTCGAAGGGTTGGCTGAACAGATGAATTGTTCGGCGCGAACCCTGCGCCGGCACCTCAAGGACCTGGGTTGCAGCTATCAGGAATTGCTCGATGAACTGAGGTTTGAGCAGGCCAAACAAATGTTGTGTGAAGACCAAATGCCTATCTACCGGATCGCCGAAGCGCTCGGCTTCAGCGAGACCGCGAGTTTCCGCCATGCGTTTGTGCGCTGGAGTGGCGTGGCACCCAGCCAATTCCGCCCCTGACTGATCGTTCCCACGCTCTGCGTGGGAATGCAGCCAGTGACGCTCTGCGTCACCGGGACGCAGAGCGTCCCAAGAGGCATTCCCACGCGGAGCATGGGAACGATCGGCTTGGGTACGCCCTACGCCGAGGCACCTTCGCGCCAATAAGGGGCGAATTTCGGTCAGATCTTTTGGCCATATCAATCCCCTTTTGGCCTTTCCTGCCGTTCTCCGAAACACCTCCTGCCGCAAGACTGTGTTCAACCGAATCAGCCTGCGGAGAACAAGAAATGCTGACGATCTACTCGGACGATCACCACCTGCACCACGGCCGTTGTGAATTGATAGACGGGCAACTCAAACCCTGCTTCGAAATGCCATCTCGGGCCGACCATGTGCTGCAACGCGTGCAGTACCGCGACCTCGGACCGGTCGAGGCGCCACAGGATTTCGGCCTCGACCCGATTGCGCGCATCCACAGCCGCGACTACCTCGACTTCTTCAAAGGCGCCTGGGCGCGCTGGACCGAATTCAATACCGATGGCGATTTGCTGCCCTACACCTGGCCGGCTCGCACGCTGCGCCGAATCATGCCCACCAGCCTGCACGGCCAGCTCGGCTTTTACAGCTTCGATGGCGGCGCACCGATTACCGCCGGCACCTGGCAGGCGGCGTACAGCGCGGCGCAAGTCGCGTTGACCGCACAAGCCGTCATTCAACGCGGCGCCCGCAGTGCCTTCGCTTTATGCCGTCCACCGGGACACCACGCGGCCAGCGATTTGATGGGCGGTTATTGCTACCTCAACAACGCCGCCATCGCCGCCCAGGCCTTCCTCGACCAGGGCCACAAGAAGGTCGCGATCCTCGACGTCGACTACCACCACGGCAACGGTACCCAATCGATTTTCTATGAGCGCAGCGACGTGCTGTTCACCTCGATCCACGGTCATCCGGAAGCCGAGTTCCCATTCTTCCTCGGCTATGACGATGAGCTCGGCGAGGGGGCCGGCGAAGGCTTCAACTTCAACTACCCTTTGCCGGCTGGCAGCGGCTGGGACAGTTGGAGCGCTGCGCTGGAACAAGCCTGCAAAGAGATCGAAAAATACGGCGCCGATATCATCGTCGTCTCCCTGGGCGTCGATACGTTCAAGGACGATCCCATCTCCCAATTCAAGCTCGACAGCCCGGATTACCTGGCAATGGGCGCGCGCATCGCGGGCCTCGGCAAGCCGACGCTCTTCGTGATGGAAGGCGGCTACGCGGTTGAAGAAATCGGCATCAATGCCGTGAACGTTCTCGAAGGTTTTGAAAGCGCCCAATGAGGAATTAGAAGAATGAACAGACTCAAGCGTTTTATCGTTCCAGCCCTGAGTGCCATGGTGCTCAGTGGAGCTGCACACGCTGAAGAGCGAACGTTGCGCGTCTACAACTGGTTCGACTACATCACCCCCAAAGCGCTGGAAGACTTCAAGGCCCAGAACACCCAGACCAAACTGGTCTACGACATCTTCGACACTAACGAAGCGCTGGAGGCCAAGTTGCTGACCGGCAACTCCGGCTACGACGTGGTCGTGCCGTCCAACGTGTTCCTCGCCAAACAGATCGAGGCCGGCGTGTTCCAGCCGCTTGATCGCAGCAAGCTGCCGAACTGGAACCACCTCGATCCCAAGCTGATGAAGCTGATCGAAGCCAACGATCCAGGCAACAAATTTGCCGTGCCGTACATGTACGGGACCATCCTGATCGGCTTCAACCCCGACAAGATCAAGGCCGCATTGGGTGACAACGCACCGGTGGACAGCTGGGACCTGATCTTCAAGGAGGAGAACATCAGCAAGCTCAAGCAGTGCGGCGTGGCCCTGCTCGACTCGCCTTCGGAGATTCTGCCTCTGGCCCTGCAACACCTCGGCCTGGACCCCAACAGCAAGAAGCCTGCGGATTACGAAAAGGCAGAAGCGCTGTTGATGAAGATTCGTCCGTACGTCACCTACTTCCATTCTTCGAAGTACATGGCCGACATCGCCAACGGTGACATCTGCGTCGCCGTCGGTTACTCCGGCAGCTTCTCCCAGGCCGCCAACCGCGCCAAGGAAGCCAAGAACGGCGTGATCGTCGACATGCGCCTGCCGAAAGAAGGCGCGCCAATCTGGTTCGACATGCTCTCGATCCCCAAAGGCGCGAAGAATCCGGAAGACGCCTACACCTTCATCAACTACTTGCTGCAGCCCCAGGTGATCGCGCCGGTCAGCGACTTCGTCGGCTACCCGAACCCGAACAAGGACGCCACGGAAATGGTCGATCCGGCGATTCGCAACAACCCGAACCTGTACCCGACCGAAACGGCGATGGGCACGCTCTACACCCTGCAACCGCTGCCGCGCGATGCTGAACGTGCGCGGACCAGGGCCTGGACCAAGATCAAGTCCGGGACCTGACACCTGTCCTTGACCTCAGGGACGCCAAGCCTTTTGCAATCGCCCGAGCGCTGCGATGATCGCCGCCTCGGGCACCGCCGCGAAGCCCAGCACCAGCCCGGCGCGTTGATCCACAGTGTTTCTCGAATCCGGTAGCCAGTAACCGCTCAGGCCATTGATCTCGACATCGACGCTGGCGGCGGCTTCGATCAGTTCGCGTTCGCGGGCCTCAGTATCGACCGCCACCGTCAGGTGCAGCCCTGCCGCCACGCTCGGCAAGCTGCCAACCCCGGGAATGTCCGAGGGCCAGTTGGCCAGAAGCGTATTGCGACGACTCAACGCGGCGCGGCGCATGCGGCGGATGTGTCGCTGAAAATGCCCGGCCGCCATGAACTCGGCCATGACGGCCTGGGTGCTCACCTCGGAGTGGCGCACATCGACCGCACGACGCTGGGCGAAAGCGTCTACCAATGCCGGTGGCAGCACCAGATAGCCCAGACGCAATGCCGGGAATGCCACTTTGCCGAAAGTGCCGACATACAAGACCCGTCCGTGACGATCGAGCGCCGCCAACGGTGCCAGCGGCGCGCCGCTGTAACGATATTCGCCATCGTAATCATCCTCGACGATCCAACCCTCGGTGCGCTCGGCCCAGGCCAACAACTCCAGCCGCCGTGCCAGACTCATCACCACGCCGGTCGGGTACTGATGCGAGGGTGTGACATACGCCAGATGACAATCGTTGAGCGCATTCAATGCGGTGCAGTCGATACCCTCACTGTCCACCGCTACCCCATGCAATTGGGCACCCGCCACGGCGAACGCATGTCCCGCCGCGCGGTAACCGGGATTCTCGATCGCCACCCCATCGCCCGGCTCCACCAGCAGCTGTGCACAAAGGCTGATTCCCTGTTGCGCGCCACTGGTGATCACTATTTGTTCAGCGGTGCATTGCATGCCTCGCGAACTGCGCAAATACGCGGCTATCAGATCGCGTAATCGCGCATCGCCTGCTGGATCGCCGTAACACAACTGTTGGAGATCCGGTTTACGCCAGAAAGCCGCATTCAGCTTGGCCCAGACCTCGAACGGGAACAGATCGAAAGCCGGAACACCCACCCGAAATGCGCGGGGCGGACCGACGGGAGGCAGGGCTAAATGGTTCCTTTCAACGCGCCCCAATGCACCGCTGTGGATAACTTTGCTGGATAAAATCACAGGTAAATTCAGCCAATTTGTGGATAAGGCTGTGGGTAACCCTGTTGACAACCCTGTGGATACTTTTGTGGATAGTTTTTTCGCCACCAACGCCGCTTGAGGCAATTGCGCGACATACGTCCCATCACCGACACGCCCTTCAATAAAGCCCTCGGCGTAGAGCTGATCGTAGGCACGGACCACGCTGTTTCGGGAAATTGACAACGCCGCCGCCAGATCGCGACTGGCGGGTAATCGCGTACCGCTGGCCAGCCTTCCGTCGAGCACTCGCACTCGTAGCGCTTGATAGAGCTGACGACTCAAACCCTGGCGGCGATCGAGTTCGATACCCGCAGGGTTGAATGACAAGGACAGTGGCTCGCTGGTCATGGCAATGGACCTATGAAATTGGTCGTTAATGGCTCTTACAACAGACCAATAGCCTGCCTAGGATGCAGACATTCGCCAAGGAAAATCTCCATGTACACGCCAAGCAGCTTTGCTATAGATGATTTGCATGAACTGCACCAGCAGATACTTGGCACCCGCCTCGCTATGTTGGTCACACACGGGGAACAAGGTCTGCAAGCCAGCCATTTACCCTTGCTGTTGAGTTCAGACCAGGGCCCGAATGGCACCCTTTACGGTCACTTTGCCAAGGCCAATCCACAGTGGAAGGCATTGCAGAACGGCGCCGAAGCCCTGGTGATTTTTGCTGGTGCCGACGCTTACGTCAGCCCGGGGTTTTACCCAAGCAAAGCCGAGCACGGCAAAGTGGTGCCGACCTGGAACTACGTCGCCGTGCACGCGTATGGCACGGCCGAAGTGTTCACTGACGCGGATCGCTTGCGCAATCTGGTCAGCGCCCTGACTGATCGTCATGAAGCAGGTCGCGCCAGTCCATGGAAAGTCGCCGATGCCCCCGCCGACTACATTGATGGGATGCTCAAGGCCATCGTCGGTTTTGCCTTGCCGATCCAGCGCCTGGAAGGCAAACGCAAGCTCAGCCAGAACCGTAACGCTGCAGACATCGCCGGTGTGCGCGAGGGGCTTGCCGCCAGCCCTGATGTGCACGACCAGGCCCTCGCCCACTTGATGCGTTAAGGAACGAACATGAGTCAGATCGACATCCGCCAGGTCACCGCCGACGACCACACCGCCTGGTTGCCTTTGTGGCAAGCGTACCTGCGCTTCTACAACACCGAACTGCCTGAGGCCGTCACCCACAGCACCTGGCAGCGCCTGCTCGACCCGAGCGAACCGACCCATGCCGCACTGGCCTGGGCCGACGGCCAAGCGGTGGGCATGGTGCACTTCATCTACCATCGTTCGAACTGGAGCATCGAAAACTCCTGCTACCTGCAAGACTTGCTGGTAGTGCCGGAAACTCGCGGCACCGGCGTCGGCCGACAGCTGATCGAATTCGTCTACGCCACCGCCAAAGAGGACGGTTGCTGCAAGGTCCACTGGCTGACCCACGAAACCAATGCCACTGCGATTCAGCTTTATGAGCGCATCGCCGAACGCCCAGGTTTCATCCAGTTTCGAAAAGCCATTTAAGGTTCAAGGAGAACAACATGTTGACTTCACTCGCCGACTGGAAAGGCGTCCCGGCACCGTCGGTGCAAACCCTCGAAGGGCGCTTCATCCGCCTGGAGAAACTTGACCCGACGCGTCATGCCGACGGTTTGTGGAAGGCCCTGCAAGGACCGGGTTCCGACCCGAAACTCTGGGACTATTTGCCTTACGGTCCTTTTCCGGAGCGCAGCGCGTTCAACGATTGGCTGAACAATCATGCGGCCAATAGCGACCCGTATTTCTTCAGCGTGATCGACCGAGCCAGCGGCGATGTGCAGGGCATCCTCAGTTTGATGTCGATCGTCCCTTCACAAGGCCGGATCGAAATCGGCCATGTCACGTTCGGTGCGCCGATGCAGCGCTCGCCGAAAAGCACCGAGGCGATTTATCTGCTCGCCAAAGAGTCGTTTGCCTTGGGTTACCGGCGTCTGGAGTGGAAGTGCAACAACGGCAACGCCCGCTCCAAGTACGCAGCCGAACGACTGGGGTTCAGTTTTGAAGGCGTGTTCCGCCAGCACATGGTGGTCAAGGGTCAGAACCGGGATACGGCGTGGTATTCGATTCTGGATTCGGAATGGCCGGCGATTGGGGCAGGGTTTCAGCGCTGGCTGTCCGATGAGAACCAGACGGATTCGGGGCAGGTGAAAACCCTGACCGAGTGCCGCACCTGACGATCGTTCCCACGCTCTGCGTGGGAATGCCGCCATGGACGCTCCGCGTCCGCCACGGAATGCGACGCAGAGCGTCGCGGGATGCATTCCCACGCGGAGCGTGGGAACGATCTTTTAGGCGAGTTTCTGGGCCAACACGGCGATGTGCTCCGGCCCGATACCGCAGCAACCACCCAAATGACTGGCGCCGCGTTCTTTCCAATCAGCCGCCCACTGCAAATAACCCGGCGGATCAAGGTCTTCACGCAACGGGTCCAGACCGTCATTGGCCGTGGCCTCTTTCGGTTGCGGCGGGAAGGCATTGGCGTAGGCGCCGATGTGAATTTTCACACCCAAACGTTCGAAGGTTTCCCGCGCGGCATCAATCGCAGCACCGATCACTTCCGGCTGGCTGCAGTTGAACAGCAACGTCTCGACGCCCAGCTCAGCCGCCACGGCTGCGGCGTCAGCCACCGGCTCACCCGAACGCAAGCGCGGCACTTCGTCCGTGTCCTCATCCTTCAAAGTAAACGACAGCCAGAACGGTTTTCCATCCTTCGGCAGACCTGCATGGATCGCCCGTGCCTCAACGATCGAGCTCTGGGTTTCCGCCAGCCATAGATCGACATGAGGTGCCAGACCCTTCACCAGCGGCGCCAACAATTCAGTCGCCCGAGCAGCGTCGAAAAGGTCCGGACGGTAGGAACCAAACAGCGGCGGCAATGAACCGGCCACACGCACAGCTTTGCCCGAAGCCTCTACAGCGCGCCGAGCCAGCTCACCGGCCAACGTCGCGAGCGCCTGCCCTTCTGCCGCAAAACGTTCTTCGCCAATGTGAAACGGCACCACCGCGTAACTGTTGCTGGTGATCACGTTCGCACCGCTTTCGATATAAGCAACGTGCACCGCCTCTACCGCTTGCGGCGCTTCGCTCAAGGCCAGAGCCGACCACTCGGGCTGTCTGAACGGCGCGCCTCGGCGTTGCAGCTCACGACCCATCCCACCATCCAGAATTACTGTGCTTGCTGCGCCCATATGCTTTTCACTCATAAGCTTATGAAAATAACTCACTACCAGAGTCGTTCTTATAACTATTTAATACGCACCATCCGGTTAATAACAACCTCTTTTTTATCAGGGATCGACTGTGAAATTCCAACCACTACTGGCCCTGGGCCTGACGATTCTGGCTGCCTCTACCCAAGCCTTTGGCGGCGCCACGCTGGATCGCGTCGAAAAAAAGAAAGAGCTCGTGGGCGTGTTGATGGAAAGCTATCCACCCTTCTCGTTCCTCAATGATCAGAACCAGCTCGATGGATTCGACGTCGACGTGGCCAAGGCCGTGGCAGACAAACTGGGCGTCAAACTGCGCCTTGAAACCCCGTCCTGGGACGTGATCGCCGCCGGCCGCTGGAGTGGGCGCTACGACATCTGCATCTGCTCCATGACCCCGAGCAAGGCCCGCGCCGAGGTCTTCGACTTCCCGGTCGAGTACTACGCCTCGCCAGCGGTGATCGTGGTCAACGCCAAGGACGACAGCATCCACAGCGCCAAAGACCTGAGCGGCAAGAAAGTCGGCCTCACCAGCGCCTCCAGCTATGAAAGCTACCTGAACAAGAACCTGGTGATCGAAGGCGCCGAAGACACTCAATTGCAGTACCCGTTCGAAGACGTGCAGATCGCGCCGTATGACACCGACAATGTCGCCTTCCAGGACCTCGGCCTGGGCGCTGGCGTTCGACTGGACGCGATCCTCACCAATCTTGTCACCGCCCAACCGCGCCTGACCGAAGACAAACGCTTCAAGCTCGCCGGCGAGCCGCTGTACTCGGAGCCAAACTCGGTGGCCATTGAAAAAGGCGACGCCCAGTGGGACGCCAAAGTGCGTGACGTCTTCGCTCAGCTGAAACAGGACGGCACCCTGAGCAAGCTTTCGCAAAAATGGATCGGTGCCGACATCAGTCAATGACTTCTTTCCCAAAACCTCCCCAGCCGCCGCAACCGGTGGCTGAGTCGCGACTGCAACGGATCTTCGGTTTCCGCACGCGGCTGTACCTGACCTGGGCAGCGATGCTCGGATTGTTCGCCAGTTTCTTCCTGAGCTTCGACCTGAAGTTCTCGATCATCCTCGACAAACTGCCGAACCTGATCGGTCTGCACCTGAAGCCCAACGGCTTCCTGCAGGGCGCGGCGCTGACGCTGTTTCTGTGCCTGTGTTCGATCGTGACCTCCTCGCTGCTGGGCTTCATCACCGCCCTGGCGCGGCTGTCGAAAAGCGCCGTCGCCTTCGGAATTGCGAGCTTCTATGCCTCGTTCTTTCGTGGCACACCGCTACTGATCCAGATCCTGCTGATCTACCTCGGCCTGCCACAACTCGGCATCGTGCCCGGCGCCATCGCCGCCGGCATCATTGCCCTGTCGCTGAACTACGGCGCTTACCTCAGCGAAATTTTCCGAGCCGGCATCCTTGGCGTCCCCCACGGCCAACGCGAAGCGTCCCTGGCCCTGGGTATGCGCGAAACAGTGATCTTCTGGCGCGTCACCCTGCCCCAGGCCATGCGCACCATCATCCCGCCGACCACCAACCAGTTCATCTCGATGCTCAAAGACTCGTCGCTGATCTCGGTGATGGGGGTTTGGGAGGTTATGTTTTTGGCGCAATCGTATGGGCGCTCGAGCTATCGCTACATCGAGATGCTGACGACGGCAGCGGTGATTTATTGGGTGATGTCGATTGGGTTGGAGCTGATTCAGGCGAGGATGGAGCGGCATTATGGGAAGGCGTATTTACAACGCAGCTAGGGCCTACGGCCGGTTGATGGGGCAGTGGCAGATGAGTTTCTGGTTTTGCGATAGCCGGCGGTGTCTCGACTAGTTGTAAGAAAGCTCGTCAGCTCGAGCGGCTAAAAACCGCTGCACTCAAGCGGGTGGCGATTTTCTACACGACGATATGACACCGCCTGCAAACCTGCCGGAACCGGCTGACATCGGCACTGAAGTGCTCTCTTTAGAGTTTGGCCTCTTGTTTACAGAGGCTGAACTCGATGTCCATTCAACATACATTTCGCCCACAACACTTGACGTTGGCCATTGCGCTTGCGCTCGGCTGCAATGAATTTACCAACGCCCAACAACTTCCAGATCAAGATGAGACGATGAGCCTTGCCGAGGAAACCCGGCAGTCTGATTCTGTGCTGGACCCACTTATCCGGCTTCGAACGTTCAACGACGCGGCCAGTACTTTCAAGAGGGAGATCGATACGCCTCAGCCCGCACTACGGGGCGTTTCTGTGAAACCAGATGACAGTGATGACCTCATCATCGTCAAGAATGGTGGCAGCTTCGAAGGTCGAGTCGAGGGCGGCAAAGGAACCAACGTCATACACCTTATTGGCACTGATGGCGGCAAGTTGGGGAATACCCGTAACTTCGACGGCCTGTACGTTTCGCAGGGATCGTGGACGCTGACCAGTACCGGAGACTTCAAAGAGGGGGTGGCTGTTTTGAATAACGGCATCCTGACCAATGACGGCAAAATCAAAGGCGGGGCAATTGCAGCCGGGAAGCTCTTCAACAATGGCGACATAAAGGGGATTGTCACCGTTGAGGATGGCGGCACTTTTGCGGGCAAAGGCACTGTCGGTGGGCTGAATGTTATGGGCCAGCTCAGCGTCGATAGATTGCAAGGTGCCCCAAGGGTCAAAGGCAACTTGAACCTTTCCAGCACTGGCGTACTTGCCTACGAGGTCTCCCCCGATGGCCGTGGAGAGACGATCAAGGTCGACGGCACAGCCAGCATCGGAGAGGCAACACTGAAAGTTATTTCGGCGCCGGGAGATTATCCGCAAAGCAGTGAGTACACGATCATCGAGGCCAAAGAGGTGAAAGGCGAGTTTGGCAAAATCGTCAACGAGCTGGCATTCATGACAGCTACGCCCCATTACGGCAAAAAAACCGTCGGGCTGACCTATGCACGTAACGACGTACCTCTCGATGACGCCGCAATCAGCGAAAACGGACGGGAACTCGCCCAAAGCATCGAAGAGCCGAAGGACATACCGCAAGCACAGACTCCATCTGGCAATACGCCCCCCGTCGCTGAAGCTCTGACTCCGCCAGCAAGCACTGACACAGCTGCTGCAGCGGCGATGCCGACAACTGATGCCGAGGCCCCCTTGACGGCCTCAACTCCATCCAACACCGCAGAACCCTTGGCTGCACAAGCAAGCACCGACGCAGCCGCTGTAGCGGTTATGCCAACAACTGATGCCGATGCACCCTCGACGGCCTCAACTCCATCCAACACCGCCGAAGCTTTGACTCCACCAGCAAGCGCCGACACAGCCGTCACGCCGACAAATATCGCCGAAATACCCTCGACAACCACGACGCCCACCGTAGTCGCTGATACGGCAGTCACCGCCTCAGCTCCAGCAACAGCAGCAAATCCGCCCCCCTCGCCAGCAACCCCCTCCACACCCACAAACGCCGCCATCGCCGCCCTCCTTGGTGCCGATAAACAAACTGCATCTCATGCAATCGAGCAACTGGCCGGCAGCAACAACGCCAACCTCGCGAAGGCAACCCTCAACAGCGACAGTCCAATCAGCGCAACCATGCTATCGGCCATGCGCCAACTGGACAGCGCAGCAGGCTTCGGCAATCAGAAAAATGCGCCACGTGTGGCCGCCGGCAGCGAACAAAACAGCAGAGTCTGGCTGCAAGCACTGGGTCACGGCGGAACACTGGATCGCGATTACGACGCCCTCAAGTATTCCACCCAAGGATTGGTTCTGGGCGCAGATTGGGGCCTCGATGAGGAATGGCACATCGGCGTGGTGGGCGGTAAATCCGACACTCGTCTGGACAGCCGCGGCCTCGATGGCGACCTCGACAGCTGGCACTTGGGCGCCTATGCCCTGCGTCAGAATGGGCCAATGTCGTTGCGACTGGGCGCGACCTACAGCAGTCACGACGGCAGCACTAAACGCCGGGTTGCCTTCAATGGTTTCAGCGACCGCCCCGAAGGCCGTTACGATGCCAACACCCAGCAGGCCTTTGCGGAATTGGGTTACAACCTGGGCCGGGCGAACGTCAGCATCGAACCGTTTGCCAGCCTGGGCTACCAACGCTATCAGCGCGACAGTTACACGGAAAAAGGTGGCGCTGCGGCGCTGAAGGTACACAGTCAAACGCAGAACAATTTGAACAGCACATTCGGCCTGCGGGTGGCGAAGCTCAACACTCTGGATAACGGCATGCAACTGACGCCACGGTTCAGTGCCGGCTGGAAACACACTTACGGGGACGTCTACAGCGATACCCGCCAACGATTGGTTACGGGCGGAAAAAACTTCACCGTTTCCGGTGCGCCGCTGGATCGTGACAGTCTGCTGGTCGATGCAGGGCTGGACCTTGGATTGTCAGCAAAACACACCCTGGGCGTCGGTCTCACTGGCGAGATCGGCACCGACAGCCGAAACCATGGCGTAACGGGTCAATGGCGGATGGCGTTCTGATGAACCCACGCCAATCTCACTGACTCGACTCGATACCTGTGGGATCGCCGCACCGCCGCTCCCACATTTGATCGGAGGCGTTTTCAGGGAAGCGTTTCACCCTGAATTCCGGGCAAAAAAAAGGGGAGCACATGCCCCCCGAGGTTTAAAGCGGTATATCGAGGCTGTTAACTCAGCCTTCGATCTCGATCAGGATTTCGCCCGGGTTCACCCGGTCGCCCTTGGCCACGTGGATGGCGGTGACTTTGCCGGCGATGGCCGATTGGACTTCGGTTTCCATCTTCATCGCTTCGGTGATCAGCACGGCCTGGCCGGCTTTCACGGTGTCGCCTTCCTTGACCAGCACGTCGACGATGTTGCCCGGCATGGTGGTGCTGACGTGGCCCGGCGCAGTGGCTTGCTTGCGCTTGCTGCTACCGCCGCTGACGAATTCGTTGAGCGGTTCGAACACCACTTCTTCCGGCATGCCGTCGATAGACAGGTAGAAGTGACGCTTGCCTTCAGCCTTGACACCGACACCCGTGATGTCGACGCGGTAGGTTTCGCCGTGGACGTCGATGACGAACTCGGTCGGCACGCCTTCGCCACCGGCTGAGGCCACACCGCCCGCCTCAGGAATCGGCAGCAGCACTTCTGGAGTCAGGGTGCCGGCGGCGCGTTCTTCGAGGAACTTGCGACCAATGTCCGGGAACATGGCGTAGGTCAACACGTCTTCTTCAGACTTGGCCACCGTGCCGATTTCGCCACGCAGTTTGGTCATTTCCGGCTTGAGCAGGTCGGCCGGACGCACGTCGATCACTTCTTCGCTGCCGATAGCCTGGCGACGCAGTTTTTCGTTCACGGTACCCGGCGCCTTGCCGTAGCCGCCCTGCAAGTAAAGCTTCACTTCGTTGGTGATGGTCTTGTAGCGCTCGCCGGCCAGCACGTTGAAGAACGCCTGGGTGCCGACGATCTGCGAGGTCGGGGTCACCAGCGGAGGGAAGCCGAGGTCTTCACGAACGCGCGGAATTTCGGCCAGCACTTCGGCCATGCGGTTCAGAGCGCCCTGCTCTTTCAGCTGGTTGGCCAGGTTGGAAATCATCCCGCCCGGGACCTGGTTGACTTGAACGCGGGTGTCGACGGCGGTGAACTCGCTTTCGAACTGGTGGTACTTCTTGCGCACGGCGTAGAAGTACAGGCCGATCTCTTGCAGCAGTTCCAGGTTCAGGCCGGTATCGAACTCGCTGCCTTTAAGGGCAGCGACCATCGATTCGGTGCCTGGGTGGCTGGTACCCGAGGCGAAGCTGGAGATCGCGGTGTCGATGTGGTCGGCACCGTTTTCGATGGCCTTGAGTTGGCACATGGTGGCCATGCCAGCGGTGTCGTGCGAGTGAATAAACACCGGCAGGGACTGCTCGGCTTTCAATGCCTTGACCAGTTCGCCAGTGGCGTACGGCGTCAGCAGACCGGCCATGTCCTTGATCGCCACCGAGTCGCAACCCATGGCTTCCATTTGCCTGGCTTGCGCCACGAACGCATCGATGGTGTGCACCGGGCTGGTGGTGTAGGCGATGGTGCCCTGGGCGTGTTTGCCAGCAGCTTTCACCGCTTCGATGGCCACTCGCAGGTTTCGCACGTCGTTCATGGCGTCGAAGATGCGGAACACATCGATGCCATTGACGGCGGCTTTGGCGACGAAGGCTTTGACCACGTCATCGCTGTAGTGGCGGTAGCCCAGCAGGTTCTGGCCACGCAGGAGCATCTGCAGGCGAGTGTTAGGCAACGCGGCGCGCAGTTGGCGCAGGCGCTCCCACGGGTCTTCTTTGAGGAAGCGTACGCAGGCGTCGAAGGTCGCGCCGCCCCAGACTTCCAGTGACCAGTAGCCGACTTTGTCGAGTTTGTCGCAGATCGGCAGCATGTCTTCGGTGCGCATGCGGGTCGCGAGCAGCGATTGGTGGGCGTCGCGCAGGATTGTGTCGGTAACGTAGATTTGTTTGCTCATTGTTCTATTCCTCACAGGCCTGCGTGGGCGGCGATGGCGGCGGCGATGGCCAGGGCCAGCTCTTCGGGTTTGCGCTTGATCGAGTAGTTGGTCAGTTCAGGGTGGCTTTCAACGAAGCTGGTGTTGAACTGGCCGCTACGGAATTCCGGGTTACGCAGGATTTCCTGGTAGTACGCGGCGGTGGTCTTGACCCCTTGCAGACGCATGTCGTCGAGGGCGCGCAAGCCACGGTCCATCGCCTCTTCCCAAGTCAACGCCCAGACCACCAGTTTCAGGCACATGGAGTCGTAGTACGGCGGAATGGTGTAGCCGGTGTAGATCGCCGTGTCGGTGCGCACGCCGGGGCCGCCGGGCGCGTAATAACGGGTGATCTTGCCAAAGCTCGGCAGGAAGTTGTTTTTCGGGTCTTCGGCGTTGATCCGGAATTGCAGCGCGAAACCGCGGTGCTGGATGTCTTCCTGTTTCACCGAAAGCGGCAAGCCGGACGCGATGCGGATCTGCTCACGCACAATGTCGATGCCGGTGATTTCTTCGGTGATGGTGTGTTCCACCTGCACCCGGGTGTTCATCTCCATGAAGTACACCTCGCCCTCGGCGAGCAAGAACTCCACGGTGCCGGCGTTCTCGTAACCCACGGCCTTGGCCGCACGCACCGACAGGTCGCCGATGTAGGCGCGCTGTTCCGGGGTCAGTTGCGGGCTCGGGGCAATTTCGATGAGCTTCTGGTTACGGCGCTGGATCGAGCAGTCACGCTCGAACAGGTGCACCACGTTGCCAAAGCTGTCACCGAGGATCTGCGCTTCGATGTGTTTCGGATTGACGATGCATTTTTCCAGGAACACTTCCGCGGAACCGAAGGCCTTGGTGGCTTCGGAAATCACCCGTGGGAAGGCTTGTTCGAGTTCTTCGCGGCTGTTGCAGCGACGAATACCACGGCCGCCGCCACCGGAAGTGGCCTTGAGCATCACCGGGTAACCGATGCGCTCGCCTTCGGTCAGGGCCTCTTCGATACCCGACACGTTGCCTTCGGTGCCCGGGGTGACTGGCACGCCTGCCTTGATCATGCTGCGGCGAGCTTCGGTCTTGTCGCCCATGCGGCGAATCACTTCAGCCGATGGACCAATGAATTTGATGCCACGTTCAGCGCAGATGTCTGCCAGCTCGGCGTTTTCCGAGAGGAAGCCGTAACCGGGGTGCAGCGCATCGCAACCGGTTTCCACGGCCAGGTTCACCAGCTTGCGCGGGTTCAGGTAGCCGGCCAGTGGCTCGGCACCGATGCTGTGGGCCTCGTCCGCGCGTTTCACATGCAAGGCATGGCGGTCGGCGTCGGAATAGATCGCGACCGAGCGAATGCCCATCTCGGCGCAGGCACGCACGATTCGTACGGCAATCTCACCACGGTTGGCGATCAGGATCTTTTTTATCACTTGGAGGTTCCCTTGAGCCGGTGGTACCCACGACCTGTTAGACCAGGTCGACGCGTGACCAAATGTTTCAATTCAGTCGCAGCCCCACACTAGCCCCCACAAGGGATTAACAAAAATGAATAATTATTGGGTCAGGCATAAGCAAAGACTTATAGTTGACTCATCAGCCTGCGGCCAGAGTCTTTAGAAAATGCGTAAGTCCTTGATGCGTATGACATTGCGTCAATTACAGATCTTCAATGAGGTCTGTGATTTGAGGTCCTACAGCCGCGCGGCTGATGAAATGTCGCTCACACAACCTGCCGTGAGCCTGCAGATTCGTCAACTTGAGGAGCTGATTGGTCAACCTTTGTTCGATTACGTCGGCAAAAAGCTCTACATGACCGAGGCAGCTGAAGCCCTTCAGCGCGCCAGCCGGGACATTTTCGGACGCCTGGAAAACCTCGACATGCAGCTTTCGGACATGCAGGGATCGCTGCAAGGTCAGCTGAAACTGGCGGTCGAATCCAGCGCCAAGTATTTCGTGCCGCATCTGTTTGCCGCGTTCAAACGCCAGCATCCGGAAGTGAACCTGCACCTGACCGTAGTTAACCGCGGGCAAGTGATTCGACGCCTTTCGGACAACCGCGATGATTTGGTGATCATGTCGATGGTGCCGCAAGACATGGGGCTGGAGTTTTTGCCGTTTCTCAACAATCCAATCGTCGCCGTGGCGCCGCCGGATCACCCGCTGTCCCATATGGGGCCACTGCGCTTGCAGGATCTTGAGCCCTACACACTGCTACTGCGCGAACCGGGCTCCGGTACGCGGCTGGCTTGCGAGGAGTATTTCAAGGAAAAGCGCGTGCACTTCACGCAGACCCAGGAGGTGGCGTCGGCCGAAGCCCAGCGTGAATGCGTACTGGCGGGTCTGGGCCTGGCGCTATTGACGCGCCACGCCCTGAACCTCGAGTTGGCGACCGGCGCACTCATAGAGCTGCCGGTCGAAGAGCTGCCGTTGTACCGCAGCTGGTGCCTGGTGCAGGCCAAGGCGAAACGGCTGTCACCGGTGGCGCACGCGTTCCTTGCGTTTATTCGCAGCGAGCGGGTGCAGATCAGCGCGCTGGTTGAGCGTTTCGACGGGAAGTTGCCGGTGCGGCCTGCCAGTAGTTGAGCTCCAGATCGCCAGGAAAATCGCCGATCTCGGCCAGCAGCTGGCGGCGTTCGCAGCGATCTTCGATAGCGCGGCGAAATTCCATGCGGCGCTGGTCTTCCTGCTGACGACGGGTTCTGACGGCGCTGTTGCGTTCTTCGTAGGGCTGGGCCATTTCGAGTCTCCCAAGGCGATTACGGGAGTTTCAAGATAGGCGCGAGGGATGACGGTTTGGCGGCGGGCGGGTTACAGGGATGTGAATTTTCGGTGCTTTCCAGGACGCTTTCGCGAGCAGGCTCGCTCCCACAGGAGAACGCAGTTAAATGTGGGAGCGACGGTGCGGCGATCCGACCTGCTCGCGATAAGGTCGGAACGACCTTCCAGCCATTTCAGATCAAGCTCAATCGTCCAGCGCTTTTACCGATTTGGGCGACAGCCGCAAGCTGCGAAGGCTGCGCTTGACGCTCTTGAGGTGATTGACCAGGCTCGGCCCGCGCGCCATGGCCACGCCCATGGCCAACACGTCGATTACCACCAGGTGGGCGATACGCGAGGTCAGCGGCGTATAGATCTCAGTGTCTTCGTGCACATCGATCGCCAGGTTGACGGTCGACAGCTCCGCCAGCGGCGTCTGGCTCGGGCACAAGGTGATCAGCGAAGCGCCGCTTTCGCGCACCAGATTGGCGGTAATCAACAAATCTTTGGAACGCCCGGACTGGGAAATACAGATCGCCACGTCGGTCGGTTTCAACGTGACCGCCGACATCGCCTGCATGTGCGGGTCGGAATACGCCGCCGCCGTCAGCAACAAACGGAAGAACTTGTGCTGGGCATCGGCCGCCACTGCACCCGAAGCACCAAAGCCATAAAACTCGACCCGCTGGGCCTGAGACATGAGCGACACAGCCCGCTGCAACTCGACCGGATCGAGCTTCTCGCGAACTTCCATCAGAGTGTGCAAGGTAGTGTCGAAGATTTTCAGGCTGTAGTCAGCGACCGAATCGTCTTCATGAATTGCGAACTGCCCGAAGCTCGCGCCGGCAGCAAGACTCTGCGCCAGCTTCAGTTTCAAATCCTGGAAACCGGAGCAACCGATGGCGCGGCAGAAGCGCACGATGGTCGGTTCGCTGATGCCCACGTTGTGGGCCAGGTCGGCCATGGAGCTGTGCATCACCGCCGCAGGATCAAGCAGCACGTGGTCGGCGACCTTGAGCTCCGACTTGCGTAAGAGATGGCGTGACTGGGCGATGTGTTGCAGCAGATTCAAAGGGCTGGACTCTTTGTTATGGGCAGGTGCCGGGGATGTAGCGCGCTTGTAGTTATACTACATGAATCGGCTTTTTGCCCGCTCAATGCGTAACTCGATGTCCCCATTTCACGCCACATGCACTCCATGTAGCCCCTACAAGGGTTTTGCGTCCGCACGCAACAGCTCGGCCAGGCCATCGGCCTCGACCGGGCGACTGATCAAATAGCCCTGCACTTCATCGCAGTGCTCGGTTTTCAAAAACTCAAGCTGCTCCGGCCGCTCCACCCCTTCAGCCACTACTTTCAACGACAAGCCGTGCGCCATGGCAATGATCGCCCGGGTGATCGCCGCATCCTCGCTGCCCTCCCCCAGACCGCGGATAAACGCCTGATCGATCTTCACGTAATCCACCGGGATGCGCTTGAGGTAGCTCAGGGACGAATACCCGGTGCCAAAGTCATCTATCGCCAACTTAACCCCCAAATCCCGCAATTGCTGGAAGGTCGCGATGATGTGCTCGACGCTGTCGAGCAACTGACTCTCGGTGAGTTCCAGCTCGAGGTAGTGCGGCGCCAGGCCGGTTTCTTCCAGCACCTGACGGACAAGGCTGACCAGTTTGCCCTGGCGCAGTTGATGCACCGACAGATTGACCGACACCCGAATCGGCGCAAGCCCCTGACGCTGCCACTCACAGGCTTGCCAGCAGGCCTGACGCAACACGAACTCGCCGATCGGACCGATCAACCCCGTCTCCTCGGCCAGGCCGATGAAGTCCCCCGGCGGCACGCGTCCCATGGTCGGGTGATCCCAGCGCACCAGCGCCTCGGCGGCATTCAGCCGGCCCGTGGCGAGGCACAGTTTCGGTTGGTAAAACACCTTCAACTGCTTCTCTTCGATGGCTTTACGCAGCTGATTTTCCAGCTGCAAGCGCTCCAACGTACTGGTTTGCAGGCTGTCGGTGTAGAACTGGAAGTTATTTCCGCCCAGGTGCTTGGCGTGCTGCATGGCCATATTCGACTGACTGACCAGCGCGGAGATTTCTCGCGCGTTGTCCGGCAACAGGCTGATGCCCATGGACGCGCTGACCACCAATTCATGGCCGTCGACAGTGATCGGCAAACGCAGCTTGGTCGACAGTCGGGTCGCCACCCGCGCCAGACTCGACAGATTGCCGTAGGCATTGAACAACACGGCAAATTCATCGCCGGATAAGCGAGCGATGGTGTCCGCCTCAGGCAACGCATTGATCAGCCGCCGGGCCATTTTCTGCAAGAGTTGGTCGGCGATTTCATGGCCAAGGCTGTCGTTGAGCAGCTTGAAACGATCCAGATTGATATGCAGCAACGCCAGGTTGCGGTGGCCGCCCTGGCGCACCCGCTGATGGGCCTCGCTTAGCCGTTCGCGGAACAGAGAACGGTTAGCCAGACCCGTCAATTCGTCGTAATGAGTCAGGTAACGCATGCGTTCTTCGGATTCGCGGCGAGCTGATAGATCGGCGAAGAAGCCCACGATATGACTCACATTTCCCCGAGCATCGCGCACAGCGTTGAGTTGCAACCATTGCGGATACAACTCGCCATTCTTGCGGGTTTCTACCAGCTCGCCCTGCCAACTGCCGTGCTGCTCCAGCGCTTGATGAATCGCCGCGTAGTGCCGGCGCGCATCGCGACTGCATGGCAAATCGACGACGTTGCGTCCGATCATGTCTTCAATGTCGTAGCCGGTGACTCGGCTGAAGGCCTGATTGACCGCGATCAGCGCGTAATTCGGATCGAAAATCACAATGCCTTCGCTGGCGGCCTCGAACACCGTCGCGGCCAATTGCCGCTGCTCTTCCAGACCTTTGCTGACGCTGATGTCGCGACGGGTGCCGACCATGCGGATCACTCGGCCATTTTCGCCACGCTCAACGGCTCGTCCTCGGTCCTCGATCCAGACCCAATGGCCGTCGCCGTGGCGCACGCGGTACTCGATTTGGTAATCCTCGCTGCGGCCCTTCAAATGCTCGACCAGCGCGCGCTTCAGTGACGGCAAGTCATCAGGGTGCAGGCGAGGCTTGAGGTGGCGGAGCATCGCCGTCACGAATTCCGGCTCCAGGCCAAACAGCTCCTGAAGCTGAGTGTGATGGACTTCGTCGGTTTGCAGGTTCCAGTCCCACAAGCCCAACTCACTGGCCTTCAACGCCAGCGCCAGACGCGCTTCACTCTTGCTCAGGGCCTGGTTGGCGGCGTCCAGCTCCAGGCTGCGCTGGGCGACGCGGCTTTCCAGCTCGATCTGAATTTGCCGCAGTTCGTCTTCGGCACGACGGCGCTGGTCGATTTCCTTGGCCAGCTTGTTATTAAGCTGGTCGCTGCAACTTTGGGCCTGCTGCAAGTGCTCGATCAATGCCTGATTCTGGAAGCGCCGCAACAGCCCGCTATCGATGAGCCGATTGACCTGCCAGGCGACCACACTCAGCGCGCCCAGTAAAATCAGCCCGAACCAGCCCCATCCCTGACCTTGTTCATCGCCGCCCCAGAACAGATAGCCGATGGCCGGCAACAAACAGGGCAAGGTAAAGGACAGGAACCCCGGCAGGCTGACCGCGTAGGCAACGCTGGCCGAAAGGGCCGCTGCGCCGATCAGGCCGAACACCCAGGCTTGCTGCATGAAATTGTCAGCGGGTACCAGGGCAATGCCGGCGCCGGCCAGGGTCAGGCCGGTCATGGCCGACCCCAGCAAAAACATACGGCGCCAGATCGGATGGGCCTGACGGTTGGGTATCGCCGAATCGAAGGCCGCGACTTGAATCACCCGCAACGCCACCAGCGACAACAGCCACACCAGCCAGACG
Source organism: Pseudomonas sp. LB3P14 (assembly GCF_054898045.1). NCBI lineage: Bacteria > Pseudomonadati > Pseudomonadota > Gammaproteobacteria > Pseudomonadales > Pseudomonadaceae > Pseudomonas > Pseudomonas sp. LB3P14. Next base: position 5,436,310 of record NZ_CM142714.1, on the reverse strand, counting down.
CTGACCAGGAAGTAGCGCTGCGGACTCCAAAGCAAGCCAGCGCAGACCAGACCATTGATCAACATGAATAACGTGGGCAGCAACGAGCCCTGATAAAGCAGACGCGTGCGTTCGACCGCCATTTCCATGGCGTACTGTTTGCGGATAACCCGGGGCTCCACAACGGGGCCCGACAGGTCGGTGCTGAGGGTCATAGGCAATGTTCTTGTTCTTATAATGATGAGCATGAGCCCGAAACGTCGACGGAGCATACACAAGCAAGGGCCCGGACCAAACTGCCCCAGATCACAAAATCGACAAAAACTGCACCCCTCCTTACCCGCTGAAAAGGCTTGGAGCGAGCCCCGCCAACGCCTGCAGCCAGTGACCGACCGGTCGTCATCCGTGCTTCTTTCATCGGCTAATGCAAAGCTCGGTTTGCCCGGTGTGACGGCGCACCCTAGAATGCTCCGATGCGCGATGATCTCTCCCTTCTGCTGAACTCCCTCAACGATGCCCAACGCCAGGCCGTAGCTGCCTCCGTGGGTCGTCAGTTGGTCCTGGCCGGTGCTGGTTCCGGTAAAACCCGAGTGCTGGTGCACCGTATCGCCTGGTTGATCCAGGTCGAAAACGCCTCGCCCCACTCGATCCTGTCGGTGACCTTCACCAATAAGGCCGCTGCCGAGATGCGTCATCGCATCGAGCAGCTGATGGGTATCAACCCGGCCGGCATGTGGGTCGGCACCTTCCACGGCCTGGCGCACCGCTTGTTGCGGGCGCACTGGCAGGAAGCCGGCCTGAGCCAGACTTTCCAGATTCTCGACAGCGACGACCAGCAACGGCTGGTCAAGCGGGTGATCCGCGAGCTGGGTCTGGATGAACAACGCTGGCCGGCCCGTCAGGCCCAATGGTTCATCAACGGGCAGAAAGACGAAGGTCTGCGTCCACAGCACATTCAAGCCAGCGGCGACCTGTTCCTGGCCACCATGCGCAGCATTTATGAAGCCTATGAGGCCGCGTGCCTGCGCGCCGGCGTGATCGACTTCTCCGAACTGCTGCTGCGCGCCCTCGATCTGTGGCGCGATCATCCGGGTCTGCTGGCGCACTATCAAAAGCGCTTCCGGCACATTCTGGTGGACGAGTTCCAGGACACCAACGCCGTGCAGTACGCCTGGTTGCGTTTGCTGGCCAAGGGCGGCGACAGCTTGATGGTGGTCGGCGACGACGACCAGTCGATTTACGGCTGGCGTGGCGCGAAAATCGAGAACATCTATCAGTACTCCGACGACTTCCCGGACGCCGAAACCATTCGTCTGGAGCAGAACTACCGCTCCACCGCCGGGATCCTCAAGGCCGCCAACGCCCTGATCGCCAACAACACCGGACGCATGGGCAAAGAGCTGTGGACCGATGGCGGTGAAGGCGAAGCGATCAACCTGTACGCCGCGTTCAACGAACACGATGAAGCACGCTACGTGGTGGAAACCATCGAAGGTGCGCTGAAAACCGGCTTGGCCCGCAGCGACATCGCGATTTTGTACCGCTCCAACGCCCAATCGCGCGTTTTGGAAGAAGCCTTGCTGCGCGAGCGCATTCCGTACCGCATCTATGGCGGTCAGCGCTTCTTCGAACGGGCAGAAATCAAGAACGCCATGGCTTACCTGCGTTTGCTCGAAGGCCGCGGCAACGATGCAGCGCTGGAGCGAGTGATTAACGTTCCGGCCCGGGGTATCGGCGAGAAAACCGTCGAAGCGATTCGCGACCATGCCCGTCACAGCGATGTGTCGATGTGGGAAGCCATGCGTCTGCTGGTTGCCAATAAAGGCCTGACCGGCCGCGCCGCCGGCGCGCTCGGGGCGTTTATCGAGCTGATCGAGAACCTCGCCGCCAAGTGCATGGAAATGCCGCTGCACCTGATGACCCAGACCGTCATCGAGCAGTCGGGGCTGATCGCCTACCACGAAGCGGAAAAAGGCGAAAAAGGCCAGGCCCGGGTAGAAAACCTTGAGGAATTGGTCAGCGCTGCACGCAACTTTGAAAACGCAGAAGAAGACGAAGACCTGACGCCACTGTCAGCGTTCCTCGGCCATGCGTCGCTGGAAGCCGGCGACACTCAGGCCGACGAGCACGAAGACAGCATTCAGTTGATGACCCTGCACAGCGCCAAAGGCCTGGAATTCCCTTACGTGTTCCTGGTGGGCATGGAAGAAGGCCTGTTCCCGCACAAGATGAGCCTCGAAGAACCTGGCCGCCTTGAAGAGGAACGCCGTCTGGCCTACGTCGGCATCACCCGGGCCATGCAGAACCTGGTGATGACCTATGCTGAAACCCGACGCCTGTACGGTAGTGAAACCTACAACAAGGTGTCGCGTTTCGTACGTGAAGTACCGAAAGGCCTGATCCAGGAAGTGCGGCTGTCCAATAGCATCAGCCGTCCGTTCGGCGGCGGCCAGCAGCAGAGCTCCAGCAGCCTGTTCGGCGGCAGCGAAATTCCGGATACGGGTTTCAGCCTCGGCCAAGCGGTACGGCATTCGGTGTTCGGCGATGGCGTGATTCTGAATTTCGAAGGTGCCGGTGCACAGGCCCGGGTGCAGGTGAACTTCGGTGAAGGCAGCAAGTGGCTGATGCTCGGTTACGCGAAGCTGGAAGCTATTTAGTTCTGATCGTTCCCACGCTCTGCGTGGGAATGCATCCCGTGACGCTCCGCGTCACAATGGACGCAGAGCGACCATGGCGGCGTTACCACGCAGAGCGTGGGAACGATCTACGCAGAGGAATATGCATGGGCTCAGGCTTCTTTTCTTCCTGGACATTCTGGGCCCTGTTGTCGGCGGCATTCGCGGCCATGACCGCCATCTTCGCCAAGATCGGCATCGAAAACGTCAATTCTGACTTCGCCACTCTCCTGCGCACTGTCGTGGTATTGGTCAGCCTGGCCTTGATTTTGTACACCACGGACCAATATCAGTCATTAGGATCGATCTCCGCCAAGAGCTACCTGTTCCTGCTGCTGTCGGGACTGGCGACTGGTGCGTCATGGATTTGCTACTTCCGTGCACTGAAACTCGGCCCTGCCTCTCTGGTCGCTCCAGTAGACAAACTCAGCGTGGTGCTGGTGGCGGTGCTCGGCGTTATCCTGCTGGGTGAAAAACTCGACCTGCGCCAATGGGGCGGAATCGGCCTGATTACGGCCGGTGTAGTCATGCTGGCGCTGCGACGCTAGGCACCCTTCCTACAGAACTTATCCACTCGTCCTACAGACCAAAGTTAACAGGCCTTATTGCGCTGACTGAAGCTGAACGCAACCTGTCAGGCAAAAGCCCGAAACACTCTGCCGCTAGCCAGTAACACTTCAGCTGTGCAACATGGCGCGCGTGCCATCCACAAATGGGAATTCCCTTTATGAAACGTTTTCTTAGCATCGCCATGGCGTTGTGCATCGGCCTGACGATGAGCCTCGACGCCAACGCCAAGCGCTTTGGTGGCGGCAAAAGCGTCGGTTCCGCGCCGACCCACCAGACCAGCCAAATGGCTCCTTCTTCTGCTGCAGGTGGCGCTGCAGCCACTGCCGGTGCGGCCGGAGCCGCGGGCGCTGCCGCCAAGGCCGGTGGTGCTTCGCGCTGGCTCGGCCCTCTGGCCGGTATCGCGGCTGGCGGCCTGCTGGCCTCCATGTTCATGGGCGGCGGCTTCCAGGGCATGCAGATCTTCGACATCCTGATCATGGCCGTCATCGCCTTCCTGGTCTTCCGCTTCATCGCCGCTCGTCGTCGCAAGCAACAGGAGCATCTGGCTCCAGCTGGCGCGCCGATGCAGCGTGAAGTGTTCGAACACAAGCCAGCAGGCGGTTCGATCTTCGGCGGCTCGGCAGCACCGGCTGCCGCTCGTCCGGTGATCAATGCTCCGGCCTGGTTCAATGAAAACAACTTTATTGAAGCAGCCCGCAACCACTTCCAGTCCCTGCAACAGCACTGGGACGCCAACGAAATGGACAAGATCGCCGAGTTCGTGACCCCGCAGATGCTGGAGTTCCTCAAGCGCGAACGTGCCGACCTGGGCGACGGTTTCCAGTCCACCTACATTGATAACCTCAATGTACAACTGGACGGCGTGGATGATCGCGCCGACAAGACCATCGCCACCCTGACCTTCAGCGGTGTGTCGAAGACCTCGCGCTTTGACCAGGGCGAAGTGTTCAGCGAAAGCTGGAACATGGAACGTCCGCAGGGCGAAAACCAGCCTTGGCTGGTCGCCGGTATCCGCCAGAACGGCTGATCACTTCTGCGTTAAGCATGCTGTAATAAAAACCCCAGCCTCGGCTGGGGTTTTCTATTTCGCGGTTGCATCTATAGCGAGCTACTGTATAAACCGCCCCAACTAAACCGCGCCATCAAGCAAGAGGATCCCGGACGTGGAAGAAATCATCGAACAACTGCGTGAAGCCAACGAACCGGTACCGGTCCCCTTGGAGTTGCCCGACGAAGATCAATTGGTGGAAATCGAAGAACAGCTGTTCATCGACATTCCGTTTGTCTTCAGAGAATTTTTGCTGACCGTCAGCGACGTCGTCTACGGCAGCCTGGAGCCGGTGACCGTTACCGACCCGCAATCCCACACCTACCTGCCGGACGTTGCCGCCAACGCCTGGGATGCGGGTGTTGATCGCAGCATGATTCCGATCTGCCAGGACGGTGACAACTACTACCTGGTCGAAGAAGACGGCACCGTGGTGCTGTGGCTGGCCGAAGAAGAGCTGATCGCCGAAGAAACCTGGGAATCGGTGTGGCACTGGGCGCGGGACGTCTGGCTGGAAAGCTGATCCACCTGACGCCCCGCGTGGTCAATGCCCGGACGAATCCTTGTGGTTGTCCAGGGTTTCCAGCAAGGCCACCTGCATGCGCGTGTGAACGCGGATGAACCAGCGCCAGAGCAGCGCCGCTACAGCGGCCGCGACGACGACGATCAGCACCAGCAACTTGTTGGTCGGCAGAATACTGGCCGACAAGGCTGCCAGCAGCAGGAAAATCACCAGCAGCGAGAGGATCGGGATCACTTCGGCGATCACCCGGCGCACTCGCTGCGTGTGGCGGCCGGCCATCTCCGGCTTCACGCCCATCTCCGCCAACAGCATCGAGAGCGCCTTGAGCTTGCGATAGGCGGCGATCAGGAACGGTAGCGACAACAGCAACGCCCCACCCCAGATCAACGCTTTCTGCCAGCTCGGATCGCTGATCCAGTCTTGCAAGTAAGCAGACATGTGTTCGGCAAAGAAGGCGCCTGAAAAGAAGATCGCAATCACCAGTGCCAGATTGACCCCCACTTGCAACAGAATCCGCCGAATCATCGATGCCAGCAGCGCGCCCTCGCCCTGAGGCTGGATGCTGCGCAGCCATTCGCCGTACATCCCCAATACCCTGCCCAGTCGCTGCGGCATCACCGCGGCAAGCTTGATCGACAGCGGATCAGCCGCGCGGATCAGGTAGGGCGTCAGCAACGTGGTGATCACCGAGACGGCAACGGCGACCGGGTAAAGGAAGTTGCTGGTGACCTGCAGCGTCATGCCCAGCGCGGCGATGATGAAAGAGAATTCGCCAATCTGCGAAAGCCCCATCCCGACTCGAAGTGAGGTGCGTCCATCATTGCCAGCGATAAAGGCGCCCAGGCCGCAAGACAACATCTTGCCCAGCACCACGGCCACGGTGATCACCGCAATCGGCCACGCGTATTGCAGCAGGATCATCGGATCGAGCATCAACCCGATGGCAACAAAGAAGATCGCGCTGAACAGGTCGCGAACCGGTTCGATCAAGCGCTCGATCTTCAGCAATTGGCGGGATTCAGCCATGATCGCGCCAATCAGGAAGGCGCCGAGCACCATGCTGTACTCAAGTTTGACCACCAGCAAACAGAAGCCGAAACACAGACCCAACACCGTGATCAGCAGCATTTCATTGCTGTCGAACTTCGCCACGTAGGCCAGCAATCGCGGCACCAGCAGGATGCCAATGACCAGTGCGACGATCATGAACAGCGAGAGCTTGCCGACCGTGGAAAACACTTCGCCGGAACTGACCGTGCCGCTGACCGCGATGCTCGATAGCAAAGCGATGATGCCGATGCCAAGGATATCCTCGACGATCAGCACGCCGAAGATCAGCTGCGCAAAACGTTCGTTCTTCATCTTCAGGTCATTGAGCGCCTTGACGATGATGGTGGTCGAGGAAATCGCCAGGATCGCGCCGAGGAACAGCGAGTCCATGGTGTTCCAGTCGAACCAGCGGCCGATCTCGTAGCCGATCCAGATCATCAGCACGATTTCCAGAAACGCCGCAATGAACGCCGTGGCGCCGACCTTGAACAGCTTGCGCAGGCTGAATTCCAGGCCCAGGCAGAACATCAGGAAAATCACCCCGAGTTCGGCGAGGGTCTTGATGGATTGTTCATCGTGAATCAGGCTGAACGGCGGGGTGTGCGGGCCGATGATGAACCCGGCGACGATGTAGCCAAGCACCACCGGTTGTTTGAAGCGATGAAACAGCACGGTCACCACACCCGCGATCAACATGATCACTGCCAGGTCCTGAATAAAACTGATGGCGTGCATGGTGTGGGGCTCCTTGGGTGAGATTGCTCAATCCAGACGTGGGAAAGGTCTGATAGAGCAGAGTAAAAATCCGCGTTCCGAGTAGGAATTGCCCTTGAGACGGGCTTTTGAAGGGTAACACCGCGACTTCCGGCAGAAAGACGGTGCAATATATGGAAACAGATCGATCCGAGCGTGACGGCAGCCACTCGCCCGGCGTCCCGATAACTGTTGGTTTGAAAAAGCTGACGAGGCACCCGCAGAGGTGCCGCCCTCCTGAAATTCTGCCTTGAACCGTGAGAACGCTATGGAACCCGGAAACGCACAACTGTCGATGACGGTATTGATGACCCCCGACATGGCCAACTTCTCTGGCAATGTCCACGGCGGTACCTTGCTCAAATACCTCGACGAAGTGGCCTACGCCTGCGCCAGCCGTTATGCCGGCCGTTACGTGGTGACCCTATCGGTGGACCAGGTGATTTTCCGCGAGCCGATTCATGTCGGCGAACTGGTGACCTTTCTGGCCTCGGTCAATTACACCGGCAACACCTCCATGGAGGTGGGCATCAAGGTGGTGACCGAGAACATCCGTGAGCGCTCGGTGCGCCACACCAACAGCTGCTTCTTCACCATGGTCGCGGTGGATGACGACCGCAAACCGGCTGCTGTCCCGCCACTGCAACCGCAGAACAGCGAAGACAAGCGCCGTTTCATGCAGGCCCAGCAACGTCGGCAGATTCGTCAGGAACTGGAAAAGCGCTATCAGGACATCAAGGGCGACGCCTGATAGGGCAAAGACTGCAGCCTCTGCAGAGGCTGCGATTTTTTTCTGCCCGCGACGCTGTTACAAGCTGATCGCCGTCGCTTCGAACCGCACCCGTGGATGGGCAATCCGGTCCTGGGCCCGCACCAATTCCAGCTCATAGCTGGCGCAGGCCTGGGTTTCCAACAGCACTTCATGCACCGCCGACGCTGCAAATTCGAAAGCCGCCACCAGGCTATCGCCCAACAGCACGCGCGCCAGAAACAGCCCGGATGTCAGATCGCCAACGCCCACTGGCTGACGCGGAAATGCCAGCATTGGACGACGCAGGTGCCAACTACCTTCGGCCGTCACCAGCAGCATCTCGAAAACATCCGCCGGCTTACCGGGATAGTCCAGATGCTTGACCAGCACAGCCTTCGGACCGCGCGCCAACAGCGCTCGCGCCATGGCCAGGCAATCGAACAACGATTGCGGCCTGCGCCCCAAAAAACTGTCCAGTTCCAGCTGGTTCGGGCACATGAAGTCCGCCACCGCAGCCGCTTCCTCCAGCAGGAAATCGCTGACTTCCGCGGGCACGCTGCAACCCTTCTCCGGGTGGCCCATCACCGGGTCACACAGATACAGCGCCTTGGGATTCATCGACTTGATCAGCGCAACACCCGTCAGGATCGCCCGGCCCTGGGCCGCACTGCCGAGATACCCGGACAACACGGCGTCGCAGTTGCCCAGCTCGCCAATCGCCGCGATGCCTTCGACCAGCTCGGGAATCTGATGCGGCGCCAGCACTTCACCGGCCCACTGGCCATACTGGGTGTGGTTGGAGAATTGCACGGTATTGAGCGGCCAGACATTCACCCCGACCCGCTGCATCGGGAAAACCGCGGCGCTGTTGCCAGCGTGGCCGTACACCACGTGGGACTGGATGGCGAGCAGATGGGGTGTACGTTTCATGCGGTGAGTTTTCCGTAAAACGATTGAAATTCAAGCCGCGCAGTATGCGACTAAACGCAGCCTGTACGACAGACCGGCCACGCAGTTAAGCTGACACTATCTTGTTGGAGCAACTAGTTAATGCTGACTCTAGGAAATATCTTCGTCCTGATGCTGCTTGCCACCGGTGGCGCGTGGTTGTGGCACAACCATGGCCTGCGCGAGCGTGCACTGGAGCGGGTCACGCAGCATTGCGCAAAGCTTGGAATCGAGCTGCTGGACGGCAACGTAGCATTGAAAAAGATCGCGTTCATCAAAGATGCCAACGACCGACGGCGTCTCGCTCGAGTGTATAACTTCGAATTCACCGTGACCGGTGAAACCCGTCACAACGGCACCATCACCCAGTTCGGCGCCCACAGTGCGCAGATTGAGCTGGCGCCCTACCCGATTCCGTTCGACGACACGCCTGCGGTGGCCGATGTCGTGAAGCCGCGCGCTGAGGTGATCGAGCTGAGCCAGTGGCGGCAAGAACACACTAAATGGCGTCCTTGATTTAAGTCGGGCGCAATCGGCAGTCGGCTAGATCTCTTTGCAATGATTCAATATCCTGCGGTTCACTGAAAATCAGCTCCATTCGCGAGTCACGCCGCCATTCGCTGGGCTGCCAGTCCAGTACCGAGTTTTCCAGTGCATTCGCCGAAACCCAACCGTCGACGCTGTGGATAACCAGCTTCGCCCGCCGCCAGACAAGGCTTTCAAGCCACTGGCCAACGCGCGCCGAATCGAATGTCTGACTCGGATGCCAACGCCAGCCGACGCTCCAGCCGCCCTCCTGTTCCTGACTCAAGCAAATTGGAAGCGTAGCATCGGTCCAGATAGCCGGCAGTTGTGCCAACCCTTTGGGCGCGATGAAGTTATCCACACCCGCTACAGCCTGAATCCCAAGCCCTGGTAACTCACTCAATGGCAACGCGGCTTGCTGCGTCCAGTACAGCGGACGTGCTGGCAACTGTGCGGCGATTCGCTGACGATCAGCGTCGTCGATATTTTCGGCTTTATTCATCAACAACAACCCGGCGCTCTTGAGCGCTTCCTGTTGCGCCACCGGCAGCGGTTTGCCGGCAGCAAGTGCCTGGGCGTCCAGCACCAGCACGCAGGGTTGAACAGCCAACACGCCTTGCCACGGCGCCTCACTCAATTGCCTGAGCAATTGCGCCGGATGCCCCAGCCCGGAGGGCTCGATGAACAGCCGATCCGGCCGCGCCTTGCGCAGCAAACGTCCGAGGCCGATTTGAAACGGCGCACCATTCACGCAACACAAACAGCCCCCGGCCACTTCACCCAGTGCGATACCATCGGCGTCCCGGGTCAGCAACGCAGCGTCGAGGCCGATCTGGCCGAACTCGTTGATCAGCACCGCCCAACGCTCATTCGCCGGCCGCTGCGTTAGCAAGTGCTTGATCAGGCTGGTCTTGCCGGCACCCAATGGGCCAGCAATGACGTGAGTGGGAATGTTCTGCAACATGGTCGAAAGTTTCTGAGGAGGTAAGGATGCGATTGATGGGATTGTCGTTGCTTCTGGCGCTCACTTCAGGTGAGGCGCTGGCGCAGGCATGCGTGGTACATAGCACGGCTGCGCGACTCGACGTCAAAGTCTGCCAGCAGAACCGCAACATCCCGCAAAAGCTGTTCGCCGATGGTTTCTGCCAGCCGAATCTTCCTGGTCAAAAAGTCGAGGTGCAGTACGTCGACCAATGCCCCGCCGGCGCATTCGGCGTGTGCAGCAACGCCCAAGTCGCCAATATGCCTTACCGGCAGGATATTCACTATTACGGCGTAGCCACGGATGCGGCGTATTTGAAGCCGTTTTGCGAAGCCCAGAGCCAGGGAACCTGGCTCAAGCCTTGAAGTGCTAGCCTAGCCAGTCGAGCGTCAGAATCAACCGCCGCTCGCCGGACGCAAGCTGTGGCGACCGGTGAATAAGGCCGAAGCCTTCGTTGCCGTGCCATTTCTCGCCTTTGAGCAGCGCGACGTCGCCGCTGGCGATCTGCTCGATCAGCGGACCGTCCTGAGGCTCGGCCTCTGGCTTGCTCAATTGACGGCGATCCATCACGCCTTCTTTCAACCACTGACTGCCAATCCCGGCGTAGGTGGTAATCAACCGCACCGGCACATGATCGACGTGGAAACGCGGGCACATGGCCTTGTCCAGGACCCGCAGGCGCAGGCCGATACGCTTGGCACCCAGCAAACAGGCGAAAGCACTGACCAACCAGGAGACGTCGGCGACGAAACCTTCGTAACCTTCGAGATCGCTGAAACCTGCGGCCAATCCGTGAAGATTGGGCTCAGTGTCATCGCTGGGCAGGTCCAGAACCAGCGACTCGGCCAACGGCTCGTTCAGGGACAGCAGCAAACTCCCGAAATCAAAGAGGTGTGCCGGCAGTTGGCGCTGCCAAACGGCGAGGTTTACGCCGTCATCCAGTATTCGGGTTAGCGCTTGCGGCGTCTCACCTTGAACCTGATGAATGATCGGCCGTAGTGTCAAGCGGGGTGCCAACATCAGGCTGCCACCTCTTCATGCCACGGGCCGAAGGGATCTGGCAGTAATCGCCAGCCCTCGACACCCAACGCCATTTCATCGTCGGTCAGCAGGCAATTGTCGAGTTCGGTGGTGAGTTGCGCGAAGTCGATGTTCTGGCCAATGAACACCAGTTCCTGACGGCAATCGCCGGTGGCTGCGGTCCAGTTTTCCATGATCCCGGCCGTGCTTTCTTCGTCCTGCGGCCACTGCGGTTTCGGCACGAAACGCCACCAGCGTCCGGCGAAACCATGGCGCATCAAACCGCCGGCCTGGGACCAGCTACCGGCGTCCATGTGTTTGCTGGCCAGCCAGAAAAACCCTTTGGAGCGCAGCAGTTTGCCGTTCACCCACGGGCGATCGATAAAACTGAAAAAGCGCTGAGGATGAAACGGCCGGCGTGCTCGGTAGGCCGTCGAAGCGATGCCGTATTCGTCGGTTTCGGGCACATGTTCGCCACGTAATTCCTGTAACCAGCCCGGCGCCTGAGCGGCCTTGTCGAAGTCGAAACGACCGGTATTCAGGATCTTCTCCAAGGGAATTTTGCCCATGACCATCGGGATGATTTCTGCCTGGGCATTAAGCCGCTCAAGGATCGCGATCAACTCCTGGCGTTCACTGCTGCTGATCAAGTCGATCTTGCTGATCAGAATCACGTCGGCAAATTCGATCTGCTCAATTAACAGGTCAGTGATCGAGCGTTCGTCCTCCTCACCCAGCGTTTCGCCACGAGAGGCGAGGCTTTCGGCGGCCTGATAGTCGAGCAGGAAATTCATGCCATCAACTACCGTGACCATGGTGTCGAGCCGGGCGATGTCCGCCAGGCACTGCTCTTCTTCATCCCGGAAGGTGAAGGTTTCCGCCACGGGCAGCGGCTCGGAAATGCCAGTGGATTCGATCAACAAATAATCAAAGCGACCTTCCTTGGCGAGTTTGCTCACCTCTTCCAGCAAGTCTTCGCGCAAGGTGCAGCAGATGCAGCCATTGCTCATCTCCACCAGTTTTTCTTGCGCACGATTCAGGGTGACATTGCGCTGGACGTCGCTGCCATCGATGTTGATTTCGCTCATATCATTGACGATCACGGCAACGCGCAGATTGTCGCGATTGCGCAGCACGTAGTTGAGCAGCGTGCTTTTGCCAGCGCCGAGAAAGCCTGACAGGACGGTCACGGGGAGACGATTGGGCATCAGGTATTCCTCACAGGGGATGCCCGGTCGCAGTGTCGGGCTTAACTTGATGTTATAGTATAACGATGCAATTGAGCCACTCTCCTCTTGCCTACGACGATAAAGGGCACGATGCTGAAGCCCGTCCGCTCCGTGAGAAACCCCATGCGTATTGCCCTGAAAATAACGCTGATGAGCTTTTCGCTGCTAGTCGCCGTCGACGCCTGGGCGCAAATCCCGAGCCTGGCCAAATGCACCCGAAGCGCCAACCTGCTGGCCTGCGTGGATGGCGACGGCAACGCCTATAGCGTCAACACCGTCGGTAGTACGATCTATTTGCGGGGCTTCGAAGCGGCCGGAAAACGCCACTGGGCGCAGACCAACAGTCGTTACGGACTACTCACTTTTTTCACTGGGCTCGCTTCCGATGGCGAGGCCTGGGTCGGCTACAACCGTCGCGTCGGCTGGACCACCATCAATCGGTTTTCCAGCTCTGGTGGCAGCAGCGGCAAGTTCACTTGTAGCCGAATTGCAGGGTGTTAGGCCTGGGACTTTTTCTGCTCCTGCAGCCAAGCGATGTAAGTGTTTACCGGCGGATTTTTCTGGAAGTAGCGCTGTAATCCTTCGAACAAGCCATCGGCTACGGCCTGCTGGTGGCGCGCGGTGACCAGTCGCTGACTGTCGCGAGCGTTGGAGATAAAGCCGGTTTCCACCAGGATCGACGGCACATCCGGCGACTTCAGCACCGCAAATCCCGCTTGTTCCACGCGCTTCTGATGCAGTGTGGTGATGCCCGCCAAGCTGCCAAGCACCGTGCTGCCCAACTGCAAACTGGCGGCGATGGTCGCGTTCATCGACATGTCGAGAATCACCCCGGCGAGCATCGGGTCCTTGTCTTTGAGATTGAGCAAGCTGGTGGCGCCCAACAGGTCCGCGCCGTTCTCCCGTTGCGCCATGAAGCGCGCCGTGGCGGAAGTCGCGCCACCTTCAGACAAGCAATACACAGAGGCGCCTGACGCGGTAAGACGCGGCGCCGCGTCCGCGTGCACCGAGATGAACATGTCGGCGTTGTGCTTGCGGGCAATCTCCACGCGTTTCCGCAGCGGGACGAAGAAGTCGTCGTTGCGCACCAGTTTCACGTCGAAGCCCTTCTCGCGCTTCAGCCGCTTGGCCAACAACTGGGCGATGGACAGCACCACGTCTTTCTCACGCTCACCTTTGGCGCCGACCGCGCCGGGGTCTTTGCCACCGTGACCAGGGTCGACCACCACGATGATGTCGCGCTTGGGGTGAGCCTTGTCGATGACCGCCGCGGGAACAGCCGCCATTTGTATCGGCGCAGCAGTCTTCAGATCGAGTACCAGTCGATGACCCTGACCGTCCTGTGGCGGCAACAAAAAACTGGCGAGCTGCACCGGGCCGCTGAGGTCGAGGACGATTCGTGTATCGCCAACGCCAAATTGTCCGGAGCGGATAGAGCGAATCACAGTGTTGCTGAGCACCAACTGACTGAAATCGCCACTGAGGTTGGCGCCACTCAGATCGATGATCAGCCGTTCGGGAGTGCTCAGGGAAAACGTCTTGTATTGCACCGGGCCGCTCAGATCGAACACCAATCGCAGCTTGTCATCCGAACGCCAGAGCCGCGCATTGCGAATCTGTGTGGCCGAGACGCCAAACGGTAAAGCGAAGGCCGCGCTGGCCAGGATCAGGTTGAGCAGGTGACGTCTGTGCATGATGAAAGCCCGTTCATAAAAAAGGCATGGTTGATTTTAATGTAATAACATAACATATGAAATCGACTCCCACGATGGACCTGCTCATGAATGCGCTGACTCTGCCGGATATTGCCGCGCAGGCCTCACGCCAAGCCCTGCCACTCGACTGGGTGGGCATGTGCGGCATTGCTCTTCCTGTTTTATTCGATGGCCAACGACTGAGTGCAAAGGCCGACGCCGGCGTCAGCCTTGATGATGGAGAGGCGCGCGGGATTCATATGTCGCGGCTGTATTTGGCGCTGGAGATGCTTGAGCAAAAAGACTTGACGCCCGCCTTGTTGCGGCGAGTTTTGCAACGTTTTCTCGACACTCATGAAGGACTGTCCACTAGCGCGTACTTAAAAATTCACACCGATTTACTGCTCAAAAGACCGGCGCTAATCAGTCCATTGGCCGGCTGGAAAACGTATCCAGTGAGCATCGAAGCCTGTTTGAAAAACGCGATGTTCCACGTGGAACTAAAAATCGACGTGCCTTATTCCTCGACCTGTCCGTGTTCCGCAGCGCTTTCCCGACAGTTGATTCAGCAGCAATTCGTCGATGACTTCGCCAACAAGTCGCTGCAACACGCCGATGTATTGACTTGGCTCGGCTCGACAAAAGGCATCATCGCAACGCCTCACAGCCAACGGAGCAATGCAAAATTGCGGCTTCGACTGGATGACCATCTGGATGACTTACCGCTGATCGCGATCATCAACGACGCCGAAGCGGCCCTCGGCACCGCCGTACAAACCGCCGTAAAACGCGCCGATGAACAAGCCTTTGCCTTGGCCAACGGTCAAAACCTGATGTTCTGCGAAGACGCCGCACGACGTTTGAACCTGGCCCTGAAACGCTCCCCCGGCATCAACGCCTTCCACCTACGAGTCATCCACGCCGAAAGCCTCCACGCACATGACGCGGTCGCCGAAACCCGCTGGAATTGGGAGGCCGCATGATTCATTGCCAAGCCTTGCGATGGGGCGCGCCGGGGCAACCGCTCACGCCACCCGTAGATTTCGAATTGACCAAGGGCAGCCTGACCGCTGTGATCGGCGCCAATGGCTCGGGTAAAAGCAGCCTGCTAAAAGTTATCGCGGGTTTACAAAAACCGCTGATCGGCAAAGTGGTACTGGATGTTCCACGCAAGGGCGGCCTCTCGTTCCTTCCACAGCAACAACACCTGGATCGCCAATTCCCGATCAGCTTGCGAGAGTTAGTGGCCTCCGGTTTCTGGGGTAGCACGCAGTCTCCAGAAATTCGCAGCCAACGCCTCAAAGCCGTGCTGGAAAACTGGTGCCTGACCGGGCTGGAGCAGCGCCCATTAATGGCCTTGTCCGGCGGCGAATTACAGCGTGCCCTGCTCGCCCGTTTGAGCCTCGCGAAAGCGCCATTGCTGTTGCTCGACGAACCCCTCGCAGCCCTCGACGAACTCGGTCAGGTGCTGCTCTGGAAACACATCCACGCCTGGCATGCCGAAGGCCGAACCCAGGTGATCGTGTGCCATGACCTGGCCGCCGTACGCCAACACATTCCTCAAACGTTGCTTATCAAAAGCACCGGCTGCGTCCTCGGGTCGAGCGTTGATCTGATCCATCAACAACCGCAAACGCGGGTGGCCTGATGCTCGCTGCCGTTCATCTTTGGCAGCCGTTCCACGAGTTCGTGTTCATGCGCCGAGCGCTTCTTGGTGGATTGGTCCTGGCGTGCAGCACGGCACCGCTCGGTGTGTTTCTGATCCTGCGACGCATGAGCCTGATCGGTGATGCGGTGGCTCACGGCATCCTGCCGGGGGCCGCATTGGGCTTCTGGTTCGCAGGTTTGAGTCTCCCCGCGCTGACCATCGGCGGGCTCGGCGCAGGCCTCAGCATGGCCGGACTCGCCGCCTGGATCACCCGTCGAACCGGCCTGCGGGAAGACGCGAGCCTCGCCGCGATCTACCCGATTTCACTGGCCAGTGGCGTGCTGATCCTCGGCATCGCCGGCAAACGCCTGGACCTGCTTCACCTGTTGTTTGGCTCGGCCCTGGCGGTCGATGGACCGACGTTGACGGGCATGCTCTGGGTCTCCGGCTTCAGCCTGATCGCCATGGCCTTCATCTACAAACCCCTATTGCTGGACACCCTCGACCCACTCTTTCTACAAACCGTCAGCCGCCTCGGACCGCTGGCCCACGGTGTGTTTCTGATGTTGGTGGTGCTGAACCTGGTGATCGGTTTCCAGGCCATTGGCGCGCTGATGGTGGTCGGCTTGATGATGTTGCCCGCCGCCGCTTCTCGCTTCTGGAGTCGTCGCTTGCCGATGTTAATGGCCATCGCCGCCCTGCTCGGCTGCCTCTCGGTGTGGCTCGGCTTATTGCTGTCGTTCTACTACTCGCTGCCCAGCGGCCCGGCGATCGTGCTGGTGGCCGGCGGGTTCTATCTGCTGTCCGTAGTGTTCGGACCGGTGCACGGGTTACTGCGCCGCCCGCCTTTGCTCACGTCCCAATGAGGTGTTACCCGATGCGCGCTTTACTCGTGCTGTTCAGTTTGATGCTATCGATGTCGCTGTCTGCTGCGGAAAAACTTCAGGTAGTCACCAGTTTCAGCATCCTCGCCGACATGACCCATCAAGTCGGCGGCGACCATATCCAGATCACCAACATGGTCGGCCCGGACGCCGATGCTCACACTTACGAGCCGACGCCTGACGACGCCAAGGCGTTGCTCAAAGCCAAGTTGATCATCAAAAACGGCCTGGGTTTCGAGCCATGGCTGGACCGTCTGGTGACCAGTACCGAGACCAAAGCGCCAGTGATCAGCGCGAGTCACGGCGTCATTCCGCGCTCCCTGGATGAGGATGGCGAGACGGTTCCCGACCCACACGCTTGGCACAACCTGGCGAACACTGAGTTGTACATCAGCAACATCACCAAGGCACTGATCGCGGCCGACCCGACCCACAAAGCCGACTACGAACGCAACAGTCAGGCCTACCTGAAGCAGATCTACGCGCTGCTTGCCGAAGCCAAGGCAAAACTCGGCTCGCTACCACCGGGTAATCGCAAAATCGTGACGTCCCATGACGCCTTCGGTTATCTCGGTCAGGCTTATGGCATCGACTTCATGGCGCCTCAAGGCCTGTCCACTGAACGCGAACCCTCCGCCGCCGAAGTCGCTGCTCTGATCACACAGATACGCCAGACCAAGGTCAAAGCGGTGTTCATGGAAAACATCAAAGATGCACGCCTGCTCAAGCAGATTGCCGATGAAAGCGGCGCGCACATCGGTGGCACGTTGTACTCCGATGCCCTCGCGGCTGCCGGTCCAGCCAGCACCTTTGTCGGGTTGTTTGAATACAACCTCAACACCCTGTACGACGCGTTGAGCCAGCCATGATCCGCAAGAACCCTTCGGGTGATTTGCCAGTGATAGCGGAGTCCGCCTACGTCGATAAAACCGCAATCATCTGCGGCAAAGTGGTGATCGGCGAAAACGTCTTCGTCGGCCCCTACGCGGTGATTCGGGCCGACGAGGTGGATGCCTCGGGCGAGATGCAGCCGATCACCATCGGCGCCAACTCGAACATCCAGGATGGCGTGGTGATCCATTCCAAGTCCGGCGCGGCAGTGACCATCGGCGAGTTCAGTTCGATCGCTCACCGCTCCATCGTTCATGGTCCGTGCAAGGTTGGCGACCGGGTGTTTATCGGGTTCAACAGCGTGCTGTTCAACTGCGCAGTCGGTGACGGCTGCGTGGTGCGGCACAACTCGGTGGTCGACGGTCGCGATTTGCCTGAGGACTTCTATGTGCCCTCCACCACCCGCATCGGCCCGCAGACAGATCTATCGCAGTTCCCACCGGTGAGCGTCAGCGCCTCGGAGTTTTCCGAGGACGTGGCGCGTACCAACGTCGACCTGGTACGCGGCTACAAAGCCCTGCAGAACGAGTTCTGACCATGAGCAGCGTGCTAATTCGCAATGCCCGGCTGGTGAATGAAGGTCACGAGTTTGACGGTGATCTGTTGGTGAGCAACGGTCGAATCGTGAAGATCGCCAGCAGCATCCACGGTGAAAATGCCGACGTGGAAATCGATGCACAAGGACAATGGCTGCTGCCCGGCATGATCGACGACCAAGTGCACTTCCGCGACCCAGGCTCGCCGGACAAGGGCAGTTTCTACACCGAATCCCGGGCTGCGGTCGCCGGCGGCATCACCAGCTTCATGGACATGCCCAACACCCATCCGGCGACCCTGACCCTCAGCGCACTGGCTGACAAAAAACGGCGAGCGGCGATCAACTCTGTCGCCAATTACGCCTTTCATTTCGGCGTGAGCAACGACAATCTCGACACCGTCGCCAGGCTCAATCCCTGTGAAGTAGCTGGCGTCAAAGTGTTCATGGGCGCTTCCACCGGCAACATGCTGGTCGATGACCCACACATTCTTGAGCGGCTATTCGCCGAGGTGCCCACCCTTTTGTTGGCCCACTGCGAACACACGCCCAGCATTGACGCCCACGCCGCGAACCTGCGTGAATTGTTCGGCGAACACATTCCTGCTGCAGCCCACCCGCTGATCCGCAACGCCGAGGCCTGCTTTCGCTCCTCCTCAATGGCCGTGGACCTGGCCAGGCGACACGGCACCCGACTGCATGTTCTGCACCTGACTACCGCCCGCGAACTGGCGTTGTTCGAAGACAAGCCGCTGGCCCAGAAACGCATCACCGCCGAAGTCTGCCTGCATCACCTGCTGTTCGATGATCGGGACTACGCGAGCCTCGGCAACCTGATCAAGTGCAACCCGGCGATCAAAACCCCGGCCGACCGCGATGCCTTGCGCGAAGCATTGCTGAGCCATCGACTCGACGTGATCGGCAGTGATCACGCGCCACACACCTGGGCCGAAAAACTGCGGCCGTACAGCCAGGCGCCTGCCGGCTTGCCGTTGGTGCAACACGCCCTGCCCGCGCTGCTGGAATTGGTCGCGGATGAAGTTCTGCCGATCACCACGCTCGTGGCCAAGACCAGTCATCGCGTCGCCGATCTGTTCGCCATTCCCGACCGCGGTTATCTGCGCGAAGGCTATTGGGCCGACCTCGTTCTGATCAAACCCGAACCCGAAGGTGTCGCCGTTTCCCAGCAGCCAATACTGTCTCAATGCGGCTGGACACCTTTTGCCCGACAGCGTTTTCGCCACAGCGTCGGTACCACGATTGTGTCGGGGCAAATTGCCTGGCACGACAAACGTCTTAATGACAGCTGCCAGGGTTTTCCTCTACGGTTTATGCGCTAGCACTTGAGAGCACCGACATGATTCACATCACCCTGAGCGATGGTTCATTGCGTGAATACGACCAGCCATTGTCGGTGTACGAGCTCGCCGCGAGTATCGGACCCGGACTGGCAAAAGCAGCAGTCGCAGGTCGAGTGGACGGTGTCTTGGTGGACTGTGAGTTCATGATCGAGGCCGATGCCCGTGTCAGCATCGTCACACCTCAAGAGCCCGATGGGCTGGAGATCCTGCGACGCTCCTGTGCACTGATGCTGGCCATGGCCCTCAAACAACTCCATCCACAGGTGCAGTTGCACGCAGGCACGGCGCTGGGCGACGGGTTCTTTCATGCGTTTTCTGGCGAGCGATCCTTGACGCAGACAGACCTGCCACTGATCGAAGCGCGTATGCAGGCTCTGGCGGCGACCAATCATTCGATCCGCCGTCACGGAAAGACGCTGTACCGAATGGGGAATTTCGAATCTTCGACCGTTGGCCCGCATGTCCCCGCGACCAAGGTGCTGCAAGCATTCACCCTCGACCACATCAGCGGGACGTTGCAGCAACGGATTTATGGTACGTGCTGGTCTTGCCAACAGGAGCTGGAAACCTGGCGGACGCCGCCACACGTCATCATTGTCAGCATGGACGAACGTCAGGCGGATTATGCGCAATCGGTGACCGAAGCCCTGCGCCGAGGTGGCGTGCGCGCCCGCGCGGATCTGCGTCACGAGAAAGTCCGCCAAAAAATTCGCGAGCACAGTCAGCATGCGCCGTATCTGGTGGTGATCGGGGAGAAAGAAAAGGATGGCGGGTTTGTCAGCGTGCGGAGTCGCACCGGGGAGAATTTCGGCAGGATGGCGATTGAGGCCATGTGTGAATGGTTGAATCAAGCCCGCTCCTACACAATCCTGTAGGAGCGAGCGGTGCGGCGATCCGACTTGCCCGCGAAGCTTTTAGGCTCTCGGCTTAACGGTCCCGCAATCCTGCCCCAACCAAACGGCGCGGCTTTCGAGGCTGCCCTTCTGCTGAATGCCGGTGGCATTGAAGGTGCCGTTAACCTTGGTGGTGAACTCACGATCACTGAGGAAAGTGGCGACACCGGCGCCCTGCGCTTTCGGACAACTGAAGCGGAACTTCCACTGGTTGCCGGTGCGATCAGTGACTTCCTGCTTGCAGCCCGATTGCGGATCGGTCAGAGGAATGTCGTCGGTCTTCACCTGTTCTGGAGTCAGGCACGCGCGAATCCCTTTGCCGCCCATGGTGATGCCCTGTTTCTCCAGCTGCGCGCGCTGTTCAGGGGTTATCTGGCTCTGTATTTGGCCGAGGATCAGCTGCAAGTCCGGGAGATTCTGGTCATCGACCTTCATGTTGCTTGTGGTCAATTCCCACAAGCCGGGCTGCAGCATCTGCGCCTGAACGGCCACAGGAAGTGACAAACCAACAGCCATGGCCAAACCCAGAAGACGAACGTTCATCGAGTAACTCCTGATCAGTAGTGGCCGTTAGACGTCAGCCAGTGGCTTCGGTTCATGGGCCAATTAAATAGCGACATTCTGCACGGAACATGGTCTGTTAAGCATTGAATCTTCAGGAGCAAGGCTGCCCCCATGGATTACTTTGGACCGCATATTTTCGGCTACACGATTGCACTGCTACACACGCTGGGCCTGATCGCTGCCATCCACGCCGTGCTCACCGTCCGGACCGCCCAGGGATCGATCGCCTGGGCCCTGTCGTTGCTGTTTATTCCCTACCTCACGCTCATCCCGTATCTGGTCTTCGGCCGCAGTACCTTCGATGGCTACATCAAGGCTCGGCGCCAGGCTAACGAAGAAATGCGTAAGGCTATCTCCGAGCTGAACTGGCGCCCTTGGGTAGAAGAGGCGCTGACCGCTCGCGCCTCGAATGCTTACGCGTCCTTGAGGGCGATGCCGAAACTTGGGCGCATGCCCTGTTTGGCGAACAACGAAGTGCGCTTGCTGATTAACGGCCAGGCCACCTTCGACGCCATTTTTGAAGCCATCAGCAACGCGAGGGAAGCGGTGCTGATTCAGTTTTTCATTATCCACGACGATCGTCTCGGTCAACGCCTGCAAACCTTGCTGCTGAAGAAAGCTGCCGAAGGCGTGGCGGTTTATTTATTGTACGACCGCATTGGCAGCCACTCCCTGCCTCACAATTACGTGCAACCGTTGCGCGATGCCGGCGTCGAGGTCAAAGCCTTTGCGACCCGTAGCGGTTGGCTCAACCGCTTCCAGGTCAACTTCCGCAACCACCGCAAGATTGTGGTGGTCGATGGAATACTGGGCTTCGTCGGTGGACACAACGTTGGCGACGAATACATGGGCGAGAAGCCACCCCTGGCGCCGTGGCGCGATACCCATGTGCAAGTACGCGGGCCGGTGGTGGCCTGCATGCAAGAGTCTTTCGCCGAGGACTGGTTCTGGGCAGCGCGATCGCTACCACCGCTGATCCTGCCGGACGTTTATCCGGACGACGGTGTGCTCTGCCAATTGCTTGCGAGCGGCCCGGCAGATTCCTACGAAACCTGTTCGTTATTCTTCGTCGAAGCCATACATGCGGCGACCGAACGGGTGTGGATCACCAGCCCTTATTTCATCCCCGACGAAGCCGTGTTCGCTGCGTTAAGGCTGGCGGCTCTGCGTGGCGTAGATGTGCGGCTGCTGCTGCCCTCACGACCGGACCACCGGATCGTCTACGCCGCCTCCAGCCTTTATGCCTTCGAGGCCGTGCGCGCCGGCGTGCGGGTGTTCCGCTACGAGCCTGGATTTCTGCATCAGAAAGTGGTGTTGATCGACAGCGAAATCAGCGCCATTGGCAGTGCCAATCTGGACAACCGCTCGTTCCGGCTGAATTTTGAAGTGATGTTGTTGACGGTCGACAGCGCGTTTGCCGCCGAAGTAGAACAGATGCTCAATGATGACTTCGCGCAAGCCCACGAGATCGCCAAAGAAGAAAGCCGGGAGACCCACCGCCTGCAACAGGTCGGCATGCGGATCGCCCGGCTTATTTCACCGATTCTTTAATTTAAGGGTTATAGATATCGTCGCGAGTCCACGGCAGTTCATGGCTGCCATCGGGGTGGGCTTTCACCGCGAGAATCTGGTGCAGATTGATCCAGCCCTTGGCGAACGCGTAAGCGCATCCCGCCAGGTACAGCCGCCAGATCCGTAAGGCCTGCTCTGGCACCAGCCGGGAAGCAGCTTCCAGATTGTCTTCCAGGCGCTCGCTCCAGTGGTCCAGGGTACGCGCGTAGTGCAGGCGTAGACTCTCGACGTCGACGATCTCCAGCCCTGCTTCGCTGATCTCGGCAGAGATCATCGACAGATGCGGCAGCTCGCCATTGGGGAACACATACTTCTCGATGAATTCGCCGACACCGCGCCCCACCGGACGGCCATCGGTGTGCTTGGCGGTGATCCCGTGGTTCATCACCAGGCCACCCTCTTTCACCGCACCGAACAAGGTCTTGCAGTACTCGGCCAGATTGGCGTGACCAACGTGTTCGAACATGCCGACACTGACCACTTTGTCGAAGCGACCGTCCTGAGGCAGGTCGCGGTAGTCGAGCAGTTGCAGTTCGACCAGATCGTCCAGGCCTTCGGCCGTCACGCGTTCACGGGCAAGTTCCAGTTGCTCTTTACTGAGTGTGATCCCGAACACCTTCGCGCCAAACTCCCGGGCGGCATACCGTGCCAGCCCGCCCCAACCGCAACCGACATCCAGCAGGTATTCGCCAGGTTGCAGCCGCAGTTTGCGGCACAGGTGGCGGAATTTGGCTTGTTGGGCTTGCTCCAGAGTTTCGCTGCCGGTCTCGAAATAGGCGCAGGAATACGCCATGTCGCTGTCGAGCCACAGCTGATAAAACGCGTTGGAAAGGTCGTAGTGGTAGGAAATCGCCTTGGCGTCGGTCTCCTTGTCGTGAGCGGTGCGCACTGGCTGACTATCCTGGTCTCCGAGCAACGCCTGGCTCCATTCATCACAGACGCGAATCACCTCGCTGATGGAGCCTTCCAGCTCAAGTTTGCCTTCGACAAACGCCGCTCCGAGCGCGTCCAGGCTTGGATGAGTGAACTGGGTAACCATTTGCGGGTCCTTGACCACAATTGTGACGCTGGGCGTCGGCCCCAGATTGAATTCATGGCCGTCCCAGAGTCGCAGGCGTAACGGTAACTGCAGATTCTGTAAGGCCGGTGGAAGGTGCGCGAGCATGGAGAGCCCCTCTTGTTTCAGACGTCTGATGTGAGGGTAGACCATCCTGGAAAAATAGCTGGCTATCGATTTAATAGCCGTTTTCTATAGCTCGCGACGCTCCAACCAGCCGTCGTGAATCCACTGCTTCAGCCATGTAACAGCTTGAAGTGGTGCGCCCTCTCCATAGAGGACTGCTAAATCAGAACACAGTTCAGCAAAATTCAAGCCACCCTGAAACAGGCTGTTTAGAGCAGTCGCTTCCGCGGGTTCCAGACTTCGATAATGGCAAACCAGCTCGGTGCGCCAAATCACCACGAATTGGTTTGTACCTAATGCCGCACTGTCGGGGAATCCGCTTTCATCTTTCACTGCGCGCCATAGCGCAATGCTGTTGAAAGCACACTCAAGCCATTGCACGGTGGGGCTGGGACTGACCCGAAGTATTGGCCAGTCTTCAGGTGGCAGGACGGCCATCTCCTGCATTGTCAGCGGCGTTCCTTCAGGTGCGTCAAACGCCAGGGTGAATGCCCACTCAAGTGCTGCCAACTCAGCGAGCGGTGCACTTTGCTGCGGCACCAAATGCTGACGGATGAACGATTTGAACCCTTTGCCAAGCCAACGAAGGCTGTAATGGGCGGATGGATATTGGCGGATGTAGGCGGCGGCCAGCTGTTCGAATTCTTCGTCACCCAACCAATGCCAGATCGCCGGAAAGTCGCCGCGCAACACTTCCTGAAGCCGCGCTTGGTAGGCGTTGTGATAGATCGCCAGGCCAGTATTCACATCCAGTGTCGGTCCACCCGTCAGGCTCGCCCCCAGCGCAGAAGGTGCCGTCGATTGCTCCCCCAACAGATAGTCTTCAAAGGTCCGTTGCCAGTCATTCAGGCGCATTTCTGCCTCCGGGCCAGCACGCTGTCGCCCAGCTCGCGAGCCTTTTGCAATTCGGTGAGCAATTCTTCAAGAGGCGGGAGATGGTCATCACGTTCCAGCAGTGTGGCGACCGGCCCGAGATGTTCCAGGGTTTGTTGATAGAGCGCCCAGACCGGATCGCTCACCGGGTGGTCATGGGTGTCGATCACGTAATCGCCGTAATCGCTGTGGCCAGCCAAGTGCAGTTGGCGAACCTTGTTCGCCGGCAAGCCTTTAATAAACGTCCACGGATCGAAGCCATGATTGCGCGAGCTGACATAAACGTTGTTGACGTCCAGTAACAGCTCGCAGTCGCTCAGCCGGCTGAGGGCTTCAAGAAAGGCCCACTCGCTGAAATCGTCGTCAGCGTTGCGCACATAACTGGAGACGTTCTCCAACACCAACGGCCGCTGCAAGACGTCCTGAACCTGACGCACTCGGCCAGCCACGTAATAAAGACTTTCCTCGGTGTAAGGCAACGGCAGCAAATCATGAAGCTGATGAGCGTTACCACGGCTCCAGCACAGGTGATCAGAGATCCACACTGGCTGTACTCGCTCTGACAACTGCTTGAGTTGTTTCAGGTACTGCCGATCGAGGGCATGCGGGCCACCGATGGAAAGCGACACGCCATGCATCACCACGGGATAACGTTCGGCGATGGCGTCCAGGTAATAGAGAGCCTTGCCGCCCTGGACCATGAAATTTTCGGAGACGACTTCGAACCAGTCCACGGCGGGCGACTGTTCGAGAATCTGTTGGTAGTAGGCACTGCGCAGGCCCAGGCCGTAGCCCAGACAAGGAAGGGATGCAGACATTTGCGGACTCCTCGCAAAGTGACCGCAGCGGCGTGAACCGCTGCGGCGGCGGTGCTCGGTTATTCGCCGACCTTGCCACCTGCTTTCACGCATTCAGTTTGAGTCATTGCCTTGAAACCCTGGCCCTTGCAAACACCCTGACCCTTGCAGGCGTTGTCTGCAGTCTTGCAGTCATTCATGCCTTTGCACGAGGTCACGTTGTAGCAGTGAACCTGAGCAACGTCGGCGGCCTGGGCCTGAGTCGCAACACCGGCAAACAGCGTGGCGGCGGCGAAGGCGAGAGCAGCACCGGCAGTGGCGTTTTTGAAGTTCATTTTTTACATCCTCGGTAATCATCAGGGGTGTCGGCTGAACGGTTGTGCAGTTCCAACACAGCACTAGAGAGCGCTGCCCCAAAGGCGTTACAGAGCTGTAAAAAAGTTTTCGCCCGGCTTAAAGATCATCCTTCAGTTTGAGCAATGGCTCCTGAAACCGCAGTAGACGCCCGGCGTTACCGAGTACCAGCAATGTGCTGAGGTTGTGCAGTAATGCAGCAATCATCGCCCCCGCAGCGCCAAGCCAGCCAAATGCAGCGAAGGCTACAATCGCCAACGTCCAGCCCAAACCAATGATCACGTTAACCTGCAACGTCTGCCGACATTGGCGACTCAACCGAACACATGTGCCGAGCCGACGCAGATCGCTGCCGATCAACACGATGTCGGCCGAGGCCAGCGCGATGTCCGCCCCGCCCGCCCCCATCGCCACGCCGACCACACCGGCTTTGAGCGCCAATGAATCGTTAATGCCATCGCCCACCACCATCGGCCGGAAACCACTGCCGATTTCCTTCAGTACGCGATTGAGTTTGTCCTCGGGCAGGGCCTGAGCTTCGACATCGCTGATCCCGACATCGCGGGCCAGCGTGTGCGCAACGCTTTGCCGATCCCCCGTGAGCAGCAACTGCCTCCCCATCCCCAGTTCACGCAGCTCGCTCAACGCAAATCGAGCCTCGGGTTTGACGCTGTCGGCCAGCAACAGCCAGGCGAGGAATTCACCGTTGAGCGCCAGCCCGGCAATCGGGCCATCGTGGTCGGGGATACTTGAAGTGGCGATACCCAATTGCGCGAACAGCTCCGGACGACCGAGCGCCGCCTCACCCTGCTCGGTCATCGCGACCACGCCCAGTCCCTGACGCTCGTGGATATCCGAGAGCAGCAGAAAATGCTCCTGAGTAACCAACCCGGCGAGCGCGCGGCTGACCGGGTGACTGCTGGCGGAGCCAAGGCTGGCGGCAAGTTTGAGAACGTGACCGCGATCCTCCAGAGGACTGTCGATGGATTGCAAACGCAAGGTGCCGAAGGTCAGGGTCCCAGTCTTGTCGACCACCAGTGAGGTCAGGTCCGCCAACTCTTCGAGGAACGCGGAGCTGCGAATCAGAATCCCGTGACGAGCTGCCACCGCCACCCCGGCAATCGCCGTGGCCGGTGCCGACAACACCAACGCGCAAGGACAGGCCGCCACCAACACTGCAAGCATTGCCTGGGCATCGTTCGTGATGAACCAGGTCACGGCGGCCAGCAACAACACCAGCACCATGTAGCTGCCGGCGTAGCGTTCCAGCAAACGCGTAATCGGCGGTTTGGAACGCTCAGCGCTTTGCATCAGTGCGATGACTTTGCCGAGGGTCGACTCATTGCCGGTGCGGGTCACTTCGATGCGCAGCAGCCCATCGAGGTTGATCGCGCCGCCGAAGACTTGCATACCGATGGCCGCCTCCATTGGCACCGATTCACCGGTAATCGAAGCGGTGTCCAGGCTCGCCTGACCGGACAACACCCGACCATCCGCCGGCACTCGGTCACCCGCGCGCACCTCGACGAGGTCGCCGGCCTTGAGCGTGCCGTTATCGACTTCGACGATGGAGCCATCGGCCTGAACCTTGCGCGCGTGGCTGCGAGTCAGTTTGCCGAGGGCTCGAATCGCCTCCTGGGAGCCGATCACGCTGCGCTCTTCCAGCACGTGGCCGAAGATCATGATGATCGGCAGCAACGCCGCGGTCAGCAGATCACCCGTGGCCCACGCCCCCAGCATGGCCAGGGCGATCAATTGATCAGTGATCCCGTGCAGGCTCGGATAACGCAGGCTGTACCAGGCTGAACGCATCACGGGCACGGCCACCAATAACGAAGCAAAACCCAGCAGCAATTGACTCACGCCCGTCTGCTCCGGCGACAACCAGCGCCAGCTCAAACCAAGCGCGAGCAGGCCAAGTGCGAGCATGGCCAGGGTCAATTGCCGGGCGGCGCTGCGTTGTTCAGCCGAAGACAACATGCTCGGGGCAGCGGCGGTTTGGGTAGTCATTGTGCAGCTCCCTGAATGATCAGGCGGGAATCGTCTTTCGGGTTGACCGTGGTCACCGAGCCGGCCTGACCGAGAATCTTTGGCACCCGCTCGCGGTAGATACGCAGCAGCATTTGCGGGTCGGTGCCCTGTTGCTGCGCCTTGGCCAGACTCAACACGGTGGCCGTGTCAGCCGAGGCTTTGGCTAGCCGTTCACTCGCTTGGGCATGGGCGACTTGCAGCGTGCGATCGGCTTGTTCGTTGGCGGTCTGAGTCAGTTTCTCGGCTTCAGTGCGAGCGTTGGCCACGACTTTGTCGGCTTGCTGACTGGCGGTCAGAACAGCGTTGAAGGCGTTGACCGCTGGGCCGGGCAGACTCGATTGCACATCGACCCGCGCCACTTCTATGCCTAACCCCTGCCCGGTCGCGGTCAGTTCTGCCAGGCGCTGATTGATGCCTTGCACCAGATCACCGCGCAACCGTTCGCGGCGTTCGGCAGCCTGACTATCGGCGCCCATCAGCTCCGGTCGAGCGACCAGAATAGTGTCCAGATCGCGTGCGGCAGTGAGGGCCACCGCGCTGCGAGTGACCAATCGATCCAACGCCGGCAGCACATGTTCGCCTTGAAGAACGAAAGCATACGGCTCGGTGACTTTGTAGAAAACCCGCACATCCAGTTGCACCACGCCCGCGTCACCAGTGAGCAAGTAACCGGAGCCGGCGAGTGCATCACTGATCGGTGTGGCGAAACTCGCCACTCGGTCTGCCTGCAACGCGGCATCGGTGCGCAGCAGGTTTTCCACCCGACGCTCGATCACCCGATCTGCTGCGGGCAACAAAATCACCTGTTCAAACGGACGGGGCCAGGCCAATAAAAGGCCAGCATTCTGAATTCGATCCAACGCGCCAAAGTGCAAAACCACAGCGCGATTTTGCGGATCGATCTGCCGCACATTGGAAAACGCCCACGCCAAAGCGGCGAGCACTGTAACGGCGTAAAGCGCCAAAAAAGCCAATCGTCCCGCCTGAATCCAGGGACTGCTTAACTCATTTGTTCCACGTGGAACTAATTTCATGGCTGCGACCCGGACTTGTTATCGAGGGTCGGCGGACCGTCAACCAACACCCGGAACGGCGCAGCATCGGTGCGCAGAATCAGTTTTGTGCCGGGCGTGACGATCGTGCCCAACGTGTCGAGGGAACGCAGCAGGTTATAGAGCTGCGGCGAACCGGCGTAGGCGCGGCCGTAAATTTGCGCGGCTTCGACGCGCGATTGTGCTTCGATATCGGCAGCTTTCACCGTGGCGTCGGCCTGCACGATTCGCGCGTCACGCTCGGCAGCGGAACGGATTTGCGCCGCTTCACGCTTGCCAATGGCCGTGCGTTCGGTGGCGATTGTTTCACGCTCGGCACGCATTCGATCGACCGTAGCGGTGAGGGTCACCGACGGCAAAGTCAGACGCTCGATGCCGACTTGCAGCACTCGCACACCATAAGTCGTGAGCAACTGCTGATCGATTTGCTGACGCAGTTGCGCTTCAAAATCAGCGATGTGAACTTGGTTGGCGTCGGTGTTCACCAGGTTAGCCAGGTCAAAGCTGCTGGCCGTGGTTTCCAAAGCAGAGCCAACAAACGTACGAATCTGCCGCGCCGCTTCGTCTGGCTGATTCTGTACGGCACGCATGAAGCGTTGCACGTTGTCCGGATCGCCCTGAACCTGCCAGGCCACGTAAGCTTGAACGATGATGCGCAAACCATCCCGCGTACCCACGTCCTGCAAACCGCTGGACGTGGTGCGCAGCCGCAGATCGACAGGTATCGCCGCTTCAAAAGGAGCAGGCCAACGCCAGCCAAGACCCGGCTCCAGCAATACTCGCGAAGGATTACCGAAACGCGTAATCACCGTGGCCTCCCCCGAACGCACTTGTACCAGGCTCGCTGCCGCGATGGCGAACGCCACCAGCAACGCCGCCCAGCCCATTCGCCGCCACGGGAACGGGCCCGCTTCTTGTGGATCACCGTGGTGGTGATGTCCGTGGTGATGCCCACCATGGCCGTGACCGTGGCCAGTGTGGTCATCGTGATCGTGAGTGTGCGACTGGCTCAATTGGCAGCTCCTGGCTGAGCGGTCTTACGCGGCGGCGCAGGGTCAGCCGGCAGCGTGAATGTACGGAGGTCGATGGTCGGCGCGTTACTGCTGCCGCCCAGACGATGATCGAGCACCAGCAACTTGGCATTGGCCAAACCCTGGGACAGTTGGCTGAAGTACTGCTCCAGCACGAAGGCTTGGCCGGCGCTGGCGTAAGCCTTTTGCTCGGCGCCGAATCTCAGATCCGCCGCTTGCGCGGTGGCGTTGATTTCACGAGCGCTGGCCGTCGCTTGATCGCGGGCGATACTGGCCTGCAATTGCGCCTGATTGGTGGCCTCCGCCGCTGCACCGCGCTCGCGGGAAATCAATGCTTGGGCGCCGATCTGCGCAGCCTGGACGCCGTGATAGGCATTGGCGGCACCGGCCGGTGGGTGAATCGCCTCGACCACCGTGGCGAGAATTTCCACGCCGCTGTCGAGATTCTGCAAGTCAGCCTGCACCGCCCGGCCAATCTCTTCGGCGAGCCCTATCCTGTCCTCGCCAAGCAACCCGTCGAGGGTTCGCGAAGCGAAGTCATGAACCAGAATCCGGCTGGCGGTGCTTCGGATCAGCGTCGGGACGTCGGCGCTGTTGTAGGTCGCAGCCAACGCCGCTTGATCGCTCAGACCGATGCGATAGACGAAACGTACGTCCATGTTGACGATCTGGAAGCTCTGCTTGTCGGCTCGGCTGCTGGCAATGACCTGGGATTTGTCGTTCACATGGCTGGCGTCCCACAAGCGATTGGCAATGGCGGGCGCCGGGCCTTCGGCGGGGTCGGCCACGACCGGCGCCGGTGTTTCGCCAACACTGGTGGCCAACTCGTGGACCACACCGTTCTCGACGCTCAATACTCGGCCCAGAGGCCAGGGCAAACCCGCATGCAGACCAGGACCGAACACCTCCACCGGTTTGCCGAAACGCTCGTAGATGCCCCGCCCTTGCAGCGGTATTTCGTGAATGCCGGTCAGCGACCAGCCCACAATCATGACCACGGCCAGCACCGGTAGAAATGCCCGACGCATGTAGGTGAAGGCCCAGATCTGCCGCAGGTCGATGCCGAAGCGGTTGTGCAATTCGTGCTGCAACGCCAGCAAAGGTTGCGGCGGCCAGCGCAGCATGTCGGCGACGAAGCTTCGCGCCAGCAAGGCAGGTTCGAGTTGTTCGCGTTGCGGACTGAACAACGACAGCATGGCGCGCAACAGTAGTTCGGCGGCGACGAGCCCCGGCAGCAGGCCGATCAGTACTGCCAGACGCGCCGGCCATACCGAGGTTTCGCTACCCAACAGCAGGCACAAAGCGCCAAGCACCAGGCAAATGATCGCCACCCGAGTCAGCTGCGCCAGCGGCCCCGCTTCGGGCCATTGGGCGATGTTTTCCTGGGCCAGTTGACGCTCCAGCACCAGCAAACCGAAGGCTAGCAACAACGATAGCGCTGCACCGACACTGGCCGACAATCCCAGTGCAGTCGGCGGCAGTGCCAGGTTCCAGACGTGTTCGATGGTGAATAGCGTCAACAGCGACCAGCCGCCAAGCCACAGTGTCGGCGGGCCAATCTGCACCAGCATTCGCAACCATCGCTGACTGATCCGATCGAGCAGACGTTCGTACCAGCCAACCGGGGCGACGACTTCATCTGCAGCGAGCACCTGCACCACGGGGTTCATCGCCCGCGCACGCCACTGCGTCACCCACCAGGCCGATTGCAAACCGGCGACCAGCACCAGCAAACCGGCGCTCTGATTCACCAGCAACGCTGGCCAGAGCGACTGCGGCGCAAACAGCCCGACAAAAAACGCCAGCAGCCAACCTGTCGCCGCAAGCGCGCCCAGACCGATTGCGAACTGACGCAAACGTCGCCCTTGAAAAACCGCCTGCTGGAAACGCGGCAGCCCGGCTACTTGCGTCCCATCGACATCGAGATCGACTTGCATACCACCCCAGTGTTTATCGTTGCTCATATCTCAATTCGTTACGATATAACGAAAGCCGTGAAATTTCCGTTCTTAAATGCCCTATCTAAAGGCGCTCAACCTGTCTCTTCGCTGAAGCCTTGACCGAAATACCGCGGAACGCACATATTACGCTCGTAATTTTATTCAGGAACTACGTTTACCCATCCCTATCCCCTTTCATTCCAGGAGTACAGCCATGAACATCTATGACGTCGTGATTCTGGGCGGAGGCCCCGGCGGTTATAACGCAGCGATCCGCGCCGGTCAGTTGGGCCTCAGAGCGGTTTGCGTAGAAGGACGCGCCACCCTCGGCGGCACCTGCCTGAACGTCGGCTGCATGCCGTCAAAGGCGCTGCTGCACGCCTCCGAACTCTACGACGCCGCCATGGGTGCGGAATTCGCCAACCTGGGGATTGAAGTAAAGCCCACCCTCAACCTCGCGCAGATGATGAAGCAAAAGGATGAAAGCGTTACCGGGCTGACCAAAGGCATCGAGTTTCTGTTTCGCAAAAACAAAGTCCACTGGATCAAGGGCTGGGGCCACATCGACGGGCCCGGCAAAGTGACAGTGACTGACAGCCAGGGCGGCAAGACTGAATTGAACGCCAAGAACATCATCATCGCCACCGGCTCCGAGCCCACTCCCCTGCCCGGTGTCGACATTGATAACAAACGCATCCTCGATTCAACGGGCGCGTTGTCGCTGGCCGAAGTGCCCAAGCATCTGGTGGTGATCGGCGCCGGGGTGATCGGTCTGGAGCTGGGTTCGGTGTGGCGGCGTTTGGGTGCTCAGGTGACCGTCGTTGAGTTTCTCGACCGGATCTGCCCTGGTGTAGATGATGAAGCGGGCAAAACCTTGCAACGCTCGTTGAGTAAACAGGGCATCAGCTTCAAATTGAGTTCCAAAGTCACCAGCGCCACGACCTCGGCAACCGGCGTTCAGCTCAGCGTCGAGCCCGCGGCGGGCGGCACCGCCGAACTGCTTGAAGCGGATTACGTGCTGGTCTCCATTGGACGCCGGCCTTACACCCAAGGCCTGGGGCTGGAAAACATCGGTCTCGCCACGGACAAGCGCGGCATGCTCGCCAACAAAGGTCATCGCACCGAAGCCGCTGGTATCTGGGTAATCGGTGACGTCACCTCCGGGCCGATGCTCGCCCACAAGGCCGAAGACGAAGCCATGGCCTGCATCGAACAGATTGTCGGCAAGGCTGGCGAGGTCAATTACGACCTGATCCCCAACGTGATCTACACCAAACCGGAGCTGGCCAGCGTCGGCAAGACCGAAGAACAACTGAAGGCCGAAGGTCGCGCCTACAAGGTCGGCAAATTTCCCTTCACCGCCAACAGCCGGGCAAAGATCAATCACGAGACCGAAGGCTTCGCCAAAGTGCTGGCCGATGAACAGACCGACGAGGTTCTCGGCGTGCACCTTGTGGGTCCAAGCGTCAGTGAAATGATTGGCGAATATTGCGTGGCCATGGAGTTCAGCGCCTCTGCCGAAGACATTGCCCTGACCTGCCATCCACACCCGACCCGCTCCGAGGCTTTACGCCAGGCGGCGATGAATGTGGGGGGGATGGCGACGCAGATGTAAACCTGGAGATGATCGTTCCCACGCTCTGCGTGGGAATGCCTCAACGGACGTTCGGCTCTGGATGTGACGCGGAGCGTCACGGGCTGCATTCCCACGCAGAGCGTGGGAACGATCTTAGTTCGCTGGTAAATGCTCCAGCGGCAACGCCCCCGGCGTCTTCACCGTATGAATCGCAAAGTTGCTGCGAATGTCGCTCACACCCGGCAATTTCAGCAAACGCCCCGTGAGAAAACGGTCATAGGCACGCAGGTCCGGCACCACCACTTGCAGCAGAAAATCAGATTCCCCTGACACCAGAAAGGCCGAAATCACTTCGGGTAACGCCGTCACGGCCAAGCGAAAGGCTTCGGCCTGCTCATCGTTGTGCCGTTCGACCTTGACCCCGACAAACACCGTCAGCCCCAGCCCTACTTCATCGCGATCCAGATTGGCCTGGTAACCGCGTATCACCCCGGCTTCTTCAAGCATCCGTACCCGGCGCAAACAAGGCGAAGCGGACAGGCCGATCTCGTCAGCCAGTTGTACATTGCTCAGGCGACCGTCCCGCTGCAGGGCTGCGAGAATCTTGCGGTCGTAGGCGTCCAGTTTCATGGTTTGGCAGATCCCGATGGTTTACGTGCAAGTCAGTGGCAGGTTATGCCAACTCGAAGCAGTTTAGAAGCGAACTACGCAACCACCTGCCCTGTCCTTCAGCCCTAGACTGGCTGTACCGAATCGACAACGAATGGGGTGCAACGTGGCAGGACTCTGGGTGTTTTTCATGGCGCTGGCGGTGGTCTATCTGTTGCCGGGCCCGGACATGATCCTGCTGTTGCAGACCGGTGCCCGTCAGGGAAAAGGCGCGGCGCTGGCCACTGCGGTGGGTCTGGGCATTGCCCGGGGATGTCATGTGGCCTTGGCAGCGTTGGGGCTGGCGGCACTGTTCAAGGCTGCGCCCTGGACGTTCGACGTGGTTCGCCTGGCCGGGGCGGCTTACTTGCTGTGGATCGGCATTCAATGCCTGCGAACCACATTGCTGCCGAGTTTGAACGGAGTAGACGCCACCACCGAGAAACCTCGCTGGCGTGCAGCGATCCAGCGCGGTTTGCTGACCAACCTGCTCAACCCCAAAGCGCTGCTGTTCTGCTCGGTGCTGCTGCCGCAGTTCATCGATCCACACGCCGGGCCGGTGCTCGCGCAATTTGCGACCCTGGGCGTGGTGCTGGTCAGTGTCGGTTTGCTGTTCGACTGCGCTTACGCACTGACCGGCGAAGCGCTGGGCCGTTGGCTGCAACGCAGTCCCTCGGCCCAGCGCCTGCAGCAATGGCTGTTTGGCAGCCTGTTGATCGGCT
The DNA here is from genome assembly GCF_054898045.1 of Pseudomonas sp. LB3P14. Classification (NCBI taxonomy): domain Bacteria; kingdom Pseudomonadati; phylum Pseudomonadota; class Gammaproteobacteria; order Pseudomonadales; family Pseudomonadaceae; genus Pseudomonas; species Pseudomonas sp. LB3P14. Next base: position 5,402,008 of record NZ_CM142714.1, on the reverse strand, counting down.
TTGCCGTGCGGCTGACCTTTGTGCAACAGGCATGATTACGTCAGCGCTTTGCGCTTGCGGCGATTGATCAGCACCAGCGCTACCGCTGTAAACACCACGACGCCGCCCACTTGCAGCCATTTTTTGTAAGGTCGCAAGGCCGAGCGAACAGGGTCCAATGCCTGGGTTACGTAACGTTTGTCAGCGTTCGGGAAATCCGGGTAAGGACATCGGCGACCGAAGTTCACCGCCCAATCCACGTACGGTCCTTCTTTGACATAGCGTTGATAGAAGGCGCTTTCTTCTTCGAGGCTGCTGTTCCACCCCGCCGCCGCACACAGCACTGCCGCAAAGGCCGCACTGGTAGGCGGCAAATTGTCCGCTGCGCGACTGGCTAATGCGGTGGCGACAAAACGGTAGTGGTAGCGCTGATCGGGCTGGGCTGCGCTTGCCTGCTGACGTTTGACTTCACCTTCAGCCACTAATGAACCGACCTTGAGTTCGCTGCTTTCGAGGCTGTAGTTGCCGCCAAAGGTCGCGAAATCCGGAGACATCTCGTAGCCCAACAGCTCCATTCCGTCGAAACGGGCCAGTGTCGCGGCATGGTAGTAAGCGAATGCCCGTTTGGTCGGCCACCATTTTGATTCAGCGTCGTGGCGCAACTGCCCATACCACGTAGCCTTATGTTGCAACTCGACGCTGGCGAAGTACGCCGGTGCTTCGTCGTAACGTTCCTCGCGCAACAAACGCCGCCCAAGCAAATTGCGCAATTTCGCCGCCACCGGCAACTGCACATAGTTGTCGCGATCCTCCTGAGTTAGAGATGGCGGTGCTGGCACTTGAGTGTCGACGTAATGCTTGAGTTCATCGAGGGTCAGTACGCGCTCGGCGACGGTGGCTGCGTCGAACCAATAGATATCTTTACTGCGATAAAGCTGATCGAACGCTTGCAGGTAATCCCCACGTTGAAGGGCGAGGATCGCGCTTTCACCCTCAACCCGGCACTTGGGCTGAAGCGTTTCGAAGTCCCAGTCCGGCGTGCGCCGCTCACCCCACGATTCATTCTGTGGGAAGGCCTGGGCAGCTTTCGCATACGCCGCGGCAGCCGCGTTTTTATCACCATCGCGCACTGCCAATTTGGCCCGCAGCCACCACGCCAGTCCGCCATCACCAGCGTGTTCGAGGAAGGCCTTGGCGCTGGCGTAATCACCCTGCTGATAATTCACCGCCGCCAGCCGATCAGCGTTGTCGAGGCTACCGCGGGTGCTGTTTTGCAGCAGTTTGATCAGTTTCAATTCGTTCGGCGGTTGATCGCCGAATGACCAGCCCAGTCGGCTGATCAAGGACGCCGTGACCAGTTGCTGCACCGGTTTGCCCGTGAGCAACACCGCCAGTTGATCCTCCGGCAGCGCCGCCAGATCGGCCATCAACAGCTTCAGAGAGGTGTAACCCACCGCCGAACCCTGGAGGTTTTGCGTGGCGTAGAGTTCGATGACGCTGTTCCAGTCGCCGGCCGTGCGGGCGACGCGGGCCTCTTCGCCAAGACTGGCGACGCCCAGTTCCAGTGGGTCACTGAAGCCGTCGATGCTTAGCTGACGGGTCTGCTCGAAGGCCTTTCGAGACTGGGCTAACAGGTCGGGGCCAGCGTCCGCTTCCGAGCTCATGGCAAACAGCGCCCGACCTAACGAATAAGCAGCCCAGGTGCTGCGCAACGCCCGTTGATCCGCCGGCAATGCCAGCACCTTCTGGAAGTACTCGGCTGCCAGCCCATAATCACCGGCATTGAATGCCACAGCGCCGGCCAGATAAAGATTGAGCTCAGCCGGCAGGCTCGCGCCCTCAATTTCGACCTGATGCGCATCGGTCAGGCTGCGTAACTGTTTCACGAGCACCTGCTGTTCAGCCGTCAAACCGGATTGTTCAGCCTTATCCCGCTGTTCTGTGTAGTCGGGCGCATCCATGCTATTGGCGGATTCGGTGACGTTCTTCAGCCCGGCGACCGCATGCCCGAGGCGACTGATTTCAAACCTGAAGTTACCTTCCGGCAGCTCCGCCAGCGACTGGCCGCGGTTGTCCAGCAGACGCATCGGGAAGTCCGGCCCGCAGGCCAGCGCCGAACCCAGCGGCAAACTGAGGCTCAGGCACAGCAGATGACGGGGCCAGTTACGGGTCAACATTCGAACCTCCTTGATCAATATGTGCGCAACGAGCCCAACCAATGGCGCGCCGCTCGCCGGCCGGTATTCGACCGTCGCGCAGGCGGGTGAAGGTAAGCAGATCCGGACGCTGTTGCAACGCATAACCGGCCAACGCATCGGCGCCATCACAGCCCTGCACCGCGAGTGTCAGGCGTTCGGGCCAGGCGCTGTCGAGGTTGCCCTGATTGCTGAGGCTGATGTCATACAGGCCTTCTTGCTCAGAGAGTTTCAGCGCGAGGTGACTGTCGAGGGCATCGCCACGAGCTACGGCGCCCAGGGTCGTCAGGCTCCAGGCCCGGCGGTCGTTGGCCAGCGGCAGACGAAACCAGATCAGGCCCGCCGATGAGCCGGTGGATCATTGCGCAATTCGCTCCCGAGCCTGCTCAGTTGCTGCGGATCGGCGAGCAATTCCCGGCGTTTTCCGCTCCGTTCGATGGGCACTTCGCTTTCCACTACCGGCGCACCGCCGCCCGGCAACAACGCCACACCATAGGCTGGCAGCGCCAGATAGAAAGGTTTCGAAGTGATGCGGCTCCAGGCCTCGGTCCATTTACGAGCCTGATCCGGGTCGAACAAGCCGAGACGCGGATCGCTCACCGCGTGCACCTGCACCACGCTGCTGTCGACTGCGGATAACAGCGCCGGCAATTCGGGACTGTCGAGCCAGGCCGGCAATGCTGTGATGCTCAACGGCATAGTGGCCGGCAGAATCGTGCGCAAATGCGCGAGGAATTCCCGATAGGCCGCAAGCCGGGCATTGCCCGCATCGTGGTCGATTTCCACGCCGGAGAGGGTCAGCCCCTGCCCTTGCCAATCGCCGAGCACCTGCTGGATCTGCGTGGTGACTTCGTCCCGATCCAGCGACTTGAGTTGGCCATCAAGACGAATCACCGCGATCAGCGGCCGACCATCACGTCTGAGCAGCGTCGGGTCAATCCGCGCCCGGCTCCAACCCGCCTCAGGGAATGCCTGCAAAGCCAGCACCCGCAGGGTAGAAAAGTCAGCGCGGCTGTCCCTCAGCGCCGCTTCGTGGGCCGGTGTCCATTGTCGTTGCCAGACGTAGAGTTGCTGATCGAGCGGTGGCGCGTCCTGTCGTTCGCAACCGTTGAGCAACGCCACCGCGACAATCAAGGCCGACAGACGAGCGAAAAAATACATAACTGAATCTGATCCTTTGTCGCAGCGGCCAGACGCTGCGTTCGGCAGATGCTACAGGTCGAGGACTAAAGGCTGCGACCCCTGCGCTGGAATCGCACAACAAATCAGCACCTGTCCGTCGTCCGGCACTTCTGCCGGCGGCTGTGGATAATTCACCTGGCCACTGATCAGGCGTGTCTTGCAGGTCCCGCAGGAACCGCCACGGCAGCTGAATTCCGGGCGCAACCCACGGCTTTCCGCCAACTCCAGCAAACTGCCACCGTCGGGTTGCCAGCGGGCCTCTTTCGCCGAACGCTGAAACACCACCGGCACCGAGGTCGTAGCCGCGGGCTGTTGCTCGATGACCACCGCGTCGGGGTCCGGCACCCTGCGCAAAGTCGAGGGGCCGAAGGTTTCGGCGTGAATCCTTGCATCGCGGATGTCCAGTTCCCGCAGGCTGTCGTACAACCCCTGGGTAAAACTGCCCGGACCACAGAGGACGAAATCCAGCTGATCGTAGTCCTCCACTTCAAGAATGGTCTTGAGCAACGCGGTGTCGATCCGCCCTGTCAGGTCGAAGTCTTCCCCCTCTCGGGCCTCTGCCTCCGGCTGACTTAGCAGGCGCAACACCCTGACCGCATCACCTGCGCCATCGAGCAAGCGATCCAGTTCAGGACGAAACGCTTGATCGGCCAGCGTGCGCGAACTCTGGAAGAACCAGGTCGGCCGGATGCGGCGGGTGCGCAGGCCTTGATAAACCACCTCGCGCAGCATCGACAGCAGCGGCGTGATTCCCACCCCGGCAGCCAGAAGCACCAGCGGCCGACGTTCATTAGGCGCCACGGTGAAATGCCCCTGAGGCGCGCGGGCCTCCAAAAGATCACCGACGCGCACCTGTTCATGCAGGTGCGAAGACACCAAACCTTCTCGCTTCACGCTGATGCGGAAAAAATCATCGGACGGCGCGCTCGACAGGCTGTACGTACGGATATGGACATCACCGGCAATGTTGAAGCGCAGGGGCAAATGCTGCCCGGCCTGGAACACTGGCAACCCCGCGCCATCGGCAGGCTCCAGATAGATTGAGCGGATGTTGTGGCTTTGCGCCTCGATGCGCACCACCCGCAACGGCCGCCAGCAATCCCCCAAGGCCTGGGCCTGCAGACGGGCGTTGGCCTGCGCCCAGGTGCCGGTCAGCAAACTGGTGGGTGACACGCCGTCGAAGCGCCACCGCAGAGCCAGCGCGGCGGGACGACGCACCACGCTTTCCACTTCAAATGTCCACAAGCGCTCGGCCCCTTGAAACGCCTCGACCTGTGGGCCTTCAAGAATGACTTCGGTGCGACCGCTGAGGTGCAGCAGGTCTCCCGAATTGAAGTCGATAAACAGCAAACCGGCCCGAGGATTGAGCAGCAAGTTGCCCAAGGTGTTGAAAAACAGGTTGCCGGCGAAATCCGGAATGGTCAGGCGATTACCTTCGACCTGTACGAAACCGGCCTGGCCGCCGCGGTGAGAAACGTCCACCGAACGTTGGCCATCGACGTCCACGTAACTAGCGACAAAGAACGTATCGGCTCCCGCGATCAGGGTTTTGGCCGCATCATCCAGCCCATTGAGGTGTTGCGCGATGCGAGTCGACGGATCCGCCAACGGCACCGAGCGAAACTGCCGCAATTGAATGTATTGCGGGCAATTGCCGTAGGACTGCTCCACCGCCACATCGAAGCCGCTCGCCGTCATCGCGCCGACTCGGCCGTTGAGGCGGTTGCGGCGACGGGTGTGCAGCTCGATCCCCAGCAGGCCGATCGCCGCGCCCTCGGTCAATCGCGCAGGATCATCCGCGCCCGGCAGGCTGCGAAATTGCAGCGCACCCGGCTCGGGCGAGTGAGCAAAGCCCGGTTGCCCTTCAAGGATACTGGCCCAAGGATTACCGTCGGCATCCACCGCGCCGTACAGCATGAACGGCAGTTGCTCATAGAATTTGCGGTGCTGGTCCGGCATCTCGCTGCGAATCACCTTACGACCGAGTACCTCCATTCGCTCGGCAATGCCCACATAAGCCTGCAATTGTTTCTCGCCGGCGTGCCAGGGTGAACGGTCCATAACGACTTCTCCCCTGCGCCATCGGCGCAGTGTGAACGACCCGACAGTGTCAGGCCGCAAGCATCAGGCAGTTTTTTGCAGACCGGCAACAGTGCGCGGCATGCCGACAAAACCTGGCAAGGCTTCGATCCGCGCCAGCCAGGCGCGGATGTTGGCGTAGTCTTCCAGCGACACATTGCCTTCTGGCGCATGGGCGATGTAGCTGTAGGCCGAAACGTCGGCAATGGTTGGCTCGGCGCCAGCCAGATAGGGTGTTGCTGCCAGTTCCTGATCGATCACTTTGAGCACGGTGTGGGAATAGGCGATCACCTCTTCAGCGTTGTAAGCCGCACCAAACACTGTGATCAACCTGGCTCTGGCAGGGCCAAAGGCAATCGGCCCAGCGGCAATCGACAACCAACGCTGAACCTTGGCCGCACCAACCGGATCGGCTGGCAGCCAGCGGCCGTTACCGTACTTTTGCGCCAGATAAACCAGGATCGCGTTGGAATCGGCCAGTACCACGCCTTGATCATCGATGACCGGCACCTGACCAAAAGCGTTGAGCGCCAGGAAATCCGGCTGTTTGTGCGCGCCCTTGACCAGATCGACGAAAATCAGCTCGGTCGGTAGTTGCAGCAGGGACAGCATCAGCTCTACACGGTGAGCGTGGCCAGAACGAGGGAAGTTGTAGAGCTTGATGGCTTGCATGGTTGACTCCGTTGGGGTGGCGCGGTTCAGGAGGGATCAGCGCCGACGACCGCTATCTTCCACCCTCAACGAAACCAACAGAATAACCACCAAACGCAATCCATTATTTCAGTCGGCGCAATAACCCTTTAGCCGAGCAAGGCCGGATGTTCGCGCAGGGTCTTCACCGCGAAGTCCACAAAACTACGGACCCGCACCGGGGCCTTGCGCCCACCTTGGTAGACCACATGAATGGGTAATGGAGGTAATTCGAAGTCAGCCAAAACGATTTCCAGCTCACCGGTAGCGACTTTACTCGCCACTTGATACGACAGAACCCGGGTCAGTCCCAGACCCATGCATGCGGCGGTGATTGCAGCCTGATTGGCGGTGACAACAAGACGCGGTTCCGGACGAACGCTGATCAGCTCTCCCGCGTCAAGAAACGGCCAGCTTCTGAGCTGACCAATGGACGAGGTGGCGATGATCGGGGCTCCGCTCAAATCTGCAGGATGTTGAGGCTGACCACGGTCAGTCAGAAATCCAGGAGAAGCGCAAATCACCCGCCGCACTTCACCCACTCGAATTGCATGCTGATTGCTGTCAGGCAACTCACCGATACGCACCGCCACATCGATGCCCTCCTCGACCATGCTCACCACCCGGTCCACCAGTAAAGCGTTGATGCAGACTTCAGGAAATTGCGTCAGATAATCCACCATCACCGACGTGACAAATAACTCACCGAACAACACCGGCGCCGTGATCGTCAGTTGCCCACGAGGTTGAGCGTGACTGCCAGCTGCCGAATCCTCGGCTTCCTGCACCTCGGCGAGAATCCTCCGACAGTCTTCCAGGTAACGCTGACCCGCCTCGCTCAAATGAACACTGCGGGTGGTGCGTGTCAGCAGCAACGTGCCGATGCGTTTCTCCAACGCCGCCACGGCGCGAGTGACACTGGCTGCCGACAGGCCCAAACGCCTTGCCGCCGCCGAGAAGCCTTGGTCCTGGGCGACGGCGGCGAAGACCTGCATTTCCTGAAAACGGTCCATGGCCGTGTCCTCAATTCAGATAAAAAAAATCGCAACCGTAGGCTGCGATTTTTAATGTTTGCATCACCTGTGGATAACTTATTCCACAGTCACCGACTTCGCCAGGTTACGCGGCTGGTCAACGTCGGTGCCCTTCAGCACGGCCACGTAATACGAGAGCAACTGCAACGGAATGGTGTAGAGGATCGGCGACAGGGTGTCGTGGATGTGTGGCATCTGTACAACATGAGTGCCTTCACCATTGGTCATGCCGGCCTGCTCGTCTGCAAAGACGATCAGCTGACCACCACGGGCGCGGACTTCCTGGAGGTTGGATTTCAACTTCTCCAGCAGCTCGTTGTTCGGTGCCACGGTGACCACTGGCATGTCGTTATCCACAAGCGCCAACGGGCCATGTTTCAGCTCGCCGGCCGGATAGGCTTCGGCGTGGATGTAGGAAATTTCCTTGAGCTTGAGAGCCCCTTCCATCGCTACCGGGAATTGCGCACCACGACCGAGGAACAGGGTGTGGTTTTTCTCGGCGAACAGCTCGGCGATTTTCTCCACGGTGGTGTCCATGGCCAGGGCTTCGCCGAGGCGGGTCGGCAGGCGACGCAGCTCTTCAACCAACGTGGCTTCGACGCCTTTGGCCAACGTGCCGCGAACCTGGCCCAGGGACAAGGTCAGCAGCAACAGGCCGACCAATTGAGTAGTGAAGGCTTTGGTCGAGGCCACGCCAATTTCACGACCGGCCTGGGTCAGCAGTGTCAGGTCGGACTCACGCACCAGTGAGCTGATGCCGACATTGCAGATCGCCAGGCTGGCGAGGAAACCCAGTTCCTTGGCGTTGCGCAGGGCAGCCAGGGTGTCAGCGGTTTCGCCGGACTGGGAGATGGTCACGAACAGCGTGTCGGGCTGCACCACGACCTTGCGGTAGCGGAATTCGCTGGCGACTTCGACCTGGCAAGGGATGCCGGCCAGTTCTTCGAGCCAGTAACGGGCAACCATGCCGGCGTGGTAACTGGTACCACACGCGACGATCTGCACGTTACGCACTTTGGCGAACAACTCGGCAGCCTGTGGACCGAACGCTTGCACCAACACACCGTTCGGACTCAGGCGACCTTCCAGGGTGCGCTGCACCACAGCCGGTTGCTCGTGGATTTCCTTGAGCATGAAGTGGCGGAATTTGCCCTTGTCGGCGGCTTCGGCGCCATCTCGGTACTGCACGGATTCGCGTTTGACAACGTGGCCGCTTACGTCCCAAATCTGCACGCTGTCGCGGCGAATTTCGGCGATATCGCCTTCTTCCAGGTACATGAAGCGGTCAGTGACCTGGCGCAGGGCCAACTGATCGGAAGCCAGGAAGTTTTCACCCAGGCCCAGACCGATGACCAGTGGGCTACCGCTGCGGGCGGCGACCAGACGATCCGGTTGCTGAGCGCTGATGACCGCCAAACCGTAAGCACCGTGCAGCTCTTTGACAGTAGCCTTCAGGGCCACGGTCAGATCACGCAGATCCTTGAGTTTGTGGTTCAACAGGTGAGCAATCACTTCAGTGTCGGTGTCCGAGGTGAACACGTAACCTAAGGCTTTCAGTTGCTCGCGCAGGGCTTCGTGGTTCTCGATGATGCCGTTGTGCACCACCGCCAGATCACCGGAGAAATGCGGGTGAGCGTTACGCTCGCACGGCGCACCGTGAGTGGCCCAGCGGGTGTGGGCGATACCCAGGCGGCCGACCAGCGGTGTTTCGGCCAGCGCCAGTTCCAATTCACTGACCTTGCCCGGGCGGCGCAGGCGCTCAAGCTTTTCGTCATTGGTGTAGACCGCTACACCGGCACTGTCATAGCCACGGTATTCCAGGCGCTTCAGGCCTTCGAGCAGGATGGCAGTGATGTTACGTTCTGCAACTGCGCCAACAATTCCACACATGCTATTTCTCCTGATTGACAGCCGCGAGGATCAAGTTGATTCCGCGGGCCTGAATCTGATCCCGTGCCTCTAGCGGCAGGCGATCATCGGTAATGAGGGTATGGACACTGCTCCAGGGCAGCTCCAGGTTGGGAATCTTGCGGCCGATCTTGTCGGCCTCGACCATGACAACCACTTCGCGGGCGACTTCAGCCATGACCCGGCTCAGTCCCAGCAATTCGTTGAAGGTGGTTGTGCCGCGGATCAAATCGATGCCATCGGCACCGATGAACAACTGATCAAAGTCGTAAGAGCGTAGTACCTGCTCGGCCACCTGCCCCTGAAAGGACTCCGAATGCGGGTCCCAGGTGCCGCCGGTCATCAACAGCACCGGCTCATGCTCGAGCTCGCTCAAGGCGTTGGCGACATGCAGGGAATTGGTCATTACCACCAGACCCGGTTGTGCGCCGAGTTCCGGAATCATCGCCGCCGTGGTGCTGCCGCTATCGACGATGATCCGCGCATGCTCGCGAATCCGCGTCACGGCGGCGCGGGCAATAGCCTGCTTGTATTTGGACACCGGCTGACCAATGTCGGCCACCAGCTCTTGCGGCATGGTGATCGCTCCGCCATAACGGCGCAGCAGCAAGCCGTTGCTCTCAAGCGCCGCGAGGTCCTTACGGATCGTAACTTCCGACGTTTCGAAGCGCTTGGCCAGCTCATCCACACTGACTTCGCCCTGCTCATTGAGCAAGGCGAGGATATTGTGACGGCGTTGAGGTGTATTGCGTTTCGACATGACTTTGTAAGTTTCGATTCGAAAGATAACGGAAGCAATCAAAACCTATCGGCGAAACTTCGTCAAGCGTGAGGCGATAAAAAGAGCTGTGGATAACTCAGCTCTTCTTGATCTTCTCCGGCCGCTTCCAGCCGTCGATGTTCTTCTGACGTGCCCGACCTACCGCCAACTGAGCGTTATCCACATTTTGGGTAATCGTCGAACCCGCCGCAGTCGTTGCACCCGCAGAGATATCCACAGGCGCAACCAACGAGTTGTTGGAGCCGATGAACACATCTTCACCCAGCACCGTTTTCCACTTGTTCGCGCCGTCGTAATTGCAGGTGATGGTGCCAGCCCCGATGTTGGTACGCGCACCAATCTCCGCATCCCCCAGGTAAGTCAGGTGACCGGCCTTGGCGCCCTCGCCCAAATGAGCGTTTTTCAACTCAACGAAGTTACCCACATGTGCTCGTGCTTCCAGCACTGTGCCTGGGCGCAAACGAGCGAACGGACCGGCATCGCTGCCTTCGCCGAGAATCGCGCCTTCGATGTGGCTGTTGGCCTTGATCACCACCCCTTTGCGCAAGGTGCTGTCCTTGATCACACAGTTCGGGCCGATGATCACGTCGTCCTCAATAACGACCTTGCCTTCGAGGATCACGTTGATGTCGATCAGCACGTCGCGACCGACGGTGACTTCACCACGCACATCAAAACGAGCCGGGTCACGCAGGGTCACGCCCTGAGCCATCAAACGACGACCGGCGCGCAGCTGATAGTGACGCTCAAGCTCGGAAAGCTGCTTGCGGTCGTTAGCACCCTGCACTTCCATCGCGTCGTGGGGTTGCTCGGTGGCCACCACCAGTCCGTCGCTGACCGCCATGGCGATCACATCGGTCAGGTAATACTCGCCTTGGGCATTGTTGTTGGAGAGTCGGCTCATCCAGTCGCCGAGACCTTCGAAAGGCAGCGCCAGAATGCCGGTATTGCCCTCGGTGATTGCGCGTTCAGCTTCGTTGGCGTCTTTCTGCTCGACGATAGCGGTGACCTTACCAGCCGCGTCACGGACGATGCGGCCGTAGCCGGTTGGGTCGTCCAGTTCAACGGTGAGCAAACCCAGTTGTTTCGGCGCCACTTTCTTCAGCAAACGTTGCAGGGTTTCGACTTCAATCAGCGGCACGTCACCGTAGAGAATCAGCACAGTGTCGGACTTGATGAACGGCGCAGCCTGCGCCACCGCATGACCGGTCCCCAGCTGTTTGTCCTGCAAGACGAAATTCAGATCATCCGCCGCCAGACGCTCGCGCACGGCATCGGCGCCATGGCCGATCACTACGTGGATGCGCTGTGGATCAAGTTGCCGGGCGCTGTGGATAACATGGCCAAGCATCGAGTTGCCGGCAATCGGGTGCAGAACTTTCGGCAACGCAGAACGCATGCGAGTGCCTTGGCCAGCAGCGAGAATAACGATTTCTAAAGACATGACTGGCTACCAAATCCTGGGTGGTCAGCGGCTGCGACCAGGTTATGAATGTCGGAAAAGAAAAAAGGGTAGCCGAGGCTACCCTTTTTAATCAATCGCACAACAAGTGAGGCCTATTAGTGGCCGAACTTCTTGCGGATCTGCTGGACGGTGCGCAGCTGAGCTGCAGCCTCGGCCAGACGTGCGGCGGCAGAACCGTAATCGAATTCTGCACCACGGTCATGCAAGGCCTTCTCGGCAGCCTTAACGGCTTCCTGAGCGGAGGCTTCGTCCAGGTCGGCAGCGCGTTGCACAGTGTCGGCAAGCACCTTGACCATGTTCGGCTGAACCTCGAGGAAACCGCCGGAGATGTAAAACACCTCCTCTTCCCCGCCCTGCTTGATCAGGCGGATCGGGCCCGGCTTGAGATTAGTGATCAGCGGCGCGTGACCCAGGGCGATACCAAGATCACCCAGTGCACCGTGCGCAACCACCATCTCGACCAGGCCGGAAAAGATTTCCCCTTCCGCGCTGACGATATCGCAATGGACTGTCATAGCCATCTGATTGCCTCAACCTAAATTAGCGCCCGTTGCCGGGCGCCGGGATTACAGTTTCTTGGCTTTCTCGATCGCTTCTTCGATGCCGCCGACCATGTAGAACGCTTGTTCTGGCAGGTGGTCGTAGTCACCGTTGAGGATGCCTTTGAAGCCAGCAATGGTGTCTTTCAGGGAAACGTATTTACCCGAAGCACCGGTGAAGACTTCAGCCACGAAGAACGGCTGCGACAAGAAACGCTGGATCTTACGAGCACGGTTTACCAACTGCTTGTCGGCTTCCGACAGCTCGTCCATACCCAGGATCGCAATGATGTCCTTCAGTTCTTTGTAACGTTGCAGAACATACTGTACGCCGCGAGCGGTGTCGTAGTGGTCCTGACCGATCACGTTCGGGTCCAGCTGACGCGAAGTCGAGTCCAGTGGATCGACCGCTGGGTAGATACCCAGGGAAGCGATGTCACGGGACAGAACGACAGTGGCGTCCAAGTGGGCGAAGGTGGTCGCTGGCGACGGGTCAGTCAAGTCATCCGCCGGTACGTATACCGCCTGGATCGAGGTGATCGAACCGTTTTTGGTCGAAGTGATACGCTCTTGCAGAGTACCCATCTCTTCGGCCAGGGTCGGCTGGTAACCTACTGCGGAAGGCATACGGCCCAGCAGTGCGGATACTTCAGTACCGGCCAGGGTGTAACGATAGATGTTGTCGACGAACAGCAGAACGTCGTTACCTTCGTCACGGAACTTCTCGGCCATGGTCAGGCCGGTCAGTGCTACGCGCAGACGGTTACCCGGCGGCTCGTTCATCTGACCGTAAACCAGTGCCACTTTGTCCAGAACGTTGGAATCCTTCATCTCGTGGTAGAAGTCGTTACCCTCACGAGTACGCTCACCCACACCGGCGAACACGGAATAACCGCTGTGCTCGATGGCGATGTTACGGATCAGTTCCATCATGTTTACGGTTTTGCCTACACCGGCACCACCGAACAGACCGACTTTACCACCCTTGGCGAACGGGCAAACCAGGTCGATAACCTTGATGCCGGTTTCCAGCAGGTCGTTGCCGCCAGCTTGTTCAGCGAAGGTTGGCGCAGGACGGTGAATGCCCCAGCGCTCTTCGGTGTCGATCGGGCCAGCTTCGTCGATCGGGTTGCCCAGTACGTCCATGATCCGGCCCAGGGTCGCTTTACCGACCGGTACGGAGATGGCTGCGCCGGAGTCTTTGACTTCCAGACCGCGCTTCAAGCCTTCGGTGGAACCCATCGCAATGGTACGAACCACGCCGTCGCCCAGCTGTTGCTGAACTTCCAGGGTGGTTTCAGCCGCGCTCACTACTTTCAGCGCGTTGTAGATGCTCGGTACGCTGTCGCGTGGGAATTCCACGTCGATAACGGCGCCGATGATTTGAACGATACGTCCGCTACTCATAGCTGGATCCTCTGAATATTTGAACCGTTAAACCGCGGCAGCGCCGCCGACGATTTCCGAGATCTCTTGGGTGATCGCAGCCTGACGCGCCTTGTTGTAGACCAGCTGCAAATCGCTGATCAAATCACCGGCGTTGTCGGTAGCGTTCTTCATCGCGATCATCCGCGCAGCTTGTTCAGCCGCGTTGTTCTCGACCACCGCCTGGTAGACCTGCGACTCAACGTAGCGGACCATCAAGCCGTCAAGCAGCTCTTTGGCATCCGGTTCGTAGAGATAGTCCCAGTGGTGCTTGAGCGATTGATCCGGGGTGGCCTCCAGTGGAATCAACTGCTCCACAGTAGGCTGTTGCGTCATGGTGTTGATGAACTTGTTGGACACCACGGACAGGCGATCAATACGGCCGTCCAGGTAGGCATCCAGCATCACCTTGACGCTGCCAATCAGATCATTGATCGACGGCTCTTCACCCAGGTGGCTGATAGCTGCAACGACGTTACCGCCGAAGTTGCGGAAGAAAGCCGCACCCTTGCTACCAACAACACACAGATCGATCTCGACGCCGTTTTCGCGGTTTACCGCCATGTCCTTGACCAGGGCCTTGAACAGGTTGGTGTTCAAGCCACCACACAGACCACGGTCACTGCTCACTACGACATAACCGACGCGCTTGATTTCACGCTCGATCATGAAGGGGTGGCGATATTCCGGGTTAGCGTTGGCCAAATGACCAATAACCTGGCGGATGCGCTCCGCGTAAGGACGGCTAGCAGCCATGCGCATTTGTGCCTTGCGCATTTTACTGACCGCCACTTTTTCCATGGCGCTGGTAATCTTTTGCGTGCTTTTGATGCTCGCAATCTTACTGCGAATCTCTTTTGCGCCTGCCATGTAACACCTATCAGGTTAGCAAGCGGGAGCCTTGCGGCTCCCGCTGCGGCTTACCAGGTTTGGGTGGCCTTGAACTTCTCGATACCGGCTTTCAGGCCAGCGTCGATTTCGTCATTGAAGTCACCCTTCACGTTGATCTTCGCCATCAAATCGGCGTGATCGCGGTTGAAGAAAGCAATCAGCGCTTGTTCGAAGCTGCCGATCTTGGCGATTTCAACGTCAGTCAGGAACCCACGCTCAGCGGCATACAGCGACAGCGCCATGTCAGCGATCGACATTGGCGCGTATTGCTTCTGCTTCATCAGCTCGGTAACGCGCTGACCATGCTCAAGTTGCTTACGGGTCGCTTCGTCCAGGTCAGAAGCGAACTGGGCGAATGCCGCCAGTTCACGGTACTGAGCCAGAGCGGTACGGATACCACCGGAGAGCTTCTTGATGATCTTGGTCTGAGCGGCACCACCCACACGGGATACCGAAACACCGGCGTTCACAGCAGGACGGATCCCGGAGTTGAACATGGCCGATTCCAGGAAGATCTGACCGTCGGTGATGGAAATCACGTTGGTCGGAACGAACGCGGAAACGTCGCCAGCCTGGGTTTCGATGATCGGCAATGCGGTCAGGGAACCGGTTTTGCCGGTTACTGCGCCGTTGGTGAACTTCTCTACGTATTCTTCCGAAACGCGGGATGCGCGCTCCAGCAGACGGGAGTGGAGATAGAACACGTCGCCTGGGTAAGCTTCACGGCCTGGTGGACGGCGCAGCAGCAGGGAAATCTGGCGGTAAGCCACTGCTTGCTTGGACAGATCGTCATAAACGATCAACGCGTCTTCACCGCGGTCGCGGAAGAATTCACCCATGGTGCAACCGGAGTACGGTGCCAGGAATTGCAGTGCTGCAGATTCCGAAGCGCTCGCAGCCACGACGATGGTGTTAGCCAGTGCGCCGTTTTCTTCCAGCTTGCGAACAACGTTAGCAATGGTCGATTGTTTCTGACCGATAGCTACGTAGACGCAGAAAATGCCGCTGTTTTTCTGGTTGATGATCGCGTCGATCGCCAGAGCGGTTTTACCGATCTGACGGTCACCGATGATCAGCTCACGCTGGCCACGGCCGACAGGGATCATGGCATCGACAGCCTTGTAGCCAGTCTGTACAGGCTGGTCTACCGACTTACGCCAGATCACGCCTGGAGCAACTTTCTCGACCGCATCGGTCTCGGTGTTGTTCAGCGGACCTTTGCCGTCAACTGGGTTACCCAGTGCGTCGACTACGCGACCCAGCAGTTCCTTACCAACCGGAACTTCGAGGATGCGGCCAGTGCACTTGGCGCTCATGCCTTCAGCCAGAGACTGGTAAGAGCCCAATACAACGGCACCTACAGAGTCTTGCTCCAGGTTGAGAGCCATACCGAAGACGCCGCCCGGAAACTCGATCATCTCGCCGTACATTACGTCGGCCAGACCGTGAATCCGCACGATACCGTCAGATACGCTGACGACAGTGCCTTCGTTACGGGCTTGGGAGGTCACATCGAGCTTGTCGATGCGGCCCTTGATAATTTCACTTATTTCGGAAGGATTGAGTTGCTGCATTGCTCTGCTGCCCCTTCAAACTCAAGATTTCAATGCTTCGGCAAGGTTCGCGAGTTTGCCGCGAACCGAGCCATCGATTACCAGGTCGCCGGCGCGGATGACAATGCCCCCAATAAGGGATTTGTCTTCCTCGACTTGCAGGCGCACTTCCCGGTTGAGTCGTGCACTGAGAACCTTGGCGAGTTTGTCTTGCTGTTCTTGGTTCAATGCAAAAGCACTGGTGACTTCAACGTCTACCGATTTCTCTTGTTCGGCCTTGTACAGGTCAAACAGAGCGGCGATCTCCGGCAACAGCGGGAGACGGTCGTTTTCGGCAACGACGTTAATGAAGTTCTGTGCCTTCACATCAAACTTGTCGCCGCACACGTCAATAAACGTGGCGGCCTTGTTTGCGCTCGTCAGTCGCGGGGCCTTGAGCACGCGCTGCATGGTGTCGTCTTGCGACACTGCTGCAGCCAGGCCGAGCATGGCTGACCAAGAGGCCAGTTGCTGGTGGGCCTGGGCGTGCTCGAAGGCTGCCTTAGCGTAAGGTCGGGCCAACGTGGTCAATTCTGCCATGATCGCCCTCGCTTAAATTTCAGCAGCCAGTTTGTTTACCAGCTCCGCGTGCGCGTTTTGATCGATTGTGGCACCCAGGATCTTCTCGGCGCCGCCAACGGCCAGAGCACCCAATTGGGCACGCAGCGCGTCTTTGACACTGTTCAGTTCCTGCTCGATCTCGGCCTGAGCCTGAACCTTCACACGGTCAGCGTCGATACGGGCTTTTTCAACAGCCTCTTCGACGATCTGATTACCGCGTTTCTTGGCTTGCTCAATGATTTCGGCTGCCTGAGCTTTTGCTTCGCGCAGTTGTTGACCCGCTTTATCTTGGGCCAACTCCAGGTCGCGAGCTGCTCGGGCGGCAGCGTCCAGTCCATCCGCGATCTTCTTCTGACGTTCGTGCAAAGCCGCGATGACCGGAGGCCACACGAACTTCATGCAAAACAGTACAAAAATGAAGAACGCAACGGACTGGCCAATCAGGGTTGCATTAATGTTCACGCCAACACCTCGCTCGTTCGTTGCACATCACACCAATTACTCGAAGGTTCGAGTAATTAGCCAGCGAGTTGACCAACGAATGGGTTCGCGAAGGTGAAGAACAGAGCGATACCAACACCGATCATGGTGACGGCGTCGAGCAGACCGGCAACGATGAACATTTTAACTTGCAGCATTGGAACCATCTCTGGCTGACGCGCTGCGCCTTCCAGGAACTTGCCACCCAACAGGCCGAAACCAATTGCGGTACCCAGTGCGCCCAGGCCGATCAACAGTGCAACAGCGATAGCGGTTAGACCAACTACAGTTTCCATCTTTCCTCCCGACTTTTACGTCGTATGGTTTAGGTTTTTTAGATTTTAAAGCGGTAAAACAAATCGTTTCATAGCCCTGTTCGGGCACCCACTCGTTTGACCGAGTGGGACATCAGACTAGTCGAGACTGGTCTTAATGGTTCTCTTCGTGCGCCATCGACAGGTAAACGATGGACAGCATCATGAAGATAAACGCCTGCAGGGTGATGATCAGGATGTGGAACACAGCCCACGCCCACTGCAGAACTACGCCAAGGCCGCTAAGCCAGAGCAGACCGCTGCCGAACATCACAGCAATCAGAATGAAGACCAGCTCGCCGGCGTACATGTTGCCGAACAGACGCAGTGCCAGGGAGATTGGCTTGGCAACCAGCGTCACGAACTCCAGCAGGAAGTTCACCGGAATCAGCAGGGCTTGAACGAAGATGTTCTTGCTGCCGAACGGGTGCAGGGTCAGTTCGCCGATGAAGCCGCCGATGCCCTTGACCTTGATGCTGTAGAAAATGATCAACGCGAATACCGACAGGGACATACCCAGGGTCGCATTCGGGTCAGTAGTAGAAACAGCACGGAAGACCAGGTGCGGGTCGCCAGTAATGAAGGCAGCCAGCTTCGGAATCCAGTCAACCGGTACCAGGTCGACGGCGTTCATCAGGAACACCCAGACAAAAATCGTCAGAGCCAATGGCGCGATCAATGGATTACGGCCGTGAAAGGTATCTTTCACGCTGCTGTCGACGAACTCGATCAGAACCTCGACGAAGTTCTGCAGGCCGCCAGGCTGACCGGAAGTCGCCTTCTTCGCCGCCATGCGGAAAAGAAAAACGAAGATCAGACCCAACGCGACCGACCAGCCGAGAGTATCGACATGGAAAGCCCAGAAGCCCATTTCTTTGGCTTCTGCTGCGGTGTGGGCAAAACCCCACCCGCCAGTTGGGTGCTGACCGAAGGTCAGGTTCTGCAAGTGGTGCTGGATATAGCCCGAAGCGGTTGTCTCTGCCATGGTTGCCTCAAACGCCCTAAGGTCTCGAAAGTCTTGTTCTCATCAGCAGGGGCGCGAACCAGCTGACCAGTTGGGTCAACACGAAGACGCCGAATACAGCTAGCGGCGCCAATGGCTTCACACCTGCAAACGTCAATGCAAAGAGCACTGCCGTCAAAATTAGTTTGCCCGCCTCGCCAGCATAAAAAGACCGGACGATGGCTTGAGCTGCTCGGGCGCCGGAAAACCGAAATGCCCTGTGAGCGAAATAAACATTGGGCAGCAAGGCTATCAGGCCTCCGCAAAGTCCTGAGTACCCGGCTACGACTCCATGCCAGTACCAAAGCGCCAACGCGGCCAGTACCAAAACGACAAATTGAGCCAGTAATACCGGAAAAACTGCCAGGCGATGGAACGGCAAGCGGTTTGGCGTGCGGCTTTCCATCGTTTTTGCTCCCCAATGATCGGCTGCCAGAATTCAATAACTTGGCATAATTTGTGCCGACAAAATGCGCGCAGAGTATAGGGGCGGTTGTGCCCCTATTCAACTGTCAGGTAGTGATTTCCGACTGCACGCTACATGAGGAAATGTTTCAGCGGATGTGTGCAAGTACACCTTGAAGCTCATCCAGGGAGTTGTAACCGATCACCAACTGCCCCTTGCCCTTTTTCCCGTGGCGAATCTGCACCGCAGAGCCTAGGCGCTCAGCCAGACGCTGTTCGAGTCGAGCAATATCCGGGTCCGGCTTTACCGGTTCAGCAGGTTCGTGTTTACCACTCAACCACTGGCGAACCAGTGCTTCAGTCTGGCGTACAGTCAGCCCCCGTGCGACAACGTGTCGCGCCCCTTCAACCTGTTGATTCTCCGGCAAACCGAGCAAAGCACGGGCATGACCCATTTCCAGGTCGCCGTGGGACAGCATGGTTTTGATGACTTCCGGCAACGCGATCAAGCGTAGCAGGTTGGCCACGGTCACGCGGGATTTGCCCACCGCTTCGGCCACTTGTTGCTGAGTCAGCTGAAATTCCTGCTGCAAACGCTGCAAAGCCACCGCTTCTTCGATCGGATTGAGGTCTTCGCGCTGGATGTTTTCGATCAGTGCCATCGCGATCGCGGTTTCATCCGGCACATCGCGAACCATTGCTGGGATGGTTTCCTGACCAGCCTGCTGGCTGGCGCGCCAACGGCGTTCGCCGGCGATGATTTCGAAGCGACCGCTGCCGATCGGACGAACCACGATCGGCTGCATCACGCCCTGAGCCTTGATCGACTGTGCCAGCTCTTCCAGCGCCTGTGGGTCCATGTCCCGACGCGGCTGGTATTTGCCGCGCTGGAGCAGGTCCAGCGGCAGATGCTGTAACTCACGCTGATCGGCCTGGACAGCCTGTTCTTCCAGCGAACTGATGGTCGGACCACTCAGCAGTGCATCCAGTCCACGTCCGAGACCTCTTTTCTTGACGGCCATGGGGATTCCTTAAGTTGCCTGAGCAGCGGCGGTGCGTGAGTTTTTGCGTTGACGGCGAACCATCTCGCCGGCCAATGCCAGATAGGCAATGGCGCCCCGCGATGATTTGTCGTACGCCAGCGCTGGCATGCCATAGCTTGGCGCTTCGGCCAGGCGGATGTTGCGCGGAATCACCGTGTCGTAGAGCTGCTCGCCGAAGTGTTCCTTGAGCTGCGCCGAAACATCGTTCATCAGGCTCAGGCGCGGGTCATACATGGTCCGCAACAGGCCTTCGACTTTCAGGTTCGGATTCAGCAGTTCTGCGATGCGCTTGATGTTATCCACAAGGTCGCTCAAGCCTTCGAGCGCGAAGTACTCGCACTGCATGGGGATAATCACCCCGTCAGCCGCAACCAGTGCGTTAAGCGTGAGCATCGACAGCGACGGCGGACAGTCGATCAAAATGTAATCGTAGTTTTCACGGATCGGCGCCAACGCACTGCGCAGGCGGCTTTCCTTCATCTGCATTTCCAGCAGAACCACTTCGGCCGCGGTCAAGTCACGGTTGGCCGGCAGCAGTTGGTAACCACCGTGCTCGGAGTAGTGCATGGCCTGGGCCAGATCGCATTCGCCGATCAGCAGGTCGTAGACCGAGTTTTCCAGGCCGTGTTTATCCACACCGCTACCCATGGTGGCGTTGCCCTGTGGATCGAGATCGATCAACAGCACCCGACGCTTGGTAGCGACCAGGGAAGCTGCGAGGTTGATGCAGGTGGTGGTCTTGCCCACACCACCCTTTTGGTTCGCTATCGCGAATACCTTAGCCATTCTTGCTTGTGTTCCCAATCATGCCGTGCGGCGCAGTATCAGCAGATGGCGTTGGCCTTGGCAACCGGGTACGGCCAGGGCGTGTTCGCTATCGAGGTGGAAGTCTGCCGGCAATGCTACCAGCTCATCGGCTGGATGAACGCCCTTCATTGCCAGCCAACGTGTATCGGTGTCGCCGAGGTGGCGAGTCCAGTTGCTGAAGTTCTCCATGCTGCTGAATGCCCGGGAAATGATCCCGTTGAATGGCAGTGCAGGCTGAAAGGCTTCGACGCGACTGTGGATAACTTGAAGGTTATCCAGTTTGAGTTCGAGTTTGACCTGAGTCAGGAAGCGGGTTTTCTTGCCGTTACTGTCCAGGCAGGTCACTTGGGACTCTGGAAACAGGATGGCCAACGGAATACCCGGCATACCGCCACCGCTGCCAACGTCAAGCCAGCGACCGTTTTCGACGAACGACATCACGCTCAAACTATCGAGCAAGTGACGGGAAACCATTTCATCCGGATCGCGTACGGCGGTCAGGTTGTATGCCTTGTTCCATTTGATCAACAGGGCCAGATAACCCAGCAGCTGAGCATGCTGGTTTTCTGTCAGCGTGACACCTAGCTGGCGAGCACCTGTGGATAACTCTTCTGCGTGTTGCGAGGTGACCAACGAACTCAAGCGCTTTGCTCCAACTGACGGCCCGCGCCGCGTTTTTTCAAATGAATCATCAACAGCGAAATCGCTGCCGGCGTCACGCCCGGGATACGCGACGCCTGGCCCAAGGTCTCTGGACGGGTCGCACCGAGCTTGCTCTGGATCTCTTTGGAGAGACCGGAAATATTCGTGTAATCGATATCCACAGGCAGTTTTGTGTCTTCGCTGGCCCGCAGCCGTGCGATTTCATCCTGCTGGCGATCGATGTAACCGGCGTATTTGGTCTTGATTTCGACCTGCTCGGCGACTTGCGGGTCTTCTGCCCCCCCACCGGTCACGGCGATCAGACCAGCGTAGTCGATTTCCGGACGGCTCAGCAGATTGAGCAAGTTATATTCGTGGGTCAGCGGCGTACCGAACTTCTCGGAAATCGCATCGCCCTGTTCGGTGCCCGGGCGAACCCAAGTACTTTTCAGGCGTTGCTCTTCCAGCGTGATGCTTTCGCGTTTGGTGCAGAACGCAGCCCAACGCGCGTCGTCCACCAGACCCAATTCGCGACCTTTTTCGGTCAAGCGCAGATCGGCGTTGTCTTCGCGCAGGATCAGTCTGTACTCGGCACGGGAAGTGAACATCCGATACGGCTCCTGGGTACCCAAGGTAATCAGGTCATCGACCAACACGCCGATGTACGCCTCATCGCGACGCGGGCACCAGGCCTCTTTGCCCTGAGCACGCAGTGCGGCGTTGGCCCCGGCCAGCAAACCCTGGGCGCCGGCTTCTTCGTAACCGGTGGTGCCGTTGATTTGCCCGGCGAAGAACAGACCGCCGATGACTTTGGTTTCCAGGTTGTACTTCAGGTCACGCGGGTCGAAGTAGTCGTACTCGATGGCGTAACCCGGACGAACGATGTGCGCGTTTTCCATGCCGCGGATCGATTGCACGATCTGCAGTTGCACGTCGAACGGCAGGGATGTGGATATCCCGTTCGGGTACAGCTCGTTGGTCGTCAGGCCTTCCGGTTCGATGAAGACCTGATGGCTTTCCTTGTCGGCAAAGCGATGGATCTTGTCTTCGATCGACGGGCAGTAACGCGGGCCGATACCTTCGATCACACCGGAATACATCGGCGAGCGATCAAGGTTGGCGGCAATGATTTCGTGGGTGCGGGCGTTGGTGTGGGTAATCCAGCAACTGACCTGTTTCGGATGCTGCTCTTTGGAACCCATGAACGACATCACCGGGATCGGAGTATCGCCGGCTTGCTCGGTCATCACCGAGAAATCCACAGAACGACCGTCGATACGCGGTGGAGTGCCGGTTTTCAGGCGACCAACGCGCAGTGGCAATTCACGCAATCGGTGAGCCAGGGCGATCGACGGCGGATCACCGGCACGGCCACCGGAAAAATTCTGCATGCCGATGTGGATAAGTCCACCGAGGAAGGTGCCAGTGGTCAACACCACGGAGTCCGCGAAGAAACGCAGGCCCATTTGGGTGACAACACCGCGCACTTGTTCCTGCTCGACGATCAGGTCGTCGGCAGCCTGTTGAAATATCCACAGGTTCGGCTGGTTTTCGAGGATTTCGCGGACAGCGGCCTTGTACAGAACCCGATCAGCCTGAGCGCGGGTTGCACGCACGGCCGGGCCTTTGCGGCTGTTCAATACGCGAAATTGAATACCACCTTTATCGGTGGCGATGGCCATCGCGCCGCCAAGGGCATCGATTTCCTTGACCAGATGGCTTTTGCCGATTCCACCGATAGCGGGGTTGCAACTCATGGCACCGAGGGTTTCCACGTTATGCGTCAGCAACAGGGTTTTTGCACCCATACGTGCTGAGGCCAGTGCTGCCTCGGTACCGGCATGACCGCCGCCGATGACGATCACTTCAAAACGGGAAGGGAAATCCACCACGCACCTCGTGCCTGCTTCAGTTAGGTAATCAGGAATAGTTTGAGCTCAGGTTTTTGGACCTGGGCGGCAAGTATAGGGACTTCGCCCTTCCTAAAGAACCCTTTGCACAAAATTTAACCAGCTGTGGAGAAGTCGCGGTTATAGAAATTAAAAAGAGAGAAATCTATTAAATCTTTGTTTTTATGTTTATTTCTACTGAGCCACCTTTCTGTGGATAGATTGATACAGCCCTTTATTTTCAATGTGTACAGAGATTCAAAACCCTGTGGTCATGTGCCAAGGAGGCCCTTGGATAACCGGTTTAAGCCTGTGGATGAAAGGGGTTGTTATCCACAGAGGCGGTTATCTTCAGTTTTGAGGCACTGTTATCAACTGCCCTTAGTGGCAGTTATTCACAGGGCTTAATCCACAGAAAAACGCAGAATAGGCAAATCCTGGACACGGAAAATCCACACGAGCAGAAAGAATCTGCCTGGCACTGGAGGAGAATTTAAGAAAAGGAGGGAACAGACAGGCACGAATGGCCTGTCTGTGGACAACGGAAGGATTATTTACCGATACAGAAGCTGGAAAAGATTCGTCCCAACAGGTCATCGGAGCTGAATGCACCGGTGATTTCACCCAAAGAGTGCTGAGCCTGGCGCAAATCTTCGGCCAGCAGTTCACCGGCACCGGCCAGGGTCAGCTGCGCACGGCCGTGCTCCAGGGAAGCACTGGCATGACGTAACGCGTCAAGGTGACGCCTGCGAGCGCTGAAGCTGCTCTCCGAGGTCTGTTCGTAGCCCATGCA
This sequence comes from Pseudomonas sp. LB3P14, assembly GCF_054898045.1. Taxonomy (NCBI): domain Bacteria; kingdom Pseudomonadati; phylum Pseudomonadota; class Gammaproteobacteria; order Pseudomonadales; family Pseudomonadaceae; genus Pseudomonas; species Pseudomonas sp. LB3P14. Next base: position 5,378,311 of record NZ_CM142714.1, on the reverse strand, counting down.
GGCCTTGAGGTGGTCGCGCAGCAATTCCAGCCCTTCACCTGCAGACTTGGCGCTCAGGCTAATGGTGACGTGGCCATCCTCGCTGATTTCCAGGGCAATGGCTTCGCCAGTGAGGTCAGCCTTGTTACGGATCAGCGTGACTTTCGCCGGATCCGGACGGACTTCCAGGAATTCCGGCCATAACGCGAACGGATCACGTGCCTCAGGAGCGGTAGCATCTACCACCAACAGGACTCGATCAGCCTCGCCGATCGCTTTCAACGCTCGTTCGACGCCGATTTTTTCCACCTGGTCTTCGGTATCTCGCAGACCTGCGGTGTCGACCACGTGCAGCGGCATGCCATCGATGTGGATATGTTCACGAAGAATATCCCGGGTGGTACCGGCTATCTCGGTCACGATCGCTGCTTCTCGTCCGGCCAGGGCATTCAGCAAACTGGATTTACCGGCATTCGGCCGGCCAGCGATCACCACGGTCATCCCGTCACGTAGCAAGGCACCCTGCCCGGCTTCTCGGAGTACGGTGGATAACTCGTCACGCACTTTGTCGAGCATGCTCAGTACGTGGCCATCGGCGAGGAAGTCGATTTCTTCTTCCGGGAAGTCGATAGCCGCTTCGACATAGATGCGCAGGCCAATCAGTTGCTCGGTGAGGTTATGCACACGCTCGGAAAATGCGCCCTGCAAGGAACGCAGGGCATTTCGTGCAGCCTGTGCAGAACTCGCTTCGATCAAGTCGGCAATTGCTTCGGCCTGAGCCAGGTCGAGTTTGTCGTTGAGGAACGCGCGCTCGCTGAATTCACCTGGCCGTGCCAACCGACAGCCGAGTTCCAGGCAACGTTGAAGCAACATATCCAGAACTACCGGACCGCCATGGCCCTGGAGTTCCAGCACATCTTCACCGGTGAAAGAGTTCGGGCCCGGAAAATACAGGGCGATGCCTTGATCCAGAACCTCATCGTTTTCACTGAGAAATGGGCCGTAGTGGGCGAATCGCGGCTTGAGTTCACGACCGCTGAAGGCTTTGGCCGCAACGCTCGCCAACGGCCCGGAGATACGGACGATGCCTACACCGCCGCGACCTTGAGCGGTTGCGACGGCTGCAATGGTTTCACGAGGAACGCTCATAAACCGTTATCCAGACAAAAGTGACAGATAGCAAAACGCCCCACTAGGGGGCGTTTTGAGTGGTTATCCACAGTGTAAGTCAGGCAGCTGCTTTGGTAGCTGCTTCGATCTTACGAGTGATGTACCACTGTTGGGCGATCGACAGGCAGTTGTTCACTACCCAGTACAGCACCAGACCAGCCGGGAACCACAGGAAGAAGAAGGTGAAGATGATTGGCATCAACTTCATCACCTTGGCCTGCATCGGATCCGGAGGAGTCGGGTTCAACTGCTGCTGGATGAACATGGTTGCACCCATGATGATCGGCAGAATGAAGAACGGATCCTTGATCGACAGGTCAGTAATCCACAGCATGAACGGCGCTTGGCGCATTTCAACGCTTTCCAGCAGAACCCAGTACAGCGAAAGGAAAACCGGCATCTGCACGAGGATTGGCAAGCAACCACCCAGCGGATTGATCTTCTCTTTCTTGTACAGCTCCATCATGGATTGCGACATTTTCTGCCGGTCGTCGCCATGTTGCTCTTTCAGCGCGGCCAGTTTTGGTGCCACTGCACGCATGCGCGCCATGGATTTGTAGCTGGCAGCCGACAGCGGGAAAAAGATCCCTTTGATCAGCATGGTCAGGAAGATAATCGACCAGCCCCAGTTACCGATCAGCGCGTGGATGTGTTGCAGCAACCAAAAAATTGGCTGGGCAATGAACCACAGAATGCCGTAGTCGACGGTCAGTTCCAGACCTGGGGACAACTCTTTCAGCACAGCCTGGCTTTTCGGACCGGCGTACAGAACGGCGCTGGTCTCGGCTTTTGCACCTGGCGCGACAGTCATTGCCGGGGCGGTGTAGCCGATGATGTAGTTGCCTTTGCTGTCCTTACGGGTCTGGACGACGTTGTTTTCGCCTTTCGCCGGAATCCACGCGGTCACGAAGTAGTGCTGCAACCATGCAACCCAACCACCGTTAACGGTTTCTTTCAGCTGAGCCTTGTCCATATCTTTCATGGACACTTTCTTGTATGGCTCGTTACTTGTCCACAGGGCGGCGCCCAGGTAAGTCGCGGTGCCGGTGGCAGTGCTGGAAGAAGGATCGGAGCTGGCGTCACGCTTCAACTGCGCGAACATCGCACCGGACCAGGGCTGAGCGCTCTGGTTATCGATCAGGTAGGAAACGGTTACGTCATACAGGCCACGTTTCAGGGTGAAACGCTTGATGTAGTTGACGCCATCCTTGCTGAACTTCAGGTCTACGACCAATTGGTCCTGACCGTCAGCCAACTGGTAAACCTTCTTCTCCGACGAGTAAACCGGACGACCGGCAGGACTTGCGTCCGGTCCGTTGGAGCCGATCAAACCGCTCTGGGCCAGATAAGTCCGTTCGTTGCCGTTATCGAACAACTGGAATGGAATGTCCGGATGGTCCTGGCGACGTGGATACAGCGGCAGCGTCAACTGGGCAACATCGCCACCTTGTGGATCGATAGCCAGGTTGAGCACATCCGTTTTGATCTGGATGAGGTCTTTGCTTGCAGCCACTGGCGTTTCAGCAGGTGCAGTTGCACTGGTATCGCTTGCGGCGCGTGGAATGTCGTCACTGACAGAAGCATTATTGCCAGTCGCCGTATCCGGTAGACCCGGTGCGGTAGTACTGGAAGCAACATTCTGAGTCGGCAGGGCAGCCTGGCCATAGTCCTGGTTCCATTTAAGAACCATAACGTAGGACACGATTGCCAGGGCGACGATCAGGATCGTGCGTTTGATATCCATGATTACTCGGCCATCGAAGAAGAACGGGAGGTAGGGATAGATGGAACCGGGTCATAACCACCGGGATTCCACGGATGACAGCGACCTAAACGACGAAAGGCCAGCCAGCCACCGCGCAGAAGACCATGATTTTCAATGGCCTCTAACGCGTAGCAGGAACAACTGGGGTAGAAGCGACAGTGGTTGGCCATCAGAGGACTAATGGCATAGCGATAAAACTGGATCGGAACGAGTGCCAGTTTACGCATCGGGACTGTCTACCCCTACAGTTTCGGTTTTGACTGCTGGTACTGGCGTGCTGCGTGCCAGACGCTTCCAGAGTTTGCCGAAATGCTGAATCAATTCGGGGTTTTCTACGTCCCCCAAACCTTTGCGCGCGACGATAACAATGTCCCAGCCGACCAGTGAATCCTGGTGCAGACGGAACGATTCGCGCATCAGACGTTTGAGGCGATTGCGCTCGACGGAGAGCTTTACGCTCTTTTTCCCGATAACCAGCCCGAGACGGGGGTGATCAAGATCGTTGTTGCGCGCAAGGAGCAGGAGATTTTTCCCCGGAACCTTGCCGGTAGGGGAGTCAAAGACTGCCTTGAAATGCCGGGGAGTAAGCAGGCGCTTTTCCCGACTGAAGTCCTGACTCACCTCCAGTGCCGGATTATCAAACTGCCAGACGCGCACGACCTTTGGCGCGACGACGCGACAGGACGGCACGACCGTTTTTGGTAGCCATGCGAGCACGGAAACCGTGGGTACGAGCGCGTTTGATAGTGCTTGGTTGGAAAGTACGTTTCATTGTCGTGTTACCTGGTTCGTCCACAACGGGCCGGAATGGCCCCCGTTTTAAGAGACCGGGGATTCTAGAGAAAGCAAGCCTCTAGGTCAATTTCCAACCAGCGTTTCCTTATAAATAGATCTCCAGACATTTTTCGTACCGGGGGTCCTTCGCTAGATATAGAAATTAAGAAGGAAAGTATTTAAAGCTTTTCTGTAAAGCTTATAAAAGCTAGGGACACAATCATCTGTGGATAACTGCCATTAGCCCTTTTAAACCGTGATGTACAGAGAATGACAACTACGGTGGAAAACGGTGTTCAGCCTGTGCTGCGCTGTCGGATAAGCTGTGTGTGAAAGGGGTACTTATCCACAGGGTGGTTATCCACCGAGTTTCACCCCCACTTGTACAACGACCTTAGACCCGGTTATCCACAGGGCTTATGCACAGACCACTGGTCGTCTTTTTTTCGTGTAACGCACTGAGTCTTCTTGGGCAGTGAACAACCTTCGTGTGGATAAGTCGGCGTCTGGTCGGCTACAATGGCGGCTTGTTTTTGCCTCACCGGCTTTCAACTTAGGGGATATCCGTGTCAGTGGAACTTTGGCAGCAGTGCGTGGAGCTTTTGCGCGATGAGCTGCCTGCCCAACAATTCAACACTTGGATCCGTCCACTACAGGTCGAAGCCGAAGGCGACGAGTTGCGTGTTTACGCACCGAATCGTTTTGTTCTCGACTGGGTCAACGAAAAGTACCTGGGCCGCGTCCTTGAACTGCTGGATGAGCATGGCAACGGCACGGCGCCGGCGCTTTCCTTATTAATAGGCAGCAAACGCAGTTCGGCACCGCGTGCCGCCCCGAATGCTCCGTTGGCCGCCGCTGCCTCGCAGGCTCAGGCCGCTCAAGCACCTGTCAGCGCTCCGGCGCCATCCTCGGTAGCTGCCCCGGCCAAGCGTTCGACGCAAAAAATTGCCGAGGTTAATGAAGAGCCTTCGCGTGACAGCTTCGACCCGATGGCCGGTGCCAGTTCGCAACAGGCACCGATTCGCGCCGAACAGCGCACGGTGCAGGTCGAAGGCGCGCTCAAGCACACCAGCTACCTGAACCGCACCTTCACCTTCGAAAACTTCGTCGAGGGCAAGTCCAACCAACTGGCACGGGCTGCGGCCTGGCAAGTGGCGGACAACCCCAAGCACGGTTACAACCCGCTCTTCCTTTATGGTGGCGTCGGCTTGGGTAAAACCCACTTGATGCACGCTGTGGGTAACCACCTATTAAAGAAGAATCCGAATGCCAAGGTCGTGTACCTGCATTCCGAAAGGTTCGTGGCGGACATGGTCAAGGCCCTGCAGCTGAACGCGATCAACGAGTTCAAGCGCTTCTACCGTTCGGTGGACGCCCTGCTCATCGATGACATTCAGTTCTTTGCCCGCAAGGAACGTTCCCAGGAAGAGTTTTTCCACACCTTCAACGCCCTGCTTGAAGGTGGCCAGCAGGTCATTCTTACCAGTGACCGCTACCCGAAAGAAATCGAAGGCCTCGAAGAGCGTCTCAAATCCCGTTTCGGTTGGGGCCTGACGGTAGCCGTCGAGCCGCCGGAGCTGGAAACCCGCGTGGCGATCCTGATGAAAAAGGCCGATCAGGCCAAAGTCGATCTACCCCATGACGCGGCGTTCTTCATCGCCCAGCGTATTCGTTCCAACGTCCGTGAGCTGGAAGGCGCGCTCAAACGCGTGATCGCCCACTCGCACTTCATGGGCCGCGATATCACCATCGAGTTGATTCGCGAATCCCTGAAAGATCTGTTGGCACTGCAAGACAAACTGGTCTCTGTGGATAACATTCAGCGCACAGTCGCTGAGTACTACAAGATCAAGATCTCCGACTTGTTGTCCAAACGTCGTTCGCGCTCGGTAGCCCGTCCGCGTCAGGTCGCCATGGCTTTGTCCAAAGAACTGACCAACCACAGCCTGCCGGAAATCGGCGACGTGTTTGGCGGCCGAGACCACACGACTGTTTTGCACGCCTGCCGCAAGATCAACGAACTTAAGGAATCCGACGCGGACATCCGCGAGGACTACAAGAACCTGCTGCGTACACTGACCACTTGATGAACACCAGCGCAGCTTATTAAGGCAAGGGACTAGACCATGCATTTCACCATTCAACGCGAAGCCCTGTTGAAACCCCTGCAACTGGTCGCAGGCGTCGTCGAGCGCCGACAGACCTTGCCGGTGCTCTCCAACGTGCTGCTGGTTGTCGAAGGCCAGCAACTGTCGCTGACCGGTACCGACCTGGAAGTCGAGCTGGTCGGTCGTGTACAACTCGAAGAGCCTGCGGATCCAGGTTCCATCACTGTGCCTGCGCGCAAGCTGATGGACATCTGCAAGAGCTTGCCGAACGACGCGCTGATCGACATCAAGGTCGATGAGCAGAAGCTCGTGGTGAAGGCCGGCCGTAGCCGCTTCACCCTGTCGACCCTGCCGGCCAATGACTTCCCGACTGTGGAAGAAGGCCCAGGCTCGCTGACGTGCAGCCTTGAGCAAAGCAAACTGCGTCGTCTGATCGAACGCACCAGCTTCGCGATGGCCCAGCAGGACGTGCGTTACTACCTTAACGGCATGTTGCTGGAAGTCTCGGCTGGCATCATCCGCGCCGTGGCCACTGACGGTCACCGCCTGGCCATGTGCTCAATGCAGGCGGATATCGGTCAGCCGGATCGTCATCAGGTCATCGTTCCACGCAAAGGTATTCTTGAGCTGGCGCGCCTGCTGACCGAACCGGACGGCATCGTCAGCATCGTGCTGGGTCAACACCACATCCGCGCCACCACTGGCGAATTCACTTTCACCTCGAAACTGGTCGACGGTAAATTCCCTGACTACGAGCGCGTCCTGCCTAAGGGCGGCGACAAACTGGTACTCGGCGACCGCCAGGCCCTGCGTGAAGCCTTCAGCCGTACCGCGATTCTGTCCAACGAGAAGTACCGCGGTATTCGTCTGCAACTGGCTAACGGCCAGCTGAAGATTCAGGCGAACAACCCGGAGCAAGAAGAAGCGGAAGAAGAAGTGGGCGTTGAATACAACGGCGGCAATCTGGAAATCGGCTTCAACGTGAGCTATCTGCTCGACGTGCTGGGTGTGATGACCACCGAGCAGGTTCGCCTGATCCTGTCCGACTCCAACAGCAGTGCGCTGGTGCAAGAGTCCGACAACGACGATTCGGCCTACGTTGTCATGCCGATGCGTCTGTAATCATGCTCAGCAGAAGCTAGATGTCCTTAAGTCGCGTCTCGGTCACCGCGGTGCGCAATCTGCACCCGGTGACCTTCTCCCCCTCCCCCCGAATCAACATTCTTTACGGCGCCAACGGCAGCGGCAAAACCAGTGTTCTGGAAGCCATTCATCTGCTGGGGCTTGCCCGTTCGTTTCGTAGCAGCCGTCTTCTGCCGGTCATTCAGTACGAGCAATTGGCGTGCACGGTGTTTGGCCAGGTTGAATTGGCCGAGGGCGGGCACAGCGCCTTGGGAATCTCCCGCGACCGCCAAGGGGAGTTCCAGATCCGCATCGACGGGCAGAACGCCCGCAGCGCAGCGCAACTGGCGGAAATCCTTCCACTGCAGTTGATCAACCCTGACAGCTTCCGCTTGCTGGAAGGCGCGCCGAAGATTCGCCGGCAGTTTCTCGACTGGGGCGTGTTCCACGTGGAACCACGATTCATGTCCACCTGGCAGCGCTTGCAGAAGGCCCTGCGCCAGAGAAACTCTTGGCTGCGGCATGGTACACTTGACGCCGTTTCGCAAGCGGTTTGGGACAGGGAACTGTGCCAAGCCAGCGCTGAAATTGATGAATACCGCCGCGCTTATATCAAAGCCTTGAAACCTGTCTTTGAACAGACCTTGAGCGAACTGGTTGAGCTCGAGGGCTTGACGCTCAGCTATTACCGAGGTTGGGACAAAGACCGCGAACTGAGTGCAGTGCTCGCCGGGTCCCTTCAGCGGGATCAGCAAATGGGTCATACCCAGGCCGGACCACAGCGTGCTGATTTGCGTCTTAGATTGGGCGCACACAATGCCGCGGACATCTTGTCCCGCGGTCAGCAGAAGCTGGTGGTCTGTGCTTTGCGGATTGCCCAAGGGCACTTGGTCAGCCAGGCCCGACGCGGCCAGTGTATTTATCTGGTGGATGACCTGCCGTCCGAACTGGACGAGCACCACCGTCGCGCGCTTTGCCGCTTGCTGGAAGACTTACGCTGCCAGGTGTTTATCACCTGTGTAGATCACGAATTATTGAGGGAAGGCTGGCAGACGGAAACGCCAGTCGCTCTGTTCCACGTGGAACAGGGCCGTATCACCCAGACCCACGACCATCGGGAGTGAAGGCATTGAGCGAAGAAAATACGTACGACTCAACGAGCATTAAAGTGCTGAAAGGCCTGGATGCCGTACGCAAACGTCCCGGTATGTACATTGGTGACACCGACGATGGCAGCGGTCTGCACCACATGGTGTTCGAAGTGGTCGATAACTCGATCGACGAAGCTCTCGCCGGCCACTGCGACGACATCAGCATCATCATCCACCCGGACGAATCCATCACCGTTCGCGACAACGGTCGTGGCATCCCGGTAGACGTGCACAAAGAGGAAGGCGTTTCGGCAGCCGAGGTCATCATGACCGTGCTGCACGCCGGCGGTAAGTTCGACGACAACTCCTACAAAGTATCCGGCGGTCTGCACGGTGTAGGTGTGTCGGTGGTGAACGCCCTGTCCGAAGAGCTGGTCCTGACCGTTCGCCGCAGTGGCAAGATCTGGGAACAGACCTACATTCACGGTGTTCCAAAAGAACCGATGAAGATCGTCGGTGAAAGCGAAACCACTGGCACCCAGATTCACTTCAAGCCGTCTGATCTGACTTTCAAGAACATCCACTTCAGCTGGGACATCCTGGCCAAGCGGATTCGTGAGCTGTCCTTCCTCAACTCTGGTGTTGGCATCGTCCTCAAGGACGAGCGCAGCGGCAAAGAAGAGCTGTTCAAGTACGAAGGCGGCCTGCGTGCGTTCGTTGAATACCTGAACACCAACAAGACGCCGGTCAACCAGGTGTTCCACTTCAACATCCAGCGCGAAGACGGCATCGGCGTGGAAATCGCCCTGCAGTGGAACGACAGCTTCAACGAGAACCTGTTGTGCTTCACCAACAACATTCCGCAGCGCGATGGCGGTACTCACCTGGTGGGTTTCCGTTCCGCACTGACGCGTAACCTGAACACCTACATCGAAGCTGAAGGTCTGGCGAAGAAACACAAAGTCGCGACCACCGGTGACGATGCCCGTGAAGGCCTGACCGCGATTATTTCGGTAAAAGTGCCGGATCCGAAGTTCAGCTCCCAGACCAAAGACAAGCTGGTTTCTTCCGAAGTGAAGACCGCGGTCGAACAGGAAATGGGCAAGTACTTCTCCGACTTCCTGTTGGAAAACCCGAACGAAGCCAAGCTGGTCGTCGGCAAGATGATCGACGCGGCTCGTGCTCGTGAAGCGGCGCGTAAAGCCCGTGAGATGACCCGCCGTAAGGGCGCGCTGGATATCGCCGGTCTGCCGGGTAAACTGGCTGACTGCCAGGAAAAAGACCCTGCCCTTTCCGAACTGTACCTCGTGGAAGGTGACTCTGCTGGCGGCTCCGCCAAGCAGGGACGTAACCGTAAAACCCAGGCCATCCTGCCGCTGAAAGGCAAGATCCTGAACGTCGAGAAGGCGCGTTTCGACAAGATGATCTCTTCGCAAGAAGTGGGTACCTTGATCACCGCGCTGGGCTGCGGCATTGGCCGCGACGAGTACAACATCGCGAAGCTGCGTTACCACAACATCATCATCATGACCGATGCTGACGTCGACGGTTCGCACATCCGTACCCTGCTGCTGACCTTCTTCTTCCGTCAGTTGCCGGAGCTGATCGAGCGCGGCTACATCTACATCGCTCAGCCACCGCTGTACAAGGTCAAGAAGGGCAAGCAAGAGCAATACATCAAAGACGACGACGCCATGGAAGAGTACATGACGCAGTCGGCCCTGGAAGACGCGAGCCTGCACTTGAACGAGGAAGCACCGGGTATTTCCGGACCAGCCCTCGAGCGTCTGGTGAATGACTTCCGTCTGGTGATGAAGACCCTCAAGCGTCTGTCGCGCCTGTACCCACAGGAACTGACCGAGCACTTCATCTACCTGCCGGCAGTGAGCATGGAGCAACTGTCCGATCACGCAGCGATGCAGGATTGGCTGGCCCAGTACGAAGTTCGCCTGCGCACCGTCGAGAAGTCTGGCCTAGTGTACAAAGCCAGCCTGCGTGAAGACCGTGAACGTAATGTCTGGCTGCCTGAGGTCGAACTGATCTCCCACGGCTTGTCGAACTACGTCACGTTTAACCGCGATTTCTTCGGCAGCAACGATTACAAGACTGTGGTTTCTCTGGGCGCTCAACTGAGCACCTTGCTGGACGATGGCGCGTACATCCAGCGTGGCGAACGCAAGAAGCCGGTCACCGAGTTCAAGGAAGCCCTTGAATGGCTGATGACCGAAAGCACCAAGCGTCACACCATCCAGCGATACAAAGGTCTGGGTGAAATGAACCCGGATCAGCTGTGGGAAACCACCATGGACCCAAGCCAGCGCCGGATGCTCAAAGTGACCATCGAAGACGCCATTGGCGCAGACCAGATCTTCAACACCCTGATGGGTGATGCGGTCGAGCCTCGTCGTGACTTCATCGAAAGCAACGCCCTGGCGGTTTCCAACCTGGACTTCTGATCCGGCAAGATCGCTAAAACGAAAAAGGCCAACGCTAAGCGTTGGCCTTTTTTATTGATCGTCGAAACGTCGTCATTCGCTAGCAGTGGCAGTGGCCACGCTCTCGAGCCGATACCCATACCCGTAAATCGTCAGCAGTTGCCAACCGCGATCAGCTGTCAGGCCCAACTTGTTGCGCAGGCGATAAATATGAGTATCCAGCGGGCGTGAGGACACTATTTCTTCATGGGTCCAAAAGCGCTCATATAAGTATTCACGGGATAGAGGTCGTCCCAGATTGGCAAACAGGCAGCGGGCGAGACGGTATTCCCGTTCGGTCAGGCTAATGGGGGTGGAGGCGCGGGTGACGGTGAGTTCGGCGTCGTCGAATTCAAGGTCATTGAAGGTCAGTATTTCGGTGGCTGCCGCGCGTTGCAGTCCATGCCGACGAAGCACCGCGCTGACCCGAGCCATCAGCTCGTTGGGACGAAACGGTTTGCTCACGTAATCGTCGGCCCCGGCGTTCAACGCCTGGACGATATCGCTTTCGGTATCGCGACTGGTGAGCATGATCGCGGCGGGTGGCACGTCCATGTGTTCACGGGTCCAACGCAACAATGACAGGCCGCTGATATCGGGCAGTTGCCAATCGAGGATCAGCAGGTCGAAGGTCTCCCGTCGAAGTTGCCGCAACAAGTCCTCTCCCCGCTCGAAGCTGTGCAACGTCCACGCCTGCTCTCCCGTGACGGGGATCTGTCGCAGTGTCTGTTCTACCCGGCGGAGTTCGGCGGGTTCGTCATCCAGTATTGCGACACGCATGCCGAGTGTTTCCTTCATCTCGTAAGTGCAAAGTGAAAACTCCTACGGGAGTTTAGGCTGATTGATTGAATCTGAACAATTGTGGCGAACTGCTGCGAATTTCCCAATTTTGGCTACGCTGATGTCACTTCGCCGGTAGGCGATGAACCATCGGCAGAATGCTCAAGAGGGACTGTGGGAATGATGCGTCTAAAGATTCTCTCTAATGGATTTACAAGGTTGGCAGCGTTGCTGTTGGCGGCTGGCCTCGGACTGGGATGCACCACGGTCCAGTGGACTCCAATCGTCGAACAGGAGACTTTACCGCGTTACTTCGGTCCAGCGGAGACAAACAGGCTTATGGGGGACTCGCCAGGCTTTGCCCCGATGCACTCCCCTCAGATGGAATCCGTACAGCTCGACATCCCTTCAACACAACAACGCTGGGTGTTTTAGCCTTCGGCCAATTCTGAACAAATATTGAGAATCCGCTCGCAAGGCCCCTTATGCGGGTAAATTCGTTCTCGCTGAGCGGCACAGGGGCATTGGGATTTGCTCCGACGCAGGGAGCGTCAACGCCAACCTGGCAGGACCGTCGATCGCCGGTTTTCGACAGTCTGCAGTTCAGGGGAAAACACACGGAGTGCCTGCTCGGTTCCGACACAGGGATGTGTCATCTCATATCCTTTGCTCCCATGGCTATCTGCCAGAGCGTCCGGTCAGGTATCGTGCGTCAAGCGTGTGGGTTTCCCGGCATGATTTCTATAAGAGCATAAAAAGCAATCCATGAACCCCATGACCTTATTGCTTCCACGCCGTTCTGGCGTCTGTCTTTTATTGGTTGCCGGCCTGATGGGATTGTTCACCCAGAGTGCATCAGCGGCTGTCGCCTCGGCAAAACGTCTGCCTTATATCGATGAAAACCAACAATGCCGTGGTCAACCGCTGCCGGCGACTGTCGAGCATCTGACCGGCGAAGCCTGGAAGCTGGACGCCAAAGGCAAGCAGACGCCACTGCAGGAAGGCATGTCGATCGACGAGCAGGAAGGCGTCAAAACCTCTCCCTCGGCGTTTGTCAGCCTGTCCCTGGGGGATGGCTCGCGGGTGGTGTTGCCCTCCAGTTCCCATATCACCCTGCATCTCAATGAAGAACATTCGGTCCCTCAGGTCATTCTTGAGCAGGGGCAGGTTGAGTCGTATGTGATCAAACGTGCCAGCGACCATGATCGCTTTCAGATCGTCACGCCGGTCGGTGTACTGGGCGTACGGGGCACGCACTTTCGGGTGCGCAACGATGACGGTGGCGAGGCGCTGCTGGAGGTTCTGAACGGACACGTGGCGGTCAACCGTGATGAGGAAACGTCGGGCTCCCGCCCTGCCCGGTCGGCTGCCAAACGGACTCAGAGCCCTGAAGCTGACGAGGTCCAGGTCATGGCCCGTCAGGGTTTGCGTATTCAGAAACAAGGCACATTGACGCCAATCGACTTGCTACCTGCCCCACGTTTGTTGGGGCAAGCCGGTCAGACGGGTAATGTGCCTGTGTGGCAATTGATCATGAAACCCATCGAAGGGGCCACGCGTTATCGGGCGCAAGTGGCCGCCGATGCTGCCTTTCTGGACATCAAGCAGGAGCAGTTTTCCAGCACGCCAGAGGTCAAATTCAGCGGGCTGAAAGCGTTTTTCTACCATGTTCGCCTGTCCGCTTATGATGCTCAGGGGTTAGAGGGAGAGACCGGGGTGTATGACATTTTCTATTACCCCAGGACCACACGTGTCCAATAGCACCCCGGTCAACGACCAATGAAGAGGCGGCCAAGGAAGGACGACCGCGAGCCCACCCAGGCTCAGCGGTTGTTTCAGCGGATGGTCCGCGAGTGGCTGTGGGTCTGTCTGATCCTGTTGCCGCTGACGGCGATGCTGTCCATGAGCCAGGGCCTGACCTTGAGCAATCTGCTGTACGACAACCTGCGCCGGCTGAGTCCGCTGCCGGTAGACCCACGAATACTCATCGTCACGATCGACGACTACAGCTTGCAGCAGCTCGGCCAATGGCCGTGGTCGCGGGCCATGCACGCGCACCTGCTGGATCGGCTCAGCGCCGCGAACGTTAAAGGCGTTCTGTTCGACGTAATCTTCAGCGAACCCGATAGCCATCCCGACAACGATCAGCTTTTGGCCCAGGCGGCCTGTCGGGCCGGGAATGTTTTCGTGCCGCTGTTGCGCGAAGGCGTCGCGCGTTATGGGCAACCCTTGGGGGAAATTGAACCGGTGGCTCCGCTGAGCCATTGCGCCAAAAGCGTCGGGCACATCAATGCCGAAGCGGATGCCGACGGAATTGTGCGCAGCGTGTATTTAAGCGAAGGACCGGCGCAAAAAACACGCCCGCAACTGGCCTGGCTGTTGTACGAAGAAACCCTTATCGACAAGAGAAATGCACCGATGCCCGGTACCCCGGCCCCGCCATCGGCGCAAGGCTGGCAGCGAGCCCACGAAATACGGATTCCTTTCATCCGTTCCGACGCGGGCTTTCCCACTGTGCCCTACGTCAGCGTATTGCGCGGCGAAGTCCCACCCGAGTTACTGCGCGATCGCTTGATCCTGATCGGCTCGACCGCGCCAGGCCTGGGCGACCGTTACGTGACACCGCAATCGGCTAGCGTCGGCACCACACCGGGCATCGAGATTCAGGCGAATATCCTCAACGGGCTGCTGCAACAACGCAACATCGTGGTTCTCGATCAGCGCTTGGCGGCGCTGCTATCGGTGGTGATTGTCGGTGGATTGCTGGGCCTGCTGTTGGTGCGTCCGCGTCGCGCCCTATGGTTGACCCTGGGTGCAATGGTGGCCGCTCTACTGGGTTCGAGCCTACTGTTGCGGCTTGGCTGGTGGTGGTCGCCGGCCGCGAGCCTGCTGGGTATGATGCTGGGCTACTTGATCTGGAATTGGCGAAGGCTGAACGCGGTGCTCGCCTATTTCGGCTGGGAACTGGCGCGCCTGGACAGCGAGCCAAAAGTCTTTCCCGAACGTCGTCGCACCCAGGCCCCGGCCGGTGATGTGCTGCAAGGGCAAATCGTCGCGCTGGAGCAGGCCATGAGCCGGACCCGCGACACCCGACGTTTCATTGCCGATGGACTTGAATACCTGCCGGTAGCGACGCTGATCAGCGATCCGAATGGGCGCATTCTACTGGCCAACCGCAAGGCTCGAGAAGTGTTTTGCCGTGGTCTGGTGGGCGAGGACATGCTCGAGCAACTGAGCGACCTGGGTTACCCGGTGCCGTCCGATGGAATGCCATCTGCGTTGTCGACCCTCGAGCCGCTGGAGTTTCGTGACACCCAGGCACGCAGCCTGCGTCTTGACCTCGCACCGCTGTTGCCGGCCGAGGGCGACTCCGTGATTGGCTGGCTACTGAGCCTCACTGACTTGAGCGTCGAGCGGGACGCCGAAGAACAGAGAGCCGTGTTGCTGCGCTTTTTGTCTCATGACCTCAGAGCTCCCCACTCGGCGATTCTGGCCTTGCTCGATGTTCAGCGGCATAGGGTGTCCGGCGACACTCAAGTGTTCAGTCAGATCGAGGTGCAGGTGCGCAAGGCGCTCAACCTGACCGAAGCTTTTGTGCTGTTGGCAAAGGCCGAGTCCGAGGCTTACCAGTTTCAGCCAAGCATGTTCGCGATGTTGTTGCTCGATACCTTCGACCAAGCTTCGAGCATCGCTCATCTAAAGAACATTCAGTTGCTGCATGACCTCGACGAAGACGCTGAAGTCCTGATCCTGGCCGATCAATCGCTCCTGACACGGGCGCTGTTCAACCTGCTGGAAAACGCCATTAAGTACAGTCCGGCGGGCTCGCGGATCTCGGTGCGGGTGAGTTGTGCCGAGGGCTGGTTGATGTGCGAGATCGCCGACCAGGGCCGAGGGATTGCCGTCGAAGAGCTTCCCGAGTTGTTCAGTCAGTATCGGCGTTTTACCTCGGCTCACGGCAGCGATGGACTGGGACTGGGGTTATCCATGGTCAAGGCCGTGGTGGATCGTCATGGCGGGAGGATTTTCTGTCATAGCGTGGTGGGGCAAGGCACGACGTTCAGTGTCCAGTTGCCGCTATTGAGCGAGTGAGCCAGACGCTTTTAACGGGCATAAAAAAACCGGCTATAACAGCCGGTTTTTTTACGCCCGAAAAAAACTTATGCACCTTTTTCAGAATCTTATGAGTTTATGAAATATGTATATAAATCATAAGCCTACAAACTAAATTCAACGTTTTTCAGCAAAACAGTACACAGGTTATCCACAGAATCTCAGACAGCCACTTGATCGGTAGCGGCCGGTGCTTGTGGGGCGGGCGGCAGCGAACCCATTTCACGCTGCATTTGCTCGTTCCAGGCCTGGACCCGATCATTCAGCTCGGCAATGGCTCGCGGCCCGCTACCCTCGGCATACATCGGCGTGCCGATGATTACGGTGATGACGCCCTGCTTCTTCGCCCAACCGGTTTTCGGCCAGAACTTGCCCGCATTGTGCGCAATCGGCAGCACCGGAAGCGCGGCATTGACCGCCAAAGCGGTACCACCTCGAGAGAATTTTCCGATGGTCCCGTAAGGAACACGTGTCCCCTCTGGGAAGATCAGGACCCAGACGCCGTCTTTCAGCAGTTCATCGCCCTTCTTCGCCACATGCTTGAGCGCCGCTTTCGGGTTGTCGCGGTCGATGGCGATCGGTCGCAGCATGGCCATGGCCCAGCCAAAGAACGGCACGAACAGCAGTGAACGCTTGAGCACCTGGCTCAACGGCTCGAAGTAAGCCGATAGAAAGAACGTCTCCCACGTGCTCTGGTGGTTCGACTGAATCACGCAGGGCTGGTCTGGCACGTTCTCGGCGCCCTTCACTTCGTAGCTGATACCGAGAAAGACTTTGCTCAGCCACAAGGCGCAGCGACACCAGTACACATTGATGAAACGATAGCGCGCCTTGAACGGCAGAAAAGGCGCGATAAAGAAGCTCAGGCTGCACCAGAGCAAGGAACTGGTGCCCAGCAGCAGGTAAAAGAGGAAGGATCTGATGGCCTGCAGTATCGACATGGCGACATTTGCCTATTCAAGCGCACTCCCGATCAATCCTTGGCCAGGAATATCAGAAGCACTCTAATTGTGGATAAGTTCTGCGGCAATCGCCGCCAGATCGTCAAAAATCAAGGTGCCTACCGGCAGGGTCTTGCCCTGAGTCTTTTCGCCTTTCCCGGTCTTAACCAAAACTGGCTGAGAATCGACGGCTTTGGCGGCCTCCAGGTCACCGAGACTGTCGCCGACGAACCATAGATTAGTCAGCGATACGTTGTAATGAGCGGCGATGGTTTTCAACATCCCGGGTTTTGGCTTGCGGCAATCGCAGCCTTCATCCGGCCCGTGCGGGCAATAGACGATCAGCCCGACCTCACCGCCCTGCTCCGCCACCAACGAGCGCAAGCGCTCGTGCATGGCGTGCAGGGTGGCGATGTCGTAATAGCCGCGAGCGATGCCCGACTGGTTGGTAGCCACCGCTACCGTCCAGCCGGCCTTGCTCAACTGCGCGATGGCTTCGATCGCACCGGGGAGTGGAATCCACTCCTCCACCGATTTGATGTAAGCGTCGGAGTCGTAATTGATCACCCCGTCCCGATCGAGAATCAGCAGTTTCAACAGCAGCCCCTCAGCCCAGCAGCGAAATGTCAGCGACGCCGAGGAACAACCCACGCAGACGTGCCAGCAACGCATAACGGTTGGCGCGGACCTTGGCATCTTCGGCGTTGACCATCACCGCTTCAAAGAACGCATCCACCGGCTCGCGCAAGGCAGCCAGGCGTGCCAGCGATTCGCTGTACTGACGCGCAGCGGCCATTGGCTGGACAGCCTGGTCAGCCTGCTGGATCGCCGAATACAGGGAGAACTCGTTGGCGTTGTCGAAGTACTTGGCTTCCACGACCGACGGAACAGAGCCTTCTACCTTGCTCAGCAAGTTCGAAACGCGCTTGTTCACCGCGGCCAGGGCAGCGGCTTCCGGCAACTTGCGGAACGCCTCTACCGCTTGTACGCGCTGATCGAAGTCCAGCGCCGAACCCGGCTTCAGGGCACGCACCGACAGGTACGTCCCGACATCAACGCCTTCGTCTTCGTAACGGGCACGCAGACGGTCGAAGATGAACTCCAGCACCGAGTCGTTCAGGCCAGCCGCCTTGACCTTGGTACCGAACGCATTCACGGCGTAAGCCACGGCGTCGTTCAGGTCGAGGTCGAGTTTCTTGTCGATCAGGATTCGCAATACACCCAGCGCTGCACGGCGCAGGGCATACGGGTCTTTGCTACCGGTCGGCAGCATGCCGATGCCGAAAATGCCGACCAGCGTGTCGAGTTTGTCAGCAATAGCCACGGCCGCACCGGTCAGGGTGGTCGGCAGTTCAGCGCCGGCACCGCGCGGCATGTACTGCTCGTTCAGGGCCAGTGCAACATCTTGCGGCTCGCCGTCATTGAGGGCGTAGTAGTAGCCGGCAACACCTTGCATCTCCGGGAACTCACCGACCATCTCGGTCGCCAGGTCGCACTTGGACAACAGGCCAGCGCGGGAAGCCCACGCTGCGTTGCCGCCAATGCGTTGAGCGATAAACGCGGCGAGTTTGGAAACGCGCTCGGCCTTGTCGTAGACGCTGCCGAGTTTTTCCTGGAACACCACGTTCTGCAGACGCAGGTTGAAGTCTTCGAGTTTCTGCTTCTTGTCTTGCTTGAAGAAGAACTCGGCGTCGGTCAGGCGTGGACGAACCACTTTCTCGTTACCGGCGATGATCTGTTGCGGGTCTTTGCTTTCGATGTTGGCCACAGTAATGAAACGTGGCAGCAACTTGCCGTCGGCATCCAGCAGGCAGAAATACTTCTGGTTGTCCTGCATGGTGGTGATCAGCGCTTCTTGCGGCACATCGAGGAAACGTTCCTCGAACGAGCACACCAGCGGCACCGGCCATTCAACCAGCGCGGTCACTTCGTCGAGCAGGGCTGGCGGAACGATCGCCGTCCCTTCCTGCATCGTTGCCAACTCTTCGACGCGCTTGCTGATCAGTTCGCGACGCTCATTGGCATCGGCCAATACGTAAGCGGCACGCAGGTCGGTCAGGTAGTTGGCCGGCGAGGTGATGCGCACACTTTCCGGGTGATGGAAGCGGTGACCACGGGAATCGCGACCCGATTTCTGGGCGAGGAGGGTGCAGTCGATGACCTGGTCACCGAGCAGCATCACCAGCCACTGAGTCGGGCGAACGAACTCTTCCTTGCGAGCACCCCAGCGCATACGCTTGGGGATCGGCAGGTCGTTCAGGGAATCTTCGACGATGGTCGGCAGCAGGCTCGCAGTCGGTTTGCCGGCGATGCTTTGGCTGTAGCGCAGTTTCGCGCCGCTCTGATCGATTTCGCTCAGGTCGACGCCGCACTTCTTGGCGAAGCCCAGTGCCGCTTGAGTCGGATTGCCTTCGGCATCGAACGCGGCCTGACGTGGCGGGCCATCGAGGTTGATGTTGCGATCAGGTTGCTGAGTCGCCAGCGAAGTGATCAGCACAGCCAGGCGACGTGGCGCGGCGTAGACGGTTTTGGTCTCGTAGTTCAGGCCGGCGGCTTGCAGGCCCTTGTCGATACCGGCCAGGAACGCGTCGGCCAGGGTGTTCAGGGCTTTGGGTGGCAGTTCTTCAGTGCCCAGTTCAACCAGAAAATCTTGAGCACTCATTGTGCAGCCTCCAGCTTAGCCAACACTTCATCACGCAGGTCCGGGGTCGCCATCGGGAAGCCCAGCTTGGCGCGAGCCAGCAGGTAGGCTTGCGCAACGGAACGCGCCAGGGTGCGGACACGCAGAATGTATTGCTGACGCGCGGTCACCGAGATCGCTCGGCGAGCATCCAGCAGGTTGAAGGTATGGGACGCCTTCAACACCATTTCGTAGCTCGGCAACGGTAGCGGCTGATCGAGTTCGATCAGGCGCTTGGCTTCGCTTTCGTAGAAATCGAACAGTTCGAACAGCTTCTCGACGTTGGCGTGTTCGAAGTTGTAGGTCGATTGCTCCACTTCGTTCTGGTGGAACACGTCGCCGTAGGTCACTTTGCCGAACGGACCGTCAGCCCAGACCAGGTCGTAGACCGAGTCCACGCCTTGCAGGTACATGGCCAGGCGCTCGAGACCGTAAGTGATCTCGCCGGTCACCGGGTAGCACTCGATGCCGCCTGCTTGCTGGAAGTAAGTGAACTGCGTCACTTCCATGCCGTTGAGCCAGACTTCCCAGCCCAGACCCCAGGCGCCGAGGGTCGGCGATTCCCAGTTGTCTTCAACAAAGCGAATGTCGTGGACCAAGGGGTCCAGACCGACATGCTTCAGGGAGCCCAGGTACAGTTCCTGGAAGTTGTCCGGGTTCGGCTTCAGTACTACCTGGAATTGATAGTAGTGCTGCAGACGGTTCGGGTTTTCACCGTAGCGGCCGTCAGTCGGGCGACGACTGGGCTGCACATAAGCGGCGTTCCAGGTTTCCGGGCCAATGGCGCGCAGGAACGTGGCAGTGTGGAAAGTCCCGGCGCCTACTTCCATATCGTAGGGCTGAAGTACCACACAACCTTGCTCGGCCCAGTATTGCTGGAGGGCGAGGATCAAGTCTTGGAAGGTACGCACGGCTGGCGTAGGCTGGCTCACGAAATTCACCTGTTTCTTGGGCTGCGATTTAAAGAGCGGGAGTATACCCGATTCGGTCCTGCGCACGCCCCCTGGAGCCTTATGCCACGCTGCTTTTGGTGTTCCGAAGATCCGCTGTACATGGCTTATCACGATCAGGAGTGGGGTACGCCGCTACGCGATGCGCAGGGATTGTTCGAGTTGCTTTTGCTCGAAGGGTTCCAGGCCGGCCTTTCCTGGATCACCGTGCTGCGTAAACGTGAGCGTTATCGCGAGGTGCTGTTCGGCTTTGACGTACAGCGCGTGGCGCAAATGAGCGACGCCGAAATCGATGAATTGATGCTCGATCCGGGCATCATTCGCAATCGCCTCAAACTCAACGCGGCCCGGCGCAACGCCCAGGCCTGGCTGGCGCTGGAAGATCCGGTGGAATTTCTCTGGTCCTTCGTCGACGGCAAGCCTGTGATCAATCATTTCAAGGATCGCAGCGAAGTGCCGGCCGTGACGCCGACTGCCGTGGAGATGAGCAAAGGCCTGAAAAAGGCCGGCTTCACCTTCGTCGGCCCGACTATTTGCTACGCGCTGATGCAGGCTTCGGGGATGGTCATGGACCACACTGAGGATTGCGATCGCTACGCGACGCTGGCGAACGGCGGTTAGAATAGCCGCCTCGCGCACAGCACAAGATCAGGAGTGACCTGTGGATAAGTTTAAAGGCGCCTTGCTGGTAGGCGCTCTGCGGCTGTTTGCCCTGCTCCCGTGGCGGGCAGTGCAGGCAGTGGGCTCGGTCATCGGCTGGGTGATGTGGAAAACCCCTAACCGTTCCCGCGATGTGGTGCGGATCAATCTCGCCAAGTGCTTTCCGGAGATGGACCCTGCTGAACGGGAGCGTCTGGTCGGCCAGAGTCTGAGAGACATTGGCAAGTCCCTGACCGAAAGCGCCTGCGCCTGGATCTGGCCGGCCCAGCGCTCCATCGACCTGGTGCGTGAAGTCGAAGGTCTCGACGTATTAAAGGACGCCCTCGCCTCCGGCAAAGGTGTGGTCGGTATCACCAGCCACCTGGGCAATTGGGAAGTGTTGAACCACTTCTATTGCAGCCAGTGCAAACCGATCATTTTCTATCGCCCGCCGAAATTGAAGGCTGTGGATGAATTGCTGCGCAAGCAGCGGGTGCAATTGGGTAATAAGGTCGCCGCTTCCACCAAGGAAGGCATTCTCAGCGTCATCAAGGAAGTGCGCAAAGGTGGTGCAGTGGGGATTCCCGCTGACCCGGAACCGGCCGAATCCGCCGGGATCTTTGTGCCGTTCTTCGCCACACAGGCCCTGACCAGCAAGTTCGTACCGAACATGCTCGCTGGCGGCAAAGCGGTCGGCGTGTTCCTGCATGCGCTACGTTTGCCGGACGGTTCGGGTTACAAAGTGATCCTCGAAGCCGCGCCAGAAGCCATGTACAGCACCGATACCGAGACGTCTTGCGCGGCCATGAGCCAGGTAGTCGAGCGCTATGTGCGGGCGTATCCGAGCCAGTACATGTGGAGCATGAAGCGCTTCAAGAAGCGTCCGCCGGGTGAAGAACGCTGGTATTGAGTTGATTGGCATGATCTGTGGATAACTTTGGGTGCAGGGTTATCCACAACCGTTGGCCCGCGTTACCTCTGATCAATGAGCCAGACGCTCAAGCTTCTTCAGAAACACCGTCATTTCTTTTTCTGCCTGCTTGTCGCCATGGGCGCGAGCGGCTTCCAGGCCCTGTTCCCACGCCTGACGTGCGGACGCGAAATCCTCCAGCCCCAGATGGGCCTTGCCCAATAGCTTCCAGGCCGCCGAATACTTCGGATCGAATTCGACGCAACGCTGGAAATGCTCGGCGGCCTTGGCGTTTTCCCCAAGATCCAGGTAACCCTTGCCCAGCCCGAAGCGCAGCAATGAGTTATCCACACCCTTGGCGAGCATTTTTTCCAGGGATTCGAGCATTTTTCGCACCTCTTTCAGTGATCGTTCCCACGTCGAGGCGTCGAACCGTCCGCGTGGGAATGCAGCCCGGGACGCTCCGCGTCCCATCCAAAGCCGAACGCGGAGCGTCCGTTGAGGCATTCCCACGCAGAGCGTGGGAACGATCAGTTAGAAGAAGCTGAGTCCCACATGGAACAGCTTTTCCACATCCCGAATATGCTTCTTATCCACAAGGAACAGAATCACATGGTCGCCCGCTGCGATCACCGTGTCGTCGTGGGCAATGATCACCTCTTCGTCGCGGATGATTGCGCCAATGGTGGTGCCCGGCGGCAAACCAATGTTCTCAATGGACTTGCCGATGACCTTACTCGACTTCTCATCACCGTGGGCAATCGCCTCGATGGCTTCCGCCGCGCCCCGGCGCAATGAGTGCACGCTGACGATATCGCCGCGGCGCACGTGGGCCAGTAACGTGCCGATGGTCGCCAACTGCGGGCTGATGGCGATGTCGATGTCGCCGCCCTGGATCAGGTCGACGTAGGCCGGGTTGTTGATGATGGTCATCACCTTCTTCGCGCCCAGGCGCTTGGCCAGCAGCGACGACATGATGTTGGCTTCGTCGTCGTTGGTCAGGGCCAGGAAAAGGTCAGCGTCGGCGATGTTCTCTTCCAGCAGCAGATCCCGATCCGAAGCGCTGCCCTGCAGCACCACGGTGCTGTCGAGGTTGTCCGAGAGATGACGGCAGCGCGTCGGGTTCATCTCGATGATCTTCACTTGGTAACGACTTTCGATGGCCTCGGCCAGACGTTCACCAATCTGTCCGCCACCGGCGATAACGATGCGCTTGTAGCTCTCATCGAGGCGGCGCATTTCGCTCATCACCGCGCGAATATTCGCCTTCGCTGCGATGAAAAAGACTTCGTCGTCCGCCTCGATCACCGTATCGCCCTGAGGAAGGATCGGCCGATCGCGACGGAAAATCGCCGCGACTCGGGTTTCGACATTCGGCATGTGTTCACGCAACTGGCGCAGTTGCTGGCCCACCAGTGGGCCGCCGTAGTACGCCTTGACCGCCACCAATTGCGCCTTGCCTTCGGCAAAGTCGATCACCTGCAAGGCGCCCGGATGCTGGATCAGGCGCTTGATGTAGTTGGTGACCACTTGTTCCGGGCTGATCAGCACGTCCACCGGAATCGCTTCGTTGTCGAACAGCTCGGAGCGAGTCAGGTACGCGGCTTCGCGAACCCGGGCGATCTTGGTCGGGGTGTGAAACAGGGTGTGGGCAACCTGGCAGGCAACCATGTTGGTTTCGTCGCTGCTGGTCACCGCCACCAGCATGTCGGCGTCGTCCGCGCCGGCTTGACGCAGCACCGTCGGCAGTGAGCCGCGGCCTTGCACGGTGCGGATGTCCAGCCGATCACCGAGATCGCGCAGGCGTTCGCCGTCGGTGTCGACCACCGTGATGTCGTTGGCCTCACTGGCCAAATGTTCCGCCAGCGAACCGCCGACCTGCCCCGCACCGAGGATGATGATTTTCATCCAGTCACTCCATTGAATCCATTTAACCGCGCGCGGCGGCGATCTTGATCAGCTTGGCGTAGTAGAACCCGTCGTGGCCGCCTTCCTGGGCCAGCAACTGGCGACCATGAGGCTGCTTGATGCCGGCCGCCGTGGCGAGGTCCAGTTCACGGGCGCCTGGCGTGCGAGCGAGGAACGCTTCGATGACTTCAGTGTTCTCGGTTGGCAGCGTGGAGCATGTTGCATAAAGCAGAATGCCGCCGACTTCCAGCGTTAGCCACATGGCGTCCAGCAGCTCGCCCTGAAGCACCGCCAGTGCGGCG
The DNA here is from genome assembly GCF_054898045.1 of Pseudomonas sp. LB3P14. Taxonomy (NCBI): domain Bacteria; kingdom Pseudomonadati; phylum Pseudomonadota; class Gammaproteobacteria; order Pseudomonadales; family Pseudomonadaceae; genus Pseudomonas; species Pseudomonas sp. LB3P14. Next base: position 5,354,605 of record NZ_CM142714.1, on the reverse strand, counting down.
ATGTCATCAGGTTGGCGGGTCAGCTTGATGTCGGGATGACGACGGATGACGCCGGTGGCCGAACACGGCGCGTCCAGCAGAATGCGTTGAAACGGTTTGCCGTCCCACCAGGTGGCGGTGTCGCGGCCGTCGGCGGCGATCAGTTCGGCGCTGAGGCCCAGGCGTGCGAGGTTTTCCCGCACTCGCACCAGACGTTTGGCTTCCAGGTCCACCGCCACGACGCCGGCGAGTGCCGGCTCGGCTTCAAGAATATGGCAGGTCTTGCCGCCCGGTGCGCAGCAGGCGTCCAGCACCCGTTGGCCTGGCGCCAGGTCCAGCAGATCGGCAGCCAGTTGCGCGGCTTCGTCCTGCACGCTGATCCAGCCTTCGGCGAAACCTGGCAGGCTGCGCACGTCGGCTGCTGCGTCGAGGATGATGCCGTCCTGACTGTAAACGCACGGCGTGGCGGCGATGCCGGCTTCGGTCAGCAACGCGAGATAAGCATCGCGGGTGTGATGGCGACGGTTAACTCGCAGAATCATCGGCGGATGCGCGTTGTTCGCCACACAGATGGCTTCCCACTGTTCAGGCCAGAAAGCCTTGAGGGACTTTTGCAGCCAGCGCGGATGGGCGGTGCGCACCACCGGGTCGTGTTCCAGCTCGGCCAGCAGCGCTTCGCTTTCCCGCTGGGCGCGACGCAACACGGCGTTGAGCAAAGCCTTGGCCCAAGGCTTTTTCAGCTTGTCGGCGCAACCCACGGTTTCACCGATGGCGGCGTGGGCCGGGACCCGGGTGTAGAGCAATTGATAAAGACCGACCAGCAACAGCGCTTCGACATCGGCGTCGGCGGCCTTGAACGGCTTCTGCAGCAATTTGGCCGCCAGCGCTGACAAACGCGGCTGCCAGCGAGCGGTGCCAAACGCCAGGTCCTGGGTGAAGCCGCGGTCGCGGTCTTCGACCTTGTCCATCTGCGTCGGCAGGGAACTATTGAGTGAGGCTTTTCCGTTAAGAACAGCAGCAAGTGCCTTGGCGGCGGCCAGACGTGGATTCATTGAGCGTCCGCCGCTTGACCGAGGACGGTGCCGACGGCGAATTTCTCACGACGGCTGTTGAACAAGTCGCTGAAGTTCAGCGCCTTGCCGCCGGGGAGTTGCAGCCGGGTCAGACACAGGGCTTGCTGACCGCAGGCGACGATCAAACCGTCCTTGCTGGCGCTGAGGATTTCCCCCGGCGCGCCCTGCCCTTCGGCGAGGCTCGCGGCCAGCACTTTCAGCGCTTCGCCGTTCAGCGTGCTGTGGGTGATTGGCCATGGGTTGAAGGCGCGGACCAGTCGCTCCAGCTCAACCGCCGGGCGGCTCCAGTCGATTCGCGCTTCGTCTTTGTTCAATTTGTGAGCGTAGGTGGCGAGGCTGTCGTCCTGCACTTCACCTTCCAGAGTGCCCGCAGCGAGTCCGGCAATCGCCTGGATCACCGCCGGTGGGCCCATTTCCGCCAGACGGTCGTGGAGGCTGCCGCCGGTGTCTTCACCGGTGATCGGCGTGGTGACTTTCAGCAGCATCGGGCCGGTGTCGAGGCCCAACTCCATACGCATCACAGTCACACCGCTTTCGCTGTCGCCCGCTTCAACAGCGCGCTGGATCGGCGCCGCACCGCGCCAGCGTGGCAGCAAGGATGCGTGGCTGTTGATGCAGACAAGGCGCGGAATATCCAGCACCACTTGCGGCAGGATCAGGCCGTAGGCGACCACCACCAGCAAATCCGGCTTGAGCGCGGCCAGTTCAGCCTGAGCGTCTTCGTTGCGCAGCGTCGGCGGTTGCAGCACCGGAATGTTGTTTTCCAGCGCCAGCTGCTTGACCGGGCTCGGCATCAGCTTTTGCCCACGGCCCGCCGGACGGTCCGGTTGGGTGTAGACCGCGACGATCTCATAAGGGCTGTCGAGCAGGGCCTTGAGGTGTTCGGCGGCGAATTCCGGGGTGCCGGCAAAGACGATGCGCAGTGGCTCAGTCATGGAAGCTCTCTATTACAAAGCAGTCGCAAAAGAAAAAGGCTTGCCGCAGCAAGCCTTTGAAAGGAGGGCATCAAGCGTTCTGGCGATGGAGCTTTTCCAGTTTCTTCTTGATTCGGTCGCGTTTGAGAGTGGACAGGTAGTCGACGAACAATTTGCCGTTCAGGTGGTCGCATTCATGCTGGATGCACACCGCGAGCAGGCCTTCGGCGATCAGTTCGTAAGGCTGGCCGTCACGGTCCAGGGCCTTGATCTTGACCTTCTGCGGGCGATCGACGTTTTCGTAGAAGCCCGGCACAGAGAGGCAGCCTTCCTGATATTGCTCCATCTCGTCGGTCAGGGTTTCGAACTCGGGGTTGATGAACACCCGTGGTTCGCTGCGGTCTTCGGAGAGGTCCATCACGACGATACGTTTGTGCACGTTCACCTGGGTCGCGGCGAGACCGATGCCTGGCGCTTCATACATTGTTTCAAACATGTCATCGACCAACTGACGCACTTCGTCGTCCACTACGGCCACAGGTTTGGCGATAGTGCGCAGGCGCGAGTCGGGGAATTCGAGGATGTCTAAAATGGCCATAAGCTTAATTGCTGCACGTGTGAGGTAATGTCGGGTCGATGACCTGGCGGGTCCGAAGATGCAGGCTACCGTTGTAAAACGCAGCCCCCTGCTTTTCAGGAGTGAGCCGGGAGCGAGCCACGAGGGCTCTGGCGTTTCACGTGAACGCACATAATAAAGGGATTCACCGCATGAGGAAATCACTACTCGCCTTGCTGCTTCTGGCCTCGGCCGGTTTGGCGCACGGGCAAGTGCAACTCAAGGAAGGTTTTCCACAGCAATACACCGTGGTATCGGGTGACACACTCTGGGACATATCGGGAAAATTCCTCCGTGAGCCGTGGAAATGGCCGGAGCTCTGGCAGGCCAATCCACAGATCGAAAACCCCAATCTCATCTACCCTGGCGACTCGCTTTCGCTGGTCTACGTCAATGGCCAACCGCGCCTGACCCTCAACCGCGGCGCCTCCCGGGGCACCATCAAGCTTTCGCCACGCGTCCGCAGCAGCCCGGTAGCCGACGCCATCCCGAGCATTCCGCTGCAATCGATCAACAGCTTTCTGCTGAGCAACCGCATCGTCGACACGGTCGAGGACTTCGACAAGGCGCCTTATATCGTCGCCGGCGATGCCGAACGCGTGCTCAGTGGCACCGGTGACCGAATCTTCGCTCGCGGCCACTTCGACCCGGCCCAGCCGGTTTACGGCATCTTCCGTCAGGGCAAGATCTACACCGACCCTGACAGTAAAGAGTTTTTGGGGATCAATGCCGACGACATCGGCGGTGGCGAAATTGTGGCCACCGAAGGCGACGTCGCCACACTGGCGCTGCAACGCACCACTCAGGAGGTCCGTCTCGGCGACCGCTTGTTCAGCGGTGAAGAGCGATCGATCAACTCGACCTTCATGCCCAGTGCGCCAACCACCGAGATCAACGGGTTGATCATCGACGTGCCGCGCGGTGTCACGCAGATTGGCGCACTGGATGTGGTCACGCTGAACAAGGGCCGGCGCGATGGTCTCGCCGAAGGCAATGTGCTGGTGGTGATGAAAACCGGCGAGACCGTGCGTGACCGAATCACTGGTCAGCCACTGAAAATCCCGGATGAGCGCGCTGGTTTGCTGATGGTTTTCCGCACCTACGACAGGCTCAGCTACGGGCTGGTGCTCAATGCATCACGCTCCCTGGCGGTCTGGGACAAGGTGCGAAATCCGTAAGCAGGCTCCACAAGTTACCAACAGAGTTATCCACAGCTTATTCCCGTTTGAACGGGGCTCATAACGATCAAGGATGATCCATGTCACTGCCTGCTTTTGCACCGGTTTCCCCTGCGGAACTGGAAGCTCGTTTACGTTTGCATCGACTACCGGAGCTCGGCCCTGCGCGGTTCAAGAAACTGCTTGAGGCTTTCGGCTCGGCCTCCAAGGCTATCAGCGCGCCCGCCAGTGCCTGGCGTTCGCTGGGTTTGCCCCTCGCTTGCGCGCAGGCCAGGCGCTCCACTGAGATCCGCGATGGTGCGGGCCACGCATTGGCCTGGTTAGAGCGCCCTGGCCAGCATTTACTGATGTGGGACCAGCCTGACTATCCGGCGCTGCTGGCGGAAATCAGTGATGCGCCGCCGCTGTTATTCGTTGCCGGCGATCCGGGCATTCTGGAAAAACCGCAACTGGCGATGGTCGGTAGTCGTCGCGCGTCGCGGCCGGGCATGGACACCGCCGCCGCCTTTTCCCGCAGTTTGGCTGGCGCCGGTTTTGTCATTACCAGCGGTTTGGCGCTGGGCATTGATGCTGCCGCGCATCAAGCCGCTTTGGACGTGGGCGGGCGAACGGTCGGTGTACTTGGCACGGGACTTGAAAAGTTTTATCCACAGCGCAATCGACGGCTGGCGGACGCCATGATCCACTCGGGCAGCGCGGTGATTTCGGAGTTCCCGCTGGACGCCGGTCCCAGCGCCAGCAACTTCCCCCGGCGCAATCGAATTATCAGCGGTTTATCCCTCGGCGTGCTGGTGGTCGAAGCGAGTGTCGCCAGCGGTTCGTTGATCACCGCGAGGCTGGCGGCGGAACAAGGGCGCGAGGTGTATGCAATTCCGGGGTCGATCCACCACCCTGGTGCCAAGGGGTGTCATCAGCTGATTCGCGACGGCGCGGTACTGGTGGAAACCATCGAGCATATCCTCGAAGCCTTGCGTGGCTGGCAACGGTTGCCGTTATCCACAGAAACGCCCTCGGTGGCGGCGACTCATCCCTTGCTTATGCTGCTACACGCGGCGCCCCATACCAGTGAAGCGTTGTCTGTCAGCAGCGGCTGGGCCTTGCCCAAAGTGCTGGCAGCGCTGACGGAACTGGAAATGGACGGCCGTGCGGTCTGCGAAAGCGGGCGCTGGTTTGCGCGGGTGAGCTAGGTTTTATAAGGAAGATCGGTAAACTGCGCAGAGCCTTATTCCGGAGAGTTTTTCATGGTCAACAGTTGGCGTGTGCAACAAGCCGCACGAGCAATTCGCGCAGGGGCGGTGATTGCCTACCCAACCGAAGCTGTCTGGGGCCTGGGTTGCGACCCGTGGGACGAAGAAGCGGTGGATCGTCTGCTGCTGATCAAGGGACGGTCTGTGGATAAAGGCCTGATTCTGGTCGCCGACAACATTCGCCAGTTCGACTTCCTCTTCGAAGACTTCCCGGAACTGTGGATGGACCGCATGGCCAGCACCTGGCCGGGGCCGAATACCTGGCTAGTGCCGCATCAGAATCTGTTGCCCGAGTGGATTACCGGTGTGCATGAAACGGTGGCATTGCGCGTCAGCGATCATCCGCAGGTGCGGGATTTGTGCGCGTTGGTGGGGCCACTGGTGTCGACCTCGGCCAATCCACAGGGCCGGCCGGCGGCGCGGACGCGGATTCGTGTCGAGCAGTACTTCCGTGGACAGGTTGATTTGGTGCTGGGCGGTAACCTCGGGGGTCGCAAGAACCCGAGCGTCATCCGCGATCTCGCGACCGGCAAGGTTTTACGCCCGGACTAGCACCTGATCGTTCCCACGCTCTGCGTGGGAATGCCTCACCGGACGCGCAGCAATCGCTCTTGGGACGCAGAGCGTCCCGGGCTGCATTCCCACGCAGAGCGTCACTAGTGTCCGGTAAACATGCTTCATAGCGGAAGGCTGCCTTGGGCAGCCTTCAACTTTTCTCGCTCCTGCCTTCGTCGATCCCTCAATACTGGGGTTTCGGGTCGTTCAAACAGGACATGAACTATGCGAACCGTCAGCTCGAACAACGAGCCGGTAAATCCTGAGCGACGATGGAATATTTGCAGTAACAGATAGCTGATCAAGGCACTGTAAATCTGCAAACGCACCGCATTTTCGGAGTAGGCATAAAAGCGTTTGAGCTTCAGATGTTGTTTGATCCACTTGAAAAATAGCTCGATCTGCCAACGATCTTTGTACAAGGACGCGATTTCTTCAGCTGTCCTCGTGAAGTCGTTGGTCACCAGAACTAATGGGGTCGCATGCCCCTCGCGCTCAACCACGACGCGTCTTACCGACTTTTCCCAGTAGTCGTTCAGGCGTTTGCCGGCCAAATGTTTTTTGCCAAACTGGACAACTTCATCGGTCATGACCGAGCTTTGCTCAGTCACGGTCGAGTGCTCATGCAGCACTTTGATATTGGCGTTTTTCTTCAGGCGGGTGACGAAAAAAGCACCTTTGGTCTGCAACTTGTGCCACCAGTTGTAATCGCAGTAGCCCTTGTCGAAAACATACGTCATGCCGGCCTGGATCGGCATTTCCAGTGCATCGCTCAGGTCGTTGACGTTGGCAGGCGTAATGTTCACGTACACCGGGGCCAGTTGCGCCAGATCCAGCCCGACATGCACTTTGAGGCCTTGGGTGATGCGGGTTTTCGTCGCGGCTGTCCAGCCATCGAAGTGAGGTCCGCGCAAGCTGATCGACGTGGAGTCAATCAGGCTAACCATAGCCCCGACCTCCTTGCGCTGCTGGCGGCTGACGGCGCTCATCAGGTACCCGCAAAGGTCCTGTAATGGCCGGTAGTCACGCTTGTTCAAGGCATCGGACATTGTCGAGCGGGCAATAGGGCCGGCTTTGAGATGGTAGCTATGCGGGCCGAAATTTTCGGAGATAGTCGCCAAGGACCGCAGGCTTGAGGCTTGGGTCAAATGGCCGCTGATTAGTGTTACCAGCAATTGCCAGGTCGTGCAGCGTTTGACGTAGCGATCAGCTTGGTGTGTTTCGATGGATTGCTGGAAAAACTGGCGCGGGATCGCACTGAGTAGTTGGGTTAAACGGGTGCTGGAAAACATAAGTCAAAATCGAGTCTGAAAAGTCCGATTATGCCTCACAGCCGCCAACAGCAAGGGGGAGCAAGCTCCCCCCTCGTGTTTTACCGGACACTAGTGACGCAGAGCGTGGGAACGATCAGTTTCAAGGCAACAAAACAGTTGAGCCAGTTGTACGCCGCGCCGACAATTCGGTCTGCGCCTTCGCCGCTTCAGCCAATGGGTACTTGTGGCTGATGTCCACCTTCAGCTTCCCGCTGATGATCATCTCGAACAGTTCATCCGCCATACGTTGCAGGTTTTCAGCGTTGTTGGCGTAGGTCGCCAGGGTCGGGCGGGTCACGTACAGCGAACCCTTCGCCAAGAGAATCCCCAGGTTCACCCCGTCTACCGCGCCGGACGCATTGCCGAAGCTCACCACCAGACCGCGAGGTGCCGTGCTATCGAGCGAGGTCAGCCAGGTGTCCTTGCCGACGCCGTCGTACACCACCGGGACTTTTTTGCCGTCAGTCAATTCCAGTACGCGTTGTGCGACGTTTTCATGGCTGTAGTCGATGGTTGCCCAAGCGCCATTGGCTTTGGCCAAAGCGGCTTTCTCCGGCGAGCTGACCGTGCCGATCAACTTCACACCCAAGGCCTTGGCCCATTGGCAGGCCAGGGAGCCGACACCACCGGCCGCGGCGTGGAACAGGATGGTTTCGCCACCCTTGAGTTCATACGTCTGACGCAACAGGTACTGCACAGTAAGGCCCTTGAGCATCACCCCCGCGGCCTGTTCGAAGCTGATCGCGTCCGGCAGGTGCACCAGATTGGCCTCCGGCAAGACGTGAACGTCGCTGTAGGCGCCCAATGGGCCGCTGCCATACGCCACGCGATCACCGACCTTGAACCGGGTGACTTCACTGCCCACCGCCTCGACCAGCCCCGCGCCTTCCGAGCCCACGCCCGATGGCAGAGCTGGTGGCGCATAGACACCGCTGCGGTAATAGGTATCGATGAAATTCAGGCCGATGGCCTTGTTGGTCACACGAACCTGCTGCGGGCCGGGCTCGGCGGGTTGGTAATCGACATACTCGAGTACTTCGGGGCCGCCGTGGGCGCGGAACTGGATACGCTTAGCCATCAGAACTCTCCTTAGGTCTTAGCTTCTAGAGGTGTAATACGAAGCTCCCTATCGGACTCCTATGCTTGATCTTCGTCAACTGCGACGGGGCAAGGTGCAGTGTTATCCTACGCAGCAATTTGCCGCCGGCCGTTAAACGCCGCGTAGCTTTGCCCGATTCAAGGTGATGACATGACGACCCGCACCGAGGCCGTAAAAGCCTACCTGCTCGACCTGCAAGACCGCATTTGCGCGGCCCTCGAAGCTGAAGACGGCGGCACCCGCTTCGTCGAAGACACCTGGACCCGGCCTGCCGGCGGTGGCGGTCGCACCCGGGTCATCGAAAACGGCGCGGTCATCGAAAAGGGCGGTGTCAACTTTTCCCACGTCTTCGGCAGTGGTCTCCCACCGTCCGCCAGCGCCCACCGACCAGAACTGGCCGGCCGTGGCTTCGAAGCCTTGGGTGTGTCGCTGGTGATTCACCCGCACAACCCGTATGTGCCGACGTCCCACGCCAACGTGCGCTTTTTCATCGCTGAAAAAGAAGGTGAAGAACCGGTCTGGTGGTTCGGCGGTGGCTTTGACCTGACGCCTTATTACGGCAACATCGATGATTGTGTGCACTGGCACCGCGTCGCCGAGCAGGCCTGCGCGCCGTTCGGTGCGGATGTTTACCCGCGCTACAAGGCCTGGTGCGACAGCTACTTCCACATCAAGCATCGCCACGAGCCGCGCGGCATCGGCGGGCTGTTTTTCGATGACTTGAACGAGTGGGACTTCGATACCAGCTTCGCTTTCATGCGCGCCATCGGTGATGCGTTCATCGACGCCTACCTGCCGATCGTGCAGCGCCGCAAAAATGATGCGTTTACCGAGAAACAGCGTGAATTCCAGGAATTGCGCCGTGGGCGCTATGTCGAGTTCAATCTTGTCTACGACCGCGGCACGCTGTTCGGTCTGCAATCGGGCGGTCGTACCGAGTCGATCCTGATGTCCCTGCCACCGCAAGTACGCTGGGGCTACGACTGGAAAGTCGAACCGGGCAGCGAAGAAGCACGGCTAACCGAATACTTCCTGCAAGATCGCGATTGGTTGGCCAAGGCCTGAACGAGGAGTTCTGATGGACCGTTACGTCGTATTCGGTAACCCGATTGGCCACAGCAAGTCGCCGCTGATCCACCGTCTGTTCGCCGAACAGACGGCTCAAAAACTCGACTACAGCACGTTGCTGGCGCCTCTCGACGATTTTTCCACATGCGCCCGGACGTTTTTCCTCGAAGGGCGCGGGGCGAATGTGACGGTGCCGTTCAAGGAAGAGGCCTATCGTCTGGCGAACAGTCTGACGGCGCGGGCGCAACGCGCCGGTGCGGTGAACACCCTGAGCAAACTGGCCGATGGCAACCTGCTGGGCGACAACACCGATGGCGCCGGACTGGTGCGGGACCTGACGGTCAACGCCGGTTTCAGCCTCAAGGGCAAACGCATCTTGCTGCTCGGTGCCGGAGGTGCAGTGCGCGGTGCGCTGGAGCCCTTGCTGGCCGAGCAACCGGCGTCAGTGGTCATCGCCAACCGCACGGTGGAAAAAGCCGAGCTGCTGGCGGAATTGTTCGCGGACCTGGGGCCAGTGTCGGCCAGTAGTTTCGATTGGTTGAAGGAGTCGGTGGACCTGATCATCAACGCGACGTCCGCCAGTCTGTCAGGCGAAGTACCGCCGATTGTCAGCAGTTTGATCGAGCCGGGCAAAACGCTGTGCTACGACATGATGTACGGCAAGGAGCCGACCTCGTTCTGCCGTTGGGCCAGTGAACATGGCGCTGCGGTGTCGATGGATGGGTTGGGGATGCTCGCTGAACAAGCGGCAGAAGCGTTCTTCCTGTGGCGCGGTGTGCGCCCGGACACGGCGCCGGTGCTCGCCGAACTTCGCCGGCAGTTGGCACTGTAGGAGCGAGGCTTGCCCGCGAAGGGAGTGCCGCGGTGACTCAGGCATACCGCATCATCGTTCTTCGCGGGCAAGCCTCGCTCCTACAGGAGTAGTGTTTCAATCTTCGAAACGGATCGGGCATTTCTCTGCCCCTTCCAGCTTTCTCAATTCTTCCACCACCTGTGGCCGTGCCCGCCGCAGGGTCAGGCTGCGATCCTGACGCAGTAGTCGCCGCGCTTCCTGGTGCAGCATCTCCACGCCCGAGTAGTCGATGAAGTTGATCTGTTGCGCCTCGATCACCACGCGCGCGCCGTGCATTCGTTGCAGGCGTACTTGCAGGTAATGGCTGGCGCCGAAAAAGATCGAACCACCGACCCGCAGAATGTCTTCATCCCCGTCGCGCCAATGCTGGACCCGCGGTTGCGAGGTGCGCTTGAGGTAGAAAAACAGCGAGGCCAGCACGCCGGCGTAGATCGCCGTCTGCAACTCCAGCAGCAGCGTGGCGACACAGGTCAGCGCCATGACCAGGAACTCGGCGCGGCTGACCCGCAACAACGCGCGAATGCCGCGATGATCCACCAGCCCCCAAGCGATCAACAGAATGCTGCCGGCCATGGCCGGGATCGGAATGTGCGCGATCAAATTCGCGCCGAAGATGGCGAACAGTGCGACCCATAACGCTGAGAACACGCCGGCCATCGGCGAGCAGGCACCCGCTTCGTAGCTCAGGCCCGAGCGGGTGAAAGAACCGGCTGACAGCGACCCGGAAAAAAACGCACCGACCATGTTCGATAAACCCTGGGCGCGGACTTCCTGATTGGCGTCGAGCAACTGCTGTGAGCGGGCCGACAAGGAACGGGCAATCGACAGGCTGGTGACCAGCCCAAGCATGCCCACCGCCACCGCGCTGGGTAGCAAGCGCAGAATCAGGTCCAGATCCAGCGGCAGCGGGCTGAAGGGCGGCATCCGTCCGACAAATGCGCTGACCAACTTCACATGGCCGAACATCGATGGCCAGAACCAGACCAGCAATCCGCTCAGCGCCAGGGTGATCAACAGCGTCGGCCAGCGTGGCAAGAGCAGTTTCAACACCACGCCCACCGCGACTGTCGCCAAGCCCAGCATGAGCGACGGTTTATCCACTTCGCCGAGGTGACTGAACAGCATTATCAAGCTGTTCAGCGCTGTTGCCTGGTTGGGCAAGTCCAGCCCCAGCAGATTCGGCAGTTGGCCGATGGCAATCACCACCGCCGCGCCGAGAGTGAAACCCAGGACCACCGAGTGCGAGACGAAATTCACCAGGGCACCGAAGCGCAGCAAGCCGAGCAGCCACTGGAAAATACCGGCGAGTAGCGTCAGAAGCAGAATCAGGGTGACGTAGTCCTCTGACGCGGGGACGGCCAGAGGGCTGACGCTGGCGTACAAGACGATAGAAATCGCCGCCGTAGGACCGCAGATCAAATGCCACGAAGACCCCCAAAGACACGCGATCAGCACCGGGATGATGGCGGCGTACAGACCGTATTCCGGTGGGAGACCGGCGATCAGCGCGTAGGCAATGGATTGCGGCAGCGCGAGAATGGCGCCGCTCAGACCGACGATCAGGTCACGACCGACACTGGCGCGGGTTTGCCGGGGCAACCAGCTGAGGAAGGGGAAGAGCGAATGGCGGCTTGGGAAGGCCATGGGTCCTCTCGGGTGGGGGTTTGGGCAAGGGTAGCAGGACAGGCGCCGATCGTTCCCACGCTCTGCGTGGGAATGCCGCCATGGACGCTCCGCGTCCGCTTCTGAATGTGACGCTGAGCGTCACGGGATGCATTCCCACGCAGAGCGTGGGAACGATCGGCGCAGGGAGTTACAGTTTTGCCTTCACCGCCGGCAATGCTTCCTTCCCATCCACCGTCTTCACGCCATCCAGCCATTTATCCAACACCGCCGGATTAGCCTTGATCCACGCCTTTGCCGCATCAGCATTGCTGACTTTCTTGTTCACCACCTCGGCCATGATGCTGTTCTCCATCTCCTGGGTGAAATTCAGGTTGGTGAGCAGCTTGCCGACGTTCGGGCAGGCCTGTGCATAACCTTTGCGGGTGAGCGTATGAACGCTGCCGGTGTCGCCGAAATACTTCTCGCCGCCCTTGAGGTAATGCATTTTCAGCTGCACGTTCATCGGGTGCGGGGTCCAGCCCAGAAAAGTCACAAATTTCTGCTTTTTCACCGCGCGAGACACTTCCGCCAGCATTGCCTGCTCGCTGGACTCGACCAGTTTCCACTGACCCATCTCGAAGTCGTTCTTCTTGATGATTTCCTGCAAGGAGATGTTGGCGGGAGCACCGGAGCCGATGCCGTAGATCTTCTTGTCGAACTTGTCGGCGTATTTGTTCAGGTCGGCAAAGTTATGCACACCCGCGTCCCAGACGTAATCCGGGACGGCGAGCGTAAATTCGGTGCCATCGAGGTTTTTCGCCAGTTGCGTGACATCTCCCGTGGCCACGAATTTGTCGTAGAAGCCCTGCTGCGCCGGCATCCAGTTACCCAGAAACACATCGACCTGGCCGTCCTTGAGCCCGCCAAAGGTAATCGGCACTGCAAGCGTGTCGACTTTGGCCTTATAGCCCATGCCGTCGAGCAGAAACCCGGTGATGGCGTTCGTCGCGGCAATATCGCTCCAGCCAGGGTCGGCCATTTTTACCGTCTCGCAACTCTGATCGGCATACGCCGATGCACTGCCCAGAGCTAAAAGCCCGACCGTCACTGCTGTGGATAACCTACGCATGGCATTCCCCTTAACATTATTGGTTTTGGCAGGGTTGTGGATAACGTGCTTTACGCTCCAGATCGTCGAGGTCGATGTGGTTACGCATGTACTGCTGACTGGCGTCCACCAGCGGCTGGTGATCCCAGCTCTTCAGCTTGCCGATGGTTAATGCGTCGGCGACAAATCGTCGGCGTCGCTGGCTGGCGAGTACTTGTTGATGGATCGCCGGGATATCCCATTTGGCGCGTGCTTCGGCGAGAAAATCTTCGAAAAGCGCTCGATGTTGCGGTGATTGACTGAGTTCTTCCTGCTCGCGCGGGTCGTTGTGTACGTCGAAGAGTAGACAAGGGTCGTCTTCGCTGTAGATGAATTTGTAGGCGCCGCGGCGAATCATCATCAGCGGGCTGATAGTGCCTTCAGCCATGTATTCACCGAAAACTTCGTCATGACCGCCCTGCCCTTGCAGGTGCGAGACCAGTGAGCGGCCATCCAGCGGCAGCCCCGGTTCCAGCGAACCGCCCGCCAGTTCCACGAAGGTCGGCAACAGATCGGCGGTGGACACCGCAGCGCTGACCCGACCAGCCCCGAATTGCCCCGGCGCACTGATCAACAGAGGCACGCGGGCGGCCATTTCGTACCAGTGCATTTTGTACCAGAGACCACGCTCGCCGAGCATGTCGCCGTGGTCGCCGGAGAAGACGATGATGGTGTCGTCGATCAGGCCGGTTTCCTCGAGTGTTTGCAGGAGTTTACCGACGTTACTGTCGATATAGCTGCACGCACCGAAGTAAGCACGGCGCGCATCGCGAATTTTATCCACAGGTAGCGGTTTGTCCCACAGGTCGTAAACTTTGAGCAAACGCTGGGAGTGCGGATCGAGTTCGGACTGGGCCGGGGTCTTGGGCAATGGGATGTCGGCGTCGTCATACAGATCCCAGAAAGCCTTGGGAATGGTGTACGGGTCGTGTGGGTGAGTCATCGAAACGGTCAGGCAGAACGGCTGATCGCCATCTTCTCGGATGTGATCGAACAAATACTGTTGCGCCTTGAACACCACCTCTTCGTCGAAATCCAGCTGATTGGTACGTACGCACGGCCCGGCTTGCAGCACCGATGACATGTTGTGGAACCAGGTTGGACGCACGTCTGGCTCGTCCCAGTTCACAGACCAGCCGTAATCGGCCGGGTAGATGTCGCTGGTCAGGCGTTCTTCATAGCCGTGCAGCTGATCCGGGCCACAGAAATGCATCTTGCCCGACAGCGCGGTGCGGTAGCCGAGTCGACGTAGATAGTGGGCATAAGTTGGAACATCGGCGGGGAAATCGGCCGCATTGTCGTAGGCGCCGATCTTGCTCGGCAACTGACCGCTGACCAGGGTAAAACGCGACGGCGCGCACAGTGGGCTGTTGCAATAAGCGGCGTCGAACACCACGCCTTCGGCGGCGAGGCGGCTGAGATTAGGCAGTTTGATGGGCGAAGGGCCGTAGAACGGCAACATTGGCGCGGCCATCTGATCGGCCATGATAAAAAGAATATTCTTGCGCTTCATGTGATCGCGGCATTCCATAGTGAATATTTATGCGAGAGTGCTGCGATCGAGCATGCAACCCATGCATTTTGCGGTAAAGCCCATGCGCGGCAATGACTAGGATAAGCACAGTTTATGTATGACGCCCTTGGTGATTTGTCTCTGGATTTGCTTCGCGCCTTTGAAGCGGCGGCCCGTCAGCGCAGCTTCACGGCTGCTGCGGTGGAACTGGGTACCACGCAACCGGCCATCAGCCAGCAGATCAAACGGTTGGAAGAACAACTCGGGACGCGGTTGTTCGACCGTATCTATCGTGGCATCGAATTGACCGAGGCCGGGACGATCCTGTTCGAGCAGGTTCAGCTCGGATTGCAGAATATCGACGCGGGATTGAGCGCAATCAGTGCACAGAACCAACATGAAGTCTTACAAGTGGCCACCGACTTCGCCTTCGCTGCGTATTGGCTGATGCCGCGCCTGCATCGCTTCCATGCCGCCAATCCTCAAGTGGACGTCAGCCTGGTCACCAGCGAACGCAGCCTCAACATGCTGCGCACCGATATCGATGTGGCGGTGTTGTTTGGTGATGGTCGATTCAAGCAGGGCGAAAGCCACTGGCTATTCAGCGAAGAAGTCTTTCCGGTGTGCAGCCCGCTATTGTTGAAGGACCGCGCCTTGCCCTTGCCGGTCCAGTCTCTTCTTGAGTTCCCGCTGCTGCACCTTCGAGGCGAAAACAGCAGCAACTGGTTCGACTGGAGCGGCGTGTTTCGTGAGTTGGGGATTGCTTCGGCACCCGCGCCGGGGCAATTGCGCTTCGACAATTACACGCTACTGATTCAAGCGGCGATTGGCGGCCAAGGTGTGGCCATTGGCTGGCGGCACCTTGTGGATAACTTGCTGGCGCAGGGATTGTTGTGCCGACCGATTGCGGAAACCGTCATTTCCAGGCTCGGCTATTACGTGGTCCTGCCCCAGCGAAAACGGCGTGGCGCGCTGATTCAACAGTTTGTGGACTGGCTGATGACTGAGCAGGCCAGCAGTGCGCAATCGCTCAATGGACTGCCTTTGCCCTCGATTGCGGTGTGAAAGCAAAAAGATCGTCCGAACGCGGCCCGAGCCTTCGGACGATCTTTTACTGCTCTGAAGTCGCGACGAAGGTCACGTGTTCGCCGACATGCAGGTTCAGGTGGAGCTCATCGGCGATCCCCACCGCTACCCGACTCAGGCGCTCAAGCGGTTCGGCGAGGCTCGGCTCCAGGTTACTGCTGATATGGCTGAAATGCTCGATGGTCAGCCCAGGCACCCCGCGCGGCGCATTTACCAGCGTCCAGTGCAAGGTGCTACTTTGAAGGGCTTCGCGGATTTCTTCGGCGGCGTGGCGTTGCAATCGATCTTCTATCTCCGGATCGTCCAATACCTCGAAATCGCCCACCAAAAACAACCGGGCAATCCCCGAGGCCTGCATGCCATCGATCAGAGCATCCACCGCCAGTACCTGCTCGACCGGGCCAGGCACGATGGATTTTTCCACGTGCTCGCTGTTCATCGGCAACCCTGGTGCATCCAGCAGACAGATCACCACCGAACAACCGGCGACACTCTGCTTGACCCGCTTGGCGTCGAACACATCGCCAGTCTTGGTCCGCAATCCCGGACGCGGCGCGAGCGCCGTCAAATCATCGAGAATCGCGATCACTTCATGTTGGCGCCGCAACATTTCAGCCATCAGCGCACTGCCCAGGCTACTCATGGCACCATAAAGCACCACTTTCACCACCGGTGTTTCGGCATTTTTCATGGCTGTGCTCCGTTCTTCCTACGTATATGGCGTGTGACCTGTGGGAAACAGCGCCAGTTCGACTCGGTTCAGAGGGTTTCAAATGCAGCGGATCAAGGGCTACCACGCCCATGTCTATTTCGACGCCAGCACCCTCCCGCAGGCGCGAGCCTTGTGTGAGCAGGCGGCGCAATTGTTTCCACTGAAGATGGGCCGCGTCCATGAACGCCCGGTGGGCCCGCACCCGGACTGGAGTTGCCAATTGGCCTTCGAGCCGCAATACATTGGCGACGTGCTGCCCTGGCTTGCGCTCAACCGCAAGGGTTTGGTGGTGTTCCTGCACCCGGACACTGGCGACGATCTGCTCGATCACACCGAGCATGCCATCTGGATGGGCGCGATTCGGCCGCTGAATCTGTCTATTTTTTGATCAGTTTACAACTGTTCCTCAGCTTCGCCGGGCAAATGTTCGTCCAGGTGCAGCCAGGGCAGACGGTTGTCCGTCCAGATATGCCTTTGGGCGGGTGCCTGCTCGGGATGATCGAGGGTGGCGATGGTCACGTCGATGCTGTCCGGGCTCAGGTGCGTGACCAGCGCCAGCTGCGCCCCACAGTTGCCGCAGAAGTACCGCACGCAGGTTGTCGAAGAGTCGTACTGCGCGGGTATCCCTTTCACCCATTCAAAAGCTGATGCAGGCACGGTGATCCAGGTGGTCACGATCCCGCCACTGACCCGTCGGCAAATCGAACAATGACAGTGGGCGATGTCGTGCAAAGGCCCGCTGAATTGATAGCGCAGATGTCCGCAGTGGCATCCGCCCGTATGAATGTCGGCCATGTTTTTTCCTCCTGCCCCGTATTCAGGGACTTTAAACCCGTCCGACGACCGGTTGCACATCTGGTCAATGCTTTCATCCGCGAAAGCTGGGTGAAAGCTTCCGCGATTAGGATCGCCCCCACTGCCGGCAACAGACCGGTTGGCCAACGTGAGTGTTTGATTGCTTGCACGGTCCATTTAACAACAACAATGGTGATCCTGATGTCCTCTTCTACCCGCCGCTTCGCTGTTACTCCGCCCGTACTTCTCGTGCTTCCCGTTCTGCGCTGACCTACCCGGTTCGCCCATTCCCTAGCCGCGCTACGCCTGGAGTATTCCCATGCTGACTTTCCTTGGCTTTGCCATGGTCATCACGTTCATGTTCCTGATCATGACCAAGCGCCTCTCCGCGCTGATCGCTCTGATCATCATCCCGATCCTGTTCGCGCTGTTCGGTGGTTTTGCGCCGAAGATCGGCCCGATGATGCTCGAAGGCATCACCAAGCTCGCACCGACCGGTGTGATGCTGATGTTCGCCATTCTGTACTTCGCCCTGATGATCGACTCCGGCCTGTTCGACCCGGCCGTGCGCAAGATCCTCAAACTGGTCAAGGGCGACCCGTTGAAAGTTTCGGTCGGCACCGCCGTACTGGCGCTCGTCGTCTCCCTCGATGGTGACGGCGCGACCACTTATATGATCTGCGTGGCCGCCATGCTGCCGCTCTACAGCCGCATCGGCATGAGCCCGCGGATCATGGCCGGTCTAATCATCCTCGCCGGTGGCGTGATGAACATGACGCCTTGGGGCGGCCCGACCGCTCGTGCGGCCAGTGCGCTGCATGTCGACCCGTCCGACATCTTCGTACCGATGGTTCCGGCGATGGCTGCCGGGGTGCTGGCAATCCTCGTGATCGCCTACTTCTACGGCAAGCGTGAGCGTGCGCGTCTGGGTGAGCTGCACCTGGTGGGCGATGAAATCGACCACAGTGAAATCACCGTTTCGCAATTCCCGGATGCCCGTCGTCCGAAGTTGATCTGGTTCAACGGCGCCCTGACCCTGGGCCTGATGGGCACTCTGATCGCCGGCCTGTTGCCGCTGCCGGTGCTGTTCATGGTGGCGTTCAGTATCGCGATGATCGTCAACTATCCGTGCCTGCAACAGCAGAAGGATCGCATCGCGGCCCACGCCGGTAGCGTGCTGGCGGTGGTCGGTTTGATCTTCGCGGCCGGTATCTTCACCGGTATCCTGTCGGGCACCGGCATGGTCGATGCGATGTCGAAAAGCCTGTTGGCGGTGATCCCGGACTTCCTCGGCCCGTACCTGGCGGTGATCACTGCACTGGTGAGCATGCCGTTCACATTCTTCATGTCGAACGATGCATTTTATTACGGCGTGTTACCGGTACTTGCAGAAGCCGCCAGTCATTACGGTATAACCGCGGTTGAAATGGCACGTGCCTCGATCGTCGGTCAGCCCGTCCACTTGTTGAGTCCGCTGGTACCATCGACCTACCTGTTGGTGGCCCTGGCCGGTATCGACTTCGGTGATCACCAGCGTTTCACCCTGAAGTGGGCAGTACTGGTTTGCGTGTGCATACTGGTTGCCGCCTTGCTGATGGGGATTTTTCCGCTGTTCAGCACTCTATAAGCCCAAGACTCACCATGACGGGTCCAGGCTTTGTTGTTTGAAGCCCGGGCCCTTCGTGGTTTAACACATCCTCAAAGGAATACACATGGAATGGCTGACCAACCCTGAAATCTGGGTTGCCTTCTTCACCCTGACTGCCCTGGAAATCGTCCTGGGTATCGATAACATCATCATGATTTCGATCCTGGTCAGCCGCATGCCCAAGCACATGCAGGCGCGCACCCGGATTTTCGGCCTGGCACTGGCCATGGTCACGCGGATCCTGTTGCTGCTGTCGATCACTTGGGTCATGCGCCTCACCGCCGATTTGTTCGAAGTGTTCGGCCAGGGTATTTCCGGGCGAGACCTGATCTTGTTCTTCGGTGGTCTGTTCCTGCTGTGGAAGAGCTCGCAAGAGATGTACCACGCGCTGGAAGGTGAAGACGAAAGCAATGAGGAGCCGGGCGGCAAGGGCGGCAATTTCCTCTACACCATCATTCAGATCGCGATTATCGACATCGTGTTCTCGCTGGACTCGGTCATCACCGCCGTGGGCATGGTCTCCCACGTACCGGTCATGGTCGCGGCGATTGTCGTTGCCGTGCTGGTGATGATGTGGGCGTCTGGCACCATCAGTGAATTCATCGACAAGCACCCGTCGCTGAAGATGCTGGCGCTGTCGTTCCTGCTGTTGGTCGGTACCGTGCTGATTGCTGAATCCTTCGAAGTGCACCTGCCCAAAGGCTACGTCTACTTCGCCATGGCGTTCTCGCTAGCGGTGGAAGCGATCAACATCAAGATGCGCACCGCGATGATGAAAAAAAGGAAGCAGCAAGAGCCAGTGAAACTGCGCAAGGACGTTCCGGGGCAATAACCCGAGTCTGTGCGCAAAATCTGTGGGAGCGAGCCTGCTCGCGATGGCGGCCTGTCAGTCAACATCAATGTTGAATCTGACGGCCACATCGCAAGCAGGCTCGCTCCCACTTTTTTTGCTCGACCAACAAGCATTTGTGCCAAAGGTTGACGCAAAGGGTTTAGCTGGTTAGCGTCCCCGGCTCGCAACAAACGACAATGACAAGGAATGCATATGTCTGGAAAACCTGCTGCACGTCTCACGGATCCCACCACCTGCCCACTCCCGGGCATGGCACCAACCCGATCGCCAGCGGCTCACCCGATGTCTTTTTCAATGGCCTCGCCGCGGCGAGAGTCAGCGACAAATGCACCTGTGGCCAAGCCCTGAGCGGCGGTTTTTCTTCGACCGTGTTCATCAACGGTCTGAACGCAACGACCATTGATAGCACTGCAAGTCATGGTGGCGTGGTGATAGGCGGCTCTGGTGACATCATCATTGGCAGCAGCCACACACCGGTTCCTTTCATTGCTCCGCTGCCGATCATTGGTCAGCCCTTGGTCGAATTCAAAGCTGTCAGCGCCGGCAATGGCGAGCCGATTGCCCAACAAGACTACGAAATCGAAACCGCCGAAGGCCGCATCGTCAAGGCCAGACCAACGCCCTGGGCATGACCCAAAGCGTCGCCACCTTACAGCCCGACCTCGCCGTCGTCCGCTGGACCGTCTGAGCCTCAGGGAAGAATGAAATGACCGGACAATGCATCGCTCCAGACGATCTGGACATGAAAAAACTCTGGGACAGCACCTGCGAACTGCCCGCCTGCAAGCGCGAAACCACCAAGGGCGGTCCCAACCCGAAAACCCGCGTCGAAGTGCCGTTGCTGACCTGTAATTGCCTATGGCGCAGGTTTCAGAAAGAAGCCGAAGAATGGGTCGCACCGGGTGGCGTGCTGATTGCCGATCCGCAAGCGCGCAACCGCAAGATAAACGCAGCCTATGCGCAGTTGTGGCTGGCGGATAACCGGTTTCAGTGGGCGGGGTTGGCGGCGTTTGCTTCGAAGCAGGTGGGGTGTGGGTTGATCCATGCCACCAAGTTGCAAACGGCTATTGCGGCGCAGAAGGCGGCGCAAGAGAAATTGCGGACGGGTAAGTCGGAAACCATTTTCGAAGGGTTTGGGTTCAAGCTCAGTAAGACAGATCCAGAAATCGAGAAAGAATTAGCGAACGCCAAAACGGCCAATCCTCTTCCTACTGATGATATTACCTTCGGCGACAACTCTCGTTCCGTTGTTCAGCAGCAGTTGGACTATGTGTATGAAATGCTTGCCCTCGGTAACACCTCACTGTTTCTGGATGTTTATCCGCTGCATCGGTTTTTTATGGTGCGGGGATTCAAAGAAATGGAAGCCTGTCTTTCCAAACGCAAGCAACTAAAAAATGAAGTTCTGTGGCCCATCGCTGAAAAAGTAGAGTTCGGTGCGGTGCGTGCAGAAGTGACCGATACTTTCAAAGCCATAGATGAAGGAAGAATTACCAAAAGCGTCGAATTTATGGCCCGTCACGAACAGCTGAACATTTTGCAACCTGCGATGTATGACGATTCCCACTTCGCTTACCTAATGCGCGGCACCCATGCTGGAGATGTCGTATCCGTGGTCACGGGGATGCTGTCCGGAGCTGCAGAAGAAATCCAGTTGACTCTGGCGAGTCAATGCAAGGCGGCAGACGGACGAAAGGTTGCCTTCGGCAGTAATCCATTGTCCAATCTGGCAAACAAGGATCAACGAATGGAATTCGTACTTCGTGCTGCAACACAGTTCGATGACTTATTAAATAATCCCGCGTCAAAAGCCCAACTAAAGCAATCCATTACAGAAATATCTCAAGGTGGAGGAATCCGTTGATGAAATCCCTCACCAGGTTATCTCTGATAAGCATGAGTGCAATTGTTATTGGGCTGTGTGTTGCCTACTTCAATTGGAATACGGAAGTTTTGAGTGCGCATATTGGGAAGTCTTACAAGGATACCGTTGAGGACTCCACATTTTCGGTGACTGCAAATACCGCTTTTTATCCAAGCAAGCCACCGCATCCTAGTTCTACATGGATATCAAAACCAGTCATCATTCATTTTGATGATCCTGAGCATGGTTTTACGCTACCAGCAACCAAGTTTGGCGCCGTTGGTTTTGATGAAGGTAAAGTCTCGACAATGACGACTTCTCCAATGCTGGAGACCCTGCCTTTCGATCAGCTGATACCTTTACTCACTCAGTTGCAGGGGATGTTAAAAGACTCGGGCTGGGTACCGCGCAACCCAGAAGACAATTCTTGGTTAACTGTCGGCAGCGAAGTGGAGAAAAACGCTTTGCAGAGGCAGTTGTTCGATCAGGTTGTCGTCGTGATGCTCCTTATACCTCACAAGTACAGTCTTGCGCTTAACGTCAAATGCTACGCCCGCTGTAATGAGCGCGACCCGAAAACGGCGAAGTATCTAATTGATGTCAGTGTAGGCTCGGATTACTACAGCGAATGAAATGTCGCTCCAGAAGGCGGCGTTGGTATTTGCAAAGAGCAGCATTTTTTATGCTGTTCATCTGTCTGACTTCCTTTCACCATCCAGTTGATTTTTTGAACGTTCATATCGGGAAGTCATACAGAGAAGTCGCACAAGACTCAACATTCCCTGTTCATGGCAACACGGCAATTTATCCTGGGGATCCTAACGACGCTAAAGATCCACCTCATCCGAGCTCTACCTGGATCAGCAATCCAGTCGTCATCAGATTTGATGATCCCGACTATGGTTTTACGCTGCCCGCTTCCACGTTCGGTGCGATCAGCTGGTCCAAATTCAAAGCGATTACCCTGACTACGTCACCGATGCTGGAAACCTTGCCGTTCGAGCAAGCGATAACACTCCTTGAGAAGTTACAACAAAAGTTCAATCAAGTCGGGTGGACTCCAGAGCCTGTGGAGGGTAACGACTGGCTAAAAATAGAAACCAAGGAGGATAAGGCGCGGCTTCAGGCGAAACTCTTTGATCAAGTTGACGGCGTCATCTTGTTGATTCCGCACAAGTACAGCTTGATCCTTCACATCAAATGCTATGCCCGCTGCGACGAACGAAACCCCGAGACAGCCAAGTATCTGATCGACGTAGGACTGGGCGAGGATCACTTCAGCGATTGAACTCTCCCTCAATGGGGCTGCTGCGCTGCCCCGCGGGAGCAAGCTCCCTCACCACAGGGGGTTGTGTTCGCGCACCTTTTCAACTGAGTGGCAGGGGCTTGCGAGCCCCTTTTTCATACCTGCATCAAACTGTTTTCATGACAGTTTTGTTTCAATCGCTTCTTTAGCTGTGCGATGCTGGCGCCCAGACCGTTAGCCAACTACAGCTTAAGTACAGAACGTAGAAGAACGCGCGGCACCGTCAACTTGCCCCTTTGGGGCGCTACCACCACAGGGGGCCTGCATGCTCACCCTGCTCAATTTGTTATCTGCCGTAGCCTTATTGATTTGGGGCACGCACATCGTCCGAACCGGCATCCTGCGGGTCTACGGTTCCAACCTGCGCCACGTGATCGGCCGGAACATGTCCAAGCGCTGGTTGGCGTTCATCTCGGGGATCGTCGTGACGGCGATGGTCCAGAGCAGCAACGCGACCGCCATGCTCGTCACCTCCTTTGTCGGTCAGGGCCTGATGGCGCTGACCCCGGCCCTGGCGACCATGCTCGGGGCAGATGTCGGTACCGCGCTGATGGCGCGAGTGCTGACCCTCGACCTGTCATGGCTGTCGCCGCTGCTGATCTTTCTTGGGGTGATTTTCTTCCTGTCGCGCAAACAGACCCGGGTCGGACAGATGGGCCGGGTCGGCATCGGCCTGGGGCTGATCATCCTGGCCCTGCAACTGATCGTCGAGTCCGCCGCGCCGATTACGCAGGCACAAGGCGTGAAAGTGATTTTCGCCTCGCTGACCGGCGACATCCTGCTGGATGCCTTGGTCGGCGCGCTGTTTGCGATGGTTTCCTACTCCAGCCTGGCCGCCGTCCTGCTGACGGCAACCCTGGCGGGTGCTGCAGTGATCAGCCTGCCCGTGGCCATCGGCCTGGTGATCGGCGCCAACATTGGCAGCGGCGTCCTTGCCTTCCTCAGCACCAGCATGCAGAACGCCGCCGGCCGCCAGGTTGCGTTGGGCAGCCTGCTCTACAAACTGATCGGTCTGCTGCTGATCATTCCGGTGCTCGACCCGTTGGTGCACTGGATCGACAGTCTGGACTTCAGCCCTCAGGAAATGGTCATCGGCTTTCACCTGCTCTACAACACCGCGCGCTGCCTGATCTTGCTGCCAAGTGTCGGGTTGATGGCCAGGCTTTGCGCGTGGCTGCTGCCGGAGCGGCCGGAAATCAACGGCACCGCCAAACCGCGGCATCTTGATCCGACGGCGTTGGTCACGCCCAGCCTGGCGCTGGCCAATGCCGCCCGGGAAACCCTGCGCATCGGCGACCTGATCGACAACATGCTCGAGGCCATGCTCGACGTGCTGCGCGGCAACCAAACCGCCGTGACCCAAGAAATGCGGCGTCTGACCGATGATGTGGAATCGCTCTACAGTGCGATCAAGCTCTATCTGGCGCAAATGCCCCGCGAGGACCTCAGCGAGCAGGACAGCCGGCGTTGGGCGGAAATTATCGAGTTGGCGATCAACCTTAAACTCGCCAGCGACGTCATCGAACGCATGCTGCGCAAGGTTCAGCAGCAGAAAACCTCGCAGCGCCGGTCTTTTTCCGAGGTCGGCCTGGAAGAGTTGGCGGGGCTGCACAGTCAGTTGATTTCCAACCTGCGTCTCGGCTTGTCAGTGTTCCTCAGTGCCGACAAGGAAAGTGCCCGCCAGTTACTGCGTGAGAAACGTCGCTTTCGCGCACAGGAACGCCGCCTGGCCCATGCTCACGTCAGCCGATTGCAACGTAAGATCGTGCAGAGCATCGAGACCAGCTCGTTGCACCTGGAGTTGATTGCCGACATGAAGCGTCTGAATTCGCTGTTTTGCAGCAGCGCCTATGTGGTGCTGGAAACTTCCGACACCGGCGCACTTATTGTCGATGATTTGGCTGACATCACGCATTCACCCTGAACGTCCACAGTTGCCTGAAGTCTGTTGAACTTACGCTAGCCGTATGGAAGCTCGTTATGCGTTGTCTGTTGTTCGCCTGTCTGTTGCTTGGCTCATTCCCTGCGTTTGCCCTGGATCGCTTCCAGGTCGAGGGCTATACGCTGCCCAACGGCCTGCAATTAATGCTCAAACCCGGCACCGAGCGCGGGCATGTGGCGATTCGTCTGGTGGTCGGCGTCGGCATTGATGATTTCAGTTGTGCCGATAAAGAGCTGCCGCACCTGCTTGAGCACTTGCTGTTCAGCGGCATCGACGCCACCGGCGAAGGAGGCCTGGAAGAACGCATGCAGGCCCTGGGCGGCGAGTGGAACGCCTACACCAGCAACGCCGACACGACGTTCGTCATCGAAGCCCCGGCGAAAAACCAGCGCAAGGTCCTCGACCTGCTGCTGGCACTGCTGACCCAAACCCGAATCGACGACAACGCGATCAACACCGCCAAACAAGTGGTCGAGCGCGAAGACGGCGGCCATTACTCGCACCTGCAACGCTGGCTGGATCGCCAGGATCTTGGCCACACGGCGAGTAATCAGCTGGCGGTGGAACTGGGCCTCAAATGCCCCGAGCGGCCTGAGGTCGATCACCTGACCCGCGAACAGCTGGAAAAGGTACGCAAGGCCTGGTACGCGCCGAACAACATGACCCTGATCGTGGTCGGCGACCTCGACCGATTGCTGCCGGCCTATCTGGAACGGTCTTATGGCGCGCTTGAAGCGGTCGACCCTACCGATCACCCGCCCCTGCCGGAAATCCAGGCCAGTGCTGCCCACGAGCGCACCCTGAGTCACGGTTTTGTCGGCGGCAGTGCCAAGTTGCATTGGCTGGTGCCGGAGCCGGTGCTGGAAGATCAGCACGACGAAACCTTCGACTTGCTTAAGGACTATCTGGACTGGGCGCTCTATCGCCAATTGCGCCTGGCCCATAGCTTGTCCTACGGGCCTTCGGCCGAGCGTGAGGTGTTTGGCGGCGTGGGTTTCATGAGCCTGAACGCCGACGTTGAACGCGATGACGTGTCCGAGGCCGAACAGGTGCTGGATGATCTGAAGGCCGGGTTGCTCAGGGACGGTCTCAATGCCAACAACTTCAACCGCCTCAAGCAGGCCGCCATCGCCCGCCAGGCCTGGGCCGTGCAAGGCAATAGCGCGTTGGCCGATTATTACTGGAGTGCCCTCGGGGACTACGAGAACGGCCGTTTCGCCGACCCGGCCAAGGAACTGCAAGGGGTGACGCTGGCGGAAGCAAACAAGGCCATGCGTGAATTGCTCATGCAGCCAGGCTACCTGCGGATCGAAAAGCCGTTGATCAGTGATGACCAGTTGATGTGGGCGATTGCCGGGGTGTTCGGGTTACTTGTACTCGGGCTGTTGGCTTGGCGAGTGCATCGCCGAAAGTAACCGGCACGCTCGCCACGCCGCCCTCTCGGCGGTTACCCTGTCGAGGATTTTTCCCACGACTATTGCGAACCGCCGAATGCCTACTCTGACCCTATACGTACAGCGCATCCTGGAATTGATGAAGCGCTACCCAGGGGTCATTGCGCTCGGTGGTTTCATTTCCGGGGTCGGCAGCTTCATTCTGGTGGATCGTCAGCAAGGTCTGGCGACCTGGATCACCACCATCATGCTGGTCAGCTGGATCTGGCTGATGCTGGAAAACAGCCTCACCAAGCTATTCGCCAGGATCTTCAAGCGCGAAATACCCCAGCCTTTGCTGCGTTACGCCACGCAGATGATCCACCAGGAAAGCCTGTTCTTCGTCCTGCCGTTCTTTTTTATCACCACCACCTGGAACAGCGGCCAGTTGTTTTTCACCGGGCTGCTGGGCATCGCCGCGCTGATTTCCATCATCGATCCGCTCTACTACAAATGGCTGGCGCCTCGGCGCTGGGCGTTCCTGGCGCTGCACACACTGACGTTGTTCGCTGCACTGCTGACCGCCCTGCCCGTCATCCTGCACCTGACCACCTCCCAGAGTTTCAAACTGGCCTTGGGCACCGCCGTCGTGCTGTCGTTCCCGAGCCTGGCGTCGATCTTCCCGATTCGTACCGTGCGCAACGCGCTGGCGATACTGAGCATCACCCTAGGCATCGGCGGCGTTGGCTGGGTGCTGCGTTCGTGGGTTCCGCCGGCGACGCTGTGGATGACCGATGTGGCGATCAGTACGCAAATGCAGGACCGTAACCCCGGCGACAGTCTCGATGAAGTCAGCGCCGACCAGATCCGTGGTGGCGGCCTGTACGCTTACACCGCGATCAACGCTCCGCGTGGTCTGGAGGAGCGGATCTATCATGTGTGGCAGTTCAACGGCAAAGAGGTCGACCGCATCCCTCTGGACATCCACGGCGGGCGCAAGGAAGGCTACCGCGCCTGGACCCACAAGCAGAATTTCCCCGGCAACCCCACGGGTAAATGGCAGGTTCGGGTGCTGACCGAAGATGGCCAGGTCATCGGTGTGTTGCGCTTCGAGGTAAAGGACAACAAGCCTGCGACTGCCGCAAAGTAACCCGTTCGTGCTATTACGTAGATCTGCGTAATAGCCGATAAAGCACGGAGCTTATGACCAGCAGCACAATGGCCGGCAGTGCCCAATTGGACACCTCTCACTCCCCTGCTCAGTTGCGGGTCTCGGGTGACTGGACGCTTGCCCATTACGCCGATCTCAAGCACCTGAGCGAAAAGCTCCACGGCCAATACAACGACAGCACTCACATCGACCTCAACGGTCTCGGCGCGCTCGACACCGCCGGCGCGTCGTTGCTGGTGGAGTTGCTCGGGTCCGAGCGCTTGGGCCGATCCGCCGAACATCCCGATTGCACACTGTCCTCTGCCGACCGGGCCTTGTTGCAGACGGTCTATTGCTCGCTGACCGACTTCTGCGTGCCGATCAAGGAACCGGAAATCAGCGTCGGCATTCAACTGCTGACCCGCATCGGCCGCGCGGTCGACGCGGTCTGGCAGGACACCCTGCAACTGCTGGGTTTCGTCGGCCTGATTCTGGAAACCATCGCCCGCGGTCTGTTTCGCCCCAAGCGCTGGCGCATCACGCCGATGGTGGCGCACATCGAACAGACCGGCCTCGACGCCGCCCCCATCGTCGCCCTGCTGACCTTTTTGGTGGGCGCCGTGGTGGCGTTTCTCGGCGCGACGGTGCTGGCGAGTTTCGGCGCGAGTATTTTCACCGTGGACCTGGTGGCGTTCTCCTTCCTGCGCGAATTCGGTGTGTTGCTGACCGCGATTCTGATGGCCGGCCGCACCGCCAGCGCGTTCACCGCGCAGATCGGCTCGATGAAAGCCAACGAAGAAATCGACGCTATTCGCACCTTGGGCCTCGACCCGATGGAGTTGCTGGTGGTGCCGCGAGTGTTGGCCCTGCTGGTCGCGCTGCCGATGCTGACCTTTCTGGCGATGCTCTCGGGGATTGTCGGCGGCGGTGTGGTTTGCGCGGTGTCGCTGGATATTTCGCCCGCGATGTTCCTGTCGCTGCTGCAATCGGACATCGGCGTTCAGCACTTCCTGGTCGGGATCGTCAAAGCGCCGATCTTCGCGTTTTTGATCGCCGCCATCGGCTGTCTTGAAGGCTTCAAAGTCAGCGGCAGCGCCGAGTCCGTCGGCGCGCACACCACGTCGAGCGTGGTCCAGTCGATTTTCGTGGTGATCGTGCTCGACGCCGTGGCCGCGCTGTTTTTCATGGAGATGGGCTGGTGAGTCGTCTACCCCGAGTGCCTTCCGAGGCGGTGATCGAAGTCCGCGGCCTGTGCAATCGCTTCGGCCGCCAGAGCGTGCATGAGAACCTCGACCTGGATTTGTACAAAGGCGAAATCCTCGCCGTGGTCGGCGGCTCCGGCAGCGGTAAATCGGTGTTGTTGCGCAGCATCGTCGGGTTACGCCAGCCCAGCGAAGGTGTGGTGAAGGTCTTTGGAAAAAACCTGCCAACGCTGTCCGAACACGAGCGCTCGAAGGTCGAACGGCGCTTCGGCGTGCTGTTCCAGAAAGGCGCCCTGTTCTCTTCGCTGACGGTCACCGAGAACATCGCCCTGCCCTTGATCGAGCATGCCGGTTTGAGCCGAGAGGACGCCGAACACTTGGCGGCAGTGAAAATGGCCTTGGCCGGGCTACCGCTGTCGGCGGCCGACAAGTACCCCGCTTCGCTGTCCGGCGGCATGATCAAGCGTGCGGCACTGGCTCGCGCTCTGGCGCTGGATCCGGACATCCTGTTTCTCGATGAACCCACCGCCGGCCTCGATCCGATTGGCGCGGCCGCGTTCGATCAATTGATTCTGACCCTGCGCGATGCGTTGGGCCTGAGTGTGTTTCTGGTCACCCACGACCTCGACACGCTCTACACCATCACCGACCGGGTGGCGGTGCTGGCGCAGAAGAAAGTGCTGGTGGCGGACGCCATCGACAAGGTCTCGGAAACCGACGACGCGTGGATTCACGAATACTTCCATGGCCCTCGCGGCCGCGCGGCGCTGACGGCCGCTCAACAGCTTAAGGAGGTCTGACATGGAAACCCGAGCCCATCATGTATTGATCGGCCTGTTCACCGTGATTGTGGTGGCGGGCGCCCTGCTCTTCGGCTTGTGGCTGGCCAAGTCCAGCGTCGACACCGAGTTCAAGGATTACGAGATTGTCTTCAACGAGGCCGTCAGCGGCCTGTCCAAGGGCAGCGCCGTGCAGTACAGCGGGATCAAGGTGGGTGACGTGGTGACTCTGCGTCTGGACCCGAAAGACCCGCGCCGGGTATTGGCGCGAATTCGCCTGGGCGGTGACACTCCGATCAAGGAAGACACCCGGGCCATACTGGCGCTGACCGGGATTACCGGGACCTCGATCATCCAGCTCAGCGGCGGTACTCCGCAGAGTCCGAAGCTCAAGGGCAAGGACGGTGATTTACCGACGATCATTGCATCGCCCTCACCCATCGCCCGTCTGCTGAACGACAGCAATGACCTGATGGCTGGCGTGAACATGCTGATGCATAACGCCAACCAGATGTTTTCCGCGGAAAACGTCGCCCGTATCAGCAGCACCCTTGAGCATCTGGAGCAAACCACCGGAACCATCGCCGACCAGCGCGGCGATATCCGTCAGGCGATGCAGCAACTGGCGTCGGTCGGCAAGCAGGCCGGCGGGATGCTGGAACAGACATCGGCGCTGATGCGCAATGCCAACGGTATGCTCAACGATCAAGGCAAGCAGATGTTCGGCAGCGCCGAGCAGGCGATGAAGTCGCTGGAACAGAGCAGCGCGACCATCAACACGTTGCTCACGACCAATCAGGATTCGCTCAACAGCGGCATGCAAGGCCTCAATGGCCTGGCCCCGGCGGTGCGTGAGCTGCGCGATACCCTGACATCGTTGCGGGCTATTTCCCAGCGTCTGGAAGCCAACCCCGCCGGTTATTTGCTGGGCAATGACAAGAACAAGGAGTTCACGCCATGAAGCTGCCTCACCTCGCCCTCCTCGCCGGCTTCATGGTGCTCAGCGCCTGCTCGATCCTGCCCAAGTCCGAGCCGTCCGATGTCTATCGGTTGCCTTCGGCCCAGAGCAGCGCATCGGCCAGTCACGGGACGCCGCAACGCTGGTCGTTGCGCCTGACCAAGCCGCAGGCCAGCGAGGCGTTGAACAGCCCCAAGATCGCCGTGATCCCTCAGGGTGATCTGATCAGCAGCTACAAAGCCTCGCGATGGAGCGACCCGGCACCGGTGTTGCTGCGCAATCGTTTGTTGGATGGTTTCCAGCGTGATGGACGGGTTTCATTGCTGAGCACCGACGACAGCAATTTCCAGGCTGATCTGGAGCTGGGCGGCAGTCTTCAGGCGTTCCAGACCGAGTACCAAGGCACGGCTGCCAGCGTGGTCGTGCGTCTGGATGCATTGCTGGTGCGCGGTTATGACCAGCGAATCCTCGCCAGCCGACGCTTTGAAGTGCGCCAGCCATTGAGCGATGTGAAGGTGCCAGCGGTGGTGGCCGGGTTTGGCCAGGCCAGTGATCAACTGACGGCGCAGGTGATCGCTTGGGCGGTTGAGCAAGGACAGAAAGTGGCTCCTCCACCAAGACCCTGAGCCCGACACAAATCAACTGTGGGAGCGAGCCTGCTCGCGATAGCGGAGTGACAGCCACGTTTATGTCGGCTGATACACCGCTATCGCGAGCAGGCTCGCTCCCACAAGGGTTTTTCTTTTAGCCGAAGAACCAGTAGCAAACCCCGATGGCGCCTAGAACGCCGGCAAGCTCCGCCAGCAACGCACACCCCACCGCATGCCGCGCCCGCTGGATCCCCACCGCGCCGAAGTACACCGCCAATACATAGAAGGTCGTTTCGGTACTGCCCTGAATCGTCGCCGCCACGAGTGCCGGGAAGCTGTCCACGCCGGACGTTTTCATGGTTTCGATCAGCATCGCCCGGGCGGCACTGCCGGAGAACGGCTTGACCATGGCGGTCGGCAGCGCATCGACGAAGCGCGTGTCCCAACCGGCCCATTCCACTAGGTGCCGAATGCCGTCCAGGCCAAAATCCAGCGCTCCGGACGCGCGCAGCACGCCCACCGCGCACAGCATCGCCACCAGATACGGCAGCAGGTTCTTGGCCACGTCGAAGCCTTCTTTGGCGCCTTCGATGAACGCTTCGTAGACCTTGACCTTACGTAACGCGCCGATCACCAGAAACAGCATGATCAGCCCGAACAGCGTCAGGTTGCCGAGGATCGATGACAGGCCGGCCAGAGCGGTCGCCGAGAGCGTCGCCAGCAGCGCCATGAAGGCACCGAGGGCGAGGGCACCGGGAACCAGGTACGCGAGCACCACCGGGTCCCACAGGCGCAGACGCTGCATGAACGCCACCGACAGCAGGCCGACCAACGTCGAGCAACTGGTGGCGAGCAGGATTGGCAGGAACACCAAGGTCGGATCGGGCGCACCTTGCTGGGCGCGATACATGAAGATCGTCACCGGCAGAAGGGTCAGGGAGGAGGCGTTGAGCACCAGGAACAGAATCTGCGCATTGCTGGCGATGGTGTCGCTGGGGTTGAGCTCTTGCAGCGCCTTCATGGCTTTAAGGCCGATCGGCGTGGCGGCGTTGTCCAGGCCCAGGCCATTGGCGGCAAAGTTCAGCGTGATCAGGCCGATGGCTGGGTGACCCGCCGGGACTTCGGGCATCAGGCGCAGAAACAATGGGCCGAGCGCCTTGGCCAGCCACTCGACGATTCCGGCCTTCTCGGCAATCCGCAGAAAGCCCAGCCAGAGGGTGAGGGTGCCGAACAGCAGGACCATCACCTCGACCGACAATTTAGCCATGGCGAAAATGCTTTCCACCATCGCCGCGAAGATCCCGGCGTTACCGCCGATCAACCACTGCGCCAGCGCCGATACGGCTGCCACGATGAAGAAGCCAAGCCACAGGCCATTGAGCATCAGTTAAATCCCCCGAAGAATGCGGCGAATGATAGCGGGGTAGCCAGAAACGACAAACCCCGGATTTCTCCGGGGTTTGTTTTGGCTCTAATGCAGGATGACTCAGTTGCTGGAAACTTCACCGACCGGCAACTTTTCCTTGCTGCGCCAGTGCGGCAGGGAGTTCCAGTAGCGTTGGCCCTTGGCATCGTCGTACATGCCTTCCCAGCGGGAGATGACCAATACGGCCAGGGCATTGCCGATTACGTTCAGCGCGGTTCGGGCCATGTCCATGATCCGGTCGACACCCGCGATGAACGCCAGGCCTTCGAGTGGAATGCCGACGCTGCCCAGGGTGGCCAGCAACACCACGAAGGACACACCCGGTACGCCGGCGATGCCTTTGGAGGTGACCATCAGGGTCAGCACCAGCAGCAATTGCTGGCTGATGGACAGGTCGATGCCGTAGAGCTGGGCAATGAAGATTGCCGCGATGCTCTGGTACAGGGTCGAACCATCGAGGTTGAACGAGTAGCCGGTCGGGACCACGAAGCTGCAAATGGCTTTCGGCGCGCCGTAGGCTTCCATCTTCTCGATAACGCGCGGCAGCACGGTTTCGGAGCTGGCAGTGGAGTAGGCCAGCACGAGCTCATCCTTGAAGATGCGCATCAGCTTGATCACCGAGAAGCCAAACAGGCGAGCGATCAGGCCCAGCACCACGAAGGCAAAGAAGGCGATGGCGACGTAAACCAGGATCACCAGTTTGGCCAGCGGCAGCAGGGAGGCGAAACCGAAGTTGGCCACGGTCACCGCGATCAGTGCGAAAACGCCGATCGGGGCGTAGTTCATGATCATGTGAGTGACTTTGAACATGCTTTCCGACACGCCCTGGAACATCTTCACCAGCGGCTCGCGTAGGTCCGATTGCAGGCTCGAAAGACCGAGGCCGAACAAAACGGAGAAGAAAATGATCGGCAGCATCTCGCCGCGGGCCATGGCCGCGAAGATGTTCGACGGGATCAGGTTGAGGATGGTTTGGACGAACGCATGTTCATGCTGAACTTCGGCGGCAGTGGCCTGGTACTTGGAAATATCCACGGTACCCAGGGTGCTCATGTCGATGCCGGTGCCCGGATGGAACACGTTGGCCAACACCAGACCGACCACAATGGCGATGGTGGTGACGATCTCGAAGTAAAGGATGGTCTTGAGGCCAATGCGCCCGAGTTTCTTCGCGTCACCGACGCCTGCAATACCGACGATCAACGAAGAGATCACGATCGGGATCACAATCATCTTGATCAGACGGATAAAGATATCGCCTGCCGGTTGCAGGACGTTGCTGACCCACCAGGCTTTTTCGGCACTGAAATGGTTGAGCAGCGCACCGATTGCAATCCCCAATACCAGACCGATGAGGATCTGCCAGGCGAGGCTAAGCTTTGCCTTCTTCATATCTTTACCCTTACTTGCGTTTGACTCAGGCAGATGCAAAAACTGGAACGCTTGTGGCGAAAAAGTCTTGTGCCTCTACCCCCGTATAAAGGTGCCCCGGAGCGCTTGTTATCGGCTCTCTGGCAGGCGAAAAAAGGCGCAACTATTCCGATGCAAGGAAGCAACGTCTAATGCCGTAAACGCCTACCCTATGCCGAATCGGCATGAGCTTTTTCAACTGAAACTCGCGTCCCAGCCGGTTCGAATACGACATTTCGGCAGGCATAAGTGCCGTGAACCGGCCATCACAGAGGAGGTTGGTTGTTTTTTGAGCGGAGGAATGCGGGCTAAAACTTGGGAAAAAGCCTACGTTAAATCGCGAAAATTCTCGGTCTTTTATCCGCAGATTTCTCGATATACGGTCACCAAAAAAAACACCGTGACAGGGTTTTACGAGGGATTAACGGAGGTGGAGTGGAGGAGGCGAGCAGAACGCTCTAGGACAACGCTTTACGCTGAGAAGCTCTTCGCAAGTCCGTCGAGTCATGAGTGACCGGCGAACTTGCGTCGCAGCTTTTGCCTGACCCGGCCCTTGCGCAGGCACCCCATGTGCCCGTAGGTCACTCCGCCCCTGAAACAGGCAGAACGTCCCGACCCCTTGGTCATGCGTCTACCTTCCTCGGGTAGCGCAGTGGAAAGAAGCCATGCTGCTTCTTTCATGTTACGAATTCAGTACCAGTGTGGATCTTTCGCTGTTGCCATGGCACAACCGCCCAGAAGCAGGGCGGCTGCCAGTGTCTTTAACGAAACGCTCATATTCAGCCTCGACCGCGACGGCCAAAGAAGAAGGAAGCAATAAACATCACCAGGAACACGACAAAGAGAATCTTGGCGATACCCGTGGCGGTGCCCGCGATACCACCGAAGCCCAGTACCGCAGCGATGATGGCAATGATCAAGAATGTGATTGCCCAGCTCAACATGGTGATTCTCCTTACGCTTCTATTTAGAGATGTTACTTGTGGTGCTTTTCCCGGCGCATTGAACGCGCCAAGTTCGTGTGTTTAGAACACCCAACGTTCCTGACGAGGCATCTCATCCACAGGCTGAGCCTGGTCGACGTCCATCATTCGCATCGGCGCGCTGTCAGCGTGGTTATTGCTGGCGGCACTGAAATGGGTCTGGGTCGGATGCTGAGTCGACAGGCGTGGCGCTTCTTGCTGCTGGCTCTGCTCCCACCGCTGAAACAGCTGGCCGCCGATCAAGGTGATCAATAGCGCCAGAACAGCAAACAGGCCTTGTTGGATAGGCAGTGGCGAGATACGCAACTGGGCGGCACGTTGGCGACTCATCCTGAAGCTCCTCCCACACGGTGGTGATCTTGTTGGGGCGACGTTTCAATGCCCTGGTTAAGCAGACTATTGCAGCCTGCATGCCAGTTTTTCATGAGAATAAAAATGAATAAAATCAATTAGTTATGAATGATGTGGGATTCGAATCGGACGCATCCTGCACGATGGTCCTTTTGGAGTCGTGCGTAATGCACGATAAATTCGTAGGGACTTTCAATATTTTTGAATTGCGAGGAGGGCATGGATGTCACAAGGGGAGACCGGTAACTGCCTGTGAACCGGCTATCTGATAAAAAAACAACAAAATCAGGCGATTAGCCGTAGGGTGAGGAGAGAGCTACGCTGCTATGGCTGGAATCGACCAGAATCAACCATGCAACTTGCCCGATTTTTCCGGGACTAACCAAGATCATTCATTAAGGAGCGTAGGAAAATGGAATCAGCCACTGAGCATCAAGGCCGCATTCTGCTGGTGGACGATGAGTCCGCCATCCTGCGTACTTTCCGCTATTGCCTCGAAGATGAAGGCTACAGCGTCGCTACCGCCAACAGCGCTGCTCAGGCTGATGCACTGCTTCAGCGCCAAGTCTTCGACCTGTGCTTCCTCGACCTGCGTCTGGGTGAAGACAATGGCCTCGATGTACTGGCCCAAATGCGCATTCAGGCACCCTGGATGAGGGTGGTGATCGTCACCGCTCATTCGGCTGTGGATACCGCCGTGGATGCCATTCAGGCCGGTGCCGCCGACTATCTGGTCAAGCCTTGCAGCCCCGACCAATTGCGTCTGGCCACCGCCAAACAGTTGGAAGTGCGGCAACTGTCGGCACGTCTGGAAGCCCTTGAGGGCGAAGTGCGCAAACCCAAGGATGGCCTGGACTCTCACAGCCCGGCCATGAAGGTAGTGCTCGAAACCGCCCGCCAGGTGGCCAGCACCGATGCCAATATTTTGATTCTTGGCGAATCTGGCACCGGCAAAGGTGAGCTGTCCCAGGCCATTCACGGCTGGAGCAAGCGCGCGAAGAAATCCTGCATCACGATCAACTGCCCGTCCCTGACCGCCGAACTCATGGAAAGCGAGCTCTTCGGCCACAGCCGTGGCGCGTTCACCGGGGCCAGCGAAAGTACTCTTGGTCGTGTCAATCAGGCCGACGGTGGGACGCTGTTTCTTGACGAGATCGGCGATTTTCCGTTGGTTTTGCAACCTAAACTGCTGCGTTTCATCCAGGATAAAGAATACGAACGGGTGGGCGACCCGGTCACCCGCCGCGCCGATGTGCGCATCCTCGCGGCCACTAACCAGAACCTTGAAGACATGGTCCGCGATGGCCGTTTCCGCGAAGACCTGCTCTACCGCCTGAACGTCATCACCTTGCACCTGCCGCCTCTTCGCGAGCGCAGGGAAGATATTGTAAATCTGGCTGATCGCTTTCTGGCCCGTTTCGTCAAGGAGTACGCGCGTCCGGCTCGTGGCTTCAGCGACGAAGCCCGCGAAGCGCTGCTCGGCTACCGCTGGCCGGGGAACATCCGGGAGCTGCGCAACGTTGTGGAGCGGGCAAGCATTATTTGTCCACAGGAGCGGGTCGAGATCAGCCACCTGGGCATGGCCGAAACGCCGGTCAACAACGCACCACGGATCGGCGCTGCGCTGAGTCTGGATGAGTTGGAAAAAGCCCACATCGGAGCGGTCCTCGCCACCGCAGACACACTGGACCAGGCCGCCAAGACCCTGGGTATCGATGCCTCGACGTTGTACCGCAAACGCAAGCAGTACAACTTGTGAGCTGTCTGCGATGAAACTGGCGATGAAGTTGCGCACGCGGCTGTTTCTGAGTATTTCCGCACTGATCACCGTGGCGCTGCTTGGGCTGTTGCTCGGGCTGGTCAGCGTCATGCAGATGGCGGGTACCCAGGAAGCGCTGATTCGCAATAATTTCGTCACGCTCGACCTGGGGCTGAAATTGCGTCAAACCCTGGACGATCAACTGATCATCATGCTCAGCGAAAAGCCAGATCCTGCGGCGTTCGAGGCGTCCAGGCAGCATTTTTTTCAGTTGCTTGATGACGGCATTGCCCATACCCCGACGGGTGATGAGCTCCAGTACGGCTTCGAGCAGGCCAAGGCTGACTACCAGAGCTTTCTGCAAGCGTACGACTCGTCACGTGACTCGACCCACGTGTTGAGTGGCAACGAAGTACTCACAGAAAAATTCAATACGCTGCGCAATGGTTTGATCGCCGAGCAGAAGCGTGCGCTGGATAACATCACTGCCACCGAACGGCAGGCTCGAGAGAGGGCGCTGCTGGTTGCCGGCCTGCTCGGGCTGGTGGGGCTGGCGGTGCTGATCATCGGCTTCATCACCGCCCACGCTATCGCTCGACGTTTTGGTGCACCGATCGAGGCCCTGGCCCAGGCGGCGGACAACATCGGCCAAGGTAATTTCGAAGTGACGCTACCGATTTCCTCGGCAATGGAAATGAACCAGCTGACCAAGCGCTTCGGGATCATGGCCGAGGCCTTGCGCGAGCATCAGGCTACCAATGTCGATGAGCTGCTCGCAGGCCAGCAACGATTGCAGGCCGTGCTCGACAGCATCGACGATGGGTTGCTGATGATCGACCGCGATGGTCATTTGGAACACCTCAACCCAGTGGCGCAGCGTCAGTTGGGTTGGGATACCGATCGTCTCGGTCAAGGTCTGGGTACGGCGCTTGAGCGTCCCGAACTCGATGATCAACTGCAGCTGGTGCTGCGTGGCGGCACCCTGGAGCGGGCGCCGGAAGACCTGAGTATCGAGGTCGACGGTGAGTCGCGATTGCTGACCTTTAGCCTGACACCGGTCAGCCATACACAGGGCCATATTCTCGGCGCCGTGATGGTGCTGCATGACGTCACCGAACAGCGTGCATTTGAACGGGTGCGCAGCGAGTTCGTACTGCGCGCCTCCCATGAATTGCGAACGCCGGTCACCGGGATGCACATGGCGTTTGGCCTGTTCCGCGAGCGCGCGCACTTTGCCGAGGACTCGCGTGAAGCTGATCTGCTGGACACCGTGAACGAAGAGATGCAGCGCTTGATGCAGTTGATCAACGACCTGCTGAACTTCTCCCGCTATCAGAACGGATTACAGAAACTCACGCTGGCGCCGTGCGCCATCGAGGAGTTGCTGGAACAGGCCAGGGAACGTTTTGCCGGCCCTGCAAAAGAGAAGCGCATCGACCTGTCGGTGGAGGTGCAAGGGCCATTACCGCGATTGCAGGCTGATCAGCCGCAGCTGGACCGGGTGCTCGATAACCTGATCGACAACGCGCTGCGCCACACCGCCCCCGGCGGGCAAATACGTTTGCAGGCTCGACGCCATGGAGAGCGAGTCATCATCAGCGTCGAGGATAACGGCGAAGGCATTGCCTACGGCCAGCAGGGGCGGATTTTCGAGCCCTTTGTACAGGTGGGTCGCAAGAAGGGTGGTGCCGGGCTCGGTCTGGCACTGTGCAAGGAAATCGTGCAATTGCATGGCGGACGGATGGGCGTTTATTCGCGGCCAGGGCAGGGTACCCAGTTCTATATGGCGCTGTCGGTATAAGCCGCAGCCGCTTCAGGCTTCGTCATCGAGACGTCGAGCGGCCAATCGGCGACCACGGGTAATCAGCTCGATGAACTGCACCGCACTCAACGCATGGGCGAAGAGCCAGCCCTGACCGAACTTCACGCCTTCACTACTCAGAAACGCTGCCTGGGACTCATGTTCGATGCCTTCGGCTATCACTTTCAGTTGCAGGGCCTGGGCCATGTGAATGATGTGCGGTGCGACACCGCTACTCGCAACGTCATGACCCAGCGCATCGATAAACGCCTTATCGATTTTGAGGTAGTCGACTGGCAGGGTTTGCAGATAGGCGAGGCTGCAATAGCCGGTGCCAAAGTCATCAATCAGCACCTGATGCCCCACATCCCGTAAGGCTTGCAGGTTTTCCCGAGCTACGACGACATCGACCAATCCCCGCTCGGTGACCTCAAAGGCAATTTGCTTTGCTGCGACGCGGTGCAAGGTCAGCAAGCGCGCCATCACCTGGCCTATACGCGGCACCATAACGTCGCAGGCCGCCAGATTGACCGAAATGTACAGTTGTGGATTGGCCCGCAACAATTGACCAAGCTGCTCAAGCAGGCGCTGCAGGACGAAGTCGGTCATTTGGCGGATCTGGCCGGTGTTCTCCGCCATCGGAATGAACAGGTCGGGGCTGGTCAGGGTGCCGTCCGGCCTTCGCCAGCGCAACAAGGCTTCGGCTCCAACACAGTTGCGACTGTCGAGGTCGAAGATCGGTTGGTACAACACCTGCAATTCGCCTCGCCGTATGGCGCCACTTAGTTCGGCGTCCAGCGACTGTCGCTGGCGCACCAACAGAAGCACCAGAAAGCCCACACACACCGCCAGCACCATGCTGGCCGGTAGCAACCACCACCAGACCGCAGGCACATGCATGCGGGTGCGCGGGCTGATCAGCACCAATTGGTATTCCGGATTGTTGGTTGGCATGCGGTAAATCAAGCGGGACTGCGTGACCTGTAGCGCGTCGCCGCTTTTCGGGGGCCAGGGTTCGGTCGGTGGCCAGACCTGGGAGACACCCAGTACCGGAATCGCGCGCGTGCCGTGGTCGAGTACCACCAGAAGGCTGCTTCCCGGTGACAAGTCGACCATGTCAGTCAAATGCCCGCGAGACGTCGCGACACGAAAATTGCCGCGCCCGAGCATCAGCGCGGCACGGTTTTCATCGGGTTCGGTGGTGGTGTTCAGCCAGTAGCTGTAGGTCGGGCCTTTGATGTCCGGCGGTCTTATCATCGACAGCCCTTCCTGGCGGGGGCGGTTGGAGCAGATCCGCGAGGCATCCATATAGACGGCTTCGTAAACGAAACGGTAATTGAAGCCGACCTGCTGCAAGGTCGCGATCATTTCGTCATCGCAGCCCCGTAACGGCTGGGCTTCCAGGTCGTCGAGGCTTTCACGCAACTGCCCGAAAAGTTGCTCCAGGCGAGCAAGGAAGCGCTCACCTTGGGCATTCATCTCTTCGCTTTCGCTCTGCTCGACTTGATGCATGGCCACGAACAGGCTGCCGGCCATCAGGAATGTCGCGCTCAAGGCAGCAGCCAGTATCGCCAAAAACCATGGGCGATAGAACCAACTACGTAATGTCTCTCGAGCAGCAGGCATATGGAATATCCGAAGAATTACCAATGAGTTATAGCTGCTGATTGGAAAAAAGCCCTGACCGTCGGGCGGGCGTCATTATTTTGTCTGATTCAATACTTGTAAAAGCGCCGCGGTTTGCGCATCCGGTGTGCCATCGAAACGAGACGGTCGGAAGTGCATCTGAAAGGCCGCAATCACATGACGCGTCGCAACATCCAGTTCGCCGGTTTGCGGCGTGGGATAACCCAGGCCGGCCAGCTGTGCCTGAAACCAACTGATGGTTGGCGGCTGTACTTCGAACTGTGCTTGCTGGCGCGTTACGGCCTGCTCGTTCGGCCAGATTCCAAGGCCTTCGGCAGCCAGACGCTTCCAGGGGAACAGCGGCCCCGGATCGAGCTTGCGCAGTGGGGCTATGTCGCTATGACCAATGATACTGCGTGGATTGATGGCGTAACGCTTACTGATGTCCTTGAGCAGGACGATCAGAGACTGGACCTGGTCTTCGCTGTAGGGGTACCAAAGGCGTCCGGTAGGGGTGTCCTTAAAACCTGGATTGACGATTTCTATGCCAATGGAGCTGGAGTTCAACCAGGTCCGGCCTTGCCATTCGCTTTCCCCGGCGTGCCAGGCTCGGAGGTTTTCATCCATCAGCTTGTAGATGGTGGCGCCCTTGTCGTCGCCAATCAGATAGTGGCTGCTGACGTCGCCATGGGTCAGCAGTTGCAGCGAGCGCTCCAGTGACGCGGAAGTGTAATGCACCACCACGAACTGAATGCGGCTGTCGTGATTGGCTGAAGGGTGACTGGTGTCGAACCGAGGGCCGCTGGCGCAACCGGCCAACAGAATCAGCGACACGATGAGGGTTAGGGATTTCATGGCAGAAGGCAATACACGCAAGACAGTAATGCAACAGTGTAACGTACTGCCTTGCGCTCAGACGGCCAACGTGAAGTTTTAAACAAAATGGAACAATTGAGCGTCAGCCCAATTCTATCCGGTTGCGGCCGGCATGTTTCGCCCGATATAGCGCCTGATCGGCTCTTTTAAGCACCAGATCGCTATGTTCGCCGGGTTTGAACGCAGTCAGCCCCATGGAAATGGAGATGGTCACCGGCTCACCCTTGAAGTGGAAAGGGCAGGCTTCGATCGACGCGCGCAGGTTTTCCAGTAGTTTCGCGCCGACAGCCGGTACTGTCGCGGGCATCAGCAGGACAAACTCCTCACCGCCAAACCGGGCAATGAAATCCGTCCCGCGCAGGCGCTTGCGGAGCACGCTGGCGATGATTTTCAGCACTTTGTCGCCCGCCAGGTGACCATAGTTATCGTTGATACGTTTGAAATGGTCGAGGTCGAGCATTGCCAGCAACAGGGAGTTGCCCTGTTGCTGCCATTGGCTGATTTCGTGATCCAGCTGTTCGCTCCAGGCTGCCCGGTTAGGCAAGCCGGTCAGCGGATCGATCAAGGCTTTCTGGCGTTGCTCTTCGAGATGCTCGCGGTAGCCCAAGGCTTCCTGCTCCATGTGCGCAACGCGTTCGGCCAGACCATGAAGGCGGGCCGCCACTTCCTGCTCGCGCTCGTCACGCTGCCTCTGGTGCTGGTCCATAGTGCCGAGCAGGCCTTCCAGATGGTTTTCCAGGACGTGCTTGAGATCGTCCAGGTTGGCCGCGTCGTGCATGCTGTTCTGCAAGCCGTCGACCTGCTCGCGGATCTGGGTGTCCATCTCTCGTGCGGCAGAACGGTTGTCGGCATGGCCCTCGCTGGCGGCTTGCAAGTTGCTTTGGAACGACTCGAGGCGCTCGTTGAGCTGCTGCAAATAGGCTTCGAATTCGTGCTGGCCGCTGTCGGTGATTGCCAGCATCAAGGTTGCCAGATCATCGAGAATTGGCAGCAATTCGTACCAGTTCAGGCCATTTTTCAATCGATCACGCATGGCTTCGGCTTGCGGACGATGACGCTCGGGGAGCGTCAGGTCGTCGAGTAAGCCCAGAAGCGTGTCTTCGATGTGCTTGGCCACCGAGCTATAGGACGGTTCGGGTGAGTCCGGCAGGGCGTAGAGAATATCCGGCTCGGGTTGTTCAGGGCCGGCGGCTGCCAACACCTGGGTCATGGCCGGGGGTAGCGGCAGGCTGTCGAGGTAAGCCACCGGGGTTAGTTCGTCGGGATTGAGTGCCGGTGGAGCCTGTGTGGCTGGCTCGATGATCAATGGAGCCGGTTCTTCCGGATGTTCAATGCCCGGTTGCGTCTCTGGCGTCTTGGCGCGTGCTTGCTCTGGCTCAAGTACCGGCGGGACAAATGCTACAACGGCAGGAGAAGGCGCTGCTGCGGGCAATGTCTCGATCGTTACTGGCTCGGGTGCAGCAGCGGTAGCGGCGACGTGTGCGACCGCCACTTGCGGCTTATCGACATTTGGCGCGAGATCGACGTTTACCTGTGGTCTCTCGGCATGAGGCACAGCAATCGCTTCGGCATGCTGCAGGGTGGGCGTCGGGACAGTGGCGGGGATGACCTGTAATGCCGTTTCATCCGTTTCACGGCTACCAAACAGTCGTTGAAGCAAACCGGGGCGGCCGGGTTCCGCCGGATTTTCAAGCTGACCCAAGGCTTTGCCTTGCAGACCACTCAGTTCGCTGAGCAGCAACGGAATTTCGCGCGCCTGCCCGACCCTTGTATCCAGATGCTTGGCGAAGTTTTTCAGCGGCCGGGTCACTTCCCGGGGCAGCGGTAATGTTTGCAGCTGGGAGACCAGCGCGGTCAGTGCGGCGCTGGTCTGATTGACACGGGTTTCCCGGCGCTGTTCGGAGTCGAGCACGGCTTTTTCCAGCCGCGGGAGCAGGGCGGCCAGACCGGCGTCCATGTCATCGGAGCGCACGATTTCGCGCATTTCCTTCATGCACTGGTCAACCGCGCGATCGGTACCTTCTGCGGCCAGGGTGCTGCGCACCAGCCCGCGGCGCAGCAGATCGAGCCGGGCGTCCCATCGACGCTCGAGCTTTTCCTGTTGTTCGATGCTTTTGAGGTATTTCTCTTTCCAGCGCTGTGCTTCGTCGCTCATTCATGGGATCCGCGAGGGGCAGGACTCAACGCGGGCAATGCATCAGCCGTGAGCGAACCCGGCAGACGAATCTCTACCGCGACCGGCAGGTGATCGGAAATGGGTTGTGCCAGCACCTCGACCTTTTCAAGGGTCAGGGTAGGGCTCAGCAGAATATGATCCAGGCAGCGCTGCGGGCGCCAGCTAGGGAACGTCGCTTCCAGTTGCGGCGCGAGCAGACCAAGGTCGCGCAACGGGGAGTTTTGCAGCAAGTCACTGGCGTGGGTATTCATGTCGCCCATCAGCACCTGGTGTTTATAGCCGCCGATCAACTCGCGGATGTAAGCCAGTTGCATGCTGCGGGCGCGAGCGCCCAGCGCCAGGTGCATCATGACCACCACCAACGCCTCAGGACCTTCGCCAAAGCGCACCAGAATCGCCCCGCGACCCTTGGGCCCCGGTAGCGGATGATCTTCAATCGCCCACGGGCGCAGGCGGCTGAGCACACCATTGCTGTGCTGGCCGAGGCGACCGAGGTTGCGATTGAGTTGTTGATACCAGTAGGGGAATGCACCGAGCTGGGCCAGGTGTTCAACCTGGTTGACGTAGCCTGATCGCAGGCTGCCGCCATCGGCCTCCTGCAAGGCGACCAGATCGAAGTCGCCCAACAGGTTGCCGATCTTTTGCAGATTGTCGGCACGCCCGGTGTGCGGCAACAGATGCTGCCAGCCCCGGGTCAGGTAGTGCCGATAGCGCTCAGTACTGATGCCGACCTGGATATTGAAACTGAGCAAGCGCAGACGGCTATCTGCGGGCAAACCCGTCGATTCCAGATGATGCTCGTTGACCCGCGGATCATGCAGGCCAACGATGCGTTCAGTACCCCAGCGGCGCATGGCAGGCCCCGCGCTTAGTTGGCAGCAGCCTTGTTAGCCGCTCGCTCTTTGTCGACCAGTTTGTCGGCCAGTTGCAGTGCTTGTTCGGCACCGCCGGCAGAGCCCACGTCGAAGCGATACTTGCCGTTGACGATCATGGTTGGAACACCGGAGATTTCATATTTCTTGGCCAGCTCTTTGGCCTGGACGATCTTGCCCTTGATGGCGAAGGAGTTGAAGGTGGCCAGGAATTTGTCTTTGTCGACGCCCTGAGTGGCCAGGAACTCTGCCATTTCTTCTGGAGTCGTCAGTTTCTTGTGTTCTTTCTGGATGGCTTCGAAAACTGCCGCGTGAACCTTGTGCTCAACGCCCATGGCTTCCAGGGTCAGGAACATTTGACCGTGAGCATCCCAAGGGCCGCCGAACATGGCTGGAATACGCACGAAATTCACATCGGAAGGCAGTTTCTCAACCCAAGGATTGATCACCGGTTCAAAAGCGTAGCAGTGCGGGCAGCCGTACCAGAAGAGCTCCACGACTTCGATCTTGCCAGGCACGGCGACCGGAACCGGATTGGTCAGTTCGACATAAGGGGCGGCGGGTGCTTCAGCAGCTTGGGCAGTCATGCCGAACAGGCTGGCAGCGACGAGTGC
Organism: Pseudomonas sp. LB3P14; assembly: GCF_054898045.1. Classification (NCBI taxonomy): domain Bacteria; kingdom Pseudomonadati; phylum Pseudomonadota; class Gammaproteobacteria; order Pseudomonadales; family Pseudomonadaceae; genus Pseudomonas; species Pseudomonas sp. LB3P14. The sequence continues at coordinate 5,310,293 of NZ_CM142714.1, read as the reverse complement.
GGCGCTGATGATCAGATTACGCATGCTTTACTCCTGGACAATTTGGGTCGCCTCGCGCGACCTGTTTTCAGACAGGTCCTGGCGGGCTTGAGTTCTGTAGTGTAACGGCAGCGGCCACAAAAAAGGGCGGCCAAAGCCACCCTTTTTATGCTTGCATCGACGGATTAATCGAGCGTTAACGTTGCAGGAGATGTGCACCTCTCGCAACGCCCGATTCGCCGGCCTTAGTGCAGGCCTTGAATGTAACTGGACACCGCTGCGATATCTTCGTCGCTCAGCCTTTTGGCAATGGTTTGCATGGTTTTGGTGTCACCGTCATTGGTGCGGCCGCCTTCTTCTTTGCGGAAGTCGGTCAGTTGCTTGCCAATGTATTGAGCGTGCTGCCCACCCAGATGCGGGAAGCCGGCGGCCGCGTTACCCGCGCCATTCGGCGAGTGGCAGCCGGTGCAAGCTGGCAGGCCCTTGGCCAGATCACCACCACGGAACAGGGCTTCACCGCGAGCCACGACTTTCGGGTCGGCGGCGCCAACGCTGCCTTTCTGGCTGGCGAAGTAGGCGGCGATATCGGCCAGGTCCTGATCGCTCAGGTTGGTCAGCAGCCCGGTCATTTCCAGTACCGTGCGTTTGCCGGACTTGATGTCGTGTAGCTGCTTGTTCAGATAACGTTCGCCCTGGCCTGCCAGTTTCGGAAAGTTAGGCGCCATACTGTTGCCATCCGGGCCATGACAGGCGCCACATACTGCGGCTTTCGCCTGGCCAGCAGTCGCATCACCTGCAGCATGGGCAATGCCGGAGATCCCCACGGTCAACAGCAGACTCACGATCAATTTGTTCATCAGCTAATCCAACTACGGCTAAGGGTTAAGGAGTTATGGGCCGGGATCACTCGCTCATCCACTGGATGATTGCTCGGTAATCCTCGGCACTGCAGTCCATGCACAAACCACGCGGCGGCATCGCCTTGAAACCCTGGGTCACGTGTTGCACCAGCGTCTCCATACCTTTCGCCAACCTCGGCGTCCAAGCTTCCTGATCGCCCTTTTGAGGCGCCATGGGTAGTTGGCCGGAATGACAGGCACCACAAACACGGTTGTACACAGCTTCCGGATCCTGTGTAGCCTGAGCGCTGTAAAGCGGCATCAAGACACCGGCAGCTAGCAGCCATTTCGTCATAAAACGACCTTTTCAGGGTTGAGAGCGTGCTGCGTTCTAGTGCGCAATCAAGGTCAATCGCTCTCGTGAACTTCATCCTACGCTGGGACAAAGCGCACACAAAATCTGCGGCATTATATACTGGCGTCACTGAAACGGAAACGACACTGCTCGCCGCGTCCATTCCCGGCGCCGCCCACATCGGAAATCCCATGCAACTCAAGAATCCCATCCTCGGTCTGTGCCAACAGTCCACCTTCATGCTCAGCGCTGCCAAAGTCGACCAATGTCCCGACGACGAAGGCTTTGAAGTGGCCTTCGCCGGGCGTTCCAACGCCGGCAAGTCCAGTGCTCTGAACACTCTGACGCACGCCAGTCTGGCGCGAACCTCGAAAACTCCGGGTCGCACACAGCTCTTGAACTTCTTCAAGCTAGACGATGATCGTCGTCTGGTCGACCTGCCGGGTTACGGTTACGCGAAAGTGCCTATCCCGTTGAAGCTGCACTGGCAGCGTCACCTGGAAGCCTATTTGGGTGGTCGTGAGAGTTTGAAAGGTCTGATTTTGATGATGGACATCCGTCATCCAATGACCGACTTCGACTTGCTGATGCTCGACTGGGCCGTCGCCAGCGGCATGCCGATGCACATTTTGCTGACCAAAGCCGACAAGCTGACCTACGGCGCAGCGAAAAACGTCCTGCTCAAAGTTCAGGCAGACATCCGCAAGGGTTGGGGTGATGCGATCAGTATCCAACTGTTTTCGGCGCCAAAACGCATGGGCCTGGAAGACGCCTACACTGTACTGGCGGGCTGGATGGAACTGGCGGACAAGGGTGCCGAGCTCGCGGAGTAAGCCATTTGCAAAAACCGCGGGCAAAAAAAACCCCGGACTTCTTATGGGGAGGGGGAAGTTCCGGGGTTCAAGTTCCGGACCGCTAGGGCGGGGTCCAGATTATCTGCCAACACTTAACACAACATTAGGAGCATCGAAGGGCTTCACCACCCATTCAGTAACTCTGAGTGGCGATTCAGAAGATTAGTTCAGAATTTTTTAAAAAGCCTTTGGAATAGCCCCGCGCATTTTCCGAACTAAGCGCCCTTCGTCCTTTCTGCCGCGGCACTATGCCGCAGCGGAAGTCGTCTTTTCAGACGGCTCAGTGAGCTTCATCCCAGTTATTTCCTACGCCAACCTCGACCAAAAGCGGCACATCAAGCTTCGCTGCGTCGCTCATGTGCGCGCGAATTTCATCACGGACCTGGTCGACCAAATCTTCCCGCACTTCCAGAACCAATTCATCGTGCACCTGCAGAATGACTTTGGCGTCGAGGCCTGACGCTGTCAGCCAGCTGTCCACTGCAATCATGGCTTTCTTGATGATGTCCGCCGCGGTGCCTTGCATCGGTGCGTTGATCGCTGTGCGTTCGGCACCTTTGCGCAGGGCCGGGTTTTTCGCATTGATTTCCGGCAGGTACAAGCGACGACCAAAGATGGTTTCGACGAAACCTTGCTCGGCGGCCTGGGCGCGGGTGCGCTCCATGTATTCCAGCACGCCTGGGTAACGGGCGAAGTAACGGTCGATGTAGGCCTGGGATTGCTTGCGATCAACGCCAATCTGCTTGGCCAGGCCAAACGCGCTCATGCCGTAGATCAAGCCGAAGTTGATCGCCTTGGCACTGCGCCGTTGGTCGGTGGTGACGTCCGCCAGTTCAACCCCGAAGACTTCCGCTGCGGTGGCTTTGTGCACGTCCAGATCGTTGCGGAAGGCGTGGAGCAAACCTTCGTCCTTGGCCAGGTGAGCCATGATCCGCAGTTCGATCTGTGAATAGTCGGCGGCCAGCAGCTTGTAGCCTTTGGGCGCGACGAACGCCTGACGAATCCGACGACCTTCGGCGGTGCGGATTGGAATGTTCTGCAGGTTCGGATCGCTGGACGACAAACGCCCGGTCGCCGCTACGGCTTGGTGATAAGAGGTGTGAATCCGTCCGGTGCGCGGATTGATCTGCTCTGGCAGGCGATCGGTGTAGGTGCTTTTCAGCTTGCTCATCGAGCGGTACTGCATCAGCACTTTGGGCAGCGGGAAATCCTGTTCGGCCAGTTCCGCCAGCACGGCTTCGGCGGTGGACGCCTGGCCCTTGGCTGTTTTGCTGAGGATCGGCAGGCCGAGTTTTTCGTACAGGATCACGCCCAATTGCTTCGGCGAGCCGAGGTTGAATTCTTCCCCGGCGATGGCGAACGCCTCACGCTCGAGGGCGACCATTTTCTCGCCCAGTTCAACGCTCTGGATGCCCAGCAAGTTGGCATCGACCAGCGCACCCTGACGTTCGATTCGTGCCAGCACCGGCACCAACGGCATTTCGATTTCGCTCAGGACCTTGCTCAGGCTCGGAATTGCGTTGAGCTTTTCCTGCAAGGTTTGATGCAAACGCAGCGTCACGTCGGCGTCTTCGGCGGCGTAAGGCCCGGCCAGCTCCAGGGAGATCTGGTCAAACGTCAGTTGCTTGGCGCCTTTGCCGGCGATGTCCTGAAAACCGGTGGTGGTGTGATTCAGATATTTGAGCGCCAGACTGTCCATGTCGTGACGGGTCGCGGTGGAGTCCAGCACGTAGGATTCGAGCATCGTGTCGAAAGCGACGCCTTGCACGGTGATACCGCAGCTCTGATCGCCACCAATGGCGCAGTTGGCCAGGATGTTCATGTCGAATTTGGCGTGTTGGCCGACCTTAAGCTTGTTCGGGTCTTCCAGGATCGGTTTCAGTGCCCGTAGCACGGTGTCGCGATCGAGCTGGTCGGGCACGCCCATGTAGGAGTGGGTCAATGGGATGTAGGCCGCTTCGTTGGCTTGTACAGCGAAAGACAGACCGACCAATTGCGCCTGCTGCGCATCGATGCCAGTGGTTTCGGTGTCGAAGGCAATCAGCTTGGCGTCGTTGAGCTTCTTCAGCCACAGGTCGAAGTCTGCCTGGGTGAGGATCGTTGTGTACTTGAGCTCAGTCTCGACAGCGGCTTCTTCAGCCACCGGAGCAGTCACTTCCTGGCCGGAACGCTTGGCGTCGCGCTGGTTCTCTTCGAACCAGCTCTTGAACTCCAGCACGGTATAGAGCTCGGCGAGCTTGTCGTGATCCGGCTTGCCCATTTGCAGGTCGTCGAGGCCGATATCAAGCGGCACGTCGATCTTGATGGTTGCCAATTGATAGGAGAGAAACGCCATCTCCTTGTGCTCTTCGAGCTTGGCCGGCAGGGTCTTGGCCCCGCGAATCGGTAGGGTCGGGACGATGTCGAGCTGCGAATAGAGCTCGGTCAGGCCACCGTTCACACCGACCAACAGGCCGGAGGCAGTCTTAGGACCAATGCCTGGAACGCCCGGAATGTTGTCGGAAGAATCGCCCATCAATGCCAGGTAATCGATGATCTGCTCGGGAGCGACGCCGAATTTCTCCTTCACGCCCTCTACGTCCAGCGCGCTACCGGTCATGGTATTGACCAAGGTAATGTGGCCGTCGACCAGTTGTGCCATGTCCTTGTCGCCGGTGGAGATCACCACTGGGCGGTCGGCCGCCGCGCTGCTGCGGGCCAGGGTGCCGATCACGTCATCGGCCTCGACGCCCTCGACGCACAACAGCGGAAAGCCCAGGGCGATCACGCTTTGGTGCAGCGGCTCGATCTGCACGCGCATGTCGTCGGGCATGCTCGGGCGGTTGGCTTTGTACTCGGCGAACATTTCGTCCCGGAATGTCCCACCCTTGGCGTCGAACACCACGGCGAACGGACTGTCGGGGTACTGCTTGCGCAGACTCTTGAGCATGTTCAGCACGCCCTTGACCGCACCGGTCGGCAGGCCTTTGGACGTGGTCAGTGGTGGGAGGGCGTGAAAGGCGCGGTACAGGTAAGAAGAACCGTCCACCAGGACGAGGGGAGCTTGGCTCATGAGCAGGATCAACCTTTTCGGCGGGTCCGGCGCTAGAATAGCGGGACCGTTGACGACAAAGGGACAAGGTTATCATGCGCACACTAAATCGCCTGTTGCTGGCTGGCATGTTTGCAATCGCACCATTGGCCGTCATGGCGGCGGACGATGCACCATCGCCGGAGCCGGAAGTCACCATTCGCACGGAAGGCGATAAAACCATCCAGGAATACCGCCAAAACGGTTTCCTGTACGCGATCAAGGTTACCCCGAAGGGCGCGCCGCCTTACTTTCTGGTGCGTGCGGACGGAACGGATGCAAACTTCATCCGCTCGGATCAGCCGGATATGCTGATCCCGTCGTGGAAGATTTTTGAGTGGAAGTAGTTTCTTAATTTCAATCGGCGCTGGCTCAAGCAGCGGCGCCCGTACTGGCAGTTCAAACATGTCTGTGTTCACCCCGCTGGCTCGGCCCGAGCTGGAAACCTTTCTCGCCCCTTACGGGCTCGGCCGCCTGCTTGATTTCCAGGGGATTGCCGCCGGTAGCGAAAACACCAATTTCTTTATCAGCCTGGAGCAAGGCGAATTTGTCCTGACGCTGGTTGAGCGTGGTCCGGTTCAGGAGATGCCGTTCTTCATTGAACTGCTCGACGTGCTGCACGACGCCGACCTGCCAGTGCCTTATGCATTGCGCACCACCGACGGCGTCGCCTTGCGCGAACTGGCCGGCAAACCTGCGCTGTTGCAGCCGCGTCTGGCCGGCAAGCACATCAAGGAAGCCAACGCGCAGCATTGCGCTCAGGTCGGCGAGTTGCTCGGTCATCTGCACCTTGCAACCCAGGCCAACATGATCAAGCGCAAGACGGATCGCGGCCTGGACTGGATGCTGGAGGAGGGTACGCAGTTGCTGTCGCACCTGAATGCCGAGCAGAGCGATCTGCTGCAACGGGCTCTGGACGAAATCACACAGAAGAAGACGAAAATTCTGGCGCTGCCGCGAGCCAACATCCACGCCGACCTGTTCCGCGATAACGCGATGTTCGAAGGCACTCACCTGACCGGCTTGATCGACTTCTACAACGCCTGTTCGGGGCCGATGCTCTACGACGTGGCGATTGCGTTGAACGACTGGTGTTCAGACGAGGACGGGTTGATCGACGGGCCGCGGGCGCGGGCGTTGCTCGGCGCTTATGCAGCGTTGCGACCGTTCATCGCGGCCGAGGCGGAGTTGTGGCCGACCATGCTGCGGGTGGCATGTGTGCGGTTCTGGTTGTCGCGGTTGATTGCGGCGGAGTCTTTCGCCGGGCAGGACGTGTTGATTCACGATCCGATGGAGTTTCAGCAGCGGTTGGCGCAGCGTCAGAAGGTCAGTACACCCTTGCCGTTCGCCCTTTAAAAGCTTCGCGGGCAAGCCTCGCTCCCACAGGGTTTGTGTCGTTCACAATATTGGCGAACGACACAAACCCTGTGGGAGCGTGGCTTGCCCGCGATTGGGGCCGACACAGTTTTCTGGACTACAGCGACTCCAGACACCCCGCCAAATCATTCCCCAACTTCTCCAGCACCTGCTCATATCCCTGAGCGGTCGCCGGCGTGTACCCGCCCAGCGCGTCCAGTTCCGCGAGTTTCACCGGCAGACCCGTCACCAGGGTTTCTGCCAGGCGCGGACGCAGCGGTGGTTCGCTAAACACGCAGGTTTTGCCGACCTCCTGCAGTCGAGTGCGCATCGCCGCGACGTGCTGGGCGCCGGGTTGGACCTCGGCCGCGACGCTGAACACGCCGGTGTGCTTGAGGCCGTAGGCGTCTTCAAAGTAGTCGAAGGCCTCGTGGAATACGAAATACGGTTTGCCTGCGATACCGGCCAGACGCGCCTTCAAGCGAAGATCCATCGCATCCAGACGCTCATCGAACGCCTTGAGGTTGCTTTGATAACGCGCTGCATTGGAAGGATCGGCTGCACTCAGGTCAGCAGCCATTTTTGTGGCGATTACGCGAGCGTTGACCGGCGAAAGCCACAAGTGCGCGTCCAGACTGCCGGGGCGGTGGTCGTGATCATGTTCGTCGGCTTCTTCTGCATGGGAGTGGTTATCTTCGGCGAAATGTCGCAGTTTCAGGCCCGGCAGGTCCTGCACGGCGACGCTGGGGAGCGTACGACCGTTCAGCACGCGAGGCAGGAAACCTTCCATGTCCGGGCCGATCCAGTAAACCAGATCCACCGATTGCACCTTCCGTACGTCGGATGGGCGCAAGGCATAGTTATGAGGCGAGGCACCGGGCGGCAGCAAGACTTCCGGAATCGCCACACCGTCCTGCACCGCCGCGGCGATCAGCTGTAGAGGCTTGATACTGGTGAGAACTTTGACTTCGGCGTGAGCTGAACCCATCAGCAGAAAAGTTGCGATAAATGCGACAAAGATAGAAAAAAGTCGGGGCACGATGAACACTCGAAGAGGCGAGAACGGGTAACATAATAACGTCTCTCACAAAACTCGTCGCCGCTCATGCCTAAAACACCGATTGCCAGCCGTCCCCACGACCACTCTCATTGCGTCCATAGCGCATTGTCTGAGGCCGACACTCTGTGCGCACGTCAAGGCCTGCGCCTGACCGCCTTGCGCCGGCGGGTGCTGGAGCTGGTATGGCAAAGCCACAAGCCGTTGGGTGCCTACGACATTCTCGCGGTGCTCAGCGAGCAGGACGGCCGCCGCGCGGCGCCGCCGACCGTGTACCGTGCGCTGGATTTCCTGTTGGAAAACGGCCTCGTACACCGCATCTCCTCGCTGAACGCTTTCGTCGGCTGCAATCACCCGGGACACGCCCACCAGGGCCAGTTCCTGATCTGCCGTGAATGCCACGCTGCGATTGAACTTGAACAAAAATCCATCAGCGACGCGATTATCGGCAGCGCCAAGGATGTCGGGTTTGTCGTGGAAGGCCAGACCGTTGAAGTGGTCGGCCTCTGCTCGGGTTGCCAGGGGGTTTGATGAGCAACGCGCTGATCCGTCTCGAGCAGGTTGCCGTCACCTTTGCCGGGCAAAGCGTGCTGGATAACATTGAGCTGAGCGTCGAGCCCGGGCAAATCGTCACCCTGATCGGCCCCAATGGTGCCGGCAAGACGACCCTGGTGCGCGCTGTTCTCGGTCTGTTGAAACCGGACAGCGGCAGCGTGTGGCGCAAGCCGAAACTGCGGGTCGGTTACATGCCGCAAAAACTTCACGTCGATCCGACGCTGCCGCTGTCGGTGCTGCGCTTTTTGCGTCTGGTGCCAGGCGTGGACCGCGCCATGGCCTTGGCGGCCCTCAAGGAAGTCGGCGCCGAACAGGTGATCGACAGCCCGGTGCAAAGTGTTTCCGGTGGCGAAATGCAGCGGGTGCTACTGGCGCGGGCATTGCTGCGCGAGCCGGAATTGCTGGTGCTCGACGAACCTGTGCAAGGCGTCGATGTGGCCGGTCAGGCCGAGCTCTACAGCTTGATCACACGACTGCGTGATCGTCACGGCTGCGGTGTGTTGATGGTGTCCCACGATCTGCACTTGGTGATGAGCACCACCGACCAGGTGGTCTGCCTCAACCGCCACGTTTGCTGTTCCGGTCATCCCGAGCAAGTCAGCGGCGATCCGGCTTTCGTCGAGCTGTTCGGAAAGAACGCACAAAGCCTGGCGATTTATCACCACCATCACGACCACGCCCATGACTTGCATGGTTCGGTGGTCAGCGCGGCCCCGTCGGCCCCTACCCACGTTCACGGAGATGGCTGCAAGCATGGCTGATTTTCTGCTCTACGCCCTGCTTGCAGGTCTGGCCCTGGCGTTGGTCGCGGGCCCGCTGGGTTCGTTCGTGGTCTGGCGGCGCATGGCCTATTTTGGCGACACCCTTTCCCATGCCGCGCTGCTCGGCGTGGCCTTGGGCTTTCTGCTGGATGTCAGCCCGACCGTTGCGGTCACCGTAGGCTGTTTACTGTTAGCCGTGCTGCTGGTGACCTTGCAACAGCGCCAACCGCTGGCGTCCGACACGCTTTTGGGAATTCTCGCACCGAGCACGCTCTCTCTGGGCTTGGTCGTACTAAGCTTCATGCACGAAGTGCGGATCGACCTGATGGCTTATCTGTTCGGCGACCTGCTGGCGATCAGTCCGACCGATCTGGCCTGGATACTCGGCGGCAGCGCGGCCGTTATGGCCTTGCTGGTGACATTGTGGCGGCCATTGCTGGCGATCACGGTGCACGAAGAATTGGCCAGGGTTGAAGGTCTGCCGGTGGCGGCGTTGCGCCTGACCCTGATGTTGTTGATTGCCGTGGTGATCGCGGTGGCGATGAAAATCGTCGGTGTGTTGCTGATTACTTCACTGCTGATCATCCCGGCGGCTGCGGCACAACGTCACGCCCGGTCACCGGAGCAGATGGCACTGGGCGCGAGCCTGCTGGGTATGCTCGCGGTCTGTGGCGGCCTGGCGCTGTCGTGGTTCAAGGACACCCCGGCGGGCCCATCGATTGTTGTGACGGCCGCCGCACTGTTTCTGCTGAGTTTTGTCCTGCCCCGTCGAGGGGTGTAGACTTGCTCGTTTTTTGCGCAAATAGAGAGTCGCAGGAATGAAGCTGTTAGCCTCCCGTTATCTGCTCCTTGTCGCATTTTCGCTGCTACTGGGCGCTTGCCAAAGCACGCCACCGGCGGCCACCGAGGCTACCGCTGCACGGGCCACGGCCATCGCACAGCTGGAAAAAAGCCTCGCCAGCAGCGAATTGGCTACTGCCGAAGATCAACTGGCTGCCTTGCAGGCCGAGTCGCCCAATGATCAATCCCTTGAGCAATACCAGCGACAACTGGCCGAAGCCTATCTGCGCCGCAGTCAGATCGTGCTGCAAAAAGGCGATGTGAATGCGGCTGCCACTGCTCTGAGCCGCGCCCGGGCGTTGATGCCCAAGGCTCCGGCGCTGACGGGTGGGGTCAACAACGCCATCGTTGATGCCCGCAAAGCTGAGCTGGATAGAGCCGAAGCTGCGCTCATGGCTGCCGAAGCCAAGCCACAGGCCAAAGTCATTGATCCGACGGCTGAAAGCACCACGGTTGCGTTGAACCTGACGGATATGACGAAGCTTCGTCGCCAATTGGATGCGATCGCCGCCGATGTGGTGAATTACCAGTGTGACGTGAGCATTCAGGCGCCACGCACCCAGGACTACCCTTGGTTGGCGACGTTGCTGACCAAGCGCGTGAAGAAGCTCGATGCTGATTTTGATCTGAATCTGGAGAAGCAGATTCTGCGCAATGTTCCTGCGCAGATGGTTTTGAGTCCGCGTAAACCTTAAAAGCTTCGCGGGCAAGCCTCGCTCCTACAGAGTCGCGTCGTTCATACCACTAGCGAACGACACAAATTCCGTAGGAACGAGCGGTGCGGCGATCCGACTTGCCCGCGAAGGCGTCCTCCCTACCAATAAAGAAACTTAAGCCGGAATCGCCTTGGCCTTAGGCTCCCTGTCCCACACCCGATGCTGCCCGATCGCGGCAAAAAACGGTTTGATCAACTTCGCATCCGTACCCACGATCAACCCCGCATCAGCCTCCAGCTTCAATACATCCAGCAACTGTTTGGCCTCGCCATGCAGTGCAATCGCCTTCAAGTGCTTGTACGCCTCCAGCAGGTAATGCAGCGCCACACCGTCGGTGCTTAACGCCTTGATCGACGCTGCGCCACCGGGCACAAACACCGCATCAAATGCCACCGAAGGCAAGCCTTCCATCGACGCATCGACCGGCAGTGTCTTGCCATCGGCGGTCGTCACCGGCGCAGACGTCGGGCCGAGCAGTTTGGCGTGCGCACCTTCGGCCTTCAGCGCTTTCTTCATTGCATCAATCGCTGCACCATCGACCCCATTGGCTGCCAGGATCACCACTTTGCGGGTTTTGATATCCGCCGGCAGCAAGTTGGCCTGACTCAGCGCCGGCGAGCGATCCAGCGAGGTCTTACGCACCTCGACCGTCCCGGCCTTCGGAGCCGGTAGACCAAGGTTCTGCGCCACACGCTTGGCCAGATCCAGGTCAATGTTGGCGAGGATTTCATTCACCTCGCGTGCGCGGATGTGCTCTCGTTCAACCTTGCCCAATTCAAAGCTATAAGCCGAGATGATGTGTTCCTGCTCGTGTTTGCTCATGCTGTGGAAAAACAGCCGCGCCTGGGAGAAGTGGTCGCTGAACGATTCGCTGCGCTGACGGATCTTGTTGGCGTCGATACGCTCTGGATAACTTTCAAAGCCGCCGTCCTGTGCTGCCGGCGGAGTTTCTTTCGGCCAGCCGCTATCAATCGAGTTCGGCTCATAGGACGCGCGGCCCTTGTCGATGGTGCTGCGATGCAGCGCATCCCGTTGATCATTGTGGAACGGCGCCACCGGGCGGTTGATCGGGATCTCGTGAAAGTTCGGCCCGCCGAGTCGGCTGATTTGTGTATCGGTGTAGGAAAACAGTCGACCTTGCAGCAATGGATCGTTGGAAAAGTCGATCCCCGGCACGATATGCCCAGGGCAGAACGCGACCTGTTCGGTTTCGGCGAAGAAGTTGTCGGGGTTGCGGTTGAGGGTCATTTTGCCCAGCGGGGTGATCGGCACCAGTTCTTCCGGGATCAGCTTGGTCGGGTCGAGGATGTCGAAGTCGAATTTATGTTCGTTTTCCTCCTCGATGACTTGAACGCCTAGTTCCCATTCCGGGTAGTCGCCCATCTCGATCGACTCCCAGAGATCGCGACGGTGGTAGTCGGTGTCTTTACCGGCGAGTTTCTGCGCTTCATCCCACACCAGCGAACAGGTCCCGGCCGTGGGGCGCCAGTGGAATTTGACGAAGCGCGATTTACCTTCGGCATTGATCAGGCGGAAGGTGTGCACCCCGAAGCCTTGCATGCTGCGCAGGCTTTTGGGGATCGCCCGGTCGGACATGGTCCAGATCACCATGTGCGCCGACTCCGGTACCAGCGAGACAAAATCCCAAAAGGTATCGTGAGCGGAGCCGCCGGTGGGGATCTCATTGTGCGGCTCGGGTTTTACCGCGTGCACGAAGTCAGGAAACTTGATCGCATCCTGAATGAAAAACACCGGCATGTTGTTGCCCACCAGGTCGAAGTTGCCTTCGTCGGTGAAAAACTTCACCGCGAAACCTCGCACGTCCCGCACGGTATCGCCCGACCCACGAGGGCCCTGCACCGTGGAGAAACGGACGAAAACCGGGGTTTTTTGGCTTGGATCTTGTAGGAACCCAGCCTTGGTCAGCACGGAATGGGTTTCATAGGTCTGGAAGTATCCGTGAGCACCCGTGCCGCGGGCGTGGACGATGCGCTCGGGAATGCGTTCATGGTCAAAGTGCGTGATCTTTTCACGCATGATGAAATCTTCCAGCAACGATGGCCCGCGCGCGCCGACCTTCAACGTGTTCTGGTTATCCGAGACTTTCACGCCCTGGTTGGTACGCAGGGCCTGTTCAGTGGCGTCGGAGCGAAATTGCTCCAGGCTGTCGAGCTTGGCATTGGTGTTGCCGCGGTCCAGGGTATCGGTCCCGGCCAGTGCGCTTTGGGTTGCGGCAGGTTTTTTAGTACTCATCAGACAAAACTCCTCGTTGCGATTCCTGCCGTAGCCAGGACTCTTGAGCAATTCCCCAGGCACGGCACCGGGGGCGTTTTCGAGTTGCCTAATTAGTGACTGATGACGTTTTGCGCCGTTCCTTTTTTCTAACCTTTGATCGCGTTATTGCCAAATGGAAGGTTGAATGCCGAATAAATGCTAATAACCTCTATACGGACAGGCTAAAATGCGCGCCCGGCTAACCGCTGATCCTTTTCCAACGCGCCCCACAAGGTTCGCTACGTGATCGAGTTTCAAAACGTCCACAAAACCTACCGCGTCGCCGGTAAGGATATTCCCGCCCTGCATCCGACCAGTCTGACGATTGAGAACGGTCAGGTCTTCGGCCTGATCGGCCATTCCGGTGCGGGAAAAAGTACCCTGCTGCGTCTGATCAATCGCCTGGAAAACTCCAGTGGCGGCAAGATTTTCGTCGACGGCGAAGAAGTGACTGCGCTTGACGCCAACAGCCTGCGGCGCTTCCGTCAGCAGGTCGGGATGATTTTCCAGCACTTCAACTTGCTGGCGTCCAAGACCGTGGCCGACAACGTCGCGCTGCCCCTGACCCTCGCCGGCGAACTGTCGCGCAGCGAGATCGACCAGCGTGTGGCCGAGTTGCTGGCGCGGGTCGGCCTGTCCGACCACGCCAGGAAATACCCGGCGCAATTGTCTGGCGGTCAGAAGCAGCGTGTCGGCATCGCCCGCGCCCTGGCAACCAAGCCGAAAATCCTGCTGTGCGACGAAGCCACCAGCGCACTGGACCCGCAGACCACTGCGTCGGTCCTGCAATTGCTGGCCGAGATCAATCGCGAGTTGAAGCTGACCATCGTGTTGATCACCCACGAGATGGACGTGATTCGCCGAGTCTGCGACCAAGTGGCGGTGATGGACGCTGGCGTGATCGTCGAGCAAGGTTCGGTGGCCGAGGTGTTCCTGCATCCGAAGCACCCGACCACCAAGCGTTTCGTGCAGGAAGACGAGCAGATTGACGAAAGCGAACAGCGCGATGACTTCGCTCACGTGCCGGGTCGCATCGTGCGTCTGACCTTCCAGGGCGAAGCGACCTACGCGCCGTTGCTGGGTACCGTCGCTCGGGAAACGGGTGTGGACTACAGCATCCTGGCCGGTCGTATCGACCGCATCAAAGACATCCCCTACGGGCAATTGACCCTGGCTGTCACCGGTGGCGACATGGAGGCGGCGTTCGCCCACTTCACCGCGGCTGACGTCCACATGGAGGTGCTGCGCTGATGGAAGTCCTGACAAGTTTCTTCGTCAATATCGACTGGTTTGAAATCTGGCTGGCCACCGGCGATACCTTGCTGATGCTTTTCGGTTCGCTGTTGTTCACCGTTTTGCTCGGCCTGCCCCTGGGCGTGCTCTTGTTCCTCTGCAGCCCGCGTCAGTTGCTGGAAGCCAAGGGCGTCTACGCGATGTTGTCGCTGGTGGTGAACATCTTGCGTTCGCTGCCGTTCATCATCCTGCTGATCGTGATGATCCCGTTCACCGTGTTGATCACCGGTACGTCCCTCGGTGTCGCCGGTGCGATTCCACCGCTGGTGGTGGGCGCCACGCCATTCTTCGCGCGACTGGTGGAAACCGCCCTGCGTGAAGTGGATCGCGGCATCATCGAGGCAACCCAGGCCATGGGCGCGACAACGCGGCAGATCATCACCAATGCCTTGCTGCCGGAAGCCCGTCCGGGCATCTTCGCGGCGATTACGGTGACAGCCATTACACTGGTGTCCTACACGGCGATGGCCGGTGTGGTCGGCGCGGGTGGTCTGGGTGACCTGGCGATTCGTTTTGGTTACCAGCGTTTCCAGACCGACGTGATGGTGGTCACCGTGGTGTTGCTGCTGGTGCTGGTCCAAGTGCTGCAAACCGTTGGCGATAAGTTGGTTGTGCACTTCTCCAGGAAATAAAGAGTCCCGTAAATAACAAATGAGCCGGCCATTCGCTGGCAGGCGCCAAATTCAGGCGTCGCAAGCGAGTACCCACAAGGAGTTAGCTGAATGAAAAAACTACTCGTCGCGTTCGCAGCCGTTGCAGCGTTCTCTGCTCAGGCCGATGAAACCCTGACCGTCGCAGCCACCCCGGTTCCGCACGCAGAAATCCTCGAATTCGTTAAACCGGCCCTGGCCAAAGAAGGCGTGGACCTGAAGGTCAAAGTCTTCACCGACTACATTCAGCCGAACGTGCAAGTTGCCGAAAAACGTCTGGACGCCAACTTCTTCCAGCACCAGCCGTACCTCGATGAGTTCAACAAGGCCAAGGGTACCAACCTGGTGGCCGTTGCCGGCGTGCACCTGGAACCGCTGGGCGCTTACTCCAGCAAGTACAAGGCACTGACCGAACTGCCAGGCGGCGCCAACGTAGTGATCCCGAACGACGCCACCAACGGCGGCCGTGCGCTGTTGCTGCTGGCGAAGGCTGGCGTGATCAAGCTGAAGGATTCGAACAACATCCTCTCGACCGTCAAGGACATCACCGAGAATTCAAAGGACCTGAAATTCCGTGAACTGGAAGCCGCGACCATCCCGCGCGTGCTGACGCAGGTTGACCTGGCGCTGATCAACACCAACTACGCGCTGGAAGCCAAGCTTGATCCGGCCAAGGATGCGCTGGTCATTGAAGGCAGCGACTCGCCTTACGTGAACATCCTCGTTGCCCGCCCAGACGATAAGGACAGCGAAGCGATGAAGAAGCTGGTTGCTGCCTTGCACAGCCCGGAAGTGAAAGCCTTCATCCTCGAGAAGTACAAAGGCGCGGTATTGCCGGCGTTCTGATTTAACCCTCTACACCTGATCGTTCCCACGCTCTGCGTGGGAATGCCTCACCGGACGCTCTGCGTCCGCTCTTGGGACGCGGAGCGTCCCTGGCTGCATTCCTTTGCTGCGCGTGGGAACGATCAGGTACAAAAAAACCGCAGCTTGGGCTGCGGTTTTTTTTGGGGTCGGTTTCTTACTTGCGGTTAAGCATCACCGGCAATTGCGCCACCAGTTTCTGGTTGTTCAACGGTGCACGAATGAACCCACGCTGCATCCCGTCCGGCCCGATCACTGCCAGGTTGCCGCTGTGGTCGACGGTGTAGTTCGGCTTGCTGGTGTCCGCCGGAATGAACGGAATGCTGACCGCATTGGCGAGTTTCTGGATGTCTTCGACCGAAGAAGCCGTCAGGCCTTTGAACTGCGGATCGAAGTAGCCCAGGTACTGCTTGAGCTGCTTGGGTGTGTCGCGGTTCGGGTCGACGCTGACCAGAATGATCTGCAACTTATCCACCGCTTCCGGCGGCAGCTCGCTTTTGATCTGGCGCAACTGGGCGAGGGTGGTTGGGCAGATGTCCGGGCAGAAGGTGTAGCCGAAGAACAGCAGCGACCATTTGTCTTTCAGCTCGTTGACCGCCACCGGTTTACCGTCCTGATCGGTCATCGTCACGTCCGGCAGGTTACGGCTTTGCGGCAACAGGATGATCCCGGCGTCGATCAACGCGGTCGGATCGCCTTGGCCTTTACCGGACAGCACTTTGTTAATGGTCAGGCCCAGGACCAGCGCGATCAGGGCGACGAGGATGAAGACGGTTTTCTGGGTTCGAGTCATAGGTTCAACAGTAAGTAGTGGTCTACGAGCAGCGCGATAAACAGCAGGAACAAGTAATAAATAGAGTACTTGAAGGTGTTGATCGCCGCGTGCGGCCGAGTGCCACGGTACAGCACCACGGCCCATTGCAGAAACCTCGCGCCAAGTCCCAGTGCGCAAATCAGGTAGAGCACGCCGCTCATGTGGATCACGTAAGGCATCAGGCTCACGGCCAACAGCGCGAAGGTATACAGCAGGATGTGAACCTTGGTGTAGTGCTCGCCATGGGTTACCGGCAGCATCGGAATGTCGGCCTTGGCGTATTCCTCTTTGCGGTGAATGGCCAGGGCCCAGAAGTGCGGCGGGGTCCAGGCGAAGATGATCAGCACCAGCAACAGGGGTTCGGCGCTGACGTGGCCGGTGGCGGCGGTCCAGCCGAGCAGTGGCGGGGCGGCGCCAGCCAGGCCACCGATGACGATGTTTTGCGGCGTCGCGCGCTTCAGGAAACCGGTGTAGACCACCGCATAGCCGAGCAGCGAGGCCAGCGTCAGCCAGGCCGTCAGTGGATTGGTGAAGGCCAGCAGTACGGTTTGCCCAAGCACCGCCAATACCAAGGCAAAAGTCAGCGCGGCCGCCGGTGACACTCGACCCTCTGCCAAGGGTCGTTTGTGCGTGCGGGCCATGACCGCATCGATCCGTCGGTCCACGACATGGTTGACCGCCGCCGCACCGCCGGCACACAAGGCGATCCCCAGATTGCCGAACACCAGCACCGTCCACGGCACCCCGGCGCGGGTCGCGAGGAACATCCCCACCAGCGAGGTGATGAGCATCAGCACCACCACTTTCGGCTTGGTCAGCTCCAGGTAGTCGCGCCAGATCGCCTGACTGTGACGTTCGCCGATCAGAGTCGCCATGGCATTTCTCCTTTTATTGTTATGGGCCCGGCTGAGTGTTTGCGCGGGCTGAACCGCCAGCGCGCAGGGGTTTGCTGCTTGACCCGAACCAGACTGGTTCGCGCGTGATAATTGACCAGCACCATCGTCAGTAACAGTGCCGCGCCGCCCGCGTTGTGAGCGACGGCCACGGGCAGTGGCAGGTGAAACAGCACATTGCTGATGCCGAGGGTGATTTGCGCGGCGAGTGCGATCAGCACCAGCCCGGCCAAGCGCGTCATGCCGACCACCTTGAGTTGCCAGGCCAGACCCAGCAACACCAGGGTCACCAGCAAAGCGCCGATGCGGTGAGTCAGGTGAATCGCCGTGCGGGCATCACTGTCCAGTTGCCCGCCGAGGTAGTTGGGGCCGATGTGTTGCGTCAGGTGAAAGCCGTTGGCGAAGTCAGCCGGCGGCAGCCACTGCCCGTGACAGGTCGGGAAGTCGATGCAAGCCACCGCTGCGTAGTTGGAACTGACCCAGCCACCGAGAGCGATTTGCCCGATCACCAGCAGCAACCCGGCGGTCGCCCAGTACTGCAATCGCCGTGGCACCGTCAGCGCCGGTAACACGCCGGACAATCGCAACGTCAGCAAAAACAGCAGGCTCAACGTCGCAAAACCACCGAGTAAATGCCCGGTGACCACCTGCGGCCAGAGCTTGAGCGTCACCGTCCACATGCCGAACGCTGCTTGGGCGAACACCACCGCCAGCAGAAACAACGGCAGCTTCACCGGTTGCCCTGGATGACGACGATGGACCCAGGCGCGGCCGGCCAATACCGAGATCAACAGCCCCAGCGTGCCGGCGAAATAGCGATGGACCATCTCGTTCCAGCTCTTGTGGGCCTCCACCGGTGCATCGGGAAAGTGCAGTTCGGCATGCGCCAACTGGGCTTCGCTTTTCGGCACGCTGATAAACCCGTAGCAACCGGGCCAGTCCGGGCAGCCGAGGCCGGCGTGGGTCAGGCGGGTGTAGGCGCCGAGCAACACCACAATCAGTGCCAGCAAGGTGGCAAACAGCGCGAGGCGAAATCCAGGTTTGGCCATGACGATGCCCTTATCCGATGTTCGACAGTTTCAGCAGATGGCGCAGGTCGTTGAGCAGATCCTTACCCTTCACCGTCGGGTCGTAGCGCAGCACCAGATTGCCGTGAGGGTCGATGATCCACAGCTGCGGCACAGCCTTGTCGCCGGCAGTTTTATGGAAGTCGGTCAGGTTCAGTGGATAGCGCTGCAATTGAGGATACTCGCGCGTGAGCTTGGCGTCGTAATCACTGCTCAGCGGTTGCGCCGCGGCGAGGGCGTGACTGGCGCGCCCGGCATCGCGGCCGAGGCCGATCTGGACTTGCCGCGCCAGGTACACCAATTGTTGGCAGTCGACCGAGCACTCCTTGGGCGCCGTGACCAGCAATTGCCAGCGATCCTCTTGCGCCTGCACGCCGAGGTCGGCGCGGGTCTGGCCGTTGCCGATCAGTTCGCCGTGGTAACTGCGACCCTCCGGCACCCAGAACTGCAATTTGTACATGCCGGTGGCGAGGATCATCGGACCGATCACCCCAAGCAGGATCAGCAGCAACTGCAAGCGCCCTTTACGCCGACTCGCGGGCGTTTTCGCCTCAGACATGCTGGGTGGATTCATGGCCGCTCCCATGGTGTTTCTCCTTTGCGTTGTGCCAGCCGAGATAGAGATAGAGGCCGAACAGGGCGATCGACATGGCGAACCACTGCACGGCATAAGCCAGGTGTTTTTCCGGCCCCATGGCAACTACTGGCCAATCGGCCTGGTAGGACGCGGGGCCGGTTTCTTCGCGTAATTCGTAGGAAAAACCTTCACGATCGAGCGCTGTCCAGAGCTTGGCCGGCTCGACCGCGGTGATCAGTTGTGGCCAGGTCGTGGTGCTCGGGTCGGCGTGCAATTGGAAGGTGGCACCGGGGGAGACGTAGACCCAGGCATTGAGACTCAATGCCTCTTTGGGTGTAGTGAATTGCGGCGGGGTGCGCCGATCCGGCCACGGCAGCCAGCCGCGATTGACCAGCAGCCAGAGCCCGGTCGCCTGATCCTGAAACGGTTGCAGCAGCTCGACGCCGACCTTGCCGCCACGCTGGCGGTTATCCAGCAACAGGCTGTGCGCGGCATCGAACTGACCATGTAGGCGAACGCGGCGGAAGGACGGATCCTCGGTGTGTAGCAGCTCGGTGCTGGCCATCGGTTCAGCCGCCCGACGCTCGGTATAGCTGTGCAGCAGCGCACTTTTCTCCGCGCCCCGGCTCAGTTGCCAGAACCCGAGTGACACCAGCATGGGCAGCAACAACGCCACCACCACGGTCGGCACGATGCCCGGCCGAAAGCGCTTCATGGCATCGCCAGAAAGTCGCTAGTTGCAATAGCTATACTCAAGTGCATCGCCTTTCCCCCGGAGTCTCACCATGCTCAAAGCAGCCATCGTCCTGATGCTGATTGCCACGGTTGTCAGCCTGTTCAGCGGCCTGTTTTTTCTGGTCAAGGACGACAGCAGCTCGAACCGCCTCGTCATTGCCTTGAGTGTTCGTGTTGCCCTGGCCGCCATCACCGTCGGCTTGATCGCCTGGGGTTTTTTCAGCGGCCAGTTGGTCTCTACTGCGCCTTGGTAAAGCCTCAGAGCACGTAGACGAAAACGAACAGACAGATCCACACCACGTCCACGAAGTGCCAGTACCAACTCGCTGCTTCGAAGCCAAACTGATGCTCGTTGTCGAAATGCCCGCGCATGATCCGCATCAGCATCACGAACAAGATGATGGTGCCGATGGTCACGTGGGCGCCGTGGAAACCGGTGAGCATGAAGAATGTTGCGCCGTAGATGCCCGAACCCAGGGTCAGGCCCAGTTCGTGATAGGCGTGAATGTACTCTTCGGCCTGAAAGCCGAGGAACGCGCTGCCCAGTAATACGGTGATCGCCAGCCAGATTTTCAGCGCGCCGCGATGGCCCTTTTTCAAGGCGTGGTGGGCGATGGTTATGGTGACGCTGGAACTCACCAGCAGAACGGTATTGAGCAGCGGCAAGCCCCAGGGGCTGATGACTTCCTTGGGTGGCGGGAAGAGTTGCGGGTCAGGGGTATGCAGCAATGGCCACGCAAACTGGAAGTTCGGCCAGAGCATGTGGGCGATGCCTTTGACCCCTTCACCACCGAGCGCCGGGCCGGAAATGTTACGCACATAAAACAGCGCGCCGAAGAACGCGATGAAGAACATCACCTCCGAGAAGATGAACCAGCTCATGCCCCAGCGGAACGAGCGATCCATCTGTGCGCTGTACAACCCGCCGCGACTTTCCTTGATCACTGTGCCGAACCAGCCGAACAGCATGTACGCCAGCAGCAGACCGCCGACGAAAAAGATCAGCGGGCCGTGGGAGTCCGGCCGCGCCGCTTTCAGATCGTTGAACCAGGTGGCCAGGCCGAACACCGTGACGAACATGCCGACGGTGGCGATGATCGGCCATTTGCTCTGTGCCGGAACGTAATAATGTTCATGAGTTGCCATTTATTGTTCTCCTTATCGGGCACGCTCAGCCGCCAGTATTTATAGCCACCGGTGGATGTCGGGCGGTGATATCGAACAGCGTGTAGGACAGCGTCAGGTGCTTCACATCCTTGGGCATGTCACGGTCAACGATGAAACGTACCGGCATCTCGATCCGTTGACCGGGCTGCAGCACTTGCTGGGTAAAGCAGAAACATTCGGTCTTGTGGAAGTACGCCGCCGCTGCGCTGGGCGCGATGCTCGGAACCGCCTGTGCGCTCATCGGGCGATCGGTCGGGTTGTGGGCGATGAAAATCATCTCGTTCACCGCCCCCGGGTTGGCCGTCAGCTCGTCACCTTTGGGATAGAAATCCCAGGACATGTCGGCGGCGTTGGTCGTCAGAAACTGCACGCGAACCTGCCGTGAGGTGTCGACCGTTTGCTCGCCCTCGTACTGCCCGGCGGTTTTGCCATTGATGCCGAACGCCTTGCACATCACGTCGTAGATCGGCACCAGGGCAAACCCGAAGACAAACATCGCCACCACCACCATCAGCAGGCGCGTGACCAGCTTCTTCAACGAAATCGAATCAGCCATGGTGGTGGGCCTCAAGGGCTACAGCGTTCATTTCACTTCCGGCGGCGTGGTGAAGGTGTGATACGGCGCCGGTGACGGAATGCTCCATTCCAGGCCTTCGGCCCCATCCCACGGTTTGGCCGGTGCTGGCGGGCCGCCGCGGATGGTTTTGATCACGATGAACAGGAAGAACAGCTGGGTGGCGCCGAACATGAACGCGCCGATCGACGACACCATGTTGAAGTCGGCGAATTGCAGGTTGTAGTCCGGAATTCGCCGCGGCATGCCCGCCAGCCCCACGAAGTGCATCGGGAAGAACGCCATGTTCATGCCGATGAACGAGAGCCAGAAGTGCAGCTTGCCAAGGGTTTCGTCGTACATGTGGCCGGTCCATTTCGGCATCCAGTAGTAAGCCGAAGCGAAGATCCCGAAGATCGCCCCCGGTACCAGTACGTAGTGGAAGTGCGCGACCACAAAATACGTGTCCTGGTACTGGAAGTCCGCCGGGGCGATGGCCAGCATCAACCCGGAGAACCCGCCAATGGAGAACAGGATGACGAACGCCACGGCGAACAGCATCGGTGTCTCGAAGGTCAGTGAGCCTTGCCACATGGTGCTGGCCCAGTTGAACACCTTCACTCCGGTCGGCACCGCGATCAAAAGCGTCGCGTACATGAAGAACAATTCGCCCACCAGCGGAATGCCGACCACGAACATGTGGTGCGCCCAGACGATGAATGACAGGAAGGCAATACTGGCCGTGGCATAGACCATCGAGGTGTAGCCAAACAGCGGCTTGCGCGAAAAGGCCGGAATGATCGAGCTGACGGCACCGAAGGCCGGCAGGATCATGATGTACACCTCGGGGTGACCGAAGAACCAGAACACGTGCTGGAACAGTACCGGGTCACCGCCACCGGCGGCACTGAAGAAGCTGGTGCCGAAGTGGATGTCCATCAGCATCATGGTCACGCAGCCGGCCAGTACCGGCATCACCGCGATCAGCAGGAACGCGGTTATCAGCCAGGTCCAAACGAACAGCGGCATTTTCATCAACGTCATGCCGGGGGCGCGCAGGTTGAGGATGGTGGCGATCACGTTGATCGCGCCCATGATCGAACTGATCCCCATCAAGTGGATGGCGAAGATGAAGAACGTCACGCTTTCCGGCGCGTAGGTCGTCGACAGCGGGGCGTAGAACGTCCAGCCGAAGTTCGGTCCGCCACCGGGGGTGAACAGGGTCGACACCAGCAGGATGAATGCTGCCGGCAACAGCCAGAAGCTGAAGTTGTTCATCCGTGGCAGGGCCATGTCCGGCGCGCCGATCATCAACGGGATCATCCAGTTGGCGAGGCCGACGAAGGCCGGCATCACCGCACCGAAGACCATCACC
The DNA here is from genome assembly GCF_054898045.1 of Pseudomonas sp. LB3P14. Taxonomy (NCBI): domain Bacteria; kingdom Pseudomonadati; phylum Pseudomonadota; class Gammaproteobacteria; order Pseudomonadales; family Pseudomonadaceae; genus Pseudomonas; species Pseudomonas sp. LB3P14. Next base: position 5,287,649 of record NZ_CM142714.1, on the reverse strand, counting down.
AGACCGTGCATGGTGGTCATCTGGTTGAAGAATTCCGGTTGGACGATTTGCAGTCCCGGCTGGAACAACTCGGCACGAATCACCATGGCGAACGAGCCGCCCAGCAAGAACATGGAGAACGCAAACCACAGGTACAGCGTGCCGATATCCTTGTGGTTGGTGGTCAGCACCCAGCGCATCAGGCCTTTGGCGGGGCCGTGGGCGTGCGCGGTGCCGGTATGAACATGGTCATCGATTACAGCAGTCATGTCCTGTCTCCTGCAAACGGATGGGCTGGGCAGGCCGGGGCGCGATGCCCCGACCGGTTCCTTACGTGCGCAATAGACCGGGTCATTTGCTTTCCGCCTGTTTCAGCTCCAGCACTTCTTTAGGGGTGACCATGTCGCCCTTGTTGTTGCCCCAGGCGTTACGTTCGTAGGTCACGACCGCTGCGATATCGACTTCCGAGAGCTGCTTGCCGAACGCCGCCATGGCGGTGCCGGGCTTGCCGTGGAAGACAATGCTCAGGTGACCTTCTTTCGGTCCGGTGGCAATTTTCGAGCCTTTGAGTGCCGGGAACATCGGCGGCAGGCCCTGACCTTCGGCCTGGTGACAGGCTACGCAGGTGGTGTGATAAATCTTGTCGCCGCGCTCTTTGAGCTCGTCGAGCGTCCATTCCTTGCTGGTCAGCTCTTTGAGCTGCATGGCTTCAGCCTTGCGTTCGCCCAGCCATTTTTCGTAATCAGCCTTTTCCTTGACCTCGACCACGATCGGCATGAAACCGTGATCCTTGCCGCACAATTCGGCGCATTGACCGCGGTAGATGCCGGGCTTGTCAATCCGGGTCCAGGCTTCGTTGACGAACCCCGGAATCGCATCACGCTTGACCGCAAAGGCCGGCACCCACCAGGAGTGGATGACGTCGGCGGAAGTCACCAGGAAGCGCACCTTGGCGCCGATCGGCAGCACCAAAGGCTTGTCGACCTCAAGCAAGTAGTGCTCGCTCTTGGCTTCCTTGTTGTGGATCTGATCGGCGGGCGTGGTCAGGTTGCTGAAGAACTCAACGTCCTGGCCAAGGTATTTGTAGTGCCACTTCCACTGATAGCCGGTGACCTGGATATCAATATCCGGCTCACTGGCGTCGTACATCTTGATCAGGGTTGCGGTAGCGGGAACCGCCATGGCCACCAGGATCAGGAAGGGCACGATGGTCCAGAGAATTTCGACGGTGGTGCTTTCATGAAATTTTGCGGCCACCTGCCCGGTCGAGCGGCGGTGGAGAATCATCGACCAGAACATGGCGCCGAAGACGATGATGCCGATCACTACACAGATCCAGAAAATGGTCATGTGCAGGTCAAATACTGCGTGACTGATTTCAGTCGCTCCCGGCGCCATATTCACAGTCCAGGCCGCTTGTGCCTGACTGAAAATCGACCACAACAGGAGGCCCATCCAGACGTGTGGATGTCGCATCATTGCGGGTTCCCCTTATCGTTCTTTTTATCCCGCCGGCTTTCACCTGCGGCAAGGGAGCGGCTTTTTCAGACTACAAACTTGAATCGCCGGGCCTTGCTACGTGTGCAGTCGGGCGTCATCAGCTAACTCGATTCCCACCCGAGTATAGACAGCGACTGCCACCTCGCAATGTGATGGAGTAAATGATCTGAAACAGCTGGGACTTGCGTTCTAGGTCACGAATGGAGAAGGATGCAGACGAGTGGTGGCAAACCGATATAACTTCGATGTCTCAAGGATGAAATATTTATGACAAATGCGTCTTAGCATTTTTCGTATGCCAGCTAAGTTATGTCTTCCCTATTTCATTGCCTTTGTTTCCTGGAGTTTTCATGAACACCGCCGCATTGCGCGAGCAGATCCAAAAAGCCCAACAACACGAAGCAGACACCGGCCTGCTGACTCGTCAGCTGGAAACCCAACTGCCACACCTTCACTCCGCCATCCAATTGCCGGAGGTTGACGCCAACGGCGTGATGACGCGTTTTGTGGCCGCGTATATAGAGCAAGTGCCAGATCTGCTGGACGCAGCCAATGAAGTCGCTAGGGAAGCGGGTATCGAATCACAGATCAAACCGGTGCTGAAAATCGCCGAGCAGTTCTTTCTCCAGCCGCCGGCGATCATGGCCGGTCATGTCGGTCTGGACAGCCTGCTGGACGAAGCCTATCTGGCGCACCGCCTGGTCGAAGAGGTCAATGACCTGTACATCAAGCATTTTGGCCAGCCACTGATCCCCTTGGACATGACTGTTGCCAACCTGATTGCCCACCAACTGATCGGCGAGGATTTTGCCAATCAATTGGATGAGGCGGTGCATCACGCCGTCGACGAGATGCTCAACGAAGACAGTTTCGCGCTGGAATCGGTGGAAGCCTACCGCGAGAAACTCAACAGCCCGGACACTGGCGCTGCGTGGAAACGCTGGCCGTGCCTGTCGCGTCAGTTAGGCGTAGGCCTTGAGCTGGATCAGCCTGCAGCTTGATCCAACTGAGTAAACCGAACACCTGTGGGAGCGAGCCTGCTCGCGATTGCGATATGTCATTCAACATTTATGTCGATTGATACACCGCCTTCGCGAGCAGGCTCGCTCCCACATTGTTACCTCTATGCCGTAGAACCGACGCCGGTGGTGGTTCGTAAGCGCCCTTCCAACCTACGCTTCAACCCCCGCGCTTCAATCAGCAGCTTCGAACCCTTCGCTGCATTGGCCCGACCCCATTCCTCCAGCAACTCCAGACACGAGTGATCGATGTAGCTCAAGTTATTGAGCGGCACATGCACCGTCGCGCCCGGTGGAATTGTCGCCAGCACTTGAGTCAGCGCCGGGACTTTGAGAAAAGTAGCTGCACCAATCAATCGCAGTTCCATTTCACCGTCCTTGGGCAGGTCGATCAGGCTGATTTTCAGCCGCGAAGCCTTCCAGGCCAGTTTGGCCAGGGTCAGACCGAAGCCAATCAGCACGCCGGTCAGCAGGTCGGTGAAGATGATTGCCAGAGCGGTCGCCGCGTAAGTAAACATCGGCATCCGGCCATAACGGCCGAGGCCGCGAAAGGCCTTGAGGTCAACCAGTTTGAAACCGGTGTAGACCAGAACGCCCGCCAGACTCGCCACCGGAATGCTTTGCAGCACGCTGGACAGCAGCAACACGAAAGCCAGCAGCCACAGACCATGGAACACCGCCGACAGTCGTGTGGTGGCGCCGGCCTGGACATTGGCCGAACTGCGTACGATCACGCCGGTCATCGGCAGCGCGCCGAGCAAACCGCAGAGCATGTTGCCGACGCCTTGAGCTGACAGTTCGCGATCGAAGTCCGAACGCTGGCCGCTGTGCATGCGGTCCACCGCAGCGGCCGAGAGCAGGGTTTCGGCGCTGGCGATAAACGCCACGGCAAACGCCGCAATCAGCAAGGTCGGGTCAGCCAGATTCAGCAAGTCGGCGGGTTTCAGCCAGTCGATGGCTTCCGCCAGGTTGGCCGGGACTTCCACTCGTTTAACCTGCAAGGCGAGTACCAGGCTGGCGACAGTCGCCAGACCTACGCCAAGGAGTGCACCGGGAATGAAGCGCAGGGAATGGGGGCGGAATTTTTCCCACAGCCACATCACCGCAATCGTCGATATTCCGAGCAAACCGGCTTGCCAGCCAAAGGAGGGCAAGGCCTGGACGACCGCAGCCGGGAAGGCTGCCAGATTATCCAGCCCCGAGGGCTTGGGCACGGAGTCGAGCATCACATGCACCTGTGACAACACGATCAACACGCCAATCCCGGCGAGCATTCCGTACACCACCGCAGGCGCCGTGACCCGAAACCAGCAGCCCAGTTTCAAGCGTCCGGCCACCAATTGCAGAAATCCGGCCAGCAGCAGAATGGGCCCGAGCATGGCGATACCATGCTGGCGCACCAGTTCGAACACCAGAACAGCCAAACCGGCCGCCGGGCCGCTGACTTGCAGTGGCGAACCGGCAATCCAGCCCACCACCAAGCCACCGATGATCCCGGTGATCAAACCTTTGGACGGCGGCAACCCCGAGGCGATGGCGATGCCCATGCACAAGGGCAGGGCGACGAGAAACACAACCACGGACGCTAGCAGCTCCCGTGGCAGAACAGCTTTGAGTTGAGCAGCACGCATGGTGACTCTCCCGAAGTTTTCTTCAGGCGTGGCGAAGCCAGGCTGCTTGATCAGCAACCTCGGCTAAACCACACAATGATTTAGAAGCGCGCTTTGGGCGTCGCCACCGGAATCGGATGGCTGCCATCGAGCGGCAGGAAACAACCCTTTTCCGCGTCGTAAGCTTTGATTTCGCTGGTTTCGATGTTGTAGATCCAACCATGGATAAACAGCTGACCATTGGCCATGCGCGAGGCTACCGACGGGTGCGTGCGCAAATGCTGCAGCTGGGCGATCACATTCTCCTCGGTGAGGACGTGCATGCTTTCGTTTTCGTCAGCGCAATGGCAGTTTTCCTGGACCATGGTTTTTGCCACTTCGGCATGACGCAACCAGGCTTTGACCGTCGGCATTTTTTCCAGGCTTTGCGGGTTGAGCACTGCGCGCATCGCGCCACAGTCCGAATGCCCGCAGATGATGATGTGCTGCACGCCGAGGGCCAGCACTGCGTATTCGATTGCCGTGGAAACACCGCCGTTCATTTGCCCATAAGGCGGCACAACGTTGCCAACGTTACGGGTCACGAACAGGTCGCCGGGGGCGCTTTGGGTGATCAGTTCAGGAACGATGCGCGAATCGGCGCAGGCGATGAACATCGCTCTGGGGCTCTGGGCCGTGGCAAGTTTTTTGAAGAGTTCTTCCTGCTGTGGAAAAACCTCGTGATGAAAATGCAAAAAGCCGTCAACGATATGCTGCAGCGCTGCATCGGCGGTTTCCGCCTCTGGTTGGGCTGAAGCCGACGCAGCCAACGGCTGTTTATCCTTGTCACTCATGATTCATCCTCTTTGGCGGAGTCAGGGAATTGTCCCGTTTTGTCCGGTGTGAAGCCAGTGGCTGTTTAAAAAACATCCAGGTCGAAAATCTCGACCCGTCAGTCACTCGATGAACAAGGTAGCCGTTGAAACTTAACTCAAACTGAATAAAACGCTCTAGGACGTGTGTTCCAGGTCACAAAAAACGTGACCGGCCTAAAGACCAGGTGCGTTTCCCACTACTCACCATAGGCCAATTGTCCTTAAATCAACGACATCTGGCGACCCGGCGGACAGAAGGCTTCGCAGTCCAGATTGAAACCTTCGCGACGATTGAGCCCCAGGCGTTTGATTGTTTTGGCAAATCGTTGCGCCAACAGGTCAGCAAATGGCCCTTCACCGCGCATTCGTGCGCCAAACCGACTGTCGTAGAGCTCACCGCCACGGCTTTGACGAATCAGACTCAACACATGAGCGGCACGCTGAGGATAGTGGGCCGCCAGCCATTCTTCGAACAGCGGCGCAACTTCCAGCGGCAGGCGCAGCATCATGTAGGCCGCACTTTGCGCACCCGCGGCATGAGCCTCGGTGAGCAGGCTTTCGAGTTCGCTGTCGTTGATCATCGGAATCATCGGCGAGCACAGAACTCCCACCGGAATTCCCGCTTCACGCATCACGCGGATCGCCCGTAACCGGGCCTTGGGTGCAGCGGCGCGCGGTTCGAGGATGCGTTTGAGCTCATCGTCCAGGGTAGTGAGGCTGATCATCACCGCCACCAGCCTTTGCTCGGCGAGTTCGGCCAGCAGGTCCAGATCCCGAAGAATCAGCGAGCCCTTGGTAATGATGGTCACGGGATGGCGATAGCGCAGCAGCACTTCGAGGGTTTTGCGGGTGATTTTGTGTTCGCGTTCGATCGGCTGATAAGGGTCCGTGTTGGAGCCCAGATTGATCGGCGCGCATTGATAGCCGCGCTTGGACAGTTGTTCTTCCAGCACATCGGCGGCGTTGGTCTTGGCGATCAGTTTGGTTTCGAAATCCAGCCCTGGCGACATGTCCCAATAAGCGTGGCTGGGCCGCGCGTAGCAATAGATGCAGCCGTGCTCGCAGCCGCGATAGGGATTGATCGAGCGATCGAAGGGCAAGTCCGGCGAGTTGTTACGAGTGATGATGGTTTTCGCCGTTTCGATGCGCACCTCGGTGCCTTGGGTGATCGGCGCTTCCTGGTACCAGCCGTCATCCTCGGCCACCGAGCGATTCGGCGCGAAGCGGTTGTGCGGGTTGGTGGCGGTGCCGCGACCGCGCGGGGGAAGAGGGGTGGACATGAAAACGCCTCTGTACTGTTTTTATATACAGTATAGAGGCGTTACTCATCTGGCTAGTGCCGCTGGGCAGTCAGTTTTTCTGGGTGATTTGCCCCAGATCGTCGCCCGATGTGGTCTTCATATCATCCGTGCGCCGGTTCGCCACCTCGCTCGCCTTGACCGGCGAGCCGCCGTTACCCCAGCTGCTGCGGATGAAACTCACCACGTCCGCCACTTCCTGATCCGACAAGCGCCACGCGAATCCCGGCATGGTAAAGGTCGAAGGAGCCATGTGGGTCGCTGGTAGAGTGCCGCCTTTGAGTACGATGTGAATCAGCGACGTCGGATCCTCCGATTGCAATACAGGGTTGCCCGCCAGCGCTGGGAACACTTTGGTGTAGCCATGACCATCGGTACGGTGGCAGGCCGCGCAATTGTCGATGTACACCGAAGCGCCGGGCTTGCTGTCGTCACCCTTCCACAGCGCCTGTGCGACCTGTTTGTCGTACTGGTGCGGCTGATCGTCGGGACCATTCGCCGGCAAGGACTTGAGGTAACGGGCAATTGCGGTCAGATCGTTGTCGGTCATGTACTGCATGCTGTGCGTCACCACATCACTCATGCCACCGAACACCGCGCTGCGATCGCTGCGACCGGTCTTGAGAAACTGCACCAGTTGTTCTTCGCTCCAGCTGCCGAGACCTTCCTTGTGATCGCCCCGCAGACTTTTCGCGATCCAGCCTTCAAGCGGCGCACTGCCTGACAGAAATGCGCTGCCTTCGCCTGCATTCAAGGCTTTTTCCTGCATGGTCAGGGCACGTGGCGTATGGCACGCGCCGCAATGTCCGAGGCCTTCCACCAGATAAGCCCCGCGATTGACCACGGCATCTTCACCCGGCGTGGCTGTGTAATCCTCGACGGCCGGCGCAAACATCCAGCGCCAACCCGCAAGTGGCCAGCGCATGCTCAACGGCCAGGGGATGTCGCTGTCCTTGTTCTCCTGAGTGACTGGCGCTACGCCCTGCATAAAGTAGGCGTACAAGGCTTTCATGTCCGATTCGCTGACGCGTGCGTAGGACGGATATGGCATGGCCGGGTACAGCGTACTGCCGTTTTTGGCGACGCCATGCCGGACTGCTTTATCGAAGTCCTCGAAGCTGTAGTCACCCAAGCCGGTTTTATCCGGAGTGATATTGGTGGAGTAGATCGTCCCGATCGGTGTTTCCATCGGTAGGCCACCGGCGAAGGGCTTGCCGTCCTTGGCGGTGTGGCATGCCACGCAGTCGCCCGCGCGGGCGAGGTACTCGCCTTGTTTGATCAGGTTTTGATCAATTTCTGCGGCGTTGATCGAGCCACAACCGAGCAGCACCAGAGTCGCGATAACACGTGTTTTCATGGTCATCGCTCCTTAAGCCTGAACCAGCGGGCCGGGATTTTTCAGGTACTGCTCGCGGATCGCCCGGGCCGACCAGTAGGTCAAGGCTGCCACCAGGCCGGTGGGGTTGTAGCCCAGGCCCTGTGGGAAAGCCGATGCTCCTGGGACGAAAACGTTATGCACATCCCAACTCTGCAAGTAACGGTTCAGGGCGCTGGTTTTCGGGTCGGTGCCCATGATCGCGCCACCGTTGAGGTGGGTGGTCTGGTAAGACGCGGTGTTGAAGTGATCGCCAACCTTCTTGCCCAGCACGGCGATGGCCTTGGGGTTCATCGCTTCGGCGATCTTGCCCATTTTCTCGACCATGAAGCGGTTCATCTTGATGTCGTTTTCCTGCCAGTCGAAGGTCATCCGCAACAGCGGCAAGCCGTAGGCATCGCGGTACACCGGGTCTAGATCGAGGTAGTTGCCGCGGTAGGATTGATGCGCACCGTGGGCGTCCATCGACACTTGATGGGTGTAGTAATCGGCCGTGGCACGTTTCCAGGCACTGCCCCAGGCCGGAGTGCCCGGCGGATTGGAGGTCCCGGCGATCGGTCGGCTGCCTGCCTGGTTGACCCACATCGGCGAGCCGCCGACGAAGCCATGAGGCCCGTGATCGAAGTTGTCGGCGTTGAAGTCGTCCACTGCCACGCCGTTACCGCCTGCACCGATAAAGTTGTTGGTGTGCGTGTCCTTGTCGAAGAACGCCTTGATCGTGGCCATGTTCTGGTAGGCAAAGTTCTTGCCGACCACGCCTTCGCCGCTGATCGGGTCGTACGGCTTGCCGATACCCGACAGCAACATCAGCCGCACATTGTGGAACTGGAAGGCACCGAGGATCACCAGGTCTGCAGGCTGTTCGATCTCCCGGCCCTGGCCGTCGATGTAGGTCACGCCTGTTGCCTTGCTCTTGGTGCTGTCGAGATTGACCTGCAACACGTGGGAGTTGGGCCGCAGCTCGAAATTGGGCAGCGGTTTGAGCGCCGGCAGAATGTTTACGTTCGGCGAGGCCTTGGAATACATGTAGCAGACATAGCCGCTGCAAAATCCGCAGAAGTTGCACGGCCCCATCTGTGCGCCGTAGGGATTGGTGTAGGGGCCTGACGTATTGGCCGAGGGCAGGTTGTAGGGTTTGTAACCCACTGCGGTGGCTGCGTTCTGAAACAACTGTGCGGATACGGTGTTCTTCTGCGATTCCAGCGGGAAATGATTCGAACGATCCGGCGCGTACGGATTGCCGCCCTTGCCTTCGCCGACCAACTGACCCTTCACTGTCCAGGCCTGACCCGACGTGCCGAAGACCTTTTCGGCGTAATCGAAAAACGGTTCCAGCTCTTCATAGCTGACGCCGAAGTCCTGGATGGTCATGTCCTTGGGGATGAAGCTTTTGCCGTAGCGTTCTTCGTAGTGGCTGCGCATGCGCAACTCGATCGGGTCGACCCGAAAGTGCACGCCGGACCAGTGCAGACCCGCGCCGCCCACGCCATTGCCCGGCAGGAACGCGCCCAATTGGCGGTTCGGCAGCGCGATGTCATTCACGCTATGGCGAATGGTCACGGTCTCCTTGGAAATGTCCTGGAAGAGTTTTTTACGCACGCTGTAGGTGAGTTCGTCGATCACCTGTGGATAGTTGCCGTCGGGGTAGGTGTCCTGCATCGGTCCGCGCTCCAGCGCCAGCACATTCAGGCCGGCTTCTGTCAGCTCCTTGGCCATGATCGCGCCCGTCCAGCCAAAACCGACGATCACTGCGTCGACCTTCTTCATTACCGTTGCCATGCTTACGCCCTCTCGCCGCGAATCGAAACTGCCGGGAAGGGGTATGGCTCGTTGCGTTCCACCCAATCCATGAAATCGGCGCGGGCGCCGGGGAAGCCGATCATGGTCCAGCCGATCATGCCTTTATTGCCGCCGTGAATCGGGTCGCAGAAGAACCCTTCTTTGGTGTTTTGCAGCAGCAGGTTGAAGAAAATCTTCGCTGGAACGCTGGCGAACTGAGGTTTTCCGGCCTCGAGTTGCTTGAGCAAATCGTCTCGGGTAGCGCTGTCTTGCTCAGCAAATACTTTACCGTTGAACGCTTTCGACCAAGCATCCGTAGCGGCGATGCCCAAGCGATAAATCTCTTTGGGCACCAGTTTGCTCTGCCAACCCATTTCTGGCGCAGCGTCTGCGTTGAACGGTCCCTGCATGAACCACAGCGCGCCGGCCGCGTAAGGCGTGTTCATTTGGCGGTCGATGTATTCGGGCACACCGGCTTCCAGGGCGCCTGGCCCTTGGGCATCGCTCGGAATCAGCTGGGCGACAGCAGCCTTGATAAACGTCCACTCTTCGGCGGTGAAGTAGGCAGGTTCATAGGTGCTGGTGCGGACCGGCGCTTTGCCGGCGCTGGCCGGAGCTGCTTCGGGTGCGGCCATCAGGACCGTGCTGCCCAGGCCGGTGCTGGCAACGGTAACCACCGGGATCAAGGTCAGGGATTTGCGCAAAAACTCACGCCGCGGGTTGTCTCGATCTTGATCGGACATAGGGGGGCACCTCATCAGGCATTAGCGGTTTTCAGCCATCTCGGAGGACGACTTTTCGTTTTGGCACCGACGCAGATCGCCCGCAAGCGCTGAGCAATAGGGCACATCGGTAATATTGAGAAACAAATGGTAGCAGGCTAAGCATAAAGATGAACCGTTTCAGCTAAAAAGCCTCGGTTTTGCGACGAAAGCGATCGGCTGATTCACGATTCTTTGACAGACGGCTCACAGGCCTTTGACCGCTCAGGGTTGAAGCTGGGTGTCATCTTCCCGCCTCTTCCTGAACGGTCCCCCCGAGCATGTCTCTACCGCGTTGTATCCCAGCGATTTGCCTGTCTCTGGCCGCACTTTTGAACCTCACGCTGGCCTTCGCCGACGACAGTGCCTTGCCCCGACCTGCGGAGTGGGCTCAATCGGTCGAGGTGCAATACAACCTCTTCAAAATGTCCCCGACGCTCTATCGCAGTGCATTGCCCGACCGAGGCGCGGTGCCGTTATTGGAAAAACTAAAGGTCGGGACGGTGATCACTTTCCTGCCCGAGTCGGATTCAAGCTGGTTGTCGACGCCAGGCATTGCACAGGTACAGCTGCCCTATCGCACCAACCATGTGGATGACGCGGATGTACTCAAGGCCCTTCGTGCGATCCAGACTGCCGAAACCACGGGACCGGTGTTGATGCACTGCAAACATGGTTCGGACCGCACTGGCCTGATGGCGGCCATGTACCGGGTCGTGGTGCAAGGCTGGAGCAAGGAAGACGCCATAAACGAAATGACCCAGGGCGGCTTTGGCGACAGCACCCATTTCAAGGACGGCGTCCGTTACATGATGCAGGCCGATGTCGACAAGCTCCGCACCGCGCTGGCCAACGGCGATTGCAGCACAAGTCCGTTCGCCAGCTGTTCGATGAAGAGTTGGTTCAAATCGGCCCACGTCGAGTAAACCGCTGCGTCAGCGGGCAACGGCCTCTGACGAAAGCGCGAAAAGGTCTTCGGCGATCGGCCGTTCAAGAAACACTTCCAGGGCGGTCAGCAAGGAGCGCGAATCACCCGGAGAAAAAAACGCCTCGCGAAAGGCTCGCCCTGTTTGCGCATTGAAGACCCAATCTTGGCGGAATCGCTTGAAAGCTTCGGTAGCCAGTACGATTGACCACGTGTAGGCGTAAACGGAGGCTGCATAACCGGTCACCATGTAGTCAAAACTGTTTGCGAACCGGCAGTACGACGGCAATTGCAAGTGGGGAACCTCCCGCTGTACGTCTTCAAAGACCTGCTGGACGCTACGTCCATCTCCCTGGCAACGGTGCAATTCGAAGTCGAACAAGGCACCCATCAGCAACTGCGCGGATTGCCAGCTGTTCTGGGTTTGAATGGCGGTCAGCGCCACCTCGACTCGCTCCTCGGTCAAGCGCGCACCGGTCTGATGATGGGCGGCCAGCCACAGCAGAAACGCCTGTGACAGGCACCAACGTTCGAACAACTGCCCGGTGAACTCTGCTGTATCGCGTCCCAGTTCAGAAATGCCGGAAAGGGTGTAGTGAGGCGAACGCGTCAGAATATGTTGCAAGCAATGACCAAACTCATGGAACAACACACGCAGGTCCAAGTGCGCGAGGAGGCAAGGATGATCGGCGTTTGCAGGTGTGAAGTTGCCGTGAAGAACGGCAATGGGCAGCGTCAATTGACCTTCGGCGCTTACTCGCCGGTTGCGGCGCGTGGCGGTCCAGGCGTAGTCCGCTGCCTCCTCTCGGTGGAAAGGATCAAGGTAAATATGTCCGATCATCTGCCCATGCTCGCTGATTTCAAACAGACGCACGCTGTCATGCCAGCGGCTGAACGTTTTCTGCTCGACGATCTGTATGCCGAACATGCGCTCGCTGAACAGGCACAGTCGGTGCAACGTTCCGTCCAGTGGAAAATAGTCCCGCAGGTTTTTCAGGGCGCCACCGAGGCGGTGCTGACGTAGTTGTTCGGCAAGAAACTCGCGGTCCCACGGTTGGATCTCGGCAATGCCCCGTTCGAGCGCAAACGCCTTGAGTTCCTGTGCGTCCTTCTCGATATCCGGCGTTGCCAGCGTTACTTGCTGCCGCAGGAATCCGCTGACTTGTGCGGTTGATTCCGCCATTTCCGTCGCCAGGGTGAGTTGTGCGAAATTTTCGTACCCGAGCAATCCGGCTTTTTGGTGACGCTGGGACAACAGCAACTCCAGTACGGGGCCATTATCGAATTGTCCGGCGTGCGGGCCTTGATCGGACGCTCGCGTGGCGTACGCAAAAAAGTATTCTTCGCGCAGCGCTCGATTTTCGGCATAGGTCATGACCCGATTGTAAGTGTCCTGCCCCAGACGGATCAGCCAGCCCTCATGTCCTGCCTGTTGCGCGTTGAGCGCCAGACGGACCTTTGTTGCCTGGGATAAACCGTTGAGTTGCGTGACGTCATCAATGCGTTTGCTCCAGGCCGCAGTGGCGTTTTCCAAATGGCTTAGAAACAGGCTTTCGAGCAGGCTGATGTGTAGATTCAGGCGAGCAAGTTGCTGCTGTTGTTCGGAGGCCAAGTGGATTCCCGACATGTGAAACCTGCGCAGAATCTTGGTCAGCACCGCTTTGCGGGACTCATCGAAACTCCGGGCAATCGGGCTTTGCGCCAGACGTTGGTACGCTCGGAACAGCGCTTGATTGCTCATCTTTTCAGTCTTGTACTGCGCCATGGCATCGACACACATAGCGCTCGCCGTCTTCCAGGCGTTGCCGTCGTGTTTCACCATCCCCAGGGTTTCGATGACGCCCATGGCCTCATCCAGACGCGCGTCGGTTTCATCGACTGCCAGGACCAGGTCATCCCAGGTCGGGAATGCGGATTGGGAGGCGATGATTTCAACAATGGCCTGACGGTTGTCAGCAATGATGGTTTCGATGGCCGCCACAAGATGTTCGGCGCGGACGGTCGACCAGGGTGGCAGGTCCCAGGCCTGCAAAAGCGGATTGGTGTCGGGCATGGCGTCTTCCTTGAGTAGAGGCTGAGTTCGGTCAGCCTATAAAGGAAGAGCAGGGGAAAGGTGGTAGATAGATACCACCTTCCAATCCGTTCAGGAGTGGAAGGTGGTGTTGACTCAGTGTTGCTCGTCAGGCTTTTTCTTCAGCTTCGGGTTCGGGAAAAACTGCACGGCCTGAACCTTGGCGTCCGGCACCTTCAGCGCTGAGGTGTTGACCCGTGTGCCCAACTCCTTGGGCACCGACAGGCCTTGTTCATTCAACGTGTCGGAATAACCGCAGGCCACGCACTCGCGGTGCGGGACTTCGTCTTCGTTCCACATCATCAACTTGTCCGGCTCGCTGCATGCCGGGCAGACCGCCCCGGCGATAAAGCGTCTTTTGGTCATCACAGGCCCCTCACTCATGCTGCCGCGACCTCACTCAGGCCGCTATGGCGCAAGAGTGCGTCAATCGACGGCGGGCGTCCCCGGAAGTCGACGAACAGCACCATCGGCTCCTGGGAACCACCGCGCGCCAGAATCGCTTCACGGAATGCGCGACCCGTGTCGGCGTTGAGGACGCCGTCTTCTTCGAACTTCGAGAAGGCATCGGCCGACAGCACTTCAGCCCATTTGTAGCTGTAGTAACCCGCCGCGTAACCGCCGGCGAAGATGTGGGCGAAGCTGTTAGGGAAACGGTTGTAGGCCGGTGGACGCATGACCGAGACCTCGTCACGCACACCTTCGAGTACTTGCAGCACGCTACGCCCGTCGCCGTGGGTGGTGTGGAGTTCGAAGTCGAACAGCGAGAACTCCAGCTGACGAACCATCATCAGGCCGGACTGGAAGTTCTTCGCCGCGAGCATTTTCTCCAGCAAGTCCTGAGGCAGCGGTTCGCCGGTTTCGTAGTGACCGGAGATCAGCGCCAGACCTTCCGGTTCCCAGCACCAGTTCTCCATGAACTGGCTTGGCAGCTCGACCGCATCCCAGGCCACGCCGTTGATGCCGGATACGCCGGCGTGTTCAACGCGGGTCAACAGGTGATGCAGGCCATGACCGAATTCGTGGAACAGGGTGGTGACTTCGTCGTGGGTCAGCAGGGCTGGCTTGCCGCTGTCGGCCGGGGTGAAGTTGCACACCAGGTTCGCCACCGGGCTCTGCAGTGCGCCTTCAGCCGTGCGGCGACGGTCGCGGGCGCCGTCCATCCAGGCACCGCCGCGCTTGTTGGCGCGGGCGTAGAGGTCGAAGAAGAAGCGACCGACGTGCTGGCCGTTTTCCTTGATTTCGAACAGGCGAACATCCGGGTGCCAAGTGTCGAAGCCTTTCTGCTCGGCGATTTCGATGCCGTACAGACGCTGGACGATAGCGAACAGACCGCCCAGCACTTTGTCGATCGGGAAGTAAGCGCGAAGGGTTTCCTGGGCGACGCTGTAGCGCTGCTCGCGAAGCTTTTCACCGTAGAAACCGCTGTCCCAGCTTTGCAGGTCCGGGCAGCCTTGTTCAGCGGCGTAAGCCTTGAGCTGTTCCAGATCCTGGGCGGCGAACGGCTTGCTGCGCTTGGCCAGATCGCGCAGGAAACTGAGTACCTGATCGCTGGACTCGGCCATTTTGGTTGCCAGGCTCAGCTCCGAGAAGCTGGCGAAACCGAGCAGCCTGGCGAGTTCCTGACGCAGGTCGAGGATTTCTACCATGACCGGGCCGTTATCGTTCTGACCGGCATTCGGGCCTTGGTCCGACGCACGGGTGCAGTAAGCGGCGTAGACTTCTTCGCGCAAGGCGCGGTCATGGGCGTAGGTCATCACCGCGTAGTAGCTCGGGAATTCCAGGGTGATCAGCCAGCCATCCAGGTCTTTGGCTTGGGCGGCGGCGGCCATTTGCGCCTTGGCCGAATCGGTCAGGCCGGCGAGGGAGGCTTCATCGGTGACGTGCTTGGTCCAGGCCTGAGTGGCGTCGAGCAACTGGTTGGAGAAGCGACTGCCCAGCTCCGACAATTTGCTCTGCACTTCGGCGTAACGCTTTTGTTCGGCTTCCGGCAGGTCGATACCCGACAAACGGAAGTCACGCAGTGAGTGTTCCAGGATAGTTTTCTGCGCCACGTCGAAACCGGCAGCTTCGGGGCTGTTGGCCAGTGCTTCGAACGCTTCAAACAGTTCGCGGTTCTGCCCCAGTTCGGTGGAATAGGCGCTCAAGGCTGGCAGGCAGGATTCGTAGGCTTCGCGCAGTTCGGCGCTGTTGCACACGGCATTCAGGTGGCTGACCGGGCTCCAGGCCGCGCCCAGTCGATCATTCAGCTCGTCCATCGCCAGCACCAGGCCAGCCCAGGTCGGTTGTTTGCCCTGGTTTTTGAGGATCTCGATAATGGCGGCGCGGTTGTCAGCCAGGATCTGTTCGATGGCCGGTTGCACGTGTTCGGCACGGATCGCCGAGAACGGCGGCAGGTCGTAGGACTGCAAAAGAGGGTTGTTCACGCTCACGGTTGGCACCTTGGCTGGAAGAAACATGCATGAAGAAACATAGCCCCATCATAATTACAATCGACGGCTACCGCAGCTATCAGCAAAAGAGAGAGAGCCTATCGTGACCCTTCGCAAGTATCAGAACCACACCCCGCTGCTCGGCAAAGGCGCCTTTGTCGACGGTTCGGCGGTGGTGATCGGCGACGTTGAAATCGGCGAAGACAGCTCGGTCTGGCCGCTGACGGTGATTCGTGGCGACATGCACCGTATTCGTGTTGGCGCGCGCACCAGCGTGCAGGACGGTTGTGTGCTGCACATCACCCATGCAGGGCCGTTCAATCCCGATGGCTTTGCGTTGCTGATTGGCGACGATGTGACCATCGCGCATAAAGTCATGCTCCACGGCTGCACCGTGGGCAATCGGATTCTGATTGGCATGGGCAGCATCGTCATGGACGGTGCGGTGGTCGACGACGATGTCATCATTGGTGCTGGCAGCCTGGTGCCGCCGGGCAAACGCCTGGAAAG
Organism: Pseudomonas sp. LB3P14; assembly: GCF_054898045.1. Taxonomy (NCBI): domain Bacteria; kingdom Pseudomonadati; phylum Pseudomonadota; class Gammaproteobacteria; order Pseudomonadales; family Pseudomonadaceae; genus Pseudomonas; species Pseudomonas sp. LB3P14. The sequence goes on along the minus strand of NZ_CM142714.1, from coordinate 5,271,536 downwards.
CGGCTTCCTTTATGTGGGCAGCCCGGTGAAGCAGATCCGGCCGCTGACTGACAAGGAAAAAGCCTTTTTCACCTACAGCGCGGCGAATTACGTGAAGCTCAAGAATTTGCATCTGGCCGAAGGCTACGACCAGCTCTGACACTGCGCCCTTATTCAGGATTCAACATGCATTACCAAACCGTATTGTTTGACCTCGATGGCACCCTGACCGACCCGCGCGAGGGCATCACCCGTTCGATCCAGTTCGCCCTCAGCAAACTGGGCATCGATGAGCCCGACCTGACCAAGCTCGAACACTTCATCGGCCCGCCATTGTTGCAGGCGTTCATGCAGTTCTACGACTTCGACGAGCCCAAGGCCTGGGAGGCGGTGAACTTCTATCGCGAACGCTTCAAAGTCACCGGTTTGTACGAGAATCGTGTATTTGATGGCGTCACGCCGCTGCTGGAAACACTCAGCGGGCAAGGGCGACAGCTATATATCGCCACGTCCAAGCCATGGGTTTTCGCCCGGGAAATTGCTCGGCACTTCGACTTCGCCAAGCACTTTAAAGTGATCTATGGCAGCGAACTGGATGGAACCCGGACCAACAAAGTCGAGCTGATCTCCCACTTGATGGCCGAAGAAAGCCTGGATCCGGCCAACACCCTGATGATCGGCGACCGTAAGCACGATTTGATCGGTGCGCGCAGCAACGGGCTGGATGCGGCGGCGGTGGGTTACGGGTTTGGCAGTCGGGAAGAGTTGAGCGCTGAAGCACCGGCCTATCACTTCGAGACGCTGGAAGAGATGCATCAGGCGTTTTTGCAGCGTTAGTTGAATCGCCTTCGCGAGCAGGCTCGCTCCCACATTGGATCTGCGGTGTATAGATACCCTGTGGGAGCGAGCCTGCTCGCGAAGAGGCCCGCTCAGCCACCGAAACTTTATGATCCAGACAATACTTTCAAAGCCGCTTTACGCTCAACAACCGGTAAGGCTCCGAGCTTCTCGACGGCCGCATAAAACTTCACCCAATCCCCACCCGCCTGTCTGAACAATGCCGAAAACGCCGACACCCATTGGTCGTACAGCCCAAACGGCAACAGCCGGGCATTGTTCATCGGCGCATTGATCCACGCGTCATAGCGTTTGTCCCCGGCCCACTGGCTATCGCGCAGCTGCCGGTATTCACCCCGCAATCGCTCGAACTCGGCGGCTTTGCGCTGGCGCATCGGGTCGGCGGCCAGGGGGAGGGTGTACAGCCGTTCAAGTCGCGAGCGGGTATCCAGAACCAATTGAATAAACTGGTCCCGTTGCTGCACCTGCGCGCCGCTGTCTGGCGCGAGGCCGCGGAATGCACGCCATTGGCGGGTGCCTTCCTGTTCGACGAAGGTGGCGAAAGACTCATTGAATTCGGTGTCGTCCTTCACATAAAAGCGTTGATGCGCCAGTTCATGGAAGATCAGCGTGGCCAATCGTTCGTCGCCCCAGCCCATCATCGAACTGATGATCGGATCGTTGAACCAGCCGAGCGTCGAATAAGCCTCGACGCCACCGATCGACACGTCCATACCTTGCAGTCGTTGCAATGCCGCCTCACCGCGGGCCGCGCTCTGACTGTAAAAACCGCGATAGGCCACGCAACCGGCGACCGGGAAGCAATGGTTCTGCGGCGTCAGAGAAAATTCCGGCGTGGCGAAGACATTCCAGACTACGAATGGCCGGCCAATGTCGGCGTACAAACGGTAACTCTGGTTATCCGGCAGATGCAGCTGTTGGCTGGCGAACGTGCGGGCCTTTTGCGATTGAGTCAGGTGCGCACGCAATAGCTGATCGCGACCGGGATCGGCAATCACTGTGGAAACCGGCTCCCGTGCCCGCAGCAATTGCAGCTGACCACTGGCCAATTGGCCGTAATAGCTGACGCTGGCGCAACCGTTGAGCAACAAATACAACACACCCGGAAACAAAATGCGTAAAACGCGATCAAGTAACCCAAGGCTTGGAAGCGGCCTGATCAAAATGAATCATCCCTGGAGAGTCTGCCCGCAAGACTATCCCGCCTGACTGGAGCTCCGCTATGCGCACGTTGATGCTGACAGGAAGCCTGCTGATGCTGGCAGGTTGTGCTGGATTCGGATTACCTTCCCATGATCCGGCTCAAGCGTGGATCGACCTGGAATCGAAGCAGGAAGACACCGCGCTGCAAGCGCTGGAAGTCGATGACAAGGCCTCCACCGACAAGCGCTATTTCGAGGTTCAGCCAGGTAGCCATGAGCTGACGGTTCGTTACCAATTCCCGGTCGCGCCAACCAACATTGGGCCCGACGCCGAGCCGCTATGGCGTGACTGCCAGTTGAACGTGAAATTCAACGACTTCAACGCTGGCGAGCGGTATCAACTGCAGGCGGGGAATATCGGTTTTCGGCCGTGGGCAAAGCTCTATGATCAGCAGCGAAAAGTGATTGGCCGGGGTGTACCGGCAGGCTGCCAACGCAGTTGATCAGCGCTATGCTGAATGCCCAATCCTCGGGACATTTATCATGCGCAGGTTAATGCTATTGCTTGCTGCAAGCGTTGTTGCTGGCTGTCAGAGCCCGCTGCCGGCGGTAAATCCGCAGATGGCCTGGGTCGAATTCTCTACGCCATTCCCCAACGATAAATTGCTGATGGCCGAACGACTGGACAAGCAGCGATTGCGCGACGGGCGTTTTTTCCAGGTCACCCCCGGTAGCCATGAGCTGATTGTTCGATTCGACTTTGAAGTACCCGGTGGTGGGGGCATGGGCATGATGAGCGCTCCCACGGAACGCTTGTGCTACCTGACCATCAACTACGATCATTTCGAAGCCGGCCAGCGTTATGTACTGGAAGGCCGCTCGATAGCGTTCACCCCCGGCGCCCGGTTGTACAACGCCAAGCGTGAAATCGTCGCTGAAGACCGAGAGTCCTATTGCCTCATGTGAGGTGAATCAGCGGTCGTTCTTCTGGTAGATGATTTTCTTGGTGCCGTTTTCGCACGTGCCGACGACCATGTTCTGATCGTGCACTTCATCATTGGTGACGATCTCCAGGGTGTAGGACGAGACGTTATTGGCCTGGATCTTGGCTTCAATCTCGGCCTTGAGTTCTTCACAGGATTTCGGTGCGGCCAGGGCCGATGTGGCCAGCGCGCAGCAGATAACCGCCAAGGCAAAACGTTTCATGGTTGAAGCTCCTTTGAGGCAGCGCGCACGGTAATGCGCTTTCGCTGCTGTCATTTATTCGACCACAATCTCGCCAGCCAGGTTTTGTTTCAGGGCAAAAAAAGAACGCAGCCCGCCGAGGCTGCGATCTTTTATCGGGGCGCGCGACAACCCGCTATCAGCTGACCAACGTTGCATCCAGACTGATTTTCGCATTCAGCACTTTGGAAACCGGGCAGCCCTCTTTGGCTTTATTGCTCAGCTCCTCGAACTGCGCCTGAGTCGCCCCAGGAATTTTCGCCTTGAGAATCAATTTCACTGCCGTGATCGCAAAACCACCGTCCACTTGGTCCAGGGTGACTTCGGCATTGGTATCGATGCTGTCGGCCTTGAGACCGGCATCGCCGAGAATCATCGAAAACGCCATGGAGAAGCAGCCCGCGTGCGCCGCGCCGATCAGCTCTTCCGGATTGGTGCCCTTGCCGCCTTCGAAACGTGCCTTGAAGCCGTAGGGTGCTTCTCTGAGTACACCGGTTTCCGTGGAAATCGAGCCGATGCCGGTTTTCAGGTCACCTTCCCAATGAGCCGATGCTTTCTTCGTAATAGCCATGTCTGCCTCCTCAAGATCCGGCGCGAAGCGTCACGCCTTCGTGTTTTTCGGTTGCTAGGGTTCTGAGGATAGACGGTGGTGCAAAGTTCACCTGATCTGATAGGTCCGATTATTTCGTAGGATTTTTGGCCCTGCTATTGAAACTCGGGTATATGCCCTCATTGCATGAACACGCTTATAGATTCGGCAGGTTTTCGTTTGTAAGAAAAAACCTGCGCCCTCAATTGGAGAAGCAGGCTTATGAAACAACTGTCCGATATCAAGTTCTCGACCCTTGATCTGGTGCCTGTGCGGGAGAACGGCAGCGCGGCCCAGTCGCTGCGCAATTCCCTGGACCTGGCGCAGCACGTCGAGAAGTTCGGCTACAACCGTTTCTGGGTTGCCGAACACCACAACATGGACGGTATTGCCAGTTCGGCGACCTCGGTATTGCTTGGTTACTTGGCAGGTGGCACTTCGACTATACGTGTCGGCTCCGGTGGCGTGATGTTGCCCAACCACGCGCCGCTGGTGATCGCCGAGCAGTTCGGTACGCTCGAAAGTCTGTACCCGGGCCGGATTGACCTGGGCCTGGGTCGTGCCCCCGGTTCCGATCAGATGACCGCCCGCGCCTTGCGTCGTGAACGCTCCGGCAGCGCCGACGATTTCCCGGAGGACGTGGCGGAACTGATGCGCTACCTCGGTCCGCGCACCCCGGACCAGCGGATTATCGCGATGCCGGGCACCGGCACCCATGTCCCGGTCTGGTTGCTGGGCTCCAGCCTGTTCAGTGCACAACTGGCTGGCGAGCGCGGTTTGCCTTACGCCTTTGCCTCACATTTCGCACCGCGTTTCATGCATGAGGCCATTCGCGTCTACCGCAATCACTTCAAGCCTTCAGCGGTATTGGATAAACCCTACGTGATGCTCGGTGTTCCGTTGGTGGCTGCTGATACCGATGAGCAGGCCGATTATCTGGCGACCTCGGTCTACCAGCGCATCCTGGCGTTGATGCGTGGCCAGAGTCTGGTGCAACGTCCGCCGGTAAAAACCATGGACGGCCTGTGGCTGCCTCATGAGAAAGAGGCGGTCGGCGATTTCCTTGGTCTGGCCATGGTCGGCAGTCCGCAAAAAATCCGCGCCAAACTGGAAGTGCTGATCGAGCAGACCCAGGCGGACGAGCTGATTTTCACCTGCGACCTGTACGAACATGCCGATCGTGTGCACTCCTATGAGCTGCTGGCGCAGGTCATGAAGGGCTGACGCTCAAAAAACGAGCACAAAAAAGCCGACGTCATTGCGTCGGCTTTTTCATTTTCGAGGGAGGTCAGCCTTGCTTGTAGACGATTTGCTTGGAGCCTTTTTCACAGGTGCCGACGATTTTCCCGCCAGCAGCAGCGCCTTTATCGACGATTTCCAGTGAATAATTAGAAATGCCCTTGGCATCAAGTTTCGCTGTGATTTCAGCTTTCAGCTCTTCGCACGACTTGCCCTGAGCCAGGGCGGTTCCCGCAAGACTCAACAAACCTACCGCCAAAATAAAATACTTCATCGATCGCATTCCCTGGTCGGATCAATAGGGGCACCCAGCGATCAGCCGGATGTACTGATGTAGCGCTTTGCCATTCCCTATGGCGCTCGGCCAGCGCGCAATTTCCGAAGATTAGCTCAAACTCAGCTGCTGGCAATCCGGAAACCGACTTTGAGCGTCACCTGGAAGTGTGCAGCCTTGCCGTCCTTGATGTGCCCGCGGGTTTCGGTCACTTCGAACCATTCCATGTACTTGAGACTTTTACTGGCTTCGGCCAGTGCGTTGTTGATGGCGTCTTCAATGCTGCTGGTGGACGAGCCAACCAGTTCGACTTTCTTGTAGGTGTGATGGTCAGTCATGGCGTTCTCCTCAGGGTGTGAAATACAGCCTAGCAGTGATTTTTCGTCTTACTGCTGCCAGCCAATCCAAGAGGGGCGTTCAGATTTACTGCACTTTCTCGAACCCCTGAAGTCCCAACCAACACACGCAACTCAATCAATGCAGGAGAGCCACCATGGCCAACACCTCTTTACGTAAAGCCTCATTGCAAAGCATGGAAGCCGAGATCGAGAGTCTGCTGAAATCTTTGGAAAACTTGAAAGACGACGCCTCGGATGAGTCGCGTAAAACCCTAAAAGCCTTGAAAAGCAACGCCGAAAACGCGCTGAAGCATTCGCGCCATCTGCTCAGCGATGCGTATGAAGAAGTCAAAGTCAAAACCCGTGAAACCGGGATTGCCACGCGGGACTACGCGCAGGAACACCCTTGGACTACAGCGGGTGTCGCCGTCGGTGCATTGGGTCTGCTCGCGGCTTATCTGCTGTTCAAACGCGGTGATTAATCCGTCTGGCGCAGCTCGTTTTTGAGCCACTGCGCCAGTTGCCGAGCGCGCCCGTCCGCGGCGCGCTTGGGTAGCCACAACGCCAGTTGCGCCGGGGTTTCACTGAAGCCCCATGGCGCAACCAGGCGACCGGCCTTCAAGTCCTCGGCCACCAGCGGTTCAGGGGCAATCGCCACACCCAGCCCGGCCACTGCGGCCTCCAGCAAATAATACAAATGCTCGAAACCCTGACCGTACTTCAACGCCTTTGCGTCGAGGCCTATTTGCTGTGCCCAGCTAGGCCAGGCCTGTGGGCGTGAGGTGGTGTGCAGTAATGGCTCGTTCAGCAGCGCTGTCGGCGGTGCGTCTTGCAGACGTTCGTGGCCCGCGAATCGCGGGCTCATGACCGGGCCGATGCGTTCGCTCGCCAACTCATACACCTGCATGTCCGCTGGCCACGGTGGCTCGGCAAACACCAGCAAGGCATCCAGTCCCGGACGCCGTGGATCGAGATCACCCTCGCCAGCCGACAGGTGCAGGCGCAGGTCCGGCAGGTCGGTATTCAACCGTCCCAACCTGGGAATAAACCAGCGTGCCAGCAAGCTTCCCGAGCAACCCAGTACGAAAGGCGCATCGGCGGTACTTTGGGTCAGCTCTGCACAAACAGTCCGCAAGCGCTCGAACGCCTCACCGCTGGCATCGCGCAAACGAATGCCGGCATCTGTGAGTTTCAGGCCGCGTCCATCCTTGATGAACAGGCTCACGCCGAGGTGTTCTTCCAATACCTTGAGCTGACGGCTGACCGCGCCATGGGTGACGTGCAGCTGTTCTGCGGCCTTGCTGACGCTGTTCAAGCGGGCAGTCGCTTCGAAGGCTCGAAGGGCGTTCAGCGGAGGAAGGTCATGGCTCATTGGATTTGTGAGTTTTCCTGACAGGTTACGGCGATCTTATCGGTTTTCAGCTCAAAACATCAGGGGTAGAGTTAACCCCATTGTCATCTCACGCATTCACTGGAGCGACCCATGACCCAGACTAATCTGCGCAACGGCCCCGACGCCAACGGCCTGTTTGGCGCGTTCGGCGGCCGTTACGTCGCCGAAACCCTGATGCCGTTGATCCTCGACCTGGCCCGTGAATACGAATTGGCCAAGGATGATCCTGCGTTCAAAGAAGAATTGGCCTACTTCCAGCGCGACTACGTAGGTCGTCCAAGCCCGCTGTACTTTGCCGAACGTCTGACAGAGTTCTGCGGTGGCGCGAAGATTTACCTCAAGCGCGAAGAGCTGAACCACACCGGCGCGCACAAGATCAACAACTGCATTGGCCAGATCCTGCTGGCGCGGCGCATGGGCAAGAAACGCATCATCGCCGAGACCGGCGCTGGCATGCACGGCGTGGCGACGGCCACCGTGGCTGCACGTTTTGGCCTTGATTGCGTGATCTACATGGGCACCACTGACATCGAACGTCAGCAAGCCAACGTATTTCGCATGAAGCTGTTGGGCGCCGAAGTAATCCCGGTCGTGGCCGGTACCGGTACCTTGAAAGATGCGATGAACGAAGCCCTGCGTGACTGGGTGACCAACGTCGACAGCACCTTCTACCTGATCGGCACTGTGGCCGGTCCGCACCCTTATCCTGCGATGGTTCGTGACTTCCAGGCCGTTATCGGCAAAGAAACCCGTACTCAACTGCAAGCTCAGGAAGGTCGTCTGCCGGACAGCCTTGTGGCGTGTATCGGTGGTGGTTCCAACGCCATGGGCCTGTTTCACCCGTTTCTTGATGACAAGAGCGTCGAGATCATTGGCGTTGAAGCCGCCGGTTACGGCATCGAAACCGGCAAGCACGCAGCCAGCTTGAATGGCGGCGTACCGGGCGTGCTGCACGGTAACAGGACCTTCTTGCTGCAGGACGACGATGGCCAGATCATCGACGCTCATTCCATCTCTGCCGGCCTCGACTACCCAGGTATCGGACCGGAACACGCCTGGTTGCACGACATCGGCCGCGTTCAGTACACCTCGGTAACCGACGACGAAGCCCTCGACGCATTCCACAAATGCTGTCGCCTGGAAGGGATTATTCCTGCACTGGAAAGCGCCCATGCCCTGGCCGAAGTGTTCAAACGCGCACCGACCCTGCCAAAAGATCACCTGATGGTGGTCAACCTGTCCGGCCGTGGCGACAAAGACATGCAAACCGTGATGCACCACATGGAACACTCTCAGCAAGAGCAATCCAAGCAGGAGAAACACTGATGAGCCGCCTGCAAACGCGTTTTTCCGAACTCAAGGAACAGAATCGTGCCGCCTTGGTGACCTTCGTTACCGCTGGCGACCCGAGCTATGACACCTCTCTGGCGATCCTCAAAGGCTTGCCCGGCGCCGGTGCCGACGTGATCGAGTTGGGCATGCCCTTCACCGATCCAATGGCCGACGGCCCGGCAATCCAGTTGGCCAACATCCGCGCCCTCGGCGCCAAGCAGAACCTGGCGAAAACCCTGCAAATGGTTCGCGAGTTCCGTGAAGGCAACAGCGAGACGCCGCTGGTGTTGATGGGCTACTTCAACCCGATTCACATGTATGGCGTGCCGCGTTTCATTGCCGACGCCGTCGATGCCGGTGTTGACGGTCTGATCGTTGTCGACTTGCCGCCGGAGCATAACGGTGAGCTATGCGATCCGGCTCAGGCAGCAGGTCTGGATTTCATCCGTCTGACGACACCGACGACCGATGATGTGCGCCTGCCGACTGTTCTGAACGGCAGCTCTGGTTTCGTTTACTACGTGTCTGTTGCCGGTGTGACCGGTGCGGGCGCGGCGACTCTGGAGCATGTTGAAGAAGCGGTTGCCCGTCTGCGTCGCCATACTGATCTGCCGATCAGCATCGGTTTCGGCATTCGCACACCGGAGCAAGCGGCGTCCATCGCTCGCCTCGCGGACGGTGTGGTGGTGGGTTCGGCGTTGATCGATCACATCGCCAATGCGTCGACTCCGGATCAGGCTGTCGATGGCGTGTTGAGTCTTTGCGCGGCGCTGGCCGATGGCGTGCGTAAGGCCCGCGTCAGCTGAAGGTAAAGTTTCTGATACAGAGGAATTAGAGCCTCGCGGCACAGACTAAACAGCAAGACCGAGGGCTTCAGGACTACGTTCTGAAGCCCTTTTTGCTGTATGTGCAGTGAGGAAAGACCCGATGAAAATGCCGAAACGTCTGATTGCCAGCTTGGGTGTGCTGATGCTCAGTGCCACCCCGTTGCTGAATGCGAATGCCGACCAGCGCGACGATCACGACCGCGGCGGCCAGCAGCAGGGCCATTACGATAACCACGGTGACAATCATGGCGACGATCACCGTGGCCCGCAGGACAATCATCGCGGCGGGCCTCCGCCACGGGACTTCGGCCCGGTGCGCCAGACTATCCACGATAATCATGGCTATTTCGTACGCGGTGCTCCGCCCCCTCCGGGTATTCATCTGGTTCGTGGCCGGCCATTGCCTCACGGCTATTACGGCGAACGCCTGGATAACCGTGCCTTGGGCCGGTTGCCGTATTACCCAGGGTACGAATGGCGTCGTGCGGGCGGCGACATTGTACTGGTCGCCGTAGGAACCGGGATCGTTTATGAAATTCTCGAAGGGGTGCTTTGAAACAGCCTGTAGACGTTGGAGGCTTCGCGGATCAACCGCGTAGCCTATTGTTTACGGTAACTCCAACCCGCCCGACGCCTTGTGCAACTTCCTCAGATGCTCGCCGACTTGCTTCAGGTTGGCTTCATTGGCGGCCATCTCGGCCGCACGGCTCGGTTCGAGCAGCGCTCTCACCTCTTTGTCCAGAGCGCCTGTCAGTGCCTGAAGCTGCTTCTGCCGCAGGCTGCTTTCCGACTCCAGACGCTGCCACTCACTCGGCTGCGGCAATCCATAACCCCCGGTGCCAAGCAGCTCCGCCGGGCGGCTGAGGAATCCGCTGTTGGCAAGAATTTGCTGCAAGGTCGCGTTGGCTTTGTCCATGCCGCCGTTTTTCAATTCCCGAGCGCCCAGATAGCGCTGCTTTACTTCGTCCTGGGCCAGCACCAATTGTTGGCGGAAGGCTGCCTGCTCCAACAACAGCAAGGCTGCGCTGGTGCGCAAATCGGCTTGGTCGATCCATTGCCGGCGCTCTTCAGCTTTCAAGGCGAGCCAGTCTTCGACCTTTTCCTGCTTGATCGGCAAGTGTTTCTTCAGCACTTCGAACATCGCTTGATAACGATCGCGGAAGGAGTCGAAACGATAGCCCAGACGCAGCGCTTCGCGGGGATCATCAAGCACGCTGGTGTCCGCCAGTCCGCGGCCCTTGAGCACTTCCAGCAAGCCGTTGGGCATGATGTTGTCCAGCCCGACCAGTTTCGCGTTGTTGGTGCCGCTACGCAGTAACTTCAGGCCTTCTACCGCGCAGTTGTTGGACAGGAAGAAGTAGTTGCCGTCGTAACTCCAGTGCATCTCGGCGGCGTGTTCCACCACGTCTTCGATTTCGCCTCGCGACAAATTCAGCGGCACCGACGCGAGGCTGCGCAATTCGGTCTTGGTGTATTCGTCGATTACCTGGGCCAGCGGCAGGACAAACAGGCGCGACGGATATTTGCCCACCAATCCGTCCCAGCTCGACAGCTGCACGTCACCGACGAAGGCGCGGTAGGACAACACCAGATGCTGATCAAGATCCAGCCGACAATCCGGCCCACGTGGCCGGCCGGGTGCACAGATCACCAACCGCAACATGCTGTGGCCCCAGCGGCTGACCCAGTTCTGGTTGGCTTCAGCCAGCAGATAGTCGACGGCGTACACTCGTTCCGGATCGACCTTGCCCAGTGGCGTTTTGGCGAAATCGTTGCCGGCATTGAGGAAGGAGAAGGTTTTGCCACACGCGTCTTTAGCGGCGGGCGCCCAGCCGAAATGTTCTTTGTAATAGCGGTACAGCGCAGGACGGCGGCAGGCGTAGGCCGGGTCGAGAAGGAAATACTCCATGTTGACCGCGACAAATTCCTTGGGGCTGCTTGTTTCGTAAATGTCCGGGCTGCGGGCAATTTGCCGGTTATGTTGTTCGCGCTCGCCGCGGCGACCAACGTACTGCGGCCAGCCGGCGAGGTCGAGCAGGCGCGGGTCGTCGCTGAGGGTAAAACGCCGTGCTGATTGGCCGCGGCATTGATCCGGGATACCCACCAGTCCCGAGCTGCTGTTGCGCTGGGTGCAGCGCTGAATCAGCGTGCGTTCCGCTTCTGGCCACAGGCGCGAGCGGTCATAGATATGGGTAAGTTCGTGCAACACAGTGGCAAGCATTTCGCGGCGCACGGTGCCATGGGGACGATAGGTCTTCTTGGTAGCGGCGCTGCCGTCAGTGAGGCTGGCAAGCAGATTGCGGTTCAGATCGAGCTCGGACACCAGCGACGCCTGACCGTAAGCGTTGCTCGGCATGTCATCGGTCCAGCCGACGTCGATGCGTCGGTCGAGCTGCTCGATGAACCGCGGCGGCAGTGCCTGCATGGCTTCATCGAGCAACGCCTGACTGGCCTGCTGTTGAGCGGGGCTGAGGCCGTCGGTCTTGAGCCTTAATTGCAAGTCAGCCTGGGCCGTGTTGCCGAGCAGCAACATGACCCCGGCCAACAGCCAGGCGCCTGGCGACCTCACAGTGCGAGGATGGCTTCGGCGAGAACCTGATCACTGGCGTCGCGCGCTTCCGGTACGCGGGTGCGCAATGTGTTGAAGGCAGCTTCCAGGTGCGCGCCACGAATGTCGCCATCGCTGGCAACGAAACTGGCTGCATCGTCGTGGGCTTCACGAATGATCTTCGAGTCACGGATGGACGTCGTGGTATCGGAGGTGAAATCAAGGGTGCGCCGAGTGGCGTTGATGAGGATGTTACTGGTGGCGACCAGGGTGTGCGCCTGGGCCACATCAGCCAATAACAGCAGGCCAAGGGCGGCAACAATCAGAGGGCTACGCATGGAACGACTCCGCAAGAACAAGGATAACTATTGGACGAGAATTGCCTGCGCCAGTTCAAGGTCGCTGGCATGAAGTTTTGGCTGGGTCCGGCGCAGATAAATCAGGGCGGACTCCAGTTGTGCTCCTCGCAGTTGGCCGTCGCTGGCGATAAACGCCGCAGCATCATCTTGTGCCGCGAGGAGCAGCTTACGGTCGAAGGGGGCGGAGGTCACCATGCTTGTGGCGTAGCCGGTGGCCACGATGCCTTGTGTAGAAAGGTTGAAGGCGTCAAAGGCATGGGCCGAGCCCACCCAGCAGGCTGCCATGAAGGTCGGAGTAATCAGCAGATTTGAAAGAAAACGCATGAGACTCGATAGCTGAAAGCGAGTCCCAAGGCTAGCGCAATGCCCGGTTTAGAGCCAGCGCCGAAACATTGGGACACGGCGGGCGTGTCCCACGTCAGTGATGCCGCTTAAATCGTCAGTATGGCTTGCGCCAGTTGTGCATCAGTCGCGCTCAGCTGAGGTGCCTGGTGGCGAATATGGTCGAGTGCGCTTTCCAGTTTCACACCACGAATGGCGCCTTCGCTGGCAACGAAGCTGGCGGCGTCGTCACGGGCGGCGCGCACGATTTTGTCATCGCGAAAGGACGAAGTGACATCGGAGGTCGCATCGGACGTGGCCTTGAGCGCGTCGACGACGGTATCGGTGGTCACGATAAAGCTGGAGGCGTGGGAATTGGCTGCCACGGCAAGCAGGGCTGCAGCGCTGAGCAGACGAAGACGGGACATGGTGGAACTCCTTTGGAAAAACCGATTAAGAGGTGGCGCAGTGTCTGTTGAGTCAGACGCCAGTCAAGCAACGTTCGCCACGTTCTATCTGGATATTAGGCCTGTGGGTATCGGTTCGAACAGTCCCGTCTGCTCAAGCACCGAGCTAGCGCCAGAATGGTTTATCCAATTCGTTGAGACGATCCGCGCGGCTGATGCATAGGTCTGAGAGCTGCCGGTCATTGAGTTGGCCCAGTAAACGCCGGGTTCGGGCCCTTTCCAGGCAGTTTGCGAGGCTCCTCAGTAATTTACGAAACCAATGGGGGCGAGGCGTTGATTGAGGCGTGGAAACGGAAACATCCAGTAAGTGATTCATGGCGCGGTCCTTTTGTTGGCCATTCGGGATTTCAGGGTGATCCCTTCCTACCTACCGCAACAGACACACTACACTGAAATTGTACTGGTTCAGTTTCTAAAATAATAAAACTGTACCTGTTAAGGGCGGTCTCCTCTGTATGATCCGTATTGTTGCCCCAAAACGACAAAGCCCGTCGTGGTTTCCCACGACGGGCTTTGTTTTTTCAATTTGGATGCTGGCGGTGGACCCGGTGGGTCAGAGCCAGCGACGCTAACTTAGCGCCAGAACGGCTTGCTCAGCTCTTCGTAGCGTTGTGCTTCGCTAATTCCGGCGTCAGCCAGCAGACGCGAATCCAGACGAGCCAGTTGATGGCGGCTGGAGATGCGGCGCTGCCACAGCATCAGGTTAGCGAGAACGCGAAGTGGCGTGGAAGCCTGGGTTTTTACAGCGTTGTCTTCGAAAAACAGCTCGGAACTGAGTGTACGTTCCATGGTTGACATCCTTCCGCTTATGGCGGGATTAGGTAGTGGTTTAACTGATGCCAATGATCCTCTCGTTTGGCTAGTCCCTGTAGATACAGTTCACCTGTATTGTGAGGTACCAGTTAACTGTTAATGGGTGGTGTACTGGTCGAAATTGAGGCAACTGTACTTGTCGGCACTAACATGGTGCGTTTTAGATGATTTCGCCGAAAAAGGTAGGCCATTTCGGTAGGAAATGACCGGTACAGCAGTACAGTTTTAAGCACATTTCTACTTGGCAACAGCAGGCTGACGAAACTGTGTTTGCGTCAGCCGCCATCTGTATCAATTACACCGTCAGCATTCGCCCGGTTTCTTCAAGGTTGATGTGCCAGCTCAGGGCATCACGCAGAATATGCGGCGTGTGTCCGCCGAGTGCACAAGCAGCTGTGAAGTAGTCATCCAGGGCTTGGCGATAGTCCGGGTGCACGCAGTTATCGATGATGACTCGCGCGCGCTCTCGCGGCGCCAGGCCACGCAAGTCCGCCAGACCGATCTCCGTGACAAGGATGTCAACGTCATGCTCGGTGTGATCGACGTGGCTGACCATCGGTACCACGCTGGAAATCGCGCCACCCTTGGCGATCGACTTGGTCACGAAGATCGCCAAATGCGCGTTGCGCGCAAAGTCGCCCGAACCGCCGATGCCGTTCATCATCCGCGTGCCGCAGACGTGGGTGGAGTTGACGTTGCCATACAGGTCGAATTCAAGCGCCGTGTTGATGCCGATGATGCCGAGCCGACGCACCACTTCCGGGTGGTTGGAAATTTCTTGCGGGCGCAGGACCAGTTTGTCCTTGTAGCGCTCAAGGTTGCCGAAAACATCGGTATTGCGACGGCTCGACAAGGTGATCGAACTGCCGGAAGCAAAACTCAGCTTGCCGGCGTCAATCAGATCGAACGTCGAATCCTGCAACACTTCGGAATACATGGTGAGGTCTTCGAACGGCGAGTCGATCAGGCCACACATCACCGAGTTGGCGATGTTGCCGATACCGGCTTGCAGCGGGCCGAGCTTGTTGGTCATGCGCCCGGCAGCCACTTCCTGCTTGAAGAAGTCGATAAGGTGGTCGGCAATGGCTTGGGTATCAACGTCAGGCGGCAGCACAGTGGACGGCGAGTCGGGCTGATTGGTGATCACGATAGCAACGATCTTTTCCGGCGGAATCGGGATGGCCGTGCTGCCAATGCGATCATCGACCTTGACCAGCGGAATCGGTGTGCGGGTCGGCCGATAGGTCGGGATATAGATGTCGTGCAGGCCTTCGAGATTCGGGTTGTGCGCCAGGTTGATCTCGACGATCACGTGCTTGGCGAAAATCGCGAAGCTGGCCGAGTTACCCACCGAAGTGGTCGGCACGATATGGCCTTGCTCGGTAATCGCCACGGCCTCAATCACCGCGATGTCCGGCAGTTTGAGCTGCTGGTTGCGCAGTTGCTCGACGGTTTCCGAGAGGTGCTGGTCAATGAACATCACTTCGCCGGCGTTAATGGCCTTGCGCAGCGTGCTGTCGACCTGGAACGGCATGCGTCGTGACAATACGCCGGCTTCGGTAAGCTGTTTATCGAGGTCGTTGCCCAGGCTGGCGCCGGTCATCAACGTGATTTTCAGAGGGGTGATTTTGGCGCGTTCGGCCAGTGCGTGGGGCACGGCTTTGGCTTCGCCGGCGCGAGTGAAACCACTCATGCCGACGGTCATGCCGTCTTGAATCAAAGCGGCAGCGTCAGCGGCGCTCATCACCTTATCCAACAACGAAGGCAAGCGGATACGATCACGGTACATGGATTGTTATCTCGGGCAACGGAAGCAAGAAGCGCAGTCTAGTGATTTCAAAAAAATTCGTCCCGCGACCATGGTCGAATGCCGACCCCTGATTTAGAGCCTTTGGTCGGGTTCGCTGGTAATTTCACGGGCAATAAAAAACCCCAGCCTACTAAAGGCTGAGGTTTTGGGTATTGCTGCTTCCGCAGGTTTTACTCGACGGCTTTAACCATGTCTTCGATGACTTTCTTGGCGTCGCCGAAGACCATCATGGTTTTGTCCAGGTAGAACAGTTCGTTGTCCAGGCCGGCATATCCGCTGGCCATCGAGCGCTTGTTGACGATCACGGTCTTGGCTTTATAGGCCTCGAGAATCGGCATACCGGCAATTGGCGATTTCGGATCGTTCTTCGCGGCCGGGTTGACCACGTCGTTGGCGCCGAGCACCAGCACCACGTCGGTCTGACCGAACTCGGAGTTAATGTCATCCATCTCGAACACTTGCTCGTAAGGCACTTCGGCCTCGGCCAGCAGGACGTTCATGTGCCCTGGCATCCGACCCGCCACCGGGTGGATCGCAAACTTCACGGTCACGCCGCGATGAGTCAGCTTCTCCGCCAGTTCCATCAGTGAGTGTTGGGCGCGCGCCACCGCCAGGCCATAACCCGGAACGATGATCACGGTATCGGCGTTGGTCAGCAGGAAGGTCGCATCGTCAGCCGAACCGGATTTCACCGGACGGGCCTCTTTCGAACCTGCCGGGCCAGCTGCATCTGCCGTGTTGCCGAAACCGCCGAGTAATACGTTGAAGAAAGAACGGTTCATCGCCTTGCACATGATGTACGAGAGGATCGCACCGGATGAACCCACCAGGGAGCCGGCAATGATCAGCATCGAGTTGTTCAGCGAGAAGCCGATACCTGCCGCTGCCCAACCGGAGTAGCTGTTGAGCATCGACACCACCACCGGCATATCGGCGCCGCCGATCGGGATGATGATCAGCACACCCATCACGAAGGCCAGGGCCAGCATGAGGGCGAAAGCACCGAGGTTGCCAGTCATCATGAAGGTGATGCCCAGGCCGAGCGTGGCCAAGCCCAACATCAGGTTCAACTTGTGCTGTCCGCCGAACTGTACCGGTGCGCCCTGGAACAGGCGGAACTTGTACTTGCCCGACAGCTTGCCGAACGCGATCACCGAACCGGAGAAGGTAATGGCACCAATGGCCGCACCCAGGAACAGCTCCAGGCGGTTACCGGCCGGAATCGAATCACCCAATTGCTTGACGATACCCAGCGATTGTGGCTCGACGACAGCAGCGATGGCGATGAACACGGCAGCCATACCGATCATGCTGTGCATGAAGGCGACCAGTTCCGGCATCTTGGTCATTTCAACGCGCTTGGCCATGATCGAGCCGGCGGTGCCGCCGACCAGCAGGCCGACGATGACGTAGCCGATGCCAGCGGTGGCCGGCTCAGCACCCAGTTTATAGATGAGGCCGACGGTGGTGAGGATCGCCAACGCCATGCCGAGCATGCCGTACACATTGCCGCGCCGCGAGGTGGTCGGGTGCGACAGGCCTTTCAGGGCCTGGATGAAGCAGATCGACGCGATCAAGTAGAGCGTCGTGACGAGATTCATGCTCATTACTTGGACGCCTCTTCTTTTACCGCTTTCGGGGCTTTTTTCTTGAACATCTCAAGCATCCTGCGGGTAACCAGGAAGCCACCAAACACGTTCACCGCCGCCAGCGCCACCGCCAGGGTGCCCATGGTCTTGCCCAGTGGTGTCACGGTTAATGCCGCCGCCAGCATGGCGCCGACGATTACGATCGCCGAGATTGCGTTGGTTACAGCCATCAAAGGCGTGTGCAGTGCAGGTGTAACGTTCCAGACCACGTGATAACCGACATAAATCGCCAGCACGAAGATGATCAGGTTGTAGATACCGGGGGAAATAAGCTCTTCCATCGTCTGAATCCCTGCTTAGGCGTTTTTGCGGATGACTTGGCCGTCGCGGCACATCAGGCACGCGGCGACGATGTCGTCTTCGAGGTTGATCTCGAACTGGCCTTCTTTGTTGAAGACCAGCTTCAGGAAGTCCAGCAGGTTGCGCGCGTACAGTGCCGAAGCGTCTGCCGCGACTGCGCCGGCCAGGTTGGTCGGGCCGCAAATGATTACGCCATTCTCGATGACGACCTGGTCAGCCACGGTCAGCGGGCAGTTACCACCCTGGGCTGCCGCGAGGTCGATGACCACCGAACCCGGCTTCATCTGCGCCACGGTCTCCGCGCTCAACAACGTTGGCGCCTTGCGGCCCGGGATCAGTGCGGTGGTGATGACAATGTCGGCCTGCTTGGCGCGTTCATGCACGGCCAGGGCCTGGCGTTGCATCCAGCTGGTGGGCATTGGTCGCGCGTAACCGCCGACACCGACGGCGCATTCGCGCTCTTCATCAGTCTCGTAAGGTACGTCGACGAACTTGGCGCCGAGGGATTCGATCTGCTCTTTTACCGCAGGACGCACGTCGGAGGCTTCGATCACTGCACCCAGACGTTTCGCTGTAGCGATCGCCTGCAAACCGGCCACCCCTGCGCCGAGAATCAGCACGCGCGCCGCTTTCACGGTGCCCGCAGCGGTCATCAGCATCGGCATGAAGCGTGGATAGTGGTGAGCGGCCAGCAACACGGCTTTATAGCCGGCGATGTTGGCTTGGGAGGACAGCACATCCAGGCTCTGAGCTCGGGAGGTGCGCGGTGCGGCCTCCAGTGCGAAAGCGGTAATGCCGCACTCAGCCAGCTTGGCAATGGTTTCATTGCTGAACGGATTGAGCATGCCCACCACAACGGTGCCGCTTTTTATCAGCGTCAGTTCGCTGTCGCTGGGGGCGACCACCTTGAGAATCAGCTCGGCACCAAACGCATCGTTGGCGCTGCCAATAATTGCGCCTGCCGCTTCATAGGCACTGTCGACAACGCTGGCGTTAATGCCGGCGCCGCTTTGTACAGTGACCTTATGACCCTGGCCGATCAGCTTCTTGATGGTTTCCGGGGTTGCAGCAACCCGTGTTTCACCTGTCTGGGTTTCGAGAGGAACACCAATGTGCACGTCAAATCTCCTGCGTGATCTTATTGAGTAAACCCAGGCACTTCGGATGGTGCGGCTGGGGCGGCCGATCAGCACGATCCCGCCAAATCAGGGCGGGGCGCGTCATTTTGCAGGCGAACTTAGTGCCCTTCAAGGGGTTATGGCGCGTGACGGAAAATTAACTACAAGTCACCCCGTGACCGAATGTCGCAACTAACTGGTTCAATCCCTTGTATACCGTGCCTTGTAAGGATTCTTGTAAAAATTGAAGAGTTTTCGCATCGGTCAGGTGAATGAGTCGTTATTGCTTCCCAATAGAGGCTCAAGGCCACGTACTCAGGCACTTTTAGGACGTTTGTACTGCTTGTCGGTACAGTCTTCGAATATGCGACAAATACTTATATCTGTAGTGCTTTTGTTTTACTGACTACGGGGTCAGCTAATAAGGCTAAGCCTTTATCCTTCTAGGCTGTAGCTCTGTGCCTGATTGACCAGCCAATCTCGAAATGCCCGTAAAGAGGCCGATTCTACCTTTCGCTCTGGAATCATCAGGTAGTAGGCCTTGATGCTCGACAGCGCTTGGGCGTTGGCTACCACCAGGCGCTTCTCTGCCAGTTCGCGTTGAATCAGAAATGGTGGAATCAGCGCGATCCCCATGTCATGCATCGCCGCTTGGGCAAGCATGGAGAATAGCTCGTAGCGCGGTCCTGTCATGTCGCGCGGCACATTAAGGTGCTGGGAGTTGAACCACTGTCGCCAGGCATAAGGGCGGGTGGTCTGCTGCAGCAGGGGCAATTCGGCGATTTCACCGGGAGACAGGTGTGTCCTTTTCCCCAATAGGTTGGGGCTACACACCGGCATCGGATTTTCGCCCATCAACCTGTGGGATTCGGTACCCGACCAGTCCGCATCGCCAAAATAGATTGCGGCATCGAAGTCGGTGTCGGCAAACAGGAAGGGGCGTGTTCGGTTGGTGAGGTTGACCGTCACTTCCGGGTGCTTTTGCTGGAAGTCCTTGAGTCGTGGCAGCAACCATTGAGTGCCGAAGGTCGGAACCACCGCCAGTTCGATCACGTTGGCGCCTTGCTGGCCCATCACTGACAAGGTGTCCCGCTCAACCGCATCCAGTTGAGTGGCTACCCGTCGGCTGTAGGAAAGGCCGGCCTCCGTCAGCTTGACCCCGCGTCGCGAGCGTCGGAACAGTTCTACGCTGAGGAACTCCTCAAGACTGGCGATCTGTCGGCAAATTGCGCCCTGAGTGAGCGAAAGCTCCTGGGCTGCCTTGGTAAAGCTTTCGTGGCGAGCTGCCGCTTCAAAGCTGATCAGGGCAGTTGTGCTGGGGATTTTCCTGCGCATGTACGTCAACCTCACTAATACATCGCATAAAAGCTATTTTGCGATGTTACGGAGTGAGAAATTAGCACAACAGTATGCAAAATCCTCGTTTGCCGTGACGCCGAACCCGGCCTAGGATCAGTCCACGTTATTTGACCCGATTCGAGAGGACACACTCATGGGCGGTAAAGCTAGCTTCAACTGGATCGATCCCCTGCTGTTGGATCAACAGCTCACCGAAGAAGAGCGCATGATCCGCGACACCGCTGAGCAATTCGCTCAGCAGAAGCTCGCGCCGCGTGTTCTCGAAGCTTTCCGCCATGAAAAGACCGACCCGGCGATCTTCCGCGAGATGGGTGAAGTTGGCCTGCTGGGCGCGACCATCCCCGAGCAGTATGGTGGCAGTGGCCTGAACTACGTCAGCTACGGCCTGATCGCCCGTGAAGTCGAACGTGTCGACTCCGGCTATCGCTCGATGATGAGTGTGCAGTCTTCGCTGGTCATGGTGCCGATCAATGAATTCGGTACCGAAGCCCAGAAACAGAAGTATCTGCCGAAACTGGCTTCAGGCGAATGGATTGGCTGCTTCGGTCTGACCGAGCCTGACCACGGTTCCGACCCGGGCGCGATGATTACTCGTGCACGCAAAGTGGAAGGCGGCTACAGCCTGACCGGCAACAAGATGTGGATCACCAACAGCCCGATTGCCGATGTGTTCGTGGTCTGGGGCAAAGACGACGCTGGCGACATCCGTGGATTCGTTCTGGAGAAGGGCTGGAAAGGCCTGAGTGCTCCTGCGATTCATGGCAAGGTTGGTCTGCGTGCATCCATCACCGGCGAGATCGTCATGGACAACGTGTTTGTCCCTGAAGAGAACATCTTCCCGGATGTCCGTGGTTTGAAAGGTCCTTTTACGTGCCTCAACTCGGCGCGTTATGGTATTTCCTGGGGTGCGCTGGGTGCTGCCGAGTTCTGCTGGCACACCGCTCGCCAGTACACCCTGGATCGTCAGCAGTTCGGGCGCCCACTGGCCGCCACTCAGCTGATCCAGAAGAAGCTGGCCGACATGCAAACCGAGATCACCATGGCGTTGCAAGGCTGCCTGCGTCTGGGTCGTATGAAAGATGAAGGTACTGCGGCGGTCGAAATCACTTCGATGATGAAGCGCAACTCCTGCGGCAAGTCCCTGGACATTGCTCGCATGGCGCGCGACATGCTGGGTGGTAACGGTATTTCCGATGAGTTCGGTGTTGCTCGCCATTTGGTCAACCTGGAAGTAGTGAATACCTATGAAGGTACGCATGACGTCCACGCACTGATCCTCGGTCGTGCGCAGACTGGCATCCAGGCGTTCTATTAATAGGAGAACGGCCATGGGCGCGCTTTCGCATCTACGGGTACTGGATTTATCGCGGGTGCTGGCCGGGCCCTGGGCTGGACAGATTCTTGCTGATCTCGGCGCCGAGGTGATCAAGGTCGAGCGGCCGGGCAATGGCGATGACACGCGCGCCTGGGGGCCTCCCTTCCTTAAAGACGCCTATGGCGAGAACACTAGCGAAGCCGCTTATTACTTGTCGGCCAATCGTAACAAGCAATCGGTCACCATCGACTTCACACGCCCGGAGGGGCAAAAGCTGGTGCGTGAGTTGGCGGCCAAGTCGGACATCCTCATCGAGAACTTTAAGGTGGGTGGTCTGGCGGCTTATGGGCTGGACTATAAGTCGCTAAAGGCGATCAATCCGAATCTGATTTATTGCTCAATTACCGGGTTTGGCCAGACGGGCCCTTACGCCAAGCGCGCGGGTTATGACTTCATGATCCAGGGGCTTGGCGGTCTGATGAGCCTGACTGGGCGTCCCGAAGGTGACGAAGGTGCTGGCCCGGTAAAAGTCGGCGTGGCGCTGACGGACATCTTGACCGGTCTCTACTCGACGGTGGCTATCCTGGCGGCACTGGCTCATCGCGATCATGACGGCGGCGGTCAGCATATTGATATGGCGCTGTTGGATGTTCAGGTGGCTTGTCTGGCTAACCAGGCAATGAATTACCTGACTACAGGTAATGCTCCGAAGCGCCTGGGTAATGCTCATCCGAATATTGTGCCTTATCAGGACTTTCCTACGGCGGATGGAGACTTCATCCTCACCGTGGGTAATGACGGGCAGTTTCGCAAGTTTGCTGAAGTGGCTGGTCAGCCGCAGTGGGCGGATGATCCACGCTTTGCGACCAACAAGTTGCGGGTGGCGAATCGTGCGGTGTTGATTCCGCTCATACGCCAGGCGACGGTGTTCAAGACTACTGCTGAGTGGGTACTGCAGCTTGAGCAGGCAGGCGTGCCGTGCGGCCCGATCAATGATCTGGCTCAGGTGTTTGCCGATCCTCAGGTTAAGGCGCGTGGGTTGGCGATTGAGTTGCCTCATGTGCTGGCAGGGATGGTGCCGCAGGTGGCGAGTCCGATTCGTCTGTCCGAAACGCCTGTGGAGTACCGCAATGCGCCTCCTTTATTGGGTGAGCACACATTGGAGGTTCTGCAGCGAGTGTTGGGTCTGGATGCTGGCGCCGTGGCGGCTTTCAAAGAGGCTGGGGTACTCTGAGAATCCCTTCTATATAGAGGGAGTGGTTTTGCCCTCCTATATAGAGGGAAATGGGCTGGTTTCCAGCTTTCTACAAGTGATTGATAGAAAAGCGCAATTAAGGGTTGACGGCAGATTCTGGAAGTCTATAATTCGCCCCACTTCCGGCGCAGTCGAAACGGAAAACTCCTTGGTAAACAATGAGTTACGCAGTTTTCGACAGCGGTTACGCTTCAGGTCATCGAAGCCAGAAGGAGTCGGTCAGGCAGTGTGTTTTCGCCTAATTGACGATTCGATCTTCTCGGTCGAAAGCGGTGTAAAAGAGGTGTTGACAGCAGCGAGTAACGCTGTAGAATTCGCCTCCCGCTAACGAGAGATCGAAAGCGCAAGTGGTTGAAGTTACAAAGGAAACTTTGAAAACTTCTGAAAATAACCGCTTGACAGCAACAGAGGCTGCTGTAGAATGCGCGCCTCGGTTGAGACGAAAGCTCTTAACCAACCGCTCTTTAACAACTGAATCAAGCAATTCGTGTGGGTGCTTGTGGGGTCAGACTGATAGTCAACAAGATTATCAGCATCACAAGTTACTCCGCGAGAAATCAAAGATGTAACCAACGATTGCTGAGCCAAGTTTAGGGTTTCTTAAAAACCCAAAGATGTTTGAACTGAAGAGTTTGATCATGGCTCAGATTGAACGCTGGCGGCAGGCCTAACACATGCAAGTCGAGCGGCAGCACGGGTACTTGTACCTGGTGGCGAGCGGCGGACGGGTGAGTAATGCCTAGGAATCTGCCTGGTAGTGGGGGATAACGCTCGGAAACGGACGCTAATACCGCATACGTCCTACGGGAGAAAGCAGGGGACCTTCGGGCCTTGCGCTATCAGATGAGCCTAGGTCGGATTAGCTAGTTGGTGAGGTAATGGCTCACCAAGGCGACGATCCGTAACTGGTCTGAGAGGATGATCAGTCACACTGGAACTGAGACACGGTCCAGACTCCTACGGGAGGCAGCAGTGGGGAATATTGGACAATGGGCGAAAGCCTGATCCAGCCATGCCGCGTGTGTGAAGAAGGTCTTCGGATTGTAAAGCACTTTAAGTTGGGAGGAAGGGCATTTACCTAATACGTAAGTGTTTTGACGTTACCGACAGAATAAGCACCGGCTAACTCTGTGCCAGCAGCCGCGGTAATACAGAGGGTGCAAGCGTTAATCGGAATTACTGGGCGTAAAGCGCGCGTAGGTGGTTCGTTAAGTTGGATGTGAAATCCCCGGGCTCAACCTGGGAACTGCATTCAAAACTGTCGAGCTAGAGTATGGTAGAGGGTGGTGGAATTTCCTGTGTAGCGGTGAAATGCGTAGATATAGGAAGGAACACCAGTGGCGAAGGCGACCACCTGGACTGATACTGACACTGAGGTGCGAAAGCGTGGGGAGCAAACAGGATTAGATACCCTGGTAGTCCACGCCGTAAACGATGTCAACTAGCCGTTGGGAGCCTTGAGCTCTTAGTGGCGCAGCTAACGCATTAAGTTGACCGCCTGGGGAGTACGGCCGCAAGGTTAAAACTCAAATGAATTGACGGGGGCCCGCACAAGCGGTGGAGCATGTGGTTTAATTCGAAGCAACGCGAAGAACCTTACCAGGCCTTGACATCCAATGAACTTTCCAGAGATGGATCGGTGCCTTCGGGAACATTGAGACAGGTGCTGCATGGCTGTCGTCAGCTCGTGTCGTGAGATGTTGGGTTAAGTCCCGTAACGAGCGCAACCCTTGTCCTTAGTTACCAGCACGTCATGGTGGGCACTCTAAGGAGACTGCCGGTGACAAACCGGAGGAAGGTGGGGATGACGTCAAGTCATCATGGCCCTTACGGCCTGGGCTACACACGTGCTACAATGGTCGGTACAGAGGGTTGCCAAGCCGCGAGGTGGAGCTAATCCCAGAAAACCGATCGTAGTCCGGATCGCAGTCTGCAACTCGACTGCGTGAAGTCGGAATCGCTAGTAATCGCGAATCAGAATGTCGCGGTGAATACGTTCCCGGGCCTTGTACACACCGCCCGTCACACCATGGGAGTGGGTTGCACCAGAAGTAGCTAGTCTAACCTTCGGGGGGACGGTTACCACGGTGTGATTCATGACTGGGGTGAAGTCGTAACAAGGTAGCCGTAGGGGAACCTGCGGCTGGATCACCTCCTTAATCGACGACATCAGCTGCTCCATAAGTTCCCACACGAATTGCTTGATTCATTGAAGAAGACGATAAGAAGCAGCCCGAAATTGGGTCTGTAGCTCAGTTGGTTAGAGCGCACCCCTGATAAGGGTGAGGTCGGCAGTTCGAATCTGCCCAGACCCACCAATTTTTGTGTGGGAACCTGTAGCAATACGGGGCCATAGCTCAGCTGGGAGAGCGCCTGCCTTGCACGCAGGAGGTCAACGGTTCGATCCCGTTTGGCTCCACCACTACTGCTTCTGTTGTTGAAAGCTTAGAAATGAGCATTCCATCGTGATGATGGTGAATGTTGATTTCTAGTCTTTGGCTAGATCGTTCTTTAAAAATTTGGGTATGTGATAGAAAGATAGACTGAACGTTACTTTCACTGGTAACGGATCAGGCTAAGGTAAAATTTGTGAGTTAAATTGCGAATTTTCGGCGAATGTCGTCTTCACAGTATAACCAGATTGCTTGGGGTTATATGGTCAAGTGAAGAAGCGCATACGGTGGATGCCTTGGCAGTCAGAGGCGATGAAAGACGTGGTAGCCTGCGAAAAGCTTCGGGGAGTCGGCAAACAGACTGTGATCCGGAGATGTCTGAATGGGGGAACCCAGCCATCATAAGATGGTTATCTTAAGCTGAATACATAGGCTTAAGAGGCGAACCAGGGGAACTGAAACATCTAAGTACCCTGAGGAAAAGAAATCAACCGAGATTCCCTTAGTAGTGGCGAGCGAACGGGGACTAGCCCTTAAGTGGCTTTGAGATTAGCGGAACGCTCTGGAAAGTGCGGCCATAGTGGGTGATAGCCCTGTACGCGAAAATCTCTTGGCCATGAAATCGAGTAGGACGGAGCACGAGAAACTTTGTCTGAATATGGGGGGACCATCCTCCAAGGCTAAATACTACTGACTGACCGATAGTGAACTAGTACCGTGAGGGAAAGGCGAAAAGAACCCCGGAGAGGGGAGTGAAATAGATCCTGAAACCGTATGCGTACAAGCAGTGGGAGCCCACTTTGTTGGGTGACTGCGTACCTTTTGTATAATGGGTCAGCGACTTATTTTCAGTGGCGAGCTTAACCGAATAGGGGAGGCGTAGCGAAAGCGAGTCTTAATAGGGCGTCTAGTCGCTGGGAATAGACCCGAAACCGGGCGATCTATCCATGGGCAGGTTGAAGGTTGGGTAACACTAACTGGAGGACCGAACCGACTACCGTTGAAAAGTTAGCGGATGACCTGTGGATCGGAGTGAAAGGCTAATCAAGCTCGGAGATAGCTGGTTCTCCTCGAAAGCTATTTAGGTAGCGCCTCATGTATCACTGTAGGGGGTAGAGCACTGTTTCGGCTAGGGGGTCATCCCGACTTACCAAACCGATGCAAACTCCGAATACCTACAAGTGCCGAGCATGGGAGACACACGGCGGGTGCTAACGTCCGTCGTGAAAAGGGAAACAACCCAGACCGTCAGCTAAGGTCCCAAAGTTATGGTTAAGTGGGAAACGATGTGGGAAGGCTTAGACAGCTAGGAGGTTGGCTTAGAAGCAGCCACCCTTTAAAGAAAGCGTAATAGCTCACTAGTCGAGTCGGCCTGCGCGGAAGATGTAACGGGGCTCAAACCATACACCGAAGCTACGGGTATCACTTAGGTGATGCGGTAGAGGAGCGTTCTGTAAGCCTGTGAAGGTGAGTTGAGAAGCTTGCTGGAGGTATCAGAAGTGCGAATGCTGACATGAGTAACGACAATGGGTGTGAAAAACACCCACGCCGAAAGACCAAGGTTTCCTGCGCAACGTTAATCGACGCAGGGTTAGTCGGTCCCTAAGGCGAGGCTGAAAAGCGTAGTCGATGGAAAACAGGTTAATATTCCTGTACTTCTGGTTATTGCGATGGAGGGACGGAGAAGGCTAGGCCAGCTTGGCGTTGGTTGTCCAAGTTTAAGGTGGTAGGCTGGAATCTTAGGTAAATCCGGGATTCCAAGGCCGAGAGCTGATGACGAGTTACCCTTTGGGTGACGAAGTGGTTGATGCCATGCTTCCAAGAAAAGCTTCTAAGCTTCAGGTAACCAGGAACCGTACCCCAAACCGACACAGGTGGTTGGGTAGAGAATACCAAGGCGCTTGAGAGAACTCGGGTGAAGGAACTAGGCAAAATGGCACCGTAACTTCGGGAGAAGGTGCGCCGGTGAGGGTGAAGCATTTACTGCGTAAGCCCATGCCGGTCGAAGATACCAGGCCGCTGCGACTGTTTATTAAAAACACAGCACTCTGCAAACACGAAAGTGGACGTATAGGGTGTGACGCCTGCCCGGTGCCGGAAGGTTAATTGATGGGGTTAGCTAACGCGAAGCTCTTGATCGAAGCCCCGGTAAACGGCGGCCGTAACTATAACGGTCCTAAGGTAGCGAAATTCCTTGTCGGGTAAGTTCCGACCTGCACGAATGGCGTAACGATGGCGGCGCTGTCTCCACCCGAGACTCAGTGAAATTGAAATCGCTGTGAAGATGCAGTGTATCCGCGGCTAGACGGAAAGACCCCGTGAACCTTTACTATAGCTTTGCACTGGACTTTGAATTTGCTTGTGTAGGATAGGTGGGAGGCTTTGAAGCGTGGACGCCAGTTCGCGTGGAGCCAACCTTGAAATACCACCCTGGCAACTTTGAGGTTCTAACTCAGGTCCGTTATCCGGATCGAGGACAGTGTATGGTGGGTAGTTTGACTGGGGCGGTCTCCTCCTAAAGAGTAACGGAGGAGTACGAAGGTGCGCTCAGACCGGTCGGAAATCGGTCGTAGAGTATAAAGGCAAAAGCGCGCTTGACTGCGAGACAGACACGTCGAGCAGGTACGAAAGTAGGTCTTAGTGATCCGGTGGTTCTGTATGGAAGGGCCATCGCTCAACGGATAAAAGGTACTCCGGGGATAACAGGCTGATACCGCCCAAGAGTTCATATCGACGGCGGTGTTTGGCACCTCGATGTCGGCTCATCACATCCTGGGGCTGAAGCCGGTCCCAAGGGTATGGCTGTTCGCCATTTAAAGTGGTACGCGAGCTGGGTTTAGAACGTCGTGAGACAGTTCGGTCCCTATCTGCCGTGGACGTTTGAGATTTGAGAGGGGCTGCTCCTAGTACGAGAGGACCGGAGTGGACGAACCTCTGGTGTTCCGGTTGTCACGCCAGTGGCATTGCCGGGTAGCTATGTTCGGAATAGATAACCGCTGAAAGCATCTAAGCGGGAAACTAGCCTCAAGATGAGATCTCACTGGGACCTTGAGTCCCCTGAAGGGCCGTCGAAGACTACGACGTTGATAGGTTGGGTGTGTAAGCGCTGTGAGGCGTTGAGCTAACCAATACTAATTGCCCGTGAGGCTTGACCATATAACACCCAAGCAATTTGCGTCGAAAGGCCAGATTGCGGTGTGTGAAGACGACACAAGTCGAAAATTCGCAACGCAACCCACAAATCTATCACTTGCCCATTCGCTGGAGCGTGAACCTGCAACGGCCCACGACCTGGCTACCGAATTTCTTGACGACCATAGAGCATTGGAACCACCTGATCCCATCCCGAACTCAGCAGTGAAACGATGCATCGCCGATGGTAGTGTGGGGTTTCCCCATGTGAGAGTAGGTCATCGTCAAGATTAAATTCCGAAACCCCTATCTGCGTATGCAGGTAGGGGTTTTGTTTTAGTAGAAGTCACCAATTTTTCTGGCACGTTACGCTGTAACGGGCTGGTCACAGAATTTCTTGACGACCATAGAGCATTGGAACCACCTGATCCCATCCCGAACTCAGCAGTGAAACGATGCATCGCCGATGGTAGTGTGGGGTTTCCCCATGTGAGAGTAGGTCATCGTCAAGATTGAATTTCAAAACCCCTGTCTGCTAACGCAGACAGGGGTTTTGTCGTTATGGGCTCGCTAAACGCTCAGTGACGCCATAGCCAAACCAGTGGATGTTCCCGCCTCGACATATCGCACGCCACCACCCAATCGCAGATCATCGAGTGCCGCGCTGTTGAACGTGTAGTCAGCCCAGATCGAGGCCATGTGCCGTGGCGCCTGGGTCGGCGAGTTGCCCTTGTTCTCGATCACGTTGGTGGCCGTACTCAAGGTGCTGATCATCGACTTCGTACTCGATGTCGGTGAAGGTGTAGCTGCCGAGTACTTTAAGGTTGTCGGTCAGCTGCATGTGCGCTTCCAGTTCCAGGCCCTGGGCGTCATTGAAACGGTGCTCAAACTGATAACCGAAGGACTGCTGATCACGCTGGAAGCCAACAATGTCCGGCTCCCCCTCGAAGAAGTGCGGGGAGATCCGATTACCATTGCGCTGATGGATTGTGCCGTCGGCCGGCACGCCGCCGTGATAACCGCTATCTGGATCGTGTTGCAAATAGGCTTGCAGGGTCCGCGAAGTATCTTCGGTGAAATCGATGCTCACCGTAGGCGCGAGACGAAACGCTTTTCCTTGTTGCGATCGAACTGTGTGTCGGACTGATCCGCCAGCCCTGTCAGGCGATAGTCTATGCGTTTGTCATTATCCACCGGGCCGCTGAAGTCGAAACCCATTCCGCGCTGACCCTGGGTGCCCACTGTGGCATGAACCTGGTGATAGGAGGCCTCATACAGCGCATCGGCGAAATCGACGGTATGAACCAGTCGGTGGCCGCGGCGACCGAAGAGCAGACGGCAGTAGTGGAAACCCTAAACGTCGACGTTAACCAGATCAACCTGCTGAACCAGCAGAGCGTGGCCAACCTCAATGAAACGTTGAAGGATTGCGATGCTTTGTCCCAGCAGGCGAACCGGCTGAAGCAGTTGGTCGACAGCTTCAAAATCTGATCGAGCGATGTAAAAAAGAGCCCGCTGTGGAGTGATCCGCAGCGGGCTTTCTTATGCCCTACGCAAACAGTTTCAGCACATTGTTCATCGCATCATCGGCAAAGCCCTGAACGAAATCCTTGAACCCCGGAAACGCCTCGGCACCGCCCTGTGCGGGTTCGGCGATGATGGTCCAGGTCGCCCGCGACTTACCCGCATCCAGCGGTTCAACACTCATCGCCGCCCACAAGTTGGCCACGCCCAGCGTGTTGTAGATCGTGGTCCACGTCATGTTCAGCGCCTGATCGTCTCGGGAGTTAAGTTGCTCGACCACCAGGTTGCCGTCCTTGAAGAATTTCTTGCGCAGGGACGACACGCCTTCGCCGGTCATTTCGATGTGCGACAGCGCCGGAATGAATTGATCGAAGCCGGCAAAGTTACCGACCACTGCCCAGACTTTCTCGGCATCGGCCGGCACTTCCACCGAGGACACCACGTGGCAGCCTTGAGGATTTTTGATCAGGGTATCGGGTTGCAGAGTGCTCATGGTCTTGCTCCATTCTTGGGGTTGGGTTGAATCAGATGAAATTGATTTCTTTGAGGTAGTCGCAGCCGCGACGCAGCAGTGCCGGGGACTTTTCCGGGTAGTGCGCGCCCATCTGCCGGACGCCGGCCTGGGCGTTGTCGTGGCCGATCATCGAAATGTCGCCGATGTCTTCCTCGAAGCCGTTGAGGTAGAAACCGAGTACGCCGAACAACGCGTTGTCGCTGTCGACCCGGCCCAATTGCTGCTGCCAGTCGGCGACGCTGACCATGGAAAACTCGCGACCCGCCTCACGAAATGATGCGACGTAGGCATCCCAGCTCAGGGGTTCGGGGTTGTGCAGGTTGAACACCGCTTTTTCGGATGAGTAACGGCTGGCATGGAAGGCGATGAACCGGGCCAGAAAGTCCACCGGCATCAGGTCGAAATTCAGTGCGAACTCCGGCACCTGGCCGAGCTGGATCGAACCTTTGAGCATCAGCATCAAGCGATTCTTGTGGGGCTGGCAGACACCCGTGAGGCTGTTGAAACTGATGTTGCCGGGGCGATAAAGATTGACCCGTACGCCACGCTCGCGAGCCCGTTCGAGGATTCGCTCACCGACCCATTTGGACAGGTTGTAGCCGTTCTTGATGTAGATCGGCGGCGTCTGTGCGGCGGGCATTTCCAGCACCCGGCCATCGGCGGCAATCGTGCTGGAGGCCGAGAGCGTGGAGACAAAATTGAAGATCTTTTTGCTGCGCCCTTCACACAACCGAAGGCACTCGAAAATCGGCTCGACGTTATCCCGCGCCAGCGACTCGTAGTCGAGTACGTGATTGACGTTGGCGGCGTTGTGCACCAATGCGCCGAACTGCCGATCCAGTCGCTCGTAAACATCCGCTTCGAGCCCCAATGACGGACGAGTAATGTCCGCCGCGTAAACCCGCACTCGGCTCAGGTCCAGATGGTCCAGACGATTTTCCCGCAACGCGTGAGCGAAGCGCTCGGCCGCCGATTGCCCACCGCCATCGCGCACCAGGCAGGCGACTTCGCTGGCGCCCCAGGCGAGCAATGCTTCGACGATGTGCACGCCGACAAAGCTGTTGGCGCCAGTAACGATCACCTTGTGCACGTCGCCCATACGGTTGACTGGCAACGGCTGGATATCCAGTTCGCGGAAGGCATCGGCCATGGCCTTTTCGCTCAATACCTCTTCGGTGCCGGAGCCGCGCACCAAGGTTGCTAACTTAGCGATAGTGGGTAATTCGATGAAGCGGTTGATCGAGATGCTGCGACCGAACTCTTCCCGCAAACGCAAAAGCATGCGCGACAACAGGATCGAGTGGCCACCCAAGTTGAAGAAACTTTCATCGGTGGAAATATCGCTGGCCGGCAGCTCCAGCAGCTCAGCCCAGATCTCCAGCAACAGCGCCTCATCAGCACTGGCGGGCAAGCGTCGCAACGTGTTTTCGGAGACATTCACGGGCATCGCCAGCAGCGCCTTGCGGTCGACTTTGCCGTTGCTGGCGAACGGCATATTCGCCAGTTCGGTCCATGCGACGGGCTGCATGTAGTCCGGCAGAAACTGCATGGAGTGAGCTTTCAGCGCTTCGCGAGCGGTGCCGGGTTGATCCTCCTGAGGCTGCGCGAGGAAGGCCAGAATCCGTCGATGGCTGTCGATGACGACTGCCACCTGGCGGTACAGCTGACTGTCGCGCAAGCAGCGTTCGATTTCTTCCGGCTCGACCCGAAAGCCACGAATCTTCACCTGATTGTCGCGCCGTCCGCAGAGCTCGATGCCGTCGCTGGTCCACTTCGCCATGTCGCCGGTGCGGTAGGCGCGCAGGCTCCGGCCATTCGGCAGGTTCAGGTTCAGATAACGTTCGGCAGTCTGCTGCGGGTTGTTCAGATACCCCAGGCACACACCCGGCCCGACGATGTATAACTCACCGACCGTCTGTTCGGTCACCGGTTGAAAATCCTCATCGAGAATCAGCACCTGACTGTTGGCGATTGGCGCACCGAGGGTGCGGTTGTTGTCGCCGGTGCGCAGTTGCCGCGCGGTAATCAACACTGTCGCTTCGGTAGGGCCGTAGAGGTTGTAGAGGTTGCCCTGGCGGGTGAGCTGCTCGATGACATAGGGTTCGCAGACATCGCCGCCAGTCATCACGTGATCGAGGCATTGCAATTGATCCAACGGCAGGATGCTCAACAACGCCGGCGGCAAAAAGGCGTGGCTCAGATGCTGATGGCGGATCAGTTCGACCAATTGCAACGGATCGCGACGTTGATCGTCGCCGGGCACGATCAGTTCGGCGCCCTGGAGCAGGGTCGGGAAAATATCGATCAGCGACGAGTCGAAACTCAATGACGAAAATTGCAGCACCCGACTCTGCTCGGTCAGCTGCACGTAGTCGGCGTACCACGCGGTGAAATGGGCGAGGTTGGCCTGGCTGAGCAACACGCCTTTGGGATGGCCGGTGGTGCCCGAGGTGTAGAGCGCCATGCACGGCGCCTCTAGATCGGGTCGTTGACGCATCAAGGGTTGATCGAGGTCCACGTCATCGATGTCGATACGGCTGATGTCGAGTCCCGGTATTTTGGCCGCGAGCGGATGCTCACCGTCATGCAGCAGCAACACGGCCCCGGCGTTTTCCAGGATGTACTGCTGGCGTTGCAGGGGATGGCTCGGCTCCAGCGGCAAATACACCGCGCCGCTGCCGAGAATCGCCAGAATTCCCGCATACAACGCACTGCATTTCGGCAGGCAGATCCCGACCACCAATGGCCCCTGATGCCGAGCGAGCAACGGCAGCAATCGCTGCTGGATCGCGCGGCTGTGGGCGTGCAATTGCCGATAGCTCAGGGACGTGCCGGCAATGTTCAGCGCGGGTCGTTCGGCACACCGGATGAAGCGCTGCTCAAGGCGCTCAATCATCGGGATTTGGCTGAGTTCCAGCAGCGCGGGTGCAGCCGTGATATTGAGCCGATGGAAAAACGCGAGGCTCTCCAAATAAAGCAGGTTTTCCACGTGCTCGAAGCGAGCGGGAGCCGCAGGGTCGGCCAGCCGAAAATAGTCGGCATCGCGAGAGTAACGGCTGACCAGCAGCGCCACGTGATTGACCAGTTCCGCCACTGCCCGCAGGCGCAATGCCTGGCCGTTGCCCGAAGGTTCGTCGGTGATCGGCACGCGAGTGAACAGCGTCGAACCGTACGAGCACAGCAAGTCCAGCGGCGGCAGGCCAGAAACTCCAGGCTCACCGATACCCAGCTGCAGCGTCAGTCGCGGCGCATCGCCGACGTCTTGAACAGGCAGGCTGGCGTCGTCGATCAGCAAATCAGCACTACCCAACGGCTGCTTGTCGACGGCAGTCAGGCGCACCAGGGAATGACCGTGTTGTTCAAGTTCCAGCGCCAGGTCGGTCAGGGCCTGGCTTTGTCCAATGAGCAGAATGTCGAGACGTCTCATGATGTGCTCCTCGTTAAACCAGGTAATCGCTGAGGGTGTCTTGCACGCACGGCGAATCGAGCAGCGAACTGCTGCGGAAAAACCGCACGATGTTGGCGACCAGCGGGTGATGGCGATTGATCGGGAAGGCCTGCCCCGACACTTCGCTCTTGAGGGCGTGGCGTGCGGCATCGCTGATCTTCAAGGACTCGATCAGCCGGAAGTCGAACGACTTCTGGATGTCGTTGGTCAGGTAATGGCCGATGAATATCGGCAGGATGTGCGCGATGCATCGGCGGTCGTCTTCGCTCGCGGTGTGCCAGTAGATGCGCACCAGCCGCGCCCAGAACCCGGAGTGGCGACCTTCGTCGAGCAAGTGGTCGGCCATCAGGCCCTTGATCGATTGCTTGACCGTGTCGTCCTTGGCGAACGCCGCGACATCGCCGGTCACGGTGTTCTCGGCGATGGCCACACAGATCAATTCCACGGCGCTGCGCAGGTGATCCGGGGCGAGCGCCACGGCTGCTGGAATGGCTCGGCTGAGTTCGATTTCATCCGGCAGTTCGATGGGCGTGATGCCGGTCATGGCGACGGTCTGTTGCATGAAATCCATCGCCACCAGCGCGTGGTAATCCTCGTCCACCACCACGGTCATGGCGTCGTAGCGGCAGGCGAACGGGAAGGCCACGGCGAAGCGATTCTTGGCGATGCTGCGGGCAGTCTTGTCGACGATTTCGGTTTCGAAAATCACCACGTCGTTGATGAATTTGTAGAGCGTCTGCACCAGTGCAAAGTCGCGCTGATCCGGGCATTCGCGCAGGAAGGTTTCGCTCAGCACCAACGGTTGGCGGCTCAACGGGTAGATCAATTTGTCGTCGTTCTCCAGCACGCGCCGGGGGCGGGTACGAATGGTCGCACGGCTTTCCCAGGCATCGGCGAAGGATTGATAGTCGGCGGCGTTCATGCGATCACCTCAGGCAGAGGTTCGCTCATGCTCAGGCGCAGGCCGTCCCACAGGGCGATGCGGCTTTCCACGGCGGCGATGGCGCTGGCGTAGACGTCTTCTTCGCGTTGCGGATTGCCATCGACCAGCCGGGCGAGAAGTCTTTCCGCCGCCGGGCCGTGGTCTTCGGAGTCGACTTCGATGTGGCGCTCAAGGTAGTAGCGAAAGGTCGGCGCTTGATCGAGGCCAATACCCCAATCATCGAGGATCCGCTGGAACATCTGCGGAATGACACTTTCCCGGCCATGCAGGAACACCGCCGCAACGCTATGGCCAGGCGCATGCAGCGCGGTGTGCAAGGTATGGCGCACGAACTGCGCGGCGGCTGGATCGACGTCCACACTTTGCAGCGCCACGTCGTAGCTCACCCCTTCTTTTTGCAGCGTCACGAAGCGCTCGACCGCAACCGTGCTTGCACCGACCTCTCGCATCGCATCCAGGTACAACTCGAAATGGCTGTAGTGACCGTGAGCCGGACGATCATCGGACTCTTCACCCAGCACGATCTCGTTGATCAAACGCGCTGCCTGCGGATCTCGCGGTGGCAGCCAGGGCAGCTGAACGCAGGTCAGTTCCTGCTGCAGGCGTTTGGTCAGTGACATGAAATCCCATACTGCAAATACATGGGTTTCCATGAAGCGTTGCAATACCGACAGTGAGTTGATTTCAGAAAAAATCGGATGAGCGCTAAGTTCTGCTTTCTTCTGGTTGAGACGGTCTTTAGTCGGTTTCATGGACGAGCCTATAAGTGAAATGGAAATACCGTAGGGTGTTTGATAAATAAGCGATTGTTAGTTAAAACTTTCTGTTGGCGAGCGGAGGCCTCAAGTGAATTGATAGAGGTGAGTTGCAATAAGTCGTTAAGTGACGGCCTGGCGTCAGTACTCAAGGCGGCGGAGAAAAACTAATACACGAATAAAGTGTCGAGCAAGTTATTTTTATATTATTTGAAAGTTTAACTTTCTTGCGCGCGACACGTTCCAATAAAACTTTTAATTTGAGTTTTATTTGGGTGTAGTTGCTCCTTCCGGCTTATATAAGTCAGAATTAAAATGAAGAGTGAATGCCTCACTCGAAACAACTTTCTAACTGGATCGTTGAAGTGGATTAGGGGGGCGGAAGTTGGCTGGGATCAACGCCGGTTCTTCCTTTCCCGTGGCAAGGCTCCTTCCGTAGGTTCTTGGTGCAGGGACTGCTCCGCTCGTGCGGTGCGTCGCCCGTTCATTGTTCGTTGGCAGGCCAAGAGTGAGCGTAATTCAAGGCAGCCGCTATCACCGAGGCGTCATCTGATCGGTGCAATGATGGGGCTGAGGATGGCAGGGTTTTGCAAGGGCGGGCGTGGCGTCGCTACACCGGTGCGGTGTGAGCGAAGGAGGATTTGTAAGCAGATTGTTCGCCGAGCAATCCCGGGTGAGGATCGCTCGATGTCACGGCAAGCGAGGGGAGCCGTTCGATCTGGTCGCCCAGGTCTGCCGCTGGGTTTATCTGGAGGTTTTTTTGCTCTGGGCCTCAGGGCTATTAAGGTAGCGTGTGATGACCTCGACGCCCCGGTTGAGGTGATGTTCGAGTATCTTCACTGAGCCTTCGACATCCCGGTCTTCGACGGCTCGCAAAAGCGCCCGGTGATCTTCCTGGGACAGTTTGCCCAAGCCCATGGCCTCAAGGTTGAAGCGCAGGAAGCGTTCCTCTTCGTTCAATCCGTCTTCCACCAGCCTCAGCAGCCGCCGGTTCGGCGCCTTGCAGTACAGCGACATGTGGAAGAGCCGATTGAGCCGGCCGATCTCGGTGTAGTCGTGTTCCGTTTCCAGGTTGTCGATATGACGGGCAGCCTGTTCGAAGTCTTCCTTCTCAAGCAGCGGAATCGATAGGCGCAGCGCTTCGGATTCCAGCAGGATCCGCAGTGCATAGGTTTCCACGGCATCGCCCTGGACCAGCGGTGCGACCACTGCACCTTTATGGGCGACTACGTTAAGCAGCGCCTGGGCTTCGAGCTGGCGCAACGCTTCGCGCACCGGCATGCGGCTGACACCGAAAAGATCGGCCAAATCTTGCTGACGCAGGGCGGTGCCGCAGGGAATGCGACCGTCGAGAATGGCCGAACGCAGGGTTTCTTCGATCACCGAGCGTGCCAGATGAGCCGGTATCGGCCCGTTGACCTTGATGCTGTTCAGAGGATTGGGCTTCTGTGTCACAACTACGCACCCTGATTGACTGAAATAAATTTGGATCCAAGAGGACACTAGTGACTGCCTGACAGGTTGTCAAACGTACACAAGGTCGCAGCCTGACGTGGCCACGATGTTTTTAGTGACACCTGTCATAAAGTTTAGCGCGCCAGCAGTGATCTCACCGTGCCATTGTTTTTTACCGGGGTAACCTGCACCATCAAACGCTTTCCACCCGCCTGACCTGGATGCCTCGCATTGTCGGTACGTTTCGCGATCCCTCGGACTTTGCGCTGGCTGTGCTGCGCGTTGCTGCTGGCCGGCGTTATGCTGGGCGGGCTGCATGCCGATTGGGATTTTTCGCTGATCAGCCGTCGCGCGCAGGCATTGTACGGGGCGTTGGGCGAAGGGCAGCAACGTATTGATGCCTGGCAGCACTTATTGGCTACGCAAAAGCAGGTCAACGAGCTCGAACAGCTTAAAGTGGTCAACCAATTCTTCAACAAGCAGATGCGCTATGAGGAAGACATCGACCTGTGGCACGAGGTCGATTATTGGGAAACGCCCATCGAGGCCCTGTGGAAGGGCGCCGGCGATTGCGAAGATTACGCGATCGCCAAGTATTTCAGCCTGCGCCATCTCGGCGTTTCCAGTGACAAGCTGCGCATCACGTACGTCAAGGCATTGCGCCTGAATCGGGCGCACATGGTGTTGACCTACTACTCAAGTGCCGAGGCCATGCCGCTGGTACTCGACAGCTTGATCGACGCGATCAAACCGGCCAGCCAACGAACCGATTTGCTGCCGGTCTACTCTTTTAATGCCGAAGGGTTGTGGTTGCCGGGCGCCAAGGGCAACAAGAAAGTCGGTGACACCAAACGCCTGTCTCGTTGGCAGGATGTGCTGAAAAAAATGCAGGCCGAAGGTTTCCCGGTCGAGACGACTAACTAGGAGCACGCGCTCAGATGTCTTTGTTCAAACAGCTGTTGATCGCTATCTGTCTGTTCCTGGTGATTGCCTTCACCGGAAGCTTCGTGGTCAGCCTGGAAAGCTCGCGCACTCAGTACGTCAACCAGTTGCGTTCCCACGCCCAGGACGCCGCGACTGCATTGGCATTGTCCCTGACGCCGAACATCGACGACCCGGCAATGGTCGAGTTGCTGGTCAGTTCGATCTTCGACAGTGGTTATTACGCGAGCATCCGCGTGGTCGACCTCAAGACCGATCAGACCATCGTTGAGCGCAGCGGCATTCCCGCGGTGAACAATGTGCCGGACTGGTTCGTCAAAATGATCGGGCTGGAAGCTGCCGGT
This sequence comes from Pseudomonas sp. LB3P14, assembly GCF_054898045.1. Lineage (NCBI taxonomy): Bacteria > Pseudomonadati > Pseudomonadota > Gammaproteobacteria > Pseudomonadales > Pseudomonadaceae > Pseudomonas > Pseudomonas sp. LB3P14. Next base: position 5,233,577 of record NZ_CM142714.1, on the reverse strand, counting down.
GGTGATGCCCTCGTCAGCCGTGGCTGGGAGCAGGCGGCGCGGGTCGAGGTGGTCAGCCATCCGATGTTCGCGTTGGCCAAACTCTGGCAGAGCGCGCTGGGCAGTCTTGGCTGGTTGCTGATCTGCGGTGCGGTGAGCGCGGTGCTGGGCGCGCTGTTGTTGCGTCGGCAACTGAAGCCGCTGGATTACATGGTCAAGCAATCCCACGCCATCGCTCGCCGCGAATTCCTCAGCCTGCCCCAACTGCCGCGCACTCCGGAGCTGCGGCGTGTAGTGCAAGCCATGAACCAGATGGTCGAAAAGCTTAAAGCGCTGTTCCAGGAGCAGGCCGAACGCAGCGAAAAACTGCGGGCCGAGTCCTATCAGGACACCCTGACGGGGCTGGCCAACCGTCGCTATTTCGAAATGCAATTAAATGCCCGGGTGAGCAATCCAGAGCAGGCGAGTTCCGGTTATCTGCTGCTGTTGCGGGTCAAGGATCTGGCCGGGTTGAACCAGCGGTTGGGCGGCCAGCGCACTGACCAGTTGTTGAAAGCGGTTGGCGAGCAGCTGTCCCGAGAGTGCACCAAATACCCGGAAACCCTGAACCTCGTGACGCGGATTCGCGGCGGCGAGTTCGCCGTGCTGGCGCCGGGGCTGGTGCGCGAAGAAGCGCTGCAACTGGCGCAGAACCTCGACAGTGCCTTGGCGAGCCTACACGCGACGGGCGCCACCGACGTGGCCTCGGTGGCCTCGATCGGGCTGGCGCCGTTTGTTTATGGCGACACCCCGCAAGCGGTGCTCGGGCTGGGCGATCAGGCGTTGGCTCAGGCGGAAGGCCAGGGCGATTCGAGCTGGGTCTGCCTGGATCACAGCGCGTCGGCTAACATCGGCGACGACCATCATGCCTGGCACAACTTACTGGAACAGGCGTTGAATCAGCAGCGTTTCGAGCTGTATTTCCAGCCGGTGGTGGCCGCCCAGGACACGCAATTGGTGCTGCATTACAAAGTGCTGTCGCGTTTGATCGACGACGAGGGCCAGACCATTCCCGCCGGGCGCTTCCTGCCGTGGCTCGAGCGCTTTGGCTGGACCGCGCGGTTGGACCGGCTGATGTTGGAGCTGGTGCTTGAACAGATGGCCGACCATGAAGAATCGCTGGCGCTGAACCTGTCTTCAGCGACACTGACCGACCCGCAGGCGTTGAATAAAGTCTTTGAAATCCTGCGTCAGCATTCGAATCTCGGGGAGCGATTGACCTTGGAAATCGGCGAGGAGCAGCTGCCGGAGCAAGCCATGCTGGAAGAACTGACGCGCCGTCTGCACGAACTCGGGTTCTCCCTGAGCCTGCAACGCTTTGGCGGGCGCTTCAGCATGATCGGCAACCTGGCGCGGCTTGGGTTGGCGTACTTGAAGATCGACGGCAGTTACATCCGGGCGATTGATCAGGAGAGTGACAAGCGATTGTTCATCGAGGCGATTCAGCGGGCGGCGCACAGCATTGATCTGCCGTTGATTGCCGAGCGGGTCGAGACGGAAGGGGAGTTGATGGTGATTCGTGAAATGGGGCTTTATGGGGTTCAGGGGCAGTTGTTTGGTGAGCCGAAGCCTTGGGGCTAACCCACTGATCGTTCCCAGTCCAGAGCGTGGGAATGATCAGTGGGGGGCAGGTCCTAGTAGATTTCCTTCAAGTTGTAGCGGTGTTGGTGAACTTGTTCCGGCCAAAGCGCAGGCCTAGTCTGGCTTTGTCACCGAATAATCGGTGACACGGACGTGCAAGTCCGGGTAAAAGACGACGCGCAACGCCATTGGTTACTTGGCGAGCAGATTCATGCTCGCAGTGCCTCTTTTATGGCGGCTGTGCGCGGGAGATCTTTCTTTCGAGAATTATCTGCCGGGGTCCGTCTGCCCGGTCTTGCACACTCGCGCACAGCTGCCACCCTATTCGCGTGCAAGCGAACGGTAGTAGCTCCCAATACACAGATGGAGATACAACATGTTCAAAGTAACGCCAAATCCTCCGGAGCCCCGCAAAGGCCACCTCTTCACCGTCTCGCCCGACATCGGCACCGAAACCCTTCTCGCCAACGCCTCTGAAGACCTGCTCTCCATCAGCGCTATCGCCGCCGACCTGGCCGACGACGTCGAAGGTACACGCCGGTGCGTTGCGCTGGCGCTTAGCCGAATGGCCGACGGGGTTCATTTAATGGTGGAGCGGGTGCTGGATCACCTTGAATCGCCAGAGCTGGCGCCGGATCCGGTCAAGGTTTAGCGCGCATGATCGTTCCCACGCTCTGCGTGGGAATGCAGCCCGTGACGCTCTGCGTCACATCGGTGTCAGGCGCAACATCAGCGGTGAGGCCGGAACGCGGAGCGTCCCTAGAGGCATTCCTTTGCTGCGCGTGGGAACGATCAGCGTGTGGCCTTAGATCAACCCCGTCTCATCATCATCGATCAAATGGCTCAACCCGCCCAACGCTTCACGGGCATGGGACCGGTCCATGAGTTTGGCCTGGGCGGCGGCCGGCAGGTCGGTGACGCGGATCACGCCTTTGCTGGTCAACACCTGGATCAAGTCGTCGAGTACCCGGATCATTTCCAGGTCGCTCTGCTTGAGCTGTTTGAGGCTGGTTTCCATTACTTCGTTGGCATACCAGGACTGGATTTCATGGTGGTCGGCCGGCAGTGTTTCCGTGGCCTCGGCATAGGCCGCGGCTTCCACGCGCACTAACTGACCTTGCGCATCGCGTTGCACGTAGAACATTGAGCATCCCTCGGAAATGGACCAGCGTCATGCTGTCAGCAGCATAGGCCAACTGGACGCGAGTATGCGGTGCGGCGACGAAATCGTCATCGGGTTGATGGGTGCAAACGTGACGGCCGCCCCATAAGGGCGGCCGTTTTTCGTTGGATCAGCTGTTGTTGTGATCGATCTTGATGGTTGGGTCACTGCCGGCAATCAACGAGTGAATGTTGGCGGTGGACCAGTTGTTGCCTTCCAGTTTGATCGTCACATCCGGTGCAGCGGCTGCGGCGTCGGCGCCATTGAACTTGCCGGCGGAGCTGACTTGAAGGGATGACACGCCGTCCACGGTGGTGATCTTCAGGAAGTTGTCGATGGTGCTGCCGGTTTCGCCTTGCAGCAGATCGCGCAAGTCGATGCGGTCACCCTCGCTGGCCTTGAAGTCCTTGATCACGTCGCTGCCGGTGTCGCCAGCCTTCCAGACGAAGGTGTCGGCACCTGAACCGCCGATCAGAATATCGTTGCCCTGCCCGCCCATCAGCGAGTCGTTACCTGAGCCACCGAGCAGGATGTCATTGCCCTTGCCGGCGTCGAGGAGGTCGTTGCCACCCTGGCCGAAGAGAATGTCATTGCCGGCACCGCCCAGCAGCGAGTCATTACCGTCATGCGCCCCGGACACATCGAACGCGGTGTAGTGCTCGGTGATGAACTGGTGCACGTTGCTGGTGGTGACTTTGCTGACGTCCACGCCAGTTTCTTTTGCGACGAACGCCTGCATCGCCTGATAACCCTCACCGGCGATGCCGTTGAAGCTCACCAAGTCGCCAAACAGGAGGTCGTTGCCGTCGCCGCCATTGACCGTGTCCGCGCCCGGCATCGTCGCTTCGGTGTGACCGATGATTGAGTTGGCCAGGTCTTTCGGGTCGATGTTGGTTTGCGGCGTTTTATCCGAGTCGTACGGCTTCAGATCGGCAAGGGTGACGTCCTTGTTTATGCCGATGGCTTCTACCGTCGACACCTTGCCCAGCAGCGCGAAGCTGTCGGTGGAGTTGTCGGTGGTGGTCCAGCTGGTGCTGTTACCGCTGCCCGCCAGGCTGGACAACTCGTACGTGCCATCGCCTTGAGCATGAATGGTGCCCAGGTTGCTGGAACTCCAGCCGCCCCACCACGAATTATTGGGGGTTTGCAGTGTCACGGTTCCCGAACTGTTGATGTTCAGGATGTGTGTGCTGTCGATGTTCACAGAGAACTGGTCGCCCGGCTTGTAGTTGCTGGCTTTCACTACATCATCGAGTTTCACATTGCCGTACAGCGTCGGGTTGGTCTGCTCGCCGTTCTGGTAGTACGTCGGCTGGCCGTCGGTGATGAAGTAGGTCAGGTTCTTCGCCCCGGTGTTGGCAACGGCATCGGCGCTCTGGAACCAGTTGGCCGTGGTTTTGAACACGTCCTCGTAGTTGGTACCGCCGCCGGAAGCCATCGAATCCAGTACCGATTTGAGCAGGATCAGGGCATTTGGATCGTTCAGGTTGACCGACACCGACTTGTTGACCTGGGTATCGAAGTCCACCAGGAAGATGTTCACCGTCCCCGAGTTGCCGCCCATGCTCTGTTTGAGAGTGTTGAACACCGACGTTAGCGAGTCCTTGGCTGAGCTGACCGACGACGCGCTCATACTGCCCGAGCTGTCGACCATGAACGCGATGTTGTAGTTGGTGCCCGGCACCACGGTCAGCCCGCCGATGTCGGCGACCATGATGTCGTTGCCGTCGGTGCCGGTGATGGTGTCGTCAGCCGCCGTGGCGGTGGCGGCGTTGTAGACCGCCGGGTAAACCGTGACCGGGATCGTCGCGGTGCTTTGCGCCGAACCGCCGAGCGATTCGGTGGAGGTCGAGGTCACAGTCAGGTTGAACTGGCCGTTGTAGTACGGCGGCGGAGTGACGGTCAGGGACCCGAGGTTCCAGCCGGTGACGTTGGCTTCGCCGGACGTCGCGCTGGCGGTGAAGGTGTGCCCCGCACCATCGGTGAGCACCGAGCCTGCCGGAATGCCGCTGATTTTCACGCTCAGGCTTTCGGAGCCATCGATATCCGTCAGGGCCGTCTTGATGGCAGACAGGTGAACGCTGGTGCCTTCCGCGGCTTCATTGAGTTTGTAGCCTTCGTAGTAGCCTTCGCCGCTGGTGCCGTGCAAATCGGACACCGTCACGCCGGAAGCGGCAAGGTCCGCCACGCCGGTATACAGCGGCACGCCGGCGCTGCTCAAGTCGACCGGCGTACCGCCGTTGACCGACAGGTTGACGTCATAGTTGCCCGGGCCGCTCTGGTTGTGATGGTAGATGTCCAGGGTGTAGTAACCGCTGGTGGTCGGGGTGAACGAACCGTTCAGGCTGCCGCCCGCGCCCCACGTCGTGGCCGCCACGTTTTTACCGCCGATAGTCACCAACAGGCTGTCATCGCCGGTGCCGCTGAAGGTGTAAGTCTTGCCGGCTTCGAGGTAGATCAGACCGGAGGTTTTCGAAGCCGTGCCAGCTGCGACGCTGCCGTCGGATTGCACGTTGGTCACCGTACTACTGGAGTTTGGTCTGCCCGCGCCGTCGATGACGCTTTTCAGGGTGCCGGTGGTCGCGCCGCTGCCACCGGTGCCAAGCGGCAGGCCGGTCCAGACTTCCTTGATCAAGCCTGTGGATTTGACACTGTTGTCTGCAACGCTCAGGGACGGAGCGTCGGCCACTGGCGTGATGTCGATTTTGATCGTGCCGGTGTTGCCCAGCAGCGAGCCGTCGGTTGGCTGGAATTTGATCTGTGCGTAGTCGGCCAGATTATTACCCAGGCCTGTGTTGTAGCCGTTGGTGCCGGATTCGTTTGCATCCGGCAGGAAGCGCAACTTGCCAGCGTCGATGTCAGCCTTGGTGAACGTCTGGTTGTTCGCGACATCGGTCCAGGTCTTGCCGTCAGTGGCCAGGAACTGCAATTTTCCTTCGCCCAGCAGCTGGGTGATTTTCACGCCCAGATTGGCGGCGGCGCTGTCGACATCACTGACGCCGAAGGTCGACCAGCCAAGGATCAGCGGGGTGTCTTCGGTACCGGTAACGTTAATTGGTGCGGCGGTCGGTGCATCGTTCACGCCGACCACGTTGACGGTGGTGGTCGCGGTGTTGGAGTAGTTGCTGCCATCAGTCACGGTCACGGTGATGATCCGCGGCACGGTGCTCGGGTCCTCACTGTTGTTGGTGAAGCTGATGTTTTTGATCTGTTGCATGTAGTCGGCCAGCGTCGCGTTGCCCGTCAGGGTCAAGGTGACGGTGCCAGCCGTGCTGCTTGGAGTGATGTTGATGCCGTTGACGCTGTTGACCAGATTCAGCGCGTCACCCGGCTGAAGGTTAGTCAGCACGATGGTCGCGCCGGTCAGCAGGGTGCTGTCCGGGTCGGTGATTCCCAGATCGGTGTCGCCGATCGATACGCCCTGGCCGGTGGTGCCTTCGGTGAAGGTCACGTTGTAGTTGGCACCGGTGGCGCCGCTGGAGTTGTTGGCATCCAGGTCGAGCACCGGCGGCGCATCGTTATCGATGATTGAGGTGCTGACGCTGCCGTTGGAAGCGCTGATCGCCAGGTTTTCGAAGTTGCCACCGGTGGCCGAGTCGATCTTGACCACGACGTTTTCAGTGCGTTCGGTGATCCTGTCGTCCAGGGTCGCGACGTTGAAACTCGCCGTGCTGCCGCCCGCCGGGATTTTCACGGTGTACACGCCGGTGAAGTCCGAACCGTCGGCGGCGGTGCCGCTGTAGACGATTTTCAGGGTGACTTCGGTCTGCGCCGGGTTAGTCAGGCTGACGGTGTAGCTGGCGGTCTGGCCTTCGGTCACCGAGGTGCTGCCGCTGATGCTGACTTCGGTCTTGTCGACGGTGTCGGTGACGTTGGTCACGACCGCCGTTTTGTTGGGGACCAGGTTCTCGAAGTTGCCACCGGTAGCCGTGCTGATCGTGGCGCTGACCTTGCCGGCGTCGATGTAGACGTCGTCTTTCGGCGCATCGACGGTCGCGGTGCCGGTGGTTTTGCCGGCATCGATGGTGATCACGGCGCCGTTGCTCAACGTCACGGTCACGGGTGTGCCGGCAGCGTTGGTCAAAGTCGCGGTGTAGACGATCGAGCCGCCTTCAGCGATCGAGTTGGTGGCGCTGAGCGACAGGTTGGTGGTGTCGGTGGTGTCAGTCATGGTGGTGCTGACCGGCGTTTTGTCGGCGACCAGGTTTTCGTAGTTGCCGCCGCTGACGCCTGTGATTGAGTTGGTCAGCGGAGTGTGACCGTTCAACGCATCGTTGGGTGCGAGGGTGGTCACGGTACCGGTGGTTTTGCCGACTTCGATGGTGATCGTCTGACCGTTGGCCAACGACACGGTGACCGGGCTGCCAGTTACTGCTGTGCCAACAGTGGCGGTGTAAGTGACGGTGCCACCTTCAGCCGCGCTGCCGGTAGCGGTGAGTTTGACGGTCGAGGTGTCGATGGTGTCAGTGACGCTGGTCACTGCTGGAACCGTACTCGGCACCAGATGCTCGAAGTTGCCACCGGTGGCGGTGCTGATCGTGGCGCTGACCTTGCCGGCGTCGATGTAGGCGTCGTCTTTCGGCGCATCGACGGTCGCGGTGCCGGTGGTTTTGCCGGCATCGATGGTGATCACGGCGCCGTTGCTCAATGTCACGGTCACGGGTGTGCCGGCAGCGTTGGTCAAAGTCGCGGTGTAGACGATCGAACCACCTTCAGCGACCGAGTTGGTGGCGCTGAGCGACAGGTTGGTCGTGTCGGTGGTGTCAGTCACAGTGGTGCTGACCGGCGTTTTATCAGCGACCAGGTGTTCGTAGTTGCCGCCGCTGACGTTGGTGATCGAGTTGGTCAGCGGAGTGTGGCCGTTCAACGCATCGTTGGGTGCGAGGGTGGTCACGGTACCGGTGGTTTTGCCGACTTCGATGGTGATCGTCTGACCGTTGGCCAACGATACAGTCACTGGCGAACCGGTTACCGGCGCGCCGACTGTCGCGGTGTAGGTGACAGTGCCACCTTCAGCGGCCGACTCGGTGGCTTTCAGGGTCACGGTCGAAGTATCGATGGTATCAGTGACCTTGGTCACCGCCGGAACAGTGCTCGGTACCAGGTTCTCGAAGTTGCCGCCGGTAGCCGTGCTGATCGTGGCGCTGACCTTGCCGGCGTCGATGTAGGCGTCGTCTTTCGGCGCATCGACGGTCGCGGTGCCGGTGGTTTTGCCGGCATCGATGGTGATCACGGCGCCGTTGCTCAACGTCACGGTCACGGGTGTGCCGGCAGCATTGGTCAAAGTCGCGGTGTAGACGATCGAACCGCCTTCAGCGATCGAGTTGGTGGCGCTGAGCGACAGGTTGGTGGTGTCGGTGGTGTCAGTCACGGTGGTGCTGACCAGCGTTTTGTTGGCGACCAGATTTTCGTAGTTGCCGCCGCTGACGCCTGTGATCGAGTTGGACAGCGGAGTGTGACCGTTCAACGCATCGTTGGGTGCGAGGGTGGTAGTGGTGCCGGTGGTTTTGCCGACTTCGATGGTGATCGTCTGACCGTTGGCCAACGATACAGTCACTGGCGAACCGGTTACCGGCGCGCCAACTGTCGCGGTGTAGGTGACGGTGCCGCCTTCAGCGGCCGACTCGGTGGCTTTCAGGGTCACAGTCGAAGTATCGATGGTGTCAGTGACCATGGTCACTGCTAGAACCGTGCTCGGGACCAGATTCTCGAAGTTGCCGCCGGTGGCCGTGCTGATCGTGGCGCTGACTTTGCCAGCATCGATATAGGCGTCGTCTTTCGGCGCCGCGACGGTGACGGAGCCACTGGTGGCGTTGGCGGCGATGGTGATCACCGCGCCGTTGCTCAACGTCACGGTCACGGGTGTGCCGGCGGCGTTGGTCAGGGTGGCGGTGTAAACGATCGAACCACCTTCGGCGACCGAGTTGGTGGCGCTGAGCGACAGGTTGGTCGTGTCGGTGGTGTCAGTCACAGTGGTGCTGACTGGCGTTTTGTCGGCGACCAGGTGTTCGTAGTTGCCGCCGCTGACACCTGTGATTGAGTTGGTCAGCGGAGTGTGACCATTCAACGCATCGTTGGGTGCGAGAGTGGTTACGGTGCCGGTGGTTTTACCGACTTCGATGGTGATCGTTTGGCCGTTGGCCAAAGACACGGTGACCGGGCTGCCAGTCACTGCCGAACCAATGGTGGCGGTGTAGGTGACGGTGCCACCTTCAGCGGCCGACTCGGTGGCTTTCAGGGTCACGGTCGAGGTGTCGATGGTGTCAGTGACGCTGGTCACTGCCGGAACGGTGCTCGGCACCAGGTTCTCGAAGTTGCCGCCGGTGGCGTCCTTGATGGTGACTTCGATTTTGCCGGCATCTTTGTAGACGTCATCGGCAGGTGCCTTGACGGTCACGGAACCGCTGGTAGCGTTGGCGGCGATGGTGATCACGGCACCGTTGCTCAATGTCACGGTCACCGGAGTCCCCGCCGCGTGGGTCAGGTTCGCGGTGTAAACGATCGAACCGCCTTCAGCCACCGACTCAGTCGCGCGGAGGCTAACAGTTGTGGTGTCGACCGTGTCAGTCACGGTGGTGCTGACCGGCGTTTTGTCGGCGACCAGGTTCTCGTAGTTGCCGCCGCTGACGCCTGTGATTGAGTTGGTCAGAGGTGCATGACCGTTCAACGCATCGTTGGGTGCGAGAGTGGTTACGGTGCCGGTGGTTTTACCGACTTCGATGGTGATCGTCTGACCGTTGGCCAACGACACGGTGACCGGGCTGCCAGTTACTGCTGTGCCAACAGTGGCGGTGTAAGTGACGGTGCCACCTTCAGCCGCGCTGCCGGTAGCGGTGAGTTTGACGGTCGAGGTGTCGATGGTGTCAGTGACGCTGGTCACTGCCGGAACAGTGCTCGGTACCAGGTTCTCGAAGTTGCCACCGGTAGCCGTGCTGATCGTGGCGCTGACCTTGCCGGCGTCGATGTAGGCGTCGTCTTTCGGCGCATCGACGGTCGCGGTGCCGGTGGTTTTGCCGGCATCGATGGTGATCACGGCGCCGTTGCTCAACGTCACGGTCACGGGTGTGCCGGCAGCGTTGGTCAAAGTCGCGGTGTAGACGATCGAACCGCCTTCGGCGACCGAGTTGGTGGCGCTGAGCGACAGGTTGGTCGTGTCGGTGGTGTCAGTCACAGTGGTGCTGACCGGCGTTTTGTCGGCGACCAGGTTTTCGTAGTTGCCGCCGCTGACGTTGGTGATCGAGTTGGTCAGCGGAGTGTGGCCGTTCAACGCATCGTTGGGTGCGAGGGTGGTTACGGTGCCGGTGGTTTTGCCGACTTCGATGGTAATCGTCTGACCGTTGGCCAACGACACAGTCACTGGCGAACCGGTTACCGGCGTGCCGATTGTCGCGGTGTAGGTGACGGTGCCACCTTCAGCCGCGCTGCCGGTAGCGGTGAGTTTGACGGTCGAGGTATCGATGGTGTCAGTGACACTGGTCACCGCCGGAACAGTGCTCGGTACCAGGTTCTCGAAGTTGCCACCGGTAGCCGTGCTGATCGTGGCGCTGACCTTGCCGGCGTCGATGTAGGCGTCGTCTTTCGGCGCATCGACGGTCGCGGTGCCGGTGGTTTTGCCAGCGTCGATGGTGATCACGGCGCCGTTGCTCAATGTCACGGTCACGGGTGTGCCGGCAGCGTTGGTCAAAGTCGCGGTGTAGACGATCGAACCGCCTTCGGCGACCGAGTTGGTGGCGCTCAAGGCCAGATTGGTCGTGTCGACTGTGTCAGTCACAGTGGTGCTGACCGGCGTTTTATCAGCGACCAGGTTTTCGTAGTTGCCGCCGCTGACGTTGGTGATCGAGTTGGTCAGCGGAGTGTGGCCGTTCAACGCATCGTTGGGTGCGAGGGTGGTTACGGTGCCGGTGGTTTTGCCGACTTCGATGGTAATCGTCTGACCGTTGGCCAACGACACAGTCACTGGCGAACCGGTTACCGGCGTGCCGATTGTCGCGGTGTAGGTGACGGTGCCACCTTCAGCCGCGCTGCCGGTAGCGGTGAGTTTGACGGTCGAGGTATCGATGGTATCAGTGACCTTGGTCACCGCCGGAACAGCGCTCGGTACCAGGTTCTCGAAGTTGCCACCGGTAGCCGTGCTGATCGTGGCGCTGACCTTGCCGGCGTCGATGTAGGCATCGTCCTTCGGCGCATCGACGGTGGCGGTGCCGGTGGTTTTGCCGGCATCGATGGTGATGACGGCGCCGTTGCTCAACGTGACGGTCACGGGTGTGCCGGCAGCGTTGGTCAAAGTCGCGGTGTAGACGATCGAGCCGCCTTCGGCGACCGAATCAGTCGCGCTGAGGCTAACAGCCGTGGTGTCGGCAGTGTCCGTCACCGCGGTATTTGCAGGCTTACCGTCGACTTCCAGCTTCTCGTAATTGCCGCCCTGGGCGTCGTTGATTTTGACGCTCAGCGAACCGCCGCCAGCCAGAGCATCGTTCGGCGCGGTGAAGTTCACGCTGGCGCTGCTCGAACCCACCGGAATGGTGATGGTTTGACCGTTGGACAGGGTCACAACGACCGGCGAACCGGTGACTTCAGCCGACACGGTCGCGGTGTAAACCACGGTGCCGCCTTCAGCTACAGTGCCGTTGGCCGTCAGACTAACCGTCGAAGTATTGATCGTGTCAGTCACTTCCGTGACCGCAGCTGCCGGGTTGGTGACCAGGTTTTCGAAGTTGCCGCCACTGGCGTCCTTGATGGTCGCTTCGACTTTGCCGGCGTCTTTGTAGACGTCGTCTTTCGGCGCCGCGACAGTGACGGAACCACTGGTGGCGTTGGCGGCGATGGTGATCACTGCGCCGTTGCTCAACGTCACGGTGACCGGAGTCCCGGCAGCGTGGGTCAGGTTCGCGGTGTAAACGATCGAACCGCCTTCAGCGACCGACTCAGTCGCGCTGAGGCTAACAGTCGTGGTGTCGGCAGTGTCCGTCACCGCGGTATTCGCAGGCTTACCGTCGACTTCCAGCTTCTCGTAATTGCCGCCCTGGGCGTCGTTGATTTTGACGCTCAGCGAACCGCCGCCAGCCAGAGCATCGTTCGGCGCGGTGAAGTTCACGCTGGCGCTGCTCGAACCCACCGGAATGGTGATGGTCTGGCCGTTGGACAGGGTCACAACAACTGGCGAGCCGGTGACTTCAGCAGATACGGACGCGGTGTAAACCACGGTGCCGCCTTCGGCCACAGTGCCGTTGGCCGTCAGGCTGACTGTCGACGTATTGAGGGTGTCAGTCACTTCCGTGACCGCCGCCGCAGGGCTGGTCACCAGGTTCTCAAAGTTGCCGCCCGTGGCATCCTTGATGGTCGCTTCAACTTTGCCGGCGTCTTTATAGACGTCGTCTTTCGGTGCGGCCACGCTGACATGGCCGGACACTGCATCCTTGAGGATGGTGATGGTCGCGCCGTTGCTCAGCTTCACAGTCATGTTGCTGCCGGCGGCCTGGGACAGGGTCGCGGTGTAGACAATCTGGCCGCCTTCCTGCACCGAGCCGCTAGCGCTCAAGGTCAGGCTGGTAGTGTCAGCAGTGTCGGTGACCTTGGTGACGACGGCCGAGTGATCAGTGTCCAGTTTTTCGAAGTTGCCGCCGATGGTTTCCTTGATCGAGGTAAGGACGTCCGCTGCGCCGGTGTAGACGTTATTCGGTACGGTGAAAGGCGCAGAGCCGCTGGACTCGCCCGCCTTGATGTTGATCACCAGACCATTGTTCAGGGTCACGGTCATCGCCGTGTCTGCTGGGTGGTTCAGGGTCGCGGTGTAGGTAATCTGACCACCTTCGCCGACGGTGCTCACGTCTGCACTGAGCTTCAGCGTGGTGGTGTCGATCGTGTCTTTGACAGTAGTGGTATGCGCGGTTTTGTTGACGTCGAGCTTCTCGAAGTCGCCGCCACTGGTGCTGTCGATGCGGACAGTGATTTTGCTGCCGTCCTTGTAGACATCATCGGCCGGTGCAGGAACGGTAATGGAGCCCGACTTGTCGCCGGCCTTGATCACGATGCTTTCGCCGTTGCTCAACTTGACTGTCATGTCGGTGCCGGCCGCATTCGTCAGGCTGGCGGTGTAGGTGATGTTGCCGCCTTCAAGCACCTGACCGCTGGCGGTCATGGTCACTTTGGTGGTGTCCAGGGTGTCGCTGATGGCGGTCGAGGTCGGGGTCTTGTCGGCGACCAGATTCTCGTAGTTGCCGCCGGTCACATCCTTGATGGCGTTGGTCAGCGGCTCGTGGCCAACCAATGCATCATTCGGGGCTTTAACGGTGATCGAGGCCGTGCTTTCACCGACAGGGATGGTGATTTTTTCACCGTTGGACAGGGTGACGACCACATCCTTGCCGGTGACCTTCGAGGTCACGGAAGCGGTGTACACCACGTTGCCGCCTTCGGCTGCGGTGGGCGTTGCCGTCAGGCTGACCGTCGACGTATTGAGGGTGTCAGTCACTTCAGTGACCGCTGTTGCCGGGCTGGTGACCAGGTTTTCGAAGCTGCCGCCGCTGGCGGATTTGATGGTCGCTTCGACTTTGCCCGCGTCTTTGTAGACGTCATCTTTCGGTGCATCGACGGTCACAAACCCGGAGGTTTTGCCCGCTTCGATGGTGATGACGGCGCCGTTGCTCAGCGTCACGGTGACCGGAGTGCCGCCTGCGTTGGTCAGTGTCGCGGTGTAGGTAATGTGGCCGCCTTCGGCCACGGAACCTGTAGCGGTCAGGCTAACGGTGGTGGTGTCTGCGGTGTCAGTAATCGAGGTGTTCGCCGACTTGCCATCGACGTCCAGCTTCTCGTAATTACCACCCTTGGCGTCGTTGATTTTGACGCTCAGGGAACCGCCGCCAGCCAAGGCGTCGTTCGGTGCGGTGAAATTCACGCTGCCACTGCTGGCGCCAACCGGAATGGTGATGGTCTGGCCGTTCGAGAGGGTCACGACGACCGGCGAATCAGTCACCGGCGCGCTGACGGACGCGGTGTAAACCACGGTGCCGCCTTCGGCGACAGTACCGTTGGCCGTCAGGCTGACCGTCGACGTATTGATCGTGTCAGTCACTTCTGTGACCGCAGCTGCGGGGCTGGTGACCAGGTTTTCGAAGTTGCCGCCGCTGGCATCCTTGATGGTCGCTTCGACTTTGCCCGCATCTTTATAGACGTCGTCTTTCGGCGCCGCGACGGTGATGGATCCGCTGGTGGCGTTGGCGGCGATGGTGATCACCGCGCCGTTGCTCAACGTCACGGTCACGGGCGTGCCGGCAGCGTGGGTCAGATTCGCGGTGTAAACGATCGAACCGCCTTCAGCGACCGACTCAGTCGCGCTGAGGCTAACAGTCGTGGTGTCGGCAGTGTCCGTCACCGCAGTATTCGCAGGCTTACCGTCGACTTCCAGCTTCTCGTAATTGCCGCCCTTGGCGTCGTCAATCTTCACGCTCAAGGAACCGCCGCCAGCCAGGGCATCGTTCGGTGCGGTGAAATTCACGCTAGCGCTGCTGGCGCCGACCGGAATGGTGATGGTCTGGCCGTTCGATAGGGTCACAACAACCGGCGAACCGGTGACTTCAGCAGACACGGTCGCGGTGTAAACCACGGTACCGCCTTCAGCCACAGTGCTGTTGGCCGTCAGACTGACCGTCGAAGTATTGAGGGTGTCAGTCACCTCAGTGACCGCAGCTGCCGGGCTGGTGATCAGGTTCTCGAAGTTGCCGCCGCTGGCGTCCTTGATGGTCGCTTCGACTTTACCGGCATCTTTGTAGACGTCATCGGCAGGTGCCTTGACGGTCACGGAGCCGACCGTCGCGCCCGCCGCGATGGTGATCACTGCGCCGTTCGACAGGTTCACGGTGACCGGTGTGCCGGCCGCGTGAGTCAGCGTCGCGCTGTAGACAATCGAACCGCCTTCAGCGACCGAATCCGTAGCGCTCAGGTTCAGGGTGGTGGTGTCTTTAACGTCGGTTACCGACGTGACTGCCGGGGTTTTATTCGCCACCAGGTTTTCGTAGTTGCCACCGGTGGTGCCGTCGATTTTCACGCTCAGAGAACCGCCGCCAGCCAGTGCGTCGTTCGGTGCGGTGAATTTCACGCTGGCGCTGCTGGCGCCGACCGGAATGGTAATGGTCTGGCCGTTGGACAAGGTCAAGACAACCGGCGAACCGGTCACTGGTGCGTTGACCGAAGCGGTGTACACCACGGTGCCGCCTTCAGCCACAGTGCTGTTGGCCGTCAGACTGACTGTCGATGTATTGAGGGTGTCGGTCACGTCGGTAACCGCTGGCGTCTTGTCGGCCACCAGGTTTTCGAAGTTGCCGCCGGTGGTCTTGGTGATGCTGGCTTCAACTTTGCCGGCGTCTTTGTAGACGTCATCCTTCGGTGCGGCGAAGTTCACCGAACCGGTGGTGGCGCCTTTGGCAATGTGGATCACCGCGCCGTTGTTCAACGTCACGGTCATCGCGGTGCCGGCGGCATTGGTCAGGATCGCGGTGTAGACGATCGAACCGCCCTCGGCGACCGAACCGGTTGCGCTCAGGCTCAGGCCAGTGGTGTCGGCAGAATCGGTGACCGTGGTGACCGCCGACGAATGATCGACGACGACTTTTTCGAAGTTGCCGCCGCTCTGGCTGGCGATCGTAGCCTGAACTTTTCCGCCGTCGATGTACGGGCTGTTGGCCGGTGCGGCGAAGTTGACCGAACCGGTGGTGGCGCCAGCGGCGATGTTGATCACTGCGCCATTGCTCAACTTCACGGTCATGGCCGTGTCTGTCGGGTTGTTCAGGGTGGCGGTGTAGGTGATCTGGCCACCTTCGCTGACGGTATGGCTGGCCGACAGGGACAGGGACGTCGTGTCGACCGTGTCTTTGACGGTGGTGCTCACTGACGCCTTGCTGATGTCGAGTTTTTCGAAGTTGCCACCGCTGGCATCCGTCATCGTCACGGTGAGCTTGCCGGCATCTTTGTAGACGTCATCGCTTGGCGCCGCGATGGTCACCGAACCGCTGGTTTTGCCGGCTTCGATGGTGATGGTCTCGCCGTTGCTCAGCTTGACGGTCACCGGCGTTTGCGCGGCGTTGGTGAGGGTCGCGGTGTAGGTGATGTGCGAGCCTTCGAGTACCGACTTTTCAGCGCTGAGCGTCAGGTGCGTCGTATTGATTGTGTCGGCGACGTTGGTCACGGCCGGGGTCGGGCTGGTGACCAGGTTTTCAAAGTTGCCGCCAGCGGCGTCCTTGATGGTGACTTCCAGTTTGCCGGCGTCCTTGTAGACGTCGTCTTTCGGTGCGTCGACTTTCACGGTACCGGTGGTTTTACCGGCATCGATGGTGATGGTCGCGCCATTGCTCAACGTCACGGTCACTGGTGTGCCGGCCGCATGGGTCAGGGTGGCGGTGTAGGTGATCTGGCCGCCCTCTTTGACGTTGCCGGTGGCGCTCAGCGACAGGGTGGTGGTGTCGACGGTGTCGGTCACGATGGTGCTGACCGGGGTTTTATCGGCGATCAGGTTTTCGTAGTTGCCGCCGCTGACTTTGGTGATCGAGTTGGTCAACGGCGCATGGCCGCTGAGCACATCGTTCGAGACCACGGCATTGACCGTGCCGCTGCTTTTGCCAATACCAATGGTGATGGTCTGACCGTTGGCCAGCGTCACGACGACCGGCGAACCGGTGACCGGTGCGCCGACAGAGGCGGTGTAAACCACAGTGCCGCCTTCGGCCACGCTGCTGGTGGCGGTCAGGGTGACCGCTGAGGTGTCGAGGGTATCGGTGACACTGGTGACGGCCGCAGCCGGGTCTTTGACCAGGTTCTCAAAGTTGCCGCCGCTGGCGTCCTTGATGGTTGCCTGGACTTTGCCGGCGTCTTTGTAGACGTCGTCTTTCGGTGCATCGACGGTGACAGAGCCGCTGGTAGCGTTGGCGGCGATGGTGATGACCGCACCGTTGCTCAGCGTGACGGTGACCGGAGTGCCGGCAGCGTGGGTCAGGTTCGCGGTGTAAACGATCGAACCACCTTCGGCGACCGAGTGGGTAGCGCTCAGGCTCAGGGTGGTGGTGTCAGCTTTATCAGAAACCGAGGTGTCCGCCGACTTGCTGTCGACTTCCAGTTTTTCGAAGTTGCCGCCCTTGGCGTCGTCGATTTTGACGCTCAGAGAGCTGCCGCCAGCCAGAGCATCGTTCGGCGCGGTGAAGTTCACGCTGCCGGAGCTCGCGCCCACCGGAATGGTGATGGTCTGGCCGTTGGACAAGGTCACGACGACCGGCGAACCGGTCACTGGTGCGGTGACGGACGCGGTGTAAACCACGGTGCCGCCTTCAGCCACAGTGCCATTGGCCGTCAGACTGACTGTCGAAGTGTTGATCGTGTCAGTCACTTCGGTGACCGCAGCTGCGGGGCTGGTGACCAGGTTCTCGAAGTTGCCGCCGTTGGCGTCCTTGATGGTGGCTTCGACTTTGCCGGCATCTTTGTAGACGTCATCGGCTGGCGCCTTGACGGTCACGGAACCGCTGGTAGCGTTGGCCGCGATGGTGATCACTGCGCCGTTGCTCAACGTCACGGTGACCGGAGTCCCGGCAGCGTTGGTCAGGGTGGCGGTGTAAACGATCGAACCGCCTTCAGCGACCGATTCAGTCGCGCTGAGGCTAACAGTCGTGGTGTCCGCAGAATCAGTCACCGAGGTGTCCGCCGGCTTGCCGTCGACTTCCAGCTTCTCGTAATTGCCGCCCTTGGCGTCGTCGATTTTGACGCTCAGAGAGCCGCCGCCGGCGAGGGCATCGTTCGGCGCAACAAAGTTCACGCTACCGCTGCTGGCGCCGGCCGGAATGGTGATGGTCTGGCCGTTGGACAAGGTCACGACGACCGGCGAACCGGTCACTGGTGCGGTGACGGACGCGGTGTAAACCACGGTGCCGCCTTCGGCCACAATGCCATTGGCCGTCAGGCTGACTGTCGACGTGTTGATCGTGTCAGTCACTTCCGTGACCGCCGCTGCCGGGTTGGTGACCAGGCTCTCGAAGTTGCCGCCGCTGGCGTCCTTGATCGTCGCTTCTACTTTGCCGGCATCTTTGTAGACGTCATCGGCTGGCGCCTTGACGGTCACGGAACCGCTGGTAGCGTTGGCCGCGATGGTGATCACTGCGCCGTTGCTCAACGTCACGGTGACCGGAGTCCCGGCAGCGTTGGTCAGGGTGGCGGTGTAAACGATCGAACCGCCTTCAGCGACCGATTCAGTCGCGCTGAGGCTAACAGTCGTGGTGTCCGCAGAATCAGTCACCGAGGTATTCGCAGGCTTGCCGTCGACTTCCAGCTTCTCGTAATTGCCGCCCTTGGCGTCGTCGATTTTGACGCTCAGAGAGCCGCCGCCGGCGAGGGCATCGTTCGGCGCAACAAAGTTCACGCTACCGCTGCTGGCGCCGACCGGAATGGTGATGGTCTGGCCGTTGGACAAGGTCACGACGACCGGCGAACCGGTCACTGGCGCGGTGACGGACGCGGTGTAAACCACGGTGCCGCCTTCAGCCACAGTGCCATTGGCCGTCAGACTGACTGTCGAAGTGTTGATCGTGTCAGTCACTTCCGTGACCGCTGCTGCGGGGCTGGTGACCAGGTTTTCGAAGTTGCCGCCGCTGGCGTCCTTGATCGTCGCTTCTACTTTGCCGGCATCTTTGTAGACGTCATCGGCTGGCGCCTTGACGGTCACGGAACCGCTGGTAGCGTTGGCCGCGATGGTGATCACTGCGCCGTTGCTCAACGTCACGGTGACCGGAGTCCCGGCAGCGTGGGTCAGGGTGGCGGTGTAAACGATCGAACCGCCTTCAGCGACCGAATCAGTCGCACTCAGGCTCAGAGTCGTAGTGTCCGCAGAATCCGTCACCGAGGTGTCCGCCGACTTGCCGTCGACTTCCAGCTTCTCGTAATTGCCGCCCTTGGCGTCGTTGATTTTGACGCTCAGCGAACCGCCGCCGGCGAGGGCATCGTTCGGCGCAACAAAGTTCACGCTACCGCTGCTCGATCCAACCGGAATGGTGATGGTCTGGCCATTGGACAGGGTCACCACCACCGGCGAACCGGTCACTGGTGCGGTGACGGACGCGGTGTAAACCACGGTGCCGCCTTCGGCCACAGTGCCGTTGGCCGTCAGGCTGACTGTCGACGTATTGATCGTGTCAGTCACTTCGGTGACCGCAGCCGCCGGGTTGGTGACCAAGTTCTCAAAGTTGCCGCCCGTGGCGTCCTTGATAGTGACTTCAACTTTGCCGGCATCTTTATAGACGTCATCAGCCGGTGCCGGGACGCTCACGCTGCCAGTGGTCGCGTCGGCAGCAATGGTGATGACCGCGCCATTCGAAAGGGTCACGGTGACTGGCGTGCCGGCCGGATTGGTCAGGGTCGCGGTGTATACAATCTGACCGCCCTCGGCCACTTCGGTGGACGCCGACAGGCTCAGGCCGGTGTCATCCTTGGAGTCGGTAATGGTGGTCAGCGCCGGCTCGGTGCTCGGGGTCAGCTGCTCGAAATTGCCGCCGGTGGTTGCGGTGATGGTGGTGCTGACGATGCTGCCATTGTTGTAGACGTCATTGGCAGCGGTGTCGACGGTCACGCTTCCAGTGGTCGCGTCGGCAGCAATGGTGATGACCGCGCCGTTCGAAAGGGTCACGGTGACTGGCGTGCCGGCCGGGTTGGTCAGGGTGGCGGTGTAGGTGATCTGGCCGCCTTCGACGACGGTACCGGTGGCGGTGAGGCTCAGGCCAGTGTTGTCTTTCGAGTCGGTGATAGTGGTCAGCGCCGGCTCGGTGCTCGGGGTCAGCTGCTCGAAATTGCCGCCGGTGGTTCCGGTGATGGTGGTGCTGACGGTGCTGCCATTGTTGTAGACGTCATTGGCCGCGGTGTCGACGGTCACACTGCCGGTGGTCTTGCCCGCTTCGATGGTGATGACCGAGCCATTGCTCAAGGTCACGGTCATCGGCGTGCCGGCCGGGTTAGTCAGTGTCGCGGTATAGGTGATCTGGCCGCCTTCGACGACGGTGCCCGTGGCGGTGAGGCTCAAGCCGGTGTTGTCGACCGAGTCGGCAATGGTGGTGACCGCTGGCGCGGTGCTCGGCACCAGGTTCTCGAAGTTGCCGCCAGTGGCGCCAGTGATCGTGGTGCTAACGGTGCTGCCGTTCTGATAAACGTCATTAGCCGGGGTGTCGACGTTCACGGTGCCGGTGGTTTTTCCGGCTTCGATGGTGATGGTCGAGCCGTTGGACAGGGTGACAGTGACCGGCGTTTGAGCCGGGTTGGTCAAGGTGGCAGTGTAAGTGATCTGGCCGCCTTCGGTGACCGTCGAACCCGCCGTCAGCGTGACAGTGGTGGTGTCCGGCGAGTCGGTAATGGTGGTTACGACCGGGGCCGGGTTTGGCACCAGGTTTTCAAAGTTGCCGCCGGTGGCACCGGTAATGGTGGTGGTGGCCGTGCTGCCGTTGTTATAGACATCGTTGGCCGGTGTCGGCACGTTCACGCTGCCGGTCGTGTTGCCGGCGTCGATGGTGATGATCGAGCCGTTGGACAACGTGATGGTGACCGGTGTCTGGGCCGGGTTGGTCAATGTCGCGGTGTAGGTGATCTGGTCGCCTTCGGTAACGTTGGCGCCGGCGGTCAAGGTGACCGTGGTGGTATCAACGGTGTCAGTGACCTGGGTCACGGCCGGGGTTGTCGGCGGGGTGACGATGATGCCGCTGCCACCCGTGGTGCCAGTGACGGTCACGTCGATCTGGGTCGGGTCGTTATAGACAGTGTCGTTCGGCGCGAGCGGGACGTTGACCGTACCGGTCAACTGGCCGGCCTGGATCACGATCACCGAGCCGTTGGATAACGTGATGATCAGGTCGGTCAGCGGAGCCTGGCTCAGCGTCGCGGTGTAAACCAGCACGCCACCGGCCTCGGTGATGGTCGGCGTGGCGCCCAAGGTCAGAGTCGATTCGCGCTGCACGTTGGCGTTGGTATCGGCAGCCTGGCCGCCGATGGTGTTCTGGGCAGCCAAAGCGGCAGTGCCGATGCCTGCAGTCGGGAAACCAATGGTCGGGTCGACCCGGCCAGCGGTTGCATCCAGCATCACGAAGCTGTGACCGCCACCTGCCGCGCCGCCCGTGCCGGCAGCTGTTGGGCCGGCTGCGGTGGCTTCAAGATCGGTGGTCGGGTCGGCACCGGCAGCGATGGCTTGCTGCAGCTCTTCAACCGATGGCGCGGCTTGTGCTGTGGCTTGTGCAAGGTCAGTGCTGGAATCCGGGTCGCTGCCGCTCCATTGAGTGTCGCGGCCCAGGTCCAGGGTCCGGCCGTCAGCCAGTTCGAGCGTGACAGCACCTGCTGCACCGGTGTCTACCTGATCGCCGACAAACAACCGATCGCCTTCAACGAGTACGCGACGCACGCCCTCTGGGGACACAGCGAAAACCTGACCGACAATGCTTTTGACGATGGCCACAACACTGCTCATTGAAGACTCTCCGGGTGTCACATTCAGTAGACGTCCATGGACCTGAGAGCGATTGATCGCGTTCAGTCTGGATGTACTTTCAAGGTATAAAAGGCGCAATTTTGACGCGGTTATTCGTCAACAAATTGGCTATATTTTTTCGTTATAAACTTTATGCCAAACTATTGACCTTGTGCACGCCATCCTAAACACTCGCCCCCGTAATGTCACATTGATATTTCGGCGCCGACCGCTCTCACAGAGTGTGATTCAGTTTCAATATTCAACTTTCCGACAAGCGGTCATTCCGGTTGTCATCATCCGATGCAGCGGCACGTTCTGCAGTGATTCAAGACAAGCAATTCCGGGAAACTCCAATAATGCGTTTGCACCTGCTCAAGGCTTTACCCTTCGCTGTAGCCGCCAGTTTTGTTCAGGCGCAGACCCTTCCGGAGGCCATGCAACAGGCACTGGATGTCCATCCGGAAATCCAGGCAGGGGTTAACAGTCGATTGGCCGCGGATTATCAGTTAAAGGCAGCAAAAGGTGGATACCTCCCACGGGTCGATCTGCTCGGCGGTTATGGTCGCGAAGGCACTGACAACGTCACCACGCGTGCCGCCGGCAACAACAATCACTGGGAAACCCTGAATCGCAGCGAGTCGAGTGTGCGGTTGTCACAAATGATTTTTGACGGTTTTGCGACGTCGAGTGAAGTGGGGCGTCAACAAGCCACTGTTAACTCCCGCGCCTATTCTTTGCTGGGCACGTCCGAACGCACCGCGCTCACCGTCGCTCAGGTGTATCTCGATGTACTGACCCGCCGTGAGTTCGTGCGCCTGGCGACCGACAACCTGAAGAGCCACGAACGAATTTTCGACCAGATCAAACTGCGCACCCAGCGCGGCGTGGGCAGCGGCGCCGACCTCGATCAGGCCGAAGCGCGTATGGCCCAGGCCCGCAACAACCTGATCACCGAGCAGACCAACCTGGCCGACGCTGAGACCAACTTCCTCAGCGCCGTCGGCCAGATGCCCGATCAGCTGGAGCGTCCTGCCGATTTCATGGCGCTGTTGCCGGCCAACCTGAATGAAGCCCGGGCGCAGATGCTGGAAAACAGCCCGATCCTGCGTTCCGCCGAGTCTGACATTGCCGCTGCCGAGAAACAGTACGAAGCCGCCAAGTCGAGCTTCTACCCGCGCTTCGATGCCGAATTGGGTCGCACCGCCGACAACGATCTCGACGGCCAGAACGGTCACAGCAATGAATGGCAGGCCATGTTGCGCATGCGCTTCAATCTGTATGCCGGTGGCAGCAACAAGGCTGATCTGGAATCCAAGTCCTACCTGTCCAACCAGGCACTGGATATTCGCAACAACGCCTTGCGCGTGTTGAACGAAGAGCTGGGCCTGGCCTGGAACGCCTTGAACAACGCCAATGCCCAAGTGCCGATCGCCCAGCAATATGTCGATCACAGCACCAGCGTGCGCACCGCCTATCAGAAGCAGTTCAGCCTCGGCGAGCGCACGTTGCTCGACCTGCTCGACAGCGAAAACGAGCTGTTCTCGGCTTCTCGTCGCCTGGCGGAGATCAAGAACATTCAGTTATTTACTCAGTACCGAATCAAGGCGACCATGGGCGAGTTGCTCAAGAGCCAGGGAGTGGTCGCACCGTTGGCATCCGTTGTGCAAAACGACGTCAAGCCCAAGGTTCAACTGCCCGGTATGAATTGAGCCGAACCTTCATTGTTCAATTGTTAGCCAAGAGTGTCGAGCGTGGAATCAGAAGTCAGTCGAGTTCAACTCATTCATGATCCACGCGCGCTGCATGACGATCCGTTACTGGACGGCTTGCTGGCTCTCTGCACCCTGCATCAGAAACCGGCCAGTGCCGCGATGTTGACCACCGGCCTGCCGTTGCCCAAGCAGCGTCTGAGCGTTGAACTGCTACCCCGCGCGGCAGCTCGCGCCGGTCTGCAAGGGCGGGTTCTGGTACGCAAACTGGAGCAGATCCCGGCGATTGCCATGCCGGCACTGTTGCTGCTCAAGGATGGTCGCAGTGCCGTCCTGCTCGGTTGGCTAGGTGACGACCAGGCGCGCCTGCTGATCAGCGAAAGCGATGGCGGCGAAAGCGTTGTCAGCCGTGAACTGCTGGCCGATGACTACATTGGCAAAGTGTTCTTCGCTCAACCCCAGCACAAATTCGACGTCAATCATGGCACGCTGATCCCGCGCGCGCGCTCGTGGTTTCGCGACACCCTCAAGCGTTCGCGCTGGCTGTACGCCGACGCCATCGCCGCCAGTTTCCTGATCAACATCATTGCCATGGCCGCGCCGCTGTTCGTGATGAACGTTTACGACCGCGTCGTGCCGAACCAGGCCGAATCGACCCTGTGGGTGTTGGCCATCGGCATTACCGGGGCTTACCTGTTCGACCTGATCCTCAAGAGCCTGCGCAGCCTCTGTCTGGACCTGGCCGGGAAGAAAACCGACCTGATCATCTCGGCCACGTTGTTCGAGCGCATCGTCGGCATGGCCATGAAGTACCGTCCCGCGCGAGTCGGCAGCTTCGCCCAGAACATCCATGAGTTTCAGAGCCTGCGGGACTTTCTCGCCTCGCTGACCCTCACCAGCCTGATCGACCTTCCGTTTACGTTGCTGATCTTCATGGTCATCGCGATTCTCGGCGGGCATCTGGTGTGGATTCCGGTGCTGGCGTTCCCGATTGCCTTGCTGATTGGCTATGCGCTGCAGAAACCGCTGGTGGCGACGATGGAACGGACCATGGCCCTGGGCGCCGAGCGTCAGTCGAGCCTGATCGAAACCCTCGCCGGCCTTGATGCAGTGAAGGTCAACAACGCCGAAAGCGAACGCCAATATCAGTGGGAGCAGACCATCGGCACCCTCAGCCGCCTCGAGTTGCGGGTGAAAATGCTCTCCGGTCTGGCGATGAACATCACCTTGCTGATCCAGCAACTGGCCGGGGTGATCATGATCGTCTTCGGCGTGTACCAGATCATCGACGGTCACCTGAGCATGGGCGGTTTGATCGCCTGCTACATGCTCAGTGGTCGCGCCCTCAGCCCACTGGCCTCGCTGTCTGGCCTGCTGACCCGTTACCAGCAAGCGCGGGTGACCATGACCTCGGTCGATCAGATGATGGAGCTGCCGCAAGAGCGCAACTTCGAGGAACGCCCACTGAGCCGCAAGGTCCTGCAAGGCGCCATCGAGTGCCGGCAGATGAACTTCACTTACCCGAACCAACAGA
Organism: Pseudomonas sp. LB3P14; assembly: GCF_054898045.1. Taxonomy (NCBI): domain Bacteria; kingdom Pseudomonadati; phylum Pseudomonadota; class Gammaproteobacteria; order Pseudomonadales; family Pseudomonadaceae; genus Pseudomonas; species Pseudomonas sp. LB3P14. The sequence continues at coordinate 5,209,098 of NZ_CM142714.1, read as the reverse complement.
ACGCGGCGCTGAAGGACATCAACCTGATCATCAAGCCCGGCGAGAAGATCGGCATTATCGGTCGCAGCGGCTCGGGTAAAAGTTCCCTGGCCAAACTGCTCGTAGGTCTCTACCAGCCGGACGATGGCGCGCTGTTGGTGGATGGCGTCGATATCCGTCAGATCGACGTCAGCGAATTGCGCCACAACATCGGCTATGTAGCTCAGGACATCCAGCTGCTGGCCGGGACCCTGCGCGACAACCTCGTGTCGGGCGCACGCTATGTAGAAGACGAAATGGTGCTGCAAGCTGCCGAGTTGGCCGGCGTCCACGAATTCGCCCGCCTGCACCCGCAAGGTTATGAGCTGCAAGTTGGCGAGCGTGGGCAGAACCTGTCTGGCGGTCAGCGTCAGAACGTTGCCCTGGCCCGTGCGTTGCTGCTCAACCCGCCGATCCTGCTGCTCGACGAGCCGACCAGCGCCATGGACAACACCGGTGAAGAAAGGCTCAAGCAACGCCTCGCGGCGGTGGTTGAAAACAAGACTGTGGTGCTGGTGACGCACCGGGCTTCGCTGTTGTCGCTGGTGGATCGTCTGATCGTCATCGACCGCGGGCAGATTCTCGCCGACGGCCCGAAAGCCTCTGTGATGGAAGCGTTGAAGAAGGGGCAGATCAGTGTTGCTTAAGTCGGGTTTCAAGAATTCGATCGGCCGTTATTTCAAAGGCTCCGAGTCGCTGCATGACCAGCCACTTCCCGAGGTCAACAAAGCGCTGATCGAAGACGCCCCACGCGTGGTGCGGCTGACAATCTGGGCGATCATCGGCTTCTTTGTGTTCCTGATGGTCTGGGCCAACTTCGCTGTGATCGACGAAGTCACCAAGGGCGACGGCAAGGCGATTCCGTCGTCGAAGATCCAGAAAATCCAGAACCTTGAGGGCGGTATCGTCTCCGAGTTGTTCGTGACCGAAGGGCAGATCGTCGAGGCCGGCGCGCCGCTGATTCGCCTGGACGACACGCGATTCGCCTCCAATGTCGGCGAAACCGAAGCCGATCGGCTGTCGATGCTGCTGCGAGTAGAGCGCTTGAGTGCGGAAGTCGACGACCGACCGCTGAACTTCCCCGCTGACGTGCTGAAGGCCGTACCTGGTCAGGCGGCCAGCGAAGAGTCGCTGTACATCAGTCGCCGTCAGCAGCTGCACGATGAAATTGGTGGTTTGGAGGAGCAGTTGATCCAGCGTCAGCAAGAGCTGCGCGAGTTCACCTCCAAACAGGCGCAGTACCGTAACGGTCTCGCGTTGCAGCGTCAGGAAATCAACATGTCCGAGCCGTTGGTGGCCCAGGGCGCGGTATCGCCGGTGGAGGTTTTGCGACTCAAGCGCGCCGAGGTTGAAACCCGCGGGCAATTGGACGCGACCACCCTGGCCATTCCTCGCGCTCAATCGGCGATCAAGGAAGTGCAACGCAAGATCGACGAGACTCGCGGCAAATTCCGCAGCGAAGCACTGACTCAACTCAACGAAGCACGCACTGATCTGAACAAGGCCCAGGCCACCGGCAAGGCGCTGGAAGACCGAGTCAGCCGGACGCTGGTGACTTCGCCGGTGCGCGGTATTGTCAATAAATTGCTGGTGAACACCATCGGTGGCGTGATCCAGCCGGGCAGCGACCTGGTGGAAATCGTGCCGCTGGACGACACTTTGCTGGTTGAGGCGAAAGTTCGCCCGCAAGACATCGCCTTCCTGCATCCGGGGCAAGAGGCGACGGTGAAGTTCACGGCCTATGACTACACCATTTATGGTGGGCTCAAAGCCAAGCTTGAGCAGATCGGTGCGGACACCATCACCGACGAAGACAAGAAAACCACCTACTACATCATCAAACTGCGTACCGATCGCAGCCACTTGGGGACGGATGAAAAGCCGTTGCTGATCATCCCGGGGATGGTGGCTTCGGTGGATATCATTACCGGCAAGAAGACCGTTCTCAGTTACCTGCTCAAGCCGATTATTCGGGCGCGGGCTGAAGCGCTGCACGAGCGGTGAGCCTGACTGATCGTTCCCACGCTCTGCGTGGGAATGCCGCATGGACGCTCCGCGTCCTCTGTGACGCAGAGCGTCACGGGATGTATTCCCACGCAGGAGCGTGGGAACAATCGGTGCTAGGGAAAAGCCATATCGTTATTCGCTAACGGTATTTAAATTTCAGTTCTTATATCTATAAAGTCATCCTCCTGCGTACCTGCCGACCAATCGGCGCGCCGCACGACACGAACCAACACGGGACCTCCGTGAGTTTCTTGATCGACGCGCGCGCCCTTGAGCGTGCCGTGCGTGGGAGTGATTTATGTCTGCAGCAACGGCTTCCCCAAGCGCCGCGAACATCGCGCCGCAAACCTTCGACATCCGCCCGTTCAGTGGCGCCGTCGGTGCCGAAATCATCGGCCTCGACCTGTCCCGCCCGATCAATGATCAGGACTTCGCCCGCATCCACCGCGCGCACCTGGATCATCACGTCGTGGTGTTCCGCGACCAGCGTATTACCCCCGAGCAGCACATCGCCTTCAGCCGTCGTTTTGGCGTGTTGCAGATCCATGTGCTCAAGCAATTCCTGCTGGCCGGGCATCCGGAAATTCTCATCGTTTCCAACATCATCGAAAACGGCCAATCCATCGGCCTCGGCGACGCCGGGAAGTTCTGGCATTCCGACCTTTCCTATAAAGAACTGCCAAGCCTGGGCTCGATGTTGCACGCCCAGGAACTGCCGTCCGAAGGCGGCGACACGCTCTTTGCCGACATGCACAAAGCTTGGGACAACCTGCCCGAAGCGCTGCGCAAAGCCGTCGAAGGTCGCTCGGCGGCGCATTCCTACACCGCGCGCTACAGCGAGACCAAATTCGAAGGCAACTGGCGCCCGACGCTGACGCCGGAACAACTGGCGCAGGTCGCTGAAGTGGTTCACCCGATTGTTCGTACGCATCCGGAAAACGGTCGCAAAGCGTTGTTCGTCAGTGAGGGTTTCACCACGCGCATCGTCGGTCTGCCGGAAGACGAGAGCAAACAACTGCTCGACGAGCTCTACGCCCACAGCGTGCTGCCGCAAAACATCTACCGCCATCAATGGCAGGCCCACGACCTGGTGTTCTGGGACAACCGTTCGCTGATTCATCTTGCCGCCGGATGCCCGAGCTATCTGCGCCGCAAGTTGTATCGCACCACCATCCAGGGCGACGCGCCTTTCTGATTTGCCGGAGAAACTCCCATGTCCAAACGTCTTCCATTTGCACCGCTGGCCGCTGCCATTGGCCTGGGTTTCAGCCTGATCGCCGGGAGCCTGGTGGCGCCGACCGTGGCCCACGCCGAAGGTGAAATTCGCATCGCCGAGCAGTTCGGTATCGTCTACCTGCTGCTCAACGTCGTGCGCGATCAGAACCTGATCGAGAAGTACGGCAAGCAGGAAGGCATCGACATCAAGGTCGACTGGACCCAGCTCTCCGGAGGTGCGGCAGTCAACGATGCGCTGCTCTCCGGTTCCATCGACATTGCCGGTGCCGGCGTCGGTCCACTGCTGACCATCTGGGACCGCACTCACGGTAAGCAGAACGTCAAAGCCGTGGCTTCCCTCGGCAACTTCCCTTACTACCTGGTGAGCAACAATCCCAAGGTCAAAACCATCGCTGACTTCACCGAGAAGGACCGCATCGCGGTGCCGGCGGTGGGGGTGTCGGTGCAGTCGCGCATCCTGCAATACGCGGCCGCCAAGCAGTGGGGCGACAAGGAATTCAATCGCCTCGACAAGTACACCATCGCCGTTCCGCACCCCGACGCCACAGCGGCGTTGATTGCTGGCGGCACCGAGTTGACCGGGCACTTTTCCAACCCGCCGTACCAGGATCAAGAGCTGGCCAACCCTAACGTCCACGTTGTGCTGAATTCCAATGACGTGCTCGGCCCGAACTCGCCGACGGTGCTGTTCGCCACCGAGAAATTCCGCGACGAGAACCCGAAAACCTATAAGGCGTTTGTCGAGGCGCTGACGGAAGCCGCCGAGTTTGCTCAGAACGATAAGGGTGCGGCGGCTGACACTTACATCCGCGTCACCAAGGCCAAAATCGACCGTGCCGCGTTGCTGAAAATCATCGATGACCCGCAGTTCGAATTCAGCGTCACGCCGAAAAATACTTACCCGCTGGCCGAGTTCCTCTACCGCGTCGGCGCGATCAAAAACAAACCGGATTCGTGGAAGGACTACTTCTTCCAGGACGCCAAACCGCTGCAAGGGAGCTAACCGAGATGAACGCCCCTTTGCAAGGCCACACGGTCAGCAAACCGATCGCGGCAGCCCAAGCGCTGCTGTCGGTCGACAACGTCAGCCTAGAATACCGCACGCCTCAGCGGGTGGTTCGGGCGACCCATCAGGTCAGTTTCGAGATCGATCCGGCGGACCGCTTTGTGCTGCTCGGTCCGTCCGGTTGTGGCAAATCAACGTTGCTCAAGGCTGTCGCCGGGTTCATCCAGCCGTGTGAAGGCGAGATTCGTCTTCAGGGGCAAACCGTTAATGCCCCGGGGCCGGACCGGATCGTGGTGTTTCAGGAGTTCGATCAACTGCCGCCGTGGAAAACCGTCAAACAGAACGTGATGTTTCCGCTGCTGGCGTCCAGGACGCTCAAGCGCAAAGAGGCCGAGGAGCGAGCGCTGCACTATCTGGATAAGGTCGGTCTGGCGGCGTTCGCCGATGCCTACCCGCATACCTTGTCCGGCGGTATGAAAGCGCGTGTGGCGATCGCTCGTGCACTGGCCATGCAGCCGAAAATCCTCTTGATGGACGAACCCTTCGCCGCCCTCGACGCGCTGACTCGCCGCAAGATGCAGGAAGAATTGCTGCTGCTCTGGGAAGAAGTGCGTTTCACGCTGCTGTTCGTCACTCACTCCATTGAAGAAGCGTTGGTGGTGGGCAACCGGATTCTGTTGCTGTCGCCGCATCCGGGGCGGGTGCGGGCGGAAGTCCACAGCCATCAATACGATTTGCACAGCCTCGGTGGCGCGGCGTTCCAGGAATCGGCGCGACGCATTCATCGGTTGTTGTTCGATGAAGGTCAGTCCCCGGAAACCGAGCGTGAGCTGGATTTCTCTGACATCCGCATCGCTTATTGAGCCATTGAGAGGAGTGCCCGATGAGCCTTTTATCATCCCCGCGTGAAGAGTTTGAAACGGTATTGCAGCCGCTGACGAGTGTGCCGCTGGAGCGTGAATTACCGCTCGGTCAGCGCCTCTGGCAACAGGGCTGGGTGCGCAAAAGCCTGATCCTGATTTTGCTCGCGGTCCTGTGGGAAGTGGTTGCCCGTGTTCAGAACAACGACCTGCTGCTGCCGAGTTTTCTGCAAACCGGCAGCGCGCTGTATGACGGTCTGCTCAGTGGCGAGTTGCTGGGCAAAGTGTGGATTTCCCTGGTGGTGTTGCTCAAGGGCTACTTGATCGGCATTGTCCTGGCGTTTGCCCTGACCACCCTGGCGGTGTCGACGCAGTTCGGTCGCGATCTGCTGAGTACGTTGACCTCGATGTTCAACCCGCTGCCGGCGATTGCGCTGTTGCCATTGGCGCTGCTGTGGTTCGGCCTGGGGCAGAACAGCCTGATTTTCGTGTTGGTGCATTCGGTGCTCTGGGCATTGGCGTTGAACACCTATGCCGGGTTTCTCGGTGTCTCGGAAACCCTGCGCATGGCCGGGCGCAATTACGGCCTCAAGGGCATGCGATTCGTGCTGTTCATTCTGATTCCGGCAGCGCTGCCATCGATTCTCGCCGGACTGAAAATCGGCTGGGCCTTTGCCTGGCGCACGCTGATCGCCGCCGAACTGGTGTTCGGCGCCACCAGCGGCAAGGGTGGTTTGGGTTGGTACATCTTCCAAAACCGTAACGAGCTGTACACCGACAAGGTGTTTGCCGGGTTGGCGGTCGTGATCCTGATCGGGTTGTTGGTGGAAAATCTGGTGTTCGACACGCTGGAACGGGTCACGGTGAAGCGTTGGGGGATGCAGCGGTAAGTTTTGCGGTGTCTGATCTGGCCCCTTCGCGAGCAGGCTCGCTCCCACAGTGGATCTTCACTGAATGCAGATTTTGTATTCGACAAAGCACCCCTGTGGGAGCGAGCCTGCTCGCGAAGAGCCCGGCCCAGTCACCACCCACCTCAAGGATGTTTGTTAGCATTGCGTCTAAATCAATCCAGATCAGACACGAGTGCTCAGCATGCAACTCCCGGACATGAACCTGTTGGTCGCCCTCGATGCCTTGCTCGACGAGGGCAGTGTGGTGGGCGCCGCGCGGCGCATGAACCTCAGCCCGGCGGCCATGAGCCGGACGCTGACGCGGATTCGCGAGGCCATCGGCGATCCGATCCTGGTGCGCGCCGGTCGTGGTTTGGTGCCGACGCCCAAGGCGCTGGCGTTGCGCGAACAGGTGCGTGACGTGGTTGAGCAGGCCGCGCTGTTGTTTCGCTCGGCCGATGCGGTGGAACTGGGTTCGTTGCGCCGTCGGTTCAACATCCGCGCCAATGACTTTTTCGTCGGGGTATACGGCGGCAAGTTGTTCGACACTCTGGATCGTCAGGCACCGCACTGCGAACTGCGCTTTGTGCCGGAAGGCGATGGCGATGATGAGGCGCTGCGCGAAGGGCGGATTGATCTGAGCGTCAGCAACACCCGGCCGTTGACTCCGGAAGTAAAGATTCAGAATCTGTTCTCTACTCATTTCGTCGGCCTGGTTCGCGAGGACCATCCGCTGTTCGACGAAGAGATCACGGCCGAGCGTTTCGCCGGGTTTTCCCATATCAGCATGTCCCGTCGCGGCATCGCCCGTGGCCCGATCGATACCGCGCTCAATGCTTTGGGGCTGGAGCGGCGGGTGGCAGTGATTGCGCCGAGTTTCCACGCGGCGATGTTTGCCTTGCCTGACTCCGATTTGATTCTGCCGGTGCCTAAGGAGGCATTGCTGAGCGTCCAGCGCCTGGGCCTGAAGCTGCGTTCCTTCACCCTGCCGATTCCGCTGCCGACCCTTATGCTGACCCAGTCCTGGCACCCACGTTTCGACAAAGACCCGGCGCACCGCTGGCTGCGTGAAACCCTCAAGAGTTGCTGCGACGAAACGTGGTTGGCAGCACAGCCATCCATAGTTTGATCACTCGCGGATCGTTCCCACGCTCCGCGTGGGAATGCCTCAACGGACGCTCTGCGTCCGCTCTTGGGACGCGGAGCGTCCCGGGCTGCATTCCCACGCAGAGCGTGGGAACGATCAATCATTGCGTCTGATGCACTTATAAGCTTCGGATAAGTCAATTTTCGTAACGTCTAGCGCTTCTTAAAATGCCTCGGTATTCAAACCCCGGAGCGTGCAGTCATGACTTCCCTCACGGTCACGGCACCTCTCGCCGCAGCCAGCCCGGCCGCCGTTACGCCACCGGTCTTCGGCCCGCGGATCATCATCGGCCTGGTGGGCGTGTTGCTGGCGGTGCTGGTGTCGGGCCTGAACGAAATGGTGACCAAGGTTGCCTTGGCCGACATCCGCGGCGCGTTGGCCATCGGCTACGACGAAGGCACCTGGCTGGTTGCCAGTTACACCGCGACCTCGGTGGCCGCCATGGCCTTCGCACCGTGGTGCTCGGTGACGTTTTCGTTGCGGCGGTTCACCCTCTGCGCCATCAGCGCATTCACCCTGCTGGGTGTGTTGTGCCCGTTCGCGCCAAGTTACGAAAGTCTGCTGGTCATGCGCACCTTGCAAGGCCTGGCCGGCGGCGCGTTGCCGCCGATGCTGATGACCGTCGCGCTGCGCTTTTTACCGGCCAACGTGAAGCTTTATGGTCTGGCCGGTTATGCCCTGACCGCGACGTTCGGTCCAGGGCTCGGCACTCCGCTGGCCGGGTTATGGACGGAATACGTCGGCTGGCAATGGACCTTCTGGCAAATCATCGCACCGTGCCTCATCGCTATGGCCGCGGTGGCTTACGGCTTGCCCCAGGACCCGCTGCGCCTGGAGCGCTTCAAACAATTCAACTGGCGCGGCTTGCTGCTGGGTTTTCCAGCCATCTGCATGCTGGTGATTGGCATCCTGCAAGGCAATCGGCTGGACTGGTTCGGGTCGAACCTGATCTGTGGATTGCTCGGGGGTGGGTTGCTGCTGTTGGTGCTGTTCCTGATCAACGAATGGTCGCAGCCGATACCGTTTTTCAAGATGCAGATGCTCGGCATACGGAACCTGTCGTTCGCCCTTCTGACCCTGGCCGGGGTGCTGGTGGTGTTGCTGGCGGTGATCATCATTCCGTCCAGCTACCTGGCGCAGGTGCAGGGTTATCGCCCGGTTCAGACCGCGCCGATCATGCTGCTGGCGGCGTTGCCGCAGTTGATCGCGCTGCCGCTGGTGGCGGCGCTGTGCAACCTGCGCTGGGTCGATTGTCGCTGGGTGTTGGGGATCGGCCTGAGCATGCTGATGCTGTCCTGCATCGGTGGGTCGCAGCTGACGTCGGTGTGGATACGCGACGATTTCTACGTGCTGCAACTGCTGCAAATCTTCGGTCAGCCAATGGCGGTGCTGCCACTGTTGATACTGGCTACCGGCAGCATCAGTCCGATGGAAGGGCCGTTCGCTTCGGCCTGGTTCAACACCGTAAAAGGCTTGTCGGCGGTGATCGCCACCGGCGTGCTGGAGGCGTTGACCACCTCAAGGCTGCATTTCCACTCAATGATGCTGGTTGACAACCTCGGCAATTCACCCCTGGTCGACAGCGACGGCGCGGGCCTTGCCCACCGGCTGCATGAGCAGGCGGTAGTGCTGACGGCATCGGATCTTTATCTGTGCATGGCCGGCGTCGCATTGGCGCTGATCCTGCTGATTTTCTGGCTGCCGACGCGGGTCTATCCGCCGCGCGCGCCGACTTGAATGCTTCGCTGAAACAGAAGGTTTTTATGACGACTCAATCAAAGCAAAAAGTGGCCGTTGGCGTCGCCACAGTGGTGGCGCTCGGCGTACTGGTTTATCTGCTGGCACCCGGCCTGTTGGGCAAACGTACGCAGCAAAACACCAATGACGCCTTTGTCTCGGCGGACTTCACGCTGGTGGTGCCGCGTGTGGCCGGGTTCATCAAGGAAGTGCTGGTGGAGGACAACCAGCAGGTCAAGGCCGGGCAGCTGCTGGCGTTGATTGATGATCGCGATCTGCGTGCCGCCGCTCAAGCCGCTGACGCTGAAACCCTGGTGGCCAGGGCGCAACTGCAAAATGCCCGTGCGACCCTTGAGCGCCAGGCTTCGGTGATCGCTCAGGCCCAGGCTACGGTCGTGTCGGCCAAGGCTGAAATGGCCTTCGCCGAGCATGAGTTGAATCGCTACAACCATCTCGCCGGCGTGGGCGCCGGCACCGTGCAGAACGCTCAACAAGCGCGGACTCGCATCGATCAGGCCGCCGCGCGGTTGGCTAACGTGACAGCGGTGCTGGCGGCGGAGCGCAAGCAGGTGGAAATCCTCACCGCCCAGCGTGACGCGGCGGAAGGTGGGCTGAAACGGGCGCAAGCGGCGCTGGAAATGGCCAGCTACGAGCTGTCCTACACGCGCATCGTTGCACCTCAGGACGGTATGGTCGGCGAGCGCGCCGTTCGGGTCGGCGCCTATGTCACGGCAGGGAGCAAGATCCTCGCGGTAGTGCCGCTTGCGCAGGCCTATGTGATCGCTAATTTTCAGGAGACCCAACTGACCGACGTGCAACCGGGGCAGGGCGTGCAAGTGCGTGTCGACAGCCTTGGCGGTGAGGCCCTGAGCGGTCGCGTCGAGAGCATCGCACCGGCCACGGGTGTGACGTTCGCCTCGATCAAACCGGACAACGCCACCGGCAACTTCACCAAGGTGGTGCAGCGGATCCCGGTGAAAATCGTCCTCGATCCGGGTCAGGCATTGGCCGAACGGTTGCGCGTGGGGATGTCGGTTGAGGCGAGTATTGATACGGCCGGTGCGGCGACGGCGTCTGAGGTGGTTCAGCGATGAAGAGCTTTGTTGACCGGGCTGACGCCTTCGCGAGCAGGTCGAATCGTCGCACCGTCGCTCCCACAGGGGAATGCATTTCAATGAGGGAGCGAGCCTGCTCGCGAAGAGGCCGGTGGCCTCACCTCACCTTTTGCGCCTTGTTTGTCATGAGCCTTTGCGCCTGCACCGTCGGCCCGGACTTTCAGAAACCTCAGGCACAGCCCATCGCCGAGTGGTCGAAACCGTCCAAGTCCGCCGCCAGCCAAGCCATCGCCGAAACCATGGACGAGCGTTGGTGGGAGGTGTTCCACGACCCGAAACTCTCAGCCCTGAGCCAGCGTGCCCTGACCGACAACCTCGACCTGAAACTCGCCAGCAGCCGTTTGCAGCAAAGTCGCGCCGCGCGTCAGGTGATCACCGCCGACCGTTACCCGAATACCGCCGCCACTGGCAGTTACGGGCGTAAACGCAACAGCGGCGAAGGCTTGAGCGATCCGTCGGGGCACAACGGCGACTCGGCGTTCAACCTGTGGGACGCAGGCTTTTCCGCGTCCTGGGAACTGGATTTCTGGGGCCGTGTGCGCCGCGAAACCGAAGCGGCTGACGCCACCCTGGAAGTCGCGGAAAACGACCGACGTGGCGTGCTGCTGTCGGTCCTGGCCGAAACCGCTCAGGACTACATTCAGTTGCGCGGTGTGCAAAGTACGCGTGCCGTCACCGAGCAGAACCTCGACGTCGCCCGCCACAGCCTGAAACTCTCGCAGCTGCGCCTGGCCGACGGTGTCGCCACCGACCTGGACGTCGCCGAAGCCGCCGCCCAGGTCGCGGTCATCGAATCGCGCCTGCCAGCGCTGGAGCAGCGCCAGTCGCAACTGATCAACGCCTTGAGCTTGCTGATGGGCGAGCCGCCGCAAGCGCTGCATGCCGAGTTATCCACCGACGCCCCGGTGCCGGAAACCCCGCGTCAGGTCGCTATCGGTCTGCCCTCGCAACTGGCCGAACGCCGCCCGGACATCCGCCAGGCCGAAGCCCGCCTGCATGCCGCGACCGCGAGCATCGGTGTGGCCAAGGGTGATTTCTATCCGCGGATCACCCTGTCGGGCAACATCGGATCGCAAGCCATGCAACTCAGCGATTTCGGCTCCTGGGGCTCGCGCTCCTTCGGTATCGGCCCGCAATTCAGTTTGCCGCTGTTCGACGGCGGACGCCTGCGCGGCGTGCTGCACCTGCGCGAAGCCCAGCAACAAGAAGCTGCTATCGCCTACCAGCAAACCGTGCTGCGCGCCTGGCATGAAATCGACGATCAACTGACGGCCTACAACGCCAGCCAACTGCGCCGCGACAGCCTCGCCGAAGCCGTCCGCCAGAACCAGATCGCCCTGCGCACCGCGCAACAGCAATATGTGGAAGGGGTGGTGGATTTCGTCAACGTGCTGACCGTGCAAGGCGCGTTGTTGGCGACTCAGGAGCAGTTCGTGGAGAGTTCGACCGGGGTATCGCTGGCGATGGTGGGGTTGTACAAGGCATTGGGTGGGGGGTGGGAGTCGGTGTATCCGGTGGCAGAAACGGCACAGCGTTAATCGGTTCGCAAAAATTGAAAAACCGGCCGAAGCCGGTTTTTACGCCTTTAACGGCCAGCCGAACTTAATCGCTGCGTACAAGGGTGGTCACGGCGAGATTACGGTGACCCGCTCGTGCCTGCAATGCACGGCTGTCCGGGGATGGTGTAGGACTCGTCTTGGTAGTTTGTAAGGGAATGAACACTCATCACTGAACACTCCCTTTCAGCAATGATGGCTATTCGCTTGACGCAACCCCCCGCTGTCGTAGACTCCGCTCATCCGTCAGGGAGTTACGGTTATGCGGCTTGTTCGTGTGTGGGTTATCGGATTGACCTTTGTAACGTGCGCAGTACAAGCGCAAACACCTGCGCCAGACGATCCGCTGCTGGAAAACAGCGCGGCCAATGCGCAGGCCGGCAGTGAAGCCCGAGGTGTGCTTCGGGCTCGGGATCAGGCGGTGCTTGCCAGCGAGTTACCCGGGCGGATTGTCGAATTGCCGTTCAGCGAGGGTGAGTCGTTCAAGAAGGGCGACACCCTGGCGAAGTTCGATTGCTCGGGTTTTCAGGCCCAGCTCAATGCGGCCCAGGCCGCCAGCCGTGGGGCCAGTGAAGAACTGGCTCATAACAAGCAATTGGCGGCGTTGAATTCGGTCGGGCGTTTCGAAGTGGCGCGGGCCGAGGCCAAGGTCAGCGAAACCCAGGCGCAGTCCCAGGTTTATCAGGTGCAGGTCAAGCGTTGCAGCGTGCTCGCGCCGTTTGACGGCCAGGTGGTGGAGCGCAAGGTCCAGCGTTATGAAAGCGTGGCTGCCGGCGCGCCGTTGCTGGATGTGGTCGACAACCGCACCCTGGAAATTCATCTGCTGGTGCCGTCGCGCTGGATGGGCAAGCTCAAGCCCGGCCAGACCTTCAGTTTTGTTCCCGATGAAACCGGTCAGCCACTGGATGCCACGATCAAACGCCTGGGTGCGCGGATTGACGAAGGCAGTCAGACCTTGCTGCTGGTGGCAACGCTTCCCAGCGCTAACGGTTTGCTGGCCGGCATGAGTGGCACGGCGCGTTTCGCGGAGTTGAAGTGAACGCCCCGGTCACGGGGGGCGCCGAACAGGTATTCGCGCGCTTTCTTGATCTTGAACGCCTTACCCGTGCCGCTCGCACGCCTTCGCAACTGGCTTACAGCCTGGTCAATGACGGCCAGGCGCTGTTTGGCTTTCGCCACGCGGCGCTGTTGATTGCCGGCAAGGTGCAGGCCGTGACGGGTGTCAGTGCGGTGGAGCCGAATGCGCCGTTCGTGGCGTTTATCGAGCAGGCAGTGGCGCAGTTGTTCAAGCTCGAGGTGCTGAAACAGGCGCGGGTGATCCCGGCGAATGTTCTCAACGAATCGATTCAGGTGGACTGGCAAAGTCTTTCCGCGGCTCAGGTGTTCTGGCTGCCGCTGATCGATCACCAGGGTGAGGTGTTTGGCGGTCTGTGGCTGGCGCGGGATCAGCCGTGGAATCCTTCCGAGCAAGTGTTGCTGTCGCAACTGGGGGACACCTACAGCCATGCCTGGCTGGCGCTGCAACCGCGCAAACCGTGGCGACTGCGCTGGACGCGAAAACGTCAGGTGGCGCTGGTCGCGGTGGTGTTGCTCGGGTTGTTCATTCCGGTGCGCCAATCGGTGCTGGCACCGGCCGAAGTCGTTCCACTGGGCGGTCGAGTCGTTGCGGCGCCGCTGGACGGGGTGATCGCCGAGTTTCTGGTCAAACCCAATCAGACGGTGAAAGCCGGCGACCTGTTGTTGCGCTTTGAAAGCACCACGCTCAAAGCCCAGGCCGACGTGGCCGAGCGGGCTTTGGGCGTCGCTGAAGCAGAGCTCAAAGCCAATTCCCAACGCTCCTTCGCCGACGCCGAGTCCAGCTCGAAAATCGATCTGCTCGCCGCACGAGTCGAGCAAAAACGCGCTGAACGGGATTACGCCCGCGAACTGCTCAAGCGCAGTGAAGTACGCGCCGAGCGGGCTGGCATTGCGGTATTCGCCGACGCGGAACGCTGGACCGGTAAACCGGTGCAGACCGGCGAGCGGTTGATGGAAATTGCCGACCCGACCCAGGCTGAATTGCGTATCGAACTGGCGGTGGGCGATGCGATTGCTCTGGAGCCGGGCGCGCAAGTCGCGCTGTTCCTCGACAGTGATCCGTTGCAACGGCATTTGGCCCGACTCGAACGCGCAGCTTACGAAGCACAACCCACGGCCGGCGGTCAGTTGGCTTATCGGCTCGACGCCAGTTTCCAGCAAACACCACCGCGTATCGGGCTGCGAGGGACGGCGAAAGTCTTCGGTGACCGTGCACCGCTGGCGCTGTACCTGTTACGTAAACCCCTGGCCGGTTTGCGCCAGAGCGTGGGGCTTTAGATGAACCTGCCGAGCCTGCGCGCAGATTTGCAGCTGACGCCTGCATCACCGGCACTCGATGGCTCGCCGCGCTGGACCCTGGCCGATCCGGTGCGCGGTCGCTATTTCAAACTCGGCGCGGCGGCGATGCGCCTGCTGCGCCATTGGTCCTTGGGTGATCCCGAACACGTGCTGCGTGCAGCCAACCGCGAGCCAGGTTTGCCGCTGGATGGCACGGAGCTTGAGCAATTGCTGGGCTTTTTGCGCAGCCACGACCTGATCACCGCCCTCGATCCGCAACAGCGCGCCAGTTACAGCCTCAAAGCGGCCGCTCAACGACAGACGCTGTGGCAGATCCTGTTGCACCAATACCTGTTTTTCCGCATTCCGCTGTGGCGCCCGGACGCTTTTCTCAATCGCGCCTGGCCATGGCTGCAGCGTTTCGGCCCGCGAGCGTTACGCTATGGATTGCCGGTAACCCTGGGGCTCGGCGTGTTTCTGGTGTCTCGGGACTGGCAGCGCTTTATCGCGACCTTCCCGCATTTGTTCAGCCTCGGTGGCGCACTGGCGTTCGGCGTGGCGCTGTTCTTTGCCAAGCTCTGCCACGAGTTCGGTCACGCCTTCATGGCCAAGCGCGCCGGTTGTCGGGTGCAGAGCATGGGCGTGGCGTTCATGGTGTTGTTGCCGATGTTTTACACCGATGTCAGCGACGCCTGGCGGGTCAATGATCGTCGCGCACGGCTGCTGATTGGTGCCGGCGGCGTACTGGCTGAATTGCTGCTGGCCTGCCTCGCACTGCTCGCCTGGTCGCTGCTGCCAGACGGTCCGGGACGCACCGCGGCCTTCATGCTGGCCAGCGCCACCTGGATGACCACGCTGCTGATCAACCTCAACCCGTTCATGCGTTTCGATGGCTATTTTTTGCTCAGCGATTTTTGGCAAGTCGACAACCTTCAGGGGCGTGCGTTTGCCCTGTGTCGCTGGCGGTTGCGCGAGTTTTTATTCGGTTACGGTGCAGCGGCGCCGGAGCCATGGTCGCCGAAGATGCAACGGCGTTTACTGATTTGGGGCTATGGCTCGTGGCTGTGGCGCGCGGCGTTGTTTTTCGGGATTGCGCTGGCGGTCTACCACCTGTTCTTCAAAGTGTTGGGGATTTTCCTGATGCTGGTGGAGCTGGTGTGGTTCATCTTCCTGCCGATCATGAGTGAGTGGCGGCAATGGTGGACTCGCCGCGAACAGGCTCATGCACCTCGGGTGCTGCTCAGTGGCCTGGCCTTGCTTGGGCTGTTGCTGATGCTGGTTGTGCCGTGGCGCAGCGCCGTGGAGTTGCCGACGATGCTGGAGGCCGGCCGCGCCAGTGCCTTGTACGCGCCAGTCGCGGCGCGGGTCAAAACGGTGAATGTTCACGATGGCCAGGGGGTTGCCCAGGGCGAGGTGTTGATTGAACTGGAATCCCCGGATCTGGATTCGCGTCAGGCCATCGTCCGCCGCGAAATCCAGATCCAGCAGTTGCAGATGCGCCGCCAGGCCAGTCGCAGTGAAACCGCCGCCGACGCCGGTATCGTCGAACAGCGCCTGGCCGAAGCGGTCGCCGAATACCGAGGCCTGGCCGCCCAGCGTGAGCGCCTGCTGCTGCGAGCGCCCCACGCCGGCAAGGTGCGCGATCTGTTGCCGCAGTTGGCGGTTGGACGCTGGTTGTCGACCAAAGATCCCCTGGCGCGGGTGGTCGAGGACGGCGCGCGGTTGCGCGGTTATCTGGCCGAGGTCGAGCTCTGGCGCGTCGCCACGGGCGCCAGCGGACGCTTCATCGCCGACGATCCGATGCACCCGGCGATCGCCGTGCAACTGACCGAAATCGACACTAACGGTGCGGCCTTTGTCGATCAGGAAGCGTTGACCTCCGATCACCATGGACCGATTGCCGTGCGCCGGGATCAGCATCAAAGAGCGGAGCCGGTACAGGCTCAATATGGGGCGCGGTTGAGCGTCCTCGAAGACGTACCGACGCCGGTGCAACCCTTGCGCGGCATTGCGGTGTTGCAGGGGCGAGGCGAATCGTTGCTGGGTGTCGCCTGGCGACGCATGGCGGCGCTGGGTGTCAGGGAAAGCGGTTTTTAAGGAGAGCTGGGATGGCGAATAACGATTCAGTGGCGGCCGATGGCTTGGTGATTCGGCCTTCACGGGCAAGCGATGGGCCTTTTCTGCACAGTCTTTATCAGGCAGCGCGGCCGGATCTGCAGTGGATCGACGGTGAACCAGAGGTGGTTGAGCACGTGGTGGCCCAGCAATTTCAGGTGCAGGAGCAAGGTCTGGGGGAGCGTTTTCCCAACGCCATGCATTACGTGATCGAAAAACTCGGCACAGCCATCGGTGCGTTGACCACCGATTTTGGCCCTAATGAAATTCGTGTGCTGTACCTGGCGTTCATTCCAAAGGCTCGCGGCCAGGGCTATGGCCGCACGGTGCTGCAAGGTGTGCAGAAAGCCGCGCAACAGATTCGTTGCCCGGTAGCGACGGTGGTCTGGGCCAATAATCCCCATGCGCGCCAGCATTACCTGGCGCTGGGGTTTCAGGTCGAAGAGCGCAACCCGGCGGCGGAGCGGTTGGTGTGGTATCCGCAAAGTTGAATACACCACAGTCCCCTGTGGGAGCGAGCCTGCTCGCGAATACGGTGTATCAGTCGACATCCCTGTTGGATGTCATACCGCATTCGCGAGCAGGCTCGCTCACACATTGGGATTCGGTGTGTTCAGTTGAAGGCGATGTAGAAATATCCCACGTCCGGGTCACGTCCCATGGCCGGTATACGGGAGACAAAGATGTCTTGCACCTGACCCAGTTCCGGCAACTCCAGCGTACATAACCCATCGACAAAGTCTGTGGGTCTCAGGCTGTTGAATTCGACACTGAACGGCATGCGCTCGCTCTTGGGCATCCGCGATCGGGGTGTTTCTTCAAGGCTGTCGATATGGATCGGCAATTCACTTCCATCCGGCAGCCGCAGCGTTCCTGTCTTGCCCAGCAGCGCCTTAAAGTGTTGGCTTTGAACCTGTTCTAACATTTTATCAATCCAAATCTGGTTACCGATTTGATGGGGTTTTCAAAATGTGATGTGGCTTGGTAGTTAATTTTTTTTAATGTTTTAGGCGTTATGGAGTTAAGGTGTGCTTGGAAGCTGTTTGTTTGCTTGTACTACGACTTTTAATTCGACATCCAAGTAAGAGTCTATGTATTCGACTGATATGTGGTTTGCACTTTTGTTGATGATGTCGGTTGCAAAGCCGTTTGCATCTTTGCGGGGGAGATTTGCGGTGAAAAAAGAAGAATATCGACTCGGGGCGACCCCTTCAAACGTTTCAAAAAATGTCTTTTGTTTGTCGTTCCTGTTGGTGGTAATTGCGTCAGAATGAAGTTTCATTGCGAGGCTTTTATCATAAGGTTGGATATAAAGAACTCTATCGATTCCGGCAGCAATAATATGCCTTGCACAATTATGGCAAGGGAAGGTAGTGGTATATAGAGTCGCACCTTCTGTAATGCAGCGTTGTGATCTGGCAATGTTTAATATAGCTTCCATTTCTGCATGAATAGCCCGAGAGTATTCGATTATTGATCCGGCTCTTGTTTCTTCATGAATTAGTTTTGAGATTTTCTCAATTTGAATTCTGGATAATTTAACTTCGTCGCTAATTAAATCTGTGATGCTATCCACAAGTTTGTTTTTGTAGATGTCATTGGAGCATTTTTTTCCGCTATAAACGCATCGATGATCAGGCTTATCATCTGCAGAATAGAGGCCTCCCCCAAAGCGAGGAACATCATTCCATCCTAAAGATATTATGGTTCCTGACTTGTCTGCAATTGCAGCGCCTACTTGTCTACTTAAACAGGCCGAGTTCAGAGATGCAGAAAAGGCTGCATACATGCCAGATTCGTCCTTGGTTGGGGTGATTCCATTTTTTCCGTGAACAAGACCTACAAATCTAGCACAAGGGCCCTCTAAATTAGTTCCATCTGTAAGATTGTTGCGAATAAAAAAATCTGCTTGTTGAACAGTCTTTTCTAACCGTTGACCGTAATTGATATTTTCATATCTGTCGCGTTCGATCAGCGTATGAGCATCTACGATGCTGAGATCATCATTCTCTAGTTGGCGAAGTCGAGCTTCTTGGTCACTCAAAATACCAACTAAGTAAAAGATATTTTTGTATACAAGCCGAAAAAAATCAACTTCGGCTGGGTTTTTTAGTTGGTTTATTATGTAGACAGTACGTGGTGGTGTTAGATTGTCAGACTCGCTCATTTGTAGTTCGCGTTCTACCGAGATCTGCTTAATGGCTTGAACGGCAAGCGCTGTTGAGTCTAGGTCTTTTCTGATCTGGTTTCCCAAGTCCTGGAGAGTATTATAGCGGTCGGCGCCTTTTAGGGACTTGAGGTCTTTACTTGCATGAGCGGGAGGGAGTTGGTTGATGTTGAAGTATTCAATTATAATGTCGCTTATTTTTATATGTTTTACTTCGTAGCCATAACTCTTGAATTGATCGGTTATCTCTCGCGAAACTTCCGCGATTCCGCAGCCCGCAGCGCCACATAGGGCAATTACGATTTCGTTAGTGCTTCGGCCTTTAATGCGAGTGGTTAAATCTTTGTCTTTGGTAGTTCTAGATTTTAACAGAGACGCCAAATCCTTTCTGACGGTAGTAGACATCCTTGAACCCCATTGCTGAATTACCAGTCTGTTTTAGATGCCCTGCTCAATATTTTTTCCAAGGCCTTCTTATGATCATTTTGTTTGCGTTTTTGCATGAAAACTTCGGCTGAAGTAATAACAGAGTCGGAGTTATCAGAGATATCATGATATTCCAGACTATGTTGAGCCAGATTTTTCGACTCCATTACCGTGCGGATATCTTGAATTTTCATTGCCCTTCTCCTGCTTTTGGCTCTGTAGCAAAAAACTTCGTAGCATAGACACTATGGATAACTATATCGGTGAGCGTAGACCTATAGGTTCATTACGCAAGGGCAAGGTTCCGAAAAGGTCAACTGCTTTGCGATGAACGGAGCGTTTGTCAAGATCCTAATACGACGTTTTTATATGAAGAACGTCAAATTTGATCTCAGATTTTCTGGGCGGCGAGCTTACCACTTCCAAAATCGAGAGATGTATCAATTCTTTGTATCAATCGACATAGCAGTCTATTGAAGTAAAGAGGATTTGACCTACAAGGCGTCTCATTTGAGCCACATGAGACGCCTGGTTGTTAGCTAACCCTTTTAATTGAAAGAGATTTTTTTCTGACTGGTCGAAGTCCTCAGTTGCGAGAAGGGAACAACCCGTTCAGGGCGATGCTGAAGTTGAGCACCAGGAACGGGTTCATCGTTTCCATGGGCAGGCCGTTACCGGCGGACGAGATTTCCCCCGTGACCGTGGTGGCCACGCCTTTGAGTGGCACGGCTGAAGCGCCTTGCGCATCGGAGTAGATGCTCGCCGAACCCGGGCCGCCGCCGGAGGCGCCGATGTACGAGTTGGTGGCGGTTGGATTGGTGACCGGGTTGCTCGCCGGGCTGGCCAGTTGCAGGGTGGTGGTGGCCGTGAGCCCGGACAAGGCGTGGGTGTGGTTGGGCAGGTTGGTGATGGTCGCGGTGACGTTCTCGGTCCCGGAGAATTCGCCAATGACGCGTGGGGTCAGGCCCAGGCCGTTGCCCTGTGCCATCGGCAGACGGCCTTGCAGGTTGGGTAGCATGAAATTGGTGGTGCCATTGCCTCCATAGTAGGTTCCCAGCAGTGAGAAAAGCGCCTGGTATTGCGAGATCCCCAGCGTCTGGCCGTTGCACAGGGCCCAGCCGTTTGGGGCAAAGTTAAAGGCGAAAGACTGAATAGTGCCCATGAATACTTCCATAGTTCCTCATCCCTCAGGTTAGTTGTCTGGCGCGAGACGCAGGTGGCCCGGGTATTGCGGGCAGACCGTTGTGATCAGCCGATTTCCTTTCATCTCCGTGGCTACGTCACGCCAAGCCAGAGCGTAGACCCGGATCCACATGGCTGCCGAATGTCGTTGGTCGCAAAGCCAGCATCGACGACGGCGCTGCCGCTGTCCTACAGTGATTGCAAGCTTCAAGGTTTTTTACCGGTCCGAGGGGAGGCAATGGAGGCGCACAGAGAAACGCCGCTTGACGGCACTCAAGGCCCGCACGCGGCACCCGGCGCCTGGGCGAGTGTTCAGCGCTTGCTTCGATGGGTGCGTGAGCATTGGCTGATACCCATCCTGGCATTGGCCGCACTGGTGCGTTTTTATGACCTGACAGCGGCGGCTGTCTGGGGCGACGAAGGTTCCAGTCTGCTGCTGAGTCAGTATTCGCTGGCCGGGATCTGGGTGCATGCCGCCCATGATGTGCATCCGCCGCTGTATTTCATGCTGCTGCATGGCTGGATCGAGCTGTTCGGCGATGGCATTTTTTCGATTCGAAGCCTGAGCGCACTACCTGGGATTGCCACCGTGGCGCTTGGCGTCTGGCTGGTGGACTTGCTCGCCACTCGCCGCGCTGCGTTGTTGGCCGGCGTCCTGTTGGCGCTGCTGCCTACCGCCGTGCGTTACAGCCAGGAAGTGCGCATGTATTCGTTGCTGGGGCTGTGGCTGATCGGTGCCACGATCGCCCTGGTTTACTGGATCAAACGCCCCGGGCGTAGGCGTTATCTGGTGATTTACGCACTGCTGATGAGCGCGGCGTTCTACACCCATTACTTCACGGCCCTGTGCGTGTTGTGCCACTGGCTGTATCTGGGGGTAATTCGCGTACAGCCAGGCTATCGCTTGCGGCATATCCAGCAGCCCGGTTGGTGGTTGGCGAATGTGGCAATCGTGCTGTTGTACTTGCCGTGGGTGCCGAGCCTGATCGATCTGATCCAGCACATGGGTCAGCTCAAAGCCAATGGCGATGTAGGGTGGGAAACGCCGATCACGTTCGGCTCGCTGCCTTCGATGATCTGGTCGTTCCTGATCCAGGACGATGGCGAGAACCTGCCCACATCGACTTTCATCACGTTGCCTTTGGCGTCGCTGGCCTTGGTCTGGGTGGCGCTGGCGCGGGATCGCAGTGTCATTCGTGGCAGTGCGTTGCTGGTGATCTACACCGTTTTGCCGTTGTTGCTGGTGTTTTCGGTGTCGTTCATCTCGCCGGTGTTCATCGAGCGTTACCTCACCGCGTATGCCCTCGGCCTGCCGATGATTGCCGCACTGGCCATTGATCGCTTGTACGCAGTCTTTCGGGTGCTGGCCCTGACGGTGCTGGTGTTGTTTGTCAGCGTCGAACTGGTGGGCCTGAACAACAACGCCACGGTCGATACCAACGATCAAATCAGTGTCATGGTGGACTACGTGAACCAGCACTTCGTTGCCGGTGACCGGATCGTCACCAGCGACATGCTCTGGTACCTCAGTTACGTCTATTACAACCGCGCCGACGCCAAACCGCTGCTGTACACCCCGCCGTTGGCCAAGGGTGTTTCGAGCCGGCCGAATGCCTATGGTTTCGGCACGCTGGTGACCCAGGACATTTACCTCGACAGCCTCGGCGATTTGCCCAAAGGCACTGGCCGGGTGTGGTTGATCGGCACCCTGGATGTGCCGGACGAATTCGCGCCGTTGCCCGCAGGCTGGCAGAGCGTTGGCGTAACGCAGGCGGGAGGCGCCAACGCGCGTTTGTTTGTGTTGCATTGAGTCTGTAACAGAAAACGCGTTTTCCAGGCGATTTAGCTTCGATTTGATATCAAAACACCACTACCCATATGGCCATCCATGGTCTAGGCTCCGTCGTACATAAAGGACTTATGACTAGGGTGAAGGGATTGTCACAGTTCCACTTTATTTCCGGCTTGCCGCGCTCAGGCTCGACCCTGCTTTCTGCAATCCTTTTGCAGAACCCGCGCTTTCATGCCGGCATGACCAGCCCCGTGGGCGCCCTGTTTTCCGGTGTTCTGGAGCAGTGCAGCGCCGGCAGCGAGTTCGGTGCGGTGATCGATACCGATCTGCGCCGCCGTTTGCTTCGCGGTCTGTTCGACTCCTTCTACGCCGACAAGGCCGACAAACCGGTGGTGTTCGACACCAATCGGTTATGGAGTTCGCGCCTGCCGGCCATCAGCGATCTGTTCCCTCAAGCCAAGGTCATTGCCTGCGTGCGCAATGTCGCCTGGGTCATGGACAGCATCGAGCGTCTGTACCGCGCCAACCCTTTTGAAAACACCAAGCTGTTCGGCGACGCGATCGAGCGCAACACGGTCTACAGCCGTTGCGAAACTCTGGCGCAGCGCAATCGTCTGGTGGGTTTTGCCTGGGCAGCGCTCAAGGAAGCCTATTACGGCGAACACGCCGACTCGTTGCTGATTGTCGATTACGACTTGCTGACCCAGGCACCTGATCGGGTCATGCGGCTGGTCTACGACTTCATCGGCGAACCGTGGTTCGAGCATGACTTTGACAACCTCGCCTACGACGCGCCGGAGTTCGATCTAGCCCTCGGTGTATCCGGTTTGCATAAAGTAAAACCCAAGGTCGAGCTGCAATCGCGGCGCACGATCCTGCCGCCGGACTTGTTCAAACAATACGCAGAATTGTCCTTTTGGCTCGATGGCTCAGCCAGCGCCGCCAATGTCATTCGTATGAAGGCCGACGCCGCGATCAGTTGATCGCGGCGTTTTCATTGATCCGTCAAAAAGTTCGAGTCCGGGTGAGCAACATGTGGTGGAGCAACGGCAAGTCACGGGTTACCAAAGGCGCACGAGCGCTGGCCTCTCCAATGATCATGTCCCTGGAGCCGCGCATGCTGTTCGACGGCGCGGTGGCGGCCACTGTGGCCGATACCGCCCAGGCTGACAGTCACAGCACTGTTGACGCCGCCAAGACGCCGACGGCCGACCAACCGGTCGCCAGCAAGGACACCCACGGCCAGGCCGATGCCACACCCGCGCCAGCCCCCGTTGCAGTGCCGGGCCAGAGCGTGGTGTTCGTCGATTCCCGGGTCAAGGATGCCGACAGCCTGCTCAAGGGCGTGGCGCCTGGTACCCAAGTGGTTCAGCTGGATGCGACCAAGGACGGCTTGCAACAGATTTCCGACTATCTGGACACCCATCAGGGCATCAGTTCGGTGCAGATCATTGCCCACGGCAACGCGGGCGATCTGTGGCTGGGCAACAATTATCTGTCGGCCGACAACGTCGCGGCCCGCAGCGCCGTGCTGGCGGAAATCGGCAAGGACATGAACGTCGGCGGCGACATCATGATCTACGGCTGCTACACCGCCGAAGGTGAGCGCGGCTTGAGTTTTGTCGACTCGCTGGCGCAACTGACGGGCCGTGATGTGGCCGCGTCCAGCAACCGCACCGGGATCGGTGGCGACTGGAATCTGGAGATCGCCACCGGCAACATCGAAAGCGCCAACGTGCTGTCGACCCAGGCCATGAGCGAGTATCAGTGGGGCCTGGCGACCTGGACCGCCACCAACAACGCCAACACGGGCGTTGGTTCGCTGCGTGCCGCCATCGCCTCGGCGCAGAACGGCGATCTCGTCACCTTCAACGCCAGCATGACGGTGCAGCTGACGTCCGAACTGCTGATCAACAAGAACATCACCGTTGATGGCGACTTGAACAACGACGGCGCGGCGGATGTGATTCTCGATGGTCAGTACAGGACCCGAGTGATTGAAGTGGTGTCTGGCAGTACCGTGACACTCGATGGCCTGGTGATCACCCGAGGCCTGGTGTCGGGCACGGGCGGCAACGGAGGCTACGGTGCCACGGGTGCGATGGCCGGGGGCATTTTCAACGCAGGGCTTCTAACCCTGAACAACGTTACCGTGACCTCCAACGCCGCTTCCGGTGGCGGTGGCGGCGGCGGTGTCACAGGCGCTTTTTACGGCGGCGGCGGTGGTGGTGGCGGCGGTTTGGGCGGCCAAGGCGGCGGGCATGGCGGTTCGGCAGGGCCGGGCACCGGCACGTTGGGCGGCGGTGCGGGGGGCGGTGGCGTCGGTGGTTACGGCGGCGGTTATGACGCGACCCACATGGGCGGTCGCGGCGGCACCACCACCGGCGGCACTGGCGGTGTGGGTGTTTCCTACTACAGCAACGGCGGTAACGGTTCGACGGCCAGCAATGGCACGATTTCCATTGGCGGCGGCGGTGGCGGCGCCGGTTGGGACAAGGTCGGTGGCGCGGGCGGCAACGCGGCGGGCGGGATCTACAACGCCAGCAGCGGCACCATCACCATCATCGGCACCTCAAGCATTACCAACAACATTGGCGCCGGCGGTGGCGGCGGCGGTGGGGGTGGCTATGGCAGCAACGCCTCCAACGGCGGCATCGGCGGCCGGGGCGTCGGTGCAATCTGGAACAAAGGCACGCTGCTGATCACGGCAGCCAACTTCGCGGCCCTGGCCGGTAATGCCGCGGCCAGTGGTGCCGGGGGTGCCGCGCTGGGCGGGGGGACAACCGGTACTTCGCCGACCTCCTTCGCGACCATCTACAACGATGGCGGTGTGCTAAACACCGCGTATTCACCGCCGCCGACCGCGACCATAGTGGTCGCTGACACCACACTGAGCATCGGCGAAACGTCCTTGGTGACGATCACCTTCTCCGAGGCCGTGACCGGTCTCACCAATGCGGACCTGACCATCGCCAACGGCACCTTGAGTGCGGTCAGCAGCGGCGACGGCGGTATCACCTGGACGGCAACGTTCACGCCGACCGCCAGTCTTTCCGATACGACCAACGTCATCACCCTGGACAACACCGGGGTGATAAACGGTCTCGGCACTGCCGGCGTCGGCACCACCAATTCCAACAACTACATCGTCGACACCGCACGCCCGACAGTCGGCATCGTGTTTACCGACACGGCCCTCAAGGTCGGCGAAACCTCGCTGGTGACCTTCACCTTCAACGAGGCCGTGACCGGTTTCACCAACGCCGACCTGACAATTGCCAACGGCACCTTGACTGCCGTGAGCAGCAGCGATGGCGGCATCACCTGGACGGCGACTTTCACGCCGACCGCCAGCATCACTGACGCGACCAACCTGATCACCCTGGACAACACCGGGGTTAGCGACCTGGCGGGCAACGCCGGTAGCGGCACCACCGATTCGAACAATTACGCCATTGATACTGTGCGGCCAACGGCGACCATCGTGGTGACGGACACGGCGCTGAAAATTGGCGAAACCTCACTGGTGACCATCACCTTCTCCGAAGCGGTGAGCGGTTTCACCAACGCTGACCTGACGATTGCCAACGGCACATTGACCTCGGTGAGCAGCAGCGACGGCGGCATCACCTGGACCGCCACATTCACCCCGAACGCGAGCATCAATGACACGACCAACCTGATCACCCTGAACAACACAGGGGTCAGCGACCTGGCGGGCAACGCTGGCAGCGGCACTACCGATTCCAACAACTATGCCATCGATACACTCCGTCCGACCGCGACCATCGTGGTGGCGGACAATGCGCTGAAAATCGGCGAAACCTCGCTGGTGACCATTACCTTCGCCGAAGCGGTGACCGGTTTCACCAACGCCGACCTGACGATTGCCAACGGCACGTTGAGCACGGTGAGCAGCAGCGACGGCGGCATCACCTGGACGGCGACTTTCACACCGACCGCCAGCATCACCGACGCGACCAATCTGATTACCCTCGACAACACCGGAGTCAGCGATCTGGCCGGCAATACCGGCAGCGGCACTAGCGACTCCAACAACTATGCCATCGACACCGTGCGCCCGACGGCCACCATCGTGATCGCGGACACGGCACTGAGAATCGGCGAAACCTCCCTGGTCACTATCACCTTCAGTGAAGCGGTCAGCGGTTTCACCAACGCCGACCTGATCATTGCCAACGGCACGTTGACCGCGGTGAGCAGCAGCGACGGCGGCATCACCTGGACGGCGACCTTTACCCCGAGCGCGAGCATCAACGACACGACCAACCTGATCACGCTGGACAACACCGGGGTCAGCGACCTGTCGGGCAACGCCGGGAGCGGCAGCACCGATTCCAATAACTACGCCATCGACACCGTGCGCCCGACCGCGACCATTGTGGTGGCCGACACCAGCCTGAGCATTGGCGAAACGTCGTTGGTGACCATCACCTTCTCCGAGGCGGTGAGCGGTTTCACCAACGCCGACCTGACCATCGCCAACGGCACATTGACCTCGGTGAGCAGCAGCGACGGCGGCATCACCTGGACCGCCACGTTCACCCCGAACGCGAGCATCAATGACACGACCAACCTGATTACCCTGAACAACACGGGGGTCAGCGACGTGGCGGGCAACGCCGGGAGCGGCACTACCGATTCCAACAACTATGCCATCGATACACTCCGTCCGACCGCGACCATCGTGGTGGCGGACAATGCGCTGAAAATCGGCGAAACCTCGCTGGTGACGATCACCTTCGCCGAGGCGGTGACCGGTTTCACCAACGCCGATCTGACGATTGCCAACGGCACGTTGAGCGCGGTGAGCAGCAGCGACGGCGGCATCACCTGGACGGCGACTTTCACACCGACCGCCAGCATCACCGACGCGACTAATCTGATTACCCTCGACAACACCGGAGTCAGCGATCTGGCCGGCAATACCGGCAGCGGCACTAGCGACTCCAACAACTATGCCATCGACACCGTGCGCCCGACGGCCACCATCGTGATCGCGGACACGGCACTGAGAATCGGCGAAACCTCCCTGGTCACTATCACCTTCAGTGAAGCGGTCAGCGGTTTCACCAACGCCGACCTGATCATTGCCAACGGCACGTTGACCGCGGTGAGCAGCAGCGACGGCGGCATCACCTGGACGGCGACCTTTACCCCGAGCGCCAGCATCAACGACACGACCAACCTGATCACCTTGGACAACACCGGGGTCAGCGACCTGTCGGGCAACGCCGGCAGCGGCACCACTGATTCCAATAACTACGCGATTGACACTGTCCGTCCAACCGCCACGATTGTGTTGGCCGATACGACGCTGACAGCAGGCGAAACCTCGCTGGTGACCATTACCTTCTCCGAGGCGGTGACCGGTTTCACCAACGCGGACCTGTCGATTGCCAACGGCACATTGAGCGCGGTGAGCAGCAGCGACGGCGGCATTACCTGGACCGCGACCTTCACCCCGACCGCTGGCGTGAATGACGTGACCAACGTCATCACGCTGGCCAATACCGGTGTGGCTGACCTGTCCGGTAACGCGGGCAGCGGCACCACCAACTCCGGCAACTACACGATCGATACCGTGCTGCCGACGGCCACCATTGTGGTCGCCGACAACGCGCTGAACATCGGCGAAACATCGCTGGTGACCATCACGTTCTCTGAGGCGGTGACCGGCTTCACCAACGCCGACCTGACCATCGCCAACGGCACGTTGACGGCGGTGAGCAGCAGTGACGGCGGCATTACCTGGACGGCGACCTTCACCCCGACCGCCAGCACCACCGACGCGACCAACCTGATCATATTGGACAATAGCGGCGTGCAGGCTGCCGCCACCGGCAATGTGGGCAGCGGCACCACCGATTCCAACAACTACGCCATCGACACCGTGCGCCCGACGGCCACCATCGTGGTCGCGGACACGGCACTGAGAATCGGCGAAACCTCGCTGGTGACCATCACCTTCAGTGAAGCGGTCAGCGGTTTCACCAACGCCGATTTGACGATCGCTAACGGCACGTTGACGGCGGTGAGCAGCAGCGACGGCGGCATCACCTGGACGGCGACCTTTACCCCGAGCGCCAGCATCAACGACACGACCAACCTGATCACCCTGGACAACACCGGCATCAGCGACGTGTCGGGCAACGCCGGTAGCGGCACCACGGATTCCAATAACTACGCCATCGACACGGTCCGGCCTACCGCGACCATCGTGCTGGCAGACCCGACCCTGAGTGCCGGCGAGACCTCGCTGGTCACGATCACCTTCAGTGAAGCGGTCAGCGGTTTCACCAACGCCGACCTGACGATTGCCAATGGCACCCTGAGCGCCGTCAGCAGCAGCGACGGTGGCATCACCTGGACCGCGACCTTCACGCCGACCGCGGGTGTAAATGACGTCACCAACGTCATCACTCTGGCCAATACCGGCGTGGCCGACATAGCCGGCAACACGGGCAGCGGCACCACCAACTCCGGCAACTACACCATCGACACCGTGGCTCCGACGGCCACCATCGTGGTCGCCGACAACGCGCTGAACATCGGCGAAACATCGCTGGTGACCATCACGTTCTCTGAGGCAGTGACCGGTTTCAGCAACGCCGACCTGACGATTGCCAACGGCACGTTGAGCGCGGTGAGCAGCAGCGACGGCGGCATTACCTGGACGGCGACGTTCACGCCGACCAACGCCATCACTGACAGCAGCAACCTGATCACCCTGGACAACAGCGGTGTGCAAAATGGTTCGGGCAACGCCGGCAGCGGCACCACCGATTCCAACAACTACGCTATCGACACCGTGCGCCCGACGGCCACCATCGTAGTCGCGGACACGGCACTGAGAATCGGCGAAACCTCCCTGGTCACTATCACCTTCAGTGAAGCAGTCAGCGGTTTCACCAACGCGGATTTGACCATTGCCAACGGCACATTGAGCGCGGTGAGCAGCAGCGACGGCGGCATCACCTGGACCGCGACCTTCACGCCGACAGTGAGCGTCAACGATGCGACCAATATCATCACGCTGAACAACACCGGGATCGCGGACGTGGCCGGCAACGCTGGCTCGGGGACCACCGATTCCAACAACTACGTGATCGACAGTCTGCGTCCGACTGCCACGATCGTGGTCGCCGACAGCACGCTCAGCGCGGGCGAAACGTCGCTGGTGACCATCACCTTCAGCGAGGCGGTAACCGGTTTCGACAACAGTGACCTAAGCATTCCAAACGGTACCCTGAGCGCGGTGAGCAGCAGCGACGGCGGCGTGACATGGACCGCGACCTTCACGCCGACGGTCAGCGTCAGGGACACCAGCAACATCATCACCCTGAACAACACCGGGGTCGCCGACATTGCCGGCAACACCGGCAGCGGTACCACCAGTTCGGCGAACTACACAATCGACACTGTGCTTCCGACCGCCACCATCGTGGTCGCCGACAACGCGCTGAACATCGGCGAAACATCGCTGGTGACCATCACGTTCTCTGAGGCGGTGACCGGTTTCAGCAACGCCGACCTGACGATCGCCAACGGCACGTTGAGTGCGGTGAGCAGCAGCGATGGCGGCATCACCTGGACGGCGACGTTCACGCCGACCAACGCCATCACTGACAGCAGCAACCTGATCACTCTGGACAACAGCGGTGTGCAAAATGCCTCGGGCAACGCCGGTAGCGGCACCACCGATTCCAACAACTTCGCCATCGATACCGTGCGCCCTACGGCCACGGTCGTGGTGGCGGATAATGCGCTGAAAATGGGTGAAACCTCGCTGGTGACGATCACCTTCAGTGAAGCGGTCAGCGGTTTCACCAACGCAGATTTGACGATCGCCAACGGCACGTTGACGGCGGTGAGCAGCAGCGACGGCGGCATCACCTGGACGGCAACATTCACGCCGAGTGCCAGCATCAACGACACGACCAACCTGATCACCCTGGACAACACCGGGGTCAGCGATCTGGCAGGCAACACCGGCACCGGCACCACCGATTCCAACAACTACGCCATCGACAGCCAGCGCCCGACCGCCACCATCGTGTTGAGCGATACGACCCTGAAACCGGGAGAAACCGCGCTGGTGACCATCACCTTCAGCGAAGCAGTGACCGGTTTCGACAACAGCGACCTGAGCATCGCCAACGGTACGTTGAGCAATGTCAGCAGCAGCGACGGCGGCATCACCTGGACCGGGACGTTCACGCCGACCCTCGGCGTGACCGACGCCACCAATCTCATTACCCTGAGCAACAGTGGCGTCACGGACCTGGCCGGTAACAGCGGAGCGGGCACGACCGACTCCGTCAACTACGTGGTGGAAACCCAAGTGCCGACCGCCACCATCGTGGTCACCGATAATGCCCTCAAGGCCGGCGAAACCTCAGGGGTGACCATCACCTTCAGCGAAGCGGTGAGCGGCTTCACCAACGCTGACCTGACCCTGGCCAACGGCACGTTGAGCAGCGTGTCGTCGAGCGACGGCGGAATCACCTGGACCGCGACCTTCACACCCACGGTCAATGTGACCGACACCACTAACCTGATCCGTCTGGACAACACCGGTGTGATCAACGCTTCGGGCAACAGTGGCGTGGGCGTCACCGACTCCAACAACTACGCCATCGACACCGCTCGCCCGACCGCGACCATTGTGGTCGCGGACAATAAGCTGGGCATCGGCGAGACCACCACGGTGACCTTCACCTTCAGCGAAGCGGTATCCGGTTTCGACCTGTCGGACCTCAGCGTGGCCAATGGCGTGCTGTCCAACCTGGTCAGCAGTGACGGCGGTGTGACCTGGACCGCCACGCTCACACCGACTGCGAACCTTAACGATGCGACCAACCTGATCCTGCTCGACACCGGCAATGTGCTCGACGCTGCGGGCAATACCGGCGCCAGCATCGCCATCTCCAACAACTACGCGCTCGATGCGACTCGCCCGACCGCCTCCATCGTGGTTGCCAACCCGAACCTGGGCATTGGCCAGACGACGCTGGTGACTTTCACTTTCAATGAGGCGGTAAACGACTTCGATGTGTCGGACCTGAGCGTCACCAACGGCGAGCTGACCAACCTGGCCAGCACCGACGGCGGCAAGACCTGGACCGCGACCTTCACACCCACCGGGAACATCACCGACCCGAGCAACTTCATTGCGCTGGATACCAGCAATGTGACGGACCTGGCGGGCAACATAGGCGCCAGCTTTGCGGTGTCCAACAACTACGCGATCGACACCGCACCGGCGCCTCCCTTGGTCTTGACACCGGTGGTCGTAGCCGATCAGCCCAACGTGCCACTGCAACCGATCATCTTTGCCCCACCCACCGGCAATCTCGGCTCGCCGCTGACCTTTACCCCGTTGTTCGAAAACCGGGTGATCGGCAACGGCATCCGGCCGCTGGGTGACATTTTCATGAACCACGGCGCGTTGGCGCCAAGCTTCATCGCCCAGGTGTTCAGCAGCAGCGACGCCGGTGGCGATGGCTCGAGCCACGGCTTCCTCGGCTTTGGCGGGGGCGATGGCGGGGTGTTCGGCGCCAGCACGTTGTCGAGCCTGTTCAATCAGGACACTGGCAGCGAACGGGATTCGGCGAGTTCATTCGGCAGCCATTCGATCAAGGCCGGTGATGTTTCCCAAGGTCTGCGCGGCGTATTTGGCGCGCCGAGTCTCGTCCAGCAATTACAACAGCTCAAAGACACCGAGCAATGGCAGGTCGACAACCTGGCCGCAGCGTTGAAGCAGGTCGGCATCAGCGAAATGCAGGCCTGAAAAACACCTAAAACAATGCAGTACCTAGGGACGGTCAAGGATGAAGAGAAGTCAGAAGTTGTTCGGCGCCAGCCTGTTGGCGCTTGCGATCAGCGGATGTGCAGTCACCAGTAAACCGATCGAACGCAGCGTCAGCGAACAGCGCGCCAGGAGCGATCTGCAAAACATGTACAAGGATCAGGAGCCCCTCAGCGGTCCGCTGACCCTGCACCAGGCCATGGCCCGAGCGGTGAAGTACAACCTCGAAGGCCGGCTCAAGATCATGGAAGAGGCCCTGGCCAAGCGCCAACTCGACCTCGCCAGTTTCGACATGCTGCCGCGCATGGCGCTGGATGCCGGGTACGTCGGTCGCAACAACGTCAACGCCTCCAGCAGCCAGAGCGTACAGACCGGAACCCAGTCGTTGGAGCCATCGACTTCACAGGACCGCGACCGTGACGTGGCGGACCTGACCATGGTCTGGAACGTGCTCGATTTTGGCGTCAGCTACATCAGCGCCAAGCAACAGGGCGACCAGCGACTGATTGTTCAGGAGCGTCGGCGCAAGGTGATCAACACCATCGTTCAGGATGTGCGCTCAGCCTATTGGCGGGCCATGGCCGCCGAGCGTCTGCTCAAGCAGATCGACAGCCTCATGGCCCGGGTCGAAACCGCGCGCGGCAACAGCCAAAGCATGAGCCAGCAGCGAATCGGCGATCCGATCCAGGCATTGGCTTATCAACGCTCGCTGATCGAAGCCACGCGCCAACTGGAAGAACAGCGCCGTGCGCTGTCGCTGGCGAAAACCGAACTGGCGACCTTGATCAATCTGCCGCTGGACACCGACCTGACACTGGCGACCCAGGACGACTATGTCATTCCGGAATTGAAAGTGGACCTCGCCAGCCTGGAGCAGGAGGCCCTGACCAGTCGTCCGGAACTGCGCGAGCAGGATTATCAAAGCCGCATCAGCGCAGCCGAAACCCGCAAAGCCATGTTGCGTCTACTGCCGGGACTGGAATTTTCGGCCGGCGGGCATTACGACAGCAACTCGTTCCTGGTGGAGCAGGGTTGGGCCGACTACGGCGTGAAGGTGACGTGGAACCTGTTCAACGTGATCTCCGCACCGGCGGCAATCAACGTCGCCAAGGCCGGTGAAGAAGTCGCCGCGGCGCGCCGCCAGGCCATGTCGATCGCGGTGCTGGCGCAGCTTTATGTGGCCAACGCCAACTACCGCGAGGCGCTACGGCAGTTCAAGACCAATCAGCAACTGTCGGATATCGACGGACAGATCGTTGGCCAGTTGCGCAGCCGTTATCAGGCGGCCGGGTTGGGTGAACTGGACCTTATCCAGGGCGAACTGAACACCTTGCAGGCCGATTTGCGTCGCGATCTGTCGTACGCCGATCTGCGTAACGCTTACGGCCAGATCTTTGCCAGTGCGGGGCTTGATCCACTGCCGGATCAGGTGCAATCCACTGAAGTCCAATCCATTGCCACGGCGTTGGCCACTCGCGAAGCGGCATGGGCGGCCGGTAACATCACAATACCGGTGGCCCATGCACAGGTTCAATAACGTGCTGGCACCGACGACGAGCATCAGCCGTGCACAACGGGAGGTGCGCAACGGCCATCGCGGCACGGCGATTTTGCTGACCGGTTTGCCGGCGGCGGGCAAATCGACCCTGGCCCAGGCGCTGCACGCCGAGTTGTTTGAGCGCGGAATGCAGAGCGTGGTGCTCGATGGCGACGGGCTGCGAGTCGGGCTCAATCGCGATCTCGGTTTTGCCGACAGCGATCGTCTGGAGAACATCCGTCGCGCCAGCGAAGTCGCGGCGCTGCTGGTGGAGAACGGGCAGATCGTCATCCTCGCGATGATCGCGCCGCTGATGGAATTGCGAGAGTTGTTCGCCCGGCGACTGGGCGAGGATTACCGCGAAGTCTGGTGCAGCGCTTCCCTGGCCGTCTGTGAGCAGCGCGACCCGAAAGGTCATTACGCCCGTGCACGACGGGGCGATTTGGCGGGATTCACGGGCGTGTCTGCGCCGTATGAACCGCCGCCGTCCGCCTCCTTGGTGCTCGATACCGGCGTGCAGTCGGTTGAGGCTTGTCTCGACCGACTGCTGACCTGGCTCGGTGAATGCGCGGTGTTGCCGAAACGATGAGTCGAGCGGCGTTTTCTCGCTTGCCGGTGACGGCGGATCTGCCGTTGCTGTTGCAGGCACTGGCAGCGATTGGCGAGGACGAGTGGCGCGGTCATTTCAACAGTGCTTACTACGCCGGAGACTGGAGCGGCGTGGCGCTGATTTCGGCGGCGGATGCGTTGACCGAACTGGCGCCGGGTCGTGGTGAACCGCTGTTGCGTGCGCCCTGGCGGCGGGATGTCAGGTGGCAGCAGGGCTTGCGGGATCTGCCGGTGGAAATCGTCTCGGCGCGCTTGTTGCGGCTCGGTCCGGGCGGGCAGATTCATGAGCATCGCGACTATGACTTGGGCGAACCAGACGCCGATTTGCGCCTGCACATTCCGCTGCTTAGCCCGTCCCATGTGGACTTTCTGCTCGATGGCCAACGCATGCCGATGGCCGCGGGCGAATGCTGGTTTCTCGACCTGTCGCGGCCGCATCGCGTGGACAATCGTGGTACTGAGGCGCGAATTCATCTGGTGCTCGATTGCCGGCCCGGCGCCTGGCTGGAGCAGGCGATTGCCGACGGTGTATCGACCACGCCGCCGCCCGGCTTTGGTGACGGGGTTTTGCAGCAGTTTCAGCGATTAGTGGCCAGCGATTCGCAGCTTTCGAAGACGTTGCAGGGCTTGCCGGACACTGAGGTATTTATCACCCGCACTTTGGAACTGGCGGCTGAGCGAGGCTTGCTGATCTCCCGCGAGGAGCTGCGCGCGGCGATGCGCAACGGTCGTCGCCAATGGAATGAACAATGGAACGCCTGAGCCAGGAAGGCTGGTTGCCGATTCGGATCTGGCAGCAGGCCGGCGAGTGGCAGGTCGATTGGTGCTGGTTCGGCGACACGCCGCTGTATCAGCCGTTTTTTCGTGATGCCGTGGAAGACGCGCTGCGGCTGCCGTTCAACCAGGCGTTTCGCCGGCAAACGCCGCTATCGGCCCTCGGCGACTGGCAGGCGAGCCGTCCCGGTTTGGCGCCGAGCGCGTTTATCTTCCACGCTTCGCGCTGCGGCTCGACCCTGATTAGCCAAATGCTCGCCCGACTCGACAGCCACATCGTCGTCAGCGAGCCACCGCCGTTGGATGCCCTGCTGCGCAGTGGCTTGCCGGCAGCCGAACGGCGTGTCGCCATCGAAGGGTTGTTGTCTGCGTATGGCCAACGTCGTTGCGGTTCGGAGCAACGACTGGTGATCAAACTCGATGCCTGGAACATCGCTGAATTGCCTTTGTTGCGCGAGTGCTTTCCC
The DNA here is from genome assembly GCF_054898045.1 of Pseudomonas sp. LB3P14. Classification (NCBI taxonomy): domain Bacteria; kingdom Pseudomonadati; phylum Pseudomonadota; class Gammaproteobacteria; order Pseudomonadales; family Pseudomonadaceae; genus Pseudomonas; species Pseudomonas sp. LB3P14. The sequence continues at coordinate 5,174,270 of NZ_CM142714.1, read as the reverse complement.
GAAACGCCTTGGTTATTTCTGTACCGCGATCCGCTGGAAATCGCCGTTTCACACCTGCGCCGCCCGGGCATGCATATGGTGCCGGGAATGATCGGAGCGAGCGGGCTGGATGACGAATTACCGTTCGATAGCCGCGAGGATTACATCGCACGGCGGTTGGGACGATTGCTGGCCTTGGGGTTGGCGCAATGTCGGGAGTTTGGTGGGTTGGCGGTGAATTACAGCGAATTGCCGGGGGGCATGGCGGGGCGGTTGGCTGATTTTTTTGGATTGGATGACTTGCAGCGTGAGCAAGTGTTTGCGGCGGTGGGGCGGCATGCCAAACAGTCGTCGGAAGTGTTTGTCGGGGACAGTGATAGCAAGCGCCGCGAAGCCTCGGTGCTGTTGCGTGAGCGGGTAGAGCGTTGGGCGCGAGCGCCTTATGAAGCGCTACTTGCCAAGTCATGTATCGACGGCTCTGACGCCATCGCGAGCAGGCTCGCTCCCACAGGGGACTGCATTCCAACTGTGGGAGCGAGCCTGCTCGCGATGGCGGCGGTCAATTCACCACAAATCTACCCGGCTAAACCTTGACCCGGGCCTGCATGATCTCCGACTCCTCCCAATGATCCAGCGCTCGCTCCACGAGCAACTGCACGCCATCGGCCATGCGGCTGAGCGCCAGGGCTACGGAGCGCCGTGTCCCGTCCACATCGTCCGCCAGATTGGCAGCGATGGCGCTGATGGACAGCAGGTCTTCGGAGGCGTTGGCCAGACGGGTTTCGGTGTTGATATCGGGGGCGACGGTGAAGAGGTTGCCTTTGCGGTGCTTGGGCGGTTTTTCGGCGGTCGGGGGGAAGTAGTGGGCGAAGGCGCGGTCGGCGGCTTCTTTGCGTTTTTCGTCTTCGAGGGATTCTTCGGATGGGGTGCCAGAGTTGTCTGGCGGATTTGGAGATACCTTGAACATATAAAATTCCCTAAACAGTAGTTGGAGCCGTCACCGTTCGTTTGCACGCGAATTGGGTGGCGGCCGTGCGCAGGTGTGCAAGACCGGGACTGTTTAGGACACCCAGCAGATCCGAGGATCTCCTGCGCGCAGCCGCCATAAAGCAATGAGCCATGGCAATTGCGCCCTAAACAGTTTCGTCGGACTTGCACGTCCGTGTCACCGTTTTTTCAGTGACAAGGCCAGACTAGACCTGGGTTTGGGTCGTAACAAGTTCACCAACACCGCTACAACTTGAAGGAAATCTCCGATGGGATTACCGGACGTTGGTGTCTGTAGGAAAGGTCAGGGTTTGGACGACAAATCCGCCATCCCCTTGAGCAATTCGATCGGCAACGGAAAGACAATCGTCGAACTCTTGTCCCCGGCAATCGAACTCAATGTCTGCATATACCGCAACTGCATGGCCCCCGGCTGGCGCCCGAGCATTTCAGCGGCCTGCATCAGTTTTTCCGAGGCCTGCAATTCGCCTTCGGCGTGGATCACCTTGGCCCGGCGTTCCCGCTCGGCTTCGGCCTGTTTGGCGATGGCGCGGATCATCGATTCGTTGAGGTCCACGTGCTTGATCTCGACGTTGGCGACCTTGATGCCCCAGGCATCGGTCTGGGCGTCGAGTACTTGCTGGATGTCGATGTTCAACCGCTCACGCTCGGCGAGCAGTTCATCGAGCTCATGTTTACCGAGCACCGCCCGCAACGTGGTCTGAGCCAACTGGCTGGTGGCCATGAGAAAGTCTTCGACCTGGATGATGGCCTTCTGCGGATCGAGGACGCGGAAATACAACACTGCATTGACCTTGACCGAGACGTTATCGCGGGTGATCACGTCTTGTGGCGGTACGTCGAGGACCACGGTACGCAAGTCGACGCGAACCATTTGCTGGACCACCGGAATCAGCAGGATCAGGCCAGGGCCCTTGACCTGCCAGAAGCGCCCGAGCTGGAAGACTACCCCGCGCTCGTATTCGCGCAGGATGCGGAAGGTCGACCCCGCCAGTGCAATCACCAGTAACAGCAGCGCGGCAAAACCCAGTTGCAGGCCCATGGTTATTCTCCACCCGGCGCCGCGTCAGCCGCGGCCACTTCCAGCAATAATCCCTTGCGTGCCACCACCCGGACCCTTTGCCCGGGTTGCAGCGGTGTGGCGCTGAGTACTTGCCACTTTTCTCCTTGCAGGTGCACCCAGCCGTTATAGGCACTGCCGGCCTGCAACGACGTCACCGGGGTCACGCTACCCAGCAACCCGGCATCGCCACTGACCGTTTGGCGCGGTCGGGTTTTCAGGGCGTGGATCAGCAGGAAGATCAGCAACAGGGCACTCACCAGTCCCAGGCCGATCATCAACGGAACAGGCACCTCGGTGTTGGTCATAATCACCGCACCGATCACGAACATCACAATGCCGCCCAGACCGATCACGCCGTAATTGGGCAGGGCCGCCTCGGCGATCAGAAACGCGATGCCGAACGTGATCAGCCAGATCCCGATGGGGTTGGGCACCAGCAGGACGACGGTGTCCGCTGCGAATACCGATCCGCTCAAGGCCAACAGCAGCGCAACCGCAAAACAACGAGTGTTCACGTGACCCTCCGGGAGAGTCATTGATGGTTCTTTATACAGTCTAGCTGAGCTCTGAATTGTACGAATTTTGATCAGTTGTCGACGTTATTCCGGCGGGCAGATTTCCCGCGCGATCGCGCCAGCGGGCCTAGACTTTTAGTGGAGAGAAAAAGTTTAACCATTGTCCGCGAACAGTTGTTGCGGACACCGAGGTGCATCATGCGTATGGCAAGAACTGTGCAGGACAGTCTGAACAAGGCTCAATGCGAATTTGACGTCGTCACCCATCCGCACTCGGCCAGCAGCCTTGAAACGGCGCGGGTCGCGGGCATTCCCGCCGAACGGGTGGCCAAATCGGTGATCCTCGACGACCACCACGGCCATTATCTGATGGCCGTGCTGCCGGCGAGCCGTCACCTGGACCTGAGCAAAGTACGCGGCAGCGGCGAATGGCAGATCACCCGGGAAAGCACCCTGGCGCATCTGTTCCAGGACTGCGAACGCGGCGCGGTGCCAGCGTTGGGCGAATCCTATGGCATGGACATGGTCATCGACCCACTGCTGACCCGGCAAAAAGACATTTACCTGGAGGCTGGTAACCACAACAACCTGGTGCACCTGAGCATGCCGGAATTCCTGAAAATGGTGCCGCATGCTGAAGTTTGCGAGTTGAGTCAGTAATTTTTGCGGCGCCAGTGACGGCGCCTTCGCGAGCAAGCCCGCTCCCACATGGAAATGCGGTCAACTGTGGGAGCGGGCTTGCTCGCGAATGGCCGCGCCGCGGTCACCCATTCAATACGCGTTTACAAAGGAGCCCGACATGGAATCCCCAACCCACAGCCTCCCCTCCCTGTTTAAACAACTCGGCCTGCCTGATGACGCCGAAAATATCGACAAATTCATCGCCACCCATTCCCCCCTCAAACCCGAACTGCACCTGGCGGATGCGTTCTTCTGGACCAAGAGCCAGGCGGATTTCCTGCGTGACGATATTCTGGATGACGCGGATTGGGCGGAGGTGGTGGATCAGCTGGATGTGCTGTTGAGGAAGGGGCGAGGGGTGTAAAAAATTTGAGCGCAAAACCTTGTCACAGCTTTTCTGAAAGGGATTGCCTGAGCTGAAGTAGCTTTCATGGCGTTGAGTCCGACTATGAGACCGAGTCATGCAACGTGTTTTGGCAGAAAGAGTCATCAGCATCTCTGAGCTAGCGAAAAACGCAGGAGCTACAGTACGCGAAGCACAAGCCGGGCCTATTGCGGTGCTGGAAAACAATAAGATCAAGGCATATCTGGTTTCGGCAGATTTTTATGAAGCGATGCTGGTGCGTCTAGGTGATTTCAACCTGGCGTCCTGAAGAGTGTCGGAAAAATGTCCGTCCGCCTAAGAATTGTTTCAAAACTTGACCAACTTTCCCCTCCAATGCCATATTGATAGTTAGCAAACTAACAGTGTGTGCATTCCCTCGTGCCGAAGACCCTCGACGCTCTCCAGATGAACATCAGCAGCTCCATGGTGGTGGCCGCCAGGCATTGGCGGAAGATCTGCCAGACCACGCTGGTCAACTATGGAATCTCCGAAGCCTGCGCCGTCCCGTTGTTGATGATCGGGCGTTTGGGCGAGGGTGTGCGACAGGTGACGGTGGCGCAGGCGGCCGGGATGGAGAGCCCGTCCCTGGTGCGCCTGCTGGATCAACTGTGTCATGCCGGCTACGTCCGCCGCACCGAAGACGCCCATGACCGGCGCGCCAAATGCCTGAGCCTGACCGAGACCGGCCGTGAGTTGGTGCATGCCGTCGAGATCGAGCTGGTGCGCTTGCGCCATGAAGTGCTCGAAGGGATCGATCAGAGTGATCTGGAAGCGGCGTTGCGGGTACTGAGAGCTTTTGAGTCGGCCAATCATCTGCCGGTGGTGAGCCCTTGAGCGGATTTTTCACCGGCGTTCCCCCAGCGCGGGACTGGTTCTACGGTGTGCGGACGTTCGCGGCATCAATGATCGCGCTGTACATCGCCATGCTCATGCAAATGCCGCGTCCGTATTGGGCGATGGCCACGGTTTACATCGTTTCCAGTCCGTTTGTCGGGCCTACCAGTTCCAAGGCGTTGTACCGCGCGGTCGGCACCTTTCTCGGCGCCGCAGCAGCGGTTTTTTTCGTGCCGATGTTTGTCCAGAGCCCTTATGTGCTGGTGGTGGTCATTGCGCTGTGGACCGGGATTCTGCTGTTTCTGTCGCTGCACCTGCGCACCGCCAACAGTTACGCCCTGATGCTCGCCGGTTACACCTTGCCGCTGATCGCCCTGCCAGTGGTGGATAACCCGTTGGGGGTGTGGGACGTGGCCGAAGCGCGGACGGAAGAAATCTTCCTCGGCATCGCCGTGGCTGCGGTGGTTGGCGCCATGTTCTGGCCCCGGCGGCTGGCCCCGGTGTTCAATGATTCGGCGAACAAATGGTTTACCGATGCCTCGACTTACAGCCTGCGTTTCCTCCTCCGCAATGTGCAGCCGGACGAAGTCAGCGCGCTGCGTTCTTCGATGGTCGCGACCTTCAACACGCTGGAATTGATGATCGGTCAGTTGCCCCACGAAGGCGCGCGGCCGCAAACAGTGCGCAACACCAAGGAACTGCGCGGCCGCATGATTCACCTGCTACCAGTGATCGACGCCCTGGACGACGCGCTTTATGCCCTTGAACGACGCACACCTGAGCTTGTGGATAAATTCTCGCCGTTGCTGGCCGCGACCACCGAATGGCTCGGCCACAAAGACGCCGACCTGGAGCGCTGGAAAACGCTGAAAAACCAGCTCGAGGCCCTGCAACCCAGTGCCGAGGCACTGAATGATCGCAAGCAGTTGCTGTTTTCCAATGCCCTGTATCGCCTCGGTGAGTGGATCGATTTGTGGCAGGACTGTCGCAGCCTGCAGTACGCCATCCAGTGTGAAAGCCAGGACAGCTGGCGCGCGGTCTATCGGCACTGGCGGCTCGGTCGGCTGTCGTCGTTTCTCGACCGTGGGTTGATGTTCTATTCGGCGGCGTCCACGGTCACGGCCATCATCGTCGCTTCGGTGCTGTGGATTCTGCTCGGCTGGACCGACGGTGGCGCCGCAGTCATTCTGGCGGCGGTGGCGTGCAGCTTTTTCGCTTCGATGGACGACCCGGCGCCGCAGATCTACCGGTTCTTTTTCTGGACGGCGATGTCGGTGTTGTTCGCCAGCCTCTATCTGTTTCTGGTCCTGCCCAACCTGCATGACTTCCCGATGCTGGTGCTGGCGTTTGCCGTGCCGTTTATTTGCATCGGCACCCTGACAGTCAAGCCGCAGTTTTATCTGGGCATGCTGCTGACCCTCGTCAACACCTCGTCCTTCATCAGCATTCAGGGCGCCTACGACGCGGATTTCCTCAGCTTCGCCAACTCCAACCTGGCCGGTCCCGTGGGCTTGTTGTTCGCCTTCGTCTGGACCCTGATCGCCCGGCCGTTCGGCGCCGAACTGGCGGCCAAGCGTCTGACCCGTTTCAGCTGGCGCGACATTGTCAGCCTGACCGAGCCGGCCACGTTGTCTGAGCACCGGCACTTGGGCGTGCAGATGCTCGATCGCCTGATGCAGCATCTACCGCGCCTGGCCATGACCGGCCAGGACACCGGCATCGCCCTGAGGGAAGTGCGTGTGGCGCTGAACCTGCTGGATTTGCTCGCCTATACACCGCGAGTGGTCGGCGTACCGCAAGCGCTGCTGCACCAGGTGGTGGCCGAGGTCGGCGAGTATTTCAAAGCCTGCCTCAAGGCTGGCGAACGTTTGCCGGCACCGAGTCCGTTGCTGATGACCCTGGACCGCACCCGTCGTGCCCTCAACACGGAGTGCGATGAGGGCGCCCGTCTGCATTTGCTGCACGCCCTGAGTGGTCTGCGCCTGTCGCTGCTGCCAGGGGTGGAATTCGTCGGCAATGGCGAGCTCGAAGAACCGCTTCCCCATGGCATCGATGGAGCGCCTTTATGATCGGTGATCTGGATATCAGCGGGGTGTTCCTGCCCACGCTGCTGGTGCTGATGGGCATTACGTACGTGTTTTACCTGCTGGTGCACGGGTTGCTGACGCGCCTGCACTTTTACCGTCTGGTCTGGCACCGGGCATTGTTTAACGTGGCTCTCTACGCTGTGCTGCTCGGCGCCGTGGACTCACTCAGTCGATACCTGATGACATGAAAAAACCTTTTTTGACCCTCGGTCGCGTGGTCCTGACCCTGCTGATCGTGACCTTCGCCGTCGTCGTGGTCTGGCGCATGGTGATGTATTACATGTTCGCGCCCTGGACCCGGGACGGCCACATCCGTGCCGACATCGTGCAGATCGCGCCGGACGTGTCCGGGTTGATCCAGCGCGTCGACGTGCGTGACAACCAACTGGTGAAACGTGGCCAGGTGCTGTTCAGCATTGATCAGGACCGTTTCAAACTGGCTTTGCGTCAGGCCAAGGCAGCGGTCGCCGACCGTCAGGAAACCCTGGCTCAGGCGCAACGCGAAGCCAAGCGTAACCGTGGCCTCGGCAATCTGGTGCCGGGCGAGCAACTGGAAGAAAGCCAGTCCCGGGTGGCCCGCGCCGAAGTGGCGTTGATGGAAGCTCAGGTGGCCGTGGACAGCGCCCAGCTCAACCTCGACCGCTCGACCATCCGCAGTCCGGTGGATGGCTACGTCAACGACCGTGCACCGCGAACTCAGGAATTTGTCACGGCCGGGCGCCCGGTGTTGTCGGTGGTGGACAGCAATTCGTTCCACATCGACGGTTATTTCGAGGAAACCAAACTGGACGGCATTCATGTCGGTCAGAGCGTCGATATTCGGGTCATCGGCGACCGCGCTCGCCTGCGCGGGCATGTGGAAAGCATCGTCGCCGGCATCGAGGACCGCGACCGCAGCAGCGGCAGCAACCTGTTGCCCAACGTCAACCCAGCGTTCAGTTGGGTGCGGCTGGCCCAGCGGATTCCGGTGCGGATCGCTTTCGATGACGTGCCGACGGATTTCCGCATGATCGCCGGGCGTACTGCTACGGTGTCGATCATTGACGATCAAACCCAGGAGCCGGCGAAATGAGCAGGGTCTCGGGTTTGGCTATCGCCGGATTAGGCCTGCTGTTGTCAGCCTGTCAGGTGGTCGGGCCGGATTATCATTTGCCGGACGAGGCCGCCGTACACCGTGAAGACTTGCAGGGCGACTTGGCGGTGAACGGCAAGAATGTCGTCTCGGCACCGGTGCCCAGCGATTGGTGGCGCTTGTATCAGGACCCGCGCCTCGATCAATTGGTCCAGCAGGCCATGGCTTCCAACACCGATTTGCGCGTGGCAGCGGCGAACCTTTCCCGGGCCCGCGCGCAGGTCGATGAGGCTCAAGCGGCAGGTGGCTGGAGCGGCGGCGTGAAGATGGGCGCCCAGCGGTTGCAGGAGTCCGGCGAAGCATTTTTGCTGACGGATAAAGTGCCCGTGGCCAACGTTGGCGACATTGGCATTACCACCTCGTATCAGTTCGATCTGTTTGGCACGTTGCAACGCGGCATCGAGGCGGCCAAGGCCAATGCCGACGCGACTCAAGCCGCGGCGGATACGGCGCGGATTACCTTGGTGGCCGATGTGGTTCGGGCCTATACCCAAGTCTGCGCGGCCAACGAAGAGCAGGAAATCGCCCAGCATTCCCTCGACTTGCAAGCCCAGGGCACCACGCTGATCCAGCGCTTGCGCGACGCCGGGCGTGGCGATGAAACACAGGTCACCCGCTCACAAACCCAATTCAAATCCTTGCGCGCCGACATGCCGCGTTATGAGGCGGCGCGTCAGGCCGGTTTGTTCCGGTTGTCGATGCTGCTGGCCAAACCGCTGGATCAACTACCGGCCGGCACCGACCGCTGCGCCGAACTGCCGAAAATTACGCAATTGTTGCCGGTCGGTGACGGCGCGACGTTGCTCAAGCGTCGCCCCGATGTGCGGCAGGCCGAGCGACGACTGGCTGCCGCGACCGCCGGCATCGGCATCGCCACCGGCGAGTTGTACCCGGACATCAGCATTGGCGCGACCGTCGGTACCGTTGGCCTTCTGGAAAACCTCGGCAAACCGGCGACCAATCGCTGGGGCTTCGGGCCGTTGCTGACCTGGACCGTGCCGTCCAACGGCTCCCGAGCACGAATTCGCGAGGCCGAAGCCGTCACACAAGGCGCGCTGGCACATTTCGATGGCGTGGTGCTCAACGCCATCCGCGAAACCCAGACGGGTCTGGCCCAGTACTCCGCGTTGTTGCAACGTCGCGATGCGCTGGCCGACGCCGACCAATCGGCGCAACTGGCGGCAGACCAGACCCACCGCTTCTTCCAGGCCGGTCGCGCATCGTTCCTGGCGGACCTGCAAGCGACCCGCACCTACACCGATGTGCGGGCGCAACTGGCCTCTGCCAACACGCAAGTTGCCATGAGCCAGATCGATTTGTTCCTCGCTTTGGGCGGCGGCTGGGAAAGCGGACGAACGCAAGGCACGAACTCCGGCAAACCCTGAGGCCGTTGCTATGCTTTCATTTGATGAGGTCGCGCGTCGGGCTCATCAATCAAGGCTCGCGTTGGTCATGGGGATTCCAATAATGAAAAACCCTTATGCTCCCGGCTTCTGGTGCGCTATTGCGGCATTGGTGTTGCTGTCGGCCACTTATTTCTACGGCATCATGCTGGCCCACCAGATCGACAAGGCTCTGGTGTTCCTCGACAGTGCTTCAGCGCTGATTGCCGTGATGGCAATCGTGGTGGTGGCCTGGGCTTCGCTCCAGGGCCAGCGCATCAAAAAAAGACAGCTCGAACAAGGCAAGACACTGGTGCTGATCTGGGACACCAAAGTCGCGCTGCGCCGTGTCGAAACGGTGTTCGATCGGTATTTCTGGGGCAGTTACTGGCAACCAGGGCGTACGTTCCAGGAAGTCATGGGCGAACTCACCGGCACGCCGCTGGAAAAAAGCCTCGAAACCCTGAAAAAACAATGCCAGGCGCTGGACAAGCAAGTGTCCGAGGACGGCTGGCACTGGCTCAACAACGCCCGTGAACTCTCCGATGTCGCCACCGCCATGGCCCGCGAACGTTATCAACTGGACTTCTGCGACCCGCGCTCGGAATCCCCAAGCGGCACGGCGGTGATTAATCGCGACTTTGAAGTGCTGGTCTATACATGGACCGCACGGCTCAAGAGCTTTGATCATCAGCTTGATGAGATTGAGGTTCAGTATTCCTGATTCTGTGTTGGCAGGACTGACGCCATCGCGAGCAAGCTCGGCTCCTACAGGTTTAGCGCAATCCCTGTGGGAGCGGGCTTGCCCGCGATAGCGATCTCATGACCGCCGAAACTCTCAACCCCCCTGCGCGGTCCATAGACACTCTTTAACCTTTAATCATTGGGTCGCCCGCTGCGCCTGATGCTAATCTGCATCGCACTTTTAGCGCAGTCGTGACCGCAGCCCGTCATGGGTTCAGGGAAGACGACCACACCTTCAACAACGGACATTGATCGGGTTATTCATGAATAAATCAGCAGGCGTGCTTCTAGGAATTGTTGTCGCCATCGGTGCAATCAGCGCCGGCGGTGCCTGGTATACCGGGGCCAAGCTCGAAGGTGTGCTGAATACCTCGATCGCCGACGCCAACAAAGAGCTGCAAGCCGCGCTGGTCGGTTCCAACGGCACGGCGTCGCTGGAACTGGTGTCGCTGGAGCGCAATGTATTCAGCAGCACCGCGCACTACCGCCTCAAGGGCGAAGGCGAGATGTTCGGTGAAGCACCGGTAGAGCTGCTGTTTGTCGATCACATTGAACACGGTCCGCTGCCGTTCTCGCGCCTGGTGTCGCTGAAGTGGCTGCCGGTCCTTGCCACCAGTCACTACGAACTGGAAAGAACCCCGACCACCGAAAAGTGGTTCGCCGCTGCCAAGGACAAATCCCCACTGACGGGCGTGGTCAACATCGGCTACGACAACTCCACCAAGAGCACCCTCGAATTGCTCCCGCTGGACGTGGCGCTTGACGACAAGTCCAACCTGAAATTTTCCGGGCTGAACCTCGATGTCGCCGCCAGCGCTCAAGCGCAGAAGGTCAAGGCCAACGGCTACATGGACAGCCTGACGCTAAGCACCGTCGCCGAAGACCAGACGCCGGTGAAGGTCGAACTGAACGGCCTGACCCTGGCCAGCAATCTGACAAAAAGTACTTACGGTTACTACACCGGCGAGAACACCGTCGAGCTGACCGACAGCAAGACCACCTTCGGCGCCAAGCAGTCGGTATTGGGTTTCAAGAAATTTGAAATGAAGAACCAGACCGAGGAATCCGGCACCAGCGCTTCGGGGCGTGCCGATTACAAGGTGGGTGAGGTGACCTTGAACGGCAAGGCTGTCGGGTCTGCGCAGATGGCCATGAGCCTGAAGAACCTCGACATCCCGGCGACCCTGTCGCTGATGCAGATTTACCAGACCAAACTGCAACCGTACGAGAAGGCCGCCGCTGAGGCCGCTGCTGCGGGTGAACCGGCCCCAGAGTTGGTCTTGACCCCGGCCGAAGAGGCGCAAGTCAAAACCGGCCTGGAAAAACTGCTGGCCGCCGGGCCGCAGGTCGCCCTGGAGAATCTGTCGTTCAACACCCCCAATGGCGAAAGCCGCGCCAACCTGGTGCTCGACCTGACCAAACCACAATCCATGGACCTGCCGCCGGACCAGTTGACCCAACAACTGATCGCGCTGCTGGACGTCAACGTGCAAGTGTCCAAGCCAATGCTCGTTGACCTGCTGAGCGTGCAGTCGCAAATCGACGGTCAGACCGACGCCAAGCTCATCGCCGATCAGGCCACCGCCACCGCCGACATGTTTGGCAGCATGGCAGTCGGTACGCAGTTGGCAAAACTGGAAGGCAATAACATCGTCAGCAAACTGCACTACGCCAATAATCAGGTGGACTTCAACGGCCAGAAGATGACCGTCGAAGAGTTTGTCGGGTTTGTCATGAGCAAATTCGGCGGAAATGTCACCGTCCAGTAAAACCAGACCTTACCTACCGACGCCCGGCCTCTGCGCAATGCAGACGCCGGGCGTTTTGCTGTCTGGCGTTTGAAACGGGACAAGGAGCGACGCCCGCAATCTCACGAATCTGAACAATTATTGTGTTCTCAATAGCGCACCACACTCGCGTGCAAGACTGCGCCCCGATCAAGTTTGGCTGGGTCACCTGAACCCGGCTTTCCGTTACGACTGGGCAAGGAGGGCATCACGACCCGGCTGGCCATGTAAGGATGCTGACAAATGCCGCGTATTGATGGTCCCTTTTTTCATCGTGGTTTACGCCCTTTGTTTCGCGTTGCGCTGTGCAGCCAATTACTCTGGCCGGCACTGGCGTTTGCCAATACCCCTTACGACCAAATGGTGCTTGATGCCCGGGCCGGACATTACACCCCGGCGCTGAGCATGTTGCGCCAGGTGCCCGTGGATCAGGCCACCACCGGACAGATCAGCGATCATTTGCAGATCGCTGGTTGGGCCGGCCTGGACGCCGAAGTGGTCAAGGTCTATGAGACTCAGGGGCGCGATCGGGCGCTGCCGGTCCAGGCCTTGACCGCCACCGCGCGGGCCTATCGCAATCTCAAGCGCTGGGATTCGGCGACCCAGGTGTACACCAAGGCCCTGGCGCTTGAGCCCGAAAACCCTGACCTTCAATTGGGTCTGGCGCTGACCCAGGCCGACGCCGGCAAAACTGATGAATCGGTGACGCGTGCCAAGGCGCTGGTGGCTGCCAAACCGGATGATCCCTCCCGCCGTCTGGCCCTGGCCTACGCCTTGACCCGCGCCGGCAATCATTACGACGCGCTGTTCGAATACGACCAGGCCTTCATCCGCGCCGGCAATAAACCTGAAGTCGCCCGCGAATACGTGGTTGCACTGCAACGTGCGCGCCTGCCGGAACCGGCCTTGCGCCTGGCCCATCAGCGGCCGGGGCTGATTGATCCGGTCACGTTGCGCAGCATCGAAGGTGACCTGGCCGCCGAGCGTGTGCGACTGGCCGAACTGGCCACCCGCAGCGAAAAAGAACGCTACGTGATCGCGGATCGGGCGTTGGCCGATTACGACACATTGATTGCCACCTGGTCTGCGGACCCACGGGCCCACGAAGACGTCGTCCGCTGGCGCATCGACCGCATGGGCGCTCTCAAGGCCCGGGCCCGAACCGCTGAGGTGATCACCCAATATCAGAAACTGCTCGCTGAAGGGGTGAAGATTCCGACCTATGCCCTGCGTTGGGTGGCGTCGTCTTATCTGGATCAGCGTGAGCCGGAAATCGCAACCGACCTGTATCGCCAGGTACTGGTGGCGCCGGACGCCGATGTCGGTGATCGCCTGGAAGACAGCACCGCGCTTTACTACGCCTTGCTCGAAAGCGATAAGGCGGACGAGGCGCGCAAAGTGGCCGAGGACCTGGCCAAAACCCAGAGACCACGGGTAGAACTCAAGGGCTTGCCGGTAGGCGACCCCAATGATGAATGGATGGATGCCCAGCAACTTGCCGCCCAGGCCGGAACCTACGGTTCCGATTTGCCCCACGGCGAGGAGCGTTTGCAGACGTTGGTGGATCAGGCGCCGGGCAACATTGGCCTGCGTCTGGCCCAGGCTGATCTGTACCTGGCGCGTGACTGGCCGCGGCGCGCCGAGAACCAGCTCAAGGAAACCGAAAGCATGGCCCCGCGGGACGTCGGGCTGGAGGTCGCACAGGCTCACACCGCCATGGAGCTGCAGGAATGGCGGCAGATGGATGCGTTGACTGACGATATCGTCGGGCGTTTCCCGGACAACCGGCAGGTGCAGCGATTAGCGCGCCAGCGTGAAGTGCATGACATGGCCGAACTGCGCGTGGAAGCCTATGGCGGCAAGAGTTATGGCGGTGGCGACAGCGACGTCGGGGCGGTTAACGGCAGCCGTGATTTCGGCATCGAAACCACACTGTACAGCCCGCCCATCGATGAAGACTGGCGCGTATTTGCCGGCGCCGGTTATGCCACGGGCGATTTCCAGGAAGGCACTGGACACCATCGTTGGCAACGAGTCGGCCTGGAGCGGCGGACCCGCGACATGACCCTCGAAGCGGAAGTCTCCAACCACGCCTATGGCTTCGGTGACAAACAGGGCACGCGCCTGGCCATTGCCCGTGACATCAACGATCACTGGCAGTACGGCGGCAGCCTCGAATATCTGTCGGCGCAAACACCGTTGCGGGCCTTGAACAGCGACATCACCGCCAACGGCGGCAGTGGCTTCATCCGCTGGCGTGCCAACGAAAGTCGCGAGTGGAAACTGGCCGTCAGCCCGTCCCACTTCAGCGATGGCAACAACCGCGTCGAAGCCGTGCTCACTGGGCGCGAAGGCGTCTACAGCGCGCCGGGGGTGCAAGTCGACCTGGGCCTGGAAGTGGGCACCAGCCACAACTCCAAGTCTGACGATGTGCCGTACTTCAACCCCAAATCCGACTTCAGCGTCCTGCCGACGGTGAACGTCAATCACGTGCTCTACCACCGCTACGAAACCTCCTGGAGCCAACAGTTCCAGGCCGGTGCGGGTACCTACAGCCAGCGCGATCACGGAACCGGGGGTATCGGCTTGCTCGGCTACGGCCAGCGCTACAGCTGGAACGACGTGTTCGAGGTGGGTGGTTTGCTGAGCGTGATCAACCGGCCCTTCGATGGCGATCGGGAAACCGATCTGCGCCTGCTTGTCGACCTCACTTACCGCTTCTAGAAGAGTTTGAAGATGCCTTTTATTTCGCGTTTCAGCCTCCTGCTGGGAGTGCTGTTAATCAGCGCCTGCGCCCAGCAGGCACCGGCCTTTGCGCCGCCGTCCGAGCGCCCGATGCCGGTCAACGAAACCCCGTGGCCGAAAAACCATGTGCTCGGCATCGCCTACCATGATGTCGAAGACCGCGACCCCGACCAGGCCGTGGTGGCCGTGCGCACCGAGCGCATGATCGAGCAGCTGGCGTGGCTGCGGGAGAACAACTACAAACCGGTGACCGTCGACCAGATCATGGCCGCTCGCAACGGTGGTCCCGAGCTGCCGCCCAAGGCGGTTCTGCTGAGTTTCGACGATGGCTATTCGAGCTTCTACACCCGCGTCCTGCCGGTGCTGCGCGCCTATAACTGGCACGCACTGCTGGCGCCGGTCGGAAGCTGGGTCGATACGCCGCTGAACCAGCCGGTGGATTTCGCCGGTACGCCGCGCAAGCGGTCGGACTTCCTGACCTGGGATCAGGTGCGTGAAATCTCGACCTCCGGGCTGGTGGAAATCGCCGCTCACACCGATGCCAATCACAAAGGTGTGCTGGCCAACCCTCAGGGCAACCTGCAGCCGGCCGCCGCCACCCGTCGTTACGATACGGTCACCGGCCGGTACGAAACCGAGGCTGAATTCCAGGCTCGCCTGCGCACTGACGTTGCGGCGATCTCGGAGAAAATCCGCAAAGTTACCGGTATTAGTCCGCGCGTTTGGGTTTGGCCATACGGCGCCGCTGATGGCACTGCATTGCAAGTCGTCGGCAGCCAGGGTTACCAGATGGCCCTGACCCTGGACGACGGCCTCGACACCCTCGACAACCTGATGAGCAGCCCGCGTTTCCTGGTGGCCTCTGACCCGGACGGTGAGCATTTCGCCAACAGCATCGTTTCGGTGCAGTCCGAACCGCCGATGCGGGTGGTGCATGTGGACCTCGATAACGTCTACGACGCGGACCCGGCCCAACAGGAAATCAACCTCGGCAAATTGATCCAGCGCATGGCCGACATGGGCGCCAACACCGTGTTCCTGCAAGCGTTCGCCGATCCGAAGGGCGATGGCCTGGTGCACTCGCTGTACTTTCCTAACCGTCACCTGCCGATGGCCGCTGACATCTTTGACCGCGTGGCTTGGCAGTTGCGCACTCGGGCCCACGTCAAGGTTTACGCCTGGATGCCGGTGTTGAGTTTTGCCCTGGATTCGAAGCTGCCACGGGTGACTCGTTGGGACCCGAAAACCGGCACCACGTCGGTCGACCCGGACCAGTACAAGCGTCTGTCGCCGTTTGACCCGAACGTGCGACGCATCATCGGTGAGATCTACGAAGACGTGGCGCGCCTGACGTCGGTCGACGGCATCCTCTACCACGATGACGCGGTGTTGTCGGACTTCGAAGACGCCGGCCCGCAAGCGCTGAAGGTCTATGCCGCCAACGGGCTGGCGGGCTCGATTGCCGCGCTGCGTGAGGATCCGGCCGCGATGCAGCGCTGGACCCGCTTCAAGAGCCGTTACCTGATCGATTTCACCAACGAGCTCACCGCCAAGGTCCGCGCCATTCGTGGTCCGCAGGTGGAGACGGCGCGCAATATTTTTGCCGAACCGATGCTCAACCCCGACAGCGAAGCCTGGTATGCCCAGAACCTCGACGACTTCCTCGGCACCTACACCTGGACGGCGCCGATGGCCATGCCGCTCATGGAAAAACAGAGCCAACAGCAATCAGGTCCGTGGCTTGAAAAGCTGGTCGCCAGCGTCAAGACCCGCCCCGGCGCGCTCAACCGCACGGTGTTCGAATTGCAGGCCCGGGACTGGACGAAACAGACCGACGCCGACATCGATGGCGAGCAACTGGCCGACTGGATGAGCCGCCTCAAACGTCAGGGCGCGACCAGCTTCGGCTACTACCCCGACAACTTCCTCGAGAACCTGCCGGACTTGAAAGCCGTGCGGCCTGAGCTCTCCAACAAGTGGAATCCCTAACATGCTGGATAGACTTCTGGCCCTGCTGGTTCTGGCGATTGTCCTCGGGATTCCCCTTGGACTGATCTTCCTGGTCACCGGGCAATTCCTGATGGACTTCGTGTTTTTCTACCCACTGTTCATGTCCGGGCTGTGGATCGCTGGCGGCCTGTATTTCTGGCTGCACTGGGAACGTCACTGGCCGTGGGAGCGCGACACATTGCCGCCACCGCTGGAAGGCGAGCCGATGATCTCGATCCTTATCCCTTGCTACAACGAAGGTGATAACGCCGCCGACACCATTCACGCAGCGTTGGCGCAGCACTACCCGAACATCGAAGTGATTGCGATCAACGACGGCTCCAAGGACAACACGGCCGCCGTACTCGACGCATTGGCGGCGCATGATCCACGTCTGCGGGTGCTGCACCTGGCGGAAAACCAGGGCAAGGCCGTGGCCCTGCGCATGGGTGCCATCGCGGCGCGCAGCGAATATTTGGTGTGCATCGACGGTGACGCGCTGCTGGCGCCGGACACCGCGGCTTATCTGGTCGCGCCGATGCTCGACAATGCGCGCCTCGGCGCCGTGACCGGCAACCCGCGGATTCGTACCCGATCGACCCTGGTAGGCCGGGTACAGGTCGGCGAGTTCTCGTCGATCATCGGGCTGATCAAACGCACCCAGCGGGTCTTCGGGCGAATCTTTACCGTCTCCGGCGTGATCGTCGCTTTCCGTCGCACGGCGCTGAACCGGGTCGGCTATTGGAGCCCGGACATGATCACCGAAGACATCGACATCAGCTGGAAACTGCAACTGGATCACTGGAGCATCTTCTACGAACCCCGTGCGTTGTGCTGGATCCTGATGCCGGAAACCCTCGGTGGATTGTGGAAGCAACGACTGCGTTGGGCCCAGGGCGGCGCCGAGGTGCTGTTCAAGAACATTCGCGGCATCTGGCAGTACCGTCATCGCTACCTCTGGCCGCTGCTGTTCGAATACTGCCTGTCCACGGGGTGGGCCTTCACCTTCCTGCTCTCGGTGATCTTCTGGGGCGTGGGCAAGTTCATCGAAATGCCCGACGCCATCGCCGTCCATCACCTGATGCCGCCGGCCTTTACCGGGTTGCTGCTGGCGCTGGTCTGCCTGATGCAGTTTGCGATCAGCATTTTGATCGACCGCCGTTACGAGAAAGGGCTGTGGAAAACCATGTTCTGGGTGGTCTGGTATCCGCTGGTGTTCTGGCTTATCAGCCTGCTCACCACCTTGGTCAGCTTTCCCAAAGTGCTGTTCGGCCAACATCAG
This sequence comes from Pseudomonas sp. LB3P14, assembly GCF_054898045.1. Classification (NCBI taxonomy): domain Bacteria; kingdom Pseudomonadati; phylum Pseudomonadota; class Gammaproteobacteria; order Pseudomonadales; family Pseudomonadaceae; genus Pseudomonas; species Pseudomonas sp. LB3P14. Next base: position 5,156,657 of record NZ_CM142714.1, on the reverse strand, counting down.
AAGCGTGCGCGCTGGGTCAGTCCGGACCGAGGCATCAAGCCGTTGGACGACGATGAAGAGGAAGTCATTGGATGAAAATCATCAGAACCCGGCAGCGGCCTTTTCTGGTCGTAATCGATGTCTTTTTCACCGTACTGGCGTGGATCGGTCTGCTCTATTTGCTGCTAAGCGGACTCTGGCCATTGTTCGATTCCCGCGACGGCCCACGTATCGATGCGTCGGTGTTCGACGCGCTCGGCACGTTGCAGATTTATCTGTGGGTGGCGCTGTTGAACGCGGTGATCCTGATTTCGTGGGCACGTTATCAACAGCGCAAAAGCAAGCGCTACGCCCAGCGCCGTCTGCCGGCACCGGTGGTGGACGATCACGGTCTGAGCAAAAGCTTCAAGCTGAGCGGTGATCGGTTGCAGAAACTGCGCACCCTAGGATCCATGACCATCCACAACGATCAGGAAGGCGATGTCAGTCATGTCGTCACTCATTTCTTCCCGATCACACCGACGCTGAAACCGTCCGCCCTGGCGCCGCTGGAGCATCCGCGGGTGATACGCCTACCGGCCGAAGAAGACGACAACAGAGAGCGGCTGAACCACGTTTAGCCGATGTCCCGAATCAGCCGCCATGCCTCGTCCACCGGCAGCGGCTGCTTCATCCGTTCGGCGAGCAGCGCTATCGCACGTTCTTCATCGCAAGCTACCGCGGCGACCACCAATCCTTCCTTGCCGAACAGCCCGATAAAGGGTGGATGGTCGGGGTCGCCTTTGAACTCGACCTCGTCCCAGGTTTCGGCGTGTCCAAGGTAGTCGTAGTTTTTACCGAAGTGCCAGGTCCAGAAATAGGGCACACCGAGGTAATGCTCGTCGCCGCCAAGCATGTTCATCGCCGCGATCCGCGCCTGTTGCTGTGCCAGGCGCCAATGTTCGATCCGTTGAGGCTGGCCGTTGAGCGGGAAGGTCGCGATATCGCCGGCAGCCCAAAGCCCATCGGTCACGCGCATCCCGCCGTCGACTTTCAGCGACTGGTCCTTTTCCATGGGCAGGCCAGTAAATGCGCCAGTTGCCGGGCTGACACCAATGCCGACCAACACCAAATCCGCCGGTATACGTTGGCCGTTGTCCAGACGCACCGCTTCCACCCGGGCTGTTCCTTCGATGTGCGTTGCTTCGCCATCCGTATGAAACACCACGCCGTTGGCCTCGTGCAGGGCACGAATCGCTTTGCCGACCGCGTCGCCAAACTGTTTGGCGAAAGGCACTGAGTGGCGGGCCAGAACGGTGACGTCCAGGCCGTATTGACGCAGGGAGGAAGCGGATTCCATGGCGATAAAACTGTCGCCGATGATCACCGCTCGTTGGCCTGGTTTTGCCGAGTCCAGAATTCGCTGCGACTGATCCTTGGAACGCAGCACGAACACCTGCGGCAGGTCGGCGCCAGGCAGCGTAAGAGGATTGGGTGTGCCACCGGTGGCGAGCAGCGCGGCGTCGTAGCTCAGCGATTGACCATCAGCCAACTGCAACGTCTTGTTCACGGCGTCCAGGCTCGCCACTTCAGCGTTTATTCGCTCAATGCGCTGTTCGCGATAAAAGTGTTCATCACGCAGCGGCGGGACTTCTTCCGGCGGCATCTCCCCGGCAATCACGAATTTGCTCAATACGGTGCGGTCGTAACCGGCGTCGGTTTCACGGTCGATCAACAGCACCCGGCCACCGAAGCCTCTCTCCCGTAGCGCCGCCGCACCCGCCGTGCCTGCGGCGCCGGCGCCTATGATCACAAACGTGCGCTCATCGTCCGCCGGTGGGGTGTGAGCGTCGGACATCGGCTGATCGTCGACCCAGACCTCGTCATCGCGCATTTCCAGCGGATAACGCTTGAGGCTGTCCAGAGCTGGCGGTTCACATAGCGCGCCGTCTTCGATCCGAAACGTTCCCTTGTGCCACGGGCAGATCAGGCGCCCATGACACAGCGCACCCTCGACCAGCGGTGCGCCGGCGTGGGGGCATTCACCCTGATAGGCACGCAATTGATCGCCGACCCGCAGCAGGACAATTTTCGTGTCCGCGATCTGGACTTCAAGGCCCCGGTCTTCGGGCACATCGGCGAAACGGGCGACGCGGTGCAGAGCCATGATCATTCTCCAGGCAAGCGTTTCACTTAAGAGTTTGGCGCTTATCTCGAGGTTCAGCCAATTCCCGCTGCCACCGAACGAACGGTCCGGCTATAGTTTGCACGCCGACGACGGCCCCACCCGCACAAGGTGCTCCGGTATGACCCGATTGACCTCTCTGAACCCTTGGCTGGCGGCCGTTGCAGTCGCCCTTTGCGTGCAGTTTCCGGCGCAGGCCCAGGAGCGTTTCACCCTGAACATTCCAGGTGTCACCGACGATCGACTGTTCACCTCGGCGGCTGCCAGCGATGCGCCCAATTGTGGTGGGCACAACCAGTCACCGGCCTTGAACTGGAACGCCGGGCCGGCGGGTACTTTGAGCTATGCCATCGTCATGCACGATCCTGACGGCCAAAAAGGCCAAGGCGTCGATCACTGGGTGCATTACGGCATCAAAGCCACGACTCATCAGATTGCCGCCGGCGTCGGCGCAAAATCCGCTCTTGAAGGCGTCGGTGGCACCAACAACAAAGGCACCACAGGTTATGTCGGTCCTTGTCCGCCGGTCGGCGACAGTGCGCACCACTACATCATCCAGCTCTACGCCCTGGACCTGGCCCCGGAAGCTTTACCTGCCGGCCTGACGCGCGCGCAACTGCTGGAAAAAATCAAAGGCCATGTGTTGAAAAACAGCAGTGTGGTGCGGCGTTATCACCGCTGAAGTTTTTTTCAGCGGTCTTAACCCGAATCTACGGGGCTGTCCGTCTCAGAGGATGAATGGATCAATTTCCTCCTGAGGTCAGCCCCCATGTCCCTCCCTCTGCATTTCCTCCGCCCGGCCGCCCAGGGTTTCGCCGCCGGGTTGCTGCTGGCCATTGCCGGTTGCGGCGTTTCATCCAAGCCTGATTCCGCTTCTGTGTCGCCACCGGCTCAAGGTGCACTGCCGGCTGAAGTCTTGGTGCGCAGCGAGGCCGTCATGGCGGACACCTCGATGGCCAAGCGCAGCGTGCGTCCGGCACCGACGGCGAGCTTTGCGCCGATGCCGGCGGGCGAGGCATCTCCGCAGGGCTATCGGGATGAGCAGCGGGAGCAGTATCAAGCGCTGGCGGATAATCCGATTCACAGCGTGGCCGAAGCGCCCGTCTCGACCTTCAGCGCCGACGTCGATACCGGCGCTTACGCCAACGTCCGTCGCTTGCTCAATCAGGGGCGCCTGCCACCGGAAGGTGCGGTCCGACTGGAGGATATGGTCAATTACTTCCCCTACGATTACGCATTGCCCACCGATGGCTCGCCCTTCGGCGTGACCACAGAGCTGGCGCCGTCGCCGTGGAACCCGCATACCCGATTGCTGCGCATCGGCATCAAGGCCTCGGACCGCGCGGTAGCGGAGTTGGCCCCGGCGAACCTGGTGTTTCTGGTGGACGTGTCCGGCTCGATGGACCGACACGAGGGTTTGCCGCTGGTCAAAAGCACCCTGAAATTGCTGGTCGATCAATTGCGCGAGCAGGACAGGGTCTCGTTGGTCGTCTACGCCGGCGAATCGCGTGTGGTGCTGGAGCCGACCTCAGGACGCGACAAAGCGAAAATTCGTACCGCCATCGATCAATTGACCGCCGGCGGCTCCACTGCGGGTGCGTCAGGCATCGAACTGGCCTATCAGATGGCGCAGCAGGCGTTTATCCCCAAGGGCATCAACCGCATCCTCCTGGCCACCGACGGTGACTTCAACGTCGGCATCAGCGACTTCGACAGCCTCAAGCAAATGGCTGTGGATAAACGCAAGACCGGCGTTTCCCTGACCACGTTGGGGTTTGGTGTGGATAACTACAATGAACACCTGATGGAACAGTTGGCCGATGCCGGCGACGGCAACTATGCCTACATCGACAACCTGCGCGAGGCGCGCAAGGTGCTGGTGGATCAGCTCGGCTCGACCCTCGCCGTCGTGGCGAAGAACGTGAAGCTGCAAGTGGAGTTCAACCCGGCACAGGTCAGTGAATATCGGCTGTTGGGGTATGAGAATCGTGCGTTGAAGCGTGAGGATTTCACTAACGACAAGGTTGATGCCGGTGAAGTGGGTGCAGGGCATACGGTGACTGCGTTGTACGAAATTGTGCCCAAGGGTGAAAAGGGTTGGCTGGAGCCGCTACGGTATGGCAATCCTGGGGCCGCTGTTTCCGAAAATACGGGGGAATTGGCGATGTTGCGAGTGCGATATCAGTTGCCTGAGGGTGGGAGTAGTCGCTTGATCGAGCGGCCGATCGTCAATGGTCAGGTCGGCAAAGCCAGCGATGACTTGCGATTTGCAGCGGCCGTGGCGGCGTTTTCCCAGCAGCTCAAGGACGGGCGTTATACCGGTGATTTCAGCTTGGAAGACACGGAAGCCTTGGCCCGTGGCGCGCGGGGTGATGATCGATTCGGTCTGCGGGCAGAGTTCGTGCAATTGGTGGAGTTGGCGCAGAGCCTGCGAACCACGACCGCCTCCAATAGTGAGCCGCATAAAGGAGATTACAACTGACATGTCAGCTCCTGAACCGAGCGACGAATCGCTGCTGGCCCGTTATCGCGCAGGCGACGGGCCGGCGTTCGAGATTTTGTACGCTCGTCACCGCCAAGGGCTCTACCGATTCCTGCTCGGCCTGAGCGGCAAGTCCGAACTGGCCGAAGAGGTTTATCAGGAAACCTGGTTGAGCCTGATCCGCAGCACCAGTCAGCCACAAGGCCGGGCGAATTTTCGTACCTGGCTTTACCAGATTGCCCGCAATCGACTGATCGATCACTGGCGCAAGCACGGAATCCACAACCCGTTGCACGACAGCTACGACGAACAAACCCACGCCCTGATCGATGACACTGCCGATCCCGAACAACTGCTAAGCCTGAGCCGCGACAGCCAGCGCCTCGAAGCGGCCCTGCAAAACCTGCCCGCTGACCAGCGCGAAGTGTTCCTGCTCCGCGCCCACGGCGATCTCGATTTGCCGCAGATCGCCACCCTCACCGAAACACCGCTGGAAACCGTCAAAAGTCGCTTGCGCTACGCCCAGCAAAAACTGCGTCGGCTGCTGGCCGAGGAGGTACTGACATGACTGACGCCCGACCTACACCAGAAGACCAAGTGCTGAAGCATTTTCGCGAGCATACGACCGGCGAACCACCGTCCCATCTCGACGCTTTCATCCTCGCCACAGCGCAACGCGAAGTCCCTGCACAGAAACCAGGTCTGTGGAAACGCTGGGTTCAGGCCTGCCAGAAACCCCGTTGGCAAGTCGCATTTGCCAGCCTCGTCGGCGTGGCCCTGATGCTTGCACTGGTGCAACGCACGGAGGAGCAACCGCCGAGTTACGACTTCGCCCCTGCACCCAAAGCGTCTGCACCGGTCGCCAAAAAAGAAGCTGCAGAAGCACCCCCTTCGGTCGCTCGCTCGCTAACTGCCCCGGCCGGCGCGATGTCCGCACCCGCACCTGCGGCGCCAATGGCCGATTTCGCCGCACCCGCGCAGAGCGAATCGATCAATGCCGAAATGGCAGAAGAAGCAAAGGTCAGCAAACGGGCAGCAGCTCCGGCGAAAACGCTGGATGAGCAATTGCGTGAAGTGGTGCGCCTGCAAAAGGCCGGTCAGACGCAAGCCGCCGATGCGCTGTTGAAGACATTGCACAAGCGTTTCCCTGACGAAAACCTCACGGCCCGACTCAAGGCGTTGCAGAAAAACTGAAGGACACAGCAGTCGCCAATTTGGCATCGACGGCGGAAAGCGCGCACTATCGGCCCATAGCCGATGCGTTGGAGGAAGCCATGGCGAAAAAAATCGACCGCATCGCCCAAATGCTCAACTGCCCGGTGAAGGGCGAGGAATTACGGCGAGCGGTTACTGAGAGTCGTAAGGAGTTTCTGCTGGCGAAGCAGGCGGAAGAGGCGGAAGACGCGGTAGAGGAAGACGTTCTTGATGATGAAGTGGTCGAGGACGAAGAGGATGATGAATACGACGAGTTTGATTGGACGACTGAATGAAAAACCGCATTAAGCCCGTTTCCGACCATGACACGGGCTCACAGCTTGATCGGTTACAAGCTTCCGAAATTATTGAAGCCATTGCAGCTAGCCGTATCGATCCACGTCCTAATATTGCTGCCGAAACAGTGTTTGCAGAGATTGATGCGCTCATTGATGAGATTAATGCAGAGCAAAGTGGCTCGTAGGAGGCGCTACTCTTCAAATTGCGGATCCCGACAATTGTCTAGTCCTGAAATAGGTTTACACCTGTTTCACCCTAACGCTCGATGCATCGCATCGGGCGTTTGTATTTTAAGGACGGTTGTCTCTGCTTTGATTGGGACGCCAGTGCCCGACTGCAGTTGACGAGAAGTCCTCAACCCTTGCAATCGTCCACAACACGGCCTCTATCGGTTGAAGTGCTTCGGTGCTGAGACTGCTTAGGGGTTTTTTATTGCCTAGGATTTTTCCGTCTTACCGGTCGAGTTTCTGTCAGTCTTGGTCACTTCTATCCGTCCAGGCCCAGAAGAATCAGATTCGGGAAGCCATCTTCCAGCTGGGAGCATCAATTGGCCGCCATGCGCTTGGGGTGTGGACAGGGCCGATGAGTCAGGATTCACGGTTGCTTTCTTTTGCGCGGTATCATAATTTCATACCATGAATAACAAACAGCTCAGCACCCTGAAAGCAGTATTCTCAAGGCCGACCCCAGCCGCGCTGGAGTGGGCCCGTATCGAGTCTTTATTCGGTGCCGCTGGCGCCAAGACCATTGAAGGCAATGGGTCCCGGGTGCGCTTTGAGCTGAACGGTGTGGTCGCCACCTTTCACCGACCACACCCGGACAAAGAAGCAAAGCCCTACCAGGTTCGTGATGCTCGGGCTTTCCTTGAACAAGCAGGAGTCACCCCATGAGCGTAATGAATTACAAAGGCTATGCCGCCCGAATTGAATACAGCGAGGAAGATGGCCTGTTTGTCGGCCATATTGCTGGTATCAGAGATATTGTTGGGTTTCATGGCGAGTCAGTACAGGAGCTTCGAGATGCATTTGAAGAGGCCGTCACTGATTATCTGGAGACTTGCGCCAAGCTCGGGCGCACGCCGCAGAAGCCCTATTCTGGCCACCTCAGTCTGCGCTTAGCGCCGGCACTCCACGCAACTGTCGCCGTAAAAGCGCAGCTAGCGCACAAGAGTATCAATCAGTGGGTAGCTGAGGTTCTTGATCGTGAGGTGCATGCCTGACCACTGCCATTGCACCTTCCTGAAAAGAAGCCAGAAGGTGTAAACCTTATTCAGGACGAAGCAGCACCCACAAAAAAGCCCCAGACCCTAAGATCTGAGGCTTTCTCGTTTCTACTATATGGTGCACCAGGCGGGATTCGAACCCACGACCACTGCCTTCGGAGGGCAGTACTCTATCCAGCTGAGCTACTGGTGCAATGCGGGCGCCATGATACTCATATGCGTTGCGGGCGTCCATGCTGCTGAATCGCCTGCGGTTTTCCAAAGCGTAACCTGTGTTTGCTACGTTGATCAGAAAAATTAGGCAAATGCGGCGTTTTCGTTCTTTTTTTCGAACAGGCTATTGTCCTTTACCCCCTTTGATCCTAGGATTCGTTTGAGATTTCAAACGCTCTTGTCTGGGTGCTGAACCGCACGAGTTTCAATCAGTGCGTTATTTATGTGCTTCAGCCCGGTGAATGATTTCCCTGACGGCAGCCTATAAGGCGCCTTTCTACAATCATAATTTGCTCCGCGCGTGCGCGGTGCTGTTAAGGAAAGCCGACATGCAGCTTAAAGACACCCAGTTGTTCCGCCAGCAAGCCTTTATCGATGGCGCTTGGGTTGATGCGGACAATGGTCAGACGATCAAGGTCAACAACCCGGCAACGGGCGAAATTCTGGGCACCGTGCCGAAAATGGGCGCTGCCGAAACCCGCCGTGCGATCGAAGCCGCTGACAAAGCGCTGCCGGCCTGGCGTGCACTGACCGCCAAGGACCGTGCGAACAAGCTGCGTCGCTGGTTCGAACTGATCATCGAGAACCAGGATGACCTGGCTCGCCTGATGACCCTGGAACAGGGCAAGCCATTGGCCGAAGCCAAGGGCGAAATCGTTTACGCCGCTTCCTTTATCGAGTGGTTCGCCGAAGAAGCCAAGCGCGTCTACGGTGATGTGATTCCGGGCCACCAGCCAGACAAGCGCCTGATCGTGATCAAGCAGCCAATCGGCGTGACCGCTGCAATCACTCCGTGGAACTTCCCTGCCGCGATGATCACCCGTAAGGCCGGCCCGGCTCTGGCCGCCGGTTGCACCATGGTGCTCAAGCCTGCTTCGCAAACTCCGTTCTCGGCATTCGCTCTGGCTGAACTGGCTCAACGTGCCGGCATTCCGAATGGTGTGTTCAGCGTTGTTTCCGGCAGCGCCGGCGACATCGGCAGCGAGCTGACCAGCAACCCGATCGTGCGCAAACTGTCCTTCACCGGCTCGACCGAGATCGGTCGTCAGCTGATGGCTGAATGCGCCAAGGACATCAAGAAAGTCTCGCTGGAATTGGGCGGCAACGCGCCGTTCATCGTGTTCGACGACGCGGACCTGGATAAGGCCGTCGAAGGCGCGATCATTTCCAAGTACCGCAACAACGGCCAGACCTGCGTCTGCGCCAACCGTTTGTACATTCAGGATTCGGTCTACGACGCGTTCGCCGAGAAGCTGAAAGTGGCCGTGGCCAAACTCAAGATCGGCAACGGTCTGGAAGACGGCACCACCACTGGCCCGCTGATCGACGAAAAAGCCGTGGCCAAGGTTCAAGAGCACATTGCTGACGCGATCAGCAAAGGCGCGACCGTTCTGGCCGGTGGCAAGGTTATGGAAGGTAACTTCTTCGAGCCGACCATCCTGACCAACGTGCCGAAGAACGCTGCCGTGGCCAAGGAAGAAACCTTCGGTCCATTGGCTCCGCTGTTCCGCTTCAAAGACGAAGCCGAAGTGATCGCGATGTCCAACGACACCGAGTTCGGTCTGGCTTCGTACTTCTATGCTCGCGACCTGGGTCGTGTATTCCGTGTGGCTGAAGCCCTGGAATACGGCATGGTCGGCGTCAACACCGGGTTGATCTCCAACGAAGTCGCGCCGTTCGGCGGCATCAAGGCGTCGGGCCTGGGCCGTGAAGGCTCCAAGTACGGCATCGAAGATTACCTGGAAATCAAATACCTCTGCCTGGGCATCTAAGCCCGGGCCAGGCATTGCTTCAAGCACAAAGGGCACGAGAGCGCTGTCCCTTTGTGCGCTTCAAACGGAATTTTCTCTGTGGCCGGGAAAGCTATGGCAGTCGATCATCGCATGCTGCCGTAGTTGCCTCCCCGCCGCATTTTCCTTGAACCACGCCGCCCGATGAGCGGTGAATGAGGACTTTATGAGCAAGACTAACGCATCCCTGATGAAACGCCGCGAAGCCGCTGTACCACGCGGTGTTGGCCAGATTCACCCGATCTTCGCCGAGTCCGCGAAGAACGCCACCGTGACCGACGTTGAAGGTCGCGAGTTCATCGACTTCGCCGGCGGTATCGCTGTGCTGAACACCGGCCACGTGCACCCGAAAATCATCGCCGCCGTGACCGAGCAGCTGAACAAGCTGACCCACACTTGCTTCCAGGTGCTGGCTTACGAACCGTACGTAGAAGTGTGCGAAAAAATCAACGCCAAGGTGCCGGGTGATTTCGCCAAGAAAACCCTGTTGGTGACCACCGGCTCCGAAGCCGTGGAAAACTCCATCAAAATCGCCCGTGCTGCCACTGGCCGTGCCGGCGTGATCGCTTTCACCGGCGCGTACCACGGTCGCACCATGATGACCCTGGGCCTGACCGGTAAAGTCGTGCCTTACTCGGCCGGCATGGGCCTGATGCCAGGCGGCATCTTCCGCGCGCTGTACCCGAACGAACTGCACGGTGTGAGCATCGACGATTCGATCGCCAGCATCGAACGCATCTTCAAGAACGACGCCGAACCGCGTGACATCGCTGCCATCATCATCGAGCCAGTTCAGGGCGAAGGCGGTTTCTACGTCGCGCCTAAAGAGTTCATGAAGCGCCTGCGCGCTCTGTGCGACCAGCACGGCATCCTGTTGATCGCTGACGAAGTGCAGACTGGCGCTGGCCGTACCGGCACTTTCTTCGCCATGGAACAGATGGGCGTTGCTGCCGACCTGACCACCTTCGCCAAATCCATCGCTGGCGGCTTCCCGTTGGCCGGTGTGTGCGGCAAGGCCGAATACATGGACGCCATTGCTCCAGGCGGCCTGGGCGGCACCTATGCCGGTAGCCCGATCGCTTGCGCCGCGGCCCTGGCCGTGATGGAAGTGTTCGAAGAAGAACACCTGCTGGACCGCTGCAAGTCTGTCGGCGAGCGTCTGGTCACTGGCCTGAAAGCCATCCAGGCCAAATACCCGGTGATCGGCGAAGTCCGTGCCCTGGGCGCGATGATCGCGGTTGAGCTGTTCGTCGACGGCGACAGCCACAAGCCGAACGCTCCAGCAGTAGCCGCCGTTGTGGCCAAGGCTCGCGACAAAGGTCTGATCCTGCTGTCCTGCGGCACTTACGGCAACGTTCTGCGCGTCCTGGTACCGCTGACTTCGCCGGACGAGCAGCTGGACCAGGGCTTGGCGATCATCGAAGAGTGCTTCTCGGAGCTTTGATTTAAGTTGCACTGATCGATGTGTGAACTGATCGACAAAAAACCCGCTTCGGCGGGTTTTTCGTGTCCGCGGAACACATCGATGGCAAATGCACTATATCGAATGGCCGGCATTGACTAAGGTGCAAGCGCTACCTTTGGAGTGTGTAAATGATTGCTGTGGTGTTACCCGCTGCACCGCGTGTGCTGATTGCCGAGGCCGACCCCTGGTCCCGCGACCTGCTCAAGCAGGTTTTGTTGAATGTGCGCTGCGACGCACGGCTGGATCTGTGTGCCGATGGTCAGGAAGCGCTACACCTGTTGGCGGAAAATCCTTACGACCTGGTGATCGTCGACTGGGAGTTGCCCGGCATCGATGGTTTGAATGTCTTGCGCAGTGTCCGTCAGCGTAAACGCAACCCACCGCTGCCGTTCATTCTGATGAGCAGTCGCAACGACAGCGCCAGCGTGCGCGAAGTCTTGCCCCTTACGCCTGCGGCGTACCTGACCAAACCCCTGAACATGGAAAATCTGACTCACCGCCTGCAGGATTTGCTCCTGAACGCCGGTGAGGAGGTGTCTTGCGAGACGCCTTCATTGGCGCCGGGCATCACCTTGTCGGCGTACCTGGAGCATCGTCGTGAGTTTGCGGACGGTGCGCCGCTGATGACTGACGTGCAGTTAGCGGTCAAGCGCAGCCTCAATCCCAACGGCCTCGATTTGACTGTGCTGGAGGACGAGATCCGCACCGATCCGCAGATCACCGCGGTGCTGATCGCCGCCGCCAACAGCGCCGCCCATCACCTGGGTGCCACGGTACAGACTCTGTCCCAGGCGCTGCACCGCCTCGGTACTGCGCAAAGCATGAACCTGATCCTGGGACTGGCGCTTAAGCGTAGTGCCCGCCTCAGCGATCCATTTCTGGCCGACTATGCCGAACGTTATTGGGGGTTGTCGCTGCGCACTGCCGAATATGGCCGGACCCTGGCGCGCTTGCTGGATCTGGATCAGGAGCGTTGTTATTGCGCTGGCATGCTGCATCGCCTCGGCGACCTTGCGCTGTTGCGGTGTTTGCAGGAATGGAAGCAGGCCGGTGGTGAGCTGGATGAATGGGAGGAGGTCGGCGAGGCGCTGGCTGAATTCGGCGCGGCCTATGGTTCGGCGCTTCGCACTCGCTGGCGCCTGCCGCTGGAGCTGCGAGAGCTGATTGCGGCGGCCTACCAGCTCGGTGGCGGGGTTTACTCCCGCGAAGCGCTGGTGATGAACATGGCTGCGCAATTGGCGCGGCTGACCGAGCATGAGGGCGTTGAGGAGCTGGCGAAGAGCCGGACTGCGCGGTTACTCAAGATCGGATTGCCGGAATTGATGCGTTTGCGCAAGAAGTAGGTCTAGATCGTTCCCACGCTCTGCGTGGTAATGCCGCCCCGGACGCTCCGCGTCCCTTCGCAAGTCGTGACGCAGAGCGTCACAAGATGCATTCCCACGCAGAGCGTGGGAACGATCAAAAAACCTAGCTGGAAATGATGCGGTTCTTGCCCTGGCGTTTGGCTTCGTACATCGCCGCATCCGCGCGAGCAAACAGGCTGTCGATGCTTTCGTCCTCAGCGGTGAGGCTGGTCAGGCCCTGGCTGACGGTGATGCCGAACGTCTGGTCGTCATGGGTGAAACTTAATCGCTGAATCTCCCGTTGCAGGCGCTCGGCCACCTGCATGGCCATGTCTGGTGCGCAGCCGGGAAACACCGCTGCGAATTCCTCACCGCCAATTCGCCCGAACACATCACCGCGACGCAACGCCGAGCGACCGCTCTCGGCGATCCGCTGCAGTACGTTGTCGCCTTCCAGGTGGCCGTAGGTATCATTGACCACTTTGAAATCATCGATGTCCAGCAGTAGGAACGCCAGCGGCGTGCCTTGGAACCGTGCCTGTTCGAATTCACGGTGGGCGCATTCGAAGAAGTGTCGGCGGTTGCTGCTTTGGGTCAGCGCGTCGGTGGTGGCCAAGCGTTGTAACTCGGTTTCCATCTGCTTCTTGTCAGTAATGTCTTCGGCAATACCGACGATGATCACCGGTTGCCCCGGCTCGGCCTGGCGGTTGATGAAACACTTGTCACTGAGCCAGCGGACCTCGCCGTCGGCGGCAATGATTCGGTACTCGCGGTCTTCAACGGCGCCTTTGACCAGCACCTCGGCCAGGCTGCGTTCGGCATAGTCCAGGTCGTCGGGGTAAATGCTATCGCGCCATTGGTTGTAGTCGGACAGCAACAGGCCTGCGGAGCGGCCGAAAATCCGTTCATACGCGGGGCTGACATAGAGCACCTGACGGGACTCCCAGTCGAAGGCCCAAAGCACCGCGTTGACGCTCACCAGCAGAGCGCTGAACAGCTGTTCGCGTTCGCTAAGGCGCGCCACTTCGCCTTGTGCATGCATCAGCGCCAGCAAGGTTTGCGCGGCCTCGGGCCACTGCGGGAGGGATGAGTCTTGTAGGTTTTTATTGACCATCGGCACAAATCTCATAGGGCGTGTGCCGCTCGAGGTTCGAAAGCGGCCGGCCCGCCTGGATGGCGAAGTGTCTTTGAGATAGGGGATTTGGAGCTAAGTTCCGAAGGGTGCGCCCACGAACGGGGCGCACCGATCAACGGCGTCAGACAGCGGCGGGGCGCAGGGAGTAGGTTTTCAACTGATCGGCGAAGTCGCGCAGGGATTGAATCCCGCTGGCTTCGGCTTCGTGTACCCAATCCTTGATGGCGGCCAGCATGTCGTGACCATTTGAGCTGGTCTTGACCCAGATCTGCTGCAAGGCCAGGCGTTTCTCGTAAATTACCTTCAGCGCCTGACTGTGCTCGAGCATGGTCTGGATGCGAATGTGATGTTTGTCGTCCAGCAGGCTGGTTTCCCGCGAGAGCAAGCGCTTGGCACGGTGGAACTGGTGTCGGACCGAGTGATCGACCTTTTCCAGCTCTTGTTTGACCAGCGGCGCGATCACCAATTTGCGGTACTGGGCCATGATCTGGAAGCGGTTGTTGAGGATCGCCATGGCGGTGTCCATGTCCAGGTTGCCTTTGCCTTCGACCCGGTGGGCGATTGGCGCGACCCGCTGAACCTTGGCCAGACGCAGGAAGCTGAAGACCTGGATCCAGGCCCAGCCGAGATCGAATTCCCACTTCTTCACCGACAGTTTTGCCGAATTAGGGTAGGTGTGATGGTTGTTATGCAGTTCTTCGCCGCCGATCAGGATGCCCCAGGGCACCAGATTGGTCGCCGCATCGCGGCATTCGAAGTTGCGGTAGCCGATGGCATGGCCAAGCCCATTGACCACGCCGGCAGCCCACACCGGGATCCACATCATCTGGATGGCCCAGATGGTGATGCCAATGGTGCCGAACAGCAGCAGGTCGATGACGCCCATGATCGCCACGCCCAGCAGCGGAAAGCGGCTGTACAGGTTGCGTTCGATCCAGTCTTCGGGGCAGTTCTTGCCGTAGATGCGCAGGGTCTCGGGGTTTTCCGCTTCGGCGCGGTACAGCTCGGCGCCTTTGCGCAGAACGGTGGAGAGACCCTTGATGACCGGGCTGTGCGGGTCATCGACGGTTTCGCATTTGGCGTGGTGTTTGCGGTGGATAGCGGTCCACTCACGGGTGTTCTGCGCCGTGGTCAGCCACAGCCAGAAGCGGAAGAAATGTTTCAGGCCAGCATTGAGCTCCAGGGAGCGATGGGCTGAATAACGATGCAGATAGACCGTGACGCCAACGATCGTCACGTGGGTCATCAGCAGGGTGACTGCCACCAGTGACCAGGGCGACAAGCCGAGAAAACCTTCGTACCACATAGGCTATTGGGCCCTCGATAAAGAAAAAAACAGCCGTTGCATTATCACTAAGCCCACAGATAAAACCAGTCGCCCTTTCAGATAAGAGTGGCTGGATGTGTCTTTAAACTATAATTCCATCCTTCTTGAAGGGACATGGACGGCCGAATGTCTGCTACCTATCGCGATGCTCTGCGCGCAGCACTGCTCTACCTCCTGGTTTCCGTAGCTTGGCTGCAGTTCAGTGGCCATTTATTGAACAGTTTCTTCGATAGCTCTGCAGCGCTAATGCGATGGCAACTGATCAACGGTTATGCCTGGGTGGTGTTCAGCGCCGGGTTGATTTTCCTCGCTCGGGTGCGATTGTTCCGTTGCCTGGGGATCGGCGCAACGTTGCGTGAACGCACCGAAGACCGCGAGCGTTTGCGTCAGGCGGCCGCGGTATTCGATTGCACCCGTGAAGGGGTGCTGGTCACTGATTGCAAAGGCTTGATCGTTCATGTGAACCGGGCTTTTATGGAAATCACCGGCTATCAGCGTGAGGAGGTGCTGGGTCAGCTACCCAGTTTGTTCAAGTCCGGTCATCACCCGCCGGGTTTCTACCAGGCGATGTTCGCGACACTCGGCAGCACTGGCGAGTGGAGCGGGGAAATCTGGAACCGCCGCAAAAGCGGCGAGATTTACCCGCAATGGCAAACCATCCGCATCATTCACGACGACCGGCGGCGGGTTAGCCATTACGTCGCGGTGTTTTCCGACATCAGCGCGATCAAGAACTCCGAGCACGAACTGACGCACCTGGCCCATCACGATCCACTGACCGATCTGCCCAATCGACTGTTGTTCACCGATCGTGCCGAGCAGGCCCTGGCGTCGGCGCAGACTCACAAGCGCGGCTGCGCGTTGCTGATGATCGATCTGGATCACTTCAAGATGATCAATGACAGCCTCGGACACACCATCGGCGATCAACTGCTCAAGGCCGTCGCCGAACGCTTGAAAGCCATGTTCGGATCGGGGATCACCCTGGCGCGGCTGGGCGGTGATGAGTTCGCCGTGCTGGCTGAAAGCTGCCCGCAGTTGGTGCATGCCGCGGCGCTGGCTCAGCGGATCATCGAGGGTCTCAAAGAACCGTTCAAGATTGACGGGCATCAGTTGTTTATCAACACCAGCATCGGTATCAGCCTGTTCCCCAGCGATGCTTTGAATGCCGAACAATTGTTGCGCAACGCCGACTCTGCACTGTTCAAGGCTAAAAGTGCTGGCCGCGACGGCTACGCCCTCTACACCGAAGAATTGACCGCCCATGCCCAGCAACGGGTCGAGACCGCATTCGAATTGCGCCGTGCGCTGGAACAGCAGGAATTACGGGTTTATTACCAGCCGGTTCACGACCTCAAGAGCAGTCGCCTGATTGGCGTCGAAGCGCTGGTGCGCTGGGAGCATCCGCAGCGCGGGCTGGTGTCGCCGGCGGAATTCATCCCCATCGCCGAACGCACCGGTTTGATTGCCGAAATCGATGCCTGGGTCATGCAGCAGGCGTGTCAGCAGATGTGCCAATGGCAGGCGGCGGGTGTGCTGTTGTCGTTCGTCGCAGTGAATGTTTCGTCTCGTTTGTTTGCTCGTCGCGAGCTTTACCAGCAGGTGGCGCAGGTGCTGCACGACACCGGGCTGGATCCGGCGTATCTGGAGCTGGAAGTCACTGAAAGTGCGGTGATGGAAGACCCGGAAGTGGCGCTGGAGCAAATGCATCGGCTGCGGGAGCTGGGCGTTCGGCTGGCCATCGATGACTTCGGCACGGGGTATTCGTCGCTGCTGCGCCTCAAGCGATTGCCGGTACAGAAACTCAAGATCGATCAGGGCTTCGTTGCCGGGTTGCCGTGGGATGAGGATGACGCGGCGATTGTGCGGGTGATCATTGCGCTGGCCCAGAGCATGGGAATGCAGGTTCATGCCGAGGGGATCGAGCAGGTCGAGCAGGCGAGTTTCCTGCTCGAACACAGCTGCGATCTGGGGCAGGGGTACTGGTTTGGGCGGCCGGTGCCGGCCGGGCAGCTTGATTGGGATCGTGTTCCACAGATTCTCCAGCACTGATCATTCCCACGCTCTGCGTCACTAGTGTCCGGTAAACATGCTTCATAGCGGAAGGCTGCCTTGGGCAGCCTTCAACTTTTCTCGCTCCTGCCTTCGTCGATCCCTCAATACTGGGGTTTCGGGTCGTTCAAACAGGACATGAACTATGCGAACCGTCAGCTCGAACAACGAGCCGGTAAATCCTGAGCGACGATGGAATATTTGCAGTAACAGATAGCTGATCAAGGCACTGTAAATCTGCAAACGCACCGCATTTTCGGAGTAGGCATAAAAGCGTTTGAGCTTCAGATGTTGTTTGATCCACTTGAAAAATAGCTCGATCTGCCAACGATCTTTGTACAAGGACGCGATTTCTTCAGCTGTCCTCGTGAAGTCGTTGGTCACCAGAACTAATGGGGTCGCATGCCCCTCGCGCTCAACCACGACGCGTCTTACCGACTTTTCCCAGTAGTCGTTCAGGCGTTTGCCGGCCAAATGTTTTTTGCCAAACTGGACAACTTCATCGGTCATGACCGAGCTTTGCTCAGTCACGGTCGAGTGCTCATGCAGCACTTTGATATTGGCGTTTTTCTTCAGGCGGGTGACGAAAAAAGCACCTTTGGTCTGCAACTTGTGCCACCAGTTGTAATCGCAGTAGCCCTTGTCGAAAACATACGTCATGCCGGCCTGGATCGGCATTTCCAGTGCATCGCTCAGGTCGTTGACGTTGGCAGGCGTAATGTTCACGTACACCGGGGCCAGTTGCGCCAGATCCAGCCCGACATGCACTTTGAGGCCTTGGGTGATGCGGGTTTTCGTCGCGGCTGTCCAGCCATCGAAGTGAGGTCCGCGCAAGCTGATCGACGTGGAGTCAATCAGGCTAACCATAGCCCCGACCTCCTTGCGCTGCTGGCGGCTGACGGCGCTCATCAGGTACCCGCAAAGGTCCTGTAATGGCCGGTAGTCACGCTTGTTCAAGGCATCGGACATTGTCGAGCGGGCAATAGGGCCGGCTTTGAGATGGTAGCTATGCGGGCCGAAATTTTCGGAGATAGTCGCCAAGGACCGCAGGCTTGAGGCTTGGGTCAAATGGCCGCTGATCAGTGTTACCAGCAATTGCCAGGTCGTGCAGCGTTTGACGTAGCGATCAGCTTGGTGTGTTTCGATGGATTGCTGGAAAAACTGGCGCGGGATCGCACTGAGTAGTTGGGTTAAACGGGTGCTGGAAAACATAAGTCAAAATCGAGTCTGAAAAGTCCGATTATGCCTCACAGCCGCCAACAGCAAGGGGGAGCAAGCTCCCCCCTCGTGTTTTACCGGACACTAGTGACGCTCTGCGTGGGAATGCATCCTCTGACGCTCTGCCTCACAGGCATGGACGCAGAGCGTCCCGGGCGGCATTCCCACGCAGAGCGTGGGAACGATCAACCTACGATCAGTCTTCTGGTTATATAAACATTCTTAAATAGTCTTTTTAAGAATATCCGCGCTTATCTACTATTGCTCTCACGCCGCAAGCAGTCCCGCCACTGCCAGGCATCTCTAGTCGAAGGAGCAGCACCATGAGCGCATCCCTACGTAGCGTTGACGGCCAGGACGAAGCAACCATTTTGCGTGAGATCCAGAGCGCCTTGCGCGATCTGCGTTTTGGCGCAGTGGAGATCACCGTGCACAACGCCCAAGTGGTCCAGATCGAACGCAAAGAGAAATTCCGTTTGCAGAATCCAAGCAACAAACCAAGTTAAAAAACCGGCAACCCGATTCCAGCACACCATAAGAAAAAGCCAACACAATCAGAATTCCAGGAGCTTTCACCATGTCGTCGATTCGTCATTTCGCTTTGGCCGCCCTGGCCAGTGCCCTTTTTGCTGGTTCCGCGGTTGCCAAGGATTACGAACTGCTCAACGTGTCGTACGACCCGACTCGCGAGCTGTATCAGGACTACAACGCTGAATTCGTCAAGTTCTGGCAGAAAGACCATGCTGGCGACAGCGTGAAAATCCAGCAGTCCCACGGTGGTTCGGGCAAGCAGGGCCGGGCGGTGATCGACGGTCTGCGCGCCGACGTGGTGACCTTGGCCCTGGCCGGTGACATTGACGAAATCGCCAAGCTCGGCAAGACCCTGCCGGCGGATTGGCAGAAGCGTTTGCCGGAGGCGAGCACGCCGTACACCTCGACCATCGTGTTCCTGGTGCGCAAGGGCAACCCTAAAGGCATCAAGGACTGGGGCGACCTGGTCAAGAACGACGTGTCGGTCATCACCCCGAACCCGAAAACCTCTGGCGGTGCACGCTGGAACTTCCTCGCGGCCTGGGCCTATGGCCTGAAAGCCAATGGCGGTGACGAGGCCAAGGCAAAAGAATACATACAAACCCTGTTCAAGCACGTGCCTGTGCTGGACACCGGTGCTCGCGGTTCGACCATCACCTTCGTCAACAACGGTCAGGGCGACGTGTTGCTGGCCTGGGAAAACGAAGCCTTCCTGGCGCTGAAAGAAGACGGCGGCGCTGACAAGTTCGAAATCGTCGTGCCTTCGCTGTCGATCCTCGCCGAACCACCGGTGGCTGTGGTCGACAAGAATGCCGAGAAAAAGGGCAACGAGCAGATCGCCGAAGCCTACCTCAAGCACCTTTACAGCCCGGCCGGTCAGGAAATCGCGGCGAAAAACTTCTATCGTCCACGTGACAAGGATGTTGCGGCCAAGTACGCCAAGCAGTTCCCGACACTGGACCTGGTGACCATCGACAAGGACTTCGGCGGCTGGAAAACGGCCCAACCGAAATTCTTCAACGACGGTGGCGTATTCGACCAGATTTATCAGGCGCAATAATCTGAAATAAGCCATAAAACGAGCCTCGAATTGCGATTCGAGGCTTTGCGCGTTCTCAACCAGGGACTTTTATGTCGCGTCGTATCTCCCCCGTCATACCCGGCTTCGGGCTGACGCTGGGCTACACCTTGGTGTACCTCAGCTTGATTGTGCTCATTCCACTGGCGGCAATGTTCGTCCATGCCGCTCAACTCACCTGGGATCAGTTCTGGGCAATTATCTCGGCGCCACGGGTGCTGGCGGCGTTGAAGCTGAGCTTCGGCACCGCGCTGTACGCCGCGATCATCAACGGCATCATCGGCACGCTGCTGGCCTGGGTGCTGGTGCGCTACACCTTCCCGGGACGCAAGATCATCGATGCGATGATCGACCTGCCGTTCGCGCTACCCACTGCCGTGGCCGGTATCGCACTCACCGCGTTGTACACCCCTACCGGTTTGGTCGGTCAGTTCGCTGCGGACCTGGGTTTCAAGATCGCGTATACCCCCCTCGGCATCACCCTCGCCCTCACTTTTGTGACGCTTCCATTCGTAGTACGTACGGTACAGCCAGTATTGGCCGATATCCCGCGTGAAGTGGAAGAAGCGGCGGCGTGCCTCGGTGCAAAACCGTTGCAGGTATTTCGCCATATTCTGGTACCCGCGTTGTTGCCAGCGTGGCTGACCGGTTTCGCTTTGGCCTTTGCCCGCGGGGTCGGCGAGTACGGTTCGGTGATTTTCATCGCCGGCAACATGCCGATGAAAACCGAGATCCTGCCGCTGCTGATCATGGTCAAACTCGACCAATACGATTACACCGGCGCCACGTCCATTGGTGTACTGATGCTGGTGGTTTCTTTCGTCCTGTTGCTGCTGATCAACTTGCTGCAGCGGCGCATCGAAACCCCATAAGGAGGCGCGAAAATGTCCCAATCGTCTATTAGCGCCGCTTCCTCGGCCAACGCTGCCCGCCGTGGCAGTGCCACTTCGCGGCGAATCCTGATCAGCCTTGGCTGGCTGATTTTTGCGTTGTTTCTGTTTTTGCCGCTATTCATCGTGGTGTCCCAGGGCCTGAAGAACGGCCTCGGTGCGTTCTTCACCGCGATCTTCGAACCCGACGCTTTGTCGGCCCTGAAACTCACGGTGATCGCCGTGCTGATTTCAGTGCCGCTGAACCTGGTGTTCGGTGTCAGCGCCGCGTGGTGCGTGAGCAAGTACTCGTTC
The DNA here is from genome assembly GCF_054898045.1 of Pseudomonas sp. LB3P14. NCBI lineage: Bacteria > Pseudomonadati > Pseudomonadota > Gammaproteobacteria > Pseudomonadales > Pseudomonadaceae > Pseudomonas > Pseudomonas sp. LB3P14. The sequence continues at coordinate 5,135,980 of NZ_CM142714.1, read as the reverse complement.
CGCGGCAAGAGCATGCTGGTGACCCTGATCGACCTGCCGTTTTCGGTATCGCCGGTGATCGCCGGTCTGGTCTACGTGCTGATGTTCGGCGCCCAGGGCATTTTTGGGCCTTGGCTGCAGGACCACGACATCCAGATCGTCTTCGCCTTGCCGGGCATTGTGCTGGCGACGATTTTCGTCACCGTACCTTTTGTGGCGCGTGAGCTGATCCCGTTGATGCAGGAACAAGGCACTCAGGAAGAAGAGGCCGCGCGCCTGCTCGGGGCTAATGGCTGGCAGATGTTCTGGCACGTCACTGTTCCCAACATCAAGTGGGGCCTGATCTACGGCGTGGTGCTGTGTACGGCGCGGGCCATGGGTGAGTTTGGTGCGGTGTCGGTGGTTTCCGGGCACATTCGCGGGGTGACCAACACCCTGCCGCTGCACGTCGAGATCCTCTACAACGAATACAACCACGTGGCCGCGTTCGCCGTGGCGAGCCTGTTGCTGATCCTGGCGCTCTTCATCCTGCTGCTCAAGCAGTGGAGCGAAAACCGTATTAACCGCCTGCGCGCCAGCGCCGCGGAGGAATAAGTCATGTCGATCGAAGTGCGTAACGTCAGCAAGAATTTTCACGCGTTCAAGGCGCTGGACAACATCAGCCTGGACATTCACAGCGGCGAACTCGTGGCGCTGCTTGGCCCGTCCGGTTGCGGCAAAACCACGCTGTTGCGGATCATCGCCGGTCTCGAAACGCCGGATCAGGGCAACATCTTGTTCCACGGTGAAGATGTCTCCGGCCACGACGTGCGTGATCGCAACGTCGGTTTCGTGTTCCAGCACTACGCGCTGTTCCGCCACATGACGGTGTTCGACAACGTCGCGTTCGGCCTGCGCATGAAGCCGAAAAACCAGCGCCCGAGCGAAAGCCAGATCGCGGTGAAAGTCCACGAACTGCTGAACATGGTGCAACTGGATTGGCTGTCGGATCGCTACCCGGAACAACTCTCCGGCGGTCAGCGTCAACGTATTGCCTTGGCTCGTGCCTTGGCGGTTGAACCGAAAGTCTTGCTGCTCGACGAACCCTTCGGTGCCCTCGACGCCAAGGTCCGTAAAGAACTGCGTCGCTGGCTCGCGCGCCTGCACGAAGACATCAACCTGACCTCGGTGTTTGTGACCCACGACCAGGAAGAAGCGATGGAAGTCGCCGACCGCATCGTGGTGATGAACAAGGGGGTGATCGAGCAGATTGGCTCACCGGGCGACGTCTACGAAAACCCGGCCAGCGATTTTGTTTATCACTTCCTGGGCGATTCGAACCGGCTGCATCTGGGTGAAGACAATCACGTGCTGTTCCGTCCGCACGAAGTGTCGCTGTCACGTCATGAGATGGAGGATCACCACGCGGCCGAAGTGCGGGATATTCGTCCATTGGGCGCGACGACGCGAGTGACGTTGAAGGTCGAAGGCCAGAGTGAATTGATCGAAGCTGAAGTGGTGAAGGATCACGACAGCCTGATCGGGCTGGCGAAGGGCGAGACGCTGTTCTTCAAGCCGAAGGTCTGGCAGAAAGTCCCCAACATCTAAGATCAAAAGCATCGCGGGCAAGCTCGCTCCCACAGTGGACCGGCGTTGAACACAAAATATGTGGCTAACCGGAAACCCTGTGGGAGCAAGCCTGCTCGCGAAAGCGTCCTACACCGCAGCGTTTTTCTGACGTAAACGCACACCACCCACCCGCGCCTCGATCTGCTCTTTGAGGTCATGCCGCAACCCCAGCAAAAACGCCAACTCAACCACCACAAACAACGGCCCGACAATCAACCCCGTCACATCATCGACAAAAGCCGGTTTTCGTCCTTCGTAATGATGACCGACAAACTGAATCGCCCAACCCACCACAAACATCCCGATGCCGCTCGCAAGCCAAACCAGCGTGCTTTGCTGCGCGAGCGCATGACCCAGCCAAACGCAAAGGCCCAGCAACACGGTCATCAGTACGCCCAACCGTAGCTCCAATCGCAGATAAAACCACGCCGAAGCCAGCGCCAAAAGCACCGCCGGTGACACCCAAACGCCGGCCAGCGACCACTCGGGCCGTGACAGCAGCACCGCCACCGCGACGACGATCAGCGGAATACCGATAAAGTGGCTGGCAATATTGCGTGGGTCACGGTGGTAAGCGGCGTATTGACTGAGATGGTCGACGAGGCTTTTCATTGTTGTTCCTCCTGTAGGGTGATGGATCATGCCCCGGGTCCACCTCTCGCTCTGTCAGCCAGGCGACAGTCTTTAGGAGTTTTCATGGATAAGCAGGTCTGGCGTCCACGCCTGATGAGCGGCCAGTGGTTCAGCCATTTACCTGTTCCCTTACAGGATAGTCTGCTGGCCGCCGCCAGGGTGCGGCGGTTGTCGCCGGGCCAGCGGCTGTTCAAGCGCGGCGATCCTGCGTGCGGCCTGTACGCGGTGCTCGAAGGTTCGGTGCGCATCGGCGCGGTGAGCGAGCAGGGCAAGGAGGCGTTGCTGAGCCTGGTGGAATCGCCCCACTGGTTCGGCGAAATCTGCCTGTTCGACGGTCAGCCGCGCACTCATGATGCATTCGGTCTGGGCCATTGCATCCTGTTGCACATCCCTCAAACCGTGCTGCTGGCGTTGCTTGATGAACAACCGGTGTACTGGCGGCAACTGGCATTGTTGATGAGCCAGAAACTGCGCCTGACGTTCATCAATCTCGAACAGCTGAGCCTCATGCCAGCCGCTGCTCGACTGGCTCATCGCTTGCTGATGATCGCCGAAGGTTATGGCGAGATCGATCCGCCACGACGAGTGCTGCAACTGCCTCAGGAACAATTGGCGTCGATGCTGTCGCTGTCGCGCCAGACCACCAACCAGATTCTCAAGGACTTGCAGGGGCAGGGGATTGTGAATCTTAAGTACGGCGAGATCGAGATTCTGGATGCCGAGCGGTTGCGGGCCTTGGTTATTTAGTCGTTTCGCTCACCGAATAAGCGTTAGTGATGGGCTTTGTTCCCCAAGGCGCCTAGCCTGTGATGACGAAAATTGAGGTGTGCCATGCGTGTGCTGTTAGTGGAAGACGAACCCGAGACCGCCAAACTTCTGGCCAAGGGCCTGAGCGAGGCGAGTTATTCGGTGGATGTGGCGGTCAACGGAATGGACGGCCGGCGCTTTATTGAGTCCGGCGAATATGAGCTGATCATCCTCGACGTGATGCTGCCGGGGCTCAATGGCTGGCAGTTGTTGCAACAGATCCGCAAGCTCGGTGACACGCCGGTGCTGCTTCTAACGACCAAAGATGGAATCGAGGATCGCCTGCGCGGTTTGGAGTTGCATGAGGATGATTACTTGCTCAAACCGTTTGCCGTGAGTGAGCTGGTGAAGCGGGTACGCAAGTTGTTGCGGCGTAAACGTTGACGAGCATGTGGTGAATTGACGGACGCCTTCGCGGGCAAGCCTCGCTCCTACAGGTCAACGCAGTACTCACGATTGACGAATATCCTGTAGGAGCGAGGCTTGCCCGCGAAGAGGCGGGACGAGGCAACACACCTCCCGGATCTGTCACCGCAACCCATCCCGAAACTGCCCCGGCGTTATCCCCGTCCAGCGCTTGAACGCGCGGCTGAAGCTGCTCGTATCAGCAAATCCCAGCAGATAGCTGATCTCGCTCAATGAGCATTGCGGATCGCGCAAATGCAGCAGCGCCAGATTCTCGCGGCTTTCGTTGAGCAATGTATCGAACCGGCAACCCTCGTCCGCCAGATGCCGTTGCAGGCTGCGCAAACTCAGGTGCAGGGCCTGGGCGATGTGTTCGGCGCTGGGCTCGCCTTCCGGCAATTGCTCCTCAATGGCGTCGCGAACTTTACGTTCCCAGGTCAGGGGTTTGAGTTGGGCGAGGGTGCGTTTGAGCACGGCTTCGTTGTGCTCGGCCAGTTCCGGGTTGGCGTCGTCCAGGTGGCTGTCGAAGTCCACGACGGCGAATTCCAGTCGATCTTCATCGGCGGCGAAGTACACCGGTGAGCGGAAGACTTTGTGCCATTGATGCGGGTCCGCCGGTTCCGGGCGGCGCAGGTACACCGCCAGCGGGGCGTAATCGCGGCCCAGGCGATTGCGGCAGGTGCGTACGTAAATCGCCGTGAAGGCATCGATGGCTTCGAAGGCCGGGGCCGGATTGCCTGGCGGTATTTTCAGGCGGAAGTGGTAGCGGTCCTCGGCGCGGGTCAGTTCCAGTTCCAGGGCATCGCTGACCACCTGGTGATAACGCACGATGCGCTCGAACACTTCTCGCAGACTGCCGCTGGCCACCAGCGCATAACCGAGCGCATGAAACGTGGTGGGGCTGACGAAGCGCGATACCCGCAAACCAATCGCCGGATCGCCGCTGACTTGCACGGCGATTTCCCACAGGCGCGTGGTGCCGGACAACGGGTAACGGGCGTTCGGGTCGTCCATCAGTCGCGGGTCGAGCCCCGCCTGTTGGCACAGGGCGGTGCTGTCGAGGCCCAGCGCATCGAGTTGCTTGCGCAGGGCGCGGGTCCAGCTGGCGAGGGAGGTCGGTTCAGTCATGCTGATTGGCGCTTCCGGTCAACAGGTTGGCGTTCACGGCTACCGCTTTGCGAGGGTTCACAAGGCAGGATGCGAACATCAATAACCAGAGGATGGAAGCATGCACGGTACTTCTGCAAGTCCCCAGCGACTGAATGCAGCACAACGATCAGCGCATATTCGTGAAGTGGTGCTGGCCAAGGGCGTTGAACTGCGTCAGCGCTACCCGATTCTCAACCATCAGGACGCCCTGGGTGCGGGCATTCTGGCCTTCGCTCTGGTCGGGATGATCGGCTCGGCGACGCTCTACATGACCGGGCACATGGCTTGGTGGCTTTGCCTGTTGCTCAACGCATTTTTTGCCTCGTTGACCCACGAGCTGGAACACGACCTGATTCATAGCATGTACTTTCGCAAACAGCGCGTGCCGCACAACCTGATGATGGGCCTGGTGTGGCTGGCGCGGCCGAGCACGATCAATCCGTGGATTCGCCGGCATCTGCACCTCAATCACCACAAAGTCTCCGGCACGGAATCCGACATGGAAGAGCGCGCCATCACCAACGGCGAACCTTGGGGTATTGCGCGGTTGCTGATGGTTGGCGACAACGTGATGTCGGCGTTCATCCGTATGCTGCGGGCCAAGACCTGGGCTCAGAAGATCAGCATCATCAAGCGCGCCCTGAAGGTCTACGCGCCACTGGCGCTGGTGCATTGGGGCGCTTGGTACATGTTCCTGGGCTTCCATGCGGCCATTGGCATCGCCTATCTGATGGGAACGTCGATCGAATGGTCGGCGACCACGCTGTCGGTGATGCAGGTGATCGACATCGCTGCCGTGGTGATCATCGGCCCGAACGTGTTGCGTACCTTTTGCCTGCATTTCGTCAGCTCGAACATGCACTACTACGGTGATGTGGAGCCGGGCAACGTGATCCAGCAGACCCAGGTGCTGAACCCGTGGTGGATGTGGCCGTTGCAGGCGTTCTGCTTCAACTTCGGCAGCAGTCACGGCATCCATCATTTTGTGGTCAAGGAACCGTTTTACATCCGTCAGATGACCGTGCCGGTGGCGCATAAGGTGATGCGCGAGATGGGTGTGCGGTTCAATGATTTCGGGACGTTTGGGCGGGCGAACCGGTTTGTGCGCAAGGAAACAACAGAGGCGCAGGAGGTTCGTGCCGCTCAGGCTGGATGAATGCGTTCGGAAACTCAAATACAAGAAGGCAGCGAAGGCGCTCGTCATCAATCTGACCCAAAAGGTCGCTACGTTATGACGCGAGCAGTGTTACTCAGCGGTCCCTGTGGTGTGATTGGCATATGTGTTTTTCATCTAACAAAGTAATTAAATATTCCTTTATTAGATAACCGTTTCAGCCAATCATCGCATCCCAGTGATGTTGATCGCGCTAACAGATTTTGAGTTTCCGGGGCCGTCTCCTTGGCAGGGTGCGGTCCCTTTTTTTGCCTGTACCAAACTGCTGTATATGCTTTATAGATCTTAATAAATAGCTTCTTATTCCTTAACGAATATAACTCTCCTCCCTATACTTGCTCAGGAACAGACACGCAGCAGGAGAGTTCCCCCATGCGCAACGAATCAATTCGCTACCTGATTGTGCCGGGCTGGCAAGGATCGCCAGAAGATCATTGGCAAAGCCATTGGCAGAACAGCTTGCCGAACAGCGCGCGGGTGGAGCAGGCCGACTGGCTGACGCCGCGTCGTGAAGACTGGGTGGCGGCCCTTGCCGAGGCGATATCCGCCGACAACACGCCGGTAATCCTGATCGCCCATAGCCTGGGTTGCATCACTGTCGCGCATTGGGCTGCCACTGCGCCCGTGCAGTTTTTGCGTCAGGTTCGCGGCGCCTTGCTGGTCGCCCCGGCGGACGTCCAGCGTGCGGCCTGCGCTCCGGCCCTGCGCAACTTCGCACCGATTCCGACCAACCAGCTGCCGTTCCCGAGTCAGGTTGTCAGCTCCGACAACGACAGTGCCGTGAGCACACCGCGTGCGTTGGAACTGGCACGTCACTGGGGCGCCGAGGCGGGGATTTTGTCGGGTGCAGGGCACATCAATGTGAAGTCCGGTCACCAACGCTGGGAGCAGGGTTTTGCTTATCTCTATCGCCTGCAAAACCGAATGGAACACCACGCCCTGCGACGTGCTTAAACCTTTTCTTTTTTGCTTTTGTTTTTTAAAACAACGCCCCCCGTCTCCCGGCGGTTTTGGGCGGGAGTCTGCCATGAGTTTTGAAGCCTTCGGTCAGCCACTGCTGACTTTCCCCGACGCAGAAAAAAGTCCTCTGAGTATTCGCGCCAAGGCGCTGGTGTTTGTCGATCCGCGTTCGCGTCAGTTACGCCAGGAGCTGGAGCTATTGGCACCGCGCTCGATCTCGGTGTTGATCCGTGGCGAAACCGGCAGCGGCAAGGAGTTGCTCGCGCGGCACATCCATCGTGCGAGTGATCGCGGCGGGTTGTTCGTGTCGGTCAATTGCGGCGCGATCAGTCCGACTTACGCCGATGCGGAATTGTTCGGTTATGCCGCTGGCAGTTACAGCGGTTCGGCCAGCAGTCGCGCTGGCTGGTTCGGTTCTGCCAACGGCGGGACGCTCTATCTGGATGAAATCGGCGACTTGCCGCTACCGATCCAGATCAAATTGCTCGCGGCGTTGGAAAATCACGAAGTCACTCGCGTCGGCGCTCACCAACCAAGCCCGGTGGACGTGCGCCTGGTGGCGGCTACCAGCATCGACCTGGCCCAAGCGGTGGCCGCCGGAAAATTCCATGAGCGTCTCTACCACTACCTCAGCGAAGGCCAGCTCGAACTGCCGGCCTTGCGTGAACGGGTGGGCGATATTTTGTCGCTGTCGGAATATTTCCTCGGCATCTATAGCCAGCGCCTGGACCTGCCGGTGCCGCTGATCAGCGAAGCCGCGCAGCATCTGTTAGAGCAACACAGTTGGCCGGGCAACACCCGGGAGCTGGAGAACGTCATTCACTTTGCGTTGTTGGTCAGCACCGGCGATGAGATTTTGCCGGAGCATTTGAATCTTCCTGAAGCGCCCGCCTCGCTGGCGCAGATCGAGCGGCAAGTGGCTCAGACGATTAAAAACGGCAGCGCTGCGGAGCGATCCGCACTCAAGCATTTGCTCGAAAGCCTTACTCAGACGCTGTCGCGATCTGTATGAACAAAATGGAATATGAAAGTGAATAAAAGATATTGTTCGGGAATAAAAAATCCCGGTATTGTCCGCGTCACGCCAGCGATAGCACTTCACTGGCACTCGTACTAAACAAGCCGTCGTCGATGACGACCGTGATTTTCGATAAGGACACTGCATGAAAAAGGTTCTGTTGTTCACCGCATTGGCGGCTGCCCTGACCGCGGGCCTGGCCCAGGCTGGCGAGAAACTGGTGGTTGCGGCGACCCCGGTCCCACACGCCGAGATTCTGGAACTGATCAAACCCACCCTCGCCAAAGAAGGCGTGGACCTGGAAATCAAAGTATTCACCGACTACGTTCAGCCGAACGTACAGGTCGACCAGAAGCGTCTGGACGCCAACTACTTCCAGACCCTGCCGTACCTGAAAAGCTTCAACGAAGGCAAAGGCACTAACCTGGTGACGGTGATCGGCGTGCACGTCGAACCGTTCGGCGGCTACTCGAAGAAAGTCAAAACCCTGGCTGAGCTGAAAGACGGCGCAACCATCGCGATCCCGAACGAAGGCAGCAACAGTGGCCGTGCCCTGATCCTGCTGCAGAAGGCAGGCTTGATCGAGTTGAAAGACCCGAAAAACGCCCTGGCCACACCGAAAGACATCGCCAAGAACCCGCACAACTTCAAGTTCAAGGAACTGGAATCGGCCATGCTGCCGCGTGTTCTGGACCAGGTCGACCTGGACATGATCAACACCAACTACGCGCTGGAAGCAGGTCTGAACCCGGCTAAAGACGCGCTGGTGATCGAAGGTGCAGATTCGCCTTACGTGAACTTCCTGGTGGCTCGTCCGGACAACAAGGACAGCGTTGCCATCCAGAAACTGGCCAAGGCGTTGACCAGTCCTGAAGTGAAAGCATTCATCGAGAAGAAGTACAGCGGCGCGGTATTGCCGGCGTTCTGATTCGCGAGGTAAACCCCTTCAAGGTTTCGAACGCCGACGGCTGGTAATAGCGTCGGCGTTTTTTTGTGATCGTTCCCACGCTCTGCGTGGGAATGCCTCTAGGGACGCTCCGCGTCCAGTGACGCGGAGCGTCACGGGCTGCATTCCCACGCAGAGCGTGGGAACGATCTACATCTCTCAGGCCACCCTGGCCTTCAACGCCCTGCGCAACGCCACCAACAACTTAACAATGTCCTGCGGATCCAGCCGCTGTGGCACTTTTACGTCAGCCATGTTCTCTTCCTTGTGAGGGTTCGGCCGGGAGAGTCTGGCCAAAAGTTGTCCGTCCTTGGAGGGGTATTTTGAAAAAAAGATCCTTCCTACAACGCAAAGAAAAATAGTCGTCTTCTGCTGCCGCAGCAAATACGCAGGATAGTTTTTTGGGTGATATCAATATGCTTTAACGGTATTTAAATTCTTCTTTTTATACCTTTAAAGTCGGTGCCTGCCGGGTAGTTATCCACTGCCCATGGACTGCACCACCGTCGCTTACCGAGCGGCGTCCAGGATGGTCAATGAACTTCGATTACGCATTTATCCTCGGCACCCTGCCGGCGTTTCTCAAAGCCGTGGGCGTGACGCTGCAGGTCGGCTTCATCGCCATCGGCACATCGCTGCTGGTGGCACTGATCAACGCAACGATTCTGGTGTTTCGCACGCCTTACCTGCAGCGGCTCGTTGGGCTCTATGTGGAACTGGCCCGGAACACCCCGTTGTTGATTCAACTGTTCTTCGTCTACTTCGCCTTGCCGGCGTTGGGCATCAAGCTGTCGGGCTTTGCTGCGGCGATCATTACCATGACCTTCCTCGGCGGCGCCTACCTCACTGAAGTGTTGCGTGCCGGCGCCGACGCGGTGCCTCAGGCGCAGCTCGAGTCCGGCCGCTCCATCGGCCTGTCCCACGGGCAATTGCTGCGCTACGTGATCCTGCCGCAAGCCGGCATCCTCAGCCTGCCGTCGCTGTTCGCCAATTTCATTTTCCTGCTCAAGGAAACCACTGTGGTCTCGGCGGTGGCGGTGCCGGAGATTCTCTACACCACCAAAAGCTACATCGCGCTCTACTACAAAACCTACGAAATGCTCGCCGTGCTGACGCTGATCTGTGTGCTGCTGTTCTTGCCGCTGTCGCTGTTGCTCAGCCGTCTGGAAAGGAGGCTCCAGCATGGCCAGTTCGGGTCTTGAGTTGCTCTGGGTGTCGTTGCCGCAATTGGGCAAGGGCGCTGCGCAAACCCTGTCGATTTCTTTCCTGAGCATCGCCGTCAGCACCGTTGGCGGCGTGCTCTACGGTGTGTTGCGCACACTGGATTCGAAAGTGTTGAACGCGATCCTGCGGGTCTATCTGGAATTGTTCCGGGCGATCCCGGTGCTGGTCTGGCTGTATTTGCTGTTCTTCGGTCTGCCGATTTTCTTTGGCCTGAGCATTCCGAGTTTCTGGTGCGCGGTGCTGGTGTTGTCGCTGTGGGGCGCCAGCGAAGTTGGCGAAGTGGTGCGTGGTGCGTTGCATTCGTTGCCTCGTGGTCAGCGTGAGGCGGGGCTGTCGATCGGCTTGAACGGCCGGCAACTCTACGGCTTTGTGCTGCTGCCCCAAGCGCTGAAGCGCATGACGCCGCCGACCATCAACGTCTACACGCGGATCATCAAAACCAGCTCCCTGGCGGTGTTGATCGGCGTGGTGGACGTGATCAAGGTCGGCCAGCAAATCATCGAACGCACCTACGAATCGGTGCTGATCTACGGCGCACTGTTCCTGTTTTTCTTTTTCATCTGCTACCCGCTGTCAGCCGCCTCGCGCGTGCTGGAGCGGCGCTGGACGCAAGTATGAGCGCATTGATCGAGTTCAAGGGTTTCAACAAGTTTTTCGGCGAGCAGCAGGTGCTCAACGGCATCGACCTGCAAGTGAAATCAGGCGAAGTGATCGTCATCCTCGGACCCAGCGGCTGCGGGAAAAGCACCTTGCTGCGTTGCCTCAACGGTCTTGAAGTCGCCCATAGCGGCAGCTTGAGTTTTGCCGGACGTGAGTTGCTGGACAAAGGCACCGACTGGCGTGAAGTGCGGCAGCAGATCGGCATGGTGTTCCAGAGTTACCACCTGTTCCCGCACATGAGCGTGCTCGACAATCTGCTGCTCGGCCCGGTCAAGGTGCAGAAACGCGACCGCCGCGAAGCCCGTGCCCAGGCGGAAGCGTTACTTGAGCGAGTGGGCCTTTCGGACAAGCGCGACGCCTTCCCGCGTCAGCTCTCCGGCGGTCAGCAGCAACGCATCGCCATCGTCCGTTCGCTGTGCATGAACCCTAAGGTCATGCTCTTTGACGAGGTCACCGCTGCTCTCGACCCGGAAATGGTCAAGGAAGTGCTGGACGTCATCCTGGGCCTGGCCCGCGAGGGCATGACCCTGCTGATCGTCACCCATGAAATGGCCTTCGCCCGCGCCGTGGCTGACCGCATTGTGTTTATGGATGCCGGGCGAATCCTTGAGCAAAACCCACCCGAGATTTTCTTTACGAACCCGCAAACCGCACGAGCGCAGCAGTTCCTGGAGAAGTTCTCCTACGTCGCCGCACTGCCCAAAACGACTCAAACAAAGGAACTGGAACTGCTATGAAAACTGCCAAGTCTTCTCTGCTGCTACTCCCGCTGCTCGGCCTCGCGTTGCTGGCCGGTTGCAACAAAACTGAAGAACCCACCAAGCCAGCGGTCACCCATGCCAGTTATCTGGAAAAAATCAAAGCGCGGGACAAGCTGATCGTCGGTGTCTTCACCGATAAGCCGCCCTTTGGTTTCGTCGACGAAGCTGGCCGCTACGTGGGTTTCGATACCGATATCGGCCGCCAATTTGCCAAGGACCTGTTGGGCGATGAAAACAAGGTCGAGTTCGTCGCAGTGGAACCGGCGAGCCGGATTCCGTTTCTGCAAAGTGACAAGGTCGATTTGATTCTGGCCAACATGACCGTCACCCCGGAGCGCAAGGAAGCAGTGGAGTTCACCAACCCGAACCTCAAAGTTGCCGTGCAGGCGCTGGTGCCACAGGCCAGCTCGGTGAAGAACCTCGATGACATGGCAACCCGCACGACCATCGTCACCATCGGCACTACAGCCGATATCTGGCTGACCAAGAACCACCCGGACTGGAAACTGCTCAAGTTCGAGAAAAACTCCGAGTCTCTGCAAGCGTTGGCCAATGGACGGGGCGATGCGTATGCGCAGGACAATCTGGTGCTGTTCAGCTGGGCGAAGCAGAACCCTGGCTATCGCGTGCTGACCCAGACCTTGGGCGCGGAAGCACCGATTGCGCCGGCGGTGAAGAAGGGCAATATCGAATTGCGTGATTGGGTGAATGCCGAGTTGGCGAAGCTGGGGGAGGAGAAGTATTTGCTGAAGCTGTATGACCAATATGTGCGTAAAGAGCTGAGCGATGACACCAAGCCTGAGAGCGTGATTGTCGAGGGTGGGAAGTGGCAGGGGTGATGAGCCTGAGATGATCGTTCCCACGCGCAGCAAAGGAATGCCGCCCGGGACGCTCCGCGTCCCTTCACAAATCGTGACGCAGAGCGTCACAGGATGCATTCCCACGCAGAGCGTGGGAACGATCGGAGGGGGTTAGTCCGGCCAATACCACGCCGGCTCATCCAGCACCCGCTGCCCGACAATCCCGGTCTGGCCGAGATTCTTCTCCAGCACAATGCAATTACACTCCAGATCCTCCTGCAACGCCGAAATCAACCGCCGCGCATGAGAAACCACCCACACCTGACACTGCTCCGACGCCCGGATAATCAACCGCGCCAACGCCGGCAACAGGTCGGGATGCAAACTGGTCTCCGGCTCGTTCAACACCATCAACGTTGGCGGCCGAGGTGTCAGCAACGCCGCAACCAGTAGCAAATAGCGCAACGTCCCGTCCGACAACTCGGCCGCCGACAATGGCCTCAACAATCCTTCCTGGTAAAACTCGATCGCAAACCGACCACCCTGAAGCGGCGCGATGTTCAATCTCGCGCCGGGGAAGGCGTCACTGATCGCAGTCTGCAAGGCATCCGGATCGCCAATCTCGCGGATCGTCTGCAACGCGGCCGCCAGGTCCCGACCGTCGTGATGCAGCACTGGCGTGCGGGTGCCCAATTGCGGTTGACGCACCGGCGCGTCGGCGTCGCTGCGAAAGTGATCATAGAACCGCCAGCGACGGATGAACTCACGCAGTTGCAAGACTTCCGGCGAAGTGCGAAAGCTGCCGACTTGATCGAACAAACTGTCGAAATTCGGCGTGTGCTGGGCCAGCACTTCCCAACCACGACCGACCCGGGCGCGAATCATCGGGCCATTGCGGTCTATCAGAAGGCTGGCCGGCCGGTAAAACGGGCCAGACCAGATGCATTCCTTCTTGATTTCCGGGTCGAGGGAAAAGTACGACTGTGTCGGCTCCGGCAGACCCAGCGCGATCGAGTAGCTGAAATCTTCCCCGGCAAACCCCAGGCGCAGGCGTTTGGCGCCGTGTCGAACGGTCGCCTCGATCGGGACTTCGCCATTACGCATCCGCCGGCTGATGTGTTCCGGCCCGGCCCAGAAGGTCGAATCCAGTCCACCCTCGCGGGCCAATGCATTGACCACGCCGCCCTGGGCGGTTTCCGCCAACAGGCGCAACGCGCGGTAGAGGTTGGATTTTCCGCTACCGTTGGGACCCGTGATCAGGTTCAACCGGCCCAGCGGAATTACCAATTTATTGATCGAGCGGTAATTGGCCACTGCGAGGGTTTTGAGCATCATCTTCTCACTGATCGTTCCCACGCTCTGCGTGGGAATGCATCCCGTGACGCTCTGCGTCACAGTGATTGCTGCGCGTCCATGGCGGCGTTACCACGCAGAGCGTGGGAACGATCGAGATGGAGTATAAGGATCGCCCGTGCAGACGTGGAACCCTGTTCTAAGCTCACAGTCGTATCGCCATTGGCACGCCCGTACAACGCAAAGGAGTCTGCATGGCTGGTCCCGGATTGAAAATAGTGATTGGCTTGGGCGTCCTTGCCTTGCTGACCGCGTGCGGCGATAAAAAACCGGTCGAGAAAGACCGCCCGCGGGTGTTCGTGCAAGAGGTCAAGTCGGCTGATTACGCAGCGTCTGTGACACTCACCGGCGATGTTCAGGCGCGAGTCCAGACTGAATTGTCGTTCCGCGTTGGCGGCAAGATCATCCAGCGCATGGTCGACGTCAGTGACAGGGTGTCGGCCAAACAGGTGCTGGCCAAGCTCGATCCCAAGGACCTGCAAACCAACGTCGACTCGGCTCAGGCACAGGTCGTCGCCGAGCAGGCCCGAGTCAAACAGACCGTTGCCGCTTTCGTTCGACAGCAAAAACTCCTGCCCAAGGGCTACACCAGCCAGAGCGAATACGATTCCGCCCAAGCCGCCTTGCGCAGCAGCCAAAGCGCTCTGACGGCTGCCCAGGCGCAACTGGCCAATGCCCGTGAACAACTGAGCTACACCGCGTTGTTCGCCGACGCGCCGGGGGTGATTACCGCGCGTCAGGCCGAAGTCGGCCAGGTGGTGCAGGCCACGGTGCCGATTTTCAGCCTGGCCCGGGACGGTGAGCGCGATGCCGTATTCAACGTCTACGAATCGCTGCTGGCAGAGGCGCCGGAAGATAAAACGATCGTGGTCAGCCTGCTCGACAACCCGGCTATCAAAACCACCGGCACCGTCCGGGAAGTCACCCCGGCCGTCTCCGCGCAGACCGGCACGGTACAGGTCAAAGTCACTCTCAACGGACTCCCCGAAGGCATGCAGCTCGGCTCGGTGGTGAGTGCCACGGCCAAGACGCCGGGCAAATCGGCGGTCGAACTGCCCTGGTCGGCGCTGACCAAAAACCTCAGCGACCCGGCCGTGTGGCTGGTGGACGACGAGGGCAAGGCACAGCTGCACACCGTCACTGTCGGTCGCTACCTGACTGGCAAAGTGATCATCAGCGCCGGCCTGAAGGGCGGCGAAAAAGTCGTCATCGCCGGCGGCCAGTTACTGCACCCCGGTGTGAAGGTGGACATCGCCGAAAACACCTATAAGGATTTAGGCGCGGGAGCCCAGCCATGAAACGTCTGTTGCTGGTTTTCGCCGGTGTGATCCTGGTGGCCTGCTCGAAAAAAGAACCGCCTCCGGAGCCTGTACGCCCGGTGTTGTCCATCAAGGTCCAGGCCCTGGACGAGGAGAATCTTGGCCGCTTCGCCGGCAGCATCCAGGCCCGATATGAAAGCAATATCGGCTTTCGGGTGCCGGGCCGCATCGCCAGCCGTAACGTCGATGTCGGTGCCGAAGTCGAGAAGGGTGCCTTGCTCGCAACACTTGACCCCACTGACCAGCAAAACCAGTTGCGCTCGGCCCAGGGCGATCTGGCCCGTGTGCAGGCGCAGTTGATCAATGCCCAGGCCAACGCCCGGCGCCAGCAGGAACTGTTCGATCGCGGGGTCGGTGCGCAGGCACAACTGGACATCGCCCAGACCGATCTCAAAACTACGCAGGCCTCCCTTGATCAGGCCCAGGCGGCGGTCAACCAGGCCAAAGACCAACTCGGCTACGTCGAACTGCGCACCGATCACAAAGCCATCGTCACCGCATGGAACGCCGAAGCCGGGCAAGTGGTGACCGCCGGCCAGCAAGTGGTGACTCTGGCGCAGCCGGACATCAAGGAAGCGGTGATCGACCTGCCCGACACGCTGGTCGACCAGTTGCCGGCGGATGTGGTGTTTCAGGTCGCCGTGCAACTGGACCCGAGCATTACCACCACGGCCATCGTTCGCGAAATCGAACCCCAGGCCCAAAGCGCGACCCGTACCCGGCGCGCCCGTCTGAGCCTGACTGATACGCCACCAGGTTTTCGCCTCGGTACGGCGATCAGCGTGACCCTCAGCTCCGCGATCAAATCGCGCATCGAATTGCCGGTGAGCGTGCTGCAAGAGGTGGATGGCAAATCGCGAATCTGGGTCGTCGATCCGCAGACGCAAACCGTTGCCCCGCGAGACGTCAGCCTGATCAGTCGCACTGACAGCACGGTGGTGCTGGCCGACGGTGTGAAATCTGGTGAGCGGGTCGTCAGTGCGGGTGTGAACAGCCTGAAACCTGGGCAAAAAGTGAAAATCGATGAGGACAGCCCGCAATGAAAGGGAGTTTCAACGTATCCGAATGGGCCCTCAAGCATCAGTCGTTTGTCTGGTATTTGATGTTCGTCGCGCTGCTGATGGGCGTGTTCTCGTACATGAACCTTGGCCGCGAGGAAGACCCGTCGTTCACCATCAAAACCATGGTGATCCAGACCCGCTGGCCGGGCGCGACCCAGGAAGAAACCCTCGAGCAGGTCACTGACCGCATCGAGAAAAAACTCGAAGAACTCGACTCCCTCGACTACGTGAAAAGCTACACCCGTCCCGGCGAGTCGACGGTCTTCGTTAACTTGCTTGACACCACCAGTGCCAAGGACATTCCGCAAATCTGGTACCAGGTGCGCAAGAAGATCAACGACATTCGTGGCGACTTCCCCAAAGGCCTTCAGGGGCCGGGATTCAACGACGAATTCGGGGATGTGTTCGGCTCGGTGTACGCCTTTACTGCCGATGGTTTGTCGATGCGTCAGTTGCGCGATTACGTCGAGCAAGTCCGCGCCGAGATCCGCGAAGTACCGGGGCTGGGCAAGGTCGAAATGGTCGGCGAGCAGGACGAAGTTCTCTACCTGAACTTCTCCACCCGCAAACTGGCGGCGCTGGGCATCGATCAGCGTCAGGTGGTGCAGAGCCTGCAATCGCAAAACGCGGTGACCCCAGCCGGGGTGATCGAAGCCGGTCCCGAGCGGATTTCCGTGCGTACGTCGGGGCAGTTTGCCTCCGAGAAAGACCTGGAAAACGTCAACCTGCGACTCAACGACCGCTTCTACCGCTTGGCCGACGTCGCCGAGATCAGCCGTGGCTATGTCGACCCGGCGACGCCGGAATTCCGCTTTAACGGTCAGCCTGCTATCGGCCTGGCCATCGCCATGAAGAAGGGCGGCAACATCCAGGTGTTCGGCAAGGCGCTGCACCAGCGCATGACTGAACTGACCGCCGACCTGCCAGTGGGCGTCGGCGTGCACAACGTTTCCGACCAGGCCGAAGTGGTGGAAAAAGCCGTCGGCGGCTTCACCAGCGCACTGTTCGAAGCGGTGGTGATCGTGCTGATCGTCAGCTTCGTCAGCCTCGGTGTGCGTGCCGGGCTGGTGGTGGCGTGTTCGATTCCGCTGGTGCTGGCGATGGTCTTCGTCTTCATGGAATACAGCGGCATCACCATGCAACGGATCTCCCTCGGTGCCCTGATCATCGCCCTCGGCTTGTTGGTGGACGACGCGATGATCACCGTCGAGATGATGGTCACGCGCCTGGAAATGGGCGAGACCAAGGAGCAAGCGGCCACGTTCGCTTACACCTCGACGGCGTTCCCGATGCTCACCGGTACGTTGGTGACGGTGGCCGGTTTCGTGCCTATCGGCCTGAACGCCAGCTCGGCCGGCGAGTACACCTTCACGCTGTTTGCGGTGATCGCGGTGGCGATGATCGTGTCGTGGATTGTCGCGGTGCTGTTCGCCCCGGTGATTGGCGTGCACATCCTCAGCGCCAACGTGAAACCTCACGACGCAGAACCGGGACGCATCGGCCGGACGTTCAATTACGGCATGCTCTGGGCCATGCGCAATCGCTGGTGGGCGATCGGCATCACCATTGCACTGTTCGTGGCGTCGGTGTTTGCCATGCAGTTCGTGCAGAACCAGTTCTTCCCGTCCTCCGACAGACCGGAAATCCTCGTCGACCTGAACCTGCCGCAAAACGCCTCGATCGCCGAGACCCGCAAAGCCGTGGACAAGCTTGAAGCGACCCTCAAAGACGACCCGGACATCGTGCGCTGGAGTTCCTACATCGGCGAAGGTGCGATCCGTTTCTACCTGCCCCTCGATCAGCAATTGCAGAACCCGTATTACGCCCAACTGGTGATCGTCAGCAAAGGCCTGGAATCGCGCGAGGCCCTGAGTCAACGCTTGCGTGAGCGGTTGCGCAAAGATTTTGTCGGCATCGGCAGCTACGTCCAGGCGCTGGAAATGGGCCCGCCGGTAGGGCGGCCCATTCAGTACCGGGTCAGCGGCAAGGACATCGATCAGGTGAGAAAGCAGGCCATCGCCCTGGCCACCGAACTGGATAAGAACTCGCACATTGGCGAGATCATTTACGACTGGAACGAACCGGGCAAAGTCCTGCGCATCGACATCGCGCAGGACAAGGCACGGCAATTGGGACTGTCGTCGGAAGACGTCGCCAACCTGATGAACAGCATCGTGGTGGGTGCGCCGGTGACGCAGGTCGATGACGACATCTATCTGATCAACGTCGTTGGCCGTGCCGTGGACGCGGAGCGCGGAACGCCGGAAACCCTGCAAAATCTGCAGATCGTCACGCCGAGCGGTACTTCGATTCCGCTGCTGGCCTTCGCCACCGTGCGCTATGAACTGGAGCAACCGCTGGTCTGGCGTCGCGACCGCAAACCTACAATCACTATCAAAGCGGCGGTGCGCGACGAGATTCAGCCGACCGATCTGGTGAAACAACTCAAACCCGATATCGATAAATTCGCCGCGGCGTTGCCGGTGGGTTACAGCGTCGCCACTGGCGGTACGGTCGAGTCAAGCGGCAAGGCCCAAGGGCCGATTGCCAAGGTCGTGCCGTTGATGCTGTTTTTGATGGCGACCTTCCTGATGATCCAGTTGCACAGCGTGCAGAAGCTGTTCCTGGTGGCCAGCGTCGCGCCGCTCGGGCTGATCGGCGTGGTGCTGGCGCTGATCCCGACGGGCACGCCAATGGGCTTCGTGGCGATCCTCGGCATTCTGGCGCTGATCGGCATCATCATCCGCAACTCGGTGATTCTGGTGACGCAGATCGACGCCTTGGAGAAAGACGGTCATGCACCGTGGGATGCCGTGGTGCAAGCCACGGAGCATCGTCGCCGTCCGATTCTGCTGACGGCTGCGGCGGCGAGCCTGGGGATGATTCCGATCGCCCGGGAAGTGTTCTGGGGGCCGATGGCTTACGCGATGATTGGCGGGATTATTATTGCGACGTTGCTAACGCTGCTGTTTTTGCCGGCGCTGTATGTGGCTTGGTACAAGATTCGCGAACCGAAAAAAGAAGCGCAGTAATTGATGTGCTGATCGTTCCCGAGTGACGTTTGGGAACGGTCCTACTTACATGGCCGGTGCCTTGCTGTACGGTCCCTTTCCAAATGGAGGAGGGACTTCGATGTCACCGATGACCTATTGTCTGCGCTATGTACTGTTGCTCGGCGCTCTGTTGTTTTCACCCTCGACGCTGGCCGGCAGTGTGCTGGAAAATTCGCTGTGGCGCGTCGAGCTCGATCCCGCGACGCTGGCGATCCGCGTCATCCCCGCACAAAATTCGCCAGTGCAAGCCTCGTCGGGCGTTATTGGGTATGAGGTCAGCGACCTCAAGCAAAGCGCCAATCGCATGGACTGGCAGTGGGATGAGGGCGCCTGGACGCTGAGTGCCGCCCTCGATCAGCGTGACCTGTCCCTGTCCATCACGGCCCGCGATCCTGGTGAGCTGATCTTTCTAAAACAGCCCGGCAGTGCCATGGGCAAAGGACTGATCTGGCCGCTGGCCGAGGGGCGGTACGTGCCTGCCGGTGATCCGCTGTGGCAAACCTTTCTGCTCGATCAGGGCGAGTTCAACACCACCCAAGACCTGAGTTTGCCGCTGTGGGGCGTTGATCACGGTGGTTTCACGCTGAACTGGCTGATGACCAATCCTTACAACAATCGCCTGACCTTCAGCGCCGAAAACAACAACACCCTTGCTCTGGCTGTCCATCATCAATTCACGTCCCTTGAGCCCAATGCACCGCTAACCTTCAAGCTGTCGTTGGGTGATGCCGATCTGTTGGCGGGTGCCAAGCGCTATCGGAAATGGTTGGTCGATAACGGGCAATACGAAACCTTGAGCGACAAACTGCTGAAAACTCCCGAAGCCAAAAAGCTTCTAGGGGCCAGTCATGTTTATCTGTGGGGTAACGACCTGCTCGGACCAGACGATGTTCGAAGTTGGCCAGCCTTGTTGAAAGTGTTGCGCGGTAATGGCGTACTCGCCAGCGAGTTGCGAAACAGCTTTGATGCTGAAAGCACGGAGTTACTGGCCCAGGCTGAGCCAACGCTGGATCGGTACCAGCAAGTCTCCTTGCTGCGCAGCCTCAATGCTGCACTCAACAGGAAGGCACGCAGCGGCTGGCAATCTGTCGTCGAACCGGACATGCAAAAATTGGCTGACGGCTACGGCTTGTTACGTGGAGAGCTGGCAGTGGCGTTCTCCGATGCTTTGACAGCAATACCGGAACGCTGGGGCAACACCTTGTCACCAATGACTATCGAACAACTGAAAGCTGCCGGATTGTCGCGATTATGGTTAGGCCTTGGCGAGGGTTGGGAAGGTGGTCTCTGGCACCCTGAAACGGTGCGTCAAGGCGTTGCAGCAGGCTACCTGGTGGCGCCTTATGATTCCTATGAGACGGCGTTGACGATCACTGAAAATCCGGACTGGACCACCGCGCATCTGGGCTCCAGAGCCAATCAGGAATGTGCGATCGTGTTGGAAACCGGGACGTTAAAAAGCGGGTTTCAGCAATCGGGGCATTACACCGATCCGCGTTGTGTTCGGCCATTGCTTGAGGCGCGCATCAGGGCTGTACAGAGCAAGGCCGGGTTCAATAGCTGGTTTCTGGATGCTTACGCCACCGGTATGTTGTTCGACAGCTACCGTGTGGGGGCGACCATGACTCAGGCGCAAAATGCCGAGGGCAACATCGACGCCTCGCGCTGGGTCAACGAGACGTTGAAGCTACCGACCGGTTCCGAGGATGGCAACGCCACCACGGCCCAAGGCGTACTGTTTGCCCACGGGATGCAGACACCGGTGATCGGCTGGGGGGATCCGGAGATGAGCAAAAATCCGAAGTCGCCCTATTACCTGGGCCGCTGGTTTCCCAATGAACAGCCGCAGGTATTCTTCAAAACCGTGCCGCTCAAGGAACCCTACCGCACGGTTCACTTTGCTCCGCAAACGCGCTTGCCGCTTTATCAGGCGGTGTTCCATGGCTCGCTCATCACCACCCATCATTGGCTGTTCGACAGCCTTAAGTTGAGCAATGTGCGCGCCGAGAATGAGCTGACTCAATTGCTCTACAACGTGCCGCCGCTGTATCACCTGAGTGCGGCGACGCTGAAGCAGCGGTTACCGGTGATTGCTCGTCAGGATGTTTTCTTCCGCCCGCTGCATGAGCGTCTGGCGACTCAGGCAATGACAGATTTCCGTTGGCTGACCGAGGATCGTCAGGTACAGCAAACCACGTTTGCAGATGGCACACGATTGGTGGCCAATTTTGATGTACGCGAGCGTGAGGTTGAAGGCCAGCCGCTGGCCAGGCAGAGCATTCACGCCTTTGGCGTGGAGGGGACGGTGATGAGCTATCAGGTTTCTTCGTCGCTCTGAAGACCTTCGCGAGCAGGCTCGCTCCCACAGGAGACCGCGATTGTCCGAACAACTCGGTCAACTGTGGGAGCGAGCCCGCTCGCGAAGACGTCCTGTCAGCTTACGCCGGCTTACGCCAGACACTCGCCAGCCAAGGCTGCTGCTCTCGCGGCAGCCCGGCTGGTCTGTAGTAATGCTCCAGCTCCGCAAACCCCGCCGCGGTCAGCAAGTCCTGCCACGCCTGAAGATCGTGATACGCCCCATACCGCGGCCCATTCCAGCCTTCCTGATTCTCACCACGCGGATTGGAGCTGAACAACACACCACCCGGCCTCAAAGCCCCGTGCAATTGCTTCAACACCCGTGGTAATTCCTGACGCGGAATGTGAAACAGCACCGCATTGGCGAAGATTCCGTCGAAGCGCTCGGCCGGTAGATCAAGCTTCAGAAAATCCTGCTGCCAGACCTCGCAACCGCTGTCTTCGCGCGCCATCTGCGCAAACTTCTCCGAGCCATCAAGCCCGACAGCGGTGTGGCCCATGCGCGTGAAAGTTTGCAAATCACGCCCCGGCCCACAGCCAAAGTCGAGGATGTCGAAAGGTGCTTCACCCTGAATATGCCGCAACAGAGCATCAATGTTCTGGCTGACATCATGATCGCGAGTCCCTTCGCGAAAACCTTCGGCCACCGAGTTGTAATGGCCCAGGGTGGTGGAGGTGATCTGCTCGAGGTCGGCGGGGGTCTGTTTCATGGTCGGCTGCGCAGGCAATTGGGATTTGCCGAATATACGCCAAGAGCCTAGGGGCTTGCCTCCTCGTCACAATAAGCGTTCGCAACTTGCCTAGCGCTTATTCAATCCACGCGCCAACCGATCCCCGCCCAATTGAATCACTGCCACCAACACCACCAGCAACACAATCACCGTCAACATGATCTGGCTATCAAAGCGCTGATACCCGTAGCGATAAGCGATGTCGCCCAACCCGCCGGCACCAATCGCCCCGGCCATGGCCGACGAGTTGATCATCGTCACCAACGTAATCGTGAAACCGCCGACAATCCCCGGCAGCGCTTCAGGCAGCAACACATGCCAGACGATGTGCCAGCGCCGGCAACCCATCGCTTGCGCCGCTTCGATCAGCCCGTGATCGACCTCACGCAAACTGACTTCGGCGATGCGCGCAAAGAACGGCGTGGCAGCGATGGTCAGCGGCACCACGGCGGCCCAGACACCGTACGTGGTGCCGACGATCAGCCGGGTAAACGGAATCAACGCCACCATCAAAATCAGAAACGGGATCGAGCGGAACAGGTTCACGAACGCGCCCAACGCGCGGTTCAGCGCCGGTGCTTCGTAGATCCCGCCCTTGGAGCTGGTGACCAGGATCACCGCCAGCGGAATGCCCGCCAGCAGTGCGATCAATGACGACACGCCGACCATCAGGAAGGTGTCGATGAAGCCTTGCAGCAAGCGATCAAACCACATAACCCAGCACCTCCACCTGTTGCGCCCAGTTGCCGGCGCGTTGGCGTAACTCCTCTGCACCGAGGGACGAGCCGGTCACCGCCAGCAGCAGTTGCCCGAGCGCATGGCCCTGAATGCGTTCCACGCCACCTTGCAGCAAGCGCACACGACCACCGAGGGCACTGAACAGCGCCGCAAGATCTGGCTCGTCGTGAGCCGCACCAGTGAATTGCAGTCGCAGTACCACCGCGTCATCCGAGGACTGCGGCTGCACACGCAAACGGCTTTGCAGCTCTTCCGGCAAACCGTATTGCAACGGCGCCAGCAGGGTTTTGCTGACCTCGTGCTGCGGGTTGCCAAAGACTTCCCAGACCGGCCCTTGTTCGACAATTCGCCCGTGTTCCAGCACCACGACTCGGTCGCAGATATCGCGAATTACCGCCATCTCGTGAGTGATCAGCACGATGGTCAGGCCCAGACGCTGATTGATCTCGCGCAGCAGGCCGAGGATTGATTGCGTGGTTTCCGGGTCCAGCGCCGAAGTGGCTTCGTCGCACAGCAGAATCGCCGGGTCATGCACCAGTGCCCGGGCGATGCCGACGCGTTGTTTCTGCCCACCGGAAAGCTGCGCCGGGTAGGCCTTGTGCTTCTCTTGCAGACCCACCAGTTCCAACAATTCGCGGACTTTCTGCTCGCGCTTTTCCTTCGGCACACCGGCCACTTTCAGCGGCAACTCGACGTTCTGCCAAACCGTCTTGGCCGACATCAGGTTGAAGTGCTGGAAGATCATGCCGATGCGCCGACGCAGCGTCACCAAGCGGTCTTCATCGAACTCACCGATGTCGACCTGATCGATCAGCACGCGGCCCGTACTTGGTTGTTCCAGGCGGTTGATGGTGCGGATCAGCGACGATTTGCCGGCGCCGCTGCGGCCGATGATGCCGAACACTTCGCCGCGCTGGATCGCCAGGTCGATGCCGTGCAGCGCGGCCACCGGACCTTGCTGACCGTTGTAGGTTTTGCCCAGGCCGATGAAGCGCACGTGGGCGCGATTCAGGTCCGGGTGCAGTTCGGTGTGTTCAGCTTGCTGAGGCTCCGGAATTTCCAGTCGCCGTTGGATCGCGGCCGTCATATTCAGCTTTCCCAACCGGCTTGGTAGAGCTTGCCGTGGGCTTTATCCAGGGCTGCGCGGACGGCAGGCGAATGCTGGTAGATGTCGACGAACTTGATCAGGCGCGGGTCGGTTTTGCTTTTCGGCTGGATCACGAACTGGATCACGTATTCCTTGTGATCGAGGCCGTCGAATAGCAGGGCAGAGCCGGCGTCGAAGGTCTTCGACAGGCGAATGTAGGCCGGGTAGCCCTGGACCAGATCGGCGTCGTCATAGGCGCGTACCAGTTGCACGGCTTCGACCTGAAGAATTTTGATCTTCTTCGGATTGGCGATGATGTCTTCTTCGGTGGCTTTGTAGCCGACACCCGGTTTGAGCGTGATCAGTCCGGCCTTGGCCAACAGTTGCAAACCACGACCGCTGTTGATCGGGTCGTTGGCGATCGCCACGCTGGCGCCTTCTGGCAGTTCGTCGAAGCTTTTGTATTTCTTCGAGTAGAGGCCAACGTTGTTGATGATCCCCGGCGCGAACGGCACGAGGTCAAAACCGGCGGCGGCCTTGGCGTTTTCCAGGAACGGGATGTGCTGGAAGTAGTTCACGTCGATGTCACCGGCGGCGAGGCTGACGTTAGGCGCGATCCAGTCGCTGAACTCCACCAAGTCGACTTGTAGGCCCTGTTTTTTGGCTTCTTCGACGGCGGCTTCCAGGGGAATGGCGAAGGCGGCGGTGGTTCCGATTTTCAACGCTGCGTCGGCGGCGAAGGTGGCGGAACTGAAAAGGCCGAGGGCCAGGGCCAGTGCTTTGACTGGGTTAGAGAGGTAGTTTTTGGTCATGATGGTTATTCCAGTCAGTGCATTAAATGTGTGGTGTTTGGTCGGGCCTCTTCGCGGGCAAGCCTCGCTCCTACAGGTTTTGCGTTGTGCCGGACATTTGTGAACGACCCGATACCTGTAGGAGCGAGGCTTGCCCGCGAAGCTTTTAACGGCGAAACGCAGAACCCGTGTGTTGCTCAGGCAAATGCGCTTCACCGTGAAACAGTTTTTCCCGCAGGCTGCCTGTGTCGTAAGCAGTCTTGTACGACCCTCGACGCTGTAACTCGGGAATCACCAGTTCAATGAAGTCCACGTAACTTTCCGGCGTGACAATCCGCGTCAGGTTGAAACCATCCAGCCCGGTTTCTGCGATCCACGATTCCAGCTCATCGGCCACTTGTTCAGGCGAACCGACCACGGTGATGTAGCGTCCTCCGAGGGCGTGTTGCTCCAGCAATTTGCGGCGGGTCCAGTCGTTGTTTTGCAGGTTCTTGGTGGCGGACTGGATCGCGTTGCTCTTCACGTACTGGATCGGTTCGTCGATGGCGTATTCGGAGAAATCGATCCCGGTGGACGCCGAGAAATGCGCCACGCCGGCCTCGGCACTGGCGTAGCTCAGGTACTCGGCATGCTTGGCCCAGGCCGCCTCTTCGGTTTCGCCGACGATTACGTTCAGCCCCATGAACACCTTGATGTGCTCGGGGTTGCGCCCGGCCTCGACGGCACTGGCGCGCACCTTGTCCACCTGAACTTTGGTCGATGGCTTGTTCTGGCCGCTGATGAACACACACTCGGCATGTCGCCCGGCGAACAGCAAACCGCGATCCGAACTGCCAGCCTGGAACAGCACCGGCGTGCGCTGCGGCGAGGGTTCGCAGAGGTGATAACCCTCGACCTGATAGAACTCGCCCTTGTGCTCGACCTTGTGCACTTTCTCGGGCTGCGCGAAGATCCGCTGCTGCGGATCGTTAAGCACCGCGCCGTTTTCCCAACTGCCTTCCCAGAGCTTGTAGAGCACTTGCAGGTATTCATCGGCCTGATCGTAACGACGGTCGTGTTCCACCTGTTCGCTCAAGCCCATGGCCTTGGCGGCGCTGTCGAGGTAGCCGGTGACGATATTCCAGCCAACCCGGCCGCGACTCAGGTGATCGAGCGTGGACATGCGACGGGCGAACAGATACGGCGGTTCGTAGGTGAGGTTGGCAGTGAGTCCGAAGCCGAGGTTTTTGGTGACCGCAGCCATCGCCGAAACCAGCAGAAGTGGGTCGTTGACCGGCAGCTGAATTGACTCTTTCAGCGGCACATCCACTGAGTTTTGGTAGACGTCGTAAACCCCGACGATGTCAGCGATGAACAGGCCGTCGAACAGTCCGCGCTCCAGCAGTTGCGCCAGTTCGGTCCAGTATTCGATCGTTTTGTACTGAGTGGAGTTGTCCCGTGGATGCGTCCACAGACCATGGTTGATGTGCCCGATGCAGTTCATGTTGAACGCGTTGAGCAGGATCTTCTTTTTGGCATCGACCATCAGATGGTCCCCCGCAGTGGCGGGTTTTCATCGTTGAGGTAGTAATTGCCGACCGCGTGATACTTCCAGCGCACAGGGTCGTGCAGCGTGTGTACCCGAGCGTTGCGCCAGTGGCGATCCAGACCATGTTCGATCAGGGTTGCCTGGCTGCCGGCCAGTTCGAACAGCGTGCTGCCAGCGGCGAGGGAAATCTCGGTGCTGATGGCACGGGCTTCGGCGACGGCAATTGAGGCAGCGGCAACGGTCTCGGCGTTGGTCTTGGCCTGAGCCTTGTCGAGGAATTCGCCCGAGCGTTCCAGCAAGGCTTCGGCGGCGTGCAAACGAATGCTCAAGTGACCGAAGCTCTTGATGGTCAGCGGGTCTTCGGTGGCTTTGTCGTTGCCGGAATCGATCCACGGCCGGGTTTTGGTCCGCACAAAATGCAGTGCATCTTCGTAAGCAGCGCGGGCGATGCCGGTGTCGATGGCGGCGTGAAGAATCTGCGCCAGCGGGCCGACGGTGGTCGGGCGCTCGAATGCGCTTTGAAACGGGATCACGTCTTCGGCGGCGACATAGACATCTTCAAACACCACCGAACCGCTGCCGGTGGTGCGCTGGCCGAAGCCGCTCCAGTCGTCGATCACCGTCAGGCCTTTGCTGTTGCGCGGAACGAACGCCAGTTGCTGCACGCCGTTTTCATCCACCACCGAAGTCGGGATGCGCTGGGCATAAATCGCGCCCGTGGCGTAGAACTTGCGGCCGTTGATGCGATAGCCGTCACCGTCGCGGCTCAGGCTGGTGACGCGGTCGTGGGCGGTTTTGGTGCCGAGTTCCGCGAGGGCATTGCCGAAGCGTTGGCCTGCCAGCACTTCCGCGTACAAGCGTTTTTTCTGCTCTTCGCTGCCATTCACACGCAACACTTCGAGCGCGTAGAAATGGTTCTGCGGGATCTGGCCGAGGGAGCCGTCAGCCTGGGCGATCAGCGCGATCACCTTGGCCAGGGTGACGTTGGAAACCCCGGCGCCGCCGTATGCTTTTGGCACGCTGATGCCCCAGAGCCCCGAGCGGGAAAACACGTCCAGTTCCGGGTGCGGCAAACGGCGTTCACGGTCGCGCAGGGCGCTGTCGCGTTTGAAATCTTCGGCCAGGTCACTGGCGACGATCAGGGCTTGCTCATCGCTGGTTATGACCGCGACGTGGTGAGAAAGAGTCATGTGTTTCTCCAGAGATCTGGTCAAAAGTGTTCTGGTCGTTAAATCCAGGAGTGCCGGGCGGGCAATGTGCCGTTCAAGTGGTAAGTCCCGACCGCGTGATACTTCCAGCGCACCGGGTCGTGCAGCGTGTGCACGCGGGCGTTGCGCCAGTGACGGTCGAGGTTGAATTCGGCGAGGGTGGCGCGGCTGCCGGCCAGTTCGAAAAGCTTTTCGCTGGCCAGCAGCGAGATCTCGGTGGTCAGCACTTTGGCTTCGGCCACGGCAATCGAGGCGCGGGCGGCAGACTCGGCGGTGAGCGGCGCGGCGTTGACCTGATCGAGCACTTGCCCGGCCTTGCGCAGCAGCGCTTCGGCCGCGTGCAGTTCGATTTTCAGTTTGCCAATGTCGGCGATCACATACAGGTCGTCGCTGGCCCGTTCGACCTTGGCGTCGATCCACGGCCGTGCACGGGTTTTCACGAACGCGATGGCGTCGTCGATGGCGCCCCGGGCGATGCCGGCGTCAATGGCCGCTTGAATCAGCTGCGACACGGCACCCTGAATATTCGGGTTGTCATTGATCTTCCAGTTATCCACCACCAGCTCGGCGTCGACCTGCACGTTGTTGAGCAAAATGGTGCCGATGGCGGTGGTGCGCTGGCCGAAGCCCGACCAGTCATCCACGATGCGCAGGCCTGGTGTACCGCGGCGGACGAAGGCCAGCACTTGTTTGCCGTCGTCGTTCAGCGCCTTGACGGCGACCCAGTGGGCGAACAGGGCGCCGGTGGAATAGAACTTCTGCCCGTTGAGGACGAAGCCGTCGCCGCTGGCGGTGATTCGCGCCTTGAGTTCAAGTGTGTTTTTGGTGCCGCGCTCAGGTCCTGCGTTACCGATCCGCCAGCCGTCGAGCACGCTTTTGAACAGCTGTTTTTTTTGCGATTCGGTGGCGCTGCCGAGCACCAGATTGAGAATGCCGAACTGGTTCTGCGGGATCTGTCCCAATGCCGGGTCGGCCGCGGAAATGATCGCGAATACTTCGGCAAGGGTGACGAATGAAACCTGCGGTCCACCGTACTCACGCGGGATGGCAATGCTGCCCAAACCGCTGCGGGTGAATTGTTCGATTTCCGACCACGGCAGCTTGCGCTGCTGGTCGCGTTTGGCTGCTTGCAGACGGGCGACTTGCGCCAGCTCATGGGCAGCCTTGATGGCTTGTGCGTCGTTGCGCAAGACCTGCGCGGGCAACAACAGCGGGGCGATGTCCAGATCACTCTGGACGATTGCATCTGCCAGACTGGACATCAGTGCCGCTCCTTGGCTGCACGCAATGCCCTGGCGATCTGCACTGGGGTGATTGTGTTCCGGACCATACCTACCTCACATCTCAAGGAAACGCCGCGAGGGGTTGCGACGAACGAAAACAAGAATGTCCGGTGGTCCGGTGTATATACCCTAAACGCGTGTAAATAATTAATAAACCAACTTTTGGGAATATGCATAGAAGGGTGTCTGTCTGCACAGCAACACTTGTTTATGTAGCAACAGCCGAAGCCTGGGTTAGCTCGGATGTTGCTGCATGAGCCTCAACGTTTACGGGTTTCAGCTGCCTTGAGCTCTTCTTTCAACGGCACCTTCAGATAAGGATTGGCACACCCTATCTTCAACATCCGCGGTGGTGCCCAACGGGAGTTGTTACCCACCCGGTCGAGGATGCAGTAAGTCACTTCCAGCCGCAGGTCTTCGCCGGCTTCGAGAATGATCGCCGGCGGTACCCAGACCTGGATCGGCTGGCCGACATCGCCTGCCTTGAGTCGTGGCAGATCCATACGCACATCGCCCCAGCGCAGAGTGATTTCGTCGTCGGCGGCCATGTTCAGGTAAGGCTCGATGGTCAGCGGAACCCCGCGCTTGATCTGGTTCGGATTGACCCCCTGACGGCGAATGGTCTCGGGGATGTTCACCGGTTCCAGACTCTGGTTTTCATCGCCGCACAGCGCAGACGGTTGGCCACCGGGGCAGTCGAGTTTGATCTGCACCCGTCTGGCGGCTGACAGGGTTGGCCCTTGCCCGATCTGCATGATCCGGTAGTGAACGCGCGAGGTGCCATTGGCGATAAAGCTCTCGGGCACACGCAGTTGGACCGGTTGGCCGACATCGTTGGCCGTAAGCACCCTGGAGGCCACGTAGCAGTTATCCCAGAACAGTTCGATCAGGTCGCCTTCGTCCATGCCGGGGTAGGGCGCCACGTCGATCAGCAGGTGAGCCGCCGAGGTGATGTTGATGCAGGTCTTGTGAGATTGCGCCAGGGTCGGGGCCGCAAGTTCGGGTTTGTTCGAAGTGCTTGTCATGGGGTTTCTCCTTGAAGCCTGCAGCGAAGTCCGTTTCTGAAAGTTCGAAAGGCGTGAATTGCCGAGCAACAAAATTGTTCACTGTTTGCCAATTAAATAGTGAATGAGTTCGAGATTCGACGCCTGTTGGAGACTAGATAAGAGTGCGCTTGAATAGGTGTCAATAGAGCTGGCTAGTTAAGTTTTGGATCTAGTGTTATTCAGAAAAATCCTACGCGTTGAAGTTAATAAGCTGCACCGCTCTGTCGAACTTGACCGCGACTTCCTGGGCTTTTAGTGCGTTGTAGGCGGTGGGGTCAGCCCGGTGGGAAGGCTGGTTTTGACGGATTTTAGGCGAGATTATTCTGTTGCAGGACATATATATGTACCGCACGTAGCGTTGAGTAGATATCTATTGTTCGGAAGGGCCGAGAGATTTTATTAGCGGGGGTAGTTGTCACTTCCATCCATGGAAGTTGACAAGTAGTGAGGCGACGTCTCAGTGGTGAGCGTTATTCAAGAACTTACTGAGGAACTGTTTAGTCCGTTCTTCTTTCGGATTGGCAAACAGCGCCTTGGCTTCGCCTTGCTCGACGATCACACCCTTGTCGAAAAACACCACGCGGTTCGCCACGTCCCGGGCAAAACCCATTTCGTGGGTGACGATGACCATGGTGCGCTTCTCCTCGGCCAGGCTGCGGATGGTCGCCAGCACTTCACCTACCAACTCTGGGTCGAGTGCTGAGGTCGGTTCATCAAACAGGATGACTTCCGGTTCCATCGCCAGTGCACGGGCAATCGCCACACGCTGTTGCTGACCACCGGAAAGGCGTCGCGGGTAAGCGTCTTCCTTGCCCGCCAGGCCAACCCTGGCCAACAGCTTTTTGCCCAAGGCAACGGCTTCGGCATGTGGGATTTTTTTCACCACGATCGGGCCTTCGATGACATTTTCGAGGGCGGTGCGATGAGGAAACAGGTTGAAGTTCTGGAACACGAAACCTACGTGCTGGCGTAACCGTCGCACCAAGCCTTGCTGCTGGTTCAGCGGACGACTGCCATCGATCTCGATGTCACCGACCATGATCCGGCCGCTGGTGGGTTCCTCCAGAAAATTCAGGCAACGCAGGAACGTGGTCTTGCCCGAGCCACTCGGCCCGATGATTGCGACCACCTCGCCTTCCTTCACTTGCAGATCGATGCCGTTGAGCACCACTTGACCCTTGAACTGCTTTGTCAGTTTTTCCACGACAATCATTGGGTCAGGACTCCAGGTCGTGCCGATTGACCCGTGCTTCCAACTGGTTCTGCAGGTGCGAAAGCATCGTGGCCAGAATCCAGTAGATCAGCGCGGCGGCAAGGTACATGGTGAAAATTTCAAAGGTTCGGGCGGTAATCAGTTGCGCCTGACGGAACAGTTCCGGCACCTGAATGGTGGCCGCCAGCGCGGTGTCCTTGACCAGCGAAATGAAGCTGTTGCCCAGCGGTGGCAGAGCCGTGCGCATCGCTTGCGGCAGGATGGCCCGGCGCAGGGTCTGCGCGCGGGTCATGCCGATACTCGCGGCGGCTTCCCACTGGCCACGCTCGATGGAGCTGATCGCGGCACGCAGGATTTCGCAGGCGTAGGCAGCCATGTTCAGCGAGAAGCCGATCAGGGCTGCTGGCAGCGGATCAAGTTCGATGCCCAATTGCGGCAAGCCGTAATAGATCACGAACAATTGCACCAGCAACGGCGTGCCGCGAAAGAACGACACGTAGATGCGGGCAAGCCAGCTCACCAGTTTGAAGCGCGACAGGCGCATCAACGCCAGGCCGAAGCCCATCACCAGGCCGAAGAACATCCCGCCCAGGCTGAGGATAACCGTGTAGTACGCGCCCTTCAGCAGGAAGGGCGCGGAGTCCAGCGCGAGTTGGAAAGCTTCTTCCATTATTTAGTGACGTCAGCGCTGAAGTATTTTTCCGAAAGCTTTTTCAGCGTACCGTCGGCGCGCAGCTTGTCGATGGCCTTGTTTACCGCAGCCAGCAGCTCAGGCTCGCCTTTGCGCAGGGCAATGCCGGCTTCCTGGCGGGAGAACGCTTCGCCGGCGGCGGAGGTGTCCTTGGCCTTCTTGGCGTATTCCAGCGCGGCGAGGCGGTCGATCAGAATGGCGTCGGTGCGGCCGTTACGCAGGTCTGCGAACTTGCTCGGATCATCTTCATAGGTGCGCACGTCAGCGGTCGGCACGTTGGCTTTCACCCATTGCTCGTAGTTGGTGCCCAGGCCTACACCGACTTTCTTGCCACCCAAATCGGCGGCAGTCTTGATGTTCAGCTCCGCAGCCTTCTTGGTCAGCACCAGCGCCTGAATCCCGGAAACGGTGTACGGCTCGGAGAAGTCATACTTCTTCTTGCGCTCTTCGGAGATCGTTACCTGGTTGATCACCGCGTCCAGACGCTTGGATTCCAGCGCTGCGAGGATGCCGTCCCATTTAGTCGGTTGCAGTTTGACCTTCACGCCCAGCTCTTTGGCCAGGGCTTCGGAGAACTCGACTTCGAAGCCAGCCAGCTTGCCGTCGGCGTCGACGAAACTGAACGGTGGGTAAGTGCCTTCCAGGCCGACGTTGATCACGCCAGCGTCTTTGATTTTTTGCAGCTGCTCACCGGCAACTGCTTGCCCCAACAGGCCGGCGCTGAGTGCCAGCCCCAGCGAGCCCACCAGCAGATTTCGACGTAGTGCGGAAAAATTCATGACAAGCCCCTGTGTTTTCTTATGGAAGACGCTTTAGGAAAGTTGGCAAATTCGGGATTTGAACGACTGCGATATCCTGCCCTAAAGCAGCGTATGCGTCTCGCTGCAAATTCGCCTGCGGCGCGACTATATGACGGTGCCGTTAGATAGGAAAATACTAAATATGCAGTTTGTTATTCTTTTATTGAATATAAGGTCGGAGATCTAGATCGTTCCCACGCTCTGCGTGGGAATGCCTCTAGGGACGCTCCGCGTCCAGTGACGCGGAGCGTCACGGGCTGCATTCCCACGCAGAGCATGGGAACGATCGCTTATAAAAAGTCTTTATAGGCAAACAGTGCCGGCGCCCCACCGGTATGCAGGAAGATGATCGGGCCATCATTGAAGCGCTGGCGGCCGATGCCATCGAGCAAACCCGCCATCGCCTTGCCGGTGTAAACCGGGTCCAGCAGCAAACCTTCCTGACTCGCCACCAGCTTCACGGCTGCCAACGTCCCGGCATTCGGCTCGCCGTAGCGCGGGCCGAAATACTCGTCCCACAACTCAACCTTGAAACTCGCCGGCAGGCTCACACCCAACAACTCTGCAGTGCGCTCGGCGAGGCCCTGGACTTTCGGTCGCTGATCTTCATCGCTACGTGAAACCGTGACGCCAATCACTGGCAAATCCGGCAGAGCCTCACTCAACGCCAGCGCCAGACCGCTGTGGGTCCCGGCGCTGCCCGAGGCCAGAACCACGGCGGCGAATGTCAGCCCGGTGTCCTTGATCTGCTCAGCCAGCTCCAGCCCGGCGCGCACATAACCCAAAGCACCCAGCGCATTGGAACCACCAATCGGTACCAGATACGGCTTCTTGCCGTTGTTGCGTAGACGGTCGGCCAAGGCCTGCAATTGCTCGTCGGCGTTGTCGAGGTTTTCCACCAACTCAACCTTGGCATCGAACAGGTCCAGCAACAGTCGATTGCCATTGCCGACATAGTTAGCGTCGTCGGTACCCAAGGGGTTTTCCAGCAGCGCTATGCAGCCCAGGCCAAGCTTGGCCGCAATGGCGGCAGTCTGGCGCACATGGTTGGACTGAAGCGCACCCGCGGTGATCAAGGTGTCGGCACCTTGTGCCAGCGCATCGGCCGCCAGGTATTCGAGTTTGCGCAGCTTGTTGCCGCCCATGGCCAGCGGCGTCAGGTCATCGCGTTTGACGTATACATCGCGGCCCAGCCAGGTCGACAAGCGTTCGAGTTTTTCCAGGGCGGTAGGGTGACCGAGCAGGTCGAGACGGTTAAAGCGGGCAAGCTGTTGTTTGATCATGGGGTCCGTACTGGCGGAGGGAGATGACAGGACTATAGGCACGCCTATTTAGCGGGGCAACTGCCAATCGCCTTATGCCCAAAAGTGCTGAGCACAGCACAATCGGTTCTTAATTCGGCTTCCAGACCATGCCGTACAGTAATCGCCGATAACGCGGCCAGACAGTCCGGCCGCCCGTGAGGAGTTTTTACCGTGAGCGAGCGTTCCAGTCATTGGCAACTGCAGACCATCGTCAGTCAACTGCGCACGGCGCGTGACCAGTGGCGCGTACAAAATGGCCGCGCCAGCACCGAACAGGGCGGTCGCGAGTTGCCTTCCCGAGCGGCCATGGCAGAGATTCTCGAAGCCCTCTGTGGCGCGTTGTTCCCGATGCGCCTGGGACCGGTGGATTTGCGCGAGGAGAGTGAAGACTTCTACGTCGGCCACACGCTGGACGTTGCGTTGAACGCGTTGCTGGCCCAGGCGCGACTCGAATTGCGCTACGCCGCTCGCCACAGTGCCCAGGCCGATACTGAGGTCGAGGCCAAGACCATTCAGATCATTCAGGACTTCGCCCTCGCATTGCCGGGGCTGCGCAGTTTGCTCGACACCGACGTGCTGGCGGCCTATCACGGCGATCCGGCGGCTCGCAGCGTCGATGAAGTGCTGCTGTGCTATCCGGGGATTCTGGCGGTGATTCACCATCGCCTGGCCCATCATTTGTACCGCGCCGGATTACCGTTGCTGGCACGGATCAGCGCGGAAATCGCCCACTCGGCCACCGGCATCGACATTCACCCTGGCGCGCAGATTGGCCGTAGTTTCTTCATCGATCACGGGACGGGCGTGGTGATCGGCGAGACGGCCATTATTGGTGAGCGCGTGCGGATTTATCAGGCCGTGACGTTGGGCGCCAAGCGCTTCCCGGCGGATGAAGACGGTCAGTTGCAGAAGGGGCAGCCGCGACATCCGATTGTCGAGGATGACGTGGTGATCTATGCCGGTGCGACGATTCTGGGCCGAATCACCATCGGCAAGGGTTCGACCATTGGCGGTAATGTCTGGCTGACCCGCAGCGTTCCGGCGGGGAGCAACCTGACTCAGGCGAATCTGCAGCATGATGATGGGACGCAGAAGTAGGTCCCCCACCTGATCATTCCCACGCTCCCGCGTGGGAATGCCTCAAGGGACGCTCCGCGTTCCGGGGCCACCGCCGATGCAGTGCCTGGCACCGATGTGACGCAGAGCGTCACGGGCTGCATTCCTACGCAGAGCGTGGGAACGATCATCCTCCAAACCCCACGTCATACCCATCCTTGAGCTAGCGTACGAAACAGACCGCCGAGCCTTGCGATTAGTCCTTAGCGCCCTATCCATGTTTAACTTGAACGCTCATTCAAGTTAAACCGCCGGTTTGCTGCCCGCTCACAACAGGAGGCTTGCCTTTGCCGAGTCCGTTACTGATTGCCCTGTTTCACCCCCTCGAGGTGCACGCTTCATGAGTGCCTCGTCCCTCCCTCCAAGCGGCCAGGTCCGCATGAATCCGCCGGTGTTTTACTTCGCGGCGAGTTTCATTCTGTTGTTCGGCATTGTGGTGATAGCCATGCCGGAGCAGGCCGGTGCCTGGTTGCTGGCGGCGCAAAACTGGGCGGCCAATACGGTCGGCTGGTACTACATGCTCGCGATGACCCTGTATCTGGTCTTCGTGGTGGTCACCGCCTTGTCCGGCTACGGCAAGATCAAGCTCGGTGCCGACCACGACGAGCCCGAGTTCAGTTACCTGTCCTGGGCCGGCATGCTGTTCGCCGCCGGGATCAGCATCACGCTGTTTTTCTTTTGCGTGTCCGAACCTCTGACCCATTTGGCGCAACCGCCGCAAGGCGAGGCCGGCACGGCGGATGCGGCGCGTCAGGCGATGCAGATTCTGTTTCTGCACTGGGGCCTGCACGGCTGGGGCGTGTTCGCCTTCGTCGGCATGGCGCTGGCCTACTTCGCTTATCGACATAACCTGCCACTGGCCCTGCGTTCGGCGCTCTACCCGCTGATCGGCAAGCGCATCAACGGCCCGATCGGCTACGCAGTGGACGGCTTCGGCATCATCGCCACGGTGTTCGGCCTCGGCGCCGACATGGGCTTTGGCGTGTTGCACCTCAACTCGGGTCTGGACTACCTGTTCGGCATCGCTCACACCCACTGGATTCAGGTCGGCCTGATCACACTGATGATGGGCGCGGCGATCATCGTTGCAGTGTCTGGCGTCGATAAAGGCGTGCGGGTGATGTCCGACATCAACATGCTGCTGGCCTGCGCGCTACTGCTGTTCGTGCTGTTCGCCGGCCCCACTCAGCACCTGCTCAACACCCTGATCCAGAACATCGGCGACTACCTCGGCGCGTTGCCGATGAAGAGTTTCGACCTGTACGCCTACGACAAACCCAGTGACTGGCTGGGCGGTTGGACGGTGTTCTACTGGGCCTGGTGGATCGCGTGGTCGCCGTTCGTGGGCCTGTTCATCGCACGGATTTCCCGTGGCCGGACCATTCGCGAATTCGTATTCGGCGTGCTGTTGATTCCGCTCGGTTTCACCCTGGCGTGGATGTCGATCTTCGGTAATAGTGCCATCGATCAAGTCCTCAACCACGGCATGACCGCTCTCGGTATGTCGGCCATCGACAACCCTTCGATGACCCTCTACCTGCTGCTGGAAACCTACCCGTGGAGCAAAACCGTGATCGCGGTGACGGTGTTCATCAGCTTCGTGTTCTTCGTCACCTCGGCCGACTCCGGCACGGTGGTGTTGTCGACGCTGTCCGCCAAGGGCGGCAACCCGGATGAAGACGGGCCGAAATGGCTGCGAGTGTTCTGGGGGGCAATGACGGCGCTGGTGACCAGTGCGCTGCTGTTCTCCGGCAGCATCGATGCATTGAAGTCGGCGGTGGTACTGACCTCGTTGCCGTTTTCGATGATCTTGCTGCTGATGATGTGGGGGCTGCACAAGGCGTTTTATCTGGAGTCGCAGAAGCAGATCGCGCAACTGCATTCCTTGGCACCGGTGTCTGGCTCGAGACGTGGCGGCTGGCGTCAACGCCTGAGTCAGGCCGTGCATTTCCCGTCACGGGATGAGGTCTATCGATTCCTCGACACGACGGTGCGCCCGGCGATTGAAGAAGTCTCGGCGGTGTTCGTCGAGAAGGGCTTGAACGTGATTGCTCAACCCGATCCGGTCAACGACAGCGTCAGTCTGGAAATCGGTCACGGCGAACAGCATCCGTTCATCTATCAAGTGCAAATGCGCGGCTACTTCACGCCGTCCTTTGCCCGTGGCGGCATGGGTTCCAAGGAACTCAACAACCGTCGCTACTACCGGGCTGAAGTGCATTTGAGCGAGGGCAGTCAGGACTACGATCTGGTGGGTTACACCAAGGAGCAAATCATCAACGACATCCTCGATCAGTACGAACGGCACCTGCAGTTTTTGCATTTGGTGCGTTGATCGAGAACCGGTGGCGCCGGGCCCTTTTCAGGTCTCGGCGCTCAACACCATGAACAGCACCATCGCCGCCACCGGCACGCCGAATACGGCGCTGCCGACCACCAGTTCCGTGCTCAGGGGCTGGCCTGCGTTGACCATGCCGACTGCACCGTTGATCAACGTCAGCGCGAACCACAGCACGACAAAGCTGTAGGCCAGGGTCTGGCGGCTGAAACCGATTTTCTCGCCGATGAACAGCATCAGCGCCAGCAGGATCAGGCCGAAGGTGATGATGATCGTGGTGTGCATGGTGTGTTCCGCCCTTCAAATGTGTGTGATCGTTCCCATGCTCTGCGTGGGAATGCCTCAAGGGACGCTCCGCGTCCAGTGACGCGGAGCGTCACGGGCTGCATTCCCACGCAGAGCGCTCATCGTTCTACACAACTCTCGATGAGCGCACGCTGGGCGTCTAATGCGATAACAAACTCACGTATTCGTTGCATCCCTATCCACATGGCCTTGGGGCCGGGAGGTCCGTCATTTTTACGCCCCAAGTAGCCTCCCAGGCTCGTGACCAGTAAAACCATTTCTCCTAAAGAAGGGGGCGCAGTGGGCGGTTGGCACCGTTTGACCACGATATAGGCTGCTTTCCACTCCGAAGCCTCAAACACCATCTCGCAGCTTAGATCGGGACAAGCACGTCCCAGCATCAGGCTGTACAGCACACGCCAGGTCGTGATCAGGTACAAACCAATGCAGGGCAACAACCGTTCCTCGGTCTCCAGCTGCAATCGACTGACCTGACAACCATTCTTCAGCACATTGAAAAACACTTCGATAGACCAGCGTACCCCGTACCACTCAACCACGGTGCTCGCCTGCTCCAGGCTAGTGACCGGCAGACTGGTCAGCAGCAGCCACTCCAGAGGTTCAACACCGTCTATGGCGTTTTCTTCACGGGCCAACACAGCATTGATCGAGACACTGGGCAATTTGTAACCCGACCTGTCGGGGGCACGCAGGGTCACGGTTGCCGCGCGCAAGGTGACATCAGCCAGTCGGGCGGGGCGCTGGGGACGAGCTTTGACTTCAACCTTGAGTGTTCCCAAGGACGGTGCCTGATCCAGTGCCGACCACAACTTCCCGTTGTCAGCCCCCAGCAAGCGCCTGTCTTGAGCCGCCCGCACGATCCATTGGGCCCGGGTGTCTGGACTGAACTCTTGATGATCAACAAACCATTCGTACAGATCGCCCTCAGCATCGGCGAGGTTGACCACCAGGGTCTGCGGTAGCTGCCCCTGAATCGCGCAACTGGTTTGATAACTGTCAATCCAGCGCTGACTCTCTTTCTCATCAATCCCTTTATCTCGGCGCTCATGGCGGGGGCTCGGTTTATCGCGGCTCCACCACTGAGCATCGACGACGCCCAGACAAATACGTTCGGGGGTAAAGGCAATGGTTGGGTGCAGACGTCGAGAAAACTTCTTCTGCGCCTTGATCGTGCCCATTCCTTTGGGACCGAGATTGACCCATTTGTCCATCTCGGTCGTGTCTTGCGCCAACAGCACCACGGGACTGCTTTGCATCCGTTGCAGGGTCGCGTCCTGATGGGGCCGCAACACCTTCTGGAACGTGACTTTCTCATTATCAAGAAATCGATAAGCCGCCGTGGTTTCTGCCAGCCCTCGACAAGCGGTCGGGATGCTGTTGCCGGGATGATCGGCTAGGCGTCCTAAAAAGCTGGCGAGCCTGGCATTTAAACGGCCATCACCCAAGTCGGCGGTTTTCATTTCGTCCTGTGCCCAATTCAATCTTCGTTCTCCATTTCTTCGAGTTTCAAAAATACTTGAAAACAGAGTTATGTAGAACGATGAGCGCAGAGCGTGGGAACGATCAAGACTGCGGTATCAGTGTGGGCCTAGTTAAACCAGCCCGCCATTAACCCGCAAAATCTGCCCGTTGACCCAGGCCGAATCCGGGCCGACCAAAAAGGACACGACGCGGGAGATGTCTTCTGGCTGAGCCAGACGTTCCAGCGGTGGCATCTTGGCGAAGGCCTGGATCTGCTCTTCGAACTTGCCGTGCAGGAACAGATCGGTGGTGACCGGGCCTGGCGCGACGGCATTGACGGTGATGTTGCGACCGCGCATTTCCTTGGCGAACACCTGGGTCAAGGACTCCACAGCCGCCTTGCTGGCGATGTACACCGCATAGCCCGGCAGGTTCATGCCGACGGTGCTGCTGGAGAAGTTGACGATCCGCCCGCAAGCGTTCAGGCGCGTCGCCGCTTCACGCAGTGTGTTGAAGGTGCCGCGAGCGTGGGTGTTGAAGGTGGCTTGATCCTGTGTCCGCATTACCGAACGGAGACACAGATTGCCCAAGGCCTGGTGCAAGAAATCCTCATCGACACGCCGCCACCGCCGATGCCGGTTTCAGTGCTGTATCCCCACAACCGACACATGTCGCCACGGGTTCGGGTGTTTGTGGATTGGTTGGGGGAAGTGTTTGCGGATGCTCATTAACTGCCGGCCAACCGATTGCTGATCGTTCCCACGCTCCGCGTGGGAATGCATCCCGTGACGCTCCGCGTCACTTCCAGAAGCGGAACGCGGAGCGTCCCTGGCGGCATTCCCACGCAGAGCATGGGAACGATCATCTGTGAAACGTTTCAGCATTTTCTCGTGTCCGAGGTTTATCGGCGTTTGTCTGGGCGTATGCTGGGCAACTTGCGAAGCAGTCGATACCAAATTCAAGACAGACAAGAGAGGATTCGATGACCTACACCGCTGCCGAAAACCGCTATGACTCCATCCCTTACCGCCGCGTGGGGCGCAGCGGGCTGGTGCTGCCAGCACTGTCGCTGGGCCTGTGGCACAACTTTGGAGACAGCACGCCGATCGACACTCAGCGTTCATTGCTGCGTACCGCGTTTGATCTCGGCATCAACCATTTCGACCTGGCCAACAACTACGGCCCGCCGTATGGCAGCGCCGAGATCAATTTCGGTCGTTTGCTGCGCGAAGACTTCAAGCAGTATCGCGACGAGCTGATTATCTCGAGCAAGGCCGGTTGGGACATGTGGGCCGGCCCTTATGGTCAGGGCGGCGGTTCGCGCAAATACGTGCTGGCCAGCCTTGATCAGAGCCTGCAACGCCTGGGTCTGGACTACGTGGACATCTTCTACTCCCACCGCTTCGACCCGGACACGCCGCTGGAAGAAACCGCCAGCGCACTGGCCTCCGCCGTTCAACAGGGCAAGGCTCTGTACATCGGCATCTCGTCCTACTCGGGAGTTAAAACCCGTGAAATGGCTGCGTTGCTGAAAGAGTGGAAAGTCCCGTTGCTGATTCACCAACCGGCTTACAACCTGCTCAATCGATGGGTGGAAAAAGACCTGCTGGATACGACGGACGAACTCGGTACGGGCGTGATTGCGTTCACGCCGCTGGCTCAGGGTTTGTTGACTGACAAGTACCTCAACGGTGTGCCGGCGGATGCGCGGGTCAATCGTCCGGGCGGTGGTTCGTTGCAGACATCGCACCTGTCCGAAGCCAACATCGCTCATGTGCGTGCGCTGAATGAGATCGCCAAGCGTCGTGGCCAGAGTTTGGCGCAGCTGGCATTGGCCTGGACGTTGCGCGATCCGCGCGTGACTTCGGCATTGATCGGTGCGAGCCGTCCGGAGCAGATTATCGAGAACGTCGGGGCGTTGAAGAATTTGAGCTTTAGCGCGGAGGAATTGGCGGAGATTGACCGGTTTGCCCAGGAGGGCGGGGTTAATCTTTGGGAGAAACCTTCGACGGCTGAGTAATCGAGCACTGATCGTTCCCACGCTCCGCGTGGGAATGCCTCAAGGGACGCTCCGCGTCCAGTGACGCGGAGCGTCACGGGCTGCATTACCACGCAGAGCGTGGGAACGATCGGGTTACCGAAAAAACGGCACATCCCCCAACACCGTCGCCCGCTGCATCACCCGCCGCGCCGGCCGGTAATCATCCACGGCGTAATGCTGTGTCACGCGGTTATCCCAGAACGCCACGTCGTCCTTCTGCCAACGCCAGCGAATCGTAAATTCCGGCCGAGTCGCGTGTGCAAACAAAAACTTCAGAATCACCTCGCTTTCGGTCTCCGACAGCTCATTGATTTTCGACGTGAAGCCTTCATTGACGAACAACGACCGGCGCCCGCTCACCGGGTGCGTGCGGATCACCGGGTGTGACAGCGGTGGATTTTTGCGGCGCGCTTCTTCCCATTGGGCCAACGCTTCAGGCGTGTTGCCATAACGCTCCAGCGGAAACGAGCGAGTAAAGTCGTGGGTAGCCGTCAGCCCTTCGAGCAAGTTTTTCATCGGTGCGGACAACGCTTCATACGCCGCGATGCCGCTGGCCCACAGTGTGTCGCCACCGAACTCCGGCAGCAGCTTGGCGCTGAGTATTGCGCCCATGGCCGGGGTCGGCAGGAAGGTCACGTCGGTGTGCCAGATGGCGTTGTCGCGCACGTCGGTGACAGCGGTGTCGAGGATCAGCACTTCGGGCTGTTCCGGCACATTCGGGTAGATCGGGTGAATGTGCAGGTCGCCGAAATTGGCGGCGAATCGCGCTTGTTGCTGTGGCTCGATTGGCTGGTCGCGGAAGAACAGCACCTGATGCTTGAGCAACGCCTGCTCGATGGCGTCGCGCTGTTCCAGGTTCAGCGGTTGGCTGATGTCGACGCCGCTGATTTGCGCGCCGAGGGCCGAGCTAAGGGGGACGATTGTCAGGATGCTCATGGTCTTTCTCTTCAATCCGGGGCGCCGACTGTGGGAGCGAGCCTGCTCGCGAAAGCGATTCATCAGTCAAAGCAATGTTGCCTGACACACTGCATTCGCGAGCAGGTCGGATCGCCGCACCGTCGCTCCCACAGGGTTATTTAGTGAGCCTGGCCATGCCACGGCACCAGTTTGCGTTGCAGGGCGCGCAAGCCCATTTCCATGGCGAAGGCGATCAGTGCGATCACCAGAATCCCCAGCACCACCACATCGGTGACCAGGAACTGCGCGGCCGACTGCACCATGAAGCCCAGCCCGCTAGTGGCGGCGATCAATTCGGCAGCGACCAGCGTCGACCAACCCACACCCAGGCCAATGCGCACACCGGTCAAAATGTCCGGCAACGCGCTCGGCAGAATCACATGGCGAATCAACTG
Organism: Pseudomonas sp. LB3P14; assembly: GCF_054898045.1. Lineage (NCBI taxonomy): Bacteria > Pseudomonadati > Pseudomonadota > Gammaproteobacteria > Pseudomonadales > Pseudomonadaceae > Pseudomonas > Pseudomonas sp. LB3P14. The sequence continues at coordinate 5,093,678 of NZ_CM142714.1, read as the reverse complement.
CGCCCGGGTCGCACCTAACGACTGCGCCGCGCGCAACTTGGCCGGGTCGACGGTGCGCACACCGGTCGCGGTAGCGATAGCGATCGGGGCGAAGATCGCCAGGTAGATCAGCAAGACTTTCGACAGCTCACCGATGCCGCACCAAATCACGATCAGCGGCAGATAAGCCAATGGCGGGATAGGGCGGTAGAACTCGATCAGCGGATCGAGAATGCCGCGAGCGATACGGTTGTGGCCGATGGCGATGCCGACCGGCACGGCGGTCAGCACCGCGAAGCCCAGGCCCAGACCGATTCGGCTGAGACTCGCGCCCAAGTGCTGCCACAAGGTCGAATCCATGTAGCCGGTGGTCACCAGCAGCCAGCCTTTTTGCAGCACGGCGGAGGGGGGTGGCAGGAACAGCGGTTCGATCATTTCAGTGGCGGTGACGGCCCACCAAATGACAACGAGCGCGACCAGCGTCAGCACGCTGATCCACCGAGTGCTGAGGCTGCGACGTACCGGAATGACCACCGATTGGCCGTTGGTTTTTACCGTCGCGGCCGGAATTTCATAGCTGCTCATGCGCGCTCCTGCCGCTGGGCGGTGCTGCGTTGGGAGAACACTTTGGCGAGCACGTGTTCGCGGGTTTCGATAAAGCGCGGGTCGGACTTGATCGATCGAGCCGACTCACCAGCGGCGTAACGCTGACCGAAATCCAGGCTCAGGCGCTCGACGATTTGCCCAGGGTTTGGCGCCAGCAGGATCAGGTCTGTGGCGAGGAACACCGCTTCTTCAATGTCGTGGGTAATCAGAAATACCGGCTTGGCGGTGCGCTGCCAGACTTGCAGCAGCAGCTCCTGCATTTGTTCACGGGTGAAGGCATCGAGGGCGCCGAAGGGTTCGTCCATCAGCAAAACCCGAGGGTCGGCGGCGAGGGCGCGAGCCAGACCGACACGTTGTTTTTGGCCGCCCGAGAGTTGCCAGATTCGGCGACTTTCGAAACCGGAAAGGTCCACCAGGGCGAGCATTTCCCGAGCACGGATTTCGCGTTTGTCCCGTGAAATGCCGGCCAGTTCCAGACCGAAACCGACGTTGGCTAGCACGTCCTGCCAAGGGAGCAGCGCGTCGTCCTGGAACACCACGCCGCGTTCGGCGCTCGGGCCTTTGACCGGCACGCCATCGAGGGTGATCCGCCCAGCGCTAGGCTCGACGAAACCGGCAATCAGGTTCAACAGCGAGGTCTTGCCACTGCCGGACGGGCCGAGGGCGACCAGCAATTGCTGGGGCCCAAGACTCAGGGAAATATCCGCCAGTACCGGTTCAGAGGCACCGGGGTACTGTGCGCTGATGCGCTCCAGCTGTAGCAAAGCCATCGCAGTTAACTCCCGATCAGTTGGTGATGTACTTGGCGCTGACGTAGGGGGCGTAATCCGGCAGCACGGCCTCGACCTTGCCCTGTTCCTTGAGGAACGCGGCGGTGTCGGTGATGGCCTTGGTGGTCGGCGCGCCGAGGGTGATCACCTGATCAGCCGCCAGCGGGTAGACGTTGCCTTGCAGCAGCAATGGAATATCGCTGGCTTTGGCGCCGGAGAGTTTCACCAGCTTGTCGACGTTGCTTTGGTTGGCGAGCCAGGCTTTCGGGTCTTTGCGGTAGTCGGCGTAGGCATCCAGGGTCACTTTAGCGAACGCGGTCACGATTTCCGGGTGCTTCTCGGCGAAGTCTTTACGCACGATCCAGGCATCGAAGGTCGGCGCGCCGAACTGGGCCAGTTCGCCGGAGGTGATCAGTACTTTGCCGTTTTCCTTGGCCACACCGAGCGCTGGGTCCCAGACGTAAGTGGCGTCGATGTCACCGCGTTTCCATGCGGCGATGATTGCGGGCGGGGCGAGGTTGAGGACGGTGACTTTCGACGGATCGATGTTCCAGTGCTTCAGCGCGGCCAGCAGGCTGTAGTGGCCGGTGGAAACGAACGGCACGGCGATTTTCTTGCCGATCAGGTCCTGCGGAGTTTTGATCCCGGAACCGTCGCGAGCGACCAGGGCTTCAGCGGCGCCGATCTGGGTGGCGATGAGAAAGGTTTCTACCGGGACTTTGCGAGTGATTGCCGCCGTCAGAGGGCTGGAACCGAGGTAGCCGATCTGCACGTCGCCGGAAGCGATGGCGGCGATGATGTCGGCCCCGTTGTCGAATTTGCGCCAATCGATTTTAGCGTTGGTGGCTTTTTCGTACGCACCGTCGGCCTGGGCGACTTTCGCCGGGTCAACGGTGGTCTGGTAGGCGACGGTGACGTCAGCCGCCTGGGCAAAGAAACTCACCGCAGCCAGAGACGCGGCCGCCAGCAGGCGAAGGGGGAAAGTCAGTTTCATTGAGAAGCTCCTTTTCAGACGACCGAGAGTCGGCGTGAAAGGAGACTAAATGATCTAAGAATACGAAAATAAATAACTTTTTCGAATGAGCTTATGAGCGGAAAATTCTAAGCAGGTAACCTGATCGTTCCCACGCTCTGCGTGGGAATGCAGCCGGTGACGCTCCGCGTCACCTGGACGCGGAGCGTCCCTTGAGGCATTACCACGCGGAGCGTGGGAACGATCGGTCTTACGCGGGAAGTTTAGTTACTGATGGCTAAAATACTCGCCTGATACGACCCAACAAACACATCGAAATCGCCCACCTCGTTCTGCTCCAGCTCAACCTGTTGAGCCAGCGAAGAACGCGCCCGCTCTTCAAACTTCGCTTGCTCCTCAGTATTCAACGGCTCACTACGGAAAAACTCCGCATGCACCTGGCTCTGACGCAGGGAGAACTGACTGAAGCTCTCCTTGTGCTCAGCCATCGCCACCAGCACCTGGGCGGATGGCGTCAGGGAAGGATCCTTGACCTTGGCCAGCTGCGCATCCAGCGCCTTGCTATGTGCATCGCCGCCATGGCTCTGATCCAGCATCGCCGCCAGTGGTGCAATCTTCTCCAGCAACTCGCTGGCCCACTCTTTGAGGTCCACCGGATGACCGTCGCGTTGCAGTTGCAGGCCCGGACGGCGTCCTTCCTTGACCACGCTGAGGAAGTTCGAGGTCGCGTTGCCGCAAGTGGTATTGGTCAGCAGCGGGCTGTCGTTCAGCGCGCAATACAGCAGGAACGCGTCGAGGAAGCGCGACTCTGGCAGATCGATGCCCATCGGCAGGAACGGGTTGATGTCCAGGCAACGCACTTCGACGTACTGAATGCCACGGGCCACCAGCGCCTGGATCGGCCGTTCGCCAGTGTAGGTCACGCGTTTCGGGCGGATGTTGGAGTAGTACTCGTTTTCGATTTGCAGGATGTTGGTGTTGAGCTGTACCCACTCACCGTCCTGATGCGTACCGATTTCGACATACGGCGCATACGGCGTGGCCACTGCTTTACGCAAGCTGTCGGTGTAGCTGGCCAAATCGTTGTAGCACGGGGTCAAACCGGCCTGGGCGTTGCTCTGGTAACCCAGGTCACTCATGCGCAGGCTGGTGGCGTACGGCAAGTACAAAGTGTCCGGGTCCAGTTGTTCCAACTGATGCGAACGACCGCGCAGGAAACCGGCGTCCAGCGCTGGCGATGCGCCGAACAGGTACATCAGCAGCCAGCTGTAGCGGCGGAAGTTACGGATCAGGGCGATGTAGGCCGACGACTGATAGTCGCGGTCGGTGCCGACAAAACCTTCAGCTTCCTTGAGCAGCGGCCAGAGCTTTTCCGGCAGGGAAAAATTGTAGTGAATCCCGGCGATGCACTGCATGGTCTTGCCGTACCGCAGGGCCAGGCCTTTGCGGTAGACGTATTTGAGCTGACCGATGTTGGAGGTGCCGTAATAGGCGATCGGGATATCTTCCTCGGCCGGCAACGGGCACGGCATCGATGGACTCCACAGGTACTCGTTGCCGAGCTTGCTGTAGGCAAAACGGTGAATCTTGTCCAGGCTCGCCAGGGTGTCTGACGGGTCGGGCAGGGCGGGCGTGATGAACTCCAGCAGCGACTCGGAATAGTCGGTGGTGATTTGTTCGTTGGTCAGCGCGGAACCCAATTCTTCCGGGTGCGGCGTTTGCGCCAGGCGACCTTCGCCGGTCACGCGCAGGCATTCACGTTCGATGCCGTGAAGGCACTGTTCGAGCAGAGAGAGGTTAGCGCGCTCGCCGAGCAGAGCCAGGCGGCGGTTGAGAAGTTCGCTCAAGTTGGATTCCTTCACGCGTCAGTCGCCCCAATATGGGGGTGGGCAAGACGGTCTACAAGGGTGAAGTTGAAACTGGCGTTTTCGCCTCGTTGTCGAGCCGTAATGACCCACTCGCAAGTGCCAATACTCCATCCCTGAATCTGGCTGTCGCGCACGGAAAACTCCGGCGCAGCTTTCGTAGCGCCGAAATTAACTCAAATTGATGACCACTAGCTACAGGACAGCGAACGTGCCTTGTGCTTTTGCGACCAGTTTGTCGCCCTGCATCACGTCGGCTTCGACCACCAACGTGCGGCGGCCCGGGTGAATGACCCGCGCCGTACACATCACTTCACCGTCAGAAACGGCGCGAATGTAGTTGATCTTGCACTCGATGGTCGCACTCTGCTGGTCAAAGCCGTGGGTGCTGGAACAGGCCAGCCCCATGGCAATGTCCACCAGACTGAACAAGGCCCCGCCGTGCAGCTTGCCGGCGCGGTTGCGCAATGGCGGCTCCAGAGCCAGGGCGACTTGCGCCACCCCGGTTTCCAGGCTGTGCAAGCGACACCCCAGCAGCTTGAAAAAAGCGCTTTCGGACAGCCCGGCAGGGATGTCCATCAGCGTTTCTTCAGCTGCTTGGCGTTGGCGAACAGCGAAGCCATGGCGTTGTTGGCCGGAGCCGCCGCCGTGGTTTCTTTACGCGGTGCGGTGTTCTGGGATTGGCGGGGAGCCGAACCCGGACGCGCGCCACGTGCGCCGTCGATTTTCTCGCCCGGGGTGTCGCTCATGCGCATCGACAGGCCCACGCGTTTGCGTGGAATGTCGACTTCCATGACTTTCACTTTCACCACGTCACCGGCCTTCACCGCTTCACGCGGATCTTTGATGAACTTCTCCGAAAGCGCGGAGATGTGCACCAAACCGTCTTGATGCACGCCGATGTCGACGAACGCGCCAAAGTTGGTCACGTTGGTGACCACGCCTTCGAGGATCATGCCCAGTTGCAGGTCCTTGAGGTCTTCGACACCTTCCTGGAACTCGGCGGTCTTGAACTCAGGACGTGGATCGCGGCCAGGTTTTTCCAGCTCTTGCAGAATGTCGGTGACCGTTGGCAGACCGAACGTCTCGTCGGTGTACTTCTTCGGATCGAGGCGCTTGAGAAAGCTGGCATCGCCGATCAGCGAGCGAATATCACGGTCGGTCTCAGCGGCGATGCGCTGGACCAGCGGATAGGCTTCCGGGTGAACCGCGGACGAATCCAGTGGGTTATCGCCGTTCATCACGCGCAGGAAACCGGCAGCCTGTTCGAAGGTTTTTTCGCCCAGACGCGCGACTTTTTTCAACGCTGCACGGGTTTTGAACGCGCCGTGCTCGTCGCGGTGGCTGACAATGTTCTGCGCCAGGGTCGCGTTGAGGCCGGAGATACGGGCCAGCAGCGCCACGGAGGCAGTGTTGACGTCGACGCCCACGGCGTTTACGCAGTCTTCGACCACGGCGTCCAGGCCGCGCGCCAGTTTCAGCTGCGACACGTCGTGCTGGTACTGGCCGACGCCGATGGATTTCGGATCGATCTTCACCAGCTCGGCCAGTGGATCCTGCAGGCGACGGGCAATCGATACCGCGCCACGGATCGACACGTCGAGGTCCGGAAATTCCTTGGAAGCCAGTTCCGACGCCGAGTAAACCGATGCACCGGCTTCGGAGACCATGACTTTGGTCATCTTCATGGCTGGGTATTTTTTGATCAGTTCAGCGGCTAGCTTGTCGGTTTCGCGGCTGGCGGTGCCGTTGCCGATGGCGATCAGGTCCACTGCATGCTTGGCGCACAGGGCGGCGAGCACGGCGAGGGTCTGATCCCATTTGTTGTGCGGCACGTGCGGGTAAACCGTGGCGTGATCCAGCAGCTTGCCGGTGGAATCGACCACGGCGACCTTGCATCCGGTGCGCAGACCCGGGTCTAGGCCCAGCGTGGCGCGCGGCCCGGCCGGTGCCGACAGCAGCAAGTCGTGCAGGTTGTGCGCAAACACGTTGATTGCTTCGGTTTCCGCGCCATCGCGCAGTTCGCCCAGCAGGTCGGTTTCCAGGTGGGTGTAGAGCTTGACCTTCCAGGTCCAGCGCACCACTTCGCCCAGCCATTTGTCGGCAGCGCGGTTCTGGTTCTGGATGCCGAATTGCTGGCCGATCATGCCTTCGCACGGGTGCATGGTGCCCGGCAGTTCGTCGCCGACTTTCAGCGCAGAACTCAGAATGCCTTCGTTGCGACCGCGGAAAATGGCGAGCGCGCGGTGCGACGGCATGCTTTTCAGTGGTTCATCGTGTTCGAAATAGTCGCGGAACTTGGCGCCTTCCTCTTCTTTGCCAGCGATGACGCGGGCACTCAGAGTGGCTTCCTGCTTGAGGTAGCTGCGCAGTTTGTCGAGCAAGCCGGCGTCTTCGGCGAAGCGCTCCATGAGGATGTACTTGGCGCCTTCGAGGGCCGCCTTCACGTCGGCCACGCCTTTTTCGGTGTCGACGAAGCGCGCGGCTTCAGCATCGGGCGTCAGGGTCGGGTCGTTGAACAGGCCGTCGGCCAGCTCGCCGAGGTCGGCTTCCAGGGCGATCTGGCCCTTGGTGCGGCGCTTCTGCTTGTACGGCAGGTACAAGTCTTCGAGGCGGGTTTTGGTGTCGGCGAGTTTGATGTCGCGTTCAAGTTGCGGGGTCAGCTTGCCTTGCTCCTGAATGCTGGCAAGGATGCTGATACGCCGTTCGTCGAGTTCTCGCAGGTAGCGCAGACGCTCTTCCAGATGACGCAACTGGATGTCATCGAGGCTGCCGGTCACTTCTTTCCGGTAACGGGCGATGAAGGGCACCGTGGAGCCTTCATCGAGTAGCGCGACGGCCGCTTCGACCTGTTGTGGGCGGACGCCGAGTTCCTCGGCGATGCGGCTGTTGATGCTGTCCATAAAACCACCTGACAAATTGTGAAAGCAGGCTCGCAGGCGCAGAGATAAGGGCTCGGCGAGTCTGGTTGAGCGGCCTGGCCTGCGCCGCTACCTGGATCAACAGGCATTCCGTTGACCCGTGAAATCGAACAATTACTGCCGCGACCGTGAAAATAAATATCGGCCACTCGCAGCAATGATCAGACGTTGCCTGACACAAAAGGCCGCGCATTATAACCAGCGTTCTGTCATTCGGGGGCATCGCAGGCTGTAGGCAGAAAGGCCGGATTTCTGGCGATGAAGGAAAAATCTGCTAACAATGCACACGGTGCGTATAACGGCAGCTACGCCATAATGCGCGCCGAGATCAAAGGAGCATCTAATGAGCAGCACTGCAAACATTGCTGAAGGCGAAAAAATTCTTATTGTTGACGACGATCCAGGGCTCAGCAGCCTGTTGGAACGCTTTTTCGTCAGCAAGGGCTACCGCGCCCGCGCCGTGCCGAACACTGAACAAATGGATCGCCTCCTGGCACGTGAAGTGTTCAACCTGGTCGTCCTCGACCTGATGCTGCCCGGTGAAGACGGCTTGACCGCCTGCCGCCGCCTGCGCACCGCGAACAACCAGATTCCAATCATCATGCTGACCGCCAAAGGCGATGAGCTGAGCCGCATCAAGGGCCTCGAACTGGGCGCCGACGATTACCTGGCCAAGCCGTTCAACCCGGATGAGCTGATGGCTCGCGTCAAAGCGGTCCTGCGTCGTCAGGCAGCGCCAGTGCCGGGTGCTCCGGGCAGCGAAGACGAAAGCGTGACCTTCGGTGACTATGAACTGTCCCTGGCCACCCGCGAACTCAAGCGCGGCGACGAAGTGCACATGCTCACCACCGGTGAGTTTGCGGTGCTCAAGGCATTGGTGATGAACGCCCGCCAGCCACTGACCCGCGACAAGCTGATGAACCTGGCCCGTGGCCGCGAGTGGGATGCCCTGGAGCGGTCCATCGACGTGCAAATCTCGCGTCTGCGCCGGATGATCGAGCCCGATCCATCCAAGCCGCGTTACATCCAGACAGTCTGGGGCGTGGGTTACGTGTTCGTTCCGGATGGCGCCGCCACCAAGTGATCGGTGATTTGTAGGAGCGGGTCTTGCGGGCAACGGGTCAGATGACCTTGTCCGCAGACTCGCGATCCGCAATATGCGAGCATCGCTCGCTCCTGCAAGTGTGTAGCGGTTATCCATGAAAACCCCCGTTTGGTTCCCCCAGAGTTTTTTCGCCCGCACCCTTTGGCTGGTGCTGATCGTCGTCCTGTTTTCCAAGGCGTTGACCCTGGTTTATCTGTTGATGAACGAAGACGTGCTGGTGGACCGCCAATACAGCCACGGCGTCGCCCTGACGCTGCGTGCTTACTGGGCGGCCGATGAAGAAAACCGCGCCAAGATTGCCGATGCCGCGACCCTGATCCGGGTAGTGGGCGCTGGCGTGCCGGAAGGCGAACAACACTGGCCTTACAGCGAGATCTACCAGCGGCAGATGCAGGCGGAGCTGGGGGCCGACACCGAAGTCCGATTACGCATGCATTCCCCGCCGGCGCTGTGGGTGCGGGCGCCAAGCCTGGGTGATGGCTGGCTGAAAGTGCCGCTTTACCCACATCCGTTGCGCGGCCAGAAAATCTGGAACGTGCTCGGCTGGTTCCTCGCCATTGGCTTGCTGTCCACTGCGTCGGCATGGATTTTCGTCAGCCAGCTCAATCAACCGTTGAAACGTCTGGTGTATGCCGCGCGGCAACTCGGCCAGGGCCGCAGTGTGCGCCTGCCGATCAGCGACACGCCGAGTGAAATGGCCGAGGTCTATCGCGCCTTCAACCAGATGGCCGAAGACGTCGAACAGGCTGGTCGCGAGCGCGAACTGATGCTCGCCGGGGTCTCCCATGACTTGCGCACACCCTTGACCCGTTTGCGGCTGTCTCTGGAGTTGATGGGCGACCATAGCGACCTGACAGACGACATGGTCCGCGACATCGAAGACATGGACGCGATTCTCGACCAGTTCCTGGCGTTTATCCGTGATGGCCGCGACGAGTCGGTGGAAGAGGTGGACCTGAGCGATCTGGTGCGCGAAGTCGCGGCGCCATACAACCAGAACGAAGAGAAAGTGCGTCTGCGTCTTGAGCCGATTCAGCCGTTTCCGTTGCGTCGGGTGTCGATGAAGCGGTTGCTGAACAACCTGATCGGCAACGCCTTGCATCACGCTGGCAGCGGGGTTGAGGTGGCGGCTTATGTGTCCGGGGATACCAGCGCGCCGTATGTGGTGCTGAGTGTCATGGACCGTGGGGCGGGGATTGATCCGTCGGAGCTGGAGGCGATCTTCAACCCGTTTACTCGTGGTGATCGTGCCCGGGGTGGCAAGGGGACAGGGTTGGGCTTGGCGATCGTGAAGCGGATTGCTTCGATGCATGGTGGGAATGTTGAGCTGCGAAATCGGTCTGGTGGCGGGCTGGAAGCTCGGGTGCGGTTGCCGCTTGGGTTGATGCTGCCGAGGGATGCGGTCTAACTCGATCGTTCCCACGCTCTGCGTGGGAATGCCTCTTCGGACGCTCCGCGTTCGGCTCTGGAGGGGACGCGGAGCGTCCCGGGCTGCATTCCCACGCAGAGCGTGGGAACGATCACCGAGTCAGCTTTAGCCCTTGCCTTTGGTTCGCGTCATATTCGGCCCACCATTCTTCTCCAGATGCTCAATGATGATCCCCGCCACATTCTTGCTCGTGGTGGTTTCAATCCCTTCCAGTCCCGGCGACGAATTCACTTCCATCACCAGCGGGCCATGATTGGAACGCAGGATGTCCACGCCCGCCACCGCCAAACCCATCACCTTCGCCGCACGCAATGCCGTCATGCGTTCTTCCGGCGTGATCTTGATCAGGCTGGCGGTGCCACCACGATGCAGGTTGGAGCGAAACTCCCCAGGCTTGGCCTGGCGCTTCATCGCCGCGATCACCTTGTCGCCCACCACGAAGCAGCGAATGTCCGCCCCGCCGGCTTCCTTGATGTACTCCTGAACCATGATGTTCTGCTTCAGGCCCATGAACGCCTCGATCACCGACTCCGCCGCCGTCGCCGTTTCACACATCACCACGCCAATGCCCTGAGTGCCTTCCAGCACCTTGATCACCAGCGGCGCGCCGTTGACCATCTCTATCAAGTCGGGAATGTCGTCCGGGGAGTGCGCAAAACCAGTGACCGGCAAACCAATTCCCCGGCGCGACAGCAATTGCAGGGACCGCAGTTTGTCCCGCGATCGGGCGATGGCCACCGATTCGTTGAGTGGAAAAACGCCCATCATTTCGAACTGGCGCAACACCGCGCAGCCATAAAACGTCACCGACGCGCCGATCCGCGGGATCACCGCATCGAAACCTTCCAGCGGCTTGCCGCGGTAGTGGATCTGCGGCTTGTGGCTGGCGATGTTCATGTACGCGCGCAGGGTGTCGATCACCACCATTTCATGGCCACGCTCGGTACCGGCTTCGACCAGACGACGAGTGGAATACAGACGCGGGTTCCGCGACAGCACAGCGATCTTCATGCAACACCTGTGGAGAAGGTAGATACCGGGAACACCGGCTTGTCTTGTACGTATTTAATGCCCGGATTGACCACCAACTGGCCGTCGATCAAGGCTTTGGAACCGAGTAACAGGCGATAACGCATGGACTTGCGGCAGGCGAGGGTGAACTCGACCCGCCAGACCCGATCACCGAGGGCCAGGGTGGTGCTGACCACGTAACGCATCTGCGCGTGACCGTTAGAGCTTTTGATAGTTTTCATTGTCACCAGCGGTGCTTCGCAGCGCCGGTGACGCAGTTGCACCACCGTGCCCAAGTGCGCAGTAAAGCGCACCCACTGTTCGCCGTCGCGCTCGAATGGCTCGATATCGGTCGCATGCAGGCTGGAGGTGCTGGCGCCGGTGTCGATTTTTGCGCGCAGGCCAGCGACTCCCAAATCCGGGAGCGCCACCCACTCGCGCAGACCGACAACGGTCAAATGGTCAAATGTCTTCAATAGGAAAAACCGGCGATTAACGCGTCCAGGTCCCAGGCGTTACCTGGGCCAACGCTTTGAATGCAGGCTTGGCGAACCAGTAACCCTGCATCAGAAAAATTCCACAGTCCGCCAGGAAATCCCGTTCTCCGGCGCTTTCGATCCCTTCGGCAATGACTGTAACGTTCAGCTCCGCACAGATTGTGACAATCCCTCGAACGATAGCCTGACGAACACGATCGCGGTCGACATCGCGGATCAGTGCCATGTCGAGTTTGATCAGGTCCGGTTGGAAATCAGCAAGCAGATTGAGCCCCGAGTAGCCCGCGCCGAAATCGTCGATGGCGGTCTTGAAGCCGAATTCGCGGTATTCACGCAGAATATTGGTCAAATGGCGATAGTTATCTACGTGCTGGCTTTCCAGTGTTTCGAAAATCAGCCGATCGATGGGGAAGTTGTGTTTTTTCGCGGCTTCCAGCGTGCTTCGAATACACAGTTCCGGGCGGTACACCGCGTTGGGCATGAAGTTGATCGACAGATGCGTCTGCATCCCTAGATTCGCCGCGCCTTCAATGGCTCGAGTCCGACAGAGCTGGTCGAAGCGGTAGCGGTTGTCCTCGGTGATCTGATCGAGAACCGACAGTGCACCCTCACCCTTTACACCGCGCACGAGTGCCTCATGGGCGAAAATCGACTGATCTCGCAAATCAACGATCGGTTGGTAAGCAAAGGAAAAATCGAAGCCCAGCGGCTCGCTTTGCTGGCAACCCTGGCAACCGCCCTTGGGCGAGGTCAATGAAGATGGAAATATTGTCACTCGATCACTCCATGCCGGTGAGCCGGCCAAGATCACATTCTATCTGGAGGGCCGAGTTCTTGCGCCCGACAGAAACGGTAGTACAGTTCCGAGTATTCACCGAGAGAGGAATTCCAGTGGCACAAAAACAGGAAGAGGACGACAAGGTCCGTCTCGATAAATGGTTGTGGGCCGCGCGTTTTTATAAAACACGCGCCTTGGCCAAAGCGGCGATAGAGAGCGGCAAGGTGCATTGCCGGGGCGAGCGCTGTAAACCGGGCAAGGAACCGAGGATCGGCGACGAGTTTCAGATTCGCGCAGGGTTCGAGGAGCGCACGGTGGTGGTTCAGGCGTTATCGATCGTACGCCGAGGCGCGCCAGAGGCTCAGGCGCTCTACGCCGAAACCGAAGCCAGCATCGCCAAGCGCGAGGCGGCTGCGGCCATGCGTAAGGCCGGTTCACTGGGCGTGAGCACCGATGGCAAACCGAGCAAGAAGCAGCGACGGGATTTGTTCAAGTTTCGTGGAAGCAGCAACGACGAGTAAGTCAGTTGCTTCTGCGTTACCTGAGAAACAGCCATTCGTCGAAAAACACACACAGTTTCTGACCCGTAGGCCATAACCAGAAGGCCAGCATTCAGAGGCAAAAAGTGCATAAGCCAACCAGCGTACGTTCCACCTTGCTTGGAACAAACCCGGATTGTTCATAAAATGCCTCCCATGGCTGAACATCGCGCACCGAAAGGGTGCTGCTGAGGCGCAATTTTCACTTTTGAAATCATTTTGTTATTACTTCAGATACCCAGACCTATGACCGATTTACCGGATACCGACTACACCCAACGCTTCATCTTTGATGACAGCGACACCCGCGGCGAGCTGGTTGCGTTGGAGCGTAGCTACGCCGAAGTCCTTGCTAAACACCCGTACCCGGAGCCGGTTGCACAACTGCTCGGCGAGCTGATGGCGGCGGCGTCGTTGTTGGTCGGCACCTTGAAGTTCGATGGCTTGCTGATTCTCCAGGCCCGTTCCGAAGGCCCGATCCCGCTGCTGATGATCGAGTGCTCCAGCGAGCGCGAAATCCGTGGCCTGGCCCGATACGAAGCCGACCAGATCGCCCCTGACGCGACCCTCGCCGACCTGATGCCCGATGGCGTGCTGGCGCTGACCGTCGACCCGACCCAGGGCCAGCGTTACCAGGGCATCGTCGACCTCGATGGCGAAACCCTGTCGGAGTGCTTCACTAACTACTTCGTGATGTCCCAACAAGTCGGTACGCGTTTCTGGCTGTACGCCGATGGTCGTCGCGCCCGTGGCCTGCTGCTGCAGCAACTGCCCGCCGACCGTCTGAAAGACGAAGAAGAACGCGCCGCCAGCTGGCAGCACATCACCGCGCTGGGCAGCACCCTGACCGCCGATGAATTGCTGAGCCTGGACAACGAAACCGTACTCCATCGCCTCTACCACGAAGAGCAGGTTCGTCTGTTCGATGTGCAGAAACTGCGCTTCCGTTGCAGCTGCTCTCGCGAACGTTCTGCCAATGCGCTGGTCAGCTTGGGTCTGGAAGATGCCCAGTCGCTGGTGATCGAACACGGCGGCCACATCGAGATCGATTGCCAGTTCTGCAACCAGCGCTACCTGTTTGATGCCGCGGATATCACTCAATTGTTCGCTGGTGCGGGTGTCGATACGCCGTCAGATACCCGGCACTAAAACGGTTCAGCGCAGGTAAATTCACTGCGTAACGCCGGAATAACGCCGTTACGACGGGAGGGCCCTACTATTTTTGGGCGTTTCTGGCATAATCCGGCCCACTTTTTGTCGCGGTAGTAGTGCACGACTTTCTACTACAAAACGTTTGGAGCACACTCGGCCACTGGCCGACGGGGAATCTCATGACGCAAGCCAATAACGCCGTGTACACCGATCTGAGTGTTGATGATCTGGTAAAAGAAGCCCTGAGTCGCGGTGAGGGCGAGCTTGCCGATACCGGCGCGCTGGTTGTTCGCACTGGTCACCGTACCGGTCGCTCGCCAGTCGATCGTTTCATCGTAGAAGAGCCTTCCACCCAGGCAGCCATTGCCTGGGGCCCGATCAACCGCAAGTTCCCGGCCGACAAGTTCGACGCCCTGTGGGCTCGCGTCGAGGCGTTCAACAACGCGCAAGAGCATTTCGTTTCCCACGTGCATGTAGGTGCGGCTGAAGACCACTACCTGGCCGTGAAGATGACCACCCAGACTGCCTGGCAGAACCTGTTCGGCCGTTGCCTGTTCATCAACCCGCAAAAGTACAACCCGGCTGGCCGTGATGAGTGGCAAGTGCTCAACGTTGCCAACTTCGAGTGCGTGCCAGAGCGTGACGGCACCAACTCCGACGGTTGCGTGATCCTCAACTTCGCTCAGAAGAAAGTACTGATCGCCGGCATGCGTTACGCCGGTGAAATGAAGAAAGCCATGTTCTCGGTGCAGAACTTCCTGCTGCCGGCTGCCGACGTGCTGCCAATGCACTGCGCCGCCAACATCGGCGAAGAGGGCGACGTGACCCTGTTCTTCGGTCTTTCCGGCACCGGCAAGACCACCTTGTCCGCCGATGAAAGCCGTTACCTGATCGGTGACGACGAGCACGGCTGGGGTGAAGGCGTTGTCTTCAACATCGAAGGCGGCTGCTACGCCAAGTGCATCGACCTGTCCGAGAAGAACGAGCCGGTCATCTGGAAAGCCATCAAGCACGGCGCAGTCCTGGAAAACGTCGTTATCGATGACGCCAAGCACGCCGATTACACTGATGTCAGCCTGACCCAGAACAGCCGCGCAGCCTACCCGCTGGAGCACGTTGCCAAGCGTTCCGAGAAAAACCTCGGTGGTGAGCCAAACGCTGTGATCTTCCTGACCTGCGACCTGACCGGCGTGCTGCCGCCAGTGTCGATCCTCAGCGAAGAACAAGCGGCCTACCACTTCCTGTCCGGCTACACCGCACTGGTGGGCTCGACCGAAATGGGTTCCGGCAGCGGCATCAAATCGACTTTCTCCACCTGCTTCGGCGCACCGTTCTTCCCGCGCCCGGCCGGCGAATACGCAGAACTGCTGATCAAACGCATCCGCGGCTTCGGCTCCAAGGTCTACCTGGTTAACACCGGCTGGACCGGCGGCGGCTACGGCGTCGGCAAACGCTTCAACATCCCGACTACTCGCGGCGTGATCGCAGCGATCCAGAGCGGCGCGTTGATCGGTGCTGAAACCGAACACCTCGACACCATCAACCTGGACGTGCCTTTGGCTGTGCCGGGCGTTGAGACTGGCCTGTTGAACCCACGTAACACCTGGGCTGACAAGGCTGCTTACGAGGAAGCGGCTAAAGCACTGGCCGGGTTGTTTGTTGAGAACTTCAAGAAGTTTGAAGTGAGCGACGCGATCAAGGCTGCTGGGCCGAAGTTGTAAGCGTTGGTTTGATGGAATGAAAAAGCCGCCCTTTGGGGCGGCTTTTTTGTGGGCGCTCGGTTTAAACCGTCAAACACACAACTGCCATTATTCCAGCTGATCAGGCGCTAAACGACCAGAATAATGGAACTTATGCGCGTGGCTCGATGCCTTCCAATCGCTGCGTATCCCACCGTTGCATCTTGATCGCTTGGTAGAGCATTCCGACGGTCAGCGGGATTTTGTCGCCGCGACCTTTGGCGCGGCGCTTGAGGAATACGTCAAAGCCTTCGGGCTGGAAGTAGCGATAGGCGTCGTAGTCCACGAAGTCGATCCCAAATTGTTCTTCCAGTGCTTCCATCAAATGCCGCGCATCAGCGCCGTCGCAACCCAGGTCGAAGTTGATCGAGGTGGTAAGGCCGATGGTTTTGCGTTCGGGCAGGCCGAGTTCTTCGTGCAGCAGATGCATGAGCAGGTGCATGGTGTGGTCGTCGGGGAAGTTGGGGGCGAGGTTCATAGAGGGCATATCCGATACACAGACAGAATGGTCAACTCAGCGGTGGTGGCATATTCAACTGATCGCCAATGCAACGTTCGAAGATAGCTTCGAGGCCACGATAATCGCACGTTACCGCATCGATATTCGCTGGAACCCATGCGGTGTCTTTGATCAGCCACCAGTCAACTGCAAATCCTGCATTAATGATGATCTGCTCAAACAAGATTCGTTGAGCTCGACCGTTACCTTCGCGAAAAGGGTGAATTACATTTAGGTCACCGTACGTTTCAGCAATTTTAGCGACGAGCTCTGCTTTACTGGTGCCTACGAACCAAGCAGCACTTTCCATGACCCGAAAAATTTTCTCGGCTTCAGGGGCGATTCGGTCTGCTGTACAGAAAAGAGTGTCTCCTTTCTGGATATTCACTGTCCTCAACAGTCCCGCCCATTCGTAGAGATCGGAAAACAAGGAATTATGAATATGCTGTAAAAGGCTGAGGTTGTACGGAGGGGGGAGGAGGCGGAGTTTGCTGACGGCGATTTCTGAGAGTTCTCGCTCCGCTTTTTGTAGTTGCTCTTCATCATGAATGTTGAGCAGGTTACGCAGAACGTCGCTACCAGGGTAGCAATAGGGGTCTTGGCCGACCCCGTATTTATCCACCATTAACGTGAATTCTGACGATATTTGTTGAGTACCGACTCCCGCGTTGGGAGCGGCTTTTCAGCATCGGTACGCGAAGTGTCGAAGCCTTCAAGACGCAAACTCGCCAAGTAATTTGAACGGCGTACCTTGTCGTAATAATCCTGTTTTTGCTGAAAAGTCAGTTCGCTCATGACATCTGCCTCTTTGTGCAATGCCCAAGTGTAGCTCAAACGGTCTGGTCGATAGATTTGTATTTTTGATGCTTCGCCGAGGATGATCGTTCCCAAGCTGGGCGTGGGAACGGTCTTCCACGTATCACCATGGAATTCGCGGGAAGGCTGGCGTTCACCCCGTACGATCTCGTTCATTTGTCGCACGCTTTCCATTAGCTCATAAAAAAACCTGCTCATGGTTATCTCCAGTGTTCGATGACGGCTTTTAACGCTTTGTGTTCATTTGATTGTTTCCCACGCTCTGCGTGGTAACGCCTCCCGTGACGCTCTGCGTCACAGTGGACGCGGAGCGTCCATGGCGGCATTCCCACGCAGAGCGTGGGAACGATCCGGGTGCGTCTGGCCTCAGGCGGGGGCTTTCCAGCTCATCATGCGTTGTTGAGCAACTTTCAGCAGGTCGCAACCGTCCTGGGTCAGCAGGTAGAGGGCGTGGGTGATATGCGGGATGTCTTCCACGTCACCGTTTTTGAAGCATTGGCAATGTAGGGTTTTGAGTAGATCGCTGGACGCTCGGATGCGCTGGAGGGCGGCTTCGAGGATGTCCTGGGGGTTGGCCTCTGTGTCGATGATCAGGGGCGGGGAATCGGTGAGGTTGGTTTGGAGGGGGCGGTAGCGGTTTGGAAACGGATTTAATGCGGTCACTGAAGAACACCTCTACTTAATTGGGAATGTGCGCTCTCTTTGTCGAGTGACCAAGCCCGAGTCGCTGAATTGGCAGCGACAGCCCGACTATAGGTGTGAGCAGCCGGGCAGCGATAGCCGACAAAGAGTCCCCGCTTGTAGGACCGGGATGAACCTCGGCTAGGCCATTTCTATAGGACTTTTCTGCGACGCAATTTCTCGCGTTTTTCCGCCATCAGTTTTCTCGCGTTCTCATCAGAAATTGCCGAACCCCGCGCCCATCAGTTAACCAATATGCTGATACGACGCCACATCCAGCAGGCCAGTGTTCAGCCCGGTCGCCGGCGCGTAGATCGTGCCTTTCACTGCCGAGAACTTGACCCCATTGCTGCCCAGCGAAACGTAGCGCTCGCCCTGGTCCAGCTCGGTGAAGTAGGTGTACGAGCACTTTTCCATCGCTTTGTACTTCGCGGCGGCGCTGGCCATGGTGTTGTGGTGGTTCTGCAGGTCGGCCGGGATCAGGTTGAGGGTTTTGTTCAGCGGCACGCCCCAACGCTTCAGGCACCCTTCGGCAAAGTGGCGGACGATCAGGCCGGGTTCGGCCAGCGCTTTAGGGCCGCTGACACCATCTGCTGCGGCGTTGCCGACCAGCGTGCCGTGGCGGCCGGGCATGGGATAAATGTGGGTTCGGGTGCCGGTGGCCGTTTGCGGGATGACACAGCTGAAGCCTTTGGAGCGCTCGTCGCGGGCGTAGAAGCCGACGTATTCTTTTACGTTAGCATTCAGTTTTACTTTGTCCTCCTGAAAGTTACCGATGCCCGGTACCGGATCAATCGCAAAGATATTCACCGGGATGTTCTTCAGTGCGCTGTCCTTGAACATGGCATTGGCCAGCATATGGCAACTAATACCGCCTCGGCTCCAACCCACCAAGTTGACCTTGGTTGGAATAACGCCGTCCTTGCGAAACGTTTTAATGATTTGTTCTTGCAACTTTTGCTGGGTCACACTGCGGTCACCGTAGTTATATTTACGCCACAGCCAAGAGCCTTCGACGATCACGTCTTCAATTGGAATGCCGGCAGCCTTGAGGCGTTTGTATTCGGTCTCGGTCAGTTTTTCACGCTGCCAGTCACACTGGCCTTTGATGATGTTGACGGCGTGCTTTACGTTCTCTTCCCAGCCCTTGCCGAACAACGTTCCGCTGAGGCCGTAGTCCTTGGATTGGGTAAACAGTTCATCAGCTTGCAGGTTGCTGGTACCGGGGCCATCGACCACGATCCATTCGGCAAACTCCCGGCCACCATGATGGGATGCCAGTGTCGAAACCAGTTCACCATTCCAGTAAGTTGGGTTTTGGTTATCGAATTTGGTCGAGCCGGTGCCGCAGAAGAATATAGTTAGTGTAGTCATTGTATTGCTCTTTATTGGTTTAAGAGCTTGCAGGCTATCGTGTGTTACTTATGTATTGAAGTGCTTGGTTGTTTCTATATTTGTAAGTTGCGTGTGAGTGGGCTTATTGTTCTATTTTTTGTTTTGCAATGTCTAGAAGTTCGCAGCCATCCTGGGTCAATAAGTAAAGCGCATTCACTATATTAGGAATGTCTTTCACGTCGGCTTGTTTAAAGCACAGGCAATAAAGTGTTTCGAGTAAGTCGCTGGCCGCGCGCAGGCGTTGCTGAGCGGCATCGAGGACGGCACCGGTGCTGGCCGCGGTGTCGATGACGAGGACAGGCGTTTCGCTGTAACTGGTTTTGAGTGGGCGATAGCGGTCTTGCATTTAGGTGAGTCCTGTACGAAATCGGGAGGTGGCTCCCAGCAGGCCGAGACACTGTTTTCAGCCGCGCCGCAGACTATAGAAGGGCACGACGCCGTGCGGCAATACGGCTTCGATGGACAGGTTTTGTAGGAGTTTTACCTGCCTTTTCGGACCGGGCCTACGCGTTTCCCGAGGTTTTTTACGCCTAAACTCTTCGACGGCAAATTTCCTACGGGCTTGTCAGGCGCGACGCGGTAGACCTCTGTATGGGGCGCGCCAGAATCAGTAGGACGTTTCGAAACGTCCGTCCAACGCTTAAAGGGAATTGACTGATCGTTCCCACGCTCCCGCGTGGGAATGCCTCAAGGGACGCGCCGCGTCCAGTGATGCGGAGCGTCACGGGCTACATTCCTTTGCGGCGCGTGGGAACGATCGCCGACAACACGCTGTATCATCCCGTATCGTTTTGGTCCCGACCTTTTCTCGACTCGCTGCGTTTGCCGGCTAGGCTTTGGGCTTCGCAGCGGTCAACGGAGTGACAGCTTATGCACAACACCCTGGAACAGGTTTTCGGTTATCCACAGTTTCGGCCCGGCCAGGAAGCGGCGATCAGCGCGGTGTTGGCCGGGCGTTCGGCGGCGGCGATTTTCCCCACCGGTTCAGGCAAGTCCCTTTGTTATCAGTTGCCGGCGTTGTTGCTACCGCACCTGACGCTGGTGGTCTCGCCGCTGCTGGCGTTGATGCAGGATCAGTTGGCGTTCTTGCAGCGCCACGGCATTGCGGCGGGCAGTATCGATTCGGCCCAGAGCCGCGATGACGCCAGCGACGTGATGGCTCGGGCCAAGTCAGGCGAGCTGAAGATTTTGATGATCTCGGTGGAGCGCCTGAAGAACGAGCGTTTCCGCAATTTCTTGCAGCAAGTGCCGATCTCGTTGCTGGTGGTGGATGAGGCGCACTGTATCTCGGAATGGGGCCACAACTTCCGTCCCGACTACCTCAAGCTCCCCGACTATCAGCGCCAGTTCAACATCCCTCAGGCGCTACTGCTGACCGCCACCGCAACACCCAAGGTGATCGCTGACATGGAGGCCAAGTTCGCCATCGCCCCCGAAGACGTGGTGACCACCGGTTTCTATCGGCCGAACCTCAATCTGTTGGTCGAGCCGGTACGCGGTCAGGACAAACGACGACGCCTTGTCGAATGGATGAGTCAGCGTCCCGACCAGCCGAGCATCGTCTACGTCACCCTGCAGAAAACCGCCGAGCACATTGCCGAACATCTGGCCCGCAACGGCATTCAGGCCGAGGCCTATCACGCCGGTCTGCCCCATGAACAACGCGAAGCAATCCAGCGCCGGTTCATGGGCGGGCAGTCCAATTGCATCGTTGCCACCATCGCGTTCGGCATGGGCATCGACAAGAGCGACATCCGCAACGTGGTGCATTTCGACCTGCCCAAATCGATCGAAAACTACAGCCAGGAAATCGGCCGCGCCGGGCGTGACGGGCAGCCATCCGACTGCCTGGTGTTGGCCAACCGCGACAGTCTCAACGTGCTGGAAAACTTCGTTTACGGCGATACGCCTGAGCGGGATGGCATCCGCTACGTGCTCGACGAGTTGCAAGCCGCCGCGCCCGAGGGGCAGTGGGAGTTTCTGTTGGGGCCGCTGGCGGACCACAGCAACATCCGACAATTGCCGCTCAAGACCTTACTGGTGCAGTTGGAACTGCGCGGGATCATCGCTCCGCGTTACGCCTATTACGCTGAATACCGCTTCAAGTACTTGCAGGAGCCCGAGGCCTTGCTGGCCCGCTTCGAGGGTGAGCGCAAAGACTTCGTCGCGGCGATCATCCAGACCTCAAGCCGCGCACGGACCTGGGCCACGGTGAACTTCGACGCACTGTATGAACAGCATCAGGCTGAGCGCAATCGGGTGGTCAAGGCGCTGGATTATTTCCAGGAAAAGGGCTGGGTCGAGCTCGAAAGCAAGCAGATGACCGAGGTCTATAGCCTGCTGCAAACGGACTTCAGCAGCCAGGCCCTGAGCGCCGAGTTACACGCCTATTTCACCCGGCACGAGCGCACCGAGATCGCGCGGATTCACGCCATGCTGGATCTGTTCGCCACCGACCATTGCCTGGGTTATCGCCTGGCCGAGTACTTCGGCGATGAAAACGCGCCGCAGCAGTGCGGGCATTGTTCGGTATGTCACGGGGACGTGGCGCGACTGCCTGCGCCGCCGGAGTTGCCGGCGCTTGTGGATAAAAACTTCGAGGCGTTGTGCGGTGATTTTATCCACAGGCATGAGCAGCACACCGGCAACGTTCCGTCGGCGGAGCGCGTGACACGGTTTTTATGCGGTATCAGCGTGCCGCTGTTTACCAAGCTCAAGGCACGGTCGATTCCCGGGTTTGCGGCGCTGGAGGATTATCCGTATGGCGAGGTGCGGGAGTGGGCCGAGGCGCATTTACTGGCGTAGATCCATCCGCTGAATGCTGCTCATCACAGGAATAAATTTCAAAAATGCGCGGTGGCTGACTATGGTGAAGGCTGTCTTTGGATCGCCAATAAGAGAACAACAACTATGAGCCAGACATCGTTCACTATTCAGCGCGCCGCCGTCATTGGCGCGGGCACCATGGGCCGTGGCATTGTCATGTGCCTGGCCAACGCCGGCGTCCCGGTGCAGTGGGTCGATAACAATCCACAGATGCTTGAACAGGCGCTGGCCACCGTGGCGGACACCTACGCCCACAATGTGCGTCAGGGACGGATCGATCAGGCCGAGGCGGACGCTCGTATTGCGCGGGTCACGGCGGCTGCTGACTACGCGGCGATCCGCGAGGTCGATCTGGTGATCGAAGCGGTGTACGAAAACCTCGAACTCAAGCAGAAAATCTTTCGTGAACTGGACGGTTTGCTCAAACCTGAAGCGATGTTGGCCAGCAATACTTCGGCGCTGGATATCGATGCCATCGCCACGGCCACTCGCCGTCCGGAACAAGTCCTGGGCCTGCACTTCTTCAGCCCGGCGCACATCATGAAACTGCTGGAAATCGTTCGCGGTGCCCAGACTTCACCGGCGGTGCTTGAGGCAGCCCTGGCGCTGGGCAAACGCATGGGCAAGATCAGCGTGGTGTCGGGCAACTGCCATGGTTTCATCGGCAACCGCATGCTGCATCCGTATGTACTTGAAGCGCGCAAGATGCTGCTCGAAGGCGCTTATCCACATCAGGTCGATGAGGTGCTGCAAGGTTTTGGTTTCGCCATGGGGCCGTTCTGCATGTACGACGTGGTCGGCATCGATCTGGAGTGGCGTGCTCGGCAGCTGGCCGGCAAAGGGCAGGATGCGCCTGAGGTTCAGGTGGACAATCGTCTGTGCGAATTGGGTCGTTTCGGCCAGAAGAGTGGCAATGGGTATTACCACTATGAACCGGGCAGTCGCCAGGCTGAGCACGATCCGGAAGTGGATGCGCTGGTACTGAAGGTCAGCGAAGAGCTGGGGTTCCAGCGTCGCGAGATAAGCCCCGAGGAGATTCTTGAGCGCTGTTTGCTGGCACTGGTCAATGAAGGGGCGAAGATTCTTCAGGAAGGAATCGCCGAGTCGGCGCACGACATCGATCTGGTGTACCTCAATGGCTACGGCTTCCCGGCGGACAAGGGTGGGCCGATGGCCTGGGCGGATCAACAAGGGCTGGCGGATATCCACCAGCGGTTGCTGGCGCTTGAGACGAAGCAGGGTGATCAGTGGAAACCGGCGCGGTTAATTGGGGAGTTGGCGGCGGTGGGTAAAGGGTTTGCGCAGCGATAGACTCTACGGCGGGTGATCGTTCCCACGCTCTGCGTGGGAATGCAGCCCGGGACGCTCTGCGTCCCAACTGCGGACGCAGAGCGTCCATTGAGGCATTCCCACGCAGAGCGTAGGAACGATCTTTCGAAACGGGAAGCTCCCATGAATCAACGCACCGACTACCCTCACTTCCAACCCATCACCACCCGCTGGCACGACAACGACGCTTATGGTCACGTCAACAACGTCACTTACTACAGCTTCTTCGACACGACGGTGAACACCTACCTGATCGAAGTCGGCAGTCTGGATATCCATGACGGTGAAGTGGTGGGCTTTGTGGTGAGTTCGGCTTGCGATTACTTTGCCTCCATTGCCTTCCCCGATCGGATCGAGATCGGTTTGCGGGTGGGCAAGTTGGGCAACAGTTCGGTGCAATACGAGCTGGCAGTGTTCAAGGCCGGGGAAGACGAAGCCTGCGCGGCGGGGCGCTTCGTGCATGTGTTTGTGGATCGGGCGTCGAATCAGCCGGTGGCGATTCCTGTCGGGTTGCGCGGGGCGTTGGAGCGATTGGTAGTTTGACAGGCAAAAAAAATCGCAGCCCGATGGCTGCGATTTTTTGATCTATCGGTAAACGAGGGGATTCAAGCCTCAGTCGCGATAGCGATGTTTATGCTTGCGATGGCCGTAGTGGTGGCCGCGATCATGGTGGCCATCACGGTAGTAGCGGCGATCGCCGCGGCCGCCGCGACGATCATTATCGTCGTCATCGCTCTTGTTGCCCATGTAGTTACCCAGCGCGCCACCGGCGCCGCCGCCTGCTGCGGAGCCGATCAGGCTGCCGGTGGTGCCGCCCATGCTGCGGCCGACCACGTTACCGCCTGCTGCGCCCAACGCACCGCCAATGGCTGCTTCGCCACGGCTGCGTTTGTCTGCGCCAACAGCACTACCACCCGCGCCGCCCAGGGCTGCGCCAATGGTGGAACCTGTATTGCCGCCTAATGACTGACCGACGACCGAGCCCAGAACCCCGCCCAATGCGCCGCCCACACCTGCTTCGGTGGTGCCGCCGGCAGAAGCGATGCCACTGACCAGGCCAAGGGACAACAAGAGAATCGAGGAGAACTTCATTAGAGGAACCTCAAGGGGATGACGGCGCGATCCTGAGGCTGTGTCATGGTTGTGACAATCGAAATCCGACGAGTAACACGACTTCACCACATTTCTATAAGTTGCTGTTTTTTAGGTGGAACTTAAGGGTTTTTCGCCGGTCTTTAGCTACTTCGGATAGGCCGTTTTAATGCAAAAACGGCCTTTTTTGTGGGCGTTTGGACAGTGTCCCAATGATCGTTCCCACGCGCAGCAAAGGAATGCAGCCCGGGACGCTCTGCGTCCCAAAGCGGACGCAGAGCGTCCATTGAGGCATTCCCACGCAGAGCGTGGGAACGATCAGGGTCAGGCCGATTTGGCGATGATGAGCTGGCTCTCACTCGCCGCTTCCAACCGGATCGCCACAAACTTCGACGTCGGTGTATGGCTGCCATCCCCTATGCTTTCCAGCGGCACCAGCGGATTCACTTCCGGATAGTAAGCCGCCGCTTGCCCGGCAGGAATATCAAACGCCAGCAGCGTAAAGCCTTTTACCCGACGCTCACGGCCATCATCCCAGATCGAAACGATGTCAGCCTTTTGCCCCGGCTTGAACCCCAGGCGAATGATGTCGGCTTCATTGACGAACAACACATCACGCTGACCTTTCACTCCGCGATAGCGGTCATCGAGCCCATAAATCGTGGTGTTGTACTGATCGTGAGAGCGCATCGACTGCATGATCAGGTCCGGCAATACGCCAGTGGCGCGAGTGCGTTCGTGCACCAGATCTTTGGGCAGGATGTTCGGACGGAAATTGGCGCGCCCCGACGGCGTGTTCCAGCGTCGCGCGCCGGCGCTGTTGCCCAGGTGGAAACCACCCGGGTTTTTGAGCCTCTCGTTGAAGTCGCGAAAGCCCGGGATGGTCTCGGCGATCAGGTCGCGGATGCGGTTGTAATCGGCCACCAGCCAGTTCCAGTCCACCGGTTTGCTGCCCACGGTCGCGGCGGCGATGCCGGCAATGATCGACGGCTCTGAGCGCATCTGGTTCGACAGCGGCTGCAACTGGCCGTTGGAGGCGTGAACCATGCTGAACGAGTCTTCGACGGTCACCGCTTGCGGGCCTTCGGTCTGGATATCGATGTCGGTGCGGCCCAGGCACGGCAGGATCAGCGCGTCTTTACCGTGAGCCAAATGGCTGCGGTTGAGCTTGGTGCTGATTTGCACGGTCAGGTCGCAGTTGCTCAGGGCCTGGAAAGTCCGTGGGCTGTCCGGGGTGGCTTGGGCGAAGTTGCCGCCCAGCCCGATAAAGACTTTCGCCCGACCGTCGGCCATGGCATGAATCGCCTCGACCACGTTGTGGCCGTTTTCGCGTGGCACCTTGAACTGGAAGCGGCGCTCCAGGGAATCGAGGAACGCCACCGGCGGACGCTCGTTGATGCCCATGGTCCGATCGCCTTGCACGTTACTGTGGCCACGCACTGGGCACAGACCCGCGCCCGGCCGGCCGATGTTGCCGCGCAGCAGCATCAGGTTGGCGATTTCCTGGATGGTCTGCACCGAATGGCGATGCTGGGTGATGCCCATGGCCCAACACATGATGACGTTCTTGCTTTTGGCGTACATGCGCGCCGCTTGCTCGATCTCCACCAGCGGCAGGCCGGACTGCTCGACGATCTGTTCCCACGGGGTATCGTCGATGGCGGCAAGATAGTCCAGCACGTTGACGCTGTGTTCATTGAGGAAGTCGTGATCGAACACCGCTTCAGCGCCAGTCTTCTGCGCCTCGCGCTCCCATTGCAGCAGGAATTTCGCCATGCCGCGCAGGATCGCCATGTCGCCACCGAGGGCCGGACGGAAGAACGCGGTGTTGGTCGGTTTGTCGCCGTTGGTGAGCATTTCGAACGGGTGCTGCGGATGCTGGAAGCGTTCCAGACCGCGCTCCTTGAGCGGGTTGATGCATACCACTTGAGCGCCGCGTTTCACCGCTTCGCGCAACGGTTCGAGCATCCGAGGGTGGTTGGTGCCCGGGTTCTGGCCCCAGACGAAAATCGCATCAGCGTGCTCGAAGTCGTCGAAGGTTACCGTGCCTTTGCCGACGCCGACACTTTGCGCCATGGCCACACCGCTGGCCTCGTGGCACATGTTCGAGCAGTCGGGGAAGTTGTTGGTGCCGTAGGCGCGCACGAACAATTGATACAGGTACGCCGCTTCGTTGCTGGCGCGGCCCGAGGTGTAGAACTCGGCCTGATCCGGGCTCGACAGGCCGCGCAGATGCTTGGCGATCAGGGTGAAGGCATCATCCCAGCTGATGGGTTGGTAGCGATCGGTTTCGGCGTTGTAGCTCATCGGCTCGGTCAGGCGGCCCTGATATTCAAGCCAGTAGTCGCTCTGTTCCAGCAGCGAGCTGACGCTGTGCCTGGCGAAGAACGCACCGTCGACACGGCGTTTGGTCGCTTCCCAGTTCACCGCTTTGGCGCCGTTCTCGCAGAACATGACCATGCCCTTTTCCGGAGAATCGCCCCAGGCGCAACCGGGGCAGTCGAAGCCGCCGTTCTGGTTGGTCTTGAGCATTATGCGGAGGTTTTTCAGCGCGTTATCGCTGGTCAACCAGGCCTGGGCGACGCTGATCAGCGCGCCCCAGCCACCGGCTGGGCCTTTGTAGGGCTTGTAGCGGGGGACGGGTTTCTGGTCGGCTTGACGATGTTGACTCACGCTTGGTTCTCCGTCGCAGGGCTGTAGACCCGCGGCGCACTTTTCTGCGGCAGGTGGATAAGATTGAGGTTGTGACGACGGGCCCATTGCACGGCAAGGCCCGTGGGGGACGACAGGCTGACGAGGGTCTGGATGCCGGCGCGCAACACTTTCTGGATCAATTCGAGGCTGCAACGGCTGGTGACAATCACCAGCCCGCCGGTAGTCGGGATCTTCTGCCGGATCAGCCCACCGATCAGCTTGTCGAGGGCGTTGTGTCGGCCGATGTCTTCGCGACCCAGCAGTAATTGGCCCTGACTGTTCATAAACACGGCTGCGTGCACCGCGCCGGAGTACTGGCCAAGCGGCTGGAACGCACCGATGCGCTGACGCAAACCATCGAGCCATTCGGCGGGCGGCAAGGGTGCGCCGGGCAAGACCTTGAGGTCTGGCAACGCCTGTTCCACCGCTTCCACACCGCAAAGCCCGCAACCGCTGGTGCCAGCCATTTGCCGACGTTGCTGCTTGAGGTTCCAGAAGGCGCGGTTGGTGATGGTCACTTGCGCGTACTGCGACGACCCCGAGCCGCTGAGTTGCAGGTCATAAATGTCGCAAGCGTCTTCGATGATGCCGCTACCGAGGCTGAAACCGACGATGAAGTCTTCCAGATCCGTCGGCGTCACCAGCATCACAGCCTGGCTGATGCCGTTATAGGCAATCGCCAACGCAACTTCCTCGGCCAGCGCCGTGCTGTCCGATTCGGCGCTTTGCGTTTCGGTGTGGCGAAGATCGCAGTAACTGTAGGTCTGGCTGGCAGCGGGCGCTGGCGTTTCGAGGGCAGGCGCCGCGCAGGCAGGGCGCTTGGCGTTCATGGCATCACCGACGGTTTGATTAGCTTTAAGCCTAGGCGTGTCAACTTGTCGCGTCTAATCGCTAATACTGATCTACCGATAGATGGCGTCGATCAAGAGCTCGGCAGCGATTGCTGAAGTATCGCGAAACAGGCTTCCGCGAGCGCCGAACGCGGGGCGCTTCGACGCATGATCAGCCCCAGCCGGGAGAGGGTTTGGGCGTTTTCAATGGGGTGCAGGCGCAAATGATCGGTGAGGCTTTCGAGGCCACCCTCCAAAGGCATCACTGCGCAGCAGAATCCGCCGTGCACCGCTTGTAACAATTGGTGGACGGCATCGGTCTGCAACAAGGGTTGTGGGGTGAGGCCGCGGCTGTGGAAGTTGTGGTCGATGGACTGCCGGAAATGCATGCCGCTGGTAAGCATGCCCAGCGGCAGTTCGATCAGCGATTCCCAGCTCAGCGGCGCCTCGCCGAAACTGAAGAAGCGCTGATCGTAGAGCAGACCCATGCGGGTTTCGCTGAACGCCAGGGAATCGAAGCGTTCGCCGTCCAGTCGCTCCAGGTACGACACGCCCAGATCCAGGCGATTGTTCGCCAGTTGTTCGAGGATCTGTTCGGAACTCAGTGCTGAGAGTTCGAAGCGCAGGTTCGGGTGCTCGGCGTGCAGGCGTTGCATCAGCGGCAGCGGATCGAAGCTCGACAGTGGCACCACACCCAGACGCAACGTACCGACTAGATTGCCGCGACAGGCAGCCGCTTCGGCCTGCAAGCCGTCGCAGGCCGCCAGCACGGTGCGCGCCCAAGCCAGCACCCGTTCACCCGGTGCGGTGAAACCCTCGAAGCGCTGACCACGATTGACCAGTGGCAACTCGAGTTCTTCTTCGAGGCTGCGCAGGCGCATGGACAGGGTCGGTTGGGTGATGTGACAACGTGCGGCGGCCTGGCCGAAATGCCGGGTTTCGTCGAGGGCGATGAGGAATTTCAGTTGCTTGATGTCCATCTTCGCTCCAGGGCGCGGTGTAGGCGGGGATTCTAGCGCTTGCACCGGATCAACGTCATTGGTCGGGTTGAAACCGGGGTTCTCAGGCTTGGTCTAGTCTTTTGCGTCTGGACACCTAACCCCATGGAGAGCACACGATGAGCCTTTTCAGTTTTTTAAAAGAAGCCGGTGAAAAAATCCTCGATGCGCTGACGCCGGACAAGGCCGAAGCCAATAGTGAAGCGTTGACCAAGCACGTGAGGGATGCGCTGACGGGAATCGACACTTCCAAAATTCAGGTAAAAGTCGAAGGCGATAAAGTCATCGCCACAGGTGAAGCGGCGAGCCAGGAAGAGAAAGAAAAAATCCTGCTGGCTTTGGGCAACGTCGCGGGGGTCAGCGGTGTTGACGATCAGATCACCGTGACCGGGCCGGTGGCTACGGCGGCCAAGTTTGTCGTGGTCGAGAAGGGCGACACACTCAGTGCCATTTCCAAGCGCGTGTATGGCGATCCCAACAAGTATCAAAAGATCTTCGAGGCGAACAAACCGATGCTGAAGGATCCGAACAAGATCTATCCGGGTCAGTCGTTGCGGATTCCTGAGTAACACTCAAGACCGCGTTTGATCGTTCCCATGCTCCGCGTGGGAATGCCTCAACGGACGCTCTGCGTTCGGCTCTGGATGGGACGCAGAGCGTCCCGGGCTGCATTCCCACGCGGAGCATGGGAACGATCAGGGCTCTAGACTCGGTCTAGAGCCCTGCGATGAGCTCCCGATAATCCCCCACCGCCGCAAACTCCGCCGTGTCCTTCGGCCCTTTGCGGCTGTCCGGTTCACTCACGGCCAACAAATGCGCCACACCAAAATTCCGCGCGCTACGCAGGATCGGCAAGGTGTCGTCGATAAACAGACTGCGCGCCGGATCAAAGCCGATGTCCGCCTGCAGGGCATCCCAAAATTGCGGGTTTTCCTTGGCGAAACCGTAATCATGCGAGCTGATCAATCGCTCGAAGTACGGCGCGAGTTCGATTCTTTCCAGCTTCAATGACAGCGAATCGCGGTGTGCATTGGTGATCAGCACCACGCGCTTGCCGGCCTGTTTGATCGCCGCCAGAAAAGTGTCCGCATCCGGACGCAGGGCAATCAAATGCGCGGTTTCCAGTTTCAGTTCGCGCACCGGCAGTTTGAGCTCGGCGCTCCAGAAATCCAGGCAATACCATTGCAACTGGCCGGCGTTGCGCTCGAACAGCGGCTGCAATTCCATCTCGGCCATGGCCCGGCTCACCCCGTGCAACTCGGCGTAACGCTGGGGCAGGTGCTCCATCCAGAAATGGTTGTCGTAGTGCAGGTCCAGCAGCGTACCGTCCATATCCAACAGAACGGTGTCGATGTCGCGCCAGGGCAGCAGGGACATAAATAACTTCTCCAGCGGTAAAAAAGATATCCGAGGTAAACAATCAGGATAGGCCGGGTAAAGGCTGGTTTGAAAGCGTCGCGAGCGAAGGGAGTGCAAGGAAAAAACAGGCGAGGACGGGCCGGGGTCGCGCTCGACTTTACGAGCTGTAAATGACCCGTCCGAGCCTGTTTTTGACGCAGCAATCCCGAGCGCAGCAGCTTTCAATCAGCCTGTATAGTAACGCGTTCACGCCAAGGAGCTTCTTATGCGCCAGAAACCCACCATCCTCGCCCGCGAGATTGTCGCCACCAGCCGTTTGTTCTGCGTCGAAGAGCTGAAGTTGCGCTTTTCCAATGGCGTGGAGCGCACGTATGAGCGACTGGTGGGCAAGGGCGCCGGTTATGGCGCGGTGATGATCGTGGCGATGCTGGATGCGGACCACGCGGTGCTGGTTGAAGAGTATTGCGGCGGCACCGATGAATACGAGTTGTCCTTGCCCAAAGGCTTGATCGAGCCGGGCGAAGACGTGCTGGCGGCAGCCGAACGGGAACTCAAGGAAGAGGCCGGGTATGGCGCGCGGCAACTGGAGCATCTGACGGAGTTGTCGTTGTCGCCCGGTTACATGAGCCAGAAGATCCAGGTGGTATTGGCCACTGATCTGTACGAAGAAAGCCTTGAAGGCGATGAGCCCGAGCCAATGGGCGTGGATAAAATCAACCTGCGTGAGTTGTCGGCCCTGGCCCAGAACCCACGATTCACTGAGGGCCGTGCGTTGGCAGCGCTTTATCTGGCCCGTGATCTGCTGACTCAGCGTGGAGTGTTCCAGCCATGAATTTCCCCCATCCGTTAATGGCGCCTGTTGTTGAACTGGCGCTGAAAGCCGGTGAAGCGATTCTGCCGTTTTGGCGTGCCAACGTCGCCGTGACTGCAAAATCCGATGACTCTCCGGTGACGGCCGCCGACATGGCCGCTCACCATGTGATCCTGGCCGGGCTGACGGCGCTGGACCCGAGCATCCCGGTGCTGTCCGAAGAAGACGCCAACATTCCCCAGAGTGTGCGCGCCGGGTGGCGGCGTTGGTGGCTTGTCGACCCGCTGGACGGGACCAAGGAGTTCATTTCCGGTAGCGAAGAATTCACCGTCAACATCGCGCTGATCGAGCAGGGGCGAGTGGTGTTTGGCGTGGTGTCGATGCCGACCAACGGGCGCTTCTACGTCGGTGGTGCTGGCTTGGGCGCGTGGCGTGGCGATAAAGGCGCGGAGCCTTTGCCAATTCAGGTGCGCGACGTGCCAGCGGCGGGCGAGGCATTTACCGTGGTTGCCAGTCGTCGGCATTCAAGTCCTGAGCAGGAGCGCTTGCTGGCCGGGTTGAGTGACAGTCTGGGTGAGCTGCAATTGGCCAATATCGGCAGTTCGTTGAAGTTTTGTTTGCTGGCGCAAGGGACGGCGGATTGTTATCCGCGGTTGGCGCCGACTTCGCAGTGGGACACGGCCGCTGCGCAAGGCGTGCTGGAAGGGGCTGGCGGTGAGGTGCTGGATTTGAGCGGTGCGCCGTTTTGTTATCCGGCGCGGGAATCGTTGTTGAATGAGTTTTTTGTGGCGCTACCGGCGAAGGCGGCTTGGCGCGAAAAACTGCTGGAACTCGCCCGTGGCTAAGATCGTTCCCACGCTCTGAGTGGGAATGCAGCCCGTGACGCTCCGCGTCACTGGACGCAGAGCGTCCCTAGAGGCATTACCACGCAGACGGTTCGACGCCTCGACGTGGGAACGATCACCGGTGGAGGACGTACTGTCCGGTAAACGTCACCGCATCCTCCTCACTCCCCACATTCACAATCCTCGAATGCAACGTCAACCGCGCCCTCCCATACCGCTCATACATCGCCAAAAACTTCTTCCACACCGCCGCACTCGGCGCCTGGCAAATCGCTGTCGCATCCATGGTAACCGGCAACGGATAGCTGATATGCCCTTCATGAATCACGATGTGCCCGCCTTTAACCCCTTCTTCACGCAATCGCAAATGCAGCCAGCCCCAACCCGCCAGCACCGCGCCGCAATACAGACTGCCGCCGAACATGGTGCTCTTGTGGTTGACGTTGGCCTCCAGCGGCAAGTGCAGGCGCAGTTGCTGATCGTGCCAGTCGAGCACCTTGAGGCCCATGTCCCGCGTAAGGGGAATGTCGCGATGGAGGACTGATTCCAGGTGACGACTGTCGCGGTTCATGCAGGGGTCTCTTGTATGAAGATGATGATTTGACGGTAGCTCAATCGAGTTCGTCGGTGTGGCTGCTGGCACCACCGTCGGCGAAGTTCAACCCGTGCTTGCGCAGTTTGTCGTGCAAGGTTTTGCGCGGGATACCGAGGGCTTCGGCGAGGCTGCGCACGGAGCTGTGAGAGCGCGCCAGTTCGGCGGCGATCAGGCTCTTCTCGAAGTTTTCCACTTGCTCGCTGAGACCGCCGCTGACCACTTCGACCGTCATGCCGGCAGCGCCCTGCGGCGCGCTGTTGTCCAGCGCCAGTTCCAGGCCCAGGGCAAAGCGTTCGGCGGCGTTTTGCAGTTCGCGCACGTTGCCCGGCCAGGTGTGGCGCAGCAGCAGGGCGCGTTGTCCCGGTTGCAACTCGTGGGGTGGCAGACCGTGTCGAGTGCTGGCTTCGTCGGCGAAATGCTGGAACAGCATCAGCGCATCTTCGCCGCGCTCGCGCAGCGGAGGAATACGCAGCGGTGCGACGTTCAGGCGGTAATACAAGTCGGCACGGAAGCGGCCCTGATCGGCGGATTGACGCAGGTCTTCCTTGGTCGCAGCGATGATGCGGATGTCCAGCGGGATCAGCTGATTGCCACCCAAACGCTCGACGACGCGCTCCTGCAGCAAGCGCAGCAATTTCACCTGTACATCCAGGCTCATGCTTTCGATTTCATCGAGGAACAACGTGCCGCCATTGGCGAATTCGAACTTGCCGATGCGACGCTTTTGCGCGCCGGTAAAGGCGCCTGGCTCGTGACCGAACAGTTCGCTTTCTACCACCGACTCGGCCAGGGCGCCGGCATTGATCGCCACGAACGGACCGTTACGACGGCTCGACAGGTCGTGCAATGCACGTGCGACCACTTCTTTACCCGCACCGGTTTCACCCAGGATCAGCACATCGGCCTTGGTTGCCGCCAATGCACCGATCTGCTCGCGCAGGCGCAGCATTGGTGCCGATTGCCCGACCAGTCGGGTACTCAGTTCATTGCGATCGCTCAGGGCCAGACGCAGGCTGCGGTTGTCCAGCACCAGCCGGCGCAAGGCCAGGGCGCGGCGCACACTGTCGAGCAGGGCGTCGCTGGCGAAGGGTTTTTCCAGAAAGTCATAAGCCCCGGCGCGCATTGCTTGCACGGCCAGCGGCACATCGCCGTGACCGGTAATCAACAGCACTGGCAGCTCCGGGTCCTGGGCATGCAGATCGGTCAGCAGTTCGAGACCGTCCATGCCCGGCATGCGGATGTCACTGACCACCACGCCGGGCCAGTCGCGCTCCAGTTGCGCGGCCAGGCCCTTGGCTTCGGCCAGTGGCAGAATTTTCAGGCCGGCGAGGTCCAGGGTCTGGCTCAAGGCCTGACGCAGGTGCGGATCGTCGTCGATCAGCACGACCTGGATGCGGTTGTCGATGGTCATGCACTTCGGTCCTCGGACGGTTGCAGGCTCACACCCGGTGCGCCTGCACGCAGCTTCAGGGTAATCAGGGCGCCGCCTTCCTTGTGGTTGACGAACGACAGTTCACCACCGAAGGCACGCATCAGGGTTTCGCAAATCGCCAGCCCCAGACCCAGCCCCTGAGTGCGGGTCTTGGTGGTGTAGAAAGGCTCGCTGGCACGACCAAGGGCTTCCATGCAAAACCCGGGGCCATTGTCGCGAATGTACAGATTGACGCCGTCGGCGGTGGATTGGGCACTCAACCAGAGCTTACGCGGCGGGCCCTTTTCCGTCAGGGCGTCCAGGGCGTTCGCCAGCAAATTGCCGAGCACCTGACGCAGACGGGTTTCCCCGGCCTCGACCCACAGGGTGGCGGCCGGCAAATCGCGGATCAGTTCGACCTCCATGCCGCGCCGACGCTTGGCCAGCAGCGCCAGCGCGTCGTCCAGCGCCGGTTGCAGGGCGACGCTTTCCGGGGCGTGGCGATCGCGCCGGGCGAAGGCGCGCAGGTGGGCGATGATTGACGCCATTCGCCCGGTCAATTCGCTGATCAGCTTGAGGTTGCCACGGGCATCGTCGGTGCGCTGATGATCGAGCAGCACTTCGGCGTTTTCTGCGTAGCTGCGGATCGCCGCCAGCGGTTGATTCAACTCGTGGCTGATGCTCGCCGACATGGTGCCAAGGGCCGACAGTTTGCCGGCCTGCACCAGATCATCCTGAGCACGAACCAGCTCTTGCTGGGCCTGTTCGCGCTCCAGCACTTCCTGTTTCAATCGACGGTTGAGCCCTTCGAGGTCGCTGGTCCGCTCGGCTACCCGGCCTTCCAGTTCACGACGGGCCTTGGCTTCGAAGGCGATCCGTTCGAGGTAATGCCGGCGGCGCTGCATCATCAGACCGAGCAACAACATCAACACCAACAGCGTCGCGCCACCGATGGCGACGACCGTGCGCACCGGGCGATCGATCAAGGTGCGTGGAGCGAGGATGCTGGCGTTCCAGCCGGTTTCCGCGATTGGCTGGGTCTGTGTCAGCCAGGCGCTGGGGTTGAGTTCCAACGGTTTCGGATCGCGGGTCGGATAGGGTTGAATCGCCGTAATAGCCTTGCGTTCTTCTTCGCCCAACAGGCGGGTCGAGCGGAATCGCCACTCGGGCCGCGACGTGAGAATGACCACGCCGTTATGGTCAGTCAGCAGCAGTTGTTCCGGGGTTTTGCCCCAGAGGCTTTCGGTATGGTCCAGGTCGACCTTGACCACCAGCACACCGATGATCTTTTCGCCGTCACGCACGGCGGCGGCGAAGAAATAGCCGCGCTTTGCCGATGTCGTTCCCAAACCGAAAAAACGCCCAAGCCGCCCGGCCATGGCTTCGCTGAAATATGGCCGGAAGGAAAAATTACGCCCGACGAAACTGTCGTGTTTGTCCCAATTGGACGCGGCCAGGGTCTTGCCCGTAGTGTCCATCAGGTACATGACTTCAGCGCCGGTCTGGGCGCTGATGTTTTTCAACAAACGGTTGGCGTTGCCCTGAGTGACGCCATCGTCGGGCGCGCCGAGGACCGCTCGTAGGGCCGGCAGATCGCCGAGGATCTGCGGCAACACTTCATAACGGTGCAGGGTGCCCAGCAGGTTGGCGACGTAAAGGTCGAGCGTCTGACGGTTCTGCCCGGCCAGTTCGCTGCGGTAATAACGCTCGGCCAGATGCTCCAGCGGCCACAGCAACGGCGCCAGGCACAGCGCAAGCAGTGCCAGGCTGCGCCAGCGGGGTCTGCGGGGGAGGGTCGGAGTCATGAGCATCGAGCGCCTGTGGGTACAGGCGCATTATGCCTAGGCTTGCGGGCGCAGTCTGCGCACCATGGGTGTTTCAGGAAAAGACGTCAGCGTCCTTGAAGAACGCCGCAGCCTGATCTTTGCCAGACAGTTGCGGTGCTTCGTCCAGTTGCCAATCAATGGCCAGGTCCGGGTCGTCCCAGCGAATGCTGCGCTCGGCGGACGGGGTGTAGTAGTCGGTGGTTTTGTAGAGGAATTCGGCGAACTCGCTCAGCACCACGAAACCGTGGGCGAAACCCTCCGGGACCCAGAGCTGGCGATGGTTCTCGGCGGACAGGCGCACGGCCACCCATTTGCCGAAATGTGGCGAGCTGCGGCGAATGTCCACGGCAACGTCGAGTACTTCACCGACTGTGACGCGAACCAGTTTGCCCTGAGTGTTTTCCAGTTGGTAATGCAGGCCGCGCAGCACACCTTTTTGCGAGCGGGAATGGTTGTCTTGAACGAAATTCGTCTCCAGGCCCGTCGCTTCTTTGAAAGACTTGGCATTGAAGCTTTCATAGAAGAAACCGCGCTCGTCACCAAATACCTTGGGTTCGATGATCAGAACACCGGGCAGGTCGGTGGTGACTACTTTCATGGTCTTTCTCCAGCAATAGACGTTGATGGGCGACATTCTTGCGCAAAGTGCCGGCCGGTGCGAGGGGCGCGGTTGTTCAGGCGATAAAAACCTCGAAGTCGCGGTGGTTGATCAATAAAAGGGTTGGCGATCTCCAGTCTGTTAGTCAACCTCACCGAAATACCACTGTTCAACCTCATAGGGTCGCCCATCAGAATCTTCAGAGGTATAGCGCAATCCTCTTTCCTTCATTTCGGCTGGAAGCACCAAGCCCCATTCTGCCGCCAGGCTTTTGTCGGTTCGGCAGTGCTCACTGTCGAACGACGGGATATGCCCTTTGTGGTATTCCAGATCGGTGTAAATGCAGATTTCGCTGCTGAACATTTCAGGCAGGCAAATGACCGCAATTACCCGACAGTCGATGGCATTTTCTGGCCTTGCCTGAAGCATGTTGTGGGCTGCGTTGATCATCTGCTGGGCGCATTCTTTGCGTATGGCAGCTGTAGCTTGTTTCCCCTCTACCAGTGTCGTGATAACCGGAATCTTCCAGTTGCTATATTTCTGTTCGAGAGTCAGATCGTCTGGGAAATACCCCTCAAAGCGACAGGTCCAGGCTGCAAGGGCTTTCAGTCGACGTGGAATGTTGCGAATTTTTTTGTTTGAGAGTGCAAGGCGCCGCATTGTCATGGTGTTCGTTTCTACCTTGAAAGGTGGGTGGATC
This sequence comes from Pseudomonas sp. LB3P14, assembly GCF_054898045.1. Classification (NCBI taxonomy): domain Bacteria; kingdom Pseudomonadati; phylum Pseudomonadota; class Gammaproteobacteria; order Pseudomonadales; family Pseudomonadaceae; genus Pseudomonas; species Pseudomonas sp. LB3P14. The sequence continues at coordinate 5,057,009 of NZ_CM142714.1, read as the reverse complement.
CATTTCGGTCATAGGTTGGAGTCAGGTTCAGTTAAAGGCAATCCGAGAGTTGCGTAGGAAAGTTCAACTGAGAGGTTGCTGGCTTGAAAGGGGGTTGCGTATCGCCCCAAGCAGTGGCGATATAAGCGCCTAATAAAATTTCAGGGGTCGCTGTATGCCGCTTGCCACGTTGATTCATCGCGCCAGTTTGCCCAGCCCGCAAGTGTCTGCGGAGCAAGCGCTTGGGCTGTTGAAGGAGCATTACGGGCTGAGTGGAAGGTTGCAGGCCCTCGGCAGCCAGCAGGATCTTAACTATCGGGTCGACAGCGACCAGGGGCGTTTTGTCCTGAAAATCTGCCGTGGCGACTACTCGGCGCTGGAGCTGCACGCCCAGCACGCCGCGCTCAAGCATTTGGGTGAACACCCTGATGTGCATGTGCCGCGGGTGATTGCGGCCAAAAACGGTGCAGACCTGCTCTCTCTGGAAGTCGGCGGCCAACCGGTGCATGTGCGCCTGCTCGATTACATCGAAGGCCAGTCGCTTACACACCTTGATCATCTGCCGGGTGCAGTGGTGGCCGGATTTGGTCGGCTCTGCGGTGAAATGGATCTGGCCCTGGCCGGTTTCGACCATCCGGGTCTCGAGCGCACCCTTCAATGGGACGCCCGCCACGCCAACGCGTTGATCGCGCATTTGCTGCCGGTCATCAAGGATGACCAGCAACGCCGGCTGATCGCCGATGCGGCTGAACGGGCCGAGCGTCATTTGCAGCCGCTTGTGGATAAGCTGCCGGTGCAGGCGATTCACATGGACATCACCGACGACAACGTGGTGTGGCAGCGAGATTCGCAACGCCAGTGGCAATTGCAGGGCGTGATCGATTTCGGCGATCTGATTCGTACCTGGCGCATCACCGATCTGTCGGTGACGTGCGCGGCGCTGCTGCACCACGCCGATGGCGATCCTTTCTACATTTTGCCGGCGGTGCAGGCCTATCACGCTGTCAATCCGCTCACGCATGAAGAGCTACTGGCGCTCTGGCCGCTGATCGTCGCCCGTGCGGCGGTGTTGGTGCTCAGCGGCGAACAGCAGGTCAGCATCGATCCTGGTAACGCGTACAGCCGCGACAATCTCACCCATGAGTGGGAGATTTTTCGCGTCGCTACATCGGTGCCGTTGGCGTTGATGGAAGCGGCGATCCTTACCTCGGTCGGCCAGAGTCTGCCGAGCATCGGCAGCGAAGGCTTCGCGCCGCTGTTGCCGAGTCTGGTCGGGCGTGAGTTTGCGTTGATCGATTTGGGCGTGCTCAGTCCGCATTTCGAGGCCGGTAACTGGGAGCTGGAGGGGATCGATCAGCGTCTGCTGAACGAGGCTGCCGCGGCTCACGGTCTGGCGGCCAGTCGTTATGGGCAATATCGCTTGTCCCGCACCCGGCCGGACAGCGCCACTGAGCCGGACACTTGCCCGTTGCACGTCGAGTTGCGAGTGCCCCACGGCACGGCAGTCGAATCGCCGTTTGCCGGCGTGGTCCACCAACCGGCGGTGGGTGTGCTGCAATTGGACGGCCCGCAACTGAGCCTGCGTCTGTGGGGCGTGACGCCGTCGCTGCACACGGGCGCAGCGCTGGTCAAAGGTCAGGTGCTGGGTTCGGTCCACGGGCCATTGGTGGTGCAGTTGTGCCGAGGCGCTTCGTTCAATGCTCCCTTGTTTTGCACACCGTCTCGCGCTGCGGCTTGGCAAGCGTTGTGCCCGTCGCCGGCGGTGCTGCTGGGACTGGCCTGTGACGCCGAAGAGGAACTCGATTCGCAGACGTTGCTGGCGCGCCGTGACGCCAGTTTCGCCCGGACCCAGAAGCACTATTACGTCGACCCACCGCGCATCGAACGTGGCTGGCGCAATCACCTGATCGACATGCAGGGCCGCTCTTACCTCGACATGCTCAACAACGTCGCGGTGCTTGGCCACGGTCACCCGCGTATGGCCGCTGTCGCCAGTCGTCAGTGGTCGCTACTCAACACCAACTCGCGTTTTAACTACGCGGCGATTGCCGAGTTTTCCGAACGTTTGCTGAAACTGTCGCCGGACTCCATGGACCGAGTGTTCCTGGTCAACAGCGGCACCGAGGCCAACGACCTCGCGATCCGTTTGGCGTGGGCCTACAGCGGCGGTCGCGACATGCTCAGTGTGCTTGAGGCGTATCACGGCTGGTCGGTGGCAGCCGACGCGGTCTCGACCTCGATTGCCGACAACCCGAAGGCCTTGAGCAGCCGTCCGGACTGGGTGCATCCGGTCACCGCGCCGAACACCTATCGTGGTGAATTCCGTGGACCGGGCAGCGCGCCGGACTACGTGCGCAGCGTCGAACACAACCTGGCGAAAATTGCCGAGCAGAAACGTCAGCTGGCCGGTTTCATCTGCGAACCGGTGTACGGCAATGCCGGCGGTATCTCGTTGCCGCCGGGGTATTTGAAGAAGGCTTACGCGTTGGTTCGTGCCCAGGGCGGCGTTTGTATCGCCGACGAAGTGCAGGTCGGCTACGGGCGCATGGGCAAATTTTTCTGGGGTTTTGAAGAGCAAGGCGTGGTGCCGGACATCATCACCATGGCCAAAGGCATGGGCAACGGTCAGCCGCTGGGCGCGGTGATCACCCGCCGAGAAATCGCCGAAGCGCTGGAGGCCGAGGGCTATTTCTTCTCGTCGGCTGGCGGCAGCCCGGTCAGTTGCCAGGTCGGCATGGCGGTGCTGGATGTGATGGAAGAAGAAAAGCTCTGGGAAAATGCTCAAGTCGTGGGCGGGTATTTCAAGGAGCGGCTTGAAGCGCTAATCGATATTCATCCGCTGGTGGGCGCGGTGCATGGTTCCGGCTTCTATCTGGGCGTCGAGTTGATCCGCAATCGCGAAACCCTGGAGCCGGCAACTGAAGAAACCACGGCGCTGTGTGATCGCTTGCGCGAACTGGGGATCTTCATGCAGCCGACCGGCGATTACCTGAATATCCTCAAGATCAAACCACCGATGGTGACCTCGCGTCAGAGCGTGGATTTCTTCGTGGACATGCTTTCCAAAGCCTTGGACGAGGGGCTCTAGACACTGATTGTTCCCACGCTCCGCGTGGGAATGCCTCACTGGACGCTCTGCGTCCGCTCTTGGGACGCGGAGCGTCCCCGGCTGCATTCCCACGCGGAGCGTGGGAACGATCAGTAAGGGGGCTAAAACATCGATTGTTATCGAGTTAAATTGAGATATTTTCGACAGATGGATTATTTGTAGCTTTAAAAGCCGATTTTTATCGGTTATAAAGTCGCCACTGCCCCGGTGTGGCCTCACCACGCCCGGTGCTTCCCATTTCTGTCATCGGTCGATGCCACACTCGACCCTCAAGCAATTGCCCCGGAGATGATCCATGAGCCGTATCGTTACCGTCGCCGCCACCCAGATGGCCTGTTCCTGGGACCTTGAAGCCAACATCGAGACCGCTGAGAAGCTGGTCCGTGAGGCCGCGGCGAAAGGCGCGCAGATCATCCTGATCCAGGAACTGTTCGAGGCTCCGTACTTCTGCCAGAAGCCGAACCCGGATTACTTGCAGTTGGCCACGACCGTTGAAGACAACGTCGCCATCAAGCACTTCCAGAAAGTCGCCAAAGAACTGCAAGTGGTTCTGCCGATCAGCTTCTACGAACTGGCGGGCCGCGCACGTTTCAACAGCATCGCGATCATCGATGCCGACGGCAGCAACCTCGGGATTTATCGTAAAAGCCACATCCCGGACGGTCCTGGCTACCACGAAAAGTACTACTTCAACCCGGGCGATACCGGCTTCAAAGTCTGGAACACCCGTTACGCGAAAATCGGCGTGGGCATCTGCTGGGACCAGTGGTTCCCGGAATGTGCGCGCAGCATGGCGCTGCAAGGCGCGGAAATCCTGTTCTACCCGACCGCGATCGGCAGCGAGCCACACGACAAGACCATTTCCTCCCGTGATCACTGGCAACGCGTGCAACAAGGCCATGCCGGCGCCAACCTGATGCCGCTGATCGCCAGCAACCGCATCGGCAACGAAGAGCAGGACGGCTACGACATTACGTTCTACGGTTCATCGTTCATCGCCAATCAGTTCGGCGAGAAGGTTCAGGAACTCAACGAGACCGAAGAAGGCGTACTGGTTCAGCGTTTCGACCTCGACGAGTTGGAGCACATCCGCAGCGCGTGGGGTTCGTTCCGTGACCGTCGGCCGAACCTGTACGGAGCAATCAAAACCCTCGACGGTTCCCTGGAGTCCTGATCGCCATGACCACTTTAAACAGCACGCCTCGCGCCGACGGCTTCTACATGCCAGCCGAATGGGCGCCGCAAACCCAGACCTGGATGATCTGGCCCGAGCGCCCGGACAACTGGCGCCTGGGTGGCAAGCCGGCGCAAGCCGCGCACGTCGCTGTAGCGAAAGCCATCGCACGTTTCGAACCGGTGACCGTGGCGGTTTCCGCCGGCCAATACGAAAACGCCCGTGCCCGTCTGGACGTGCCGAATATTCGTGTGGTGGAAATGTCCAGTGACGACGCCTGGGTTCGCGACACAGGCCCGACGTTCGTCATCAATAACGGCGGTGAAGTCCGTGGTGTGAACTGGGATTTCAATTCGTGGGGCGGTTTCGACGGTGGTCTGTATTCGCCGTGGAATCGCGATTCGCAGGTGGGCGGCAAGATCCTCGAAATCGAGCGCAGCCAGCGCTACCGCACCGAAGGCTTCGTGCTCGAAGGCGGTTCGATTCACGTTGATGGCGAAGGCACGCTGATCACCACCGAAGAATGCCTGCTCAACCGCAATCGCAATCCGCACATGAACCGTGCAGAAATCGAAGCGGTACTCAGCGCGAATCTGGCTGTGGATAAAATCATCTGGCTGCCGGACGGTTTGTTCAACGACGAAACCGACGGTCATGTGGATAACTTCTGCTGCTACGTGCGTCCGGGTGAAGTATTGCTGGCCTGGACCGACGACCCGCAAGACCCGAACTACCCGCGTTGCCAGGCGGCGATGAAAGTGCTGGAAAGCAGCACCGACGCCAAGGGGCGCCCATTCACGGTGCACAAAATGCCGATTCCGGGGCCGCTGTATGCGACCGAAGAAGAGTGCGCCGGTGTTGATCCGGTGGACGGGACGCAGGAGCGTAATCCGACGGTGCGTCTGGCCGGTTCCTACGTGAACTTCCTGATCGTTAACGGCGGCATCATCGCGCCGAGCTTCGACGACCCGTTGGATGGCCCGGCAAAAGAGATTTTGCAGAGTCTGTTCCCACAGCACGAAGTGGTGATGGTGCCGGGCCGCGAACTGTTACTGGGAGGCGGTAACATCCACTGCCTTACCCAACAACAGCCAGCGCCGCACAAGGAGTGAGTGGGGTTGTAACAGCTTGAGTTGATTGCAGAATCGGCCCGGCAACCGTTTTCCCTTCCCGCGTTATAGGAAGCCCGCGGCCCTTCAGGACCGCGGGCTTTTTTGTATCCGCTTGTCGACAGTTCCGAAACCTTGGCACAGCTCTTGTATCTCTCATGGTGCAAAACAGGGAGGGGAGAACTGTGATGTTCTGTCATAAACCTTGGATAAGTTAGCCGCTCACAAACCAGGAGAGAGCGTGGAAATGAACGCCGAAATGAATGTGGTGAGCGAGCGGGCGTTGCATCCCCTGGCAGTAAACAGCGAATCGCTCCAGGTTCTGGCGCACTGGTTGAAGTCCAATGGAACGCGTCAAATCAGAGAACCTGATCCGCGCCGGATGTTGATCGAGCGCTACCCCGCTGGTTTATTCAGCGAAGCGGAGCTGGAAGCGTTGTGGGATGTGATGGAAGGATAAGAAGAAAAACAAACAACGGATTGGTAAAAGCGCTGCCGGGATGGCGGCGCTTTTTTATGGGCGACGGTTTTCGGGCTTTCGATGATCGTTCCCACGCTCCGCGTGGGAATGCCTCAACGGACGCTCTGCGTCCGCTCTTGGGACGCGGAGCGTCCCGGGCTGCATTCCCACGCAGAGCGTGGGAACGATCAGTCGGTGGCGGCCGAATCTGTGTGATCTACGCCGCCGCGGGGTCATTCGACCGATTCATGAAACAGACTGAAAGCCATTCCAGCGTTTTTCAAAAACGTGTGGAACTCTAATCTACCGGCATCCAGTTTTCCTACGCTTTTGCCGGAGTCTTCCCATGATCCTTCACTACATTTACGACCCATTGTGCGGCTGGTGCTACGGCGCAAAACCGCTCGTGCAAGCCGCCCAGGTTGTGTTGCCAGTGATTGCCCACGGCGGCGGCATGATGGCCGGCGCCAACCGCCAGACCGTCTCGCCACAACTGCGCAATTACGTGATACCCCACGACCGGCGCATTGCCGAGTACACCGGCCAGCCGTTTGGCGAGGTATATTTCGAAGGTTTACTGCGCGACGAGACGGCGGTTTTCGATTCCGCACCGCCGATTGCCGCTGTGCTGGCTGCCGAGCAGATCGCCGGCCGCGGGCTAGAGTTGCTGGGGCGTTTGCAGAGTGCTCACTACGAGAACGGTCGACGCATTGCCGATGAAGCGGTCCTGTTTGAACTCGCGCAAGACATCGGTCTGGAGCCCCAAGCGTTTCAGGCTGTTTTCAAAGAAGCGGAAACCGATCGCCACATCAAGGACAGTCGAGCACTCCTGGCCAAGATCGGCGGCCAGGGTTTCCCGACCTTCGCCCTGGAACACAACGGCCAATTCACCCTGATCGATATCGGCCCGTGGCTCGGCAAGCCGCAAGCCTTTGCGGCATGGCTGAATCAGTCGCTTGCGCCAACCGAGTCGTCTTCTACCGGCCAAGCCTGTGGACTGAACGGCTGCGCCCATTGAAGTCGACAAGTAATTTCTTAGACGTTTTTCGCCTATTTACAGACGATTCATGAAATTGACACAGGGTTAATGGCGCGACTAGGATTCGCCCCAACGCCTGTGGCTGACCGCCATGACTCATAAAATAACAAAAAGGCCCGCCACGATTTGCTCGTGGGCGGGCCTTTTTGTTTGGGGTGAAAAAAGAGTGCGATAGCGCCGTTTCAGCCGTTCGACGCAGCGCGTATCAACCGGTAATAAGGAAAAAAACAAAATGTTGAACAAGCGAATCAGCCTGATCGCTCTGGGGATGTTGAGCGCTACACAGGCCATGGCTAACGACCAGGCCGAATCCAAGGGTTTTGTTGAAGACAGCAGCCTCAAAGTGCTGCTGCGCAATGCTTACATGAACCGTGATTTCAAAGATGGCAACCCGGATAGATCCGAGTGGGGCCAATCGGCTATCGGTACGTTCTCGTCCGGCTTTACCCAAGGCACCGTTGGTGTGGGTGTGGATGCTTTCGGTCTGTACGCACTCAATTTGGAGCGCAGTGAGGACCGTAGCGGCGCACAAGGTATCGATTTTTTCAAAAAAGGTGACAGCGGCCAACCGGCTGACGACCTGTCCAAGGGTGGCGCAGCAGTCAAATTCCGTCTGTCCAGCACCACGCTGACCTACGGCGACCAGATGCCGGTCCTGCCGGTGTTGAGCTACGACAACGGGCGTCTGCTGCCGGAAAGCTACACCGGCACCCTGATCACCTCCAAGGAGATCAAAGGCCTGGAGCTGAACGCCGGTCGCTTCACCGCCGAATCGCGCAAAAGTGCTGAAGGCCGTGACAGCGGTGGCCTGAAATCGATCAACGTATTGGGCGGTAGCTACCAGTTCACCGATCAGTTCAAGGCTGCCGTTTACGCGTCCGACGTCGAAGACGTGCTGAAGAAGCAATACGTGAACGCCAACTACGTGTTCCCGATCGACAAGGATCAGTCCCTGACCCTGGACTTCAACGGCTACCGCACCAAGCTGGACGATTCCTACGTCCGCGAAAACGGTATCACCGGCGACGACAACAAAATCTGGAGCCTGGCCGCCACCTTCGCCACCGGCCCACACTCGTTCACGCTCGCCCACCAGCGCAGCACTGGCGACAGCAACCTGGGCTACCCCTACGGCGGCTACCAGAAAGATCAAAACCGCGTCGGCGACGGCGGCAATACCATCTACCTGGCGAATTCCTACTGGTCCGACTTCAACGCCGAAGACGAACGCAGCTGGCAGCTGGGCTACGGCCTCGACTTCAGCACCTTCGGTGTTCCAGGCCTGAGCTACAACTTCGCCTACGTGCGCGGTGACAACATCACCACGTCCACCAGCGAAGGCGGTACCGAGCGCGAAATCTTCAACCAGTTCAAATACGTCGTGCAAAGCGGCCCGGCCAAAGACCTGAGCGTGAAACTGCGTAGCTCGATCCTGCGTGTTTCGCAGAAATCCAGCGAATACAACGTCAGCGGTAATGAAGTGCGTGTGTTCGTGGATTACCCGATCAACATTTTCTGATGATCGGTTGCGTTATCGAGGCCTGATGCACTGAGAAAAAAGAAGCCCCGACTGGTTCGGGACTTTTTTTGGGGTGCGATTTAGATCGGAACGGCGTTATTTGCTCGGTTGTTACCCGGCGCATCGAGCACCTTCGCCACGTCATCAATGATTGCCTTGCTCATATCCTGCAAAAAATGCGACGCCCAAGCATGTCGATCGGAGTCTCGAATCATGGCGGCGTCTGATGCTAGAAGTTTGGCGACGTGGAGTAGATCGGAGGCGTGGGAGAGGGCCTGGATGACCGGGACGCCAGCGTTGATGCGGAACAGCGGTTGGTTGGCGTGGTAGGAGAAAGGGGTGAGACCGATGGTTTTCAGGTCTTGGGGGTTGGTCATTGGGCACCTCCGGTTTTTGGGCGATGGTAGGTGGTGACCAGTGAAGCGGGAACGCAAATTTTGGGCGGATCGATAGCGGGCATTAGCAAACTCCTACATTAAGTTAGCGCTACCACGTTCGTTCTCAGGCGAATGGGTGACAGCTGTGCGCAGGCTGAGAACCGGAAATGTAGGAAACCGGCAGACCCGAGGGTCTCCCACGCACAGCCGCCATTACACGGAAATGCAGGCACAAAAAAACGCCGACAATCGTGATTTGGGGGCGCTCGTGCGCCTACATATTACCCAGGTTCTCAGGCCCGGTCGCTGAATTGGCAGCGACGGTTTGAAGGTAGCTTGAGGAGGGAGGATGCGCAATCGTGGCTAGGTGGTGGCGTAGTTTGAAAAATGCAGCGCATACAAAACGGATTACTTAAAAAGGGGATGAGTCCTACTGCAGAAGAAGCCAGCGATGACTACTAAACAGCACCCCATCAATCGTCTACTGAGACGTTCGGAGGGCATCGACTGTTCCAGGTAGGAATCCATCATTTGAAGAGATTTGCTTTTGTAAGTGAAGCTGCAACACGTGAGTACAGGGACTTACCGGGCTGGGTTCAGGATGAGTTTGGGAAAGACTTGATGCGTGTGCAGTACGGCGGGGATCCAGAGCTGGCAATAAAGCAGCTGAGTTCAGTCGGGGCGGGGGCGATTGAGTTGATCATTAATGGCAGCCCGGCATACCGATGCATCTACATCGCGAAGTATGCGGACACCATTTTCGTCCTTCATTCGTTCGTGAAAACGACGAATCGAACTGATCGTCACGCAATGGCAATTGCGGAAGATCGGTTGAAGGAGCTCAAAAGGGAGCTTCGGAAAATGGGATGTAATGTCTAGCAGGCGTGAGCTTGTGAAATGACGATCTGAGGTAACGCGCCGGCATCGTTGGATGGCAACGTAAAAGTGGTACGAAAGCCAAGTTTATCCAGCATGTCCAGCATTGCATCGATCGTAAATTTTTCGATCTTGCCAGTGGTCAGCTCTGAAACGCGAGACTGAGTTACGTTCAACCGGGCTGCAGCCTCGCTCTGTTTCAGCCCCAGTTTTTTGATGCATTCAGTGATGAATATCGATAGCTCCATTTTCAAAGCCATTTTGCTGGCGACTTCTTCGTCATGTGTGACATGGAAGGGGCTATCGAAGAATTGAACTGGCATGGTTATTTACCTTCTTGGGTGGTATCTAAAATTTAAGATAAATGAAGGTTAGCCGATTGATCATTTGATGCAAATGTTTTTCTGTCTGCGCGACTGAATCAATTACACCAAGTAACTAATGATGTTCCCGCCCCCACCTTTATCCCCCCCAGCTAACTCCATACATTGAGCTCCAACGCCTCCCCATCATCCCGATGAGAAGGTCACTGGAGATTCCTCATGCCTTTCGTAAGCGTACGCATCACCCGCGATGGCGTTACCTCAGAGCAGAAAGCTCAGGTGATCGCCGAAATCACTGAAACCCTGGAACGCGTCCTCAACAAGCGCCCCGACCTGACTCACATCGTGATCGAAGAAGTCGACACCGATAACTGGGGTTACGCCGGCATCACCACCACCCAGTACCGCAAGCAACTGGCTGAGGCGGAGGGGCAGTCATGACCGCGTCGGTTTCCATCGATTTCATCTCCGACGTGGTGTGCCCGTGGTGCGCCTTGGGCGCGACGGCGCTGGAGCAGGCGATCGAGAACGTGGCCGGTGAAGTCTCGGTGGCGCTGACCTATAAGCCGTTCGAGTTGAACCCGGACATGCCGGCGGTCGGCGAGAAAGCGGTCGAGCATTTGATGCGCAAATATGGACGAACCGCCGAGGACGTCGCCGCCGGTAAAGCGATGCAGATTGCTCGCGGTGAGGCCATCGGTTTCAAGTTCGATCTGGAGAAGCGCAGCCACTTCTACAACACCTTCGATGCTCACCGTTTGCTGTCATGGGCGTTGCAGGAAGGGCGCCAGGTCGAACTGAAGAAGACTCTGTTGCGCGCTTACTTCAGCGAAGGCCAGAACCCGAGTGATCGCGAGACGCTGGTTCGTCTGGCCGCTGAAGCGGGACTGGATGCAGCGGCTGCTCAAGAGGTGCTGGCGTCCGGAGCGTTCGCCAACGAAGTGCGTGAGCTTGAAGAGTTTTACCGCCAGCGTGGCATCAATTCGGTACCGGCCATGATCCTCAACGGTCGTCACCTGGTGTCCGGTTCGCAGTCGGTCGAGTACTACGAACAGATGTTGAGACAAATGGCGAAGGCCCCCGCCGAAGCCTGATTAGTTACTTTTTTAAACCATCATTTATGAGTAGAGGTTCATCATGAGCAATTCGAAAAAAGTCATCGTTATTACTGGCGCCTCCCAAGGTCTCGGCGCAGGCATGGTCAAGGCTTTCCGTGATCTGGATTACAAAGTTGTCGCCACTTCGCGTTCGATCAAGCCGTCCACCGACCCGGACATTCTCACCGTGGCGGGCGACATCGGCGACCCGGCGGTCGCTCAACAAGTCATTCGTGAAGCGATCGCCCGTTTTGGCCGCATCGATTCCCTGGTCAACAACGCCGGGATCTTCGTCGCCAAGCCGTTCACTGCCTATACCCAAGAAGACTACGCCGCGGTGCTGTCGGTCAACCTGAACGGCTTCTTCTACATCACCCAACTCGCGATCACCGAGATGGAAAAACAAGGCAGCGGCCACGTCGTCAACATCACCACCAGCCTGGTGGACCACGCCATCGACGGTGTGCCGTCGGTACTGGCCTCGTTGACCAAAGGTGGCCTGAATGCGGCGACCAAATCCCTGGCCATCGAATACGCCAAGCGCGGTATTCGGGTGAACGCGGTCAGCCCCGGCATCATCAAGACTCCGATGCACGGCGAAGAGACTCATGAAGCGCTGGGGAATTTGCACCCGGTCGGGCACATGGGCGAGATCAGCGACATTGCTCAGGCGGTCGTTTATCTGGACAGCGCCAACTTTGTCACTGGTGAAATCCTGCACGTTGATGGTGGGCAGAGCGCCGGTCACTAAGACCTGACCTGTCCGCAGCGCCGTCGATCAATGTCGACGGCGTTTTCATTGGAGAGCGCACCATGAATACCCACGTTCACAAGGTTTTCCTGATCACCGGGGTCAGCTCAGGTTTCGGCCTGGCCTTTTCGCAAGCAGCGCTGGCGGCAGGGCATACGGTGATTGGCACGGTGCGGCGCGAATCAGAGCGTGCTGTGTTCGAAGCGCTGGACACCCATCGCGCTAAAGCGTTCGTGCCCGACGTCACCGATTTTTCGGCGATTGAACCGCTGGTGGCCGATATCCTGCGCGAGGTGGGCCGGATCGATGTGTTGGTGAACAACGCCGGGTATGGTCATGAGGGCGTTCTCGAGGAGTCACCTCTGACTGAGATGCAGCACCAGTTCGACGTTAATGTGTTTGGCGCGGTGGCAATGATCAAGGCGGTTCTACCCGGTATGCGTGAGCGGCGCAGCGGGCATATCGTCAACATCACCTCCATGGCTGGCTTCATCACCTTGCCGGGTATCGCCTACTACAGCGGCAGTAAATTCGCCCTGGAAGGTGTCAGCGAAGCGTTGGCCAAAGAAGTGCAAAGTCTGGGCATCCACGTGACCGCCATGGCGCCGGGCTCGTTTCGTACTGAATGGGCGGGGCGTTCGATGATTCGTTCGGGTCGCACGTTGAGTGAGTACGACGCGGTATTCGATCCGGTCCGCAAGGCGCGGGAAGAGAAGAGTGGCAAGCAGGCTGGTGATCCGCACAAGGCGGCGCAGGCCTTATTGACTCTGGTCGCTGCGGATAAGCCGCCGATACATCTGTTGCTTGGCAAGGATGCGGTGAGGCTGGTGCGCGAAAAGATTGCGCACCTTCAGGCGGAAATCGACACCTGGGAGCACCTTTCGGCGTCGACGGAGTTCGACTGATCGAAACCCTCGCCGCATAGAAATTCAAACGCCGGAAACAACAAAGCCCTCGTATTTCTACGAGGCTAAATCAGCTAGTTATGACGCTCAGTAGAGTCGAGCCCGGAATTTATAGCGCATCAGCACGCTTTACCTGCACGTGCATCATCCAAAGTCAGCTAATGCTCAGGTAACGTCGAGGAATTAAATCACGACGCCCTCTGTATCGTCTCTGAGCCAGCCCGCCAAGTTTGATAACTCCAGATTCTTAGTGGTACGTCATTGCGCCTAAAAAAACTAAATCCATCCTATTGTTTCTACGATGTTTAAGAATTCATTGCTGGAGTCGTCCTTCTGCCGGCTCTGGCATGGCCACCAGCGAACTAAACTAGTTGTATCTGTGTAGAGCTGATGTCTCTAGAGAGGCAAGGAGGTGTCAAATGGCTATTCGTGATACCTATCGGGAAATTGAACAGACCCTGGGTCAGGTGCCGGAGTGGATTAAGCAGATGCCGGAAGGCGGAGCGATCGGATTCTGGGGCGTGGCCCGGGATTTCTGGCTGGCGGACACCAAGATTCCTAATAAGTACAAGGAGTTGATAGGTCTGGCGGTGTCTGGGGCGACCCGTTGTAAGTATTGCGCCCTGTTCCATACCGAAGCCGCGCGCTTGTTTGGCGCGAGCGACGAGGAAATTTCCGAAGCCAGCTTTATGGGCGCGCTGACCATGATGGGCAGCACCTTTATTAACGCCCAGCAGATCGACTACGAGCAGTTCCGGCAGGAGACACTGAGTATCGTCCGGTATGTCAAAGACCACTCGCAACCCAAAGCCGCTTAAGCCGTTGCGGGAACCAGTCCTTCGCCAGCTGACGAAGGATAAGTTGATTGCAATCACCAGCGATGGTCCTAGGACCACCGCTCGGTGGCAAGCGGCTGTGCTGCGAGCCATCGGCGAACTAATGCAATACAGCGATACCGCCCGCGAAGAAAGCCAAGACCTGCGCATTCCCTTCGCCAAAGCACTCCATGACCTCTATGCGGGACAGAAGTCCGACGCCGAGTTGACGGAAATGGTGTTGCTGATGCTGGAAGTGGAAACCGCCCCCTTGCTCGGCAAAGGGCCCCAGGCAGGAGCGGCATCTGGGAACAATGACCTCTGAGGAGTGGAAAAGGGAAAACATTATTTTCCCAAATGGAAACCGTCGTTTATCCCCTGGTTTTGAGCAAAAAAGCCCCGCACGATTTGAGCATGCTGATTACGTCAACCTAGGCTTGGCGGGTGTATTGGCGTGCGTTTTAGGTGGGTGCAGTCGCTCGTCAACGTCACGCTGAAGCGAATGTGTAACGGCAGGGGGCGCAAGCGAATTTGGTGGGAGCTATCAAGGTCGAGTGGAAGCAGATTCTCCAACCCCAGAAACAACAAAGCCCTCGTATTTCTACGAGGGCTTTGTTTTGTATGGTGCCGGCACCAGGAGTCGAACCCGGGACCTACTGATTACAAGTCAGTTGCTCTACCAACTGAGCTATACCGGCGTGTTGGGCGACGATTATAGCGATTGGATTGGTTCTGTAAACCCCTGAATCCAGACTATTTTTGCACAGGCCTCAACTGAAGTTTTCTGGCAGCCCTTGCAGTCATCGCGCGTTGTAAAACGTCGTCCCTTCAGGAATGTCTTTGTTGACGAACGACATGGCCCCAATCGTGACGTTATCCCCGATACGCAGGGTGTCCGCGATGATGCAACTGTTGGCCCCCACACTAACATTGTCACCAATGATCAGGTCGTATGTGTCCAGCCCAAGGGTCTTGATGCCAATTGTCGTGTTTTGCCGGATGAAAAAATTCTGCCCGATTTTGACGCTGCCGGTGATAACCACGCCCGGCAGGTGGCCGATACGAAAGCCAGGCCCTATCTGGGCGTCGATACTGATATCGACTCCGTACTTGAGATTGAGCTTTTTCTCCAGGCGCTTGGCATAGCGGCGCGCAAAACCGTTTCCGGAATAAAGATACTGGGCCAGTCGGAACATGAACAAATATCGGAGCGTGTTGTTTTTTCGGGCTCGCTTGAGAATGTTGCTGGCGAGGCCTATGCGGCTGCCACGTTTTTTCTTGTTCGATACTTCGGACTGCCAATGCAATATCAAGGTGTCGAGATTCAAAACGTGGCCCCTGTTGAACCCTACGGCGGTGAGATGCGGCGGATTGTAGCGGCTGCTTTATACGCTGCATACGAGGCGCAAATTAATACTCGGTTTCGGTGGTTATGCTCTTTTGATTGAAATGCTTATGCACAACGGACCGACAGAAGCGAGCGCTTACATCCGTTTGTGTAGACCCATTCTCAATTTGCTCGCAAATGCCTGTTTTTCCGGTTTTTTATTCATGTGTACGAAAATTGAACAGTAGTGTTTCAACCCCGAAACAGGCGTGGATATTGGATCCACGATAATTTCATCAACAGAGTTATCCACAGGCTGGGGCAATTTAAGGGCGTTCGGCCAAGAGTAGAAAATTACGCGGTGTGAGTGGGGTTTTGCAAAAGGTGCCGAGGCGAACGGCATAACCCTGCTCGAACAGGAAAAGTGCCCGATCGAGTACCAGCCAAAGCTCCAACGGCCGTCGGAAAAGACCGCGCAACAGCTCCAGATTGCGCACTTCGGCCAATCGCTGCCAACCAGCGGCTTCGAGTGCTGACCAATCCTGCGGGCCGATTGTGGATAACTCTTTAAGCGCGGCCAAATGATGGCAGTAATCGGCGAAGGATTTATCCAGCCAGGCACTGGGCAGGGACGGGGTGGGCAGGTATTCGTCCATGCCGCGCAGTTGCCGCTGAAGTAGGTCGAAGGCCAGGCGTCGGGCCATGGAGGTGTCGCGTTGACGTCGGACGCGAGCGCCGGCGGTGACGGTTTCGCTCATCGGTAGCGAAAGATCTTCGAGGGACAGCCGTAGGTCGGAGCGCTCGGCCAACGAGGAAAGCGGCTGATACTCGCTCAGACTGGTCCGGTTGTAGCAGCAAGGCGCGATGGCCAGTTGTTTGCAGCCTGCCGCACTGGCGAGCTGGATCAGCCGCACATGCAGATCACCGCAGGCGTGCAGCGCTACCGGCGTGTGATCGGCATTCAACATAGACGCTGCATGTGCTGATAGCACATCTTGTTGGACATGCAGCGCATGCATTTGATGACGTTGGCTGAGTGCTTGTCCGCTGGAAACCAGCGCCGGGTCGTATTCCAGGCAGGTCAGTTGTTGCCCGGTTTGCAGCAGACGTCGTCCCAAGTGTCCTTTGCCTGAGCACCAGTCCAGCCAATGACTCGGCGCGTCAGCAAACTGCAAGCGACTGGCGAAGGCTTCGATCTGCTGCCACTTGCGCCCCGGCACATCGACATTCAACCGATGGCCTGCCGCTTCAAGCGCTTGAACCGGCAATTCACCCACTGCGCTCAGTTCAAGGGACAATGCCGCCAGTGAGGCAAAAGGCTCCGGCGCATCCAGCAAGCAAGGTTGGTTGTGGTTATGTTCCGCCTCTTCCAGCGACCGCCCGCGTAGCGATTCGGCCAGCTCCGGGTAGGACGCTTCCCAAGGAAGCTGCAGATGAGTAAACGGCCGAGGCTTCCACAGCGCCTGGTGCTCGATCAGAAAAGCATCCAGCGCCGCGAAACGGGCGAGTAGGGTCTCGCCCGTCAGCACGCAGGAATCAACGTCCTTGGCAGGCATCGACGCGCAGCCAGCGCTCCAGCAGCTTGAAACCGCGTACCAGCACATAAGCCATCAGCAGATAGAACATGCCCGCCGCGAAGAAGATCTCCACCGGCAGGTAGGTCCGGGCAATGATGGTGCGGGCCATGCCGGTCAGTTCCAGCAGGGTCACGGTGCTGGCCAGGGCACTGGCCTTGAGCATCAGGATAACTTCGTTGCTGTAGGCCGGCAGGCCGATGCGGGCGGCACGGGGCAGGATGATGTAGAACAGCGCCTTGGGCCGGGACATGCCCAGCGCCCGCGCTGCTTCGATCTCGCCCGGTGGAATTGCCTGGATCGCGCCGCGCAGGATCTCGGCGATGTAGGCCGCGGTGTGCAACGTCATGGTCGCCGTGGCACACCAGAACGGATCGCGCAGGTACGGCCACATCGAGCTGTTACGGATCGCGTCGAACTGCGCCAGGCCGTAGTAGACCAGGAACAGCTGAACCAGCAACGGTGTGCCGCGGAAAAAGAAGATGTAGCCGTAGGGGAATGCCCGCACGTACCAGAGTCGCGATGAGCGCGCGATGCCTAGCGGAATTGCCAGCAGCAAACCCGCGATCACGGCGATGGCCACCAGCTCCAGGGTCAACGTCGCGCCCTGAGCCAGTTTCGGCAGCCACTTGATGACGATTTCCCAGTTCATTGGGTGCTCCTCGCGAAGCCGCGAGCGGCACGTTTTTCCATGAAGTACATGCCCGTCATGGCGAGAATCGTCAGACCCAGGTACATGAACGCGGCCACCATATAGAAGGTGAACGGCTGTTTGGACACGGTCACGCCGATTTGCGCGTGACGCATGATTTCTTCCAGGCCGATCACCGACACCAGCGCGGTGTCTTTCATCAGGATCATGAACAGGTTGCCCAGGCCGGGCAGGGCGATGCGCCACATCTGCGGCATGATCAGTTTGGTGAAGATGCGAAATTTCGACAGGCCCAACGCCACACCCGCTTCACGGTGACCTTTGGGGATGGCCAAAATTGCACCGCGAAAAACTTCCGTGGCATAGGCGCCGAAGCACAGTCCCAGCGCAATCACACCCGCGGCAAAGGCATTGAGTTCGAGGTCGGGGTTGCCGAAGAACTCGCCCAAGGCACGCATCAGGTTGACTGTGCCGAAGTAGATCAACAGCACCCAGAGCAATTCCGGGATGCCGCGAACCAGCGTCGAGTAAGTGCCACCAAGCCATTGCAGCGGCTTGTACGGGGAAGTCTTGGCCAAGGCGCCGAGCAGACCGAGCACCAGCCCCACGCACAAAGCCGAGAGTGCCAGTTTCACAGTCATCAGCGCGCCAGCGGCGAGCGCCGGGCCGAATCCGTAGAGATCGATAGTCATGGATTTCTTTTCAAATCGCGGCAGGCAACACCAGGGACTGGCGCCGCCAAAAAGCGGCGCCAGTCAGGCAAGTCAGAATCAATAGATGCTGAACGGGAAGTACTTGTCGTTGATCTTCTTGTAAGTACCGTCCTCGACGATTTCCTTCAGGGCAAGGTTCAGCTTCGCGCGGAGGGTGTCGCCTTTACGTACAGCGATACCGATCTTGTCGCTTTCTTCCACCGGATCGCCCTTGAACTCGTAGGACCGACCGGCGTCGCTTTTCAGCCACTCGTAGTTGACGTACTTGTCCGCCAGGATGCCGTCCAGACGACCGGAGGTCAGGTCCAGGTAAGCGTTTTCCTGAGTGTCGTAGAGCTTTGTTTCAACGCCTTCCATGTGGTCTTCCATCCAGGTGCCGGCGAGGGTCGCACGTTGTGCGCCGATCACTTTGCCTTGTAGGGAGTCCTTGTCGGTTTTGAAGTCGACGTCTTTCTTGGCAATGAATTGCAGCTTGTTGGAGTAGTACGGGTCGGTGAAGTCCACCGCTTGCTTGCGCTCGTCGGTGATCGACATCGAAGAGATCAGGAAGTCGAACTTCTTGGCGTTCAGGGCCGGAATGATGCCGTCCCAGTCGGACGTGACCACGGTGCAGTCGACTTTCATCTTGGCGCACAGGGCGTCGCCAATTTCCTTGTCGAAGCCGACGACATTGCCACTGGCATCTTTATTGTTGAACGGCGGGTAGGCCGCTTCGATGCCCATCTTCAAGTTCTCGGCGACGGCACCGGCGCTGAAGGCCAGGGTGACGGCAGCAGCCAGGAAGATTTTTTTGTAGTTCTGCATGCGGGTAGCTCCGTTAGCGGTTGCTGGACATGAATTGTTTGCAGCGCGCCGAAAGCGGGTTTTCAAACACCTGCTGTGGCGATCCTTGCTCTTCTACCAAGCCCTGGTGGAGGAACACCACTTCGCTGGAAACCTGACGAGCGAAGCCCATTTCATGGGTGACCAGCAGCATGGTGCGGCCTTCTTCGGCCAATGCGCGGATGACATTAAGTACTTCCTGGACCATTTCCGGGTCAAGGGCGGAGGTGGGCTCGTCGAACAGGATCACCTTGGGTTGCATCGCCAGTGTCCGGGCGATGGCCGCGCGCTGTTGCTGACCGCCGGAGAGTTGCGCCGGATAGGCGTGGCGTTTGTCAGCGATGCCGACCTTGGCCAGCAAGGCTTCGGCGACTTCGATGGCCTCGGCTTTGCTTTGACCGAGCACCCGGCGCGGGGCTTCGATGATGTTGTCGAGCACGCTCATGTGCGGCCAGAGATTAAAGTTTTGAAACACAAAACCGATCTCGCTGCGCAGGCGATTGATCTGCTTGCCGTCGGCAGCGACCAGTTCGCCGTTTTTTGCGGCTTTGAGCTTGAGTTCTTCGCCCGCCACCAGGATTTGGCCCTGATGCGGGTTTTCCAACAGGTTGATGCAACGAAGGAATGTGGACTTGCCAGAACCGGAAGAACCCAGGATCGAGATCACGTCGCCGTCGCGGG
Source organism: Pseudomonas sp. LB3P14 (assembly GCF_054898045.1). Lineage (NCBI taxonomy): Bacteria > Pseudomonadati > Pseudomonadota > Gammaproteobacteria > Pseudomonadales > Pseudomonadaceae > Pseudomonas > Pseudomonas sp. LB3P14. The sequence continues at coordinate 5,037,707 of NZ_CM142714.1, read as the reverse complement.
CGGTCAGCGAGATGCCTTTGAGCACCTCAAGCTGTCCGTAGCGTTTGTGCAAGTTGCGGATTTCAAGCGCGGGCGTGGCCTCAGCCATGTGCGTTCCTCATAGTGTTTCGCTCCTGCTGTTGGCGGCCTTCCTGGCGAGGCGGCCAAGCTAGCATAGCGTTCGAGTGGCAGCCAACAGCGCTACGGGCGGTAAACGGGTGGCCTGTGGCAGGTTGTCGCATCGGTGCAGCAGACTGTCGCCCTGCTATCAACCGAACAGCCGTTTGAACCAGCTGCCCCGCGGGTGTCGCGTAAAAAAGGGCGCGATGTTGCCAGCTTTGGCGGGGTGTTGGAAGCGCTAACCGGCCAAACGTTCCTGATCCGCACTTTAATTGTGCGTCCGCACATTATTGGGTGTGTTTCCGGTGCGCGGGTTCGTCCTTGAAGTGGGTCGCAGGGTAACGCTCTGGCGAATTGCCATTATTCTCAATGACTTGCGATGACTGTCCGGTCAGGTCGAGATCGCCGTGGTAGACGGTTTTGAAATATTTTGGCGCAATTATTGCGTGCAGATTCCGGAACGCCCCGTTGGTTTCTTTTTACAGAAGAGAATTTCAAACGGGATGCACGCATTCGCTTTTCCTTACAAAGGTAGTTTCAATGAGCAATACCCAAAGCTCTAACGGCCTCGAACAGGGGCTTAAACCGCGTCATGTGACCATGCTGTCGATCGCCGGGGTTATTGGCGCCGGCCTGTTCGTTGGCTCGGGCCACGCTATCGCTGCCGCAGGCCCAGCCGTGCTGTTGGCCTATGCCGCCGCCGGTATGCTGGTGGTGCTGGTTATGCGCATGCTCGGTGAGATGGCCGTCGCGTCGCCAGATACTGGCTCCTTTTCGACGTACGCCGATCGCGCGATCGGTCACTGGGCCGGCTTCACTATCGGTTGGCTCTACTGGTGGTTCTGGGTTTTGGTGATCCCGCTGGAGGCCAACGCCGCCGCGACCATCCTGCATGCCTGGTTCCCGAATGTGGCGATCTGGGCCTTCACATTGATCATCACCTTGCTGCTGACAGTGACCAACCTGTTCAGTGTGAAGAACTACGGTGAATTCGAATTCTGGTTCGCCCTGGTCAAAGTCGTGGCGATCATCGGTTTCATTGGCCTCGGCATTCTGGCGATCTTCGGCTTCCTGCCGAACAGCCAGGTCAGCGGTGTTTCGCACCTGTTCGACACCCAAGGCTTCCTGCCAAACGGCATGGGCGCGGTGCTGGGCGCCATTTTGACCACCATGTTTTCCTTCATGGGTACCGAGATCGTGACCATCGCGGCCGCGGAATCGAAGAACCCTGGCCAGCAAATCTCCAAGGCCACCAACTCGGTGATCTGGCGGATTGGTTTGTTCTACCTCGTGTCGATCTTCATCGTTGTGGCCCTGGTGCCATGGAACGACCCGATTCTGGCCAGCGTCGGCTCTTACCAGACCGTGCTTGAGCGCATGGGCATCCCGAATGCCAAGCTGATCGTCGACATCGTGGTGTTGGTTGCTGTGACCAGCTGCCTGAACTCGGCGTTGTACACCGCCTCCCGCATGATGTTCTCCCTGGGCAAGCGCGGTGATGCACCGGCCGTTTCACAGCGCACCAACAAGAGCGGCACGCCGTATTGGGCCGTCATGTTGTCCACTGGTGCTGCGTTCATCGCGGTTTTCGCCAACTACGTGGCCCCGGCCGCGGTGTTCGAATTCCTGCTGGCCAGCTCCGGCGCTATCGCGCTGCTGGTGTATCTGGTGATCGCCATCTCGCAACTGCGTATGCGCAAACAGCGCATGGCTCGTGGCGAGAAAATTGCCTTCAGCATGTGGCTGTTCCCGGGTCTGACCTACGCAGTGATCGTGTTCATTGTTGGCGCGCTGACGATCATGCTGTTCCAGGAAGCCCACCGCGTGGAGATCCTCGCGACCGGCCTGCTGAGCGTGTTGGTGGTGGCTGCCGGTTTGTTTGTGGCTCGTCGTCGCAAACTGGAAAAGCGTGGCGCGGTGGTGCTGAACTGATTCACACCGCGTAACGCAAAACGGCCGCTGTCAGTGATGACAAGCGGCCGTTTTTGTTTCTGAGGCGAGTGTTTACTCAGCCTTTTCTTCCTGGGTATCCAGCGACTCGCGATAGCTGTCGAGTGCATCGCCGAAGTCAGTGATGAACTGCGGGTCTGTCAGCCAGGCCTGGGCGGCGTCGCGGTCCATGCCGTCGGCCCACATGCGATAGTCGATCAGCATGTCGGCGGCCAGGTGAGTGGCGGCCATGGCTTCGTTATCGGCGTTTTCCATGTCCAGCAGTTCTGGATGGTCGCTGATGATCCCGGCGAGGTTCGATAGCAAGGTCAGCAGCATGTCGTTGCGGCTGATGGCTTCCGCGTCACGCATTTTGCTAAACATCGCCAGGGTGTATTCCGGGATCGGTTCGCCGATTTCACCCAGATCATCGTCCAGTGCGGCGGGTTTTCTGCCGTGGATATTGATTTGCTTGGCTTTGATCTTGGCGCGTTTGGCGCGTTTTTGTTGCTTGTTCAGGGATGCCATGGGAACTCAGTTTGCTTTCGGTTGGTTTTGGGCCGCGATGGATTCGGACGCCGCCACGTAATCAATCTGGAAGGTCGGGGATTCGATCCACGCCAAGGCGCCGGCTTCGTCCTCTTCGGTGGACCATTGGCGATACTCGATCAGCGCGGCGATGATGAAGTCTGTCGCTGTTTCTTCGCCTTCCTGCTCCAGCACCAGCGCGATAAGCGGGTGCTCCAGAAAGGCCACGCACATGGCTTGTTGGCTGATCTTTTGCGCATCGATCATTTCTTTGAACATGTCGGTCAGGTCCACCGATTCGAAGTCGATTCGATCGTCGTTCGGATCCAGCTCGACCGGCGCGGCAGCCCGTTGGGTGCGGTTCTGCTTGGCCTTTGCTTTGGCGCGTGTGGCGCGTTTGTTCTGCTTGTTGGCGGAGGCCATGGGCGTCGTTCCGTATTTCGTTGAGTGGGCAAGTCAATCAGCTGCGTGGCACTAGCCGCCCGGGTGTGTCGGGGGCCAGTTCGCCGGTCTGCAACCAGGACAATGCAATGGGCCATAGTGTGGCTTGGTATGGGCTACGAAAAAAGGCGAAATGTCCGACTTCTTGTTCGCCGATGTCTTCGGGGGCGATTCGCAGATGGCTGGTCGTTGCGCCGGTGAAGTAACCGAGCAGGCGTTCGATGGCTGGAATCGTGCCGTAAGGATCGTCGCTGATGCTGATGGCCAGGGTTTTCGCGGTGACTTTGGCGAACGGGAGCTGGCCATGTTTTGCGTGGATTATGCGGCCGCTGGGGCGCTTCTCGTATCGGGCCGTGGGCGTGCTCCAGTCGTGTACGACACCCGTGGGCGTGTCTTCCAGCCAGCCGAGGCGTTTACCGGGGAAGTAGCCGTAAACCATCGTCAACAACGGCATCACCAGGTGCCACTTGCCGAACATCCGGCAGCGAAGGGCAGGGGCGTAATCGCGCCAGTAAGCGAACTGAGCACCTACGGTGACCAGGCGCCGGATAACCTGCCCGGAGGCTCCCAGCCCCGCTGCACAGCCTCCAAAGCTGTGACCGACGACGTCGATGGGCTGGCCGGGGAATTCCCGCTGAGCGCGATTGAGCATCGCCTCAAAGTCCAGCGCGCCCCAATCGGACCATGAGGCCTGAAGCCCTTTCAGCGATGCCGGACGCGACTCGCCGATGCCGCGGTAATCAAAAGTGATCACGTCGAAGCCGTTGGCGAACAGGTATTCGGCGAAACGAGAATAGTGGCGGCAGCGGACAGAGGTGGCAGCGTTGATGATAACGACTGGGCGCGTTGAGTCCGATAGCGCCTGCCGCCAGGTGAATCCGCCAAGAATGAAGCCGTCTGCGGCGGTCTCCTTGAACGGTTCGCCGGGAGCGTAGGCTGGCAGCCGCAACTCCATTTGAGCGGAGGCCAACGAGGACGTGTCCTGCAAATTCATCGGTTTTTGACCTTTGCGGGTAGTTGCCAACAATAGTCTTCACGCTGCCCATGAACAATCCATCCATGATTATCTGGGGATCTGGTTGAACAACCGCTCCTCAAGCACTGCCCGTTCCCGATCCAGTTCGAGCAGGAAGGCCTGAAGCTGATTGATCAGTGCTTGTTCGAGATCGGTTTCTTGGGTTAAGCCCGCATTGGGCAACCCAAGAAACTCCAGGATTACCGGATCCCTGATGAAGTCCCGAGGGTTGGCCTTCATTTGCTGAATGTGGGTGGCAGCTTCCTGCTTGACGGCGCAGCGGTCTCGGCTCGCCAGCAGGCGTTCGTAGTAGAGCGTGTTGATCTGGCGTTCCAGGGCGCGACTTGACCAGTTCTGAAGAGCTGATTCGTTCATGTACCAGTGGCGAGCGTGGTCGTTGTCGACGCGCAGCAGCCTGCGGTAGTGAGTCCAGCTCAATTCGGAACGCACTGCGTTCCAAATTGGAAAGGTCTGATAAAAATCACGCATGTATCGCAGATTGCGTTCATCAAAGCCTTTCCCGAATTCTGCTGTAAGCATTTTCGCCAGCGTCGACAACAACTGCTTGCCATAGCCCGCCCGCCGAGCCCCCTCCTGCTCGAACTCCACAATATGCCGTCCGATCTGCCAGCAGGTTTGCACTTGGACGGTATCGACCGCTCGTAGCACCTTCTGCCGTGCCTGACGGATCAATTCGCCAAGATTGCCAAGCAGTGAGGCGAGTTGTGGATCTTGGGTGTTATCGGGTTTGAGTGCGCTCATGAGTCTTCCGCGGCAGGATGAACAGGCAGAAGAGGATTGCAGGGGTGGGGTGGTCGACGATGCCGGGCGCGGCTGGTAAATCGGAAGGAAAGTCCGATTGGTTTTGCGGGATCGCGCCGACGGCAATCCGCGCTTGAGGAATACAACGTGTAGTCCGATTCGCAGTGAACCCAAGTACTAATCAATCTAAAACTTGGTCATTCAGCCGGAAATCTAACAGGAGAAACGATTGGGTTCTGCGCAGCCCGGGGAGTCGCCACCATGAAGTACCTCCGTTCACTCCTGTTGCCCATCGCCGCTGTCGGCGTATTGATGTTTCCCGTCATGCTGAGCGCTGCCAGCCTTGAACCCATCGACAACTCAGGCGTGCAAGTCCAGCCGCAACAGCAAGGCGGGATTAGTTACCTGTCCGGGGGGATTGGCGAGGATGAGTCGAAGGCCATCCAGCAAGCCCAGGGCTACAACCTGCACATGACCTTCTCCATCGGTCCGGAGAACAAATACGTTCCCGATGTGGATGTGGTCATTCAGAAAGAACCAGGGCAGTCAGTACTGACGCTGAGTCAGGCTGGCCCGCTGGTGTACGTTCAGCTACCTCCCGGCAAGTACACCGTGGTGGCGACGCGTAATGGCGAGGCGAAGCATGACACTACGGATGTCGGAAGCGGCACCGCTCGCAATCTGGTTTTCCACTGGAATGGTGATGAATAGTTGCGAAGGGGAGAAGCAAATGGCTTGCGAGTTGGACGGCGTAAGCCGGGCATGATCAAATCGCAGGCATAAAAAAACCCTGAATCTTGCGATTCAGGGTTTTCGGTATTTGGTGCCCAGAGACGGAATCGAACCGCCGACACGGGGATTTTCAATCCCCTGCTCTACCGACTGAGCTATCTGGGCAACGGGGCGCATTAAACTGGTTTTTCAGGGGGTCGTCAAGAAAGTTTTCAAAAAAATTTTAATTATTACCGTCGCTTACGTTCCGACCCTCGAAAATGCGGGATTATTCAGCCGGCGGAACGTAGCCGTCAGCCTTGGCGTATTCCTCGCCGGAAAAGAACTTGTCCATCTCGCCTTGAAGATATTTGCGGTCTTCGGCGTTCATCATGTTCAGGCGTTTTTCGTTGATCAGCAGAGTCTGGTGCTTTTGCCAGTCTGCCCAGGCTTTGGCCGAGACGTGGTCAAAAATGTCCTGACCTTTTGCGCCTGGAAATGGAGCGCGCTCCAGGGCGGGCAATTCTTCTTTGTACTTGCGGCACATGATGGTGCGGGTCATGACGACTCTCCTGCGTTCAATACGGCGGCCGCGCGTTCGAGCAAGGTTTTGACCGGGGCGGCAAGGCCCAGGCGCGGCGGGGTGGCGAGGTTATACCAGAGCCAGTCGGCCTCGGCCACGTGATAGCCGGCCTCCTGGACCTGAACCAGCCAGGGTTCGATGGACAACTGAAAATGACTGAACGTGTGTACCAGGCTCGGCAACGCCTGTTGGCTGCCAAGCTCCAGCGAGTGCTGCGAAGCCAGATGTTGCAGGTCGTCGAGGTCGTCGAGCTCCGGCAGGCTCCATAAACCGCCCCACAAGCCCGTGGAAGGGCGACGGTAAAGCAGAATCGCGCCGTCGCCGTTGGCGAGCATCGGCATCAGCGTGCGTTTCTGTGGCACGGTTTTACGCGGTTTGGGGATCGGGTAGCGCGTCTCCAGGCCGAGCATGTGCGCTTCGCAACCCTTTTCGAGCGGGCAGAGCAGGCAGCTCGGCTTGCTACGGGTGCAAAGCGTGGCGCCCAGATCCATCATCGCCTGGGTGTAGGCGTTGACCCGATCATGCGGCGTAAAGCGCTCAGCGTTCGCCCACAGCTGTTTGGCGACCTTTGGCTCGCCCGGATAACCCTCTTGCGCGGTAAAGCGCGCCAGCACCCGTTTGACATTGCCGTCGAGGATCGGCGCCCGTAGACCCATGCTCAGGCTGGCGATGGCGCCCGCCGTGGACAGGCCGATGCCCGGTAGATCAACCAGCTTTTCCACATCGCGGGGAAACTCGCCACCGTACTGCTCGACGACGATCTTCGCGGTCTTCTGCAGATTGCGTGCACGGGTGTAGTAACCGAGGCCGGTCCACAGGTGCAGGACTTCGTCTTCCGGCGCAGCGGCCAGGGCTTCGACCGTCGGCAACGAGGCCATGAATCGGTCGAAGTAGTTCAGCACGGTGCTGACCTGGGTTTGCTGCAGCATGATTTCCGAAACCCACACCCGATACGGTGTGATGCCCTGTTGCCAGGGCAAATCGTGACGGCCGTGGCGGTCGTACCAGTCCAGCACCGCCGTTGAAAACTGCTCGGCTCTCATCGCTTGAACAGCCCCTTCAACGCGTTTTTCAGTTCCGGGCTGACCTTGTCGCCAAGCTTCTCGTCGATTTTTTCGCTGATCCGTTCGCCGGCCAGTTTGCTCGCGACCTGGCCCATGCGTTCGTTATCGAGGCGGCAAGCCTTGGCGCCCAGTTCCAGCGGGCCACGGCAGCGCAGTGGCCACTCGATGCCGATGAACTTCTCGCCGACCTGGCAGGCCGGGTCCGGCATGTCGCTCTTGTCGCCTTCGACGATAACGCCCACGCGATAGTCCATGCCCAACACCCGAAGATCGACATCGCCGTCGCCGTTGACGGTCATGCCCGGGATGCGCACTTTCAGGTCCGGGTTGCTGGCCACGCCGTTACGGAAGGTCAGGTTGCCCTTGAGCTCCTGGAACGGTGTGTCCTTGCCCCGTGGCTCGCCGCTGAGGGATTTACGGTTCAGGGTGGCGATGCCTTTGCACAGCTGTTGTTCGAGGTTGGCATTGAGCAGGACGCCGTCGTTGATGACGAAACTGGCGTTGCCGTTGAGGGTTTCGATCAGCGCTTTCTGGCTGTTGCCGCTACCGGTCAGGTTGCTGTTGACCGTCACCAGGCCTTTGACCGGCGGATTTTTACCCTGGCTCTCGAGGATTTTTTCCACCGGTACTTTGATGATGCTCGTCTGCATGTTCAGCGCTGGCACCTGCTGGCGCACGTCGAGCGTACCTTTGGCGTCGAAGTTGCCGTCGTACAGGTCGCCGCGTAGGCTTTCGAGTGTCAGCAGACCGCCTTGGCCTGTGGCTTTGAGCGCAGCGTTCTGGATCGGCAATTTATCGAGGGTCAGTTGGCCGAAGGTGAGGTCAGCGTCTACGTCGAGTTTGCTCAGGCGTTCCACCGGCAGCAGGCGCTCGTTGCTCCACGCGTCTTTGGTCGGTGCTTGCGGTAGCGGCGTGCTGCCCGGACCAGCCAAGGCATCGGCTTCGGTGCTGGCCACTTCGGCCTGACGCACCTGCGTCGCGCTACTGGCTTCGGCGGATTTTGGCGGCAGGTAACGGTCGACGTTGAAGGTGTCGGCCTTGAGGGTCGCCCGCAGCGATTGTTTGGCGAAGTCCTCGACGGCGATGCGGCCACTGAAGGTGCTGTCATCGACTTTCAGGTTGATGTTGTCGAGCACCACGCTGGTCGGCGTGCCAGCCAGACGGCTGACTAACTCGACTTTGCTCAGGCTACCGTCAGCCATCGCCGGAAGCTTCTGGCCGATGCTGTCGACGAATTTCGCCAGATCGAACTGGGCGATCGACAGGCCGCCGCTGATTTGCGGGGTTTTGTCGAGGTCGTTGACCTTCAGTTCGCCCAGTGCGCGCAGTTGGTTGGCAGAGATCTTGATGCCAGTCCATTCGGCGACGTTCGCGGCTTTATCGAGCAGTAATTGGCCTTGGGCGGCGAAGGTCATGGTTTTGCCTTGCAGCGGATCGCCAGCCACTTCGCCAGAGAGTTTCATGTCTTCGAGTTTGTAGCGCTGCAGTGCGCGCTCGAAACGCAGCTCGCCGTTGAGCTCGGTACGGATACGCAAGACCGGCTGATTGGTGCCCAGGAACGCGGTGAGTTTGACCGGGATGTTCGTGGAGTCATGCACCGGGCCGGTACTCAGCTGGATGCTTTCGGCGCTGAATTGCTTGCCGGTTTTCTCGTCGCTGTATTCAACGCGGGCGTTGTTGACGGTCAGGCTGTCGATGTCCAGGCGAATCGGCTGGGCCGGTTTTTCCGCTTGGGCGGTGGTCTCGGTCGCTGGTTCGCCAGTGGTCGCGGGCGGGGTGGCCGGCGCCGGTGCCTTGCCGATGTCTTGCCAGTTGCCGTGGCCGTCCTTGTCGCGGGTCAGGCGCAGGTTCAGGCCCTCGACGCGTACATCGCTCATCTGCACTTCACGGCGCAGCAGCGGCAGCACACGGACCGACAAGCCAAGCATCTGCAAGTCAGCGAACGGCTCGGTAGGCTTGGCCAGGGTCGCGACGGTGGCTTCGTGCAATTCCAGGCCCAGCCACGGGAACAGGCTCCAACCGATATCGCCATTGAGCGTCAGCTCGATGTGGGCCTTGTCGCGGGCAATCTGGCGAATCTCGTCTTTATAGTCGTTGGGATCAAAGAGGTGGGTCAGGGCAAAGCCCAGCGCCACAATGATCAGCAACAGCCCGAGAAGTACCAGACCCAGGATTTTGCCGAACGCTTTCATGGGCGAGTCCTTGTAGTTAGTCGAATTCGAAATTTAGCCGGGGAGTATAGCGCTCCGCAGCGGACGACCGGTCAGCGATCACGTCGGCAACACATCCAGGGGCACTTTCAGTTTGGCCGCCAGCGCTTGTGCCTCCAAGTGCCCGCCAGGCGCCAGCAGACGCAAAGTCGCGCCTGATTGCAACGCCATTTTCTGCGCTTCGTTCACCAGACGCTCGGCCACACCACGACGACGGGTAATTTTTCGTACGCATAGTTGGGACAGGTGCCAGACATCCTGGTGACGTTGCAGACGTACCGCGCCTAACAGTCGATCGTTGAAGCGGCCGGCAATCAGCGAACCCTCAAGCAGGCAGCCTTCAATCAGCTGCACATCCCCGGCAAACGGGGCAAATAGCCAGTCCGGAGCATCGCGGTAGATCTTTTGCAGATCCTGCTGATCCTGATAAGTGGCTTCGTTCAGCGGCTCGACAATGATCGGCATGGGGGGTTCCTTCAGTGGTACGAGATCTGATGACGTACAAAAGGTGATATCACTTTGGTTTTTCTGTCACGTACAGATGGTAACCTCTGCCGGGTTCGTCCGTCCTTCTGCGACTTGATGTCGCACCAAAGCGTAGCTTCAGCCTGAAAAAACAGTCATGCGTGCGCATAAAGGCTGGGGGGTGAGGAGTGGCTGACGAACCCTACTAATAATTGGGGGATACACAATGACCACGAGCATCACGGCGGACGGCCTCAAAGCCGACCAGCCCTCGTTCCTGTCCAAGGAGCGCATCATCGCCAAGCCCGGTTTCAACCGTTGGCTGGTACCACCGGCCGCCCTGGCTATCCACCTTTGCATCGGCATGGCCTACGGCTTCTCGGTGTTCTGGTTGCCACTGTCCAAAGCCCTGGGCGTGAGCAAGCCAACGGCTTGCGCGCCGGACATGAGCTTCATCTCGCAAGTCTTTTCGTCCCAATGCGACTGGCCGATCTCGATGCTCGGCTGGATCTACACCCTGTTCTTCATCTTCCTCGGCTGCTCGGCAGCGATCTGGGGTGGCTGGCTGGAACACGCCGGGCCACGCAAGGCCGGCGTTGTATCGGCACTGTGCTGGTGTGGCGGTCTGCTGATTTCAGCGCTGGGGGTCTATACCCACCAGATCTGGCTGATGTGGATCGGCTCCGGGGTCATTGGCGGTATTGGCCTGGGCTTGGGTTACATCTCGCCGGTCTCGACCCTGATCAAGTGGTTCCCGGACAAGCGGGGTATGGCGACCGGCATGGCGATCATGGGTTTCGGTGGTGGCGCGATGGTGGGTGCTCCGCTGGCCGCAGCCCTGATGGGCCACTTCGCTTCGCCAACCAGCGTCGGCGTATGGCAGAGCTTCCTGGTGATGGCCGCGATCTACTTCGTGTTCATGATCGGTGGCGCATTGTCCTACCGCGTTCCACCAACCGGCTGGAAGCCTGAAGGCTGGACCGCTCCGGCGAAGAAAGCTTCCAACGCGATGATCACCCACCGTCACGTCCATGTGAATGTAGCGTGGAAAACCCCGCAATTCCGTCTGGTGTGGCTGGTGCTGTGCCTGAACGTATCCGCCGGTATCGGCATCCTCGGCATGGCGTCGCCGCTGTTGCAGGAAGTGTTCGCCGGTAAGTTGCTGGGCACTGACCAGACGTTTGGTCAGCTGGACGCTGGGCAACTGGCCTCGATCGCAGCGATCGCAGCCGGTTTCACCGGTTTGCTGAGCCTGTTCAACATTGGTGGCCGGTTCTTCTGGGCGTCGTTCTCCGACTACCTGGGTCGCAAAAACACCTACTTCGTGTTCTTCGCCCTCGGTTTTGCCTTGTACGCGCTGATTCCGAACCTCGGTCACTTGGGCAACGTTGCGCTGTTCGTGGCGGCCTTCTGCATCATCCTGTCGATGTACGGCGGTGGTTTTGCGACGGTCCCTGCGTATCTCGCGGACCTGTTCGGTACGCAAATGGTCGGCGCGATCCACGGTCGTCTGCTGACTGCCTGGGCGGCGGCGGGTGTGTTGGGTCCGGTGTTGGTGAACTACCTGCGTGAGTATCAGCTGAGCATCGGCGTTGAACGCGCCGCCGCATACGACATCACTCTGTACATCCTCGCGGGCCTGCTGGTGCTGGGTTTCCTGTGCAACCTGCTGGTGCGTCCGGTGGCAGACAAGTACTTCATGACCGACGCTGAACTGGCTGCCGAACAGGCGCTGGGCCATGACAAGGGGGCTGATAGCAGCACCGTATTGGAGTGGAAAGCGGATGCGGGCACCAAGCCTTTGGCGGTTGCTGCATGGCTGGTGGTGGGTATTCCGTTGGCGTGGGGTGTTTGGGTGACCCTGCAGAAAACTGCGGTTTTGTTTCACTAAGTACTCCGTAACTGATCGTTCCCACGCTCTGCGTGGGAATGCCTCCCGTGACGCTCCGCGTCACATTCAGAGCGGACGCGGAGCGTCCAGGGCTGCACTCCCACGCAGAGCGCTCATCGTTCTACACAACTCTCGATGAGCGCACGCTGGGCGTCTAATGCGATAACAAACTCACGTATTCGTTGCATCCCTATCCACATGGCCTTGGGGCCGGGAGGTCCGTCATTTTTACGCCCCAAGTAGCCTCCCAGGCTCGTGACCAGTAAAACCATTTCTCCTAAAGAAGGGGGCGCAGTGGGCGGTTGGCACCGTTTGACCACGATATAGGCTGCTTTCCACTCCGAAGCCTCAAACACCATCTCGCAGCTTAGATCGGGACAAGCACGTCCCAGCATCAGGCTGTACAGCACACGCCAGGTCGTGATCAGGTACAAACCAATGCAGGGCAACAACCGTTCCTCGGTCTCCAGCTGCAATCGACTGACCTGACAACCATTCTTCAGCACATTGAAAAACACTTCGATAGACCAGCGTACCCCGTACCACTCAACCACGGTGCTCGCCTGCTCCAGGCTAGTGACCGGCAGACTGGTCAGCAGCAGCCACTCCAGAGGTTCAACACCGTCTATGGCGTTTTCTTCACGGGCCAACACAGCATTGATCGAGACGCTGGGCAATTTATAACCCGGCCTGTCGGGGGCACGCAGGGTCACGGTTGCCGCGCGCAAGGTGACATCAGCCAGTCGGGCGGGGCGCTGGGGACGAGCTTTGACTTCAACCTTGAGTGTTCCCAAGGACGGTGCCTGATCCAGTGCCGACCACAACTTCCCGTTGTCAGCCCCCAGCAAGCGCCTGTCTTGAGCCGCCCGCACGATCCATTGGGCCCGGGTGTCTGGACTGAACTCTTGATGATCAACAAACCATTCGTACAGATCGCCCTCAGCATCGGCGAGGTTGACCACCAGGGTCTGCGGTAGCTGCCCCTGAATCGCGCAACTGGTTTGATAACTGTCAATCCAGCGCTGACTCTCTTTCTCATCAATCCCTTTATCTCGGCGCTCATGGCGGGGGCTCGGTTTATCGCGGCTCCACCACTGAGCATCGACGACGCCCAGACAAATACGTTCGGGGGTAAAGGCAATGGTTGGGTGCAGACGTCGAGAAAACTTCTTCTGCGCCTTGATCGTGCCCATCCCTTTGGGACCGAGATTGACCCATTTGTCCATCTCGGTCGTGTCTTGCGCCAACAGCACCACGGGACTGCTTTGCATCCGTTGCAGGGTCGCGTCCTGATGGGGCCGCAACACCTTCTGGAACGTGACTTTCTCATTATCAAGAAATCGATAGGCCGCCGTGGTTTCTGCCAGCCCTCGACAAGCGGTCGGGATGCTGTTGCCGGGATGATCGGCTAGGCGTCCTAAAAAGCTGGCGAGCCTGGCATTTAAACGGCCATCACCCAAGTCGGCGGTTTTCATTTCGTCCTGTGCCCAATTCAATCTTCGTTCTCCATTTCTTCGAGTTTCAAAAATACTTGAAAACAGAGTTATGTAGAACGATGAGCGCAGAGCGTGGGAGCGATCAGTGGCTTGGCGTGCTTGTATGGACATGTCTATCGCCGACGGCGCTGGATTCACTCCGTCAGTCATATCACCTCCCGTGTTTCTGTTTCGCGCCCGCGCCCCTATAATGGTTGCCTTTTTCGCCCAATGATTTTGCGGAGCTGGTGATGGCCGAACGTAAGGCGTCAGTCGAGCGCGACACTCTGGAAACCCAGATCAAAGCCTCGATCAACCTGGATGGCACCGGAAAGGCCCGATTTGATATCGGTGTTCCTTTTCTTGAGCACATGCTGGACCAGATCGCCCGTCACGGGCTGATCGACCTGGATATTGTCAGCAAGGGCGACCTGCATATCGATGACCACCACACCGTGGAAGACGTCGGTATCACCCTGGGTCAGGCCTTCGCCAAAGCCATCGGCGACAAGAAAGGCATCCGTCGCTACGGCCACGCCTACGTGCCGCTCGATGAAGCGCTGTCACGCGTGGTGATCGACTTCTCCGGCCGTCCAGGCCTGCAGATGCATGTTCCCTATACCCGCGCCACCGTTGGCGGCTTCGATGTTGACCTGTTCCAGGAGTTCTTCCAGGGCTTCGTCAACCATGCCCTCGTCAGCCTGCACATCGACAACCTGCGTGGCACCAACACCCACCACCAGATCGAAACCGTGTTTAAGGCTTTCGGTCGTGCCCTGCGCATGGCCGTAGAGCTGGATGACCGCATGGCCGGTCAGATGCCGTCGACCAAAGGCGTTCTGTAATGCAGACGGTCGCGGTTATCGATTACGGCATGGGCAACCTGCACTCGGTGGCCAAGGCCCTCGAGCACGTCGGTGCCGGCAAGGTCCTGATCACCAGCGATGCCGACGTGATTCGCGAAGCCGACCGGGTGGTGTTCCCCGGCGTTGGCGCGATTCGCGATTGCATGGCGGAGATCCGTCGCCTGGGCTTCGACTCGCTGGTGCGTGAAGTCAGCCAGGACCGCCCGTTCCTCGGCATCTGCGTGGGCATGCAAGCCTTGCTCGACAGCAGTGAAGAGAACGACGGCGTCGACTGCATTGGCCTGTTTCCAGGCGCAGTGAAATTCTTTGGCAAAGACCTGCACGAAGACGGCGAGCACCTGAAAGTCCCGCACATGGGCTGGAACGAAGTGAAGCAGACGGTGAGTCATCCGCTGTGGCACAACATTCCGGACCTGGCGCGTTTCTATTTCGTGCACAGCTACTACATCGCCGCCGGCAACCCGCGGCAGGTGGTGGGTGGCGGTCACTACGGTGTCGATTTCGCCGCCGCGCTGGCCGATGGCTCGCGTTTCGCCGTGCAGTTCCACCCGGAGAAGAGCCATACCCATGGTCTGCAATTGCTGCAGAACTTCGCCGCGTGGGATGGTCGCTGGTAAATGGCAGCCAAGAAAACGAAGCCGCCGATCCTGACCCTCACTCCTGAACAGGAGAACGAGGCCAATCACAAGATCAAACGCTTCATGGAAGATCGCTTCGAACTGGACCTGGGTTCGTTCGAGGCGGCTGAAATCCTTGAGCTGTTTACCCGTGAAATTGCTCCGCACTATTACAACAGGGCGATTTTCGATGTGCAGACGCACCTCAAAGAGAGGTTCGAAAGCATCGAAAGCGACCTGTGGGCGCTCGAGAAAAACTGATTTTCGAGCGAAGCTGAACAATCGAATTTGAAGGTTTGCCAGATGCTGATTATTCCCGCTATCGATCTTAAAGACGGTGCCTGTGTTCGTCTGCGCCAGGGCCGCATGGAAGATTCCACGGTGTTCTCCGATGATCCGGTGAGCATGGCTGCCAAGTGGGTGGAAGGCGGTTGCCGCCGTCTGCATCTGGTCGACCTGAACGGCGCTTTCGAAGGCCAGCCGGTCAACGGCGAAGTGGTCACCGCCATCGCCAAGCGCTACCCGAACCTGCCGATCCAGATCGGCGGCGGTATCCGTTCCCTCGAAACCATCGAACACTATGTGAAGGCTGGCGTGAGCTACGTGATCATCGGCACCAAAGCCGTGAAAGATCCGGCCTTCGTTGCTGAAGCCTGCCGCGCGTTCCCGGGCAAAGTGATCGTCGGTCTCGATGCCAAAGACGGTTTTGTCGCCACCGACGGCTGGGCTGAGATCAGCACCATTCAGGTGATCGACCTGGCCAAGCAATTCGAAGCTGATGGCGTGTCCGCGATCGTTTATACCGACATCGCCAAAGACGGCATGATGCAGGGCTGCAACGTACCGTTCACCGCTGCGCTGGCCGCTGCAACGAAGATCCCGGTGATCGCCTCCGGTGGCATCCACAACCTCGGTGACATCAAGTCGCTGCTCGACGCCAAGGCGCCAGGCATCATCGGCGCCATCACTGGCCGGGCAATCTACGAAGGCACTCTCGATGTCGCTGAAGCGCAAGCTTTCTGCGATTCGTACAAAGGCTGAGGACTGACCATGGCGCTGGCCAAACGCATCATCCCTTGCCTGGACGTGGACAACGGCCGGGTGGTCAAGGGCGTCAAGTTCGAGAACATCCGCGACGCCGGCGACCCGGTAGAGATCGCCCGTCGGTATGACGAGCAGGGTGCCGACGAGATTACCTTTCTCGACATCACCGCCAGCGTCGATGGCCGCGACACCACGCTGCATACTGTTGAGCGCATGGCCAGTCAGGTGTTCATCCCGCTGACCGTGGGCGGCGGCGTACGTACCGTGCAGGACATTCGCAACCTGCTGAATGCCGGCGCGGACAAGGTCTCGATCAACACTGCTGCGGTGTTCAACCCGGAATTCGTTGGCGAAGCTGCTCAGCATTTCGGTTCGCAGTGCATCGTTGTCGCCATCGACGCCAAGAAAGTCTCCGGTCCGGGCGAAACTCCGCGCTGGGAAATCTTCACCCACGGCGGGCGCAAACCTACCGGTCTCGACGCTGTTGAATGGGCGAAGAAGATGGAAGGCCTGGGTGCCGGTGAAATCCTGCTGACCAGCATGGATCAGGACGGCATGAAAAACGGCTTCGACCTGGGCGTCACCCGTGCCATCAGCGACGCGTTGGGCATTCCGGTGATCGCGTCTGGCGGCGTCGGCAACTTGCAGCATTTGGCCGACGGCATTATCGAAGGCCACGCCAGCGCGGTGTTGGCGGCGAGTATTTTCCACTTTGGTGAATACACCGTGCAGGAAGCCAAGGCCTACATGGCTCATCGCGGGATCGTGATGCGTTAAACGCTGAATCCCCCCGGAGCGAAAACTTCGGGGGATTCCACAGCGTGATCCTTTGTCTGCTCATACGGCCAGCCTTGAGCCAGCGAGCGGTTCATGTCTTGAGCAATGCTCATCTGTCCGTCAGGACTATTGGCACAGACAGAGCGTTTCTCAGCAAGCCGAGATCAGTTTCCTGGTCTAGAGACAAGCCCAGAATGCACAAGAAATAACGCCCGGGTTGTGTACCTATTTCGTCATCCATTGCGGAAGCACCTCTTGATCCTGTGGACCGGATTGCCATAAACATTACCCGCTATTGCCAGATATCCGTTTTCTGTCAGGGTGCACGGTGCATTGATTTCGCAAGGCGTAAGCGAAGGGTCATCACTCGCTGTTCCAATAACGCCAATAATCTCATTGGTGTAACGATCCAGCGGCGGGCTTCCTGAGATACCTGCTCTAACGCCTTTACATCGCGTCATGAAGTTGTTGCGCCATGTCCATTTGCCTTCGATGACATCGGAGGCCGGCTACAACGTACAAGCAGACATCTGCAACGTCGAATATTGCGGTGCCCCGACAATCAAAACGTTTGAACCATCAGGTGGCATGAAGCGAGCCAGCTTTAACGGTCGTATACCCTGTTTTTTCAGTGTGTGCATGCTGACATTAAGTTCGACGATGGCCATGTCCACGCCCTGCATGCTCCGCCACTTTACTTGTTTCACAGGGTAGGACGTGTTTTTGCTAACGTCAGTGAAGTAGTTGAATGTCATGCTTCCTGTGACGCGTTTGTTTGTGATGATTTTTCCATTGGAATGGTCAATGCAGTGTCCGGCGGTCAGAACATATGCAGAAGTCGATAGCAGTGGCGTGCTGTCACGGTTGTCGATAAGTGTGGCAGTACATACGGATCCTTCAATTGATAACCGGCCAATGCCGCTCCAGTGGTTACGAGATCCATTGGTGTTATCAAGTTTGCTGGGTTCTGACAGGTTCTGCGCACCTTCGCCAAAGTCTTGGGCGTCTGCAAAACATGGGAACCTATCAGGCTTATGGCACTGATAAGTTATAAGAGTGTGATTTCATTGATGAAGTCTCTGATTAATGTTTAGTGGTAATCCGGGATTTGCCGGGCACAACCAATTAATCAGGAGTGGCTGAGTCGAGGGTGGTAAATATATATGCCTGAAAATTTACTTCGAGTATTACGTGGAAATCACATGATTGAAGTCAAAACGCCAGTAGACAGCGCAACGAGCTCAAGGCACTCTTGGGCACGCCATGGATTTCGGTAGCCTGACATGATCAAACGCCTGCTTCTCGTTCTCGCCAGTGCTTCTGTGTTGTTGATCAGCGCGGCCCGCGCCGGGGACAGCCCCGACACCGATCTGGTGCTCCTTACCGAAAACTTCCCGCCGTACAACATGGCGAAAAACGGCAAGAATTTCGCTCAGGACGAGAACATCAATGGCATCGCCGTGGACATCGTCCGCGAGATGTTCAAGCGCGCCGAAGTCACCTACAGCCTGACGCTGCGTTTCCCTTGGGAGCGAATCTACAAACTCGCTCTGGAGAAGCCCGGTTACGGCGTATTTGTGATGGCACGGTTGCCAGACCGCGAGAACCTATTCAAGTGGGTCGGCCCGATCGGCCCGGATGACTGGATCATGCTGGCCAAGGCTGATAGCAAGATCAGCCTTGAGTCACTGGAGCAGGCGCGCAAATACAAGATTGGTGCCTATAAGGGCGATGCGATTGCCGAGACGTTGGCCAAGCAGGGATTGAAGCCGATTGTCGTGCTGCGGGATCAGGACAACGCGAAGAAACTGGTCAACGGCCAGATTGACCTGTGGGCTACCGGAGATCCCGCCGGGCGCTATCTGGCGCGCCAGGACGGGGTAACCGGGCTCAAGACCGTGCTTCGCTTCAACAGCGCCGAGCTGTACCTGGCGCTGAACAAGGATGTGCCGGACGAAACCGTTGCCAAGCTGCAGGCTGCGCTGGATCAGCTACGCAAGGAAGGCGTGGTTGAGGACATCATGGCGCGGTATTTGTAGTGTGAATCAAAAGCGGTAAATCCCATCCTTGCCATGCCCGGCCATCACCTGTGCCGCGCGCTACTCAATCAGATCGAAACGTACTGCCGAGGGCTGCGGCCCGGAATCGCCTTGCGCATAGCTGCAGACCTTGGTGGCCGAGGTTATCCGCAGCGTTAGGCTGCCTGCCACCGGTTGGTAGCGCGCATCATCGAAGTCACCGCATTGTGTGAAATCAGCCGGGCCTGCGTGAAAGAAATGAGAAGTGAACGCCGGGTATGCATTGCTCCATGACAGGTGAGCGTTGCGATTGGCGTCTAGCGTAATGCTCGGTGCCGGGGCTGGCTCGGCTAAATGGACGGCGTGCGTGAAAGCGTTCCTGAGTCGCCCGCTGACAAGTTGTTGCTCTGATGAATTGACACCGATGATGCACAGAACGTGCATGCGTGTTTCAGGACCAATAGCACTGTTGATGTAAGCGTTGGTGGCGCTGATAGCTGCGCTGTATTGGTTGGGGTCTTGGCAGCTCAAGGCATCACGTGTCGCTTTGTAGCGATAGTAAGGCGTATTGATTTCGAACCTGAAATCCCATGTGGGCAAGAGTTCCAGGCCCGCGTTCAGCTGAGAGCGAACGGTCGTTCTGAATAATGTTCGCAGATCGATTTTAATGTCGACTTCTTGCAATGCGCAGTGTCTTGCGTTGCTGCTGAAAACACCATTGATGAAACAGGGCGTCAGGAAACTGGTCGCAAAACTGTAGTTGGCCTCCGAAATAATACTTATTATTTTGTTTGTGCGGCGATCAAGTATCAGTCCACCGGAACTGCCATGTTGCAGGCCTTGGCATTGATTCACAAACCCCCCGGGAAAGCGTTGAAGGTGACCAAGGTTGGTTCTGGCCAGTTCTTGAGAGCATGCGCTCAAGCGAAGGCCTTTTTCAGGGAGCCCGCCAGGTGCGCCAACAGAAAGCACATCATGCGGGCCCAGGGCGGGCGGAGGTGCAAGCTTGAGTGGAGTAATGCCATCCAGGATAAGTGAGGCCAGGCTTTTTTCGATTTCCAGTATGGCCATATCCAGCCCCACCAGACTTGTCCAGTTGGCCGTTCCAACCTTATAGGTTTTTTGACGGTCGGGTGTGTCATGGAAATAGTTGAAGGTGATCGTTCCGCCATAACCTTTATTTAGTGTGGAGCTGCCTATGGCGGCGCCAGCGCAGTGCCCACTGGTTATTAAATAGGCAGGTCCGTCGGCTTTCTGTCCGGATTGTCTTGTATCGATAAGAGTGGCTGTGCAGGTGGTATTTTCCGGTGTTTTCAGCAGGCCAATGCCACTCCAGCGTGAATATGTTTCTCCACTGTTATTCAATATTTTTGCGGGGGTGTCATTCCTGAGTCCCTCACCGATATCTCTGGGTTCAGCGCAGACAGGAGTAATAAAACTGTACAGCGAGAAAATCAATGATGTAGCGAGCGTGTAGTTCATGGCCATTCCTTGGCGATTGCATTCATAGCATTTGAATTGGCGGGTACATTCCAGCTTCTGGGCGTAGTTATTCAGTGTTCATACCGACAATGCACAGAAATAGCGCCAGGCTACCGGAGACCCCGCCGGGCGCTATCTGCCGCGCCAGGACGGGGTAACCGGGCTCAAGACCGTGCTTCGCTTCAACAGCGCCGAGCTGTACCTGGCGCTGAACAAGGATGTGCCGGACGAAACCGTTACCAAGCTGCAGGCTGCGCTGGATTAGCTGCGCAAAGAAGGGGTGTCGACGACATCATGGCGCGGTATCTGTAGCTCTCGACGAATCTGGCGACGGCTGAGCAATGGCGCCAACGTCGCTGGCGTCATCAGAAGTACCTGCTTGCGTTGACGAGCCTGTCGCCAGTAGAGGGCACCGGGTGGCTGTCTCGTCCTTTTCTGGAGGATATTCGGACAGGTAAAAGCTGGTGTCGTCGGTGTAGCCGAAGCTGACGGCCACTTCAGTGCCGTCTTCACGTACCAGTTCGTAATAGCTTTCCATCTGATAGACCGCCACGGACTTGAGCTTTGCAGCCATGGCGATGACGACTTGAGGGCCCGATTCGCTCCATTCGCTCGAAGATGTTTCGGTGTGAGTGAAGTTCTTATGAAGACAAGCCGAGAATTTTGTCGCCCGGATATCGCTTAACGCTGCGACCGGCCAAGCCTTTGTGATTTCTACAGCTGTATGGCTGCTGAATAACCGCATTACCGTTGCGTTTTGAGCCCGGGGAGCTGTCCATTTGATAGGCCGGGGCTTGTTCGTTGTGTTGCTGCCGTGCCCGACGAGCACGTGTTGGTCTGTTCTTTTGAGTTCGTAGTACGGGGATCTGCGAAATTGTTCGCTGGGTTGTACGTAATCTCTGACCGCGAACCACGGTAGTCGGGCTATTTGCGTAACCTTGGCCGCTCCGTCCTCTGAGGGTCTCGCGTATCCGGAGAGTGCCGGCGCCTCTGCTGGGGAGGTGACTTGAAGGGGGATTTGCATCCGTAATGCGTACGCGGCGAATTGTGTTGTGGGTTTGTTGTGGCTTGGGACGCCAACAAAAGTGCCTGGTGCAAAGTAGATCTCGCCCGCCGCAGCGGTCGTCGGCTCAATACTCCAGGCGCTGAAGTTCAGCGTTGCACCACTGCCTTTGTCGTTCCAGATCAGATCACCGACGTTTGCAGCGATGACCAGATCCGCCCTGACGCAACGAACCGCGTTGGTTGAAGGTTTACCATGGTCGCTGGAGCAGACCAGTCCCAGCGCAACATAGCCGGCAGGCGGAATCGGGCGCCATATCGAAGTGCGTGCGGCGGCTCCCGAACCTGACTCTTTCCAGACTTGTTCGAAGTCGGTGGGCCGGCTGAGAGCTTTTGCCTTGTTGCTTTCGACGCCTTGTGAATCTCCCTCACAGACAACTGCCGCGACTATTTCGCCATTGATGTGGGCGCCGCTGGGAATAGCAATGTCGCCCAGCGGGAAGTATCCCGGTAATACATCAGGGGCAGGAGTGGGGCGCCAAAAGGTAGCGGTTTTGGCCTGTGAGCCGTACGTATTCCAGACTCGGTGAAACTCCGTCGTAAAATTGATCAGCAGGTTGTCGAGCTTTATGGATTCCATTTGCCTCGTGGGCAATGCGCCATTTTCATTGGTAGTCATAGTCAGTCCTGATAGTGAAAGGCGACTCGGGGAGTCGCGACCTGTTGGAGGTCTCACTATCTGGAAACGGGCGAGTAGTCTGGCGGTAACTATATATAGCTCGTTGCAGGATATTACCGATAAAGGCCGTTTTGGCCATGCGCAGCCGTGGCACGATTGCTGCGCACGCTGATCATCTGGCGGATATCAATCCACTCAACCCCCTGAGCCTTGAGCTTCGGCAATTCCCGCTCAAGCACCGCCAATGTTTGCGGATACGGATGGCCGATCATGACCGCTGAACCCTGTTTGCGCGCCAGGCTGATCGCGGTCTGCAACTGAGCGAAAATCGCCGCCTCGGTGCGTTCGTCATCGAGAAACACATCCCGCGAAACGCTCGCCAGATCGATCTTTTGCGCCTGCTGAGCCGCAACGGTTTGTGCGCTGGTGCGACTGTCGACGAAGAATTTGTGGCGGCGCTGCAACTCGGCCATCAACCACGCCATCGCCACCGGCTGGGCGGTCATGCGGCTGCCCATGTGGTTGTTGATGCCAGCGGTATAGGGCACGACCTTGAACGCCGCATTCAGCCGTTTCTCGAGCTCTTCGATGGGCAGATCGGGATGCCAGGCAAACGGTCCCGTGGCCGGGTCCATCGGCATGTGCAGGATGACGATTTTGCCGGCGCGATGGGCTTCGCGGGCGAATTCGGTGGCGTGGGGTGTGTCAGGCATGATCGCCGTGGTCACCGGGCCGGGCAGGGCCAGCACGCGGCGATCCCGGGGCAGGTTCTGCCCCAGGTCATCGATGATCAGAGTGATGTAGGCCTTTTGAGGGGCGGGCGCTGCATGAGCAACACCCGCCAGACAACACAGTAGACCGAGGACTAACCGCAGGCGCATCTCAGCGGCCGGAGGTGATGCTCAGCCCTTTGAGCAGGCTCAGGGCCTGGGCCAATTGGTAGTCGTCATCCTGCGGCATTGCCTTGGCTTTGCCGCTGGAGCTGGTCGGTTTGTCGACGCCGCCGTTGCCATTGCCCAGGTGACCTTGCAGATCGGCTTCCTTGAAGTACTCGCCGTCCTGCTCGCTGGTGATCTTGGCCTTGCGCACTTCGATATCCGGGACGATGCCCTGAGCCTGGATCGAGCGACCGTTCGGCGTGTAATACAGCGCCGTGGTGATCTTCAGTGCGCGTTCGTTGTTCAGCGGCAACACGGTTTGTACCGAGCCTTTGCCGAAACTGGTGGTGCCCATGACCACCGCGCGTTTTTGATCCTGCAAGGCACCGGCGACAATTTCCGACGCCGAGGCACTGCCGCCGTTGATCAGTGCGACCATTGGCACGGCTTCGCTTTCGTCTTTGCCGGTGGCGGAGAAGCGCAGTTCGGAGTTGGCGATACGGCCCTTGGTGTAAACGATCAGGCCCTTGGTGATGAAGTGGTCGACCACTTCCACCGCCGCTTGCAGCACGCCGCCCGGGTTGTTACGCAGGTCGAGGATGATGCCTTTGAGCTTCTTGCCGTTGTCCTTGCGCAGCTTGGCCAGGGCTTTGGAGACTTCTTCGCCGGTCTTGACCTGGAACTGCGTGATACGGATGTAGCCGTAGCCGGACTCCAGCAACTGGCTCTTCACGCTCTTCACTTGAATGATGGCGCGGGCCAGGGTCACGTCGAACGGTGTACCACCGTCGCGCACCAAGGTCAGGGTGATTTTCTGGCCGATCTTGCCGCGCATCTTGTCCACGGCTTCGGTCATGCTCTGGCCGCGAGTCGGCTGGCCGTTGATCTTGACGATGAAGTCGCCAGCCTGAATGCCAGCCTTGGAGGCCGGGGTGTCATCGATTGGCGAAACGACCTTGATGAAGCCGTCTTCGGCGCCAACTTCGATGCCCAGGCCGCCGAATTCACCGCTGGTGCTTTCCTGCAACTCAGCGAAGTCTTCCGGGCCCAGGTAGGCGGAGTGTGGGTCGAGGTTGCTGAGCATGCCTTTGATGGCGTTTTCCAGCAGAGTCTTGTCGTCCACCGGCTCGACATAGGCGGCCTTGATCCGGTCCATGACCTCGGCGAAGGTGCGCAACTCTTCCAGCGGCAATGGCGCCTTGGTGGTCGCAGCAGTGCCCGCAGGCGCGACAGCCGGAGCAGGTTGAGCGGCGAACGCCAGAGGCGCGCCGATCACCAGGGCGATCGTCAGGGCCAGCGAGGTAAGGCGGGACAAATGCAGCATGTCGAACGAACTCCTAATGTAGGTGACTCAGCGCCTATCCTTGCGCGCGGCACCATTGCGCCGGATCACTCGGGTGACCCTGCTGACGAATAGCGAAATACAGCGCTGGTGTGTCCTGCCCGCCACTGCTACCCACAGTGGAGATGGACTCACCGGCTTTTACCACGTCACCCGCAGACTTGAGCAGCGTCTGGTTGTGACCATAAAGACTCAAAAAACCGTTGCCGTGGTCGAGAATCACCAGCAGCCCGGCGCCACGCAACCAGTCGGCGAACACCACGCGACCGCCATGCACGGCGTGCACCTGGCTGCCGGCGGAAGCGCTGATCATCACGCCGTCCCACTTGGTGCGGGCGTCATCGCCACGGGTTTCGCCAAAGCGTGCCAGCAGTCGACCATCAACCGGCCAAGGAAGTTTTCCCCGGGTTGAAGCGAAAGGGCCGCCAAAGGTCTCGCCTGAGCTTGATACCAGAGCGCCGGGCGTCGATTTAACGGGTTTGCGTGGGGCGTCAGTGGCGTCTGCGTCTGCTTCAGCCTGAGCCTCACGTAAACGCTTTTTTTCGGCTTCCTGCTGGGCGATCAGCGCTTTTTGCCGCGCTTCCTCTGCCTCTCGGGCCTGACGGGCCAGGGTTTCCTCAATGGTTTTAAGGACTTTAGACAGATCTGCCTGATCCTGCTCGCGGGCTGCCAGCTTCTGATCGCGGGCCTTCACGTCGTCGCTGAGCTTGGCCAGGACTTGCTGGCGCTCCTTGCGGACTTTGTCGAGTTCGTCGCGCTGGCTGTCAAGGCTGCTTTTCTGTACCAGCAATTGCGCCTGTTGCATGGCGATGTCTTTTTCGACATTGGCCAGTTGGCGCAGGGTTTCGTTGAAATTCTTCAGCTGCTCCAGGCGGGCCTGGCTCAGGTAATCGTAATAGGTGAGGGTGCGGGCGAATTTTTCCGGGTTCTGCTGGTTGAGCAGCAGCTTCAAGTACTCCTGACGGCCGTTTTGATAGGCCGCGCGGGCCTGAATGGCGATCAGCCGTTGCTGTTCAATGCGCGCGCTCTGGAGTTTTTTTTTCTCGGCATCGAGTCGCTGCAGCTCGGATTCGCTTTTCTTCAGCTCTTTTTGCAGGGCTTCGACCTGCTTCTCAAGCTTGCCCATCTCGGTCTCGGTGCCTTTGAGGTCTTTTTGCACACCGGATTTTTCTTCCTGGAGCTTGCCCAGCAGTTTTTTCAGCTCGGCAATGTCCTGACGCGTGGCGTCCAACTGTTGTTGGGTTTGCGTGCGCTCGTCAGCAAAGGCCGGTTGGAGCAGGCATGTCAGAGCAAGGGCTATCAGGACGCGAAGCATAGAGGCGGGCGACACCAGGGAAAGGGACAGCCTAGTATGCCCGCCAAGCGCTGCAAAAAAAACGCCCAATTGGGGCTGTGTGATGACTGGACTGGGTTCGGCGGTGAAAACACCGCCAAACCAATGTGGGAGCGGCGGTGCGACGATTCGACTTGCTCGCTCCCACAGTTGATTTGTGGTGCTTCAGGGGATTTGAGTCAATCCCCCGCCATTCAGACCAGAATCGACGTACCGGTCATCTCAGCCGGTTTTTCCAGGTCCATCAACATCAGCATGGTCGGTGCCACATCCGCCAGCACGCCGCCGTCGCGAACCTTGAAGTTACGCTTGCCGACATAGATGAACGGCACCGGTTCGGTGGTGTGGGCGGTATGCGCCTGGCCGGTGGATTCGTCGGCCATTTGCTCGACGTTGCCGTGGTCGGCAGTGATCAGCGCTTCGCCGCCGACTTTTTCCAGCGCGTCAACGATGCGGCCGACGCACAGGTCCAGGCATTCAACGGCTTTGACGGCTGCGTCGAACACGCCGCTGTGGCCGACCATGTCGCCGTTGGCGTAGTTGACCACAATCACGTCGTAACGCTGGTTTTCGATAGCATCGACGATGCGATCGGTGACTTCCGGGGCGCTCATCTCGGGCTGCAAGTCATAAGTGGCGACTTTCGGCGACGGGATCAGGATGCGCTCCTCGCCCGGGAACGGTTCTTCGCGGCCACCGGAGAAGAAGAAGGTCACGTGGGCATACTTCTCGGTTTCGGCGATGCGCAGCTGGGTCTTGCCGTTTTTCGCCAGGTAGTCGCCCAGCACGTTGTCCAGGCTGCCCGCAGCGAAGGCCGATGGCGCGGGAATGCTGGCGGCGTACTGGGTCAGCATGACGAAGCCGGCCAGTTTTGGCTGGCGGGCACGTTCGAATTCCTTGAAATCGTCTTCAACGAACACGCGGGTCAGTTCACGGGCGCGGTCGGCGCGGAAGTTCATGAACACCACGGCGTCACCGTCTTCGACCTTCACCGGCTCACCGATGGAGGTGGCTTTGACGAATTCGTCGCTCTCGCCACGTTCGTACGCCGCTTGCAGGCCTTCCTGAGCGGTGGCGGCGTTGAATTCGCCACTGCCATCGACAATCAGGTTGTAGGCCTGGGACACGCGGTCCCAACGGTTGTCACGGTCCATGGCGAAGTAACGGCCAATAATGCTGGCGATCCGGCCTTTGCCGAGGGCCTGGAAAGACGCGTCGAGCAGTTCGATGGACGACTGGGCGCTTTTCGGCGGCGTGTCGCGGCCATCGAGGAAGGCGTGCAGATAGATTTTTTCAGCGCCGCGTTTGTAGGCCAGTTCGGCCATGGCAACCAGGTGATCCTGGTGGCTGTGAACGCCGCCCTCGGAGAGCAGGCCCATGAAGTGCACGGCTTTGCCGGCAGCAACGGCTTTATCGACAGCGGCGCAGATGGTCGGGTTTTCGAAAAACTCGCCATCGCGGATCGATTTGGTCACTCGCGTGAAGTCCTGATACACCACGCGGCCGGCGCCGAGGTTCATGTGGCCGACTTCGGAGTTGCCCATCTGGCCATCCGGCAGGCCGACGTCCATGCCACTGCCCGAGATCAGGCCGTTCGGCACGGTGGCCCATAAACGGTCCAGCACGGGCTTCTTGGCCGCATAGATGGCATTGGATTCAGGGCTCTCACTGTGACCGAAGCCGTCGAGAATAATCAGGACCAAAGGTTTAGGCGTGGTAGTCATGGATTCCACTCGTGGCTGAGTTAAAAGAGGGCGATGGAAAAGGGAGTGGCAGTTTAAAGGCAAGTTCAATCCACGTCACCGCCGGACGGGGTTTGGCCCACCATAGTGGCTGTGTATACTGGCCGACATTTTAACGCCCTGGAACCTCCTTCGATGGTTGCTCACCTGATTGAATTTGCCACTAACCACTATCTGCTCGTCGGTATCTTCGTCGTACTGCTGGCGTTGCTGATCGCTTATCAGATGCAAGGCGGCGGCCGCAGCCTGAGCACCGGTGAACTGACCGGGCTGGTCAACAAGGACGCGGGCGTTGTCATCGACATTCGCTCGAACAAGGATTTCGCCGCCGGTCACATCGTTGGTGCGTTGAACATTCCTCACGACAAACTGACCGCTCGCGTCGGCGAACTGGAAAAGCACAAGGCCAAGACCATCATCCTGGTCGATGCCATGGGCCAGACTGCCGGCACTCATGCCCGCGAACTGATGAAATCCGGCTTCACCGCCGCCAAGCTCTCCGGCGGTATTTCCAGCTGGAAGGGTGACAACCTGCCGCTGGTGAAGTGATATGAGCAACGTCGTCGTCTATTCCAGCGATTACTGCCCTTACTGCTCGCGAGCCAAGTATCTGCTCGAGAACAAAGGTGTGGCCTTCGAAGAGATCAAGGTCGATGGCAAGCCGCAGGTGCGTGCCGCCATGGCTCAGAAGGCCGGACGTACGTCCGTGCCGCAGATCTGGATCGGCAGCACCCACGTGGGCGGTTGTGATGATTTGTTTGCCCTTGAGCGCGCCGGCAAGCTCGACGCCATGCTCAAGGCCTGAACGCCTTCCCTATAAGACCCCAAGATCAGAAAGGATCTGAGATGACTGACCAACAGAACACTGCAGCTAGCGAAGAAGAAACCGCACCGCAATTCTCCTTGCAGCGCATCTACGTACGTGACTTGTCCTTTGAAGCCCCGAAAAGCCCGGCAATCTTCCGCCAGCAGTGGGAACCGAGCGTCGGTCTGGATCTGAACACCCGTCAAAAGGCGCTGGAAGGTGACTTCCACGAAGTCGTGCTGACCCTGTCCGTCACCGTGAAGAACGGCGACGAAGTGGCGTTCATTGCTGAAGTGCAACAGGCCGGGATCTTCCTGATCAAGAACCTCGATGACGCTTCGATGAGCCACACCCTCGGCGCGTTCTGCCCGAACATCCTGTTCCCGTACGCTCGCGAGACCCTGGACAGCCTGGTGACCCGCGGTTCGTTCCCGGCCCTGATGCTGGCTCCGGTGAACTTCGACGCGCTGTACGCACAGGAACTGCAACGCATGCAGGCTGCGGGCGAGACTCCGACCGTTCAGTAAGCGTTCGATGCAGAAACGAAAAAAGCGCCGTAACAGGCGCTTTTTTCTTGGGTGATCGTTCCCACGCTCTGCGTGGGAATGCCTCAAGGGACGCTCCGCGTCCAGTGACGCGGAGCGTCACGGGCTGCATTCCCACGCAGAGCGTGGGAACGATCAGGTTACGAGATTACTTGAACCCGAGCTGACGCCAGCCTTCATACACGGCAACCGCTACGGTGTTTGACAGGTTCAGGCTGCGGCAGCCTTCACGCATCGGCAGGCGCAGGCGCTGTTCACCGGGCAGGGCATCGAGTACTTCCGCCGGCAAACCACGGCTTTCCGGGCCGAACAGGAACGCATCGCCCTCGGCGAAGCTGGCATCGTGGAACGGCCGCGAGCCCTTGGTGGTGAAGGCGAACAGCCGAGGATGGCCGAGGCTTTCCAGGCAGCTGGCGAGGTCTGTGTGGCGTTGCAGGGTGGCATACTCGTGGTAATCGAGGCCGGCCCGGCGCAGGCGCTTGTCGTCCATCTCGAAGCCCAGCGGTTCGATCAAATGCAGGTGGCAGCCACTGTTGGCGCACAGCCTGATAACGTTGCCGGTATTCGGCGGAATTTCTGGTTGGAAAAGGATGACGTGAAACATGCACGGCTCCGAAGGTAAAGATGAGCAGCATTCTACGCCGCAAGCGGATCCGCGTTCGAAACTATTCCCGCGCGTGATGGCTTCGCTGGCGATTGTCGGAGTGATGGTAGGGCTGATGATCGGTCGCCTGACCACCCCCGACCCCAGCGAATTGCAGCAAGTGGAGGTGACGAACGATGGGCTGGTGGTGTGGTTCAACAACGAACCCAAGGCTCACGGCGAGTTTGTGGACGGTAGCCTCGCGCTGCTGTTTGAGGCTGAAGGCAAGGCGCAGAAAGGTCAGCTCAAAATCAACGACAAGGGCGTTAACTGGCGCGTGCGTTTGAGTGATGGGGGGTTGTTGCTGACGGTGGTGGCGGCCCGGCCACTGCAGGGCGAGTGGGCCGGTAGTGAGGTCGATGACCGTTGGCGGCTGGAGATCCATCTCCGAGAGCAATAAAAGAGGGAATCCCCGGCCTGCCTGTACCAAGGTTCCCAAAACGGCAGGGCTCGCGCATTGCGTCGTGAGCCCGGTGTAAAGAAGGAACCCCTGACCTGCCTGTATCAAGGGCCCCAAAACTGCTTGGGCTCGTCGCTAGTGCGGTG
Source organism: Pseudomonas sp. LB3P14 (assembly GCF_054898045.1). Taxonomy (NCBI): domain Bacteria; kingdom Pseudomonadati; phylum Pseudomonadota; class Gammaproteobacteria; order Pseudomonadales; family Pseudomonadaceae; genus Pseudomonas; species Pseudomonas sp. LB3P14. Next base: position 5,008,215 of record NZ_CM142714.1, on the reverse strand, counting down.
TGAGCCCGGTGTAAAGAGGGGAATCCCCGGCCTGCCTGTACCAAGGTCCCCGAAACTGGGTAGTGAACCGAATCACTGAATGGACTATTGCAGGGGGCGTGCCAGGTTTTAACGAGTTGAAACAGAAAGTCGCTGACCAGCGCTGAAAGCCCCGTAATTAGGGGCTTTTGTGTTTTTGCTGTTCGGATTTTGTTGCGGATGAATCGAGGATTTCAGAGTAGATATCGTGCGCGATTGCGGTTCACGGTGCATTGCGGCGGTGCACGGAGGGTGTTGCGGTTGATCGTTCCCACGCTCTGCGTGGGAATGCAGCCCGGGACGCTCCGCGTCCCTGCCGAAGCGGACGCAGAGCGTCCATTGAGGCATTCCCACGCGGGAGCGTGGGAATGATCATGTGGCGGAGTTAACCCTCATCCCCCTCATCATCATCCCCACCATCAACCTTCATCCCCAATTCCTTGATCTTGCGAGTCAGGGTATTACGCCCCCAACCCAGCAAAACCGCAGCATCGCGACGCCGCCCGGCGGTGTGTTTGAGGGCGGTCTCGATCATGATCCGCTCGAAGGCCGGCACGGCGCTGTCGAGCAGGTTCGACTGACCACGGGCCAGCGCCTGATCAGCCCACTGGCGCAGCGCTTGCTCCCAGTTGGTCACCGGTGCTGAATCCTGCGGCAGGTTCAGCAGCTCCGGCGGCAGGTCGCTGATGTGCACTTCGCGACCCGAAGCCATCACCGTGATCCAGCGGCAGGTGTTTTCCAGCTGACGCACGTTCCCGCCCCACGGCAGGTTCTTCAGGTATTCCTCGGTTTCACTTTTCAGCAGTTTCGGCTCCACCGCCAGTTCTTGCGCGGCGCGGCTGAGGAAGTGCTTGGCCAGGGTCGGGATGTCTTCGCGACGGTCTGATAGCCGTGGAATATGGATGCGGATTACGTTGAGGCGGTGGAACAAGTCCTCACGGAATTTCCCGGCGTGCACCAGGGTTTCCAGATTCTGGTGAGTCGCGGCGATGATTCGCACATCGACCTTCACCGGCACATGGCCGCCGACGCGATAGAACTCGCCGTCCGCTAACACCCGCAGCAAACGAGTCTGGGTGTCTGCCGGCATGTCGCCGATTTCATCGAGGAACAGTGTGCCGCCGTCAGCCTGTTCAAAGCGACCGCGACGCAGGTTGGCCGCGCCGGTGAACGCGCCTTTTTCATGGCCGAACAACTCGGATTCCATCAGGTCTTTCGGGATTGCCGCCATGTTCAGCGCGATGAACGGCGAAGACGCCCGTGGGCTGTGACGGTGCAGAGCGTGGGCCACGAGTTCTTTACCGGTACCGGATTCGCCGTTGATCAGCACGGTGATGTTGGAGTGGCTCAAGCGCCCGATGGCGCGAAACACTTCCTGCATTGCCGGCGCTTCACCGATGATTTCCGGGGTGCGGGTCAAGGCGACCGGGACTTCCAGGCCTTGTTGTTCCTGAGCGTGCTGGTTTGCACGTTTGACCAGCGACACCGCTTCGTCAACGTCGAACGGTTTTGGCAGGTATTCAAACGCGCCGCCCTGATAGGACGCGACAGCGCTGTCCAGATCGGAGTGAGCGGTCATGATGATGACCGGCAGCCGTGGGTGTTGTTCGCGAATCCGCGCCAGTAGGTCCAGACCGCTGGCGCCGGGCATGCGGATGTCGGAGATGATCACGTCCGGCTGCTGGCGCGCCAGGCGGCTCATCACGCCATCGGCGCTGTCGAAGCTTTGCGTGGTCATGCCTTCTTGCTGCAAGGCTTTTTCCAGGACCCAACGGATAGAACGGTCGTCATCGACGATCCACACGGTTTCACTACGGCTCATGTCGATGTGGCTCCTTGTTCCAGTGGCAGAAAGATCGAGAAGGTGGTGTGGCCTGGATGGCTGTCACATTCGATCAGGCCCTGGTGCTGGCTGATGATGTTCTGGGTTATGGCCAGGCCCAGCCCGGTACCGTCCGGACGGCCGCTGACCATGGGAAAGAAGATGGTTTCCTGCAACTCCGCGGGAATGCCCGGGCCGTTGTCGATGATTTCGATCTTGGTCACCAGGCGATGACGCACGTGGCCGATGGTGAACTGGCGCATGGCGCGGGTACGCAGGCTGATGCGGCCAAGGCGCAGCTCGTTCTGGCTGCTGATGGCCTGCATCGCATTGCGCACAATGTTCAGCACGGCCTGAATCATTTGTTCGCGGTCGATCAACACGTCGGGAATGCTGGGGTCGTAGTCGCGCACCAACGTGATGCAGCCCTGACTTTCGGCTTCCACCAGATGACAGACGCGTTCGAGCACTTCGTGGACGTTGCACATCGCCAGTGACGGCAGTTTGTTGGAACCGAGCATGCGATCGACCAGGTTGCGAAGGCGGTCGGCCTCTTCAATGATCACGTTGGTGTAGTCGCGCAGGCTTTCTTCCGGCAGTTCGCGAGCGAGTAATTGCGCCGCGCCGCGTATCCCGCCGAGAGGATTCTTGATTTCGTGAGCGAGGCCGCGCACCAGCATCTTGCTGGTTTCCTGCTTCGACAGCTGCGCTTCTTCCTTGGTAATGCGCAGCAAGCGGTCACGGGGGTGGACTTCCAGCAACAGCATGGTGTCGCCGCTAGCCAGGATCGGTGTTACCGCATAGTCGACGGTCAGGGTCTGGCCGGTGAGGGCGGTGAGCATCGCTTCGCGCTTGGTGAACGGGTGCGCCTGCTCGACCGCCTGGCGCAGGGAGTTCAGCGCCTCGGTGGATTCGGTGAACAACTCGCTGATGAACTGCCCATGGCTACGCTGACCGCTAATGGCCAGGAGCATCTCCGCCGCCGGGTTCATGTACTCAAGGCGCAGTTCGGCGTCGAGCAGGATGGTGGCGGTGGTCAGGTTGTCGAGTAGCAATCGATGCAGTGCGTCGCTAATGGTCATCAGGACCTCTTTTGGAGCGGAGCGTGCGCAAGAAACAAGCGCTGATACCGGGAAAATGCAAAAACCAAACCAAGGCTCCGAAAAGAAGCGTTTAAGGCCTGAAACGGGCGTTTGACGCTCGTTTGCGTGGCGTTCTGCCAGCTTTGGCGGGTACTTTCGAACCAAAATGGGTTGGGGTGTGGGTACGGTGCAACCAATTGCACCAATATAGTGCGCAAACCCGAACGGCGTTAGAAGAAGCGCAGGAAGGGATTTTTTTCTTCTACGGGTTTGTCTTTGAGCGGGCATTCCGGCCGTTGGCCGTAATCGGGGAGGGCGCAGGGTTTGACCTGACGCTTCTGCGCGAGGGAGATGCGCAGCATGTGGAACGGCTGGTTGGCTGTGCGCTCAACGATGCGGCCCTGTTCGTCGAGGATTTCCACAGAGAGGTTATGGCTGCCGCGATCGATGTTGCTCAGAGCGAATACCGGGCTTGGGCCGGGCTCTGCGGTGGGTTGGCCGTCGAGGAGCAATCGGTAGCGATGGCCCCGTTGCAGGCCGGGTTCGCTGGTAACGCTGACGATAACCTCGCCGGCGCTGCTGCGCACTGTGGCGTCTGGTTCCGGCACCAGTACTCTCAGCATGTCGTAGTGGAACAGTGGTTTTGTTTCGGTCTTCTTTCCAACAATCACTGGTGCTGCGCCGCCAGGGTTGGCGGACATGCGATTACTCGTCGCCATCGGCACGCGCTTGGCGTTGCCGGAGCCTGGCTGGTCGGTGTAGACCCGATTGCCCTGGGCGTCGACGTAGGTGAAGACCTCGGCCGTCACCGGCAGGGCGATCAGGCATGCGATCAACAGCCATACCCTCACGGCTTATGCACCCGTTGTACGGTGAACGTCACGGTGGGACTTTGCTGCACGAGGTTTTCCCCATCGATCACCTGTACCGCCAGGCTGTGTTCGCCGCGATCGACGTTCACCAGTTGCAGGATCGGAACGTTGCTCGGTTGTCCGTAGGGCTGGTCGTCGAGCAACAGCCTGAACAGATGAGGGCCTTGCAGGCGGGGTTTGATCAGCACGTTGACGGTGAAGGTGCCGTTGTTGGCGCGCAAGGCCTCCTCGGTGGGCAGGCCGGTCAGTTCCAGTACCTCGTAGGCGCTGCGTGGTTGCTCACGGTGGTTGGCTTCGGCAGGCGGTGCAGGTTCGCCCGGCGGCTGGCTTTCGACACGGTTGAGCGGAGGTAATTCGACCGGTTGAGCTTTAACGCCATCGGGCGGTTGATTGCTGTAGGCGGTGTTGCCGTCGGCGTCGGTGTACTTATAGATCTGCGCTGCGGCGGGCAGGGCGATCAGCAGCAAGATGAATAGAAAACCACGACCCATAAAATCGACCAGAAACGAAAGCGTTGAGGTGCAGCATAGGTCAGGGGCGGCGGTTGGCCCAAGTTGTAAACATTTGGGAATGAATTTCCGCGATGTGATCGTTCCCACGCTCTGCGTGGGAACGCCTCTAGGGACGCTCCGCGTCCAGTGACGCGGAGCGTCACGGGCTGCATTCCCACGCAGAGCGTGGGAACGATGAGGGCATAAAACCTCGCCCACAAAAAAGGCCTCCCGAAGGAAGCCTCTTTTTTGTTACGCCGCTTGCGCAGGCGCTACCGGATTAGCAGCTGTAGTACAGCTCGTATTCCAGTGGGTGTACGAAGGTACGTACTTTGATTTCTTCTTCGCTTTTCAGGGCGATGTAAGCGTCGATGAAGTCGTCGCTGAAAACGCCGCCTTTGGTCAGGAACGCACGACCTTTGTCCAGCTCTTCCAGGGCTTCTTTCAGGCTGCCGCAAACTTGTGGGATCTCTTTCGCCTCTTCAGGCGGCAGGTCGTACAGGTTTTTGTCAGCGGCGTCGCCAGGGTGGATCTTGTTCTGGATGCCGTCCAGGCCAGCCATCAGCAGTGCAGCGAAGCCCAGGTACGGGTTGGCTGCTGGATCCGGGAAGCGGGCTTCGATACGGCGAGCGCGAGGGCTGGACACGTAAGGAATACGGATCGAAGCGGAACGGTTGCGAGCCGAGTAGGCCAGCATTACTGGCGCTTCGAAACCTGGGACCAGACGCTTGTAGGAGTTGGTCGACGGGTTGGTGAAGCCGTTCAGGGCCTTACCGTGCTTGATGATGCCGCCAATGAAGTACAGAGCGGTGTCGGACAGGCCGGCATAGCCTTCGCCAGCGAAGGTGTTCTTGCCATCTTTGGCGATGGACAGGTGAACGTGCATACCCGAACCGTTGTCGCCGTACAGAGGCTTAGGCATGAAGGTCGCGGTGCGGCCGTATGCATCAGCAACGTTGTGTACGCAGTACTTCAGGGTCTGAACTTCGTCAGCCTTGGCAACCAGGGTGTTGAACTTCACACCGATTTCGTTCTGGCCGGCAGTCGCCACTTCGTGGTGGTGAACTTCGATGACCAGGCCCATTTCTTCCATGGCGTTGCACATGGAGGTACGGATTTCGTGGTCGTGGTCGAACGGCGGAACCGGGAAGTAGCCGCCTTTGACGCCTGGACGGTGGCCTTTGTTGCCGCCTTCCACGTCCTGGTCGGACATCCACGAACCTTGTTCGGAGAAGATTTTGAACATGGAGCCGGAGATGTCGGACTTGAACTTCACTTCGTCGAAGATGAAGAATTCAGGCTCTGGACCAACAAATACGGTGTCACCGATACCGGTCGACTTCAGGTATTCCTCGGCACGCTTGGCGATCGCACGTGGGTCACGGTCGTAGCCTTGCATGGTCGAAGGCTCGATCACGTCGCAAACCAGGATCAGGGTTGGCTCTTCGGTGAACGGGTCGAGAACGGCAGTGCTGTCGTCCGGCATCAGGATCATGTCGGAGGCTTCGATGCCTTTCCAGCCAGCGATGGAGGAACCGTCGAACATTTTGCCTTCTTCGAAGAAAGCTTCATCCAGCCCGTCGCGAGCCGGCATGGTCACGTGGTGCTGAGTGCCTTTGGTGTCCGTGAAGCGCAGATCAATCCACTTGACGTCATGATCTTTGATGAGTTGAACCGACTTCGACATAGTGTCCTCCGGGTGGCTTCGGGCTTAGTAGTGGATGCCCTTAGAATGTGGGTGATGCCGGCGCGAATACTCTGCCAAGGCAACCTGCCTCACAAGGGAGCAAATTACATGCCAGTGCCCCACCATGGGTTTTTTGCCCCAATATCACGCTTATAAAGGAACAAAGCAGCACAGAACTGGAAATCGCGCCCCGTAATGTAGCGTTAAATTCAGCAAATGACCTGTTTTGGTGCGCACAAAACCTTCTGCACATTAACTGGTTAAACCTTGAGCAATTTCCGCTATAATCCGCGCCCCCCTTTTTCGGCTGGCCCAGCGCGCGCTGTTTTCATGAAACTAATCGTAAAAGTCTTCCCCGAGATCACCATCAAGAGCCGCCCGGTACGGATGCGTTTCATCCGCCAGTTGGCCAAAAACATCCGTACCGTGCTCCGCGACCTGGACCCGGCTGTGGTGGTGAACGGTGTGTGGGACAATCTCGAGCTGGAAACCCGCGTCAGCGAGCCCAAAGCCCTGAAGGAGATGACCGAGCGCCTGAGCTGCATGCCGGGCATCGCGCATTTCCTGCAGGTCGACGAATACCCGCTGGGCGACTTCGACGACATCGTCGCCAAGTGCAAGCAGCACTTCGGTGATGCGTTGGCCGGGAAGATCTTTTCGGTGCGCTGCAAGCGTGCCGGCAAGCACGAATTCAGCTCGATGGACGTCGAGAAATACGTCGGCAGCCAACTGCGTCGTCAGTGCAGCGCCGCCGGAATCTCGCTGAAAGACCCGGAAATCGAAGTTCGCATCGAAATTCGCGACAAACGGTTGTTTGTGATCCACAGCCAGCACAACAGCATCGGCGGTTATCCGCTGGGTGCCCTGGAACAGACACTTGTGCTGATGTCTGGCGGTTTCGATTCCACCGTCGCCGCTTACCAGATCATGCGCCGCGGGCTGATGAGCCATTTTTGCTTCTTCAATCTGGGCGGACGAGCCCATGAACTGGGCGTTATGGAAGTCGCGCACTTCATCTGGAAGAAGTACGGCAGCTCCCAACGCGTGTTATTTGTGAGTGTGCCATTCGAGGAAGTACTGGGAGAAATTCTCGGTAAAGTCGATAACAGTCATATGGGCGTGGTTTTGAAGCGTATGATGTTGCGCGCTGCTTCCCGTATTGCCGATCGGCTGGACATCGATGCGCTGGTCACCGGCGAAGCGATTTCCCAAGTGTCGAGCCAGACGCTGCCGAACCTGTCCGTGATCGACTGCGTGACCGACAAGCTGGTCTTGCGTCCGCTGATCGCCAGTCACAAGCAGGACATCATCGACCTGGCCAACGAAATCGGTACTGCCGACTTCGCCAAGCACATGCCGGAATACTGCGGGGTCATCTCGGTGAACCCCAAGACCCACGCCAAGCGTCCGCGCGTGGAGTACGAAGAACAACAGTTCGACATGGCAGTGCTTGAGCGTGCGCTCGAGAACGCCAAACTGGTGCCGATCGATCGCGTGATCGACGAATTGGGCCAGGATGTGCAGATTGAAGAAGTCAGCGAAGCGCTGGCCGGTCAGATCGTTATCGACATCCGTCACCCGGATGCCGCTGAAGATGACCCGCTGGACTTGGCTGGCATCGAGGTACAAGCGATGCCGTTTTATGCATTGAACGCTCGTTTCAAGGAACTGGACCCTACTCGCCAGTACCTGCTGTATTGCGACAAAGGCGTGATGAGTCGCCTGCATGCCCACCATTTGCTCAGTGAGGGGCATGCCAATGTGCGCGTTTATCGACCGAGCTAAGAGCCCGGGGCTGTTTGCCTGTGGCCTGCGTCACCGGCCCCCCGACTCTGCCGTCAAGCTGTAACGGCAAGGCCTGACTCTACTGTTAATCGCTGCCACGACCTGTCAGCACACCGAATCCTCTGATCGAGATACACAAGTGATCGAAAATCTACGTAACATCGCCATCATTGCTCACGTTGACCATGGTAAGACCACCCTGGTAGACAAACTCTTGCGTCAATCCGGCACCCTGGAGCGCAACGAGCTCAACGACGAGCGCGTGATGGACTCCAACGACCAGGAGAAAGAACGCGGTATTACCATTCTGGCGAAAAACACCGCCATCAACTGGAACGGCCACCACATCAACATCGTGGACACCCCGGGCCACGCCGACTTCGGCGGCGAAGTTGAACGCGTAATGTCGATGGTTGACTCCGTTCTGCTGCTGGTTGACGCTCAAGACGGCCCTATGCCGCAAACCCGTTTCGTGACCAAGAAGGCTTTCGAAGCCGGCCTGCGTCCAATCGTGGTCATCAACAAGGTTGACCGTCCAGGCGCGCGTCCGGACTGGGTTCTGGACCAGATCTTCGACCTGTTCGACAACCTGGGTGCTACCGAAGAACAGCTGGACTTCAAAGTCGTCTACGCCTCGGCCCTGAACGGCATTGCCGGTCTGGAACACACCGACATGGCTGAAGACATGACCCCGCTGTACCAGGCGATCATTGACCACGTTCCGGCTCCAAAAGTTGACCGTGACGGTCCGTTCCAGATGCAAATCTCGGCACTGGACTACAACAGCTTCCTGGGTGTTATCGGCGTTGGCCGTATCGCCCGTGGTCGCGTCAAGCCGAACACTCAAGTTGTGGCTATCGACGCCGACGGCAAGAAGCGCAACGGTCGTATCCTGAAGCTGATGGGTCACCACGGCCTGCACCGCATCGACGTTGATGAAGCAGCTGCCGGCGACATCGTCTGCATCAGCGGCTTCGACCAGCTGTTCATCTCCGACACTCTGTGCGACCCACTGAACGTCGAAGCGATGAAGCCGCTGACCGTTGACGAACCAACCGTTTCCATGACCTTCCAGGTTAACGACTCGCCGTTCTGCGGTCGTGAAGGCAAGTTCGTCACCAGCCGTAACATCAAGGAACGTCTGGACAAAGAACTGCTCTACAACGTTGCTCTGCGCGTTGAAGAAGGCGACACCGCCGACAAGTTCAAAGTCTCCGGCCGTGGTGAGTTGCACCTCTCGGTACTGATCGAAACCATGCGTCGCGAAGGCTTCGAAATGGGTGTTGGTCGTCCGGAAGTGATCATCCGCATGGTTGACGGCGTCAAGCACGAACCGTACGAAAACGTGACCATCGACCTGCCGGAAGAATCCCAGGGTTCGATCATGGAACAGATCGGTATCCGTAAGGGCGACCTGACCAACATGGTTCCGGATGGCAAGGGCCGTGTGCGCCTTGAGTACAACATCCCGGCTCGTGGCTTGATCGGTTTCCGTAACGAGTTCCTGACCCTGACCTCCGGTGCAGGCATCCTGACCTCGATCTTCGACCGTTACGACGTGATGAAGTCCGGCGACATGTCCGGCCGTCAGAACGGCGTGCTGGTTTCGGTGGCTACCGGTAAGGCTCTGACTTACTCGCTGGAAACCCTGCAAGCTCGCGGCAAATTGTTCCTGGGCCACGGTGAAGACGTGTACGAAGGTCAAATCGTCGGCATCAACAGCCGCGACAACGACCTGGGCGTCAACCCAACCAAAGGCAAGAAGCTCGACAACATGCGTGCTTCGGGTAAAGACGAAACCATCGCTCTGGTTCCGCCTATCCGCTTCACCCTGGAGCAGGCTCTGGAATTCGTTCAAGAAGACGAATTGTGCGAAGTCACTCCTAAGTCCATCCGTCTTCGCAAGAAGATCCTGGGCGAAAGCGAGCGTACCCGCGCTGCCAAGAAAGCCGGTAACTGAGTTTCGACTTAGTTAGCCGCTAAAAAAACGCCCCCGATCGTAAGGTCGGGGGCGTTTTTGTTTGTCTGGGGTGATCGTTCCCACGCTCTGCGTGGGAATGCCTCAATGGACGCTCTGCGTCCGCTTTGGGACGCGGAGCGTCCCGGGCTGCATTGCCACGCGGAGCGTGGGAACGATCATGTGGGGGGGCGTTAAAACTTCTCGAGGGTGCGACGGCTACTGCTGGTCTCACGCGCCACTTCTTTGGGCTTGTAAGCGCAATACCCCGGCCGAGGCCCGATTTTCGGGTGGTTGCGGCAAGTATCCGGGCGCTTTTCATAAATAGTGCACAGACGGCTCTTACGATCCAGGTACAGGCAATCGTTGTTACTCATTCGCTGAAGGGTGAAGATCTCGGACTTCTGGTTGTAACGCTCGACGATGCCTTCCTTCTGCAGACGCTTGGCGATGTTCTTTGGCGGCTCGCCGCGCTCGAACTCATCGACGATGCCGATACGGATCAGATCCTTGATCTTGACCTCGACCGGCAGGGTGCAGCAGCTGGAAACGCACGAACCGCACATCGGGGCGGAGTACTTGGCCCAGGTGTCGAGGCGGTCGATCTCCGCAGCGGCGATCAGGTTGGACTTCATCATCGGTTGTTACCAGCGTGCATCAGGGCGCGCGATCATACCGGGACTGGTGGATTTTTGAACAACCTTTCGCCAGATTTTTTCGTGTGCCGCCCAATAACACCTGTAACCCGGCACGGCCCCTGCATTCTTTCCGGTGCGCGACAAGGTAATGTCGATCTATCTCACACTAACGGGAAAATCTGCCGAACCAGAGTTCCAACGGCCTGTCTGACGGTCTAGGCTCAACTACTCCACGCTTGCTCGAGGTCCTATCGATGACTCAAGAACCACTTGTTCGCGAAGCAGAGGTGGCCGCATTCCGCGACGCCGTCTTGACCAAGCTCACCTACGCGGTGGGCAAAGACCCGGATCACGCCTTCGACCACGACTGGTTCGAAGCCATTGCCCTGGCGGCGCGCGATCACATGGTCGAGCACTGGATGGACCACACCCGGCAGATCTACCGCAAAGGTCAAAAGCGGGTTTATTACCTCTCCCTCGAATTTCTGATCGGCCGTCTGCTCTACGACAGCCTGAGCAACCTTGGCCTGCTGGACGTCGCCCGCGAGGCCCTGACTGAGCTCGGCGTCGACCTTGAACGCATCCGCCTGCTGGAACCCGACGCAGCGCTGGGCAACGGCGGCCTCGGTCGTCTGGCCGCGTGCTTCATGGAAAGCATGTCGACACTCGGCATTGCCGGCCACGGTTACGGCATTCGTTACGAACACGGCTTGTTCCGCCAGGCCATCGTTGACGGCTGGCAGCAGGAGCAGACCGAACACTGGCTGGATTTCGGTAACCCTTGGGAGTTCGAACGGCCAGAGGTCGTTTACCCGATCGGCTTCGGCGGCAGTGTCGAAACGGTCACCGACGAAACCGGCAAGTCCAAGCAAGTCTGGACACCCGTGGAAACCGTTCGCGCGATTGCTTATGACACGCCGGTCGTCGGCTGGCGCGGGGCGAGCGTCAACACGCTGCGCTTGTGGCGCGCCCGGGCCATGGAAGATTTACACCTGGAACGCTTCAACGCCGGTGACCACTTGGGCGCCGTGGCAGAAGTCGCCCGGGCCGAAAGTATTTCCCGTGTGCTCTACCCGGCGGACAGCACCGAAGCGGGCCAGGAACTGCGCCTGCGTCAGGAGTATTTCTTTGTCGCCGCGTCCTTGCAGGACTTGCTGCGCCGTCATCGCAACATGCACACCTCGGTCCTGACCCTGGGCGATCATGCCGCGATCCAGCTCAACGACACCCATCCCTCGATTGCCGTGGCCGAGCTGATGCGTCAGCTGGTCGATGTTTACGACGTCGCGTGGGATGCGGCGTGGCAAGTCACCGTCGACACGCTGTCCTACACCAACCACACACTGTTGCCGGAAGCGCTGGAAACCTGGCCGGTCGGTTTGATGGAGCGGATGTTGCCGCGGCACATGCAGATCATTTATTTGATCAATGCCCAGCACATCGATTCGCTGCGCGCCAAAGGTATTCACGACTTTGAAGTGCTGCGCGCGGTGTCGCTGATCGAGGAAGACAACGGCCGCCGCGTGCGCATGGGCAACCTGGCGTTCCTCGGTTCCCACAGCGTCAACGGCGTCTCCGCACTGCACACGCAGTTGATGCGCAAAACGGTGTTTTCCGAACTGCACAAAATCTACCCGGACCGGATCAACAACAAGACCAACGGCATCACCTTCCGCCGCTGGCTCTACCAGGCCAACCCGGAGCTGACCTCGATGATGGTCGACGCCCTCGGCCCGGATCTGCTGGACAACCCCGAAGAACGTTTGCGCGACCTTGAACCTTTCGCCGAGAAAGCCGCGTTCCGCAAGGCGTTCGCCGAGCAGCGCCTGCACAGCAAGAAAGCCCTGGCGTACATCATTCATGAACGACTGGGGGTCGCGGTCAACCCGGCAGCGATGTTCGACGTACAGGTCAAACGGATCCACGAATACAAACGTCAGTTGCTCAACCTGTTGCACACCGTCGCGCTGTATCAGGCCATTCGCGCCGAGCCGGAAATCGATTGGGTGCCGCGGGTGAAGATCTTTGCCGGTAAGGCCGCAGCCAGTTATCACCAGGCCAAGCTGATCATCAAATTGACCAACGACATCGCCCGGGTGGTGAACAACGATCCGACCGTGCGCGGTTTGCTGAAAGTGGTGTTCTTGCCCAACTACAACGTCAGTCTGGCGGAAAGCATCATTCCGGCAGCGGATTTATCGGAGCAGATTTCCACCGCAGGCTTCGAAGCGTCGGGTACCAGTAACATGAAGTTCGGCCTCAACGGCGCGCTGACCATCGGCACCCTCGATGGCGCTAACGTCGAAATGTGCGAACGCATCGGCGCCGAACACATGTTTATCTTCGGCCTCAGCGCTCAGCAGGTTGAAGCGCGCAAGCAGAATCATGAGTTCAATGCGACGCCGGATATTGCGGCATCGCATCGGCTTAATGACGTGCTGCAAGCGATTCGCGGCGGGGTGTTCTCGCCGGATGACCCTTCCCGTTACGCAGGATTGATCGATTCGCTGATCGACTACGATCGCTTCCTGGTCTGCGCCGATTTCGACTCTTACTGGGACGCGCAGATGCGCGTTGAAGCCCATTGGCACGATTCAAAGGAATGGTGGCGTTCGGCGGTGTTGAGCACTTCCCGGATGGGCTGGTTCTCCTCCGACCGGACCATTCGCGAGTACGCCACGGATATCTGGAAAGCGCTGGAGTAACTTTTAGCAATAATTGCGAGCAAGGCCCGACGGTTGTTGGGCCTGGCCGATATACTGAGCGTCAGTTTGCCGGATTGGCCACTGCGCTTAGGGATATCGACAATGCAATGGATGTTCATGCTGATTGGGCTGGTGCTGGGTTGGGTACTCGACGAGTCGTTCAGCGATGCGCTGCTGGGCGCGCTGCTCGGGTTGGGTATTGGCCAGGCCATTCGCATTGGCCGCTTGGGTTCGCAAGCTGACGAGCAACGCCGTCTGCTTGAACAGGCGAAGGTGGCGCTGAATGCGGTCGAGCAACGTCTGGCATTGCTGGAGGTGTCAGGCGTCAAGGCGCCCCAAACCAGTGAGCCAGTTACCAGCGAAGCCGCTGCACCTCCTGAATTCACGCTCGACGAAATCCCTGCCGAGGCCCCGGAGCTGATCTGGGAACTCCCTCCCGAACTGGAACCGATCACCGCGGCCGCCGCCGAAGCGAGCCGTCCAGTGCCCGTCGATCCCTGGAAACCCGAACCGGTCGCCCGCGAGCCGCAACAGCCCGCCATCCCGCGCGGCCCGAACTTCATCGACCGCGCCATCAGCGGCGCCCGCAACTGGTTGTTCGGCGGCAACACTGTGCTGCGGGTCGGTGTGGTGCTGTTGTTTCTCGGTCTGGCCTTCCTGCTGCGTTACGCCACCGAAGGTATGGTGGTGCCGATCGAGTTGCGTTACGCCGGTGTTGCGGCGGCCGCGTTGGGCCTGCTCGGCCTGGGCTGGTGGCTGCGACTGCGCAACAGCCATTACGCGTTGATGTTGCAGGGCACCGGGATCGCGGTGTTGTACCTGACCGTGTTTGCCGCAATGCGCCTGCATCCACTGCTCGATCCTACTGCCGCGTTATGCCTGCTGGTCGCGGTGACGGTGTTCTCGGCGATTCTCGCCATCACCCAGGACGCTCTGGGTCTCGCCGCCGCTGCGGCGCTCGGCGGTTTCGCGGCGCCAATCCTGACCTCCACCGGTGCCGGCAACCATGTCGCGCTGTTCAGCTACTTTGCCTTGCTCAACGCCGGCATCCTCGCCATCGCCTGGTTCAAGGCCTGGCGGCTGCTCAACTTGATCGGCTTCGTCGGCACCTTCGGCATCGGTTTCGCCTGGGGCCTGCGTTCCTATACCCCGGAACTGTTGTGGAGCACCGAACCGTTCCTGATTGTGTTTTTCCTGATGTACCTGGCCATCGGTCTGCTGTTCGCCCGGCGCAAGTTGCTGGAAATGAGTGACGCGCCCGAGGATGACAGCCGTGAGGCGATGCTGCACTGGTCGACGCACAAGGGTGATTACGTCGACGGCACGATGCTGTTCGGTCCTCCGTTGGTGGGCTTCGGTCTGCAGTTCGCTCTGGTTCAGCATCTCGAGTTTGCCGCAGCCTTCAGCGCGTTGGCGTTGGGCATGATTTACATGGGACTGGCACGGTTGCTGATGGGCGGACGAGCGTTGCTGCTGGCGGAAACCTGCCTGGCACTGGGGGTGATCTTCGCCAGCCTTGCGATTCCGTTGGGTCTCGATGCGCACTGGACCGCCGCCGCCTGGGCGGTGGAAGGCGCGGGGATCTTCTGGCTCGGCCTGCGTCAGCAACGACCGCTGGCCCGAGCCTTTGCCTTGCTGTTGCAATTAGGCTCGGCCCTGGCCTTCCTCAGTGAACTGCGGGTCGGTGAAAGCAGCCTGCTCGACGGTGCGCCGCTTGGTGCGTTGATGCTCGGCGTGGCGTTGTTGTTCAGCTTCTATCAATTGCGCAAAGCCTTGCCGGAACAGGCTTCGCAGTGGGAACGCAAAGGGCTGCCCGTATTGGCCTGCCTTGGCCTGACTTTCCTCTATCTGCTGGCGCCCTTGTTCTTCTTCACTCACGGCACGGCGATCAGTTGGGCGCTGGCGGGGTTGGCGACCTTGTTTGTCGGACTGCGTCTGCAATCGCGCACCTTCCTGTTCACCGCGTTCGCCGTGCAGTTGCTCGCAGGTGCGTTGTTCCTGCTGCGGCTGCAAGGTTCGAGCGGTGAATCTGCGGCCGTATTCAGCGCCGGTTGGAGCGGTTTGCTCAGCGCGTCCCTGATCGGTCTGGCATTGATCGCCGGCATGTTGCTGGCCGCTCGCGACGACATGGTGCGCAGCGATGTGCGGCTGTTGCGCGGCTTGTCCGTGGTGCTGCTCGCCGGTCTGGTGTTGATCAATCTGGCGGTGCTGTTTGTCCTGCCATGGCAAACGGCGAGTGCGGTATGGGCGGCCAGCGGTCTGTTTATCCTCTGGCTGAGTCTGTACCTGAAGCAACGCGTAAGTTTTGTCTTCGGTCTGCTATTGCAGGTGATTGGCGGCGCGGCGTTCTTGTTCGCGGGCCCGGACCTGCTCGGGCCGCTGGCCAGCGAAGGTTTGCGCCCGTTGGCTCATAGCGGTTTCTGGACGCCGCTGGTGTTGGGCCTGGCCGCGTTGGTCGGGGCCTGGCGCTTGCAGCTCGGTAACCATGCCACGGCGTTCGATGTGCTGAGCTTGCAGCGCTTGTCCGAAGTGCTGCTGGTGTGGGGCGCGGGTTGGTGGGCGCTGGCGTGGGTCAGTGAAGTGCTGCGCTTCGCACCATTGAATCTGCAAGCGACGTTGTTGCTGGCGGTCGCGGCGGTGAGCGTTGCGCTGTGGACGGTGATGGCGTTGCGTTTGAAATGGTCGTCGCTGGGCTTGCTCTGCACCTTGCTGATGCCTGCGGCCGGTTTGGTGTTGCTGGCTGCGTGGCACTCGCGTTACCACCCGGCGGCCAACTTGGGTTGGCTGGTATGGGCGGCCGTGTTCGTTGTGCATTTCATCTCCCTGCGACGTCTGGCGCCGATGCTGCCGGCGCGCGCCCTCAGTACCGCCCACGTGCTCGGCTGCTGGCTATTGATCGGCGTGCTGGCCCTGGAGCTGCGTTACGGCCTGTTACTGTTGTCCGAGCAATACAACGCCTGGCGCTGGTTGGGTTGGGCGATTCTGCCGAGCCTATATCTGGTACTCGCGGCGGCAAACCGCACCTGGCCATGGCCGGTGTCGGTTTATTCGCGTGAATACCGTGTGTACGCGGCGGCACCGCTGGCGGTGCTGATGCTCGGCTGGTTCTGGCTGGCGAATGTCGTCAGCGACGGTACCGCCGAGCCGTTGCCTTACGTGCCGCTGATCAACCCGCTGGAGTTGGGCCTGCTGTTTGCGCTGTTCGGGGTTTATGTCTGGTCCCGCAGCGCCGTGACGCAACTGTCGATCCGCAAGGACTACTTTGATCACGCCACGCAACTGATCGCTGGCGCCTCGCTGTTTGTGTTCTTTACTGCGTTGGTGATGCGCACGGCTCACCATTGGGGCGGTGTGCCGTTCGAGCTGGATGCGTTGCTCGAATCCATGCGGGTGCAGGCCGGTCTGTCTATCGTCTGGACCTTGATGGCCCTGAGTCTGATGATCGGCGGTCATCTGCGTCATCGCCGCGAAGTCTGGCTGATCGGTGCGGCGCTGATCGGTGTGGTGGTGGCCAAACTGTTCTTTGTCGAGTTGAGTAACCGCGGCGGACTCGCCCGGATCGTCTCGTTTATCGGCGTTGGCGTGTTGCTGTTGGTCGTGGGCTATTTCGCCCCGTTGCCGCCCAAGCGCGCCGAGGCTTTGCCGGAGGCTGAAAAACCGGCCCCGGAAACCGAAGGAGTGTCGTCTTGAGTCAGAAGCTGAACCTGGGCTGGTTGGGCGCTGTAGCGCTGGGTGTGGCGCTGTCGGCCAGTGCTCAGGAAAAACCGGCGGACTTCGCCACACAGGTGCCGTTGTTGGTAACCGGCGAAGGTCCGTGGTATCGCCTCGAATTACCCTTGAGTGTGCAATTGAATGCGCGGCAAACCGATCTCGGCGATGTGCGCGTGTTCAATGCCGCCGGTGAGGCTCAGGCTTATTCCTTGGCCCGCGCGCCGGTGCAAACCAGCGAGAACCGCACCCTGACCGACGTGAAATGGTTCCCGCTGTACAACTCGGCGGACTCCACCGAGCACGCACCGAGCGTGCGGGTGCAATCGAGCGCCAACGGCACGCTGGTCGAAGTGCAGCCGTCCAGTCAGCTGGAAGCGGGTGAAGAAATGCTGCGCGGCTGGTTGCTCGACGCCAGCAGCATCAAAGCACCGTTGCAGCAGTTGATCCTCGACTGGACCAGCGAACGCGACGGCTTCCAGCGTTTCACCCTCGAAGCCAGCGACGACTTGCAGCACTGGCAGTCCTGGGGCGAAGGTCAGGTGGCACGCCTGACGTTTGCCGATGAACGGGTCGAGCAGCATGAAGTCGCTCTGCCGGGTCAATCGGCCCGTTATCTGCGCTTGCTGTGGAACACGCCGCAATCGGCCCCGACATTGACCTCGGCACAACTGCAAAGCGCCAAGACCCGCAGCCTGCCGCTACCGTTGGTCTGGTCACAACCGCTGGCCGGCAGCAGCGTGAAGGCGGGTGATTACACCTGGCAATTACCCATGGGACTGAATGTCGAGCGCTTGCAGGTCGAGTTGAGTCAGCCCAACAGTTTGGCGCCAGTCACCTTGTCCGGTCGTCGGGAAAGCAGCCTGCCGTGGCAGCCGCTGAGCAGCGGT
This sequence comes from Pseudomonas sp. LB3P14, assembly GCF_054898045.1. Taxonomy (NCBI): domain Bacteria; kingdom Pseudomonadati; phylum Pseudomonadota; class Gammaproteobacteria; order Pseudomonadales; family Pseudomonadaceae; genus Pseudomonas; species Pseudomonas sp. LB3P14. The sequence continues at coordinate 4,990,560 of NZ_CM142714.1, read as the reverse complement.
TTGCTCTATCGCCTGACCCAGAATGGCCAGGACGTGGTGCAGAATGAATTGCAGCTGTCGGGGCAAACTGTGCAGCAGTTGAAGCTGACGGTGGACGAGCGCGGCGGCGGCCTGGGAGCCGAGGCACCGACTGTACGGTTCGCTGTGCGCTCCACTCAATTGGTGTTCCTGGCGCGCGGAGCGGGGCCTTATACGCTCGCGCTGGGAAGTGCCACGGTGAAGGCGGCGAGCCTGCCGCTGTCGACGTTGATTCCGGATTACAGCGCTGCAAAGTTGGCGACGTTGGGCAAGGCTATGGTGGATGGCGGGGCGGTGGTCACGCCGGCGTCGACAGTGACAACGGCTGCTGCGACTGACACAAACTGGAAGAAGTTCGGGTTGTGGGCGGTGTTGCTGCTCAGCGTTCTGGTTCTGGCCGCGATGGCATTCAGTCTGTTGCGCAAGCCGCCGGTCAACCCTTGAATCTGGCAGCAACGCCCGGTGCACATCCGGGCGGTTTCGAACTACGCTCAACCGGGCGCATGAACTCTATTGGGTGTAACACGTCTGATAGGAGGAAATGCGCCCCGACTCGCGTTAAACTGCGCGGGTTTTTAGCCCCCCCATTCCACCGGAGCCTTCCATGTCCCGCGTTACCCTGAGTCGCTATTTGATTGAGCAGACCCGTAGCAACAACACTCCTGCCGATCTGCGTTTCCTGATCGAAGTGGTGGCGCGCGCCTGTAAAGAAATCAGCCACGCCGTGTCCAAGGGCGCCCTCGGTGGTGTTCTGGGCAGCATGGGCACCGAAAACGTCCAAGGCGAAGTGCAGAAGAAACTCGACGTGATCTCCAACGAGATCCTGCTCGAAGCCAACGAATGGGGCGGTCACCTGGCCGGCATGGCGTCCGAAGAAATGGACAATGCCTACCAGATCCCGGGCAAATACCCGAAAGGCGCGTACCTGCTGGTATTCGACCCACTGGACGGCTCGTCGAACATCGATATCAACGCACCGGTCGGTACTATCTTCTCGGTGCTGCGTTGCCCAAGTGAATACCTGAGCCAGAACGAAGCCTTGAACGAAAAGGCCTTCCTGCAGCCAGGCACCGAGCAGGTAGCTGCCGGTTACGCCATCTACGGCCCGCAGACCATGCTGGTGCTGACCTTGGGCGACGGCGTAAAAGGCTTCACCCTGGACCGTGAAATGGGCAGCTTCGTGCTGACCCATGAAGACATCAAGATCCCGGAGTCCACCCAGGAGTTCGCGATCAACGCGTCCAACCAGCGTCACTGGGAAGCTCCAGTACAACGCTATGTCGGCGAATTGCTGGCTGGCGATGAAGGTCCGCTGAAAAAGAACTACAACATGCGCTGGGTCGCCGCGATGGTTGCCGACGTGCACCGTATCCTGACCCGTGGCGGTCTGTTCATGTACCCACGTGACAGCCGCGAGCCGTCCAAGCCGGGCAAGCTGCGTCTGATGTACGAAGCCAACCCGATGTCGTTCCTGGTTGAACAGGCCGGCGGCGCTTCCACCGATGGCCATCAGCGCATCCTCGACATCAAGCCTGACGGCTTGCACCAGCGTGTCGCGGTGTTCCTCGGCTCGAAAGAAGAAGTCGCACGCGTCACGGCTTATCACAAGGAATAAACATGACCGCGCCCTGGCAGCCGTTGCTCGAATGGTGGTTCGGAACGTTCGAATCCCCCAACGAAATTGCGGCTGACAAGGGCAAGTTATGGTTCGGCAAGCGCGACAGCCAGGACCTCGAAGCGCAGACGCGTTTCGGGGACTGGGTCGAGCAGGCACTGGCCGGCGGATTGACCGAATGGGCGCAACGCCCCGAAGGTTGGCTGGCCCTGGTGCTGCTGCTCGATCAACTTCCACGAATGATCTTTCGCGACACTCCCCAATCCTTTTCAGGCGATCTCAGGGCTCAGGCACTGGTGGCGCAAGGCATCGCTGCGGACTTCGATCGGCAGTTGCGGCCGATCCAGCGGGTGTTCATCTACCTGGTGTTTGAGCATTGCGAGAATCTGGCGGTGCAGAACGAGGCGGTTTCGCGGTTTATCGAGTTACTGGCGCAGCAACCGGAGGCTGATCGAGCGGTGTTTGCCGATAACCTGGATTATGCCGAGCGGCATCGGAAGGTGATTGCGCGGTTTGGGCGGTTTCCGCATAGGAATGCGGTGTTGGGAAGGGAATCTACGGCAGAGGAGTTGGCGTTTCTTTCGGGGCCTGGGTCACGCTTCTAAATGATCGTTCCCACGCTCTGCGTGGGAATGCCTCTACGGACGCTCCGCGTTCGGCTCTTGGGACGCAGAGCGTCCCGGGCTGCATTCCCACGCGGAGCGTGGGAACGATCAAGTGAAGCGCTTAAATCCGGAAGCTACCCACCAACTGCTTCAACCGCGCCGCCTGCTGCTCAAGATCGGCACACGCGCGCAAGGTCGACTGCAAGTTCTCCACACCCTCCTGGTTCAACGTGTTGATTTCGGTAATGTCGACGTTGATCGACTCCACCACCGCGGTCTGCTCTTCCGTTGCAGTGGCCACCGACTGGTTCATCCCGTCGATCTCACCGATCCGCTGAGTCACGCTGCCCAGACGTTCGCCCGCCTGGTTGGCGATGCCGACGCTGCTTTCGCTCTGGCGTTGGCTGTCGGTCATGGTGCTCACGGCTTCTCGGGCGCCGACTTGCAGTTCCTCGATCATCTTCTGCACTTGCTGCGCCGAATCCTGAGTACGGTGCGCAAGGTTACGCACCTCGTCCGCGACCACGGCAAATCCACGACCGGCTTCACCGGCACGGGCCGCTTCGATGGCTGCGTTGAGGGCCAGCAAGTTGGTCTGCTGGGAGATGCTGGTGATCACTTCCAGAATCTGCCCGATGTTCACGGTGTTGCTGTTGAGCGTTTCGATGTTGCCGCACGAATCGCTGATCTTCGCCGAGAGCTGCTGCATCGCCGCGATGGTTTTATCGACGACTTGCTGACCGTCTTCGGCCAATGCGCGAGCATCGCTCGAATGCTGAGAGGCGAGGGCGGCGTTCTGGGCGATTTCCTGGGCGGCGGCGCCCAGCTCGTTGATGGCTGCGGCCACGCTGCTGGTGCGCGAGGCTTGCTGGTCGGAGTTGAACATCGACGAGTTCGACGCGGCAACCACACGCAGCGCGACTTCATTGACCTGGCCAGTGGCCGAGGACACTTCGCGAATCGACGTATGAATACGCTCCACAAAACGGTTGAACGAGGTGCCCAGCGCACCAAACTCATCGTGGCCGTGGATGGTCAGGCGTTTGGTCAGGTCACCTTCGCCTTCGGCGATGTCATGCATCGCGCGACCCATGGTCAGCAACGGCTGCATCAAGAAGCTGATCAGCATGCCCAACAACACGATGATGATCACCACGGCGATAACCATGGCGATGATCGCCGACGTGCGGAATTCGCTGAGCATCGAGAACGCGGTGTCCTGATCCAGCACCAGCGCCACGTACCAGTCTGCCGAGGGCACACCGTTGACGTGTGTAAAGGAGATGAATTGAGTCTTGCCGTCGATCTCGACTTCTTTCATGCCCGGGCTGACTTTCGGGGCGCCGTTAGGGTAGGCGTCGGTCAGGCTCTTGAGTACCAGTTTGCTGTCCGGGTGAATCAGGATCTTGCCGTCGGCACTGACGATAAAGGCATGGCCGTGGCCGCCGAAGTTCAGCGAGTTGATGATCGCGCTGACGCTGGACAGGTCAATGTCTGCGCCGGCGACGCCGATCATTTGAGTCTGATGTTTCACCGGCGTGGCGACGGTGATCACCAGTTTGCCCGACGACGCGGCGATATACGGTTCGGTGACGATGGTCTGTTGCGCGCTGTTGGCCGCCTTGTACCAGCCACGGGCGCGGGGATCGTAATCCGCCGCACGATTGCCAGCCGGGACCGAAAACATCACGCCGTCGGTGCCACCGAAGTAGCTCAGCTGAAAATTACTGGTGTAGGCCGGCAGGTCGATGGCGCGCTTGAGGTTGGCCTGGGCGCTGCCGTCCACCGCGATCTGCTGGGACAGCGATTGCAGCAACTGAATGCGGCTTTCCAGCCAGATTTGGATGTTGCTGGTGGTCAGGCTGCCGAGTTCCTGCATTGAGGATTCGGTACTGCTGCGCAGGGTTTGCCGCTGGCGGTAGTCGTTGAAGAGGATGAAACAAGCGAATGCAACGGCCACCACGAGGGCGGCAGCCAACAAGATCTTGTGGCTGAACTTCATGTTTCTGGTCATTAAGTGAGCTACCGCGGCGGGGGCTGGTCAAAAGGGCGTCTTGCGTTGCTTTTATGTCGACCAGCCGACGCCAAAGATTAGGCGGTTTTTGCGAAAACCGACGAAATACTCAATTGCGAAAGAAAGTGGCTGATTTTTCGAAACAAGGCAGACGAGCGGCCTGATAAATAGCCGGCCGGCCAGGGAACCAGACAGGGGTTTTCTCTTCTAAGCTTCAGCTTGGCAGCCATGCCATTCCCCTTCGCCCCAGGAGCTACACCATGTCGCTGCGTTCTATCGCCCTGCTTTCGTTCTGCGTGTTGTTGGCCGCTTGCAGCAAGATCAATCAGGAAAACTACTCGAAGCTGTCGTCAGGCATGCCCAAGGCCGAGGTAGAAACCTTGCTGGGTAAACCCGCCGATTGCTCGGGCGCGCTCGGCATGTCCAGTTGTACCTGGGGCGACAAGAACAGCTTTATCAGCGTGCAGTACGCCGGTGACAAAGTGCTGATGTTTTCTGGCCAAGGCCTGAAGTAATCCGGGGCTATGCGCCCACGGGAGAAAAACAATGAAACGGTTACTGATAGTCCTTTTAGCCGGCCTGGTTTTGGCCGGCTGCGCCACTTCCGGCGTAGATCCGTTGGCACCGAAAACCGCCAATAGCCTCAATCTCAAGAAGTACCAAGGGACCTGGTACGAATTGGCTCGTCTGCCGATGTATTTCCAGCGCAACTGCGCGCAATCCGAAGCCCATTACACGCTCAAGCCTGACGGCAAAGTGTTGGTGCTGAATCGCTGCCTGACGGCAGACTGGCAATGGGAAGAGGCCAAAGGCGTGGCCTGGCCACAGGAGCCGGGCAAAACCGACAAGCTGTGGGTCGAGTTCGATACCTGGTTTTCGCGGCTGATTCCGGGTATGGCGAAGGGAGAGTACTGGGTGTTGTACGTCAGCGATGACTACAAGACCGCCATTGTTGGCGATCCGAGCCGCAAGTATCTGTGGCTGCTGTCACGGACCCCGACGGTCAATGGCGTAGTGCGTGAGGAATTGCTGAGCAAGGCACGTCAGCAGGGCTACGACACCACGCGACTGATCTGGCGCGCGACAGATACGCAGATGGCCAAGACCTCAAACTGATTACTCCGCTACTGATCGTTCCCACGCTCCGCGTGGGAATGCCTCAATGGACGCTCTACGTCCGCTGTTGGGACGCGGAGCGCCCCGGGCTGCATTCCTTTGCTGCGCGTGGGAACGATCAGTGAGGGGTCAGCCCAGGAGATCGCGCAAAACCTGGGTGAAGGCGCGGTTGCTTTCTTCTTCCCCGGCATGACGCCCGTCGCGCACAACCCACTGGCCATTGACCAGTACATCGCGCACTTGGCGATCGCCTCCGGCAAACAACCAACGATTCAGAATCCCGTCGCCACTGGCAGTCGCCAGGTACGGATCGTTGCCATCCAGCACCAGCCAATCCGCGCGTTTGCCAACTTCCAGCGCGCCAATCGGCTGACCCAACGCCTGAGCCCCGCCATCCAGCGCTGCGTCGTACAGCGTGCGGCCAACCATCGGCTGATCCGCGCCATACAAACGATTACGTCGTTGGTCGCGCAGACGCTGGCCATATTCCAGCCAGCGCAATTCTTCCACCACGCTCAATGACACATGACTGTCGGAGCCGATTCCCATGCGCCCGCCCTGAGCGAGGAAATCCACCGCCGGGAAGATACCGTCGCCGAGGTTGGCTTCGGTCGTCAGGCACAAGCCGGCGATGGCGCGACTCTTGGCCATCAGCGTGACTTCTTCCGGGTTGGCGTGGGTCGCATGAACCAGGCACCAGCGTTGATCGACCTCGGTGTTTTCGTACAGCCATTGCAGCGGACGGCGACCGCTCCAGCCCAGGCAGTCATCGACTTCTTTCTGCTGCTCGGCGATGTGAATGTGCACCGGGCACTGCTTGTCGCTGGCGGCCAGCACTTCGCTGATTTGCTGCGGTGTTACCGCACGCAACGAGTGGAAACACAAACCCAGCGACTGCGCCGGTTGTTGCGCCAGGATTGGCTGCAAGCGCGACTGAAGCTTGAGGTAGTTTTCGGTGCTGTTGATAAAGCGACGTTGACCTTCGTTCGGGGCTTGACCGCCGAACCCGGAATGGCTGTACAGCACCGGCAGCAGGGTCAGGCCGATACCGGCAGAACTGGCGGCCTGGCTGATGCGTAGCGCCAGTTCGGCCGGGTCCGCGTAAGGTTGGCCGCTCGTGTCGTGGTGCACGTAATGAAATTCCGCGACCGAGGTGTAACCGGCCTTGAGCATTTCGATGTACAACTGACGGGCGATGACGCCGAGCTGCTCCGGGCTGATTTTTCCGACGAGGCGATACATCAAATCGCGCCAGGTCCAGAAACTGTCATTCGGATTACCCGCCACTTCCGCCAGCCCGGCCATGGCCCGCTGGAAGGCGTGGGAGTGTAAATTCGGCATACCAGGTAGCAGCGGACCGCTAAGCCGTTCGGCACCATCTGCGTTTGAATCGGCCTGGATATGGGTCAACACGCCATCGGCGCTGACCTCAAGACGTACATTGTTGGCCCATCCACTAGGCAGCAGCGCGCGTTCGGCAAAGAAGGCGGACATGGTTCAGCACCCCATCGTGTGTTATTTGTATATACATATACAGACGTTTGCCTGCTCGGTAAACTCCGGCAAGCTAGCAACCTCTCTTCAACGAACAAGGATTAACCGTGCCGACTCCGCCTGCAGTCTCTCCGTTGGCCGCACACATGGGCGACAGTCCGGCGCCCTTGTACGCCCGCGTCAAACAGATGATCACCCAGCAAATCGACAGTGGAAACTGGCCGCCGCATTACCGCGTTCCGTCGGAAAGTGAGCTGGTCAACCAGCTGGGTTTCAGCCGCATGACCATCAACCGTGCCCTGCGCGAGATGACCGCCGACGGTCTGTTGGTGCGCATGCAAGGTGTCGGGACTTTTGTCGCCGAGCCGAAAAGTCAGTCCGCGCTGTTTGAAGTGCACAACATCGCCGACGAAATCGCCTCCCGTGGCCATCGCCATACCTGCAAGGTCATCACCCTCGAAGAAGAGGCCGCCGGTTCCGAGCGCGCCTTGGCGCTGGACATGCGCGAAGGCCAGAAAGTCTTTCACTCGCTGATCGTGCATTTCGAAAACGATATCCCGGTGCAAATCGAAGACCGTTTCGTCAACGCACTGGTGGCGCCGGACTACCTCAAGCAAGACTTCACCCTGCAAACGCCATACGCCTATCTGAACCAGGTCGCGCCGCTGACCGAAGGCGAGCATGTGGTCGAGGCGATTCTGGCTGAAGCCACCGAGTGCAAATTGCTGCAGATTGAAAAGGGCGAGCCGTGCCTGCTGATTCGTCGCCGCACCTGGTCCGGCCGTCAGCCGGTGACCGCCGCCCGTTTGATCCACCCTGGTTCCCGTCATCGTCTGGAAGGGCGGTTTCATAAATAGAGAGCCATAAATGAATGAGTTGAAGGTTTTACGCGCGGCCGATTACCCGCGCATGCCGTGGAAAAACGGCGGCGGCAGCACCGAAGAAATCACCCGCGATGCGGGCACCGGCCTTGATGGATTTGGCTGGCGCCTGTCGATTGCCGATATTGGCGAATCGGGTGGGTTTTCCACCTTTGCCGGTTACGAGCGGGTGATCACCGTGCTGCAAGGTGATGGAATGACCTTGCGGGTTGATGGCCAGGACACGCGGCCGTTGTTACCGCTGGACCCGTTTGCCTTCAGTGGCGAGAGCCAGGTTTCCTGCACATTGCTCGGTGGGCCGATTCGCGATTTCAACCTGATCTATGCGCCGCAGCGTTACCGCGCGCGGTTGCAGTGGCTGGACGGCGAGCAGCGGTTTTTCAGCTCGGCGGGCACTGTGCTCGTGTTCAGTGTCACCGATGAGCTTGAAGTGCAGGTCGGTAACAGTGCCTCGCAACTCGGTCGCCACGATTGCCTGCAACTCGACGGTAACGCCGGCCTGCTTGAAGTCTCCAGCAATGGGCCATGCTGCGTGATTGAGCTGACTGCACACTGATCTAACACTACCCCTGATCGTTCCCACGCTCCCGCGTGGGAATGCATCCCGTGACGCTCCGCGTCACCGTCGCAACAGCGGACGCGGAGCGTCCAAAGAGGCGTTACCACGCAGAGCGTGGGAACGATCATCTGATTCGAAACTGCGCACCAACTTGTTACCGAACGCCCCAGCGTGGCGCAAAACCACGCTCAAGTAACAGCTCTCACTTCCCTCGCAAAATCCCCCAGAAAAATTTCATCTGCGTCAAAACCCTTGGTCTACAGGCTTTCCAGCCCTTTCAAAACTTTTCTTGAACAGCCATCCAACAAGTTGGCCGCTTGATTGCATATGCTTGTATGTACAAGTAAAGACGTATGCGTATGAGTCGATCGAGACTCCTCGCAACGTCCACTGATTCGCTTGTGGCGCTTTGACGCGCACAGGCTGGCTTACCCACCGCCAGGGTTGGTTTGGATTGATCGCTGAGGAGTCTTTTTCGTGACTGACAATACCCAGAAACCTACTACCGCCTCTTTTACAAAGCACCGTGATGTTGAAATACGTGCGCAGCGCGGTAACACGCTGACCGCCAAGAGCTGGTTGACCGAAGCGCCGCTGCGCATGCTGATGAACAACCTCGACCCGGAAGTCGCCGAGAACCCTAAAGAACTGGTGGTTTACGGTGGTATCGGTCGTGCGGCACGTAACTGGGAATGCTACGACAAGATCGTCGAAAGCCTGACCCACCTGAATGACGACGAGACCCTGCTGGTGCAATCCGGCAAGCCGGTCGGTGTGTTCAAGACTCACAGCAACGCCCCGCGCGTACTGATCGCCAACTCCAACCTGGTGCCACACTGGGCGAGCTGGGAACACTTCAACGAACTCGACGCCAAAGGCCTGGCCATGTACGGCCAAATGACCGCCGGCAGCTGGATCTACATCGGCAGCCAGGGCATCGTTCAAGGTACCTACGAAACGTTCGTCGAAGCCGGTCGCCAGCACTACAACGATGACCTGACAGGTCGTTGGGTCCTGACCGCAGGCCTCGGTGGCATGGGCGGCGCTCAGCCTCTGGCCGCGACCCTGGCTGGCGCTTGCTCGCTGAATATCGAATGCCAGCAGGTCAGTATCGATTTCCGTTTGAACAGCCGTTACGTCGATGAGCAAGCCACCGACCTCGACGACGCGCTGGCCCGCATCGCCAAATACACTAAAGAAGGCAAAGCGATTTCCATCGCCCTGCTCGGCAACGCCGCTGAAATCCTTCCAGAACTGGTCAAGCGCGGCGTGCGCCCGGACATGGTCACCGACCAGACCAGCGCCCACGACCCGCTCAACGGTTACCTGCCTGCCGGCTGGACCTGGGAAGAGTACCGCGCTCGCGCCAAGACCGAGCCTGCTGCTGTGGTGAAAGCCGCCAAGCAATCGATGGCCGTGCACGTTAAAGCGATGCTCGACTTCCAGAAAATGGGTATTCCGACTTTCGACTACGGCAACAACATCCGTCAGATGGCCCAAGAAGAAGGCGTCGAGAACGCATTCGACTTCCCAGGCTTCGTACCTGCTTACATCCGTCCGCTGTTCTGCCGTGGTATCGGCCCGTTCCGTTGGGCTGCACTGTCGGGCGATCCGCAGGACATCTACAAAACCGACGCCAAAGTAAAAGAACTGATCCCGGACGACGCCCACCTGCACAACTGGCTGGACATGGCGCGCGAGCGCATCAGCTTCCAGGGTCTGCCGGCACGTATCTGCTGGGTGGGCCTGGGCCTGCGCGCCAAGCTCGGTCTGGCGTTCAACGAAATGGTTCGCAGCGGTGAATTGTCCGCGCCAATCGTGATCGGTCGCGACCACCTGGACTCCGGTTCGGTCGCCAGCCCGAACCGCGAAACCGAATCGATGCAGGACGGTTCCGACGCCGTGTCCGACTGGCCACTGCTCAACGCTCTGCTCAACACCGCGAGCGGCGCGACCTGGGTTTCCCTGCACCACGGCGGCGGCGTCGGCATGGGCTTTTCCCAGCACTCGGGCATGGTGATTGTCTGCGACGGTACTGACGAAGCGGCCGAGCGCATTGCTCGCGTTCTGCACAACGACCCGGCCACCGGTGTTATGCGTCACGCCGATGCGGGTTACCAGATCGCGATCGACTGTGCCAAGGAGCAGGGCCTGAACCTGCCGATGATTACCGGCAAATAAAACGGGCTTTGGCCTGATGCAAAACCTGTAGGAGCGAGGCTTGCCCGCGAACCGCGGTGTGTCAGAAAAGACGCCTTCGCGGGCAAGCCTCGCTCCTACAGGGGCAACCAACACCGACAAACAATCCACAGAGGTTGAACAATGGCTGTTAATGACGATCGTGCAGGCAGTAAACCGTTGATCGAGACACGTTCGATCGACTATATCCCGGAAGAGGAAAGACACGGTCGTCTGTTGAGCCAGTTCACCCTATGGATGGGTGCCAACCTGCAAATCACCGCGATTGTCACCGGGGCCCTGGCCGTGGTGCTGGGCGGTGACGTGTTCTGGTCGTTAATCGGATTGCTGATCGGGCAACTGATCGGCGGTGGCGTGATGGCGCTGCATGCCGCGCAAGGGCCCAAGCTTGGCCTGCCGCAGATGATCTCCAGCCGTGTACAGTTCGGCGTTTATGGCGCGGCCATCCCGATCGTGCTGGTCTGTTTGATGTACCTCGGCTTCACCGCAACGGGAACCGTGCTTTCCGGCCAAGCGCTGGGCCAGTTGTTTGGCGTCAGCGACAGCGTCGGTATCCTCATCTTCGCCAGTGTCATCGTGCTGGTCACGGTGCTCGGTTATCGGGTGATCCATTTCATTGGCCGTGTCGCCAGCGTCATCGGTGTGATTGCCTTTGTTTACCTGTTCAGTCGTCTGATGAGCCAGACTGACGTTGGCGCACTCCTGCAAATCCGTCACTTCAGCTGGACCAGCTTCCTGCTCTCGGTGTCGCTCGCGGCATCCTGGCAGATCGCCTTTGGTCCCTACGTGGCTGACTATTCACGCTATCTGCCGAGCAAGATTTCCTCGGTGAAAACCTTTTTCGCCGCAGGCGCAGGTTCGGTCATTGGCGCACAGGTGGCGATGATCCTCGGCGTGCTTGCCGCCGCATCGGCCAACGGGCAATTCGCCGGCCACGAAGTGGCCTACATCGTTGGTTTGGGCGGTACCGGTGCCACCGCTGCGCTGCTGTACTTCAGCATCGCGTTCGGCAAGGTCACCATCTCCACGCTGAATTCCTATGGCAGCTTCATGTGCATCGCGACCATCATTAGCGGTTTCCGTGGTCACCTGCAGGTAACGCGCTTGCAGCGTCTGGTCTTCGTGCTGGTCATCGTCGGTACTGCGACCCTCATCGCGTTGCTCGGTCAGCACTCGTTCCTCGGTGCGTTCAAGTCCTTCATCCTGTTCTTGCTGGCGTTCTTTACGCCATGGAGCGCGATCAACCTGGTGGACTACTACTGCATCACCCGCGAGCGCTATGACGTGCCGGCGTTGGCAGATCCGAACGGTCGCTACGGCCGTTGGAACCCCCTCGGTATCAGCGTCTATGTCTTCGGAGTACTGGTGCAACTGCCGTTCATCTCCACCAAGTTCTATACCGGTCCGCTGGTAGACGCCCTGGGTGGTGTGGATATTTCCTGGATCATCGGTCTGGTGCTTCCCGCAGCGCTGTATTACGTGTGCGCAAAAAAATGGCATGGCACCGTACCCGATCAACTGATTCTGCCGGTCGAGCAGGACAGCGTTGTACAACCTAAAACAAGCGGGGCTGGTCGCGCTGCGGCGCAGGCCTGATTGGACGTGGACAGGGCTGGATGCCTCTTGACTGCCGTAAGCCAATTCATGATTAGGAGCGTCACTACAATGAAATCGAACAAGACCCTGCTGACCACATTGCTTTCCATGGGCCTGCTGGCCAGTGCCGGCGCCACTCAGGCGGCTGGTTGGTGCGAGTCGGGCAAACCGGTGAAGTTCGCCGGCCTGAACTGGGAAAGCGCCATGCTGCTGACCGACGTGCTGCAAGTCGTGTTGGAGAAAGGTTATGACTGCAAGACCGACAGCCTGCCGGGCAACTCCATCACCATGGAAAACGCCCTGAGCAGCAATGACATTCAAGTGTTTGCCGAAGAGTGGGTCGGCCGCAGCGAAGTCTGGAACAAAGCCGAGAAGGCCGGCAAGGTCGTCGGTGTCGGCGCGCCTGTCGTGGGCGCTGTCGAAGGCTGGTACGTGCCGCGTTACGTGATCGAAGGCGACGCCAAGCGCAAGCTGGAAGCCAAGGCACCGGACCTGAAAAACATTGCTGACCTGGCCAAGTACTCCGCAGTGTTCAAGGACGCCGAAGAGCCTGCCAAGGGCCGTTTCTACAACTGCCCGGCCGGCTGGACCTGCGAGCTCGACAACAGCGAAATGCTGAAAAGCTACGGCCTGGAAAGCTCCTACACCAACTTCCGCCCAGGTACTGGCCCAGCGCTGGATGCCGCGGTGCTATCGAGCTACAAGCGCGGCGAGCCGATCCTGTTCTACTACTGGTCGCCAACCCCAATGATGGGCCAGGTCGACGTGGTGAAACTCGAAGAGAAGCCAGGCGTGAACAAGACCGTGACTATCAAGGTCGGTCTGTCCAAGACTTTCCACGACGAAGCGCCGGAGCTGGTGGCCGTGCTGGAAAAGGTCAACGTGCCGATCGACCTGCTGAACCAGAACCTGGGACGTATGACCAAAGAGCGGATCGAATCGCCAAAACTGGCCAAGATCTTCTTGAAGGAACATCCTGAAGTCTGGCACGCATGGGTGAGCGAAGACGCAGCCAAAAAGATCGACGCGGCCTTGTAGGTTGAGCCTCTGCGACGGCCGTCAGTGGCAGTCGGATGCTTGATCGCAACCCCTTGATTGAGAGTCTCTTATGTTTCCCGAAAGCTTTACCTTTTCCATCGCCGACTGGGTCAACAGTTGGGTCGATTCGCTGGTCACCAACTACGGCGACGTGTTCCGGCACATCTCCGACACCTTGTTGTGGGCCATCGTCAATCTTGAAGGGCTGCTGCGTGCGGCGCCCTGGTGGCTGATGCTGGCAATCGTGGCGGGCGTTGCCTGGCACGCGACCCGCAAAGTCGTGACCACCGCCGTGATCGTAGGCTTGTTGTTCCTGGTGGGTGCGGTCGGCCTCTGGGACAAGCTGATGCAGACCCTGGCATTGATGATGGTTGCAACCATCATTTCGGTGATGATCGGCATTCCGCTGGGCATTCTTTCGGCGCGCAGCAATCGCCTGCGTTCGATATTGATGCCGCTGCTGGACATCATGCAGACCATGCCGAGTTTCGTGTACCTGATCCCGGTGCTGATGCTGTTCGGTCTGGGCAAGGTCCCGGCGATTTTCGCCACCGTGATCTACGCCGCGCCACCGCTGATCCGCTTGACCGATCTGGGCATTCGCCAGGTCGACGGCGAAGTGATGGAAGCGATCAACGCCTTCGGTGCCAACCGCTGGCAGCAACTGTTTGGCGTGCAACTTCCGTTGGCCCTGCCGAGCATCATGGCCGGGATCAACCAGACCACCATGATGGCCCTGTCGATGGTGGTCATCGCCTCGATGATCGGTGCCCGTGGCCTGGGTGAAGACGTGTTGGTGGGGATTCAGACCCTCAACGTCGGACGTGGTCTTGAAGCTGGTCTGGCGATTGTGATTCTGGCAGTGGTTATCGACCGTATTACTCAGGCGTATGGTCGGGCACGGCATGAGGTGAGCAAATGAACAACGAAGCCATCAGCAAGATCGAAGTCAAAAACGTCTTCAAGATTTTCGGCAACCGTTCCAAGGATGCGCTGGCCATGATTGGCCAGGGCAAAACCAAAGATCAGGTGCTGTCCGAAACCGGCTGCGTGGTCGGCGTGAACGACTTGTCCTTGAGCATCGCCACCGGCGAGATCTTCGTGATCATGGGCCTGTCGGGCTCCGGCAAGTCCACCCTGGTGCGCCACTTCAACCGCCTGATCGACCCGACCAGCGGCGCGATCCTGGTGGACGGCGTGGACATCCTGCAATACGACATGGAAGCCCTGCGCGAATTTCGTCGGCACAAGATCAGCATGGTGTTCCAGAGCTTTGGCCTGCTGCCGCACAAGACCGTGGTGGATAACGTCGCCTACGGCCTGAAAGTGCGTGGCGAGACCAAGCAAATGTGCGCCGAGCGTGCGCTGCACTGGATCAACACCGTGGGCCTCAAGGGCTACGAAAACAAATACCCGCATCAGCTCTCGGGCGGTATGCGTCAGCGTGTGGGCCTGGCCCGCGCCCTGGCGGCGGACACCGACATCATCCTGATGGACGAAGCCTTCAGTGCGCTCGACCCGCTGATTCGCGCAGAGATGCAGGACCAGTTGCTGGAGCTGCAAAAGACCCTGCACAAGACCATCGTCTTCATCACCCACGACCTCGACGAGGCCGTGCGTATCGGCAACCGCATCGCGATTCTCAAGGATGGCCGCCTGATCCAGGTCGGCACGCCAAGAGAGATCCTGCATTCGCCGGCGGATGAGTATGTGGATCGGTTCGTTCAGCGGCGGGCGGCGGTGGTTTGATGATCGTTCCCACGCTCTGCGTGGGAATGCATCCCGTGACGCTCCGCGTCACAATTCGCAGGCTTTGACCTTGCGCTGACAACGGGACGCAGAGCGTCCCAGGCGGCATTCCCACGCAGAGCGTGGGAACGATCAAATTTCGTATGAGGCTCCAGATGTCCCAGGCTGAAAAAATCGTTATCGCCGACGCCCCGCTGCGTTGGCAGGATGTGGTCGCCGTAGCCCGCCATGGCGCACAGCTTGAGCTGTCGCCACAAACTTGGGCGCGGATCGAGAATGCCCAGGCCATCGTCCAGCGCATCGTCGCCAGCGGCGAACGTGCTTATGGCGTCAACACGGGCCTCGGCGCCTTGTGCAACGTCTCGCTCAAGGACGAACAACTCAGCCAACTGTCGCGCAATACCTTGCTCAGCCACGCCTGTGGCGTTGGCGCACCATTGGCCGACGAACAGACCCGCGCAATCATCTGCGCCGCTATTCGCAACTATAGCCATGGCAAATCCGGCATTCATCGCCGGGTGGTCGAAGCCCTGTTGGCGCTGCTCAACCGCGGCATCACCCCGCAAGTGCCTTCTCAGGGTTCGGTGGGTTACCTGACCCACATGGCCCACATCAGCATCGCGCTGCTGGGCGTCGGCAATGTCAGCTATCGCGGGCAAATCGTTTCTGCGCAGCAGGCTTTGGCTGAAGAAGGTTTGCAACCGGTCCAGCTCGGCGCCAAAGATGGCTTGTGCCTGGTCAACGGCACGCCGTGCATGACCGGCCTCAGCTGCCTGGCGCTGGCCGACGCGACGCATCTGGTGCAGTGGGCCGACGTGATCGGTGCCATGAGCTTCGAAGCCCAGTGCGGTCAGATCGCCGCGTTCGATGCCGAAATCATCGCACTCAAACCTCACCCGGGCATGCAGCAAGTCGGCATCAACTTGCGGGCGCTGCTCGATGGCAGTGAAGTGATCGCCAGCAGTAAAGGTTTTCGCACTCAGGATGCGCTAAGCATCCGCTCGATCCCGCAAGTCCACGGTGCTGCTCGCGATCAGCTTGAGCACGCCCAAAAGCAGATCGAAACCGAACTCAATTCCGTCACCGACAACCCGATGCTTCTAGGCACACCGGACAATTTCCGGGTGGTGTCCCAGGCTAACCCGCACGGTCAGTCAGTGGCATTGGCGGCAGATTTGCTGGCCATCGCCATGGCGGAAATCGGCTCCATCGCCGAGCGTCGCCTGGACCGCTTGATCAACCCGCATGTCAGCGGTTTGCCGGCATTCCTGGTGGCCAACCCGGGGGTGAATTCCGGGATGATGATCGTCCAGTACGTCGCCGCTTCCCTGTGCGCGGAAAACCGTCAGTTGGCGCAACCGGCGGTCCTCGACAACTACGTCACCTCGGGCCTGCAGGAAGACCACCTGAGCATGGGCACCAACGCCGCGCTGAAACTGCATCGCGCCCTGGAAAACTGCACGCAGATCCTCGCGATCGAGTACCTGCTGGCGGCCCAGGCGTTTGAATTCCTCAAGGAACAACGCTTCGGCGCTGGCACTGATACAGCCTGGCGTCTGTTGCGCGAGCGGGTCCCGGCCTACGACCAGGACCGCTGGTTGGCACCGGACATCGCCAGTGCCGCCGCCGTTTTGAAAGATCCTGTTTTGCTGCACAGCGCGTTACCAAACTTGAACTGATTTTTACAAAACACCAGCGTGCCAAGGCGCGGCTCCCCAGAAGGCGAGACGCGACGGACAACGGACATCTCCGGAGCGTCTGGTGAGTACTCTTCACCTAAGAGAAGACAAACTCTCAAAAGGAGCACGAAATGACTGCGCTAAACCTTATTCCCGGCCAACTGAGCCTTGCCCAACTGCGTGATGTTTATCAGCAACCGGTGAAAATCACCCTCGACAACAGCGCCTCGGCCCAGATCGAAGCCAGCGTTGCCTGCGTGGAACAGATCCTCGCCGAGAACCGCACCGCTTACGGCATCAACACTGGTTTCGGCCTGCTGGCCTCGACCCGCATCGCCAGCGAAGACCTGGAAAACCTGCAGCGCTCGCTGGTGCTGTCCCACGCCGCCGGTGTCGGCGAGCCGATCAGCGACGCGCTGGTGCGGCTGGTCATGGTGCTCAAGGTCAACAGCCTGAGCCGTGGTTTCTCGGGCATTCGTCGTAAGGTCATCGACGCACTGATCGCCCTGATCAATGCCGAGGTTTACCCGCACATTCCATTGAAAGGTTCGGTCGGTGCATCCGGCGACCTGGCGCCTTTGGCCCACATGTCGCTGGTGCTGCTGGGCGAAGGCAAGGCCCGCTACAAAGGCGAATGGATGGAAGCGACCGAAGCGCTGAAAGTAGCCGGTCTGACCCCGCTGACCCTGGCGGCGAAAGAAGGTCTGGCGCTGCTCAACGGCACTCAGGTTTCCACCGCTTACGCGCTGCGTGGTCTGTTCGAAGGTGAAGACCTGTTCGCTGGCGCTGTGGCGCTTGGCGCCCTGACCGTTGAAGCCGTGCTGGGCTCGCGCTCGCCGTTCGACGCACGGATTCATGCCGCTCGCGGTCAGAAAGGCCAGATCGACGCCGCTGCCGCTTACCGCGATTTGCTGGGCGAGCGCAGTCAAGTGTCCGACTCGCACGAGAACTGCGAAAAGGTTCAGGATCCGTACTCCCTGCGCTGCCAGCCGCAAGTCATGGGCGCCTGCCTGACTCAGTTCCGTCAGGCTGCCGAAGTGCTCGCCATCGAAGCCAACGCCGTTTCGGACAATCCGCTGGTATTCGCCGCTGAAGGCGACGTGATCTCCGGCGGTAACTTCCACGCCGAACCGGTCGCCATGGCCGCCGACAACATGGCGTTGGCCATCGCCGAAATTGGCTCCCTGAGCGAACGCCGTATCTCGCTGATGATGGACAAGCACATGTCGCAACTGCCGCCGTTCCTGGTGGCCAATGGCGGCGTGAACTCCGGCTTCATGATCGCCCAAGTGACAGCGGCGGCACTGGCCAGCGAGAACAAAGCGTTGTCCCACCCGCACTCGGTGGACAGCCTGCCGACGTCGGCGAACCAGGAAGACCACGTTTCCATGGCCCCGGCTGCCGGCAAACGTCTGTGGGAAATGGCCGAAAACACTCGCGGTGTTCTCGCGGTGGAATGGTTGGCTGCGGTCCAAGGTCTGGATCTGCGCGATGGTCTGAAGACTTCTTCGAAGCTGGAAGAGGCTCGCGGGATTCTGCGTGCGCAAGTGCCTTTCTATGAGAAGGATCGCTTCTTTGCGCCGGACATCAACGCGGCGAGCGAGTTGTTGGCGACCCGTTGCCTGAATTCGCTGGTACCGGCGAAGTTGCTGCCTAGCCTGTAACAGCTTTTTCTCTGATGATCGTTCCCACGCTCTGCGTGGGAATGCAGCCCGTGACGCTCTGCGTCACTGGACGCGGAGCGTCCCCAGAGGCATTCCCACGCAGGAGCCTGGGAACGATCATGTCGCCAATAAAAATAATTAAGGACGAGCAATGCAACAGCCAGAAAAGGGTTTGAAACGCGGGCTCTCTGCCCGACATATTCGCTTCATGGCGCTGGGGTCGGCGATCGGCACCGGGCTGTTTTACGGTTCGGCCTCGGCCATTCAAATGGCTGGGCCTGCGGTACTGCTGGCTTACCTGATCGGTGGCGCGGCGGTGTTCATGGTCATGCGCGCCCTCGGTGAGATGGCCGTGCACAACCCGGTGGCCGGCTCTTTCGGCCAGTACGCCAGCACTTATCTTGGGCCGATGGCGGGCTTCATCCTCGGTTGGACCTACGCGTTTGAAATGGTCATCGTCGGTATGGCCGACGTTACCGCGTTCGGTATTTACATGGGCTTCTGGTTTCCGGAAGTCGCCCGTTGGATCTGGGTGCTGGGCATCGTTTCGGTGGTCGGCGGCTTGAACCTGTGCAACGTCAAAGTCTTCGGTGAAATGGAGTTCTGGCTATCGCTGCTCAAGGTGGCGGCCATCGTTGCGATGATCCTGGGTGGCTTCGGCATCATGCTGTTCGGCATCAGCACTGCGCCCGGCGCCCAGGCGACCGACATCAGCAATCTCTGGAGCCATGGCGGCTTCATGCCCAATGGCGTGGGCGGCCTGATCGCTTCGTTCGCGGTGGTGATGTTTGCGTTCGGCGGCATTGAAATTATCGGCGTGACCGCCGGCGAAGCCAAAGACCCGCAGCACGTGCTGCCCCGGGCGATCAATGCCGTACCGCTGCGTATTTTGCTGTTCTACGTGCTGACCATGTTCGTGCTGATGTCGATCTTTCCATGGAAGCAGATCGGCAGCCAGGGCAGCCCGTTCGTGCAGATTTTCGACAATCTGGGGATCAGTTCGGCGGCGACTATTCTTAATATCGTAGTGATTTCGGCGGCGATATCGGCGATCAACAGTGACATCTTTGGTGCTGGCCGCATGATGTACGGCCTGGCCCAGCAAGGGCACGCGCCCAAGGGCTTCGCCCGGTTGTCGCGCAATGGCGTGCCATGGATGACGGTGGTAGTGATGAGTGGCGCGCTGCTGCTGGGCGTGCTGTTGAACTACTTGATTCCGGAGAACGTGTTTCTGTTGATTGCCTCCATCGCGACCTTTGCGACGGTGTGGGTCTGGTTGATGATTCTGTTCACCCAAGTGGCCATGCGTCGTTCCATGAGCAGCGAACAGGTCGCACAGTTGAAATTCCCGGTACCGTTCTGGCCCTATGCGCCGATCGCGGCGATTGCCTTCATGCTGTTCATCTTTGGCGTGCTGGGCTATTTCCCGGACACCCAGGCAGCGCTGATCGTCGGGGTGGTCTGGATTGTATTGCTGGTGCTGGCCTACCTGACGTGGGTGAAACCGGCGGCAGGGAAGGCAGTACCGGTGGAGCGGGAACCTTCTTTTTCTCATCGATAACCTAACGGAGGCCACAGATGAAAACTCTCTGGCAACACTGCCACGTCGCAACCATGGCGCAAGGCGTCTACTCGATCATCGAGGATGCGGCCATCGTGACGTCAGGAGCGCACATTGAGTGGATCGGCCCACGCGCTGAACTGCCGTCGGGCGAGTACCCGGCAGTCAATGATCTTAAAGGGGCCTGGGTGACTCCGGGCCTGATCGACTGCCACACCCACACGGTGTTCGGCGGTAACCGCAGCGGTGAATTCGAACAGCGCCTGCAGGGCGTCAGCTACTCGGAAATCGCCGCGGCCGGTGGCGGCATCGCCAGCACCGTACGCGCCACCCGCGCGGCCAGCGAAGACGAGCTGTTCGACAGCGCCGCCAAGCGTCTGAAAAGCCTCATGCGCGACGGAGTAACCACAGTCGAGATGAAATCCGGCTATGGCCTGGACCTGGCCAGCGAACGCAAGATTCTGCGGGTCATCCGCCGTCTCGGCGCCGAACTGCCGGTCAGCGTGCGCAGCACTTGCCTGGCTGCTCACGCCTTGCCGCCGGAATACGCGGATCGCGCCGACGACTACATTGACCACATCTGCGCCGAGATGCTTCCGGCCCTGGCCGCCGAAGGGCTGGTGGATGCGGTCGATGCGTTCTGCGAATACCTGGCGTTTTCGCCGGCGCAGGTCGAGCGGGTGTTCATCACTGCACAAGAGCTTGGCTTACCGGTGAAGCTGCACGCCGAGCAGTTGTCGTCCCTGCATGGTTCGAGTCTGGCGGCGCGTTACCACGCATTGTCGGCGGATCACCTGGAATTCATGACCGAAGACGACGCCATGGCCATGGCCAAGTCCGGCACCGTCGCGGTGTTGCTGCCCGGCGCGTTCTACTTCCTGCGGGAAACCCAATTGCCGCCGATGGATGCCCTGCGCAAACACGGCGTGAAAATTGCCATTGCCAGTGACCTCAATCCTGGCACCTCACCGGGGCTGTCGTTGCGCTTGATGCTGAACATGGCGTGCACCTGTTTCCGCATGACCCCGGAAGAAGCCCTGGCGGGCGCGACGATTCATGCCGCAACCGCATTGGGCATGGCCGAGACTCACGGCTCGCTGGAAGTCGGCAAGTTCGCAGACTTCGTCGCCTGGCAAATCGATCGTCCGGCCGACCTGTCGTACTGGCTGGGCGGTGACCTGGAAAAACGCGTCGTGCGTCACGGCGTCGAAACAAGCGTTTAGGAGAGCAGTTGTGGATAAGGTTCTGAACTTCAAACAAGGCCGCGTGCCGTTGCTGATCAGCATGCCTCACGCGGGTCTGCGTCTGACCCCTGCGGTGGAAGCGGGGTTGATCCCCGACGCGAAAAGCCTGCCGGACACTGACTGGCACATCCCGCAGCTCTACGAATTTGCTGCCGAGCTGGGCGCCAGCACCTTGGCCGCCGAGTACTCGCGTTTTGTCATCGACCTGAACCGACCGTCTGACGACAAGCCTTTGTATGTCGGCGCCACCACCGGCCTGTACCCGGCGACGCTGTTTGACGGCATTCCGTTGTTCCGTGAGGGCATGGAGCCGTCAGCGGCGGAGCGAGCGACTTACCTGGAGCAAGTCTGGACGCCGTATCACAGCACCTTGCAAAACGAGCTGGCGCGACTGAAAGCCGAGTTTGGCTACGCAATATTGTTCGATGCGCACTCGATCCGCTCGGTGATCCCGCACCTGTTCGACGGCAAGCTGCCGGACTTCAACCTTGGCACCTTCAACGGCGCCAGTTGCGATCCACAGTTGGCCACTCAGCTGGAAGCCATCTGCGCGCGCCACGGCGATTACAGCCATGTGCTGAACGGTCGGTTCAAGGGCGGCCACATCACTCGCCATTACGGCAATCCGGCCGAGAACATCCATGCGGTGCAACTGGAGTTGGGCCAGTGCACGTACATGGAAGAGTTCGAGCCGTTCCGTTATCGCCCGGACCTGGCGGCACCGACTCAGGTGGTGCTCAAGGAATTGCTGCAAGGGTTGTTGGCTTGGGGCGAGAAGCACTACCGGTAACTGATTGTTCCCACGCTCCTGCGTGGGAATGCCTCAAGGGACGCTCCGCGTCCAGTGACGCGGAGCGTCACGGGCTGCGTTCCCACGCGGAGCGTGGGAACGATCGATCAGGACAGTCGCCACTGTGCAAATCTCGGTCGCTACAGTTCGCTTCTACCCTCTCGACGCTGCGTAATGTGCTGGGCACGGTGCACGAAGACACCGGCCCTCACAATAATCTGCCGCACGAGAAAGCTCCCTATGACAAGCACCAAAGGTTTGTTCACCCGCTGTCTCTCAATCCTCTGCGGCACCGCTCTTCTGAGCACCAGCGTCCTGGCCAGTGACGACGCTTCCTGCAAGGCCGTGCGCATGGGCGTGGTCAACTGGACCGACGTGATCGCCACCAGTGGCATGGCCGATGTGCTGCTCAACGGCCTCGGCTACGAAAGCAAGCAAACCAGCGCCGTGCAGCAAATCATCTTCGCCGGCATCCGCGACAAGCGTCTGGACATCTACCTCGGCTACTGGAAACCGGCGATGGACAAAAACATCGCGCCGTTCGTGGCCGCCAATCAGGTGAAGATCATGGACAAGCCGAGCCTGGCCGACGCTCAGGCGACCCTCGCCGTACCGGACTACGTCGCTGCGGCAGGCCTGAAAACCTTCGCCGACATCGCCAAATTCAAGGATCAGCTCGGTGGCAAGATCTACGGCATCGAGCCGGGCAGTGGCGCCAACACCACCCTCAAAACCATGATCGAGACCAATCGCTTTGGCCTGAAGGACTTCAAGCTGATCGAGTCCGGTGAGGCCGGCATGCTTGCCGCCGTACAACGGGCGGTGAATCGCAAGGAGTTCGTGGTGTTCGTCGGCTGGACCCCGCACCCGATGAACATCAACATGAAGATCGCCTACCTGACCGGCAGTGAAGACGTTTACGGCCCGAACGAGGGCGCCGCAACGGTTGCCACCGTGACCTCCCCGGACTACGCCCTGCGCTGTCCGAACGTAAACCGCCTGCTGGAAAACCTGACCTTCACCGCCGCCCAGGAAAGCCAGTTGATGGTGCCGATCATGGAGCGCAAGACGCCTCAGGACGTTGCCAAACAATGGCTGCGTGACCATCCGGAAGATTTGCAGCGCTGGCTGGCGGGTGTCAGCAGCTTCGATGGCAGGGATGGCGTGGCAACCGTTCAGGCCAGTTTGAAACCTTTATGAATGCCTATCCTTTATCCGAACAGATGACCGCGTTCGTCGAGAAAACCGTCAGCTTCAACAGCACCGACAGCAGCCTCACCGGTTTGCGTCAGGCCTACAGCGGGATGTGCCGGGCGTTTACCCCGCCGCGTCCCGCCGGGCTTTATGTGGTCGACTTTGAATTGGCTGGCGTGCCGGTGCGGTCTTATCAACCGCCGGTTTCGCCACCGACCAGCGGTTGCCCGTGCATCGTGTATCTGCACGGCGGCGGTTGGGTGGTGGGGGGCCTGGATTCCCACGACTTCATCTGCGCCGAACTGGCGTCGACGCTCGGTGTGCTGGTAATCGCCGTCGATTATCGCTTGGCGCCGGAACATCCGTTTCCGGCGGCGTTCGAGGATTGTCTGGGTGTCTGGCGCGCGCTACGGGTCGGGCCATTGCGGCTCGATCCCGAGCGAACGCTGGTGGCCGGGGACAGCGCCGGTGGCAACCTTGCTGCTGCGTTGTGTCTGGCGTTGCGCGATGCGGGCGAGCCATTGCCGGCTGCTCAGGCCCTGATTTATCCGGGGCTGGGCGGTGATCAGCGATTGCCATCGCGAAGCGAATGCATCGACGCTCCCTTGCTCAGCACCAGTGATCTGGAGTGTTATCACGCCCTGTACTTGCGCGGCACCCGACGACTAAGTGCCTATGCGATGCCGTTGCTCGCCGAGGATTTCAGTGGCTTACCGCCCGCCCTGATCGCCGTGGCTCAATTCGACCCGCTGCGCGATGACGGCGTGCTCTACGCCGAGCGACTGAACAAAGCTGGCGTGGCAGCGACGCTTTATTACGGGGAGGGCTTGGTTCACGGCTGTCTGCGGGCTCGGGGGCAGGTCGCCGAGGTCGACGCGCTCTATGAAACGCTGCTCGGCTATTTGTCTGAAAAAACGGGCTGAAAAACTCTGACTCTGCAAGGGCATGCTCATTGGCGTAATTCGGGTTTATGATGCCGGACGGCAGAATAATAGAAGTCCCCCCAGGGATGACCTCGACCCCTTACGGAGCGCGCAATGCAGACTTTGTACCCGCAGATCAAACCCCACGCCCGGCACGATCTGGCCGTCGATGAAACCCACACGCTGTATGTCGACGAAAGCGGTTCACCGGAAGGTTTGCCGGTAGTGTTCATCCACGGCGGCCCCGGCGCCGGGTGTGATGCCCAGAGCCGTCGGTATTTCGATCCGAACTTGTATCGCATAGTGACCTTCGACCAGCGCGGTTGCGGTCGTTCCACGCCTCACGCCAGCCTGGAAAACAACACCACCTGGGATCTGGTCGCCGACCTTGAGCGAATTCGCCAGCACCTTGGCATCGATAAATGGGTGTTGTTCGGCGGTTCGTGGGGTTCGACCCTGGCCCTTGCCTACGCGCAAACCCACCCGGAGCGCGTGCACGGTCTGATTCTGCGCGGGATTTTTCTCTGCCGTCCGCAGGAAATCGAGTGGTTCTACCAGTGTGGCGCCAGTCGTCTGTTTCCTGATTACTGGCAGGACTACATCGCGCCTATCCCGCTGGACGAACGCGAAGACTTGCTCTCGGCTTTCCACAAGCGCCTGATCGGCAACGATCAGATTGCCCAGATGCACGCGGCCAAGGCCTGGTCCACCTGGGAAGGCCGAACTGCCACTCTGCGCCCGAACCCGATGGTGGTCGATCGTTTCTCCGAGCCACAGCGCGCGTTGTCCATCGCCCGCATCGAATGTCACTACTTCACCAACAATGCGTTCCTTGAGCCAAACCAGCTGATCCGCGACATGGGCAAGATCGCCCATTTGCCTGGCGTGATCGTCCACGGTCGCTACGACGTGATCTGCCCGCTGGATAACGCCTGGGAACTGCATCAGAACTGGCCGAACAGTGAATTGCAGGTGATCCGTGACGCTGGCCATGCCGCCTCCGAACCGGGCATCACCGATGCGCTGGTGCGAGCCGCCAATCAGATGGCCCGGCGTCTGCTCGACCTGGCCCCTGAAGAAGCATGAAGGGCCTGCTGCAACGCGTGCGTGGTGCGCGAGTCGAGGTAGCGGGGGAGGTGGTTGGCGCCGTCGATCAGGGTTTGCTGGTGCTGGTGGCGGTCGAGCCCGAGGATACTCGGGCCAGCGCCGACAAACTTCTGCAGAAGCTGCTTAACTATCGTGTATTCAGTGACGCCGAGGGCAAGATGAATTTGTCCTTGGCGGATGTAGGCGGTGGGTTGCTGCTGGTCTCACAGTTCACCCTGGCCGCCGATACCAAGAGCGGGTTGCGTCCGAGTTTTTCGACCGCTGCCCCTCCGGCCTTGGGCGAGGAGCTTTTCGACTATCTATTAGGTAAGGCGAAACAGGTGCATGGCACTGTGGCATCAGGTAGATTCGGCGCGGATATGCAGGTGCACCTGGTCAACGACGGCCCGGTAACCTTCCTGTTACAGACCTGAAAGCGCTTGAAACATGTTTTTAAGAGCTTTTCGACTGAAAACAGGCGTTTTCCGCGATAAATACTTTGTTACCCCTGATGCGTTGTAACGCGGCCTACTAGATAATCGCGCGCTACGGGGATCAGCGTTCGTTGGTCCATTTTGACTTAGGTAGAGACTTGTACTGGACCGTTTGGGGAATCATTTAGTCCCATCGGAGTCGGAACAATGCTCGCCAACTTGGCAAGAGTGGTCTGTAGGGTCGGTTTTTTCATTCCGCACACCTCACAGGCACTTTAACTGGCCGTTGGTTTTTTGATCTGTTTTCGGCGAGGGTTGCTCGTGATTGTTAGTCCCTGTAATGCACCAAAATTGTCTGCCAAACGGTTACGAAGCGCTCTGGTAGCGGGCTCTGCACTGCTCTGCCTGCTCAGCGCCGGTCAGCTTTGGGCATTCAATCTGGATGATGTATCGGTCAAGGCAAAAGAACTGGCCGGGCAGAAATACGAAGCTCCGCGCAGTAACCTGCCGAACGAGTTCCGCGAGATGAAATTCGCGGACTATCAAAAAATTCGCTTCCTGACCGAAAAAGCCGAGTGGGCCGATCAGAAAACTCCGTTCAAGCTGTCGTTCTATCACCAGGGTATGCATTTCGATACTCCGGTGAAAATCAACGAAATCACGGCTAACACTGTCGAAGAGATCAAATACGACCCAAGTCGGTTCGATTTCGGCGACGTGAAGTTCGATCCTAAAGCCACCGAACAACTGGGTTATGCCGGTTTCCGTGTGCTGTACCCGATCAACAAGGCCGACAAGCAAGACGAAATCATGACCATGCTCGGCGCGAGTTATTTCCGCGTTGTCGGCAAGGGTCACACTTATGGCTTGTCCGCTCGCGGCATGGCCATTGATACCGCTTTGCCGTCCGGTGAAGAATTCCCGCGTTTCACCGAGTTCTGGATTCAACAGCCAAAACCGGGTGACAAGCAGCTGGTGATCTTTGCACTGCTGGATTCACCACGGGCTACCGGTGCGTATCGCCTGACCCTGCGTCCGGGCAGCGACACCGTTGTCGACGTCAAGGCCAAAATGTTCCTGCGTGACAAGGTCACCAAGCTTGGCGTTGCGCCGCTGACCAGCATGTTCCTGTTCGGCGCCAATCAGCCGTCGAAAGTGCTGAACTACCGTCGCGAACTGCACGACTCCAGCGGTCTGTCGATCCATGCTGGCAATGGCGAGTGGATCTGGCGCCCACTGAACAACCCGAAACACCTGGCGGTGAGCAACTTCGCCATCGAGAACCCGCGTGGTTTCGGCCTGCTGCAACGTGGCCGCGACTTCAGCCACTACGAAGACCTCGACGACCGCTACGACAAACGCCCAAGTGCCTGGATCGAGCCAAAAGGCGATTGGGGCAAGGGCTCCGTCGATCTGGTAGAGATTCCGACTGCCGACGAAACCAACGACAATATCGTTGCGTTCTGGAGTCCGGAAAAGCTGCCTGAGCCTGGCCAGCCGCTGGACGTCGCTTATCGCATGCACTGGACCATCGACGAAGCCGCACTTCACGCACCGGATAGCGCCTGGGTCCAACAAACCCTGCGCTCTACGGGTGACGTGAAACAGTCCAATCTGATCCGTCAGCCGGACGGCAGCGTTGCCTACCTGGTGGACTTTGAAGGTCCGTCTCTTACGGGACTGCCGGAAGATACGGACATTCGCAGCCAGGTCAGCGTTGGCGAGAATGCCGAGCTGGTCGAGAACAGCGTACGTTACAACCCTGAAACCAGGGGCTGGCGCTTGACCCTGCGGATGAAAATCAAGGATCCGGGCAAACCTACCGAGATGCGTGCTGCACTGGTCAAGAACATCGTGACTGCTGATTTGGCCAAAACATCGTTACCGGCGTCCAATTCTTCCGTCGCCAAGGCCGACAAGGTTGCCGCCAAGCAACAAGAGAAGATGGATAAGGAAGCCAAGGAAGCCAAGCAAGCTGAAGCCAAACAAGCCGAAGCCAAGCAAGCCGAGGCTAAACAAGCCGAAGCCAAGCCGGCCGCAGATTCCAAGGACAAGGACAACAAAGACGCCAAGCAGCCAGTCGCTGCCGACGCGGCCCCAGCCACACCGGAATCGGCACCGACTGAAGAAGTCCTGACCGAGACCTGGAGCTACCAGTTGCCTGCCGATGAGTAATTCTCAAGTACAGCCAGAGACTCTTGCCGAGTATCTGGCGCATCTGCCGATGACCGACCAGCAGCGCGCGGAACTCGCGGGCTGCAAGTCCTTCAGCGAATTGCACGAACGCCTGTCGTCCTCGACATTCGACGCGCCGACCGAGGCTGCTCAAGCTTCGGTGGGGCGTCGTTTGACGCTGAACACCGCCGAAGAACTGGCAGACGCCGAAATGCTGGTGCTCGACGCCAGCGGCCGGGTCTGCCTGCGGGCAACCCCGCCGATTCGTCGGACCAAAGTCGTGCCCGAGCCGTGGCGCACCAACATTCTGGTGCGTGGCTGGCGGCGTCTGACCGGTCGCACCAACCCACCGGCCCCGCCGAAAGACGAGAACGTGCTGCCGGCGGCTCGATGGCGCACTGTCGGTTCGATCCGCCGCTACATTCTGCTGATACTGATGCTCGGCCAGACCATCGTCGCCGGCTGGTACATGAAAGGCATCATGCCGTACCAGGGCTGGTCGTTCGTCGACTTGAACGAGGTGCTGCATCAACCGCTTTCGCAGACGGTCACGCAAGTACTGCCGTATGCGCTGCAGACCAGCATCCTGATTCTGTTCGGGATTCTGTTCTGCTGGGTGTCGGCCGGTTTTTGGACGGCGCTGATGGGCTTCCTCGAGTTGCTCACCGGTCACGACAAATACCGCATTTCCGGTAAAAGCGCCGGCGACGAGCCGATCCCCAAGGACGCGCGCACCGCACTGGTGATGCCGATCTGCAACGAAGACGTGCCACGGGTGTTTGCCGGTCTGCGGGCGACCTTCGAGTCGGTCGCGGCCACAGGTGACCTGGATCGCTTCGACTTCTTTGTCCTCAGCGACAGTAACGACGCCGATATCTGCGTCGCCGAGCAACAAGCCTGGCTGGACGTCTGCCGTGAAGCCAAGGGCTTCGGCAAGATTTTCTATCGCCGCCGTCGCCGTCGCGTTAAACGTAAAAGCGGCAACCTCGACGACTTCTGCCGTCGTTGGGGCGGTGATTACAAATACATGGTCGTGCTCGACGCGGACTCCGTGATGAGCGGTGAATGCCTGACCAGTCTGGTGCGCTTGATGGAAGCCACCCCGGACGCCGGGATCATCCAGACCGCGCCACGTGCTTCGGGCATGGACACGCTGTATGCACGCATGCAGCAGTTTGCGACCCGTGTATACGGTCCGCTGTTTACCGCCGGTCTGCACTTCTGGCAGTTGGGCGAATCCCATTACTGGGGCCACAACGCGATCATCCGCATGAAGCCGTTCATCGAGCACTGCGCCCTGGCGCCGTTGCCTGGTAAAGGCGCGTTTGCCGGTGCAATTCTGTCCCACGACTTCGTTGAAGCTGCGCTGATGCGCCGTGCCGGCTGGGGCGTGTGGATTGCCTATGACTTGCCGGGCAGCTACGAAGAATTACCGCCGAACCTGCTGGACGAACTCAAGCGTGACCGTCGCTGGTGTCACGGCAACTTGATGAACTTCCGGCTGTTCCTGGTCAAGGGCATGCACCCGGTGCACCGTGCGGTGTTCCTGACGGGCGTGATGTCTTACTTGTCGGCACCGTTGTGGTTCTTCTTCCTCGTGCTGTCGACGGCGCTGCTGGCGGTCAACACGCTGATGGAGCCGCAGTACTTCCTTGAGCCACGTCAGCTCTATCCGCTGTGGCCACAATGGCACCCGGACAAGGCGATCGCGCTGTTCTCGACCACCGTCGTGCTGCTGTTCCTGCCGAAGTTGTTGAGCATCATCCTGATCTGGGCCAAGGGCGCGAAAGAGTTCGGTGGCAAGTTCAAGGTGACGTTGTCGATGCTGCTGGAGATGCTGTTCTCCATGCTGCTGGCGCCGGTGCGGATGATTTTCCACACCCGTTTCGTCCTCGCCGCGTTCCTCGGCTGGGCCGCGACCTGGAACTCGCCGCAACGTGACGACGACTCCACACCATGGAGCGAAGCGGTAAAACGCCACGGTCCGCAAACCTTGCTGGGCTTCTTCTGGGCCCTGCTGGTGATCTGGCTGAACCCGAGCTTCCTCTGGTGGCTGGTGCCGATCGTGGGTTCGTTGATGCTGTCGATTCCGGTGTCGGTGATCTCCAGTCGAGTCGGCCTGGGCCTCAAGTCCCGTGACGAAAGCCTGTTCCTGATCCCTGAGGAATACAATCCGCCACAGGCATTGCTGGCAACCGACCAGTACACCCACGAAAACCGTTGGCATGCGCTGAACGACGGCTTCATCCGGGCAGTGGTCGATCCTCAGCAGAACGCGTTGGCGTGCTCGCTGGCGACGTCCCGTCACCGTCAGGCCGAGCCGATCGAGTGGCTGCGGATCGAACGGGTTCGTCATGCGCTGAAAGCCGGGCCTGAAGGTCTGAACAACAATGAGCGCGTGGAACTGCTCAGTGACCCGGTCGCATTGGGTCGTCTGCATGAGCAGATCTGGAACGAAGGTCACCCCGAGTGGCTGGAGGCGTGGCGTAAATCGGTGAAGGCCGATCCCCATGCGCCGCTGTTGCCGCTCAAGCCGCTGAGTGCGCAGCCTCAGCTGGCCTAACAAAAAGCCCCGCGAAAGCGGGGTTTTTTTTGCGTCGCCGATCGTTCCCACGCTCTGCGTGGGAATGCCTCAACGGACGCTCTGCGTCCGCTCTGGGGACGCGGAGCGTCCCGGGCTGCATTCCCACGCGGAGCGTGGGAACGATCAAAACAAATCCCAACCAACCCCTTGTGCAAACGAGCGAGTGCGTTAGCATCCGTCCCCGAATTGGTGCGCCCGGACAACTTTCTGTTCGTATCTGCCGGTTTCCTAAGGGAAATCAGCCGCTTGCGCGCCTCACAACGCGATGGTTTTGGGGACTTGAAGATGAAGAAGTATCTCTCGATGCTGCTGGTCGGCGTCACGGCATTGGTTGCAGTCAATGTGGCGCAGGCCGGTGCCATTGATGACGCGGTCAAGCGCGGCACGCTGAAAGTCGGCATGGACCCGACCTACATGCCGTTCGAAATGACCAACAAGCGCGGCGAGATCATCGGCTTCGAAGTCGACATCCTCAAAGCCATGTCCAAGGCCATGGGCGTCAAACTGGAGATGGTTTCCACCGGCTACGACGGCATCATCCCGGCCCTGCTCACTGACAAGTTCGACATGATCGGCAGCGGTATGACCCTGACCCAGGAACGCAACCTGCGCCTGAACTTCAGCGAACCGTTCATCGTGGTTGGCCAGACCCTGCTGATCCGCAAGGAACTGGAAAGCACCATCAAGTCCTATAAAGACTTGAATACCGCCGACTACCGCATCACCTCCAAGCTCGGCACCACCGGCGAGATGGTCGCCAAAAAGCTCATCTCCAAAGCCCAATACCACGGCTACGACAACGAGCAGGAAGCCGTGCTCGACGTGGTCAACGGCAAGGCCGACGCCTTCATCTACGACGCGCCTTACAACGTCGTGGCCGTGAACAAGGTCGGTGCCGGCAAGCTGGTGTTCCTCGACAAGCCGTTCACCTACGAGCCTTTGGCCTTCGGTCTGAAGAAGGGTGACTACGACAGCATCAACTTCATCAACAACTTCCTGCGCCAGATCCACGAAGACGGCACCTACGATCGCATCCATGACAAGTGGTTCAAAGACACCGCTTGGCTCAAGGATATGGAATAAGCCCCACTGCTGATCGTTCCCACGCTCTGCGTGGGAACGCATCCTGTGACGCTCTGCGTCACGCTTGAGAAGGGACGCGGAGCGTCCCGGGCTGCATTCCCACGCAGAGCGTGGGAACGATCATCTGAGAGTCCATAATGAAACAGAAAAAAGCCCAATGGCCATGGCACGTATTAACCGTGCTGGTGCTGATCGGCCTGGCTGGCGCGTTGTATTACGCCACCTCGCTGATGTCTTACGAATGGCGCTGGAACCGCGTGCCGCAATACTTCGCCTATCACGCCGAAGAATCCCAGCGTGCCGCCGACATCTCCACCGTCAGCGAACTGGTACGCAAGGGCGACAAGGCTGAAGTCACCCTGCGCAATGATGCAGGTGCAGAGCAGCACCTGAGCGTCGACGACAACAGCCTGCAAGTCGCCCAAGGTGATGACGTGGCTGAAGGCGACGTGATCGGTGTGACGCGCCATTGGGCGGCAGGTCCGCTGATGTGGGGGCTTTGGACTACCTTGTGGTTGTCCGTGGTTTCAGGTGTGCTCGGTCTGCTGATCGGCCTCGCCACGGGCCTGTGCCGACTGTCGAACAACCCGACCCTGCGCGATCTCTCGACGATCTACGTCGAACTGGTTCGGGGCACACCGCTGCTGGTGCAGATCTTCATTTTCTACTTCTTCATCGGCACCGTGATGAACCTCTCCCGCGAGTTCGCCGGGATCGCCGCGCTGTCGCTGTTCACCGGCGCTTATGTGGCGGAAATCATCCGTTCCGGCGTGCAATCCATCGCCCGTGGCCAGAACGAAGCTGCGCGCTCATTGGGCTTGAGTGCTGGCCAGTCGATGCGCCATGTGGTGCTGCCGCAAGCGTTCAAACGTGTGCTGCCACCGCTGGCCGGTCAGTTCATCAGTCTGGTCAAGGACACTTCGCTGGTATCGGTGATTGCCATTACCGAACTGCTGAAAAGCGGTCGCGAAGTCATCACCACCTCGTTCTCGCCGTTCGAAATCCTGTTCTGCGTGGCCGGTCTGTACCTGTTGATCAACCTGCCGCTGTCGAAGATCGCCAGCCGGCTTGAGCGGAGGCTCGCGCAAAGTGATTGAAGTCCGCGATCTGGTAAAAGTCTTCGACACCCGCGGCCAAGTGGTTCGCGCAGTGGATAACGTCTCCACGCACGTGGCCAAGGGCGAAGTGCTGGTGGTGATCGGCCCGTCCGGTTCCGGCAAGTCGACCTTCCTGCGCTGCCTCAACGGCCTGGAAGCGTTCGACTCGGGCTCGGTGAGCATCGACGGCCTGCAACTGGCCGACCCGAAAACCGACGTGAATGCCTATCGCCGCGAAGTCGGCATGGTGTTCCAGCATTTCAACCTGTTCCCGCACATGACCGTGCTGGAAAACCTCTGCCTGGCCCAGAAAGTCGTGCGCAAGCGTGGCAAGAAGGAGCGCGAGGCCAAGGCTTTGGCGTTGCTTGAGAAAGTCGGAATTGCGCAGAAGGCCAACGAATTTCCGTCACGTCTTTCCGGCGGTCAGCAACAGCGTGTTGCCATCGCCCGGGCATTGGCCATGGAGCCGAAGGTCATGCTGTTCGATGAGCCGACCTCGGCCCTCGACCCGGAAATGGTCGGCGAAGTGCTGGATGTGATGAAAACCCTGGCGGTGGAAGGCATGACCATGGTTTGCGTCACCCACGAAATGGGCTTCGCCCGGGAAGTGGCGGATCGGGTGCTGTTTTTCGATCACGGAAAATTGCTCGAGGACGCTTCACCGGCCGAATTCTTCGATGCGCCGAAGGATCCGCGGGCACAGGGCTTCTTGCGGCAGGTTCTCTAACTGATCGTTCCCACGCTCTGCGCTCATCGTTCTACACAACTCTGTTTTCAAGTATTTTTGAAACTCGAAGAAATGGAGAGCAATGATTGAATTGGGCACAGGACGAAATGAAAACCGCCGACTTGGGTGATGGCCGTTTAAATGCCAGGCTCGCCAGCTTTTTAGGACGCCTAGCCGATCATCCCGGCAACAGCATCCCGACCGCTTGTCGAGGGCTGGCAGAAACCACGGCGGCCTATCGATTTCTTGATAATGAGAAAGTCACGTTCCAGAAGGTGTTGCGGCCCCATCAGGACGCGACCCTGCAACGGATGCAAAGCAGTCCCGTGGTGCTGTTGGCGCAAGACACGACCGAGATGGACAAATGGGTCAATCTCGGTCCCAAAGGAATGGGCACGATCAAGGCGCAGAAGAAGTTTTCTCGACGTCTGCACCCAACCATTGCCTTTACCCCCGAACGTATTTGTCTGGGCGTCGTCGATGCTCAGTGGTGGAGCCGCGATAAACCGAGCCCCCGCCATGAGCGCCGAGATAAAGGGATTGATGAGAAAGAGAGTCAGCGCTGGATTGACAGTTATCAAACCAGTTGCGCGATTCAGGGGCAGCTACCGCAGACCCTGGTGGTCAACCTCGCCGATGCTGAGGGCGATCTGTACGAATGGTTTGTTGATCATCAAGAGTTCAGTCCAGACACCCGGGCCCAATGGATCGTGCGGGCGGCTCAAGACAGGCGCTTGCTGGGGGCTGACAACGGGAAGTTGTGGTCGGCACTGGATCAGGCACCGTCCTTGGGAACACTCAAGGTTGAAGTCAAAGCTCGTCCCCAGCGCCCCGCCCGACTGGCTGATGTCACCTTGCGCGCGGCAACCGTGACCCTGCGTGCCCCCGACAGGCCGGGTTATAAATTGCCCAGCGTCTCGATCAATGCTGTGTTGGCCCGTGAAGAAAACGCCATAGACGGTGTTGAACCTCTGGAGTGGCTGCTGCTGACCAGTCTGCCGGTCACTAGCCTGGAGCAGGCGAGCACCGTGGTTGAGTGGTACGGGGTACGCTGGTCTATCGAAGTGTTTTTCAATGTGCTGAAGAATGGTTGTCAGGTCAGTCGATTGCAGCTGGAGACCGAGGAACGGTTGTTGCCCTGCATTGGTTTGTACCTGATCACGACCTGGCGTGTGCTGTACAGCCTGATGCTGGGACGTGCTTGTCCCGATCTAAGCTGCGAGATGGTGTTTGAGGCTTCGGAGTGGAAAGCAGCCTATATCGTGGTCAAACGGTGCCAACCGCCCACTGCGCCCCCTTCTTTAGGAGAAATGGTTTTACTGGTCACGAGCCTGGGAGGCTACTTGGGGCGTAAAAATGACGGACCTCCCGGCCCCAAGGCCATGTGGATAGGGATGCAACGAATACGTGAGTTTGTCATCGCATTAGACGCCCAGCGTGCGCTCATCGAGAGTTGTGTAGAACGATGAGCGCTCTGCGTGGGAATGCCGCCCGGGACGCTCCGCGTCCCTTCTCAAGCGTGACGCAGAGCGTCACAGGATGCATTCCCACGCAGAGCGTGGGAACGATCAGCCCGGCCGATTAAACCTTGAACCTGCCCACCAGCATCTGCAAATGCGTTCCCAGCCGCGCCAGCTCAACGCTTGCGGCCGCGGTCTCTTCACTGGCTGCCGAGGTCTGCTCGGATACGTCGCGCACGTTCAGCACGCTACGGTTGATCTCTTCGGCCACCGCGCTCTGCTGTTCGGCTGCTGCAGCAATCTGCTGGTTCATCGACTGAATCGCCGAGACGGTGCGGGTGATGCTTTCCAGTGAGCTACCGGCGCGGCGGGTCAGTTCGACGCTGCTGTCGGTCAGGCTGCGGCTGTTGTCCATGATGGTCGCCACTTGCTGGGTGCCGGTTTGCAGGCCGACGATCAGCTCTTCGATTTCTTCGGTGGACTTCTGGGTGCGCTGGGCCAGGCTGCGGACTTCGTCGGCGACCACCGCAAAACCACGTCCGGCCTCACCGGCACGGGCGGCCTCGATGGCGGCGTTGAGGGCCAGCAGATTGGTTTGCTGGGCCACGGATTTGATCACGTCGAGCACGCTGCCAATTTTGTCACTTTCGCGTTTAAGATGACCCATGGCCTCGGTGGAGTTGCCGACTTCTTTGGCCAGGCGTTCGATCTGGGCGATGGCTTCGCCGACCACTTTGTCACCTTCGCGGGCCTGCTGGTCGGCGGCGACCGCGGCTTCGGACGCTTCTTCGGCGTTACGCGCGACTTCCTGCACGGTGGCAGTCATTTCGTTCATGGCGGTGGCCACTTGGTCGGTCTCGATCTTCTGGCTGTTGACCCCGGTGCGGGTCTGCTCAGTGACTGCCGACAGCTCTTCGGCAGCATTGGCGATTTGCGTGACGCCGTTACTGATGCCACCGATCAACTCGCGCAGGCCCAGGGTCATGCTCTGCATGGCGCGCTGTAGCTGGCCGAGTTCGTCTTGGCGCTCAGAGATAAGATTCTCAGTCAGGTCGCCAGCAGCAACGCGCTCCGCCACTTTGAGAGTCTGGCTCAGGGGAATCACGATCTGACGCGTGATGGCCCAAGCGGCAAGCAGGCCGAAGGCGAGCGCCAGGACGGTGGCCATCAGCAGCAGGTTTTTGGCGTGCGCGGCGTCGGTGTCACGGACGATGGTTTGCGACTCGGTGAGTTTTTTACTGGTGTCGCGCAGGATCTGGCCTTGATCGGCCATGCGTTGG
This sequence comes from Pseudomonas sp. LB3P14, assembly GCF_054898045.1. Taxonomy (NCBI): domain Bacteria; kingdom Pseudomonadati; phylum Pseudomonadota; class Gammaproteobacteria; order Pseudomonadales; family Pseudomonadaceae; genus Pseudomonas; species Pseudomonas sp. LB3P14. The sequence continues at coordinate 4,954,695 of NZ_CM142714.1, read as the reverse complement.
AGGGCCGCGGCGCTGGCGACCTGAGAGTCGCGGAACTGGCTGACGGCGGCGCGATAGGCTTTCAACGAATCTGTAGCTTGCTGCAGGTTGGCGATGTGCTGTTCCGGCAGTTTGGAGGGCAGGCTCTCGAGATTTTTCAACGCGTTGTCGATGGCGTCCAGAGCGGGTCGCTCGGCCTCGGTTTTTCCGCTGTAGGTATAACCGCGAACCTGGAAACGGGCTTGCTGGATCAGTTTGCTCAGGTCGATCACGCTGTTGAAATCGGCGACGCTGTCACCTTGCAGCATGGATTTTTCGACTTCGGCGACCCGGGCGACGGCGTTGTCGGCGGTGGCGCCGAGTTTGCCGCGGGCGTCTTCGCGGATAGCTCCGGCCTGGGTCATGGCGGTGAAGGCTTGTTTGTACTCACTGACGGCGGCCAGTTGCTGGTCGATCATGGCCACGTCGGCTGGTTGTTCGATCAACGTGCGCGCGGTTTTCAGGCCGGTATCGAGTTGGCTGAGCAGGTCGTTGACCGCGCCGGGGCCTTGTTCGCCGCGACGCATTTCGTAATCCAGACGGGCCAGGCGCAGGTCTTTGGTCAGGTCATTGAGGCTGGCAATAAACCCCAGCTTATCGCCGCGACTCATCACGCCGCTCAGGCCGGTCCAACCAGTGAAAGTAATCAATAACGTAAGAAGCAGCACCAGACCGAAGCCAATACCCAGTTTGCGATTGACGCTGACGTTCCCCAATCTCTCGGCTAGCCATCGGTACATGCTGCTACTCCCTCGAACCATTCGTTGGTTTTATGGGGACTGTATCGGCTGAATGGCGAGAATCTGTAGGAGCTGCCGAAGGCTGCGATCTTTTGATCTTGATCTTCGTTGGTCTCACGGTAGCCAAGATCAAAAGATCGCAGCCTTCGGCAGCTCCTACGGGGGTGTGCGTTGCTAGAAGAGGCGTGCGAGCAGTGCGGTGACGGCGGTTTCGACCCGCAGGATGCGGTCGCCCAGCTGCACCGGTTGCAGGCCGGATTTACCCAGCAGTTCGATTTCGTAGGGGATCCAGCCGCCTTCGGGGCCGATGGCCAGGGTCACCGGTTCATCCAGGCCACGGGGGCAGGGCGGGTAATTGCCGGGGTGGCCGACCAGGCCGAGGGTGCCTTCGGTGATGGCCGGCAGGCGATCTTCGACGAACGGCTTGAAGCGCTTCTCGATAACGACGTCCGGCAACACGCTGTCCCGGGCCTGTTCGAGACCGAGAATCAACTGCTCGCGAATCGCCTCGGGCTCCAGGAACGGGGTTTGCCAGAAGCTCTTCTCGACGCGATAGCTGTTCACCAGCACGATTCGTGGCACACCCATGGCCGCCACGGTCTGAAACACCCGACGCAGCATTTTGGGCCGCGGAAGGGCCAGTACCAGGGTCAGTGGCAGCTTGGCCGGTGCTGGTTGGTCGAGGGTGACGCGTAACTCGGCTTCATCGGCGTCCAGGCGCAGCAGTTCGGCTGACCCCATCAGCCCGCCGATGCGCCCGACCCGCAGGCTGTCGCCGACAACCGAACGGTGGACTTCCTGCATGTGCGTCAACCGGCGATCGCGCAGGATCGCCCGGTCGGCCGCAATGAAGTCGGCCTCTTCGAGAAGCAGCAGGTTCACGGTTGAGTCGCTGGCGGCTGGTCGTTGTTATCGTCGGCCGGTTGGTCGTCCGGGTGCTCGCCGCGCTTGCTGATCAGGCTGCCGAACAGGATGCCGATTTCGAACAGCAGCCACATCGGTACGGCCAACAGCGTCTGCGAGAAGATGTCCGGCGGCGTCAGGATCATGCCGACCACGAAGCAGCCGATGACCACGTACGGGCGGATCTTCTTCAGGTATTTGACGTCGACCACGCCGATCCACACCAGCAGCACCACGGCCACCGGGATCTCGAACGCCACGCCGAAGGCGAAGAACAGCGTCATGACGAAATCGAGGTAGCTCGTGATGTCGGTCATCATTTCCACGCCGGCCGGGGTGGCGGCGGCGAAGAATTTGAAGATCAGCGGAAACACCAGGTAATAGGCGAACGCCATGCCGGTGTAGAACAGCAGGATGCTGGACACCAGCAGCGGCACTGCAATGCGTTTCTCATGCTTGTACAGGCCTGGCGCGATGAATCCCCAGATCTGATGCAGGATCACCGGGACCGCCAGGAACAGCGAGACCATCATGGTCAGCTTCAGCGGCGTCAGGAACGGCGACGACACGTCGGTAGCGATCATCGTCGCGCCCACTGGCAGGTACTGACGCAGTGGCGTGGAGACGAAAGTGTAGATCTGCTGGGTGAACGCAAACAGCCCGGCGAAGATGATGAAGATCGCCGCTACGCAACGCAGCAGGCGGGTACGCAACTCGGTGAGGTGCGAAACCAGCGGCATGTGCTGGTCATTTTCGGGGAGATCGCTCATGGGGCTCGCGGCGGCAATGTTGGGTCATGAGGGGCCGACGCAACAGGCGCAGCCGCAGGCGTAACAGGTTCAACCGGAGGCGCTGCAACAACGGGCGCAGGTTCTACGGCCGCTACAGCAGGTGCAGGTTCGGCAGCGACTGGAGCATGAATCGTCTGCTCCACCACCGGTTCAACCGGCTGAACCGGTGTGGCTTCCTGCTGAGTCGGCGTGAAAATCTTCCGCGCCTCCTGCTCCAGCGACAGAATGTGCTCGTTGTGCAGTTGCCGACGAATCTCGTCGGCACCGATTTCACGTTCAACTTCCTGTTTGATCGCGTTGAAGCTGCGCTTCAGACGTCCGACCCACAGGCCGGCGGTGCGCGCGGCACCCGGAAGACGCTCGGGACCCAGCACCAGCAGGGCTACAAGGCCGACGAGCAGCAGTTCAGAGAAGCTGATACCAAACATTAGTCAGTGCTCACACGTCTTTGCGGATCGGCTCTTCGACTTTTTGCGCCTGCACGTCGATGGTGTGCGGCTGGTTCACAGACTGTGTGGTCTGTGGCTGAGCGGGTGGAACCGGTTGGGCCGGGGTTACCGTTGGGTCAGCTGGCTTGTCTTCATCGTTCATGGCTTTTTTGAAGCCCTTGATCGACTCACCCACGTCAGTGCCGAGGTTTTTCAGTTTCTTGGTGCCGAACACCAGCACGACAACAACCAGGATGACGATCCAGTGTTTCCAGTCAAAAATGCCCATGTTGCTGCTCCTCTCTAATAGTTGTTCAGGCGGACGGACGCGAGGCTTTCTCGGCGTGTCCGGACAGACCGAAACGACGGTCCAGTTCATCGAGTACAGCCTGTGGATGCTGCCCCAGTTGGGCGAGCATGACCATGCTGTGGAACCACAAATCGGCGGTTTCGTAGATCACATCGCTGCAGTCACCGCTGATGGCGGCATCCTTGGCGGCAATGATGGTTTCGACCGACTCTTCGCCGACTTTTTCCAGAATCTTGTTCAAGCCCTTGTGGTACAGGCTGGCGACATACGAGCTGTCGGCAGCGGCGCCTTTGCGCTCTTCCAGCACCTCGGCCAGACGGGTCAGAGTGTCACTCATGGGTGTGTCCTGCGGAATAGATAGCGTGCGGGTCTTTCAGAACCGGGTCGACGGTTGTCCAGTCGCCGTTCTCGAAGACGCGGTAGAAGCAGCTCTGACGGCCGGTATGGCAAGCGATGTCGCCGACCTGCTCGACCATCAGGATGATCACGTCGGCATCGCAGTCCAGGCGCATCTCATGCAGGGTTTGCACGTGGCCGGACTCTTCGCCCTTGCGCCACAGCTTGCCACGGGAACGCGACCAGTAAATGGCGCGGTTCTCGGCAGCGGTCAGTTCCAGCGCTTCACGGTTCATCCAGGCCATCATCAGGACGCGCCCGGTCTTGTGATCCTGGGCAATCGCCGGCACCAGGCCATCGGCATCCCACTTGATCTCGTCCAGCCAGTTTTTCATCTTCGACTCCGATGCAGGCCCACACTTCATGAATAGAAGCCTACGTGAAATTCAGCGTTGAAACAGTGTGCCAGCGTGCGGGGGCTCTGGCTATCGGCGAACGACCAGATACAAACCGACGGCCACCATGATGCCGGCCGGCCAATGACCCAGTTCGTTCAACGGCCCACCGGCAGCGAGTATGGTGCCGCCGGCCAGGTGCGCACAGCCGAGCAGTCGCAGGAGCCAGTCGTCCTTGCGCCGGTGCCACGGTGGCGGCGGGTCGTAGGCGTGGGGCTGGGACATGCGCTCGAGCAGGTCACGGGCCATGTTGGCCAGGTGCGGCAGTTGCTCGAACTGGCTCTGCACGTTGCCGAGCAAGGCTTTTGGGCTGACCCGCTCGCGCATCCAGCGTTCAAGGAACGGCTGGGCGGTGTTCCACAAATCGAGGTCCGGGTACAGCTGACGGCCCAGGCCTTCGATGTTCAACAGGGTTTTTTGCAGCAGCACGAGCTGCGGCTGCACTTCCATGTTGAAGCGCCGGGCGGTCTGGAACAGGCGCATCAGCACCTGACCGAAGGAAATATCTTTTAACGGTTTTTCGAAGATCGGCTCGCACACGGTGCGGATCGCTGCCTCGAATTCGTTGAGTCTGGTTTCCGCCGGCACCCAGCCCGAATCGATGTGCAGCTGCGCGACACGACGGTAATCACGCTTGAAGAACGCGAACAGGTTGCGCGCCAGGTAATCCTGGTCTTCCGGGGTCAGGCTGCCGACGATGCCGCAGTCGATCGCAATGTACTGCGGGCTCCAGGGCTTCACGGTGCTGACGAAGATGTTGCCGGGGTGCATGTCGGCGTGGAAGAAGCTGTCGCGAAATACTTGGGTGAAGAAGATCTCGACGCCGCGCTCGGCGAGCATTTTCATGTCGGTGCGCTGGTCGGCCAAGGTGGCCAGGTCGGTGACCTGAATGCCGTAGATGCGCTCCATCACCAGCACTTTCGGCCGGCACCAGTCCCAATAGACTTGCGGCACATAGAGCAGCGGCGAGCCGTCGAAGTTACGTCGCAACTGACTGGCGTTGGCCGCTTCACGCAGCAGGTCGAGTTCGTCGTAGATGGTTTTTTCGTAGTCTTGTACCACGTCCACCGGGTGCAGCAGGCGCGCGTCGGCCGAGAGCTTTTCGGCGGCGCGGGCGAGGATGAACAGCCACGCCAAGTCCTGCGCGATGATCGGTTTGAGGCCCGGGCGGATGACCTTGACCACCACTTCTTCACCGGTTTTCAGCTGCGCGGCATGCACCTGCGCCACCGAGGCCGAGGCCAGCGGCTCGACGTCGAAGCGGCTGAAAACTTCACTGATCTTTTTGCCGAGCTGCTCTTCAATCAGCTTGATCGACACTTGCGAGTCGAACGGCGGCACGCGGTCCTGCAGCTTCATCAGCTCATCAGCGATGTCTTCCGGCAGCAAGTCGCGGCGGGTGGACAGGATTTGGCCGAACTTGATGAAGATTGGCCCCAAGTCCTGCAACGCCAGGCGCAATCGCGCCCCACGGCTCAGGTCCAGCGTCTTGCGCGGGAACCAGCGCCACGGCAAGGCGTAGCGTAGCGCCAGCAAAAACCACGGCAATGGCAGGGCGAACAACAGGTCATCGAGGCGGTAGCGAATCACAACGCGCTGGATGCGCAACAAACGGCGGACGGCAAGCAGCTTCATGCGTTATCGCTTGGGTCGAGGGATCGGGAAAGGCGCTCGAAGCGCGCCTCGAGACGTTCCAGATCGAGCTTGATCTGGTCCAGTTCACTGAAACGGGCCTCGGCTTCGCGCTGGCCGACGAGGGTGCGCGATTCTTCGGCCAGGTACTCGCCAAGATTCTGGTTCAGGCTGGCGAACCCTTGCTGATAAAAGCGTGCGCGGCTGCGCAGGTGACCGCCGAGCAGTTGTGTGGCGACAGGTCCTAGCCAGCGCGAGAGTTCGTACTCCCAGTCCAGCTCAAGGTCCTGAAGGATCGCCGCCAGTTCCAGCAGCACGCCGCTGTCGCCGTCGAGTTCGACTTCAGGGCTGTGCAGGACCGAGGCCTTGTCCTTGCTTGTCGCCAGTCTCAACAGGCTTGAGGTCGGTGCGCGCAAGGTGCAGTCGGCGCCGGTTTCCCAGTGGGAAGCCAGCATCAAGCCTTCGTCGCTGGGCAGGATGAACACTTGCAGTGCCGGGCTGCGGCAGTCGACCGCAATCACCTTGCCACTCAAATGTGCCAGCCGCGGCAGCGCCGTGCTGTCGAGACGCAGCACCCGGTTCAGACCGAGTTCAACGCTGGCGAGCAGGCCGGCCAGCATCATCAGGGTTTGATGCCACGGTGCAGGGCGACGATGCCTGCGGTCATGTTGTGGTAGGTCACGCGGTCGAAACCGGCCTCGACCATCATCGATTTCAGGGTTTCCTGATTCGGGTGCATGCGGATCGATTCGGCCAGGTAGCGATAGCTTTCCGAGTCGTTGGTGATCAGCTTGCCCATCAGCGGCATGAAGGCGAACGAGTAGGCGTCGTAGGCCTTGGACATCAGCGCGTTGGTCGGTTTGGAGAATTCCAGCACCAGCAGACGGCCACCCGGTTTCAGTACGCGCAGCATCGAGCGCAAGGCGTCTTCTTTATGGGTAACGTTGCGCAGGCCGAAAGCGATGGTCACGCAGTCGAAATGGTTGTCCGGGAATGGCAGCTTTTCAGCATCGGCCTGGACGAATTCGACGTTGCCAGCCACACCCAGATCCAGCAGGCGGTCACGACCGACCTTGAGCATGGATTCGTTGATGTCGGCCAACACGACCTGGCCGGTCGGGCCAACGAGGTGCGAGAACTTCTTGGTCAGATCGCCCGTGCCGCCGGCGATGTCCAGCACGCGGTTACCGGTGCGAACGGCCGACAGCTCGATCGCGAAACGCTTCCACAGACGGTGCATGCCGCCCGACAGGAGGTCGTTCATCAAGTCGTACTTGGCGGCCACCGAGTGGAAAACCTCAGCGACTTTTTCCGCTTTTTGGCTTTCCGGAACGTTTTTGAAACCGAAGTGAGTGGTGGGTTCGGCATCGCTGCCTTTGCGCTGATCAGTCATATCGCTGTCACCAGAAGAGAATGCGGGACATTCTAATCCCGGTGGCCTGCTTTGTCTTGGCAAGGCTGCAGGTAAGATAGGTAACCACCGGGACGTTTTGCCGCAGTAGCGGTCAAGATGCTTCAGGAAAGTATTCATAAAGCAGGAGTCATTCGATGGCCCGTATTAGTGTTGAGCGTTCCCACGGCCTGGGTAAGGAAGCGGCCCGCGAGAAGGCCGACAAGTTGGCGCAGCAACTGTCCGATCAATATGGCCTGGAACCGCAATGGTCCGGCGACACCCTGAACCTCAAGCGTTCCGGTGTGAAAGGCGCGGTGTATGTGGGCGAGCATTCGATCAAGGTCGATGTCGAACTTGGCCTGTTGATGTCGGCCATGAGCGGCACCATCAAATCGGAAATCGAAAAGGCGCTCGATAAAGCGTTGGTCTGATCCCGAAAAGATCGCAGCCTCGTTTCACTCGACAGCTCCTACAGGTGTACACCGCCCCCCTTTGTAGGAGCTGTCGAGTGAAACGAGGCTGCGATCTCTTCCATAAGGCATCACCGATTTGTGTCAGTTGTTAGGGTGCTGTTTCTAATTATTCTCACTACTTTGTGCCTGAGCCCGACGCTTTCGCGGGCAGTTCCTCAAACCTTCTGCGCGTGAGGTGCATCATGGCCAAAGTTATTTTGAAGAAAAAAATCGACGCTTCGACGACTGCTCTGAGCGACGTTAAATCTTATGCTCGCAAGATCTGGCTGGCAGGCCTGGGGGCCTACACCAAGGTCGGCCAAGAGGGCAGCGACTACTTTCAAGAGTTGATCATCGCGGGTCAAGCTGTTGAAAAGAAAGGCAAAGAAGCAGTTGCCGAGAAACTTGAAGCAGCGAATGCCGAGATCGATGAAGCCAAGAGTGAAGTCACTACTTTCAAAGGCAAGGTCGAAGTTCAACTCGACAAAGTCGAGAAGGCTTTTGACTCGCGTGTCGCAAGTACCTTGAATCGTATCGGCATTCCGTCTAAACATGACGTGGAGACACTCTCTGCCAAGCTCGATGAGCTGACGGCATTGCTCGAACGCGTCGCGCAAAAATCTTAAGGAGAACGGGATGGCTGGTAAAAAGAATACTGAAAAAGAAGGCAGCTCGTGGATCGGGAAAGTCGAAGACTACTCCCGCAAAATCTGGCTGGCTGGTTTAGGCGTGTACTCGAAGATCGACACTGACGGCAGCAAGCTCTTCGATGCATTGGTCAAAGACGGCGAGAAAGCCGAGAAGCTCACCAAGAGCGCTGTCGACAAGAAAGTCGATGCCGCCAAGGATTCCGCTTCGTCGGCCAAGTCGCGCATCAGCGGCGTGAAAGATCGCGCACTGGGCAAGTGGGATGAGCTGGAAGGGGCTTTCGACAAGCGTCTGAACAGCGCCATTTCGCGCCTGGGTGTACCGAGCCGCAATGAAGTCAAAGCGCTGCACAGCAAGGTCGATACCCTGACCAAGCAAATCGAAAGACTCACCGGTGCCAAGGTGGCGCCTGTTGCGGCGAAAACCGCAGCGGCCAAACCTGCGGCGAAGTCCGCTGCCAAACCACTGGTCAAGGCTGCCGCTAAACCGGCTGCCAAACCAGCGGCCAAAACTGCCGCAGCGAAACCTGCAGCGAAACCTGCAGCGGCCAAACCGGCAACCAAGCCAGCGGCAAAACCTGCCGCAGCGAAGAAGCCAGCAGTGAAAAAACCGGCAGCTGCGAAAGCGGCTGCACCCAAACCAGCAGTGGCTGCCGCCAAACTGGCAACCCCGGTCAGCACATCGAACTCCGCTGCCGCGCCAACCCCTGCTGCAACCCCGATTGTCGCGCCAGCTCCATCGACGCCAACCAGTCAGTCCTGATGATCGTTCCCACGCTCTGCGTGGGAATGCCTCACCGGACGCTCCGCGTCCATTGCGGCAGTGACGCGGAGCGTCACCGGCTGCATTCCCACGCGGAGCATGGGAACGATCACGCCCGGCCTGCAAAGGTCGGGCGTTTTTGTTTGGTATTTGAAAAGGTCTTAATGCTCTTCTAGGTACTGCAACGCCAACTGCTCAGTCGCCACCTTGATCGGTGGCAACAAATGCGGTGCCACCAGCATCATGATCTGGTACACCACGAATCTCACCTCACCTTCACGATCAAGAATCCGCTGGTAGTCCAGCGAGAACAGCAGCGTCATGGTGATCTGTTCCACCAGTTGTCCCAGTGCCTGGGTCTCGCTGACTAATTGCCCCTGAGCCTTCAATCGAGCGAGTAACGAAGCCAGCGTGCGCTTCAGCGCATTGAGCAGGTTGCGTATGCCCTTGGCCAGTTTCGGCAAGCGCCCGGCGAGGTTCGACAGGTCCTGGAACAGAAACCGGTAGTGGGCCAGGCGTTCGACGATCAGGTGCAGGAACAGCCAGTAATCTTCCGGTGCAAGCTCGACATCGGCCGGTGGATCGAGCAGGGGCGTCAGTTCGGCCTGGAAGCGCTCGAACAACCCGAGAATCAGCGGTTCCTTGCCGTGGAAGTGGTAGTAGAGATTGCCCGGGCTGATGCCCATTTCATTGGCAACTTCCATGGTGGAGACGTTCGGCTCGCCTTTCTGATTGAACAACTGCAGAGCACATTCGAGAATCCGGTCGCGGGTTTTCATCCAGTCTTCTTAATGGTTCGTTGAACGTCAGCGCACACGCACGTAAGTGCCGGGTGCTGCCTCCATCGGTGGATAGTTCTGATTGCCGAGGGCCATGTCGGTTTCTTTTTGCGCGCCTGAACGTTCTTGAATCCAGCTCAGCCATTGGGTCCACCAACTGCCGTCGACTTGCTTGGCGTCGTAATACCAGGCCCGTGGGTCGCTGCTCAGTTTCGTGCTTTCGACGAAATTGGCTTTCGGGTTGGAGGGCGGGTTGAGAATGCTCTGCACATGACCGCTGTTGGACAGCACGAAGCGCCGCTCGCCACCCAGCAGCAGGGTCGAGCGATACACCGCATCCCACGGGGTGATGTGGTCGTTGATGCCCGCGACGCTGAAGCTGTCGACGGTGACTTTCTGCAAGTCGATCGGCGTGCCGCACACCTCCAGACCACCCGGATGACTCATCGGGTTGTGTTTGAAGAAGTCCAGCAAGTCGCCATGGAGGGCTGCCGGCAAACGTGTGTTGTCGTTGTTCCAGTAGAGGATGTCGAACGCTGGCGGCTCCTTGCCCAACAGGTAGTTGTTAACGAAATAGTTCCAGATCAGATCGTTGGGGCGCATCCAGGCGAAGACCTTGGCCATGTCGCGACCGTCCAGCACGCCTTTCTGATAGGAGCGACGTTTGGCCGCCTCAAGGGTCTGTTCGTCGGCGAATAAGGTCGCAGGTGTGTCCATCTGACTGTCGAGCAGGGTTACCAGGTACGTTGCGCTGGACACTCGCCGCAATTGCCGCTTGGCCTGTAAATGCCCTTGCAGCGCGGCAATGGTCAGCCCGCCCGCACAGGCGCCCATCAGATTGACTTCGCGAGCACCGGTGATCGCCCGGCAGACGTTCATCGCTTCTTCGACGGCTTCGACGTACGTCGACAGCCCCCATTCGCGATGCCGCACATCCGGATTGCGCCAGCTGATCATGAAGGTTTGCAGGCCGTTCTTCAGGGCGAACTGGACGAAGCTGTTGTGCGGGCTCAGGTCGAAAATGTAGTACTTGTTGATCTGTGGCGGCACCACCAGCAGTGGCTTGGAATACTGCTTTTCGCTCATTGGCTTGTACTGGATCAGCTCCAGCAGCTCATTGCGAAACACCACGGAGCCAGTGGTGGTGGCGACCGTTTTGCCGACCTCGAAAGCTTGCTTGGTGACTTGTCTGGGCAAACCGTCGTTGTGCAGGAAGTCGTCGACCAGGTGGCTGATACCTCGCACCAGGCTGTTGCCGCCGGAATTGAAGATCTCCTTGATCGCCAGCGGATTAAGCAGGCTGTTGGACGGTGCCATGGCGTCGTTGAGCAAGGCGAACGCGAAGTGGGCACGGGCCCGATCGTCCGGGCTCATGCTGCTCTCGTCGATCCAGTGTTTGACCTGCTTCTGCCAGCTCAGGTAGGCCTGCAAGCTGCGGCGATAAAAAGGGTTGAGGCTCCACGCCGGGTCGGCAAAGCGATTGTCCTGCGGATTGGTCGCATGCAGGGTTTCGCCCAGCAGCACGCGGCCCAGTTGGCCGCCCAGTTTCAAGGCGTGTCGGGCGCTGTGCACCGGGTGGCGCAAGCCATGGGCGGCAACGCTGCGCAGAGTCGACAACATATCCCGACCGCGCAGGCCGGTAATCGCACTCTGTGCGTTGATGAACGCGGCGGGAGTGGGCAAAAAGTCCCTCGCTGGTTTGTCGCGCATGTGTCAACACTCCTTCGTCTTCAGGTCAAATACAGATACACCGAACCAGAACACCATAGACGCTGTTACGGGTTGTTGCGCGGTGCGGCGTCCTGCCAACCTCTTTTCGTAACAAAAGTCGGGGCCGGTTAACCGCCCAATGGCGCCGGATGCGGATGCATCACGGCACGCAGACGTTCTTCCTCGAGAAACTTCATGATGATCGGTGCCACCGCTTCGGCGCGGGTAATCAGGAATAGATGCCCGTCATCGATGATGTGCAGCTGGGCGTTGGGAATCCGCCAGGCCAGCACGCGCATGTTAATCAGCGGGATCAGCGGATCGTCGTCGCCGGCCAGCACCAGCGTCGGCTGGTGGATCTTGTGCAGCCAGTGAATGCTGGTCCATCCGAGGCCGGCGAACAGCTGCCAGTAGTAACCGAGTTTGCCGGCCGAGCGGACCTTCGCAGCGTGGCTCGCGGCGAGCGTCGGATCGCGTCGGAACGCACCGCCGTAGATCATCGGCGCAATGCGAATCACATGAGACGGCTGGATATAGCGTCGTGGGCTGGCCATCATCCACAGGACTTTCGGCTTGCCCGGTACCATCACCATGCCGGCCGCCGTGGCCGCCAGAACGAGTTTCTTGCAGCGCTCGGGATAGTCGTAAGCGAACTGCTGGGCGAGGGCACCCCCCCAGGAAACGCCGATTACATTGACTCGCCCGTAGTCGAGATAGTCGAGCATCCGCGCCGTGAGTTTCGCCAGGCTCGGAAAGCGATACGGTCGATTCGGCGTCGATGAACCGCCGACGCCAGGGACGTCGAAGGCAATGACTTCCAGGTCCGGATCCAGTGCCGCGACGAACGGAAACACCAACTCAAGGTTGGCACCGATGCCGTTGAAAATCAGCAAGGGCGTCAAGTGAGGCTTGCCGGGGCGTACCGCCGTGCGGAGGGTCTGGCCATCCAGGTCGACGGTACGAAATATGAACGGTTGCGGCATGCACAGAGCCCTGTAGGAATGTATGGGAGCAGGCTTGCCCGCTCCCACGGGTGTTACTTCAATTACCGCTCATGCACATAGGTGCCCGGCGCAGCTTCGCCCGCCGGATAAGCCTTGTTGCCCAAACTGCTCGGAGACTTCTTCAGCTTGCCCGAACGCTCGGCTTGCCATGCCTGCCAGTGCAGCCACCAGGAATCAGTGTGCTTGGTGGAATTTTCTTGCCACTCCTCAGCCTTGACCGGCAACTCGGTGCTGGTCATGTAGCGCGATTTCGGATTGCCCGGCGGGTTCAGAATGCTCTGGATATGCCCGCTGCTGGACAGCACGAATTCAACCTTGCCACCGAACAGTTGCGCCGACTTGTAGCAGGACTTCCACGGGGTGATGTGGTCGTTGGTGCCGGCCAGGGAGAAGATGTCGGCAGTGACCTGCTTCAGATCGATCGGTGTGCCGCACACTTCCAGTGCATCAGAGCGGATCAACGGGTTGGTTTTGAACAACTCGATCAGGTCGCCGTGGAACGCTGCGGGCAACCTTGTGGTGTCGTTGTTCCAGAACAGGATGTCGAAAACCGGCGGCTCGTTGCCCAGCAGGTAATTGTTGACCCAGTAGTTCCAGATCAGGTCGTTGGGGCGCATCCAGGCGAAGACTTTCGCCATGTCGCGGCCTTCCAGTACGCCTGCCTGATAAGAGTGGCGCTTGGCGGATTCGAGGGTCTGCTCGTCGACGAACAATGCCACGTCGCTGTCGAGGGTGGTGTCCAGCACGCTGACCAGCAGCGTCAGGGCGTTGACCTTGTTCTCACCGATCGCGGCGTAGTGGCCCAGCAGGGCGGTGCAGGTGATGCCGCCGGAGCAGGCGCCGAGCATGTTCACATCTTTGCTGCCGGTGATCGCGGTGACCACGTCGACCGCTTCCTTAAGTGCTTCGATGTAGGTCGACAGACCCCACTCGCGCTGCTCCTTGGTCGGGTTGCGCCAGCTGACGATGAACGTCTGCACATTGTTGCGCAGGCAGAAACGCGCCAGGCTCTTGTCCGGACTCAGGTCGAAAACGTAGAACTTGTTGATCTGCGGTGGCACCACCAACAGTGGGCGTTCGTGCACCTGCTCGGTGGTCGGCCGATACTGGATCAACTCCAGCACGTCATTGCGAAACACCACCGCGCCTTCGGTGACGCCCAGGCTCTTGCCGACCTCGAACGCGCCCATGTTGACCTGGCTCGGCATACCGCCGTTGTGCACCAGATCCTTGGCCAAGTGCGAGAGGCCGTCGAGCAGGCTCTTGCCACCGGTTTCGAAGAAGCGTTTAACCGCCGCCGGGTTGGCCGCACTGTTGGTCGGGGCCATGGCTTCGGTCATGAGGTTGATCACGAAATGCCCGCGTGCGACGTCCTTGGGCGAGAGGTTGCTGTCGCCGATCCAGTCGTGGAGTTCCTTGCGCCACGCCAGGTAAGTTTGCAAATAACGTTTGTACAGCGGGTTCTGGCTCCAGGCCGGATCGTGGAAGCGACGGTCATCGCTTGTCGGTAGAAGCTCGGATTTGCCAAACAACACGTTTTTCAGTTCAAGACCGAAATGGGCGACATGCTTGGCGCTGTGAATCGGTTGTCGGATGGCCTGCCTTAGCACCATGCGAGCAGAAGCCAGTAGATCCTTACCACGCAGCCCAACGACAGGATTCAGCCCTAAGGTGTTTTCCGAGGCCTGATACTTCAAGTCATCGTTATTCTGTTTACTCATCTACGACGCTCCATTGTCCTGAGACGAGTACCAGGATCCAGCTGTGTCCAGTACACAGCCAATGCCAGGTACTACTGCTCGGGTGACCGATAATTCTGCATCGCTGCTTTTTAGTTCAGAGAGCACTGCAGGGAACTTGCCAGTTCCATTGGTTACCCGAGTTTAATTTTTTTCGCAAGCAGCCTAATGACTTACCTTGCGGTCAAGCATTCAAACATTTGAAATTAGAAAATGCCCTCTAAAGCGCGAGAAGCGCGGGCTAGAGCATCAGCTTGACGACGGACTCGTTCGGATCACGGGTCTTGCCGGCGGCTTTCAGTTCGGCAAGATAATCGTTCCAGAGATCCTCCTGACGCACGCCCAGCTGGTACAAATACTCCCAAGTGAACAGGCCGCTGTCGTGGCCGTCGTCGAAGGTCAATTTCAGTGCGTACTGACCGGCCGGTTCGACCTTGGTCAGGCCTACGCCGATCTTGCCAAATTGCAGGATAGGTTTGCCGTGGCCCTGGACTTCGGCGGAAGGAGAGTGCACGCGCAGGAACTCGGCGGGCAGGTGATGTTCCTCGCCGGACGCGTATTTCAGCGACAGGGTTTTCGAGGCTTTGTGCAGTTTGATATCGGTGGGAAGTTGGGTCATGACCTGGAGTCCGTCTGTAGGCGCGTGGTCTGACTCCTGTAGGAGCACGGCTTGCCGGCGATGGCGATCTCAAGTGCGCCATCGCCAGCAAGCTGTGCTCCTACAGAGGGTCGCTTGGCTTACAGGATATAACGGGACAGGTCTTCGTTCTGCGCCAATTCGCCCAAGTGGCTGTTGACGTAATCGGCGTCGATCAGGATCGCTTTGTCGTCGTGGGCACTGGCCAGGTCACCGGCGCTGAACGACACCTCTTCGAGCAGACGCTCAAGCAGCGTGTGCAGGCGACGGGCACCGATGTTCTCGGTCTTCTCGTTGACCTGCCAGGCGATCTCGGCAATACGCTTGATACCGTCCGGCTGGAACTCGATAACCAGGCCTTCGGTTTTCAGCAGTGCGCAATACTGCTCGGTGAGTGACGCATGCGGCTCGCTGAGAATGCGCTCGAAATCTTCAGGCGTCAGCGCCTTGAGCTCGACACGAATTGGCAGACGACCTTGCAGCTCAGGCACCAGATCGCTCGGCTTGCTGAGGTGGAACGCACCGGACGCGATGAACAGGATGTGGTCGGTCTTGACCATGCCCAGTTTGGTGTTGACGGTGCAGCCTTCGATCAGTGGCAGCAGGTCGCGCTGTACGCCTTCACGGGACACGTCGACGCCACCGGTGTTGCCGCGCTTGGCGACCTTGTCGATTTCGTCAATGAACACGATGCCGTGCTGCTCGACGGCTTCCAGCGCCTTGGCCTTCAACTCTTCTTCGTTGACCAGGCGACCGGCTTCTTCGTCACGCACCAGTTTCAGCGCTTCCTTGACCTTGATCTTGCGGCTTTTCTTTTTGCCCTTGCCCATGTTGGCGAACAGGCTCTGCAGCTGGTTGGTCATTTCTTCCATGCCCGGTGGCGCGGAGATATCGACGCCGGCCATTTCGGCGACTTCGATTTCGATCTCCTTGTCATCCAGCTGACCTTCACGCAGGCGCTTGCGGAACAGCTGGCGGGTGTTGGAGTCGGCCGACGGTGCGGCGTCTTCGTTGCTGAAACCCATGCGTGCCGGTGGCAGCAGGGCGTCGAGGATGCGTTCTTCGGCGGCGTCTTCGGCGCGGTGGCGGACCTTGGTCATTTCCTGTTCGCGCAACAATTTGATCGCCGCATCAGCCAGGTCACGAATAATCGATTCAACGTCGCGGCCGACATAACCGACTTCGGTGAACTTGGTCGCTTCGACCTTGATGAACGGCGCGTTGGCGAGTTTGGCCAGACGACGAGCAATCTCGGTTTTACCGACACCGGTCGGGCCGATCATCAGGATGTTCTTGGGGGTCACTTCAACGCGCAGTTCTTCAGGCAGCTGCATCCGGCGCCAGCGGTTACGCAGCGCGATGGCGACGGCGCGCTTGGCATCGTCCTGGCCGATGATATGGCGATTGAGTTCGTGGACGATTTCACGGGGAGTCATGGACATAGTAATTGGCGGTCCTCAAGTAAAAGTGAGCCGTGGCGTGGTGGCCAAAACAGGCTTACTCAGCGAGGTCCTGCTCCTCAATGGTGAAGGTGTGGTTGGTGAATACACAGATGTCGCCGGCGATGCCGAGGGCAGTTTCGACGATTTCGCGGGCCGACAGATCGGTTTTCTTCAGCAGCGCGCTGGCGGCGGCCTGGGCGTAACCGCCACCGGAGCCCATGGCGATCAGACCTTCTTCAGGTTCGACCACGTCGCCGTTGCCGGTGATGATCAGAGAGGCATCTTTGTTCGCGACCGCGAGCATGGCTTCGAGGCGGCTGAGGGAGCGGTCAGTGCGCCATTCTTTGGCGAGTTCGACAGCGGCGCGAACCAGGTGGCCTTGATGTTTCTCAAGCTGGCCTTCAAAACGCTCGAAAAGGGTGAAGGCGTCAGCGGTGGCTCCGGCAAAACCAGCGATTACCTGGCCGTGGTACAGGCGACGAACTTTCTTCGCGTTGCCTTTCATCACGGTATTGCCGAGAGAAACCTGGCCGTCGCCGCCCATGACGACTTTGCCGTGGCGGCGAACTGAAACGATGGTGGTCAAGGGAGAGTCTCCACGCAGCGGGGCGAAAATGCCTTATGCCAACTCATATGGGGGTGGTGGAGCGTTTTTCAACTGCGGGCGTTGGCGGGGGACGAGCGGTGTAGGGCAGGAGGAGGCGGTGTCACTACTGACGCCATCGCGGGCAAGCCCGCTCCCACAGGGTTGGCGCATATCCTGTGGGAGCGGGCTTGCCCGCGATGAACGATGACGCGATTACCCTGTCGGGAGATCAGCGGTTTTGGCGTTGTTGTAACAACAGGTTGCTAAAGCCTGCGCTTGCCAGTTGTTTCTGGGCAGTAGTCAGCTGTTCGCGGTTGCTGAACGGTCCGACCAATACCCGATACCACGTCTCGTCCTTCACGGTGCCGGACTCAACCGCCACTGCCTGGCCGAGCAAGATGATCTGCGCTCGAACCTTGTCCGCGTCAGCCTCCTTGCGGAACGAACCGGCCTGCAGGAAGAACTTGGTCACTGGCGCCGCTTTGGACACCGGTGGCGCTGGCGGCGGAGTGATCCCGGCCAGTGCGGCCTGAGCCCTCGCGGTGTCGATCTTCGCCGCTTGCTCTGGCGTCACCGGCGTCGTCGGAATGGCCGGCACTTGCGGCGTCGGCAGGGTTTTCTCCGGCACGGCATCCGGCGGCACGATGACTTCCGATTCCGGCAGCAACGTGTAGAAGTCGTACTTCGGCTTCACCGGTTGCGTCGGGCTCGGCGGGGTCTTGTTGGCTTCGGCGATCTTGGTGGCTTTCTGCTGCTCGATCTTCTCGCGCTTGACACTCTCACTGCCCTTGCCCGGCTCCAGCTTCATCAGGAACACGATAAACGCACCGACCGTCAGGCCGATGGCCATCCACAGCCAACCCGGGATCGGTTGCTTTGCAGGAGCTTGGTAACGGCTGGCGCCACGCTTGGGTGCAGGTTTTTTCTTGGCAGCCAACTTACATACGCTCCAGAGTTTCCAGACCCAAGAGTTCCAGGCCTTGCTTGAGAGTGCGGCCGGTCAGCGCGGCGAGGCGCAGACGGCTCTGCATTTGCGCCGGAGTGTCGGCACTGAGGATCGGGCAGTTCTCGTAGAAGCTGGAGAACAGGCCGGCAACATCGTACAGGTAGGTGCACAGGATGTGCGGCGTGCCTTTGTCGGAAACGTTGTTCAGCACTTCGCCAAACTGCGCGAGCTTCGCCGCCAATTCGTGTTCGTGCGCCGCTTCGAGGACGATCTGGCCTTCGACTTCGCTGAAGTCCTTGCCGAGTTTGCGGAACACGCCGGCCACGCGGGTGTAGGCGTACAGCAGGTACGGCGCGGTGTTGCCTTCGAAGTTCAGCATCAGGTCGAAGTTGAAGCTGTAGTCGCTGGTGCGGTGCTTGGACAGGTCGGCGTATTTCACCGCGCCAATGCCCACGACCTTGGCGATGTTTCGCAGTTCGTCTTCAGCCAGTTCCGGGTTCTTTTCTTTCACCAGGTTGTAGGCGCGTTCCTGGGCTTCGGTCAGCAGGTCGATCAGCTTCACGGTGCCGCCGTCACGGGTCTTGAATGGACGGCCATCTGCGCCGTTCATGGTGCCGAAGCCCATGTGTTCCATTTCCATCGGGTGCGTCACGAAGCCAGCCAGGCGCGCGACCTGGAATACTTGCTGGAAGTGCAGGGCCTGACGCTGGTCGACGAAGTACAGCGCGCGATCAGCCTTCAACTTGCCGCTGCGGTAACGCACGGCCGCCAGGTCGGTGGTGGCGTAGAGGTAACCGCCGTCAGCCTTGACGATGATCACCGGCAGCGGGTCGCCATCGGCATTCTTGAACTCATCGAGGAACACGCACTGGGCGCCATTGCTCTCGACCAGCATGCCTGCGGCCTTGAGGTCGTTGACCACGTTGATCAGGTCGTCGTTATAGGCGCTTTCGCCCATGACGTCGGCCATGGTCAGTTTGACGTTCAGCAGTTCGTAGATTTTCTGGCAGTGGGACAGTGAGATGTCTTTGAACTTGGTCCACAGTGCCAGGCAGTCCGGGTCGCCGGCTTGCAGCTTGACCACCAGGCCACGGGCGCGGTCAGCGAACTCTTCGGATTCGTCGAAGCGTTGCTTGGCGGCGCGGTAGAAGTTTTCCAGGTCCGACAGCTCATCGCTGGTGATCGGATTTTCCTGCAGATACGCCATCAGCATGCCGAACTGGGTGCCCCAGTCGCCGACGTGGTTCTGACGGATCACTTCGTCGCCGAGGAATTCCAGCACCCGCGCCACGCCGTCGCCGATGATGGTCGAGCGCAAGTGGCCGACGTGCATCTCTTTGGCCAGGTTCGGTGCCGACAAGTCGACGACAGTGCGCTGCACCGGGCCGGCCTTGCGCACGCCGATGTGGGCGTCGGCCAGGGCGGCGTCCAGGCGGGTGGCCAGGGCTTGGGTGTTCTGGAAGAAATTCAGGAAGCCAGGACCGGCGATTTCGGTCTTGGTGACGTTTTCGTCAGCCGGCAGGGCGGCGATGATTTTTTCTGCCAAATCACGCGGTTTCATGCCCGCCGGTTTGGCCAGCATCATCGCGATGTTGCTGGCGAAATCGCCGTGAGTCTTGTCACGGGAGTTTTCCACCTGGATCGCCGGCGACAGGCCTTCAGGCAACACACCTTCGTTGACGAGTTGGGTGATGGCTTGTTGGATCAGCTGGCGAATGGTGTCTTTCATGGTGTTCTCTTTCGACCGCAAGCGCGGCGGCGCCTGGATGCGCTAGTGGAAAAACTGGGCATTATCCGTTGCGAAGACGGGCTTGCCAACTATAGCGGGCAGGTTATGGATATGTGGTGACAAAAGCGGTAGAGATCGCAGCCTTCGGCAGCTCCTACGCCGAGCGCGTTCCCCTGTAGGAGCTGCCGAAGGTTCGGGCCGCGTTCGGACGATCTTTTGATCTCTAATACAAATCCACAGGATCGACATCCAGCGACCAACGCACCGCCCGCCCGCTCGGCATCTGCTCCAGCGCCAGCAACCAACTGCTGAGCAATCGATGCAGCGGCGCCCGAGCCGTCGCTTGCAGCAACAACTGCGCACGATAACGCCCGGCCCGGCGTTCCATCGGTGCCGGCACCGGCCCGAGCAGTTCAATCCCGGTCAGGTTCTGTTCGGCCAGCAAGCGCTCGGCCTCACTGCACGCTTCATCGAGAAAGCCTTCAGCTTGCCCCGGTTTGTGCGCTTCGGCCCGCAGCAGCGCCAGGTGCGCAAATGGCGGTAGGCCCGCCGAGCGACGTTCGCTCAAAGCCTGTTCGGCAAAGGCGAAATAGCCCTGTTCAGTCAATTGCACCAGCAACGGATGGTCGGCCAGGTGCGTCTGGATGATCACTTTGCCCGGCTCTTCAGCGCGGCCCGCACGCCCGGCAACCTGGACGATCAGCTGCGCCATGCGCTCGCTGGCGCGGAAGTCGCCGGAGAACAGCCCGCCGTCGGCATCGAGAATCGACACCAGGGTCACCCGTGGGAAGTGATGCCCTTTGGCAAGCATCTGCGTGCCGACCAGAATGCACGGTTGACCTTTCTGGATGGTCGCGAACAGCTGATTCATCGCGTCCTTGCGCGAGGTGCTGTCGCGGTCGACCCGCAGCACCGGGACATCCGGAAACAAAATCCCCAATCGCTCTTCGGCGCGCTCGGTGCCGGCGCCCACTGGCCGCAAATCGACCTTGCCGCATTTCGGGCAATGCCGAGGGACGCGTTCGACGTAGCCGCAATGGTGACAACGCAGTTCGCCTGAGCGCTGATGCACGGTCATGCGCGCATCGCAGCGCTGGCACTCGGACATCCAGCCGCAGTCGTGACACAGCAAGGTCGGCGCAAAACCGCGACGGTTAAGGAACACCAATACTTGTTGACCAGCGGCCAGCGTCTGACCGATGGCTTGCTGCATCGGCCCGGAAATGCCGCTGTCCAATGGACGGCTTTTCACGTCCAGGCGCAGGAACCGCGGTTGTTTGGCGCCACCGGCACGCTCGTTTAATCGCAGGAGGCCATAACGGCCGGTGTAGGCGTTGTGCAGGCTTTCCAGCGAAGGCGTGGCAGAGCCGAGGACAATCGGGATGTTTTCCTGCCGGGCGCGGACCAATGCCAGGTCGCGGGCGTGATAGCGCAGACCTTCTTGCTGTTTATAGGAACCGTCGTGCTCTTCATCGATGATGATCAGGCCGGGGTTCTTCATCGGCGTGAACAGCGCCGAACGGGTGCCGATAATAATGTCGGCGTCACCGTCTCGGGCGGCGAGCCAGGCTTCGAGGCGCTCGCGATCATTGACCGCGGAGTGGATCAGCGCGATGCGTGCATTGAAGCGCTGCTCGAAGCGCGCCAGGGTCTGCGGGCCGAGGTTGATCTCCGGGATCAGCACCAGCGCTTGTTTGCCGGCCTCAAGGGTTTCGCGGATCAACTGCAAATAGACTTCAGTCTTGCCGCTGCCGGTGACACCGGCCAGCAGGAACGCGTGATAACTGTCGAACCCGGCACGAATGGCCTCATAGGCCGCGCGCTGCTCGGGGTTGAGTGGCAGTTCCGGCTGCGCCAGCCAGTGTTCGTGGCGTGCGCCGGGCGCGTGCTTGCGGATTTCGACGTGCACCAGATCCTTGGCCAGCAGCAAGTCCAGGCTGTCCTTGCTCAGCATCAGTTTGCTCAACAACTGATGGGCGACGCCGTGCGGATGCTGGGCCAGAGTCGCCAGGGCCTCACGTTGACGCGGGGCACGAGCGATGCGCGGGTCATCAAGGCTGGCGCCCGGTACGGCGGACCAGAAGCGTTCCTGCCGTGCTTCTGCCAGTTCGCCCTGGCGCAGCAACACCGGCAGCGCCCAGCTCAAGGTGTCGCCCAGGCTGTGTTGGTAATACTGGGATGTCCACAGGCACAGTTTGAACAGCGCTGGCGGCAGCGGCGGCGTGGCGTCGAGCAGAGCCAGGGCCGGTTTGAGCTTCTCTGCCGGCACTTCGCTGGTGTCGGTGACCTCCACCAGAATCCCGATCATCTCCCGCCGGCCGAATGGCACCCGCAGGCGCATGCCAGGGTGCAACTGGGCGCGCAGGACACCGGCCGGGGCACGGTAATCGAACAGGCGGCGCAGGGGCGAAGGCAGGGCGAGGCGCAGAATGGCGTCGGGCACGCGGTTGTTTTCTCGATGATGGGCGATGAAGAAGGCCGGGAGCCTAGCAGACGACTGGTTTAAGCGACAGCTTGCGTGATTGCAAAGGTCTGGTAGAATCCGCGGCCTAATTACGTGCGGTATTCAACAATGGTGTTGAGTGGCGGCACGCTAGCCTGAGGAATCACCATGAAAGCCGATATCCATCCAACATACGAAATCACCGCAGTTACCTGCAGCTGTGGCAACAAGTTCGAAACTCGTTCGAACCTGGCCAAGCCTCTGGCGATCGACGTATGCAACGAGTGCCACCCGTTCTACACCGGTAAGCAGAAGACTCTGGATACTGGCGGCCGTGTACAGCGCTTCGCAGACCGTTTCGGTGCTTTTGGCAAAGCCAAAGCTCCTGCTGCTGCAGAGTAAGGTTGCAAAGCCCCATGGGCTTTACCTTGCTGATGAAAAAGGCGTCCCTTGCGGGCGCCTTTTTTGTGTCTGCGATTTGGCTGTCCGGTGCCCAGGCCTTCTGCCCGGCGCCGAGCGGGCTGACATCCGTCGCGGTGCAGCGGGTGGTGGATGGTGACACGTTGCGCCTGAGCGATGGCCGCAGCGTGCGCATGATCGGTTTGAATACGCCGGAGCTGGGCAAGAAAGGCCGCTCCGACGAGCCGTTCGCGGTGACGGCGCGCCAACGCCTGGAAGCCCTGGTGGCTGCCAGCGACGGGCGGGTCGGTTTACTGCCCGGCAAAGAGAGCAAAGATCATTACGGTCGCACGCTGGCCCATGTTTACAGCGCCGATGGCGCCAACCTCGAAGCGCAGATGCTCGCTGAGGGGCTCGGTTTCCAGGTGGCGGTCGCGCCGAATGTCGATCTGGTCGACTGCCAGAAAGCGGCGGAACACAGTGCCCGTCAGGCTGGAGTCGGGTTGTGGCGCCAATCCCCTGTGCTGAAAGCGGAGCAGATCAGCACGTCTGGTTTCGCTGTGCTCAGCGGTCGTGTGAGCAAGGTTCAGCGCAATCGCGGTGGGGTTTGGATCGAGTTGCAGGATTCGGTTGTATTGCGCGTTGCGCCCAATCTGTTGGGGCAGTTCGATGTTGCGACGCTTGAGCGGCTGAAGGGCAAGCAGATTGAGGCGCGTGGCTGGGTGCTGGACCGTTCGCGGCGCGGCGGGCTTAAACAAGGGCAGGCGCGTTGGCTTCTGCCATTGACCGACCCGGCGATGCTGCAAGCGGCGCCATGAGAAAAAATTGTAGACATTTTTTCTGTCGATTGTGAACAGTCTATCCCTTGAGTTTCGCGGCTCTTGGTCCAAAGTCGTAGGGCCGGGTCCTTGACAGGGGTGACTGGTCAGTCTTGTGGGGACTTTACGACACGCGTATCCTCGGCGGTCCGTCTGTCCAACAGTAAAAAGCGGAATGCCCACATGTCTGATTTGAAAACTGCCGCTCTCGAATATCACGCCCATCCTCGTCCAGGGAAGCTGAGTGTCGAGCTCACCAAGGCCACCGCTACCGCCCGCGACCTGTCGCTGGCCTACAGCCCCGGCGTAGCCGAACCAGTACGCGAAATCGCCCGCGATCCTGAGCTGGCCTACAAGTACACCGGCAAAGGCAACCTGGTTGCAGTCATTTCCGATGGCACCGCAATTCTCGGCCTGGGTAACCTCGGCCCATTGGCTTCCAAGCCAGTGATGGAAGGTAAAGGCGTGCTGTTCAAGCGCTTCGCCGGCATTGACGTATTCGACATCGAAGTCGACTCCGAAAGCCCGCAAGCCTTCATCGACACCGTCAAGCGCATCTCCATCACCTTCGGTGGCATCAACCTGGAAGACATCAAGGCACCTGAGTGCTTTGAGATCGAGCGCGCCCTGATCGAGCAGTGCGACATTCCGGTATTCCACGATGACCAGCACGGCACCGCAATCGTTACGGCGGCGGGCATGATCAACGCCCTGGAAATCGCTGGCAAAACCCTCGCTGACGCCAAGATTGTCTGCCTGGGCGCCGGTGCGGCCGCCATCTCCTGCATGAAATTGCTGGTGAGCATGGGCGCCAACATCGAAAACATCTACATGGTTGACCGTACCGGCGTGATCCACTCCGGCCGTGACGACCTGAACCAGTACAAGGCTGTCTTCGCTCACGCGACCGACAAGCGCACCCTGGCTGACGCCCTGAAAGGCGCTGACGTGTTTGTTGGCCTGTCCGGCCCGAACCTGCTGAGCGCTGAAGGCCTGAAATCCATGGCCGCCAACCCGATCGTGTTCGCGTGCTCCAACCCTGATCCGGAAATTTCCCCGGAACTGGCTCACGCCACCCGTGACGACGTAATCATGGCCACCGGCCGTTCGGACTACCCGAACCAGGTCAACAACGTGCTGGGCTTCCCGTTCATCTTCCGTGGTGCCCTGGACGTTCGCGCCAAGCGCATCAACGAAGAAATGAAAGTGGCTGCCGCCAACGCCCTGCGTGAACTGGCCAAGCTGCCGGTTCCTCAGGAAGTGTGCGACGCCTACGGCGGCATCAAACTGGAATTCGGTCGTGAGTACATCATTCCCAAGCCAATGGATGCGCGTCTGATCACTGTGATCTCCGATGCTGTGGCCAAGGCCGCGATCGAGACCGGCGTAGCGACCCTGCCGTATCCGAAGAACTACCCGCTGAAAAGCGTGGATGACGTGTTCAACGGCTAAGTCGTTGTAGCGCTTCAACAGAAAGCCCCGGCTCTTGCGAGTCGGGGCTTTTTTTTGCCTGTGATCGTTCCCACGCTCTGCGTGGGAATGCAGCCCGGGACGCTCCGCGTCCCTTCCCACAACCGAACGCGGAGCGTCCGTAGAGGCATTCCCACGCAGAGCGTGGGAACGATCAGCCCCGCTCTTCTTTCGAAGGCGGGGCTTTTTGCAGCTTTAGGTGATCAGAACAAATCGATCGGCGCCGCTTCATCCGCTGGCAGTGGGCTGCCCGGCGCAGTGCCGTTGCCCAGCTCGTTCGCCGACGGCGGCGTGTCTTCGGCCTTGAACAGCTCGAAGTAGGCACCTGGCGTGCCTGGGGTGGCTGCACGGCCGCTGACCGGGTCGACTCGCAGGCTGAGGATGCCTTCCGGCTCTTGCTGCGTATGGGGCGGCATGCCTTTGAGTGCGGCGCCCATGTAACTCATCCAGATCGGCAGGGCGACGGTGCCGCCGAACTCCTTGCGACCCAGGCTTTCAGGCTGGTCGAAACCGGTCCAGACGGTCGTTACATAATCGGCGTTGTAACCAGAGAACCAGGCGTCCTTGGACTCGTTGGTGGTACCGGTCTTGCCCGCAATGTCGCTGCGGCCCAAGGCCAGGGCACGGCGTCCGGTGCCGAGTTTGATCACGTCCTCGAGCATGCTGTTGAGAATGTAAGTGGTACGACCATCGACGATGCGCTCGGCCACGGCCGGCGTTTGCGGCGCTGGCTGGGCAGTCAGGGCTTCGCCCGGGGTTGCGTTGACGGTGAAGGCGTTGGCCGCGACAGGGGCGGCGATGCCGTCGCTGGCTACGCCGCCTTTTGGCACGCTCGGCGGGTTGGCGACGAACAGCGTGTCGCCATTGCGGCTTTCGATCTTGTCGATGATGTAGGGGCTGATCTTGTAGCCGCCATTGGCGAAGGTGCTCCAGCCAGTGGCGATTTCCATTGGCGTCAGCGTCGCGGTGCCCAGGGCCAGGGACAAGTTGCGTGGCAGGTCCTGCTTGTTGAAGCCAAACTTACTGATGTAATCAATGGTGCGGTCGACGCCCAGCGCCTGCAGCAAGCGGATCGACACCAGGTTGCGCGACTTGTAGAGCGCTTCACGCATACGGATCGGGCCGAGGAAGGTGTTGGTGTCGTTCTTCGGACGCCAGACCTTGTCCAGGTACTCGTCGACGAACACGATCGGTGCGTCGTTCACCAGGCTGGCGGCGGTATAGCCGTTATCCAGCGCTGCACTGTAGACGAACGGCTTGAAGCTCGATCCAGGCTGGCGCTTGGCCTGCATGGCGCGGTTGTAGTTGCTCTGTTCAAAGGCGAAACCGCCGACCAGGGAACGAATGGCACCGTTCTGCGGGTCGAGGGAAACCAGTGCGCCCTGAGCCTGCGGGATCTGGCTGAATTTCAGCGAATTGTCTGGCTGACGCTGTACCCGAATCAGGTCGCCGACCTGGGCGACGTCCGACGGCTGCTTCGGATTGGCGCCCATGCTGTTGGTGTTCAGGAACGGACGCGCCCATTTCATGCTGTCCCAACCGACGTGTTCGTCGCCGGTACGGGTCATCACCTGTAGGCCGGTCTTGTCGACCTGGGTGACGATGGCAGGCTCAAGGCTGCTGATGGTGCGCTGCTTGGTCAGCTCGGTTGTCCAGGCCTCGCGAGTCTTGCCCGGCAGGCGTGACTCCGGGCCCCGATAACCATGACGCTGGTCGTAGGTCATCAAACCTTCGTGGACCGCGGTGTTGGCCATTTCCTGAAGGTTGCTCGGCACCGTGGTGGTGACGCGGAAACCCTCGGTATAGGCGTCGCTGCCATAACGACCGACCATTTCGGCGCGGGCCATTTCAGCGATGTATGGTGCATTCACTTCCGGGGTCGGCACGTGATAGCTGGCGTTCAGCGGCTCGTTGATCGCCGTGGTGTAGTCGGCTTCGGTGATCTTGCCAAGCTTGTACATGCGCCCAAGGATCCAGTCGCGACGTTCCTTGCTGCGGGCCGGGTTGGCCAGCGGGTTAAAACGCGAAGGGGCTTTTGGCAGCCCGGCGATCATCGCCATCTGCGCCAGGCTGACATCACGAATCGACTTGCCGTAGTAAACCTGCGCGGCGGCTTCAATGCCGTAGGCGCGGTTGCCCAGATAGATCTTGTTGACGTAGAGCTCGAGGATCTCGTCCTTGGTCAGCTGTCGTTCGATCTGAAGGGCCAGGAGAATTTCGGTGGTTTTGCGCGAGAAGCTGCGTTCGCTGGTCAGGAAGAAGTTCTTCGCCACCTGCATGGTGATGGTGCTGCCGCCGGACTGAATGTGTCCGCTTTTTACCAGCTGGGTGGCCGCGCGCATCAGGCTGCTAGGGTCGACGCCATAATGGTTGGCGAAGTTGTCGTCTTCAGCACTTAGTAACGCATTAATGAAATTGGGGGGAATGTCGGCGAAACGGATCGGTGTGCGGCGCATTTCGCCAAACTCTGCGATCAACTTGTTGTCGCTGCTGTACACCCGCAAAGGAATCTGCAACTGAATGCTTCTCAGAGCCTCCACGGACGGCAATCCCGGACTAAGGTAGAGAAAAGCGCCGCTAAGACCGAGGAGCAGTCCGCAGAAAACGGCGACGATGGACCAACCGAAAAATTTCAGCAGACGAATCAAGGCTTTTGGACATCCAGGGCAAAGAATGAATGAGGCATCAGGGTTCAGATAACAGGGAACGACCCGCGCTTGAAAGTAAAAACCGGAAAAAAACGCTGGGCATTATAAGCATTTTTCCGTCGAGGGCGTCATTTGCGCTGCTGTCAAGACGGGTGGTTTGAACGCAACGGATATTACAGAGTCCGTAAGACACGGATAGTCATAGGGAATTGGTAGTGCTAGGACTCTTCAATAAAAAGGCCAATACGCTTCTGGGGATCGACATCAGCTCCACGTCGGTAAAACTTCTGGAGCTAAGCCGCCAGGGCGACCGCTATCGGGTCGAGGCCTATGCGGTGGAGCCTTTGCCCGCCAATGCGGTGGTCGAAAAAAATATCGCCGAGCTCGAAGGCGTGGGGCAGGCACTCGCGCGCGTGCTGCTCAAGGCCAGAACCAGTACCAAGAACGTCGCCGTGGCCGTGGCCGGTTCGGCGGTGATCACCAAGACCATCGAGATGGACGCCGGTCTTTCCGACGACGAGATGGAAAACCAGCTGAAGATCGAGGCCGATCAATACATTCCTTATCCATTGGACGAAGTGGCCATCGACTTTGAGGTCCAGGGTGTTTCCGCGCGCAACCCCGAGCGAGTCAATGTGCTGCTGGCGGCCTGTCGCAAGGAAAACGTCGAGGTCCGGGAAGCGGCCCTGGCTCTGGCGGGCCTGACGGCGCGCGTGGTCGACGTCGAGGCCTATGCGCTGGAGCGTTCTTACACGTTGCTGGTGGGGCAACTGGCTGCTTCTCAGGAGCGTCTGACGGTAGCGGTGGTCGACATCGGCGCGACCATGACCACCCTGAGCGTGCTGCACAAGGGACGAATCATCTACACCCGCGAACAATTGTTCGGCGGTCGTCAACTGACGGAGGAAATCCAGCGACGTTATGGGCTGACTGTTGAGCAGGCCGGGTTGGCCAAGAAGCAGGGCGGTTTGCCTGACGATTACGTCAGCGAGGTGTTGCAACCGTTTCGCGATGCGCTGGTGCAGCAGGTGTCGCGTTCGTTGCAGTTTTTCTTCGCCTCCGGTCAGTACAACTCGGTTGATCACATCCTGCTGGCCGGAGGTACCGCGTCGGTCTCGGGGCTGGATCGGTTGATCGAGCAGCGATTGGGCACGCCGACGCAAGTGGCCAACCCATTCTCCGACATGGCCCTGAGCAGCAAGGTCAACGCCGGTGCCCTGGCCAGCGACGCGCCGGCACTGATGATCGCCTGCGGGCTGGCCCTCAGGAGTTTCGACTGATGGCGCGGATCAATCTTTTACCCTGGCGTGAAGAGCAGCGAGAAGAGCGCCGCAAACGCTTTTTGCTGGCGCTGGTGGGTGTGCTGTTGGGGACGGTGGGCGTGGTGCTGATTGCGAACCAGGCCATCAATGGCGCCATCGATCGGCAAGTGGCTCGTAATGACTACATCGGAAAACAGATTGCCGTGGTCGACGAGCGGATTAAACAGATCAGCGATTTGAAGGCCCGTCGCCAGCAACTGGTCGAGCGCATGCGCATCATCCAGGACCTGCAAGGCAACCGTCCGATCAGTGGGCGGATCTTCGATCAGTTAGCGCGTACCTTGCCGGACGGAGTGTATTTCACCGAGGTGAAAATGGCTGGCAAAACCCTGTCCATTACGGGCGCGGCAGACTCCAACAATCGTGTTTCGGACCTGATGCGTAATCTGGATGCGTCGGACTGGTTCAATGCGCCGACCCTGACGGAAGTCAAAGCGACCACCGCCGGTCAATTGGACCAGGCCAACGTCTTTCAATTAACCGTTCGTCAGACTCAGCCTGCCGCTGAGGAGGGCGGACAATGACTCCGTCTGAATGGTTCGAAGGCCTGCGCAAGATCGACATCAACGATCTGGACACCAACAACATCGGTTCCTGGCCGCGAGCCATTAAGGCACTGGCAGGTGTCCTGCTGATGATTCTGGTGCTGGCTCTGGGCTACAGCTTTTCCATGAGCGACCTTCAAACCCGGCTCGAACAAACGCGCGAGGAAGAGTCGACCCTCAAGGAACAATTCGCCAACAAGGCGCACATGGCGGCGAACCTGGAGCTGTATACCCAACAGATGAAGGAGATGGAAAACTCCTTCGGCGTGCTGCTGCGGCAATTGCCCAGTGACACCGAAGTGCCTGGCCTGCTGGAGGACATCACTCGCACCGGCCTGGGCAGTGGCCTGGAATTCGAAGAGATCAAACTGCTGCCAGAGGTCACGCAGCAGTTCTACATCGAGCTGCCGATCCAGATCACCGTTACCGGTGCCTATCACGACCTGGCCACCTTCGTCAGCGGCGTGGCCGGGCTGCCACGGATTGTCACCCTGCATGACTTCGACCTTGCGCCGGCCAACCCGGAAGGTGGTCCGAAGTTGCGCATGAGCATCCTTGCCAAGACCTACCGCTACAACGACAAGGGGCTGCAAAAATGAGCCCGATTCGTTGCTTCTCGGTGGTTGTGTTGGTCGCCGGCCTGGCCGGTTGTGGCAGCGACAATGACTTCAGCGACCTGGACGCGTACATGAATGACATGCGTTTGCGTGCGCCCGGCAAGATTGAACCAACGCCGACATTTCGGTCTTACCCAACATTCACCTACAGCGCCGCCAACCTGCGAAGCCCGTTTTCCCGACAGATCAGAGTCGATCTGGCCGGCCAGAAGCACGGCTCACGCAATGTCAAACCTGACCCTGATCGGGTCAAGCAGTACCTCGAAGGTTTCAACATCGAGCAGTTTGAAATGGTCGGAACGATCGCCAATGCGACCGGCTCCTTTGCGCTGCTGCGCGGGGCGGGTGGGGTGCATCGGTTGAAAGTCGGCGATTACCTGGGGCGTAACGATGGGCGGATCGTCGCCATCAGCGGCTCGCAGGTCGATGTGGTCGAAATCGTTCCGGACGGCCAAGGCGCCTGGCTGGAGCGGCCGCGGACCATCCCTTTGAAAGAGCACTCATAGTGGAACTCGAATAATGAACAGGATTTTCTCAACCTTCGGTATTTCGCTATGGATAGCGTTGCTGTCGCCGATGGTACAAGCGGCCAACCTCAAAGCGCTGGATGTTGCGGCGCTGCCAGGGGACCGCGTCGAGTTGAAGTTGTCGTTCGATGGGCCGCCACCACCGCCCCACGGTTACACCACGGAACAACCTGCTCGGATTGCGCTGGATCTGCCCGGCGTAGTCAGTCAGCTAAAAAGCAAAAATCGTGACCTGGGCGGTGGTAATGCCCGCAGCGCCACGGTGGTGGAAGCCAAGGACCGTACGCGACTGATCATCAATCTGACCCAGTTGACCCCGTATAACACGCGGGTCGAAGGCAACAATCTGTTCGTGGTGGTCGGGCAAGGAGCCAACAAAACGACCTCAAGCCCAGCTCCCAAAACGCAGCGCGCCGCGACTGCAACACCCGCCCCGGCGAAAGCCTATGCGCCGGTAGGCAAGGCCATCCGGGGTGTGGATTTCCAGCGCGGCACTCAGGGCGAAGGCAATGTGGTCATCGATCTGTCGGACCCTTCCATCGCCCCGGACATTCAGGAGCGCGACGGCAAGATCATCCTCGGTTTCGCCAAGACCCAATTGCCTGAACCGTTGCGTGTACGTCTGGACGTCAAGGATTTCGCCACGCCGGTGCAGTTCGTCAACGCCAGCGCCACCGGTGATCGGGCCACGATCAGCATTGAGCCCAGCGGCGCATTCGATTATTCGACTTACCAGACCGACAACAAGCTCACCGTCAGCATCCGGCCGATGACCATCGATGACTTGCAGAAGCGCAACACTGAACGTTTTGCCTACACCGGTGAAAAACTCTCGTTGAATTTCCAGGACATCGATGTGCGTTCGGTGCTGCAACTGATCGCCGACTTCACCAATCTCAACCTGGTGGCCAGCGACACCGTGCAGGGCGGCATCACGCTGCGTTTGCAAAACGTACCGTGGGATCAGGCGCTGGATCTGGTGTTGAAAACCAAGGGTCTGGATAAACGCAAGATCGGTAACGTTTTGCTGGTGGCGCCGGCCGATGAAATCGCTGCCCGCGAGCGTCAGGAGCTGGAGTCGCAGAAGCAGATTGCTGACCTGGCACCCCTGCGTCGCGAGCTGTTGCAGGTCAACTACGCCAAAGCTGCCGACATCGCCAAGCTGTTCCAGTCAGTGACCAGTGCCGAGGCAAAAGCCGATGAGCGGGGCTCGATCACGGTTGATGAGCGGACCAACAACATCATTGCCTACCAGACCCAGGATCGTCTCGACGAACTGCGTCGCATCGTCGCGCAACTGGATATCCCGGTGCGTCAGGTGATGATCGAGGCGCGCATCGTCGAAGCCAACGTCGACTATGACAAAAGCCTCGGCGTGCGTTGGGGCGGTTCATTGCAGAACAAGGGCAACTGGAACACCTCAGGCGTCAGCAATAATGGGGCTAACGCTTCGTCGACCATCGGTACGCCTGGTAGCACCAGCACCAACTCGCCGTTCGTCGACCTGGGCACCGCCGCCAACACCTCGGGGCTCGGCATCGCATTCATCACCGACAATGTGCTGCTGGATCTCGAGCTGACGGCCATGGAGAAGACCGGTAACGGCGAAATTGTCTCGCAGCCCAAGGTGGTCACGTCGGACAAGGAAACTGCGAAAATCCTCAAGGGCACGGAGATTCCCTACCAGGAAGCCAGCTCCAGCGGCGCGACCTCGGTGTCGTTCAAGGAAGCCTCGCTGTCTCTGGAGGTGACGCCGCAGATCACCCCGGACAACCGGATCATCATGGAGGTCAAGGTCACCAAAGATGAACCGGACTACCTGAACAAGGTGCAGGATGTACCGCCCATCAAGAAAAACGAGGTCAATGCCAAGGTCCTGGTCAACGACGGCGAGACCATCGTGATTGGTGGAGTTTTCTCAAATACTCAGAGCAAGGTTGTAGATAAGGTGCCATTTCTCGGTGATGTGCCGTATCTTGGCCGCCTTTTCCGGCGTGACGTGGTTTCGGAGAAAAAATCCGAGCTGCTGGTATTTCTCACTCCGCGTATCATGAATAACCAGGCGATTGCTGTGAGTCATTGATTCTGTGCGAAATTTGATTCTTGTTGGACCGATGGGGGCTGGAAAAAGCACCATCGGCCGGTTGCTGGCCAAAGAGCTGCGCCTGCCGTTCAAAGATTCCGATAAGGAAATTGAATTGCGCACGGGCGCCAATATCCCGTGGATTTTCGATAAGGAAGGCGAACCGGGCTTTCGTGACCGCGAGCAGGCGATGATTGCCGAGCTGTGCGGGTGCGACGGCGTGGTGCTGGCGACCGGTGGCGGCGCGGTGATGCGCGAGGCCAATCGTCGGGCGCTGCACGCCGGGGGGCGGGTGGTCTATCTGCATGCGTCTGTCGAGCAGCAGGTGGGCCGCACTTCCCGTGACCGCAATCGACCGCTGTTGCGTACTGCCGATCCGGCCAAGACCCTTCGGGATCTGCTGGCGATTCGCGATCCGCTTTATCGGGAAATCGCCGATCTGGTGGTGGAAACCGATGAGCGGCCGCCGCGAATGGTGGTGCTCGATATTCTCGAGCGCTTGCAGCAGCTACCTCCCCGTTAATGCGCAGTGCGAAATGCGCTATCCTCGGCGTCCTGTCACAGCCGCTCAAGGTTGTGGCGGATGGCTACCGAACGGCGTCACACCAGCAGACGCCGTGGACATTCGTTAACTCAAGGCAGGACGCCTGATTCCATCTTCACTGTGGGGACACATGCAGACACTCAAGGTCGATCTAGGCGAGCGCAGCTACCCGATTCATATTGGCGAAGGTTTGTTGGATCAACCTGAGCTGCTGGCTCCGCATATCCGCGGACGGCAAGTGGCGATCATCTCCAACGAGACCGTTGCGCCGCTCTATCTCGAGCGTCTGACCCGCAGCCTCGCACCGTTCTCGGTGGTTTCCGTGGTGCTGCCCGACGGCGAAGCCTTCAAGACCTGGGAAACCCTGCAGCTGATTTTCGACGGTCTGCTGACCGCACGGCACGACCGCCGTACCACGGTGATCGCCCTCGGTGGCGGCGTGATTGGTGACATGGCCGGTTTTGCTGCCGCCTGCTACCAGCGTGGTGTCGATTTCATCCAGATTCCGACCACGCTGCTGTCGCAAGTCGACTCTTCGGTGGGCGGCAAGACCGGGATCAACCATCCCTTGGGCAAGAACATGGTCGGCGCTTTCTATCAGCCGAACGTAGTGCTGATTGATACCGCTACTCTCAATACCCTGCCGGCCCGCGAACTGTCCGCCGGGCTTGCCGAGGTCATCAAATACGGGCTGATCTGCGACGAGCCGTTCCTGACCTGGCTTGAAGAAAACGTCGATCGCCTGCGCGCCCTGGACCAGGTCGCCCTGACGTACGCCATCGAGCGCTCTTGCGCAGCCAAGGCTGCGGTGGTCGGTGCCGACGAACGGGAGACCGGTGTTCGCGCCACGCTCAACCTGGGTCACACCTTCGGCCACGCCATCGAAACTCACATGGGCTATGGTGTGTGGCTGCATGGTGAGGCGGTCGCTGCTGGCACCGTAATGGCCTTGGAAATGTCCGCGCGCCTGGGCTGGATCAGCGAACAAGAGCGCGATCGCGGCATTCGTCTGTTCCAGCGTGCCGGCCTGCCGGTCATCCCGCCTGAAGAGATGACTGAAGCCGATTTTCTCGAACACATGGCAATTGACAAGAAAGTGATCGACGGTCGTTTGCGCCTGGTGCTGCTGCGCCACATGGGCGAAGCGGTGGTGACCGACGATTATCCGAAAGAGGTTTTACAGGCCACGCTGGGAGCGGATTACCGCGCTCTGGCTCAGCTTAAAGGTTAATAAGATCCCGATGACTAGTTTGCACGCCGACGAGGCTTTCCTCGGCCATTACCAGTTGAGTCATGACCCTTTTGCTCCACGGGTGCCTGGCTTCAAATTCTTCCCGGCCCAGCGCAAACCGGTGCTGGGGCAACTGCATCACCTGGCACGCTACAGCCAGTTGCTGTTGGTCGTCACCGGCCCACAAGGCAGTGGCAAGACGCTGTTGCGTCAGGCACTGGTGGCCAGCACCAACAAACAGTCGGTGCAGAGCGTGGTGGTTTCCGCCCGTGGCGCCGGCGATGCGGCGGGTGTGCTGCGTCAGGTCGCTCAGGCGCTGAACGTCGCCCAGGCCGAGATCGGCGCGATTCTGGCTCAAGTGGTGCAGCTTGCGCTCACGGGGCAGGAAGTCTATTTGCTGGTGGATGACGCCGAGCAACTCGACGAGTCCGCGCTGGAAACCTTGCTGGCCTTGGCCGCCGGTGCACCGGAAGGTCGCCCGCATGTGTTCCTGTTCGGCGAGTCGTCGCTGATTGCTCAACTTGAGGCGCTGAGCCTCGAGGAAGAGCGTTTCCACGTCATCGAGTTGCAGCCCTACACCGAAGAAGAAACCCGCGAATATCTGGACCAGCGACTCGAAGGCGCCGGTCGGGGTATCGAACTTTTTACCGCAGATCAGATCTCTGATATTCACGAAAGCTCCGACGGTTGGCCTGGCACCATCAACCAGGTTGCCCGCGATGCAATGATCGAAGCCATGATTGCCAGCCGCTCAGCGGTCAAGCGTCCAAGTATGGGGTTCAACATGCCGAAGAAACACGTATTGGCGATTTCCGCCGTCGTCGTCGTCGCGGTAGCCGCCGCCTGGTTGATGCCGGGTCGCAGCAAAGCACCAACCACGGGTGCACCTGCCAACGAACAGGCGCAACTGCCGCTCGGCCAGGGCACGCCACAACCTAACAGTGGCGGCGCACCTGCCGTCGAATTCGCCGGTAACTCGCAACCGATGCCATTGCCGCTGGTCGGCAACTCGCAGCCGGTCATGCGCGGTCCGCTGGCCGAAGCTGCCGGCGGCATCACCGAAGGCGACGACGGCGTGCCGGTCGAAGGTTCCAGCGCTACGCCGCCAACCGTGACCACCACCGCGCCTCCAGCAGGTCTGTCGGCCGGTCCTGCATCGACGCCAGCCTCCAAGCCTGTGCCTGCGCCGACTCAGGTCGCTACGGCCAAGCCAGCCCCGGCGCCTGCCGTGAAGCCTGCGCCAGTGGTTAAACCCGCGCCGGTGACCAAACCTGCCGAGAAACCAACCACCGTGGCCAAGGCCGCCGGTGGCAGCTGGTACGCCGGACAACCGACGAGCAACTACGTGGTGCAGATCCTCGGCACCAGCTCTGAAGCGACCGCGCAAAACTTCGTGAAAGAGCAGGGCGGCGAGTACCGTTATTTCAAGAAAGTCCTCAACGGCAAGCCGCTTTACGTCATCACTTACGGTAGCTTCGCCAACCGCGATGCAGCCCTTACCGCCATCAAGGCCTTGCCAGCGAAGGTTCAGGCTGGTAAACCTTGGCCTCGCTCCGTCGCCAGCGTCCAACAGGAACTGGCTACAGCTCGCTGATGATTCGGCGGCCTTACCCAGGCCGCCTCTCCCGGCACCTCAAAATTTTCCGCAAGTAGCATGCTGCCCTAGAGGCTGCGTGCCTTGTGGTGTCTGCGTCACAGTGGTCTTTGAGTCGTTGCGGTCAACATTAAAAATGTTTTGACTAGCACAGCATATCGCTTTAAACCTTTCACAAATGCGACATAGATTTGCGACATTTCGTCGTCAAATTTGTGAGCCTCTGTGTCGGTGTGTACAATGACCTCCCTTTTGCCCCCGCAAAGCTGGCGTACGTTCGGCGCGGATGGTAAGTGGTTGAATTGAAAAGAAATTTGCCTCGAAAAGAGGCAGCCTGGTGAGAAAGTGTCTATGAAAGCAGGTCTGTACCAACCAGATGAATTCAAGGATAACTGCGGTTTCGGCCTGATAGCGCATATGCAGGGCGAGCCCAGTCATACCCTTTTGCAAACGGCCATCGAGGCCCTGACCTGCATGACCCACCGCGGTGGGATCAACGCCGACGGCAAGACCGGTGACGGTTGCGGCTTGCTGATTCAAAAGCCGGACGTGTTCCTGCGAGCCATCGCCCAGGAAACCTTCGGCGTCGAACTGCCCAAGCAATACGCTGTGGGCATGGTCTTCTTCAACCAGGACCCGGTTAAAGCCGAGGCCGCTCGCGAGAACATGAACCGCGAGATCCTGGCCGCCGGTCTGCAACTGGTCGGTTGGCGCAAAGTGCCGATCGACACCAGCGTCCTCGGCCGCCTAGCCCTCGAGCGTCTGCCGCAGATCGAACAAGTGTTCATCGGTGGTGAAGGCCTGAGCGATCAGGACATGGCGATCAAGCTGTTCACCTCTCGTCGTCGCTCGTCCGTGGCCAACGCCGCCGACGCTGATCACTACATTTGCAGCTTTTCGCACAAGACCATCATTTATAAAGGCCTGATGATGCCGGCGGATCTCTGCGCCTTCTATCCAGACCTCAGCGACCAGCGCCTGCAAACCTCGATTTGCGTGTTCCACCAGCGCTTCTCCACCAACACACTGCCGAAATGGCCGCTGGCTCAGCCGTTCCGCTTCCTCGCCCACAACGGCGAGATCAACACCATCACCGGCAACCGCAATTGGGCCGTGGCCCGTCGCACCAAGTTCACCAACGATCTGATGGACCTGGAAGAACTCGGCCCGCTGGTCAACCGCGTCGGTTCCGACTCCTCCAGCATGGACAACATGCTTGAGCTGATGGTCACCGGTGGCATCGACCTGTTCCGTGGCGTGCGGATGATCATTCCGCCTGCGTGGCAGAACGTCGAAACCATGGACCCGGATCTTCGGGCGTTCTACGAATACAACTCGATGCACATGGAACCGTGGGACGGCCCGGCCGGCGTGGTAATGACCGACGGTCGTTACGCGGTGTGCCTGCTCGACCGTAACGGTCTGCGTCCGGCGCGTTGGGTGACTACCAAAAACGGTTTCATCACCTTGGCCTCGGAAATCGGTGTCTGGAACTACCAGCCTGAAGACGTGATTGCCAAGGGCCGTGTTGGCCCGGGCCAGATCTTTGCCGTGGACACCGAAACCGGTCAGATCCTCGACACCGATGCCATCGACAACCGCTTGAAGTCGCGGCATCCGTACAAGCAATGGCTGCGCAAGAATGCCCTGCGCATCCAGGCGACCATGGAAGACAACGACCACGGTTCGGCTTTCTATGACGTCGACCAGCTCAAGCAGTACATGAAGATGTACCAGGTCACTTTCGAAGAACGTGATCAAGTGCTGCGTCCGCTCGGCGAGCAAGGCTACGAAGCCGTCGGCTCGATGGGCGACGATACTCCGATGGCCGTGCTGTCCCAGCGCGTGCGCACGCCGTACGACTATTTCCGCCAGCAGTTCGCGCAGGTCACCAACCCGCCCATCGACCCGCTGCGTGAAGCCATCGTCATGTCGCTGGAGATCTGCCTCGGTGCCGAGCGCAACATCTTCCAGGAGTCGCCGGAACACGCCTCGCGCGTGATCCTCAGCTCGCCGGTCATTTCTCCGGCCAAGTGGCGCTCGCTGATGAACCTCGATCGTCCGGGCTTTGAGCGCGCGATCATCGACCTCAACTACGACGAAAGCGTCGGCCTCGAAGCGGCGATCCGCAACGTTGCCGATCAGGCTGAAGAAGCGGTGCGCTCCGGTCGTACCCAAGTCGTGTTGAGTGACCGTCACATTGCCCCGGGCAAGTTGCCGATCCACGCTTCCCTGGCCACCGGCGCGGTGCACCACCGCCTGACCGAAAAAGGCCTGCGTTGCGACTCCAACATCCTCGTGGAAACCGCGACTGCTCGCGATCCGCACCACTTCGCGGTGTTGATCGGTTTCGGCGCCTCGGCGGTCTATCCGTTCCTGGCTTACGAAGTGCTGGGCGACCTGATCCGTACCGGTGAAGTGCTGGGCGACCTCTACGAGGTGTTCAAGAACTACCGCAAAGGCATCACCAAAGGCCTGCTGAAGATCCTGTCGAAGATGGGTATCTCGACCATTACGTCGTACCGCGGTGCGCAGTTGTTCGAAGCCATCGGCCTGTCTGAAGAAGTCTGCGAGCTGAGCTTCCGTGGCGTGCCAAGCCGCATCAAGGGTGCGCGCTTCGTCGACATCGAAGCCGAGCAGAAAGCCCTGGCTGCCGAAGCCTGGAGCCCGCGCAAGCCAATCCAGCAGGGCGGTTTGCTGAAGTTCGTCCACGGTGGCGAATATCACGCGTACAACCCGGACGTGGTCAACACGCTGCAAGCCGCTGTGCAGCAGGGCGACTACAGCAAGTTCAAGGAATACACGGCGCTGGTCGATAACCGCCCGGTGTCGATGATCCGCGACCTGTTCAAGGTCAAAACCCTGGACACGCCGCTGGACATCAGCGAGATCGAACCGCTGGAATCGGTGCTCAAGCGCTTTGACTCCGCGGGCATCTCCCTTGGCGCGCTGTCGCCGGAAGCTCACGAAGCCCTGGCCGAAGCCATGAACCGCCTCGGTGCGCGTTCCAACTCCGGCGAAGGCGGCGAAGACCCGGCGCGTTACGGCACCATCAAGAGCTCGAAAATCAAACAAGTGGCGACTGGCCGTTTCGGTGTGACCCCGGAATACCTGGTCAACGCTGAAGTGCTGCAGATCAAAGTCGCTCAGGGCGCCAAGCCCGGCGAAGGTGGTCAACTGCCAGGCGGCAAGGTCAACGGTCTGATCGCCAAGCTGCGTTACGCAGTGCCGGGTGTGACCCTGATTTCGCCTCCGCCGCACCACGACATCTATTCGATCGAAGACTTGTCGCAGCTGATTTTCGACCTGAAACAAGTCAACCCGAAGGCGCTGGTCTCGGTGAAGCTGGTAGCAGAAGCAGGCGTCGGCACCATCGCCGCCGGTGTGGCCAAGGCCTATGCGGACTTGATCACCATCTCCGGCTATGACGGCGGCACCGGTGCATCGCCGCTGACCTCGATCAAATACGCGGGCGCTCCATGGGAACTCGGCCTGGCCGAAACCCACCAAACCCTGCGCGGCAACGACCTGCGCGGCAAAGTCCGGGTGCAGACCGACGGCGGCCTGAAAACCGGCCTCGACGTGATCAAGGCAGCGATCCTCGGCGCTGAAAGCTTCGGCTTCGGCACCGCGCCAATGATCGCGCTGGGCTGCAAATACCTGCGTATCTGTCACCTGAACAACTGCGCCACCGGCGTCGCGACTCAGAACGAAAAGCTGCGCAAGGATCACTACATCGGGACCGTCGACATGGTGGTGAATTTCTTCACCTACGTCGCCGAAGAAACCCGTGAGTGGCTGGCCAAGCTGGGCGTGCGCTCCCTCGAAGAGCTGATCGGTCGTACCGATCTGCTGGACATCCTCGAAGGCCAGACCGCCAAGCAGCAACACCTGGACCTGACGCCGTTGCTGGGCAGCGACCACATCCCGGCAGACAAGCCTCAATTCTGCCAGGTCGACCGCAACCCACCGTTCGACAAAGGCCTGTTGGCCGAGAAAATGGTCGATATGGCCACCTCGGCCATCAACGACATGAGCGGCGCTGATTTCGCGCTGGATATCTGCAACTGCGACCGTTCGATCGGCGCGCGGATCTCCGGTGAAATCGCTCGCAA
The DNA here is from genome assembly GCF_054898045.1 of Pseudomonas sp. LB3P14. Taxonomy (NCBI): domain Bacteria; kingdom Pseudomonadati; phylum Pseudomonadota; class Gammaproteobacteria; order Pseudomonadales; family Pseudomonadaceae; genus Pseudomonas; species Pseudomonas sp. LB3P14. The sequence goes on along the minus strand of NZ_CM142714.1, from coordinate 4,914,899 downwards.
GCATGGCAACCAAGGCATGGCGAGTGCGCCGATTACCTTCCGCTTCAAAGGGACGGCCGGTCAGAGCTTCGGTGTGTGGAACGCTGGCGGCCTGCACATGTACCTGGAAGGCGACGCCAACGACTACGTCGGCAAAGGCATGACCGGCGGCAAGCTGGTTATCGTTCCGCCGAAGGGCAGCGTCTACAAGACTCAGGACAGTGCCATCATCGGCAACACCTGCCTGTACGGCGCCACCGGCGGCAAGCTGTTCGCCGCCGGTACCGCGGGCGAGCGTTTCGCGGTGCGTAACTCCGGTGCTCACACCGTGGTGGAAGGCACGGGCGATCACTGCTGCGAGTACATGACCGGTGGTTTCGTCTGCGTGTTGGGCAAGACCGGTTACAACTTCGGCTCAGGCATGACCGGCGGTTTCGCCTACGTGCTCGACCAGGACAACTCCTTCGTTGACCGGGTCAACCACGAACTGGTGGAAATCCAGCGGATCAGCGGTGAGGCGATGGAAGCCTATCGCAGCCACCTGCAACGCGTGCTGAACGAATACGTCGAGGAAACCGACAGCGAATGGGGCCGTAACCTCGCTGAAAACCTCGACGACTATCTGCGTCGTTTCTGGCTGGTCAAGCCCAAGGCTGCCAACCTGAAATCGTTGCTTTCCAGCACCCGTGCCAACCCGCAGTGATATGCGCCTGAAGAGTTTGATGAGGTTTTAACAATGGCTGAACGTCTGAATAACGACTTCCAGTTCATCGATGTCGGGCGCAAGGATCCGAAGAAGAAACTGTTGCGTCAACGCAAGAAAGAGTTCGTGGAAATCTACGAGCCGTTCAAACCCCAGCAGTCGGCCGACCAGGCCCACCGTTGCCTGGGTTGCGGTAACCCGTATTGCGAATGGAAGTGCCCGGTGCACAACTTCATTCCGAACTGGCTGAAACTGGTGGCCGAGGGCAACATCCTTCAGGCCGCCGAGCTGTCGCACCAGACCAACACCTTGCCGGAAGTCTGTGGCCGGGTGTGCCCGCAGGATCGTCTGTGCGAGGGTGCCTGCACCCTCAACGACGGCTTTGGCGCGGTGACCATCGGTTCGGTCGAGAAGTACATCACCGACACCGCGTTCGCCATGGGCTGGCGCCCGGACATGTCCAAGGTCAAGCCGACCGGCAAGCGTGTCGCGATCATCGGCGCAGGCCCGGCGGGTTTGGGCTGTGCCGACGTGCTGGTACGCGGTGGCGTGACCCCGGTGGTGTTCGACAAGAACCCGGAAATCGGCGGTCTGCTGACCTTCGGTATCCCCGAGTTCAAGCTGGAAAAGACCGTGCTGAGCAATCGTCGCGAAGTCTTCACCGGCATGGGCATCGAGTTCCGTCTGAACACCGAAGTGGGCAAGGACGTGACCGTCGAGCAACTGCTCGAAGAATACGATGCCGTGTTCATGGGCATGGGCACCTACACCTACATGAAGGGCGGCTTTGCCGGTGAAGACCTGCCGGGCGTTTACGACGCGCTGGATTTCCTGATCGCCAACGTCAACCGCAACCTGGGCTTTGAAAAGTCGCCGGAAGATTTCGTCGACATGAAAGGCAAGAAGGTTGTGGTGTTGGGCGGCGGCGACACGGCGATGGACTGCAACCGTACTTCGATTCGCCAGGGCGCCAAATCGGTGACCTGCGCTTATCGTCGTGACGAAGAGAATATGCCGGGCTCGCGCAAAGAGGTGAAGAACGCCAAGGAAGAAGGCGTGAAATTCCTCTACAACCGCCAGCCGATCGCCATCGTCGGTGAAGACCGCGTCGAAGGCGTGAAGGTGGTCGAGACCCGTCTCGGCGAACCGGACGCCCGTGGCCGTCGCAGCCCCGAGCCGATCCCGGGCTCCGAAGAGATCATCCCGGCCGACGCCGTGGTCATCGCGTTCGGTTTCCGTCCAAGCCCGGCGTCGTGGTTCGAACAGCACAGCATCCAGACCGACAGCCAGGGCCGCGTCGTGGCACCGGAACAAGGTCAGTACAAGCACCAGACCAGCAACCCGAAAATCTTCGCCGGTGGCGACATGGTTCGCGGTTCTGACCTGGTGGTAACCGCGATCTTCGAAGGGCGTAATGCCGCTGAAGGGATTCTGGATTACCTGGGCGTCTAACTCGCCAATGATCGTTCCCACGCTCCGCGTGGGAATGCAGCCTGGGACGCTCCGCGTCCCCAAAAGTCGTGACGCGGAGCGTCACAGGAGGCGTTACCACGCAGAGCGTGGGAACGATCTTTCGGTGGCTGATCCGCGACAAATTGACCCGATAGACAAAAGGCGCGGCTCTTGCCGTGCCTTTTGCGTCGCGCTCTGAGAAAATGCCCGCACTTTTTTTCCGGATGCCGACATGACTGCCCTGAAGAACGACCGTTTCCTTCGCGCCCTGCTCAAGCAACCCGTAGACGTCACGCCTGTCTGGATGATGCGTCAGGCCGGTCGCTACCTGCCGGAATACCGCGCCAGCCGTGCCAAGGCCGGTGACTTCATGAGCCTGTGCATGAACCCGGAGTTCGCTTGCGAAGTCACGATGCAACCGCTCGACCGCTATCCACAACTGGACGCGGCGATCCTTTTCTCCGACATCCTGACCATCCCGGACGCTATGGGCCAAGGCCTGTACTTCGAAACCGGTGAAGGTCCACGCTTCAAGAAAGTCGTCAGCACCCTGGCCGACGTCGAAGCCCTGCCAATCCCTGATCCGCACAAAGACCTCGGCTACGTCATGGACGCGGTCAGCACCATCCGCCGCGAACTGAACGGTCGCGTGCCGCTGATCGGCTTCTCCGGCAGCCCATGGACCCTGGCCACTTACATGGTCGAAGGCGGTTCGTCGAAAGACTTCCGCAAGACCAAGGCCATGCTCTACGACAACCCGCAAGCCATGCACCTGCTGCTCGACAAGCTCGCGCAGTCGGTCACCAGCTACCTCAACGGCCAGATCATGGCTGGCGCGCAAGCGGTGCAGATCTTCGACACTTGGGGCGGCAACCTGTCAGCGGCGGCGTACCAGGAGTTCTCCCTGGCTTATATGCGCAAAATCGTCAGCGGCCTGATCCGTGAACACGAAGGCCGCAAGGTTCCGGTCATCCTGTTCACCAAGAACGGCGGCCTGTGGCTCGAAAGCATTGCCGATGCAGGCGCTGATGCGTTAGGCCTGGACTGGACCTGCGACATCGGCGAAGCCCGCCAGCGTGTCGGCAACAAAGTCGCGCTGCAAGGCAACATGGACCCGACCGTGCTGTACGCCAAGCCAGAAGCCATTCGCGCCGAAGTCGGCCGCATCCTCGCCAGCTATGGCAAGGGCAGTGGTCACGTGTTCAACCTCGGCCATGGCATCACGCCTGAAGTCGACCCGGAACACGCTGGCGCCTTCCTGCGTGCGGTGCATGAACTGTCGGCGCAGTATCACGAGTAACTAGCGCCCGGTTTCAATGTGGGAGCGAGCCTGCTCGCGAAAGCGGTGGATCAGTCAGCAGTGATGTTGAATGTGAAACCTTTCGCGAGCAGGCTCGCTCCCACAGTTGTTTGTGGTGGGACGAAGTCAGGTTTTCACGCCGGCCAACGGCGGCAATTTCGCAAGCTTCAACGCCACCAACAGCGCAATCACCAGCAAACCACCAATGAACAACCCGATCCCGTTCCAGCCACCCAAATGCCAGAACACCCCGCCGGCAGTACCCGCGATGCTCGACCCGGCGTAATAGCTGAACAGATAAAGCGACGACGCCTGCCCCTTGGCCTTGATCGCACGACGGCCAATCCAGCTACTCGCCACCGAATGCGCGCCGAAGAAGCCAAAGGTGAAGATCAACATGCCAATGATCACCACCGGCAGCGGCGTGAACAGGGTCAGGGCGAGGCCGGCGATCATCAGCGCGATGGTCGCCCACAGCACTTTGCGACGGCCGAGTTGGTCGGCCAGGGCGCCGATTTTCGCTGAGCTGTAGATACCCGACAGGTACACCACCGACAGCAACCCGACAAAGACCTGATCCATGTGATACGGCTCGGCCAGCAAGCGATAGCCGATGTAGTTGAACAGCGTAACGAAGGCGCCCATCAGCACGAAAGCCTCAAGGAACAGCAGCGGCAGGCCGGCGTCGCGAAAGTGCATGGTGAAACCGTCGAGCAGGCTGCGCGGGTGCAGCGAGCGGGCTCGGAAGTTGCGCGACTCAGGAAGGATTTTCCAGAACACCGCCGCCGCGATCAGGGCCAGGCCGCCGATCACCAGCATCGCCGTGTGCCAGCTGACGAAATCGATCAACACGCCGGTAATCAAGCGTCCGCACATCCCGCCAATCGCGTTGCCGCCGATGTACAAACCCATGGCCAGACCGATGTGCTGCGGGTGGATCTCTTCGCTCAAATAAGTCATGGCGACCGCTGCCAGACCGCTCAACGACAAACCTATCAGCGCCCGCATCACCAATACGCCTTGCCAGCTCGGCATCATTGAACTGGCAATGGTGCAGAGTGCGGCGGCGAACAGCGCGGCGACCATCACCGGTTTACGCCCGATGCGATCGGAGATGGGGCCAGTGATCAGCAGGCCGATGGCGAGCATGCCAGTGGCCACCGACAGGATCAGGCTGCTCTGGGCCGCGTTGATCGAGTACTCGTGGGACAACAGCGGCATCATCGGTTGCACGCAATAAAGCAGAGCGAAGGTCGCGAAGCCGCCGGAGAACAGCGCCAGCACCGTGCGCATGAACATCGGCGTGCCTTTTTCGATGTAGATCTCCTTCAATTCGGCGACAACATCGTCCACCGCGGCAGGCGGAACTTCATGGGCAAGTGGAGCAACAGCAGTTTTCACTTCGGACCTCGGAGGGCGCAGCCGGTCAGGCAATGAAAAAAGCATATAGCTGCCTAATGATTCAATCCAATATATTGTTCGACCTGTTTGATAGGTTTAACGACCTAATGGAGTTTTCATGGAATTGCGTCACCTGCGCTACTTCATTGCCGTCGCCGAAGAGCTGCACTTTGGCCGCGCCGCCCAGGTGCTGGGCATCTCGCAACCGCCCCTGAGCCAGCAGATTCAGGCGCTGGAGCAAGAGGTGGGTGCGCGGTTGTTCGAGCGGACCAATCGTCGGGTCGAGCTCAGTGAAGCCGGTCGGCTATTTCTGGAAGAGGCGCGGCTGGTGCTGGCGCAGGTCGATAAAGCGGCAGACGTGGCACGGCGGGCGCAGCTGGGTGAGTTGGGCGAACTGAAGATTGGCTTCACCTCGTCGGCGCCGTTCAACTCAACGATCCCTCAGGCGATTTTTTCGTTTCGCCAGCGATTTCCGGCGGTGCACCTGAACCTGCGAGAGATGAGCAGCACCCAGGTAGCGGATGCGCTGGTGGATGAGTCGATAGAGGTCGGGATCATGCGGCCACTTGGGTTGCCGGACTCGCTTAGCGTGGTGGAGCTGATGCGTGAGCCACTGGTGGCGGTGCTCAGCTCCAAGCATCCGTTGGTGAGCGACAGCGAAGAGGGCTTGTTTCTGTCAGCCCTGGCCCTCGAACCCTTCGTATTTTTCCCACGCAGTTATGGCAGTGGTCTGTACGCACAATTGCTCAGCCTGGCCCGAGATGTCGGCTTCAGCCCGCACTTCGCTCAGGAGGCGGGCGAGGCGATGACGATTATCGGGTTGGTGGCGGCGGGGTTGGGTGTTTCGGTGCTGCCGGCGTCTTATCAGCGGATGCGCATTGATGGTGTGGTCTATCGGCCGTTGCTTGATCCAGAGGCTGTGTCGGCGGTGTGGCTGGTGCAGCGCAAGGACCAGAAGTCGCCGATGGCCAAGGCGTTCGTGGAGTTGTTGACGCGTAAGGTTGAGCCGCTGAAGACGTGACTGCTTTGCAGTCATTCGCGGGCAAGCCCGCTCCCACAGGATTTGCGGTGTGAACCGATTTTTATTCCACCACCCATCCACTGTGGGAGCGAGCCTGCTCGCGAAAGCGTCCGCAAGTCCGCCAAAAAAGGCGCAGTTACCTATGCCAAAGCGGACGCTTCGCTGATGAGCGTGGGACATTTCCGAACTACCTTAGGAAGGCTTCAGCGACTTGCTGCATTGCCTACAACTAATCCAGAATCCGCCGGCTTGTGCGCTTTGGGGGCCGTCGGTAACTTGATTCGCGTCACTGATTCCCAGCGATCGGGTTTAGTAGCCCGTGTTTTCACGATGCGCATTTGCATGCCGGACAGTCAGGTAATTTCATGCCTGCACTTTGATGGTAGCTGTGCGTAGGGCGCTCTCGGGCGCGCCGGTTCGTGTTTCCCGGTCTACTAACCTGCGTACGGCTGCCACCCTTTTGATTAGTAGCGACTCGGTGGCTCCACTTTGTAGGTAGCCGAAACATGACGAATACAAGAACAAACCTACCGGACGCAGATCCGGATGCTCCACGCCAACCAAGCAAAATCTTCCGCATCGCCACCGATATCGACAACCAAACCTTGCTGGAATACGCCTGTGAATCGCTGGCATCAGCGAATGTCATGGCGAGCGATTTCGCGAGGTTTCTGAAAGGATCGCAAAGCAACACACTGCTGGGGATTCAACAGTCGATCATGTTGGGAGAACTCGCAGTAAACCGCGTGCTGGATAACCTCGATCCACGCTGAGCGACGTAACCGATCGTTCCCACGCTCCCGCGTGGGAATGCCTCAACGGACGCTCCGCGTTCGGCTCTGGATGGGACGCAGAGCGTCCCGGGCTGCATTCCCACGCAGAGCGTGGGAACGATCAAAAATCCTGGCGGGAGCAAAACCCATGACCGAACAATTCACTCGCTGGGACTCTGCCGAGTACCTCAAGACCGAGGAGGACATGGCCAGTTATCTTGACGTTTGTATGGAAGAAGCGGGGAATGATCCAGCATTCATCGCCAAGGCTCTCGGGACCATTGCACGTGCTCGCGGCATGACTCAGGTCGCGCTGGATGCGGGACGGCGATGACAAGTCGACTTGTTTGTAAAGGGGCGCCGAAAGGCGCCCTTTGTCGTCCTGGCGTTACTGAAATCGTTGAAAGACTCGATTTATGACCAGCGCAGGAAGATCAGCGGAGCGGTTACGTTGATTGAATGGCTGACGCGCAAGCTGACGCCTTAGAGCTTCAAGGTTTTGTTGGGTACGGCCGATAACCGTTGTGGGACTCATCAAAACAATGGAGATACAGGATGTTCAAGCAGTTAACCTTCACCGCTTTGCTGGCATTGACCGCTCTGACCGGTGGTTGTGCTTCGGTAGAAATGGCTGATGAAAGCCAGGACGCTCAGGCCAAGACCTTCCAGGTCACCCCGGACAAAGCCAATATCTACGTTTATCGCAACGAGAGTATGGGTGCAGGCGTGAAAATGCCGGTGGCACTTAATGGCAAGCCGGTAGGGCAGACCGTCGCCAAGTCTTACCTGATGTTATCCGTCCCGGCCGGTCAACAGACCCTGGTGTCTTCGGCGGAAAACGATTCTGAACTGAAACTCACCGCAGAAGCCGGCAAGAACTACTTTGTCTGGCAGGAAGTGAAAGTGGGCTTCATCAAGGCGCGCAACAACCTGCAAGTCGTCGACGACAAGACAGGCCGCGCTGGCGTCGCGGAAAGCAAATTGATTCAAGCTCAGTAAGCAGTTACACAACTGATCGTTCCCACGCTCCCGCGTGGGAATGCTTCAACGGACGCTCCGCGTTCGGCTCGCATGCCCACGCAGAGCGTGGGAACGATCAACAACGCAGCATCACCGTACTTCCCTGTTACGACCAACGCCGAAAGATCAGCGACGTATTAACCCCACCAAACGCAAAATTATTGTTCATCACGTACTGGTTGCTCATCTGCCGGAACTCGCCGCGCAGGTAATCGAGCTTGCCGCAGTGCGGGTCGACGTCGTCGAGGTTGAGGGTGTGGATGTACAGGTCGCGGTTCAGCATTTCGATGCTGAACCAGGATTCAAGCGCGCCGCAGGCTCCCAGGGTGTGGCCGAGGAAGCTCTTCTGCGAGCTGATCGGCATGTGCTCGCCGAACAGACTGCTGGTCGCCAGTGTTTCGGCAATGTCGCCCTGTTCGGTGGCCGTGCCGTGACCATTCACGTAGCCGATGTCCGAAGGCTTCAGCCCGGCATCTTCCAGGGCCAGCTCCATGGCCCGGCGCATGGTGGTTTGCTCCGGCCGGGTGGCGTGCTGGCCGTCGGCGTTGCTGCCGAAACCGACGAGTTCTGCGTGGATGTGCGCACCGCGAGCCAATGCGTGTTCGAGTTCTTCGAGCACCAGCATGCCGCTGCCTTCACCGATCACCAGGCCATCGCGGCCGCTGTCGTAGGGGCGTGGGGAAGTTTGCGGCGCATCGTTTTTCAGGCTGGTGGCGTAGAGCGCATCGAAGACCATGGCTTCGGTGGGGCACAGCTCTTCGGCACCGCCGGCGAGCATCAATGGCAGGCGACCAAACTTGATCGACTCGTAGGCATAACCGATGCCCTGGCTGCCGCTGGTGCAAGCGCTGGAGGTCGGGATCAGCCGGCCGGTGAGGCCGAAGAAGATGCTGATATTCGCCGCCGTGGTGTGCGGCATCATGCGCACATAGGAGTTGGCGTTCAGGCCCTCGGCCACCGAGTTGAGCAGCATGTTGCCGAACGCCTTGATCTCGTCGGTGCTGCCGGTGGAAGAGCCGCAGGAAACGCCCATGCGCCCGTCCTTGATCGATTCGTCACCCAACAGCCCGGCATCGGCCAATGCCTTTTCCGCCGCACCGACCGCCAGGCGCGAGACCCGGCCCATGCTGCGCAGTTGTTTGCGGGTCCAGTGGCTCGGCACTTTGAAGTCATCGATCGGCCCCGCCAGGCGCGTGTTGAGTTCGGTGAAGCGATCCCACTCGTCCATGCGGCGTATGCCGCTGCGATTGGCGGCGAAGTTGCTGGCGATGGTGTCCCAATCGCTGCCCAGTGAGGTGATGCCGGCCATGCCGGTGACGACGACGCGCTTCATCAGCACAGGCCTCCGTTGACGGCCAGAACCTGCCGGGTGATGTACGACGCTTCCGCCGACATCAGGAAATTCACAGCGCTGGCCACCTCTTCAGGTGTGCCCATGCGTTGTGCGGGAATCATTTTCATCATTTCTTCCACCGGCACGTTTTCATCGAGCATCGCGGTGTCGATCAAGCCGGGTGCGACACAGTTAACGGTAATTTTGCGCTTGCCCAATTCGATCGCCAATGCCTTCGCCGCACCGATCAAACCGGCCTTGGAGGCGCTGTAATTGACCTGGCCACGGTTGCCGATCAACCCGGAAACCGAGGTGATGCAAACAATCCGTCCGGCCGCGCGGCGACGAATCATCGGCATCATCACCGGGTGCAGTACGTTGTAGAAACCGTCGAGATTAGTGCGCATCACCACATCCCAATCATCCTCGCTGAGGGCTGGAAAAGCACCGTCGCGCGTCAGACCGGCGTTAAGCACCACGCCGTAATAGGCGCCGTGGGATTCCACGTCGGCTTCGAGAGTGGCTTTGCAGCTGGCGCGGTCGGACACGTCGAATTGCAGGATGCGCGCTTTACGCCCCAACGCTTCGATGTCGGCCTTCACGGCTTCAGCGTCCGCAAGGCCACTGCGGCAATGCAGCACGATGTCATGCCCGGCCTGGGCCAGACGCAAAGCGATGGCGCGGCCGATGCCGCGGCTGGAACCGGTTATCAGTACGGATTCAGTCATGGCTGGGTTCCTTTTGAAGAGCCGGTAGACTCATGAAGGTATTGAGCGGCCTGAGGCGGACGGAACACGTTCAGACGAGCGGTGGCGTGAATGCCGGGGGCGGTGATATGGCATTCGAACACGCCCATGCCGTTGTCGTCTTCCAGCGAGCGTATTCCGTGGATGGTCAGCTCGGTGCCGGCTGGGAAGTGCTCGACGTTGCATTCGAATTTACGGGTGCCGAGCAGAAACCCCAGTGCCACCGCATCGCCACGCTGACGGGCATGGCAACCGGCGTAGGCGGCGACGCTCTGGGCCATCAGTTCGATGCCGACCCAGGCCGGCAGGCTGCCGTCCGGGCGGTTGAACAGGCCATCGGGTTTGACCGTGAGGCGGGTGTAAATCTGCTCGTCATCGAACGCCAGGATCTGATCGATGAAGATCATGTCGCCAGCGTGCGGCAGCAGTTCGGCGATCGGCCAGTCAATCATGGGGCGTCTCCGATAATCAGGCTGACGTTGTTGCCACCGAAGGCAAAGGAGTTGCTCATCAGATAGCGAGGTGCAATGGACGCCAGGCGATCGGCCGGGATCACCCAATTCAGGGCTGGCAGTTCGGGGTCCGGTTGGCCGTCCCAGACGTGGGGTGGCAGGGCGTGCTCGCGGTTGCCTGCACTTAGGCTCAACCAGCAGAACGCCGCTTCCAGAGCGCCGGCCGCGCCGAGGGTGTGGCCGGTCATGGGCTTGGTCGACGAACACGGCACACCCGCCGGGAACAACGTCGCCACTGCCAGGCTTTCCATGGCGTCGTTGTGTTGGGTGGCGGTACCGTGCAGGTTCAGGTAATCGATCTGCTGTGGTTGCAGTTCTGCTCGGCTCAAGGCTTTGCGCATTGCTTGCAGGGCGCCACGGCCGCTGGGTTCCGGTGCGGAAATGTGATGCGCATCGGAGCTGGCGCCACTGCCGAGCAGGGCAATCGGCTGGCTGTCGCCAACACTTTTGCTCATCAAAAACAGCACCGCCGCTTCGCCAATGTTGATGCCGTTACGGTTCACCGAAAACGGGTTGCAACGTTGCCCGGACACCGCTTCCAGCGCCGAGAACCCGTTGAGGGTCAGCTTGCACAGGCTGTCGACACCGCCGCACAGCACCGCGTCGCACACGCCCAGGTTCAGCAGCCGCTGAGCACTCATCAGCGCTCGGGCGCTGGAGGTGCAGGCCGTGGAAATCACATAGGCCGGGCCGCTCAGTTGCAGCCAGTCGGCGAGGAAGTTCGCCGGAGCGCCGAGTTCCTGTTGCTGATAGTCGTAATCGGCCGGGAACTGATGCTCGCGGATGTAATGGGCCAGGCCGCGACTGGCTTCGTCGATGCCCGAAGTGCTGGTGCCCAGAACGATACCAATGCGGTCGCGGCCGTAGGTCTGGATCGCCTGGTCGATGTCTTCGCGAATTTGCAGCGCGGCTTCCAGCAGCAATTGATTATTACGGCTGCTTTGCTGCGCAAGCTCAGCCGGGATCGGTGCCAGTTTGCCTTGGACCGCGGCCACGGGCAGCGACCGTTCCGCCACCCAGCCGGCCTCATTGCGCATGCCCGAGCAGTCACCGGCAAACAGGTTGCGGGCGACTTCGTGCTTGTCACGGCCCAGGGCGCAGATCACCCCGAGGGCGTTCAGGTAGGCCGTCATGGCGTGTCCCCACTGAGCGGCGTGACTTGATATTTCGGGCCTTTGGGCAGGTTCAATTCAAAGCTCATGGGTTGTGAGTAACGGACGTCCCAGTGCGCTGGCAAGGACCGTTGCGAGCCATGCTGCCAAGCGGCGGGATAGTTGCCCGACAGTTCATCTTTGGGGGTCAGCGCAAACAGCAGCGCGGCGAACAGCTCTCGCGCTTCCGGATTGGGTGGCAGCAGACCGTCAGCCTGCCACTCGCCATCGACCAGTTTCTGGCGTGCCTGTGGAATGCCCAGCAAGTCCATCATCGACCAGCGAATGCCCGGGCCTTCACGCTGGATCACCAGCACCCAGTCCTGCCGTTGGTCAGCCACCAGGCGCTGGATGTGCAATTGCAGCGGCAACGACAGGTTCGGAGTTTGCTCGGGCAGCGGCGCCCGGCTGGCACAGGCGCTCAGCAACAGGACGCAACCCAGGAGCAGAAAACGGATCATCAGGCACACCTTTCAAGGGGTTTGCGCGCGACCACATTGACCAGGGTTTCTTCCCGTTGGCCAATGGGTTTTGGCTGGCGCAGACCCAAACGTTCAAGCAGGCCGAAATCCTTGGCGCGGCTCCACCACAAGTACGGATAAGACACGTTTTTCGGGCCGAATTCGAAACCCTGTTGGCGAATCAATTCCAGATACCCGGCGGCGCTCTTCTGCACGTGCATCGGATGGCGGAACAACCAGCGGATCACCCAAGTATCAATGTAAGCCTCGGTGGATTCGGCGAACAGCAGATAGCCACCGGGCTTGAGCACGCGGTAGAACTCGGCCAGTGCCTGTTCCTGCTGCACCAGATGATGGAAGGTCTGGTGACAGAACAGCAGATCGACGCTGGCGTCCGGGACGTTGATGCTCGCACAGTCGTTGCTGATCAACTCCACCTCCACGCCCTGACGGACGGCTTCTTCGCCGGCCAGGTCCAGGCTGTGAGGGTCGGCGTCCAGTCCGATCAGGCGCTGGGGCGCAAAGGTCTGGCGCAAGTGCTGAAACGACTTGCCCTGACCGCAACCGGCATCCAGCAGCACCGGGTTGCTCGGCGGTGTTTCGCTGAACAGGCCGCGAAGGTCATTGATCGCTACGCGCAACACATGGTGCTGCCAGGTGTGGCTGCGCAGGAACCAGAAACCGAAACGGGTTTCCTCAACGTAGTTGTCGCTCAAATAGCTCACGTGGCATCCCTTGCGCAGAGCTCCGAGAGCATTCGCAGTCGACGTTTGGCTTCGCTGACGAACGGGTTGCGTTCATCCCAGGCATAACCGGCCAGGATCGAACTGATCATGCGGCGAATATCCGGGGAGCCGCCCTCATGATAAATCACGTCCTGGAAGGTTCCGGCGTACCAGCCTTCGACGTAGCAACGGAACGTGTCGACGCCGCGCTTGAGCGGGAGGGCGAACTCAGCCTGCCAATCGACACGTTCGCCTTGCAGTTGGCGATGCAGAACCCCGGCGGCCATGCTCGCCGAGCGCATGGCGATGGTCACGCCGGAGGAGAACACCGGGTCAAGAAACTCCGCCGCGTTGCCGAGCAGTGCAAAGCCTGGCCCGTGGAGGGTTTTGACGTTGGCCGAGTAGCCGCCAATGGTTCGAGCAGGCGTATCCCACAGGGCGTTGTTCAGCACTCCGGCCAGGCTCGGGGTTTCAGCAATAAACCCACGCAGGCACTCGTCCAGATTCTCCATGCGGCCTTCGAAGTGTTCGGCTGCCGCGACCACGCCCACCGAGCAACGGCCGTTGCTGAACGGGATGGTCCAGAACCAGATATCGCGATGGATCGGATGGGTGGTGATGAGGATTTTTTCCCGCTCGAAGGCCGGGTTGTCGATGTGGTCTTCGACGTGGGTGAACACGGCCTGGCGCACTGGGAAGTTCGACGGTGCTTCAAGGTCGAGCAAGCGCGGCAGCACGCGTCCGTAGCCGCTGGCATCCAGCACGAAATCGGCTTCGACGCGGTACTGGCTACCGTCTTCGCGAAGCACATCGAGTTGCGGTTTGGGCAGGGTGAAATCGACGCTGACGATGGCTTCGCCGTAGCGAACGTCCACGCCTTGCAGCGCGGCCTGATCGGCCAGCAGTTTGTCGAAATCGGCGCGCTGGACCTGGAAGGTGGTTGGCTTGCCGTTGCTGAAGGTGTCGCCGAAATCAAAGGCGCTGTACTGCTCGCCCCAGGCGAATGCAGCACCGTTTTTCAACTGGAATCCAGCGGCGTTCACGGCCTCGAGCATGCCGGCTTCTTCGACGAAATCCAGGCAGTGGGACAGCAGGCTTTCACCGATGGAAAACCTTGGGAAATGCTGGCGTTCGATCATCAACACGTCGTGACCTTTGCGCTTGAGCAGCGCGGCGGCGATGGCGCCCGATGGACCGGCACCGATAACCACGACCTGGCGATGTTCCATTTCAACTGTTGGCACGGGGGCTCCTTGCCGGGACGGCGATGTTCAGAGGGGTTCGGTGCATGCCGGCAAGCGCCGGCAGCAGTGTCGCGATCAGGCCCATCACCATCAGCGCGAAGTACAGCGCCGGGCTGATGAGTTGTTGTTGCAGCAGCAGGTTGAGAAAGACGATCTCGCTCAAGCCACGAATATTCAGCAAGATACTTTCCCGCCAGCGACTGGCGCCTTCAAACGAGGCGCCGGCCCAGCCGAGGCCCAGCCAGTTGCCCAGCAGTTTACTGGCAATCGGGAACAGCAGCAGTGCGCTCAGCTGCACCCAGCCGAGGCTGGCCATGGCGCTGTGGACGTTGATCTGCACGATGCCGAACGTGAGGATCAACGGGATCGCGATATACGTCTGCAAGTGACTCATCCAGATCACCGGCAACGGCAGCACCAACGGCACTTTGAGCATTGCCATCCACAGCAGGTAACCGATGCCGAAAATCAGCGCGTTGAGCTTGAAGTGTTCCGCCACGACCAGCAGCGCGAAGAAGCACCCGCTGTGCAGCAACGGCTGGCGCAATCCCAACAGGCGCAGCAGCAACGGCAAGCAGGCGCCGGCCAGCGGCAGCAGGAGGCTGCTCAGGTGCAGGCTGCCCTGGGCGATGGCGAACAGGGTCCAGCAGGTGAGGTCGATGAGGATGGCGGTCTGCACCAGTCGCCGGGTGGCGGCGGGCGGGTAGTTGATGTGCCGCAGGTACAAATACAACACCGGAATCGCGGTGATGGCGAACAGCAAGCCGACCGCCAGCGAACTGATCCACGGTTGCGGCGGCAGCAGCCAGACCGCTGTCGCGAGGCCGCAGGCAAACGGAATGGAGAAACTCGGCAGGGCGATTTTCAAGCTCTGACGGTCGAGTCGCAGGTCGATCACGTCACTGAGAATGTGCCCCAGCAACAAGGCAAAACTCAGGCTGTAGAGGTTTTTCAGCCAGACCGGCGCGACCAGCGCGGCGCCGCTCAATTGCCACTGGGGTTCGATCCAGAAGTACATCAGCAGCGGCAGGCCGAAGGTAGCCAGCAGCAACTGGCTGACGATCGGGATCACGCCGAAGTGACGACCGACACGGGTGGCCACGGCGAACAGCGCCAGGGCCATTGCCCAAAACAAGGCGATCATCATGCGGCAGACTCCGCGACCGGGGTGGCGTGAACCTGGCGTCCGGCCCAAGGCGCAAGCATGAAGCTGAAGGCCAGGCCCAGGCTAACGGACAGGCCGAAATTGCTCACCGCCGGCGTGCTGGACACCGCCAGCAGACCAAACGACAGCCAAGTGGTCAGCGCCGCCAGCAAGGTACCCAGCAGGCTCACGGCAGCGCCGCCGACCTGTTCGCGCATGAGGATCGCGTAATCGACGCTGATGGCCGTCACCAGCAGCAGGCCGAACAGGCTGAACAGCGTCAGCGGTTGCCCCAGCCAGCCGAGACTGGCCAGGCTGCACAGCGCGGCCAGCAGCGGCAGGGCGACGATCCGCAGCGCGCCACCGAAGCCGAACGGCAGGATCAGCACCAGCACGATCAGCACACAGGAAGCGAGTTTCAGCTCTGCGGCACTGATCTGGGTGTCGGCGAACACCTTGTTCAACTCACCGAGGCGATCCACCAGTTCCACGCCCGGCAAATCCAGCGCCTGGACTCGCAGCAGAGCGGGGTTGTTCAGGCCTTGCAGACTGACCATTGCCGCTACGCCGTCATCGGTCGGCCCCAGCCACAGCGCGCGATAGGGTTCGGCCAACGGACCGACCAGCGCCGCGTCGATGTCTTCGGTGGGCAGTGCCTGCAACTTCGTGAGCTCTGCTTGCAGCGCCTCGGCCGGCACGCCGACATCGAGCAGCGGTTGCCAGAACTGCGGCAACTTGTTCAACGCTTCGCGCACTTGCCGCTGTTCGGTCGGTTGGCTGACCAGTTGATTGAGTGACAGATAACCCTTGAGTTTTTCCAGGTTGACCAACTGATCCAGCCGCTCGCTCAACGCGGTTTGGCGTTCGAGCAGTTTCTGCTGATTGGCCGCGCGCACCAGGAAGAACTGGCTGGTGGGTTGATAGCCCGTAATGCGCGCAATGGTTTGTGCTTCGTCAGTCAGTTGCTGCGGTGCACCGACCCACTGGCGAATGTCGTTTTTGGTGTCGAGCTGCAACAGACCGCCCACACAAAAGGCAATCAGCAGCGCCAGCAACACCGGCGTACTCGCGAGTTTGAGCAACGCTTCACGGCGGCCCAGCAAATACTCGGAAACCCGCAGCGGCCACTGCGCTGGACGCAGGTCTGTGCCCTTGAGCAGTGCCGGCAGCAGGCACACCGCGGACAAATAAGCACCGAGCAGACCGGCGGCAGAGAACGCGGCAATCTGGGTCAACGCCGGGAAGGGGGTCCAGGCCAGGGCCAGGTAACCGATGCAACTGGTGATCAGGCTCAGCGTCAGGCCCGGCAACGTCAGGCGCAGGGCCGGCCAACTGTGCCAGGGTTTCAGGCTCCAGCTCTTGGACAGGTAATGCAGCGGGTAATCGACCGCCACGCCGATCAGGCTCGAACCGAGCACCAAGGTCATCACATGCATATGGCCGAACAGCGCCACGCAGGCCACCGCACCGAAGAGCATGCCCACCAGCACCGGGACGAAGGCCAGCAACACGCGCCAGCGCCGGAAGGCCAGCAACAGCAACAACAGAATCCCCGCCGTGGCACCGCCGCCGACCCAGGTCATTTCCCGGGAGGCTTGCTTTTGCCCATTGGCCGCATAGAGCAGGCCGCTGGCGGCAAGCAGTTGAACGTTTGCCTGGGCGGCTTCTTCACGGCTGTGCTGGAGCAGGTCGGCCACTTGCAGCGGCAAATTCATGTCGAAGGCGTTGCCAGTGGTTCGCGAGCGCAGCAGCACCCAACTCTTGCCGTCGGCATCGGCGACCAGCGCACCGCTGCCGATGTCCAGTTGCACCGAACCGTGCTGCGGCTGGCTGTTCTGGATGCGCCCGGTCAGGCCCAGCCAGTCATCCTGGCTCGGCACCAGACTGAAACCGGTGAAGGGGTCGAACAGCGCTTGCACCCTTTGCTGGATAAACGCGTCGGGATGCTCGATCAGTTGCTGCCGGTCGGCCGCCGAGAGCATTGCCAATCGGCCTTGCAGCAATTGCGTGCGTAACGCCGGGAGGTCGGCTTGCAGGTTCCATTGGACCTTTTCGAACAAGCCGCTCGCCTGCCATTGCTCACCCAGTTTCTGGGCCATGGCGACGGCTTGCTGGCGATCGGTGTGGCCCACCAGCACCAGCATTTCGCGGTTCAGCGGTTCTTGCATGCGTTGTTCGGCGCGCAGTTCCAGCGCGTCCGGCGCCGTGCCTGGCACCAGTTCCATCAGGTTGGCCGACAGCGGGGCGCCGTCACGCCATTGCCAACCGGCGAGCGCGAGCACCGCCAGCAGCAGGATCAGAAACAGCCGCGGAAGAATCCGTTCACTCGGCAAAGTCATGTTGCTCCGCATCGCTCAACGGTTGGATGCTGGTGCTGTCCTGCATGCGTAAAAGCGTGCTGTCGCCCTGGGTTTCGAGCAGCTCGATGCTGTGCACCAGTTCGCCGCCGGCAATGTTGATCTGAGTGAACACCTGTTTGAGCAGCATTGAACGCGGGGTCAGCGTCAGCTTCCAGTTCTGCGCATCGCCGCTCAGCGAAAGCTCGAAATCCCGTTGCAGCCCGCTGCTGTCACCTTGCAGTACGGCGAGGAACAAGCGGTTCTGCTCGGCGCCGGCACTCTTGCTGGGGAGCATTTGCCAACCGTTGGCGTCACGCCGGGCAATACCTTTGTCGCTGATGCGGTAATCCTGTTGCAGCGGGGTTTTCAGCAGCCAGAGCAAACCGTGGTTTTTAGCGAGGACGAAGGTGCCCTTGCTGGTCAACGGCTGGGGCAGGGCGCGCAGGTGTTTTTCCTGGATGAAGTTGCCGTGGATCACATCGGGTTTGGCCAATTGATCGCTGAGCTGTTGCAGATCGAATGCATGAGCGATCGATGACAACCCAAGCAGCGCCAAAACGCCGAGGCATTTGAAGAACGGGGTCATGCGAGCATCCTTTCAACTGCGTCGGTGAAGACCTTGGGTGAGGCCAACAGCATTTCTCGGCTGCTCATGTCGACGGCAACCTGCACGGAACTGGCGCGGGTCAAGCGCTCGCCGGTTTGCAGATCGCTGATCAGGTAGCTGATTTTCAGACGGTTCTCCCACTCCACCAGGTTGGCGCGTACGTTCAACTTCTGGCCAAACACCGCGCCGCGCACATAACGCAATTGCAGATCGATCACCGGCCACGCGTAACCGGACTCAACCATGGCGTCGTAGTTGTGGCCGATCTTGTCCAGCAGCGCGCAGCGGGCGACTTCCAGGTATTTGACGTAATGGCCGTGCCAGACGACGTTCATGGTGTCGACGTCAAAGAACGGCACGAGGATTTCCGTATCGGTGTGAAGCACTCCCTTGCTACGCATGCAGCCTCCAGTGTTGCTCGGCGATGCGTTGCAGACACAGGCGCAATTCGCCTTCCAGCGCACGGTCTTCGATGACCGGCGGGAAGTCTTTCGCCAGCTCTTCGTGCATGGCGGCGAGGGCTGGCGGCAGCGGGCGCGCATCCTCGGCCTTGCTGCGCAGCCAGACGCCTTGGTTGGCGGCCAGCAGGGTGGCGGCGGCGACCTGTTCGGTCAGCTCCAGCACGCGGATCGCATCGCGAGCGGCGATGGTGCCCATGCTCACTTTGTCCTGGTTGTGGCATTCGGTGGAACGCGAGAAGACGCTGGCCGGCATGGTGTTTTTCAGTGCTTCGGCGGTCCAGGCACTGGTGCCGATCTGCACAGCTTTGAAGCCGTGGTTGAGCATCGCGCGATCCGCGGTGGCACCGGACAGGTTGCTCGGCAAACCGTGGTTGTAACGCTCGTCCACCAGCAATGCGAGTTGACGGTCGAGCAGGTCGGCGACATTGGCCACCAGGTTCTTCAGGCTGTCCATGGCGAACGCAATGTGGCCGCCATAGAAGTGCCCGCCGTGCAGCACGCGCTCGGCTTCGGCATCGATGATCGGGTTGTCGTTGGCGCTATTAAGTTCAATCTCGATGAACGAACGCAGCCAGTTCAGGCTGTCGGCCAGCACGCCGAGGACGTGGGGCGCGCAACGCAGGGAGTAACGGTCTTGCAGGCGATGCAGCGGCGCGGTCGGCGCGTCGATCGCCAGGTCCTTGCGCAACCACGCGGCGACTTGCATTTGCCCCGGATGCGGTTTGGCGGCGAACAGGCGCTCGTCGAAGTGCTCCGGATTGCCTTGTAGCGCGACCACGTTCAGCGCGGTGATGCGCGTGGCCAGTTGCAGCAGGTAATCGGCGCGGGCATAGGCCAGGCAGGCGAGGCCAGTCATCACGGCAGTGCCATTCATCAAGGCCAAGGCTTCTTTGGGGCGCAGTACCAGCGGCTCCCAACCCAGTTCGCGGTGCACGTCGGCGGCTTGCCAGCGTTCACCCCGGAACATCACTTCACGCTCACCGGACAAGGTCGCGGCGACATAGGACAGCGGCGTCAGATCACCACTGGCGCCTACCGAACCTTCTTCCGGAATCAGCGGCAGAATGTCGTGTTCGAGGAAGGCTTGCAGGCGTTCCAGCAGCTCCACGCGCACCCCGGACACGCCGTGGCACAGCGACTGCAAACGAGCCGCCAATACCGCACGAGTGGCTTGAGCATCGAGCAGTTTGCCCAGGCCGCAGCCGTGGAACGTGTACAGATGACGGGGCAACGCCTCGACGTGATGCAGCGGCACCGCGACCACGCAAGAATCGCCGTAACCGGTGGTCACGCCATAAATCACGCCTTCCTTGTCCAGCAGGGAGTCGAGGAATCGCGCACCTTTGGCGATACGCTCGCGGTACGCAGGGTCGCCTTGCAACTGCGTCGGCACCTGACGATTGGCCAGGGCCAGCACGTCTTCGATGCGCAAAGGGAGTTCGCCGAAGGTTACCGGCTCAAGCGTTGGCGTCGTCATCGGTCTTCCAGAAAGGGTAAAAGTTGAACCATTGTTGAGGCGCTTCAAGGCAATAGTGACCCAAGCGTTCGGCATAGCGGGAGGCCCACTGATGAATGACCTGCTCGCGGTCGCTGCGTTTCCACACCACGGCCTCGGCGAACGGTTCGAGGGTCAGTCGATAGTCGCCCGTCGGTTTCTTCAGGCACAGCATCAGGTTGATCGGGCATTTCAGCAGGCCGGCCAGCAACCATGGCCCCTGAGGGAACGCGGCCTGATGGCCCAGGAAATCCACGATCACGCTGCGCCCGCCATGCAGCGGCACGCGGTCGCCGGCAATCGCCAGCCACTCGCCGCGCTCCAGGCGCTCATGCAGTTGCAGCATGATCAGCGGGTCCAGCTCGCTGACCTGGATCAGTCGCAGATTGGTCGCGCCGGCTTCGCCCAGCAACTGGTTGAATTGCTCGGCGTGCTTGGTGTGCACCAGCACGTTCATCGTGACTTTTTCGCCGATCTCCGCCAACGCACGGCAGACCTCGAGATTGCCCAGGTGCGCGCCCACCAGCATTTGCCCGCGGGTGCCGCGCAGTTGATTGCGCAGTAATGCCGGGTCGATGATTTCAATCTGCTCGATGCTCAGCTTGCCGTTCCACACGTCGAGCTTGTCGAGCATGGAATCGGCGAAGGCCATGAACTGGCCGAACACCCGCCAATGAGTCGGGCGCAATTCGTTGCGGCCGCTCCAGTCGGCGAGCCGTTGCTGGTATTGCCAGGCGCTGTGACGAGCGCTGCGGCCGAACAGGAAAAAGTACAGAACGATGCCGTACAGCAAAGGGCTCAACAGCCGCCGGCCCAGCACTTTGGCGCAGAGTGCGGTGAATTTCATCAGCCAGAAGCTGCCGCGCTCTTCGCGGTCAGCCCAGTGCTTTTTATCCGCGTCAGTGCTCATGCTCGCCACCGTCGCCAGAGAATCACCGGCGCCCGCAGCAACATGCCGAAGAACAGCCGGGTGTGCATGCTCGTAATCAACACGTTGTCGTGGAACAGGCGGAAATGCGAGACGCCGTCCAGCGGGTAGTGGACTTTGGTTTGCAGCCATTGCATCGGGAGATTGCGCCAGGCCAGTCGCACGATAATGTCCGAGTCGAAGTCCATGCGCTTGCCGATCTTCGCCGAATCGATCAGCGCCAGGGTCGGTGGTAACGGGTAGAGGCGGAAGCCGCACATGGAATCGCGAATCTGCAGCGACAAGGTGTTGATCCAGACCATCACGTGAGTCAGGTAACGGGCGTACAAGCGACCTTTCGGCACGCTGGCGTCGTATTGCGGATAGCCGCAGATCACCGCCTCGGGATGGGCGCGTGACTGTTCGATGAAGGTCTGGACGTCTTGCAGATCGTGCTGACCGTCGGCGTCTACCTGCAAGGCATGGCTGAAGCCCAGGCGCGAGGCTTCGCGAAAACCGGTCATGACCGCGCCACCCTTGCCCTGGTTGGCGGCGAGGCGGATCAGGAACACCTTGTCGCGCCGGGCCAGTTGATCGAGCACCTTTGCACAGGCCGGGCTGCTGGCATCGTCCACAAGAATGCACGGCAGGCGGCTTGCGAGCAGTGCATCAACCACCGTGGTGATCGCGGTTTCGTGGTTGTAGACCGGGACCACGGCGCAGGGGTTATGCATATTGGCATTCGCCTGAAGGACCGAGGTGCCTGCATCGCGAGCAGGCTCGCTCCCACATTGGATTCGTGTTGGACGCAGATCCAGTGTGGGAGCGAGCCTGCTCGCGAATGAGTGCGCAGCACTCACCAAGGTTACGCATCGCCTGCAGCCTCCAGCAAGATCCGCCCACTGGAGCAGGTCGCGGTCTCGTTGCGATAGGCGAAATACAACTTGCTGCGCGTCGGATCGAAGCGCAAGTGCAGCTGGACTTCATCGCCGGGGCGCACCAGTTGCTGGAATTTCAGCACTTCCATGCCGGCGAATTTTGCCGGCAGGTCCATCAATTGCTGACCCAGCGTTAACGCCCATTCTACTTGCACCACACCGGGCAATACCGGCGTTTGGGGGAAGTGCCCGCTGAAGTAGGCGAGGTCGGGTGGTACCGCCAGTTGCAGGCTCCACTCACCATCGACTTCGATCTGCTCCAGCACTTGCGGCGCCTTTGGTCGCGGCGCCAGTAGCAGGGCTTCAACGGTGGCCTGGGGCAGTTTGCCCTGAGCGTTCAGCGGCAGATGCCGCAGCAGGCGCCAACGGCGTGGCAACGCCAGGGCTTCGCAATGCTGGCTCAGATGTTGACGCAGTTCTTGCGTGAGGGTGCGTCGACCCTGATTGCGCAAGGCATGCAGGCCTGACTCGGTCAGCACCAGCAACGCACCCAACGAAGCGCGGTTTTCCTGAACCACGCCAAGACGCGCTTCGGCGACCCAGTCGTGGGCCATCAGGGCCTGTTCCAGCATCGGTAGCGAGATACGTTTTTCTTCCAGTTTGACGATCCGGTCCAGCCGTCCGAGCAGTTCGAATCGGCCGTCGGCAGCGATTCGCGCGGCATCCGCGGTGTGTTCGATATGGCCGTACGGCAAGTACGGCGAAGCAATGAGCAGAGCGCCGTCGCTGTCCTGGCTCAATTCAATGTCAGCAAAGGGCTGCCAGAGATCGTGGCCCTGACGCCAGGCGATGCCGCCGGTTTCCGAGCTGCCGAGGATTTCCGTCGGCCACTGCTGCAGGCGTTGCTGAAGGCTTTGCGCGGCCTCGGCCGGCAATGCACCGCCGGAGGAAAATACCCGGCGAACCGCACTTAAAGCAGGCCAGTCGAGGTTGTCGCCCATGCGCTTGAGCAGCGCCGGGCTGGCGACCCAGGCAAACGCCGGGTGTTCGCGGCTGGCGCGCTGCAGGTCTTCAGGGAATGCCAGCTGCTTGCGCACAAACGAGCGCCCGGCGCACAGCGGCCACAGCACTCGAAATAACAATCCGTAAATATGCTGAGTGGCGACGCTGCCAATGATGCAAGTCTGGCCCAGATCGGCTCCCCAGAGCAGCTCCAGCGCTTGGACCTCATTGGCCAGTTGGCGCAAGGTTTTGTCGATGCGCTTGGGCTCGCCACTGGAACCGGACGTGCACAGGCTCAGCGAACAACGATCCAGATCCAGTGCGGCGGGCATCAACGGCGGATGCCGGTAATCGCTCAGGTGCGCGTCATCGGCCTGATCGGTCAGCCACAGATCGACTTCGGTCGACCAGCGCTGTCGAGTCTGGGCTTGCAGGTCCGCGGGCAGCAGCACGCTGACCCCGGCACGCCAGGCACCCAGCAGGGCAATTGCCAGGTTGGCGGCGTCCTCAAGGTGCACGGCAATGCGCCGCACACCCTGGGCTTGCAGTCCCGCGGCGAGGCTCAACGCCTGTACGCACAGTTGCGCGTGATTCAGCGTCGGTTCGGCCGTCACGGCACGTTCCGGTTGCGCCTTGAGCAACAGTTGCTCAAGTTTTATCCAATTCATGGGTGGCCTCGTACCCGTTGTCGTATAAGCCATTCAATGGCAAACAGCAGACCCATCAATCCGTAGGAAATCAGGCCGGTGTACAGCATCCACCAACTCAGCGGCGCCCAGAGGGTCAGGGCGGCGGCGAGCAAACCGTTACAGAGGAAAAACACGCTCCAGACGATCGTCACCTGGCGCGTATAAACAATCGCCTTGGCCGGCAATTGCGGTTCACGCATACGCGCCAGTCGTTCGATGATCGGCGGGCCAACGATCAAGCTCAGGCCAAACAGCCCGAGCATGAAAGCGCTGATCAGCACCGGGTACCAGCGCAGCAAGAGCGGGCTGTCGAACAGCGCCAGCAATAGGCAAAAAACGATCGCGGTGATCGCCATCCACAAGCTGCCTGGGCGGCGCGCGCCGAGCAGCGCCCGGGCCAGCCACAGACTGCCCAGCAGCAGACCGAACTGCCACGGGGCAAAATGCTCCATGCCGAAATACACCGCGAAGGGGTACAGCAGACCCGCCAGCAGCAGGCCAAGGCCGATCAATCGACTCATGCGGCCGGCTGAACCAGACGGTAGACCGCCTCGACCACGTCGCTGACCGTGCGCACCGTTTTGAATTCTTCGGCAGCGATTTTCTTGCCGGTCTGGCGTTTGATGTGATCGATCAGGTCGACCGCGTCAATGCTGTCAATTTCCAGGTCCTGATACAGGTTGGATTCGAGGCTGACGCGTTCGGGGGCCAGCTCGAAGAGCTCGACCAGAGCATCGCGCAAGGTGTTGAAAATGTCGTCACGAGTTTGCATGGTCCGGTCTCAAGCTGCCTGTTTTGCAGTGACGAACGCCGCAAGGCTCGCCACGTTGCTGAAATGATTGCGGGTGTCTTTGGCGTCGGCGTCGATTTTGATGCCGTATTTTTTCTGGATCGCCAGGCCGAGTTCCAGGGCGTCAACCGAGTCCAGGCCCAAGCCTTCGCCGAACAGCGTCTGGTCGTCGCCGATGTCTTCGACGCTGATGTCTTCCAGGCCCAGGGCGTCGATGATCAGTTCTTTGATTTCCTGCTTGAGACTAAGAGTGTGCAGATCGCTCATCTTCGGCGAGCTCCTTAATAAAGTAAGAATGCAAATAATCGTTGAGCTTGCGCGAGGCCTGTGGAGCAGGGCCCAGCGCGGCGAAGGCTTGTGGGTCTATATCGGCCCCGACACGGAAACTGAAGTGCACGCGGCGTTTGGGGATCCGATACCAGGGTTCGGCCTTGGTCAATGTGGTCGGGCTGACCTTGATGATCACCGGGGTGAGGATTTTCGCACCGCGCAGTGCGATCGCCGCAGCACCCCGATGGAAGGCCGGCGGCTGACCCGGTTGGGTGCGGGTGCCTTCGGGAAAGATGATCAGGGTCTGGCCGCTTTTGAGCGCATCGGCAGCGGCATCGAGCATGTCCATGCTGCCGTCGTTGCTGATGTATTCGGTGCTGCCTAGCGGGCCGCGGGTAAAAGGGTTCTCCCAGAGGCTTTTCTTGACCACGCAGTTGGCGTGGCGCACCAGGCCGATCAGGAACACCACATCGATCAGCGACGGGTGATTGGCGATGATCATTTGCCCGGGGCGACCGAGTTTTTCGGCGCCCTGGATGTCGTAAGTCAGCACGCCGGTGCGAGCCATGAATCGTACAAAAAACCAGAACAGGCGAGCGACGGTCTGCCGCGCTCGCCGCCGGTGTGTCCGGGCATCGCCGGGCAGGCAGTTCAGCAGCGGGAAAACCACCAGGCGCAGGCACAGCCCGCCCAACCCGAACAGGGTGAAGCTTGCGGCGGTAGCCAGCAGGCGCCAGTAATAGGCGTCGCGGTTTTTATCGGTTACAGGTTGCGTTGCCAGGTCCATACACGATTTTTCCAGGCATGTTGGCAGGTTGTCTGCTGGCCGAGCAGGGTACGCAATAGGTTCAGGGCATGGGGCCAGTGGGCTTTGGACAACTGATCCGAGGCGCTGTTCAGGGACAGCTGCCAGTCGTTGCCGGGGGTGATCAGCAGACCGACCGCGTAAGGGAACGGCACGTCGTCGATCCAGGTCGAGTAGGCATCGGGCGGTTGCTCTTCGGTGACGACCAGCAGTACCGCGGGTGCGCCTTCGCCAAGCAAAGCTGCAGCCTCTAGCATGCCGTGTTCAAGGCCATCGCCGGCTGCGGCGAGGGCAGTCATTTCGCTGGTTTCACCCCGCATGATCGACCACAGGCCGATGATCGCGTTGTGCACGGACAGGCTGAATTGAGTCGGCGACAGCGGCTGATCGGCAGCCAGATCGCGGAGAATATCGAAGGTGCGCGGTGTTTCGCCGTGGCGAGAAATAAAGACCAACGGTAGGTCCTGACGACCATCGGCCAAAGGCCAGCCGACACTGAACGCCATCCGCGCCAGACGACTGAGTCGACGGCGCTGCATGGCCGGCAAAAACGAGACGTCGGGGGCGGCATCGCTGCTCGCAAGCACGACCGGTTGTCGGCTCCAGGCCTGCCAATCGTCCACGCTTTCGAGCCCAGGGGCCCACGCGCGCCATTGGGCGATGTTGAAGTTGATCACAGGCATTCATCCCGCCCCTGCGGGCTTCCTTGACGCGGTGAGTCGCAAAAAACGCAAACTACCTTATCGTGGCGCTTAGCGCCGAGTGGCGCGCATTATCCCGTTGCGGCGGGCGTGTAGCAAATGATGGTTACATTTTGCTCAATGAAATGTACCGGTTGGTTCGTGCATGGCTGTCACTTGGCCATTATCCACGCTGCGACCGGCCTGTCTGTCGGCTCTATCTGCAAGGAATGCACGCATTCATGGTTTTTTCCGCATGAGATCACACCTGACTGTGTAGTCCCTATGCCTGGGAGGTAGCTAAGCAACGTTGTGGACTACTACACTCGGTCATTCTTTGATACACGGAGGTTTTGACATGCGGCGCGTGGTGTTCAATCAGAAAGGTGGCGTAGGCAAATCCAGCATCGCCTGCAATCTGGCGGCGGTCAGCGCCAGCGAGGGCTATCGCACCCTGTTGGTGGATCTCGATGCCCAGGCCAACTCCACTCAGTACCTGACGGGGCTCACCGGTGATGACATTCCGATGGGCATCGCCGACTTTTTCAAACAGACCCTGACTTCCGGACCGTTCTCCAGGAAAAAACAGGTCGATATCTACGAAACCCCATTCGACAACCTCCACGTCATCACCGCCACTGCCGAGCTGGCTGATTTGCAGCCCAAGCTTGAGGCCAAACACAAGATCAACAAGCTGCGCAAATTGCTCGAGGAACTGGACGGCGATTACGACCGGATCTACCTCGATACCCCGCCAGCCCTGAATTTCTATGCGGTTTCAGCCTTGATTGCCGCTGATCGCGTGCTGATCCCCTTCGATTGCGACAGCTTCTCGCGTCAGGCGTTGTACGGCCTGCTGGCAGAAATCGAAGAATTGAAGGACGACCACAACGAAGGGCTGGAAGTCGAAGGGATTGTCGTTAACCAGTTCCAGGCTCGGGCCAGTCTGCCCCAGCAAATCCTCGACGAACTGATCGCCGAAGGCCTGCCGGTGTTGTCGGTGTACCTGGGTAGTTCGGTGCGCATGCGTGAATCCCACCAGGCCAACACGCCGCTGATCCACCTCGACCCACGTCACAAGCTGACGCAGCAATTCGTCGATCTGCACAAACTGCTGGAAAACACCTGATTCCTGCAAACAACACCGAACCACTGTGGGAGCGAGCCTGCTCGCGAAAGCGGAAGTCCAGTCAACAGAGATGTTGAATGTGAGGCCCTCTTCGTCGGAACGCCGCCCGGAGCCGGCTCGCTCCCACATTTATTTGTGGTGGTTCTAAATCCCTTGGCTACGCAACCAGCTCATCAACTGCGGTAACGGGAAGGCCCCGCTCTGGCGTGCGACTTCCCGGCCGTTCTTGAGCAGAATCAGACTCGGGATCGAACGGATCCCCAACTGTGCCGACAGCTGCTGGTTCGCCTCGCTGTCCAGCTTGGCCAGTCGACACTTGCCGGCCAATTGCACCGCCGCCTGCTCAAACACCGGCGCAAACGACTTGCACGGCCCACACCAGTCCGCCCAAACGTCCACCAGCAACGGCAGATCGCCCTTGATCTGGCTGGCGTAATCGCTTTGCTTCAACTCGAACGGTTTGTTCAGCAAGACCTCGGCCTTGCAGCGGCCGCATTTTGGGTGGTCGTTGAGGCGCTCGGCGGGGATGCGGTTGAGGCCGTTGCAGTGGGGGCAGGGGATGAGGAGTGGGTCAGACATGGTCGTGCTCTGAATGAGTGGGCAATCTAGAACTGATCTGGTGTCGCAAACTGCTTTTATCAAGCCGTGAAAGGCCAGCAGGCGCGACGCGCTTGTCGCAAATCCTCACATTTTCCAAGCGTTCCGTTTGGGATCGGTGGCTACGCTGGAAGCAACGCCACAATCTTCAAATCACCTTTGTGAGGAGTTCGCTTTGCCTTCAACCTCGTGCTACTTTTGTTGCACTTATCGAGAAATCGATGCCTTTCAATTATCGGATAGGAGTTATCCCATGTCCGTGACTTCCAAAATCCGTCGTCAAGGTGGGGCTGCGGTGATTACCCTCCCGCCAACTTTACTGAAGCTCCTGCACCTGGAAGTAGGGGCACAGTTGGAACTGAATGTGGTCGATGGCGAGTTGATTGCCCGTCCGGTTGTACAGCCTCCTCGCAAGCGGTACAGCCTTGCCGAGTTGCTTGAAGGTTCCGAAGAAGTCGCTGAGCTGAATGCTCAGACGGCGTTTGCACGTGAAGGCGATTCAGTTGGCCGGGAGCTAGGTTAATGGTTAAGCGGCAAGCCCCGCAGCGGGGCGATGTCTACTGGATTGACCCGAACCCGGTTGCGGGACGAGAGATGATGAACCGGCATCGGTTCGTGGTGATTACGCCAAGGGAAATCAACTCACTGGGTGTCAGCATGACTGTGCCCGTGACCAGTGGCGGGAGCTTCAGTCGAAACTCCGGTTTGGCGGTCATCGTCTCCGGCCACGAAACGAACGGTGTAGCGGTTTGCAATCAGGTGCGCAGTTTTGATATTGAGCAGCGAGTCCGGGACGGCTCAGCCAAGTTCATTGAACGACTTGATGACATCACGATGGCAGACATCATTGCTCGAGTCGTCAGTGCCATCGATCCCATGGATTGATCCCTCTCACGACGAACAACTGATCTCCAAATGCTTGCCCCACTCCGGCGGCCGTTCGGCATAACTCTCCATCCCCGGCTGTTCCTCGAACGGATTGCTCAACACCGCATGCAGTCGGCGAACCTCTGAATAGTCGCCACTCTCCGCCGCATCGATGGCTTTCTGCGCCAGGTAGTTACGCAGGATGTACAGCGGATTGACCGCATGCATCCGTTTGCGGCGTTGCTCCTGATCAACCTCGCCGTCACGGGCAACCCGGGCGACATAAAGCTCGCCCCAGGCATCGAAGCCCTTGATGTCGACGAAGTCATCGCGCAAACGGGCGACGGCCAGTTCAGGTGATTCTTCACCCAGGCGGCGGAAGAACAGGCTGTAGTCGACGCCGCTGTTCTGCATCAGTTGCAGCAAGTGTTCCAGCAGTTTCTGGTCATCGTCTTCGGCCGTGGTGAAGCCGAGGCGGCGGCGCATCAGGTCCAGGTAATGGGCCTGGTACAGCGGGAAGTACAGACCGAGGGTTTCACGCAGGGCTTCGACGCTGATGAATGGCGTCAGGGCCTGGGCGAGGGCGCTGAGGTTCCACTGGCCGATTGGCACCTGGTTGCTGAAGGAGTAACGGCCCTGGTCATCGGAGTGGTTGCAGATGAAGTGGGCGTCAAAGTCGTCGAGGAACGCGAACGGGCCGTAGTCGAAGGTAATGCCGAGGATCGACATGTTGTCGGTGTTCATCACGCCGTGGCAGAACCCATAGGCCTGCCATTTGGCGATCAGTTCAGCGTTGCGCTCAACGATTTCACGGAACATCGCCAGGTACGGTTCTGGCTGTTCCAGGCATTCCGGGAAATGCATGGCCAGCACGTGGTCGCCGAGTTCTTTCTGCTTCTCGGGACGTTTGGTGTAGTAGAAATATTCGAAATGCCCGAAACGCACATGGCTCGGCGCCATGCGCAGGACCATGGCCGCGCGTTCCTGCTTCTCGCGCCACACCGGCGTGTCGGAGCCGATTACGCACAGCGCGCGGGTGGTCGGGATGTTCAGGGCATACAGCGCTTCGGAGGCAAGAAATTCGCGGATCGAGGACCGCAGCACCGCCCGGCCATCACCCATGCGCGAAAAGGGCGTCTGGCCGGCACCCTTGAGGTGCAGGTCCCAATGCTCGCCGGCCTCGTTGTAGACCTCGCCCAGCAACAGACCGCGACCATCGCCCAGCTGTGGGTTATAGGAACCGAACTGATGACCTGAATAGACCATCGCCCTCGGGACCGCGTCGGCCCAGAGCTTATGGCCGCTGAACAGTTCGGCGAACTCCGGGGTTTCGGCCACGCTAGGGTCGAGGTCGAGCAGCGCCATGGCGGCGGGGCTGGCCACCACCAGACGCGGGTTGTCGATGGGTTCGGGCAGCACGTGGGCGGAAAACGTATCGCCCAGGCGGGCGAAACGATTATCGAAGGTCAGTTCGTCGAGGGCTTTCAAGGGCCATCTCCAGCAGAATGTCCGAGCATTCTGCTAGGGATAAGCCGCTTAGTCGAGCTTGGCCGGTGGTGGCTCTTGCGGCGATTTGCCATCGACCAGCGGCACGATGGTTTTGGATTCGGGCTCGATGGGCACCATTTTGTATTCCTGGCCGTGAACGTTCTTGAGGTAAACCTCCATCTGCCGGAACGAGATGTTGATGTGCTGTTTCTTGAACTCGCGATTGATGAAGCGGTTGACCTCATCGAGCACCGGGTTTCGGTCACCGAGGTCTCGCACGTGCATGCGCAACTCATGGTCGAGGGTGCTTTCGCCGAAGTTCAGGAAGTACACGTGGGGTTCCGGGTCTTTCAATACGCGTGGGTTGTCGCGCGCAGCCTTGAGCAGCAATTCCTTGACCAGGTCCAGGTCCGAGCCGTAATCGACGCCGAGTTTGAGCGTCACTCGGGTGATGGTGTCGGTCAGGGACCAGTTGATCAGTTGCCCGGTGATGAACGTCTTGTTCGGGACAATGATGTCCTTGCGGTCGAAGTCGGTGATGGTCGTGGCGCGGATACGGATCTTGCTCACCGTGCCCGACAGGTTGCCGATGGTGATCGTGTCGCCGATCCGCACCGGGCGTTCGAACAGGATCATGATCCCGGAGATGAAGTTCGCGAAGATTTCCTGCATCCCGAAACCGAGTCCTACCGATAGCGCCGCCACCAGCCATTGCAACTTGTCCCAGCTCACGCCAAGCGTCGACAGGGTCGAGACAAAACCGACGCCGGCGATCACGTAAGACAGCAACGTAGTGGTGGCGTACGCACTGCCCTGAGCCAGGTTCAGTTTCGACAACACCAACACTTCCAGCAGCCCCGGCAAGTTACGCGCGAGGGCGAAGGTGATGCCGATGATGATCACCGCGCCGAGCATGTCGCCAATGCTGATCGGCACCATGCTCATGTTGGCGCCGGTGCCGCTGGTGTATTCGTAGAGGGTGACGTTATCCAGGTACGAAAACACCGAGATCAGATCGGACCAGACCCAGTACAACGCCGCGATGAAACCGCCAAGCAGGGCCAGACGGATCAGGCGCAGGGACTGCTCGTTGACCTTCTCGATATCCAGTGTGGGCTCTTCGATCACCGCTTCACCGTCGCCGGCCTCTTTCGCGGCCTGGCGTTTGGCCAGGGCGCGCTGGTAGGCCAGACGGCGTGCCGCCACGCTGAGACCGCGCACGAAGGTGGCTTCGATCACCAGCCAGAACATCAGCAGGTACAGGGTGTTGATCAACCGGTCACTGAGCTTCAGCGCTGTGTAGTAATAACCGAAGCACACCGCTACGAATAACGCGACTGGCAGGACGGTGAACATGATCCCCACGGCCTTGCGGAACAGCGAAGCGTTCTGGTGAGTCGGGCTGCTGATCAGCAAGCGGCTGAGCAGCCAGGCCATCAACGCGTAGCAGGTCAGCACCACCGGCATGCCGAGCACATCATCGGCCAGTGCCGCCGGTTGCAGTTCGGCGACCGCCACTACCGCGACGAGGGCCATCACCACCAGCCCGAGCCGGCGGACCCAACCTTGAAGGAATTCGACCTGGGGTTTTTCCCAGCGGAAATGCAGTTCGGCCACGCCGCCCGGCGCGAGGGTCCGGTAAGCGGTGTAGAACACCAGCCAGGCCTGAGCCATTTGCAGCAGCGCCGCGCCCATGTTGGCGTTCTGTCCGCGGGCGTCGATTTGCAAGGCCAGGCCACACAAGGCCAGGCCCAGAGACACCGGCATCGCCAGCAAAATGTTGATCAGAATCGCCTGGGGAGTGTGCCACTGGCTATCGCGCTTGAAGTGACCGATGTCCTGGTGAACCTTGTTCAGTCGGGCATACAGGCTCTTGCGCCGCCACAGCAGGGTTCCGATCAGCAACGCCAACGGCAGGAACAGCAACGGCCGCTGGGTCAGGCCGTCAGCCAATTCGCTCAGGCTCGAGGCCCAGGGCAGGGTGGTGACCTGACGTTGCAGGCGTTCCGGTACGCCGCGCATCCACTCCGGGTCCAGCGGCTTGTTGCTGGGAATCCAGAACATCTGTTCATCGAGGGTCGCTCGCAGGCTTTGGGCCGTGCTGAGCAATTGTTTCTGATTGAGTTGCAACGTGATGGATTCGTTGAGCACCGCGCTCAGTTCGCGGTTCAACCGCTCCAGCAGGTCGGCGCGGGTCGTGGCCAGGTCCAGCAGGCTCTTGCGCAGCGCCGGGGTGACTTGTTCCGGCGGTTGGGTAGACAGCAGATTGTCGACGTAAGTGGCCGGGTTGCTGAGCAGTTCCCGTTGCTGGCTGACTTCGAATTGATAGAGGCGAATGTCGGCAATCTGGTCGGCCAGGTCACGGTCGAGCTTGAGACGTGGCAGGGCCTGTTTCTGTTTGTAGAGAATCTTGGAGAGCAGCAGGCTGCCCCTGAGTACGTTGATTTGCTCGTCCAGCGCCGAATCGCTCTGGGTCACGTTGTCCAGCTGCTGCTTGGTCTGCAGGTTCTGCTGGGTGACTTCGTTGAGGCGGTCAGTACTTTTGAGCAGGTAGTCAGAAAGCTTCAGGTTGGCCGCGCTTTCGGTGGCCAAAAGGCTGCTGCCGCCGGCCTTCTGCGCTTCGATGGACTGCTGGGTCACCGTCTCCTGGGACTGAGCCAGGCGCTTCTGGTTGATCAGGTTTTGCAGCTCCTGGATTTCCTGATCCAGACGATCGGATTTTTCCGATAGCAAGTCATGCTGGCTGTTGCCCAAGTCCTGCAGTTGATTGTTACCGGCCAGTTCCTGGCGACGCAACGGGATCAGGGCATTCAGCGCCGCGAGCTCGGCGTTGAGCAGGTCGCGTTGCTCGGGGGTCAAGGTCTTGCCGGCGTCCTTGCCGGCCTTGAGGATGTTGTTGATCTGCTGGATGCGCGTCTGGCTGGTAGAAATTTCGGCCTGGGCGCGCTCGGGGCGGGTCTGGGCGGTAATGACCAGGCTGTTGGCATCGGCCAGGGCCTTCTGCAGATCGCTTTGCTGGGTGGAGCGCTCAGTGAGCATCTGCTCCAGTTGCTGAATAGACTCTTTGGTATAGCGTTGCGGCACCGGCAACACTTTGGTGGCTTTGAGCTTGGTCAGTTCTCGCTGGTTCTCAACGTTCTGCTTCGGGGCGCTGGCCAGTTGCTGTTTGAGATCGGCCAGCCTCTGCTCGTAATCACGCTGGTTGTTGAGTTGTGTCAGCGTGTTTTGCAGGATGGTTTGCAGGGCTTTCTGATCGGCTTCCGGCAGTTTGCGGTCGGCGATCTTGTCCAGGTTCGCCTGCACGGCTTCGCTGGACGGCGGTTCGGCCGCTTGCAATGTACCGACAGAAAGACTCAAGCCCAGCAGGGCCATGATGAAAAAGGTGCGCAGGGTTGACATAGAGACCGATCGAAAACGAGACGAAGAATGGAGTTTAGAGGAAGAGTCCCGGACCGGGGCGACTTCCTTCGGGGAATCTGACGCCCACTTTGCCGATCTTGTTCCCTTCCATGACCGCGACGGTCCAAATGGTGTTGTTCCACTCCACCTGGTCGCCGACCACCGGTGCACCGCCCACTTTCTGGGCAATGAAATGGCCCAGGGACATGTCCGGGTCGATGCCTTCCACTTTCAATCCGTACAGCGCAGCAACCGCGGCCAGCTGGGCGTCTCCTTCGAGTACGAAGTCGCCGAAGAAGCGCAAATCGAGGCCTCGTTGCGGTGCCTGACTGAAGAGTTTTCCGAGGGCCGGAAGGTTGTGTTCATGGCCGATTACACACAGCAAATCATCCACTTCGAGCACCGTACTACCCGACGGATGGAGCAGTTGCTGGCCACGAAACAGGGCTGCAATGCGAGTACCTTCGGGCATTTTCAGTTCGCGAAGGGGCGAGCCGATGCACCATTTCTCGGCGCCGAGGCGATAAACGAACAACTCCCACTCGCTGGTGACGTGCACCTCCAGCGCTGCGCGCGAGATCGGCGCCGGCTCCGGCGGAACGGTCACTTTCAATAGCTTTGCCACCCATGGCAGGCTCGTACCCTGCACCAGCAGCGACACCAACACGATAAAGAACGCGAGGTTGAAGTAGAGCTGGGCGTTGGGGAGGCCGGCCATCAGCGGGAACACCGCCAGAATGATCGGGACCGCGCCGCGTAACCCGACCCAGGAAATGAACGCCTTCTCGCGCCCGTGGAACGCCTTGAACGGCAGCAGACCGACCATTACCGACAACGGCCGGGCAAACAGAATCATCCACAGCGCCAGACCCAGAGCGGGCAGGGCAATCGGCAACAAGTCATGGGGCGTCACCAGCAGCCCCAGCACCAGGAACATGCCGATTTGCGCCAGCCAGGCCATGCCATCGAGCATGTGCAAAATGCCGTGGCGGCTGCGCACCGGGCGGTTGCCGATGACCAGACCGCACAGGTACACCGCCAAAAAGCCGCTGCCGTGCAAGGCGTTGGTCAGGGCAA
Organism: Pseudomonas sp. LB3P14; assembly: GCF_054898045.1. Taxonomy (NCBI): domain Bacteria; kingdom Pseudomonadati; phylum Pseudomonadota; class Gammaproteobacteria; order Pseudomonadales; family Pseudomonadaceae; genus Pseudomonas; species Pseudomonas sp. LB3P14. The sequence continues at coordinate 4,880,454 of NZ_CM142714.1, read as the reverse complement.
ACACGACCAATCCGCCAGCAATGACCAGAATCGGATAAAGGCCGGTGGCCAGGTGGATACGGTTAACCAGTTGCAGCATGACCCAGCCGCCGCCCAGGCCGATGACGGCACCGATACCGAACTCACGCAGCAGGTGGGTCAGCAGGCTCCAGTGCAGACCGGTCTGGCCGCTGGCGAGCATGTCGATCAAGGTCACGGTGAGGAACACCGCCATCGGGTCGTTGCTGCCGGACTCGATCTCGAGGGTGGCGGTGACCCGTTCGTTCAAGCCTTTGCCACCCAGCAGTGAGAACACCGCCGCGGCGTCGGTGGAGCCAACGATAGCGCCGATCAGCAGGCCCTGAATCAGGTTCAGGTTGAACAACCAGGCGGCTGCCATGCCGGTCAGCCCCGTGGTAATCAACACCCCGACCGTCGCGAGCGACAGCGCCGGCCATAACGCCACGCGGAAGCTGGAAACCCGGGTGCGCAAGCCGCCGTCGAGCAGGATGACTGCCAGGGCGAGGTTGCCGACCAGATAAGCCGTTGGGTAGTTATCGAAAATAATGCCGGCGCCATCGACGCCGGCCGACATGCCCACCGCGAGGATGATCACCAGAATCGGGATGCCGAGGCGGGACGAAAGTGAGCTCACCAGAATGCTCGCACCTACCAGCAACGCGCCGATCAAGAACAGGCTGTTGATGGTCGTCGCATTCAAAGGCAGTACTCCAGAAAGCAGAAAGGCGGGCACAAACTGACCATGCAGTCTGCGTGCCAGCGATTCTAACCTGTTGAAATGTGATGCTGTCAAAAAGCTTTTTTGACAGCAGAGAGGAGGCGCAGGAGCGGTGATCGTTCCCACGCTCTGCGTGGGAATGCCTCAATGGACGCTCTGCGTCCGCTTTTTGGGACGCAGAGCGTCCCGGGCTGCATTCCCACGCGGGAGCGTGGGAACGATCAGTTACGGGTTACAGGCTAAACCGCCCAACCATATTGTTCAGGTCCAGCGCCAACCGCGACAACTCATTGCTGGCAGCACTCGTCTGATTCGCCCCGGTTGCCGACTGCACCGACAGATCACGAATGTTCACCAGATTGCGGTCCACTTCGCGAGCCACCTGCGCCTGCTCTTCGGCAGCGCTGGCGATCACCAGGTTGCGTTCGTTGATTTCGACGATCGCACTGTTAATAGTGTCCAGCGACAGGCCCGCGCCGCGAGCAATGTTCAAGGTCGACTCGGCGCGTTCGGTGCTGTTGCGCATCGAATCCACCGCGTGCTCGGTGCCGCTCTGGATGCTGCCGATCATGCGTTCGATTTCGCTGGTCGATTGTTGGGTGCGGTGGGCCAGTGCACGGACCTCGTCCGCTACCACGGCAAAACCACGACCGGCCTCACCGGCACGGGCTGCTTCAATGGCGGCGTTCAAGGCCAGCAGATTGGTCTGGTCAGCCAGGCCGCGAATCACGTCCAGCACTTTGCCGATGTCACGGGACTCGTTGGCCAGGTCGCCGATCAGGGTCGCGGTGCTCTGCACATCGGCGCTCATGCGTTCGATAGCGCTGACGGTTTCCTGCACCAGATCACGACCATCGCCGGCAGAGGTGGTGGCATTTTTCGAGGCTTCGGAAGTGCTGACGGCATTGCGCGCGACTTCTTCTACGGCGCTGGTCATTTCATTGACGGCAGTGGCAGCCTGTTCGATTTCGTTGTTCTGCTGGGTCAGGCCACGGGCGCTTTCGTCAGTGACGCTGTTAAGTTCTTCAGCGGCAGACGCCAGTTGCGTGGCCGAGCCGGAAATCCGTTGCAGGGTGTCGCGCAACTTGTCTTGCATCTTTGACATGGCGGCCAGCAGGCGGCCGGCTTCGTCTTCACCATCAACCTTGATCGGCCGAGTCAGGTTGCCTTCGGCGATTTCTTCGGCGGCGCTCAGCGCGTTGGCGATCGGCTTGGTAATGCTGTTGGTCAGCAACCAGGCGAACAACAACGTCAGGCCGGTGGCGAATGCCAACAGGGTCACCACCAGATTGAAGGCCGAGGCGTACTGGTCGGCAGCTTGCTGATTGGTGTCGACGGTCTGCTGAGTGTTGATCTCCAGCAAACGGTTGAGCACGGTGTTGACCGCTTCGGAGTTGGTCAGCAAATCGGTGTTGAGCAGGGTGCGCAGTTCATCCACCTGATTGTTGCGCGACAGGGTTTTCATCCGGTCTTCGATCTGACGGTATTGCCCCAACAGCTGCACGTATTGATCGTAGGCCGCGCGTTCTTGCGGGCTGGTGATCAGTTTTTCGTAGGTCGCCTGGGCCGTACGGATCTGCTGATTGCGGGTTTCCAGCAGCTCCATGGTCTTTTGCTGCACGTCCGGCTCGCGGTTCACCAGCAAGCGGTAGGACAACACGCGCAGACGCAGGGTGAGTTGCGTGAATTCGTCGAGGCTCTTGATGCTTGGCACGCTGCGTGAGGTGATGTCCTCGGCGGCACCGCGAATCTTGCTCATCTGGTTCAAGGCAAATACACCCAGGACCAGCATCAGCCCGCCAATCAGGGCGAAGCCGAGGAACGCCCGTGGGGCGATATTCATATTACGAAGGGACATGGTGTTTACCGAAAAGAGCGCATCCGTGCGGCGCTGAGACTGACGTATGGGTGACTTATCGGTCATACGACTAAAGTCTTGAGCCCCTGCGCGTATTTGTCGCACAACCGCCCGGGCGACGAAGTGCAGGAACCAGATCTGCCAATCACAGTCTTTAAAGTTCGCGAGGAAGGTCACTCGCCAGCAAAATCAAGGCCTTGCGCCTGAATAACCCTGGCATCCGTGGTGACTTTTCTTTATCGTACGCGCCCTTTGAAAATGCTTGGAAAATCAAAATGTTGGAAGCATCCCTAAGCCAATTGGAACAGCTGGTCAGCGACCTGGTGCAACAGAACCAGACCCTGCTCGGCACCAACCAAACCCTCAGCGCAGAATTGGCCCAGGCCAAGGATGAAAACGAAAGCCTGCAGCTGAGCCTGATGGAGCAGGAAGAGAAACAAGGCGCCACCGCCGCACGCATCCAGGCCCTGGTTGAGCGCGTCAGCGCCGGCCCAGTCAGCGCATGAATCACGGCGCCGCAGGGGTAAAAGTCGTCTCGATCCTGGGGGAGGACTATTCGATCAAGGCGCCGGCCGGGGAAGAGCAAACCCTGCTGGACGCCGCATTAATGCTGAAGGCTGCCCTGGCCGACACCAAAAAGAAGTACCCGACGCTGATCGGTGACCGCTTGTTGGTGCTGGCGGCGATGAATCTGTGCTCCCAGCAGATTGAAATGAAGAAGCAGCATCAGCAGGAACTCGACCGTTACCAAGAGCAAGTCAGCGCCACGGTTGAAGTGATCTCCAAGACGATCAATCAGGCCTGATCGGCTTTGCGCACAACCAAAGAATAAATTGTCGTTTGCGTTGTATACAATCGGCATGGCTGTTGCAGTGTTTCAGCCTCTTATTCTTTGGGGGTGCTCCATGCAGTTCTGGCGACGCAGTATTCAATGGCAGTTGATCCTGAGCATGGGCACCGCCCTGCTGGTCAGTATTCTGATCGTGGTTGGCGTTTATACCCTCGTGGTCAACCGTCTCGCCCAGCGCTATCTGGTCGAACAAGCGCTGCCGTCGAGCATCGAAGCGATGCGCAACGACATCGAGCGAATCCTCGTTCAACCCCTCACCGCCGCCAAGGACATCGCCAGCAACAGCATGGTGCGTGACTGGTTGGCCGGGGGTGAAAACAGTGCTCAGACCAACACCTTCGTCACCTATCTCGAAGGCATCCGCTCCGAGCACAAAGCCTTTACCGCGATTATTGTCGGCACCGCGTCCAACCATTACTTCACTGAAAAAGGCCTGGACCGGACCCTCAGTCGCTCCAATCCAAAGGACGCCTGGTTCTATGCATTCCTCGACAGCAACCAGCCGGGCACCCTCAATATCGACAATGACACCGCCACCGGCGAATTGGCCCTGTTCATTGACTTCAAGGTCGAGCAGGCCGGCAAAGTCGTGGGTGTTGCCGGGCTCGGCCTGAGCATGAAAGAGCTGTCGGAGCTGATCCACAACTTCAACTTCGGTGAGCGCGGCAAGGTCTATCTCGTGCGTTCCGACGGTTTGATCCAGGTTCACCCCGAAGCGCAGTTCAGCGGCAAACGCTCCTTGTCCGAACAGATTGGCGCCCCGGCAGCGCAAGCCATCATGGGCCAACAAGCTGCCACCCACAGCAGCTTCGATCGCGATGGCGAAGATTTCCTGGCATTGAGCCTGCCGTTGCGGGACTTGGGTTGGACCCTGGTGGCCGAAGTGCCGCAGTCGCAGATCTACGCCGAAGCCCGCCGCGCGATGTGGATGAGCAGCGGCATCGGCCTGGCGGTGGCGCTGGTTTGCCTGATGCTGGTGGTGTTGTTGGCCCGTGGATTGGTGCGGCCGATCCGTCAGGTAACAGCGGCACTGGTAGCCATCGGTAGCGGTGGTGGAGATTTGACCCACAGGTTAGATTCCAGTCGCGCCGATGAACTGGGTGACCTGGCTCGCGGCTTCAATCGATTCCTGGAAAGCCAGCGCGACATGATCGGCGAAGTGCTGACCACCAGCGAGCGCTTACGCACGGCAGTCGGCCAGGTGGCGCGGGTGGTGGACAACACCGCCGAACGCTCCGGCCGGCAGCAGGAAATGACCGACATGGTCGCCACCGCCGTCCACGAAATGGGCCTGACCGTGCAGGAAATCGCCCAGAACGCCGGCAACGCTGCGGTGGCTTCACAAACTGCTCGCGATGAGGCGATGCAGGCGCGGGAAGTGGTGGGCGGGTCGATCCGGCATATTGAAAGCATGTCCGATGAGATTGGCCTCGCTGCCAGTGCGGTGGGCGAGTTGGCCCATCAGGTGGCATCCATCGATCAGGTGCTGGCAGTGATTCGCGGGATTTCCGAGCAGACCAATTTGCTGGCGCTCAACGCGGCCATTGAAGCGGCGCGAGCCGGGGACATGGGTCGTGGGTTTGCGGTGGTGGCGGATGAGGTGCGGACGTTGGCGCGGCGGACTCAGTCATCGACTGATGAAATTCAGCAGATGATCGGCAGCCTCAAGCAAGGCGCGGAGAATGCGGTCTCGTCGATGCATTCCGGGCAGGCGGCGACGGGCACTGGGGTTGAGTCGAGCCAGCGCACCGGGGCGTCGTTGACGGCGATTACCGGGCAGGTCGAGCGGATCAGCGATATGAACCATCAGGTAGCGACGGCGACGGAAGAGCAGTCGGCGGTGACCGAAGAGATCAACCGGAACGTGCAGGGGATTTCCGATTTGGCCCGGGCTACGGCGGGGGAAGTCAGGGCTTGTCGTGAGGATTGTCAGACGTTGCAGCGGTTGGCGGATGATTTGGCGCGGCAGATGGGTGGGTTCAAACTTACCTAACTGATCGTTCCCACGCTCCGCGTGGGAATGCAGCCCGGGACGCTCCGCGTCCCATTGGAACGCGGAGCGTCCCCTGAGGCATTCCCACGCGGAGCGTGGGAACGATCAGTGTGAGGGGGTCAGAACCATTCATCCTGCATCCCCAGGCACACATCATCCCGCGCCTCAAGAATCGCCAGCTCATGGTGGCAACCCGGCACTTCCCACGTCAGGAAATACCGCGCCGCCTGCAGCTTGCCTTTATAGAAGCTCACATCCGCCGCATTACCCTTGGCCAACCCTTCCTCAGCGCGAATCGCCTGTTCCAGCCAGCGCCAGCCAATCACCGTGTGCCCGAACACTTTCAAATACAGCGCCGAGTTCGCCAGGCTGCTGTTGACCTTGCCTTGCCCGAGATCCGTCAGCAGGCCAATGGTCACCGTTTGCAGGCGTGCCACCAGTTTCTCCAGCGGTTCACGCAGCGCGGTCAACGACTCATGCGCCTGCGCTCGCTCAGCAGTGTCGGCGATCAGTCGAATCAGTTGCTTGAGCCCCGCACCACCGTTCTGCGCCAGTTTGCGGCCCAACAGGTCCAGCGACTGAATGCCGTGCGTGCCTTCATGAATCGGGTTCAAGCGGTTGTCGCGGTAGTACTGCTCAACCGGATATTCGCGGGTGTAACCGTGGCCGCCAAGAATCTGGATCGCCAATTCGTTGGCCTTCAGGCAAAACTCAGACGGCCAGGATTTGACGATCGGTGTCAGCAAATCCAGCAGCTCATGGGCCTGTTTGCGCTCGGCTTCAGTCTCAAGGGTCGTGGTGTCATCGAACAGCCGTGCCGCGTACAGCCCGAGGTCGAACGAGCCTTCTACGTACGCTTTCTGAGTCAGCAGCATGCGTTTGACGTCGGCGTGCTGAATGATCGCCACCGGCGCAGTGTTCGGGTCCTTGCTGTCCGGTACGCGACCCTGCGGACGCTCGCGGGCGTACTCCAGGGAATACAGATAGCCGGCGTAACCGAGCATCACCGCGCCCATGCCGACGCCGATCCGCGCCTCGTTCATCATCTGGAACATGTAGCTCAGGCCGTGGTGCGGCTTACCCACAAGGTAGCCGACACACTCACCGTTATCGCCAAAGTTCAGTGCGGTGGAGGTAGTGCCGCGCCAGCCCATCTTGTGGAACAACCCGGCCAGCAGCACGTCGTTACGTTTGCCCAGGCTACCGTCGTCGTTGACTAGAAACTTGGGCACGATGAACAGCGAAATACCTTTCACCCCGGCCGGTGCATCCGGCAACTTGGCCAGCACCATGTGCACGATGTTTTCCGACAGCGGATGGTCGCCGCCGGAGATGAAGATCTTGTTGCCCTTCAGGCGATAGGTGCCGTCAGACACAGGCTCGGCGCGGGTACGAATATCCGACAGCGACGAGCCGGCATGTGGCTCGGTCAGGGCCATGGTGCCGAAGAAGCGGCCATCGATCATCGGCTGCAGGAAGCGCTGCTTCTGCTCATCTGTACCAAAGCTTTCGATCAGGTTCGCCGCGCCCATGGTCAGGAACGGATAAGAGGTCGACGCCGCGTTGGCTGATTGAAAGTGAGCGAAGCAGGCTTGGGACAACAGCGTAGGAAGTTGCATGCCACCCGCATCGAAACTGCGCGCCGCGTTGAGGAAACCGGCTTCAAGGAAGGCATCTACCGCCGGTTTCACCTCCGGAATCAGAATCGCCTGACCGTCTTCATAGCGCGGCTCATTCTCGTCGCCCTTGCGGTTGTGCGGGGCGAAGAACTTCTCGGCGATGCTGCGGGCAGTGCCGATGGCGGCATCGAAAGTCTCGCGGTTGTGCTCGGCGAAACGCTCGCGCTGAGTCAGGCCCTCGGCATCGAGGACTTCATACAGCTCGAAAGCCAGATTGCGGGAACTGAGCAACGTCTCGGACATGTCGGCCTACCTTTTTTTGGAATGGACCGAGTCTAGGCGTGGGAAGGGCGGGGTGAACAGGAAGATTGATGAGCGTGATGGAGAGGCAAAACAAGGGCAGGGCATGATCGTTCCCACGCTCCGCGTGGGAATGCAGCCCGGGACGCTCCGCGTCCCCAAACGGCGTGACGCGGAGCGTCACAGGAGGCATTCCCACGCAGAGCGTGGGAACGATCACAAGGGAGAGTTAGCCGATAGTCATCAAACTGGCATTACCACCCGCCGCCGCAGTGTTAACACTCAACGCCCGCTCAATCACCAACCGCTCCAGCGCAATGTTGGTCTCGCCCTGGGACAAGCCATGAACCCCAACAATCGCACCAGCACGCTTGGCCACTTGCTGGCAGACCGCGCGCAGCTGATCGGAATGGCCGTGATGCAGAGCCGCATCAAACAGCACTTCGTCCTTGCTCCAGTCGGAAACCAGCTTGATCCGTGCCTGAACTTCCTTCGGCAGACGTGCGGACAACGCCTTGGTCAATTCAGCTTCCAGCCATACCGCCGAACCACCTACCGCCAATACCGCCGCCAGCTGAGTCAGCAGATCGCCTTCGACGTCCGCCAGGCACAGCACGTGTTCGCGCGGCAGGATGGCGTAGCTGTTGCGCTCGCCGGTCGGGCCAGCCAGAACACGGGTGATGCCGCTTTGCGATTGCGCCGCGAACTGTACGCACAGGGTGCTCAGATCAGCGAACTTGTTGCTGTCGGCCCAGGCCTTCAGGGCAGTCAGCGGTTTGCTCATGGCGTCACGCAGACGAACATCCGGTGCTGCGATGGCGTCACCACGAGCGAAGGATTGTTCGATCGCATCGGTAGGACGCGTCGACAGCAGACGGTACAGGTACAGCGGACCACCGGCTTTCGGGCCAGTACCCGACAAGCCTTCGCCGCCGAACGGCTGCACGCCGACCACGGCACCGACAATGTTGCGGTTCACATAGACGTTACCGGCGTTGACGTTGTCGATCACCTTGGCGATGGTCTCGTCGATACGGGTGTGCACGCCCAGCGTCAGGCCGTAACCGGAAGCGTTGATCTGACCAATCAGCTGATCGATGTCTTTGCGCTTGTAGCGAACCACGTGCAGCACTGGGCCGAAGATCTCCCGTTGCAGTTCGTCGAAGCTTTCCAGCTCGATCAACGTCGGCATCACGAAGGTGCCGCGTTTGACTTCTTCGGTATTGGCGATTGCCACCTGGTACACGCTGCGACCTTTGTCGCGCATGGCCTGGATGTGCTTCTCGATGCCCGCCTTGGCTTCGGCGTCGATCACCGGGCCGATGTCCACGGACAGGCGCTCTGGATTACCGAGACGGCATTCAGCCATGGCACCTTTGAGCATTTCGATGACACGGTCAGCGGAATCTTCCTGCAAGCACAACACTCGCAGTGCCGAGCAACGTTGACCGGCGCTGTCGAAGGCCGACGACACCACGTCGATCACAACCTGTTCGGTCAGTGCCGAGGAGTCGACGATCATGGCGTTCTGGCCACCGGTTTCGGCGATCAGCGGAATCGGGCGGCCCTGAGCATCCAGACGACCGGCGACGTTGCGTTGCAGCAAGCGAGCGACTTCGGTGGAGCCAGTGAACATCACGCCTTTGACCCGATCGTCACCGACCAGACGGGCGCCGACGGTTTCGCCGCGACCCGGCAGCAGTTGCAGCACGCCTTCCGGAATCCCGGCTTCGAGCAGCAAGCGCACGGCCTGAGCAGCCACCAGCGGGGTTTGTTCCGCAGGCTTGGCGAGTACCGGGTTGCCGGCGGCCAGTGCTGCAGCGACTTGGCCACTGAAAATCGCCAGCGGGAAGTTCCACGGGCTGATGCACACCACCGGACCCAGTGGGCGGTGGGCGTCGTTGGTGAAATCGTTGCGAGCCTGCACCGCGTAATAACGCAGGAAGTCCACGGCTTCACGCACTTCGGCGATGGCGTTGGCGAAGGTCTTGCCAGCTTCGCGAGCCAGCAGGCCCATCAGCGGCTGGATCTCGCCTTCCATCAAATCGGCGGCACGTTCCAGAATCGCGGCACGTTCGGCGGGCGGAGTGGCCTGCCAGATTGGCGCAGCGTTCAGGGCGCACTGGATCGCGTTGTCGACGTCTTCGACGGTGGCTTCTTGCACATGGCCGACCACATCACGCAGATCGGACGGGTTCAGGACTGGCGCAGGGGTTTCAGTGCTGGACTCGCAACCGAGCATCGGCGCAGCTTTCCAGTGGTTATGAGCGGTCGCCAGCAGGGCGCAGGACAGCGAAGCCAGACGATGTTCGTTGGCCATGTCGATGCCGCTGGAGTTGGCGCGCTCGGCACCATAAAGATCACGCGGCAGCGGGATACGCGGGTGTGGCAGGCCGAAGCCGCCTTCCAGCGTCGCCATCTGCTCGATGCTGGCCACTGGATCGGCCACCAGCTCCTGGATCGAAATAGACTGGTCGGCGATGCGGTTGACGAACGAGGTGTTCGCGCCGTTTTCCAGCAGACGACGCACCAGGTACGCCAGCAGCGTTTCGTGAGTACCGACCGGTGCGTACACGCGGCACGGACGGTTCAACTTGCCTTCGGAAACTTTACCTACAACCTGTTCGTACAGCGGTTCGCCCATGCCGTGCAGGCACTGGAACTCGTACTGGCCGGGGTAATAGTTCTGACCGGCGATGTGGTAGATGGCTGACAGGGTGTGGGCGTTGTGTGTGGCGAACTGCGGGTAGATGACTTCCGGTACCGACAACAGTTTTCGCGCGCAGGCGATGTAGGAAACGTCGGTGTACACCTTGCGGGTGTAGACCGGATAGCCTTCCAGGCCTTCGACCTGGGCGCGCTTGATTTCGCTGTCCCAGTACGCGCCTTTCACCAGGCGAATCATCAGGCGATGACGGCTGCGGCGAGCCAGGTCGATCACGTAGTCGATCACATACGGGCAACGCTTTTGATAAGCCTGAATCACGAAACCGATGCCGTTCCAACCGGTCAGTTGCGGCTCGAAGCACAGGCGCTCCAGCAGATCCAGCGACAGCTCGAGGCGGTCGGCTTCTTCGGCGTCGATGTTCAGGCCGATGTCGTATTGCTTGGCCAGCAGCGTCAGCGACAGCAGGCGCGGATACAGCTCGTCCATCACACGTTCGTACTGCGCACGGCTGTAACGCGGGTGCAATGCCGACAACTTGATGGAAATGCCCGGACCTTCATAAATCCCACGACCGTGGGACGCTTTGCCGATCGAGTGGATGGCTTGTTCATACGAGGCCAGGTACTTCTGGGCATCGTGCTCGGTGAGTGCGGCTTCACCCAGCATGTCGTAGGAATAGCGGAAGCCTTTGGCTTCGAACTTGCTGGCGTTGGCCAGGGCTTCGGCGATGGTTTCGCCGGTCACGAACTGCTCGCCCATCAGGCGCATGGCCATGTCGACGCCCTTGCGGATCATCGGCTCGCCGCTCTTGCCGATGATGCGGCTCAACGACGAAGTCAGGCCGGCTTCGTTGTGGGTGGCGACCAGTTTGCCGGTCAGCAGCAAGCCCCAAGTGGCGGCGTTGACGAACAACGACGGGCTGTTGCCCAAGTGCGGGTGCCAGTTGCCGGTGCTGATCTTGTCGCGGATCAGCGCGTCACGGGTGCCTTTGTCCGGAATACGCAGCAGCGCTTCTGCCAGGCACATCAGTGCCACGCCTTCCTGGGACGACAAGGAAAATTCCTGCAACAGGCCCTGAACAATCCCGGCACGGCCGCCGGCGCTCTTCTGATTGCGCAGTTTTTCGGCAATCGAGGCGGCGAGCTTGTTGGTGGCTTCGGCCATGGCAACCGGCAGGCGAGCCTGCTCGATCAGCATCGGCACCACTTCCGGCTCAGGGCGACGGTAAGCGGCGGTGATCGAAGCGCGCAGCACCGATTGCGGCAGGATGCTTTCGGCAAATTCCAGGAAGCACTGGTGCGCGTGGTCCGCGTGGACTTCGCCGGCGTCGTCAGCGTCTTTGCTGATCAAACCGCTCAGCTCGGTCAGGGTTGCACCACCCTCGAGTTTTTCCAGGTAATTGAAAATTGCCTGCTTGATCAGCCAGTGCGGCGTGCGATCAATCGAGGTCGCGGCGGCCTTGAGGCGCTCGCGGGTCGGGTCATCAAGTTTGACCCCAAGGGTGGTGGTAGCCATATTTTTATCCTCATGTTTGCCACGACCGCGTGGCATCAGCTGGCGGCAAGATTAGCTGCGCAACTCTCGAGGTGCAACCGGGTGCAACCCTTTTTTTGTCGGAATTATAAGCAGCTCGTCAGGAAATAAATTCCGGTACGAGCGTACCGCTTCTGCTTGGTGCTTTTGCTTCTAGCAAAATGTCCGAACTGCCCTAAAAAGGAGCAAAAACGGACGTTTTTCACGAAAATCCGACTAGGTGCAACTTATTCCAAAGAAACTGGTTGCACCTTATTTGCGTTGTTGAATAGGATTCGCGCCCAAGGTGCAACCGGCTAAAAAGTCAGGTGCGCCGGCTGATGGCTTTCCTGGGGAAACATCAGTCATAAATGCGCGGGGCTGGAAATCGTTTCAACAAACGTTGTCGTTTGTCGGCGTTTCACACTTCGCCGCTACATAAAAACAAAGCCAGGGCATCACTCGAATGAGCGTAAGCAATCCAACCCTGATCACGTTCGTGATCTACATCGCAGCAATGGTGCTGATCGGCTTGATGGCCTATCGCTCCACCAACAACCTTTCTGACTACATTCTGGGCGGTCGCAGCCTGGGCAGTGTCGTGACAGCATTGTCCGCTGGCGCCTCCGACATGAGCGGCTGGTTGTTGATGGGCCTGCCGGGCGCCATCTACATGTCCGGTCTGTCCGAAAGCTGGATCGCCATCGGCCTGATCGTCGGTGCTTACCTGAACTGGCTGTTCGTCGCCGGCCGTCTGCGCGTGCAGACCGAGCACAACGGTGATGCGTTGACCCTGCCGGACTACTTCTCCAGCCGTTTCGAAGACAAAAGCGGCCTGCTGCGGATCATCTCGGCGGTTGTGATTCTGGTGTTCTTCACCATCTACTGCGCTTCCGGCATCGTGGCCGGCGCCCGTCTGTTCGAAAGCACCTTCGGCATGTCCTACGAGACGGCGCTGTGGGCCGGTGCTGCGGCGACGATTGCCTACACCTTTGTCGGTGGTTTCCTGGCCGTGAGCTGGACTGACACCGTACAAGCGACCCTGATGATCTTTGCCCTGTTGCTGACGCCGATCATCGTGCTGCTGGCCACCGGCGGCATCGACACCACGTTCCTGGCCATCGAAGCACAAGATCCAAGCAACTTCGACATGCTGAAAAACACCACCTTCATCGGCGTGATTTCGCTGATGGGCTGGGGCCTGGGCTATTTCGGCCAGCCGCACATCCTCGCGCGTTTCATGGCGGCGGATTCGGTCAAGTCGATCGCTAACGCTCGCCGTATCTCCATGACCTGGATGATCCTGTGCCTGGGCGGCACCGTGGCTGTGGGTTTCTTCGGTATTGCCTACTTCTCGGCAAACCCTGCCGTGGCAATGCCCGTGAGCGAAAACCACGAGCGTGTGTTTATCGAACTGGCCAAAATTCTCTTCAACCCATGGGTCGCCGGTGTACTGCTGTCGGCCATTCTGGCTGCGGTCATGAGCACCCTGAGCTGCCAGTTGCTGGTGTGCTCGAGCGCCCTGACCGAAGACTTCTACAAAACCTTCCTGCGTAAAACCGCTTCCCAGGTCGAGTTGGTCTGGGTGGGTCGCGCCATGGTGCTGCTGGTTGCCCTGATCGCTATCGCTCTGGCCGCCAACCCGAATAACCGTGTTCTGGGTCTGGTCAGCTACGCCTGGGCCGGTTTCGGCGCTGCTTTCGGGCCGGTTGTTCTGATCTCCGTGATCTGGAAAGACATGACCCGTAACGGCGCACTGGCAGGCATCCTGGTCGGCGCGATCACCGTGATCGTCTGGAAGCACTTTGAGCTGCTGGGTCTGTACGAAATCATCCCTGGTTTCATCTTCGCCAGCCTGGCGATCTACATCGTCAGCAAACTGGGCGAGCCTACTAAAGGCATGCTTCAGCGCTTCGCCGCTGCCGAGGCAGATTTCCGTCTGAACAAGTGATGGGGATGAGCTGATGCTCTAACCTTTCGCCGAACATGAAAACGGCCCGCTTCCTTTTGGAGGCGGGCCGTTTTTTTGTTTGCGGGGAAAGGTTTGGTGTTTTTGATGGCCTCTTCGCGGGCAAGCCTCGCTCCTACGGATTTGTGTGTTCTGTAGGAGCGAGGCTTGCCCGCGAAGGGGCCATCAGCTGTAACACACTACTTTTGCGGGGAATGTCTGTAGCCAAACATCCCGATTTTTGAAGGAAGATTCCCTAAAAAAGTAGGGCAAATCTGATTTTCCTGTCCCTCCATCAATGCCCATTGTCGCTCATGCAGAATCGCCCGCCTTCATTCTGCAGAGACACATCGGATGTTCGCTCCTGCCAATCAACCGCGTTTCACGTTGACGATCGACGGCGTCCAGAATGAGCTCAAGGTACTTGAGTTCACGGGCAAGGAAGCCATCAGCCAGCCCTACCGTTTTGACCTGGAACTGGTCAGCGAACGGCCGGACATCGAACTCGAAAGCCTGCTGCATCGTCAGGCGTTTCTGAGTTTTGATGCACAAGGTTCCGGCATTCATGGTCAGATTTTTCGGGTCGGCCAAAGCGATTCCGGACAACGCCTGACGGGTTACCAAATCAGTCTCGTACCGCGACTGGCGTACCTCGGCCAGCGCATCAATCAGCGGATCTTCCAGCACAAAAGCGTGCCGACGATCGTCGCGCAAATCCTCAAGGACCACGGCATCCAGCGCGACGCCTTCGAGTTTCGGCTCGGCAGCGATTACCCAGCGCGCGAGTACTGTGTGCAATACGCCGAAAACGATCTGGCGTTCATCCAGCGGCTGTGTGCCGAGATCGGGATTCACTACCACTTTCAGCACAGCCTCGACGGGCACCTGCTGGTGTTTGGTGATGACCAGACGGTTTTCCCTCGTCTGCCCGAGCCGACGCTATACCTGCCGGGCAGCGGAATGGCGGCGGATGCGCCGGCCATCAAGCGTTTCAACGTGCGGCTGGAAACCCGGACGACAGCGGTAACCCGTCGCGATTACGACTTCCGCAAACCGCGCCTGCAACTTGAAAGCCGCCTCGACAGCGAACAGCGACCGGTGCTGGAGGATTATCACTTTCCTGGCCAATTCACGGATCGCGAACACGGTAAACATCTGGCTCAACGAGCACTCGAACGCCACAACGCCGACTTCCGTCAGGCCGAAGGTCGTGGCGACGAATCTGCGTTGGTCTGCGGGCACTTCCTACAGCTCGCCGAACACCCGCGCCAGGCGTGGAATGACCTGTGGTTGATCACCGACATTGAGCACCGAGGTCGCCAGCCGCAAGTGCTGGAAGAGTCGGTCACCAGCGACAGCCCGGATGATTTCCAGGGTTATCGCAATACCTTTCTGGCAATACCGTGGGACGTTTCGTTTCGTCCGTCGCTCGGGCCGGAAAAACCACGCATGCTCGGCTATCAACCTGCCGTGGTCACCGGCCCGACCGACAGCGAAATCCATTGCGACGAGTTCGGTCGGGTCAAGGTTCAGCTCGCCTGGGACCGTGACGGTCAACTCAATGAACATTCCAGTTGCTGGCTGCGCGTTGCCACCGGCTGGGCGCACGACCGTTACGGCAGCGTGCTGATCCCGCGAGTCGGCATGGAAGTGCTGGTCGGGTTCATCGACGCCGATGCGGATAAACCACTGGTGATGGGTTGCCTGCCAAACGCGGCGACACCGGTGCCGCTCGACCTGCCCGCCGACAAGACCCGCAGCATTTTCCGCAGCCAAAGCAGTCCCGGTGGAGGCGGTTACAACGAATTGCGCATCGAGGATCGCAAAGGCGCCGAGGAAATCTACCTGCGCGCCCAGCGAAACTGGACCCAGCACGTGTTGAACGATCAACAGGTGCAGGTCGATAACCAGCGCAGCATCGTCGTCACCGGTACCGCTCGCCATGAGCTGAAGGCCGACGAGCAACGCATCACCCACGGTCAACGCCAGACTGAAGTGAAGCTGGACGATCACTTGGTAGTGATCGGCGACCGACACATTCGTGTGACCAGCCAGGCGCTGAATGCCAGTCAGCAATTCCACGTCAGCGCCGGTCAGCAAGTGGTGATCGATGGCGGTGCCAGTGCGACGATTCAGGCGGGCGGGCAGTGGATCAACATTGGGCCGGGCGGGATTTTCAGCAGCGTGCCGATTCAGGTCGGTGGTGCGTTGATGCCGGCCATGGCTGCTGCGCCGTCCATACCGGATACGCTGCTGAATCTCGTCGCCGCTCCGGCGGCACTGCTGAGTGCCGCACAGATTCTGAGCCTGAAAAGTGATGCGCCGTTCTGTGAGGAATGCGAGCGTTGCAAAGGTGGTGTCTGTGCAGCCTGATCGTTTGTCGCCCCATGACTGGCTCAATCGCCAACCGCTGAAACCATCGGAACAATTGTTCGCCATCTTCAGCAATACGAGCGCCGCTGAACCGTTCAAAGCTTGGCAGCGTTCGAGCACGGCTCAAGCACCCAGTCCGATTTGGGCCGACACCGCTTACGCCGAGTGGGAACCGGTGATGCCCTATGTCGGAATCGTCGCCGCTGGCAGTGAGTTTCTGGAGTGGGTCGCCAACACCGAATCACGCGATTGGGGTTGGCTGGCGGTTTCTTCGGCCTCTCAAGAAGTGCTGGTCGAGCATTTTCGCAGCCTTACCCAGGTCCTTTTGCCTAGCGGCAACGCGGTGTTTTTCCGCTTCTGGGACGGGCGTTATTTGCTGCCCATTCTTCGGTCTGCCGAAGTTAATACCACGCAGTTAATGCCTGTGATCGACCGCTGTTTGATCAATGGTCAGCCGCTCGACATGGGTGGCGGCGCGTTGAAAACCGCAAGGGTTTTTCCGTGGTGGGACGTTTCTGAATCGCTGCTTAAACACCTCGCTACGGAGTCCGCAACAACCCGTATCAACAACTTGCTGAAGTGGTTGGGCGAGGACCGCCCTGATCTTTATGAGGCGTTTTCGATAAGCGTATTGCGGCACAAGGTCGCGATCTTTCTTGAGACGCCGGATCTGCCTCAAGCACCCAAAACAGCCTTGGTGGAATACCTGATGGCGGAGCTGAACTGATGGATCAGATTGTGCGTATCGAGCAGGAGCTCGACGGCTTTAAAGACACCCTAAGTGTGTATCGCCAACAACTCGGCGGCTTCCTAAGCAGGAATGCGGACAAGGTCAGTCGGGCTACGGACATGCCCTCGCTGATGGGCATGGAGCGGAAGATCAAGCTGGGCAATACCAGCAAGTCTGTAAGCAGTGGTGATGAAGATTTTTTCTCCAGTGTTGCGCAATGCCCGAGGAGCGGGATTCTTGAGATCGAGAGCAAGTTCGAGTCGGTCTACGACATTCCGTTGGGAAATATTCAGGTCGATGTGATTGCCATTGATGATGGTGAAAAAAAATCGGTCACGCTCGATGAACATGGCAAAGGAAAGTTCAAGGGCACGCCCGGAAAGTTCTATCGCGTGCATGTCCAGAGTGAAGTCACCCCGGATCAAATCAATGATCTTTTTTCCTCTTACGACGGCCTGACGAACGAGCTGGAAGGCTGGCTGCGCAAAGAGTGGGAAGGGTTTAAACCGCAGTGGTCGCAGCAGTCGGCGTCAGCTTCGTTGGCGGCGGTGGGCAATGGAATGCTCGCAGGAGGTTGGGCAGCAATTCAGGGGGTTTGGGATGGTATCGGTGAAATTACCGACATCCTGAAAGACCCCAACGCCTTTGCCAAGACGCTTGGTGAAAGCGCTGGCGAACTTGCCAGGCTCGCAGAAAGCGCTCCAGACCTGATGGAAAAAGCCATGTTGCTGGCCAGCGACGAGGCAGCGCTGTGTTTGCTGATGCGCACCGCGACGCTGTGGCTCGAAGCGTTGCCACCTTCGCAGCTGGCCGGGTCCTCGGCGGAAGCCATTTCCAAGGTCGTGGTTGGCTTGGTCATCGACTTGTTGATTGGCCTGGTGCTGAGCGTGGTCGGGGTTGGTATTGCCTGGCTCACGGTGCGCTTGATGAAGTACAGCGCGCAGATTTATGAGGCAGCAATGGGCTTCGTGAAGTCGATGGTCACGATCATCAACAACTTCATGGGGTACGTCGATCGCTACAAAACAGTCGCTGCGCGCGGCGTCGCGGCCGGTCTGAAACAAGGTCGGATGCAATTGCGCTGGAATGGCCGCAAGAACACCACGCTGAAAAAAGACGAACACCACGACGACGTCCCGGATCAAGCGAAAAACCCCAACGGCGACAGCGCCGACTCCGCCGACAAAACCGCCACCAACAAATGCCCGGTGTCGATGGTCACCGGCGAAGAACTGCTGACCCTCACCGACGGTGCGCTGGACGGCATCCTGCCGTTCGACTTCACCCGGCTCTATCGCACCAGCGCCGCCGAGATCGACTGCGGTCTCGGTTTCGGCTGGAGTCACAGCCTCGCGCATCGACTGGAAATCGACGGCGACCACGTCAACTGGATCGACCACGAAAACCGCCGCACCACCTTCCCGCTGCCGAACCGCGAACGCCCGGCGATCCACAACAGCCTCTCGCGCGCGTCGATTTATCTGGGCGATCAACCCGAAGAACTGATCCTCGCTCAGGCGGGTGACGACACGCGGTTCTATCACTTTCAAAACGGCCGACTGACAACCATCAGCGACGCTTACGACAACCGACTGCGTATCACCCGTGACCGCCAGGACCGGATCAAACGCCTCGACAACGCCGCCGGTCGCGCCTTGCTTTTGCGCTATGACCGCAGCCATTTGGTCGCCGTCGACTACCAGGTTTTTGTTCCGGCCCAAACCCTCGATGAGGCTTGGCACACCGAGCAAACACTGGTCAGTTACCACTACGACGAACGCTCGCAACTGATCGAAGCCTCCAACGCGGCCGGTGAAAGCGAGCGCTACGACTACGACGATCAGCACGTCATTCTCCAGCGGCAATTGGCCGGTGGGGCAAGTTTCTTCTGGGCGTGGGAAAGGTCCGGCAAGGCTGCCCGATGCATCCGCCACTGGGCGTCGTTTTCGCAGATGGACGCGCGGTATGTCTGGGATGACCAGGGTAGTGTCACCGTTCAGAACATCGACGGCAGCGAAGAGGTTTACGTCCACGACGATCGAGCGCGACTGGTGCGCAAGGTCGAACTGGATGGTGGCGAACACCTCAAGGCCTACGACGACCAGGGGCGGCTGATTGCCGAGCAGGATCCGCTGGGCGCCGTCACTGAATACCACTATGACCAAGTCGGACGGCTGGTTGCGCTGATTCCGCCGGAAGACGAACCGACGGCCTACGAGTACCGCAACGGTTTCCTGCACGCGCGGTATCGCGGCAAAGCGGTCTGGAAGTATCAGCGCAATGCTCAGGGGGACGTGACCGAAGCGACCGATCCCGACGGCCATGTCACCCACTACCACTACGACGAAAAAGGCCAGTTGCTGTCGATCCGTTACCCGGACAACAGCCGGCATGTCTTCGTCTGGAGCACCTTGGGGCAACTGCTCGAAGAGACCTTGCCGGACGGTGGCCAGCGGCGGTTTTCCTACGATGCATTGGGGCGGCAGATTACCCGTCAGGACGAACATGGCGCCGTCACCCAGTACCAATGGGATGCCGTCGGCCGACTGATCCAGACCACGCTTCCTGCCGGCGCCAGCCGCGCCTTCAGCTACAACGCCTACGGCAAGATCACCGCCAAACGCGATGAACTGGGCCGCGTCACGCGTTACGAATACGTCGACGATCTGCACCTTGTCAGCCGCCGGGTCAATCCCGACGGCACCCAGCTGAAGTATCGCTACGACAACGCCCAACTGTTACTCACGGAAATCGAAAACGAATCAGGCGAAAAGTATCAGCTGGACTACACGGCCAACGGCCTGATCCGACAGGAAAGCGGATTCGACGGCCAACGCACGGCGTACAGCTACGACCTCAACGGCCATCTGTTGGAGAAAACCGAGTTCGGCGATGACGGCTCACAGCTGGTTACCGCTTATGAACGAGACTCAGCAGGGCGGTTGCTAGTCAAAACCCTGCCCGACGGCATCAAGGTCGAATACCGATACGACAGTCTCGGTCGCCTGATCAGCGTCGATGACGGCCACGACCATCCGCTGGAATTCGAGTACGACCAGCAGGACCGCCCGATCACCGAACATCAGGGCTGGGGCACCTTGCGCTATGGCTACGACGCCTGCGGTCAGCTGAATCGCCTGCGCCTGCCGGACGGCAGCAAACTCGATTACCACCACGCCAAGGGCGGTGCGCTGACGGCCATCGACCTCAACGGCGCGCGACTCACGACCCACCAATTCGCCTTCGGCCGCGAACAGCAACGCCAGCAGGGACAACTGCTCAGCGAATATGCCTACGACGATCAGGGCCGATTGAAGGCCCACGCCGTCAGTCAACAGCACCAAACGCTGTATCGCCGCGACTATGCCTACAGCGCCAACGGCAATCTCGACAGCATCGCCGACACCCGTCACGGCCAACGCAATTACCAATACGACCCGCTTAACCGCCTGACCCGCGTCCGCCACACCCGCGACGACCCACCGGAAAGCTTCGCCCACGACCCGGCGGGCAACCTGCTGATGCAAGACCGCCCCGGCGCCGCGAAGGTGCTGGGTAATCGCCTGCTGATGCAAGGTGATCGCCATTACGACTACGACGCCTTCGGCAACCTCATCCGCGAACGCCGCGGCACCGCGCAAAAACTCGTCACCGAATACCGCTACGACTGCCAGCACCGCTTGGTCGGCGTCACGACCCCGGACGGTCGTTGCTCAAATTATCGCTACGACGCCTTCGGCCGCCGCATCAGCAAAACCGTCGACGGCAACACCACCGAGTTCTTCTGGCAAGGCGACAACCTCATCGCCGAAAGCAGTCGCGAGCACTACCGCAGCTACATCTACGAACCGGGCAGCTTCCGCCCACTGGCCATGCTCGACGGCAAAGGCCCGCGCAAGGCTTGCCCGTTTTACTACCAGCTCGACCACCTCGGCACGCCACAGGAACTGACGGATTTTGGTGGCGAGATTGTCTGGTCGGCGAAGTACAACGCCTACGGCAAAGTCACTCGCCTTGCATTCGGTGGGGGAGAGCAGCTCGAGCAACCGTTACGGTTTCAGGGGCAGTACTTCGACGCCGAGAGCGGTCTGCACTACAACCGGCATCGGTACTATGATCCGGAGGTTGGACGGTACCTGACGCCGGACCCGATCAAGTTGGCGGGCGGGCTGAACCAGTATCAGTACACGCCGAATCCGACGGGGTGGGTTGATCCGTTGGGGTTGAGCGGAAATTGCCCGCCGCCGAATAAGCCTGGGTGTCAGGCGCCGGATGATACGACTGGCGTTAAGGTTGATGAGGGTGAGCCTGAGTTACCGAAGCCTAAGTTAAGTGCTCAGGAGCTTGCCGAGAAAGAAGTTAGACGGTTGGATAAAAGCCACGGCATGCATATGGTGGGGAAACATAGTCCAGCGGTACCAGATGCCAAATGGAAGCAGCGAGCTATTGATGGTACGGATCCGATAACTGGTAGAAAACCCTGGCACCAACGGGGTAATCCAAGCTCCAGATTTAGCAGTTGGGAGTTGATGCTCGAGGCTTACACTCTTGCAACAACGAGGACTGAGCGAGGGCTATCTCGATTTACGGGGACGGACGGGGAGGATAATAACATCGTTAGAATGAGGCTTCCGGGTGCCGGGGAGGGATATGTGCCAAACACTAGGTCAAAGGAAAATCCAAGGCTTATTAAATTGCACGGCTTTGAAATGAAGTTTAGTGATGCTGGCATTCCATTTACGTTATATCCGATTAAGTGATGAAGATTATGTTTATTGATCCTGATACTCAGCAGCCATATATACCGACACCTTCATATTTTTTGGGTTGTTTCGATATTTATGATCGTGAGCATACTCTTGGAGAGGAGCTGGAAAAATTCGATCCGAATGATCCAGCGGACAGAGAAGAGTTAATACTCAAGTATTGCTTGGTTAGAAATCGCACATATCGACACCGTTTTTTACTTTATAAATGCTTAGAAGAGGCGCTTCAGGACAAAAGCTACGATTTCCAGTCGTTGCTGAAATATGACCCAGAGGCATATTCCTCATTCCCCTGTGGGTGGGATGAAATGGAAAATACAAGAGTTTTTTTTGAAGATATTTATCGATTGGCAACTATCGAATGGAAAGAAGATCTTCAAAAAGCCAGTCTTGAAGATCAATCCACTTGGTAGAGGACGTCTCAGTGCGGAAGCGAAATTTCCGGGCAGGGTTATCGGAAATTTCCTTTAACTCGTAGCGGTATGCATGAGCTGGTGTAAAGGGTAAATATGTCTGTCCCCTTTTTGGAGCTTTTATCGTTTATAAGATTAGTGCTTAGGCGAGGCTCTGGTTCGCCGAGTGAATATTTCATCTTAACGGGGTACGTAAATGAATAGCGATGTGTTTTCGCATCTTTATCAGTTCTTGGGGGCCTATTTTAACGAGGATTGGATGTGTGGATTTGAATCGGCTGATGATGTTGTTAGATCGTACTTATTGGACTCTAGTAAGGAGGCGATTGCAGGTGCTAGGGAAGAGATAAATATGCTGCTGATGCAGTCAGTGGGTGAGGAGCAGTTGCGAGATTTTTTGTTAAAGGATATGGGAGCTTGTTATTGCTATTGGCATGAGTGGCCCTCAGGAGAATCGTGGTTAAAGCACGTTGTTGTTCTCCTTGATGGTGAGCGACAAGGGGGTAAATAAGTCCACCCCATTTTTGTCATGCGATAAAGTAGTGAGGTCGGCGAATGACTAAGATATATGAAGCCGTATTGCTAGCAGTAGGTTCGGTGGTTGAGGGCGAGGTCTTGTTGCTCGTTTAAGGTTTGGAAATTAAATGCTTCACAAACTACTGCCCATCAAAAATTGAAGTGGGTGAAACCTATGAAGTTGAGTTCGATTTGGTGCTTCCCGACAACGAAGTTGTTATTGCTGCGGCAGAGGAGCCAATCACTACAATGGTAGAAATGAAAGACAGCGGATTTTCATGCGCGCTTTATGGGTATTTGGATGGGAGCGTGTTTCGATCTTTTGTTGATTTTTCGGATCAGGAAATTCACTACGACCATCCTCATCTGAACGGCCGATTTGTAAAAATTCAGGTAGATCGAATAGACGTGTCTTTCTGACGGAAAATTCAAAATTTCCCGGCGGGCGTCGGAAGTTTCCTTCAGTTCGTAGGATTAAATAAATCTGTTCCGTTGTTTTGGGGGGTTACAGTTACGGAGATGAAGCGCTTGAAAGAAAAGGCGATTAATTTGATCAGTAAATTTCTGAGGTGCGGTATTTTTAGTAGATATAAAAAGGATGGTGTGGCACGAATTACGGATACACATGGAGCGGAAAATTCGAGTTCTGCTGTTCAGCCGCAACCCACTGGGCGTGAATTTCATGGTGAAAGCAAAAAGTGGAGAGCCGTTAAGAGTTCTCGGTTTTTAAGTCATAGAGCACAATTGAATGCATATAACGAAGCGATGACAAGGGTAACCAGAAAAATGTCTCGTTTTACTGGAGAGGATAGAAAAGGAAATTTGTTAGTAAGAATGGAGGCTGAAAATGTAGGTCAGGGATATGAGCCTAATCCTTTAGATCCAGCCAACCCGCGTTTCATTCCTCAGATGAATGCCTTTGAGATGAAATTCGACTTTGAAACGTTGCAGCCTATAGCGTTTTATCCGATAGAGAAAATTTAATGCTGATGCATCCTTTTCTTGATATTCCATATGATCCACGTTTAGAGCACTTTCTCGGCGGGTTCGATATATATGACCGAGAAGAAAGTCTTGGTGTTGAATTGTCGGCGTACGATCCTGACTGTGCTACTGATAGAGAGTTTTTAATATCTCAGTTTGTTGCCAAGCGTTTCGCTGGCTTGAGTTATCGACACAAATTTGTTTTGTTTTTCGTATTGGGGGAGGCTCTTGACGGTGACTCAAGTGTTTTTTCTGAAGTTTTTGAACATGATCCGATGTCGCATTCCTTGCTTCCTCCTGGGTGGGATGAAATGAAAGATCCGAGGGCGTTTTTTGAAGATGTGTACGTTAAATTATCGGAAGAATGGGTTGATGATCTGTATAAAGCGAGTCAGGAGGATTTTTCAACTTGGTGAGGGTTGATACTTCCTCGCGAGGTAAGTTCAGTGTCTGGTTATAATATTTTGATGGGGTTTGCAAATGACAACTGAAGGATTTCTATGACTATTTTTGGTGAGGAGGGGGCGTCATGCCGAGCATCAAATAAATCTGTCCCACTTCGATCCATTCGGGTCTTGTTTACTTGTTTGAAAGAGCTATGAGTGGACGCTTTCCGAGTTGCACGATTTTTTTGGTGCGTACTTTCATCAAGATTGGTTGGTTGAACACGAGACTGCGGAGTAGGTGCTCGACTCCTTTTTAACCGAGTCTCACGTCGACGATTTAAAGGTGGTCCAAAAGGAACTCAATGGTATGCGTCCGGGCATCACATCTTGCGTGATTAAACCGGCTGCCACTTATGCGGAAGCAACTGCTCGATTTCACTCGCCCGCTGCGTCGGCAGGCGCGTGAGAACATCCTTTAGATAGGCATACGGATCATGACCATTCAGCCGCGCAGACTGGATCAAGCTCATGATCGCCGCCGCCCGTTTTCCGCTGCGTAGCGACCCGGCGAAGAGCCAGTTCTTGCGCCCAAGAGCCCATGGCCGGATCTGGTTCTCCGCCCAATTATTATCAATGGGTACGGTCCCGTCATTGAGGTAGCGCGACAGCGCTGCCCAGCGTTTAAGGCTGTAATCGAGTGCTCTGCTGATGGCCGACCCTTCGGGCACAAGATCACGCTGGGCGATCATCCAGGCATGCAGGATATCCATCACCGGCACGGCTTTTTCTTGCCGTATTCGGCACCGTAAATCCGGCTCCAGGTCACGCACTTCGCTCTCGATCTCGTACAGCAACTGGATGTAACGCAGGGCCTGCTCGGCGAGCTGGCTCTTGTTTGTAGCGTGCAGTTCGAAGAACTTGCGCCGGGCATGGGCCATGCAGCCGATCTCGGTTACGCCGAGTTCGAAGCTGGCCTTGTAACCGCCAAAATCGTCGCAGACCAACTTACCTTTCCAGCCTTGCAGGAAGTTGCGAGCATGCTCACCGGCGCGGCTGGGGCTGAAGTCGTAGACGACAGCGGCTGTTTCGCAGAACTGGCTGGTGGCGTAAGCCCAAACATAAGAACGGTGGGTTTTTTTCGAGCCCGGAGCGAGCATCTGCACGGGTGTTTCATCCGCGTGCACAACCTGCTGCCCGATCACTACGTCACGCAGGGCATCGACCAGTGGCTGCAACTGCACGCCAGTAACGCCAACCCATTGAGCCAAGGTTGAACGTGGAATCGCCAAGCCGGCACGACCAAAAATCGACTCCTGACGGTAAAGCGGAAGATGGTCAGCGAACTTCGCGATCATGACATGGGCCAACAACCCGGCGGTTGGGATGCCTTTGTCGATGACCTGCGCCGGTATCGGTGCCTGGATTAGCGTTTCGCAGTTATCGCAAACCCACTTGCCACGAACATGGCGTTCAACGGTAAACACGCCCGGTGTGTAGTCCAGTTTTTCGCTGATATCTTCACCGATACGCTTGAGCGCGCAGCCGCATGGGCAGTGGGTGTTGTCCGGCTCGTGATGGATCAAGGTGCGTGGAAACTCTGCCGGCAAGGCCGTGCGCTTGGGCTTTTGCTTTTTCTCGGTCGCCACTGGGGCTATTTGCAAGGCCTGAAGCTCGGCCTCAATCGCCGCGATATCGGTATCGATCAGGTCATCAAGCAGGCTCGCCTGCTCAGGATTCATCTGCTCGCTGCGCTTGGCAAACTTCAAACGCTTGAGCTGCGCAATCTCGTGGGTCAGCTTCTCGATTACCGTTTGATCGCGGTTGATCTTCTTACCCATTGTTTCGACCGTCTTACCCATGGTCTCGACCTGCGACAGCAACTGCGCAGCGAATGCACGCAGTTGGTCGGGAGTCATTTGATCGAGATTGGGCGAGGAAGTCATGCCGTGGATTTTACCAAAGCAGGCCACTTGCGACAGCAAGCCGAGGCACTAATTACGGTTTTTAAAGCAGCGTGATTGCACCGCCAGCGCCAACACGTTGCCAAGGTAGGCCGAGCACCAAGGCCTGAAGTTGTTCGGTATCCAACTGCATTTCGCTGCCTTGTCGAATGCCTGGCCAGTGAAACTTGCCTTGGTTCAAGCGACGTGCAGCCAGCCAAACGCCAATCCCATCGTGTACCAGCACTTTCATCCGAGTCGCGCGGCGATTGGCAAACAGATAAGCACAGTGCGGCTTCGCCGCACCGAAGACCGCAATCACCCTGGCCAGCGCAGTTTCAGTGCCGGCACGCATGTCCATGGGCTCGGTGGCGAGCCAGATGGCGTCGATGCGGATCATCGCAACAGGTCTCGAAGGAAAGCGGCGCAGGCAGCAGCACTATCGGTTGGCCAGTTCACTTTGACGGTGCCGCGTGGGTGCAGAATCTCAACGCTGATATTCGATGAAGATACGTGCGCCGTTGTTTGCATAGGCAATGGGATGAATGCAGGTTGAAGCGTCGTGCTTTTCTGCGCTTGCACTCGAATCCATTTGTGGACGAGGTTTGCGTTGAGGCGATGGCTGAGGGCGATGCTGGCAATCGAAGCGCCGGGCTGGGCACACTCTTGAATGACCTGGGCCTTGAAGGATTTGGAATAGGAACGGCGTGTTGGCTGCATGAAATACCCGCTTAAAAGGCTAGAACTGGTGCCCACTTAAATTTAAGTGCACACCATGTCCTGGCGTTGCGGGGTTGGGTAGATGACTTGGCCGGACGCATACACTCAATGCACTGCTCAATCAGGAAAAAGATGAGTTGGTACTGAGAGAGTGTCTATTGAAAGAGTTGAGTTGTTACTACTGCTACTGGAATGCATCGGAGTCAGGTGAGGCTTGGTTGCGCCACATTGCGAGCAGGTTGACCAAACAGCTTGGTCAATCTTGATCGATTGGTGGTCAGCGAAATTTCTGGGCAAGGTCGTCGGAAGTTTCCTTCAATCCGCGGCGGTTTCCATGAACTGGTGTGAAATGTTCTCCATCGATAGTCTCTGGTGGTCACTGAAAATTCAGTGGCGGGGTGTAGGAACCCTTCAATACTAGAGAGGACGCTTTGGCGTCGACACCTGAATTGCGGCCATCAACGTGCGTCCGTAAGATCAGTTGCGGCGGCTGTGCGCGGGCACGCTTCGGTGTGGTCGAGTTCTCTGGTCTCGATATCCCTACCCCGCGTATAGCTGCCACCCAAGCCTGTAGGAAGGCCGATGGTAGCGCCCATTACTACCAGAGGTTTCATTATGAAAAGTCTTCACCCCGATCCACCCTATGAAAAACCAATCCCCCATCCCGAAAACCGTTTCATGGCGTTGACCAGCAACTGCAACGACATGCCCACCCTGTTCGTTGATACCCGCGCACCGCTCGATGTCTTGGCCGACGCGGCCAGCTTCCGAATCCGCGCTGTCACTCAAGTGATGGAGAACCTGTCCATGCGTGGTTCGGTTGAGTGTCAGTCCTTCATTCTCAGCGACTTTGCCTTGCTCTGCGCCATTCCATTGCGGGATGGGTGTGATGTGCTGGACGTGATTGGCCGGCGTTTGCGAGCGCGGTCTTCGGAGTAGCACCGCAGAAAGATCGTTCCCACGCTCCGCGCTCATCGTTCTACACAACTCTCGATGAGCGCACGCTGGGCGTCTAATGCGATAACAAACTCACGTATTCGTTGCATCCCTATCCACATGGCCTTGGGGCCGGGAGGTCCGTCATTTTTACGCCCCAAGTAGCCTCCCAGGCTCGTGACCAGTAAAACCATTTCTCCTAAAGAAGGGGGCGCAGTGGGCGGTTGGCACCGTTTGACCACGATATAGGCTGCTTTCCACTCCGAAGCCTCAAACACCATCTCGCAGCTTAGATCGGGACAAGCACGTCCCAGCATCAGGCTGTACAGCACACGCCAGGTCGTGATCAGGTACAAACCAATGCAGGGCAACAACCGTTCCTCGGTCTCCAGCTGCAATCGACTGACCTGACAACCATTCTTCAGCACATTGAAAAACACTTCGATAGACCAGCGTACCCCGTACCACTCAACCACGGTGCTCGCCTGCTCCAGGCTAGTGACCGGCAGACTGGTCAGCAGCAGCCACTCCAGAGGTTCAACACCGTCTATGGCGTTTTCTTCACGGGCCAACACAGCATTGATCGAGACGCTGGGCAATTTATAACCCGGCCTGTCGGGGGCACGCAGGGTCACGGTTGCCGCGCGCAAGGTGACATCAGCCAGTCGGGCGGGGCGCTGGGGACGAGCTTTGACTTCAACCTTGAGTGTTCCCAAGGACGGTGCCTGATCCAGTGCCGACCACAACTTCCCGTTGTCAGCCCCCAGCAAGCGCCTGTCTTGAGCCGCCCGCACGATCCATTGGGCCCGGGTGTCTGGACTGAACTCTTGATGATCAACAAACCATTCGTACAGATCGCCCTCAGCATCGGCGAGGTTGACCACCAGGGTCTGCGGTAGCTGCCCCTGAATCGCGCAACTGGTTTGATAACTGTCAATCCAGCGCTGACTCTCTTTCTCATCAATCCCTTTATCTCGGCGCTCATGGCGGGGGCTCGGTTTATCGCGGCTCCACCACTGAGCATCGACGACGCCCAGACAAATACGTTCGGGGGTAAAGGCAATGGTTGGGTGCAGACGTCGAGAAAACTTCTTCTGCGCCTTGATCGTGCCCATCCCTTTGGGACCGAGATTGACCCATTTGTCCATCTCGGTCGTGTCTTGCGCCAACAGCACCACGGGACTGCTTTGCATCCGTTGCAGGGTCGCGTCCTGATGGGGCCGCAACACCTTCTGGAACGTGACTTTCTCATTATCAAGAAATCGATAGGCCGCCGTGGTTTCTGCCAGCCCTCGACAAGCGGTCGGGATGCTGTTGCCGGGATGATCGGCTAGGCGTCCTAAAAAGCTGGCGAGCCTGGCATTTAAACGGCCATCACCCAAGTCGGCGGTTTTCATTTCGTCCTGTGCCCAATTCAATCTTCGTTCTCCATTTCTTCGAGTTTCAAAAATACTTGAAAACAGAGTTATGTAGAACGATGAGCGCTCCGCGTGGGAATGCAGCCCGTGACGCTCTGCGTCACTTCGGTGTCAGGCGCGAAATCGGCGGTGCTGCTGGAACGCGGAGCGTCCCTTGAGGCATTCCCACGCGGAGCATGGGAACGATCACCGCGTAGAGTGCCCGCTCGGCTGCGTCACTTCGGTGTCAGGCGCGAAATCGGTGGTGCGGCTGGAACGCGGAGCGTCCCTTGAGGCATTCCCACGCAGAGCGTGGGAACGATCACCGTGTAGAGTGCCCGCTCGGCTGCGAGGTCCTGACGTTCGCCGCTGTACAAGGTAAACTTCCCGCCCTTCGCAGGAGCAATCATGAATTATCGTCACGCCTTCCATGCCGGCAATCACGCCGATGTGTTCAAACACCTGACTTTGACCCGCATCATCGCTTTGATGTCGCGCAAGGAGCAGCCGTTTGCCTATCTCGACACTCACGCCGGCATTGGTCTGTATGACCTGCAGGGTGATCAGGCGAGCCGTACCGGTGAGTACCTGGAAGGCATTGCGCGTTTGTGGGATCAGCCGGATCTGCCGGCGTTGACCGCCGATTATATGAAGGTGCTGCACGACATGAATCCGGATGGCCAGTTGCGCTATTACCCGGGGTCGCCGGAGTTGGCGCGACGTCTGACGCGGCCGCAGGATCGGGTGATGCTCAACGAGAAGCACCCGGAAGACGGTGTGTTGCTCAAGGACAACATGGCCGGCGACCGTCGAGTGAAGGTTCATTTGGGCGAAGGCTGGCATGTGCCGCGTGCGATGTTGCCGGTGCAGGAGAAGCGGGCGGTGATGTTGATTGATCCGCCGTTCGAGCAGCTGGATGAGATGCAGCGCTGTGCGGCGTCGCTGAAAGAGGCGATTGGCCGGATGCGGCAAACCGTGGCGGCGATCTGGTACCCGGTGAAGGACCAACGCATGTTGCGTCGTTTTTATCAGGATCTGGCAGGTAGTGGCGCGCCGAAGTTGTTGCGGGTGGAGTTGCTGGTGCATCCGCTGGATACGCCGAACAGTTTGAACGGGTCCGGGTTGGCGATTGCGAATCCGCCGTGGGGGCTGGAAGAGGAGTTGCGTGAGTTGCTGCCGTGGTTGTCCAAGAAGTTGGGACAGACACAGGGTGGGTGGCAGATGGATTGGTTGATCGCTGAGAGTTGACCGATCGTTCCCACGCTCTGCGTGGGAATGCCTCAATGGACGCTCTGCGTCCGCTTCGGCAGGGACGCGGAGCGTCCCGGGCTGCATTCCCACGCAGAGCGTGGGAACGATCAGCGCCCGAAAGTCAGATCGGGCAGGTAACGCCTGTACCGCCAATCCCGCAATACCCTTCAGGGTTTTTCGCCAGGTATTGCTGGTGATAGGTCTCGGCGAAGAAGAATGTCGGCGCTTCTTCGATTTCGGTAGTGATGGTGCCTTTCCCAGCCTTGGTCAACTCAGCCTGGAACACTTTCTCGCTGGCCTTGGCGGCTTCCAACTGAGTTGGATTGGTGGCATAGATCACCGAGCGGTACTGCGTGCCGATGTCATTGCCCTGACGCATGCCCTGAGTTGGGTTGTGCAATTCCCAGAACATCTTCAGCAGCTCTTCATAGCTGACTTTTGCCGGCTCGTAGACCACCAGCACCACTTCGCTGTGACCGGTCAGGCCCGAGCAGACTTCTTCATACGTCGGGTTCGGCGTAAAGCCGCCGGCGTAACCCACCGCCGTACTGACCACGCCTTCACGCTGCCAGAACTTGCGTTCCGCGCCCCAGAAGCAGCCGAGGCCGAAGATTGCGAAATCCACGTCGGTGACGAACGGGCCCAGCAGCGGCGCGTCGTGGACGAAGTGTTTTTCCGGCACAGTCATTGGGGTTTCGCGGCCAGGCAGAGCTTGTTCTTTAGTAGGGAGCACGTTTTTGTTCACCAGAATTTCCGAGCGCAGAACCATGATCAGTCCTCTCAGTCAGGTTGGGTGGTCAGTAAAAAGTCAGACACACAGTTTGCCCGAGTGTTACGCCGCTGTCAGGCGATCGGGCCACGCGGATAGCGCTTGAGCTTTTCGATCAGCTCTACGCCGGGGATCGGTCGGTCGAACAGGTAACCCTGGCCAACGTCGCAGCGGTGACGGCGCAGGAAAGCCAACTGCTCGGCGGTTTCGATTCCTTCAGCCACGACCTTGATTTTCAGGTTGTGGGCCATGGCGATCACCGCGGAGGTGATTTCCATGTCGTCCTGATTGTCCGGGATTTCGTGAATGAAGCTTCGATCAATCTTAATGATGTCGATCGGGAATTTTTTCAAGTAACTGAGCGACGAGTAACCGGTGCCGAAGTCATCCATGGCCAGGGTCAGGCCCAGACGCTTGAGTTGATCGAGCTGCAAGTGGGTGTCTTCGGTGGCTTCCAGCAGCAGGCCTTCGGTGAGTTCGAGTTCCAGCAGGTTTGCCGGCAGCGCTTCCTCTTTGAGGATATTGGCGATGGACGACACCAGGTCCGGATCGGAGAACTGCTTGGGCGACAGGTTGATTGCCACCTGAAGATTGCCCAGACCAGCGGCGGTCAGGTCTTTGCTCATGCGGCAGGCCTGGCGGGCGATCCATTTTCCGATGGGAATGATCAGCCCGGTTTCTTCGGCGACGCTGATGAACTGGTCCGGGCGGATCATGCCTTTTTCCGGATGGTTCCAGCGCAGCAAGGCTTCCATCCCGAGCAGGCGACCGCTGCGCAGGCAGAGCTTGGGCTGATAGAAAACGTCCAGCTCGTTCTGGGTCAGGGCGCGGCGCAGGTTGTTCTCGACGAACAGCTTGTAACTGGCCTCGGCATTCAGCGCTTCGGTGAACACCTGAACCTGGTGTTTGCCGTTGGCCTTGGCCTTGTGCAGCGCCAGGCCGGCGTTGCGCATCAGGGTTTGCGGGTCGCGGCCGTGCAACGGCGCGCAGGCCAGGCCCACTGAGCCGGTGACGCTGATCAGCTGGTTGTCGACGAACATCGGCTTGTCGAGGGTCGCCAGCAATTGATTGGCGATCTGTTGCCCCGCACGCAGGTCGGTGTTGTCCAGCAGTACGGCGAATTCGTTACTGGCGAACCGCGCCAGGCTGCCGCTCGGGCTCAGGCTGTTGCGCAGGCGCCGGGCCAGGCTGATCAACAGTTTGTCGCCGGTCTGGTGGCCGAGGCTGTCGTTGATCCGCTTGAAGTTGTCGATGTCGACCAGCAGCAGGCTGATCGGGATATCGCTGTCTCGGGCGAAGCGTTCATCGAGGTTGCGGATAAACGCCGGACGGTTGCCGAGGTTGGTCAGGTTGTCGGTGTAAGCCAGACGCTCGATGCGTTGCTGAGCGAGCTTGGTCTGGGTGATGTCTTCGTAGATGCCGATGTAATGGGTCAGTTCACGGTTGTCGCCGTAGACCTTGGAAATCGACAACTGGCCCCAGTAGGGTTCGAGGTTTTTGCGGCGACTTTTGAACTCGCCTTGCCAGCTGTTGCTCTTGGCCAGCGCCGAGTGCGCGTCGAACAACAGTTCGCTGAGGTTTTCCAGTGCCGGCAGTTCCGACAGCCGCTGGCCGTGGACTTCTTCGGTGGTGTACTGGGTGATCGCCGTGAAGCTCGGGTTGACGTATTCCACCACGCCATCGCAATTGACCAGCAAAAAGGCGTTGGCGCTTTGCTCTACCGCACGCTGGAACAGGTGCAGGGCGCTGGTGGCGGTGCGGCGGTTATGGTTGTTGATGACCTGAGCGAACTGATCCGCCAGTTCGCCGGCGAAAGCAATTTCGTCCGATTGCCAGGCGCGGGTCGTACCGGTCTGCTCCAGGCAGAGTACGCCGACCACTTGGCCGTCGACGCGGATGCTGGCGTCGAGCATCGCGTTCACATCGCGCGGGCGCAGGCTTTCGGCCATTTCCCGGGTGCGCGGGTCGCGCATGGCGTTGTGAGCGTCGATGGCGCGGCCGGTGTGCAAGGCTTCCAGGTAATCAGGGTATTGACTGACGTCGATCGGCTCCGGCAGAAGGTATTTCTGGCTGACGCGGTGATAGGCCGAAATCGGCACTAGCCGTGAACCTTCGAGGTTCCACAGGCTGGCGCAGTCGATTTGGTAAATGTCGCAGGCACTGCGAGTGATCAGCTCGGCGGCCTCTTGCAGGGAGTTGTTGCTGCTGTAGCGCTGGCGGGTCAGCAGCAGGATCAAGTCTTGCTGGGCGCGCACCCGGTCCAGGTGCAGGAGCTGTTCCTGCTGGGCGCGTTGATTGAGTTCCAGGGCGATTTGCAGGCGAGAGTTCTGGGTTTCGAGGTCCAGCGCCGGCTGCAGTTGCTCGCCCTCGAGCAGGCCGTCGACCACCAGCAGGTAGCCGCGCAGCAGGTGTCGATTGTGTTGTTTGTAGGCTTCGCCCAATTCCAGCAGGTTCAAGGAGCCTGCGGCGGTGTGCAAGGTGTAGCGGATCTGGTAATTCGGACTTTCGGTGAGCTGCTGCTGGACCGCGTCATGCAGCTGATAGCGCGCTTCAGGTTCCATCAGGCTGGCGTAAGGTGAGTCGACCAGCGCACAGAGGTCCACCGCCGGCAGGCCGAACTGTCGTTCGCAATTGGGATCGAGAAACAGCAGTGCCCAGCTTGGTTCATTCAGCCGTTCGAAACGCAGCATGCCGAGCCGCGAGGGC
Source organism: Pseudomonas sp. LB3P14 (assembly GCF_054898045.1). Classification (NCBI taxonomy): domain Bacteria; kingdom Pseudomonadati; phylum Pseudomonadota; class Gammaproteobacteria; order Pseudomonadales; family Pseudomonadaceae; genus Pseudomonas; species Pseudomonas sp. LB3P14. The sequence goes on along the minus strand of NZ_CM142714.1, from coordinate 4,847,101 downwards.
ACAGGCAACTGCGTCACTACCTCGGCCACCATACGGCTGGCGGCATCGGGTTGGCTTTTCATTGAGGGGAACTCACTTCGAATGTGCTGATCGCGCCGGGCTCTCGCCCTCTTTACCGTTGTCTGCGGCAAGGTTGCATCATTGCGACACTGACTGACAAGAGACATGAAGGCCAAGTGCTATAAGAATATGTCGGCAGGAGGACGAATTTCTCCAGCAGACGGCTAAAAGTATTGCTTCAAGCCGAAAAGATCGTCCGAACGCGGCCCGAGCCTTCGGACGATCTTTTTGGGATCACCGAAGTGCTATGCCGACCGACTGCAAAAGATTGCCGTCCCGGTCGTGGTAATTCACGCGAATCTGCTGCGCCTCAACCACCAGATGGGCAAAGTTGTCCTCGCTGACCACCTTGCCAGTCAGTTCATGTCGATAGTCGCCCGCGACCGTTTGCGCCAGTGGCTGATCGAGAATGAAAGTGGAGGCCTTGGCATACGGCAGCAGTTTGCTGTTGCACAGCGGTGACGACACGATGGTGTGCACTTCGAAGTCCGGGTCCTCGCTGTGGGTCAGGCGACTGGTCAGGGAGCCGTGGACATCGCCCGAAATGAAGAAGACGTTCTTGAGGCGGTGTGTACGAATTGTCTCCAGCAGCCGTAGTCGTTGTTCCGGGAAGGCTTTCCAGGCGTCATCGCCTTGAGCTTTTCGGTCGGGATAGAACATCACGCTGGTGACCACGAATTTGACCTTGGCCGGGCTGTGGATCAGCCATTTGCACAACGCCTGTTCCTGCTCTTCGTCGAGAATGCGTCGGTCATCGGCCGACAGGTTGCGGCGGGTTCGGCTGTCAGTGACAAACCATTCAATATCGCCTTCAGCGAACTGATACCCATACTGTTCCAGTGTTCTGCTTATTTGTCCGTTGGCTAGAAGTTTATGAGCCGGGCTGTGGCTGGTTTGATATAACTCGTACGCCGCCATAGCGTTCTTATATAAGTAGTCATCGGCTTTACTCTCGTTGGCAGGCCAGTTGTCTTCAATTTCATGGTCGTCGAGGATCATGTAAGTCGGCACGCTGGACATCAACTTTCCGATATGAGTTTGAGAAAAAGCCGTGCGGTACTTGCTGAGTATTGCCTTGTATTCCCGGTCGGGAGCAATGACGTTCAGGTCATCGACATAGATTTGATCCCCGGTCATCAGCAGGGCGCTGATGGGCGGCTCGGCCTGCTGCGCCAAGCTCGTGATCGAGGCGAAAATCCGATCCCCCAGATGCGGTGCAGCCGGGACGCCAGCGGTCATGCGCAGGTAACGGCATGAGCCGACGATATAGGCCCGTGGAATCGTGACTTTGCTGGACTGCGTGCGAAACCGGTAGATATCCCGCGGCCATTGCAGCGGCAGCTCCTGAACCGTCTCCACGGTGTGGACCGGGCTCATGGGGCTGAACCAGCCCGCCTGATATTCGTACTCGGTATCGGTGGCCAGATCGTTGAGTGCAATGACATCGGACATGTCGCGCACGACCGTCAATTTTGCAAATACACCTTGGGACCAGCGTTCTTCGCCAATACGCCGATAACGAATACCCGCAAATACTAAAGCATTGTTTTGTAGTTCGCCGCGCAAGAAAATGCGTGTGTGATTAGTTGTGGTGTGGCCAATAATAGGGCCGACAGTCGGTTTGAACATGTTCGAATCCATTCGAAGTAATGCTAACTAAGCAAGAGAGGCTGATGATGATTTAAATCAATAATCAGTTGGACTAAGCCTAGTTACTGGTGCGCAAAAAATATCGGGTGAAAGTGGACTTGAGTTGTGGGCGACGTCAGCCACGAATGTAGGAAGAAACTTTCTTCCAAGCAAAAAAAGCCCCGCCAAACTGGCGGGGTTGAGGTACGAGCGTGGCGCTCGGAAAACGTGGAACGCGACTGGCCCTCCGGTGAAGGAGGGCCGGCCGGTGTTACAGCAGGATGGTGCGGATGTCCGCCAGCAGGTCGCTCAGACGCTTGGTGAAGCGTGCAGCAGCGGCGCCGTTGATCACACGGTGATCGTAGGACAACGACAGTGGCAGCATCAGTTTCGGCTGGAAGGCTTTGCCGTCCCAGACTGGCTGGATGGTTGCCTTGGAAACACCGAGGATCGCCACTTCCGGCGCGTTGACGATCGGCGTGAAGCCGGTGCCGCCAATGTGGCCGAGGCTGGAAATGGTGAAGCAGGCGCCTTGCATGTCGTCAGCGGTGAGCTTCTTGTCGCGGGCTTTGGCGGCCAGTACGGCGGCTTCGGCTGCCAGTTGCAACAGGCTCTTCTGGTCGACGTTCTTGATGACCGGTACCAGCAGGCCTTCAGGGGTGTCGACCGCGAAGCCGATGTTCACGTACTTCTTGCGGATGATCGCTTTACCGCTTGGTGCCAGCGAACTGTTGAAGTCCGGCAGTTCCTTGAGCAGGTGCGCGCACGACTTGAGCAGCAGCGGCAGGATGGTCAGCTTGACGCCAGCCTTCTCTGCAACGGCTTTCTGAGCGATACGGAACGCTTCCAGGTCGGTGATATCAGCCGAATCGAACTGAGTCACGTGTGGAATGTTCAGCCAGCTGCGATGCAGGCTCGACGCGCCGATTTGCATCAGGCGGGTCATCGGCACTTCTTCGGTTTCACCGAAGCGGCTGAAGTCCACGACCGGAATTGGCGGGATGCCCGCGCCGCCGGTTGCGCCGCCAGCGGCCGGTGCTTCCTTGGCCTTCTGCATCATGGCTTTGACGTAAACCTGCACGTCTTCTTTCAGCACACGACCGTGCGGGCCGCTTGGGCTGACTGCGCTCAGCTCGACGCCGAACTCGCGAGCCAGTTGGCGCACCGCAGGACCTGCGTGAACCTTGGCGCCTGGTTTAGCCGGTGCAGCAGCCGGTGCGGCCGGTGCCGGGGCAGCGGCTGCAGGAGCAGCTTCAGCCTTGGCAGCTGGCGCAGGAGCGGCGGCTGGAGCCGGGGCTGCAGCAGGCGCAACGCCTTTGACTTTCAACTTCAGGATCAGGTCGCCAGTACCGACTTCGTCATCCAGCTTGATGGAAACGCTTTCCACCACACCAGCGGCAGGCGATGGAATTTCCATGCTCGCCTTGTCGGATTCCAGGGTGATCAGCGACTGGTCGGCTTCAACGGTGTCGCCGGCCTTGACCAGCACTTCGATGATCTTGGCCTTGCCGGCCGAGCCGATGTCCGGGACGTGAATGTCCTGAACGCTGTCAGCTACCGGTGCAGCCGGTGCCGCAGCGGCTGGCGCTGGAGCAGCGGCAGCAGGTGCAGCCGCCTGAGCTGGCGCGGCCGCAGCCGGTGCCGCAGCACCTGCCACTTTCAGCGCCAGAATCAGGTCGCCGGTACCGACTTCGTCGTTGAGCTTGACGCTGATGCTTTCGACAACGCCAGCAGCGGGCGAAGGGATTTCCATGCTGGCCTTGTCGGATTCCAGGGTGATCAGCGACTGATCAGCCTCGACGGTGTCGCCGACCTTGACCTGGATCTCGATGATCTGGGCCTTGCCCGACGAACCGATGTCCGGCACGTGCACTTGTTGAGTGGTTGCAGCAGCAGGCGCGGCAGCAGGCGCAGCCGGCGCCGGGGCAGCCGCCGGTTTTGCTTCAGCTTTGGCAGCCGGCGCAGCGGCAGCCGCAGGGGCCGCAGCCGCGGCACCTTCGACTTCCAGCTCGAGCAATTCGTCGCCTTCTTTCAGGCGATCGCCCAGCTTCACTTTAATGCTTTTGACGATGCCGGCCTTAGGCGCAGGAATTTCCATGCTCGCCTTGTCCGACTCAAGCGTCAGAATGCTCTGGTCGGCTTCGATACGGTCGCCGACCTTCACAAATAGTTCGATTACTTCACCTTCACCGCTGCCGATGTCAGGTACGCGAATGAGTTCGCTCACAGAGTGTCTCCTCAGCAGTCCAGTGGGTTGCGTTTTTCCGGGTTGATCCCGAACTTGGCGATGGCTTCAGACACCACCTTAGGTTCGATATCACCACGGTCAGCCAAGGCTTCCAGGGCTGCCAACACCACGAAATGACGGTCGACTTCGAAGAAGTGACGCAGCTTCTTACGGCTGTCACTGCGGCCGAAACCGTCGGTGCCCAGGACTTTGAATTCCTTGGACGGTACCCACTGACGAATTTGCTCAGCGAACAGCTTCATATAGTCGGTAGAGGCGATGACCGGACCCTGACGGCCGTTCAGGCACTCTTCGACATAACTCAATTTAGGCTTCTGGCCCGGGTGCAGACGGTTGGTGCGCTCTACGGCCAGGCCGTCGCGACGCAGTTCGTTGAAGCTGGTAACGCTCCAGACATCAGCGCCGACGTTGAACTGTTCACGCAGGATCTTCGCCGCTTCGCGCACTTCACGCAGGATGGTGCCGGAGCCCATCAGCTGAACGTGATGCGCCGCTTCGCGGGTGTCTTCCTCGAGCAGGTACATGCCCTTGATGATGCCTTCCTCGACACCGGCCGGCATGGCTGGCTGCTGGTAGGACTCGTTCATCACGGTGATGTAGTAGAAAACGTCCTGTTGCTCTTCGGTCATCTTCTTCATGCCGTCCTGAATGATCACCGCCAGCTCGTAGCCGTAGGTTGGATCAAAGGTGCGGCAGTTCGGGATGGTGCCAGCCAGGATGTGGCTGTGACCGTCTTCGTGTTGCAGGCCTTCGCCGTTCAGCGTAGTCCGGCCGGCGGTGCCGCCGATCAGGAAGCCACGGGTGCGGCTGTCGCCGGCAGCCCAGGCGAGGTCGCCGATACGCTGGAAGCCGAACATCGAGTAGAAGATGTAGAACGGCAGCATTGGCTGGTTGTGGCTGGAGTACGAAGTACCGGCAGCGATGAAGGAGCTCATGGCGCCCGCTTCGTTGATGCCTTCTTCGAGGATCTGGCCCTTCTTGTCTTCGCGGTAGAACATCACCTGGTCTTTATCGACTGGCTCGTAGAGCTGGCCGACGGACGAGTAGATGCCCAACTGACGGAACATGCCTTCCATACCGAAGGTACGGGCTTCGTCCGGGATGATCGGGACGATGCGTGGACCGATTTCCTTGTCCTTGACCAGTTGCGCGAGGATCCGCACGAAGGCCATGGTGGTGGAAATTTCACGGTCGCCCGAGCCGTCCAGGATCGCCTTGAGGGTATCGAGTGACGGGGTCGGTACGCTGAAGCTTTGAGCGCGGCGCTGTGGCACGAAACCGCCCAGTGCAGTGCGACGCTCGCTCAGGTAGCGGGCTTCGGCGCTGTTGGGTTCTGGTTTGAAGAACGGCAGGTTTTCCAGTTCCGAGTCTTTGACCGGAATGTCGAAACGATCGCGGAACAGCTTTAGGCTTTCAACATCAACTTTCTTGGTGTTGTGCGCGGTGTTCTTCGCTTCGCCGGCACCGGTGCCATAACCTTTGATGGTCTTGGCCAGGATGACGGTCGGTTGTTCTTTGTGGTTGACCGCTTCGTGGTACGCCGCGTAGACCTTGTACGGGTCGTGACCGCCACGGTTGAGTTTCCAGATCTCGTCGTCGGACAAGTCTTCAACCATCGCCTTGAGTTCTGGCGAGTTGAAGAAGTGTTCACGTACGAACGCGCCGTCTTTGGCTTTGTAGTTCTGGTACTCGCCGTCGATGACTTCGTCCATGCGGCGTTGCAGGATACCGTCGACGTCTTTGGCCAACAGTGGGTCCCAGAAACGGCCCCAAATAACTTTGGTCACGTTCCACTGAGCACCGCGGAACACGCCTTCGAGTTCCTGGATGATCTTGCCGTTGCCGCGGACCGGGCCGTCGAGGCGCTGCAGGTTGCAGTTGATGACGAAGATCAGGTTGTCGAGTTTCTCGCGGCCAGCCAGCGAGATCGCGCCCAGGGATTCCGGCTCGTCGCACTCGCCGTCGCCCAGGAAGCACCAGACTTTTTGCTTGCCTTCCGGAATGAAACCACGGGCTTCCAGGTACTTCATGAAGCGTGCCTGGTAGATCGCCTGGATCGGGCCCAGACCCATGGATACGGTCGGGAACTGCCAGAAATCAGGCATTAGCCACGGGTGCGGATAGGACGACAAGCCCTGGCCGTCGACTTCCTGGCGGAAGTTGTTCATCTGGTCTTCGGTGATGCGGCCTTCCATGAACGCACGGGCATAAACGCCTGGCGAGGTGTGACCCTGGAAGTAGATCAGGTCGCCGCCGTGTTCATCGGTCGGGGCCTGGAAGAAATAGTTGAAGCCGATGTCGTACAAGGTTGCACTGGAGGCGAAGCTGGAGATGTGACCGCCCAGGTCAGAATCTTTCAGGTTCGTACGCATCACCATGGCCATCGCGTTCCAGCGTACCAACGAGCGAATGCGGCGTTCCATGAACAGGTCGCCAGGCATGCGTGCTTCGTGGGTAACGGGAATCGTGTTGCGGTACGGCGTGGTGATGGCGTAAGGCAATTGCGAACCGCTGCGGGTTGCGAGTTCGCCCATACGGGTCATCAGATAGTGAGCGCGGTCTTCGCCTTCTTTGTCGAGAACCGATTCCAGGGCGTCCAGCCATTCCTGGGTTTCGACGGGATCGAGGTCTTGCATGGCTTGCTCCAGGGCGGAAAGGCTTCCAGAATCGGTTGCCTGAGTTTGCGACTGGCCTTGTGGGCAGACGATATAAATTCTTGGATTGCCGAGAGGTTGTTCCGGCGGCGTGTAGTTTTACTACAAATCATCGGGCATTTCAGCCTTTCGAATGTATAGACGAGTAGTAAAACTACAGATGAGCGGCTTGTGGCCTCCAGCTGCGTTGTGAGAATAATCGTTAAGGTTGGTCTTTTTCCAATCAGAAAAGGTGAAAGCTTGATGCTGTCTGCCAAAAACAAAGAAATTTCAGCTATTTCTAACCTTTGTTCGACAGTCGATCACGTAGTGCATTCTAGCGAATCACTACATGCAGCCCTCTACACGCCGATCAAGGATAGACCATGAGCCTCCCTTCGCTTGCCGAGCTGCCCGGCATTCTCCTGCCGTTTGTCACCCGCGCCGAGCAGTCGTTCCGTACGGCCGTCGCCGGGTTGGACGACGACCATAGTCTGTCTCGCTGGACGCCTGATCGTTGGGCGCAATTCGCCCGTGTCACCGCTGCCAGCGATTTCGTGATCGAGCAGAGCGTGCGTGATCCGTTGATGTTGCTGGAACTGGTGCAGTCCGGTGAGCTGGATCGAAGTTTTGCTCCCGGCGAGCTGTGCGCACAGATTGCGGCGGCTGTGAATGCGGCGGAAACCGAAGATGGCCTGGGTCGCGCCCTGCGTCGTCAACGTACCCGTCATCAAGTGCGGATCATCTGGCGCGACCTGACGCGTCAGTGCGATCTGATCCAGACCTGCCGCGACCTCTCGGACATGGCCGATGCCAGCATCGATCAGGCCTATCAGTGGTTGTACACGCGGCATTGCCAGCAGTTCGGCGTGCCTACCGGTCGGCGCAGCGGCGAGCCGCAGCAAATGGTCATCCTGGGCATGGGCAAGCTCGGCGCGGTGGAGCTCAACCTGTCGTCAGACATCGACCTGATCTTCGCCTATCCCGAAGGCGGCGAAACCGTTGGCGTGAAACGCTCGCTGGATAACCAGGAATTTTTTATTCGTCTCGGTCAGCGCCTGATCAAGGCGTTGGACCCGATGACCGTCGACGGTTTTGTATTTCGCGTCGACATGCGCCTGCGGCCTTATGGTTCGGCCGGCGCATTGGTGTTGAGCTTCAACGCGCTGGAGCAGTATTACCAGGATCAGGGTCGCGACTGGGAACGCTACGCGATGATCAAGTCGCGGGTGGTGGCCGGCGATCAAGTGGCTGGCGCGCAATTGCAAGACATGCTGCGGCCGTTCGTTTACCGGCGTTACCTCGACTTCTCGGCGATCGAAGCGCTGCGCACCATGAAGCAACTGATTCAGCAGGAAGTCCGGCGCAAGGGCATGGCCGACAACATCAAGCTCGGCTCCGGTGGCATTCGTGAAGTCGAGTTTATCGCCCAGGCATTCCAGCTGATTCACGGCGGTCGCGACCTGAGCCTGCAGCAACGTCCTCTACTAAAAGTACTGCGCACGCTGGAAGGTCAGGGTTACCTGCCGCCGGCGGTGATCAGCGAATTGCGCGAAGGCTACGAATTCCTGCGTTACACCGAACATGCGATCCAGGCGATTGCCGACCGCCAGACCCAGATGCTGCCGCACGGTGCGCAGGATCAGGCGCGCATCGCCTTTATGTTGGGTTTCGCCGATTGGGCGGCCTTCCATGAGCAGCTTATGTATTGGCGTGGTCGTGTGGCGTGGCACTTCGGCCAAGTGATCGCCGATCCCGACGAAGAGCAAGGCACCGAGAGCGAAGTGGTAGTCGGCGGTGAATGGCTGCCACTGTGGGAAGAGGCTCAGGATGAAGAGGCTGCTTGCCGCCAGTTGGAGGAGGGCGGTTTCGCCGATGCCAGCAAGGCGCTGAAAGCCTTGGCCGGCTTGCGCAGCAGTCCACAATTGCGAGCGATGCAGCGGCTGGGGCGTGAACGCCTCGATGCCTTTATTCCACGATTGCTGGCTCAGGCGGTGGAGCACGCCAATCCGGATCTGGTGTTGGAGCGGGTACTGCCACTGGTGGAAGCCGTGGCCCGTCGTTCCGCGTATCTGGTGTTGCTGACCGAGAACCCCGGCGCGCTGCGACGCTTGTTGACCCTGTGCGCCGCGAGCCCGTGGATCGCCGAACAGATCACTCGCTTCCCGTTGCTGCTCGACGAATTACTCAATGAAGGTCGTCTGTTCAAGCCACCGCTGGCGCCGGAACTGGCCGCGGAGTTGCGCGAGCGTTTGACGCGGATTCCCGAAGACGACCTCGAACAACAGATGGAAGCCCTGCGGCATTTCAAGCTGGCGCACCGCTTGCGGGTCGCCGCTTCGGAAATCGCCGGCAGCCTGCCGTTGATGAAGGTCAGTGATTACCTGACCTGGCTCGCCGAAGCGATTCTCGAACAAGTGCTGGCCCTGGCCTGGCGCCAGACCGTGGCCAAATACGGCACGCCGCTGCGTACCGACGGCACCTTGTGCGACCCCGGCTTCATCATTGTCGGTTACGGGAAAGTTGGCGGTCTGGAACTGGGGCATGGTTCGGACCTGGACCTGGTGTTCATCCACGATGGTGATCCGCAGGCAGAAACCGACGGGCCGAAGCCTATCGATGGCGCGCAATTCTTCACCCGCCTGGGGCAGCGGATCATTCACTTGCTGACGGCCCAGACCAACTCCGGTCAGCTGTATGAAGTGGACATGCGCCTGCGGCCGTCCGGTGCGTCGGGGTTGCTGGTGAGTTCGCTCGGGGCGTTTGCCCGGTATCAGGAAAACGAAGCCTGGACCTGGGAACATCAGGCGCTGGTGCGGGCGCGGGTGTTGGTGGGCAGTCCGGACGTCGGCCAGGCGTTCGAGAAAGTCCGTGCGGCGGTATTGGGCAAGCCGCGGGATCTTGCGACCTTGCGCCAGGAGGTCAGCGAGATGCGCGCCAAAATGCGCGATAACCTTGGCAGCAAGAGCACCGCGGCCGGCACCGCGGCAAATGCCTTCGAGGCCACGGTGCCGTTCGATCTCAAGCAGGACGCCGGAGGTATCGTCGATATTGAATTTATGGTGCAATACGCGGCCCTGGCGTGGTCCGAAACGCATCCGCCATTGCTGCGCTGGACTGACAATATCCGCATTCTGGAAGGGCTGGAGGAGGAAGGGCTGATGTCCGCCGAAAACGCCAGCCTGTTGCGCGAGGCCTATAAAGCCTATCGCTCCGCCGCTCACCGGCAGGCCTTGCAGAAGGACGCCGGAGTGATACCGGGCGACCAGTTTGTGGACGAACGGCGGCAAGTAGTGCGGATCTGGCGCGAGCTGGGGCTAAGCTGAAACCGGATATTTGAAACACCCAATACCCATGTGGGAGCGAGCTTGCTCGCGATGAGGCCGTCACATACAACATTTATGCTGACTGTCACGCCGCCATCGTCGGAACGCCGCCCGGAGCAAGCTCGCTCCCACAGTAGATCTGCAGTGTTTTGTAGAATTCTCGAGGCGGGGAGGCGTATGCCTCCCCGGTTCGTTTTTGGAAACCACATGAAAATTCTGATCGTTGGGCCCAGTTGGGTCGGTGACATGGTGATGGCGCAGACACTTTTTCAGTGTCTCAAGCAGCGCCACCCGCACTGCGAAATCGACGTGCTGGCCCCCGAGTGGAGCCGGCCGATTCTTGAGCGCATGCCCGAAGTCCGCCAGGCCTTGAGCTTTCCGCTCGGTCACGGTGTTTTGGAGCTGGCGACGCGTCGGCGTATCGGCAAATCCCTGGCCGGCCAGTACGACCAGGCGATCCTGCTGCCCAATTCCCTGAAGTCGGCATTGGTGCCGTTCTTCGCCGGCATCCCGAAGCGCACCGGCTGGCGTGGCGAATTTCGCTACGGCCTGCTCAATGACGTACGCACGCTGGATAAAGAACGTTATCCGCTAATGATCGAGCGCTTCATGGCCCTGGCCTATGAGCCCGGTGCCGAACTGCCGACACCTTATCCACGGCCGAGCCTGCAGATCGACCCGGTCACTCGGGAGGCGGCAATGGCCAAGTTCGGCCTGGCCCTCGACCGCCCGGTGTTGGTGCTGTGCCCCGGTGCCGAGTTTGGCGAGTCCAAGCGCTGGCCGTCCGAGCACTACGCCAAAGTTGCCGAAGCGAAGATCCGCGAAGGCTGGCAAGTCTGGCTGTTCGGCTCGAAAAACGATCACGCGGTCGGCGAAGACATCCGTTCGCGGCTGATTCCCGGTTTGCGTGAAGAGTCGGTGAACCTCAGCGGCGGCACCTCCCTGGCCGAAGCCATCGACCTGATGTCCTGCGCCGACGCGGTGGTGTCCAACGACTCTGGCCTGATGCACGTCGCCGCCGCGCTGAATCGCCCGTTGGTGGCGGTCTACGGCTCGACTTCACCAGGTTTCACGCCGCCACTGGCCGAGCACGTCGAGATCGTGCGCCTGGGCATCGAATGCAGTCCGTGCTTCGACCGCACGTGCCGCTTCGGTCATTACAACTGCCTGCGTCAGCTCATGCCGCAAGCGGTGAACGAAGCCTTGCAGCGTTTGCAGGGCACTGTGGTCGAGGTCAAATAGTTTGCGGGTACTGCTGATCAAGACTTCTTCGCTGGGCGACGTGATTCACGCGTTGCCGGCGCTGACCGACGCGGCGCGGGCGATCCCCGGCATCACGTTCGACTGGGTGGTGGAAGAAGGCTTCGCCGAAATCCCGACCTGGCACCCAGCCGTGGGCAAGGTGATTCCCGTGGCGATTCGTCGCTGGCGCAAAAACATCTGGCAGACCCTCAAGAGTGGTGAGTGGAAGCGCTTCAAGCAAAGCGTTCGCGCCAACAAATATGATTTGGTGATCGATGCCCAGGGCCTGCTGAAAAGTGCGTTGCTGACCCGATATGCCAAAGCCCCAGTGGCCGGGCTGGATAAAAACTCGGCCCGTGAGCCGATTGCCGCACGCTTTTATTCCCGGCGTCTGGCCGTGGCCCGTGGGCAACACGCGGTGGAACGGGTGCGTCAGCTGTTTGCGGTGGCGTTGGGGTACGACCTGCCCAAAGGCTTGGGCGATTACGGCCTGAATGTCGAACGACTGGTGGAATTGCCGCGCAAGAATCCTTACGTGGTGTTCCTGCACGGCACCACGTGGGACACCAAACACTGGCCTGAAGCCTACTGGCGCGAGTTGGCCGAGCGCGTCGGCTATCTCGGTGTCGGGGTGAAGCTGCCGTGGGGTAATCCGATCGAGAAAGCCCGAGCCGAACGCATCGCCAAAGACATGAAACACGTCGAAGTGCTGCCCAAGCTGAACCTGGCCGGTGTCGGCAAAGTACTGGCCGGCGCGCAAGCCTGCGTGGCGGTGGACACCGGTCTCGGTCATCTCGCCGCCGCACTGGACGTGCCGACCCTGTCGCTGTTCGGCCCGACCAACCCGGGCCTGACGGGTGCCTACGGCAAGTCGCAGATTCACATGGCCAGCGACTTCCCTTGCGCGCCGTGCCTGCAAAAGAAATGCACCTATCAACCGACGGCCCAAGATGCCCGTCAGTTTGACCTGAAACGCGAGTGGCCCCTGTGCTTCACGCGTCTGAATCCCGAGCGTGTCGCCAGCCGACTGAGCACGTTGTTACTGGCTGAGGAGCTGCGCTGATGCAATTGGCATTTGTCCTGTACAAGTACTTTCCCTTTGGTGGCTTGCAGCGCGATTTCATGCGCATTGCCCTTGAGTGCCAGCAGCGCGGCCACCAGATTCGGGTCTACACGCTGATCTGGGAAGGCGACATTCCACCCGGCTTCGAAGTGTTGGTGGCGCCGGTCAAAGCGTTCTTCAATCATCGACGCAACGAGAAACTCAGCGAATGGATGGAGGCGGATCTGGCCAAGCGTCCGGTGGACCGTTTGATCGGCTTCAACAAGATGCCGGGTCTGGACGTCTACTACGCTGCCGACGGTTGCTTCGAAGACAAGGCGCAAAACCTGCGTAACTCGCTGTACCGTCGCTGGGGTCGCTACCGGCACTTCGCGGAGTACGAGCGCGCCGTGTTCGCCAAGGATGCCAAGACCGAAGTGCTGATGATTTCCGAAGTCCAGCAGCCGCTGTTCATCAAGCATTACGACACGCCGCTTGAACGCTTCCATTTGCTGCCGCCCGGTATCTCTCAAGACCGTCGCGCGCCGGCCAATGCCGCCGAGATCCGTGCCGAATTTCGTCGCGAATTCAACCTGAAAGACGATGACCTGCTGCTGGTGCAAATTGGCTCCGGGTTCAAGACCAAAGGCGTGGATCGCAGCCTCAAGGCGCTGGCCGCATTGCCCGCCGATCTGAAGAAACGCACCCGGCTGTTTGTAATTGGCCAGGACGACCCCAAATTATTCCAGATGCAGAGCGCCACATTGGGGCTCGGCGATAACGTGACGTTCCTCAAGGGGCGCAGCGACATCCCGCGTTTTCTGCTCGGCGCCGATCTGTTGATTCACCCGGCGTACAACGAAAACACCGGGACCGTGTTGCTCGAAGCCCTGGTGGCCGGCCTGCCGGTGCTGGTGAGCGCGGTCTGTGGTTACGCCCATTACATCGCCGAGGCCGACGCCGGTCTGGTGCTGGACGAACCTTTCGATCAGGCGCAACTGACTCAGTACCTGACCGGCATGTTGAACGACGCTCAAGCACGGGCGGCCTGGAGCCGCAACGGTCTGGCCTTCGCCGAGACGGCCGACCTCTATAGCATGCCGCAGCACGCGGCCGATGTGATTCTGGCGGAGCACGCTTAATGAAGTTGATGCTGGCTGAACCGTTCAAGAGCCTCTGGGCCGGGCGCGACCCGTTCGCCGAAGTCGAGGGTCTCCAGGGCGAGGTATACCGTGAACTTGAGGCGCGCCGGACCCTGCGGACCGAAGTCAATGGCAATGGCTTTTTCGTGAAGATCCACCGTGGCATTGGCTGGGGCGAGATCTTCAAGAACCTGCTCACTGCCAAGCTGCCGGTGCTCGGTGCCGGTCAGGAATGGAAAGCCATTCAGCGCCTGCAAGAAGTCGGCGTCCCGACCATGACCGCCGTGGCTTACGGCGAGAAGGGCAGCAACCCGGCAGACCAGCATTCGTTCATCGTCACCGAAGAGCTGGCGCCCACTGTCAGCCTCGAAGACTTCAGCATCGACTGGGTCAAGCAGCCGCCCGAGCCAAAACTCAAGCGTGCACTGATCGCCGAGGTCGCGCGCATGACCGGCATGATGCACCGCGCCGGAGTCAATCATCGCGACTGCTACATCTGTCACTTTCTGCTGCACACCGACAAACCGGTGACGGCCGACGATTTCAAGCTCTCGGTGATCGACCTGCACCGCGCCCATACCCGTCCGGCGATCACTCAGCGCTGGCGCAACAAGGACCTGGCGGCGCTGTACTTTTCGGCCCTGGACATTGGCTTGACCCGGCGTGACAAACTGCGTTTCCTCAAGGGTTATTTCCAGCAGCCCCTGCGCCAGATCCTGGGCGAAGAAGCCGGGTTGCTTGCCTGGCTGGAAGGCAAGGCCAACAAACTCTACGACCGTAAACAGCGATACGGGGATGCGCTCTGATGGCAGGTTGGAAACTGGAACCTGCGTACAGCGATCTGGCAGAAGATTTCGGCAGTCTTGAGGCTGTGTTTGCGCTTCAGGGCGAGCGCCTGACCCGCGACCTGTTATCCGAGGTCATTCGCGTCCAGCGCAATGGCGTCAACTATTACGTCAAACGCTACGTGGGTGCCGGCAAAGGTCTGCGCCGTTACTTGGGCAAACCCCGGGTGAAAATGGAGTGGCAGAACCTCAAGCGCTTCGCCAAGTGGGGCATTCCCACTGCCGAAGTGGTGGCCTGGGGCTTGGAGCGTCGCGGTGCGGCATACGATCGTGGGGCGATGATCACCCGTGAGCTGCCGCATACCGAAGACTTGTCGGCCCTGGCCGAGCGGCATGATCCGAAGCTGGCGGACCGCGCCTGGGTCGACAACGTCAGCCGGCAGCTGGCGGGTTATACCCGAACCATGCACGACCATCGTTTCACCCATAACGATTTGAAGTGGCGCAACCTGCTGGTCGACGATGAGCCCCGGCTGTTTCTGATCGACTGCCCCAATGGTGATTTCTGGCGCGGCTTCTGGCTCAAGTACCGGATCACCAAGGACCTGGCGTGTCTGGACAAGGTCGCCAAGTATCACTTGTCGGCCACCCAGCGCCTGCGCTTTTACCTGCAATACCGCCAGCGTGATCGGCTGAATGCCGCCGACAAAAAACGGATCCGGCACGTGGTGAGATTTTTCGAGGGACGCGAATGACTGATTTTCTGGCCGCTGAAGACCGTGCACTGCTTGAGCGTCACGGCCTCGGCACTTTCGACGCACTCTGGGCCAAGCAGCTCGACGCTGTGGACGAACCCAACACCGCTCGCGGTGGCTGGAGCAGCGTGTTTCGGCTGGATCTGGAAGGTCATGGCTACTACCTCAAACGCCAGAGCAACTACCAGATGCGCACTTTGCATGCGCCCTTTGGCGAGCCGAGCTTTGCCCGTGAATTTCGCAATATCAGTCGCTATGAGCGATTCGGAATTCCAGCGTTGAAAGCGGCGTTCTTCGGTGAGCGCAAGGTCGACGGCGAGGTTCGGGCGATTCTGCTGACCCGTGCCCTGGACGGTTGGGATGACCTGGATTCGCTGTTGCAGCGCTGGTCGGACCTGAGTTCGGCGCAGCATTCGGCGATTATGAAGGCCTGTGGGCAATTGGCTCGGCGCCTGCACGGCGCGCGTCAGGTTCACGGTTGCTTCTACCCCAAACACATTTTTCTCCAGGCTACCGGCGACGGTTACCTGGCCCAGCTGATCGACCTGGAAAAGACCCGGCCGTTGCTGTTTGGTCTGCGTGACCGGGCGAAAGATCTGGAACCGTTGCTGCGTCGGGCGCCTGAGTGGAGCGAAGCGCAGTTGCGCGAGCTGCTGGCTGCCTATCTGGATCAATCCCAGGACAGCTCGTTGATCGACAGCTGGCTGGCGCGACTGACTGCGCGGCGCACTCACAAGGAGACGCGCTGATGCGTTTGTCCGAGCTGAAAAACGCTGGCCGCAGCCCCAGCCTGCCGCTGAACATTTCACTGGCCGATGCGGCCGGCCCTGCCGAGTTGCAGTTGCTGACTCTGTTGCGAGTGTTGCCGGGGCAGCGTTATGTCGGTGCCGGCGTCTGGCGTGGGCGGCCGGTGCTGGCCAAGTTGTTGGTCGGCAGCAAAGCGGCGCGGCATTTCCAGCGTGAGCAGAACGGCGTGCGGTTGCTTGCGGCTCAGGGGTTGACCACGCCGTTGCTGCTGGCTGATGGCCTGAAGGACGGCGAGGGCGGTTGGCTGCTGTTCGATTTCCTTGAAGGCGCCGAAAGCCTTGGGGATGCCTGGGAGCAGGTCGAACACCTGCCGATGCTGGCGGATGAGCAGTCGGCGGTATTGGCCGATGCGCTGGGTGCGATTGGTCAATTGCACCGCAAGGGCCTGTGGCAGGAAGACCTGCACCTGGACAACCTGCTGCGCCAGGGCGGTCGGCTGTATTTGATCGACGGTGCCGGGATCTGTGCAGAAACGCCTGGCCAGCCGCTGTCTCGACAGAAAGTCCTGGAGAATCTCGGGGTGTTTTTCGCCCAGTTGCCCAAGACGCTGGAACCCTATACCGAAGAATTGCTGGTGTATTACCTGTTGAGCAACGGCGAGCATGCCTTGCCCATGGAAGCGT
Organism: Pseudomonas sp. LB3P14; assembly: GCF_054898045.1. Lineage (NCBI taxonomy): Bacteria > Pseudomonadati > Pseudomonadota > Gammaproteobacteria > Pseudomonadales > Pseudomonadaceae > Pseudomonas > Pseudomonas sp. LB3P14. The sequence continues at coordinate 4,830,809 of NZ_CM142714.1, read as the reverse complement.
TGCAGAAGCAGATCAACAAGGTCCGCAGCTGGCGCCTCAAAGACTTCCTGATCAAGGTCGGCCGCGAATGCACGCTGTTCAGTGTCCAGCGCGGAGCATTCGGATTACGGGCGATTCGCCGCGAGGAAGAAGCGGCGATGCTGCCGGTGCTGGAGCAGGCCGATGCATTGCTCGATCAGGGCCATCTGTACAAGACCGGCGGCGCGGCGAGCGTCGGCAAGGTCGAGGTGGCCGGTCGTACGCTGGTGATCAAACGCTACAACATCAAGGGTTTTGCCCACTGGCTCAAACGCTTCTGGCGTCCGAGCCGTGCCTGGCATTCCTGGCGCGAAGGCAATCGCCTGGCGTTTCTCGGCATCGCCACACCCAAGCCGTTGGCGTTGCTGGAGAAGCGTTTTCTCTGGTTGCGCAGTCGGGCTTATCTGGTGACCGAGTATTTACCGGGGCCGGATATCATCGAGCGGTTTGCACCTTATGTTGAAAGCGGTGAGGCGCCTGAAGCTGAGTTGTTGGCGCTGGATCATCTGTTTGCCGAGCTGATACTTGAGCGGATCAGTCATGGGGATTTCAAGGGGCATAACCTGTTCTGGCAGCAAGATCGCTGGGCGCTGATTGATCTGGATTCGATGTGTCAGCATGCCTCGGTGAACAGCTTCGCCCCGGCCTATGCGCGGGATCGGGCGCGGTTCATGCGTAATTGGCCTGAGAGCAGTGCGCTGTATCAGGTCATTGATCAGCGTTTGCCCAAAGATATCTCTAGCGCTGCTTGAATCCCTTCGCGAGCAGGCTCGCTCCCACATTGGTTCTCCGTTGCGACACAGATCCCCTGTGGGAGCGAGCCTGCTCGCGAAGGGGCCGGAACAGCCACCCGAGATTAGGGACACGTTCTTATGAAATGTCCTACGTGATCTGAGGAGGCCATGAACTGTGCCCTGAATAGCCACGATGCTAGCTTGCCTGACGTTCTCGGAGGGCAGGTCTTGACTATAAAAATGGCAATTTCGTTGGGTGCTTTATCACTGGTTTTGGCAGGCTGCGGAACCGTCGCTACGGTATTGCAGGATGACGCCGCCGCGGCCCAGGGGCTGCGAAGACAAAAAACCTATTGCCAGTCCATCCCCCGCGTTTATAGCGGCCTGGCCTACGATTTTTGTGTGTTGAATGCGCCGCCGGACCCCACCGGTATTCTCGTACCGCTCGTTCTACTGGACCTGGCCTTGTCTGGCGTTCTGGACACGGCGGCCTTGCCGTACACCATTTACCGGCAAGGGGTCGATGGCAATATCAGCATCTACTGGCGAGCAGGCCGCGGGTAACTCTTTTGTATTCAGGCATGTCAGTGCTACCTCCACGAGGGAAGTACAGTGATTTCATAATTTATGTCGATGAGAGCGGCGATCATGGGATGCAAACATTAGATCCAAACTACCCAATGTTTGTGCTGGCATTTTGTGTGTTTCATAAAAGGCATTATTGCGGAAAGGTTATTCCTGCCCTTCAGAAGTTCAAATTTAATCATATGGGTCATGACCTGATCGGTCTGCATGAATTGGAAATTCGAAAGGAGAAGGGAGCGTTCTCTAGTCTTTTCACATCAAGGCAACACAAACATGCCTTTCTCGATGAGTTGACGGGAATCATTGAAGCCAGCAATTTCGTCCTGATTAGCTGCGCTATCGACAAAGCCGCTCTTCGCGAAAAGCAAGGTCCTGTCCACAATCCTTATCATGTCGCGCTCGGATTCTGCCTTGAAACGCTTTATGAGTATTTGCAGGAAAAGAATCAACAGAGCGTTTTAACTCATGTGATTTTCGAGCGTCGAGGGAAGCGGGAGGATAATGAGCTTGAACTGGAGTTTCGTCGCATGTGCGATGGCGCGAACAGATTGGGCATACAACTGCCGTTCGACATCGTCTTTGCAACCAAACAAGTGAATTCCACGGGGTTACAGCTAGCGGATCTTGTTGCAAGACCCATTGGTATGAGCGTTTTGCGGTCGGGGCAAGAAAATCGTGCCTTTGACGTGCTCAAGCGCAAGTTCTACTGCAGTGGTGGGCGTAACAATGTGGGAGAGGGTTTCGAGAATTGGGGGTTAAAAATTTTCCCTCTCTCAGAAAGCGAAAAACCCCGGTGAAACTCACCGAGGCCACAACGCCGACCGGGATCCCCCAGTCCATTTGCGCAGGAGTCTATGTCGAGGTCCGTCATCTGTCAACGCGCCAGCTTGCCACTTCCCGCTAGAGGCTTGCCGTCGCTTTTAAGCTATAATCCCGCCCTTTAGCTGCCACTCGCCCTTTGCGAGGGCACATTAATCTTTTAGGCGCCTTGCGCCTGCATGCAGACTAAAGAGGCTAGACCCCTGTGGCATTGACGATTCTTGGCCTGTCCGGCGCCCTTAGCCATGATCCTTCCGCAGCCTTGTACATCGACGGCAAGCTGGTCGCGGCGGCTGAGGAAGAGCGCTTTGTGCGCGATAAACATGCAAAGAACCGCATGCCTTACGAGTCGGCGAAGTTCTGCCTCGAGCAGGCTGGCATCAAACCGTCCGACGTTGATGTGGTAGCGATTCCATTCGCGCCGATCAGCCTGTTCGGCAAGGCTCGCTGGCATTACGCCAAGCGTTACTGGTACGCACCGGACCGCGCGCTCGACGCGATCCTGATGGGTAACCGTCGCTACAAGCGCTATCGCAACAAGATTGTCTGGTGCCTTGAGCAATTGGGTTTCGATCCGAAAAAAATCAAGATCGAACCGGTCGAGCATCACCTGGCCCACGCCTCCAGCGCCTACCACTGCTCCGGTTTCAAAGAGAAAACCGCGATCCTCGGGATTGACGGCAAGGGTGAGTACGCCACGACCTTTTTCGGTTACGGCGAAAACGGCAAGATCCACAAGATCAAGGAATTCTTCGATCCGGACTCCCTCGGCGGCCTGTACGGCGCGATCACCGAGTTCCTCGGTTTCGAGATGCTCGACGGTGAGTTCAAGGTCATGGGCATGGCGCCGTATGGCGATGCCAGCAAATACGATTTCTCGCGTCTGGCTTCGTTCGAGAACGGCGAGCTGGTGATCAACACCGACTACGCCAACGTCATCGGCTTGCGTCGTTATAAAGAGAAAGGCAAAGGCTTCTATTTCTCGCCGAAGCTGATCGAGTGGCTGGGTCCGAAGCGCGAAGGCGACATCGCCGACGAACCGTACATCCACTACGCCGCGAGCATGCAAGCGCTGTTCGAAAAGATCTCGCTGCAGATGATCGATCACTACCTGGGCGACGTACTCAAGGAAACCGGCAAACTGGCCTTCGCCGGTGGCTGTGCGTTGAACGTCAAACTGAACCAGAAGATCATCGCTCGCGACGACGTCAAAGAGTTGTTCGTGCAGCCGGCGTCCGGCGATGCCGGTACTGCGGTCGGTGCTGCGGCTTACGTGTCCCACGCCCGTGGTGTGCCGGTCGAGAAGATGGAACACGTCTACCTCGGCCCGTCCTACACCAACGAAGACGTGCTCGCTGCGTGTGCCCGTCACCCGAGCAAGCCGGTATGGCGCAAGCTCGAGAACATGCCGGAAAACATCGCCAAAATCATGGTCGACGGCAACCCGGTGGCCTGGTTCCAGGGCCGCATGGAGTTCGGTCCGCGCGCCTTGGGTGGTCGTTCGATCATCGGTTGCCCGAGCGCCACCGGCGTGGCTGACCGGATTAACCACCAGATCAAGTTCCGCGAGCGCTGGAGGCCTTTCTGCCCGTCGATGCTCGACACTGTTGCACCGCAGATGATCAAGGTCGATCACCCGGCGCCGTTCATGACCTTCACCTTTGAAGTGGCTGAAGAGTGGAAAACCCGCGTGCCGGAAGTCGTCCATGAAGACGGTACGTCGCGGGCCCAGGTGCTCAAGCGCGAATACAACCCGCGCTACTACGACATGATGAAGGCGCTGGAAGCACTGACCGGTAACGGCGTGTCGCTGAACACCTCGCTCAACCGTCGTGGCGAACCGATGATCTGCTCGCCTACGGATGCCCTGAACATGTTCTTCGGTTCCGATCTACAGTATCTGATCATGGAAGACATCCTGGTGGTCAAAGAGGGCGCGGACGCATATGACACGCTCGGCTGAACGCCATGTGCTGCAGTTCTGTCACGGCTATGACGGGCCGTTTCTGGACTGCGCCCGGCAGTACGCCAGCCTGTTCGCGGGGACCGGTTATCGAGTGACCACGGTATTCCTGACCGGGGCCGCAGACAGTGAGGTCGCCGCGGGCTGTGCTTCCGATGAAGTGCTGTTCATGGAATACAGCTCCAAGGCCATTCGTGGCCTGAAGCTGGGCGCCATCGGCGATCTGCGCAAGATCGCCGCCTCGCGCAATTTCAGTTTTTGCATCGCTCACCGATTCAAACCTATTTATATCGCCTTGCTCGGCACCTCGTTGCCGGTGATTGGCGTGCATCACGCGTTTGACGATTACAAGCGCGGCACGCGCAAACTCTTCGCGAATATTTTCCGCAAGCGTCTGAGCCTGCTCGGGGTTTCCGATGCGGTGCGCGACGACATGCGTCATTGCCTGCCGAAATGGCCGGCGGCACGGATTCAGACGCTCTATAACCGAATCGATGTGCAGACCTTGCAGGACAGCCAGGTATCGGTTCGCGAGGCTCGGGAAACCCTGGGTCTGGCGATGGATGCCTGGGTTGTCGGCAACGTCGGACGGCTGCATCCGGACAAAGATCAGGCCACGCTGCTGCACGGTTTTGCCGCGGCGTTGCCGGGTTTACCGGCCAACAGTCAACTGGTGATTCTCGGTGCCGGTCGACTGGAGCAGGACCTCAAGGCCCTGGCCCGTGAGCTGGGTATCGGCGGCCGCGTGCTGTTCCTCGGTCAGGTGCCTGAGGCTCGGCGTTATTTTCGTGCCTTCGATGTGTTTGCCCTGAGTTCCGATCACGAACCGTTCGGCATGGTGCTGCTGGAGGCCATGGCTGCCGGCGTGCCATTGCTCGCCACGGCGTGCGGCGGGGCGAAGGAAGTGGTCGAGGGCGTCGGTATTCTGTTCCCGCTGGGCGATGCCGAACACTTGGCTCAAGGGCTGCAACATCTGGCCGCGATGGACGAGCAGCAACGTCACCAGTGTGCCGAGCTGATGCTCGATCGCTTGCGTGAACGCTTCTCCGACCGCGCGGTGCGCGATGCTTTCTGGCGTTTGCCGCACGTTACCGAACTGGCACCGAGGGGCTGATGCTCAACCGATTTCAAGGCTGGCGCGAACGTGGCTGGGCGGTAGTCGACGCCTCGACCTATGCCGAGGCCTGGCAACGTTATGGCGGCAGCGTCGCCACTCATCCCATGGTGGTCGAGCGGCTGGCGCAGTTGGCCGACATCCCTGTGCGTTACCTGGCCTGGGAGCAAAATGGTGAAGTCAAAGCCGCGATCCCGACCTGGGGGCGCGACCTCGCCTTGTCCAAGTATGTGCTCAAGCGTTGCGGTAAAAAAGGCCTGTTCGACCTCGGTAATGCCGAGTTCATCCTGCCGGCCGCTGCCGATGCACAAGCGCCGCTACGTCATCGTGGACGCTACCTGTCGGTGCTGAATGAAGGCCGTTTCACCGGCATCAAGTTGCAGGCCGAGCAACTGGCGATGGCCCGCACTCCCGAAGAACTGTCGAAGAAGTTTCGCTACAACCAGCGCCGTGAATTGCGATTGCTGGAAGAAGCGGGCGGAGTGGTTCGGCCGGTCGCCGAGTTTTCCAGCAGTGAGCTGGCAGCGATCTATTGCGACCTGTTCCAGCGTCGCTGGGGCTTCCCGGCGACGGGGGCCGAGCGCATGGCTGAGGTCATCGAATTGCTGCGTGACTTGCTGATCGGCTCGGTGATTTTTCTCAACGATGCGCCGATAGCGATTCAACTGGTCTACCGTGTCGAGACACCACAGTGGATCAGCGTCGAGTACATCAATGGCGGCGTCGATCCCGAAACCCGCGAATTCAGTCCCGGCAGCGTGCTGAGTTTTCTCAATACGCAAAGTGCCTGGGAGCATGCCCGGGCGTTGGACAAACCCTTGCGCTTTTCTTTCGGTCGCGCCGACCGTGAATACAAGGATCGCTGGTGCAATCCTGTGCCGGTATTCACCGTATGAGCCAGCCCATGAACCGCAAACAGCAATTGCTCAAGCGCCATCGGCGCACCAAACGCATTGGTCTGCTCATTGCGCTGGCGCTATTGATTGCCATCGGCTTGCTGGTGAGCTGGTGGCTGCCGTTGGTGCTCGCGGTTCTGGGCTGGATTGCCCACGAGGCATGGTTCGCCGACCATTTGTTTTATTCGCCCAAAGACGATTACCAGTACAGCTTCCCTCCGTACACCCAACAGCCCAAGGTTCACCTTGATGGTGAGCGTTTGCGCCTGGACGACGGCGTCATGCTGGTCGACGACGCCACCCTGATCCTGGCGTTGCGGATAAAAAGCACCTGGCTGGGACGCTTTATCGATCCAGTGGTCGAGTTGTCGGGGGGGGATAACCCGGACCGACAAACCTTCGAGCGTGGTGTGAATGGCCTGCGTTACCTTAACCTCAGTGGTCAGGCGCATGTTCTTTCGCAAGGTGAGTTACGTCTACGCGGGCGTTTCTGCCGATTGCTCGGTGAGCCGGTGCTCTGGGCGTTCGAGCATCCGGATTACAGCCGTCAGCGGGTAATGGTGATTGCGCCCCACGCCGACGATGCCGAGTTGGCCGCATTCGGGTTGTACAGCAGCGCCAGTCAAAGCTGGATCGTGACCATGACCGCCGGTGAAATCGAGGCCGAGCACTATCAGCAGATGGGGCTCAACGGCGTCGAAGCGTCTCGGCTGAAAGGCTCGCTTCGCGCCTGGGACAGTCTCAGCGTGCCGCTGTGGGGCGGCGTACCTCAGGAACGCTGCATTCAGTTGGGGTATTTTTGCCTGCAATTGCCCGCCATGCAAAGTGCGCCGACCGAGGCCGTGGTGTCCCGTGAGGCACAGCTTGGCGATACTCGATATTTTCGACGGTTCAATCCGTTTGCCCTGGGCAGTGACATCGATGGCATACCGTCCTGGAACAATCTTCTGGCCGACCTGAGTGAGTTGATCGAGCGTATCCAGCCCCAGGTCATTGTCTTGCCACATCCGCGTTTCGACCCGCACCCAGACCATCTATGCTCACAACAGGCGGTGATGCAGGCACTGAGCGGTACAGCCTGGCAACCTGAAACCTTATTGCATTACGCCAATCATCTACACGATAACGATCGCTGGCCAATGGGTGATGCCAGCACTGGCGTGACACTGCCGCCACAGATCAATAGACATGAATCGTTGCGGCCCTGGGCGCTTTGCCTGTCGACCGAAAAGCAGTGGAACAAGGCTATGTCGTTGGGCATGATGCACGACCTTCAGCCCCGGCTTCCCCTCAAGCGTCTACTTCGTCGGGCGATACAACGTTGTCTGGCGGCCCGACACTGGCCGGCTTTCGGCGAAAACGAGTTCTTCCGTAAAGCGGTGCGACGCCACGAATTATTCTGGGTCCAAGAGCTGTCTGGAAAGAGAGAGACCAATTGAAAGTTCTGTTTCTGGTGCAGAAAGAGCAGCGAGCGATCCTCGATCGACTGTATGACGGTATCGCCGAGTGCTGCGACTGCGACAAGCGTGAGCTGACCAGCGCGGAGCAGGACGACTTGCGGGGTTACTTTCGCGAGCATGTCGATGTGAGCCGCTATGACAGGATTGTGTTCTTCCTGCGCTTCAAAAAAGAAATCAGACAGGTGAGGTTCATACAAACCCTGCCTAATCTGGTTATTCTGGAACACGATGCCTACCAGAATTACATCCCGTGCAAGTACACGGGCAAGTTCAGCGCCCATTACCACAAGCTGCCTTGGGTGCGGGTGATCTGCTCGGGTTTCATGGTCAGCCAGCGCTTGCGTGATGAAGGGTTTGACGCGCATTTCGTGCCCAAGGGCTACGATCAGGCGCTGTTGCAAAACTGCCAGCGTGAACGTGATATCGAACTGGGTTTCGTCGGTAGTCTCAACAGCGTGGCGTATGCCGGACGCAAGGCCATGCTCGAGTCCGTGGCCGACGTGGAGAACCTGCTGATCACGCGCACCAAGTCGGGTGAGGAATACTGCGAGACGTTGAGCCGGATCCGTTACTTCGTGAGTGCCGACGTCGGCATGGGCGAATACATGATCAAGAATTTCGAGGCCATGGCCTGTGGTTGTGTGCTGTTTGCTTACGATCAAGGGGAAGCAGAGAATCGCGCGCTGGGGTTTGTCGATATGCACAACATCGTGCTCTATCGAACCCGCGACGAACTCAGGGAAAAACTGGCGGTGTTGCGCGAGTCCCCACAGCTGACCGAGACCATTTCATTGGCCGGACAGGCTCTGGTAGAGCAGCGTTACACGTTCCGGGCTGTCGGGCATGCGATTGTCGAGGCCCTGCGTGCACCGCTGCGCGAGCATGTCCCGCTGGGCTGGAAAGAAAAATTACGCTTGTCGCTGGGGCTGTGAAGCCGGGCGATTAAACAACCAATGGTGCGGTGTAAATAAATGCTGTTCAGCGAGACTAGCGACATTTCGGTAGTAATCACTAGTTGCGGTCGCTTCGATCTGTTGAAGCGTACCCTCGAGACGTTTGACCGGTTCAACACGGCTCCCATCCGTAAAGTGTTCATCACCGAGGACTCCGGCGACAGCGCCGTAGAGGCCTGTATTCCGGAGCACTGGAGGGCGCATACCCAGTTTTTCATCAACAAGCCACGCTTGGGCCAGTTGCGATCCATCGATGCCGCCTATGCCGAGGTGCAGACGTCGTGGATTTTTCACTGTGAAGACGACTGGGACTTCTACCGTGAAGGGTTTATCGAAGAGTCCCAATGCCTGCTGGAGGAAGATCCACAGGCGCTGCAAGTGTGGCTGCGCAGCTTCAATCATGACCTGATGGTTCACAGTCCTTACGTGTTCCTGAACGAGCGCAAAGTCAGCCATGGCATTCCTTTCCATGTATTGGGCTCGCAAAAAGCCGAGTGGCAAGGTTTTTCCTTTAATCCAGGGCTGCGCCGTCGTGCGGATTACTTGACGCATGCACCGTATTCCGCATTTTCCGGGGAGAAAGACCTGTCGCGTCTGTATGCTGGCGAAAATCGCTATGCGTTGATTCTGGAAAACGACGCGGTATTGCACACCGGTTTCGGTGAGCATGTGGTGGTTCCCAAGGAGCGGGAGAACAAATTACGGCGTAAACGTCTCGATCGGCTGAAGCTGATCGCAGCTCTTATCTTGGGTCTGGCAATAGGTTGGGTACTCCATGGAATTTAGCGGCATGAAGCCAGGAAAGAACACCATGGCGTATTTCGGAACGGTGCTCTGTCTGTTTCTTTTGAGCTTTGTGGTGGGCTGGTCGTCGAAGTGGACCAATAACCTGTTCTACGTCCTGATGGCATTGCCGGGCCTGGTCTTTCTGATCAAGGAGCGCGGGGCGGGCTTGCTCAAGGAGCCGCTGGCATGGGGCTGGCTGGCGTTCATTCTGTGGTTTCTGGTGCCTGCAACGATTGCAGGGCAGATGCAGTTCTACAAGCACGTCTTCTATGTACTGATGTTCGTCATGGTGGCCGGCGCCCTTACCGATCCGCAGTTCTTCCGCAGCGCGGCGTTTATTCGCGCTCAGTTCTGGATTCTGACGTTGTACATCTTCGGCAGCGCACTCTACGGTTGGGCAACCGGTGAGTTCGCCGTCGGCGGCCGGGTGGGGCTGCTTCCGGCGCGTTTGGAGAACGTCATCTACGCCAGCATTTGGCTGTTCTGTGCGTTGGCGCTGGCACTGCCCATCTGGTTCAAGGAGCGAAAGTACATCGAAGCTGGCCTGGCCATCGTTTTGTCGGTGTTCGCGGTAGCCTTCGTCCTGCAGACGCGTACTGCGTTTGTGGGGGCAGTGTTCCTGTTTGGTATGTGGGTGCTTTACGGCATTTACCACAGGCCGCGGCTGGTAGGCGGTGCGGTGGCAATTTGCGCAATCGTTTTAGGCCTACTGTTTTTGGTGGTGCACAACGAAGCCTGGTACCAGTCCCTCTGGAACCGAGGTGATTCGTACCGCATCGAGATTTTTCATATCATGGTCGGCGAGTGGCGCCACTGCGGCTGGGTACTGGGCTGCGGCATCAACTTTCACACCGCCCAGGTACTCGATGGCTGGATGCCGATTCAGCATCCGCACAATATTTTCGTAGCGCTGGGGCTGTACAGCGGCGGGGTCGCGCTGGTGTTGTTCGTTGCGCTGATGGCAGCATCCCTTTGGCAGGCCTGGCGGCTGCGCGACGTGTGGGGTATGTACCTGGCGTGTGCGCTGGTGATGCTGAACTTCGATGGCAGTTTGCTGATCGGTAACCCTGACGAGTTGTGGCCACTGGTGCTGCTGCCCGCAGCGATGATCCTCTCTCGCGTGCTGAAGGCGCGGCAACCCGCGCTGGCGTAATGCCTGGCCTTCGTCTCCTCCCCGGAGGCGAAGGCGCTCAGATCATTTTTGCAGGGCGACGCTCAGCTCCTCCGGGGAGCAGATGCTCTGGGTCTGGCCATAATTGTGCATGAAGACTTCGCCGCGACCGTCAAGCAACCATTGCCGGTCTTGCGGGTAACGCACCATATGCTTGAAGTTGCGCAGCCGCAGGGTCTTGCGCAACGGACGGCGATACACCCGCATGTCGGCAATGTCGATCAGGCCCAACTGATGCTCGGGTGTGAGCACGATGTTGCCCAGGTGCGCCGAGCGGAAATAAATCCCCCGCTCATGCAAAGTGGCCATGAAGACCCCCAATTGACCGCGCAACGGATCGGCATCGCCCTGGGTGTCCAGTAGCTGGCGCAGGGTCTGGCCCGGTAGTGGATCGTAGTGCACGGCATCGCGCTCGATACTCGGGATGCGGTAAACCTGACGAATCGACGGGCAGGGGATCTGCCGTTCACGCAACGCATCGCAGTTGTCGGCAAAGCGTTTGGCGTACGGATACCATGCGGCCGATGTCAGCAGGCGCTTGCGGCGAAACAGTTTGAGTATTGAACCGTCCGTCAACCGCAGAACCTTGTCCCCCGAACCATCCGCTTCAAGGACTTGTGCTCCCTCGCGCAGGGCGAGATATCGGGTGTGATCAAGCGCTTGCATCAATACTCCGGGTTGGGCGCCGTGAGGCATGGATAGCCGGCCATGTTACCGCAGGTCAGCGACTAAAATGGCCTGTGTTACACTCGCGGGCTCTTTTCTCATACAACGGGTTCTCATGACCAGCCCTGATTCGCCTGCGCCGTCGAGCTTGAAGATTTACCTGCGCCTGCTGTCGTATGTGCGTCCGTACTGGGGCATGTTTGCCATCAGTATTGTCGGCTTTGTGATTTTTGCCTCGACGCAGCCCATGCTCGCCGGGATTCTTAAATATTTCGTTGATGGCCTGAGCAACCCTGAAGCGGTGCTCTTCCCGACTGTTCCCTATCTGCAAGACTTGCAGTTGCTGATGGCTGTGCCGCTGCTGATCATCCTGATCGCCGCCTGGCAAGGCCTGGGGTCTTTCCTGGGTAACTATTACCTGGCCAAAGTATCCTTGGGGCTGGTCCACGACTTGCGTGTTGAACTGTTCAACAAGTTGCTGGTATTGCCCAACCGTTATTTCGATACCCATAACTCCGGGCACCTGATTTCGCGCATCACTTTCAACGTGACCATGGTCACCGGTGCGGCCACGGACGCCATCAAAGTGGTCATTCGTGAAGGCCTGACCGTGGTGTTCCTGTTTGCTTACCTGTTGTGGATGAACTGGAAGTTGACCCTGGTGATGCTGGCGATCCTGCCAATCATCGCGATCATGGTCAGCAGCACCAGCAAAAAATTCCGCAAGCAGAGCAAGAAAATCCAGGTGGCGATGGGCGACGTGACTCACGTGGCCTCCGAGACCATCCAGGGTTATCGCGTGGTGCGCAGCTTCGGCGGCGAGAGCTATGAAGAGCGTCGTTTTGCCGAAGCCAGTCAGGGCAACACCGACAAGCAATTGCGCATGACCAAGACCGGTGCGGTCTACACACCCATGTTGCAATTGGTGATCTACACCGCCATGGCGGTGCTGATGTTCCTGGTGCTGTTCCTGCGCGGCGACGCCACCGCCGGTGACCTGGTGGCCTACATCACCGCGGCGGGCCTGTTGCCCAAGCCGATTCGACAGTTGTCGGAAGTCAGTTCGACGATCCAGAAAGGCGTCGCCGGTGCCGAGAGCATTTTCGAGCAACTGGACGTTGAACCAGAGATTGACAAGGGTACCGTCGAGCGCGATCGCGTCACCGGCCACCTGGACGTGCGCAACCTGAGCTTCACCTATCCGGGGACCGAGCGTGAAGTGCTGAAGAACATCAGCTTCACCGCGGCACCGGGGCAAATGATCGCCCTGGTTGGTCGTTCGGGTAGCGGCAAGTCGACCCTGGCCAGCCTTATTCCGCGTTTCTATCACCACGAAACCGGCGAGATCATGCTCGATGACGTGGAAATCGAAGATTATCGTCTGCGCAATCTGCGTCGGCACGTGGCGCAGGTGACACAGCATGTGACCCTGTTCAACGACACCATCGCCAACAACATCGCTTACGGTGACCTCGCCGGCGCACCACGTGCCGACATTGAAAAGGCCGCCACGGATGCTTACGCGATGGACTTCATCTCGGAGATGCCGCAAGGCCTGGACACCCAGGTCGGGGAAAACGGCGTGTTGCTGTCCGGTGGCCAGCGTCAGCGCCTGGCGATTGCCCGGGCCTTGTTGAAGAACGCACCGTTGCTGATTCTCGACGAGGCAACGTCGGCGCTCGATACCGAGTCCGAGCGGCATATTCAGGCTGCACTGGATCAGGTCATGAAAGGTCGCACCACGCTGGTGATTGCTCACCGGTTGTCGACCATCGAGAAGGCCGACATGATCCTGGTCATGGACCATGGTGAAATCGTCGAGCGCGGTACCCACGCTCAACTGTTGGCGCAAAACGGCTACTACTCGCGCCTGCACGCGATGGGGCTGGACGAGCCGGTCACCGCCGGAATCGCCTGACCTCCGCTGGCCGCCACCGAGGGGTGGCGGCCGCAAAAAATCTTCTCATTAATGCCATGCGCAAGCCCACGCCTACCCTGTGTTAATATCGCGCCCCTGTTCATTTTGTATGTGGGTTGCTCCATGAAGTTGTCCATGCCGCGATTCGATCAAGCCCCTGTCTTGGTGGTCGGCGATGTCATGCTCGACCGTTACTGGCATGGTGGTACCTCACGGATTTCCCCTGAGGCGCCGGTACCGGTAGTCAAGGTCGAGCAAATCGAGGACCGCCCGGGCGGTGCCGCCAACGTTGCGTTGAACATTGCCGCCCTCGGCGCACCAGCCTCGCTGGTTGGCGTGACCGGCGACGATGAAGCTGCCGACAGCCTGGTCAATAGCCTCAAGGGCGCTGGCGTACGAGCGTTGTTCCAGCGCATCGCGCATCAGCCGACCATCGTCAAGCTGCGGGTCATGAGCCGTCACCAGCAACTGCTGCGTATCGACTTCGAAGAACCCTTCGCCACCGACGCCCTGGCGTTGGGCGCGCAAGTCGACGAATTGCTCGAAGGCATCAAGGTGCTGGTGCTGTCCGACTACGGCAAAGGCGCGCTGAAAAACCATCAGGTGTTGATCCAGGCCGCCCGCGCCCGTGGCATTCCGGTGCTGGCCGACCCCAAGGGCAAGGATTTCTCGATCTACCGTGGTGCGAGCCTGATCACGCCGAACCTCAGCGAGTTCGAAACCATCGTCGGTGCTTGCATCGACGAACACGAGCTGGCGACCAAGGGCGCGCAATTGATGCACGACCTCGACCTCGGCGCATTGCTGGTGACCCGTGGTGAACACGGCATGACTCTGCTGCGTCCGGATCATCCGGCACTGCACCTGCCGGCCCGTGCCCGTGAAGTGTTCGACGTGACCGGTGCCGGCGACACGGTGATTTCCACCCTGGCGGCCGCCATTGCCGCTGGCGAAGAACTGCCGCACGCGGTGGCCCTGGCCAATCTGGCTGCGGGCATCGTGGTCGGCAAACTCGGTACGGCGGCCATCAGCGCGCCGGAACTGCGTCGCGCTATCCAGCGTGAGGAAGGTTCTGAGCGTGGTGTGCTCGGTCTTGAGCAGCTGTTGCTGGCGGTCGATGATGCGCGTGCGCATAAAGAGAAGATCGTCTTCACCAACGGCTGCTTCGACATTTTGCACGCCGGCCACGTGACCTACCTCGAGCAGGCGCGGGCCCAGGGCGATCGCTTGATCGTTGCGGTCAACGACGATGCGTCGGTCAGCCGACTGAAAGGCCCGGGTCGTCCGATCAACAGCGTCGACCGTCGCATGGCCGTACTGGCCGGTCTGGGCGCCGTGGATTGGGTGATCAGTTTCGCTGAAGGCACCCCGGAAAACCTGCTGCGCGAGGTCAAGCCGGATGTGCTGGTCAAGGGTGGGGACTACGGGATCGAGCAAGTGGTCGGCGCGGACATCGTGACTGCTTACGGCGGAACTGTGAAAGTGCTGGGGCTGGTGGAAAACAGCTCGACCACAGCGATTGTCGAGAAGATCCGCAAATCCGAGTGACCCTGATCGTTCCCACGCTCCGCGTGGGAATGCAGCCCGGGACGCTCTGCGTCCCAAAGCGGACGCAGAGCGTCCATTGAGGCATTCCCACGCGGACGGTTCGACGCCTCGACGTGGGAACGATCAATCAGGAGCTGACTTTTTTACGCGGCACAATCTTCTTCAGTAATAGCTTCGCCTTCCCACGCAACCGGGCTAATCCGGAATCCTTCCCCGGCGGGCTCAAACCCTGTTGCCGCACCCAATCCTTCCAGCGAATCCGCTCGTCCCGCACCAGCCAGCCTTCCTGCTGGGCAAAACTCTCTGCCAGGTACAACCCGCGAGTACTCGCCGGGTACAGCTGATCCTTCTTCAAGGTATACAGCTCGGCCATCGGCTGGCCGTCCTGCAGTGGCATTAAATACAGATCGGGGCGTTTGCGATCGAGGCGGGCTACCAGTTGATCGCCCTCCAGTCGTTCGTCGACATGAAACAAACTCAAGGATTTGGCTTCCTTGGGCACGTCCAGGCGCAAGTCATAGATCAATTGCAGCGACGCGGTCGGCAAATGCACGTAAGCCCGCGGACGTTCGATCAACTGCATCTTGGCGCAACGCACCGGCCGCGCCGAACCGGATAGCGGCGTCAGGCGAAACGGCAACGCCTCGCGATAATGCAGGGCGGACGAGTAGGGCGCCGGCAGCCAAGTGTCGTTGAAGCGCCCGCCGAGCCAGCCTTCCGGCGTTTCCAACAAGCACTCTTCGGCAATCTCCTGGATCGCCGTGTGCAGCGGCAGGTTCAGCTCGTGGGCCGGTACGTAGCCGGAGATCAGCTTGAGCACCACATCGCCACGGTCTTGCCGACGCTGACGGACCAACACCCAGTAGTCGCGATTTTGCCAATGAAGGGTCAGGCGCACCGAGACCCCAAGGTTGGCCAGCTCAAGCGAAAACCGCTGAGTGTCGGCTACCGTCACCGGGCGGCGACGTTGCAGGGTCTGGGAGAAATTGAGCGGCATCCCGACGCTTTGATAACTCAGGCCTTCGGGAGTCGCTTCGACGAATAACGGCAGGGTCTTGAAGTTGCTCGGGTTCTTTCTTATGAGCGTACGCGGCATGTCGGCTCCTGCTTAAGGCCGCGTGGGCGGCATCAGTTTCTACGTAGGACCTGGGCAACGGTCGCGACGTTATGGGCGAGGTGCAGCGGATTAATGGTCCCGACAATAGCACTGGCAACACCCGGATGTTCAAACAACAACTCGAAGCTGGCGCGAACAGGGTCCACGCCCGGACTCAGGCATACGTGGCCGCTGGCGAGGGCTTTTTTGACCAGAATGGCTTTGCCGTGAGCAGCAGCATAGTCAATGACCGGCTTCTCGTTCTGCTCGTTCAGATTGTAGGTGACCATGGCGCAATCGCCTTGTTCCAGAGCCTTCAAACCGCCTTCGACGGTTTTGCCGGAAAAACCGAAGCCGCGAATCTTGCCCTCGCTCTTCAGCGCCGCGAGGGTCGCATAGACTTCGCTGTCATTGAGGATCGCCAGGTCGTTGCCGTCGGAGTGCACAAGCACCAGGTCGATAAAATCCGTTTCCAGGCGTTGCAGGCTGCGCTCCACCGACAATCGCGTGTGGGCGGCGCTGAAATCGTGGCTCGACTGGCCGTCGGCAAACTCTTCGCCGACCTTGCTGACGATCACCCAATCCTGACGCTGCCCACGCAGCAATGGGCCGAGGCGTTCTTCGCTGCGGCCATAAGCCGGGGCAGTATCAATCAGGTTAATGCCCAGGTCGCGCGCGAGTTTGAGCAGCATGCGCGCTTCGTCGTCATCGGGAATCTGGAAACCGTTGGGGTATTTCACGCCTTGGTCACGGCCGAGTTTTACCGTGCCCAGGCCCAGTGGCGAAACCAGCAGGCCGGTGCTGCCCAGCGGGCGATGCAGATCGTGCAGGGTCGGTTGGCTCATGGCAGCAGTTGCTCCCAGGCAGGGACGCCCATCGGCGGTTTTGGCAGATCGGGCAGCGGCGCCGGATGGCTTGGCTGGATGCCGTCGCGCTGCAAGGAGGCGATGACCCGGTCGGCGAAGTCTGGCGCGAGGGCCAGTTTGGTCGGCCAACCAACCAGCAACCGGCCCTCTTCGGCAATAAACGCGTTGTCGGGGCGAGTCAGCCCCGATTGTAGCGGCTCGGCGCGATCCACTCGCAAGGTCGCCCATTGCGCCGTGCTCAGGTCGATCCATGGCAGCAACTGGCCGAGTTCTTTCTGCGCCGTGGCGATTTGTGCCGCGGGTTCACGAGTGACACCTTCTGCTTCGGCGATATCGCCGCCCAGGTACCAGACCCATTGGCCATCGGCGGCCGGATGAGTGGTGACGGTAATGCGCGGTTTGGTGCCGCCGCCCAGGCAGTGGGCATACAGCGGTTTGAGACCCGGGCCTTTGGCGATGATCATGTGCAGCGGCCGGCGTTGCATGGCGGGCTGGCTCAGCCCCAGGGCTTCGAGCAGTGCTGCCGTACCGGCCCCTGCACTGAGGACGATGCGCTGGGCGCGGATTTCTCGCTCGTCGACTTTGAGGCCGACCAGAACGCCACCTTCCAGCAACGGTTCGATTTTCTGACCGGCGAGCAAACCATCACCCGCCAGATCGGCGAGGCGCTGAATCAGGCTCGGCACGTCGATCACCAGTTCCGCCAGACGATAGACCTTGCCCTTGAAGCGCTTGTCTTGCAGGGCGGGTGGCAGTTGCTCACCCTTGACCTGATCGACACGACCGCGCACGGCTTTGCTGGCGAAAAAACTGGTGAGATTGCCGGCGATCGTACCGGGGGACCAGAGGTAATGGGCTTCGGACAGCAGGCGCACGCCGGTCAGATCCAGCTCGCCATCACCGGCCAGGGCTTCACGCCAGCGCCGAGGCATGTCGGCGATGGCTTCCGATGCACCGGTCAGGGCGCCATGCAACGCGTACTTGGCGCCGCCGTGGATGATGCCCTGAGACTTCACGCTCTGCCCGCCGCCGAGGCTGGCGCTTTCCACCAGCACGGTCGAAAAACCCTGGCGGCGCAGGCGCGCATTCAGCCAGAGGCCGGCGACACCAGCGCCGACAATCAGAACGTCGGTGGAAATAACGGATGGCATGCAGCGACCTCAGTGTTCAAGACGAGGGCGCAGTATACAGACTCGAAGAAGAGTGGATTTGTTGGTGATGAATAGGGCGGACGCAAAACCTGTGGGAGCGAGCCTGCTCGCGAAAGCGGCGTGTCAGGCAACATTGATGTCGACTGACACACCCTCTTCGCGAGCAGGCTCGCTCCCACAATGGAATGTGTTGCGCACTTAATGGCCAGCAGTTTTGGAGAAGAGCTGGATCACCACTACGCCCAATACGATGAGCGCCATCCCCAGCATTGCCGGCACATCCAGTTTCTGCCCGTAGATAAACAGCGCCGCCACACTGACCATCACGATTCCCATGCCGGCCCACACCGCGTAGGCGACGCCCACCGGAACGCTGCGCACTACCAGCGTGAGCATCCAGAAGGCGATGCCGTAGCCGACGATGACCAACAACAGCGGCAGTGGGGTGCTGAAGCCTTTGACTGCTTTCATCGAAACAGTGGCGATCACTTCGGCGCAGATGGCGATGGCCAGGTAGTAGTAAGCGGTCATAGGTGCATCCTCGTGTGAAGTGTTGCTTTCTGAGGTCGGCATTCTAGAGATTCTCCAGATGCGGTAAAGTCATTACCTATCTGTTCTGAAGATGGGTTGAGCCATGAATACGCAATGGAATCTGGAGCAGCTGCGGCTGTTTGTCAGCGTAGCGGAGCAGCGTTCGTTTTCTGCGGTGGCGCGGGATCAGCGCAAGGCGCAGTCGGCGGTCAGCAGTTCGATTGCGCTGCTGGAAGAGGACCTGGGCGTCAGTCTGTTCGACCGCAGCAGCGGCCGCCAGCCGAAACTCACCGAGGCCGGTAACGCATTGCTGGACGAGGCGCGGGAGGTGCTGCGCCAATGCGAACGCCTTAACGGTCGGGCGCTGGCAATGATGCGCGGCCAGGAGGCGCGTTTGCGTGTGGCCCAGGATGAGGCGATGCCCTATCAACCGATTATCGAAAGCTTCGAAGCCCTGGCTCAGCAATTTCCCAGCCTTGAAGTGCAACTGACCAGCGCCGCCCAGGGCGATGTTGCGCGCAAACTGGTGGAACGTCGGGCCGATCTGGGGCTGCTGTTTTATCACGACCAGATTCCCGAAGCGCTCGAACGGCGGGTGTTGGGCAGCGTCGAAATGGTCACGGTGTGCGGCGTCGGCCACCCACTCGCGAAACAGGCTCAGGTCGACTGTCAGCAACTGGCGCAGCATCGACAGTTGCTGATGTCCACACAGTCCAGTGTCTATCCCGGAAGCGAGCCCGCCAGCCCGCAAGTCTGGCGGGCCGACAGTTTCTACGTGATGGCTGAATGGCTGGTGCGCGGCCTCGGCTGGGCCTGGCTGCCGCGCCACGTGGTGCAGTACCCCGCGTATCAGGATCTGATGGTCGAGCTGGTCAGCGAGTGGACCCCGCCGGCGCTGGTGGTGGAGCTGGTCTGGCGCCGCGATGAACCTCTGGGGCCGGCGGCTCGTTGGTTGGCGGAGCGTTTTGCCGTGCACTTGCAGGCGATCGGCGAAAAAAGCCGATAAACTCCGCCGCCATGAATAGAACTCTCTACACCGCGCTGTTTTACCTGGGGCTGCCATTGGTAGCGATTCGGCTTTGGTTGCGGGCGCGCAAGGCGCCGGCGTACGCCAAGCGCATTGGCGAACGTTTCTCCCTTGGACTGCCGGTGATGAAGCCCGGCGGCATCTGGGTGCACGCGGTGTCGGTGGGCGAAAGCATTGCCGCGGCGCCGATGATTCGCGCCTTGCTGCAACGTTACCCACAGTTGCCCATTACCGTGACCTGCATGACCCCGACCGGTTCGGAGCGCATCCAGGCGCTGTTCGCCAATGAGCCGCGCATCCAGCACTGCTATTTGCCCTACGACTTGCCTTGCGCGGCGAAGCGATTTCTTGATCGGGTCCAGCCGAAATTGGCGGTGATCATGGAGACCGAGCTCTGGCCGAACCATATTCATCAGTGCGCCAAACGCGGGATTCCCGTGGCACTGGCCAATGCGCGATTGTCCGAGCGTTCGGCCAAGGGCTATGGCCGCTTCGGCAAACTGACTCAGCCGATGCTCGCCGAGATGAGCCTGTTCGCGGTGCAGACCGAGGCCGAGGCGCAGCGCTTCCGCGATTTGGGGGCGCGGTCGCAAACCGTGGAAGTGACCGGCTCGATCAAATTCGACCTGACCATCGACCCGAAACTGCTGCTGCGTGCCGCCGAGTTGCGTACGCAATGGCAGGCTCAGGAACGTCCGGTATGGATCGCTGCCAGTACCCACGAAGGCGAAGACGAGGTGGTGCTGGCGGCTCATCGTCAGTTGCTGGCCAATCATCCCGATGCGTTGCTGATTCTGGTGCCGCGCCATCCAGAGCGATTCAATTCGGTGTTCGAGTTGTGTCAGCAACAGGGTTTCGCCACGCTACGTCGGTCCACTGGCGACCCGGTCACCGCGCAGACTTCAGTGCTGGTGGGCGACACCATGGGTGAGTTGCTGTTTCTGTATGCCTTGGCTGACAGCGCTTTTGTGGGCGGCAGTCTGGTGCCGAACGGCGGGCACAACCTGCTGGAACCGGCTGCTCTGGCCAAACCGGTGTTGAGTGGGCCGCACCTGTTTAACTTCCTCGAAATCGCCGCGCAGTTGCGCAGTGCCGGGGCGTTGCAGGAAGTGGAGGATGCCGAAGGTCTGGCGCTGGCCGTGCAGCGACTGTTCGAGTTGCCACGGGATGCGCAGCGGATGGCGGAGGCGGGGCTGAAAGTGATGCGCACCAATCAGGGCGCGTTACAGCGGTTGCTGGATGGGTTGGGGCGGTTGATCGACCGTTAGATCGCGTCGCTTGAAATAAAAAGATCGCAGCCTCGTTTCACTCGACAGCTCCTACACGGGATTTGTATTCATCCTGTAGGAGCTGTCGAGTGAAACGAGGCTGCGATCTTTTGCTTTTTACGGTCTGGCTTTGAGTTGCTCTGCCGCTGCCTTGGCCAGATCCGGTGGCAGGAAGTCCTTGTCCGGGTTGTAGTCGGCCTTGAGATAACGCGCCAGGTCCTGCAAATCCCCCGGGTTCAAGGTGCCCGCCGCCTGCTTCAAGCGCAGGTTGTCGAGGATGTAGTCGTAGCGGGTGTTGTTGTAGTTGCGCACCGAGGTGTACAGCTGACGCTGCGCGTCCAGCACGTCGACGATGTTTCGCGTGCCCACCTGATAACCGATTTCGGTCGCTTCCACGGCGCTCTGGTTGGAGATGATCGACTGCTTGCGCGCCTGTACCTGTTCGACGTCGGTGTTCACCGCGCGGTGCAGGTTGCGGGTGCTTTCTACCACTTGCCGACGCAGGGATTCGCGCTGTTGTTCGGTTTGATCCAGGCGCGAGTAAGACTCGCGAACCTGTGAAGTGGTCAGGCCGCCGCTGTAGATCGGGATACTCAATTGCAGGGCCAGCGTGCGTTGCTCGACGTTACCGCCGTAAGGCGTACCGAAGGCGTTCGGGTTGCTGAAACCCAGGGCGTCGTTGTCGCCCTTCTCGTATTTCGCCACGGCATCCAGGGTCGGTGCGTGACCGGCCTTGCGCTGCTTGAGTGTTTCTTCGGCGGCGCTGACGGCGTAGTTGCTGGCCAGCAAATTCAGGTTTTGTTTGGCGGCGGTGTCGACCCAGGCTTTGGCGTCGTTCGGTGCCGGCGGCAGAATCGGCAAGGTGTGGACGATGCCCTGGATCGAGTTGTACTGACGATTGGTCAGGGTGATCAACGCTTCAAATGCATCATCGACCTGACGCTGCGCGACGATCCGGTTGGCCCGCGCAGTGTCGTAGCTGGCTTGCGATTGCAGCACGTCGGTCTTGTCCGACAGGCCGACGTCGAAGCGCTCGTTGGACTGGTCGAGCTGACGCTTGAACGCTGCCTCTTCGGCCTTGGTCGAGGCCAGGTTGTCCTGGCTGCGCAGCACGTTGAAGTAGCTTTCGGCGGTCTGCAGAATCAGGTTTTGCTCGGTCGCCGAGAGTTGCAGTGCAGCCTGTTCGTTGACGTCCTTGGCGGCTTGGTACTGGAACCAGCGATCGGCACGGAAAAGTGGTTGGGCCAGGGTCGCCTGATAGGAACGGGCGCTGCGATTGGCAACGGCCGACGGTTGATCGAGGTCGGTGCGCACGTTGGCTACTTGGGCACCGCCGGAGATGTTCGGCAGCAGGCCTGCACGGGCCTGGGGTACGACTTCTTTCTGCGCGCCGTACTGAGCGCGAGCGGCAGCCAGGTCGGCGTTGTTGTCCACCGCTTCCTGGTAGACGCTGACCAGATCCGTCTTGGTCGATAAGGGCGCTTCTGCTGCCCAGGCCATTCCGTTGGACGCACAAGACACGGCAAGGGCCAGTGAGAGTTTGCGCAGCATGAGGCGATCCCTGAAAAATTACGCTGATAATTTACGCCAAAGGTTCGACGCGAGGTTTTCTATCGCCAAGGCACGCAGCGTCAAGGCGGGACATGGGTTGCGAGTGTAGTTGGGCATACGCATGGCAACAATCCTGTAATTGCGCCATTCATCATGGTGTTTACCGCGGTGTTGGCGTTCTTTGCCGGTTGTGTCTAGACTGGCCGGGTTCTTGTCGGGGTGCCTTGCTATGAGGCTGAGATCGAATAATTTCGGATCCCGTTGAACCTGATCAGGTTAGCGCCTGCGTAGGGAACAAGATTTCTCGTCACCCGGCGAGTCCTCTTGTGCTTCGTCCGGGATGTTGTTCGACAATCGAACACCCCTCGAGCACTGAGCACAGCACCCGCTAGTTTCTAGCGACGCGTGCGCCCATTCGATTACAGGTTCGCTCCGACAAAAAATCCACTGCCTGGATGTGTCTGGAGAGCCCGTGATGACTACAAAACCAAAAATCGCAACCAACCTGAGTGACTCGGCCAAGGTCGATCAGCAATCGGTTCAGCCTTTTACTCGCTCGCAAAAAATCTATGTTCAGGGCACTCGCCCGGACATCCTCGTGCCGATGCGCGAAATCAGCCTTGATGTGACCCCGACCGACTTCGGCGGTGAGATCAATGCGCCGGTGGTTGTGTACGACACCTCGGGCCCGTACACCGACCCCAACGTCATCATCGACGTGCGCAAAGGCCTGGCCGATGTGCGTTCGCCGTGGATCGAATCCCGTGGTGACACCGAGCGTCTGCCGGGGCTGAGTTCCAACTTCGGCCAGGAACGTCTCGCCGATGCGGAGCTGACCAAGCTGCGTTTCGCTCACGTGAATAACCCGCGCCGGGCCAAGGCCGGTGCCAACGTCAGCCAGATGCACTACGCCCGCAAAGGCATCATTACCGCTGAGATGGAATACGTCGCCATCCGCGAAAACATGAAGCTTGAAGTGGCTCGCGCCGCTGGCCTGCTGGATCAGCAACACGCCGGTTACAGCTTCGGCGCCAGCGTGCCGAAAATCATCACCCCCGAATTCGTCCGCGAAGAGATCGCCCGCGGTCGCGCGATCATTCCGGCCAACATCAACCACACCGAACTGGAACCGATGATCATCGGCCGTAACTTCCTGGTGAAGATCAACGGCAACATCGGCAACAGCGCATTGGGTTCGTCCATCGAAGAAGAAGTGGCGAAACTGACCTGGGGCATTCGCTGGGGTTCGGACACGGTCATGGACCTGTCCACCGGCAAACACATTCACGAAACCCGCGAGTGGATCATCCGCAACTCGCCGGTGCCGATCGGTACGGTGCCGATCTACCAAGCCCTGGAAAAAGTCGGTGGCGCTGCCGAAGACCTGACCTGGGAGCTGTTCCGCGACACGCTGATCGAACAGGCCGAGCAGGGCGTCGACTACTTCACCATCCACGCCGGCGTGCTGCTGCGCTACGTTCCGCTGACTGCCAAACGCGTGACCGGTATTGTGTCCCGTGGTGGTTCGATCATGGCCAAGTGGTGCCTGGCGCATCACAAAGAAAACTTCCTCTACACCCATTTCGAAGACATCTGCGAAATCATGAAGGCCTACGACGTCAGCTTCTCGCTGGGCGACGGCCTGCGTCCGGGCTCGATTGCCGACGCCAACGACGCGGCGCAATTCGGCGAGCTGGAAACCCTCGGTGAGCTGACCAAAATCGCCTGGAAACACGACGTGCAGTGCATGATCGAAGGCCCGGGCCACGTGCCGATGCAGTTGATCAAAGAGAACATGGACAAGCAGCTAGAATGCTGCGACGAGGCGCCGTTCTACACCCTCGGCCCGCTGACCACTGACATCGCGCCAGGCTACGACCACATCACCTCGGGGATCGGCGCGGCGATGATCGGCTGGTTCGGTTGCGCGATGCTGTGCTACGTGACGCCGAAGGAACACTTGGGCCTGCCGAACAAGGATGACGTGAAGACCGGGATCATCACCTACAAGATCGCCGCGCATGCCGCCGATCTGGCGAAGGGGCATCCGGGGGCACAGATCCGCGACAATGCCTTGAGCAAGGCGCGTTTCGAATTCCGTTGGGAAGACCAGTTCAACCTGGGCCTTGATCCGGACACGGCTCGTTCGTATCACGATGAGACCCTGCCGAAGGATTCGGCCAAGGTCGCGCATTTCTGTTCCATGTGTGGGCCGAAATTCTGCTCGATGAAAATCACCCAGGAAGTCCGCGAATACGCGGCCAACCAGCGCATTGAAACCGTCGATGCTGAAGTCGCCCAGGGATTGGCGGAACAGGCCGAGCGGTTCAAGCAGGAAGGCAGTCAGCTGTACAAGAAGGTTTGATTCCGTATTGATCGTTCCCACGCTCCGCGTGGGAATGCCTCCGGTGACGCTCTGCGTCACGCTTTGGGACGCGGAGCGTCCCGGGCTGCATTCCCACGCAGAGCGTGGGAACGATCACAACAAATGTCCCTCTGAGATAACACCTTGAGCATTCAACCCAGCACTTATTCCCCTGATATCGCGGTGCCGACCGACAAACGTGTCTTCGGCGGCCGCGATCTGTTTTCCCTGTGGTTCTCCCTCGGCATCGGCCTGATGGTCCTGCAGACCGGTGCATTGCTCGCGCCAGGTCTGGGCCTGTCCGGCTCGTTGCTGGCCATCTTTCTCGGCACCCTGGTTGGCGTTCTGTTGCTGGCCGCCGTTGGCGTGATCGGCAGCGACACCGGTCTGTCGTCGATGGCCGCGCTCAAACTCAGCCTCGGTGCAAAAGGCGCGAGCCTGCCGGCCGTGCTGAACCTGCTGCAACTGATCGGTTGGGGTTCGTTCGAAATCATCGTCATGCGCGACGCCGCCAGTCTGCTCGGCGCGCGGGCGTTCAGTGAAGGCAGTCTGCTGTCGAATCCGCTGCTCTGGACCGTGTTCTTTGGTGGTTTGGCAACCTTGCTGGCCATCAGCGGTCCGCTGACGTTCGTGCGGCAGATCCTGCGCAAGTGGGGCATCTGGCTGCTGCTGGCCGCGTGCATCTGGCTGACCTGGAACCTGTTTGCCAAAGCCGATCTGACAGCGTTGTGGGCGCAGGCCGGTGACGGTTCGATGTCGTTCGCCGTGGGCTTCGACATTGCCATCGCCATGCCGCTGTCGTGGCTGCCACTGATTGCCGACTACTCGCGTTTCGGCAAGCGTGCGAAAAACGTGTTCGGCGGTACGGCGCTGGGCTTCTTTATCGGTAACTTCTGGCTGATGAGTCTCGGTGTGGCTTACACCCTGGCGTTTGCGCCGAGCGGTGAAGTGAATGCCTTGCTGTTGGCATTGGCCGGTGCCGGTTTGGGGATTCCGCTGCTGCTGATCCTGCTGGATGAGTCGGAAAATGCCTTTGCCGATATTCACTCGGCGGCGGTTTCCAGCGGGATTTTGCTGCGCTTGAAGGTTGAGCATCTTGCGCTGGCGATTGGCGTGATCTGCACACTGATCGCGTGCCTGGCGCCGTTGGCCCAGTATCAGAACTTCCTGCTGTTGATCGGTTCGGTGTTTGCGCCGCTGTTCGGCGTGGTGCTGGTGGATCACTTCATCCTGCGCAAGCGCGGTGCTCGCGTGGCGTCAGCCGCATTACGCTGGCCGGCGTTGCTCGCCTGGTTGGGCGGGGTGAGCACCTATCATTTGCTGGCTAATCTGTATCCGGACATCGGCGCAACCCTGCCGGCGTTGATTCTGGCAGGGCTGCTGCAGCTCATTCTGGGTCGGGCCTTCAGTTACGGCCAGGAAACAGCTCGGGCTTGAGAATGCCGTTCAGGCGAGGGTAAGGGATCTTCAGTTCGATGTGGCCCAGCGCGTAAGGCGCGATGGTGCTGGTTTCGTACTTGAGGATCACGCCGCCGTAGGTCAGCGCCACGTTTTGGGTTTTCTGGAATTGCCAGTTCTTCAGGAACTCTGGTTCCTGATCGAGCTTGGTGCTGATCAGCCAACTGTTGTGCGCCACCTGCGCAGCTTTCCAAAACGCCTCTTCCTGCCCAGGCACCAACATGTCCGACAGCGTCAGCACTTTGTGTTGCTGGCGTGAATAGTTGATGAAGCTGCGCCCCGGTGTGCCATGGGCACCGCCGGTGTCCAGGTAGCTGGAGAATTCAACGATCACCAAGCCGTCATGCTGCTCACGTACCTTGGCTTGCAAGTAGCTGCTGTAGCGCGGGCCGGCACTGCTCAAAAATTGTTCGCGATACGCTGCCAGCGTTGGCGCCACCGGGGCGTCGGGCGAGGTGCGGGTCATTTGCAGCAGGCGTTTTTCGACGATGCCGTCCAACTGCGGTTCGGCCGGGAAGCGCAGCGTATCAATGTTTACCAACGGGCAATCGGGCGTGGTGCAGCCAGGTTTCAACTGTTCCGAGGCATCGCGGGTGGTTTCCAGCGGCGTCCGGTAGTTGGGCTGGAACAGGCTCTGGCATGCGCCCAGAGTCAGGGCGATTGCAGCCACGGAGGCGATTTTAAAAAGCGACATGGGCGTCCTTCATAAAACAGGGAAAGGCGAAAAGTTATCCGCTTCGACTCTCAACGAAGCAGTCAGTTCGCCACTAAGCTAATTAGAGTTGGTTTCGCCCTCACCGTCTATCCCGCTGACTGGAAAGGGGCTGCATCAAACGTCGCGGGCGCGTTAGGATGGCGCGAAGTCGAGGTTGCAAGTAACAAAAAGGAGCCTCGTAACGGATTTGCAGTAAAGAGGATAGTCATGACTGATTTTGCCAACGCCATTCCGACCGCCGTTGAGATCGTTCGGCGCGAAAAGTGCTACGAGGGCTTTTACAAGCTCGATCGCGTGCACTTGCGCCACGAATTGTTCGCCGGTGGCATGAGTCGCGAGATCAATCGTGAAGTGTTTGTTCGCCACGATGCGGTGTGCGTACTGCCTTACGATCCGCAGCGCGACGAAGTGGTGTTGATCGAGCAGTTTCGCGTCGGTGCCATGGGCAAAACCGACAATCCATGGCTGATCGAACTGGTCGCTGGTCTGATCGACAAGGATGAAGAACCGGAAGCAGTTGCTCACCGCGAAGCGCAGGAGGAAGCTGGGCTTGTGTTCGGGGCGCTCTGGCCGATGACCAAATATTTTCCATCGCCGGGCGGCAGCAATGAATTCGTGCATTTGTACCTGGGGCGCTGCGACAGTACCGGGGTCGGCGGCCTGCATGGGCTGGAGGAAGAAGCAGAAGATATCCGCGTCACGGTCTGGGCCTTCGAAGATGCCCTGCAAGCCGTACGTGATGGACGAATTGCCAACGCGGCCAGCATCATTGCTTTGCAATGGCTTGCTTTGAACCGTGCTGAAGTGAGGGGGTTATGGTCGTAAACAAACTGCGCGATCGCTATCGGGTCGACCTTGTGGGGTTGCAAGCCTCCTGCGAGGCCAACTACGCGCGCCTGATGCGACTGCTACCGGACATGCGCAACGAGCCGCAGGCGCGGCGCATTGCCGTGACCCACGGGGACCAGATGCTCGGCGTACTGGCCCTCGAAGTGCTGCAGGTCTGTCCGTACACCACGACCTTGCAGGTGCGCCAGGAACACAGCCTGCCGTGGCTGCCGGTGCCGCAACTGGAAGTGCAGGTCTATCACGACGCGTGCATGGCCGAAGTTGTCAGCGCCGAACATGCGCGACGCTTTCGCGGCATCTATCCTTACCCGAATGCCTCAATGCATCAGCCGGACGAAAAGGCCCAGCTGAATATGTTCTTGGGCGAATGGCTCAGCCATTGCCTGGCCTGCGGACATGAGTACGCCGTCGTTCGATAGATGTGAACTGCTTCAGGTTCACAGGTTTCCCCTTTTGATCGTCCCCCAGCATAATTGCGGCACTCATCCAATCCCGTGATTCAGCCCTGGGAGAACGCCTTGCCGAGCGTATCCACATTGACCACCGCCGATTCGGCGTTGCTGGTGCAACTTTCCGACAGTCATCTGTTTGCCGAGACGGACGGGACGTTGTTGGGCATGAATACCCGTGACAGCCTGCGAAAAGTCATCGAGCTGGTGCGGGTTCAGCAGCCACAGATTGATCTGATCATCGCCAGCGGTGATTTGTCTCAGGACGGGACGCTGGAGTCGTATCAGCAGTTTCGCGACCTGACCCGGCAGCTCGATGCGCCGGCGCGCTGGATTCCCGGCAATCATGATGAGCCGCAGATCATGGCCGAAGCGGCCGTGCAGAGTGCGTTGCTGGAGCCGGTGGTGGATGTTGGTAACTGGCGCGTCACGTTGCTCGATTCGGCCGTGCCGGGTTCGGTGCCGGGGTATTTGCAGGATGAGCAGCTGCAGTTGCTGGCCCGCTCGTTGAGTGAGGCGCCGGAGCGGCATCATCTGGTGTGTTTCCATCATCATCCGGTGTCGATCGGGTGTGCGTGGATGGAGCCGATCGGGTTGCGTAATCCTGAGGCGTTGTTTGCGGTGCTCGATCGTTTTCCGCAGGTTCGCGCTGTTTTGTGGGGGCATGTGCATCAAGAGATCGACCAGGTTCGCAATGGCGTGCGTTTGATTGCTTCGCCTTCGACGTGTATTCAGTTCGAACCGGGCAGTGATGATTTCAAAGTCAGTGACCAAGCCCCAGGGTACCGCTGGTTGCGGCTGTTGCCAGATGGCCAGATTGAAACCGGCGTGGAACGCGTCACCGGGTTCGACTTTAAGGTCGATTATGGTTCCGAAGGCTACTGACTTATTTGTCACTCAGTAAGACCGAGTCGCGGCCATCGCGAGCAGGCTCGCTCCCACAGGGGATTTGTGAGCGACGCAGATTCAATGTAGGAGCGAGCCGGCTCCGGGCGGCGTTCCGACGAAAGCGTCAGTTCAGGCGCCTGTAATCCCGAGGATATCCCCGATCCCCCCCGACACCCTGTAAACTGCGCCTCTTTACCCGACGCACAGGGAGCTCAAATGTCCGGTTCGATCCTATATATCCACGGTTTCAACAGCGCGCCTGCCTCCAAAAAGGCCTGTCAGTTGATGAATGTGATGGAGCGTCTGGGCTTGAGCGATCAGTTGCGCGTTCCGGCCTTGCATCACCATCCGCGTGAGGCCATCGGTCAGCTAAACAAGGCGATTGAGGAGCTTGGGCGGCCACTGCTGGTCGGCAGCTCACTCGGCGGCTACTATGCGACTCACTTGGCCGAGCGCCATGGCCTCAAGGCCCTGTTGATCAACCCAGCCGTCAGCCCGCACCGGATGTTCGACGGGTATCTGGGGACGCAGAAAAACCTGTATACCGATGAGGCCTGGGAATTGACCCACGACCACGTGACGGCCCTGGCCGAGCTGGAAGTGCCGGCGCCCCAGGACCCGCAGCGGTATCAGGTGTGGTTGCAGACCGGCGACGAAACGCTGGACTACCGCCTCGCCCAGCAGTACTACCGGGCCTGTGCCTTGCGCATCCAGGCCGGCGGTGACCATAGTTTCCAGGGGTTTGCCGCGCAACTTCCGGCAATGCTGAGTTTTGCCGGCATCGGCGCAGATTTGTATCAGGCGATCGATTTCACTGCACTGTGATTTGTCGCCTCTTTTTCACAGAACACTCTTTTTCACAGAACACTTTTTACAGGCGGACGACGAGACCCCATGGCCACTCCCAGCGCTAGCTCTTATAACGCAGACGCCATCGAAGTCCTCTCGGGCCTCGACCCGGTGCGCAAACGCCCCGGCATGTACACCGACACCAGTCGGCCGAACCACCTCGCCCAGGAAGTCATCGACAACAGCGTCGACGAAGCCTTGGCCGGGCACGCGACCTCGGTGCAGGTCATCCTGCACGCCGATCACTCCCTGGAAGTCAGCGATGACGGCCGCGGCATGCCGGTGGATATCCACGCCGAAGAAGGCGTTTCGGGCGTCGAGCTGATCCTCACCAAGCTCCACGCGGGCGGCAAGTTTTCCAACAAGAACTACCAGTTCTCCGGCGGTCTGCACGGGGTAGGTATTTCCGTGGTCAACGCCTTGTCGAACGAAGTCCGGGTGCGCGTCAAGCGTGACGGCAACGAATACCAGATGACCTTCGCCAATGGTTACAAGAAAACCGAACTGGAAGTGATCGGCACCGTCGGCAAGCGCAACACCGGTACCAGCGTGTTCTTCGCACCGGACCCGAAGTACTTCGATTCACCGAAATTCTCTATCAGCCGCCTCAAGCACGTGCTCAAGGCCAAGGCCGTTCTGTGCCCCGGGCTGCTGGTCAGTTTTGAAGACAAGGCCACCGGCGAGAAAGTCGAATGGCATTACGAAGACGGCCTGCGCTCCTACCTGGTCGACGCGGTCAGCGAATTTGAACGCCTGCCGGACGAACCGTTTTGCGGCAGCCTGGCCGGTAATAAAGAAGCGGTCGATTGGGCGCTGTTGTGGTTGCCGGAAGGTGGCGACAGCGTTCAGGAAAGCTACGTCAACCTGATCCCGACGGCGCAGGGCGGTACCCACGTCAACGGTCTGCGTCAGGGCTTGCTCGACGCGATGCGTGAGTTCTGCGAATTCCGCAGCCTGCTGCCACGCGGCGTGAAGCTGGCACCGGAAGACGTCTGGGAGCGCATCGCTTTCGTTCTGTCGATGAAGATGCAGGAGCCGCAATTCTCCGGCCAGACCAAAGAGCGTCTGTCATCCCGTGAAGCGGCCGCGTTCGTTTCCGGGGTGGTCAAGGACGCGTTCAGCCTGTGGCTCAACGCTCACCCTGAGCTGGGCATGCAGCTCGCGGAACTGGCGATCAACAACGCCGGCCGTCGCCTGAAAGCGAGCAAGAAGGTCGAGCGCAAACGCATCACTCAAGGTCCGGCGCTACCGGGCAAACTCGCCGACTGCGCTGGGCAGGACCCGATGCGTTCCGAGCTGTTCCTGGTGGAAGGTGATTCCGCTGGCGGTTCGGCCAAGCAGGCGCGGGATAAAGAGTTCCAGGCGATCCTGCCACTACGCGGCAAGATTCTGAACACCTGGGAAGTCGACGGCAGCGAAGTGCTGGCCAGTCAGGAAGTGCACAACATCGCCGTGGCCATCGGTGTCGATCCAGGATCGGCGGACATCGCCCAGCTGCGTTACGGCAAGATCTGCATCCTCGCCGACGCCGACTCCGACGGTCTGCACATCGCCACCTTGCTGTGCGCGTTGTTCGTCCAGCATTTCCGCCCGTTGGTGGATGCCGGTCACGTCTACGTCGCCATGCCGCCGCTGTACCGTATCGACTTGGGCAAAGAGATTTACTACGCCCTGGACGAAGCCGAACGCGATGGCATCCTCGATCGTCTGGTGGCCGAGAAAAAACGTGGCAAGCCGCAGGTCACACGATTCAAAGGTCTGGGTGAAATGAACCCGCCGCAGCTGCGCGAAACCACCATGGACCCGAACACTCGGCGTCTGGTGCAGCTGACGCTGGATGATTTCGAAGCGACCTCGGAAATGATGGACATGCTGCTGGCGAAGAAACGCGCGGGTGATCGCAAATCCTGGCTGGAATCCAAAGGCAACCTGGCCGAGGTTCTTGGCTGATGCAGGTTGGCTTTGCCCTGGCGTGTGCGTTACTTCTGACCTCGGTGACGGCGTTTGCCGAACCGGTGCCGGAACTGCGCTTGTTGTCCGAGCATCCCGTTGACGGTATGCGCGGCGGCAACTTGTCGGGGCTGGCCCAGTGTGGCAAGGATTTGTGGACGGTGTCCGATCGAGACGATGATCAGATTTACCGCCTCGATACCCGCGACACGGTCTGGCAGGCTGAGACCGTGGGCATCGGCGTACCACCGGTGCCTGACAGCGGTTTGCCCTGGGGGCTGCGTTCTCGGACCTGGGTGGCGTCGTTTTTCCGGGGCGGGGACCTGGATTTTGAAGGCATCACCTGCGACAGCGCCGGTAATCGCTACATCGTCAGCGAATCCCATGCGGCGATTCTGCAAGTGCCGCCGGTTGGGCCGACGTCCTGGCTGAAGATCTCGCCGATGCTGGTCCGCGAAGCACGGGCCAGTGGCATGCTGTTGCACTTCAATGCGCTGTTCGAGGGCCTGGCGATCAATCCGGCGGGTGATCAGTTATGGCTCGCCGCCGAGCGTCAAAGTCGTGGTTTGCTGCTGATCAAGCGCAAACAGACGGTCTGGGATTGCGATGGCGCTTGCGTGTTGGTGAGCGAAGCGGGGAAAGAAATGCAGCCGGCGCAGTTTCCCCGAGCCAAAGCGGTATCTCGGGACTTTGCCGATCTATCGCTGTTCGACGGCAAGCTGTTCACCCTTGAACGCAACGCCTTCCAGATCTGCCGCCGTGATTCGGTGACGGCCAAGGTCGAGCGCTGCTGGTCGTTTGCCGATGAAGCCTTGCAGGCACATCGCCGTTATTCAGATCCCTACGGCCTGACCGAAGCGCTGGTTATCGACGCAGAGGGCGCGTGGATTGGCACCGACAACAATAACGATGCCCGCGCCGATGGCGAGAAACGCCCGATCGTCTGGCGTTTTGCCGCACCTGACGGTGGCTGGAGTGCCAAGCCATGAGCCAGCAAGCGCCAGGCAAGCGCGCCGGTCGGGTGTTTATGGTGCTGGCCTGGTGCGCGGCATTATTTCTGGCCACACGGTTTTTCGGCCAGTGGGAAACGCGTCAGCAGAACCCTAATGCCGTGGTCAGCACGGAGCAGGGTGAAGGTTTTATCGAAGTGAAACTGGCGAGTAACAATCAGGGGCACTTCGTCGCCAGCGGCCAGATCAACGGCCAGCCGGTGGATTTCATGCTCGATACCGGGGCGACCGACGTGTCGATCCCGGCGGAAATGGCCGAATGGCTGAAGCTGGAAAAAGGCTTCGGGGTGACCCTGAGCACGGCCAATGGTCGCACCGAGGGTTATCGAACCCGCATCGACCGGCTGCAACTGGGCGACATTGTGCTGCGTGATGTGCGCGCCCTCGTCGTGCCAGGCCTGGATGGCAAACAAGTGTTGCTCGGTATGAGCGCGCTGAACAAACTTGAATTTACCCAGCGCGGTGGCACCATGCTGCTGCGCCAGACAACGAACCGATGAGGCCCGCATGAGCGACTCCCTTGATCTCAGCCTGGACGGTGTAGAACGCCGGTCACTGGCTGACTTCACCGAAAATGCCTACCTCAACTACTCCATGTACGTGATCATGGACCGTGCCTTGCCGCATATCGGCGACGGCCTGAAACCGGTACAGCGGCGCATTATCTATGCGATGAGCGAGTTGGGGCTGGACGCCGATTCCAAGCACAAGAAGTCGGCGCGTACCGTCGGTGACGTGCTCGGTAAGTTCCACCCGCACGGCGACTCGGCCTGCTACGAAGCCATGGTCCTGATGGCCCAGCCGTTCAGTTACCGCTACACGCTGGTCGACGGCCAGGGTAACTGGGGTGCGCCGGATGATCCCAAGTCCTTCGCCGCCATGCGTTACACCGAGGCGCGGCTGTCGCGTTATTCCGAAGTGCTGCTCAGCGAGCTGGGCCAGGGCACTGCGGACTGGGGCCCGAACTTCGACGGTACACTCGACGAGCCGCTGGTGTTGCCGGCGCGTTTGCCGAACATCCTGCTCAACGGCACCACCGGCATCGCCGTGGGCATGGCCACCGACGTACCGCCGCACAACCTGCGCGAAGTCGCGACAGCGTGCGTGCGTTTGCTCGATGAGCCCAAAGCCACGGTCGAACAGCTCTGCGAACACATCCAGGGCCCGGATTACCCGACCGAAGCAGAAATCATCACGCCGCGCGCCGACCTGCTGAAAATCTACGAAACCGGTCGCGGTTCGGTGCGCATGCGCGCCGTGTACCACATTGAAGACGGCGACATCATCGTCACCGCGCTGCCGCATCAGGTCTCGGGCGCCAAGGTGCTGGAACAGATCGCGGCCATGATGCAGGCCAAGCCGTCCAAGGCCCCACAGATCGCTGACCTGCGAGACGAGTCCGACCACGAAAACCCGT
Source organism: Pseudomonas sp. LB3P14 (assembly GCF_054898045.1). Classification (NCBI taxonomy): domain Bacteria; kingdom Pseudomonadati; phylum Pseudomonadota; class Gammaproteobacteria; order Pseudomonadales; family Pseudomonadaceae; genus Pseudomonas; species Pseudomonas sp. LB3P14. The sequence continues at coordinate 4,796,738 of NZ_CM142714.1, read as the reverse complement.
GCCGGATCGTGATTATTCCGGGGGCGCGCAAAAACTTTGACCACGATGCGCTGATGCAACACCTGTTCGCCAGCACCGAGCTGGAGTCGAGCTACCGGGTCAACATCAACATCATCGGTCTGGACGGCAAGCCGCAGCTGAAAAACCTGCGTGCGTTGCTGGTGGAATGGCTGGAGTTCCGCGTCAACACCGTGCGTCGACGCCTGCAATTCCGCCTGGACAAGGTCGAGCGTCGCCTGCACCTGTTGGACGGTTTGTTGATCGCTTACCTCAACCTGGATGAAGTGATTCACATCATCCGCACCGAGGAGCACCCAAAAGCCGCGTTGATCGCGCGTTTCGCTCTGAGCGAAATCCAGGCCGACTACATCCTCGACACCCGTTTGCGTCAGTTGGCGCGACTGGAAGAAATGAAGCTGCGTGCCGAGCAGGATGAACTACTCAAGGAACAGGCCAAGCTGCAAGCCCTGCTGGGTAGCGAAGCCAAGCTGAAAAAACTGGTACGCACCGAACTGATCAAGGACGCCGAAACCTACGGCGACGACCGTCGCTCGCCAATCGTCGAGCGCACCGAAGCCAAGGCCCTGACCGAGCATGATTTGCTGCCGAACGAGAAAGTAACCGTCGTCCTGTCGGAAAAAGGCTGGGTTCGCTCTGCCAAAGGGCACGAAATCGACGCCACCGGGCTTTCCTACAAGGCCGGGGATGGTTTCAAGGCCTTGGCGCCCGGTCGCTCCAACCAGTTCGCCGTGTTTATCGACTCCACTGGTCGCAGCTATTCGGTGGCCGCACACACGCTGCCATCGGCCCGTGGCCAGGGCGAACCACTGACCGGTCGTCTGACGCCGCCACCAGGGGCGAGCTTCGAATGCGTGCTGATGCCGGAAGACGACTCGCTGTACGTGATCGCCTCCGACGCCGGTTACGGTTTCGTGGTCAAGGGTGAAGACCTGCAGGCCAAGAACAAGGCGGGCAAGGCGCTGTTGAGCCTGCCGAACAACGCCAAGGTGATTCTGCCGCGTCCGGTGGCCGATCGTGAGCAGAACTGGCTGGCCTCGGTGACCACCGAAGGTCGCCTGCTGATCTTTAAGATCAGCGATCTGCCACAATTAGGTAAGGGCAAAGGCAACAAGATCATCGGGATCTCCGGTGAGCGTGTAGCCAGTCGCGAAGAATATGTCACGGACATCGCGGTACTGCCGGATGGCGCCACGTTGGTGCTACAGGCCGGAAAACGTACCTTGTCACTGAAAGCGGACGACCTCGAACACTACAAAGGTGAGCGTGGGCGTCGTGGTAACAAGCTGCCACGTGGCTTTCAGAGGGTAGATGCGCTGCTCGTCGAAAACCTCAATTAAGCGTCCTAGAGCGCTCGATCTACGATTTAACGCGTAGATCGACACTTTGGCGCTGGAGTCGGAACGCATATTCACGGATGATATGGCCTTTCAAGCGCCGGCGTGGCCGAGCGTTCTTCATATTTATTGAGTATTTTCACTGTGGTTAGCCTTGTGGCAACCACCTGGACGGGACGATGACTGCTCTGCGCCTTCCTTTTATTTTGATGCTCGCTGGCGTTCTTGGCCTGGCGGGTTGCAGTGTTCACCAACCGGTGTCGCTGTACCAACTGGACAGTGGAAGTCCTGCTCAGCCTGCGCAAAGCGCGGGCATGGCTGTACTGCTGGGTCCGGTAACGGTAGCTGATTACCTGCAACGCGAAACGTTGTTGCAGCGACAGCCGGATGGCAGCCTGCAAGCTTCGGTTGATGGTCGTTGGGCGGGTAGCCTGTCGTCCGATATCGATCAGCTGTTGCTGCGTCAGGTAGCGGGTCACCTGGACAGTCAGCGCGTGGTGCTGGCGCCTGCGACAGTGGGCTTCACGCCGGATGTTCAGGTTCTTCTGACGATTACTCGTCTGGACTCGGGTGAGGCGCAACCGGCGATCCTTGATGCGCAATGGCGTCTGATCGACCGTCGGGGCCAGGTTCGCGATAACCGCATCATTCATCTGCAGGAACAGCATGCCGGTGGCACGGCGGCTCAGGTTCAGGCTCAGGGTGTATTGCTGCAGCGTCTGGCCGAGCAACTGTCGACGGCGCTCAAGCCACTGGCCAATCAGCCACCGATCGCCGACGCGCCAAAAAAGCCGGCTGCCAAGCCTGTGGCACCAGCGGCGGAAGCGGAAAAGCAGCCGAAGATCCCAATGGCATCGCCGATCCGGACCGATATGGAAGTGTTCAGGTTCTGAGGCTGGATTGATCCAAGACAAAGCCCGCCTAGTGCGGGCTTTGTTGTTTCTGCAGTTCGGTGATGATCGTTCCCACGCTCTGCGTGGGAATGCAGCCCGTGACGCTCCGCGTCACATCGGTGCCAGGCTTTGGGTTGAGGTGAGGCTGGAACGCAGAGCGTCCCTGGAGGCATTCCCACGCAGAGCGTGGGAACGATCAGTCCGCAGACGATCACTCGTGTGCGGGCTTCGTTGTTACGGGGCTAAGATCTACGCCCGGCGCTCATGCATCCGCGCCAATTGCCGTTCCAGCATCGACGGATAAGGCTCCATCAGCCGCTCCACGCAGCAAGCGCCTTCCGGGCTTGCGATCGGGCGGATCCGTGCGCGCTGGCGGATCAGCGCGTCGTCACCGATCTTGCGCTCCACCAGCAGCAGGTTGCGGCTGTGTTGCGACAGGGCCAGCGCATCCTGAGCGGCTTCGGTCAGCAGCAGATCAATCTGGCTCAGGCCGAACAGCTCGTCACCCAGGGTCAGGCCCAGCTGCAATTGCAGGGTGATGCCGCTGTCGGCGACTTCGATCTGCAACTGATGGCCCAGAGCTCGCAACAACTCACCGCAGCAGATGGCGTTGGTCAGGTAGTCGTCGCCGCTGTCTTCGGTGTGGAACAGCATCAGCGTGCTGCCATCGTTCAGGGTGTGCAGTTCGCTCTGGTAGAGCGAGGCGGCCTGATCGAGGCAGTCGCGATAGCGTTTGAGCAATTCTTCCAGACGTGTGCGGGGCAGGCGACGCAGCTGATCCTGAGCGCCCAGTTGCACGGCCAGCACCGCGCTGTGCTGCGGAACGTTCGAGACCTGGGGTTTCGCTGCCGGCTTCGGCGTGCTGTTTGCCGAGTCATCGCGCAGGTCGGCAAACGGATCTTCGTCGTCCTCATCGTCTTCGACAGTGCTGACAACTTGCCGGGGAGCGGGCTTGAGGCCTGCCACCGGTCGGGTTTCGTCAAAGCTTGGATCGCGCAGGTTACGCACTTCGAAGGCCGGATCGGCATCGTCGCTGTCGTAATCGCTGTCGTCGAACTCGGGTTCAGGCTCCGGTTCCGGCTCGGCCGGCTCAGGTGCGAAGTTGGCGTGCAGCTGGCGAGCCAGGTCACCGATCTCATCCTGACGCTCGGTGGCCGGGGTGTATTCGTCGATATTGCGCAGCCACACCCGCAATTGCAGCAGCGGTGTGGAGATGTGCCGACCCAGGCGCAGGCTCAGCGCCAGGGACAGCGCCAGCAGTATCGCGCTCAAAATGCCCATGCTTTGCAGGCTGATGGTCATCGGCTGCTGGAATTGATCCATGTCCAGGCTGATGCGCAGTTGCCCGGCGGTCACGTCCTGGAACGTGATCTTGCTCTGGTACATGCCTTCGGCTTCGCCCAGCAGGCTGTGCTTGGGGCGCTGACCGGCTTCGGCGAGGATGCGATTATCCACGCTGTAGATGGCGGCGTGGGCCACCAGCTTGTTTTTGGTCAGGTTGTTGAGCAGCACGTTGAGGCTGAGGATGTCGTTGGACACCAACAGCTCCGTGGCGGACGTGGCAGTCTGGGTGGTCAGGCTTTCGCCCAGGGCATCCGCCTGCTCGTGCATGGCCTGCTTGAACTGCAAACCCATCACACAGGCATAGATCACCAGGGCCAGAGCGACCAGGATCACGTTATGGCTGGCGATGCGCAATGCAATCGGTACACGGCGGTGGCGCAGTGCACGGAAGATCAGCAGAAAGAAGTTATCGGTTTTTACTGGCGTGGGCCGGTTCACTTGAGCTCGGCTCTTTTGTCCGTGAAGTTGACGCGCAGTATAGCGACAGGCCCTAGACCGGCAAAGCGCTCACGGTGCCCGATGGTCACTGAAAGTGGGTAGAATGCGGTTTTTTTCCACCTGCGGGGGTGCGCCTTGCGCGAAATCGTCCTGATAAACATCACGGGAGTCGACCGTCCGGGTCTGACTGCGGCCATTACCGGCGTTCTGGCCCAGGGTGGTGTGAACATTCTCGACATTGGTCAGGCGGTGATCCACGACACCTTGTCGTTCGGCATCCTGGTTGAAATTCCTGACACCGAGCAAGGCAAGTCGGTGCTCAAGGACATCCTGTTCACGGCTTACAAGCTCGATCAGCAGGTACGTTTCACGCCGGTGTCCGAAGAGGATTACCAGCAGTGGGTCGGCAATCAGGGCAAAAAGCGCCACATCGTGACGCTATTGACCCGCAAAGTGACCGCCGGGCAATTGCAGGCCGTGAGTTCGATCACCGCCAAATATGGCCTGAACATCGACCACATCGATCGTCTGTCCGGGCGCATGCCGCTGGACACCCCGGCCGATCAGGGCAAGGGCTGCATCGAGTTTTCCGTTCGTGGCGAAGCGGCTGATCCGCAAGCGCTGCGGGCCGAATTCCTCAGTGTTGCGCAGGAACTGAACGTCGACATCGCCTTCCAGGAAGATTCGCTGTTCCGCCGCAACCGTCGTCTGGCGGTGTTCGACATGGACTCGACACTGATCGAAGCCGAAGTCATCGACGAACTGGCCAAGGCTGCCGGTGTGGGCGATCAGGTTTCTGCGATCACCGAACGGGCGATGGCCGGCGAATTGGACTTCCGCGCCAGCTTCAAGGAGCGCCTGGCCTTGTTGAAAGGGCTGGACGTCAGCGTGCTGGATTCGATCGGCGCCTCCCTGCGCCTGACCGAAGGTGCCGAAACCTTGTTCGCCGAACTCAAACGCCTGGGCTACAAGACGGCGATTCTGTCGGGCGGCTTCACCTACTTCGCCAAGCAATTGCAGGCCAAGTTGGGCATCGACTATGTGTTCGCCAACGAACTGGAAGTGGTCGACGGCAAGGTCACCGGCGTGGCAGTCGAGCCGATTGTTGATGCGCAGCGCAAGGCCGATCTGCTGAAGGAATTGGCGCACAAGGAAGGTTTGCGTCTGGAGCAGACCATCGCCGTTGGCGACGGCGCCAACGATTTGCCGATGCTGGCGATTGCCGGATTGGGCGTGGCGTTCCGTGCCAAACCGCTGGTGAAGCAGTCGGCGAAACAGGCGATTTCCACCCTTGGGCTGGATGGCGTGCTGTATCTGCTGGGCTTCCGGGATCGCGACGGGCAACTTTAAGAAAGATCAAAAGATCGCAGCCTGCGGCAACTCCTACAGGGAAACGCATATTCCCGTGTAGGAGCTGCCGCAGGCTGCGATTTTTTGCTTTTGGGGTTAAAGCGATTTCCACAACGAATCAAAATTCTCCTCAGCGCCGCTCACCGCGGCGTTGTCGTTTTTGCCTGTCTCCAGTGGACGGTAGGCGAACTGATTGAAACTGTTGGTACTCGCCACCCGCCGATCCAGCCCGACCCGGCGTTCCTCGCCGTTGGTATTGATCATGATCTTGTGGCCCTCCTGAAAGGGCAGGCGCGGCGCGAGCAAAGTGGCCGGCAGATCGATGGCGCTGATTTCCGGCAGCAACAGGCCGCGAAGGTATTGGCTGTGGTCATCACGGGTGCGCACCAGTTGCAGGCCGCAAGGCTCGGCGCCGGGCGCAACCTGCTCGATGCCCATCTGCATGCCACCGCCACGCACCTGGCGGATCCAGCGCACCACCGCGATGCTCCAGCCCTGACCCGCAGAGTCCTCGATGCCGACCATCTCACCCGCTTGTAACTCGGCAGGCACCGCGCCGCGCCAGCTCAGGCAGTAACCGCCGGGGCTGTGATTGATCACGGGCAGGACATGGGTCGGGAAGTGTTGATTGCGGTCGGATGCCTCGTGGTTGTCGTCGTTCTGAAGCTGCGGGTATTCGATCTCTTCGTAGGGCAACAGAGCGTCCGAATTGCCATGGGGGGCGGCGTCGAAGGCCTGGTGCCATTGGTCCTTTTCCCGACCTGCCACAGACGTCGTCGAAAATTGTGCAGGCCGGGCACCAGGGTTTTTCAGGATGTCGCTGAATGAGCGTTGCCCACCCAGATAAAAATGCAGTGCGCTCATGCCCACGCACAAGGTCAACGTGCCATGGCCGACGGTACGCTGGAAGCTGCGCTCGGCAGTCTGGCCCCAGGCGGCATGAAGATGTTGCAACGTATCCAGGCTTAACCCTGTCGGCACGGGCAGTGGCGATAAGCTGTCGGTTTTTTGCAAGTGCCCTTCGATTGCCGCAACCAGAGGCTGTGGATCGATCCCCAGCAGGCTCTCCTGCTGCTCGGCCCGGAACTTGGCGAGGTAACGCGGCCCGGTGTCGAGGTCTGGCACGACGGCAAACAGCCCGGTGGCCGGTTTGCCGGGTTGCAGCTTGATCCATTGGCTCCAGGGCTCCAGCACCTCGGCCACCCGGGCAATCTGGTGCTGCCGCAGTTGGTTGCAGCGTGAGGCGCCCAGCAGCAAGGCGACCACGTAAGTCTGTTCGATGCTCAGGGTTTGCGTCTGGCTGGCCAGTTCGTCGCGCAGGCTGAAGTGCTGGAGACGGTGGGCGCAGGCGATCCGGTATAGCTGATGCAGCTCCAGCCACAGGCCTTCCGGCACTGGGCAATAGAGTTTGGTAGCGCGAATCAGCGGCCCGTTCAGGCAATGGATCGCCCGTTGCAGCGCCTGGGTCAGCAGTGGCGCACGGTCCTTGCTGAACTTCGGTGTGATGCGCACGACGATCTGTTTATAACCAATGGCCAAATGACTTTGCAGCGCCTGGCAAAGGTTGGCGATCTTGCGCGAACGCTCGTCGAGGACAATCGACTGATGCAGGAAATGCTGCTCAAGGTGTTTGCAGACGTAATACACCTCGGGGCGCAACAGTTCGAGCAATTGCAGGCGATTGTCGCTGGGCGTGAGCAGTTGGTTGAGTTCGCTCAAGCCTTGATACAGCTGGCGAGCGGTTTCGCCGATATTGGCTTTGGGTAGATTGGCGATCCAGCGCTTGAGGTCGCGCGGGGTGGCTTCACAGATCGACAGGCGCGCCTGCATCGGGATGGGCGCGCGTAGCAGCAGGTGGGGACTGGTCTCATTCATGCCGTGGAAAAACTCCAACCGGGAAATGGGCAGTGAATGGCTTGACTGTAGCAGCTATGGATTTTACCGTTTGTCTGTCAGTCGAGTGCTATCCGGGTGTACTACTAATCTGACAGTCGTGCGACTGGATACGCACAGTCGTACGGCCTGCTGCCTACGCAGGGCAGGTCTCTTTGTAACTTCAAGGAGATGAAGTTTATGTCTAGATATGTAGTAGCAAATCAATGGGGTGGTAGTTCGGCACCCTGGCATCCGGGCGGAGACTGGACGTTAGGCGCACGAGACAACCAGAACGCTGTCGCGATCGAGATAAAATCGGGCGATGGCGGGAAGAGTTTCACCGGCACCATGACGTATGCGGGTGAAGGTCCCATTGGCTTCAAGGCTCAGCGCACGGGCCAGAACCAGTACAACGTTGAGAATCAGTGGGGCGGCAACGATGCCCCCTGGCAGCCGGGTGGCAAATGGGTCATCGGAGGCCGGGATAATCAGAACGTTGTGGCGTTGAGCGTGACCTCCAGTGATGGAGGGAAAAACCTCAGTGGCACCAATACCTACGCCAACGAAGGGCCGATAGGCTTCCGTGGACAGATAGAGTAACGGCACCACCGAAATGTCCGACCCCGCGAAGACGTTCGCGGGGTTCGGATCAGGGATCAGGCGTTTGGCAGGCCCATGCCCTGGCCCATCTGCACCGGCGAACCGGCTGCCAGTTCTTCAGCCCACTTCACTTGATCAGGCCCAAACAGCACGACAGCGGTCGAACCCAGTTTGAACCGACCCAGTTCTGCACCTTTCTCCAAATGGATCGGCGCACGGGCAGCTTCGTCGTAGCGGAAGGTTTTCAGCTCGCGTTTTGGCGGCGTGACCAGCCCGGCCCAAACGGTTTCGATCGACGCCACGATCATTGCGCCCACCAGCACCACGGCCATTGGCCCGCGTTCGGTGTCGAAAATGCACGCCACACGCTCGTTGCGGGCGAACAGTTCCGGAACGTTTTCGGCGGTGGTCTGGTTGACCGAGAAGATCCGGCCTGGGATGTAGACCATCTCGCGCAGGGTGCCGGCCAGCGGCATGTGCACGCGGTGGTAGTCCTTCGGCGACAGGTAAATGGTGGCGAAATCGCCGCCCATGAACGGCGCTGCGTTGGCAGCGTCGCCGCCCAGCAATTCCAGCACGCTGAAGCTGTGGCCCTTGGCCTGGAACACGCGACCGTGTTCGATCGGGCCGAGTTGGCTGACCGCGCCGTCGGCCGGGCTGAGGATCGCGCCTGGCGTCTCGTCCAGCGGGCGAGCACCGTCTTTCAAGGCGCGAGTGAAGAACGCATTGAAGTGCTCGTAGGCGGTCAGGTCTTCGACCAGCGCCAGCGACATGTCCACCTGATAACGCTTGGCGAACCAGGCGGTGAAGGCATTCTTGAACCAGCGCACGCGGCATTCGGCAATGCACCCGGCCAGTCGCGACAGCAGGTGATGGGGCAGCAGGTATTGGCTGAGGATAAACAAACGCTTATTCATTAACTGTCCTTAAAAACCTTAAATCTCTACGGGCGTATCGGGATGGTTGCCCCATTCGCCCCAGGAACCGGCGTAGCCTTTGACCCGCGGATAACCGAGGGACTTGGCCACCAGATAGGTGAAGCCAGAACGATGGTGAGTCTGGCAGTGGGTAATCACTTCTTTGTCTTTGCTGATCCCGAGTTTTTCCAGGATCTGCGGCATGTCGGTGCGGATACGCAGGTGGCGCGACGGGTCCATGCCCGCGGTCCATTCGAAATTGACCGCGCCGGGAATGTGCCCGGCCTTGGCCGCCAGGACTTTCTCGCCGGAGTACTCCAGCGGCCCGCGTGCGTCCCAGATCGCCAGGTCGGCGGCACCGAGACGGCTTTGCAGGTACTCGCGGGTGGCAGTGGGCTCGTCGTGCAGGGTCAACGCAACCGGGCCGCCGACCGCTGCCGGAATTTGGATCGACATTGGCGAACCTTCTGCCAGCCAGGCATGCAGGCCTCCATCGACATAGTGGTAGTGGCTGTGGCCGATGACATCCAGTAGCCAGATAAAGCGACCGGCCCAACCGCCGCCTTCGTCGTCATAGACCACGTAGACCGCGTCCTTGTTATGGCCCAGTTCGCCGAACAACGCTTCGAGTGCCGCTTGCGGCGGCATCAGTCCCGGCGCAGGCGCCTGACCGAGTTGCGTGCGTTTCGGATCGACAAAACGCGCACCGGGGATATGCCCTGCGGCATAGCGGGCGCTGCTGGTCAGGTCCACCAGAATCAGTTCGCGGGCGTCGAGACGGGCGAGCAAGTCGCTCGGCTCGATGACCAGCGGCAAGCCAGAGAAGTCAGACATGTGAGGTCTCCAGAGCACAAAGGGGAGGATTGTAGCGGGTCATTGGCCGCGGTGGCTAAAGCTATGCAGGGCTTTCTCAATACATTGCGCGGTTTTGCCGAAGGCTTGCACGGTGATTTCCGAGAACGGCCCACCGCCCTGGTCCGCCACCACAATCATGATGACCCGACCATTATTGACCAGTGAGCGCAGCAGCAGGTGTTCGCCACCGAACTGTGAGCGCAGGCCGGCCGGCAACAGCGCCGAAAATTGCGCATTGTTGTCCGGTGTCAGTCGCACCTGGGCCTGTTGCGAGAGCAGGCGTTGCAGCACGGTACTCTGGCTCACCACGAAATTCAGGCCCGCCGCTTCTTTTAGCAGTCCGGCCGTCTGGTGCACTCGCAGATTGGCGTGAGTACGGTCGGCCATCAGGATCATCACCCGACGCATGCCGCACGCGACCAAAGCGTCCCGGGCGGAGGTGGTCAAGTGCATGGCATTGGTGAAGCGACTCGGCTCCACCAGCAACTCGGCGCACTGACTGCGCCACTTCGCCAGGTCTTCGGCGGTCGGCGCCGGGGCCGGCAGCAAACCGGCGTGAATGCGGTTTACGCCCCATGGCCAGATCAGCGACACGGCCGGGTGCCAAAGGTCTGGCATAGCGTGATGGCGGGCGCTGTTGGCGGCCTGTTGGTGCAACTGCTGCTGCACTTCGTCCATCGGCATTTGCAGGTAAAGGCTGGTCAGGTACTGCCAGCGTTCACTGTGCGGACTGTCCCAGGCCTGTTGTGTCGACAGCGCCAGACCGTTGGCCAGCAGCACCGTATTGGCCGGTTGATTGAGCCAGCGGCGCAACGTCGGATCGTCGTCGAGGCGGTTTTGCTGGCGCAATGGATGATCGCTGTCGCGCGCAATGCGCAGCACTTTCACCAGCTCACGCTGCTCGTCGAGCAAGAGCCGATAACCCTGCTGCACCCAGATCGGCAGGCGCCAGATGTCCACGAGTGCCAGACAGATTTCCAGCAGGCGTGCGCCGAACAATTGCTTCTCGACGTTGCCCGCCGATTCACCTTTATGGATGACCCGCAGCTCCCACTCTTCGAGCAGCTGCGAATGGGTCAACGCCATGGGCCACAGCGGCGAGAGAAACAGCAGGCTGCCCCAGTGGATGTCCTGCCACAGCCGGGCCAGGCGATGGGCGAAAAAACCGTTGGCCTGTTGCGTCGCGTGTTGGCTGATCAGCTGCAACTGACGCAGGGCGACGGGGATCTGCGATTGAGGCTCGGCGGGCAGGCGGGCGAGCAGTTCTTCGGTGCGCTTCAAACCGAGGCGATTGATCGCCACCTCAAGGTTTTCCGCAGGTTCCGTCATGGTGCCATGGGTGTGGCGGTTGGCTTCGCGAATCACGCTCAAGGCCAGTGCGGGGCTGTCCTGTATCAGTTCGGCGATATCACGCAGGGAGCTGCGACTGTTGGCGATGGCCTTGCAGACATGGTCATGACTGGCTTGCGGAACCGGCAGGCGCACGCCATCGAGAAGCTTGACCCAGCCTTCAAGAGTGGTCGGTTTTGGAATTGGAACGTTCGTTTCGTTAGCCATGGTTGGACGCGATCATCGTCTGCATTACCTATGCCCGGAGCGGGCCAAATTGGCTTTTCGCCTGAACTGGCTATAGTCTGGCGCAGTTTTGCCGATAAGTAGAAGAAGAGATTTTTTAACTTCCGAATATGACCTTGAACCCGACTCAGTAAGTGCTCTCCTACCTATGGCTAAATTAATCGGCATCATCGTCGTATTCGCGAGCGTGCTCGGCGGATACGTGCTTTCCCATGGCAAAATTGCCGCCCTGATTCAGCCCTTCGAGGTGATGATTATTGGTGGTGCGGCCCTCGGTGCATTCCTGCAGGCCAACCCCGGTCATATGACGATGAAAGTTCTCAAGAAGTCCTTGGGAATGTTCAGTTCTCGTTTCAACCATACCTTCTACCTCGAAGTACTGGGCCTGATATACGAGATCCTCAACAAGAGTCGCCGCGAAGGCATGATGGCCATCGAAGGCGACATCGAAGATGCCGCCGCGAGCCCGATCTTCGCCAAGTACCCGGCCGTGCTCAAAGACGAACGCATGACCGCGTTCATCTGCGATTACCTGCGCATTATGTCCTCCGGCAACATGGCTCCCCATGAGCTTGAAGGCTTGTTCGACATGGAACTTTACAGCCTCAAGGAAGACCTCGAGCATCCGTCCCACGCAGTGAACGGCATTGCCGACGCCATGCCTGGTTTCGGTATCGTCGCGGCGGTACTCGGTATCGTGGTGACCATGGCCTCCCTGGGCGAAGGCGACCAGAAATCCATCGGTCTGCACGTGGGTGCGGCACTCGTCGGTACATTCTTCGGTATTCTCGCGGCGTACGGTTTCTTCGGTCCGCTGGCCCATTCCCTGGCCCACGATGCCAAGGAAGAACTGAACATCTACGAAGCCATCAAGGCCTCGCTGGTCGCGTCCGCTTCCGGCATGCCGCCGTCGCTGGCGGTAGAGTTCGGCCGCAAGGTTCTGTACCCGGCGCACCGTCCTAGCTTTGCTGAGCTGGAACAAGCGGTTCGCGGTCGTTAAGCCATGGAAAATAACCAGCCGATCATCATCAAGCGCGTCAAGCGTTACCCCGGCGGGCATCACGGCGGCGCCTGGAAAATCGCCTTCGCGGACTTCGCAACGGCGATGATGGCGTTCTTCCTGGTGCTGTGGCTGCTGTCCACCGCAACTCCCGAACAGAAGATCGCCATCGCCGGTTACTTCAAGGACCCGGTCGGCTTTTCCGAAAGCGGCACGCCGTACATCATCGACCTGGGCGGCACGCCGACCCTGGCGCCGGAGAACACCCTCAACCCCGAGGTGAAATCTCAGCCGCAGCCAGACAAGGTGACCATCGACACCGAGCAGGTTGAAGGGATGGCCGAGCAGGTCGAGAAGGAACGTCTCGAGCTGTTGCTGCAAGAACTGCAGAACAAGGTCGAAGAGAACCCTCAACTCAAGAAATTCAAAGACCAGATCCTGTTCGAGATCACGCCGGACGGTTTGCGCATCCAGATCGTGGACGCCGAAAACCGGCCGATGTTCGACTCTGGCAGTGCTCGTCTGAAACCGTACTTCGAAGACATCCTGCTGGCCATGGCCGACACCATCAAAGCGGTGCCGAACAAGATCAGCATCAGCGGCCACACCGATGCCAAGCCGTACACGGGCACGGGTGATTTCGGTAACTGGGAGCTCTCGGCCAACCGTGCCAACGCTGCACGTCGTGCGCTGGTCGCTGGCAGCTATCCGGATGCGCAGGTGGCGCGCGTCGTCGGTTATGCCTCGTCGGCGTTGTTCGATCGCGAGCACCCGTTCAATCCGGTCAATCGCCGTATCGACATTATTGTGCTGACCAAGAAAGCCCAGCGTGCCATCGAAGGTTCGCAAGGCGCGGAACCGGCTCCAGAGCCGACGCAAGGGCAGGGTGGCCCGGGCGAAGTGCCCGTCACGCCAGCCGACCCGAACGCGTTGCCGGCGGATAAAGAACCGTTGCCGGCGCATGAGCTTCGTGAGCGATTGAATCTGTTCGACAACCCGGCACCGAAACCGGGCGAGCCGCCGAAGCAGTGACCCATGGAAAAGCCGGCAGCGATGTCGGCTTTTTTGTTCCTGTAAGAATGAATTTAGATCCGCCTGATTGCGGTAAAAATCAATGTATGAGGCATGTCCGAGAAAGGTGTAGGACGGCTCCGAGACGCATAAACCGGGTTTTACTTCGCTTGAGGCTCGCCTATAGTTTGCCCGTCGCCGACGAATCGGTGATCGACTTTAGCCGGTCGTAACAGATGATGCACAAGCGCCCGTATAATCGCGGCGCCTTTTGCTGCTTGGCATCTACATGTCTATGGTGGCTGTGCGTGGGACACCTCCGGGTGTGCCGGGTTCATCTGTCCGGTCGGCTAACCCGCGTACAGCTACCACCCCAATTCGTTTAGCCGCGTAAGGGTGGGAGTTTCGCCTATCAGATGAGATTCAAACCATGTCCAAATACCACCCGCTCCAAGGCAACTTCAGCGTCGGCCCCACGCTGTACATTGACACCGAAGCCCGCACTTCCGATCTTCTTGAAACTGCCGTCCATCGAATAAAAGCCGCGCGCAATCTGCTCAACAGCGTCACCTGCCTGTGCGTCAAAGAAGCCGAGGGACACGACCTGGAGCATTTCGCCAACGCTGCACACATGTTGATCCAGGACGGCTGTGACGCTTTGGATGCGCTGGGCTGGAAGCTGGAAAAAGCAGTACGCTGAGAATTGGAAAGCCGCGATATTCGCGGCTTTTTTGTCACAAATTTTGGGCTATACGGTCGGGAATCTGCCCTTCACTATCAGTCAGATATTTATTGTTGCAAGGCTTCGAGATCGACACCCTCTGACTGACCCGGAATTCGCTATGGACAATCAATCGCTGCTACAACTGCAACAGCGTTTCGACATGCTGGTACATCGGGTGCCTGATGAAGGCATCGAATTCTGGTTTGCTCGTGAGTTGCAAGAACCCTTGGGGTACGCGCGCTGGGACAATTTTTTAACCGCCATCAGACGTGCCATTGCTTCATGTAGAGCCACTGGAGTAGAGCCTTCCGATCATTTTCGTGACGTCACGAAAATGATCGAGGTCGGCAAAGGTGGTCAGCGCCCTGTCGAAGACTTCATGCTCACTCGTTATGCCTGCTACTTGATTGCCCAGAATGGTGACCCGCGTAAACAACCGATCGCTTTTGCTCAGAGCTACTTCGCGCTGCAAACGCGCAAGCAGGAGTTGATCGAGGACCGGATGCGCTTGCAAGCCCGTTTCGATGCCCGAGATCGTTTGCGTGAGTCGGAGAAAGAGCTATCGCAGAACATCTACGAGCGTGGTGTGGATGATGAAGGATTTGCCCGTATTCGCTCTCGAGGTGATGCAGCTCTGTTCGGCGGCAAGACCACTCAGGCGATGAAGGACAGGTATGGCATCGTTAAGAGCCGTCCTCTGGCTGATTTTTTACCGACGCTGACTATTGCTGCCAAAAATTTGGCTAATGAGATAACTAATCACAACGTGTTACAGGTGGATTTGCAAGGCGAACCAGCCATTGCCAAGGAGCATGTCCAGAATAACTTGAGCGTCCGAGATATGTTGGAACAGCGCGGCATCAAGCCCGAGGAGCTTCCCGCTGAAGAGGACATACGGAAACTTGAACGTCGCGTGAAATCTGAAGAGAAGAATATTGCCAAACAGGCGACCAAGCTGCCTGCTGATGATTCAGCTGATGTTTGAACTTAAATCTCACCAGGCTAACTGAGTTGGCAGTCGTGAATCGATTCCCTCGGCGTCCATTGATTGGTCAGCATTGAAATACAAAAAAAACCGCGATCATCGCGGCTTTTTTGCGCCGGTCAGAAACCGCGTCGGATGCGGTTCTTGAGCTGGTCGTGGAACAGCTCGGCATTGCGTCTGTAGGTGCCGTAAAGGGATTCGTTGATTGAATCAAGCGTCATTGAACGCTTGGTCGCCACTTCTTCTCGGTAGGCATCAATGAAAAACTCCAGATCCTTGTCGGTGCTGAGCTTTGGCCATTTATCGAGGTAGAGCGGCAGTTCCGCCGGTTCTGTCTTGAATGAGCATATCCGTCGGTTACTGATGGTCGCTTCACCGATTTCGAACGGCACCCACCACGACAGCGCGGTCTTGTCCGAGACTACCGCTATCAGATGCGTGCACGCCGTGATGTTGCGGGTGATGACCCCGGTGATGTCGTCAGTGGTCTGTGATTCCGGGTCCAGCACGTCGAAGTAGGTCTTGATGTTGGCCTGAATCAGACGGGTGTTGATGGCGATGGCGTGGGGCCGATCGCTATGGCGGTAGCTGATGAATACGGGCATCAGAAATGTCCTTTGAGGGCGAGTTCGCGGTAATAGGCGCCGAGCGCTGTGAGGCGGCAACCGGTGGAGTTGATGGCTGCGTAGTACATGTGTTCGGCGTCCACCGGTTCGATCAGGCTGTGGCGGTTGCACTTTTGCAGTTGGGAGAAGACTTCGCCGTGCTCTGGGTCGAACGTGGCTTCGGTAGGTTCGTAGCTGGGGTCGAGCGCGAACATTGATTCGGCTTCGGCGAACCAGTCGGGCAGTTTGCGCAGAATCTCTTTGGGGATCAGCGGCGAGACTTCTCGCAATGAAATGAACTGCGACACATTGGTTTTGAACACCGGGCGCTGTTCCCACGCGTCGAGAGCGTTGTCGACAAATGAATAGAGGCTGCCGGGGGTAATCTTTCCCAATATGTTCGCGGCGCCGCCGTGCAATGCTTGCAGCAACAGCCCAGTGAAGACGCCGTGGTTGGCGCCTTCCATCGCCGGCTCTTCCTTTTTGCACGCGGTGAGGATGGTCATGCCCTCGCACACCATGCTGCTTTCGCTGCGTAGCGCCCGCACTTCGCCCGCCGAGCCTGCGTTGCAGCAGTCGAGAATAATCACCTTGTTTTTGATCTTCACGGCTTTGGTCGCCCAATTCAGGATGTCGCTGATGCGAATTCCATCCTTGGCGGATTTGTAGTCCTGAGGGATCAGCATGCCTTCGTCCGTATCGACGTCGAAGTTGCCGTGACCAGCGAAGTACAGCAGAGCAACGCTGCAATCGCCTGAAAACAAATCCTGGATATGCCCTTCGAGCTTTTCACGGCTCAGATAATCTTCGGCGGAGGTCAGGACCAGGTTCTTGAAATTCGGATCGCCATTGGCGTCGGTTTTCAGCACCGAAGCCATGGCCATCGCGTCGTTGTTGCAACCACTCAATTGCGAAACATGGCTGTAGTTATTAATGCCGATGAACAGTCCCTTGCGCATGGTTCAACCCGCCGCGTGAGTGCGAATGGCACTGATGATGCTGTTGGTGTTCCACGCACACTCCGCGTGCGCCGCCCGGCGTACCACCGTGGAAATCCGCTCCGCACCAAACGGCTTGACCGCAATAATCACCTTGTTCATGCGCTTGGCGATCTCGATTTCCTTGTTGATCCACTTGCTGTAGGTCGAATACATCCCCGCCATGATCAGCACTGCCGAGCAGAGCCGAATCTTGTTTTCGATGGCTTCTTCAAGTTGTTTGTCCGTTTTCGCGCCGATGATCGGGTTGTCCGGTGGCACCGAAAAATTCTTGAACGTGAAGTCGGGCTTCGCGTTGAGCAGGCGGACCAGATTGTCGTGGGCGTCTGAGTAGTTCCACGAGTGACTGATGAACAAATGATAGGTTTGCATGGATGTCCCTCGGTATCGCCAATGTGCGAAGAGGGCTTGAATGTATGCAGTTGAAGGGCTGAAACAAGGGCTTCACGGTTAAAGAGAAATGCCCTTCAAACAGGCGTGCGGGTGCCTTACAGAAATGTCTGACGTTTAAACTGGTGGGTTGTTTTGTAGGTTGTTACAAGCGGCCAGCCGTCCCATCAATGTCGGAGCGGCTGGCACGTCTGTTTAATAGCTGGTTTCCGGCAAACTGGCGATGATCGAGCGATAGCTGTTCATCCGTTGCTGCTGCACGCGACCCTCTTCCAGGGCCTTGAGCAGGGCGCAACCCGGCTCGCGGTCGTGCTTGCAGTCGCGGAAGCGGCAGGTGCCGATCAGGTCGTTGAACTCGATGAAGCCGGCTTCGACGTCGGCACGGCTGACGTGGCCCAGACCAAACTCGCGAATACCTGGGGAGTCGATCAACTCACCGCCACCGGGGAAGTGGAACAACCGCGCGGTGGTGGTGGTGTGAGTACCCTGGCCGGACAACTCGGACAGCGGGCCGACACGGGCTTCGACTTCCGGCAACAGGCTGTTGACCAGCGAAGACTTGCCGACGCCGGACTGGCCGACGAACACGCTGATGCGCCCGTCCAGCTGTTCTTGCAGTTGCTCCATGCCGTTGCCGTGGTGCGCCGAGACTTCCAGCACCGGGTAACCCAGCGTGCGGTAAACCGCCAGCAAGGCATTCAACGCCGGGGCGTTCTGCTCGTCGATCAGGTCGAACTTGTTGAGCAACAGCAGTGGCCGGATGCCGGCGTGCTCTGCCGCAACCAGATAACGGTCGATCAGGTTGGCATGGGGCTCGGGCAGTGGCGCGAAGACAATCACGATCATGTCGACGTTGGCGGCTACAGGCTTGAGCTGGCCACGGCTGTCGGGGCGGCAGAGTTCGGTTTTACGCGGCAGTTGCGCCACGATCACGCCGATGCCCTGGTTGCCGGCACGCCAGACCACCTGATCGCCGGTCACCAGCGCAGGCAGGTTGGCGCGCAAGTGACAGCGGAACACCTGGCCGGCCAATTCGCCATCGAGCGCTTCGACTTCGACCTGCACACCGAAGTGCGCGATCACCAGGCCGGTCTGTTCCGGACCCAGATCGCCACCCTCAAGTGCCTCGACAGCCGAGGACTCGCGTTTGGCGGCGCGGGCAGCGCGCTCGCCCTGAATCTTTTCGATGCGCCAGTTTTGACGACGATTGAGTTGGCGTTTGGCCATGGGTGTTCCGTATCAAGAATGCAGCGATTAGGTAAAACGGCCGCGAGTTTAGCACGCCCGGCCACCGCCCTAGGCTAAACTGCGCAGCATTGCCTAGGAGCCGACACATGCAAAACTCGCAGAATCTGATCTGGATCGACCTGGAAATGACCGGTCTGAACCCTGATACCGACGTCATCATCGAGATGGCCACCATCGTCACCGACAGTGACCTGAACACCTTGGCCGAAGGTCCGGTGATCGCTATCCATCACAGCGACGAGATCCTCGCCGGCATGGACGAGTGGAACACCCGTCAACACGGCGGCTCCGGGCTGACCCAACGGGTGCGCGACAGCCGTATCAGCATGGCTGAAGCCGAATCCGAAACCATCGCCTTCCTGGAAAAATGGGTGCCGAAGGGCAAGTCGCCGATTTGTGGCAACAGCATCTGCCAGGACCGTCGCTTCCTTTATACCCACATGAAATCCCTGGAAAGCTTCTTCCACTATCGCAACCTCGACGTCTCGACCCTGAAAGAGTTGGCCGCACGCTGGGCGCCGGACGTGCGCGACAGCTTCAAAAAGGGCAGCACGCACCTGGCCCTGGACGACATCCGCGAATCGATCGCCGAGCTGCAGCATTACCGCAAGCATTTCATCAAGTTCTGATTCGGGTGTCTGCTCCGGCCCATCGCGAGCAGGCTCGCTCCCACAATGGACCTGTGTTTACAGGACAAGTGTGGGAGCGAGCCTGCTCGCGAAGGCGTCCGCACAGTCACCTTCGATGGTTGACTCTGACGCCCTCTTTTGGTGCCGCCCCTAAATGGCTAGACTGCGCGCCTTCCTGCAAGGACCGCCACCATGTTGCTGATGCTTTACCTGATCGCCATTACCGCCGAAGCCATGACCGGCGCCTTGTCTGCCGGACGTCGCGGGATGGATTGGTTTGGCGTGGTGCTGATCGCGTGCATCACAGCGTTGGGTGGCGGATCGGTGCGTGACGTGTTGCTCGGTCACTACCCGCTGACGTGGGTCAAGCACCCGGAATACCTGGTGCTGACCTCGGTGGCCGCGATGTTCACGGTTTTCGCTGCGCGCTGGATGCGCCATCTGCGCTCGTTGTTTTTGGTGCTCGACGCCGTGGGTCTGGTGGCATTCACCCTGATCGGCTGCATGACCGCCCTCGAAATGGGCCACGGCATGCTGGTGGCGTCGGTCAGCGGCGTAATCACCGGGGTTTTCGGCGGCATCCTGCGTGACATCTTCTGCAACGACATCCCGCTGATCTTCCGTCGTGAGCTCTATGCCAGCGTTTCGTTCGCCGCAGCGTGGTGTTACATGCTGTGCCTTTATCTGAAGGTGCCGGGCGAACAGGCGATATTGATAACGCTATTCGGCGGTTTCCTGCTACGGCTTTTGGCGATCCGCTTTCACTGGGAAATGCCGAAGTTCGTTTACAACGACGAACATTGAGCCCTGGCTTACACGCCACGAACAGCGCCGAGCCTACCCGGAGCAAATTTGCACTACAGCGATGCCCTGCTTTGCGTTGCCGGATTTGTCCGGTTTTCTTTTATGGTTTAGTAATAAACTCAGCTTCTCTCGCCTGTGGTCTGATCGTTATTTAAATACTGGTTACATATGATTTTATAGCGTGCTTGCGGTTGCATGTTATTTGTATCGCGTGGCATTCGTAACAGTGCGGATGCAAGGGAATGATATAAATCAAAAGGAATGAATATATGAGTGGTTTCATGGAGTCCGCGACAGTCAGTCAAAACAATGTGGGTGCTCTCGACAGTATTGCGGATCTGAACGTTAAGTTCGACGCGGGTGCATCCATTCGAAACAAGGTTCTGTACGGTAATGGCCGGATGCAAGTGAGGGTTCAAGTGCTGATTTCCGGTTGCGATGAGGATGGCAACTTTGTACCGATCCCGGCTGACGTTCTGGATACGGTCGAGCTCATTCATTACAGCACTGGCAAGACATTGCGAAACGGCTGGGGTGCCAGTATCGAGCAAGGTCGGTTTACCCTTGAAGCGCCCACCTCCACGGTGACAGCGGAAACCTCTGAAGAGGAGGCAGAGCTTGCCGCCCATCCCCATGTGCGCACCTTCTGGGTGTCTTCATCGGGTGTTGGCACGACCCAGATCGCTGCACGTATTTCATTGAACGGCACGGTCATCCGGAGCAATGGCACCACCGCGTCCAGTCACCACGACAGCAGCATCACACTGGATGCGCAGCTTCCGATCACCTACTCGATCGAGCAATTTCGCTGGACCTCTGTGCAGCGTGGCAATGAGGAACCGGGTAACCGGATCTGGAACTACTACCTCGGACTTCATCATCAGGGACATCAAATGAAACTGGTGGACTGGAGTTCGTCGCGAAGCACAGATGACGTCGAGTTTGCTCGTGGCAATAAGTTATATGCGTGGCGGACCAACCATCTTAGGGGCTTTCTGGTGCGTCCCGGTAAAAGTGAAATATCTCTAAGTCTGCCTTTCGATGGAAACAGTATTGCCTATACGTTTTTCCCTGATGCAATTACGACAAAGAGAAAGCATTACGTGGTGAGGGTCAATGACCGTGACGGTGAACTGACCGTTGTGCAGGCATTGTCCGAGTACTCGGACTTGTCTAACAAGGACAGTGCTGATGGAAAGTTTCACTTTTCCGTGTTTGATCAGTATGGAACGGAACACAAACTGGCCATTCGCACTGATTCTGCAGAACGTGCTTTTTATCTGGAGCAGGGATGATTCATACAACCTGTTGGATGCTTGACAGTGAATACCCGAACTTCAGGTTTGCAGCAAGTAGTAGGCCAGGCACCAAGATAACTGCAATAGATATATATGCTTTTGTCGTAAGGGCAAATCAGTAAGCTGCGATGTCTGGATCCCTCTGGCTGTACCGAGGCATGAACTCGGTTGGAGGGATTTCCCGACAATCACACACTACCTCAAGGATGAGAATTCATGATTGGCAAACCGCCAAAAGGCCAGACTCCAGCCACCCCTTCGAAGAAGCCTGTTCCCGATGTGCCTGGAGATGAACATGTTGTGCCGCCACGGTCCGATATCGACCTGCCTGACATGGCGCACCCGCGAAACCCTGTGACGTCCGTGAGCCCAGCGCGGGGAAGTACGCGTTTGGATTCTGATGCCCCGACACCCCTTATCAGAATCAGCATGATGCCTTCCGATGCGGTATCCGTGGACGCAGCAGCAACGCTTGCGTCCCGTCCGTTGAGCGATTTCTGGATTTCCGTTGCGGCAACGCTGCCGGACGCCGACGCTCAAGGTTTCAGGGTTTACAAGCGACGCCAGTATGTCGCCCTGGCCGACGGCCATTTCGTGCAGGTCGCCGAGGATCCCGGCACCGGCCAGCTACGGGCATGTCTGGCGAGCGAACGCGTCCCTTCGGGACCGATCATGGTGCCCGATCCAGACGGCAATCACTGGTACCCGCACTTGAACCCGGCCGATGCCGGAGTCTCTGCCCTGATGTCGCCTTCAGCTGTCGAGCGGCGGGTGCGGGCGCTCTATCCCGAGCTGCCGGATGATGAAGTGGCGCTATTTATCGATGAGCGCTTGCAGGTTGATCCGCTGGGCGTATTGATACGGCTCGAAAGGGAATCTCTGGCGCTGCGCGATGATCTTGAAATCTGGAGTGGGAACATACCCCCGCATCGGTCGGGTTCGACTGTCCAATGGAGCGCCGAGGCCCTTGCCCGTCAACGGCAGAACCGTGAGAAATTCAGTCAGGATCTGCAAGCCATCTGGCAACGAAAGTCAGAATCGGCGGGTAGATTCAGTGAAGAGCATTTTTCGTCATTCCTCGAGTTTGACGGCGAATTGCCTGAGTTATCCGCCAGGTTCGAGTACGTGACAGAACTGGGGCTTGACGCACGGAATCCTGGCCTGAGGATAGGGAAATTCCTCAAGAGCTTTCCGAATGTACGCTACCTGGCACTGGAAAATGTTCGGCTCGGAGAGTTTCCTCCGGACATTTTTCAAATGCGCGAACTGCGGCATTTGACATTGGATAATTGTTCGCTTCAGCTTTCGGAGGCCACCGCCGAAGGGCTGTCCAGAATAGAAACACTGACATTGTTAAGATTGAACGATAACCCACTGGTAGTCGCTCCGTATGTTGGTTTTATGCAGCAATTGCAAGAACTGTATCTACGAAACTCTGGTTTGGCCATTGTTCCTGCCGGGGTTGCCGAATTGCGGGAGTTGAGAATTGTTGATTTACGTGGCAATGATATTGTCGAAGTCGATGGCGATCTGTTTGATATCCCGGATACACAGAACCTGTTTGTAAATTTGAGCGACAATCCGCTCGGTGAAAATTCACGGCAGCGTATTGTTGATTATCTGGAAAATGCCAGCCTTGATCGGCAAGTCCTGATCCGTACGGACGACACAGACGTAGAGGAAGTTCAGTTTGTAACTGATTCTTCTGACAGTGGAGTGGATTCGCAGAGTGAATAAAGCCATCTGATTATTACTGAGTAAATACTTTGGGCTGCCCGCCTCCTGCTTCGTTGCCACGCGAGTGCAGGAACAGTGGGCTTTTTTTGTTATGAAATTTTTTTGTTAAATAAAGTTTGATTGCGGTTTGGTGAGTTGTTTTATTTTGTTGTACTTACATGTTGTTTGATGTCTGTCCTGTTTTTTTATCCTGAACTCGTGCTTCTATATTGGCCTGGTCTGTTTTACAAAGAATAGACGATCAGCCATATTCATATAGCAGGAGTTGAAATGTTAGAAGATTACGTAAGTGTTCAACGGTTTGAAGTGAAGTTTGACGCCGCTAAAACCATTCGACATAAAACACTCTATGCCAACGGGCGGATGCAAGTTCGAGTATTGGTATTGATTTCCGGAGGAGATGCTGAGGCTAATGAAGTGTCCTTGTATGGGCATTCGGCCTTGCAGACGCTTCGCTTGATTTCCTATAACGGCGCACGGCCTCTGGAAGGCGACTGGAGCGTCAGCACGCGTGAGAATCGATACGCACACGATATGTCCGGTGGTTTGGCGCGAGTCACCGATTTGGTGCCTGCCACGGATAACCGGATTTCCGATCCCGCTGACAGTGTGCAGGTTTTTGAATTCTGGGTTTCCAGTTCCAGGCCCGGGTCTTTGCAGATTGCCGCTGAAATAACGTTCGGCTCAACAGTGGTTCGAAGTAATGGCGTAGGAGAGTACGACAGTAGCATTACCTTGGAATCGGTTTCGCCCAGACAATATCCGCTTAATCATTTTAAGCTGGGCAAGTACAGAGACGTCGATCTAAATGTTCGCTACGACTCCCTTGAACAATACACCCTCGGGCTGAGTGCGGAAGGCCGGTTGATTCATCTCCTTGACTGGTTCGGTGATGAGGTGGCTGCAGATGCAGATGACGCCGTTCTGTTCTTTTCGTCGGGCAATGTTGTCAATACGACGGATGGCCGAAGAACGTATTACGGTTATATAGCGCCGGTTTATGGCACGAGAGCGACCCTTCGTGGGCCGAAGGGATACATGTCTGCTCCCGTTAATCAGGAGCGCGGAAAGTTATCGATATTGAAATATCAGTCGGCCGACTATCAGAGCCAGCCTGAACGCAACAAGGTATTCGCGCTGACGGTACTGGATGAGTATGGCACCGAGCATAGGCTGCTTATCAAACCTGACATCGATAATCGCTCGTTCACGCTGGGATGACAAACGGGATGAGCATAACTTTTTATGGATGCTTTTCATGCCGTCGGGGTTTTCTCGGAGGTTCAGTTTTCATTATGTTTTTACCCGCAGCAGGAAGTTGTTTATGAAGGATAATTCACCGGGTTCAGTTCATTCGAATGCATTTAATTTTGGCGAGTTTGTTGCCGGGGGCGTTGACCCTCGTACGGGCTTGTATACCTGTTCCTTATCCTTGGGGACTGTCCGCTCCGCAGGCCTTAACGGTCCCTTATTCGGCCTGACCTTGAGTTTCAATCCGCTGAATCATGTGGATGCCGGCTACGGGGTGGGGTGGTCGCTGGCCACGACCCACTATGACTTGCAAAGTAAGACGATGACGTTATCCGGCGGGGAGCGTTACAAGGCTTTGGAGACGGTCACCGGCCTTGAATTCAAGGAAATGAAGCTGGAGAGCGTCAAAGTCTTGAAAGCCGGCACTGGGCGTTATGACGTTCGTTACAAAGATGGCCGGCAAGAAGAACTTGAAGTTTTTGGTGCCAGCCGCATAGCGGTCCCGACCAGGATAGTGTCGGCCAATGGCGTGAGCATCGCGTTGAAATACACGCTCTTCAATCAGTACCCGATGCTGACCGAAGTCAGGGATTGCGAAAGGTGTTTGCTGAAAACAAACCGCACTGCCGGTCGCGTGACCTTGAGCCAGAACCCTGGAACTTTATCCGAGGCTCAATTCACGTTATCCCTTAGAAATGCCCGGGTGATGGCTATCGGGCTTCCCGAAGGAGGGAATTGGAATCTGGAGTACGAGGACATTGATGGGGTTGGTTATCTAAAGCGTATCGTTACTCCACTGGGCGCTGTGGAGACCATCCGATACAAGAAAGAAGGCCATCTGGTTGCCACTGGCGATTCGGTTCAGGCACTGCCGCATGTCATTGCTCACGACATTTATCCCCGTCACGGGCAATCCAAAGTGAGCAAGACTTATAAATTTTCGGATCGAAATTTCCTTGGACATGGTCTGGAGGCGACTCCGCCCGATGATGGCGATCCTCTCTACCGGGCCCCCGCGAACTACCAGTACTTTTCTGTCGAAAACCTGCTGGTGGATCATAAGGTGCACACCCATACCAAGCGCACTTACAACAAGTTTCACTTGCTGGTCGCTCAAGTGACGACATGTGGCGAGGCGGTAACCTCGATAACCACTGACTATCATTGTTCAACAGACAAGTCTTTCCGAGAGCAGCCGCCTCAATTCCGCATGCCGAAAATGCAAACGGTGTGCTATGAGAATCGGAAGACCAAAAAAACGCGCAAAGAGATTACGGTCACCGAGTTCGACGGCGCGGGCAATTTGCTCAAGCAAGTCGGATCCGATGGCGTGACAACGTTGTCCGAATTTTATCCTGCGACCGAATCACCGGGCTGCCCGGCCGATCCACTCGGTTTCGTCAGGTTCGTGAAGCAGAGGACTGTCACTGCGGCATCCGGCGACGCTGCGTCCACCATTACACGCTATCGTTATGCCCTGCAGCCCGCTTTGCAAAACTCGGAACCGCCCGGCGTCGTACCTGTTGAAGAAAGTTTTTTTGAGGTGACGGC
Organism: Pseudomonas sp. LB3P14; assembly: GCF_054898045.1. Taxonomy (NCBI): domain Bacteria; kingdom Pseudomonadati; phylum Pseudomonadota; class Gammaproteobacteria; order Pseudomonadales; family Pseudomonadaceae; genus Pseudomonas; species Pseudomonas sp. LB3P14. The sequence continues at coordinate 4,771,305 of NZ_CM142714.1, read as the reverse complement.
GAAGGGCGAAGTTCTGCGATCGAAAACCGAGCGGACTTATCTGGATACGCCAGGGGATCCGTTCAAGCACGGTGCGCTGCAAGAGCAAAGCATTACCCAGAACGGTAAAAGGACCCGCTCGGCATTTTCATATGAGCTTGATGGCACCACGCTTCGATTGAAAAACACCGTCCACGGATTTGATGGCACCCTTCGGACAACCGAGCAAGCGCTCTCGACACTGACCGGTTTGAAAGTAGCTGAAACCAATACGGGCGGCGGCTCTGTCGAATACGAATACGACAAGATTGGACGGCGCCTGCGCGAAACGCTTTCACCAGGCAAGACTTGCGCTGTCTCGACTCAATGGGCTTATCAAGTCGCAAGCGCCAGTGAGCCGGCGACAATGGTTCTCACTGATCCGTCGGGAAGTATGCAAAAAACCACCTACGACGGGTTGGGCCGCGTGATCGGCATCCAGGCGCTGGACTGTGACCATCCGGATGAGTTGGGCCGCAGTCAGATGCGCACGCTCTATGCCGCACTTCATGATAAGGCCGCACAGCAGGTGGAGCAGACGCACACCGACTGGTGGGACGGGGTGGCCCGGCCAATGAAAACTGTCTGGGTATACGACGCCTGGGGACAGATCAAACAGACACTGCATGCCGACGGGCGAATAGAGCACAGTGAGTTCGACCCGGTGGCTCGACAAGGAGCGAGCTGGCAGGAAGGCATGGGTAAAACCATGACCGTTCTCAATGACTTCGGCAAGCCGGAAAGCGTCGAGGTCTTTAGCCTGAAAGGCCAGAGCCTTGGCAGGACCCGTTATGAATATGACGGTTTGGGTCGGACAATCAGTCAGACCGATCCGGCAGGCAACACCACCCGATATCACTACGACGTATTCGACCGGATGGTTCGAAGTGTCCTGCCGGACGGGAGTGCAGTCGAAACTGAGTATGCAATCCATAGTGCCGAAGCGTTGCCAGTCGAAGTAAAAGTGGCCGGCCAGCGCCTGGGTCACCAGACGTTCGATGGATTGAGTCGTCTGATTGAAAGTTCAGTAGGGGGACGCACGTCCGAAACCGGCTATGAGGCAGGTCTCAGTCAGCCGAAATGGCACAGGACCGCGGGTGGCGAGAAAACCGAATTTGTTTATTCGCAGGAGCTGGGCGGCAGACTGGCGGAACGTAAAGCCAATGGATTGCTTGCCCGCTTCACCTATGAAGCGGTGAATGGAAAGTTGAAAACCTGCATCGAGCAGGGGCGCGAGGCTTGCCTCGATTACTACCCTTCCGGCCGGCTGAAGTCCGAAACCACCCACTACGGCGGGCACCGCCAGACAACCTCGTATACCTACTCACTCAGTGGCCGACCGCTGACGTTCGTCGATGGGCTCGGTGTCGAGCATAAGACCGAGTACGACGAATGGGGGCGCAAGATTTCGTTCAAACAAGGGCCGTTGAAGGCTGAGTTCTTTTACAACGAGTCAAGTTCGCTGGAGCGGATAGAGACTCGGGATACGACGACCAGGCGCCTCATGATTACGCGCCTTGCCTATGACGATATCGGTCGGGAAATTACCCGAAGTTTCGAAGTCGAGGGTTTGGCCACCCAGATGCTGACCTCCAGTTACACCCTGTCCGGTAAGTTGGCGCAGAAAGTCTTGAAACGCGGTACCGAACTATTGCGGGATGAACAGTTCACTTATGACGAGCGCGGCCGACTCAGTCATTACGCCTGTGAGGGTGCGCAGCGGCCGCGCGATCCTTACGGCAAAGAGATTGTCCAGCAGACGTTCACCTTCGATGCGCTGGATAACATCGTCACTTTGCAAACCACGTTTCCCCAGGGCGCCAACCTGACAACCTTCAGTTACAGCACGCTGGACCCCACTCAGCTCATGGAAGTCCGGCATTCCCATGCCGATTATCCGCAACCGGTAACGCTGGAGTACGACGCCAGCGGTCAGATGGTCAAGGATGACCAGGCGCGCACGCTGGCCTATGACGCGCTTGGGCGACTGACACTGGTGAACAATGCCCAGGGAGCGCCCATACGTGGCTTCCACTACGACGGGTTCGATCGCGTGGTGGAACTGTCACAGCCTAATATGCTGGACGTCCAACGCTACTATCACAATGAAACAGTCATCAGCGAAGTGCGCGGCAAAGACTCGCGCAGTATTGTGCGTCACGACGACTTGTTGCTGGGGCAGCATCAACTCGGGATGGACCCGCAACTGCGGATTTTCGGCACGGATCAACAACAAAGCGTGTTGACGGAATTTCATGGCCAGCAACTGCGAGATAGCGCCTACAGTCCGTACGGACACCGGCCTGCCGAAGGCGGTTTTTTCAGTCTGGCCGGGTTCAATGGCGAACAGCTGGATCCGCTGACGGGCCTGTATTTACTGGGCAACGGTTACAGGGCCTACAGCCCGACACTGATGCGTTTCATGCGCCCCGACAGCATGAGCCCGTTTGGTGCGGGAGGGTTGAATGCCTATGCTTACTGCCTGGGAGATCCGATCAATCGCGTAGATCCTACAGGGCACTTTTCCTGGCAGGCGGTTCTGGGGATCGCTCTTGGGGTCGCCGGGATTCTCGCCAGTATTGCGACGCTCGGTGTCGGCACGCTGGCTGTGTTGGGCGTCGGTCTGGGAGTCGCCTCGGGATTGACGGGCATCGCCAGTGAATTGGCGAATGAATGGGCTCCGGAATCAGAAGTGGGCTCGATACTGGGCTGGGTCAGTCTCGGTCTTGGCCTCGCTTCGGCAGGCGCGGGCGCTCTTGCAGTCGGACGGGCCTTCAATCGAAGCCGGCAGCTGTACCGTCCCCGCTTACTGGCTGCCGCTGACGAGCAACCGGCCAGAATCGTCGAAAAGGAAGATCGAATATTCGGCATGGGAAGGCAATCCAAGGCGCGTGGCAACGCTGCTCAAGCCGAACCGCCATCGAACTGGACTTTCACTGAAGACATCGGCCCCCACGATTACATCGAGAACGGTAAACGTGGAGCCGCGCAGAGGGCGAAATACAACGAATACCGAAACGAGATTGTCGAGCACAATACCCATCCCAGAGAGGCTGCCAAGGTATTTCCCACGGCCTTGTACGAAAATTACCCGAATTACAAACACTTTAAGCCTAATGACGTGCACAAGAACTTCATGCATGCACACATTCGTTTGACGCAGGAGCATCGCGTGTTTTTTCTGGTAAATGACGACACCCGGCAAATCTTGATCAAGCAAATCGGTTCTCACGATCCGCGATGGGTTTGAGCCGCCGACTGGCTCAGTCTTTCGGTACTGCCCAAAGACGCGAGGTTGCAAACATAGCGCTTTGCGACCGAACGAAAGCTTAGGTATCAAGCGTCGTGTGTTTACGCGCTGAGTGTTGTTGCAGCGCCCATTCGACATGCTCACGCACTAGCTCTGACGGATAATCGCGCCGCGCCTTCAACGCTTCCAGCACCGGGATCGTTGAAGGTGCATTCCCCAACCCCACTGCGAGATTGCGCAGCCAGCGCTCGTAACCGGCGCGGCGCAGCGGTGAGCCTTCAGTGCTGCTGAGAAACTTGTCCTCGTCCCACATGAACAGCTCGGCCAGTTCAGCGTTGTCCAGGTTGTGCCGTGGCTTGAAGTCGTTTTCGCCGGACGGACGGGCGAAGCGGTTCCAGGGGCAGACGATCTGGCAATCATCGCAACCGAACACCCGATTGCCGATCAGTGGCCGCAAATCTTCCGGGATCGCGCTTTTCAGTTCGATGGTCAGGTAGGAGATGCAGCGTCGGGCATCCAGCACGTACGGGCCGACGAAGGCATTGGTCGGGCAAATGTCGAGGCACGCGGTGCAGCGGCCGCAATGTTCGGTGGCGTGGGGTGGGTCGACCGGCAGAGGCAGGTCGACGAACAGCTCGGCAAGGAAGAAGTAACTCCCAGCCTTGCGATTCAGGACCAGGGTGTTTTTGCCAATCCAGCCCAAGCCGGCTTTTTCAGCAATGGCCTTTTCCAGCACCGGGGCGCTGTCGACAAAGGCGCGATAGCCAAACGGACCGATGACTGCCTGAATTTTTTCCGCCAGTTGTTGCACGCGTTTACGGATCAATTTGTGGTAATCACGGCCCAAGGCATAACGCGAGACGTAGGCTTTGGCAGGTTGTGCCAGGCGTTTGGCCATTTCGGTGTCGCCCGGCAGGTAGTCCATGCGTAGGGAAACCACCCGTAGCGTGCCGGGCACCAGCTCTTGCGGGTGTGAGCGTTTGCTGCCGTGGGCGCCCATGTAGTCCATTTCGCCGTGGTAGCCGGCCGCGAGCCAGCGCTCCAGGTGCTGCTCATGCTCAGCCAGGTCGAGACCGCTGATGCCGACTTGCTGAAAGCCCAGCTCGCGGCCCCAGTCCTTGATGGATTGGGCGAGGGCGGGCAGGTCTGTGGTAATAGCGGGCATGAGGCGAGAGAAACCGGAGCTGAGGTGAGTATAATTCTGCCAGACATCGGAGCCCGAAGACGCATGCCGCAGACTAAAGATGATTTACCCGACGCGCTGTACAGTTCCGCGCAAGTCCGAGCCCTCGATGCGAGCCTGATCGCGGCCGGTACATCGGGCTTCGAATTGATGCAGCGCGCGGCGCGGGCGACCTGGCGCGCGCTGGTCCGTCATTGGCCGACGGCGAACGAGTTGAGTGTTGTGGCCGGCCACGGCAATAACGCCGGCGACGGTTATCTGGTGGCCGTGCTGGCGCGACGTGCTGGCTGGCATGTGCGGGTGTTGACGGCGGGTGATCCCCAGCGTTTACAAGGTGACGCGGCATTGGCCCATGCCGAGGCCGTGTCCGAGGGTGTCGCGGTTCAAGCCTGGAACGCACATTCGGAGTTGCGCGGTATCGTGCTGGATGCCTTGCTCGGCACCGGTCTGACAGGAGAGGTGCGAGAGCCTTACGCCAGTGTGATCGCGGCGATCAATGCCAGTGGGCTGCCGGTTGCGGCAGTGGATATCCCGTCGGGGTTGTGCGCTGATACCGGCCGAATACTCGGCGCTGCCGTTCGAGCTGATCTGACCGTAACCTTCATTGGTTTGAAGTTGGGTCTTTTCACGGGAGACGCTGCGGATCTGGTTGGCGAACGGGTCTTCAATGATCTGCAAGCCTCCCCCGAGTCTTTTAACGGGGTCGCCGCCACTGCCCGTCGTCTGACGACCGGTAACGTGCCGCGTCTGGCGGCTCGCCCTCCCACCTCCCATAAAGGCAAATTCGGCCACGTCCTGCTAATCGGCGGTGATCGCGGTTTTGGCGGCGCCATCCTGCTGAGTGCGCATAGTGCGCTGCGTAGCGGTGCCGGGATGGTGTCCGTGGCCACACGCAGTGAACATGTTCCGGCCGCGTTGGCCAGAATTCCCGAAGCCATGGTGTTGGGTACTTCGTCAGCCAATCAACTGATGGGACTGCTTCAAAAGGTTTCCGTGCTGGTTGTCGGCCCAGGCTTAGGTCAGGCTTCCTGGGGGCGCAGTCTTTTGTCGGCGGCTGCCAATGCGCCGCTGTCGCAAGTCTGGGACGCCGATGCGTTAAATATGCTGGCTGAAGAGCTTGTGAGCTTGCCCAAGGACTGCGTGATCACACCGCATCCTGGCGAGGCGGCGCGACTGCTGGGGATATCGACTGCCGACGTTCAGGCTGACCGTCCCGCTGCCGCTCACGCATTGAGCAAAAAATACACAGCTGTAGTCATTTTGAAAGGCGCCGGCAGCCTGGTCGCCAGCCCCGATGGGCGCCTGGCGTTGTGTCATCAGGGGCATCCGGCCATGGCCACCGCTGGTTTGGGTGATGTGCTGGCCGGTCTGGTGGGTGCGTTGCTGGCTCAAGGCATGGAGGCGTTCGACGCCGCCTGCCTGGCCGTCTGGCTGCACGCCAATGCCGGCGAGCAAGAAGGTAAAACGGGCCGTGGGCTGGCGGCCAGTGATCTGATTCCAGCCATTCGTCAGTTGTTGGAGGAGCAAGCACCGTGTCTGAAGTAACCCTGTACCTGGCTGATGAAGAGGCGATGACCGCATTTGGCGAGCGCATCGCAAAAACCACTCAAGGGCACGGTCTGATTTTTCTGGAAGGGGATCTGGGGGCGGGGAAAACCACGTTGTCCAGGGGCATCATCCGTGGCTTGGGGCATGTGGGCGCGGTGAAAAGTCCGACGTTCACGCTGGTCGAACCCTACGAGATTGGTGACGTCCGGGCCTTCCATTTCGACCTCTATCGCTTGGTCGACCCTGAAGAGCTGGAATACCTCGGTATCCGCGACTACTTCGAAGATGACGCCTTGTGCCTGATCGAATGGCCCCGAAAGGGTGCAGGCTTTTTGCCAAAGCCCGACCTGACCATTACCATTAGCCCGCAAGACAGCGGGCGTTCGCTGAAAATTTCGTCCCAGGGCTCGCGTGGCGAGTCGTGGTGTGCCGCTTTGGCATTGGAATCCAATTAAATGATGGGGTTAGGTATGCGCTTTCGCGCGATGGTAGCTGCCGTAGGATTGTTGTTTTTGGCGGTGACCGTCGACGCTGTGGCCGAGACGAAGGTCAGCAGCGTTCGCCTGTGGCGGGCTCCGGACAACACGCGATTGGTGTTCGACCTGACAGGGCCTGTCCAGCACAGCGTCTTTACCCTGACCACCCCGGATCGGCTGGTCATCGACATCAATGGCGCGTCTCTTGGGGCGCCGCTGAATGTAAACACCTCGAACACTCCGATCACCGCCATGCGCTCGGCCCAACGTACGCCGACCGACCTGCGGGTAGTCATCGACCTGAAAAAAGCCGTGACGCCGAAAAGCTTTACGCTGGCGCCAAACGCCCAGTACGGCAATCGCCTGGTGGTCGACTTGTTCGATAACGCCGCCGACGCCGCGCCAATTCCAGCGCCGACCAATGTTGCGACGGTAGCCCCGGTGCCGGTCACGCCGGTGGAACCCGCGGTGAAGCTGCCGCCAGCCCCGGCTGGCAAGCGCGACATCGTTGTGGTCATCGATGCCGGTCACGGCGGCGAAGACCCGGGTGCCTCGGGCTCTCGCGGCCAGCGTGAAAAAGACGTGGTGCTGGCCATCGCCCGCGAACTGCAGCGTCAGGTCAATGGCATGAAAGGCTTCCGCGCCGAACTGACCCGCACCGGCGACTACTTCATCCCATTGCGCGGCCGTACTGAAATCGCCCGCAAGAAGGGCGCTGACCTGTTCGTTTCGATTCACGCCGACGCCGCGCCTTCGGCCGCTGCTTTCGGTGCCTCGGTGTTCGCCCTGTCTGATCGCGGGGCTACCTCGGAAACGGCCCGTTGGTTGGCCGACAGTGAAAACCGTTCCGACTTGATCGGTGGTGCCGGCAACGTCAGCCTCGACGACAAGGACCGCATGCTGGCGGGCGTATTGCTCGATCTGTCGATGACGGCATCCCTCACGTCCAGCCTTAACGTTGGCCAAAAGGTTCTTAGCAACATCGGCCGCGTCACGCCGTTGCACAAACAGCGCGTGGAACAGGCCGGGTTCATGGTGCTGAAGTCGCCGGATATTCCATCGATCCTGGTGGAAACCGGATTTATCTCCAACGCCAACGAAGCTTCCAAGCTTGCCGCAGCGAACCACCAGCAGGCGCTGGCACGTTCGATCAGCAGCGGCGTGCGTCAGTTCTTCCAGCAGAATCCGCCGCCGGGCACTTACATCGCCTGGCTGCGTGATTCCGGCAAAATCGTTCAAGGTCCACGTGACCATCGGGTGAGCCCGGGCGAGACGTTGGCGATGATCGCTGTGCGTTATCAGGTGTCTCCAGCCACCCTGCGCAGCGCCAACAACCTGCAGAGTGACGAGCTGAAAATCGGTCAGACCCTGACCATCCCCGGCACTGAACTGGCGGCCAAAGAATGAACCAGGTGCTGACCAACACGGCTCGCATCGAGCTGCTCAGCCCGCGACTGGCGAACCAGATTGCCGCCGGGGAGGTGGTTGAGCGCCCGGCCTCGGTGATCAAGGAGCTGCTGGAAAACAGCCTCGACTCCGGCGCCAAGCGCATCGACGTCGATGTGGAACAGGGCGGCGTCAAGCTGCTGCGGGTTCGCGACGACGGCAGCGGCATTTCCGCCGATGACCTGCCGCTGGCTCTGGCGCGTCACGCCACCAGCAAGATCCGCAACCTGGAAGACCTCGAGCAGGTCATGAGCCTCGGTTTTCGCGGTGAGGCACTGGCGTCGATCAGCTCCGTGGCCCGCCTGACCCTCACCTCTCGCACGAAAGAGGCCGATCAGGCCTGGCAGGTAGAAACCGAAGGCCGGGACATGGCGCCTCGCGTGCAGCCGGCAGCCCATCCGGTGGGCACGTCGGTGGAAGTGCGCGACCTGTTCTTCAACACTCCGGCGCGGCGCAAATTTCTCAAGACCGAAAAAACCGAATTCGATCACCTGCAAGAAGTGATCAAGCGTCTGGCCCTGGCGCGTTTCGACGTGGCGTTCCATTTGCGCCACAACGGCAAAACCATCCTCAGCCTGCACGAAGCCCATGACGACGCGGCCCGTGCCCGGCGTGTGGCGGCGATTTGCGGTTCGGGTTTCCTCGAGCAGGCGCTGCCGATCGAGATCGAGCGCAATGGTCTGCATTTGTGGGGTTGGGTCGGCTTGCCGACGTTCAATCGCAGTCAGGCGGATTTGCAGTATTTCTTTGTGAATGGCCGTGCGGTACGCGACAAACTGGTGGCCCACGCGGTGCGCCAGGCCTATCGCGACGTGCTGTTCAACGGTCGGCACCCGACGTTCGTGCTGTTTTTCGAGGTCGACCCGGCAGGCGTCGACGTCAATGTGCACCCGACCAAGCACGAAGTGCGCTTCCGTGACGGGCGCATGGTTCATGATTTCCTCTATGGCACCCTGCACCGCGCCTTGGGCGATGTACGGCCGGAAGATCATTTGGCCACGCCGGTGGCGACGGCCATCGTTCGACCCACCGGCATTGATGCTGGCGAGTTCGGTCCGCAGGGCGAAATGCGTCTGGCGGCCAATGCGTTGCTGGAACAGCCTCAGGCCCAGCCGTCGTTCAATACGCCGGCAGGCTCGGGCGCTGGCGCTGGTTATCAATATCAGTACTCGCCGCGGCCTCAATCGGGTGTGCCTGCGGCTGAAGCTCAGGCTGCCTACCGTGAGTTCTTTGCGCCGTTGCCAGAAGCGAATGCTGTCGCACTTCCGGCCGGGCAGGACGATATTCCGCCGCTGGGTTATGCACTGGCGCAGCTCAAAGGCATCTACATTCTTTCGGAAAACGCCCAGGGCCTGGTGCTGGTGGACATGCACGCCGCCCACGAGCGGATCATGTACGAGCGCCTGAAAATCGCCATGGCCAGCGAAGGCCTGAGCGGCCAGCCGTTGCTGGTGCCGGAATCCCTGGCGGTCAGTCAGCGTGAGGCCGATTGCGCCGAAGAACACGTCGCGTGGTTTCAGCGCCTGGGCTTTGAGTTGCAACGTCTGGGGCCGGAATCCCTGGCCATCCGGCAGATCCCGGCACTGCTTAAGCAGGCAGAGGCCAATCGATTGGTCAGTGACGTACTGGCGGATCTGATGGAATACGGCACCAGCGACCGGATTCAGGCGCACCTGAACGAACTGCTTGGCACCATGGCCTGCCATGGCGCGATTCGTGCGAATCGGCGTCTGGCCCTGCCGGAAATGAACGGTCTGCTGCGCGACATGGAAAACACCGAGCGCAGCGGTCAATGCAACCATGGCCGACCGACCTGGACCCAACTGGGCCTGGACGATCTGGACAAACTGTTCTTGCGCGGTCGTTGATGAACCAGCTCCCCCCTGCGATTTTCCTGATGGGGCCGACGGCCGCCGGCAAGACCGACCTGGCCATTGAACTCACTAAAGTCTTGCCTTGCGAGCTGATCAGCGTCGATTCGGCGCTGGTCTACCGTGGCATGGACATCGGCACCGCCAAGCCTTCCAAAGCGCTTTTGGCTGAGTTCCCGCACCGGTTGATCGATATTCTCGACCCGGCAGAGAGCTATTCGGCCGCAGATTTCCGTCGTGACGCCCTTGAAGCCATGGCCGAGATCACCGCGCGGGGCAAAATTCCGCTGCTGGTGGGCGGCACAATGCTCTATTACAAGGCTTTGGTTGAAGGTCTGGCAGACATGCCCGCGGCCGATCCGGACGTCCGCGCACAGATCGAAGAAGAAGCTGCACGCCTTGGCTGGCAAGCCCTGCACGATCAATTGGCGGTCATCGATCCGGAATCTGCCGCGCGGATTCATCCGAACGACCCACAGCGACTCAGTCGAGCGCTGGAAGTTTATCGTGTCAGCGGTCAGAGCATGACTGCACTAAGGTTGCGACAATCTGCGCAAAGTACTGAAGCAGCCGCTTCGGGACTGCAACAATTGCCCTATACTGTCGCGAACTTGGCCATTGCTCCGGCAAATCGCCAGGTATTGCACGAGCGAATTAAACAAAGATTCACGAATATGTTGGAACAGGGATTCATTGACGAGGTCGTAGCCCTGCGTAAGCGAAGTGACCTGCATGCCGGGTTGCCGTCTATACGTGCAGTAGGCTACCGACAAGTCTGGGACTACCTGGATGGCAAGCTGACGCAAGCCGAGATGCAGGAGCGTGGAATCATTGCCACGCGCCAATTGGCGAAGCGCCAGTTCACCTGGCTGCGCAGTTGGGCTGATTTACACTGGTTGGACAGCCTGGATTGCGACAATCTGCCGCGCGCCTTGAAATACCTCGGGACCATCTCCATATTGAGCTGAGTCCTTGCAATTGCCGTCTATCCTCGGGGGTGTGACGGCCACAAGCCATCTGTTTACCTATTTTTTATATTGAATCCTTAAAGGAGTGCGGCACATGTCAAAAGGGCATTCGCTACAAGACCCTTACTTGAATACTTTACGTAAAGAGAAAGTGGGGGTTTCCATCTACCTGGTCAACGGGATCAAACTGCAAGGTACGATCGAGTCTTTCGACCAGTTCGTTATCCTGCTGAAAAACACCGTCAGCCAGATGGTTTACAAACACGCTATCTCTACAGTGGTGCCGGTTCGTCCAATTCGTCTGCCTAGCGCAACCGAATCCGAAGCAGGTGACGCTGAGCCAGGTAACGCCTGATAGGAGTCTCCTTTGTTCTTTGAGCGCCACGGTGGTGGTGAGCGGGCAATTCTCGTTCACTTGGATGGTCAGGACCCTGAGGCGCGCGAAGATCCGCAGGAGTTTCAGGAGTTGGCAATTTCGGCTGGCGCCGAGACCGTCGCGTTTTTCAACGTGCCGCGTCATCGGCCAACCGCCAAATACCTGATTGGCAGCGGCAAGGTCGAAGAGTTACGCGACCTGGTCAAAGCCGAGCAGGTTGATCTGGTGATTTTCAATCACATCCTCACGCCCAGTCAGGAACGTAACCTCGAACGTGTTTTCGAGTGTCGCGTGATCGACCGCACGGGTCTGATTCTCGACATCTTCGCCCAACGCGCCCGCACCCATGAAGGCAAGCTCCAGGTCGAACTGGCCCAGCTTGAGCACATGAGTACGCGGCTGGTTCGTGGCTGGACTCACCTTGAGCGGCAGAAGGGCGGTATCGGTCTGCGCGGTCCGGGTGAAACCCAGCTCGAAACCGACCGGCGCCTGTTGCGGGTTCGCCTGCGGCAGATCAAAGGGCGCCTGGAAAAGGTTCGCAGCCAGCGCGAGCAGTCTCGTCGCGGGCGCAAACGGGCTGACATTCCGACGGTTTCACTGGTGGGTTATACCAACGCCGGCAAATCGACGCTGTTCAACTCGGTGACCGACTCCGACGTCTTCGCGGCTGACCAACTCTTCGCCACCCTCGACCCGACCCTGCGCCGACTCGAACTCGATGACCTCGGGCCGATCGTGCTGGCCGACACCGTGGGTTTCATTCGCCACCTGCCGCACAAACTGGTCGAGGCATTTCGGGCTACGCTCGAAGAGTCGAGCACCTCCGACCTGCTGCTGCACGTGATCGATGCCCATGAACCCGAGCGGATGGCCCAGATTGAACAGGTCATGGTGGTGCTCGGGGAGATCGGGGCTCAAGACTTGCCGATCCTTGAGGTATACAACAAACTCGATTTGCTCGAGGGGGTAGAGCCGCAGATCCAGCGCGATGCCGACGGCAAGCCGCAGCGGGTCTGGTTGTCGGCCAAGGATGGTACTGGCCTGGACCTGCTCAAGCAGGCGGTGGCCGAGCTGCTCGGGGATGATTTGTTTGTTGGCACCTTGCGCTTGCCGCAACGTTTTGCTCGACTGCGTGCGCAGTTTTTCGAACTCGGTGCGGTGCAGAAAGAAGAACACGACGAAGAAGGCATCAGCCTGCTGGCTGTTCGCTTGCCACGGGTCGAGTTGAATCGACTGGTGAGCCGCGAAGGTCTGCAACCGATGGAATTCATCGAGCAACACACTTTGCAATAAAAGCCTGAGAAAGCGGTTGTGCCGCAGTGACAGGCATTCTGTAGCATTGGTCGGCGCGCCGTGGGTGCGTCTTTGCTTTATCAGATGGAGAGCGCTATGGCTTGGAATGAGCCGGGTGGCAACTCGAATAATCAGGATCCTTGGGGTGGCAAGCGCCGCAATAACGGCGACCGCAAGGGACCACCGGATCTCGACGAGGCCTTCCGAAAGCTGCAGGAAAGCCTGAACGGGTTGTTCGGTGGTGGTAAAAAACGCGGTGATGACGGCGGTGGTTCGGGCAGGAGTGGCGGCTTCGGCGGTCTGCTCGGCATCGGCCTGGTCGTGTTGGCGGCTGTATGGCTGTACAGCGCGGTCTATGTAGTCGACGAGCAGGAGCAAGCCGTGGTGCTGCGCTTCGGCAAGTACTACGAAACTGTCGGCCCGGGCCTGAACATCTATTTCCCGCCGATCGATCGCAAGTACCTGGAAAACGTCACGCGTGAGCGTGCCTATACCAAGCAGGGTCAAATGCTGACTGAAGACGAGAACATCGTCGAAGTGCCGCTGACCGTGCAGTACAAGATCAGCAATCTGCAGGACTTCGTGCTGAGCGTTGATCAGCCGGAAATCAGCCTGCAGCACGCGACCGAAAGTGCCTTGCGCCATGTGGTGGGTTCCACCGCGATGGATCAGGTGCTGACCGAAGGTCGTGAATTGATGGCCAGCGAAATCAAGGAGCGTCTGCAACGCTTCATGGATACCTATCGCACCGGTATCACCGTCACTCAGGTCAACGTACAGAGCGCAGCAGCACCGCGTGAAGTGCAGGAAGCCTTCGATGACGTGATCCGCGCCCGTGAAGACGAGCAGCGTTCGCGTAACCAGGCTGAAACCTACGCCAACGGCGTTGTGCCGGAAGCCCGTGGTCAGGCCCAGCGCATCATCGAAGATGCCAATGGTTACCGTGACGAAACCGTCTCGCGCGCCAAGGGTGAAGCCGATCGCTTCACCAAACTGGTGAGCGAGTACCGCAAGGCTCCCGAAGTCACCCGCGAGCGTCTGTACCTGGACACCATGCAGGAAGTCTTCAGCAATACCAGCAAGGTTCTCGTGACCGGCAACAAGAATGGCCAGAGCAATCTGCTCTACTTGCCGCTGGACAAGATGGTCGAAAGTGGTCGCAACACCAGCACTCCGGTGACTGGCGCGGCAGCCACCAGCAATGAAGCGAATGTGCGTGCAGCCGATCTGCAGCAACAGCAAGCACGCACCAGGGAGAGTCGCTGATGAGCAATAAATCGCTGATCGCCCTTATAGTCGGCGTCGTCGTGGCGATCGCTGCCTGGAACTGCTTCTACATCGTGGCTCAGACCGAGCGTGCGGTGCTGCTGCAGTTCGGTCGTGTGGTCCAGACTGATGTTCAGCCAGGCCTGCATGTGAAAGTGCCTTACGTTAACCAGGTGCGCAAATTCGACGCACGCCTGATGACACTGGATGCACCGACACAACGCTTCCTGACGCTGGAAAAGAAAGCCGTCATGGTCGATGCCTACGCCAAATGGCGCGTGAAGGACGCTGAGCGTTACTACACCGCGACCTCCGGTCTCAAGCAGATTGCCGACGAGCGTCTTTCCCGTCGTCTGGAATCGGGCCTGCGTGACCAGTTCGGTAAGCGCACGCTGCACGAAGTGGTTTCCGGTGAGCGCGATGCGCTGATGACCGATATCACCGCTTCGCTGAACAAGATGGCGGAAAAAGAGCTGGGCATTGAAGTTGTCGATGTTCGGGTCAAGGCCATCGATCTGCCGAAAGAAGTGAACCGCAGCGTGTTCGAGCGCATGAGTTCCGAGCGTGAGCGTGAAGCTCGCGAGCATCGCGCCAAGGGTAACGAGCTGTCAGAAGGCATTCGTGCCGACGCCGATCGTCAGCGCCGTGTGTTACTGGCTGAAGCCTATCGTGAGTCCGAAGAGGTTCGCGGTGACGGTGATGCCCAGGCTGCTGCGATCTACTCCAAGGCCTACGGCCAGGATCAGGAGTTCTACGGTTTCTATCGTAGCCTGCGTGCCTACCGTGAAAGTTTCGCGAACAAATCCGACGTCATGGTCCTGGACCCAAGCAGCGACTTCTTCCGTTACCTGGAAAAAGCCAAGCCTTGATACGACGTTGACCTGAATCATCCCCCGCCTGGCGGCTAAAGCCTCGGGCGGGGTGATCCTTTGGGAAAACGTGTGTATGATGCGGCAGCCGGGAAATTCCCGGCTTTTTTGCGTCTGCACGTTTGATTGCTGTTTTTATGCAGGCGCCCGAGTTGAATGACTCGACAGGTTTTTCGAGGAAAGTGGTTGGCGAAGCCGATTTCAGGCTTTTCGCCCCGTTGTTCATGCGCGTGGATCTGTGCGCATGAGCCGATCATTTTCTGCTTCACTCAAGGCTCGCCCAAAGGCTTGTCGCCCGGATCATAGGGGAATGGCGTAATGGCAACGGTAGACCGCTGGCTGCTGCCAGATGGCATCGAAGAAGTACTGCCACCAGAAGCGGCGCGCATCGAAGTAGCGCGTCGTCAGGTGTTGGATCTGTTCCAGAGCTGGGGTTACGAGTTTGTCGTGACTCCCCATATCGAGTACCTGGAATCCCTGCTGACCGGCGCGGGCCAGGACCTCGATTTGCGTACCTTCAAGGTCATCGACCCGCAGTCGGGCCGGCAGATGGGTTTCCGTGCCGACATCACGCCGCAAGTAGCGCGCATCGATGCGCACACCTTGCGTCGCGAAGGCCCGAGTCGCCTGTGCTATGCCGGTAGCGTGCTGCACGCTCAGCCGCGCGCCTTGTCGTCCTCGCGTAGCCCGATCCAGCTGGGCGCCGAGTTGTACGGCGATGCCAGCCCGAGCAGCGACGTGGAGGTCATCAGCCTGATGCTGGCTATGCTGCAACTGGCCGATGTGCCGGATGTGCACATGGACCTCGGTCATGTGGGTATCTACCGCGGCCTGGCTCGCGCCGCCGGTTTGTCCGGTGAAGTTGAGCAACAGTTGTTCGACGCGTTGCAACGTAAAGCCATCGATGAGGTCATTACCTTGACCGAAGGCTTGCCTGCCGATCTGTCGGGCATGTTGCGGGCGTTGGTCGACCTGTGTGGCGGCCGAGAAGTATTGAGCGCTGCCCGCGAGCGTCTGGCGAATGCGCCGGCACCGGTACTGGCCGCTCTGGACGACCTGCTGGCAATTGCCGAGCGTCTGTCCACGCGTTTCCCGGAGTTGCCGCTGTATTTCGACCTGGGCGAGTTGCGCGGCTACCACTACCACACCGGTGTGGTGTTCGCGGTGTTCGTACCGGGTGTTGGCCAGTCCATTGCTCAGGGCGGTCGTTACGACGACATCGGTGCCGACTTCGGTCGCGCTCGTCCGGCAACTGGCTTCTCTACCGATTTGAAAACCCTGGTGACCCTGGGGCGTGCTGAGATCGAGTTACCGTCTGGCGGTATCTGGATGCCTGACAGTACGGATGCGGCACTCTGGCAGCAGGTTTGCCAGTTGCGCAGTGAGGGTCAGCGTGTCGTTCAGGCATTGCCTGGGCAACCTTTGGCCGCCGCCCGTGAAGCGGACTGCGACCGGCAATTGATTCAGCAGAACGGGCTTTGGCAAGTATCGCCACTGGCTTCTTGAGTTTTCCTGCCGGCCACGGCCGGCACCAAGTTTGCGCGAATGAGGACAAGTGTTATGGGTAAGAATGTCGTAGTCCTGGGCACCCAATGGGGTGATGAGGGCAAAGGCAAGATCGTTGATCTGCTGACCGAACATGCTGCCGCCGTAGTGCGCTACCAAGGTGGTCACAACGCTGGTCACACCCTGGTGATCGATGGCGAAAAAACCGTCTTGCACCTGATTCCGTCGGGCGTGCTGCGCGAAGGCGTGCAGTGCCTGATCGGCAACGGCGTGGTGGTTGCACCCGACGCTCTGCTGCGGGAAATCATCAAGCTGGAAGAGAAAGGCGTACCGGTGCGTGAGCGCCTGCGTATCAGCCCTTCCTGCCCGCTGATCCTGTCCTACCACGTAGCGCTGGACCAGGCTCGTGAAAAGGCCCGTGGCGAGCTGAAGATCGGTACCACCGGTCGCGGCATCGGCCCGGCGTACGAAGACAAGGTTGCACGTCGTGGCCTGCGCATCGGTGACCTGTTCCACCGTGAGCGTTTCGCCGCCAAGCTGGGCGAGTTGCTGGATTACCACAACTTCGTACTGGTCAATTACTACAAAGAACCAGCAATCGACTTCCAGAAGACGCTCGACGAGTGCATGGAATACGCCGAGCTGCTCAAGCCGATGATGCTCGACGTCACCGCTGAGCTGCACGAGCTGCGTCGTGCTGGCAAAGACATCATGTTCGAAGGCGCCCAAGGCTCCCTGCTGGACATCGACCACGGTACCTACCCGTACGTCACCAGCTCCAACACCACTGCAGGCGGCATCGCCACCGGTTCGGGTTTTGGTCCGATGTACCTGGATTACATCCTCGGCATCACCAAGGCTTACACCACTCGCGTGGGTTCGGGTCCATTCCCGACTGAGCTGTTCGACGACGTGGGTGCTTTCCTGGCCAAGCGTGGCCACGAGTTCGGCGCTACCACTGGCCGTGCCCGTCGTTGCGGCTGGTTCGATGCCGTCATCTTGCGCCGCGCTATCGACGTCAACAGCATCTCGGGCCTGTGCCTGACCAAGCTGGACGTGCTGGACGGTCTGGAAACTATCAACATCTGCGTTGGCTACAAGAACCAGGATGGTGCAGTGATCGACGCACCGACTGACGCCGACAGCTACATCGGCCTGGAGCCGGTGTACGAAGAGATGCCAGGCTGGACCGAATCCACCGTCGGTGCCAAGACCCTGGAAGAGCTGCCGCAAGCTGCTCGCAACTACATCAAACGCGTCGAAGAGTTGGTCGGTGCGCCGATTGACATTATTTCGACGGGCCCGGACCGCAACGAAACCATCGTTTTGCGTCACCCGTTCGCTTAATAAGTCGTTGATGTAAAACACAAAGGGCCCTTAATTGGGTCCTTTGTCGTTTAGGCCCGTTGGACGGCATGACCTTTGCTGTGATCTTCATTAAGTGCATCTTTTCTGGTGTGCCATCAATTTAATGGCGTCAAAGCAGAGGGATATCAAGTGTCGGCCGTTCTCTCACTGTTACAAAGCCGTCTATTGCGGCCCGTGTTCGTTACCCTTGGTATCGCGCTGTTGGTGCAGGTGCTGGTGGCTGTTGCCCTGACTCGGAGCACAGTGACCGCGCTGGAAGCCGATCTGGGTGTGCGCCTGGGTGCCGACAGTCAAAGGCTCTCTGGTGAGCTGGAGCAGGCGGGGCGTGAAGTCACTTCGAGCCTCGACAGTCTCTCCGCCAGTACTCGTCAACGCCTCACGGCCGGTTTGTCCTCGCGATTGAAGGATGAGCAGGCACAACTGCGTGCGACGCTGGAAAAGGATCTGAAGGACTCCGCCAATGATATGGCGCAGCTTCTGGCCTCGGTCGCACCCCGCGCCATGTGGGACAGCGACGTTCCAACCCTGTCCGAATTCGCCCGCCGGGCCCAGCGTAATCCCAACGTGTTGTTCGTGGTCTACGACGACGCCACGGGGCAGCACCTGACGCGCTACCTGAACCGGGAGAACCCGATCAACAAGGCGCTTCTGGAGAAAGGTCAGGGTGAGCGTGCCTTGGACAAGGTGCTGGATGCGGCGAAGAACGATCCGTCGGTCTATTACCTCGAGGCCTCGATCAACCCCAACGGGGTGGAAATCGGCAAGGTCTTGATGGGCGTCTCGACCGCCTCGGTGGAAACCGATCTGGCGGCCCTGGACAAGCGCTTCTCGGCGCTGATCGCCAGCAGTGATCAACTGGTCGGCGACAGCCTCAAGGGCGCGGCGGCTGACAGCGCCACGGCGATGCGTGCGCGTCTGACGTCCGCTCAGTCCACTGCATCTGAAATGAAAGACAACACCACCAGCACTGTGCAGGAAGCCGCGGCGACCTTGCGCTGGCGCATCGGCATGGGCCTGGCGCTGGTAGGGTGCGGTGTGCTGCTGTTGCTCGCGGTGGTGCTGGGCCGTCGAGTGGTCAACCGCTTGAAAATGCTCATCGCTGCCATGGACGACCTGGCGGCGGGCGAGGGCGATCTGACCAAACGCGTGCAGATCAACAGCAGGGACGAAATCGGCGACATGGCCTCGGCGGTCAATCGCTTTGTGGATAAGTTGCAGCCGATCGTGCGCGAAGCGGGCGATGTGGCTCAGCGTACCGGCGTGGAAATCGGCGCCATGACCTTGCGCAATGCGGGTGCCGATGCGGCGGCGGGCATGCAGCGCGATGAAGTGGCCGAGAGCCTGCGTGCATTGTCGCAAATGGCTGATGATGCCCAGTCTGAAAGTCATGCCATGCAGGCAGCCTTGCAGCAAGTGGTGGATATTCGTTCGGCCACGGATGAAAACACACGGACGTCGGCGAAAGTCGGCAGCCTGATCGAGGCGTTAGCCGGGCAGGTGGATACCGGTGCGAAAGTCATCGAGCGGCTGGCGCAGCAGAGTGAGCAGATTGAAGTGGTGCTGACGGTGATTCACGGGATCGCCGAGCAAACCAACCTGCTGGCGCTGAACGCGGCCATCGAAGCAGCACGAGCTGGCGAGACCGGCCGCGGGTTTGCCGTGGTGGCGGACGAAGTGCGAGCGCTGGCGAGCAAGACACAGAGCTCCACTGGCGACATTCAGGCGCACATCGTGGCCCTGCAGCAAGGTGCGCGTGAGGCAGTGGCCGCGATCGGTCAGGCCGGGCGTCAGGCCAACGAAGGTTTGCTGGTACTGCGTGACAGTGCGCGGTTGCAGCAGTCGGTTCAGGCGTCGGTCGAGCAAGTGCATGCGGCGATTGGTTTGGCAACGCAGGCAGCGGCGCATCAGGCACAAGGCGCGCAGGCGGTGCGTGGTCGGGTTGAGACCATTCATACGCAGGCTGAGAAAGCGGCTCAAGCGGTGGTGGCAACCACGGCCAGCGGCAAGGTGCTGGATGGGTTGGCGGCGCAGTTGAAGGCCAGCCTGGGGCAGTTCAGGGCTTGATGTAGACCCAATCGCCAGCAGGCTGGCTCCCACATTGGAATGCATTTCCCTGTGGGAGCCAGCCTGCTGGCGATAGTGATTTCAGCGGCTCAGATACATCTGAGTCGTAAGCAAATAGACCGGCAACCCCGACACCAAAATCAACAGTGCCGCATAAGGCGCCGCCGCCGCAAACTCCACATTCGCGGTATGCGCCCAGACTTCCGTCGCCAGCGTATTGAGCCCGGTAGGGCTCAGCAGCAACGTCGCCGTCAGCTCCTTCATCGCATCCAGAAACACCAGCGCAAACGCCGCACCGAGTGCTGGAAAGATGATCGGCAGCGTCACCCGGCAAAACGCACTGAAGGACGACGCCCCCAGCGTGCGTGCCGCTTCTTCCAATTGCGGCGCAGCCTTGTTCAGTGCCGTGCGAATCGGTGCCTGGGCCAGCGGCAGAAACAGCAGCGCATAAGCGATCAGCAACAAGGCCGAGGTCTGGTACAGCGCCGGCACATAGTGCAGGGCGAAATACACAAGCGTCAGTGCGATCACCAGTCCTGGCAGTGCGTGCAGCAGATACGGCAGGCGCTCGGCCCAGATTGCCAGTTGACCCTTATAGCGAACCACCAACAGCCCAACCGGCACAGCCAGCACCAGGCACAGTGCTGCACCACCGAGGGAGAGTGCCAGTGACGACAACAGCGCTTCGCTGATCGCCGCCACGGGGAAGGCGGCCGAGGAACCTACTGCTAGCCAGTACACCAACATGCCCAGCGGAATGCCGCTGCCGATAATCGCCAGCGCCAGACAATAAACCTGCCCAACCGCCGACCACGGTCCCAGGCGAACCTGCTCCGCACGCCGCGCCGCGCCTTGCCCGGTGCGCACATGCCGGCCCTTGCCGCGCACCCGCAGCTCAAGCCAAAGCAGCACCAGGCACAGCGCCAGCAATACTGCCGAAAGCATTGCTGCGTTGGCGTTACTGAATTCGAGCTCGAACTGTTGATAGATCGCGGTTGTGAAGGTCTGCAGGCCGATGATCGACAGTGCGCCGAACTCCACCAGCATGTGCAGGGCGATCAGCAGCGAACCGGCCAGCAACGAAGGCCAGAGTAGCGGCAGGGTGATCCTGAAGAACACGCCCCAGCGATTCTGCCCAAGGGTTCGTGCGGACTCCTCGAGAGAGGGATCAAGATTGCGCAGGGTCGCCGCGACCGGCAGAAATATCAGCGGATACTTGGACAGGGTCATCACCAGGATTGCCCCGCCGAGCCCTTCGAAGTGAGCGCTCAACGAGACCCAGGTAAAACTGCTGACAAATGCCGGCACCGCGAACGGCAAGCACAGAATTACGCCCCACACGCGTCGCCCCGGCAGATTGCTGCGTTCCAGCAGCCACGCCAGCGACAGGCCGATCACGCCACAGGCCAGCGTCACACCGACCATCAATGCCAAGGTATTGCGCAGCAGCCCGAACACATAAGGCCGCCAAAGCAGGTGCAGTGCCTCGGCCCAACCGGCCTGCCAAGTCTTGAGCCCGACATACACCAGCGGCAAGAGGCTGAGCACTACCAGCAGTAAAACCGGCAGCAACAACCAGATTGATGGCCGCTTGCGCCGTGGCACGTAACCCCCGCGTGAGGCGGGGGCGGATAACGATGCGCTCATCAGTTCAAGCCAACGTCACGTTCCAGGTCCAGGGCTTCTTCGGCATTGCCAAGATCGGCTGGCGTGACCTTCGGTGCCTCAAGTTCGCTGAACGGCTTGAGTCCGCGATCCGATTTCATGCCTTTGTGCAGAGGGTACTCGGCGGTGGTCTGGGTGATCACGCGCTGACCTTCTTCGCTGGCCATATAGGCGAGGAATTGCTGGGCTTCTTTTGGATGCTTGCTGGATTTCAGCACAGCCGCACTGGAAACGGTGATCAGCCCGCCGACGTCGCCGCCGGTGAAGTAATGCAGTTTCGAATCGAGCTGGCCTTTCTCACGCTGCAAGGCGAACCAGTAGTAGTTGTTCACCAGTACGGTGGCGACTTCGCCGTTTTCCACCGCCTTCAGCGCAACCATGTTGTTGCTGTAAGTCTTGCCGAAGGCGCGCAGGCCGGTCAGCCATTCTTCCGCAGCGTCCAAGCCGTGCACTTTGATGATTGCCACGGCCTGTTCCTGGAAGGCGCCGCTAGTAGGCACGAAGCCGACCTTGCCTTGCCATTTCGGGTCAGAGAACTCCATCACCGACTTGGGCAGATCCTTCTCGTCAATCAGCTTGGGGTTGTAGGCGACGACGCGGACTCGCGCGGTGATGCCAATCCAGGTGCCATTGCCAGCGACATAGTCTTTCGGCAGAACGGCGAGGGTGGCGGCATCGGTCTGGGCCAGCAGGCCTTGTTCACCGAGTTTGTTCAGTGGGGGCGACTCTTCGGTATAGATCACGTCGGCGGGGGAGCGATCACCTTCTTCGACGACCTGGCTGGCGAGCTGATTGCTGCTGCCTTTACGCACATTGACGTGAATGCCGGACTTGGCTTCGAAGGCTTTGGCGATTGCGTCGCCGACTTCCTTGTGTTGACCGTTATAGAGTGTCAGGGAAACGGCATCGGCGGCCTGGGTGAGGGGAGTAGCGAGTGCCAGGCCGAGCAGGGTGAAGGTCAGGCCGCGGCGCAGGGTATTTCGAAACATCATTCGCAGGGTTCCTCACTGTCGCATTGCAAAAACTTGAAACAATGATAAACGATATTGTTTCTCAAGTGCGCCTTGCGGGGCTGGCGGAGGTTTACTAGAGCGGCTCGCTGTAACTTTTCAAACCCCGGAAACGCAAAAACCCGCTTTCGCGGGTTTCTGTGAAATTCAAGATCGGGATCTTGAATTTGAATTGGTGCCCAGAAGAAGACTCGAACTTCCACGACCTTGCGGTCACCAGCACCTGAAGCTGGCGTGTCTACCAATTTCACCATCTGGGCATAATCGCGAGCGTTGCCGCTGTTGATGTGGCGCACTATACGGAGAGCTTTTTGATCTGTAAACCCCTGATTTAGTATTAATAAATCAGAAGCTTAGAATGCAAAAAACCCGCTTTCGCGGGTTTTTGTGTGAGCCTTGAAATTGATCTAATCTCAAGCTCGAAATTGGTGCCCAGAAGAAGACTCGAACTTCCACGACCTTGCGGTCACCAGCACCTGAAGCTGGCGTGTCTACCAATTTCACCATCTGGGCAGTATCGACAACGTCTCCGTCGTCGATGGCGCGCACTATACGGAGCGTCTTTTTAACTGTAAACCCCTGACATCAAAAAAACCTGGAAAATTTTACCGGCGGCCTTCAAATCAGCTTTGCAGTGTCGATAAAGGGCTTTAGATGGGCTGTCATAGCCTGAAATTTCCCGTTTCATTACGCCTATGCCAAACTAACCCGCATATAGACAAGGTGAAAACTCTCTAATGGCCGATTGGCAGTCCCTCGATCCCGAGGCCGCTCGTGAAGCGGAAAAATATGAAAACCCTATTCCTAGCCGCGAACTGATCCTTCAGCACCTTGCTGATCGGGGTTCGCCTGCTAACCGCGAGCAACTGGTCGAAGAGTTTGGTCTGACCACAGAAGACCAGATCGAAGCCCTGCGTCGCCGTCTGCGCGCCATGGAGCGCGACGCTCAACTCATCTATACCCGTCGCGGCACCTATGCGCCGGTGGACAAGCTCGACCTGATCCTGGGCCGCATCAGCGGTCACCGTGACGGCTTCGGCTTCCTGGTTCCGGACGACGGCAGTGACGACCTGTTCATGAGTCCGGCGCAAATGCGTCTGGTGTTCGATGGCGACCGCGCGCTGGCCCGTGTTTCCGGCCTCGACCGTCGCGGTCGCCGCGAAGGCATGATCGTCGAAGTAGTCTCCCGTGCCCACGAGACCATCGTTGGCCGCTACTTTGAAGAGGGCGGTATTGGTTTCGTCGTTGCGGACAATCCGAAGATCCAGCAAGAAGTGCTGGTCACGCCGGGCCGTAACGCCAACGCCCAGATCGGTCAGTTCGTCGAAGTGAAGATCACTCACTGGCCGACGCCACGCTTCCAGCCGCAAGGCGACGTGGTCGAAGTCGTGGGCAACTACATGGCGCCGGGCATGGAAATCGATGTCGCCCTGCGCACCTACGATATTCCTCACGTCTGGCCTGAGGCTGTGCTGAAAGAAGCCGCCAAGCTCAAGCCTGAAGTCGAAGAGAAAGACAAAGAGAAGCGCATCGACCTGCGCCATCTGCCGTTCGTGACCATCGACGGTGAAGATGCTCGCGACTTCGATGATGCGGTCTACTGCGAAGCCAAGCCGGGCAAACTGCGCCTGTTCTCCGGCGGCTGGAAGTTGTACGTGGCCATTGCCGACGTCTCCAGCTACGTGAAGATCGGTTCGGCGCTGGACAATGAATCTCAGGTTCGCGGTAACTCGGTGTACTTCCCTGAGCGCGTGGTGCCGATGCTGCCTGAGCAACTGTCCAACGGCCTGTGCTCGCTGAACCCTCACGTCGATCGCCTGGCCATGGTTTGCGAGATGACCATCTCCAAATCCGGCGAGATGACCGACTACTGCTTCTACGAAGCGGTGATTCACTCCCACGCTCGCCTGACCTACAACAAGGTCAGCGCCATGCTGGAAACGCCGAAAATCACCGAGGCTCGTCAGCTTCGTGGCGAGTACAACGACGTTCTGCCGCACCTCAAGCAGCTGTACTCGCTGTACAAGGTGTTGCTGGCGGCCCGTCACGTGCGTGGCGCAATCGATTTCGAAACGCAGGAAACCCGTATCATCTTCGGGACCGAGCGCAAGATTGCCGAGATCCGTCCGACCGTTCGTAACGATGCGCACAAGCTGATCGAGGAATGCATGCTGGCGGCCAACGTGGCCACCGCCGAGTTCCTGAAAAAGCACGAAATCCCCGCGCTGTATCGCGTCCACGATGGTCCGCCACCGGAGCGTCTGGAAAAACTGCGCGCTTTCCTTGGTGAGCTCGGCCTGTCCCTGCACAAAGGCAAGGACGGCCCGTCGCCGAAGGATTACCAGGCACTGTTGGCAAGCATCAAGGATCGTCCGGATTTCCATCTGATCCAGACCGTCATGCTGCGTTCGTTGAGCCAGGCCGTGTATAGCGCCGATAACCAGGGCCACTTCGGCCTGAATTACGAAGCCTATACCCACTTCACCTCGCCGATCCGCCGCTACCCGGACTTGCTCACGCACCGGGCGATTCGCAGCGTCATCCATTCGAAAATGGACACACCGCACGTTCGCCGTGCTGGCGCGATGACCATTCCGAAAGCGCGCATCTATCCATACGACGAAGCGATCCTGGAACAGCTTGGCGAGCAGTGCTCGATGAGCGAGCGCCGTGCCGACGAAGCGACCCGCGACGTCGTGAACTGGCTCAAGTGCGAGTTCATGAAGGATCGCGTGGGCGAGTCGTTCCCGGGCGTGATCACTGCCGTGACCGGTTTTGGTCTGTTCGTCGAATTGACCGACATTTACGTCGAAGGCCTGGTGCACGTCACCGCGCTGCCGGGCGATTACTACCACTTCGACCCTGTGCACCACCGCCTGGCCGGTGAGCGGACCGGTCGCAGCTTCCGTCTCGGCGATACCGTTGAAGTGCGCGTCATGCGCGTCGACCTCGACGAGCGCAAGATCGACTTCGAGATGGCTGAAAAAACCATCAGTGCGCCGATTGGTCGCAAGAAGCGCGGAACTGAAAAGACCGAACCTGCCGCCAAGACGGCCGCTAAAACCGCGGCAGAACCGGCACCGGCGAAAACCGGTCGTCGTCCGGCCAAGGAAAAAGCTGTCGAAGCCTATCGTCCAAGCGATGCCGCGGCGAAAAACGCCGAGCTGCGCAAAAGCCGTGAATTGAAGCAGGCGTTGTTGTCTGAAGCGAAAAGCGGCGGTAAAGCGGCGTCTGGGGGAAAGACCGGGCGGTCGGCGCCTGACAAGGCCCCCGGCGGCAAGCCAGCCAAACCGAGCAAACACCGTAAAGGCCCGCCAAAAGCGGGTTCCGCTCCTGCTGCCAAAAGTGGCGGGGCGCGTAAACCTAAGGCCAAGTCATGAGTCAGTTGGAAAAGATCTACGGCGTGCACGCTGTAGAAGCGTTGCTGCGTCACCACCCGAAACGCGTCAAGCAGATCTGGCTGGCTGAAGGCCGCAGTGATCCGCGGGTCCAGACGCTGATCGAGCTGGCGAACGAAAATCGCGTAGCCGTTGGCAACGCCGAGCGTCGCGAGCTGGATGCCTGGGTCGAAGGCGTGCACCAGGGCGTGGTCGCGGAGGTGAGTCCGAGCCAGGTCTGGGGCGAAGCAATGCTCGACGAGCTGCTCGATCGCACCGAAGGCGCGCCGCTGCTGCTGGTGCTCGACGGCGTGACCGATCCGCACAACCTCGGTGCCTGCCTGCGTTCTGCCGATGCGGCGGGTGCATTGGCGGTGATCGTTCCGAAGGACAAGTCAGCCACGCTGACCCCGACGGTGCGGAAAGTCGCCTGTGGCGCGGCGGAAGTGATTCCGTTGGTCGCCGTAACCAACCTGGCGCGCACCCTGGAAAAACTCAAGCAGCGTGGCTTGTGGGTCGTCGGTACGGCGGGCGAGGCTGAGCAGGACCTGTATCAGCAAGACCTGACTGGTCCGACCATCCTGATCATGGGCGCGGAAGGCAGCGGCATGCGTCGCCTGACGCGCGATCTTTGCGACTACCTGGTGCGCCTGCCGATGGCGGGCAGCGTCAGCAGTCTCAACGTTTCCGTGGCGACTGGGGTGTGCCTGTTCGAGGCCTTGCGTCAGCGCGGCGTCAAAGCTGCCGGAACCGCCAAAAAGTCCTGACACCCTCCTTGTAGGAGCTGTCGAGTGAAACGAGGCTGCGATCTTTTGACTTTGATTTTTTAAGATCAAAAGATCGCAGCCTCGTTTCACTCGACAGCTCCTACAGGTTCTCGGCTTGTGATTGAGTGATTGTTCAAATAATCACCAATTGCCTTGCGCCTCTTCTGTCCCTTCTCTACAATTGCGCCCCTTGCTGTGACGGCAGGCACGCATGTGTCTATCGCAAGCAAGTCCATAAGTGTCATTCACTCCTTGTCTGACCGCTTTTGAGCGGCAGGCTACAACCCGTAAGGAGCATTCATGCGTCATTACGAAATCATCTTTTTGGTCCACCCGGATCAAAGCGAGCAAGTCGGCGGCATGGTAGAGCGTTACACCAAGCTGATCGAAGAAGACGGCGGCAAAATCCACCGTCTGGAAGATTGGGGCCGTCGTCAACTGGCCTACGCAATCAACAATGTTCACAAGGCTCACTACGTGATGCTGAACGTTGAGTGCACTGGCAAGGCCCTGGCCGAGCTGGAAGACAACTTCCGCTACAACGATGCAGTGATCCGTAACCTGGTCATCCGTCGCGAAGAAGCCGTTACCGGCCAATCCGAGATGCTCAAGGCTGAAGAAAACCGCAGTGAGCGCCGTGAGCGTCGCGACCGTCCTGAGCACGAAGGCGCTGAAAGCGCTGACAGTGATGACAGCGACAACAGCGATAACGCTGACGAGTAATCCACGGACCTTTTGAGGAGCCTATTACATGGCACGTTTCTTCCGTCGTCGTAAATTCTGCCGCTTCACCGCTGAAGACGTGAAAGAGATCGATTACAAAGATCTCAACACTCTGAAAGCTTATGTATCCGAGACCGGCAAAATCGTTCCAAGCCGTATCACCGGTACCAAAGCACGTTATCAGCGTCAGCTGGCCACCGCTATCAAGCGCGCCCGCTTCCTGGCCCTGCTGGCCTACACCGACAGCCACGGCCGCTGAGACCGGGCAGTCGACACGTAGCAAAGGATTGAATGCATGCGCGCCTTAGCTGAGTTCATCATGCGCGGCCGTATGCAGGCCACTCTCGTAGTGGCCGGATGCGCAACATTGCCGTTGTTGTATTGGTTGGGTGCTGCCGCTGGTTGCCTTGTGCTCCTGCGGCGCGGATTGAAGGACGCCATTGGTGTTCTTGCTCTGGGACTGCTGCCGGCGTTGATCTGGTGGCTTTACTCCGACGACCCACGGGCACTTCTGGTGCTGCTGGGGTCTTGGAGCCTTGCGTTGGTTTTGCGCGCAAGCGAGTCCTGGAGCCGCGTGCTGCTGGTCAGCATAGCGATGGGAGTGGTGTTTTCAGTGGTGCTGGGGACGGCTTTTGGTCCTCAGATCGAGATGCTGGCGCAGGCTTTGATAAAAGTCATGCCGTCGCTACTCGGTGAGGTCTACCAAAAGTTGTCGGTAGACGAGCAAGCGCATTTTGCGTCCCTGATTGCACCGGTCCTGACCGGCCTGATTGCGGCCTTGTTGCAAATCGTCAGTGTGCTGAGCCTGATTGTCGGGCGCTACTGGCAGGCGTTGTTGTACAACCCGGGTGGTTTTGGTCGCGAGTTTCGCGCCATCCGATTCCCGCTTTTGCCGGCGATGTTGCTGCTGGCGTGCATGCTTCTGGGGCCGAATATCGGTCCACAGATGGCCATGTTGACGCCGTTGTGCAGTGTACCGCTGGTTTTCGCCGGGCTAGCCCTGATTCACGGGCTGGTGGCGCAAAAGCGACTGGCCAGATTCTGGCTGGTGGGGTTGTACGTGACGCTGTTGCTGTTCATGCAGCTGATCTATCCGTTGCTGGTGGTCTTGGCCATCGTCGACAGCCTGATTGATTTTCGCGGTCGTTCGACGCCGAAAGACGTCGATAGCGCGAACGGTGAAGGTTAAAAGTTAAGAGGATTTTCACATGCAACTGATCCTTCTGGAAAAAGTCACCAACCTGGGCAACCTGGGTGACAAAGTGAACGTTAAGGCTGGTTACGGTCGTAACTACCTGCTGCCTTACGGCAAAGCTACCGCTGCGACCGCTGCCAACCTGGCTGCGTTCGAAGAGCGTCGCGCTGAGCTGGAAAAAGCCGCAGCAGATCGTAAAACTTCGGCTGAAAACCGCGCTGCCCAACTGGCTGAGCTGGAAGTGACTATCACTGCCACTGCTGGTGACGAAGGCAAGCTGTTCGGTTCGATCGGTACTCACGACATCGCTGATGCACTGACCGCCTCTGGCGTTGAAGTTGCAAAAAGCGAAGTTCGTCTGCCGAACGGCACCATCCGCAACGTAGGCGAATTCGACGTAGCCGTGCACCTGCACGCCGAAGTTGAAGCCACCGTACGCGTTGTCGTGGTAGCAGCTTAAGCAGCACTTGTCGGCTGGCACCCTTGGGTGCTTGCCGGTAACATCGGGCACGATCCTGTTTACAGGTCGTGCCCTTTGTCTTTCTGCAGTTCCTGATTTTCACAACCCTTATTCAACAAGTGGCCATGAACGATATCTCCGCTCCCGAGCAATACGATCTGCAAACCGCTGCCCTGAAGGTGCCGCCGCATTCCATCGAGGCCGAACAGGCTGTGCTCGGTGGTCTGATGCTGGACAACAACGCCTGGGAACGCGTGTTGGATCAAGTCTCGGACGGCGATTTCTATCGGCATGACCACCGTTTGATCTTCCGCGCGATCGCCAAGCTCGCCGACCAGAACTCCCCGATCGACGTCGTGACCCTTGCCGAGCAATTGGACAAGGAAGGTCAGACCTCGCAAGTCGGTGGCCTCGGTTACCTGGGTGAGCTGGCGAAAAACACGCCGTCCGTCGCCAACATCAAGGCCTATGCGCAGATCGTCCGTGCACGGGCAACGTTGCGGCAGTTGATCGGCATCGCCACCGAAATCGCCGACAGCGCCTTCAACCCGGAAGGCCGCTCGGCTGAAGAGATTCTCGACGAAGCCGAACGGCAGATTTTCCAGATCGCCGAGGCCCGGCCAAAAACCGGCGGCCCGGTGAGCGTGAATGACCTGTTGACCAAGGCCATCGACCGTATCGATACGCTGTTCAACACTGACAACGCGATTACGGGCCTCTCCACCGGTTATACCGATCTCGACGGCATGACCAGCGGCTTGCAGCCGTCCGACCTGATCATCGTCGCCGGCCGTCCGTCCATGGGTAAAACCACCTTTGCGATGAACCTGGTGGAAAACGCCGTATTACGCAGCGACAAGTGTGTACTGGTTTACTCGCTGGAGATGCCAGGCGAATCGCTGATCATGCGTATGTTGTCGTCCCTCGGTCGGATCGACCAGACCAAGGTCCGGGCCGGTCGCCTCGACGACGACGATTGGCCGCGCCTGACCTCGGCGGTCAATTTGCTCAACGACCGCAAGCTGTTCATCGACGATACGGCCGGTATCAGCCCGTCGGAGATGCGTGCGCGGACCCGACGCCTGGTGCGTGAGCACGGCGATGTGGGCCTGATCATGATCGACTACCTGCAATTGATGCAGATCCCGGGGTCGAGCGGCGACAACCGGACCAACGAGATTTCTGAAATCTCCCGTTCCTTGAAGGCCCTGGCCAAGGAATTCAACTGCCCGGTGGTGGCGCTGTCCCAGCTCAACCGCTCCCTGGAGCAACGACCGAACAAACGCCCGATCAACTCCGACTTGCGGGAATCCGGAGCGATCGAGCAGGATGCTGACGTGATCATGTTCGTGTACCGGGACGAGGTTTACCACCCGGAAACCGAGCACAAAGGCATCGCCGAGATCATCATCGGCAAGCAGCGGAACGGCCCGATCGGTACGTCACGACTGGCGTTCATCGGTAAGTACACCCGCTTCGAAAACCTGGCGCCGGGCAGCTATAACTTCGACGACGAGTAAATTATTCGGCGTCTGGTCGGACCTCTTCGCGGGCAAGCCTCGCTCCTACAGGTCACGTGTCGTTCGCGGAATCGTGATTCGACAAAAAACCTGTAGGAGCGAGGCTTGCCCGCGAATGAGGCGACACCAATTTCCGACCATAGCCGTCGGAATTGGTTATTTTTTGTGCTATATTCCGCGCCCGCGATTTTTCATCTCAACACCGGTCATCGTCATGCAAACAGCCAAGCCGTTATTTGACTATCCCAAGTACTGGGCCGAATGTTTCGGCCCAGCGCCATTCCTGCCGATGAGCAGGGAGGAGATGGATCAGCTTGGCTGGGATTCCTGCGACATCATCATCGTCACCGGTGATGCGTACGTTGACCATCCGTCGTTTGGCATGGCGATCATCGGCCGGCTGCTGGAGTCTCAGGGCTTTCGCGTCGGGATCATCGCTCAGCCAAACTGGCAGTCCAAAGACGACTTCATGAAGCTCGGCGAGCCGAACCTGTTCTTCGGCGTCGCGGCCGGCAACATGGACTCGATGATCAATCGCTACACCGCCGACAAGAAAATCCGTTCCGACGACGCCTATACCCCGGGTGGTCTGGCGGGCAAACGTCCGGACCGTGCGAGCCTGGTTTACAGCCAGCGCTGCAAGGAAGCCTACAAAAACGTGCCGATCGTTCTCGGTGGCATCGAAGCGTCCCTGCGCCGCATCGCCCATTACGATTACTGGCAGGACCGGGTGCGCAACTCGATCCTGATCGACGCCTGCGCCGACATCCTGCTCTACGGCAACGCCGAGCGTGCGATCGTCGAAGTCGCCCAACGTCTGTCTTACGGTCACAAGATCGAAGACATCACCGACGTTCGCGGTACCGCGTTCATCCGTCGCGATACGCCGAAAGACTGGTACGAAGTCGATTCCACGCGCATCGACCGTCCGGGCAAGATCGACAAGATCATCAACCCGTACGTCAACACTCAGGACACCCAAGCCTGCGCCATCGAGCAGGAAAAGGGTCCGGTTGAAGATCCGAGCGAAGCCAAGGTCGTGCAGATCCTGGCCAGCCCGAAGATGACGCGCGACAAGACGGTGATCCGTCTGCCATCGGTTGAGAAAGTCCGTGGCGACGCGGTCCTTTATGCTCACGCCAACCGCGTGCTTCACCTTGAAACCAACCCGGGCAACGCCCGTGCACTGGTTCAGAAGCACGGCGAAGTCGACGTCTGGTTCAACCCGCCTCCGATTCCGATGACCACTGAAGAAATGGACTACGTGTTCGGCATGCCTTACGCACGTATCCCGCACCCGGCGTACGGCAAGGAAAAGATCCCTGCCTACGACATGATCCGTTTCTCGGTGAACATCATGCGTGGCTGCTTCGGCGGCTGCACCTTCTGCTCGATCACCGAGCACGAAGGCCGGATCATCCAGAACCGTTCCGAAGAGTCGATCATTCGCGAAATCGAAGAGATTCGCGACAAGGTTCCAGGCTTCACCGGCGTCATTTCCGACCTCGGCGGCCCGACCGCGAACATGTACCGCATCGCCTGCAAGACCCCGGAAATCGAATCCGCGTGCCGCAAGCCTTCGTGCGTATTCCCCGGCATTTGCCCGAACCTGAACACCGACCACTCGTCGTTGATCCAGCTGTATCGCAGCGCTCGTGCCTTGCCGGGGGTGAAGAAGATTTTGATCGCGTCTGGCCTGCGTTACGACCTCGCAGTCGAGTCGCCGGAATACGTCAAGGAGCTGGTGACCCACCACGTCGGTGGTTACCTGAAGATCGCCCCGGAACACACCGAGGAAGGTCCGCTCAACCAAATGATGAAGCCGGGCATTGGCAGCTATGACAAGTTCAAGCGCATGTTCGAGAAGTACTCCAAGGAAGCCGGGAAAGAGCAGTACCTGATTCCGTACTTCATCGCCGCTCACCCGGGCACCACCGACGAAGACATGATGAACCTGGCCTTGTGGCTCAAGGGCAACGGCTTCCGTGCCGACCAGGTGCAGGCGTTCTACCCGTCGCCGATGGCCACCGCCACCGCGATGTACCACTCGGGCAAGAACCCGCTGCGTAAGGTCACTTACAAGAGCGACGCCGTGACCATCGTCAAGAGCGAAGAGCAGCGCCGTCTGCACAAAGCGTTCTTGCGCTATCACGACCCGAAAGGCTGGCCGATGCTGCGTGAAGCGCTGACCCGCATGGGCCGCGCCGACCTGATCGGGCCGGGCAAGAATCAGTTGATCCCGCTGCACCAGCCGGCGACCGACAGCTACCAGAGCGCCCGTCGCAAGAACTCGACACCCGCCGGCAGCCATAAAGTGGCAGGGGAAAAGACCACCAAGATCCTGACCCAACACACCGGCCTGCCACCGCGTGCCAGCGATGGCGGCAACCCGTGGGACAAGCGTGAACAGGCCAAGGCTGCGGCATTCGCCCGCAACCAGCAGGCGGCCAAGGACCGTAAGGATGCGGCCAAAGGCAAAGGGCCGAAGCCTGCGCGTAAGCCGGTTGTACCGCGCTAAACGCTGACCGCTGATAACAGAACGCCAACCTTCGGGTTGGCGTGATCGTTCCCACGCTCTGCGTGGGAATGCCTCAAGGGACGCTCCGCGTCCAGTGACGCGGAGCGTCACGGGCTGCATTCCCACGCGGGAGCGTGGGAACGATCAAACGATCTAGGGACGGCGCAACATTTCCGTGCAACTCCTCCAAACCAATTTCCCGCATCGCCCGATTTTGGTGCTGTACTGCCTCAAGCAACCGGAGAAAGCGCCAGCGCTGCGCGATGGCATAAGTCTTGCGCGCTTTCCAATACGCTTAAGGCTCGCAGGAGGCACGCCGTGTCGATCCATGTCGCATTGCACCACGTCACGCATTACCGCTACGACCGCGCCGTCGAGCTCGGTCCGCAGATCGTTCGTCTGCGCCCGGCGGCCCACAGTCGCACGCGGATACTTTCCTACGCGCTGAAAGTCTCTCCCGAGCAGCACTTCATCAACTGGCAGCAGGACCCCCAGGGCAATTACCTGGCGCGGTTGGTGTTCCCGGAGAAAACCGATGAACTGCGGATCGAAGTCGATCTGCTGGCGGAGATGGCGGTCTTCAATCCTTTTGACTTCTTCCTTGAGCCCTACGCGGAAAAGATCCCTTTCGCCTACGCCGTGGATGAGCGCAAGGAGCTGGCGCCCTACCTGGAAACTTTGCCCCTGACGCCAAAGTTCAAGGCTTACCTGGACGGTATCGACCGCACGCCGCTGCCCAGCGTCGATTTCCTCGTCGCGCTCAATCAGCGCCTGAGCGAAGACATCGGCTACCTGATCCGCATGGAGCCGGGCGTGCAAACGCCCGAACACACCCTCGAACAGGCTTCCGGTTCCTGCCGCGACTCGGCATGGCTCTTGGTGCAACTGCTGCGAAACCTCGGTCTGGCGGCGCGTTTCGTTTCCGGTTACCTGATCCAGCTCACCGCTGACGTTAAAAGCCTCGACGGCCCGTCGGGCACTGACGTGGACTTCACCGACCTGCACGCCTGGTGCGAAGTCTATTTGCCCGGTGCTGGCTGGATCGGCCTGGACGCGACGTCAGGGCTGTTTGCCGGCGAAGGACATATTCCGTTGGCCTGTAGCCCTGATCCGGGCTCTGCGGCACCGATCAGTGGCTTGGTTGAACCGTGCGAGTGCGAATTCACCCACGAAATGTCGGTGGAGCGGATTTGGGAAGCACCGCGGGTGACAAAGCCCTACACCGAAGACCAGTGGCTGGCGATCCAGGCCTTGGGTCGGCAGATCGATGCCGACCTGCTCGAGGGTGACGTGCGCCTGACCATGGGCGGCGAACCGACCTTCGTCTCCATCGATGATCCGGACGGCGCCGAATGGAACACCGCTGCGCTCGGGCCGGACAAGCGGCGCCTGTCCGCCGAATTGTTCCAGCGCATGCGTAAGCACTACGCGCCAAAGGGACTGGTGCATTTCGGTCAGGGCAAGTGGTACCCCGGCGAGCAATTGCCGCGCTGGTCGCTGAACTGTTATTGGCGCCGCGACGATGTGCCGATCTGGCACAACAGCGCGCTGATTGCCGATGAGCAGCAAGACTACGGGGCCAATGGTGAGTTGGCCGGGCGTTTTCTGGCGAGTGTCGCCGAGCGCCTGAAAATTCCCACACGGTTTGTATTTCCGGCCTACGAAGACAATTTCTATTACCTCTGGCGCGAAGGCGCTTTGCCGCAGAACGTCAGCGCCGAAGACTCACGTCTGGAAGAGCCTTTGGAGCGTGCGCGCCTGCGTAAAGTCTTCAGCCAGGGCCTGGACAAGGTCATCGGTCAGGTCCTGCCGCTGGCGCGCACCGCCAAGGGTGATCAATGGCAGAGTGGTCGATGGTATCTGCGCGATGAGCATTGCCGACTGGTACCGGGGGACTCGCCGCTGGGCTATCGCTTGCCGCTCGGCTCGCAGCCTTGGGTGAAAGCGGCGGAGTACCCCTTTATTCATCCTGTGGACCCGAATCAGGATTTCCCCGCGCTGCCCGACACTGCGCAACTTCAGAGCCAAGGCGAGCCAGCGGTTGCTGATGAACGCACGCCAAAGATCGACGAATCTGCCGACTGGCTGACACGTACTGCCTTCTGCGCGGAAGCACGAGAAGGGCGGTTGTACCTGTTCATGCCGCCGCTGGAGCGGGTCGAGGACTACCTCGAACTGGTCAGCGCCATTGAAGCCACCGCCGAGGAATTGCATTGCCCGGTGTTGCTTGAAGGCTATGAGCCGCCGAGCGATCCGCGCCTGAGCAACTTCCGCATCACGCCCGACCCAGGTGTGATCGAGGTCAACGTGCAGCCGTCTGCCACGTGGGATGAACTGGTCGAGCGCACCGAATTTCTTTACGAAGAAGCGCGCCAGACCCGACTCACCACCGAGAAATTCATGATCGATGGCCGGCATACCGGCACCGGCGGCGGTAACCATTTCGTGCTGGGAGGCGCGACTCCGGCTGACTCACCGTTTCTGCGCCGTCCGGATTTGCTGCGCAGCCTGATCAGCTACTGGCATAACCACCCATCCTTGTCCTACCTGTTTTCGGGATTATTCATCGGCCCGACGTCTCAGGCGCCACGGGTCGACGAAGCACGCAACGATGCGTTGTATGAACTGGAAATCGCCTTCGCCCAGATGCCTGAGCCGGGTGAGGAGTGCGCTCCGTGGTTGGTGGATCGGCTGCTGCGTAACCTGCTGATCGACGTGACCGGCAACACCCATCGTGCCGAGTTTTGCATCGACAAACTGTATTCACCTGACGGTGCTACCGGTCGCCTTGGATTGCTCGAATTGCGCGCGTTTGAAATGCCGCCCCATGCGCGCATGAGCCTGGCTCAGCAATTGTTGCTGCGGGCGCTGGTGGCTCGGTTCTGGCGCGAGCCTTATGCGCCGCCGAAACTGGCGCGCTGGGGCACTGAGCTGCACGATCGTTTCCTGTTGCCGCATTTCATCGAACAGGATTTCGCCGACGTTATCGTCGACCTTAATGCCGCCGGTTATCCCGTACGGGCGGAGTGGTTTGCGGCGCATCTGGAGTTTCGTTTCCCCAAGGTCGGCGATTACGCGGTCAGCGGCATAGAACTGCAATTGCGCCAGGCGCTGGAGCCTTGGCATGTGCTGGGAGAGGAGGGCGCGGTCGGCGGCACGGTGCGTTACGTGGATTCGTCACTTGAACGCTTGCAGGTCAAACTCATTGGCCTGCCACCACAGCGTTACGTGCTGACCTGCAACGGCATTGCGGTGCCATTGCAACCCACCGGACGGGTTGGCGAATTTGTGGCTGGCGTACGATTTCGTGCCTGGCAACCGGCCAACTGCCTGCAACCGACCATCCCGGTCCATGCGCCGCTGGTGTTCGACCTGCTCGACACCTGGATGCAGCGCTCGCTGGGTGGTTGTCAGTACCACGTTGCCCATCCGGGCGGGCGCAACTATGACAGCTTGCCGGTGAACGCCAATGAGGCGGAGAGCCGCCGAATGGCGCGTTTCTTCCGCATCGGACATACGCCGGGGAAACTTCCTATACCCAATATGGAAATTAACGACGAGCTGCCGATGACTCTCGATTTACGACGTTTCTAAACCGTACGCGACGCTCGGATTTTTCGTATATCCGGGCGTCATGAGCCTGCGTTAGTCTGACCGTTCTTTGCTGTCTGCCGAGCTTTCCATGCCTGACCTGCTTGACCGCTACCCGCTGACGGCGGGCACTTATCACGAACTGCTCGACGACAGCGGCGCGGTGCGCCCGCATTGGCGTCGGTTGTTCGACCAATTGCAGCGCAGCACACCAACACAATTGGTGCAGCGTCAGGCCCTGCTGGCCCGGCAGATCCAGGAAAACGGCGTGACCTATAACGTCTACGCCGATCCCAAGGGGGCCGATCGGCCGTGGGAGCTCGATCTGCTACCGCACGTGATCGCTGCTGATGAATGGCAGCAGTTATCGGCCGGGATCGCTCAGCGGGCACGCTTGCTCAATGCTGTGCTGGCAGATTTATATGGCCCGCAACGGTTGATCGCCGAGGGGCTGCTGCCGGCTGAACTGGTTTTCGGTCACAACAACTTCCTCTGGCCCTGTCAGGGCATCACGCCGCCCGACGGGGCTTTTCTGCATCTGTATGCGGTGGATCTGGCGCGTACACCTGACGGTCGCTGGTGGGTCACGGCAGACCGGACTCAAGCGCCATCCGGTGCCGGTTACGCGTTGGAAAACCGCACCATCGTGTCCCGGGCCTTTCCCGAGTTGTACCGCGATTTGAAGGTGCAGCACCTGGCCGGGTTCTTCCGCACGCTTCAGGAAACCCTGGCCCGTCAGGCGCCGAGCGATGACGAAGCGCCGCTGATCGTGCTGCTGACCCCGGGACGTTTCAACGAAAGCTATTTCGAACACCTCTATCTGGCGCGCCAGCTCGGTTATCCACTGGTGGAGGGCGGTGACCTGACGGTGCGCGACGCTACGGTCTACCTGAAAACCCTGAGCGGATTGCGCCGGGTCCACGCGATCATGCGGCGGCTCGACGATGACTTCTGCGACCCGCTTGAACTGCGCACCGACTCGGCCCTTGGTGTGCCGGGGCTGCTGGAGGCGGTACGCCAAGGGCGAGTGCTGGTGGCCAATGCCCTCGGCAGCGGCGTGCTGGAGTCGCCGGGATTGTTGGGCTTCCTGCCGAGGATCAATAAATTCCTGTTCGGCGAAGAATTGATCCTGCCCTCCATCGCAACCTGGTGGTGCGGTGAAGCGCCGGTGCTGGCTCAGGCCCTGGAAAAATTGCCGGAGTTGTTGATCAAACCGGCCTTCCCGTCGCAAAGCTTCGCTCCGGTGTTTGGTCGCGATTTGAGTGAAAAACAGCGTCAGGCACTGGCCGAGCGCATGCAGGCCCGGCCTTACGCCTATGTCGCGCAAGAATTGGCTCAGCTCTCTCAAGCCCCGATCTGGCAGGCTGAAGAGGGTCATCTGCAACCCCGGGCCATCGGCATGCGCGTGTACGCGGTGGCCAGCCGTGAGGGTTATCGGGTTCTGCCCGGCGGCCTCACCCGCGTTGCCGCCGAGGCTGACGCCGAAGTGGTGTCGATGCAGCGCGGTGGCGCGAGCAAAGACACCTGGGTGTTGGGCGATCGCCCGCCGAGCGGTGAGCAATGGAAAACCCAGCGTACGATCGGTGTGCACGACCTGGTAAGACGCGATCCGTATCTGCCGTCCCGGGTGGTGGAAAATCTGTTCTGGTTCGGGCGTTACTGCGAGCGCTGTGATGACAGTGCGCGGTTATTGCGGATCATGCTGGCGCGTTATGTCGATGGCGATGACCCGCAAGCCCTGGAGGCGGCGGTGGATCTGGGCGAACGGTTGATGTTGTTGCCCGATGAAGGCGAGTTGCCGGAGCGTTTACTGGCGGCATTGCTCGGCGATGACTGGCCGTTCAGCCTGCGCTCCAACCTGCAACGTCTGCAGTGGGCGGCCTCGCAAGTGCGCGGCAAGCTCTCGCGGGAAAACTGGCAGGCGCTGGTGGAGTTGCAGCGAGAGGCCATGGAGCTGGAAACCGAAGAGCCGGATTTCGGCGAATTGCTGGATTTCCTTAACCGTCTGGTGATGTCCCTGGCGGCGTTATCCGGTTTCGCCCTCGACGACATGACCCGGGACGAAGGCTGGCGCTTCCTGATGATCGGCCGCCGGATCGAACGTCTGCAATTTCTCAGCGCCAGCCTGGCGGCATTTTTGCGCGGTGCTGGTGCTTTCGATCAGGCCGGACTGGAATGGCTGCTGGAGCTGGGCAATAGCAGCATCACTTACCGTTCGCGGTATCTGGCGGTGGCGCAACTGATTCCGGTGCTCGACCTGTTGCTGCTCGACGAGCAGAACCCCCACGCCGTGCTGTTCCAGTTGAAACTGGTGACTCGTACCTTGAAACGCTTGAATGACGACTTCGGCGTGCCTCGCGAAGCGGGGTTGCCACAGTTGGTGGAACGCTTGGCACAGTTCGATCTGGGATGCCTGGAGAACCCGCTGTTTGGCGAAGCCAGCGTTCGGGCGGCCATTGAGGGTCTGGCCGATCTGTTGCAAGAAATCGCCGATGCCAGCGGGCAAGTGTCGGATCGTCTGGCCTTGCGCCATTTCGCCCATGTCGATGACGTCAGCCAGCGCACGGTGTCCGTCTGATGAGCGCCCACTACCAGATTCTCCACGACACCCATTATCACTACGACAGCCCGGTCTCTCTGGCTCAGCAGCTCGCGCACCTGTGGCCGCGGGCGTGTGCCTGGCAGCGTTGCACCAAGCAGCAACTGCAGATCAGTCCCGACCCGACTTCGCGCCGCGATGAACTGGATGTGTTCGGCAATCCGCTGACCCGGTTGGCGTTCGAGCGGCCGCACGATGAATTGCTGGTCAATGCCCAGCTCATCGTCGAAGTGCTGGCCCGGCCGGCGCTGGATTTCAATCAATCCCCCGCGTGGGAAGAAACCCGCAACGCGCTGACCTACAGCAGTCAGCCGCTTTCCCCGCAATTGCTGGAAGCGTGTCGTTACCGGTTCGAATCGCCCTATGTGCATTTGAAGCACAACTTCGTCGAGTTCTCGCAAAGCTGCTTTCCACCGGGGCGGCCACTGATGCTGGGTGTTCAGGCACTGATGGAGAAAATCTTCAGCGAGTTCACTTTCGATGCCGAAGCGACTCAGGTGGCGACGCCGCTGGTGGAAGTGCTGGAGCGCCGGCGCGGCGTTTGTCAGGACTTCGCTCACCTGATGCTCGCTTGCGTACGCTCCCGTGGGTTGGCGGCCCGTTACATCAGCGGCTACTTGCTGACCCAGCCACCACCGGGCCAGCCACGACTGATCGGCGCCGATGCTTCACATGCCTGGGTTTCAGTGTTTTGCCCGGTGCTCGGCTGGGTGGATTTCGACCCGACCAACAACGTGCGACCAGCACTGGAACACATCACTTTGGCCTGGGGCCGGGATTTCTCCGATGTATCGCCGTTGCGTGGGGTCATTCTTGGGGGCGGTAATCACGACCCGGAAGTCCGCGTCACCGTGATGCCCCTGGAGTAATAAAGAACCCATGTGGGAGCGAGCCTGCTCGCGAAAGCGGTGTATCAGTTACATCAATGTTGAATGGCACACCGCTTTCGCGAGCAGGCTCGCTCCCACAGGGGGCTGTGCAAGTCAGTTCTGGATGGGGTTTTTCAGATTGGACTGTGAGGGTCAGCAGCGTGACTGCTGACCCTGGACACAGATCCGGTGGGCCTGATCAGATCATCTGGCCCTGAGGGTCTCAGGCGTCGGGCGCCTGATCTTTCGGTGCTTCAGTTTCGTCTGTAGCCACTTCGCCTTCGGCATCCGGGTTCAGTGCTGCTGCTTCTTCTTCAGCTGTAGCTTTCTTGCGCTGAAGCTTTTCCTCTTTCTTCTGCTCCTTGGCCAAGTCTCTCTGACGTTTGGCGAAGGAATAATTAGGTTTAGCCATGGGCGATCCTCTGGGGTCGAAGGTGAGGTTGAGCGGCGCATATTCTGCCCTGTATCGATGCCGAGCCGTTAGCTGGGTTTTTGCTCGGCCCATTTTGGCGGTACCGAGGGTTGCCAGGCGTCCAGTGCATCGAGCAGGGTTTGCGGCGATTCGCTCATTTGCAGCATGTCACGGTGCGGTTCGCGAACGAAGCCTTCGCCGACGATATGATCGAGAAAATCCGTCAATTTGCGATAGAAACCGTTCACTTCCAGCAGCCCCAGCGGTTTGCCGTGGTAACCGAGCTGGCCCCAGGTCCAGACTTCGAACAGTTCTTCCAGCGTGCCCAGACCGCCGGGCAGGGCGATAAAGGCGTCACTGAGCTCGGCCATCCGCGCCTTGCGCGCATGCATGCCGTCGACCACTTCCAGGCGAGTCAGGCCGCTGTGGCCGATTTCTTTGTCTTTGAGGCTTTGCGGAATGATTCCGATCACTTCACCACCGGCCGCCAGCGCAGCATCGGCGACGATTCCCATCAGCCCGACGGCACCGCCGCCATAGACCAGGGTCAGCTTGCGCTCGGCCAATGCTCGCCCCAGGGCGACAGCCGCTTCACGATAAGCAGGGTTGGTGCCAGTGCTGGCACCGCAAAATACACAAACGGACGCTAAAGACATGCCTTACTCCATGGTCAGTATGGCCACAGAGTAAAGGCAGGCACGCGGCGTTCCAAGGTCTAGACTTCGCGTTTAGGTGTTTCATAGGTACCGCTGGCGCCGCAGGCGTAGGCAGCGAGCAAACTGCACAACAAGCTATTAAGGGACATGACAGACGCTCCGGATGAGTGATGACGACCTGATGATAGGACCGCCCCAGACGTCTGGCTGGTAGATTGTTTCGATAGGTGTCATAGCCCGAAAGTTGTATACAATTTTTGATTCAGGTCATAGGAACTTGCGAAGATTTCAGGCAGTCTTCTGTCCATTCGCACTTTTGTTAACCCTGCCTTGGAGATTCACCATGTTTGCCAAACTTGTTGCGGTATCCCTGCTGACACTGGCCAGCAGCCAATTGATGGCTGCCGAGTGCAAGGTCACTGTCGACTCGACTGATCAGATGTCCTTCGATACCAAGGAGATCAGCATCGATAAGAGCTGCAAGACGTTCACCGTGGAGCTGAAACACTCCGGCAACCTGCCGAAAAACGTCATGGGTCATAACTGGGTGCTGAGCAAAGAGGCGGACATGCAGCCGATCGCCACCGCTGGCCTGGCCGCAGGCATCGAGAAGAATTACCTGCCTGAAGGCGACGCACGCATCATCGCCCACACCAAAATCATCGGCGCCAAGGAAACCGACTCGGTGACCTTCGACGTGTCGAAGCTCGATGCTGGCGAGAAGTACGGCTTCTTCTGCTCGTTCCCTGGCCACATCTCGATGATGAAAGGCACTGTTACCCTGAAGTAAGTCAGCGCTTATGCAGTACTAAAAACGCCGCTGCGAGGCTATCGCAGCGGCGTTTTTGCGTCCGGGGTATTTATTTTTGCTGAGGTGCGGGACTAGCCATCTCACGCTGCTCGTTCCAGCCCATTGGTCTGAAATTCGCGATACCTGTTATTTATGACAGTAGACGCAGATTTTGATCGCGAGTCTGATGGCATGGCGCTCGCATCGCGTTGCGCATCCATTCTGAAAAAGGAGTTTTCATATGACCGAACAAGTGAAATTACCTCAGCTGCGTTCTTTGGTTCAGTCATCGAGTAAAAATACTCGGGAGAGTCGGACCTTGATTCTGGCCGTTACTAATGGCGATGGTGAATTAATCGAAAGCGGCGGCACCAGTAAAAATGGCGATTTAAGCTTTGTAGGCGCTGCTGAACCTGATCAAACGGCGGAGGTTCTCGATCGGGGCGTTCCCGTACATCCTCCTGTTAATGTCGATAACCTTGGTCACTACAGTGCCTTCCTGCCGAAACAGACATTTGGTGAGCACGAGTACAGCGTACGAACATCCGACGGGCAGGAATCAGCTGTGTGGCACATTTTTATGGACGTGCCCGAACTTGCAGAAATCCAGTGGGTAGCAGGTCCTGACGGAGTTCCCATCGAAAGTAATAAAAGCACTGTGCATAGAGCTCTCAGTTTTGTCGGCTGGGGGCCGGCTCTCCAGACAGTGGATCTTCTGGACTGCGGGGAGCTGCTTCAAACACTTAACGTCGATGGGAACAATCATTGGAGCGCCCTCGCTGAAAACGTGAGTGAAGGCCTCCATGACTTCACTGTTCGTGGAGAAGATGGTGAGGAGTCGGCGCCTTGGAAGATTCTGGTCACAAAGCAGGCTGAACTCAGTGTTCAATTTGTAATAGGAGCCAGTTTCCAGCTCATCGGGAATCACGAGTCGACGACTGATAAAAAGTTAACGCTAGTAGGTACGGCAAACCCCGGTGAAAGCGGATTTATTGTTGACTATGAGAGAGATCTGGTTCCATTTGTGGCTGATAAGAACGGCGTCTTTACAGCAACTATTGAGTGCTTGGAAGCAAAGGTACATACCTTCAGAGCGAAATCTGACCAAGGTCGAGTCTCAACGCCATGGGCCATCAGGGTTGTTGCGTCGAAATCAAGGCACACCGGTTCCTGATTCATATCAAAAAAGGCCCACTGAGAAATACCCTCAGTGGGCCTTTTTGTTGCTCACCCGCTTAAGGCGCGAACGGCATTACCCGCTTGTGATGAGTCTTTTTATACGTGTCACAAATGATCTTGAACGCTTCCTCACGCACCGGCTCGCCGTGCAGAAACGCGTCGATCTCGGCATAAGTCACGCCGTGGGACGC
This sequence comes from Pseudomonas sp. LB3P14, assembly GCF_054898045.1. Classification (NCBI taxonomy): domain Bacteria; kingdom Pseudomonadati; phylum Pseudomonadota; class Gammaproteobacteria; order Pseudomonadales; family Pseudomonadaceae; genus Pseudomonas; species Pseudomonas sp. LB3P14. The sequence goes on along the minus strand of NZ_CM142714.1, from coordinate 4,728,281 downwards.
TTCGTCTGGCTTGCCAGGCGACAGGTCTTCAAGGTCGGCCGTCGGGATTTTTTCTACCAGCGACTCCGGTGCGCCGAAGATGCGGGCGATGTCCCGGACCTGGTTTTTCACCAGACCGCTCAGTGGCGCCAGGTCGCAAGCTCCGTCACCGAATTTGGTGAAAAAGCCCAATACTTTCCTCCCCCCAAAAAAGTGCCCAATACGTTGTTAATGCTTGCCTGATAGCTAGCTTATACGTTGTGCAGAATTATATTCTGCACAGCCTTAAAAAAGTGTATGACTTTTTGAAATCCCTGCACCTTGGCGACCACTACACCCATAGGCTCGAGGGATGGATGAGGCATAATGAATGACAATCGCGAGATGCGGCTCTACCTGTGATAAGCACTCGTTGGAGCCTGGCAAGGCAAATGGCCTGATGATGAGTCGGCTAGTGAGCGACATTTTGCAGTTCGGCTCAAGGCATAGGAGGAACCATGGCGCAGAGTTTGAGAGTGGTAATGGCCCAGTTGAATATCCGTGTGGGGGATATTCAAGGCAATGTTGAGAAGATCATCGACGCGGCGAAGAAAGCGCGTGACGAACTCCATGCCCAGATCATCGTTTTCCCTGAACTTACTTTGTGCGGCTATCCGCCAGAGGATCTGTTGCTGCGCTCTAGCATGCAGCTCCGAATTGAAAAGGCTTTAGATAAAGTTCGCCAAAGCTCTCAGGGTATAGCTGTAGTGGTTGGCTTCCCTTGGGTTGAAAGTGGTTCTGGTCACGAAGAGCTACAAAGTAATCGATACAACAGCTGCGCTATATTTATTGATGGGGTAGAGCTGGGACGTTACAACAAACAGAAACTTCCGAATTATCGAGTCTTTGATGAGAAGCGATATTTCGTGCCTGGCAAGGGGCCGTGCGTTGTTGAGCTTTTTGGTGTAAAGATAGCTCTCGGGATTTGCGAAGATATATGGTTTCCAGAACCTTTGAATGAAGCCTGTGCCGTAGGTGCGCAAATCATGCTCACCTTGAATGCATCACCGTTCCATCGCGGCAAACAAGCTGAGCGCGAAGAGCTTCTTGCGCAGAGAGCGAATGAATGCTCAATTCCGATGATTTATGTAAACCAAGTTGGTGGTCAAGACGAACTCGTCTTTGATGGCAACAGCTTCGTTGTTGATGGAAACGGAAAAGTTACTCAACGAGCCCCGGCCTTTGAAGAAGGGCTCTTCCATGCTGACTTTGCCATAAAAGAAAATTCCCTCGTACCAGTTGAGGCAGGGAAGGCTGATCTTCTGAGCGTAGAGGCGAGCGTTTACGAAGCATTGGTTATTGGTGTGCGTGATTATGTTCAGCGCAACGGCTTTAAGGGCGTTGTACTGGGTCTGTCTGGCGGTATCGACTCGGCCTTAACCCTTGCCGTAGCGGTCGATGCCTTGGGAGCTGAAAACGTGGAAGCGGTGATGATGCCGTACCACTACACCGCCCAAATGAGCCAGGACGACGCGAAGGAAGAGGCCGAGCTGCTTAACGTCAAGTACAGCGTGATGCCGATTCAGCCGATGGTTGAGGCTTTCCTAAGTACACTAACACCCGCTTTCGAAGGGCTCCCCAAAGACACCACCGAAGAAAACCTGCAGGCCCGTTGTCGTGGGGTAATTCTCATGGCTATCTCCAATAAAAAACGCTACTTGGTTTTAACCACTGGTAACAAGAGCGAAATGGCAGTCGGCTATGCAACCCTCTATGGCGATATGGCAGGGGGCTTCGATGTATTGAAAGATGTTCCTAAGACTCTGGTGTTCCGCTTGTGCGAATACCGAAATACTCTTGGATATGTCATTCCTCAGCGTGTTATTGATCGACCTCCGTCAGCAGAACTTGCACCAGATCAGAAGGACGAAGATTCGCTTCCTCCTTATCCTGTTCTCGATGAAATCTTGCGTTTATACGTTGAGCATGACTACTCAGCAGATGCCATTGTTGATGCCGGTTTCGACAAAGAAGTGGTGCACAAGGTGATTAGGCTAGTTGATATCAACGAGTACAAGCGCCGCCAGGCTGCAGTTGGCCCGCGAGTAACTGAGCGAGGATTTGGACGGGATCGAAGATATCCAATTACTTCGCGTTGGAGCATTGGCGAATAAATGAGCAGAGTTAGGCCGTCCGCAATGGTCGGCCTATTTTGCTTACCGTTTACGCTCAGACCGTAGGTATGGAGACCATCTCGAAATACCTGAACGGTGTTTTTGCTAGCGCTTCAGGCCTCTTGCTCAGCGACCAAACTGCTCAGCCTATCGGATGAACTCAGCTACGATGCGTCAACTGCATCCGAGTGCCAAATCTTGTTCACCGTTGAAGCCGCCATGCCAAGCTCTGAGCACGTTTGTTTCTGAGTAAAACCTTTTCCTTTGCAGGCAAGCACCGCCTGGATCTTTTCAGCAGGCACGGGCCGCTTGCCCGCTTTACCCGTCCGCAAATCACCATCTTGAAATTCACTTGGCAGGCTGGCCATTACACCGAGCTTTTCTAGCTTCTGGATTTCACTGCTCAGGAATGAAAGGAAGTCAGCAGTGGACTGTTGCCTCTCGTAGCTAGAGGCCATAGCGAGTAGAGCTAAAGCATCGACGTCAAGACGCTTGGCAATCCCTTCAAGAGTGTCCAGGGTTACGCTGGACTTTGCGTGCTCAAGGTTGTGTAGGTGCCTCGCTTCTACTGCGGTAGCAAGCTGCTCTTGGGACAAGCCGCGTGCTTTCCTGGTCAATCGTAGGATCGCGGCTAGCGCTAATCGCAATGGCATGAGTACTTCCCACAAAGGAAAGGATAAGGCCACATTGATAAATTCCAATCTATGCAATATAGTTCTTTATTGGGAATTACTGGTATCGCCCGCGCTCCGAATAGGGAGCGAGATCCCGCGCAAACATATCACATGTATTGTCAGAGGTTTTTTGATTGGAATTCGAAAAAATCCAAGCAGCCAGCGAGCTCCTCTCCAGCCTCGGAGAGGCTCGGTCTGGATCTATGGAAAGCCAAGAGACATTGATCCAACTGGTACAGAGCCGCTTCCCCAACAAAGGCTTTTGCATCGTCCAGCAGTGGACGATCGTTCGTGCGATAGCGAGTGATGCGGACTTCACCAAAATTCACGTTCACGGCCATTTGCCGCTCTTTGTTTTCGCCGAAAAAGTGATCCTAGACAGCCGAGGACGCTTCGATTATGGAAATTGGGTGCGTAGCACCATGGCTATTTCATTCCAAGATGGCTTTCTCTTTGAAACCAAAAACACTGTGTACGTTTTGGCGGGAGACGGCGACGAAAAGTCAGCCCCTCTCGCCGCGATACTGTCTCTTTATCAATGATGTCGGCTGCAACTGCAGCTGAAGATCCACGGGAATGTGAAATGTTTAGAAGCCATGAAACCGTTGCCGAGGGCACTCCTAATATCTTTGGGGATGGGTATTCGAACTGGCGGATGTTTGAACGCCACTTGGCTCATCCCTGGTATCACGTCGTCCTTGAAGAGCGCTTGGAGGGCAAGGTATGGCCACGCACCATGATGATTAGTGACGTCGATATGCTCGAAGAAATACTTTCCCAACAAACCAGCGAGTTTGTCGTTACGGAAATTCAGGTCGTCTCGCCCGGGTGGATGAACAAAGCCGGCAAATGGATTATGGAGGGACTTTCGGGGTTGCTGGTGGGATATGACTCCACGGGACGTCGGATTTGTCTTCACAACATAGATGACGAAAAGGCTTATACCGATGCGCCTGGACAACTGATCGATACCCATTCCCTGAATGGAATGCGAGTTATTTTTTGATCTGATCTCGTAATGCATCTGCAGCGATGAAATGGAGCGTCGTAAAGAGGAGATGGGTGAAAATCGAAGAAGAAGGAAATGCATTAGGAGGAAATTTTGTCTGAAGTTATTAACGTGGAGTTCCACAGTAAGTGGCTGACCGACTTTGAGTTAATTCGTCTGGTGCGAGCAACAAATCAAAAGGACACCATTGTCATCACGGCATTTATCAGCGGTGCGATGATCATAGATGACACATGCTTGGGTGTGGTCTTTGGCCATCTGGATAAGGATGACTTAGGCCGTCACGCTGATTGCTCGATCATCCAAACAGGAAAAATCCTTTCGGCTCGAAAGGAAGGCCGGTTCTGGGTGCTATCAACGCATGAAGAACACTACGCTGTAGGTACTTTCAAGCGAGGCGGCGGAAGAGCTAGCCTGCTCCAGTTCCTCAAGTCCGGCGAACGCCTCTGAAGATGCTTAGATCTCAAAGGAAATGGCTGATCGCAGGGAAAGTTGCGTCTTCCATCTAGCACCAAGAATTAGTTTTCTGGGTATCAGCACTATAGCCACCAGAACTTGGCTCGGGCGAGGCACGTCAGCCACGTCAGATTATTAAAATGGATGGAGATCTAACATGCTCGACACGAGCGACGCAGGCCGTCATGACCGCCACCTGACTGACTTTCAACTCAAAAGGGTCATTTGCGCCCTACAGTGGCCTTACGATTCACCGATCACTGGTTATCTTAGCGATGCACTGTTCGTGGGCAATACGTGCATCGCCATAGTCTTTGACCACTCACGAAAAGGGCCTCGTGAGCAATTCAAGGACGGGCACCTGATTCGAAGCTCCCACATTTTATCTGTGCATAAAGAAGGTCGATTCTGGGTTCTTACTACATTGAACAGCTTGTACGTCGTGGCCAGTTTCAAGCGTCTGCTGGGCAGGTCGACGTTCAAGAAATTGGATGCCTTTGAACGCTGGAAGACTTGCGTCGGGTAGGCGATGGGAAGACGGTGTAATTTGATCTCAACAAAGAGGGCCTGGCAGCATGGCAAGTGAGGAACGGTGGACTGTTATTCGCGCAGCGATCCATTTTGATGAGTTGCTCGAACACGTTATCACCACGCGAAAGCCAGTTTTCATCGACGGGGAGAGTAAGAGCGCGGTGCTGATATCAATCGAGGGATGGATATCCGTCCAAGAAAAACTCAGGTATCCCTCTTCATCTGCCCTCTGAAAAAGTGTCGTATCGGGACTTTACATATACCCTTTGAGTATCGCTCCGAATGATGATCCGGAGCGCATATTTAATGCATGTCCTCAGACTGATATGCATCTGTCTGTTGCCGCTGACCGAAAACTGACCCAGTAAAGGCTGTTCTGCCGACTGAAAACTGACCCAGGTGTTCAACTGCTTCTGCTCACTTTCCGAGCAGGAGAACACAGGGTGATCAGCATGGAAATGTTGGGAAAAATCCGGCGGATGTACTTCCGCGACAAGCTCTCGCTGCACCAGATAGCCAAGCGTACCGGGCTGTCGAGAAACACCATCCGAAAATGGGTCAGAGCGCCCGAAGCCACTCAGCCGGCGTACCAGCGGTGCGCGACCTTCAACAAACTCAGCCCTTTCCACGACACGCTGGAACAGGCGCTGAAAGCCGATTCGTTCCGAGCAAAGCACAATCGCAGAAGCGCCAAAGCACTTTTCGAGCAGATCAAGGCCGAGGGTTATGACGGCTACAGCCAGCTCACAGCGTTTGTACGCTCGTGGCGAGGTGAGCAAGGCAAGTCTTTACGAGCTTTTGTACCGTTGACGTTTGCGCTCGGTGAAGCCTTTCAATTTGACTGGAGCGAAGAAGGGCTGCTGATCGGTGGCCTGTTTCGACGCATCCAGGTCTCCCACATGAAGCTTTGCGCCAGTCGCGCATTCTGGTTGGTTGCGTACCCTAGCCAAAGTCACGAGATGCTCTTCGATGCCCATACACGCTCGTTCGCAGCGTTAGGTGGCGTGCCGCGTCGCGGCATCTACGACAACATGAAAACGGCTGTCGATAAGGTCAATAAAGGCAAGGGCCGCACGGTCAATGCCCGGTTTTCCGTGATGTGTGCGCACTACCTGTTCGATCCGGATTTCTGCAACGTAGCCTCTGGCTGGGAAAAGGGCATTGTCGAGAAGAACGTTCAAGACAGTCGACGGCGCATTTGGCTTGACGCTCAAAACTGCATGTTCCACACCTTCGAGGAACTGAATGCCTGGCTCGGCCAACGCTGTCGTGCGCTCTGGAGCGAGCTGCTGCATCCGCAGTACAACGGACTTACGGTGGCGGAAGTTTTGGAGCTGGAACGGGTCGAAATGATGCCGATGCCGACGGCCTTTGATGGCTACGTCGAGCGTACCGTGCGGGTCTCCAGCACCTGCCTGATCAGCGTGGCGCGAAATCGCTATTCGGTGCCTTGTGAGCGAGTCGGCCAGTGGGTCAGCAGCCGTCTTTACCCATCCCGGATCGTGGTCATCGCCGATGACACGATGATCGCCAGCCACGAGCGCCTCTTTGATCGAGATCAGGTCAGTTTTGACTGGCAGCATTACATCCCACTCATCGAGCGCAAGCCGGGTGCACTGCGCAATGGCGCACCGTTTGCCGATCTGCCCAATCCGTTGCGGCTTCTCAAACGGGGCCTGAGACGTCACAGCAACGGTGATCGAATCATGACGCAGGTGCTCGCTGCCGTGCCCATCGCCGGTCTCGACCCGGTGCTGGTAGCGGTAGAACTGGTGCTTGAGTCGGGAAGTCTGAGCGCCAATCACATCTTAAATGTTCTCGCCCGACTCACCGCTACTACACCACCGCCTTCCGTAGAAACCAGCCTGCAACTCAAGGTGGCTCCCGTTGCCAACACGGCCCGATATGACCAACTCCGTACAACAGATGAGGAGAGCCGCAATGCGTGACTTGATGGCAGAACTTAAAGAACTGCGTCTGCATGGCATGGCGCAGGCTTGGGAAGAACTGGCGGCCCAGGGAGAAGCTTCGACGGCATCCTCGAAATGGCTGCTTGAGCATCTGCTCCAACAGGAGCAGGCAGATCGCGCCGTGCGCTCTGTGAATCATCAGATGAACATGGCAAAGCTCCCCATGCACCGTGATTTAGCTGGCTTTGACTTCAGCGCTTCCAGCGCTGATGCCCGTCTGGTCAAGGAATTATCCAGCCTTGAGTTTACGGAGACTGCGCAAAATGTCGTGTTCATCGGTGGGCCTGGAACCGGAAAAACACACCTGGCCAGTGCCTTGGCCGTGTCCGGAATCACCACTCATAACAAACGAGTACGGTTCTTCTCCACGGTCGATCTCGTCAACCTGCTGGAGCGTGAAAAGTTCGATGGTAAGGCAGGCCGAATCGCCCAGGGACTGCTTCGGACAGACCTGGTGATACTCGATGAGCTTGGGTATTTGCCCTTCAGTCAGAGTGGTGGCGCGCTGTTATTTCACCTGCTTTCAAAACTGTACGAGCACACCAGCGTGGTCATCACCACCAACCTCAGCTTCTCGGAATGGTCGAGTGTGTTTGGCGACGCCAAGATGACCACAGCGTTGCTGGATCGGCTGACACACCACTGCCATATCGTCGAAACGGGCAACGAGTCCTACCGCCTGCAACACAGCACCTTGGCCGCCCAGACAAAGATCAAATCGCGTGAACGAAAGCGCAAGGACGAAGATGGTATCGAGGACGATGAAGCGTTTTGATCTGCACCGTAAACACACTTCCGCATGCCTGCATGCGGTGGGGCCAGATGCGTCTTCAACCAGGACACTACTGCTAAGGTTATCCACAATTGCTGAGACAAAAATCAGCAATCCGCCCTGGGTCAATTTTCAATCGGCAGGGTGGGTCAGTTTTCAATCAGCGCCAACATAATGAGCGCTGGTGAAAGGGGTTGATAGGAAAACAACTGAAGGTTTACGTGGCTGAGGCTGAGAGGGCTATTAACCCCCTTGAGCAAGCCCTATTAGCCCTACACAACATGAATTTAACTGGTCGTGAAGGGCCACTTCTGGCCCAGAGTGCGTAAAAACGCCTCCGTCATTTTGAAGTCTGCGTTGCTATTTAAAATCTGCCAGCGCTCGCTCAGTCAACGGACCTACAATTTGCGTAGGAACACGATTTCCGGACTGTTTTCGTACGCAGCTGCTGGTCAAAAACGTTTTTACACAGCCTCGGCCCAGAGTGTGTAAAAACGCTAGATCCCGTTTCGATTTTCAAGGCTGAGCGGCTGTCCGGCTTCGTTGCCTGATCAAGGCACAATGTCCCTTCCTGATGAGCTAAACCGCCCCAGCAACGCGCCAGATCATCGGGACACGTAAAAACAGGCCTGTTTTTAGGCCGTTAGCGCCTTCATCAAGTGATGGGTGCCGATGATTTTCATGACCCGTTTCAAGTTGTAGACAGCACATACAAGCTCATCTCCGTACTCACCCCAGCCAGCTTTCGCGTCAGGAAGTGCGTCGCACCCATCCATTGCTTTTGCTCAGCCGAAGCTGCATCTCCTCCAATACGTCTTCATGCTCCCAGCGTCGAACTCGTCGTTCCGTGCTCGGAGTGGCATTACGACTTCAACGAGCAGCCCTGGCATTTCGAACTCCAGTAACGATGCAACTTCAGGCCTTTTTCAACGTTGGAATAGTGCCAGATCAGCGTTTCTCCAGACGGCAAATGTATTCGTTTTTTGCCGCGTCATTGATGAAGGCATCGTTATTGAAACGCCCGTCAGCCTTGGTTCCAGAGGTCATCGGCTTGGGCACATAGGCGGTGATGACTGCATCGTGACAAGTTAGGATTTGTTCGCTTTTGAAGTAACCTCGGTCAGCCACTACCGACAACGTATCTTACGCCATCGCCTCGCGGGCATGCTTGGCCATCGAGCTGAGTTGATCGCGGTCGGAACCGACGTTGGTCACCTCATGTGCAACGATCAAATGGTGCTGCGTATCGACCGCCGTCTGCATGTTGTAGCCGACGATTCCCGTGCCGCGCGTCATCATGGAGCGGCTGTCTGGATCGGTCAGTGAGACCTGTTTATCCGGCGATTCATTGAGCTGGATTTCGATCGCTTGAAGCTCCTTCATTTGAGTTTTGAACTGGGCGATTTTCTCTTCCAGCCGCACGGCATTGGGCTCGGAAGCTGTTGGTTCTTGCCAATCAGCAGCATCGAGTGCCGCCAGGTAACGGTTGATGCTCGATTCAATTTCTTCCATGCGCCGCTTCAGTTTGGCGCTGGTGAAATTGCGGTCGCGATTGTTGACGGCTTTGAATTTGCTGCCATCGATGGCGACCAGGTGTTCTCCGAACACACAGCACGACGAACTGGCGACAGACGCCTCGGATGGCCTTGCTGTTGTCTTTTCGGAAGTTGGCGATGGTCTTGAAATCCGGCATCAAACGCCCGGTCAACCACATCAGCTCGACGTTGCGTTGAGCTTCTCGTTCAAAACGTCGGCTCGACTGGATGCGGTTGAGATAGCCGTAGATGTAGATCTTCAGCAAGATCGCGGGGTGGTAAGCAGGCCGGCCAGTATCGGCAGGAATGGCACCTTCAAAACCCAGATTGACCAGGTTGAGTTCGTCGACAAAGACGTCGACTACGCGCACCGGATTGGTATCGCTGACGTAGTCGTCGAGGCTCTCGGGAAGTAAGGTGCCTTGGCCTCGATGTTCACCTTGGATAAAGCGCTTTATGGGCGATCCCTGCGATGAAATCCTCAGAAATTATAGCAAGGGTTCGCGAAGGCGTTTTTACACACTCTGGGCCAAAAGCGGTCGCTTCCGCCTATATGCCCTGAGGTAATTGGCCTCTATAAAACCGAGGCCATTTCAAGGGCACCTCCGCGATCAAGGCTGAACCTTTGTGGCCTAGCTTGTGAGAAATAAAACTCTCTACAAGCGTGATGACTGATACCGCGTTCCATGGCCTATTGGTTCTAAAGCCTTTTTCACGGGCAAGCGCCTTAAGCTCGTATGACGCGTAGCTCAGCAGGCAATTCGAGCGTAGTGAAAATTGATCCGTTGCAGCTGTTTGTTAAACTCCTTTCGTGATGCTTGGAATTTCACCTTTGTAGTACTCCGCGATCAGATCCTTTCTTGATGCAGGAAAAGTAATGAAGGGCTTATCTTTGAGCGCACCAGGTGGGGCAAATAATACTGCCGCTCCGTACCCTTTCATTTCAGCCCACTCTAGCTGATAAGAAAAGCTCTGAAGACATATTGAGGCATGCCTCTAACACACCAACGGTCACTATCTAACTGCGCCTCTCTAAAAGCTCGCTGCGCATGCTCTTTAGAGTAGGATAAAAGCATTTCAGGTCTTTTCGTCGTGGGGTGAAGGGCGGTGGCGACTACTCATCAATAATGTAGGTTTAGGTCTAGAGCGGTCATAAGTAACTCATAATGAAAGTAAGGGAAGTGTTGGCCGTGCCCACAGTGAGCTCTTTATCCTGGAGTCTTACGTATGACGCGCTTAGCGGGATCTTAAAGTGACCGCCATTAGTATCATATGAGTCGAACATATAGGGCTTTTCCAAGGATAGTGCAGTTCCATTTTCATCCATAATGCGTAGGCCAACTCCCTTGGCAGTAGAGTTACTATCCAGCGAAACCAAGCCAGTGAGTTGGTCAATAATTGGAGTGTTTGCCAATATTGAGTAAGTGACTTTGGAGATGCCTTCTTGGCACTCATTAAGATCAATGTTAAATTTTAAGGGGATGGACTGACCACGGCTTCCGGAAATTTCACTGGCGACATAATCTCCCATGTTTACTGATACGTCAGGAGTTTTACATGAGGCTGTCGAGATTGAGGTATTTCCTACAAGTTTGAAAATGTGTGTAGTGAGGCGGCCATGTTTGTACAGTGCGAATTTTACGGGGTCGATAAAGGCGCCATGTTTTATTTTTCCAATTTTTACAAGTCTGAACATAAAATAGTTATATGTGGCTAACACGTTTCCTACTTGAGTCTTTTCCTCGCCCCAAACCCTCAAAGGCCTTTCGGAACCTGATTCGATCGAATAAAGTTGGATTGCCATTCCAGTATCTTTGATCGGAATTGTGTAACCGGTAGCCGGTGGAGGTCCTAATTCTGACCCTATATCTAGCCCCTTGCCGAGTACTTCTGTGCACGTCAGCGTATTAGTTGCTTTAGATATAATTGTGAGCTCATGTATAACGCTGTTGTCTTCAAGGTTCGCTGGCATGCTTATAATTTCGGGTATCCGTATATTTACTTCGGTTGGTCCCGGTAATTGTTGTCCTTTATTGAATGTGCAGTCAGCAAACGAATTGGAAGTTGTCATTGCTAGGGAGGCGATCAGTAAAGAGAGGAGTATTTTGCTAACGTTTTTGAATCTAAACATATTAGATCCTTCCAAAAAAGGTTTTCAGGTTTTTGTTAAGCTCGTGACTTGAAGTTGGTTTTTGATGCTTTTCAAGGCTACGGGCGATAGATGGAGAATTGTCAAGAAATTAAAAATCGTTGCGTGAAGGCAAGCAAATTAGTTTGTAGCGTTCGTAATTAACATTGGTGTCAGGAGGCGGAAGCGAATAAGCTGCCTGGCACTGTTTTCCTGCCCATTTAATGGTCAGCGTATCGTTATCTCTTTCCACCATCGCTAGGGCATTACCGGTTGGATCTGAAATCGCCAGCTGTTTTCCGCTGGCATCTTCTAAAGCAGCACCGAATGGAATTGACTCATTATTGGCATCAATCAACTCAAATTGGACTCTGCGACCTTTTCGCCCGTCAAAGCGTGCCACTATCACTGCACCCCGTCGAGGTACGAGTTGTTGAGAAGTATTGTCAAGCTCAATATCGCCACCTAGGTTGCGGGTGTCCAAACTCAACCAATTGACGCGATATGGTTGGGCGTTAGGAATGACGGCGTAACCATTGGAGCCGGTCATAACACCTGTGTGAGTGCTGATCTCAACTCCGGAAATTCCAGGGACCTCGACTAGGGCAAAAGTTTCACCCACAGTTTGCCCAAAATTCACCCCTCCCGCATGCGCTACCACCGAACCAGAAACGTTCAGATTCTGAGAGTCGTAGCCACGTCCCTTACTGTAACCCACACCAAGATCGGCCACCGCTGTGCGGGTGTTTACGCTGATTGAGCTGGAGCCACCGTTATTGTCGCTATCACCAGACTGGACAGAGAAAAAAGTGTCACTGTTGTCCGATAGGTAGCCATTGATGCCAATTTGCGTGCTATTACCGCTTTGTTCTCGGTTGGTCGAAACAAAAGCTCGCGGCGACCTAGGACCAGAACCTAATGGAAAAGAAACCGAGAGGTTAACCTGGGTGTCCGCGTTCGATAAATCCCGCTCACTGAATTCCTGGGTTTTTGTCAGGCTCAGGTTATAGTTAAGGTCACCCCAGTTGTTGCTATAGCCGCTAGAGAAGCTCCGGGAGCCACCGCGGTTCCAGTAGCGTTGATCGCTGGCATTCAAGTAGAGCGTACCGTATTGTCGAGCGCCGCCAAGTGTCTGATTAACCGTTAAATCAGTACGAATTTTCGAGCTGCCGCCACGCGGCCGTGCGCCTTCACTAATATCCTGAACATGATCATTAAAACTGCGATAGCCCTCAGTGGAGTATCGGTAGGCAGCGAGTGTGAAGCTAGTATCAGTACCAGTGAAGGTTTTCGCATACAGCGCTCTTATACTACTGCCCTTGGTGTTTCTTCCCTGGGAATGACTGGAGGATTTGGTGACGTCGAACGATATCGCGCCAATAGTGGTATTTTTTGCTGCGCCGATAGAAAGAGCTTGGAAGTTTTCACTGATTTGCAAGCCTGCAATTCCTGTCAGGCTACTGCTTAAACCATAAGCCACAGTACTGCTGGTGAACGCTGGCGATGCAATCCCTTGGGTATTACTGGCGTATTTGCCCGCAGACGCGCTGTACTTAACCTGGCCTTCTCGGACCATGGTTGGCAGAGCAGAAAAAGCCTGCCTGCTTACTTTGCGACGTCCGTCAGCCTCGATAGTAATTATCTCCAGATCACCGTTTGACCCGGTAGGGTAGATGTCACTAATCTCGAACGGTCCTGGAGGGACAGTGGTGGTGTAAAGGATGTAATCATCTTGGCGAATCTCCACCGTGGCGTTGGATTCGGCTACGCCACGAATGATTGGCGCATAGCCACGTTCACTGTCGGCGCGCATGCCCTCATCAGAGGCTAATTTCACGCCTTGATAACGCACGCTGTCGAACAGCTCGGTATCCGACAGGATTTCGCCGGCGGAGAACTGACCCTTGAGCACAGTGACGTCGTGTTGCACATAACTCCGATTGCTGGTGAATTTGTTCGGGCTACCGGTGCTGGTACTAAAATTTGACTCGTTTCGCAGGCGCCACGCCCCGAGATTGACGCCATTACGCAGGCCCAGGTTATTAGATACTTGAGCACCATAATCAGTAGTTTGGCGGTTTGTGCTGAACTGATAGTTGATAAATCCGGCCGGGACACCTCCGTCCCATAACTCAGGGTCGACATAGCCGCGTATCCCGCGAGCGAGCGCCACTTGTGGCACGCTGACATAAAGTCGCAGGCGATTGGAATCGTAGCGAATCGCGGCCTGATCGATCATAGCCGGGAGGTCATAGTAAGCCGCAGGCGCCTCCAGGTTGATCAGCCCTTGGTCCTGCAGCTTCTGTAGGTCGACGCCGAGCTGTTGCAATAGGTCAAATGTCAGGCAAGGGTCTACCTTGTTAGTACGCTCGTTGTGTTTAAATTGAATGTCTCTACGACCGATGAGAATTTCATTACTGTAGAGGTCCACTCGATAACTGCCAGGCAACACTTGGTTGGCGCTCAGCAGTGTCTGTACATCTACTGCGTCTCCTCCGCCCTGCAGAAAAGAGGTGTTGAACCCTTCGGAATAGTGATCTACCTCTTCTGCGTGGAGAGCCATGCTCGAAAGTGCGAGAATAATTGCAATGTAAAGTGGTTGTACGCACGCGAGTGTTGGGTTGTGTTTAGATATAGGTCCTCGAGCACTTTTCTCCATGCAAGTTTTATGCGTATGGATATTGGAGGAAAACATGCGGATAGCCTATGCCGAAGGAGTTGTGGAGCTGTCAGAGGGGGGCGAATGAAACGGCCAGACACGGCGCTGCAACGTATACTAAGCTGTTACCTTTCGGTGATCTCTTTCGCTCTCACCGTATTAAGTTCGCTGCTGGAAAATTTGGCTTCAAACTTTCGCAGTGCCCCGTAGTCGTTGATGCTGGAAAACCAGAGAGATAGTGACTGTGTATTGGGCACTAAGTTAAGCTTGAGTGTCCTTTCCTCGCCAGGAGTGATCATTGTTGCATCGGCGACAAGTTCGGATTTCTGTAAATCCCCAATCTTAAGATCAGCCAGCGAAACGTGAAATAGACTGTGGTTCTTAACCTTCAATACGAGTTGGCCACCAATTCTTTGTAGTTCCCAAGTCAGTTGTTCAGGCGCTCGAGCTGCTTCGCCTTGCAAGCCGGCCGGTCGAAAAAAAACTTTAATTCTTTGACGTACAGCCAGTTGTAGTGTGTTGGCATCGGCAGAGCTTGACTGGGGGATTTCCTGAACATTCAGCCAGACTACTGACTCTTTGTCGGGGGGTAACCCATTGCCTTCATAAAGAATGCGTAGAAGTTGTTGTTCATTGGCTTCCACTCGGGCCAAAGGAGGCGAGACCGCAAAGGGAGGTGTTTTTGTTTCTGATGCGTAACTGTCGATCCACGACTGTACTAGCACTTTTTGGGATCCGTTGCGCACCGTGACGTTTGCTTCTTTTCGGGATCCGTCGAATATAACGCGGGTTGAACTTAGCGATATGCTGGCGGATGCCTGGAGTGAAAAAAGTAGACCAAATAAACTCAAAAGAACAGGAATAGGATGTCGCATTGTGTAATTAACCTAATGAGTGTTTACTGAGGCAAGTGAGGCATTGGTGCCTCACTTGCACCTGGTGTTACTCGTACTGCAGTACGAACGGGAGCGTTGCATTACCCGTACCAGCAGTGGCAGCTTTTGCATCGCCAGTGGTGACATAAGCGGCGGCGAAAGACAGAGTGCCATCGCCACCCGTACCTTGTTCGCCACTCAGCCCTGTTTCGATCTTGGCCGTGGTGTCGGAGCTCAAGTCAATCAGCTCGCCGTTGCCATCAAGCAGAGCGATACCTACACCTTTAGCGGAATCTGTACCCTGCAGTTTCAGAACTTTTTTTCCATCAACCAGTCCGGATCCACCATTCAGGCTCGGTTTGAAAACCATGGAGACTTTGGTGCCATCGTTGCAATTTACTTTGAGGTTGAAATTGTTCGCACTCATGCGCCCAGCAGTTGGGGCCGTGTCGCTGCCCATGTCCTTGATCGATACGTTGCCCATATCAACCGAGATCACTTTGTCCTTGCCCGTGGTGCCATCAACCGAGCAAGCGTCGTTGTTGATAATGCCTGTGAAGTTGATCTGTCCGCTGCCGCCTTTAACGGGTGCAGCAAAACTATTAGCGGAAGCTGCCAGAGCCGACAGGGTGAGGAGTGCAAGGGAAAACTTTTTCACTTTGAGTCCTTAGTAGCTTAAGAGTGTTTCGCTGGAGTTCGTAGACAATGTTAGGGCGATGTCCGAGGCCGGTCTTTAAGACTTGTCTCAAACCGTCTCCAGAGATTTTTTTGCTGCTAACCTAAGCGGCGGTAGGGAGTTGTCAAAGGCTCTAAGTTCAGCCTCTTGGTCGGTAGTGTTGGACTGGCGCATCGAGTGGTTCGTTTTTTTTGGTATTAAGCTGCGGCCTGTTTGATCAGAATTTTTTGCGTGGATAGAGATAAGTCTTGAAAGGCTCGGGGCGGATGGAGAAGAGATGTTCTCTAGTGAGCTAATGCCGCCGCACATTCATTTAGGTGAAAATTATCGCCATACCGAAATGTCGCTGGAGCCAGTACCTTTCTACGCGAGGCGCCGACCTCAGGCTCAAGCAAAGTCGCAGCTCCATCCAAGCACGTCGCTTGCTCATTGCTGGATAGAAGATGGCTTCTGCGCCCTTGGGTTCGAAGAACTCTCGCGACGCACTGATCCATCAGCCAGGCGCCCGTCATCCAGTCGACTGCTTGTGCAAGGCGTCTAAAGTCTCCCCTTCGTGTTGCTACGGACGCCGTCTCAGGTGGCGAGCGCCCGTTAAGAGACTTAGGTCGCGTACGTGAGTGAATCAGCTGTTCGCTCAGGCAGTAGGTGTCAGCCAGCGTCGCAGCATGTTGATGATGAATAAAGGAAGGTATGCCAATCGGACATTTCTAGATGCGCAACTTGATGTGCGAGAGAGCGGGTCCGCAAGCAACCCGGACCGCACACGTCAAAAAATAAGAGTTCGGAGGCTTGAATGCCGAATATTCTTAGCTGTAGTTTGATTTTGACACCGGCAGGGGTAGAGGTGAACCGCACTGCGCGCGGTTTAGCTGGTGTTCCGCTTGATCATGGCATTGAGATGCTGGTGGTTGCCGCCCCAATCATTCTAGCGCTGGCTCCAGGGCAATCCGATCGCACTGGCGCTAAGCACGCGTCTCGGTTTGTTCTTTTGGGGAATGCCACTGCGATTGCAAAGTCTCAATAGGGTGTGGCTATAACGATGCAGTGGTTTCGTTTGTTCTGCGCAGCGCAGTCGGAGAAGCTGATATTGAAGTATGAATCTGGAAAAAACTCGACTTTATTCTGGAAAGCCTGACTCGCCGCGGGTCGAACGAAACCGAAAAAACTCAAATAATGCCCGGAATCAGGGGGGCGCGCCCCCCAACGGTGTTGGACTGTCTTTTGGTCAAAGGTTTCTATCTTGATTTTTTGAGACAAATCTTGGAGTTCAAATTGTGCGGAACCGCTATCTTTGCGAATGCCAGATACGCGTGATTAGGCATAGGAATCGCATGAAGGGGGTGTTTCGAAGCCAGCTTGAGTGCGATCATTTTCGTCTCAAGAGTTCTCCAATAACTGTTTTGCTCTCGCGGAATAAGAACCGATCAGCTGGAGATGGAGTTTCGCCATGTTGAACCCTATCAGGGTAGGGGTGCTAGATAGGCACGAAATTGCACGTTATGGTTTGTGCGTGCATCTGCTTGATCAGCCGGGTATAGCAGTGTCGGGCTCCTACGCAAATTCCGCCACTGCATTGTGCGGTGCGCGTAAGGAAGGTTGGGACCTGCTACTTATGGGGGAGCTACTGGAGCATAGCAACCGTGTTGAGCTTATCAGGATATTGAGAGTTGAGCAGCCAGCACTGAGGTTCTTGGTTTTGTTGGATCAACCTCATTTGGGAACAGCTGTAACTCTTATGGCTGCGGGAGCCCACGGCGTTGTGTGTAAAAATCAGCCCCTTACGGATTATGTTGAAGCAATTCGCTCTCTGGCGTCTGGTGAATTTTACTTTTGTTGTAGGTTGGCTCCTGAGCAAAACTTTGAGCGTAGAGTTAGTGCTCGGCATGCCGGAATCGATAATGTTCGGGCCGACTTGTTTGACAGCGCCATGTTGACATCGCGAGAAAGGGAAGTACTAAGGTTATGTGCCGGCGGCCTGACGGTTACTCAAATTGCAATTAGCTCCGCGCGAAGTGTCAAAACTATCAGTGCACAAAAACAGGCCGCCTATCGAAAGCTGGGTCTGAAAAATGATCTCGACCTGTTCAGGATTTTTTCCCTGCGGTCTTCTTAATATTTGGCGCGCTGTAGCGGAAGGGGGTCCCAAACACCCTTAACGTTCGGCGCGCAATTTTTCAGTCGCCTCCTTTCACACCCTCCTGCGTGTTCCTTTCTGTATTCCAGCGGCGAGCCTATCGTCCGCGTTCCCGCTTTAGCCTGCGCACTGCCTAATTGGGACAGGTCTCATATCACTCGGCGTCCGCCTTAAAGAGAATTCTTATACCCCAAGAACGCCGTTGGCTAGCGAGAGATTCTGGTCGACTTAAGCGAATGTCGTCATTGGCGACATAAAAACAACCTGACGAAATAAAGGTAGAGCACGTGACTCCTAGTGCAGTGAGCATTGCAGTGGTAGACGGCAGGACGATTATTCAAGCGCTGGAGCTTCGTACCTCGAAGCATGGCGAGCCGCTCCGAATCAAGGCAATAGAACAGGGCAAGTACATTCTTGCCGAAGGCGAAAAAGGCTTCGCGCCGGAAAACATCACGGTCAAGCGCGTTGGCAAAGACCTGCACATCAGCTTGGAGGGCACTGACCTTGATCAGCCTCAGCTGATAATCGAGGGCTTCTACGACACCCAAAGTCAGGTTGTCGGTATGGCTGAGGACGGCACGTATTACCCGTACGTGGCATCCGATGCCGAACACGAACACGAAGTCGCTTTCTTGATGGATGATGTGTCTGCGCCTCAGGTACTGGGTGTTGAAGCATTAAATGGCTTTGGTCATGACCTGGTGGCGCTGGCGGGCTCGGGCATCTTGTGGCCAAGCGTACTGGGGTTGGGGGCGCTGGGCTTGATCGGTCTCGGCGTCGCGGCAACGCGTGACGACGGTGGCTCCAGTCAGCCTGCTCCTCCCCCGGAGATCGTGACTACTCCTGAAAAGCAGCCTGAAATTGGCACAGTGACCGACAACGTCGGCGATAAACAAGGCCTCCTTCTGCCGGGCGACATCACCGATGACACCACCCCGACGTTTAGCGGCACCGGCACTCCGGGCGCTGAACTGCAAGTTACCGATAATGGAAAAGAGATCGGAAAAGTTGTTGTAGACGAGAACGGTAATTGGGAATTCACCCCGGAGATGCCGCTAGACGAAGGGCAGCACGTGATTGTCATCGTCCCGGAAAAAGGCGGTGAACCATCGGATGGTTTTGAGTTAGAAATCGACACTAAGGCTCCTTCCCAGGTGGTGATCGATAGCATCACTGACGACGTTGGCGTGAAAATTGGTGTAATTGCCAACCATGGCCAGACTGACGACGCGACTCCGACCCTCAGTGGTCGTGCAGAACCCGACAGTCTGGTGTCTATCTTTGTCCATGGACAATTGTTGGGCACTACCTTGGTCGATGCCAATGGAAATTGGCAGTTCACACCAACAGCTTTGGCTGACGGTGAGTACGTGTTTACCGCCCATGCGACAGATGCCGCAGGTAACATCGGCCTGTCGTCTCTGCCTTATACAGTTACCATCGATACGGTTTCTCCCCAAAAGCCAGGTCTTGGCGGTGATGGGCATGGCATTAGCGATGTACTGGACAACGAAGGGTCGATTCAAGGTTCGATCACGAACGGTGGCGTCACCGATGACACTACTCCAACGCTAGTTGGCAAAGGCGAGCCTGGCGACACTGTCACCCTAATCGACAACGGCAAGGTTATCGGCGAGGTTGTGGTCGATGATGAGGGCGAGTGGACCTTTACCCCGAATACTGAATTCAATGAAGGTCAGCATGACTTGACGGCGGTGATTACCGATCCGGCGGGCAACAGTTCACTGCCGTCTGATCCATGGGTAATCCACGTTGACACTACTGCGCCGGTCAATCCGGGCGTTGAAAATGCCATCGACGACGTTGGTTCGATTGTCGGGCCAATCAAAACCGGTGAAACAACCGACGACAATAAACCGACTCTGGGCGGCTCCAGCGAGCCTGGTGCCACGGTGACCATTATTGATGACGGCAAGGTCATCGGTGAGGTTGTGGTCGATGACAATGGGCAGTGGACATTCACTCCGGAAACAGCTCTAGAAGACGGTGAACACGGTTTCACCGTCGTTATCACCGACCCAGCTGGCAACGCATCTGATGAGTCTGATCCTTTTATCGTAATTGTCGATACCGTGACGCCCGGCAAGCCGAGCATCGAGTCTGTGTTTGACGATGTCGGTGATGTCCAGGGCAACCTGAAGCCGGGTGATATCACCGACGACAACAAGCCGACTATCAGCGGTAAAGCTGAAGCCAACGGCACCGTGGTCATTTATGACAAGGGTGTTGAGATCGGCCATGCGCCGGTGGACGACAAAGGTCAGTGGACCTTTACCCCAAGCATCCCTCTGAGTCATGGCGAGCATAAGCTGGTCGTCGAAGCGGTGGACGCGGCGGGTAATGCCAGTGAGAAGTCCGATGTATTCGCTTTTGAAGTGTTTGCTGACGGCGCCCCAGCTGCACCGGCCATCACGGCGGTGAAAGACGATGTCGGCTCGATCAAGGGCAACATCCAGAAGGAAGGGGTTACCGACGATGCACGTCCGACCCTGGAAGGGACGGCCGAAGCGGGTACCACGGTGTCCATCTACAGCAACGGCAAGTTGCTGGGCACGGTCGAAGCTGACGTCAAGGGCAACTGGAGCTTCACGCCAGATGCCGACCTCAAAGACGGTCTGCACAACATCACTGCGACGGCCACCAACAGTGCGGGCAACACCAGCCCAAGCACGGGTGTGTATCCGATCACTGTCGATACCACCGCTCCGGGCACAGCCACGGCTGAGCTGAGCGATGACGTGGGTGCGATTCAGGGCCCAATCGTCAGCGGCGACATCACTGACGACAATACCCCGACCTTCAGCGGCAAGTCCGAAGCCAACAGCACCGTGATTATTTATGACCAGGGTGTTGAGATCGGTCGTGTTCCTGCTGATGACAAGGGTAACTGGAGCTTCACGCCAAGCACGCCACTGGTTGACGGTGGCCACAGCCTGAGCACTGCAGTCCAAGATAAAGCCGGTAACCTGGGCAAGCCGAGTGTTGCGATCGACTTTACTGTCGACACCAGCACCGTAGATATCTCGATCGCTCGTATCGTGGATGACTTCGGTAGCAAACAGGGCAACCTGGCCAGCGGCGACGTGACTGATGACAGCACACCAACCCTGCACGGCAAGGCGACGGCGAACTCGACCGTCAACATCTACGACGGCAAGGTATTGCTGGGCTCTACCCAGTCCAACGGCAAAGGGGAATGGAGCTTCACGCCAACTCAAGCGCTCGCGGAAGGTAAACACTCACTGACCGCTACCGTGGTCACTGCAGCCGGTGGTGAAAGTGCCCCGACGGCGGTATTTGATCTGACGATCGACATCACTGCACCGGGTAAAGCCATCATTGGTGAAGTGCTCGATGACGTGGGTGCGATCCAGGGCCCAATTGTCAACGGCGGCAGCACCGATGACACCACCCCGACCCTGTCGGGCAGCGGTGAACCGGGCAGCACCGTGCACATCTATGACAACGACAGCCAGCTGGGCAGCGTCGAAGTGGATGACAAGGGCAACTGGAGTTTCACGCCAAGCCCGCTGAACAACGGCGAGCACAGCTTCACGGTGACCAACGAAGATCAGGCCGGCAACGTCAGTGCACCGTCCGATGCCTACGTGGTAACGGTCGATACCGTGGCTCCGGTCAAACCGAGCATCGAGTCTGTGTTTGACGATGTCGGTGATGTCCAGGGCAACCTGAAGCCGGGTGATATCACCGACGACAACAAGCCGACTATCAGCGGTAAAGCTGAAGCCAACGGCACCGTGGTCATTTATGACAAGGGTGTTGAGATCGGCCGTGCGCCGGTGGACGACAAAGGTCAGTGGACCTTTACCCCAGCCATCCCTCTGAGTCATGGCGAGCATAAGCTGGTCGTCGAAGCGGTGGATGCGGCGGGTAATGCCAGTGAGAAGTCCGATGCCTTCGCTTTTGAAGTGTTTGCTGACGGCGCCCCAGCTGCACCGGCCATCACGGCGGTGAAAGACGATGTCGGCTCGATCAAGGGCAACATCCAGAAGGAAGGGGTTACCGACGATGCACGTCCGACCCTGGAGGGGACGGCCGAAGCGGGTACCACGGTGTCCATCTACAGCAACGGCAAGTTGCTGGGCACGGTCGAAGCTGACGTCAAGGGCAACTGGAGCTTCACGCCAGATGCCGACCTCAAAGACGGTCTGCACAACATCACTGCGACGGCCACCAACAGTGCGGGCAACACCAGCCCAAGCACGGGTGTGTATCCGATCACTGTCGATACCACCGCTCCGGGCACAGCCACGGCTGAGCTGAGCGATGACGTGGGTGCGATTCAGGGCCCAATCGTCAGCGGCGACATCACTGACGACAATACCCCGACCTTCAGCGGCAAGTCCGAAGCCAACAGCACCGTGATTATTTATGACCAGGGTGTTGAGATCGGTCGTGTTCCTGCTGATGACAAGGGTAACTGGAGCTTCACGCCAAGCACGCCACTGGTTGACGGTGGCCACAGCCTGAGCACTGCAGTCCAAGATAAAGCCGGTAACCTGGGCAAGCCGAGTGTTGCGATCGACTTTACTGTCGACACCAGCACCGTAGATATCTCGATCGCTCGTATCGTGGATGACTTCGGTAGCAAACAGGGCAACCTGGCCAGCGGCGACGTGACTGATGACAGCACACCAACCCTGCACGGCAAGGCGACGGCGAACTCGACCGTCAACATCTACGACGGCAAGGTATTGCTGGGCTCTACCCAGTCCAACGGCAAAGGGGAATGGAGCTTCACGCCAACTCAAGCGCTCGCGGAAGGTAAACACTCACTGACCGCTACCGTGGTCACTGCAGCCGGTGGTGAAAGTGCCCCGACGGCGGTATTTGATCTGACGATCGACATCACTGCACCGGGTAAAGCCATCATTGGTGAAGTGCTCGATGACGTGGGTGCGATCCAGGGCCCAATTGTCAACGGCGGCAGCACCGATGACACCACCCCGACCCTGTCGGGCAGCGGTGAACCGGGCAGCACCGTGCACATCTATGACAACGACAGCCAGCTGGGCAGCGTCGAAGTGGATGACAAGGGCAACTGGAGTTTCACGCCAAGCCCGCTGAACAACGGCGAGCACAGCTTCACGGTGACCAACGAAGACCAGGCCGGCAACGTCAGTGCACCGTCCGATGCCTATGTGGTAACGGTCGATACCGTGACGCCCGGCAAGCCGAGCATCGAGTCTGTGTTTGACGATGTCGGTGATGTCCAGGGCAACCTGAAGCCGGGTGATATCACCGACGACAACAAGCCGACTATCAGCGGTAAAGCTGAAGCCAACGGCACCGTGGTCATTTATGACAAGGGTGTTGAGATCGGCCGTGCGCCGGTGGACGACAAAGGTCAGTGGACCTTTACCCCAGCCATCCCTCTGAGTCATGGCGAGCATAAGCTGGTCGTCGAAGCGGTGGACGCGGCGGGTAATGCCAGTGAGAAGTCCGATGTATTCGCTTTTGAAGTGTTTGCTGACGGCGCCCCAGCTGCACCGGCCATCACGGCGGTGAAAGACGATGTCGGCTCGATCAAGGGCAACATCCAGAAGGAAGGGGTTACCGACGATGCACGTCCGACCCTGGAAGGGACGGCCGAAGCGGGTACCACGGTGTCCATCTACAGCAACGGCAAGTTGCTGGGCACGGTCGAAGCTGACGTCAAGGGCAACTGGAGCTTCACGCCAGATGCCGACCTCAAAGACGGTCTGCACAACATCACTGCGACGGCCACCAACAGTGCGGGCAACACCAGCCCAAGCACGGGTGTGTATCCGATCACTGTCGATACCACCGCTCCGGGCACAGCCACGGCTGAGCTGAGCGATGACGTGGGTGCGATTCAGGGCCCAATCGTCAGCGGCGACATCACTGACGACAATACCCCGACCTTCAGCGGCAAGTCCGAAGCCAACAGCACCGTGATCATTTATGATCAGGGTGTTGAGATCGGTCGTGTTCCTGCTGATGACAAGGGTAACTGGAGCTTCACGCCAAGCACGCCATTGGTTGACGGTGGCCACAGCCTGAGCACAGCGGTCCAAGACAAAGCCGGTAACCTGGGCAAGCCGAGTGTTGCGATCGACTTTACTGTCGACACCAGCACCGTAGATATCTCGATCGCTCGTATCGTGGATGACTTCGGTAGCAAAACAGGCAACTTGGCCAGCGGCGACGTGACTGATGACAGCACACCAACCCTGCACGGCAAGGCGACGGCGAACTCGACCGTCAACATCTACGACGGCAAGGTATTGCTGGGCTCTACCCAGTCCAACGGCAAAGGGGAATGGAGCTTCACGCCAACTCAAGCGCTCGCGGAAGGTAAACACTCACTGACCGCTACCGTGGTCACTGCAGCCGGTGGTGAAAGTGCCCCGACGGCGGTATTTGATCTGACGATCGACATCACTGCACCGGGTAAAGCCATCATTGGTGAAGTGCTCGATGACGTGGGTGCGATCCAGGGCCCAATTGTCAACGGCGGCAGCACCGATGACACCACCCCGACCCTGTCGGGCAGCGGTGAACCGGGCAGCACCGTGCACATCTATGACAACGACAGCCAGCTGGGCAGCGTCGAAGTGGATGACAAGGGCAACTGGAGTTTCACGCCAAGCCCGCTGAACAACGGCGAGCACAGCTTCACGGTGACCAACGAAGACCAGGCCGGCAACGTCAGTGCACCGTCCGATGCCTATGTGGTAACGGTCGATACCGTGACGCCCGGCAAGCCGAGCATCGAGTCTGTGTTTGACGATGTCGGTGATGTCCAGGGCAACCTGAAGCCGGGTGATATCACCGACGACAACAAGCCGACTATCAGCGGTAAAGCTGAAGCCAACGGCACCGTGGTCATTTATGACAAGGGTGTTGAGATCGGCCGTGCGCCGGTGGACGACAAAGGTCAGTGGACCTTTACCCCAGCCATCCCTCTGAGTCATGGCGAGCATAAGCTGGTCGTCGAAGCGGTGGATGCGGCGGGTAATGCCAGTGAGAAGTCCGATGCCTTCGCTTTTGAAGTGTTTGCTGACGGCGCCCCAGCTGCACCGGCCATCACGGCGGTGAAAGACGATGTCGGCTCGATCAAGGGCAACATCCAGAAGGAAGGGGTTACCGACGATGCACGTCCGACCCTGGAAGGGACGGCCGAAGCGGGTACCACGGTGTCCATCTACAGCAACGGCAAGTTGCTGGGCACGGTCGAAGCTGACGTCAAGGGCAACTGGAGCTTCACGCCAGATGCCGACCTCAAAGACGGTCTGCACAACATCACTGCGACGGCCACCAACAGTGCGGGCAACACCAGCCCAAGCACGGGTGTGTATCCGATCACTGTCGATACCACCGCTCCGGGCACAGCCACGGCTGAGCTGAGCGATGACGTGGGTGCGATTCAGGGCCCAATCGTCAGCGGCGACATCACTGACGACAATACCCCGACCTTCAGCGGCAAGTCCGAAGCCAACAGCACCGTGATTATTTATGACCAGGGTGTTGAGATCGGTCGTGTTCCTGCTGATGACAAGGGTAACTGGAGCTTCACGCCAAGCACGCCACTGGTTGACGGTGGCCACAGCCTGAGCACTGCAGTCCAAGATAAAGCCGGTAACCTGGGCAAGCCGAGTGTTGCGATCGACTTTACTGTCGACACCAGCACCGTAGATATCTCGATCGCTCGTATCGTGGATGACTTCGGTAGCAAACAGGGCAACCTGGCCAGCGGCGACGTGACTGATGACAGCACACCAACCCTGCACGGCAAGGCGACGGCGAACTCGACCGTCAACATCTACGACGGCAAGGTATTGCTGGGCTCTACCCAGTCCAACGGCAAAGGGGAATGGAGCTTCACGCCAACTCAAGCGCTCGCGGAAGGTAAACACTCACTGACCGCTACCGTGGTCACTGCAGCCGGTGGTGAAAGTGCCCCGACGGCGGTATTTGATCTGACGATCGACATCACTGCACCGGGTAAAGCCATCATTGGTGAAGTGCTCGATGACGTGGGTGCGATCCAGGGCCCAATTGTCAACGGCGGCAGCACCGATGACACCACCCCGACCCTGTCGGGCAGCGGTGAACCGGGCAGCACCGTGCACATCTATGACAACGACAGCCAGCTGGGCAGCGTCGAAGTGGATGACAAGGGCAACTGGAGTTTCACGCCAAGCCCGCTGAACAACGGCGAGCACAGCTTCACGGTGACCAACGAAGACCAGGCCGGCAACGTCAGTGCACCGTCCGATGCCTATGTGGTAACGGTCGATACCGTGACGCCCGGCAAGCCGAGCATCGAGTCTGTGTTTGACGATGTCGGTGATGTCCAGGGCAACCTGAAGCCGGGTGATATCACCGACGACAACAAGCCGACTATCAGCGGTAAAGCTGAAGCCAACGGCACCGTGGTCATTTATGACAAGGGTGTTGAGATCGGCCGTGCGCCGGTGGACGACAAAGGTCAGTGGACCTTTACCCCAGCCATCCCTCTGAGTCATGGCGAGCATAAGCTGGTCGTCGAAGCGGTGGACGCGGCGGGTAATGCCAGTGAGAAGTCCGATGTATTCGCTTTTGAAGTGTTTGCTGACGGCGCCCCAGCTGCACCGGCCATCACGGCGGTGAAAGACGATGTCGGCTCGATCAAGGGCAACATCCAGAAGGAAGGGGTTACCGACGATGCACGTCCGACCCTGGAAGGGACGGCCGAAGCGGGTACCACGGTGTCCATCTACAGCAACGGCAAGTTGCTGGGCACGGTCGAAGCTGACGTCAAGGGCAACTGGAGCTTCACGCCAGATGCCGACCTCAAAGACGGTCTGCACAACATCACTGCGACGGCCACCAACAGTGCGGGCAACACCAGCCCAAGCACGGGTGTGTATCCGATCACTGTCGATACCACCGCTCCGGGCACAGCCACGGCTGAGCTGAGCGATGACGTGGGTGCGATTCAGGGCCCAATCGTCAGCGGCGACATCACTGACGACAATACCCCGACCTTCAGCGGCAAGTCCGAAGCCAACAGCACCGTGATCATTTATGATCAGGGTGTTGAGATCGGTCGTGTTCCTGCTGATGACAAGGGTAACTGGAGCTTCACGCCAAGCACGCCATTGGTTGACGGTGGCCACAGCCTGAGCACAGCGGTCCAAGACAAAGCCGGTAACCTGGGCAAGCCGAGTGTTGCGATCGACTTTACTGTCGACACCAGCACCGTAGATATCTCGATCGCTCGTATCGTGGATGACTTCGGTAGCAAAACAGGCAACTTGGCCAGCGGCGACGTGACTGATGACAGCACACCAACCCTGCACGGCAAGGCGACGGCGAACTCGACCGTCAACATCTACGACGGCAAGGTATTGCTGGGCTCTACCCAGTCCAACGGCAAAGGGGAATGGAGCTTCACGCCAACTCAAGCGCTCGCGGAAGGTAAACACTCACTGACCGCTACCGTGGTCACTGCAGCCGGTGGTGAAAGTGCCCCGACGGCGGTATTTGATCTGA
The DNA here is from genome assembly GCF_054898045.1 of Pseudomonas sp. LB3P14. Classification (NCBI taxonomy): domain Bacteria; kingdom Pseudomonadati; phylum Pseudomonadota; class Gammaproteobacteria; order Pseudomonadales; family Pseudomonadaceae; genus Pseudomonas; species Pseudomonas sp. LB3P14. The sequence continues at coordinate 4,701,187 of NZ_CM142714.1, read as the reverse complement.
CGATCGACATCACTGCACCGGGTAAAGCCATCATTGGTGAAGTGCTCGATGACGTGGGTGCGATCCAGGGCCCAATTGTCAACGGCGGCAGCACCGATGACACCACCCCGACCCTGTCGGGCAGCGGTGAACCGGGCAGCACCGTGCACATCTATGACAACGACAGCCAGCTGGGCAGCGTCGAAGTGGATGACAAGGGCAACTGGAGTTTCACGCCAAGCCCGCTGAACAACGGCGAGCACAGCTTCACGGTGACCAACGAAGACCAGGCCGGCAACGTCAGTGCACCGTCCGATGCCTATGTGGTAACGGTCGATACCGTGACGCCCGGCAAGCCGAGCATCGAGTCTGTGTTTGACGATGTCGGTGATGTCCAGGGCAACCTGAAGCCGGGTGATATCACCGACGACAACAAGCCGACTATCAGCGGTAAAGCTGAAGCCAACGGCACCGTGGTCATTTATGACAAGGGTGTTGAGATCGGCCGTGCGCCGGTGGACGACAAAGGTCAGTGGACCTTTACCCCAGCCATCCCTCTGAGTCATGGCGAGCATAAGCTGGTCGTCGAAGCGGTGGATGCGGCGGGTAATGCCAGTGAGAAGTCCGATGCCTTCGCTTTTGAAGTGTTTGCTGACGGCGCCCCAGCTGCACCGGCCATCACGGCGGTGAAAGACGATGTCGGCTCGATCAAGGGCAACATCCAGAAGGAAGGGGTTACCGACGATGCACGTCCGACCCTGGAGGGGACGGCCGAAGCGGGTACCACGGTGTCCATCTACAGCAACGGCAAGTTGCTGGGCACGGTCGAAGCTGACGTCAAGGGCAACTGGAGCTTCACGCCAGATGCCGACCTCAAAGACGGTCTGCACAACATCACTGCGACGGCCACCAACAGTGCGGGCAACACCAGCCCAAGCACGGGTGTGTATCCGATCACTGTTGATACCACCGCTCCGGGCACAGCCACGGCTGAGCTGAGCGATGACGTGGGTGCGATTCAGGGCCCAATCGTCAGCGGCGACATCACTGACGACAATACCCCGACCTTCAGCGGCAAGTCCGAAGCCAACAGCACCGTGATCATTTATGATCAGGGTGTTGAGATCGGTCGTGTTCCTGCTGATGACAAGGGTAACTGGAGCTTCACGCCAAGCACGCCATTGGTTGACGGTGGCCACAGCCTGAGCACAGCGGTCCAAGACAAAGCCGGTAACCTGGGCAAGCCGAGTGTTGCGATCGACTTTACTGTCGACACCAGCACCGTAGATATCTCGATCGCTCGTATCGTGGATGACTTCGGTAGCAAAACAGGCAACTTGGCCAGCGGCGACGTGACTGATGACAGCACACCAACCCTGCACGGCAAGGCGACGGCGAACTCGACCGTCAACATCTACGACGGCAAGGTATTGCTGGGCTCTACCCAGTCCAACGGCAAAGGGGAATGGAGCTTCACGCCAACTCAAGCGCTCGCGGAAGGTAAACACTCACTGACCGCTACCGTGGTCACTGCAGCCGGTGGTGAAAGTGCCCCGACGGCGGTATTTGATCTGACGATCGACATCACTGCACCGGGTAAAGCCATCATTGGTGAAGTGCTCGATGACGTGGGTGCGATCCAGGGCCCAATTGTCAACGGCGGCAGCACCGATGACACCACCCCGACCCTGTCGGGCAGCGGTGAACCGGGCAGCACCGTGCACATCTATGACAACGACAGCCAGCTGGGCAGCGTCGAAGTGGATGACAAGGGCAACTGGAGTTTCACGCCAAGCCCGCTGAACAACGGCGAGCACAGCTTCACGGTGACCAACGAAGACCAGGCCGGCAACGTCAGTGCACCGTCCGATGCCTATGTGGTAACGGTCGATACCGTGACGCCCGGCAAGCCGAGCATCGAGTCTGTGTTTGACGATGTCGGTGATGTCCAGGGCAACCTGAAGCCGGGTGATATCACCGACGACAACAAGCCGACTATCAGCGGTAAAGCTGAAGCCAACGGCACCGTGGTCATTTATGACAAGGGTGTTGAGATCGGCCGTGCGCCGGTGGACGACAAAGGTCAGTGGACCTTTACCCCAGCCATCCCTCTGAGTCATGGCGAGCATAAGCTGGTCGTCGAAGCGGTGGATGCGGCGGGTAATGCCAGTGAGAAGTCCGATGTATTCGCTTTTGAAGTGTTTGCTGACGGCGCCCCAGCTGCGCCGACTATTGATACCGTGTACGACGACCAGGGCAGCATTAAAGGCAACCTGAAACAGGGCGATGTCACCGATGACACCAAGCCGGCGCTCAGCGGTAAAGCTGAAGCCAACAGTACGGTGGTCATTTATGACAAGGGTGCTGCGATCGGCCGTACCTTGGCTAATAGTTCGGGCAACTGGACGTTCACGCCATCGACGGCGTTGTCTGAAGGCGTCCATACCCTGACGGCCAAAGCTATCGATGCCGCGGGTAACGCCAGTGGAGTGTCGAACAGCTTCGGTCTCACCGTGGATACTGTTGCGCCATCTGCGCCGACTATTGATACCGTGTACGACGATCAGGGTGCGATCACAGGCAACCTGAAAGCGGGTGACAGTACTGACGATAATAGGCCGACCCTGAGAGGTAAGGCTGAAGCCAACAGTACGGTGGTCATTTATGACAAGGGTGCTGAGATCGGTCGTGTGAAGGCAGATGCTGCGGGTAACTGGGGGTGCACGCCAGCGACGGCATTGTCTCAGGGCGCTCATACGCTGACGGCCAAGGCTATCGATGCCGCGGGTAACGCCAGTGGAGTGTCGAACAGCTTCGGTCTCACCGTGGATACTGTTGCGCCATCTGCGCCGACTATTGATACCGTGTACGACGACCAGGGTGCGATCACAGGCAACCTGAAAGCGGGTGACAGTACTGACGATAATAGGCCGACCCTGAGAGGTAAGGCTGAAGCCAACAGTACGGTGGTCATTTATGACAAGGGTGCTGAGATCGGTCGTGTGAAGGCAGATGCTGCGGGTAACTGGGGGTGCACGCCAGCGACGGCATTGTCTCAGGGCGCTCATACGCTGACGGCCAAGGCTATTGATGCCGCGGGTAACACCAGTGTTGTGTCGAACAGCTTCGGTCTCACCGTGGATACTGTTGCGCCATCTGCGCCGACTATTGATACCGTGTACGACGACCAGGGCAGCATTAAAGGCAACCTGAAACAGGGCGATGTCACCGATGACTCCAAACCGGCGCTCAGCGGTAAAGCTGAAGCCAACAGTACGGTGGTCATTTATGACAAGGGTGCTGAGATCGGTCGTGTGAAGGCAGATGCTGCGGGTAACTGGGGGTGCACGCCAGCGACGGCATTGTCTCAGGGCGCTCATACGCTGACGGCCAAGGCTATCGATGCCGCGGGTAACGCCAGTGGAGTGTCGAACAGCTTCGGTCTCACCGTGGATACTGTTGCGCCATCTGCGCCGACTATTGATACCGTGTACGACGACCAGGGCAGCATTAAAGGCAACCTGAAACAGGGCGATGTCACCGATGACTCCAAACCGGCGCTCAGCGGTAAAGCTGAAGCCAACAGTACGGTGGTCATTTATGACAAGGGTGCTGAGATCGGTCGTGTGAAGGCAGATGCTGCGGGTAACTGGGGGTGCACGCCAGCGACGGCATTGTCTCAGGGCGCTCATACGCTGACGGCCAAGGCTATCGATGCCGCGGGTAACGCCAGTGGAGTGTCGAACAGCTTCGGTCTCACCGTGGATACTGTTGCGCCATCTGCGCCGACTATTGATACCGTGTACGACGATCAGGGTGCGATCACAGGCAACCTGAAAGCGGGTGACAGTACTGACGATAATAGGCCGACCCTGAGAGGTAAGGCTGAAGCCAACAGTACGGTGGTCATTTATGACAAGGGTGCTGAGATCGGTCGTGTGAAGGCAGATGCTGCGGGTAACTGGGGGTGCACGCCAGCGACGGCATTGTCTCAGGGCGCTCATACGCTGACGGCCAAGGCTATCGATGCCGCGGGTAACGCCAGTGGAGTGTCGAACAGCTTCGGTCTCACCGTGGATACTGTTGCGCCATCTGCGCCGACTATTGATACCGTGTACGACGATCAGGGTGCGATCACAGGCAACCTGAAAGCGGGTGACATTACTGACGATAATAAGCCGACCCTGAGAGGTAAGGCTGAAGCCAACAGTACGGTGGTCATTTATGACAAGGGTACTGAGATCGGTCGTGCAAAGGCAGATGCTTCGGGTAACTGGACGTTTACACCAGCGACGGCATTGTCTGAAGGCGTCCATACGCTGACGGCCAAAGCTATCGATGCTGCGGGTAACACCAGTGGTGCATCTAACAGCTTCGGTCTCACCGTGGATACTGTCGCGCCATCTGCGCCGACTATTGATACCGTGTACGACGATCAGGGTGCAATCACAGGCAACCTGAAAGCGGGTGACAGTACTGACGATAATAGGCCGACCCTGAGAGGTAAGGCTGAAACTAACAGTACAGTGGTCATTTATGACAAGGGTGCTGAGATCGGTCGTGCAAAGGCAGATGCTGCGGGTAACTGGACGTTCACGCCAGCGACGGCATTGTCTCAGGGCGCTCATACGCTGACGGCCAAAGCTATCGATGCTGCGGGTCACACCAGTGGTGTGTCGAACAGCTTCGGTCTCACTGTGGATATTGTTGCGCCATCTGCGCCAACAATTGATACCGTCTATGACGATCAGGGCAGCATTAAAGGCAACCTGAAACAGAACGATGTCACCGATGACTCCAAACCGGCACTCAGCGGTAAAGCTGAAGCCAACAGTACCGTAGTCATTTATGACAAGGGTGCTGAGATCGGTCGTGCGAAGGCGGATACTTCGGGTAACTGGACGTTTACGCCAGCGACGGCATTGTCTGAAGGCGTCCATACGCTGACGGCCAAAGCTATCGATGCTGCGGGTAACACCAGTGGTGCGTCTAACAGCTTCGGTCTCACCGTGGATACTGTTGCGCCAACTGCGCCGACAATTGATACCGTGTATGACGATCAGGGCAGCATTAAAGGTAACCTGAAACAGAACGATGTCACTGACGACTCCCAACCGGCGCTCAGCGGTAAAGCTGGAGCCAACAGTACGGTAGTCATTTTTGACAGAGGTACCGAGATTGGCCGTACCTTGGTTAATAGTTCGGGCAACTGGACGTTCACGCCAGCGACGGCGTTGTCTGAAGGTGTCCATACGCTGACAGCCAAAGCTATCGATGGCGCGGGCAACACCAGTACCGTGTCTAATAACTTCGGTTTCACGGTAGATACAGTTGCGCCATCTGCGCCGACTATCGTCGCAGTGTACGACGATCAGGGTTCGGTCAAGGGAAATCTGCAACAGGGGGATAAAACCGATGACAGCAAACCAACTATCTCTGGTAAGGCTGAGGCTGGAAGTACTGTCACTATATATGACCAAGAAATTGAAATTGGTCATACGAACGCCGATGCTTCCGGTAATTGGACGTTCACTCCTGAGAAAGATCTTCTTAATGGTGCTCATTCGCTGTCTGTAAAGGCGCGCGATTTAGCTGGTAACACAAGTGCGAGCTCAGCTGCTTTTAAATTTGACGTGGTCCCTCCCGCATCTGTTGGATATGAAAATTTTGAGTCTCAAAGCTTAACACCGCCATCTGGTGTGAAAATTTTGTGTGTTGTAGGGCAATATCAATTTACTAAAGAGGGTGACTCCGTTGACGTGCCAATGGGGTATGGCCTACAGTTGTTCAACAACTCCGCTGTGAGACTGACGCTGCCTGATCCAACTGATAGTTTTTCATTTGATTACTTTGGCTTGCTGTACCAGAATATAGGTGCCGTTCTGGTGTACGGCGTGGACGGCCTTCAAATCGGAAAAAATATTTACCTGACGCCTAATGCCGGTCACGTAGGAGCTAGTTGGTCGAAAGTAGAATTCAAAGCACCTTCAGGAACATTGATATCGCACATAATCATTAGTTCTGGAACGGACCATGCCAATGGCTACAAAATTGATAACTTAAAGTGGGGTCAAGGGGTAAGGTCTTTGTCTTTGGATGATCCTATTAACCTTGATAACTCAATTTTTATGGATCGCGTATTGCATGAGAATGACATTTCGGATGATGCAGATTCTCTCGTGTTAATGGGGCGCAATATAGATGCGCGTGATTTGCTTGGTCACAAATCGATTCTTGATCTCTCCGGTCTGGTAAGAAATATTAGCGATGCCGAGCTCGAATATTCTTCAGAGTTGGGCGAATATCACAATGCGCTATCGCTATCTGATGTGCTGGAGGGGGGCGGCAGGAACTTATTTATTAATGATGACCAGATACAAATGATGGTTAAAGGTAATGTTGGCGACACTGTACAACTTGAAGAGCTGCTGCCTGACGGCACCGATCCAGGCGACTGGGCTCTTATGGGCGACGTCACGGTGGCCGGTGTTGTCTACAACACCTACCAACACTCGACCCTTGATGCTGAGGTGCTTGTGCAACAGGGGGTGACGGTGAACTTGGTGTAATTACTCGAGAGGCGGTACTACGATACCGCCATTTACCACTTTGTTTCCCCTTTTTTGATAGCCATGGACGTTACTGAAAATCAGCGTCCACGGCGGAGCTTTGACTATGTTCAAGCAAAAAACACAACTGGCAGCCTTACTGTGCGCTGCCTCGTTTGCCAGTGTCCTGTCTATCGAAGTCTGGGCAGTTCCCTCGGTGAGCGCCTTCGATACTGAATACCAACCGGGCGTCAAGGCCGGATCCGAACAAGTTCAGGTGATTTACTATCGTGTGGCTGAGCCTGCGCCTGCGCCCGGGGCAGCGCATGTGTACGTCGATCGTGAGTTTCACACTGGCCTGTTGCCTGGCGGGTACACCCGGTTCTGTGTGGCGCCGGGCAAGCATCTGCTCGGTAGTTACCTTGATGATGCGCCGCTGTACTTAGGTAAAACCGGTGAGACCTTTGAGGCCAACCTTGAAGTCGGCAAGACTTACTTCCTGCGGGTGAATGGCAGCAGTATGCCTCAGACGGTTGCCCGTGAAGAGGCAGAGCGTGAACTGCGCGGTAGCCGGGCACTGGAGCACACTCTGTCCCGTGCATCTCGCGTGAACGATTGCCATTATCAACTTGATACGGCCGTTACCTACAAGGACTACACCCTGTCTGGCGATGTGCTGTTCGCATTTGGCAAGTCCGGCTATGGCGACATTACTCGGCAAGGGCATGACGCTATCCGCACGCTGGTGGGGCAGCTGTCACGCGATGCAGTACAGCCCCAGCATGTCGAAGTGATCGGTCACACAGACCCTATCGGTTCGGCTGCGGCTAACAGGACACTGGGCCTGAAGCGTGCGCAAACTGTGCGCCGCTTGCTGGTCGAAGGCGGCTTGCCGGCCAACAAGGTCGGGGCGGTGAGTGCTGGCAGCCATGAGTTGCTGGTGGCCGATTGCGTCGGTTCCCGCACAGAGCAAGTGACTTGCCATGCGCCGAACCGGCGCGTGGTGGTTCGGGTTGAACTAGCCCCCATCAAGCCCTAATGGCAAGGCTACCAGGGCGGGCAGCTTCAGCTGCTTGCCCTGGGTGCCGATTATTCTTTTCAATCCTTTATCACCAGTCTATGGGCTGGCTGTGGCGAAGCTATGAGCATAAATCCTGTAAATCGCTGGCGGCATTATTTGTCGGTATGTGTAGTCATCCTGAGTGTGCCGTTTTACGCGCAGGAGCTGTGGGGTAAACAATCCGCGGGCCAGAGTGATCAACCGTATCATGGCGTGCCGCCGGTGGCCGCCGACCAGGCGCAAGTGGTGTATTACCGTTCCGCTGAAGGGGTGCAGCGGCGTAGTGCTGCGCATGTGTATATCGATCGCGAGTTCCACACCAGTCTGTTGTTAGGGGGCTACAGCGCATTTTGTGTCGTGCCCGGGGTACATACGCTGGGGGCTTATCTAGGCGACGAACCACTTTACCCGGGTAAGCGCCGCGATCTGTATCAGGCAACGCTTCAGGGCGGCAAGACTTACTTTCTGCAGGTGCGCGAGGATGGTAATACGTTGCCATTAGCAGTGAAGCGCAGCGAAGCCGAGCCGCAACTGAAGCTCACCTACGCGCAACAACATGTGCTGTCACGCGCGTCCCGGGTCGAAGCGTGCCGTCATTATAATTTCCTGGAAACGCACAAGGTGTCTGATCAGGACTTCAGCTTTACCGTTGACCGTCTGTTTCGTAACGGTACGTCGGAAATGTCGGCAGTGGGAAAACAGACCTTGCATCAGTTTCTGCAGAGCTTGCAGAAGGATGGCGTGCAAGCCCGTGAGATTCGCGTTGAAGGTCATACCGATCCGCTGGGCAACGAAGCTGAAAATCAGTTGCTCGGTTTGCAGCGTGCCAATGCTGTACGGGAGGCGTTGATTGCCTTGGGTGTTCCGCAGGCACTGATTCGAGCGTCGAGCAACGGCCATCGCGAGCCGCTGGTGCACATCTGTTATGGCAATCGTACCGAACAGCGAGCTTGTTACGCACCCAACAACCGGGTGGTGTTGTGGGTCCAGTCGAAAGAGGCAGCATTCTGAAGGGCTGCAGGTGAAGGGGGATGACTGTGCGGCACCTTCTGGTGCGGCCGCACTTTTAGGACAAGTCTTGTTCTGGCGTGAGCCCCTGCGCGTCAGAATCCTCTTATCGGTTTCAAGACGCAGATTGCCGTAGCAATCACCCCTTCACGGTATCCGCGTGAACGCCTTGCAAACTCCACTTTCAGCGGCTCGCCATCATGCGCGCCCCAGCTCTCCCAGGACTTTTACAATGGCCACTGACATGCCTGTCACCTCAAGCATGGAGGCCCAGGTTTTACCTGCGCCCCAGGCCAGTATCCAGGACTCACTGTTGGAAAGTGTGTCCTGGGTCTGTGATTACTATGATCTTGGCAAAACACCGGAGGCATTGACCGCGGGCCTGCCCAAGGGTGGCCTGCTCTCGCCTTCACTGGCGCTCGCGGCGCTGGCCAATGCCGGGTTGTCGGGTGGACTGGTCGATCGGCGAGCCCAGGCGTTGCCATTGCAACTGATGCCGATGATCGTACTGCGCAAAGAGCAGGGGGGCGGAGTGCTGGTGGGGCGACGTCTCGACACAGATGCCGAGGGCAAACGCTGTTTCTTCTATCAATTGATTCTGCCGGAAGTCGGCTCCGAAGCGGTTGAAGTCGGGCAGGTCGAAATGGATGAGATTTACGCTGGCCACGCGATCTTGCTCAAGCCCCGAGCCAAGGTCGATGCCCGTGCGGGTGAACAAACCCCGCAGTCGGCCGGTCACTGGCTGCTGAGCACGTTGTGGCGGTATCGCCAGTACTACCGCAGTGCGGCCATCGGCGCGCTGCTAATCAACGTACTTGCCCTGGCCAGCATTTTTTTCACCATGAACGTGTATGACCGTGTGGTGCCCAACCAGGCATTTGTCACCTTATGGTCGCTGGGTATCGGCGTGACTGTGGCCATGGCCTTCGAGGCGGTTGCGCGGTATGTCCGTGCGCACCTGCTGGACATGGCCGGCAAGAAAGCCGACCTGGTGCTGGGGGCGATGCTGTTTCGCCAGGCGCTGTCGATTCGGATGGAACACAAGCCAGCATCATCAGGCTCATTTGCCAACCAATTGCGCGAGTTCGAATCGGTGCGCGACTTCTCCACGTCAGCTACCCTGGCGGCGATTTCCGACCTGCCGTTCGTGCTGTTATTCGTCGGGGTGATCTTTGCCATTGGCGGGCCGTTGGGTTGGGTGCCGCTGATGCTGATTCCCTTGATCGTGATCATTAGCGTGATCATCCAGTGGCCGCTTGCTCGCACCATGCAGGAAAATCTACGCGAGTCGTCGCTCAAGCAAGGCGTCTTGATCGAAACGGTCGAAGGCCTGGAAACACTTAAGGCGGTCAGTGGCGAAGCCTATATGCAACGTCGTTGGGAAGCCTTCAGTGCACTGGCCGCAGCCACCTCGATGAAGTCACGGCAGTTGTCCAGTCTTGCGACCGGTTCCGTGACCTTTTTTCAGCAGTTGCAAACAGTGGTGCTGGTGATCAGCGGGGTGTACCTGATCGATGCTGGCGAACTGACCATGGGCGCGATGATTGCCACGGTCATGTTAGCCGGTCGCGCCACCGCCCCACTGGGGCAGGTGGTGGGTCTGGCAGTGCGCTTCCAACAGGCCAAGGCAGCGCTCAAATCCCTCAACAACTTGATGGCCATGCCGGTTGATCGTGATGCCAGCCGTGAGTATCTGGCCAAACCAACGCTGACTGGGCAACTGAGCCTCAAAGACGTCGGCTTTGCATATCCTGCACCGCCCATGCAACCCAACCCACCGGTATTGCAGGCAATCAACCTGACCATTCGGGCAGGTGAGCGAGTAGCCATTCTGGGGCGGATCGGCAGTGGCAAATCGACCTTGTTGCGGGTGATGGCGCGCCTGTATGCACCGGTCAGTGGGCAGTTGTTCAGCGATGGTCTGGACGTCAACCAGATCGACCCGGCGGACTGGCGCAAGACAGTTGGTTATGTCGGCCAGGACGCACGGCTGTTCTACGGCTCGTTGCGTGACAACGTAATGATCGGCCGTCCGCAAGCGTCCGCCGACGAGTTCCTGCGGGTGTTACGACTAACCGGCCTCGACCATGTGGCCGCCCGGCATCCGCGAGGCATCAACTTGCCCATTGGTGAAATGGGCGAGGGCTTGTCCGGCGGACAACGCCAGTTGGTATCGCTGGCTCGCAGCCTGCTCGCCAGGCCCAGCTTACTGCTGCTTGATGAGCCTACCAGCGCAATGGACAGCCAGACCGAGGCGATTTTTCTGGAGCACCTCAAGCGTGCGACCGAAGGCCAGACGCTGGTGGTAGTGACCCATCGTCCCTCCCTATTGGAATTGGTCGAGCGCATCGTGGTGGTGGATGACGGCAAAGTCGTCGCTGACGGGCCTAAGGCACAAGTTCTGGCGGCGTTGACTGGTAGTCAACACAACAAACCTGGCGCACCCGACCAGAGTTGTTCAGCGCCTGTGCGCACAGAGGTCAGTACCGGTACCGCGCAAGTAAAGGCAGCATCCGAGGAGGCAGCTCAATGATCAGTAAGATATTTCGCCGGGGGGCATCCGCGAAGCCACCCCTGGCCCCTGGTGATGCCGCGTTCATGAACGATGTTCAGGAGTCATTGTTAACCCAGACCACACCAGGTTCGAAATTGATGCTCTACCTGATTGCCGCCGTGCTGGTGGGGGGACTGATCTGGGCACACTTCGCCCGGGTCGAAGAAATCACTCGGGGCGAGGCGAAGGTCATTTCCCTTAGCCGAGAGCAGGTGATCCAGAGTCTTGAGGGCGGGATTTTGGCGGAAATGGAAGTGCGCGAGGGATCTGTGGTCGAAAAGGGCCAGGTCTTACTGCGCATCGATCCTACCCGCGCACAGTCAAGCTACCGCGAAGCGCTGTCTAAGGTTATCGGCCTCAAAGCGACTATAACCCGCTTGCGTTCCGAGGCGTATCAACAGCCGTTAGAGTTCGACGACATCGTCAAACAGGACCCAGAGGTCATCGCTCAGGAAACTCGCGCCTATGTTGCGCGTAAACGCGCTCTGGACGAGAGCGTGAAAGCGCTTCAGCGCAGTTATGCTCTGTCGAACCGGGAAATCCAGCTGGCACAGCCGCTGGCCGCCAAGGGCTTGATGTCGGAAGTGGAGTTATTGCGCATTCAGCGTCAGGCCAACGAGATCAAGTCGCAGATCGTCGAGCGTATCAACCGCTTTCAGGCCGATGCCAACTCTGAATTGACCAAGCTTGAGCTCGAGCTGTCTCAGATCAGCGAAAACTTGGTGGGTCGGGCCGACGTGGTTGATCGAACCACCATTACCGCGCCAGTGCGCGGGACGGTAAAGAACGTACGTGTCAATACCATTGGCGGGGTCATTCAGCCGGGCGAGCACATTCTGGAGATTGTACCGCTTGAGGAGCAGTTGCTCGTCGAGGGCAAGATCAGACCGTCCGACGTGGCTTTCTTGCACCCTGGCTTGCCCGCGACGGTGAAAATCACTGCCTATGACTATGCCATTTATGGAGGGCTCAAAGGGCGGGTGGAGCACATTAGTCCCGATACGCTCAAAGACGACCAAAAGGCTGCTTCAGGGCGCGCGGATGATACCTATTATCGGGTACTGGTTCTGACTGAGAGCAGTGAACTGAGCGCTGGCAGCAAGAAGCTACCCATCATTCCGGGAATGATCGCCTCGGTGGAAATTCGTACAGGCGAAAAGACCATTCTGGATTACCTGCTCAAACCCGTGCTCAAGGCACGTGAGGCCTTTCGGGAACGATAACCATGAAAAAATCCCACCAGTTCAGGTCGCCGCCTGACCGTGTTGTAGCGGGGCCTTTCGCGCGGTTTTTCAACGTGCGTTGCGCGTGGCCGGCCACGGCTCTGTTGTCCGTCCAGTTATATTCAATGACCGTACGGGCGGAGCTCCTGGAATTTACCCGAGTGCCGGAGGTTGCGGAACAGGTCCAGGTTGCAACGATGCCCTCGGCATCACCCAATACAGTCGAGCAGGCCGCTGAGCTGACCTTCAGCAAGGTTGAGGGAGTCTCTGAAGTGACGCCGGTCAAAGCAGTCGCTGATGAGCCTATTCCGTCCGCGATTTCGCTCACGCCACAGTTGGTCGCAAGATCAGCCGGCGCTCCAGAACCTGTGGCCGCGCCTGTGGTAGCTCCAGTGGCAGAGCCAGCGTTGCCTGGCGTGTCGGTGTTGGCAACACGGGCCTTATCATCGCAGCGGGTTGGTCGGTCAGGGAAGGTGCTGGGGGCGTCAGAAACTGAGTTGCGCGCAATGTTCCACCGGGCGGTACAGGCCGCTGCAGAGCATAGCCCACAGGTGCAACGCGCTCAGGCTGACTTCGAAGCTGCACAAGCAGACATTGATGAAGCTAAGGGGCAGCGTTTGCCTCAGATAGACCTCGGTACCCAGACCAAGGCGGCGCGCTTTGGCTCGGGCTCGGACAACGACTCGCGCGGGAGTGGCGGGATCAATCTAAACGTGTCGACACCGATTTATGACTGGGGGCGGATTCGTAAAACCATCGACAGCCGCAAGTACCTGTCGGACGCGGCCAGTTCAAATATCGAAGCCGAACGGGAAAGTTTGGCCTATGAGGTCACCACCAATATGGTCGAGTTGGGCAAGCAGCGCATGATCATCGATATCAGCCAAGAGTATGTGCAGCGCATGGATGAGTTGGTCAAGATGCTGGCAGGTATTGTTGCAGTGGATAGGGGGCGGGTCAGCGAATTGACTCAGGCCAAGGCACGCCTGCTGCAGGCGCAGGCGTCGCTTGACTCGGCTGAAAGCCGAGCACGGGATGCTGAAATCAATTTGCGCAAGCGTATAGGCGAGCGGCCAGTGATGATTCCGCACAGCGCTGAATGGAATATCCATCCGGCCAACCTTGATGTGCTACTGACTAAAGTCGGCGATCACCCGACCATTCACCAAGGTAAGGCGCAAACCCAGTCGGCCGAAATGCAGGCCGAGGTGGTGCGCGCTTCATCGTTACCGCAGTTGAACTGGGTCATCAGCAAAACCACCGCCGATGACGCCTTGGGCCGAGAACAACCCTGGCAGACGACGCTTTCAGTCAGTTGGGCAGCCTTTCGCGGCGGTTCCACCCGCGCTTCCGAGCGCGCTGCGCTGCAGCGGGCCGAGGCCAGCCGGCAGCGAACCGAAGAGCAGCGCCTGGATCTGGAGTATCGGATCCGCACTGCCGATCATGACGCACGAACTTTGCTTGAGCGTGCCGAACTCTATCGTGACCTGACGGTAGAGTCTGAGCGCATTCGTCTGGCGTTCTATGAACAGTGGTATCACTTGGGCAAGCGCACTCTCCTGGATGTGCTGATCGCGGAAAGTGATCACTACGGCAACCGGGTGGGCGAAGTGACCCAGCGCTTCGATGGCTACCAGGCCATTCTTCGCCAATACGCCGGGGCGGGCTCGTTGGCGGTCTGGCTGCAGGGTTCCGGACAATGAGTGCATATGTTGAATATGGAATATCCAGGCCGCTGAGGATCCTGGTTTTCTGTGTTCATCCGGGCTCTTTGCTGAACTACAGTGCGCTACTGAACGAGCGGGGAGTCTTTCATTTAAGTCTCTGCGCATCTGCGCAGGAAATTGCGCTTGTTTTGGCCCAAGGCAAGTATTTCGACCTGCTTATTCACGATGATTTTTGTTTCGACGACGAAGATCAGCAGATCGTGATGCAGTTCGCTCGGAACCTGAGCGTCGACAGCTTGATGGTCGTCGGAGATATGGCTTTTGGTCAGCGACGCGAGCTCTTCAATTGGGCGCGTGAAAATGCTGTTCCATTGGTTCATTTCTTTCAGCAACCGCTGTGCACCAATGAGCTGGACAAGGTGCTGACACTGTATCGACAGCGATGGTGTCCGGCACGCATGCGGCTGGATCCCTGCCAGATAGCAATCGACAACTCTCTCCACTGAGGTATCCGTCTTGAACAGACTGCGTGTACTGGTTCTAGAAGATCATGATTTCCAGCGCTGTGCTGCTGTTAGTACACTGCTCAGGATGGGCTGCCTCGACGTTCTTGAGGCCGCCGATGGTCAGCAGGCGCTGTCATTGCTGCACCAGCAAGGAGGCGTCGATATCGCGCTGTGCGATCTCCATATGGCTGGAATGGATGGCTTGACGTTCCTGAGGCAAGCTCGCGAGGCGGGCTTGGTCAGTGCAGTGATTATCAGCAGTGCACTGCCCGAGGAATTTTTGTATACCGTCGAACGCATTGTCACACTGCAGGGTTTGGAGTTGCTGGGCAACATTGGCAAGCCAGTGCTAACCGAGTTGCTTGAACCATTACTACAAGCTTACCTCTCGGCCAAACAGACACGCCCCGATCAGCCTTCTCTTCCACGGCAGCAACCAAGCGAGAGAGAGATACGTGAGGGCATTGCCCAGCAAGAGTTCTGTGCCTGGTTTCAGCCCAAGTTCCAACTGAATACGGGAGAGATGCAGGGTGCGGAAGTGTTGGTCAGATGGCAGCGTGCCGAGGGTAGGCTTTTGTCCCCGGCGGCATTTCTTCCAGCCGTTGAACAATACGGTTTACTCGACGAAGTGTTTTTCAGCCTGTTGGAGCAAGGGTTGCGCCTGCAGCGGTTCATGCAGGCTCGTGGACAGCCCTTCAAGCTGGCGTTCAATCTGGATGTGACTCAGCTTTCTTGTCCGCAATTCGTTGACAGGATAAAGGCAGTGCTGAGCAGGCACGGTACATCGCCCCGAGGTTTGATCTTCGAACTGACGGAAACCGGCCTCTTGCAAGCACCAAGCCTGTGCATGACCAGCATGGTACGTTTACGCATGCTGGGTTGCGACCTGTCGATTGATGATTTTGGTGTGGGCTATTCGTCGCTTGAGCGGCTGTGTCAAATGCCCTTCAATGAACTGAAACTGGACGCTGGCTTCATCCGCAATTTTTCGCAAAAACGGTCTGTCGCCGTGATTAATGGCGTATTGGGTTTGGCGCGTGCGCTGAACATGCAAGTGGTCGCCGAGGGGATTGAAACCGTTGAGCAGTTATGCTGTCTGGTCGATTTGGGTTGTCAGCTGGGGCAGGGATATCTGTATTCCCGGCCGATGAGCGAGGCACAGCTGATGACGTGGAAGTTTGATGGTGATCAATCGATATGGAACAGTGCTTGGCATCCGCAATCCCTTTAGCGGCAGTGTCTTAATGCGCCACTGAATATTTAGTCTTCTCCCCGCTGGTGAACTCTCAAAGCTGCTTCTAGGCTGAGGATGTGCAGCGCTTCCATCAGGAGGTGCTGCTCTCGGCGACGGCTTTTTGCCGCCCGCCGTGACTATCCTAGGCAGTCATGGGGGTGAGTATGAAGGGCTTTTTCTTCGGCTGTGTTTCTTCAATGGTGCTGGTCGGCTGCAACGGCTTGCCGCATCCGGTTTCCGTAGATAACGAATATCAAGGGCGTTTTGTCGTCAGTTCCGGCTTCCCCTTACCCTATATGTTCCAAGGCAATGCGGTGCAGTGGAATGAAGAGTTTGCAGTAACGGTCAAGCATATCCCGATGATGCCTGATGTCGTCCACACCTGCAGTACTGGCTGCGATCTGGTGTTTATCAGACACAAAGCCGAAGGCGCAATTCCCTCCTGGCGCAACTTTGTCAAAGGGGAGGCGGTTACAGCGGTTGGCTTCAGTCCATTGATGGTGCCGGTGCAGGGGCGTGGTGTGGCCAAAGGCATGCGCATGATGATGCCCGGCAAGACCGATACAACACCCTATGCGGTTAATGACGCGCCCATCGTCATGGGTATGTCGGGTGGGCCAGTGTATGGCGCAGATGGCGCAGTGCTCGGTATTACCGTGGGGATGTGGATGGGTCAGCGACCAACATTTGGCGAGCTTAAGTCGAGTGATCGAATTAGCCTCTATTTACCCCACGACGTCGTTCTGCGGGAGTGGCAGAAATACACGAAGGGCAGGGAAGTCGCGAGGCTGCAGTGATCGACTGGATTGGATTTTCTCCTTGGAGGCCTTGTAGGGGCGAGCCTATTCGCGAAGGACGAATCGATGACGCGTTTATTTTCAGTGATGGCGTGGCTCAGGAGTTCATCGCGTACAAGCTGGTTCCTGCAGCTATGTGCCTAGCCCTGTCATCTTGGTTTTGAGACAACGCCCTATATCCATTGTCCGCAACATCCTTCAGACTTTTCCTACGCTTCATTGAGAAGTCAAAATCTATCTGTGCCGGAGAAAAAAGAATGCAGTGGTCCATTGTCACTCCGTTACGTGTTGCCGTACTGGATGATCATTCGCTGATTCGCTTGGCCTTGAACGCACGGCTGACCAGAGAGGCGGATCTCTCGGTGGTGGGCGTGTTCTGCGGCAGCGCGGAGTTGATATCGGCGTTGCGTGAAGTGGAAGTCGATCTGCTGGTCTTGGACTACCAATTGCATGACGGTGAACTCGATGGTTTGAACCTTATCAGGCTGTTGCGTAAACAGTATCCAGACCTCCTTATTCTCATTTCTTCTTCGGCCGAAAAGCCCGCCATCGTCAATCTCGCCATCGGTGCGGGCGCCAATGGCTTCTTGGGTAAATCCCAGCCGGTCGATGATCTAGTTGTGGCTATTCGTACTGTTGCTTCGGGACAGCTGTATTTGTCATCACTGATGGCCTTTGAGCTGGAGAAAAAGCCGGTGTCCGGCCAGGAGCAACTGACCGCAATCGATGGTGATCCGGTCGGTGATACGATACTAGTCAGCAACGCAGCGCTTTCTCCCAAGGAGCGCGAAGTGTTGCGTTGCTGTCTGGATGGCATGCAGGTTTCGCAGATCGCACAGAAGTTCATGCGCAGTCGCAAAACCATCAGTGGACAAAAGCAGTCAGCCTTTAGAAAGCTGGGGATACGCACGGACGTTGAGTTGTTCAAGTTGCAGCACAACCTCGGTGAGCAGTGAGCGGAACCCATTTGAAGGTCGAGAAAAGGTAGTGCGGTTTGTTGTTTCACCTGTCAAGGTTGCCAGTTGCATTAAACGAGGTGTATTGACCGCTTTGGTCTTGCTAATCCTATCCTCGAGTCTGTTACACGCTGCCACCGTCGATGGTTCGCTCCGGCTTTTAGCGCGGGCTCAATGCGCGAACTTGCCGATCACCCTTGCCAATGACGACTGGAGTTGGCTCAGGCACAAGCGCTCACTGGTGCTGGGCGTCGCTCAACCCGATTACCCACCGTTTGAAATGACGGCCGGTGCCCCCTATTACGAAGGTATCACCGCGGACGTAGCGTGCTACCTCGGTCAGACACTTCACGTCGGTATAGAAATCCAGCGCTTTACCGATCGACGCACTGCGCTTTCGGCCCTGGAAAAAGGCGAGATCGACCTGTTAGGCAGCGCCAACGGGTTCGAAGTTGCCGGCGGCAATACGGTACTCAGCAAGCCTTATGTGGAAGACCATCCGGCTCTATTTGTCCGCAGCCAGGAACAGCAAAAATTACCGGCCAATCTGGCGGGCGTGCGCATTGCCATGGCCGATGACTATTTACCGCATAGCCAACTGAAAGCGCTGTTCCCCCATGCCCGGTTTTTGCCGTATCCCTCACGTGAACTGGCCTTGGCAGCGCTGGCGTTTGGCGACGTGGATGGCTATCTGGGCGATGGGCTATCGAGCAACTATCTGATCAATTTGAGTTATTTCAATTATGTGCGTCTGGAACGTTTTGTCGATCTGCACAGTGGCGGCTTCAGTTTTGCTATCCGACGGGGCAATGAGCAGCTGAAAAGTATCCTGGACAGGGCCATTGGCGCTATCGACGAAAGTCATCTGAGTGAAATCACTAAGCGTTGGTCGGGTGGCGGGGCGATGTTGTCAACCAGGACAATCGCGTTGTCTACCAACGAGCAGCGTTGGATCGAGCGTCATCCGAAGGTACGTTATGTGGTCAATGACGATCTGGCGCCGTTTGCGTTCTTTGACTCCGATGAACACTTCAGCGGCATGAGTTCGGAGTTGCTGGAGTTGATTCGCGGGCGCACAGGGCTTCAATTCGAGGCCATGCGTACTGACAGCTTCGCTAACCTCATTAGCTCTCTATTTGATGGCGATGCGGATCTGACCATCGCCGCACCTACGGCTGAGCGTGAAGCCGACCTCCGTTTCAGCAGGCCATTCATTTTCAGTTCGTTTGTGATCGTTGCGCGCGACATTCCGCAAGCTCCTAGGAGCCTCGACGCGCTACGTGGCAAGCGGGTTGCTGTGCCGTTGATGGCTGCCGAGCGTGATGTCTTGACTGCTTATACTGATATCGAGGTGATCGACTCACCGACCATCCTTGAGTCTCTGAGCATGGTTGCCGATGGTAGAGCGGATGCGACGTTCGCTACCCTCCATGGGGCCCGCTATTACCTCCAGCATCTTTACGCAAGCAAATTGCGAATCACCAATATTCTAGAAGGGGGTCATGGGGCTTTGGCGTTCGCTGCCCGGCGTGCCGATACAGAGCTGATATCCATTATCGACAAGGCGCTGCAGAGCATCTCGCCGGATGAAATCGACGTCGTGCTGAGTCGCTGGCGGCCACTAGCGACATTTGAGGGGATGTCCTGGAGAAACTACAAGACACTTATTTATCAGATCGGTGCAGCGGCGTTCGTCTTCATTTTTTGTTCGCTCATCTGGAATCTTTACATTCGTCGACAAATCCGCGAGCGCAGGCGTGCAGAGCTAGCGCTGGCCGATCAGCTGAAGTTTATGGAAGCGTTGATCAATGGCACCCCTCATCCTATTTATGTGCGTGATCGCCAGGGTCGGCTAGTAACTTGCAATAACAATTATCTGAAAACCTTTGCAGTCAGCAGTGAAGATGTTATCGGAAAAACAGCGCTGGAAAGCGGCAAGCATAACCGTGAAGAAGCGTTGCAGTTTCATGATGGCTATTTGCGGGTCATGGAGCAGGATGAGCCCTACGAAGTCGACCGCACGCTACATGTGGATGCGACTCAACTAAGTATTTACCACTGGATTCAGCCATTTCACGACACCAGTGGACAAGTGCAGGGTGTCATTTGTGGCTGGATCGATATCAGTGAGCGGCGCGAGTTGATTGAGGATTTGCGTGCTGCCAAGCAGCGGGCTGACGACTCCAACAGAGCGAAGACCACTTTCCTGGCCACCATGAGCCATGAAATTCGCACGCCCATGAGCGCCGTCATCGGCATGCTTGAGCTCGCCTTGAACAGGGTCGAGCAAGGGCATTTCGATCGGTCGGCGATCGAGGTGGCTTATGACTCGGCAAAGGGCATGCTTGTACTGATTGGCGATATTCTGGATGTGGTGCGCATTGAGTCAGGACACCTCAGCCTTTCGCCCAAAAGAGCTAATTTACGGGAGCTGGTCGAATCGGTCGCGCGGGCCTTTGAAGGATTGGCCAGGCAGAAAAACCTCATCATGAAGCTTGATATTAACGCCAGTGTCGGCTGTGACGTGTTGGTCGATCCCAAGTGCTTCCAACAGATTTTTTCCAATTTGCTGGGTAATGCGATCAAGTTCACGGACGTGGGTGAAGTGCGCGTGTCGATCAGCGGACAGCGCATCATCGATGAACGTCTGCAGGTAGATTTGTCCGTTGAGGACACCGGTATCGGGATTCACGCTGACGATCTTCAGCGCTTATTCCAACCTTTTTCACAGGCCGATCATGGATCTTCATCCCGCGGTGGCACGGGGCTTGGGTTGGCAATCTCCCGATCGCTGTGCGAACTGATGGGCGGTAGCCTGCAAATCAGTAGTACGCCAGGGGTGGGGACGCGTCTGGAAGTTTCGCTGCTTTTCAACACACTTGATGCTGTCGCTATCAAGGCACCACCACGTGCGGTGCCACAGCTTCGCGCCGCTCGCACCTTGCAAGTTTTGGTGGCTGATGATCAGCGTGCAAATCGCTTGCTGCTGGTTCAACAATTGAGTTTTTTGGGGCAGTCAGCAAGCGCTGCAGAGGATGGGGCGGTTGCGCTTGAGCTTTGGCGTTCCGGATATTTCGATATTGTCATTACTGACTGCAACATGCCGGTAATGAATGGCTACGCACTGGTTCAGCAAATACGTCGGGACGAGATAGAGAAGGGCGTGAACGCGTGTTTTGTGGTGGGTTTGACAGCAAATGCCCAGCCCGAAGAGAAGGCCAAATGCCTACAGGCGGGCATGGATAATTGTTTGTTCAAGCCCATGAGCCTGAGTACGTTATCGGACCTATTATCGAATCGGCAGGAATCCCTTACATGTATCGACAACCCGGCGCACGAGGCTGAATCGTTCGCCGTTCGCCTATCGATCCCCGAGCGTCTGGGTGAGTTGACGGGGGGGGATACTGAAGTAACGAACCTACTGATCCAGGAGGCCCTGTTAAGTGGTGAGAAAGACTTAGCGGAGCTCAAAGTGCTGCTGGCCACAAATGAGACGTTTGCTTTCGCAGACCTCGCGCATCGTATCAAGGGCGCGGCGCGGATCGTCGCGGACCAAGCCGTTATCGACTGCTGCGAAGCGTTGGAGCAGGCGAGCAATGCCTCGGTCATTATTCCGGCATACGTCGTTCAATGCGCGAGATCACTTGAAGAAGCGCAAATGGCATCGGTGAACACCCTTCGTAATATTTCGACAGGTTACTGACCGAGGTGTGGCGCTAGGGCGCGAACCTTTTGTTGCTGAGGTTATAGTATGAAAATATTGGTTTTGTTTATTCTGGTCACTTTTGGTGATTTTGGATTTTGTCCCGCGCGTTCGGTTGATTGTAATTGGCACCCTGGGGCGGAGTGTAAATATGATCAATGGGACGCCGAGCCCCTGGGCGATTGATTTCCTGAAAAGGCTCAATGCAATTCTAGCCCGGACTCGGTATTCATCTATAGCGCAGAAGTTCTAAGTGACAATACGCCTGCTCACGCCGGCTGCAGCGACAAATTGATCTCGTTGAGCGCCAAGATAAGGTCAGCTACGGCCCGGCGGATAGTCTCGGTTTCATCATTGCTGGCAGTCAGCTCCTCAAGCAATACGCACAGTTGCAGCAAGCTCTGCGAATTTAGCACGTAGGCTGTGCCTTTAAGTTTATGTGCGATACGTCCGAGTGCGCTGAGATCGAGCAGGCGGAGGGCTTCCTCCAAAGCTTGCAATTCCTGATTATTGCTGGTGATCACATGTTCCGCGATCTCGTGTTGGATCTCCATTGCAATGGTAGAGTGAGCGTTCGACTGCCCCTTGTGCTGGCTATCTAGCGTCGGAATCAACCGGTTCAACATAGCAAGATTGATGGGTTTGGCGAGGGCTTCATTCATTCCCGACGTTAGGCATTGTTCGAGCGCTTCCCGTTGTGCGTCGGCGGTAAGACCTATGATGGTGCACGGTTTGACACCGAGGCTGGTCTCCAGGCTACGGATCGAACGAGTCATTTCATAGCCGCTGATCTCAGGCATGTTGCAGTCGGTCAATACAACATCAATATCCTGTTCCTGCCATATTGCCAATCCTTCGAGTCCGTTGTTGGCGGTGATCGCATGATGACCCAGATAGGTAATTTGTTGCTCCAGCAAGTACTGGCTTGGCAGGTGGTCTTCAACTATCAGTATGTTCAGTGGGGAATCGATTGCCGTCGCTTGTGTCGGCTGTTCGGTCGCTTCGATCTCACTGTTCGCGCTCACACATTGGAAGCGGGCATTGAAGATCATTGATGTGCCGACACCGATTTCGCTTTGGACGCTGAGGTTGCCGCTCATCAACTGGCTTAATACTTGACTGATTGAAAGGCCAAGGCCGGCACCAGCGTTGGGGTTGTTCACGGCACTGTCGAGCTCAAAGAATGGAGTAAAGACTTTATCGATTTGTGAATGGGGGATACCTTTCCCGGTATCGGTAACACTAACTCGAAATTGCACCGTCTCCGCTCCATCGTAATCACCTTCGCAACGGATAACGATGCCGCCTTTTTCGGTGAACTTGATCGAATTACTCAAAAGGTTTGAGATAATTTGCTTGAACTTCTGCCCATCGATCCACACCCGCTCGCTGGCGGTTTCGTCGAGCTCCAGGCGGATGCTGAGGTGCTTCTGGCGCGCCAGACCCGCAAAAACCTTGGCCACGGACTCAATCAGATCCTTGAGGCTGGAGATTTCCGGACGCAGGGTCAGCTTGCCTGATTCGATGCGGGCGATGTCGAGGATGTCGCCGATCAGGCCCAGCAGATTGTGTGCCGATTCGTAGGCGATATGTACTGACTGGGTGTTGAGTTCGGCATCGGTTTTGCGAGTAAGGACCAATTCCAGCATGCCGATAATGGCGTTCAATGGCGTGCGGATTTCATGGCTCATGGTCGCTAGAAATACGGTCTTGCTTCGGCTGGCTTTTTCTGCCAAATCCTTGGCAACTTGCAGTTCGTCGAGAAGAAGTTGGCGCTGATGCAAGTCGAGTTGCTTGCGAATGATCCGCCGCCGCTGGGTTACGATTAGCAGCGCGGCTACGGCGAGTAGCAGGCATAGCGTACCCAGGGTTCTCCATGCGGTGGCGGTGATGCCTTCCCAGTGCTTGTCGTCGGTCGCGGCGTTGGCCCGCCAGCGACCGGTAATTTGCATGTACTGCCAAGGGCTGATTTCCGCCAGCGCTTTATCTAGGATCGAAATCAGCAAAGGGTTTCTCGGTGTCGCGGCAAAGGCTATTTGCGCTTCATTGTCGGGGAGCATGCTGCCGATTTTCAGGCTGCTTTCATACTTGTAGGACAGGTAGTATCGCGCCAGGTTGGCTGGTGCCAGCGAGAAGTCCGCTTCACCATCGCGTACCCGATTGAGTGCTTCCGCAGTGGTCGTGCTCTCTATCAAACGAAGGTTCGGGTAGTCGCGGGTGAGCGTTTCCGGCGGCAGATGGCCCTTGGCAATGGAAAGTGTGGCGACTGTCTGTTTGCTTAGGGATGTTAGTGAGTTGTCATCCCGCCGGGTCACGATCACATAAGGAATCGTTACGAAAGGGCGTGTAAACAGATAAGCACCATGGCTGGGGCTGACATGGGTCAGAATACTCAGGTCAGCCTTGCCTTGTCCGAGCAGGGTCTCTGCATCGTTCAGAGAGCTGACACGATTGATCTCGAAACGAACGCCGGTCTTGCGTCTCACGATGTCCAGCAGTTCCGAGGCAATTCCATTGAAACGACCTCTGTTGTCAAAAAATGTGTAAGGCGCTAAGTCTTCACTAACCGCGAGCTGCACCGGCCCTCCCTGTTCGAGCCAGGCACGCTCGGACTCGCTGAGACGCTCGCGGAAACTGCTCATGTCGCATCCCTCGGTGTCGCCCCACACACGCATGGCGCTGACAAGGTTGCAGCGCGAGAGATCACCTAAGGCTCTATTTAGGATAGGACCGAGCAGGCCGTCGTTTGCGGCAAATGCAAAGCCCACATGGATTTCCGGTAAGCGGGCACTTTGATTGACGACCAACTGATTGCTGAGAAGTTGGCCCGACAGGTATCGAGTGGAGAAGGTATCGCCCAAATAAGCTTGCGATTGGCCGTTCAGTACTGATGCCATGCCAGCAACGCGGGTGGGGTAGTCGGTAATTGCGCCCTGTCCGCCAGCCTGTCTGTACAGCTCCAGAAGCTGTTTATCGGCGGTAGCGATTCGCGTGGTTGTTGCCTTTACATCGTAGTCGCGAAGGTCACCGGCCTCGGCGAAGAGCGCCAGTTCGGTGAAGGCGTAGGGCGGGCTCAGGCGAACCTGATAGTGCTGAGCTAAAGGTTCAGTGGCACTGTCCACCAGATCGACACGACCCTCGCGCAGTGCCTGGTACGCGGCATCCGTTGAGGCGAACCGGCGGACCGTCAGCGAGATCGCCAACTCGCGCTGCAAGGCTGATAGGTAGTCAGCAGTAATGCCTTCCAACTCATTGCGTCCTGTGATGATGCGGTAGGGCGGATAGTCGTCGTCAGGTACCCCGACCACCAAAGTTTGTTTTTTTCGCAGCCAAGCCTGTTCCTGGGCTTCGAGTTGAATTTTCAAACCCTCTAGGGGCTGTCGCGCGCGAATCTGCAGGATGTCGCTATCAGCAAACACACTGCAGGAAAGCAGTAGCAGCACGAGCATTCCTACGACGCGTAGCAGATGTGGCTGTGATTTCACGTTATTATTCTCACGCAAGGTTATGCTGCCGGGCAATATTAGCCAGGTGCACTATCGAAGACACACCAAGTTTGCTCTGGATTTTGTCGTGTGGGCGCTGAGGTTATTATTGCTCAGGTGTTGGCGATTCGCGACATCCATGTTGATGAGGCCTCCGGCGAGCAACGTCAAGGTCGTTAAGTCGCGATTATTGAGCTCCGCCAGTTCTTCGATGTCGCGGGCCCCAAGGGTTTAGCCTGTCTGGCTATGCTGTCCTTGGGGATAGCACAAAGCCGTCGGCAATGGCTTCGATTGCCGTTATTAGTTTGGTGCTAGGTTTGTCCTTATCGACAAAACCAAATGTGCCGGCATGCACGCTGCGTTTAACATTGGACCCCATGGGGTGGGACGAGTACACAAGTGCACAGGTCTTTAGTTTTCCATAGCTAATCCGTTTAAGCACCGGAAGTCCGTCCACGTACTTCAACCTAATATCCATATCGATGTTGGGGGTTAGTGATTAAATCATCAGCACGCATTCCACGCCATTGGCTGTTTCAATCAGGCTCTGGAAGCCATGAGCTCGAGGCTTGGAGTTGTCGTGACACATCACTGGTATTCATCGACACTCAACATTTTTTCGTACCTGTTAGTCTATTCCTGAGTTTCAGATGCTACAGGTACTCATCAATGACCTCACTAAAATGCAGCGGGTGCCAAGCGAGGCTCACTGTTGGTGCGTGTGATTATGAGGTTTTTTTCCATGCGAGGTAGGGCAGATTTTCAAAGCGCCAAACAATGCCAGTTTCATGCGCTTGCGGCACTGGGGTACAGTCTGAGTGCGACAAGACCTGGCAGATTGCAAGCACGAGGGTTCTTGACTCGATACAATCGGGTCTTTACATTCGGTCGAGCTACGTGACTTTGCGTTATTTAGCGCGATCATTGAGCGGTTGTTCAAGAAATACAATTTCAGCAAAATTGTTTGCTGGTCTGTTGATCGAGCTCCGGAACTTGCCAGCGGCAACTGATTAGTACGTGTGTTTGTGAGAGTGAGGTAGGCAAAAAACCGGTAAACAATGTGGGTTGTTTCCCGGGTCACGATTGTGATTTCTTGAGCGGCTCCTGCCTAAACGCGTTCAAGGATCCAAACGAGAAAAGCAGTGGAATCTATTAACAAACGTCTTACTTCTATGAGATTCGTCTTGAAATTCAACTGTGCTGAGTGTTGAAGATAGACAGGATATACCGTGAAACCAGATCAGAATTATTGCCGATGGCAACGACATCAGTGCCTTAATCAATGATCGTTTGTTGCTCATGCCCACACTGGATAACCCGGCATAGAGTCGCGTGAGTTCGAGTTACGTATCGATGATCGAGACGGTAGGTCGCGTTGTCCAAGCGGGAGGGGGGGCGAGTTTACCTGGGTTATGCAGCTCGCTACAGCAGTTGGTTGAGCTTCTTAACCATCGATGGTTGAGCGGTTTGGCTGTTCTTTATTTTCACTAAAGCGCTTGGCAATATCGATTGCGTTTTTTCCATTAGTATGTGGAATGGTTAATAACCTGTTGAGCTCAAGCTTAAATCTTAAAGTTGTATCTTCACCATGTGAGTCATGACGTGAATACATTGTATTACCTCTTCAGCGCGATTTCTCTATGACGAGATCGTATGTTGGAGAGGGTCTGATAAATGTAGGATTTGTCTTAAATGAACTTAGTCTTTTGAGGGTGCGGAGTAATGGAATGGGAGAGGGTGTCCAATTGATGGAACACGTCCAGTGGCGATGCCTGAAGTCGGCTTGATTGAATATCGTGGTTTGCCCTGAAGGGGTTTATATCCCGTCAGTGAGGCTGCGGGGGGCACGATACTTGTTGCTACCTCGGCCACTTGCGCAGCGCCCACCAGTTCGGCGTAAACGGAAGGTGCGGTGGCACCTTCGGTGCTGATGAGCAGAATCCGCGAGTGCTCGTCGATACCCACTTAAGCGGCCAGGCGTGGTGACTTGAGCAAATGGATCAACCCTGCGAGCCCGGCCACTGCTGATTCACCGGCAATCAGAGGTATGTCGCGATCACTGCCCTGGGCTAGCACGCGCATGGCGTTGACGGCGTCCTCATCCTCGATGGTCATGAAATGGTCGATGCTCTGATGCAGGAACTCCCAGGCCAAGGGCGAGGTTTCACCGCAGGCCAATCCTGCCATCACCGAGTCCACCGAGCCTTGCGTTTTTGCCGCATGGCCAGCCAGGGCACTCTGGAGCAGGCAGTCGGTCTGTTGCGGTTCGACGACGAACATTGCGGGCCGTGCTTTACCATAAAACTCCCAGAAGTGACTGGCGAGACCGGCGGCCAGACCACCCACGCCGCCCTGAAGGGACATGTGAGTGAAGGTCAGACGCATCGGCGTGCTCTACGATTTCCGCAGCGATGGTGCCGTAACCTTGCATCACATCCCGGGGGATTTCTTCGTAGCCGTCGTAAGAGGTGTCATACGCCACCTGCCAGCCGTGCTCGACCGCCAGCGCGGCGGTTTCTCACACCGAATCGTCGTAGTTGCTGGGGACTCGCACGATCTGCGCGCCATAGGCGGCGATGGCCTGTTCCCGTTCGATATTGACGTTGGCATGCAACACGATTACGCAATGGCAACCGATACTCTGTGCTGCCGGCTAGTGCGGGGCCATGGTTGCCGTCGGTGGCACTGATCACCGTGAAATCGGTCAAGGCGCCACGGTACGCGCCGATCAGCAGGCCTTTGGGTTCAAAGCGTTGTTCGGGGAACAGTCGCAGGATTAACCGCACCAGTGCGATCGGTGCCCCCACTGCTTTGAAGCTGCCTAACTCCGAACGGCTCGACTCATCCTTGATGCAGAGTTGCGCGACGCCGAGGTTAGCAGCCAGATCTGGCAGGCTGAACAGCGGTGTACCTGCGCGGTTGAGCGTATTCCAGTCTGCTAGCCAGGTGCGGCTTTCGGTAGCTGTCTGGATGTTCATGATGGCTTTCAAATCGTCGGGATAGGCGTGACGGGTAGCATTGCGGTTGGCGATAAGCATCGTGGGTTCCAGATTTTCGGCAAGGGGAGGCCGGACCCGCAGGGTATGCGGGTTCAGTTGTTGAGTTTTTGGTTAGCGGGTGGCGCTGATGCTGCGTGTAATCACCTAGAGCGGCACTTCGGCGCCCTCGGCCAGTTAGTCGTCATTGGGGTGCTCCCTCGGGTTATGGCTGATGCCGCGCTTGATTGCGTCCAGTCTTTTCTGCGCCGGCCAGCGCGATGAGGGGGCAGCCGGCGACATGGTGGTCCACGCCGGTATTGCCCAGCGTGCCGGTGGTGTTCTGAACACTCATGCTGTTTCTCCTGCAAGGGGACCGCGATCGTTGGCGCCGACACTCAACGTGGTGGCTGGCGGCGAGTGAAATAATATCTCGCTCGCGCAATACTAATTCCTTGATTTTCATCCAAGAACTGGATTCTTATTCACCGGTAGCGTGAACTTCATCAATTTTATTGCGAGCCCTCTGAATGAGCCTTGATGCCTTCGATTTGAAGTTGATCGCTGAAGTCCAGAAAGACGCCAGCCTGTCCCAGAGTGAGTTGGGGGCCAGGGTCAATCTTTCATCCGCCGCGGTGAATCGCCGACTCAAGCGTCTAACCCAAGAAGGGATCATTAAAGGCACCGTAGCGCTGGTGGAACCAGAGAAGCTCGGCTACCCGCTGACCATCGTGGCGCAAGTCGAAGTCGAAAGTGAGCGGTTGGATCTGCTGGATGCTACGAAACGCAGATTCACCGCATGCCCTCAGCTTCAACAGTGCTACTACGTAGCAGGGGAATGGGACTTTGTATTGGTACTGACCGTGCGGAACATGGAGCAATACACGGAGCTGACTCGAGATCTATTTTTCGAGAACAACAACGTCAAGCGCTTCAAGTCGCTGGTTTCCATGAGCAACGCTAAGGTGGGGTTGCAGATTCCGGTGGGTAATCAGGAATAGAGTTGATTTGAACTGCGGAGCGTACCCACCGTGCTTACGTCTGGAGCTACTGCAGCATAAGTAGGAATCGGTTTAACGACGCAAGGTCAGTGGGCAGATGCTTGGACTAAGGATGGCGCGACCTCTCCTTATTAGTCAGATTTGGTGACCCAGCGCATCACTTTCTCCAGTTGGCCGGTGTGCTCATCCAGCTGTTCTTTGAGAACCACAAAGCCCTGATTCTCATAGAAACGGATACTAGGAGTATTTGCCGAATACACGGTCAGCTGTAGGGTTGACTTAGATGCCATGGCGTCCGCGAGAAGCTGCGTACCTATACCGCTACCTTGATGTTCAGGCGATACAAATAGTGCTGCGACTGCGTCTCCATATACAGAACAGAATCCTACTACTGCCCCATCTGCCTCAAACACTCGGGACATGGCGCTTGGTAGGTAAACCTCACGCATAGCGTCAAGCTGTGTACGCCAGAATTCGGGTTCTATGAAGTGATGCGCTTGGATTGACGCTCGTAGCCAAACGTCTAATACGGACTCTAGGTCAACGTTACTAAAGTCGCGGATCATGAGTTCTCAACGATTGAGTTAGGAAGTAAACATTGTGCCATATTCATGATGCTCCGCCGGCTAACCATTTGGTGGTTTTGAAGGGGCAGCGATTGCCTGTATGCAGGATCTGCAACGCGTGGTTATCCAAACGCTTAGAGCGCCAATTAACCCATCCAGGGCGCGCCGTTGACGGCGCGCTTGAGTGCTTTGTTCAATTTTTGATGACGTTGAAGGGCGTGATACCCTAGCCATAACGCCGTCAAGGCACAGACCAACAGTGTCCAGCCCAGAGCCTGCCCCCAGGCTGCCAGGGTCAAACCGGCACCGATCACCAGGTAATACAACAAGCCAAACAGGGCCCCTGCTGTGCCGAGGCGGTCGCGATAAGCAACCAACGCCGTCCCGAGCACATTGGGAATCGCCATGCCGAAAGACATCACCACCAACAACATCGGCAGAACGTATAGCCAGCGGTCCTGCAGCACTACTACCAGAACGCTGCCCAACAACGCCGCGGCACCGGCAGCTAGGACCAGTTGTTCACTATTTACTCCGCGTTTGGGCAGCCCTTTGTTCTGCCACGACTCAGCCCCAACGCCAGCAACACACCACTGTAGCCGAACTGTTCGGCGGATAAACCCAGCCGCTCGAAGATGAACGGTCCCAGGCTGTAATAACTGAATAGCGCAATGTTGAATACCGCCACCAACCCAACCGAGCGCCACAATGTCCAGTCCTGAGCATCAGACCCAGGGTGCCAAACAATGGCGCAGCATCGCCTACTGCGCCTTTAGGCTGGGTTTCGCCAGCGACAGCGTGTTGATCGCCTTCTTCAAGGCCGGGACCGGCACCACGCCAGGGAGTTACTTCAAGTAACGGTCAACACCTTAATTGGGCATCTGATTAAATTGCTTCACGTAGTATAAAATAATTAATTCTGAGGTGGTTGCGCAGTATCGTAGACTACCTTTCGAAAGCCTCTTGATCCGCACTGCATATCAATTTCTATATAACTTATAGGGTTGTCCGTTATCTCTGGTGTCGAAGAGTTTGGTAGTGGAGAAGGGCTTGTCTTCGAGTTGTTTTCAAAAAATCGGATTTTGCTTTGCAGATCCTCTGTCTCATTTGTATTTGCGAGGTGTACGATAATGGCATGGCAGAAAAGTTGGAAGCCCGGCCAGAAATTATGGGATGCATTAAAGTCTACCGTTATGGCCAGGTTTTTTTCTTCGTCGGAAATGTAGTTCCACACCAAATCAAATTTTTCATTTCGATTATTGGCAGCTATGATTTTTCTTGCCAGCTGTTTAGGGATCCCTGCGAGTCGCTCCATTGATTCAATCGTATCCTCGGGATTTGTCCATGTACAACCTAACTGTAACTGCTCCTCTACTTTTTCAACAGTATCAAGCATCCAGCCGATACATTGAAGTCGACAAATTTTGGTAATTCTATACTCATCGCTAAGACATTTGAAATCAAGAGATACGGCTGCTTGAAGTTCATCTATGTAAACGCTAATTTCATAGCTCATAAAGTACATCTCCTATTGTGTTGAGGGGGCGTAACTGGTCTCTCGGTCTCCTATTATCCATGGGTGTGATCTACGGTCAAGCAAGTAATTTGTTGGCGGCTTGTCAATTCGCATGGGGATTCTTAGTGGCGTGTTAGAAGTGCCAGTAATTACAGGCGTTATGGCTTTATCATGCGGTGAGGTTTTTTTTCAGAACTTTAAGCTGGCTATTTAATGTCTTTTGGTTTGTGGGTGTTTAGTTGAGTGAAGTATCAGGCGCGAATTCTGCATCAAACTTTCTTGGTTGCGTTTGGCTGTTCATGTCCAGCTCATACGGCAGTTTTTTGCGGATTCATCAGTGCTGCTTACTTGCGCTTTCTGAGTCGTAACATGCTGGTTTGCAGTATGAGCGCCGTCGGACATTGTGGTGCGTGAGCTGTCATCGATCAAAGGTTACCAGCCTAGGCCGCCAATCCATGAAGACATTTGGACGACCCTAGGTTGCCTTCACGCCGCACGAATCTCCATGACCTCATTCGTCTTGGACTTCCTTTCGAATTTTTCGGCCGCTAGCTAGCATTCAGGTCACGCGAGAGGTTGTCGCTAAGGGCAGATTCCGTCCGGGCAAAGCACAACCGCAGGCGCGCCTCCGGTGACGCCCAAGTGCCGGGTCCGGCAGGAAGAATGGAGGGAGCTTCGGTCTTCGGCCAGTAGAGACTCATAACGAGGTAGATGGTGTCGTTGAGCGCCGGTACAGGCTGAGCTGCATAAGTGGTTACCGCGTCTGGGTCGTGCTGCAGCTTTTCTTGAACCTGCGATTCCAGCATTGCACGGAGCGCGTCTTTGTCGGGACGATTAAGCAATGTGTTCTCCTATTCGGAAGCGTGGCACTAACTGTTCGACTTGAACCTTGGCCGATTCGTGGAACTAGCGATGTTCAAATTTATAGCTGCATCTTGGTACGCCTACCAAGCCATAGCGGCAACCGCCTGTGTTGAAAATGATGCCATAGCTACAGCCTTTGAAGCAGCTATGAGATGATTGATGTGGCCAAATCCTCGCCTGCCATTTTTGCATGAGTCTCAAAGGGCAGGGAGCAATAGTTCGAGCGGTTCACGCTAACAAGCACTCAGTTGTTCCGTTCGAGCGTTACAAATTAGGCTCGACCAAAACTGACGGTTTTAAACGCCGTAACGCTTGTTCCCGCCTGATGTGATGCAGTACCTACCACCTCTCGGGCCAATGCATACACTGCCGGAAGAACAAGGACAGGAAGAGCCATATTCAGAGGCAGGCCTACGGACAGGTTGCGGTGCTTGCCTCAATGATTTCGGCTGAGATGCAACGTAGCAATTCGATCCGCTGCAAATGCTTTTTGATGAAAGCCACTTCGCTGGCTGGCCATCAATGCTTATGCGCACCCAATCATCCAGTTGTTCGAAGACCTGAATTTTGTCTCCACGGCTCAGCTTGGAAATGATCTTTCCGCCCGGCTGATCCCGGATATTGAGCTTTTCTGCTCTTACGAATTGATCACTGGAGGAGGCCGGCGTCGGTGATGAAACCGCTGTATTAGAGACCAGCGTATTCGGTGTGCTCGGTAGGCTCGGTTGCACCTGAACGGGAGGCGTATCTTTTTTGCCTACTGCCCAAAGGACAGCGAAAACAATCAGGAGTGGGACAAACCATGACTGAGACTTCATGCGCATTTCCATTGCTCTCGCTCAACAAACAGTGCCCAGCCTGTCCTCCTGACCAACCTGGCTTCATAAACCCTAATGCGAGTTTAGCCAAGCTTCTATTTTCTGCAGCCTACCTAACCCTAAAAGCTTTGGTTTTCCCAAATCAAGCATCGTTGAGATACCAGATTGTTGCTGTCGTGTAGCCGAGCGTGACGTCCGTCAGACGAGGCAGACGTCGTCTGTGGTGAGCGAGGAAGGTCGTTTCAAATCACCGGGGTGGGCAGGGCGTACATGAACAGGCTGTCCAAACTGGCATGAGTTTCAAAGACCGAAACGGAGTCGGCAACTGCAGATATTAAGTATTGAGGAATAGTGTAAGTTTCCATCTCTTGTCCTGACATCCCTATTGAGCATGCACTGAGTGTATCAGTGCTTCGTTTGAACGCCGGCTAACCTACTGGCCGCTCGCATCGGTTAGTGCTACGCGTTTCTGCTTACCACTTCAAATACACGGGATACCTTAAAAATACTGTCCGAATAGCCTTCGGGTATCCCATGGATATCCCTTTGATAGTTCGATGAAATTGGCCCAGATCAATTGCTTGATAGCCCTTTGCGATCATCGACTTTGAAGTGCTACTATCGAGTAGATTCAATAAGAGTAACTGTATTCATATACAGTCAAATGTCGAATTGGCGTAATCGTTACTGTATATTCGTACAGTTATTTTCAGTCGCCAATTGCTGGAAAACGCTGGTCATCCCGCCATCAGTACAGCCAACTGATCTGCTCGTGCTCTTTCTGAGGCGGTCGTGGAATTTTTATGGATAAATTGCCAGATAAGTTACTGTTTGACGCGACGAAGCTTTTCGAAGCCCTCACGTACCAGCTTGTGGTTGCGCTTGAATATTGCCACAAGCTGAAGAAGGGAAAGCGCCTGTGGGTCGAGGTTTTCGGGGATGTGACCTTGGAAGACGAGGCGCAGGTGGAGGTCAAGCTCTACGCCGATGCGTTGAGGGACGGCCACCAGAACATCTGGAACACCCTGAATAACTGGCTGAACAAGGCATTTGACCATACGGCGTACGAAAGCCTGATATTGGTGACGAATCAGGAGTACTCGCCAAAGTCGACGCTGACCGACTGGAACAGCTGTGCCGCTGCCGAGAAGCTCGCCTTGCTCACTGCGATCTACGACGGTGCCGAGCAGAGGTTTGTCGCTTCCAGGGCGAAAGAGCCTTCAGAGACCTTGGAGCTCTTACGATCCGTGATGGCTCCTGAGCTGAGGGATGATCTGCTGGAGGTGTTGGGGAGGGCGGTGTTCATCACGGGCTCGCCTTCGCTCAAAGAGAGGCTCGATGCCTACGAGGTTGATCAGCTTAGGGTGATACGAGAGTCGAAACGTCAATCCTACATCGATGACATCCTGGGCTTCATTGGTAGCCCCCGGTATATCGATACAGGCTGGGAAATCACCTGCGAGGAGTTCACCGCCAAGACTGTTGAGCTGACCAAGCGTTACATGAAGCATTCAAACACCTTCCCTGAGGTAGATGCTGATGCGCTGAAGCAGAAGATTGTCCTTGATGAGATCGCCGATCGGCCTTTCGTGCAGAAGATCCGCGAGATCGATGGCGAGTCACGCGTCAGACACGCTGCTCTGCAGCTTCTGATTGCCGGCGAGGTCATTGATGAGCTGTACCGAGACAATCTGGCCTCGGATTTTGATATCAAGCGCTATCAGAAAAACCATTGGAGATTATGGCCGTGAGTATGAATGCCGCAGACCATATTTACACACTGCGCCGGACGCCATTTGCCCTCGCGCCGATAATCCACTCCTTTTACGATCACTGGGGTCCGACTGAAAAAGACATTCTACTGAGCTACTTGGTTTTGCCCCTGATCACCTACAAGCCTATTCACAAGTTTCTGCATTACGCGGGGAAAAATAGCTCGATCCGCACTTTGACGCAGGAACCCAGCCGGATTCTCGGTTTGGAGTCGCGGATCGAAGAATACCAGCCGATCACGAATGCTTCCCTGCTCATCCTTACCTCGGAGCAGAGCATCAAGATCAATGAGGATATGTCGGTGGTTCCGCAAGGCAAAATCAGAGCGGAAAATGCCGATGCCCAGTTGTTGAAGTATGCTCGGAAACTCGCAGTGGTGTTTACGGGTGAAAATGTCGTTTCTGTTTATAAGTCATTGGGGCTGAAATCGCTATGAACTGCTATGTAAGATATATCGGCGTCGTAGACAAGGATAAAAGACTTCACACTGTGGAGTTTACCCGTGGCCTAAATATCATCACCGGTAAGTCGTCTACCGGGAAAAGCGCTATTCTCGAGATCTTTGACTACTGTTTAGGTAGTAGTGAAGACACTATTCCAGATGGTAAGCTGACTGAGCGTGGCGATACGTTCTTCACCGTCCTGCAGTTCCCGAGTCTGACGCTTGTGCTGGCGCGAGCAACGGCTTCCAAACGTTGCTTCCTGCGCGAGGTCACCGGGCCAGAAGCAGAGAATGTCCTAGAGCTCATGGGGCAAGTTGAGTATTTTTTTGACGATCGATATTACATCCATAAAGATCAATTCCTAAAGAGTCTCGGAAAGTATTTTGGCGTAACGCTGGAGAATATTGATAAAGACCCGATGTACAAAGAGGTTACGGGTAGCAAGGGCGCCACCCCATCTGTGCGCAGCTTCCCGTCGTTTATGCTTCAGCACCAGAACCTGGTAGCGAACAAACATGCCATTTTCTACCGGTTCGATGAGAAGGTTAAACGGGATCAGGCCATCGATCACTTCAAGATATTCATGGGTATCGTTAAGGAAGAGTATTTTGATATCGCCAAGGATTTAACCGAAGCAGCCTATGAACTTCGTCGGGTTGAGCTGAAAATCCCCAAAGACGAGAAAGTCAGGGAGGAAACGGTTGGGAAGTTCGAGAAACTCCTCGCGGAGTACCAAGCACTCGCGGGAGTTCCTCTGTTCGAGATGACGGCTGATGAGATTTTCATCAAACCAAGTCAGGCGCTAAAGCTGATGAAAGGTACCCCGGTCACCGTGGATGGGCTGGCCGATGATTACGAGAAGACGCTCAACTCGCTGCGTGACCAAAAGGCAAAACACGTGGCCGACCTGCGTTCGGCGATAGGTCGACTCAATCTACTTGAGCGATCTGTTGAGCAAGCGAAGGGGATTGGTGCCTCGTATGCCTCGCTGACGATTCCCCGCTCCACGAACCTTGAGCACACGTTCTGCCCAGTGTGCGAGTCTCACTCCGATATCCCGGAGGATCAGGCCAACAAGCTGACACAGGCCATCGAGTGGCTGAACACTGAACTGAAGCTTTCGTCGTTTGCGCGGGAGAGCTTGGGGCAGGAGAGTCGCGACCTGAGGAAAGATATCAAGGACTTTCGTCAGAAGCTCAAAGAAGTCCAGACCTCCCTCAAGCCTTTTGAAGAGCAGGAAAATCGACTGGCCCAGACCCACTCGTTGGAGGATGCTCCGAAGAAAACGAAGCTGCTGCTTGAGATCGAAATCGACAAGTTCATCGAAAACCCGCCTTCTGACTTGAAGAAGATGAAGGATTATTGGGAGGCGCAGGTTAAGAAATACCAGGCCCAGCTTGATGAGTATGATGTTGATATCGAGTTGGACAGGCTGGCGAGAGACATCAACAAAAAAATGAAAGAGCTTGGTCAGAAGTTCCACTTCGAAGAAACGTACAAGACGGGATCGCTGAAGTTTGACGTAAATAGCTTCGACTTGTGGCATGAGAAGGAAGCTTTCAAAAAAGTTTTCCTCAGGTCTATGGGAAGTGGTGCAAACTGGGTTTACTCGCACCTTACCTTGTTCATGGCGCTGCACTATCAATTTGCTGCCAGGGCCGATAAGTGCAAAATTCCGCCGATTCTCTTCCTTGATCAACCTACACAGGTTTATTTCCCTTCCAAGGATGATGGCCAGGTATTTGTGGCTGATAATTTAAGGCCTGATGACACCAAGGGTGTCGCATTGCACGACGACATCGATGCGGTGTCGAACATGTTTACTCAACTTGCTAAGTTCTGTGATGATACTGCAGAGCAAACTGGTATGAGGCCGCAGATTATCGTTTGTGATCACGCCGACGGACTAGACCTTGGGGAAGGTTATAACTTCGGTGATTATGTCAGGGAGCAGTGGCGAACGCGTGGTTTTATCGCTGACTGACTTGCGGCTTTGAAATGTTTGCTCACAAGCTGAAGGTTTAGAGGCTTCAGGTAAGCTGGAGCACTTTAAAAGCCTGATCAACGACGCGGTGAACCAGATTCCGCCTGACAAACCTGGAGTCATCCACGTGTTCTACGAAACCCGTGATGACATTGCGATCGAGGAAATGAGAAGGGGGAAGAACATCGACAACATCGCGACCTACGACGCGTCCATCGGTGGCGGGCGTGCTCATGCACGCTGTGAACTATTACCCCATGGAGAGTGGTTACCCGTGGGCTGAAACCATGCAGGACTTTGCCCGCGTTCCTGACCTCATGGATCTCTACCCTCGGCAGCCCCTAATGTTTTCGTCTGGCACTACTCGTGAAGTGGAGGGTGATACACATTGGAGGCAGGACAGAGCCTCTAAAAAGCCGCGATAGCGCTGTTACCGATCTTCGGCTCAAGGCAGTCACACCTACCCTTGGCGTCGTCAACCCAAGGTCGTCGAAAGGTCTGGCAGAGCAGGGCGGTCAGGGTGACCTAAAATCTTCAGCAAAATGGGGCGATGCCCTCATGGGACTTCGCAGGTTACCAATCCCTAGCCTGGGCCAGTTTCTCGGTAATCTCGGGAACGAGGAATGTGATCAGTTGGTTGAGGCTGGGATCTTGCCGGAAAGCTTCGTCATGGTTCCTCATGCCGTCCTTGATCACCTCAATGCGCCGAAGCCACGTACCTTTGGTGTCCTGCTCCTTCAGCAGCTGCTCGGTGTCGCAGAGTTTGAGCGCCCACCCAAACGGGTAGAGGTACTGCTTATAGTGGTCGAACGCAGTGTTGGCAACGTTCAGCAAGCGCGGCAGGTTGTAACCGAGAGGCCGACCATAGCGGGCGCTCAGCATCAGCGAAATCGCTCCATGAAATTTGCCCGTGCGGTAGTCCGTCCGCAGGTGCAGTCGAGGTAAAGCGACGCGCATCTTTTCCCGCAGGAGCACCCAGGCGGCATCCGTTTCCCGGCAGTCATTCGGGGCATGGTTGAACCAGAAGTCATAGAGCGCCTGGCGGGCTTTCGAGATATCCAATGAGCTTTCCAGTTCGGCACGAAGGGCATCGTAGTCCTTGAAGAACACCTTCTGCGCCTTGGCATCTACAGTCAGCTGATCAAGGAAAACCTCCTCCATCACCCACTCGTTGATGATCGTCTTGCCCCTCAGGTGCGGTACCGCATACCAGCAAACCATGGCCATGCGTTTCGCCTGCCGCGATCGCTCTAGCGTTGCCTCATTCACGATGAAGACGTTGTGGTTATTCAGGTAGAAGATGTCTTCCTCGGAGGTGCGGGTGACGCTCGGATCGAAGCTCTGGAAAACCCAGACCATGCCGCCGTTGTTCATCCTGTAGAACTCGCGGCGACCTACGATCTCGGTAAGATAGGTGGTCGAGAGCTGCACCTCGAATGCCAGTCGCTGGCCGGCGTGCTCCACCTGCACATCCGGCTTGCGCCACTGCGCTCGGTCAGCAAGCCGCATGCCCTTCCAGACAGCTTCCACTTGCGGCTCGCTGCAGTTTTCATCGGCAATCAGGCTGTCGCGAAGGATGCCCTTGAGTCTGAGGTGAGCCGCGCTTTCCTTGGCGGCGTTGTACTTGATGCAGTTGATCTGCTCAGCGCTGAGCAGGCCTCGCGTGGAAACCGAACACTTCTGCTCGACCTCCTCGCGCGGTTGGTGGCGAAAGTGAAAGCGCCGACCTTTGGTGCGTACCAGGATGACCGGCGCCGAGCATAACTGGCAGACCAGCCAGGGCTCTTCGGGATTGCGTGTATACCGGCTCGCCAACTCGGCCCGGTCTTTGATGACCAGGCCCAGCTCGCGGCTCAGGAACACCTGCAGGTCGATGTTTTCGCCGGTCTCCATGTCGAGGATCTCGGTCAGAAGCATGGTGTCGGTAGGCTGTGCGATTTCATGGGTGAACATATGGCTTCCTTTTCGTGGAGTGTCCTAACCAGCCACCGGAAATCAGCGACCCCGCTGCCACCGAACCCTTTACACTTACTCGTACCCTGAATTGCGCCAGGTCAGAGTCCATTGGCGCGCCATCTAGAAATCAGCGGACTTTCGTTCGCAGGCGGCGTTGTCAATCCTGGATTTCAGCTCTTCAGCAAATTTACGGATGGTGCGGATTGCCTGCTTAACCTCTTCCGTGGTGAGTTCGATCGGCTGATCATCGAGAGTCTTGCCGTTGCGGTGGACGATGTCATGGCGCTTGCTGCAGATGCGACCGATCTCGCCCACCTCCAAGCTGTCCATGTGCTTGCCAAACATTGCACCCAGCACCTCTTTCACCGTCCCGACGTTGTGCAGCGTCAGCTCCTTCAGTGTGGTGAGGACAATGCTCTCCACGAGCTTAGGCTGCTCGGCAACCTCCTTAAGGTTGATCGTGCGCGTACTCAGCTTCCGGTACCCGGCTACCAGGTTGATCAGCAGCCCCTTGTCACTCACGACGAGCTTGCAAACGACAGAACTGATGAGTGCCTCCATCAAGGTGACGGCATGGGCATACACAAGCTTGTTCAGTGTATCGGTGTGCTGCTCGCTGCTGCCAAGCGTCAACAGGCTGGATGCGGTCGCAAGCTCTTCGGGAAACTTGAGGAAAAACTCGCTGTGCGTATGCCGGTTCAGCCATTGGAACTCAGCTTCTTCCTCTTCCGCGTCAAGCATGGCCGAGTACTCGGCGGCCAGCTCTGCCCAGCGCTCATCATCCTCGTCGATGTCGACTCCATATACCTGTTTGATCCACTCAATGCAGCGTTGCTGTTGCAACTCGAAGAAGTGTTCCTTGACGCTGCTCATACGATGTCTTGTCCTGTGAAGTTCATGGAGTGTTGTCGCTGTGCGTGAAAGCTCAAACAGTCACGACGGATCGGCAAATCAGGTGTTGGTCTGCGGATGATCATCAGCGATCATGCCGAGCTTCCACGTACTTGTACTTTGCCACCATTATGCGAAAGGACGATGAGCACGCGATGGCTGAAAATGTAAATGTTTGTTCCGAGTGTGCGTTCGATCCTTTCCTGGGCGAGCAGATCCAGCTCAATGGTCGCGCCGTTGTCTGTGGGCTCTGTAACTCGACGCGTACGTGCTCACCGCTCAGCGAGATCGTTACCTGCGTGGAGGACGCCCTCGGTAAACACGTTTGTGTAGGAACTCACCGTCACGTTGGTAGCGACGGCGACTTCTCCGTAACGCATGGCGAGAGCATCGAGCACTGGATCATCTTGATGTTTGGTTGTTCAGCCAGTGAGCCAGTCGTGGGCGCGGTGTGCAGCAACCTGACGTCCTTCCGGCGCGACGACGAATACCTGAAGAGGTCTTCCACACATGACCATATTGGCTTGAAATGGGGAGAGTTTGAGGAAGGTGTAAAGCACGGCAGTCGCTTTTTCAATCAGCACGCCAGAGAGTACCTAGACTGGCTATTCGAAGGGCTGCATAAGTACTCAGCAGAGTCAGAAGCGCTGGCTGTGGTGCGCGTGCTGACTCCTGAAAACGCTCCACCAATTTACCGCGCCCGCACCTGCATGACGTCGTCAAGCGTTGATGAAATCAGCGCGGATCCTGCGATCAAGCTCGCGGCGCCGCCCAAGGCGCTGGCAGGCGAGGGGCGAATGAACCCCAATGGCGTACCGGCATTTTATGGTGCCTTCAAGCGCATAACCTGCGTGGCTGAGCTACGACCTCCGGTAGGTGGGACTGTCGTCAGCGGTGAGTTCAGATTGAATAAACCGGTTAGCGTGCTGGACTTCGAACGATTCGAAAATGCCGATCTTGGGTTCGAGCCGAGCGTCTTCGATCCCGACTACTTCCGGAAGTCCGGGCGCAGGGAATTCCTCAAGTACCTGCACGATAAGATCACCGCACCTGTGCTCCCAGGTTCGGAGAGAAATTATTTGGTATCTCAGTTCATCGCCGAATACCTGGCCACCTGCGTAGAGCCTCGTATCGACGGCGTCATCTTCAAGTCGGTTCAGGATCCCTCGGGAAGTAACATCACCCTGTTCTCGCATGTCGTCTGCGTAGAAGCAGCATTGCAGTGGGAGTTCGACGGCAGCCATGGAGTGAGGGGGCCGAGACAATCTGACCCCCCTCGCATTGCGTATGTAAACGCAAGCCTCGTTCAGCACTCTATCAAAGCAGTGGAGTACCGTCCCATAGATAATGTCATCTTAGAGAGCGCCAAGAGCTGCGAGAGCACTTAGCTGGGCCGTTACAGTCGGTGGGCGGGCTGCTTAACGGGTGGAGGTGGCTGGGGTCGAGGCTGACGCGGCCTCAACAGGCAGATCGACTTTCGGCACCGAACTGATTGTGATGCCCACGTCCAAGGTTTCGGCTAGGCCGGAGATGATCCGCTCCTTCGAACTCTTCGCGAAGTCGTCACGGGTGACGCTCGAAGCTGCGCCAAACAGAAGCAGGATCACGATGAGGGTGGTAAGTGCATTACCCACAACGCCGCCCACACCTCCGAAAAGAAGGGTTTTGGCACCCTGCCAAGTGCGCTCTCCCAGCGCCTCAGGCTTGTGCCGCTTGATGAAAAGCCACAGCTCAGCCTTGTAATGCTTTTCCATCTCATCCAGTTTTTCTTGGATAGCCTGAGCGAGATAGTCGTTGAACGTGTTGTTGGCGGTGTCTTTGTACATCTCTACGGCAGGTAATTCTGCGCAATGTACGTGGTTGCGGACTTCCGCGTCGGTGGGCTGCCTGTTGTTTCGCATCGCGAATTGCTGCAGGTACTGCTGCTTGCTCTGCTTGTACATGCAGTAAGCAAGTTGTCCCACTATGTCGTCGGGGTTCTCGACCAGCTTTTCGTACATGACGTTGTGCTCCACCACCGACTCGTTGTCGTTGGCGGAGGGCTGGGGCAGGAAGGGCTTTGGAGGCGGCTTTTTGAGGCCTTTCTTACGCATCCTATCGAGAAGCCACACGCTTGGCCCTCGCGAAACGAGCGTTGATGGTGGCGGCGCTCTCGGTGCTTAGATCGCGCGCAAAAGCACTCACAGCCTTTTTAGAGCTGTGGCGTTTCAAGACTTTGGAGACAAGGTCGTTTTTGCCCATAAGGCTTTTGAGGAAAGCAGTCATAAATCCTCCTGATTCACGTGACATTGTACACCAACACCCCACCAACGGTGCGGATGAGCGCTGCGCCCTCTGCAGACGACCGTTCAGCGGCTGCCACCTAGGTAGATTAGGTGATGTGCCATCTCTTATCAACGTGTGTTACCTAGTGAGTTGAGCACAAGCTCCGCGAACTGCATCAGGTAGAGGTGGCAATAACGGCCAAGTAGGGGGCCCAGCTTAGATGTCCAATAGTGAAGTTGGCGGTCAATTAGCTTGAGGGGATGCGGTTGTTAGTGTCCCCCGCTCGATTATGGGTGAGGGCGGGGGAGAGTATGAAGCAGCGATATCATTGAGCTTGCGACAGGTTTCGCTTCAAAAGCGAGAGCTCCTCCTCCTGCAGGGCGAGCGCGTCCCGAAGCTTATTGATTTCATATGTTTGCTTGTTGATAGTTTCCAAGCGATCACGTGATAACTTCATATAAAAGTCTCGGCTCGATTCGGTTGTTTTGAGCGACATACTCAGTGAGCTATTGCTATTTCGAGCATCCTGCAGTTGAGTGAACCAATATATAACCTCCAGCCTACTTAGCTCCAGCAACTCCTCTGGCGTTTTTTTTTCAGCCTTGGATATGGCGTTATATTCCTCCTGCTGAGCGCGTTTTTGTTTGATCTCGTTGAGTTTGTCTTGTGGCCATTTGCGATTATAAATCGTGTTTCGATGTATGCCTGATAGCCTGGCCAGAGATGAAGCAGATGCCGATAGTGATGAATCCCTTTCTATTCGGCGCAGTGCTTCATTAAGCTGCCGTGTCACAGCCTCAAATTGTTCGTTGTTCTTTTCATCGTATGTAGCAGAACTCATACCATCAACTCCTCGCCCAATCCTTGCAGTACCGCCTTAGCCTCGGCGATTGCAGCCTTCATCTGAGCAATCGAGGTCGCAAATTCACCATAAATAAGCTGATCGATCGACTTGGCCTCTAACTCGAGCTTTCTGACGGCAATCGTGTTTTGCACGTAGATCTCACGCCACTTGGGCGCATTGGCCTTTGTGACAACAGCGTTTTTGCACCGGTAGGGGTTGCACCGAAGCGAACCAATACAGGGGAGCGATGCATCGAAGTCCTCGTTGGCATTGCCGTAGCAATAGCCTTGACCCACGTTGATGATCGCAAAATTAAGCTCCACCATCCGATCAAAGATTTCGTCTTTGGTGTAGCCTGCCTCAAGGTAGCCTTGGAAGTACTTCTTCAATCGCTCCCGATGGGCTCCGGCATTTTCACCCACGTAGCCACCATCGGGATCGCAGGCATTCATGACAAATTCTTTTTCGGCATCGTGCCGAATAGCGTTTGCGACCTCGCGCCCCGTGTCAGAGGTGAGTGCTGAGCCGATGTTGCCATAGTCAATCGTGACGGCACTTACGCGATTTTGTCCAATGCCACTCACAATATTTCCAAAATGTTTCAACT
The DNA here is from genome assembly GCF_054898045.1 of Pseudomonas sp. LB3P14. NCBI lineage: Bacteria > Pseudomonadati > Pseudomonadota > Gammaproteobacteria > Pseudomonadales > Pseudomonadaceae > Pseudomonas > Pseudomonas sp. LB3P14. Next base: position 4,657,964 of record NZ_CM142714.1, on the reverse strand, counting down.
GATAGGAAATGAAAGGCAGCCCTACGGAAGCACGAAACATTTGATGCGCCAAGGAGTGCCGTAGGGTATAAGCGGACACATCAAGATTTTCAAGTTCTTCGACATCTAAGGTTTCTGATAGGAATGCCCACAATACGTGGTCGAAATTTCCGATCGAATTTGCATTTTCCTTTTGTTCAGGGGCCACAGTATTCATATTGGCTAATAGGTATTGGTTCTGTTTGAATCGATTTAGTATTTGCAGTGTCCTTACGGCATCCATGACAATCGGAATCGCTGCCCATTTGTCGCCAAAAAGTTTTCCATAGACTTCGCGATTTTTAAGAACCGTGCTCAGAATTAAATTGTGACCAAACTCATTTGTCATCAGGCATCCTTCCGCCATGATTCCTGAGAGTTCGGATGGCCTCATGCCAGTGTATTGAGCAATTATGTAATATGCACTGTTGCTTATGTGGGTGATGTATTGATAGAAGTCATCATCCATCTTTGCATTAGTGAGTTTGCATATGGCTTCTTTGTCCTTGAACATGCCATGTCTTTGGGGAGACCAGTATCTAGGATCATTGTAATAAAGGAAAGATTCAATCTCTTTTCCTGAATACCCTCGAGAGGTAAGGCGAATGGCTACATAGATGTCAAAATTTTTCTTGGTTAGCTTTGCCTCTGCTGCAGCTTTGTAACCGCTAACCTTCAATCGCTTCAGCCCATCTTTATCACAGACTGGTTCTTTCAAAGCTTTCAAAAAATCTACAACTGCGTAAGTGGCTTTACGTGAACATTTCTCGAAGATATGGTTATCGAAATATTTTTGCTTCTCCCGGACTCTAGGGCTGACAATACTATTCTGTGGCCACTTCAGTGAAGACATTTCTATAAAAGGCAGAGGCTTTGCAAACAAGTTTTCGACCAAAAATGGTGAGCGTAGGAAAGTGAACCCTAAATTCGTAACGCCGCGAAAAGCTCGGTCATATACTTCTGCTTCTACAGCGTAGTCATTTTCGCTGAAGTCAGCGAGGCTGTAGTACGTAAGCTCGAAGAACTCATCGCCCTGTTCAAGACGTTTGCGAGCACACATTTTATCAATAAATGGGATGACTGATTTGAAAATGTCGATGATAGTATGCGGTTTGCAGATTTTAAGCTTTCTTCCAGTCCGAATCGCTCCCGGCATCTGAAGTGCGCAAGCGAACGCGATTTTTAACTCGAAAAGAATCGTCGAGTTAAGACTCGTGTAGTTTTCAAAATCAATCCTGGATTTTGCGCCTTGAATATTCCTCGCAAGCGGATGTGGTTCATCATTGAAGTCCCATGCCAAGTCCCTAATCATGCTGAGGTTGCTCACGGGAAGATTCATTATCGCATTGAAGATAGCAACAGGGTCGTAGTCAGCGCTGACCTCACTCTGACTGACTTGGCTATAGCTCCTATGGCCCGCAGCAAGCGCGTTTTGAGCACTGAGAAGGCGCAAAAACTGATCCCTAGCCGGCTTGATCTGGTAGATGAGGTTGTCGAGCGTAGACGTCAAAGGGTCATTCCTTCTACTAGAGTACTCGTGAGGATGTGTTCAGATAGACGCTCGGCATGATCCAGTTGCTCGCTATCGAAGCCTTGGGCCGACGGCGTTAGAATGGAATCCAAGGTTTCCAGATTCTGCACGATGATGCGTCCATACGGAGTCTGCGCGACTGCACTGGTCTCCATCATTGCTCGATAATCTCTTCGCATAGCAAACAGGTCAGGCAGGTTGGATGCTGTGATAATGGAGTTGCGGCATGAAAGACACTTGTTCAAAAGCGAGCAAGGGTTTCCTTCCTTATAAGCTGGCGAATTCCTAATCTCTGGCGGGGGATCATAGACATTTCGACACTCGACCAGCCCCGTCCTGATGGGGACTGCTGGAGAATTTCGTTCGTTTTGGATATCTATGTTGCTCGTGGGAATATCTACGTTGCTTGATTCGGCCAGCACGTATTTCTTATGAATTTTTTGTAAGGCCTCATCGACTACCTTCTGTGCAGTTTTGCTGAATTCCAACTGATCAAGGTATTTGATTGTGGTGGTGATACTTCGATGGCCGAGAATCATTTGAATCTCGCGCAGAGAAACGCCTTGGTCTACCAGTTCTGCTACTAAGCTAGGTCTTAACCTAGAAGCAGAAATTGCCAAATCATCACCATTGTCTTTCTTCAAGTTATGATCTTTGGAAAACCGATTCATCACTAGATTAATAATATTAGATTTTTCTATTGATTTGACTTCTCGATATTCGGAACCTTTCAACGATTCATAAATGAATAGCTTCTCTCTAATGGAAGGGGCAGCGCGGTCACGGATGTGACGAGTCAAGTAGATCACATCGTTGAAGATCTTCTCGACTTCAACGCTCTGAGCCACGCTAAGCCAAGTGACGTCAGCATCCATGAGATCAAGGTCAGCATTCATGAGGTCAAGGTGGTAGAGTTTTTCCCCGCCGGATCGCTCTTTCCAGTAACGTAGGTAGGGCCGCCTGGTGATCTCATGGCATTTAATGAAGTCATCCACATCCAGAGATTTCACGGAGTCGGCATTGAGTCCCGTTATTTGTGCTAAGCGGATTAAATAGGGGGCGAGTAATCTGGATGTATATTCGTAGATGACATCCCAGCTCTTATAAATCTCGATGATGCCAGATTCTGAATAGTCCAGAATTTTACAAAAAGCCTTCTCGTAGAAGTTGTTCTGATCGGCAAATGCACGGCTAAGACGTTGGCAGTTGAGTTTGTTTTCAAATATCCATCTGGCATTTTCCAGTGTGCCATATCCGTTCCGAATATGACCTTTCTCATTACAGGGGTCGCACCCGCCATTAAAGTGCTGGTAATCCGCCGCAAGTCGATTGGTTTCCTGGATTTCTAACTCACAGGCATCTCTGATTCTATCTCGCTCCGTAGAAGAATAGGGGCGATACTCATCGGTTGTTCTACTAGTTTTGAACCCTTGTATATCCACAAAGTTGCTGAAGCCGATACCTTGAGTCTTCAGCAATCGCTTTAGCAGCTTGCGCGTACATGTCACGACGACTTGAGCGGAGTGCGATGAAATTGCTCCTATACTTAGTTGCTCCGTCAAGTAGTTTCGCAGTCGAGTCAAATAGTTTGGTGTAATGCACTCAAATGGGTTCTCGCTACCGGTGTAGCCAACTTCTTTAAGATGTTGACTAACAAACTTAAAGCCTTCAACAAAGTTGAGTTGGCCGGACTGCGACATTGTGGTCATTGAGGCAGCGGCGAACATATGGAAAATTTGAACGAACGGGCGCTGAGGGTCAACTGGTACTAGGTCATCGACATGTGAGAGAGGAATAGATCTCAGCGTTTTCAACTGCGTTTCCCATGTATCTCCTCTTGGGAAAAGCTCTTTCTTTTCGTCAGCCTCAAGTTTTCGTTCAGCAACTGTTTTATAATTGGCGTTTACTACACCGCGTTTTTCTAGGTCTGACAAAATATCGCTGAAGGTTTGCTCTACAAGTCGGATATTCAAACGTGCCCACTTAAGATTTCCCATCCCTGGTACATTCTGAAGGCATCTGCGTACTGATATGGTGTTTGCGACCACCGGAATGGCTTGCTTCTCGGTGTCAGTCATACTTTCGTACCAGCGCAGTAGCTTACGGCGCCACTCATTGGCGATAGAATTATGCCCAGGGATAATAATTCGCTCATCGATCATACTTTGGATGACCGAGTTCAGGATTTCGAATCTCGTTTTATAGGCGCCATATGATGTCTTCAGTTCGGTCACTAAGTAACTAGCCGCGATAGCCGGCTCGCCTTTTTGACTGAGTTGCACATCAAGCAGATTCAGCCTGCTAGATTTAATCTTTGTGGCCCACGAGTCGATCTCCTTCGTGATATCAGCTTCTGGGCGCCTCTCACGCTTTGCCGTTTTGGGGGCGGTCTTATTTAGTTCGTCTTCAGATGCTTCATGCTTCATTTTTTATCACCCGAGCGAATGCGCTTAGTAGTCCTTTCACGTAGTAGTTCCATCTCGCTAGCTTTGGTTTTTTCCACGGAATTTGGGTCGGCGAACTTTTGATACAAATCTTGAGGGATCAGCGTGTAACCCTCAGACGTCGTCTCCCGGCTATGCCCATACGACTTCATAAGGGTGACGAGACGCTCTACGTGATCTTTGCCCAAATCAGGGCTTTTAAGAATCGCGTATGCGCCGCCGTGTCGCAGCTTGTGCGGCGAGATGAGGCGCCTGATCTTCCTCGCTTTCATGGCCCGCTTGGTGACGCGGTCAAAGAGCTTTTCGATGCTCTTGGTCTTGTAGGGCTCACCATGTGCGTTGAAGAACGCAGGCGTTTCTTCCGGAGTCGGGTATCGCTTAGCAAAGCGCCGGTAAAGAGGCGTCTTGTGATAGTCCTCAATGCGTTCCAGCGTCGTCCGGCTGGCCAGAGTAGTACGAGGTTTGATCTTATTCTTCCTCCCCTTGCTCCCTTGGATATTGAGCGGGCAGTACGCCGCCTTCAACGGTCTTGCAAGAGGCAATCCTGTAGTGATGAACTGGAGCTTCTGAAATTCGAGCGCATTTCTTACATCCTGCAGCGTCACTCGAGGGACTTCTGACTCCCGTATTCCGGTGTCGTATACCGCCTGAATCAGGCACCGCTCCCGCTCCGATTCAGCGTGCAGAATCAACTTCTCCAGCTCGTCCATGCTGCAGGGTTGAACGATACCAAGGGTGTGGGCTTTGCCATTCCAAATCAGGCCTGTCTTGTAGGGATTGTCCTCACGCAGCGCTGGGCTCTGGTCAAACTGCTTGCATAGATATGTTGTGAACAGGTGATGGTGGGCTGCGTCTCTTCCTTGAATCGTCTTGGGCGCGAGGCCTGCGGCGTTCAGGCCCGCCAAGTAACTCTCAAGCCTGCTTATAGTGACGCTTAACAGCGCTTCGTCTCGGTCGCTACTCTCAAACTCCACCTGGGTCTTTAGGTCATCCAGAAGGTACCCGATGCGGTACGCGTAGGACTTGGTGGTGGCGTCAGCCAGCAAGTTGTTCCTGTAGTTGCGGCAAAGATAATCCGAGGTCAGGGATTGGAGTTGCTCTCCACTCCCTATCAACACACACCCGGTGACCTTCACTTCGAGTTGTTGAGCTTCGGGTTGGGACAGGAACTGCTCCCGGTACTCGCCTTGGGCCAGGACAGAATTTCGTAGGTCTAGGAGCTCTTCCTTGACTGCAACCATCTTCATCAGCGCATCACCTTCGGTTTCCATTTCAATCAGTTGGGGAACCAGCGATGTGCATTATGGGCGGGGAGATATGGTAAGCGGAAGAGGGTAGGGCGGGGGTTGCAGAGGGGGTTGTGCAGTTTAATGTAGGGGGGTAGAAATCACGGCTTCCGCCGCGTGGTCGGTGCCGATCACCAGGCCGTGGGCCGCGCCGGCAATGGTGTATTGAGCGACCATGCGCATCCGCGCCTTGGTGTTGCCCAGCACGAAATCCACCGAGACCGCATGCTTGCCTTCAAAGGCCGCTACTTCACTGGCCAGGGATTTGACGGCCGGGCCGATGTTCACGGTGTGGCGCTCGTCCGGGGCGATGAAATCCACCGAGGCCTGGGCGTCGTGTTCGTCGAACTGGGTTTCGTACGGCAGGCGCACGGCGATGAACGTGTAGCTGTTGTCGCCTGTGCGTGTGCGCAGTTCGCGCATGGCACGCTGGGCCAGCAGGCCGGCGGTCAGGGAATCGACGCCGCCGCTGATGCCGAGTACCAGGGTCTTGAGCCCGGAATTGACCAGGCAATCCTGGATGAAGGTAATCCGCCGGGCGACTTCGGCCTCGAGGGCGGCCTGGTCGGCGAACGGCGGCTGGACCTTGAGCTGTTCAGCAATCTCACGCTGTTCGGCTTGCATGAATTCACTCCTTGCTAGAAATGCTTGATGTACTGGAAAGGGCGGCAGGTACTTTGAAAACGTGTCGCAAATAGGCGACGAAATTCGGGTCTTTGCAGTGAGTCTTGCCAGGCTCATCGGAAATCTTTGCCACGGGCTGGCCGTTGCAGGCGGCCATTTTAAGCACGATGCTCATTGGTTCGACACCCGGAATATCACACGTCAGGTTGGTGCCGATGCCAAAGCTGACATTGATCCGACCGCGCAATGCCCGAAAAATCTCCAGGGACTTGGGCAGTGTCAGGCTGTCGGAGAACACCAGCGTCTTGCTCATTGGGTCGATGCCCAGCTTGTGATAGTGAGCGATGGCCTTTTCCGCCCAGAGCACCGGATCACCGGAATCATGACGCAATCCGTCAAAGAGCTTGGCGAAGTACAGGTCGAAATCGTTGAGAAAGGCATCCGTGGTAATGCAGTCGGTGAGGGCGATCCCCAATAGGCCGCGGTACTCGCGGACCCAGCAATCGAGTGCTGCAATCTGACTGTCGATCAGCCGTGGGCCGAGTTGCTGGTGGGCCATGATCCATTCGTGGGCCATGGTGCCCAACGGCTTCATGTCCAGCTCCCGTGAAAGGTGCACGTTGCTGGTGCCGACGAAGCGTCCGGGGAAATCGTGCTTGAGCACGTTCACCACTTCTTCCTGCACGCGATACGAGAAGCGACGGCGAGTGCCGAAATCGGCTACCTGCAATTCGGACAATTCTTCCGCGCTGGCGTTGGCAGTCAGCCAGTCGAACTTGCGATAGAGCTGCTCGCGCGCCTGTTCCAGCACGACCTCACGGTAGCGATAGCGGTTGCGCACCTCGCTGACGATGGACAGCAGCGGCACTTCGAAGAGGATCACGTGTAGCCAGGGCCCGCGCAGGCGGATGAACAGCTCGCCGTTTTCGATGCCGGTGTGGATGTAGCGCAGATTGAAGCGGAACAACCCGAGAAAACGCAGGAAGTCCGGCTTCATGAAGCTTATGCGCTCCATGAAACTCAACTGGTCGGCACTTAGGCTCAACTCGGCGAGGCGTTCGATCTGGAAACGAATCTCTGCCAGGTACGGGCGCAAATCTTCGCTGTTACGGCAACGAAATTCCCATTCGACTTCCACGTTCGGGTAGTTGTGCAGCACCGCCTGCATCATCGTCAGTTTGTAGAAGTCGGTGTCGAGCAGGTTCTGCACGATGCGATCGCCAAACACGCTCTCGCTCATAACGGGGTTCTCCAGGCTGGCCGCGGCCCGTGGCAGCGACGTTGCAGCTGTTTCAATGAATGGGGCTAGTGGCGCATATCAGTGGTGGTGATTGCCAGCGATTTTTGCATCGTCGGTGGATGTGGGGTTATCAATCTGCTCCAGCATCCACTTCACAAAATCCCGCACTTTCGGCACTTCCGCCGAATGCTCCGGATACGCCAGGTAATAGGCATCGGTGCTGGGCATCGCGTGCTGCCAGGGTATGACCAGTTTGCCGTCGGCCAATTCCTCTTCCACCAGAAATCGCGGCAACAGGGCCACTCCGCAGCCGACCTGGGCTGCGCGGATGCACATATAAAAGGTTTCGAAACGCGGGCCGTGGTAACTGTGTTCGGTGTGGTAGCCCTGACTGTCGAACCAGTCGTGCCAGGCCTGGGGCCGGGAGGCGTTTTGCAGCAGGACCAGGTCGGTGAGTTGCGTAGGATCGGTGAACGGTGTATCCGGCAGGCTGCCCGGTGCGCAGACCGGCACCAACTCTTCGCCGAACAGCTTCAGGCACTCAGTGCCGGGTCGAGAGCCCTGGCCGAAGTAGAACGCCAGGTCGCTGCGACCTTGTAGCAGATCGTCGGCTTCCTGCTCGCTGCACAGGTCAAGATGGATCGAGGGATGGCGCAGACGCCACCCCTTCAAGCGTGGCACTAGCCAGCGAGCGCCGAAGGTCGGAGGCGTCGAGACGCGCAGGACTTCGGTTTCACCGCCGTAGGAGCGCAGGTAGTGAGTCGACATCTCGACCTGTGTGAGGATTTTTCGTACCTCCACCAGGTACAAGTCACCGGCCGGAGTCATTTGCAGGCGTCGACGCACCCGGCGGAACAGCAGATGCTGCAGCAATTCTTCGAGTTGCGCGACCTGTTTACTGACGGCACTCTGGGTCAGGTTCAGCTCTTCGGCGGCCCGAGTGAAGCTCAAATGCCGGGTTACTGCCTCGAAACACTGCAGTGCGGTGATCGACGGCAGGTAGCGTTTATTCAGCATTGGTTGTCCTTTTTCTTGTTTCTTTCTTATCAGCAATTCGCAGCATGAATAAACGGAATGATATCTCTCTTAAAGGTCGTTTGTTGGGTAACCTCCGGAGCGCTAAAACTACAGGTCTGATCAGTCGTGATTTTCCGGCTGCACACATTCTGTTTTTCGCTTGAGGAGTGACCCATGGTTGCCGCATTGCTTGATCGTCTTGGTGTGAACCCGGCCCTGTACCAGAACGGCAAAGTGCCGGTGCATTCGCCGATCGATGGCAGCCAGATTGCCGCTGTGAACTGGGAAGGCGCCGCTGAAGTCGAGCAGCACATCAGTCGTGCAGATCATGCGTTCGAACTGTGGCGCAAGGTCCCGGCGCCGCGCCGTGGTGAACTGGTGCGTCAACTGGGCGATATCCTGCGTGAATACAAGGCCGACCTCGGCGAGCTGGTGTCCTGGGAAGCCGGCAAGATCACTCAGGAAGGCCTGGGTGAAGTTCAGGAAATGATCGACATCTGCGATTTCGCCGTCGGCCTGTCCCGTCAACTGTACGGTTTGACCATCGCTTCCGAGCGTCCTGGCCACCACATGCGCGAAACCTGGCACCCGCTGGGCGTCGTCGGCGTCATCAGCGCCTTCAACTTCCCGGTGGCGGTCTGGGCCTGGAACACCGCGCTGGCGCTGGTCTGCGGCAACCCGGTGATCTGGAAGCCGTCGGAAAAAACCCCGCTGACCGCACTGGCCTGCCAGGCCCTGTTCGACCGCGTACTGAAGAACTTCAGCGACGCGCCACCGCACCTGAGCCAAGTCATCATCGGCGGTCGCGATGCCGGCGAAGCCCTGGTCGATGACCCGCGTGTCGCGCTGATCAGCGCTACCGGCAGCACCCGCATGGGCCGCGAAGTGGCGCCGAAAATCGCCGCACGTTTCGCTCGCAGCATTCTGGAGCTGGGCGGCAACAACGCAATGATCCTCGGCCCAAGCGCCGACCTGGACATGGCCGTACGGGCAATCCTGTTCAGCGCCGTCGGCACCGCCGGTCAGCGTTGCACCACGCTGCGTCGCCTGATTGCCCATGAATCGGTGAAAGAAGAAATCGTCACCCGCCTGAAAGCCGCTTATTCCAAAGTGCGCATCGGCAACCCACTGGAAGGCAACCTGATTGGTCCGTTGATCGACAAGCACAGCTTCGAAAACATGCAGGACGCACTTGAGCAGGCCTTGAGCGAAGGCGGTCGGGTGTTCGGCGGCAAGCGCCAACTGGAAGACAAATTCCCTAACGCTTATTACGTCGCGCCGGCCATCGTTGAAATGCCGGAGCAGAGCGATGTGGTCTGCAGCGAAACCTTCGCGCCAATTCTGTACGTGGTCGGTTACAAGGATTTCGACGAGGCCTTGCGCCTGAACAACGCCGTACCACAAGGCTTGTCGTCGTGCATTTTCACCACTGACGTGCGTGAAGCTGAGCAGTTCATGTCGGCGGTGGGCAGCGACTGCGGCATCGCCAACGTCAATATCGGCCCAAGCGGCGCGGAAATCGGCGGGGCGTTTGGTGGTGAGAAAGAAACGGGCGGCGGTCGTGAATCCGGCTCCGATGCATGGCGCGGCTACATGCGCCGTCAGACGAACACCGTGAACTATTCGCTGGAGTTGCCGTTGGCTCAAGGGATTACGTTCGACTAAATCTCGAGTCGAGCAGTGATTGATCGTTCCCACGCTCTGCGTGGGAATGCAGCCCGGGACGCTCCGCGTCCCAAAAGCGGACGCAGAGCGTCCATTGAGGCATTCCCACGCAGAGCGTAGGAACGATCGGGCAACGAGGGTTGGTTAGGTTTCTGTTGGAGTCTGGCAATGCCGTTACGCGAAGAGTGTCTGTGGGAAAAACTGACGCCGCAAAGGCCTGACAACGCGGCGCTCAAGGGCGAAGTCACGGTTGACGTCTGCGTCATCGGCGCCGGTTTCACCGGTCTGTCGGCGGCGGTGCATTTGCTGGAACAAGGCAAAACGGTGTGTGTGCTGGAAGCCCATCGCGCCGGTCATGGCGGTTCGGGGCGCAACGTCGGGCTGGTCAACGCCGGGATGTGGATTCCACCGGACGAGATCGAAGCCGGTTTCGGTGAGGCAATCGGCAGTCAGCTCAATCGCATGCTGGGTGCAGCACCGTCCCTGGTGTTCAGCCTGGTCGACAAATACAACATCGATTGCCAACTACGCCGCGAAGGCACGCTGCACATGGCGCACAACGCCCGTGGCGAAGCGGACTTGCGCAGTCGTGAAGCACAATGGAAACGTCGTGGTGCGCCGGTCGAACTGCTGACCGGTCGAGCCTGCGAACAAGCAACGGGCACCCAAAAGATTGCCGCTGCACTGCTCGATCGACGTGCGGGCACGATCAACCCCATGGCTTACACGACGGGGTTGGCCAAAGCGGCCATCGGGCTCGGCGGTCAGTTGTTCGATCATTCCCCGGTGACCCGGCTCGAACGTCAGGGCCAACGCTGGTCGGTACAAACCGCTCAGGGTTCGGTGCTTGCCGAGCAAGTCGTGATTGCCTCGAATGCTTACACCGAAGGTGACTGGACGGAATTGCGGCGCAACTTCTTCCCCGGTTATTACTATCAAGTGGCCTCAGTCCCGCTGACCGAAGAGGCTGCGCAGCAAATCCTCCCCGGTGGCCAAGGCTCCTGGGACACTCGTCAGGTACTCAGCAGTATTCGTCGAGATAAAGACGGTCGTCTGCTGCTTGGCAGTCTCGGTAATGGCAATCAGAAGCCGACCTGGTTCCTCAAGGCTTGGGCCGACCGGGTTCAGCAGCACTATTTCCCTTACCTCAAACCGGTGGAATGGGAGTGCACCTGGACCGGTTGCATTGCCTTCACCCCCGATCATTTGATGCGTTTGTTCGAACCGGCGCCCGGTTTAGTGGCAGTCACCGGATACAACGGCCGGGGCGTCACGACTGGCACTGTGGTCGGCAAAGCCTTTGCCGATTATCTGTGTAACGGAAATCCTCAAGCGCTGCCGATTCCCTTTGCACCCATGCAGCCACTGGCGGGCGTGGGATTACGCAGCTGTTTGTACGAGGCCGGATTCTCGCTGTATCACGCAGGCCAGTGCCTGCGGATCGTTATTTGATTGTTGAAATTTGTTGCTGAAAGCGGCGCTTTTTCGCGCAGCGACTAGCCTGTAAAAGGTGCGGGTTGTAGCAGTCCCGCACCAGCAGTGTGCACTTCGGTGACGCACGTTGTTACAGGCTGGTTGCACGTCGTTTGGCGCCGCGGTTGCAATGATGGCGCGCTCGGGTTGCGCCTTTAAAAATAAATGGTTTCACCTTCCGCGGTTTAGACGGTTGCACGCCCAATGAAAATGGGATCGAAACAGTCGAAATAACAATAAAGCAGCGACTTTTTTCAGAATAAAAAACCGATGGCACGGCCCTTGCTCTGAGCATTCAGGAAGTCGCAGTGCCAACTAAAAAAAAACCTTGGAGCACCACCTCATGTCCCAGACGTTTTACAAAAAAGGCTTTTTGGCCCTCGCAGTGGCAACTGCGTTGGGTGTTTCTGCGTTTGCACAGGCTGATGTGAAAATTGGTGTGGCGGGGCCGATGACAGGCGCCAACGCGGCATTTGGCGAGCAGTACATGAAGGGTGCACAGGCTGCGGCCGATGCGGTCAACGCAGCGGGCGGCATAAACGGGGAAAAAATCGTACTGGTCAAGGGCGATGACGCCTGCGAACCGAAACAGGCTGTGACGGTCGCCAAGGACCTGACCAACCAGAAAGTCGCTGGCGTAGTCGGTCACTTCTGCTCCTCCTCGACGATCCCGGCTTCGGAGATCTACGACGAAGCGGGCATCATCACGATCACCCCAGGTTCTACCAACCCCAAGGTGACCGAACGCGGCTTGAGTGCCATGTTCCGTATGTGCGGTCGTGACGACCAGCAAGGCATCGTGGCCGGCGACTACATCGTCGACGTGCTCAAGGGCAAGAAAGTGGCCGTGCTGCACGACAAGGACACCTACGGCCAGGGCCTGGCAGATGCCACCAAGGCTCAACTGGAAAAACGCGGTGTGAAGCCGGTGCTGTATGAGGGCCTGACCCGCGGCGAGAAAGATTTTAGCGCTGTCGTGACCAAGATCCGTGCGGCCGGTGCCGACGTGGTCTATTTCGGTGGTCTGCACCCGGAAGCCGGGCCGCTGGTTAAACAACTGCGTACCGAAGGCCTGAAAGATGTGACGTTCATGTCCGACGACGGCATCGTGACCGACGAGTTGGTGACCACCGCTGGCGGCCCGCAATACGTCGACGGCGTGCTGATGACCTTCGGCGCCGACCCGCGCCTGCTGCCAGACAGCAAGACCGTGGTAGATGCCTTCCGCAAGGCCGGTACCGAGCCTGAAGGCTATACCCTCTACGCTTATGCTTCGGTCCAGACCCTTGCTGCAGCCTTCAATGGCGCCAAGTCCAACAGTGGTGAAAAAGCCGCCGAGTGGCTGAAGAAAAACACGGTCAAAACCGTGATGGGCGACAAGGCCTGGGATTCCAAGGGCGACCTGAAAGTCTCCGACTACGTGGTTTATCAGTGGGACAAGGACGGCAAATACCACCAACTGGAAAAACAGAAGTGATATGAACTGCTGATTGCCCGGCGCCTTGTGCGCCGGACAATCAATCAACATGTCCGTGCAGTACCTGTCTTTTCTCGTAGAGCTGCACACAACCGTGTTACGCCGGCGGCTGAACCCCGGTCCGTCGTACCCGGCTGCTGTGCAGTCTCTCAAATGCGTGAGATTGCGTTATGGATGGTATTTTCCTGCAGCAACTGGTCAACGGCCTGACCCTCGGGTCGGTCTATGGCCTGATCGCCATCGGCTACACAATGGTCTATGGCATCATCGGCATGATCAACTTCGCCCATGGCGAGGTTTACATGATCTCTGCGTACCTCGCGGCGATCAGTCTGGCTCTGCTGGCTTACTTCGGTATTGAATCCTTCCCTCTGCTGATGCTCGGCACACTGGTCTTCACCATCATCGTCACGGCGGTGTATGGCTGGGTCATCGAGCGCGTCGCCTACAAACCGTTGCGCAACTCCACACGACTGGCACCGCTGATCAGCGCCATCGGTATTTCGCTGATCCTGCAAAACTATGCACAGATCGCCCAGGGCGCCCGTCAACAAGGCGTACCTACACTGTTGACCGGTGCATGGCGAGTTGAAGTCGGGACCGGCTTCGTCCAGCTCACCTACACCAAGATCTTCATTCTGGTCGCAGCGTTTGTCGGGATGGCCCTGCTGACCTACGTCATCAAGTACACCAAGCTCGGCCGTATGTGCCGCGCTACCCAGCAAGACCGCAAGATGGCCTCGATCCTGGGGATCAACACCGATCGGGTGATTTCCTACGTGTTCATCATCGGTGCAGCGATGGCGGCCCTGGCCGGCGTGCTGATCACCATGAACTACGGCACGTTCGACTTCTACGCCGGCTTCGTCATCGGGATCAAAGCGTTCACTGCCGCGGTACTCGGCGGGATCGGTTCGCTGCCTGGCGCCATGCTCGGCGGGATTATTCTGGGGATCTCCGAATCACTGTTCTCAGGTCTGGTGAACTCGGACTACAAAGACGTTTTCAGCTTCTCGCTGCTCGTTCTTGTTCTGGTCTTTCGGCCTCAAGGCCTGCTTGGCCGTCCTCTTGTGTCGAAGGTGTAAGCGATGTCTTCAACCACTAAAAAAACCATTGATATCAAAAGAAGCCTGGTTGACGCGATTCTTGCCGGCCTTGTCGCCCTGATTGTGTTCGGCCCGATTGTCGGCATCGTCCTCGACGGCTATGGCTTCAACCTGCAGCCGACACGCGTGGCATGGATTGTCGCCATCGTCATGGCTGGCCGCTTTGCCTTGAGCCTGTTCCTGCAAACCCCGAAGGGTCTGAGAATTCTCGAAGGCTTTGAAAGCACCGGCTCCGGGGTTCATGTTCTGCCGCCTGATTACAAAACCCGGTTGCGCTGGATCATCCCGCTGTTGATCGTCATTGCGGTGGTCTTCCCGTTTTTCTCCAACTCCTACCTGCTGGGTGTGGTCATCCTCGGGCTGATCTACGTACTGCTGGGCCTTGGTCTGAACATTGTGGTCGGCCTGGCTGGCCTGCTCGACCTGGGTTACGTGGCGTTCTACGCCATCGGTGCCTACGGTCTGGCGCTCGGTTATCAATATCTGGGGCTGGGCTTCTGGACCATGCTGCCGCTGGCGGCGATCACGGCCGGCCTTGCCGGTTGCATCCTCGGTTTTCCGGTGCTGCGTCTGCACGGTGACTACCTGGCGATCGTGACCCTGGGCTTCGGTGAAATCATCCGGTTGATTCTCAACAACTGGCTGTCCCTGACCGGCGGTCCGAATGGTATGGCCGCTCCATTGCCAACCTTCTTGGGCCTCGAGTTCGGCAAAAGAGCGAAGGATGGCGGTGTACCTTTCCATGAGTTTTTCGGCATCGCGTACAACTCGGACGTGAAGTACTACTTCATTTATGCGGTGTTGTTCCTGGTGGTGCTGGCCGTGCTGTACATCAAGCACCGCTTGACCCGCATGCCGGTCGGTCGCGCCTGGGAAGCCTTGCGTGAAGACGAAATCGCTTGCCGCTCCATGGGCCTGAACCATGTACTGGTCAAACTCTCGGCGTTCACCATCGGTGCATCGACGGCCGGTCTGGCGGGCGTGTTCTTCGCCACCTACCAAGGCTTCGTCAACCCGACCTCGTTCACCTTCTTTGAATCGGCATTGATCCTTGCCATCGTGGTACTCGGCGGCATGGGCTCGACCATCGGCGTGGTGATTGCGGCATTCGTGCTGACCGTCGCCCCGGAACTGCTGCGCGGCTTCGCGGAATATCGCGTGCTGTTGTTCGGCGTCCTGATGGTGTTGATGATGATCTGGCGACCGCGCGGCCTGATTCGGATCAGCCGTACCGGTGTGACCCCGCGTAAAGGAGTAGCGCCATGAGCGAAGTCGTACTCTCGGTAGAGAAGCTGATGATGCACTTCGGCGGCATCAAGGCGTTGAATGATGTCAGCCTGAAGGTTGAGCGCAACTCGATCTTCGCCCTGATCGGCCCCAACGGCGCCGGCAAAACCACCGTGTTCAACTGCCTGACCGGGTTCTACAAGGCCTCGGGCGGCAAGATCGAACTCAACGTGCGTGGCGAGCGGACCGATGTCATCAAAATGCTGGGTGAACCGTTCAAGGCGACTGATTTTGTATCGCCGAAAAACTTCCTCAGCCGGCTCCACTACAAGATGTTCGGCGGTACCCACCTGGTCAACCGTGCCGGCCTGGCGCGGACGTTCCAGAACATTCGCCTGTTCAAGGAAATGTCGGTGCTGGAAAACCTGCTGGTGGCCCAACACATGTGGGTCAACCGCAACATGTTGGCCGGGATCCTCAACACCAAGGGCTACCGTAAGGCTGAAAGCGATGCGCTGGACCACGCTTTCTACTGGCTTGAAGTCGTGGACCTGGTGGACTGCGCCAACCGTCTGGCCGGTGAGCTGTCCTATGGTCAGCAACGCCGTCTGGAAATCGCTCGGGCCATGTGCACCCGGCCGCAGATCATCTGCCTCGACGAACCGGCCGCCGGCCTCAACCCTCAGGAAACCGAAGCGCTGAGCGCGATGATCCGGCTGCTGCGCGACGAGCACGATCTGACCGTGGTGCTGATCGAACACGATATGGGCATGGTAATGAGCATTTCCGACCACATTGTGGTGCTGGACCACGGCATCGTCATCGCCGAGGGCGGCCCCGACGATATACGCCACGATCCGAAAGTGATTGCGGCCTACCTGGGCGCCGACGAAGAGGAAGTGGTATGAGTAAACCCATCCTCGAACTCAAGGAGCTGGACGTGTTTTACGGGCCGATCCAGGCCCTGAAGAAAGTCTCGCTGCACATCAATGAAGGTGAAACCGTCAGCCTGATCGGCTCCAACGGTGCTGGCAAATCTACCCTGCTGATGTCGATCTTCGGCCAGCCGCGGGCGGCGGACGGGCAGATCATTTATCAGGGTGTGGATATCACTCACAAGTCATCCCACTACATCGCGTCCAACGGCATCGCTCAATCGCCGGAAGGCCGGCGGGTGTTCCCCGACATGACCGTCGAGGAAAACCTGCTGATGGGCACCATTCCTATCGGTGACAAGTACGCCAAGGAAGACATGCAACGCATGTTCGAGTTGTTCCCGCGACTCGAAGAGCGGCGTACCCAGCGGGCGATGACCATGTCCGGCGGCGAGCAGCAAATGCTCGCCATCGCGCGTGCGTTGATGAGCCGGCCGAAACTGCTGTTGCTCGATGAGCCGAGCCTGGGCCTGGCGCCGATCGTGGTGAAACAGATCTTCGCGACCCTGCGGGAACTGGCGAAAACCGGTATGACCATCTTCCTGGTGGAGCAGAACGCCAACCACGCCCTCAAACTGTCGGACCGGGCGTATGTGATGGTCAACGGCGAGATCCGCATCACTGGTACCGGCAAGGAACTGCTGGTTAACGAGGAAGTGCGTAACGCTTATCTCGGCGGCCACTAAACTGCTGAGCGCATAAAAAACGCCCTGACGAATCCACGTCAGGGCGTTTTTTTATGCCAGTCGTAAAGGTTTTTTGAAATTGTGGAAAACAATATTCACAAGCTCTCAAAGCGCGACATAAAGCCGCTGCAAATAGTTGTTTTGTCACGGTTTTGACTTGTCCCCGTTTGCTGTGGAGCTGGCTGTGAATAACGTGGGAGTAGCTGGCTGAAAGCCTTTGAAACCGTGGCTTGCAGAGTTATGGTTGTTTTTTGATCAGGCGTTTTTGCGGGACCGTGAGCGGGCTTTGTCAACCTTTTTGTTGGTAATGAAAGTAGGCTGAAATGAGCTGGAGCTACCTGTGGATAAGTCTGTGGTTAAACTCTGGAAAGACTCGGCTGAAGGCCGTAGTTACTGGCTTGGCGCCATCGTCGGTAGGGGCGGTCAATCGTGCAAAATGCCATGGGCTACACAGCCGGTGTTCCAGGGTCAAGCAAAAAAATTTCCAATTTGCCCGCAAAGCCTTGTGCACAGCGGCTTGCAGCTTTTCCACTTGCCCCCGGAAACTGTGGACCGGCCTGTGGATAAGGTGCGCGCACATGGCTGAGAGCCACGGCGGGCAAGGTGCGGTAAGGTTTGGTCGTTTTTTGTACAGTTTGTACGGTAGTTGCCGCTGTGGGCAAGGCCGGGCATGCTGCCTGCTGATTTTCTATTCCAATGGCTGCCGATCAGCCGAAGCAAGGAGAACACGATGTCCAACACCCTGTTTATTACCGGCGCGACCTCCGGTTTTGGTGAAGCCTGCGCCCGTCGTTTTGCCGAGGCTGGCTGGAAACTGGTGCTGACCGGCCGTCGTGAAGAGCGCCTCAATGCGCTGTGCGCCGAGTTGTCGAAGCAGACCGAGGTCCATGGCCTGGTGCTCGACGTGCGTGATCGCAAGGCCATGGAGGAGGCGATTGCCAACCTGCCGCCGTCCTTCGCCAAGCTGCGCGGGCTGATCAACAACGCCGGCCTGGCGCTGGGCGTTGATCCGGCGCCGAAGTGCGACCTCGACGATTGGGACACCATGGTCGATACCAACATCAAAGGCCTGATGTACAGCACTCGTCTGTTGTTGCCCCGCCTGATCGCTCACGGTCGCGGCGCCGGCATCGTCAACCTTGGCTCCATCGCCGGCAACTACCCGTACCCGGGCAGCCACGTGTATGGCGCGAGCAAAGCGTTCGTCAAACAGTTCTCCCTGAACCTGCGCTGCGACCTGCAAGGTACGGGCGTGCGGGTCAGCAACATCGAGCCGGGCCTGTGCGAAAGCGAGTTCTCGCTGGTGCGTTTTGCCGGTGATCAGGAGCGTTACAACGCCACCTACGCCGGTGCCGAGCCGATTCAGCCGCAAGACATCGCTGACACCATTTTCTGGGTGCTCAATGCCCCGGCGCACATCAACATCAACAGCCTGGAACTGATGCCGGTGAGCCAGACGTGGAGCGGGTTTGCGATTGAGCGTAATGGTGGCAAGGCGTAAGACCGCGTAACGGCCATTCGCGAGCAGGCTCGCTCCCACAGGGGAACGCATTCCAATGTGGGAGCGAGCTTGCTCGCGATAGCGATCTATCAATCAGCGAAGATAGTCGGCTAATCCGCGATAGCATGTTGCCAAGTGATAAGGCGTGGTCGACGGCATGTCCCGACGGCTCACCTCACCATTCTCATCACGGCACTCAAACCAGCCCCCGGTATGCAGAGAATGTTGCTGCAACGCCTGCAACTGGCGCAGAACAGCGGTCTCGCTGTCCGGACGCAAGGTCAGTGCCCGCAGGTACTCGGCTTGAGCCCAGATTCTTTGGGTGCCGTCCCTGGAACGGCCATCCAGATCGAGCATCGCCTGCACAGCACCTGTCTGTGGATCGACGCCCAGTTGTTCGGTGAGCGCAAACGCCTGGTCCAGTGACCTGTGCAGCGCCGAACCGCGCAGCAATGGCGAAGATTCCAGCAGGAAATACCACTCGAACTGATGCCCCGGTTCAAACCAGTTATCCACAGCACCCAGCGGTTTCTCCATCAACACACCGTGTTGTGGGTCGATAAAACGCTTCTGCATGGCTGTGCATAACTCGACGAGCGCGTCCTGCACGGCGGCGTCTTCTCGCACCGACAGCGTGGCAAGGAAGGCTTCGGCCAAGTGCATCAGGGGATTTTGCAGCGGCCCGGACTTGAGAGAGGACCCGTCACGGTCGAGGCTGGCTTCGTACAGGCCGTCGCCTGTGGCAAAGCGCTGTGCGACCACTTCCAGTGCGGCGTTGAGCGCCGACTCCACCAGCGGCTCGCGGACTTTGTCCCAGTAATGGGCGCAGGCGAACAGGATGAAGGCGTGGGTGTAGAGATCTTTGCGCTGATCCAGCGGCGTGCCCTGCGGGTCGATGCTGTAGAACCAGCCGCCATGCTCGGCATCGTGAAAATGCTGCTGCAAGGAACGGAACAGCGCTGCGGCGCGCTCTTCGGCGGCCGGTACCTGACCGATCAGGCTGGAAAACAGGTAGAGCTGCCGCGCGCAGGCCATGGCCCGGTAGCGTTGGGGAGGCAGCGGTTGATGCTCGGCGTCCAGCGCCTCATAGGGCAGCGCCATGTCGGCATTCCAGCCGGGGCCTTGCCAGAGCGGCACGATCACGTCCAAAAAGTGCTGTTGCACCGAAGCAAACAGAGCGGTCAATTCAGGCTGGGAAGCAGAGCGGGAAACAGGCGGCATTGGCTGGCGTCGTCACGGCAGGGTTAATTGCGCGACATGTTAGCAGAGTGAACGCGTCGATCGTTCCCACGTCGAGGCGTCGAACCGTCCGCGTGGGAATGCCTCATTGGACGCGCAGCAATCGCTTCGAAAGGGACGCGGAGCGTCCCGGGCTGCATTCCCACGCAGAGCGTGGGAACGATCATGGCTGGCTTAGCCTGCCAGCAACCAGGCCCCGGTCGCCGCCGAAGCCGCACCCGCCAGTCGAACCAACGGCGCCGCCGCTTGAGGCAACACTCGAACCACGGCGTAACCCAACCCATGCAACGCAGCCGTCGCCGCCACAAAACCTGCGGCATACCCCCAGGGACTAGACATGTCCGGCAATTCCAAACCATGGGCCACGCCGTGGAACAGCGCAAACAACGCCGTCGCCAGCACCGCCAGGCTCAACGGCGGACGCACTGCCAGCGCCACCGCCAGACCCAGCGCCAGCACCGACGCCGCAATCCCGCTCTCCAGCGCTGGCAGGTTCAACCCTTCAAACCCCAGCAACCCGCCGATCAGCATGATGCCGACGAACGTACACGGCAGCGCCCAGCGTGCAGCGCCTTTCTGCTGCGCTGCCCACAAACCGACCGCAACCATCGCTAGCAAGTGATCAAGGCCACCGATCGGGTGGCTGATGCCGGCGATCAAACCGTTGTCGCCATGCCCTGGGTGGGCGAAGGCGATGGCCGGGGTCAGCAGCAGGGCCATGGCGCCCAGAATGCGTTTAAGTGTCATGGATAAGCGTCCTAGTTGATAAAAGTTGATCGTGTTCACGCCGCTGTCAGCAGGCCCTGGCGTTCGATGAAGGCGATGATCTCTTCCAGGCCCAGACCGGTTTTCTGGTTGCTGAAGACGAATGGCTTGCCATTGCGCATGCGTTGGGTGTCGCTGTCCATCAACGCCAGCGACGCACCCACCAGTGGTGCGAGGTCGACTTTGTTGATCACCAGCAGATCCGATTTGCAGATGCCCGGCCCACCCTTGCGCGGCAGCTTGTCGCCGGCCGAGACGTCGATCACGTAAATGGTCAGGTCGGACAGTTCCGGGCTGAAGGTGGCGGAAAGATTGTCGCCACCGGACTCCACGAGGATCAGGTCCAGTCCCGGAAAGCGGCGGTTCAGTTGATCCACGGCTTCGAGGTTGATCGAGGCGTCCTCGCGAATCGCCGTGTGCGGGCAACCGCCGGTTTCAACACCGATGATTCGCTCCGGCGCCAAGGCTTCGTTGCGCACCAGAAAGTCGGCGTCTTCGCGGGTGTAGATGTCGTTGGTGACCACCGCCAGGTTGTAGCGGTCGCGCAGCGCCAGGCACAGGGCCAACGTCAGAGCGGTTTTGCCGGAACCGACCGGGCCGCCGATGCCGACGCGCAGAGGTTGTGTGTTCATGTGATTCTCCAAAATAACAGGCCCTAGGAACGGAACAGACGGCTGTACTGGCGCTCATGGGCCATGCACGCCAGGGACAGGCCGAAAGCAGCGCTGCCATAGTGTTCGGGGTTGATTCGGGTGGCGTTCTGCTGAGCCTCTTGCAGCAGCGGCAGCAGTTCGCTGGTCAGGCGTTGAGCGGCTTGCTGGCCCAGCGGCAGGGTTTTCATCAGCACCGCCAGTTGGTTTTCCAGCCAACTCCAGAGCCACGCCGCCAGCGCGTCCTGCGGGTTAATAGTCCAGGCGCGAGCGGCCAGTGCCCAGCCGAGGGCCAGGTGCGGCTCGGGGCGTTGTGCAAGAAAGGCACGGGCCGGTGCGTCAAGCTCGGGCAAACCGTTGAGCAGTTGTTGCAAGGAATAGCCCATCTGCCGGCTCTCCTGATGCAACTCGCGGGTTTCCCGGCTGGCGCGATGTTCTTCGCAGCGTTGCAGCAGTTCAGCCCAGTTTTCCTCGGCTGCGGCCACGCAATGAGCGAGCAGCAACGGTGCTTCGAAGCGTGCGAGATTCAGGATTAGTTGATCGCTGATCCAACGTCGCGCACTGTCGGAATCATTCACGCGGCCGTTATCCACCGCCATTTCCAGGCCCTGGGAATAGCTGTAGCCGCCAATCGGCAGCTGTGGGCTGGCCAGACGCAACAGCGCCCAGGCCGGGTTCATAAACGTACGCCGAACTGGTGCAGTTTCGGCGGGTAGTTGAAGTCTTCATCGCCGTGGCGCGAATGATGATGGCCGCCGCCATAGGCGCCGTGTTCCGGCTGGAACGGCGCTTCGATGTTTTCGACCTTGGCATCAAGCTGTTCGAGCATGGCCTTGAGCACGTAGTCGTCGAGCAAGCGCAACCAGCCATCACCGACTTGCAGGGCGACGTGGCGGTTGCCGAGGTGATAGGCCGCGCGAGTCAGTTCGAAAGCATTGGCGCAGGTGACGTGCAGCAGTTGTTCGGCTCGGGCGCAGACGCGGACGATGCGACCGTCTTCGGCTTGCAGGCACTCACCGTCATACAGTGGTGGCTGACCGCGCTCCAAAAACAACCCGACGTCTTCACCCTCGGCACTGAAACAGCGCAAACGGCTTTTGCTCCGGGCTTCGAAGGTCAGGTGCAACTCGGCGGCCCACACGGGTTGAGGGTCGATTCTGCGATGAATCACCAGCATCGGAAAGCTTCCAGCAATGGACAATGCTTAGGCTAGAGCAAGGGGCTTGCCAATCGGGTTATACGTGGGAAATACCTGTCGGAGCGGCGGAGGATGTTGCGGGCTTTGGCTGAGATTGGTGCGTGCGGGGAGGGTTATGCGCAAAGTTGGTGCGTAGGCTGTCATTCGCCGTGCTCCAGATCGTTCCCACGCTCTGCGTGGGAATGCAGCCAGTGACGCTCCGCGTCTACCACGCGGAGCGTGGGAACGATCATCAGTGACAAAGGTGGTTATTCGGTGCTACCCAGGCCTTGCCAGTGTTTGAGGCCGATAAAGATAAAGCGCAACTGCTGGGTGATCTTTGCCTGGGGCGTCAGATGTTCAGGTAGCGCCTCGGCAGGCGGGTCGATGATGTCGGGCAAGGTCGCGAACACGCTTTTGACGATCAGGTCGGCCATGACGCTCAGGCCGGCAATGTCCAGGTGTTGCAGTTTCGGCATCAAGGACAAGTCGGCCGCCAGGTCCGAGCTGATGTCTTCGCGCAAACGGCCGATGGCCAACCGCACCGGCAGCGAACCACCGTACTGCTCGCGGGCGAGGAACAGGAACTGCGAGCGATTGGCGGTGACCACGTCGAGAAAGATCCGCACCGAGGCGTCGATGATGCCGCCCATGACGAACTCGTTGTGGCGCACCAGGCGAATGGTTTCGCGGAAGGTCTGACCGACTTCACTGACCAGTACCAGGCCCAGTTCATCCATGTCGGCGAAATGCCGGTAGAAACCGGTGGGCACGATCCCGGCGGTTCTGGCGACTTCGCGCAGGCTCAGGCTGCCGAATCCTCGGCCGCATTCCATCAAGTGGCGGGCAGCGTCCATCAGGGCGTTGCGGGTCTGTTGTTTCTGTTCGGCGCGGGGCAGCATCGCAAGGGTGTTTTCTGGATAAGACAGCGGCGCACTCTAGCAAATCGGCTTTGCCTGCGTCGAACGACTATCGGGGGGATCAAGCGGGGAAGTGAGGCATCTATAACGTCAAAAGCCCAATCCGGGGATTGGGCTTTTTTTCAGGGTCGCCATGGGCTTAGCTCAAAGCGCTGTTGCGTTCGATGACACGGTCACCACCACCTTCGGCCAGGGTTTGACCTTGTGGGGTGCGGTCGGAACCGTCAGCAGCCAGGGTTTGGCCTTGTGGAGTGCGATCGGAACCGTCAGCAGCCAGGGTTTGACCTTGTGGGGTGCGGTCGGAACCGTCAGCAGCCAGGGTTTGACCTTGTGGAGTGCGATCGGAACCGTCAGCAGCCAGGGTTTGGCCTTGTGGAGTGCGATCAGAACCATCAGCAGCCAGGGTTTGGCCTTGTGGAGTGCGATCGGAACCGTCAGCAGCCAGGGTTTGACCTTGTGGAGTACGGTCCGAACCATCTTGGGTGATCAGGCCTTTTTCTTTCAGGCGATCATTGCCACCTTCGGCGATGGTTTGGCTGAACACTGAGTGGGTGGATTTGACTTGTGGGGTAGCCTGGTCAGCAGCCGGCAGGGCAAAAGCAGTGCTGGCCAGCATCGAAAGTGTAAGGCTAAGCAGTAATTGGCGTTTCATGATTAGGTGCTCCGTAGGAGGGCGATAAAGTGGGTACGAGGGCAATGCTACTCTCGATAAGTCGATATAAAAGTTCATAAACGCAATGGTAATAATCAACAGAATTGATTGTTCCGCCGAAGCGCTCTAGAACGGGCGTTTCCGGCGGACATTTTTGCACTGAGGTGGGTATTTTCGACCCACTCTCGCCTCGCAAAAGTGCGGGGTCGGTAACGCCGGATGAGGGGGCAGTGTGTCCCCGACCGATTATTTGAGGGTTAAACGGCTAATCGGTTAAACCTGCGCGCCATTTCCCAGTCCTAGATGTCATGGCAGGCCAGATCTGGCCTAACGTTTCAAATGTGCGTCGCAGTCAGGGCGCTTAGTCGTATCAGGAGCCCTGTGCAATGACGCGCACTCGTAAAGTGTTTACCTGGACCCTCGCCAGCCTCGTTGTCCTGCTGGCCGTATTGGTCCTGATCATCGCGTTCTTCGATTGGAACCGGATCAAACCACCGCTTAACGCCAAAGTTTCCGAAGAGCTGCACCGCCCGTTCGCCATCAACGGCGACCTCGCGGTGGTCTGGCACCGTGAGCCCGACGAGGGCGGCTGGCGTGCCTGGGTGCCGTGGCCGCATGTCGTGGCGCAAGACTTGAGCCTGGGTAATCCGGACTGGTCGAAGACACCGCAGATGGTCACCCTCAAACGCGTCGAGTTGCGCATCTCGCCCCTGGCCTTGCTGGCGCAGCGTGTGGAGATCCCGCGCATCGACCTCACCGAACCGAATGCCGATCTCCAGCGCCTGGCCGACGGTCGCGCCAACTGGACTTTCAAGTTCGACCCGAAAGACCCGAACGCCAAGCCTTCAAGCTGGGTGGTGGATATCGGTGCGATCGGCTTCGACAAGGGCCACGTCACCCTCGACGACCAGAGCCTGAAAACTCAGCTCGATTTGCTGATCGACCCGCTGGGCAAGCCGATTCCGTTCAGCGAAATCGTCGGCGACAAAGCGGCGAAAACTGCACAGGAGAAGGGCGCTGCGCCTCAGGATTACGCGTTCGCCCTTAAGGTCAAAGGCCAGTACCACGACCAGAAACTCGCGGGCGAAGGCAAGATCGGCGGCCTGCTGGCCTTGCAGGACGCGGCCAGACCGTTTCCGCTTCAGGCTCAAGTAAAGATCGCCGACACCAGCATCGAACTGGCCGGCACCCTCACCGATCCACTGAACCTCGGTGCCTTGGATTTGCGGTTGAAACTGGCCGGCAACAGCCTGGGCAATCTCTACCCACTGACCGGCGTGACCCTGCCGGACACACCGCCGTACGCCACGGACGGGCACTTGATCGCCAAGCTTCATGAGGCGGGCGGCGCAGTGTTCCGTTACGAAGAATTCAACGGCAAGATCGGTCAGAGCGACATCCATGGCAGCCTGGCCTATGTCGCCAGCCAGCCACGACCGAAACTCAGCGGCTCACTGCTATCCAATCAGCTGCTGTTTGCAGACCTGGCCCCGCTGATCGGCGCCGATTCCAACGCCAAGCAAAAGGCCCGCGGCGGCGAGAGCAAGCAGCCGGCTGACAAGGTGTTGCCGGTCGAAGAGTTCAAAACCGAGCGCTGGCGCGATATGGACGCCGACGTCGAGTTCACCGGCAAGCGCATCGTCCACAGCGAAAAACTGCCGTTCAAGGATCTCTACACTCACTTGGTGCTCACTGACGGCGTCCTCAGCCTCGAACCCCTGCGTTTCGGCGTGGCCGGCGGCAACCTGGATGCTCAGATTCGCCTCAATGGCCGAACCGAACCGTTGGAAGGCCGGGCCAAACTCACCGCACGCAAGTTCAAACTCAAGCAGCTGTTCCCGACCTTTGAGCCGATGAAAACCAGTTTCGGCGAGCTCAATGGCGATGCTGACATCACCGGTCGTGGCAACTCGGTGGCCAAACTGCTGGGCACCGCCAATGGCAATCTGAAGATGCTGATTAACGATGGCGCCATCAGCCGCGAGTTGATGGAGCTGGCGGGGCTCAACGTCGGCAACTATGTGGTGGGCAAGATTTTTGGCGACAAGGAAGTGAAGATCAACTGCGCCGCCGCCGACTTCGACATCAAGACTGGTCTGGCGACCACACGTCTGTTCGTCTTCGATACCGAAAACGCGATCATCTACATCGATGGCACGGCGAACATGGCGACTGAGCAACTGGACCTGACCATCACCCCGGAATCCAAGGGCTGGCGATTGATTTCGCTGCGTTCGCCGCTGTATGTGCGGGGCAAGTTCATCAAGCCTGATGCGGGTGTGAAGGCGGTGCCGCTGATCTTGCGTGGGGCTGGAATGGTGGCGTTGGGCGTGATTGCCGCACCGGCGGCGGGGTTGCTGGCGCTGGTGGCGCCGAGCGGTGGCGAACCGAATCAGTGTGCGCCGTTGCTGGAGCAGATGAAGGCCGGCAAGGCGCCCGTGACCGTCAAACCCACTAAGTAAACGGTTGGCTATGAGGACGCCTTCGCGGGCAAGCCTCGCTCCTACAGGGGATCACCTAGTCTGTAGGAGCGAGGCTTGCCCGCGAAGGCGGTTTAACGGGCGCTACATATCTTTCAGAAGGTCGGCCATGTCATCGGCATGCTCTTCTTCCTGGGCCAGGATATCTTCGAAGATGCGCCGTGTGGTCGGGTCCTTTTCGCCGATGTACTGAATGATCTCGCGATAGCTGTCGATGGCAATTCGCTCGGCGACCAGGTCTTCGTAGACCATCTCTTTAAGTGAATTGCCGGCCACGTATTGAGCGTGGGAGTTTTTCGACAGCAGGTCAGGGTTGAACTCCGGCTCACCGCCCAGTTGCACAATACGCTCGGCTAGACGGTCGGCGTGTTGGGCTTCCTGGGTCGCGTGTTCGAGGAATTCGTCGGCGGCGACCTGGGCTTTCAGGCCGCTGGCCATAAAGTAGTGACGCTTGTAGCGCAACACGCAGACCAGTTCGGTGGCCAGCGATTCGTTGAGCAGGCGCAGCACTTCTTCACGGTCGGCGCTGTAGCTTTCGGTCACCGCGCCGTTCTCGACGTTCTTGCGGGCACGTTCGCGAAGGGTGGTTACATCAGACAAATGCATGTCGCTCATCTCGATCTCCTGGAGGCTAATCCGGTTTGCGTCACCCTCTATAGAAGTGATCGCTACCTAGGGTGTGAGTGATGAGCGCGGCGAAAAGTTTTATGTAATTTGCCAATCGCCAACCTGGCGCGAAGCAATCACGCCAGGGCATGCCCGGACAGCAACGCCTCCTCGCGCAACCAGGCAAAAAATGCCCGGACCGGCGGATGTCGTTCACGTCCCGGCACGCAGAGGGCGCTGTATCCGGCGCCATCAACCTGGATTTTGCCCCGATACGCCACCAGCAAACCGCTGGCCACGCTCTCGGACACCAGAATATTGCTCGCCAGCACCAGGCCTTGCCCGGCAATTGCCGCTTGCAGGGCGTAATGTTCCTCGTCGTATTCACGGACCGCTGGCTGCCCCGCAAGCCAAGTCTCGCCGGACTGCGCGCACCAAGCCTCCCAGCCGTGGGCGTACAGCTTTGAGTTGTGCCAGCGCACGCTGATCAGCGTCGGCGCTCGTCTGGCGGCCAAGGTGACTTGCTCGGGCGAGCCATAGACGCCGAAGGATTCGTCGAACAGACACAGGCCATAAAGGTTCGGGTAATCATCGAGGCTGTAGCGCAGCACCAGATCGACGCTGGCGTCCTGATGCAAATCGATGACTTCGCAATGGGTATCGAGCCGCAGGCTGATGTTCGGGTGCCGGGCGTAGAACCGTCCCAGACGCGGCACCAGCCATAACGCGGCGAAAGCGGCGGTCGTGGAGATCGTCAGGCTCGCGCCGCTGCGTTGCGGGCGCAAAGTATCGACACTCTGCGCCACTTCAAGCAAAGCACCGTGCAAGCTGTGGAACAGCCGTTCGCCACAGTCAGTCAGGCGAACTTGCCGGGGCAGCCGCTCGAATAACGGCACACCGAGCCAGGTCTCCAGCGAACGAATCTGATGGGAAACCGCCGTCGGCGTCACCGAGAGTTCTTCGGCGGCTGCCTTGAAGCTCAGCAGGCGCGAGGCGGATTCAAAGGCGCGCAAGGCAGTCAGCGGCAGCGAGGCAAACATTGAAATACTCCATGGATGAAATGAATTCATCCAGACTGATTTTTGCTCATTTGAAGAGGGTCGGCGATGCGCTTCATGCTGCAAGCCACAAGCAGTTTGAGTTTAGTCCCTCAGGAGATTCAGATGAGTACAATTCTTGCCGTGCACGCCAGCCCCCGTGGCGACCGTTCTCACTCCCGGCGTTTAGCCGAGGTGTTTCTTTCAGCCTGGCAGGCGGCCAATCCTCAGTCGCACCTGACCCGTCGCGAAGTCGGTCGGGCGTTGATTCCGCCGGTCAACGAGGCTTTTGTCGCCGCCGCGTTTTACCCCGAGCCCGATGCGCGGCCGCTGTCGATGCAGGCCGACCTGGCGTTCAGCGATGAACTGGTGGGCGAGTTACTCGGTCATGATTTATTGGTGATCTCCACGCCTATGCACAACTTCAGCGTGCCCAGCGGCCTCAAGGCCTGGATCGATCAGATTGTGCGGTTGGGGTTGACCTTCAATCACACCCTGGACAATGGCGTGGCCCACTACGAGCCGCTGGTGCAGGGCAAAAAGGCGTTGATCGTCACCAGTCGCGGCGGGTTCGGTTTCGGGCCCGGTGGAGAACTGGAGGCGATGAACCATGCCGATCCGTTGTTGCGAACGGCGTTGGGGTTCATCGGCATCACCGACATTACAGTTGTGGCCGCAGAAGGCGAAGAATCCGAGGAACGCACCTTCCAGATCTCCGCAGCCGAGGCCGAGCAGCGTTTGCGGGCGCTGGCCAGGGAGTTCTAGATGGCCTGGTTGTTTTTGCTGATCGCCGCCGGCTTCGAAGTCACCTTTGCCATGGGCATGAAGTACGCAGAGGGCTTCACCCGGCTCTGGCCGTCAGTGATCACCGTGGTGGCGGCGGTGGGCGGGATTTACTTCCTGACCCTGGCGATGCGCGAGTTGCCGGTAAGCATCGCTTACCCGATCTGGACCGCCATCGGCTCACTGGGCACGGTGTTTCTCGGGTTTGCGCTGCTCGGCGAAAGCTTGACGGCAGTCAAGTTGGTGTCGGTCGGGTTGATCGTGGCGGGGGTGGTTGGGCTTAAGTAGGGTGGGATGTCATAGACTGGTCGTCGAGCTGTCATCTTCGATGCCGATGCTTGGCTGATGTCTTGCACTCAGTCTTGCGCCACCTCACCGATCACAAGGAAGTTCGCCCATGTCGCAAGGCTCCGCCACGCGTTACCCATTGGTGCTGGTCCCGGGAATGCTCGGGTTTATCCGTCTGCTGATTTATCCGTATTGGTACGGGATCGTCTCGGCGTTGCGCCGGGGTGGGGCGACAGTGATTGCGGTGCAGGTCTCGCCGCTCAATTCAAACGAGGTACGTGGCGAGCAGTTGCTGGCGCGGATCGAGGAGATTCTGCGGGAAACCGGGGCCGAGAAGGTCAACCTGATCGGCCATAGCCAGGGCTCGCTCACCGCCCGTTACGCCGCCGCCAAGCGCCCGGACCGGGTGGCTTCGGTGACGTCGGTGGCAGGGCCCAATCACGGTTCGGAACTGGCGGATTACCTGCATAAACACTATCCGGGAGACAGCGCCAAGGGGCGTTTGCTCAGCGTTTTGCTGCGGTGGATCAGTGCGCTGATGAGCCTGCTGGAAACCGGTTATCGCGGGCCGAAATTGCCGGTTGATATCCATGCCTCCCATCATTCACTGATGACTGAAGGCGTGGCGCTGTTCAACCAGCGTTATCCACAGGGCTTGCCTGACACCTGGGGCGGGCATGGGCCGGAAGAGGTCAACGGCGTGCGGTATTACTCCTGGTCCGGGACCTTGCAACCGGGGAAAACTGATCGGGGGCGTAACCTGTTCGATGGGACTAACCGCAGTTGCCGGTTGTTTGCCAGGACCTTCGTTCGAGAGGTCGGGCATTGCGACGGGATGGTCGGGCGTTACAGCTCGCATCTGGGGACGGTGATAGGTGATGAGTATCCGATGGATCACTTCGATATCGTCAATCAGTCACTGGGTTTGGTGGGGAAGGGCGCGGAGCCGGTCCGGTTGTTTGTCGAGCATGCGGCGCGGCTGAAAGCGGCAGGGCTTTAGACTGCGTTATCGTTCTTCGCGGGCAAGCCTCGCTCCTACAAATTTACGTCGATCCCTTGTAGGAGCGAGGCTTGCCCGCGAAGGCGTCGTGTCAGGCAACACTAACCTTACGACCGAGCACGGTAGTCCAGCGCTCGGAAAGAATCACCCCACCCAACGTCAACATCCCACCCACCAAGTGATACATCGCCAACTGCTCATGCAGCACCACCGCCGCAATCAGCGCAGTAATCAACGGCAGCAGATTGAAAAACAACGTGGTCCGGCTCGGCCCCAGGCGGATCACGGCTTGCATCCACGCCAATGGCGCAAGCATCGAGGCCAGCAGGCAGGCGTAAAGCACCAGCGGAATGTTCTGCAGCGTCGGGCCGATCTTCGGTGAAGCGAGGAATAGCGGAAACAGCACCACCACGGCCACCCATACCTGCAAATACAGCAACACCAGCGGCGGTAACCGCAGCTGCCATTTTTTCAGCAGCGTGCTGTAGATCGCGTAGGCCAGGGTGGCGATCAGCATCATGGCATCACCCAGGTTCACCCCGTGCTCGAGCAGCGCGCCGAGGCTGCCGGACGAGACGACCACCAAAACCCCCGCTAGCGACAGCACCGCACCGGCCAGTGCTCCGGCGGTCAGGCGCTGGCCGAGGCTGACAATGGCCATGGTCAGTGACATCAACGGCATCAGCGACAGGATGATCCCCATATTGGTGGCCGAGGTCAGGGTCGCGGCGAAATACGCCAGGCTTTGATAAACCGCCATGCCGAGCACACCGAGGATGAAAATCTTGCCCAGGTTCGGGCGGGTCGCCGGCCAATGGGCGATGACCGGTTTGAGCATGAACGGCGTGAAGAGCAATCCGGCCAGTAGCCAGCGGTAAAAACCGATCTCGGCGGGGAAAATCGCCCCGGCTGACATTTTGGTGATCACGGTGTTGCCGGCCCAGATGAAAATGGCCAGCAGGGGATAAGCGTATTGCATGGGAAAAACCAGAGCGTTAATGAGGGGTGATTATCGCCTGTCTGGATGCAAGCCTATACTTCGATCCAGACAACCTGCCCCTGATGACGGACAGCATGAACAGTAAACACATCGACCTGCTGGATTTCAGTGAACTGCCTGCCCCGGTGTACTTCCGCTATGCCGACTTTGATGCGCACCGCTATGCCTCGGCGCACCGTCATCCATGGGGCACGCTGGAGTATTCGGCTCACGGCGTCTTGCACATGGAAATCGGCGGCAGCCGCTTCATGTCTCCGCCGCACTATGCGGTGTGGGTGCCGCCGCAGACCGAGCACAGTTTCTACAGCCATCAGCCGATCAACTACCGTGCGGTCTGTCTGGCTCCGTTGACGTGCCACGACCTGCCTCTGCAGGCCTGCACCCTGGCGATCAGCGACATCCTCAAAGCCATTCTCAAAGACTTTGCCGCCCGCGATGTGAAGATTCCCGCGCACGAAGCGGATAAACGTCTGGCCCAGGTACTGGTGGATCAACTGCAACAGGCACCGGTGCATGAGTGTTACTTGCCCTACGCCAGCAGCCCCGGCTTGCTCGCAATACTGGAAGCCTTGCAGGCCGAGCCCGGTGATAACCGGCCCTTGGCGGAGTGGGCCGCGCAGATCCATGTCAGCGAACGCACGCTGGCGCGGCGGTTCGTGCGTGAACTGGGCATGAGTTTTGGCGAGTGGCGGCAGCGGTTACGGTATCTGGCAGCCATCGAAGCACTGGACAGCCTCCGCAGCATTCAGGAAATCGCCTTCGACACGGGTTACAGCACCGGTTCAGCGTTTATCGCGATGTTTCAACGCCAGGCAGGGTGCACGCCGGAACAGTATCGACGCAGCCACCTTGAGAGCAGGAAGGTGTAACAGGCGTTGTCTACACTCCAGAGCGAGGCCGTGCTCCTCGGTGCGGCAACAAGGAGAAAACTCCATGAAGATGTTGCGTGTCCCTTTGTTGATGATGGGTTTGCTGCTCTGCTCCCAGGGCTTTGCCGCCACTGCCCAACAGAACAAAATGACCACCTGCAATGCTGACGCCACCGCAAAAACCCTCAAGGGCGATGAACGTAAAGCCTTCATGAGCACGTGCCTGAAAGCGGCGCCGGCCGCAGAGGCTGCAAAACCCATGACCCCTCAGCAAGAAAAGATGAAAACCTGTAACGCCGATGCCGCTACCCAGGCGTTGAAAGGCGATGCGCGTAAAGCCTTCATGAGTGATTGTCTGAAGAAAAAATAATCATTGGACCGGGATACGCGGGGGCTGTGAGGACCTCTTCGTCGGAACGCCGCCCGGAGCCGGCTCGCTCCCAAAGTGGATCTGTGTTCGCAGGACAAATGTGGGAGCGGGCTTGCCCGCGATGAGGCCAGCAAGAGCACTGAAAAAAGCCACCAGCGCCCCCACTAAGGTCGACCTACACAATCCCTAGTGCTGGCATCGGAACGCTGGCAGACTGCCAATCCTTTTACGCCGTTCGTTTTGAGGCTGTATGCCAACGTTTTCTCAACGCCAAGTCTTGCTGTTAATCAGTTGGGTCATCATCTTTGGTGGATTGCTGCTGGTGATCCCACTGCGATTGCTGCCGAGTCTGCTGGCCGGGCTGCTGGTGTTCGAACTGGTCAACATGCTCACCCCGCAATTGCAGCGGCTGATCGAAGGCCGGCGTGCGCGCTGGCTGGCGGTGGCGTTGTTGGGGACGCTAGTGGTCAGTGTGTTGACGCTGATCTTTGCCGGTGCCATCAGTTTTCTGCTGCACGAAGCGGAAAACCCCGGCGCTTCTCTCGACAAATTCATGGGCGTAGTTGATCGCGCGCGCGGGCAACTGCCGCCGTTCATCGACGCCTATCTGCCCGCCAGCGCCGCCGAATTCCGCGTGGCGATTGGCGAGTGGATGAGCAAGCACCTCAGCGACTTGCAGCTGGTGGGCAAGGATGCGGCGCACATGTTTGTGACGCTGCTGATCGGCATGGTACTGGGGGCGATCATTGCCTTGCAGCGCGTGCCGGACGTGACCAAACGCAAGCCATTGGCCGCCGCGCTGTTCGATCGCTTGCACCTGCTGGTCCAGGCGTTTCGCAACATCGTGTTCGCCCAGATCAAGATTTCCCTGCTCAACACCTTCTTCACCGGGATTTTCCTGGCGGTGGTCCTGCCGATGTTCGGGATCAAGCTGCCGCTGACCAAAACCCTGATCGTACTGACCTTCCTGCTCGGCCTGCTGCCGGTGATCGGCAACCTGATGTCGAACACCCTGATCACCATCGTCGGTCTGTCGCTGTCGATCTGGGTAGCCGTGGCGGCGCTGGGTTACCTGATTTTTATCCACAAGCTCGAATACTTCCTCAACGC
Organism: Pseudomonas sp. LB3P14; assembly: GCF_054898045.1. NCBI lineage: Bacteria > Pseudomonadati > Pseudomonadota > Gammaproteobacteria > Pseudomonadales > Pseudomonadaceae > Pseudomonas > Pseudomonas sp. LB3P14. The sequence continues at coordinate 4,624,788 of NZ_CM142714.1, read as the reverse complement.
GCGCATTGTCGGCGGGCAGATCAGTGCCAAGTCGTGGGAGTTGCTGCTGGCGATGCTGGTGTTCGAGGCCGCGTTCGGCCTGCCGGGGGTGGTGGCAGGGCCGATTTATTACGCGTATCTGAAGAGTGAGTTGAAGCAGGTGGGGATGGTGTAACCACCCCATGATCGTTCCCACGCTCTGCGTGGGAATGCCGCCATGGACGCTCTGCGTCCGCTGTTGAGGCTGTGACGCGGAGCGTCACGGGATGCATTCCCACGCAGAGCGTGGGAACGATCACTACTTCGGTTTCGGATCAATCCATGTTGCCGTAGCGCTTCATCGCCTCAATCGCCAAGCCACTGCCGATACTGCCAAAGATGTTCCCTTCCACATGCTGCGCGTTTGGCAACATCGCCGAGACGCTGTTGCGCAGTGCCGGAATTCCGCTCGAGCCACCCGTGAAAAACACCGTATCCACCTGATCGACCCGCACGTTGGCGTCCTTCAGCAACTGGGTCACGCTGTTGCGCACGCGCTCCAGCAGGTTGTCGATGGCCGATTCGAACAGTGCCCGGCTCAACTCCACGCTCAAACCCGGTTCGATGCGGTCCAGCGGCACATGGCGGCTGTCGGCGTGGGTCAGCTGGATCTTGGTTTCTTCCACTTCCATGGCCAGCCAGTGGCCGGCGCGCTGGTCGATCAGCTTGAACAGGCGATCGATGCCGCCGGTGTCTTCGATGTCGTAGCGCATGCTGCCCAGCGCCAGGGTCGACTTTTGCGAGTACACCGAGTTGATGGTGTGCCAGGTCGCCAGGTTCATGTGGTGGCTGGTCGGCATGTAAGCGCCGCTCTTCATCCGGCTGCCGTAACCGAACAGCGGCATCAGGCCTTGCAGGCTCAGCTGCTTGTCGAAATCGGTCCCGCCGATGTGCACGCCACCGGTGGCGAGAATATCGTCGTGACGGTTGTCGTGGGTACGGCGTTCAGGGGACAGGCGCACCAGCGAGAAGTCGGACGTACCACCGCCGATGTCGACGATCAGTACCAGTTCTTCTTTTTCGATGGTCGACTCATAGTCGAATGCCGCCGCAATCGGTTCGTACTGGAACGAAACGTCCTTGAAACCGATGGCACGGGCCACGTCCACCAGGGTGTTTTCGGCTTCCTGGTCGGCCACTTCATCGTCATCGACGAAGAACACCGGACGACCCAGCACCACTTCCTCGAACTCGCGACCGGCGGCAGCTTCGGCGCGTTTCTTCAGCTGACTGATAAACAGCCCGAGCAGGTCCTTGAACGGCATCGCGGTGCCGAGGACACTGGTGTCGTGCTTGATCAGCTTGGAGCCCAGCAGGCTCTTGAGCGAGCGCATCAACCGGCCTTCATAGCCTTCCAGGTACTCGTGCAGCGCCAGGCGGCCGTACACCGGGCGGCGTTCTTCCATATTGAAGAAGACCACCGAAGGCAGGGTGATCTTGTCGTCCTCCAGCGCGATCAGCGTTTCCATGCCGGGGCGCAGCCAGCCGACGGTGGAGTTGGACGTGCCGAAGTCGATACCACAGGCACGGGCTGGAGATGCGTTTTTCATGTCTTTCGAGTTCCGGTTAAAAAACGGCCGCGCAGTGTATGCCAGTGCGGCGCAGATTCGAAGGCCGACTATCCGCTAAATCTCAGCTATTAGCGCCTTGATAAGACGGCCCGATGCCCCAAACTTGTCTGCATTGGGCCTGGCAGCCACAGGACGGTCGCAAGAACCGCCCACCGCTGCCGATAAACTTCTGATGCGCTGCCCGGTCACAACCTTGAGATCAATCTGGCGGCTGGCAATGAGCGCAGGCTGCCGGTGGTGGCGCGATATCGATAACGGATGGTGATTCCCGCGATGGACTTCAAAGACTATTACAAGATTCTCGGTGTGGAGCCGACCGCGGACGATAAGGCGATCAAGGCCGCCTATCGCAAGCTGGCGCGCAAATACCACCCCGACGTCAGCAAGGAAAAGGACGCCGAGTCCAAGTTCAAGGACGCCTCGGAAGCCTATGAAGCGCTGAAAAGCGCCGACAAGCGCGCCGAATACGACGATTTGCGCAAATACGGCCAGCACGGCCAACCGTTCCAGGGCCCGCCGGGTTGGCAGGGGCGTGGTGCCGGCGGTTTCGGTGGTGGTCAGGATACGGGCGATTTTTCGGACTTCTTCAGTTCGATCTTCGGTAACCGTGGCCCTGGTTTTGGTGGTGGACAGTCGGGCCGTAGCGCCGGACGTCGAGGGCAAGACGTGGAAATGGAACTTGGGATTTTTCTGGAAGAAACCCTCTCGAACGAATCGAAGAAGGTCACCTTCCAGGTGCCGCACTACAATGCGGCCGGCCAGCATGTGAGTAACACCAGCAAAAGCCTGAATGTGAAGATCCCGGCCGGCGTGGCCGACGGCGAGCGTATCCGCCTCAAGGGGCAGGGTGCACCGGGCGTGGGTGGTGGGGCCAATGGCGACTTGTTCCTGATCATTCGCTTTGCGCCGCACCCCAAGTTCGACGTCGAAGGCGAGAACCTGATCATTACCTTGCCGCTCGCTCCGTGGGAGTTGGCATTGGGGACTGAAGTGGCAGTGCCTACACTGACAGGCAAGATCAACCTCAAGGTTCCGGCCGGTAGCCAGAACGGCCAGCGCATGCGTGCCAAGGGCCATGGATTGCTGAACAAGGCCGGTCATCGCGGTTATTTGTTTGTACAACTCAAGGCCGTCATGCCTAAAACCTCGGACGACGAGGTCAAGGCGTTGTGGCAGGAGCTGGCCAAAAAAGCGGCTTTCAACCCCAGAGAACACTTCTGATCCCAGAGACGGAGTAGCCCATCATGAGCACCCCCCTGATCGTTCAACTGGACATGGCAGAATTCTGTGAGGCGACCGACTTGTCGGACGTCTACGTGATCGAAATCGTCGAACACGGCATCCTCGAACCTCAGGGCACCCAGCCCAAGGATTGGCGTTTCAACGATTATGAGTTGGCACTGGCCAAGCGCGCGGCCAAGCTGCGTCGCGAACTGGAGCTGGAGTGGGAAGGCGTCGCCCTGGCGCTGGACCTGCTTGAGGAAGTCCAGCAACTGCGGGCCGAGAACCGCATGCTCAAGCAGCGGCTGGGGCGATTGGTGGTGGACCTGTAGGGCCTTTGATTTCAGATCTTGCGTGGCAACACCACGGTAAACAGCGTGCCATCCGCCTCACTGGAACTGACCTCGATCGTCCCGGAATGGGCGTTGACCACTTCCTTGACGATAAACAGACCCAGGCCGAGGCTGGTGGATGGCTGGCCGAGTTCTTCGTCGGCGCTGCGCACCAGTGGATCGAAGATCGTGCCGATAGCATCCTCGGGAATCGGCGTTCCGTAGTTATGCACCGTGAGGCGAACCGCGTCGGGTTCGCCGCTGAGGGTGACCGTCACATCGCGTTTGTTCAAACCATGCTGTAACGCATTGCCGATCAGGTTTTGCAGCAGTTGACCAAGCCGTCCGGCATCCCATACACCTTGGGTGTCTCCCTGCACGTTCACTGTCGGATCGCACTCCGGGTTGCCGGCGCAGGCTTCGGCAATCGCGGCATGCGCCGCATCGGCCAAGTCCATGGGCGCCGGTTCGATCGGCAGGCTCTTGCCCAGGCGACTGCGTACCAGCTCCAGCAAATCGCTGACCATCACCGCCATGTGCCGCGCGCCACGCTTGATATTGATCGCGCAGCTCAGCGCATCGCCTTCGAGCGGTGCTTTGCGCAGCAGCAACTCTGTGGACATGCTGATCGCTTGCAGCGGCGCGCGCAGATCGTGGCCGAGGATTGCCAGGAAAATATCCCGTGAACGATTGACCTGCTCGGCATAGGCCGCCGTCGATTCGGCGAGGGCTTCATCGATCGCTTCGTTGAAACGGATCATGTCCTGGAAGTACGCCAGGTCCGGCGACTCCAGGCTGTCGACCCACAGACGAATCACACAAGCGCGCAGGTGGCGGAATTCGCTGGTCATCTGCACCAGGTCGAAGCCCACGGTATGCCGCAGCTCACCATGGCTGGCGGCGGCCTGATCAAGACTCGGGGTTTTTTCCGGGCCTTCACCCTTGGCCTTGGCGAGTTGTTCGCTGGCGGTTTGCGCGGTGCTCATGTCCCGCGCGGCGGCCAGCAGAATCGCCTTGGCATGATCGCGCAAGGCGGCTTGATCCATATTCTCGGCCGCCGGGGTGATCGTTTTGGCGAACTGCTCCCATTCATCGACGATACGGTCTACATGTTGCCTGATGAATTCGGGTAGGCGCATGACCGGGTTCCTGGGCATTTTGGAGGCTAGAGGTGTCGCATAGTAGCGTCTTTGGGCTGGGAAAAAACCTCCTGCGGCGCGGCGGCACAATGAGCATTTATCAAGGTGGTACATAGGTGTATTTGCTCTCCTGTTTTTCGAACGTTGAGCGTATTCGTCTTCCTTTAATGAACAGTTATTCAGGCTTTTGTTTTGCCGATGGGTGAATAGTCTATTGGCTTCACTATTCATTTGAAGGTTTGAACCATGTCTGACTTGCAAGGAAGCAATTCGCCGAACTCTCCATCTGCGACCAAGGTGAATAAGAGTGTTCACGAGCAACGAGTGACCAAGGTCATCCCCGCGGCGATAAAAAATGCGTCGCCCGCCACGCTTGAATCTATGTTGAAGCTCAAGGCAAAGATGCCGGACTGGTACATCAAACTACCGGCGCCCCATCGGCAGCGTTTGAAAGAGCTGATTGACGAGCGCTGGCGCTTGCAGGGCGAACTTGCCGAACTGCTGATTGACCTGCAGAGCGATATTGATGCCTTTGCCAAGCCGTTACTGAAAACTTCATTGCAGGCGAACTTCAATAACTACGAAGATCCCGAAGCGCTGTCACTGCACCTGTATGTTCCGGACAACATCATCTTCGGCATCGATACCGGTGCCAGTCGTATACGCCGCAGTTCATTGCTCGCCGCGGCGCTGCATAATTTTGAAGAAGCGGAAACGCAAGACGGCGCATTCAGAAGCGGGTCGGGTGTTTTCCGTAACGACGCACAAGGACACCCACGACAGATCAACGCCATCACACCGGCGAGATTCGCCAGCGTGTGCCGCAGGATGGACATCGGCGGGCAATATCAAACCCATATCAAAGCGAAGCTGACGCCAACCGACCCCGACACACAACGCAAGTTGCAGGAGCGCTGGATTGCCAGTGAAAAAGCCGCCTTCAGGTCATCGGCATTTATCGCTCGGCTGAAAGGCGATATCAGCGTTGATGCCTTGAACCGGCTGCATGAAGTCGCTGAAGGACAAACAGGCATCAGGTTTAATGGCTTGCCCCTGGGCAGCCATCGGTTGTCGCTGATGGGATTTCGCCTGACGTCGATCGTGCTATTCAGTGCCGTGACTGAGGCTTCGGCATTGAAAACGGCAGTCGATGCCTTGACACCCGAAAGTTTGAAATTCTGGACAAACTGGTCTCGACGTATTCCGTTTTTATCCGGCAGCGGATATGACCAATACAAGCTGATCCAGGCCTTTTTCGCCAATGGCCCGACCGGTGTCGCGGACGATATGCTGCGCAAGGATGACATTTATCAACAGAGCCGCCTGACCGGCCGATTGATCGCCTATGTACCGGATGACCCCGACCACCCGCTGAAAGAATATGACTCCCTGGCCGAGTTCATGAAGGTATTGATCAGCCAACTGCGCGACCCGGATTACCAGGCGTTTTTCAGCCGGTTCGTGGCGCAGAAGGACAAAGGCCATTTTTTCGCCCGGGTCAACGAACGTCTCAAGACCATCAAGTGGCAGCAGCGAAAACCTCTGGACATGGGGCCCTGGTGGCGCGAAACCGCAATCGAAAACCCCAACGCCGAACCCATCACCAATCTGATTGCCACTGACCTCTGGATTACGCTTTTCCAGGAGCGGCGGGACAAAGTCATTCGCGATGCGCGCTTCATTGCCGTGCCGACCGGTGATGAAGATGCAACCAGTCGCTGGAAGCGTCTGACCAGTTATCTGGACATCGGCTGGAACGTGTTCACCTTCGCGGCGATGTTGGTACCCGGATTGAACGAGGCGGTACTGGGCATCATGGTTGCGCAGATGATGGCGGAGCTGGCAGAAGGTATTGAAGACTGGAGCAAGGGCGATAAAGAAGAGGCGTCGGCCTACATCAACGGTGTCTTGATCAACTTTGCGCAATTTACGTTGATGGGCGCGGGGCATGTCCTGCCCAAGGCGCCAGTTGCACTTTCGCCCTTCATCGAAAACCTCAAACCCGTGGAGTTCAAAGGCAAACAGAGGCTCTGGAACCCGGACCTGTCGCCCTACGAGCATTCGGTGGTCTTGCCGCAAGCCTCGCAGCCCAACGAGCTGGGCCTTTACCAGCATGAGGGCAAGAATGTGCTGCGACTCGAGAATAAGCATTACGTGGTGGCACAGGATCCCGATACCGGGCTGCGCACCCTCAAGCACCCTGAGCGTCCGGACGCTTATCAGCCCGTTGTCGGGCATAACAATGCCGGCAGCTGGAAGACTGAAATCGATCGTCCCCTGGCGTGGGACAAGGCCCGCTTGCTGAGGCGATTGGGCACGGCGACGGATTCGGTGTCCGATGAATCCCTCGAACAGATCCTGACCGTCAGTGGCGTCAAGGAAAACGCACTGCGCAGGATGCATGTCGAGCACGAAACACCTGCTGCGATGCTGGCCGACACCCTCGATCGCTTCAAGGTGTATGCGCAGGCCGGTGAACTTGGCGAGCAAATCCTCGCCGACCGGATTCCCGAAGCGTTGGAGAATTTGATTCCCGCGTTCATGACCGAACTCCCGCGTTGGCCTGAGTCCCGAGGGATTGCGCTGTTCGACGGGCCAAAGCTGGACGGTGTGTCTGTCGATTTCGGCAATGTCGCGGTCGCGGCTGAACGCCAGATCAAACTGTCTCGCGACGTGCTCCGGGCAGGCCGTTTGCCGATTCGCGTGATCGAGAATTTCAGCGAAACGGAAATTCATGAATTACTCGGCCAGGGTATTTCCACCGACAAACAAGTGCGCATCAACGAATTGCGAAAGCGTCTGGCCAAACACGCGGGTAAACAGCGTAAACGCGTTTTCGACACCCTCTATCAACAACAGAAGGTCTCTGACAGTGCCAATGTGCTGCTGCTATGCGGCGAGTATCCACAATTGCCGGTGATCGTCGCTGAAGAATTACTGCGCGATGCCACCCCGGAGGAATTGCTGCACCTGACACAAAAACGCCGTATTCCCCTGAGCCTTCGCGAAAAAGCGAGGGCTGCGCAGGACCGCGTGCGAATGAGCCGCGCCTACGAAGGCCTCTATCTGGAAGCACTGGAAGACACTGACACCCGTCGGCTTGAGCTGGCTTCGCTCGCCGCCATGCCCGGCTGGTCGTCCGAAGTTCGCATCGAGGTTCGTGCGTTCTCTTACACCGGCGAATTACAGGCCAGCGTCGGCCCCGAAGACGCCCCGATCCGCAAAGTCCTGTTTGTCGATGAACAAGGCCTGTACCACGCACGCGACGAGCAAGTGCAGCATCTGCACGGCGCCGATGACTTCTATGCCTCTTTGCTGCATGCATTGCCAGACGCAGAACGCAAAGCCCTTGGGTTTGAAATTTATGAGGGGGACAAACTCAAACAGGCGCTCCAGCGCTCGCCGCTGAGCCATGAGCGTTTTGCCTCGGTGCTGGAACAGCATCCGATTCGAAAGCCGGCCTACGACCCGCAAGCCATGCGCCTTCGGGGCGGCATGCGAGGGTATCCGCGACAAATGGGCGTGGAGACGATTCGTCAACGCCTTGGCTGGCTGTATCCGGAGCTGTCCGAGGCGGACGTGGGTGAGCTGATGAGTGGTTTCGGTAACTCGGCACCTGAACGTCTGAAGGCGCTGGAGGATGAATTCGACCAATTGGAACGTTCGCTCAATAGCTGGATAAAGGCACCGGCAACCCCGCCGAGTACCGGTTTGGTGGCGAAGCTGGAAATCGAATCCAGGCGCAATATCGCTGCGACGATCAAACAGTGCTGGCAACGGACCGGCCCGGCGGGAGTCGAGGTCCCCGGCATTGTCCGTCCGCAGGCGCTCAATCTGGGCGGGCGGTCAATGTACCGGCACATTGCGAGCATGCCGAAGCTGACTGCCACTTTCGATCACGTCACCCGTCTGAGTATGCCCCGGGCCAGCATGCTGCCCAGCCAAGTGGACTTTCTGAAGCCGTTCCGCCAACTGCGCGATCTGGACGTTAGCGGGAATCTACTGGACCGTTTGCCGCCAGCCATTGGCGAAATGCCTTTTCTTGAGGACCTGGCGCTGAGCGATAACCGCATCGAGCTGACCCTGCAGGCGGTGGCGCATTTGAAAGGTCTGACCCGCCTCAGATCCCTGGGATTGAGAGGCAACCCATTGAAGCTGCTGCCCGATATCAGCCGGATGCCGGACCTGCATTTGTTGATTCTGGAGAACACCGGCATCGACAGCTGGCCAACCGGGCTTTTTTCCCAGCCGCGCCCGCGTAATTTTTACCTTGATCTTCGAAGCAACCCGATCAGCCGTATACCGGACGTTGCTCCCGGTTCATTCCGTGCCGAGTTGCTGGCGCGCACCCTGTTGAGTCGAGAGCCCAGATGGATGGCCCCGGACAACCTGAACACCCTCAGGCGCTATACCGAGTCGGTCGGCCTCGACCCCGAGCGCCCTTATCCGCCTAGAGGAACCCTGGACAGCACTCAATGGGCGGAAGGTATGTCCGGTCAATGGCAGACCAGGCAAGCCATCTGGGATGCGGTCGAGGATGAGTTCAACTCCGAGTCTTTCTTCAATGAAATCTGGCGGCTAACCCAGTCAGCCGATTTCAAGGCCGGCGGCCTGTATCGACGAGAGCTGACGGCCAAGGTCTGGCGCATGCTGGAGGCCATGAAAGAGAACAGTGAATTGCGCACGACGATTTTTGCCGAAGCGGTGGCGCGGACAGAGTGTGTCGACGGGGCAACGCAATTGTTCAACATCATGGGCGTGAAAGTGCTTGTCCACGAAGCGTATGGGTTGGCCAACCCCGGTTTGGTCGAAGCCGAGTTGGTCGACCTGGCCAAGGGCTCGGCGCGACTGGACGAGATCGAGAGTATTGCCGATCACCATATCGTGGAACGCATAAAGAATGGGGAGCAGTTCCGCCGGGTGGGCGCCGACGGTAATGTGACGGGGACCATTGATGTCGTTGAGGTTCACCTGGCGTTTACCACCGAACTGGCGAGGCCCGAGGAGGGGGACCTGACGAACCCCAAGTCGCCGAAGGGCCTCGATTTGCCATGGCAGGCCCGCACCATGCAATTTCGCGGCATTGCCGGCGTGACCCCGACAATGATTGAAAACGCTCGCCTCAAAGTCCTGGGGCTGGAGGAAGGCGACCAGCTGCGTGATTCGATCGCCCGACAGCCTTTCTGGAAATCCTATGTGGAAGGGGTCAACCGGTCGCGCTTCAAGCAGTTTAAACGGCGAATGAACCTGCTTTATGAGTTCAAGACCGTCCTGGATGAAAGGACTGCCGGGTCGAACCTGTCGCCGGAAGAAAAAGACCGGTTGAAAACGCGTATCCGGGTTCTGGCCTCTGAACTGGGTAAACCGGAAAGCGAGTTCGCCCCGGGCCAGGTCATGGCGGATGAGGAATTCAACAAGCAATACACGGCGATCAAAAACGAGATGGACGCCTTGCTCAAGCTGTTGACGCGACAAGCCATGGACCGGGCGAAGCTGCAACGGGTCGAGGTGCCTTACATCGTTGAATCGGCGGGCTGATCGAACGGTGGGTTGCGATGCGATGGTTTCAGGGCCATCGCATGTTTTTCTCCATGGTCGGGTCGCCACTCCTTCAAAACAGGAAGTAACGCTGCGCCATTGGCAGCGTTTCTGCCGGTTCACACCACAGCAGCACCCCGTCGGCCTTGACCTGATAGGTCTGCGGGTCGACATCGATGTTCGGCAGGTAATCGTTGTGGATCAAGTCGGTTTTCTGGACCTCGCGACAACCTTTGACCACGACGATTTTCTTCTTCAACCCCAAGGCTTCCGGCAAACCTGCCTCCTGGGCTGCCTGGCTGATAAAGGTCAGGCTGGTGGCGTGCAGCGAGCCGCCGTAACTGGCGAACATCGGGCGGTAATGCACCGGTTGCGGCGTCGGAATCGATGCGTTGGCGTCGCCCATCAGGCTGGCGGCAATGGCACCACCCTTGAGGATCAGCGTCGGTTTGACCCCGAAAAATGCCGGGCGCCAAAGCACCAGATCCGCCCATTTACCCACTTCGACCGAGCCGACTTCATGGCTGATGCCGTGGGTGATCGCCGGGTTGATGGTGTACTTGGCGATGTAGCGTTTGGCGCGGAAGTTGTCATTGCCTTCGCCATCACCGGGCAACGGGCCGCGCTGTTTTTTCATCTTGTCGGCGGTCTGCCAGGTGCGGGTGATGACTTCACCGACGCGGCCCATGGCCTGGCTGTCGGAGCTGATCATCGAGAACGCGCCGAGGTCGTGCAGGATGTCTTCGGCGGCGATGGTTTCACGACGGATGCGGCTTTCGGCGAAGGCCACGTCCTCGGCAATGCTCGGGTCGAGGTGATGGCAGACCATCAGCATGTCGAGGTGTTCGTCGATGGTGTTGCGGGTGAACGGCCGGGTCGGGTTGGTCGAACTCGGCAGCACGTTGGCGAATCCGCAGGCCTTGATGATGTCCGGGGCATGCCCGCCGCCTGCGCCTTCGGTGTGATAGGTGTGGATGGTGCGGCCCTTGAAGGCGGCAAGGGTGGTTTCGACGAAGCCCGATTCGTTGAGGGTGTCGGTGTGGATCGCCACTTGTACGTCGTACTGGTCGGCGACGTTCAGGCAGTTATCGATGCTCGCCGGGGTGGTGCCCCAATCCTCGTGCAGCTTCAGGCCGATGGCGCCGGCCTTGACCTGTTCGATCAACGGCTCCGGCAGGCTGGCGTTGCCTTTGCCGGTGAGGCCGATGTTCATTGGGAACGCATCGGCGGCCTGAAGCATGCGCGCCAAGTGCCACGGCCCGGACGTGCAGGTGGTTGCATTGGTGCCAGTGGCCGGGCCGGTGCCGCCACCGATCATGGTGGTGACGCCGCTCATCAGTGCTTCTTCGATCTGCTGCGGGCAGATGAAGTGGATGTGCGTGTCGATGCCGCCCGCCGTGAGGATCATGCCTTCGCCGGCGATGACTTCGGTACTGGCACCGACCGCAATGGTCACGTTCGGCTGGATGTCCGGGTTGCCGGCCTTGCCGATGGCGGCGATGCGACCGTCCTTGAGGCCGACATCAGCCTTGACGATGCCCCAGTGGTCGATGATCAACGCGTTGGTGATCAGGGTGTCGACGACCTCTGCAGCGAGTAATTGACTTTGGCCCTGGCCGTCTCGGATGACTTTGCCGCCGCCGAATTTCACTTCTTCGCCGTAGGTGGTGAAGTCCTTTTCTACTTCGATCCACAGTTCGGTGTCGGCCAGACGGACCTTGTCGCCGACGGTGGGGCCGAACATGTCGGCGTAGGCCTGACGGGAAATCTTCATTGCAGTTCCTTCATTGATCGTTCCCACGCTCTGCGTGGGAATGCCGCCATGGACGCTCTGCGTCCGCCGTTATGTGACGCGGAGCGTCACGGGATGCATTCCCACGGGGACCGTGGGAACGATCAGTCAGTCGAGATCACCCATGATCCGCCCGGCAAACCCGAACACCCGGCGATGCCCGGCCAGGTCTACCAACTCGACTTCGCGGCTCTGGCCCGGCTCAAAGCGCACAGCGGTGCCGGCGGGGATGTTCAGGCGCATGCCGCGGCTGGCGGCGCGGTCGAACGTCAGCGCATCGTTGGTTTCGAAGAAGTGGTAATGCGAGCCGACCTGGATCGGGCGGTCGCCGCTGTTGGCCACCTTCATGCTGAGGGTGCGGCGGCCCACGTTGAGTTCGATGTCGCCGGGCTGGATCTGGTATTCACCGGGAATCATCAATGGGCTCCCTGGAGAATCTTGTAATAGAGCGCGGTCGGTTTGTAGCGGCCGCTCGGGTCGCAAGCATAGTCGGGAAGTTCACCTGCGCGGGTGTAACCCAGAGCCTTGTAGAAGTCTTCGGCAGGGGAGCCGGCCTCGGTGTCGAGGTAGAGCATGCCGCGTTTGTGCTGGAGCGCGGCCTGCTCCAGAGCGCTCATCAACTGTTGGCCCAGACCCCGGCGGCGCGCATGTTCACGCACCAGCAGTTTTTGCACTTCAGCGCGGTTCAGGCCATTGGCCTTCTGGCACAGGGTCAGTTGCACACTGGCCTGCACTTGCTCGTCCTTGACCACCACCCACAGCAGCACGTTGCCCTTGTTCAGGTTCTCCTGGACATCATCGAAATAGGCTCGGGCCTGGGTGGCGTCCAGATTGGCCATGAACCCGACGCTGGCGCCATAGCCGACGGCGTCGAGCAGCAGATCAATCAAACCCTGACGATAGTGCGCAAAGCTTTCAACATTGACGCGGCGCAGTTGGGCGGCGTTCATGGACATTACTCCTTGTTGGCGGTAGGCGGCTGCGCGCCAGGATTGAGGGTCAGTTGCATAAAGGTCAGGTCCAGCCAGCGACCGAATTTGGTGCCCACCTGAGGCATCTGGCCGGTCGTCACGAAACCGGCTCGTTCATGCAGGCGAATAGAAGCGGCATTACCACTTTCGATGGCGGCGACCATGACGTGCTTGTCGCAAGCTTTGGCACGCTCGATCAACGCGGTCATCAATTGCGGGCCGAGACCATTGCCACGCTGGTCGCTGCGAACGTAAACCGAGTGCTCAACGGTGTGGCGGAACCCGTCGAACGGGCGCCAGTCACCAAATGAAGCGTAGCCCAGGACAGTGTTGTCGCTGTCGGCGATCACCAGAATCGGGTAACCCTGGGATTGCCGGGCGCTGAACCAGGCCTGGCGGTTACCCAGGTCCACGGCCTGTTCGTTCCAGATGGCCGTGGTGTTAAGCACGGCGTCGTTGTAAATGTCGCGGATCGCCGGCAAGTCGGCATGCGCTGCATCGCGAATGTGATACGTCATGGCGCGGCCTCAGGCGATCGGTTGGTGGACGGTGACCAGTTTGGTGCCGTCGGGAAAGGTCGCTTCGACCTGGATCTCCGGAATCATTTCCGGGATGCCTTCCATCACTTGTTCGCGACTGAGCAGGGTGGTGCCGAAATGCATCAGCTCGGCCACGGTCTGGCCGTCACGGGCGCCTTCGAGCAGCGCTGCTGAAATGTAGGCCATGGCTTCCGGATAGTTGAGTTTCACGCCGCGAGCCAAACGCCGCTCGGCCACGAGGCCGGCGGTGAAGATCAGCAGCTTGTCTTTTTCGCGTGGGGTCAGGTCCATCGTAAAAATCCATATTTGGCAGATAAAAAGGTGACTACACCCCTGTAGGAGCGAGGCTTGCCCGCGAAAGCGGAGTGTCAGACAACGCAAATGTTGAATGTAAGTTCGCTTTCGCGGGCAAGCCTCGCTCCTACAGGGGATCGGTGTTCAGGTGCTCCATATTCTGGGAGGGACTGCTTCTCGGCCTAACAAAGCAGGTCGAAGCAACCGCCACAAATCAATAAGCCAACCCCGGGCCAACAGCGCTTCACCCGCCAGACACCGAGCAACCAAAAGCCCCGGCAACTGGGTCAAATCCCCGCGTACGCCATTGGGCAGCGAGCGACAGGTTTCCAGCAGTTCACTGTCGATGTCCCCAGTCACCAACAGCGTCGCAAACACCGGTTGCCGATCCAGCCCGATCGGCGAATCAAGCAATCCGTCACCCCCGACAATGCGCTGGCGTTCATGCCAGAGCAACTGGCCGTCGCGGCGGATGTCCAGCTGCGCCTGAAAATGTCCGAGGTCGAAACGCTCGCCGCTGGCCGGACGCCCCAGCGCCACCACGTCCCAGTAAAACAATCGGGCATCGCCTTCCAGGTCGATACACGTGCTGAGTTCAGCCTGCGCGGCACTGAAAATGATCGTCTCTTGCGGCAACCATTCCAGTGTCGCACCGCTCGCCACTTTCAAATCCAGCTGCTGATAGGCGGGCCCCGCCGCGCGATACCACTTGGCCGCGCCAGGGCTGGTGATTTGCGCCCAGGCGTCCGTGCCGACACTGGCCGAGATGTCCAGCCGATCACCGCCGGCAATCCCGCCCGGCGGGTGCACGATGATGTGCTGGCAGACTTCCGGCCCTTCGGCATACAGATGCTTCTGCACCCGCAGCGGGCCTTTGTGGCGGCGCTGAATCGGGCGCGTACTGTCGCCGAATCGGGCGTAGCCGAGTTCCAGCTCGGCATGCCAGCTGGGGGTAAACACGGCGGTGGGAACAGGTAAATTCATGGTTTCTAATTATCGTTGGGACGCTACAGATTAGATCGTAACCTTAGATCGTAGCCTTATATCGTAACCAGGCCGCGTACACCCTCGGCTTCCATATTTTCACCCTGTCCCTGTTGCACGATCTCGCCCCGGGACATCACCAGGTACTGATCGGCCAGTTCAGCGGCGAAATCATAGAACTGCTCCACCAGCAAAATCGCCATGTCACCACGGGCTGCGAGCTTTTTGATCACCGCGCCGATTTCCTTGATCACCGACGGCTGGATGCCTTCAGTGGGCTCGTCGAGAATCAGCAGGCGTGGACGACTGGCCAACGCTCGGCCGATCGCCAATTGCTGCTGTTGGCCACCGGACAAATCACCCCCGCGCCGTTGCTTCATTTGCAGCAGCACCGGAAACAGCTCGTAGATGAACGCCGGGACTTCCTTGGCTTCAGAGCCGGGAAATCTCGACAGGCCCATCAGCAGGTTTTCTTCCACGGTCAGCCGGCCGAAAATCTCCCGACCCTGAGGCACATAAGCGATTCCGGCATGCACCCGCTGGTGAGGCTTGAACGTGGTGATCGGTTTGCCTTCCCAGTTCACCGCGCCTTCCTTGGCCGGCAACAGGCCCATCAGGCACTTGAGCAGCGTGGTCTTGCCCACACCGTTGCGCCCGAGCAGGCAGGTGACTTCACCGACCTTCACCTCAAACGTCAAGCCCCGGAGGATGTGGCTACCGCCGTAATACTGGTGCAGCTTGTCGACTTGCAGCATGTTCAAATTCTCCCCCAGTGATCGTTCCCACGCTCTGCGTGGGAATGCATCCCGTGACGCTCTGCGTCACCCGTGCGCAGGACTTGAGCCCTGCATTGTCAGCGGGACGCGGAGCGTCCCAGGCGGCATTCCCACGCAGAGCGTGGGAACGATCATTCACAGGTCTAGCGACCGAGATAAACCTCAATCACCCGCTCATTGTCCTGCACCTGTTCCAGCGACCCTTCGGCCAGCACGCTGCCCTGGTGCAACACGGTGACGTGGTCGGCGATGGAGCCGACGAAACCCATGTCGTGCTCCACCACCATCAGCGAATGCTTGCCCGCCAGGCTCTTGAACAGTTCGGCGGTGAATTCGGTTTCGGCGTCGGTCATGCCCGCCACCGGTTCGTCGAGCAGCAACAGTTGCGGGTCCTGCATCAGCAACATGCCGATTTCCAGAAACTGCTTCTGACCGTGGGACAACAAGCCCGCCGGGCGATTGACCGAGCTGGTCAGGCGAATGGTGTCCAGCACCTCGCTGATACGATCTTTCTGTTCGCCACTCAGGCGAGCCCGCAGGCTGGCCCACACCGATTTGTCGGTTTTCTGCGCCAGCTCCAGGTTTTCAAAAACGCTCAAGGCTTCGAACACCGTCGGCTTCTGGAACTTGCGACCGATGCCGGCCTGAGCGATCTGCACTTCGCTCATCTGCGTCAGGTCGAGGGTTTCGCCGAACCAGGCTTTGCCGTGACTGGGGCGAGTCTTGCCGGTGATCACGTCCATCAGCGTGGTCTTGCCTGCGCCGTTGGGGCCGATGATGCAGCGCAATTCGCCGACGCCGATGTACAGGTTCAAGTCGTTCAGCGCCTTGAAACCATCGAAGCTGACGCTGATGTCTTCAAGCGTCAGGATAGTGCCGTGGCGGGTGTTCAGGCCCGGACCGACGCGCTGGCCGAGGCCGATCGCGTCGCGGCTGCTGCCGGCGTCCTTGTTGGGCTCTACGGGGAAAAACGCCGGTTCGAGCATGAATTCAGCCGTCGCAGTCACTCTCATTGCTCACCTCTTTTTTTCAGCAGCCCGATCACGCCTTTGGGCAGATACAAGGTCACGACGATGAACAGCGCACCGAGGAAGAACAGCCAGTATTCGGGGAAGGCCACGGTGAACCAGCTCTTCATGCCGTTGACCACACCGGCGCCGAGCAACGGGCCGATCAGCGTGCCGCGACCACCCAGCGCCACCCAAACCGCGGCTTCAATGGAGTTGGTCGGCGACATTTCACTGGGGTTGATGATCCCGACTTGCGGCACGTACAGCGCGCCGGCCAGGCCGCAGAGCACTGCGCTCAACACCCAGACAAACAGCTTGAAACCACGCGGGTCGTAGCCGCAAAACATCAGGCGGTTTTCCGCATCCCGCAAGGCGGTCAACACCCGGCCGAACTTGCTCTGCGCCAGGCGCCAACCGATGAACAGGCTCGCCACCAGCAACACCACGGTGGCGAAAAACAGCACCGCGCGGGTGCCCGGTTCGGTGATGCCAAACCCGAGAATGGTGCGGAAGTTGGTGAAGCCGTTGTTGCCGCCAAACCCGGTTTCGTTGCGGAAGAACAGCAGCATCCCGGCGAAGGTCAGGGCCTGCGTCATGATCGAGAAATACACGCCCTTGATCCGCGAGCGGAAGGCGAAGAAGCCGAACACCAGCGCCAGTAACCCCGGCGCCAATACCACCAGACACATTGACCAGAGGAAGCTGCTGGTGCCGGTCCAGTACCACGGCAATTCAGTCCACGACAGGAAGGTCATGAACGCTGGCAAGCCATCGCCCGAGGCCTGGCGCATCAGGTACATGCCCATCGCATAGCCGCCGAGGGCGAAGAACAAGCCGTGACCGAGGGACAGCAGACCGGCGTAACCCCAAACCAGATCGAGGGCCAGCGCGACAATTGCGTAGCAGAGAATCTTGCCCATCAGGGTTAGCGTGTACGCAGAGACATGAAACGTGCTGTCCGGCGATAACAACGATAGCAGCGGCAATGCCAGCAGCAGAACGAGGATCACTGCGCCAACGGCAATCGTGACCTTGGGACCGGCTTTTTGTGTTGCGGTAACGAGCAGGGGCTGATTCATCAGTCGATCACCCGTCCTTTCAGTGCGAAGAGGCCTTGCGGACGTTTCTGAATGAACAGAATGATCAGCGCGAGGATCAGGATCTTGCCGAGCACGGCACCGATCTGCGGTTCGAGAATTTTGTTGGCGATGCCCAGGCCGAAGGCCGCCAGCACGCTACCGGCCAACTGCCCGACACCGCCGAGCACCACCACCAGGAACGAGTCGATGATGTAGCTCTGGCCAAGGTCCGGGCCGACGTTGCCGATCTGGCTGAGCGCCACGCCGCCGAGCCCGGCAATGCCCGAGCCGAGGCCGAAGGCGAGCATGTCCACGCGACCGGTCGGCACGCCGCAGCAGGCGGCCATGTTGCGGTTCTGCGTGACGGCGCGCACGTTCAAGCCGAGGCGCGTCTTGTTCAGCAGCAACCAGGTCAGCACCACCACAAACAGCGCGAACGCGATGATCACGATGCGGTTGTACGGCAGCACCAGGTTGGGCAGCACTTGAATCCCGCCCGACAGCCACGCCGGGTTGGCCACTTCAACGTTCTGCGCGCCGAACATCAATCGGACAAGCTGAATCAGCATGAGGCTGATGCCCCACGTGGCGAGCAGGGTTTCCAGCGGGCGGCCGTAAAGGTGGCGAATCACCGTGCGTTCCAGCGCCATGCCGATAGCGGCAGTCACGAAAAATGCCACCGGCAAGGCGATCAGCGGGTAGTACTCGATGGCTTGCGGGGCGAAGCGCTGGAACATCAGCTGCACCACGTACGTCGAGTACGCGCCGAGCATCAGCATTTCGCCGTGAGCCATGTTGATGACGCCGAGCAGACCGAAGGTGATCGCCAGACCGAGGGCCGCGAGCAACAGGATCGAACCGAGTGACATACCGCTGAAGGCCTGACCGAGGATCTCGCCAATCAGCAGTTTGCGTTTGACTTGAGCGAGGCTGGTTTCGGCAGCGGTACGCACATTGGCGTCGGCTTCGACACCGGGTTGCAGCAGGCTTTCGAGGCGAGTGCGAGCCAGTGGATCGCCGGTTTCACCGAGCAGACGCACAGCGGCAAGGCGCACGGCCGGGTTGGTGTCCACCAGTTGCAAATTGGCCAGCGCCAGGCTCAACGCCGCGTGAACGCTTTGGTCTTTTTCGCCAGCCAGTTGCTGGTCGAGGAATGCAAGCTGCGCCGGTTTAGCGCTTTTCTGCAATTGCTGCGCGGCGGCCAGACGGATGTTGGCGTCTGTGGCGAGCAATTGGTGGCTGGCCAGCGCGGTGTCGATCAGACCGCGCAGGCGATTATTCAGGCGCAGGGTTTTTGGTTGGCCATCGACGGTCAATTCGCCTTGTTGCAGGGCGTTGATCAGTTCGATACGGGCCGGATCGGGCTGTGCGGCCCAGGTTTCCAGGAGTTTTGCTTGTTGCACGGGATTGGCGGCGACGAAGTCTTCGGCGTCGCCGGCGTGGGTGGCCATCGGCAAAAAAAATGCGATGGCGAGGAGTAGGCGGTAAAGGGCAGTGGGCATTGGTGGTGTTCCTGTTCAATCGACCCCTCACCCTAACCCTCTCCCCAGAGGGTAGAGGGGACTGACCGAGGTGTTTGGCCAATTTGCTGCGACCTGCAAATTCGAGTCGAACTCAGGCTTTGAAAAGCATGAAGATCGGCTCCCTTTCCCCCTCTCCCCATTGGGGAGAGGGCTGGGGTGAGGGGTGGATCTCAGACCCACCCCAAACTCCAGATCCGCCTCAGTTGCTCTTCACCGCATACTCCGGCTTCTTGTCGTTGCCCGGAATAAACGGACTCCACGGCTGGGCACGGATCGGCCCTTCGGTCTGCCACACCACATTGAACTGACCGTCCGCCTGAATCTCGCCGATCATCACCGGCTTGTGCAGGTGGTGGTTGGTCTTGTCCATGGTCAGGGTGTAACCGGACGGCGCGGCAAAAGTCTGCCCGGCCAAGGCCTCGCGGACTTTGTCGACGTCGGTAGACTTGGCTTTCTCAGCCGCTTGCGCCCACATGTGGATGCCCACGTAGGTGGCTTCCATCGGGTCGTTGGTCACCGCTTTGTCGGCGCCCGGCAGGTTGTGTTTCTTGGCGTAGGCTTTCCAGTCGGTAACGAACTTCTTGTTCGCCGGGTTCTCGACCGACTCAAAGTAGTTCCACGCCGCGAGGTTGCCCACCAACGGTTTGGTGTCGATGCCGCGCAGTTCTTCTTCACCGACCGAGAACGCCACGACTGGAACGTCAGTGGCTTTCAGACCCTGGTTGGCCAGTTCTTTATAGAACGGCACGTTGGAGTCGCCGTTGACGGTAGAGATGACCGCTGTCTTGCCACCGGCCGAGAATTTTTTGATGTTGGCCACGATGGTTTGATAGTCGCTGTGGCCGAACGGGGTGTAGACCTCTTCGATGTCTTTGTCCGCCACACCTTTGGAATGCAGAAACGAACGCAGGATCTTATTGGTGGTGCGTGGGTAGACGTAGTCGGTGCCCAACAGGAAGTAACGCTTGGCGCTGCCGCCTTCTTCGCTCATCAGGTATTCCACCGCCGGGATCGCCTGCTGGTTCGGCGCGGCGCCGGTGTAGAACACGTTCGGCGACATCTCTTCACCTTCGTATTGCACCGGGTAGAACAGCAGGCCGTTGAGCTCCTCGAACACCGGCAATACCGACTTGCGCGACACCGACGTCCAGCAACCAAACACCACTGCGACCTTGTCTTGGGTCAGCAACTGGCGGCCCTTTTCGGCGAACAGCGGCCAGTTCGACGCGGGGTCCACGACCACGGGTTCGAGCATCTTGCCGTTTACGCCACCCTTGGCGTTGATCTCGTCGATGGTCATCAAGGCCATGTCTTTGAGCGACGTTTCGGAGATCGCCATGGTGCCGGACAACGAATGCAGAATACCGACCTTGATGGTCTCGGCGGCCTGGACAGTCCAGGTCATGCCCATCGCGGCAATGCTTGCCGATAGTGTGAAAGCCTTGATCAAGCTGCGACGCTTCATTGTGCGATCTCCATGAACTTATGAATTTTATGGGTGGCAGATGCGGACTACTGAAGGGTCTTTAGCAAGGGCTGTGCCTGGTCGGCAAAAGGCAGGGAAATGTCGCATTAGAGCGGTTGCACGGTTTGGGCGGCGCACCATGAAGGATCGCGCCTGGCGCGTTGGTGCGAAGAGGTGCGCCAGATTGGGGCGCAGCGTAGTCGCACCAATGGATACATAAACGATAACTATGTACCGCTGATCACCTGGGCCACACGGACACACTCATTCGATAGCTATCCCGATTCCCTCTAAAAGGATTTTGATCATGAATGACGTGTCTAGCCGGGAACCCCGCGCCGCCGTACCTCCTCTCAAAGCCAGACTGCCAAAACTGAGCCGGGGTTTCCTGACTGAGGAGGACGCCGCGTACTGGGTTCACAGCCAGATCCCGGCCAACACGGACCGGGAGTATGGAAGTGTGATCCTGCTTATGCCGGATGGCGATTTTGTGGCCACCAAGCCCGTGCGCGGCGAGGTGAATCGGTTTGACCTCAGAACCATTATCGACATCGACTTAAAGGGTCATTACGTACATCCCAAGGGTTATACCTGCGTTGCAAACGTACATTCCCATCCAGCCGCGCACGATAAAATCCGCGAGGCCAATCCAGGCATGGACGAAGCCACCCTCAGGCTCTTCCTCAATTTTTTCTCGGACATGGATTTCATTGCCGACGTGTCGGAGCGCTCCTTCTTTCGCAGTGCTTATCTCTCTGGTCCTGACGGGTCGCTGCTCAAGTATTCGCCCAGCGGTTCGAAGGAAGAAACCAGCTATTACCTCTGGCTTAGAGCGGGGGCGCCGCGTGGCAATCCTGTGGGTGCCTTTGGCGTGGTGAACATCATCCGAAAGGTCGCCTCGATCGGCGAGCTGAAAGTCATTGTGCCCAATGCGGACTGGAGCGGCTTCGTCGGCAAAGTGCCGTCGGACTGGCAACCAGGCAAAACTTTTCCCAAGCAGGTATTAACTGAGTTGCCACTCATGACACGTATTTGTGTCGGCGCCGAACGAGCGGTACTTGCTGCATTGAAACCCCTGGGCGCAGAAACTTCGGGATTAGTGCTCAAAAAACTTGCGGTCAATGAGTACGTCGCGACACAGGCGCGTCCTGCCGGTTTGTCATCCTGGGATCCCGCCTTTTTTTTTCCACGCGATGACAACGGCCAATTGCAGCTGCCTGCCGGCTGGGTGCTGGACGGTTTTTATTATGCCTCCCGCCCCGATCCTTCCCGGTTTCCCCTGATTCAGCCGTGGCTTTACGAAAACTTCTTCACGCCGATTGAGATGGCTGTTGCCGTTGCTTGTCACGCCAAAAGCAAGGCGCTGTCCGACAGGCCATTGTCGCTATACATGCAGGCCCGGGATTCCTCGATGTTGAAGTACCGCTTCAGCGGTTCCAAGTTCGAAGCGGCGCTGAGTGTGAACAAGCCGGACGGCACCATTGACGATGGAGGCCTGCAAGTCAGGATGCAGGCCGGAACGCTTCAGCCGCGCGAGTTTGTATCCGTGCTGGCACTGACCGGGGGGCTGGAAGTCTTGCGCGGCAGTCCGCTGTGGGATCGACTCGGGCCGGTCGGGCTCGACTGGGTTCCTTTCGCCGATTTCTCATGGCCGAAGATGAGTCCGGCATTTTTGGCTGCCGACGACGCTGCCCGCTACGTCCATGACAAGGTCGGCAACCGTCGTGACCGTCAGTACGCGGGGTTTGTCTTTCAACGCCATGACAAACGCTTCATCGCGACTGAACCGCTTGAGGGCAATGTCGAAGCGATCAGCCATGGGCAGTTGTATCCTCGCGACAATGAGGGTCGCCTCATCTTTCCCGATGATCATGTCTTGGAGGGACATTTTGTCTCTCACGGGGCGCTGTCGCGGCTTGATCCGTTAAAAGTGGACAGGTTGAAGTGGTCTCGCCAGGAAGCCGCGCTGAGTCTGCAAATGCTCAGTGTCGAGGAGGTGAGGCAGGTGTTTCTTGATGAGGTACCTCTCTATTTGTCAGGTGCCCAAAAGAGTCTGGTCAGGTTCGAACCCTTTGAAACGACAACCGCGCAGGAACTGGCAAAACGCCTGGGCACCCCAAAGCATCCGGGCCCACTGGCAGTGGCGCTGGAAACCGGCGCCTCGATGCCGAGCGACTTCATCAGGGAGCAGGCGGCTGCAGGTCGTCTGACTGTCTTGGTCAACAGTGAAATGTGGGGGCCACGAGGACGGGTGACGGCTGCATGGTCCCCCCCCGTCCTTGCCCTGGAAATGGGTACGTCCGGCGCAAGTCGCGTTCGGTGCGGTTTTTTCCTCCGCGGATGAGGCCGCGGAGGATCAGTACAACCGTGACGTGCGCCTGCACGACCAGGAGCAAGCGTGGTTCGGTTTTATCCTCAAGCACAACGAACGCGAAGAGTATGTCGCCACCGAGCTGGTTCCGATCGGTGCCAGAACCAACGATGTTTTCCAACCGCAAAGTCTCTTCGGCGTGTCCAGGGTGCCACCCTGGTATCAGTACCCGGAAGGTTTTCGACGTCATGCATTTTTCTACTCGCGCCAGCGCTTGAGACATCTGGCAGACGGGCGAAAATCCTGGCTGTCGCAATACTTCATTACCCCTGAAGATCTCTTCAGTGCGGTGTATTACTCGCGGCGGCGTCCGGTCACGGAATCGGCCGATCCCATCGCGTTGTACATTTCCAGCCAGGATGGCGCCTTCCTGAAATTTGACAATCGCAAGGGAAACAAACTGTTCGACAACGACACACCCAATATGGGACTGGAGGACATCAAGAACAACCTGGCCAGCGGAAAGCTGCAGCCTGAGGATTTTGTCCATGTGGTTGCCAACCATGGCGGACTCAAGGTGATGCGCACGAGCTTGTGCTGGGACAGGCCCTGGCCGGTCGATCTGAGTTGGCGTCCCTATATGAACCTGCAACGTCGGTGGCTTGGCCCGGTATTCCATCAACCGGATGACGCTGTTGTGCATGCCCGTTCCCGAATCTCGGATCATTCAGGCAAACGCTTTGGTGGCCTGCTGCTCAAGCGAGAGGATGGAATGTATCTGGCTACAGATCCCATTGAAGTTCAGCAGGAAAACTTCGATGACAAGGAGATCTTCCCTGATGTGTATCGCCAGTCCGGGCTGTATCCCGCGAACTGTATCGCCGTGGGGCGCTACCGCTCGAGAGCTTCGACAGAGTTGGCATTGGTCATGTCTGAAGTGGAGAAACAAATCTATTTGAACATGCTGTCGGCTGATACATTGCTCACCGCTTTTCAACAGTCGATAGCGACGCGCAAGACAGAGTATCTGTTCGGGCCTGACGGTTGTGTGGTCCGCTATAACTCGGGGCCGTACAACGAGTTCGTGGCTATCCTCAAGATCATGCTGACGGGCAGGCGAGGCGCGCCTGGCGAGCTTGACGCTCGGCAAATCAAACAGCATATACACGACGGCACATTGAAACCCAGCGAATGGGTTAGCGCGTTGGTGAAAGCAGGCAACCTGCATGTGGTTGTCGGTAGCCGCCTGTGGGGGCCGGCAGGCCCGGTCACCCATTGGCAACCTTATCCTGCGTTTGCGCCTTCTGTGCTGGATTACGCCAGGGCCTTAAGCGAACCGGCGTGCAGCCCGATCTTTATTCAGGACAACGCTGCCGCGCGCCATGTTCACGAAGCCTCGGGCGATCGAACAGTGCAGACATTCGGTTTCATTTTATGGAACCGACGCAGCGGCGTTTTTTCCGCCAGCATGCCAGTGGAGACCCAGCACTCGCGGATGGCAACCGATCGAGTCTTCCCGCAGGGGACATTACCCGACCGATATGCTCTGCATGCGCTGTACCTGAGCGCTCAACGCGCTTTGGAAAGCACGCTGGACGATGACTCCCGGCAGTTTTTTCTTTCACCACTGGATGTTCACCAGATTTGCGCGGCAGCTGACACTCCTCAGGGATACAGGCCGATTTATTTCTCCTGCGCCGATGGTGCGCTGTTGCGTTACCAGATGAACAGTTTTGAGACCGGTGAATTTTTCGACGAGTTCGGCCAGGAAAAACTGAGGAAAAACTCGTTCGCTTCGCTGGAGCAGGCGACTCGGGATGAAAGTGATGTTTCGCGAGGCAGGTTCGATCTGTCGGACTATATCCAGCGCATGGCACGGGCCGGCAAGCTCGACGTCATTGTGACCAGCGATTACTGGTCACGGCACGGAAGGGTCGACGAAGGCTGGCTACCGCGCATGGCGGATGTTTCCAGTCGCGAGCGCTGGGCCGCCAACCCGAAACCGGCGCTGGGCCCGGTGTTTCATCATGCCGATGATGCCGCCCGCTACACACAGCACCGCGCGGGCAGCGGTTATGAACGTGTGGGCGGTTTCGAGAGCGCGATACTTACACGGACGCCGCGGCTTTTGGACAGGTCGACTCGTTTCATTCCGCTTGAGCCCCTGCCAAGCTCCGCTACCGGAGAAAGCCCTCTCGATCGAATCTTCCGCAAAGCGTGGGATTCTTCAACAACCTTCCACAATCCGTCGCCACTGTATCCCGCCGATTACACGCTCATGGCGACCCACCAACTTTATTTGTCAGGCAACACGACGCTCGCGCCGGATATCGAGGAGGTCTATGCCAATTTCGCTTCACCCGGCATGGTTCATGCGCACACTCATGACCTCAAAAGCAAAGGGTTCGGTATCAAGGACTATTACTACTCAACCCCCCACGGTGTGCTGATCAGGCTCACTCCCGCCTACACGAATGCTGAAAGAGATTTGTTGCTGACCAAACCGGTGGTGTTCACGGGCGGGAAGTGGGAGGCGGGCCTTTCTCCCGCAGAATTCATTTCCAGGCTGGTCGATGTCGCAGACTTTCGGGTGTTGATCGCCGGGCATTACTGGAGGCAAACCGGTCGCATGGGATTGAAGTGGCGTGAGCGTCGGAAACTGCCTTCCCAGCTCGGCTTTGTCCGGGGTCGGGACGAACTGTAATTATCCGCCTGGCATGTGGGCAGTCGCAGACGGTGCGCCCTGGCAGGCGCGCCGTCATTTTTTGTGCATCAGGCCGATGAAGAACAGGCCGCCGATCGCAGCGGTGCCACGCCGCACAGCAGCAACCGATCGCTGACCAGCCGGCCATTGCGGTTGGCGATCATCAACACGATCAACATGCTCAGCAGATCCCTCTAATCCACGCATCTCACCTGTTTCATGATGAAGGTGAGTTGGCTTCAGTTTGCCGGCTCAAGCGCGACAGCAGCACCCGATCCAATACCCACACGACGACCAGCGAAGCCCCCACCAACGGAAATGCCACCGCCAGCCCAAACATGATGACCATCGCGGTTTTCCATTTCGGCAGGTCGTGGCGCAGCGGCGGAACCCCGAACTTGCCCTGTGGACGGCGCTTCCACCAGATCACCACACCGCTGACGGCGCTGAGCAGAATCATCAGGCAGATCAGCAGGATGATGATCTGATTGAGTGGACCGAACATTTTGCCTTCGTGCAGCATCACGCCGATCTCCGTCGCGCGGGCGACGGCGCCGTATTGCGCGTAGCGCACGTCGGCGAGGACATCGCCGGTGTACTGATCGACATGCAAGGTGGCGTCGTTGCGCGGGTCGTCGGCGAACACCGCGATGGTGAACACGCCGGTGGCGGTCTTCGGCAAGGTGATGCTGTAACCCGGTTCGACCTGGCGTTGCGCAGCGATGTTCTGCACATCCTGCAAGCTGATGGTCGGCGCGGCGGGGCCGGCTTGCGCGCCGCCGTGGGCCATGTGCTCGGCGTGGTCGCCGGACATCGGCATCGGTGTGTTTTCCATCGCCCACGGCACGGTCTGGCGGGTGGCGGTGTTAAGGCTGCGAGCCTCGACATCGGACTTGGGGACGTCATCCCACATCGCTGCCGGAAAGACATTCCAGACTTCGGCGTATTGCTTGCCCCAGAACCCGGTCCAGGTCATGCCGCTGAGCAGCATCACCAACAGCAACGAAGCGCCCCAGAACCCGGTTACTGCGTGCAAGTCACGCCAGAGCACTCGACCGCGACTGGTGAGGCGTGGCCACAAAATTCCGGCGGCCTGGCCACGCGGCCACCACAGAAAGACGCCCGAGACCACCAACACCACGCCCCAACCGGCGGCCAATTCGATCAGTCGATCACCGACGGTGCCGATCATCAGTTCACCGTGAATCGCTCGCGCCACCGCTTGCAGATTCTTCTTCGCGTCTTGCTCGCCGAGGATGTCGCCCTGGTAGGGATCGACGAACACGTTCAGCTCATTGCCGGCATTGAGCACGACAAATTGCGCGCTGCGTTCGGCGTTGACCGGCGGCAGGTACTGCTTGATCTGACCCTGTGGATACGCCTCTTTTACCCGTTTGAGCAGGTCGTCGGCCGGGACGCTGTGATGCCCGGCCGGGACGTTCAGCAGGCTGCCGTACATCAACGGGTCGAGTTGCGGTTTGAACAGGTAAATGATGCCGGTCAGGGCCAGCATTACCATGAACGGCGCGACGAACAGACCGGCATAAAAATGCCAGCGCCAGGCCAGGTTGTAGAAATTCACTTTGGGCTGTTTCATCACGGTGCTCCGTCTTGGCATGGATCTTCTAGTTGTGTGTTTGCGGTTGCGGCGCACATTGCCGGCAAGGCAGCGCTCAAGCGTGCGTCAGCAGAAAACCTGGACATGACAATTTCCATCGAACAGTCGTAAACGACACGGCCGGCAGCGGGGCTGTCTTCTAAACCGTGTGAGAGCGGATGTGGGTGTTTACGCGTCGATGGGTGGGGCGCGGGTGCGGGCACCGGGGAAGAAGGTTTGCCGGGCGTGGCCCAGGCGAGGGGAAGGTGTGGTGAAGGTGGTGGCTTTTGGCGTGTCGAATGCGACGAAGGACTGGCCGCCGGTCAGCGCCGGGCAATTGAACAGCAGGCTGCAATAGCCGCATTTTTCCCAGAGCGCGTGATGTTCGGCTTTTGGCGGGCAGTGCTCGGCCGCCGGTTGCGTGCCATGATCGGTGTGCTCCATCGCCGACATGTCCATGCTCATGGACATTGAGGCGCGTTGATACATCGGCATCGACTGAGAAATCAGCGGGCCGATAAAGATCATCAACATGGCGAACAGGCTGATCCAGCTGCCGTGCGTCAGGTTTAACGACTGACGACGGTGCGCGGATGACCTGGCGCTAAGCGGGCGCATGGGCGTTTTCAGCTCTGCCGATTACTGAACGTGCACGTGTGCTTGCATGCCGTCCGGTGCTTTTTTCTGCACCGCGACGTCGACCGTCACGTCACCGGATTTCTCGAAGTGCATCGTCAGCGGGAAGCGTTTGCCATCGCTCAACAGGCTGCGGTCTTTCAATTCCAGCAGCATCACGTGGTAGGCCATCGGTGCAAAAGTGACTTCGCCACCGGCCGGGACTTCGACGCTCGACACCTGCTGCATTTTCATCAGGTCGTTTTGCTTCACGTGCTCGTGTAACTGGGCAACGCCTGCAATCGGTGAGTCGACGCTGAGCAAACGGTCGGCCGTTTTGCCGCTGTTGTGAATCACAAAGTAAGCCGCAACGGTCGGCGCGTTGGGCGGCAACTCTTGTGACCAGGGGTGAGCAATTTCCAGGTCGCCGGCCTTGTATTCGTGGGCATTGGCAAAGCAGGCAGGCAACAGCAACGCGGCCAGAACGATGAGTTTGTTCAACATGGCAGTTCTCCAGAGCGATTCAAAACGCAGGTCAATTGCGAGGAGGAATCACACCAGGGGGGAGGCGCGGGGGTTGAGGCTCGGCCATTGCTGGCGCGGTGTCGGTGTATCGAGAGAGGCGGTGGGCAGGCTTCGATTGGCATCGAAACGCGCGAAATACAGCTGCGGCATATGCCCGGGCAACGCCACTAAAGGCGCAGAACCCGAGCAACACCAGCAATGTTGCATGTTGGAATGTTCGTCGTTCTGCGGGGCTTTCTGCTCGATGTCACCCAGGGAGATTGCCACCATTTTCGTGCCGCTGGCCGAACAGAAACTGCCCCACAACAACTGCTCGGCAGGCGATTTCGCCGTCTGCGCCATCGCTCCGGACATCGGCATGGCGAGCATGTTGAACAGCACTGCGAAGCAGGCGATCCAGGCAAGTGCGAGCCGTTGTCGGGACATGGGACAAATCCGGTTGGGTGGGCGATCAGGCGCGGCCATTTAGCCTGATCAGGGCCGATAAGTAAAAAAGCGGCGTGCGGTGTGGTGTCGCAGCGCGATCAGAGTGCGCTGGCGTGCAAGCGCAGGCCCAAAGCTTTCACAACCTTCATGATAGTCGCGAATTCCGGATTGCCAGTGCTGCCCAATGCTTTGTACAGACTTTCACGACCCAGACCTGCATCGCGGGCAATCTGTGTCATGCCCTTTGCTCGGGCTATGTCGTTAAGGGCAGCACGTATGAGCACTCCGTCGCCAGCATCTTCTTCAAAACAGGCGTCCAGGTAAGCGGCCATTTCTTCTGGTGTTTTTAGAAATTCGGCGGCATCGAAACGGGTGAATTGTTCGGCCATGATTTACTCCTCATTACCGATGTTTTGCGCCATTTGGATGGCGCGTTTGATGTCTCGTTTTTGAGTCGACTTGTCACCTCCCACCAGCAGCAGATAAACCACTTCACCTCGGCGGGTGAAATACATCCTGTAGCCGGGACCGTAATGCACACGCATTTCATAAACAGTTCCGCCTACCGGTTCGCAATCACCAAAATTTCCATGTTCGGCAGATCGGAGCCTGGCGATGATCCGAGCCTTGCCAATGGTGTCTCTCAGTAAATCAAGCCAATCGGCAAAAGCTCGGGATCGTTCGAAGTCGATCATGTTCGATCGTATTCCTTGGGATACAGGTTGGCAAGCCGCACTTTCCTCGGGCCGAAGTGAGTCGTCCCTTATGTGTAGTGGGGTGGTGTGCTTGATAGGATCAGAGGGCTCGGACTATAGGATTGAAGCCATAGAGGTGGATAGCCGGCTCCGTCCGAGAGTGTTGCCGGCAAAGTCGCAAGGTTATGCAAGTCTCAGGAATCGTCTGACACCGACAGTGCTTTCAGCACTTCACCCACCGACCCAAACTCCCGATCAATCCCCGGCAACACCGGCCGCTGCAAAACAATCACCGGCACCCCACACTCTCGTGCCACTTCCAGTTTCGGCTCGGTCGCCGTGCTACCGCTGTTCTTGCTGATCAGCACATCAATCTGCTGACGTTCAAACAGTTCACGTTCATCCTCAATCACAAACGGCCCACGCGCGCCGATGACTTCGCAGCGCTCATTGCCCGGGTAAACGTCCAGTGCACGCAAGGTCCAGAATTGCTCTGGCGGGATTTCATGCAGGTGCTGCAACGGTTCGCGGCCGAGGGTGAACAGCGGTCGGTGGAAGGGTTTCAACGCTTCGATCAGTTCGGTCCAATCGCTGACATCCCGCCAGTCATCGCCAGCCTGTGGCTGCCAGGCAGGACGCCGTAACGCCCAGCACGCAATGCCGCTCAATTGCGCGGCGGTGGCGGCGTTCTGGCTGATGTGTGCGGCGTAGGGGTGGGTTGCGTCCAGCAGCAGATCGATCCCTTCAGCGCGTATGAACTGCGCCAGACCTTCGGCACCGCCGTAGCCGCCAACGCGAACCTGACAGGTCAAATCGGTCGGCACGCGACCGACGCCAGCTAGGCTATAAATGTGTTCCGGCCCCAGGGTACGAGCAATGGCCAAGGCTTCTGTCACGCCACCCAGCAACAACACACGCTTCATTGAAAAGCTCCCGCATGGCCGACAATACCGCCTTGGCGATCGATGGCAAACACTTCGACCTGAACCTGTGCCGGCACCACGCTGCGAGCAAAGTCCAGGGCGTGCTGACACACCGCATCACCCAGGGCGATACCCGCAGCGCTGGCCATCGCCAGCGCTTGCTGGCTGGTGTTGGCCTCGCGAATCCCTGATTGCAGCATCTCATCCGCCCCGACCGCAGCCGCCCATTCGGCCAGTTGCGGCAGGTCGATGCTCGAATGCCGACTGTGCAAATCCATGTGCCCGGCCGCCAGTTTGCTGATCTTGCCGAAGCCGCCGCACAGGCTGAGTTTATCCACCGGTACTTTGCGCAGATGTTTGAGCACTGCGCCGACGAAGTCGCCCATTTCGATCAGGGCGATTTCCGGCAAGTCGTAGACCCGGCGCATGGTGTCTTCGCTGGCATTGCCGGTGCATGCGGCGATATGCAGGTAACCGTTGGTTTTGGCGACGTCAATGCCTTGATGGATCGAGGCAATGTACGCCGCACAGGAAAACGGCCGGACGATGCCGCTGGTGCCGAGGATCGACAGCCCGCCAAGAATCCCCAGTCGCGGGTTCATGGTTTTCAGGGCCAGTGCCTCGCCGTCCTCAACGTTGACGGTAACCTCGAAGCCACCGCTGTAGCCGAGTTCTTCCGCGAGCAGGGTCAAGTGATCGGTGATCATCTTGCGTGGCACCGGGTTGATCGCGGGTTCACCGACGCCCAGCACCAGCCCCGGCCGGGTCACCGTGCCGACGCCGCGACCGGCATTGAAGCGAATACCCGGTTGGGCATTCAGGCGCACGTGGGAGTAGAGCAGGGCACCGTGGGTCACGTCCGGGTCGTCCCCGGCGTCCTTGAGGGTTCCGGCCTCGGCGCCGTCATCCATCAACCGACAGAACTCCAGGCGCATCTGCACGTTCTTGCCTTTGGGCAGGACGATTTCCACAGCGTCCGTGTCAACGCCACTGAGCAACAGGCGTGCCGCCGCGAGGCTGGTGGCGGTGGCGCAGCTGCCGGTGGTCAGGCCACTGCGCAGCGGTGCGGGTTGTTCGGCGGTTTCGTCACGCATCGAAAGGCTTCGTCACTTCCAGCAAGGTAATCGGCAACGCCTGACGCCACGTATCGAAGTCCCCCAACGGTTGCGCCTGAGCAATATGAATGCGCGTCAGCTCGCCGCCGTGCTGCTCGCGCCAGGCCATCAAGGTCATTTCACTTTGCAACGTGACCGCGTTGGCGACCAGTCGACCGCCGGGTTTGAGTTCGGCCCAGCACGTGTCGAGCACGCCCTCGCGGGTGACGCCGCCACCGATGAAAATCGCGTCCGGACGCTCGAGCCCGGCCAAGGCCTGCGGTGCACTGCCGCGAATCAATTGCAGGCCGGGGACGCCGAGGGCATCGCGGTTGTGCTCGATCAACCCTTGTCGCCCTTCGTCAGCTTCGATGGCCAGCGCCCGGCAACTGGGGTGAGCGCGCATCCATTCGATGCCGATCGAACCGCTGCCGGCGCCGACGTCCCACAGCAGTTCGCCGGGAACCGGGGCGAGGCGGGCGAGGGTGATGGCGCGCACGTCGCGTTTGGTCAGTTGGCCATCGTGTTTGAAGGCTGAGTCCGGCAGACCGGCCAGTCGGGAGAGGCGCGGCGTGTTCGGTTCAGCGATGCACTCGATGGCGATCAGGTTCAGATCGGCGATCACCGGGGCGCTCCAGTCGTTGGCGACACCCTCGATGCGTCGTTCGGCTGCACCGCCCAGATGCTCCAGCACGGTGAGGCGACTCGGGCCGAAACCGCGTTCACGCAGCAGCGTCGCGATGGCCGCCGGGCTCTTGCCGTCGTTGCTCAACACCAGCAAGCGCACGCCGCTGAACAACTGCGCATTGAGTGCGGCGATGGGCCGCGCCACCACCGAAAGCGTGACCACCTCCTGCAACGGCCAGCCCATTCGCGCCGCCGCCAGCGAGCAAGAGGACGGCGTCGGCAGTACCCGCATTTCATCGCCGGATACCTGCCGGGCCAGGCTGGCGCCCACACCAAAGAACATCGGATCGCCGCTGGCCAGCACGCAGACCGGTTCGCCGCGCAGCGCCAATACCGGTTCAAGGGAGAATGGGCTGGGCCACAACTGCCGCTCGCCACGGATGCACACCGGCAGCAAATCCAGTTGCCGCTGACCGCCAATGATCCGCGAAGCGTACAGCAGAGCGTGCCGGGCGTTTTTGCCCAGGCCCTTGAAGCCGTCTTCACCAATTCCCACTACTGTCAGCCAGGGTGACATCTGCAGTCCTCAAAAAAAGTCCTCAAACGGACTGTTCCGACGGGCAGGCTTTTCATGCCGTCGAACAAAGCAGGCATAATACCGCGCCTTCACCCGCGAAGCGCCTTTCCCACACTGCCGGTTGCCCCCTTGAACGAACGCCCGATGTCCTTAGCCTTACGTCCCTCGGCCTGTCCGGGGTTGTTGCGTATCGTCCAGGCGCTGGACGGCGGCATCTGCCGGATCAAGTTGAATGGCGGTTCGATCAGTGCGGTTCAGGCCGATGCGGTGGCCAGTGCAGCTGAGCGGTTCGCTGGCGGCGTGATCGAGGCGACCAACCGCGCCAACCTGCAAATTCGCGGGATTGGCAGTGAACAGGGCGCCTTGATCGATGGCCTGATGGTGGCCGGGTTGGGCCCAAACGCCGCCGCTGGCGACGATGTGCGCAACCTGATGCTCAGCCCGAGTGCGGGAATTGATCAGCAAATGCTGCTCGACACGCGCCCGCTGGCCGAACAGATCCTCGTCACGCTGCAAAGCCATGAACGCTTCCACGACCTCAGTGCCAAGTTTGCCGTGCAACTGGATGGTGGCGAAGGTCTGGCGATGCTCGAACATCCTCATGATCTGTGGCTGTCCGCCACTGAACGCGAGGGCGAGCAAGTGTTCGCATTCGGTCTCGCGGGGTGTCCCGTGGACTCGCCTGTGGGTGCGGTGTCACTGGAGCAGGGCCACGCGCTGGTGGTCGCAGTGCTTGAGTTGTTTCTTGACCTGGCGCGTCCCGACCAGACACGCATGCGACATTTGCTCGCTGATTGCTCGCTCGACGGGTTTCTCGCTCATCTGGCCGAGCGTGTGCCGTTGATGCCCATCAAGGGTTGGCAACGCAAGGTAAGTCCGAGTGTCCTGCACATCGGCGCTCATCCACAGCGTGACGCCGAGCGTGTGTATATCGGCGCGGTGCCGCCGCTGGGTCGCCTCAATCCCGCGATGCTCAGAGGCGTCGCACAACTGGCACGTGATCAGGGTGATGGCAGCCTGCGTTTCACACCCTGGCAAAGTCTGTTATTGCCCGGTGTTCATGGCGACACTGCGGCTCAAGTTATCCACAGTCTTGAACAACTCGGTCTGCGTTGCTCGGCCGACGATGCCTTGGCGCATCTGGTCGCCTGCACCGGCTCGACGGGTTGCGGCAAAGGCCTGGCCGATACCAAACGCGATGCCCGTCATCTGGCGACTTTGCTGCCACAAGCGCTCAACGTGCATCTGTCCGGTTGCCCGCGTTCCTGTGCTGCCGCGCATTGCGCTCCAGTGACGTTGCTGGCGGTCAGCCCCGGTCACTACGACCTCTATTTTCGCGACGCAGCGCAGCCGGGTTTCGGCGCGCTGCACGCACGCAACCTTACTATTGAAGCGGTCGCAGCCTTGCTCGACGCCCGCTCACGGAGCCCCCTTGATGCTTGATTACATCCGCGACGGTCAGGAGATCTATCGCAACTCCTTCGCGATCATTCGTGCCGAGGCCAACCTCCAGCGTATTCCGGCCGATCTGGAGAAACTCGCTGTGCGGGTGATCCATGCCTGCGGCATGGTCGATGCCATCGACGGGCTGCAATTTTCCGACGGCGCAGGCAAGGCCGGGCGTGATGCGCTGGCCGCCGGTGCGCCGATTCTGTGCGACGCGCGGATGGTCAGCGAAGGTGTGACCCGTGCGCGTTTGCCAGCCAACAACCCAGTGATTTGCACCCTGCGCGATGACAGCGTGCCGGAGCTTGCCCGCGAGTTGGGCAACACCCGTTCCGCCGCGGCGTTGGAGCTATGGCGCCCGCACCTGGAAGGCAGTGTGGTGGTGATCGGCAACGCGCCGACCGCACTGTTTTATCTGCTGGAAATGCTCGATGCCGGCGCGCCGAAACCGGCGCTGATCCTCGGCTTCCCGGTGGGTTTCGTCGGCGCCGCCGAATCCAAGGCGATGCTCGCGGCGGACAGTCGCGGTGTGCCTTTCGTCATCATGCAAGGCCGGCTAGGCGGCAGCGCCATGGCCGCCGCCGCCGTCAACGCCCTCGCCACGGAGATCGAATGATGCAGCAACCTGGACGTTTGATTGGCCTGGGCGTCGGCCCCGGTGATCCGGAACTGATTACCGTCAAAGCCCTGCGCCTGCTGCGCGAATCACCGGTGGTGGCGTACTTCGTCGCCAAGGGCAAGAAAGGCAACGCCTTCGGCATCATCGAAGCGCATTTGCAGGACGCGCAAACGCTGCTGCCGCTGGTGTATCCGGTGACCACCGAAGCGTTGCCGGCACCACTGTCGTATGAACAAGTGATCAGCGATTTCTACGATGCGGCCGGCGAAGAACTTGCCGCGCACCTGGACGCTGGCCGTGACGTGGCGGTGATCTGCGAAGGCGATCCGTTCTTCTACGGCTCCTACATGTACCTGCACGATCGACTGGCTGAGCGCTATGAAGCCGAAGTCGTGCCGGGCGTTTGCTCGATGCTCGGCGGTGCTTCGGTGCTGGGCGCGCCGCTGGTGTATCGCAATCAGAGTTTGTCGGTCCTGTCGGGTGTATTGCCCGCCGCCGATCTCAAGCGTCGTCTGGCCGACGCCGATGCCGCCGTGATCATGAAACTGGGGCGCAACTTTCCCAAGGTCCGTCAGGTGCTCGAAGAACTTGGACTGGCGGAACGTGCGCTGTACGTTGAGCGCGCGACCATGGCCAACCAAAAGATCGTGGCGCTGGATCAGGTCGAGCCGATGTCCTCGCCGTACTTCTCGCTGATCATTGTGCCCGGCGAAAGGTGGCAAGGCTGATGTCCCGACCAGTTCCGGCGATTGTCATACTGGGCAATGGCAGCCTCGCGGCCGCGCGCAAGATTGCGCAGCTATACCCTGGCGCATTGATCCATGGTCTGGCCGAACGGGTGGAAGGCGCGGACCGCGTCTATCACGAATTCGGCACCACCTTGCGCGAGTTCTATCAACAGGACACACCGATCATCGCGTTGTGTGCGGCTGGGATCGTGATCCGTACCCTGGCGCCGTTACTACTGGAAAAAGGCGCGGAGCCGCCGGTGCTGGCCGTGGCTGAAGACGGCAGCGCGGTGGTGCCGCTGCTCGGTGGCCTCGGCGGGGTGAACGTCATGGCGCGAGAGATTGCTGCCGGTCTAGAGGTAGCCGCCGCGATCACCACCAGTGGTGAATTGCGCTTCGGCACCTGCCTGCTCAATCCGCCCACAGGTTACGCCCTCGGCGATCTGGAACAGGGCAAACGCTTTGTTTCCGATCTGCTTGCCGGGCACAGCGTGCGCATCGAAGGCGCCGCGCCATGGCTGGATCAGGCGCAGTTGCCGGAAGATCCGCATGCGCAGCGCTCGATTCATGTCGGCAGCGACGCACGCGAGGCGAGCACCCATGAGTTGCTGATCTACCCGCGCAGCGTGGCGGTGGTGGTGAGTGCCGACGTGGCGGATCTTTCCAACACCGTTCGTGCAGCGTTGCGGCAGGCGAGCGTCGCGCTGCCAGCGTTGGCCTGTCTGGTGGCGGCTGACACTGAGATGGCCTCTGCGAGCTTGCATGAAGCGGCCATTGAACTCGGCGTGCCGCTGCGTTTTGTCGCGGCGGCGAGTGATATCGGTGAATTGGCGCGCTGTGCATTGCCGCATGCCGCGATCATCGCAACGACCCACCACATGGCCATCGCCGTGACCGAACGCCCGTTGGACGTATCGCAAATCGGCCGTCCGCGCGGACGTCTGGCGGTGATCGGCCTCGGGCCGGGCGCTGCCGAACTGATGGTGCCAGCGGTGAAAGCCGAACTGGCGCGAGCCACCGATGTGCTCGGTTACGAAACCTACGTGCGCATGGCCGGTCCGTTTCGCGAAGATCAAGTGCTGCACTGCACCGACAATCGCGAAGAAATGCAGCGTGCCCGCCACGCTTTCGAGCTGGCGGCGCAAGGCCGTTCGGTGATCGTCGTCTCCTCCGGCGATCCGGGTGTGTTCGCCATGGCGGCGGCAGTGCTCGAAGCGTTGCACGAATCCAGCGATCCACACTGGCACAACGTCGACCTGGAGATTTTGCCAGGTGTGTCCGCGTCACTCGCCACCGCCGCTCAGGCCGGTGCGCCGCTGGGTCACGATTTCTGCGTGATGTCACTGTCGGACAACCTCAAACCGTGGTCGATCATCGAGAAACGTCTGGATCTGGCGGCCGAAGCGGATCTGGTCCTGGCGTTCTACAACCCGATCTCCCGGGCGCGACCCTGGCAGTTGGGGCGCGCGCTGGAAATCATCGCGCAGCACCGCACGCCTGAAACACCGGTGGTGTTGGGCCGTGACATCGGTCGGCCCGGCCAGACATTGCGGACCATCACGCTGGGGGCGTTGACCCCGGATCAGGTGGACATGCGCACGATGGTGCTGATCGGTTCGTCCACCACGTGCACCTTTCCCCGCGCCGAAGGGGGGGAATGGGTGTACACGCCGCGTTGGTACGGTGAAAAGCCTGCGAGCTGATGACTCCGTTTCGTCCTGTTGCCGCATTCGGACATCGATGTAAATGACAAGGCCGCGAATTCAGAATTCGCGGCCTTGTTTGTTTCTGTGTCGGTGTATTTGGCAGATTTATATTTCAACAGTGTTCAAATGATCGGTTCGATGTCATTGGATGTTTCCTTTGACATTGCTTGAATGACTTCGTGTTTGTTCAAGTGGTTTTTTTATACTAGTTTCGCGTTCGTAAAGTTTGGGTTGGTTTCGTTATTTTTAGTTTGTCGTTGTATAAGTTCGTTGCAAGGCGGTTGTCATTGTCGCGAGGTTTTTATGTGCGTGCTTATCGGCATGTCCATGTAATTTATTAATTCAAGGAAGTGTATTTATGCAGGAAGCGAAAGTTCAAGGCGCCGACGGCGGTTATGTGAAGTTCGTCAATCTGTTCAAACTGTCCGACCTCGAACAGGCTTTGTTGCCGTACAAGAACACCGGGCAACATGATGCGGTGATTCGTTATTACTTTGCTTGTATCGCTTTGCTCGACTCGCCGCGGTTGTTGCAGCCGCTGGCGCTGTTCAAGCAGGCGCTGGGTGAATTGAGCAAGCGTCGAGTGCGCCGCGAATTGGAGCAGGAACCGGCGCAGAGCCCTGATAAGGAGTCGGCCCCCACTCTTTCACAAATCAGCGACAGAGTTAAAGGTTTCGAATCGCGTCTGCAATACAGCGTTGAGCTAATGAAAATACCGGCGACGCAAGTTCCAAAGATTTTGCACTTCGTGTGGCTCGGTGGTGGCATCGGTGAGATCCAGCGCGATTACATAAATATTTGGAAAAAGGTGTTGGCCGGGCAGGGTTACAAAATCAACCTCTGGTATGACAGTGACGCCTTGCTGGCGTACCAAACAACCCGGCTTATCGTCGAGGCCGCCAAAACGCACGCCATGCAGCACGGTGGAGTCGACAGTGCTTCAGAAGAGCAACTTGGAAGAATGTATGAAGCGCGCGCCATTGTCCTGAAGCAGCAAATGTTCGCGCACATCAATGAAGCAGTTGCAAACGGGCTGTCGGCCGATGAAGCCAGGGTGCAACTGTTGACCCGGGCGTACGGCCAGCAGGCTAAAGATCTGCAATCGCTGAAGACGCGCAACCTGCAGAGCCTGCGAGCGGTGGTCGGCGGCGACTTGCAGTTGCGCGATCTGGCCGGTGCCGCACAACCCTTGCAGTTGCAAGCCATTTACGATCAGGAAATGCGCTTGCGTGGCAATCTTGCCGCCGGTTCCGATGTGGTGCGGCTGGAGGCATTGCTGCCAGAAGGCGGCATGTACGCTGACGTCGACAACCTTCCACCGTTGTTGAAGGTGATTGGCGACGTGGACATCGGCGGTGTGAAGGGTGATGGCCAGCGCGGGATCGTGCAGTTGCTGCTGGATCACAATCCGCACTGGATGCCGGGCCGCCAGGCGCTGCGCAGTCGATACACGGATTACTCCGGCAGCATTCCCCAGGAACATCGTGCGGCGCTCGAGTTGTTCGCCAAAAGCCGCCCCGCCCTGGACAAGGTATTCCAGGCGCCGTCTGACCAGTTGGTGCGGCCTTATATGTTGCGCGCGGTGGCTGAAGGCGGTTTGCTGAGCAATGCTTATCTGATGGCTCACCCCGGCGCGCAGATGCTGATCGCAGTGCAGGAACGCTTGCGCTTCAACTATCAAGTGCTCGACGCCGTGGTCAAGGCCGCCGCGGCTAAAGGAATTGCGCCTGAAGATTTCAAAGCCATGGAGGTTTTGACGATTGCAGAGCTTGAGAGCCGTCTCGGTTCTCTGATGGCACTGCCGCTTGAGGATGAAATTGCGATACGGCAACTGGCGGTCTCCGTCGCCAGTTATTACAGCGACGGGATCCGTCCCGAAAGCGAGGGGACGATCTATCTGACCGGGCCGGCTGGCATACGCCAGGGCATGGGCGATTATGAGCGAGAACACTTCACGCCTCGGGCTGCCGAAGCCTCGCGCAAGGAGGTGGCCATCGAACCGCAGGGCACGGTCAACCGTTCAAGCGAAGAGGAGCTGGATCACTCCTGGAAAGAAAACGCGTCCGATCTGCAGCAGTGGGTCGAGAGCGAAAAGCAGCGCTGGCAAGAAGGGCAATATAGAACCCGTTACGCTGGTGATATCAGTGAGCTGCTCAAGCACTCGACCGTCGAGTTTGAGCTCGGCTGGCCGCTGATCGAGGGGCGCCATGTTCTGAACACCGACCTGTTGCAGCGCATGGCTGACGGCCTGGGCGAACCGTTTACCCAGGCGATGATGAGCGGCCACGACGGCCCTGTGGTTTTCGTCGACAGGTTGCCGCTGGGTTTCGACGATCGTCAGGCCATCCGCAATCAGGACACCCGGCTGCGGCCGCCGGCGTCCTTGGGCGATGAACAGACTCGAAGCCTTGCGCTGGATGAAGTGCTGATCCGTCTGGGCACAGGTGCGTTGCAGCTTGCGCACCTCAGTCCTTTGCAGCGTCTGACGCTCGGGGCGTTGCTCGGGGCTGGATCGCTGGATGAGCAGAGTTTTGCGGCGCTGGGCAGCGCGATGGATAACCTGATCAACAGCGTCAGCGAGCGTGGGACTTCCGGACGCTACGCGGCGATCGAACAGCACCTCTACCAGCGCAGGGCAGCGGCATTTGTGGCCGGGTTGGGCAGTTTTGACGGTGCATTGCCGACGCGCTCGACGAGTGCGCTGAGCCTGAAAAAAAATGCACTTTCCCGAGCGTCGACCCTGTTTGACTGGGGGCGCCAGGTGGCGCGGATCCAGCAGGTAGCCACTCAGGAGCATCGTGAACAGGTGCAGGAGCGGGTGGAGCAGGTGCTCAATCAGTTCGAGGCCGGCACCGTAAAACTGGTCCCGCAGGATCTGTTGATGCACGGGCTGGGTGACACGGCTGCCGGTCGCTGCTTTCCCTTGGCGTTGGCGATGAGTGCGGCCCTCACGCGGGGTGAAGCGGCTACCCGACAACTGCGCGAGCGCTTTTTCCTTGCGGTACTTGAGCCGGGGCAATCGGACTCGGGCGCTTTTCTGCATGCCCTTGATGAGTTGCGTGGCGTACACGCCGGCGAGGTCGGAGCGGCGCTGGGGCGGGTGGATCTGGACAAGGTCGTCGCAACGCTTGAGGGATCTGTCGGCACCCGGACCCTGATGCTCAACTCTGACAACCACACCATGCTGGTGGCCAGAACCGTGAGCGGCACGGCTGTCACGTTCCACTTCTATGATCCGAACTTCGGCCTGTTCGAATTCGACAGTCCGGCCACGTTCAGAATGGCGCTCAAGCAATTCTTCCAGAAGGCGGGCATGGCCAAACACTACGCCGCTTTTGGTAAGCCTGACCGGCCGCAGTTCGATTTGATCGATGTGCAGGGTGAACAGGTTGCCGAACTGGAGCTGTCACCCGGCGTCAAGGTGGCGCATTTGCTCAAGGAGGATGCGCTGTTAAACATGCCATCGCGTCCAATTCGCCAGCGGGTGAACAGTGCACACGGGCAATCGCTGATCGAAAATCCGCGGCTGGGCAGCGCTCTGCTGCAGATCGACAATCATTGGTGGGCCGAGCAGATCGCCGACGCGACTTCCCGGTTGCAGGAGGGACATGACTCGGTATCGCCGCTGGTGCCGTTGTTCGATTCGCTGGAGGTGACTCTCGAGGGCACGTATCGCGTGAGCATGGTCGATCCGAAGAACGCCGAGCATGTGGCAACGATCATCAGCCGGGACAATCGCCTGCTGCGGATCAAGAACTACCTGTCCGAGCTCTTTTCGACGCTCGGACGAAAGCCTCCTCAGACCGGCGCACCGGTGGACCCGACCGAGGCTGCCGCTGTTCACACCCTCAATGCCGGGTTTGCCGTTCAGGCGCTGATGAAT
This sequence comes from Pseudomonas sp. LB3P14, assembly GCF_054898045.1. Lineage (NCBI taxonomy): Bacteria > Pseudomonadati > Pseudomonadota > Gammaproteobacteria > Pseudomonadales > Pseudomonadaceae > Pseudomonas > Pseudomonas sp. LB3P14. The sequence continues at coordinate 4,584,060 of NZ_CM142714.1, read as the reverse complement.
GCCTTGCGCGGACGCGAAGGCGATGACCGGACATTGACGACTGCCGTGCAGTGGCACGCCTACGTCAACTATGCGCAACTGGTGCATGGCAATGTGGTGGACGTGGCGGGTCTGATCGGACTGGTGCAAGCGGCTCTACGCGATGAAAAAATCATTGCCCGAACCAGTGCGCGGGTAGTCGGCGAAGCGCTGGGGCCATTGACTGGCAAAACCATCGGTGCAGTGGCGGGACATGTGGCCAACGAGGGTGTCGGAGCGGTACTGGGGCTGGCCAACGTCGGATTCGATATCTATCAGCTGGCGACGGCGCAGAACGGCGTCGAGACCGCCACGTTCGGCACTCAGCTGGGATTCGACGCCACGAGTCTCGCACTGACCGGAGCCGGATTGGGCGCGGCACTCGCGGGGGCGGGCACGGCTGCCGCAGTCCTTGGAGGTGCCGGCGTGATTCTGGGCGGGTTGGCCGTCGGCGCGGCAGCGCTGGCGCAGGCGTACGCGACCATCGCTGAAGAGGCGAAAGTGGTCGGTCTGTTTTTCGCTGAGCTGGAACAGGCCCATCGCGGGGAAGCCTATCGGTACAACGGGAAGCAGGGCGCCTGGTTGCCGCAACCGTCTCTGATCGTAAAGCGCCTTGATCTGAGCACGGGCAAGTTGTTGCTCGACAGCACGAAACTCTACCCGCTGCGCGATCACTTCGGCGTGCCGGAATTCGTGGTCGATTATTCGCGTGCAATCAACCTCAGCGATGAGCTGGGGTTTCCTGGCGAGATGAATTTCGCACCGCCTGCCGGTCAGCCCATCGTCCTGCCTTGTACACCCCAGACCTGCTACCGCTACGAGTACCAGACGTTGCCGTTTGCCTCGCAACGCCACGACAAAGGGTTCGACATCGCCCGGCGCCTGGAAAAGAAGAAGCCGGATGGCCAGTGGCTGTTTCTGCATTCGTTTTACTCCTTCCCCAGCCACTACGTCCTCTACCGGATGTATCCGGATTACCGACCGACCGAGATCAGCGTCCAACTCGATACCCTTGAGCGCAAACTGGTCGTGCCGGTGGTGCCGCCTCTCTGGCACGGCAAGGTTTCCTATCGGATACAAGGGGTCGGAGGCACTTGCACGCTGGTACTCAACCCCGGTGTCAACATTGAACTGGTGGAGTCACCGGGTTCGCAGAAGAGTCGCTGGGTCCTCGTGGCACCCTGGGCCAGTGAAAGTGACATCCTGTTCGGCAAAGATGGGCAGTTCAGCGTCAAAAACTGCCCGTTCACGGTTTCCGGAAAATTTCTGCCTGACATCTTTCTGCTGATCGGCGATGGCAGGCTTTTCAGGATCGAGGGCAGCGAAAAACGCGTGCTGGACCTGTTGCAAGAGCAAGCTCCCAAAGGAGTGGACGGGCAGGTATTGCAGGATCATCTGCAAGCACTGGCCCGAGCCCATCGGCTGGTGCTGCGCTATACGCCGATCCACGACTATCTGATTCCGTTCGAAAAACCCAAGGCGCCGCGTTACACCACCGGTTGGTACGACGCCAGTGAGGACCGGATCCTGTACGTGCGCGATGACGAAGTGTCAGGCGATGATGCGCTGTTGTCGGTCGTGGTCGACGGGTCTGCGTTTTTCCATGATCCGAACAGTTTTGATATCTGGCAGGTCGATGCGAATACAGGTTTGCTCAGTCACTGCTATCGCCTGCTATTGAAACTGAAGGGCGTCAGCACGATCCGCAGTGTGGAAGCCGACGGGCATGGTGTAGTCCATGTGGTGCAGGAGTATGCCCATGACGACGGGACTCTGGAGCGGTTCAATTACCTGATTCGCGACGGACTGCTGTGGCTGAGTTCGATTACCCGTGGCGTCGAACCGACATTCGAGGCGCTGCTGAACGACAGTACGCCCCTGACCGATTGGGCACCTGTGCTGGGCGATCGGGTTCTGTTCAAGCCTGCTCGTGACAACAAGGGATACGCCACGGTCGATTTGCAGTACGCGCCTTACGTTTCGATCTGCTGGAAGATCGAAGATAACGCCCGAGACATGGCGTGGATTCGTACACGCGACAACGTGATTGTCCGTCCGGTGCCACGCCATCATCACGCTCGTGGTTGGCCTGACTCGATTCAGAATTTGAACGATCTGATATTGCTGACGATGACCGATGACAGCGATGTGTTTGTCATTTACGACCGTCGCTTCCAGACCCTGTGTCGGGTACAGCGCACGGTGACGCAGGGCAAAGGGCAATGGTCGCACCGTTGGGTGCAGCCTGAGCGGATGAAACAGGTGGCAGCGGAGGAAAACGGCTATCTGGCGCGCACAGAGGACGGGCTTTCTTTCGATATCGACCCCGACGGTGAAGTGCGCTTGGCAGGTCTGGGTGAGCAATGGTTCAAGGGGCGTGCTCAATGGTGGCTGGCGCTGGACGCCGTGGCCCGCCAACACGCCGTTGAACAGTTCGCCATTGTCGGTGTTTCCAATACAGCCGGCGATGCACGCTTGCACGCGTGGTACGTGGACAACCGGTTGCTGTTGTGTGAGGCAGAACAGGCGGAGATACGCCTGCTTGGATTGACGCCGGACAATCAGTCGGCGTGGCTGTTCGACCCGGCGGGCGGCGAGGTCTGGCGCCAGGCGTTTATCGATCCGCAGCGACTCGACCAGGCTTTCGGTGCAGGCGCGCGATTGTTGCTGAGTGAAGCGCTGCCCAAGCCAGAGCGGCAATGGGCGCGGTGGCGCTTTACCGACGTCAGGATTGACGGTGCCGGACTATTGGGAACGACCCATGATGGCGTGGTGCTGGAGTTGCACTTCCAGGAACCACCACTGATTGCCGGCGTGGAGCGTAATTGGGTGGCAGCCCATGGTGAGCAACTGATCGGTGACCTCCAGGCCCTTCTGGAGACTGAATCGCATCGCCCGTTCATTTCGATCGCCTCGCAGGACGCCAGCGTGCAGTGGTACATCGTCGATAGCGCGCGGTTGATCCGGGTCGCCGCTTCAGACTTGCCCAAGGAGTTCGAGCTGTTGGGGACCCGGCGACACGCCGATGTCTTGCTGCATGAACCGGAGCAGCGTGTCGTGCAGGGCTACCCGAGCAAGCGCCAGATCGGGCCGCTGGATTATGTCCAGCGCAATGGTGAGGTGCTGGTGATCGAAGGGCGGGTGGATGTGTACGATCTCATGCCGCTGATTCCTGATGACGTGCGCACGCTGGTTGTGCGGATAGGCCGCGGCTTCATGAAATGTCATCTGACGCCGGCGCTCTCGCGCAAGCTGGACTCGGTCGTAGTTGATTGTCGGTATCCGCTGGGCGGCAGGCCCGCCGTAATGAGCCGGTTGATCTGGTCGCTGGAAGAGCCGCAAAAGCTGGAGTTGGGCATTGTTGAGGATCACTTGGTGGTGGTCGATCCTGACTCCGAGCACTGTCTGCTTTTGCGTAATGCGTGTGCGAATGATCCGGCATTGCGCGGCGATGTGATGCTTGAAGTCAAGGGGCTGCGACCTTGTCTGGTGTCGACGTTGGTGCGATGGCTGAAGGAGCGCAATGGCGGAACCGACAGCGTGACGTTGAAAGCGTTGATCGATGAGTCGAAGGCCAGGAACACAGTCGACTCGGCCGGTTGAAGGCACCCGTAATATTGCGCTTGTGCATTCATTGCCATTGACGCAAACAGACCGCCGACGCGACCGTCGGCGGTCTGTTTCTTTCCGGTTTCAAGGCACCAGATAACCCTTCACCCCGGTAAAGATGATCTGTGCGGCCAGTGCGCAAACGAACAGCCCCATCAACCGGCTGACGATCTGCAAGCCTTGGTCGCCAAGAATCCGCTCGATGCGGTTCGACAGATACAGCACCACCCCCACCGTGAAGCTGGCGAGCGCAATGCTCATGATCGCGGTGAGCTTGTCGTCCCAGTGCGGTTGACTGACGCCCATCACCAGCAGTGCACCGATGGTGCCCGGGCCGACAGTCAGCGGAATGGTCAGCGGAACAATGGTCACGTCCTGCTGCACGTTGTCGGTCTGCACCACCGACTTGCCTTGCGCCATGCCCAGCGCCGAAATGAACAGCACACTGCCGGCGCCGATACGGAACGCATCTACGGTGATTCCGAATACGTCGAAAATCACCCGTCCGAACAGGTACAGCAACACGCTTGATACCAGTGTGGCGATCGCCACCTTCCAGGCCAGGCGCCGTTGTTCCTTGCGCGAATAACCGCGGGTCAGGCTGATGAAGCAGGACAACACGAAGAACGGGCTGTAGAGCACCAGCATCTTCAGGTAAACGCTGAACAACACGTGGAGCATGGTGCAAGCTCACTGGCGAGGGAAGTCGAGGGGGAGTCTATCAGGCGTTGCGGGGTCTGTCGGCTCAGGACGTTTGGGTCGCTGCCCGGTTCTGCTGATCGCGCTGGGCAACCCAATGCTCGATCAGGTCGCGCAGTTGCGACAGCTCGACCGGTTTGGCCATGTGCCCGTCCATGCCGGCCTGACGCGCGCGCTCTTTATGCTCGGCGAGGATGTGCGCAGTCAGTGCCACCACGGGGGTGCGAGTCCGCTGGTTGCCGACTTCCCAGGCACGCAGTTGCTGAGTCGCGGAGAAGCCGTCGAGGATTGGCATTTCGCAGTCCATCAGGACCAGGTCATACCGCTGGGCTTTCATCGCCTGCAAGGCTTCTTCGCCATTGCTGGCAGTGTCCGGTTGCAGGTTGAGCTTGCCCAGCATGCCGCGAATCACTTTGGTCGAGATGCTGTTGTCTTCGGCCACCAGGATGCGGAAATCGCTTGGCACCTTCACCGGTAAAGTCGGGCCGACGGGCAGGTGCTGCGAGATGGAATGGCCCTTGTTTCGCTGGTTCAGCTCATCGGCCAACGTCGTCTTGAGGGTGTAGCCGGCCACCGGTTTGGCGAGGATGCGTTTGATCCCGGAGTTGCGCGCGATGATCTTGCTGGGTGCGTTGCTGATGCCGGTGAGCATGATCAGCAGGATGTCGTGGTTCAGGCTCGGGTCTTCCTTGATCTTGGCGGCCAGTTGCATGCCGGTCATGCCGGGCATGTTCTGGTCCAGCAGGACCACGTCGAAGTAATCACGCAAGTGGGCCTTGGTGCGCAGCAGCGCCAGCGCTTCCTTGCCGGACGGTACGGCGCTGACATTCAGACCCCAGGCGCTGCACTGCTGCACCAGCACCTTGCGGCAGGTGTCGTTGTCGTCCACCACCAACACCCGTGCACCCTGCAGTGGGCCATCGAGGTCGGACGTCGGGTGTTCGAGGCGGTCAGGGTCCAGCGGCAGGGTCAGCCACAAGGTGCTGCCCTGGTTGGCGCCGCTCTTGACGCCGAACTCCCCTTGCATCAAGCGAATCAGCTGACGGGCGATCACCAGCCCCAGATTGCCTCCCAAACGGGTGGCCGAGAGGAAGTGCTTGCTGTGCAGTTCGGCGTGCATCAATGCATCGCGCTCTTCGGCGTCCATCGGCTCACCGCTGTCCTGGACGGCAATGCGCAAGCGCGGTTTGGCACTGCGCTCATCGAGCGCGACGACGATCAGGATCTCGCCCTCGTCGGTTTTTTTCAGGGCGTTTTCCAGCAGGCTCAGCAGGGTCTGGCGCAGGCGCGTCGGGTCACCGCTGATGACGCGCGGCACTTGCGGCTGGATAAAGCTGATCAACTCGACGTTCTGCTGTTCGGCCTTGGCGCGGAAGATGCTCAGGCAGTCTTCGATCAGCGCGTTGAGGTCGAACTGCACATCGTCCAGTTCGATCTGCCCGGATTCGAGCTTGGAGATGTCGAGAATCTCGTTGATCAGTGTCAGCAGTTCGTTGCCGGCACTGTGGATGGTCTGCACATAGTCGCGCTGCTTGACCGAGAGCGGCGTGCCCAGCAGCAGTTCGGTCATGCCCAGCACGCCATTCATCGGGGTGCGGATTTCGTGGCTGATTTTTGCCAGGAATTCGGCCTTGGCGTTGATCTCGGCATTGCTGGCGGCCAGGTCGCGGCTGACACTGAAACGGTCTTCGGTGATGCTGCGCTGACGTTCACTCAAGGCAATGCTCATCAACAGGCCACTGATGCAGATGAACACCAGCAACGTGGTGATCAGCCCTTGAGGCTCCACCAGGGTCAGCCCCAGCAGGGCAGGCAGGATAATCAGCGTACCGGCGTTGAACACCACCATTGCCGCCACGAAAAGACGTGCCGGGCGATAGCCTTTTTGCCAGTGATAGGCGCTGACGAACAACATGGTCAGGCCCGCGAGGGCGACCAGCGCGTACGTGATGATGTTTAGCGGCAGCGTATTGACGAACAACAGCAGCAAGCCGCAGACACTGATGAACAGGATGTCGCCCAGCAGCAGCTTGTTCAGTGGGTGCGGGCCGAGCGGGGCGAAGAAGCGATAGGCGAACATCAGACCGCAGGGCGCTGTCAGCAGCAACGCGAGGTAAGCCCCCGGCGTCTGGACCGCATGCCAGTCCGGCAACCAGGGGCCGGCTACGTTCAGCAGCAGGACCAGGCTGAGCAGCAACAGTCCTTCGCAGCCAGCCAGCCAGAGACTGCTGCGCGAGCGGGAGTAGGCATAACGAATAACGTTGTGCAGGATCAGCATCGCGATACAGCCGAGCAACAGACCGTAGATCAGCATCTGATTCTGATTGGCCGCGGTCATGACCGCCGACTGCAGGGTGATGTATGGCCTCAACTGATGGTCGGAGACCAGTCGCAGGTAAACGTCGAGGGTTTTTTCGCTTTGCGGCAGCGGCAACATGAAGTCACTGCTGGGCAATGGCCTTTCAGCCTGGGGCTGTCCGGTACCGGTGTTCAATTGCTCGATCAGCGTGTCGCCGTCCAGCACATAGAGATTGAGGTGCGACAGGTCGGGAGCGAACACCCGCAGCAACTGTTCGTGCTTGCCGGGTGCGAGTCTGAAACGCAGCCATAACGCGCCATCGGGCTCGGCGGCGGTGAGGAGGTCGAGTTCAATGGGACTGAATTGATTGGTGTAGCGAGCGGAACGGATGTCGCTTAGCTGCAGGTCGCCCTGTTCGTCGAGCAATACCGCCCAGCCACTGCCTTGCGCGGCCTGGGCCGGGAGCATGCAGAGCAAGGTCAGCAGAGTGACGGTGAGACCTATGGCAATCCTGAGCCAGCGCACGGCGAAATCCCTTCGTAGGTTGATGCCAGAGTATAACTATGCGCGGCGCCGGAATAGCCCGGCAAGAGCCCGAGGCCCTTGCCTGGCCGAATGGCGCTCTTATTCCTGATTTTCGCCACGCTCGCGGGCAATGGCACGGTAGCCAATGTCCTTGCGATAGAAGCAGCCTTCCCAGTCAATCCTGGCCGCCAGCTTGTAAGCCTGCTGCTGAGCGGCATCGACGCTGGCACCCATTGCAGTGGCGCAGAGTACCCGACCACCGGCCGTCACCACTTGACCATCCTTGAGCGCAGTACCGGCGTGGAAGACTTTGCCTTCCAGTGCTGCGGCTGCATCGAGGCCGTTGATGGCAACGCCTTTAGCGTAGTCACCAGGATAGCCGCCGGCGGCCAGCACGATGCCGACGCTCGGACGCGGATCCCATTGTGCTTCGACTTTGTCCAGGGCTTGCGCCAGGGCCGCCTCGACCAGCAACACCAGGCTCGACTGCAAACGCAGCATCACCGGTTGGGTCTCAGGGTCGCCGAAACGGCAGTTGAATTCGATGACTTTTGGGTTACCAGCTTTGTCGATCATCAAGCCGGCGTACAGGAAGCCAGTGTAAACGTTGCCTTCTTCGGCCATGCCACGCACGGTCGGCCAGATCACCAGGTCCATGACCCGCTGATGGACGTCGGCGGTGACGACCGGGGCCGGGGAGTAAGCACCCATGCCGCCAGTGTTCGGACCGGTATCGCCGTCACCGACGCGTTTGTGGTCCTGGCTGGTGGCCATCGGCAATACGTTCTTGCCGTCGACCATGACAATGAAGCTGGCTTCTTCGCCGTCCAGGAACTCTTCGATCACCACGCGCGAACCCGCTTCGCCGAAGGCGTTGCCAGCCAGCATGTCGCGCACGGCGTCTTCGGCTTCGGTCAACGTCATGGCAACGATCACGCCTTTACCGGCAGCCAGGCCATCGGCCTTGATCACGATCGGCGCGCCTTTTTCACGCAGATAAGCCAGGGCTGGCTCGATCTCGGTGAAGTTCTGGTAGTCGGCAGTCGGGATCTTGTGACGCGCCAGGAAATCCTTGGTGAAGGCTTTTGAACCTTCCAGCTGGGCAGCGCCAGCGGTCGGACCGAAGCAGTCCAGGCCACGGGAGCGGAACAGATCGACGACGCCGGCGACCAGCGGCACTTCCGGGCCGACGATGGTCAGGGAAACGTTTTTCTCGGCAAAGTCGGCCAGCTGTTCGAGGGCCAGCACGTCGATCGCGACGTTCTCGCACTTGGCTTCAATGGCGGTGCCGGCGTTGCCCGGAGCCACGAAAACTTTCTGCACGCGCGGATCCTGAGCCACTTTCCAGGCCAGGGCGTGTTCACGGCCACCGCTGCCAATGATCAAAACATTCATTTCAAAAACCTCGGATGACGCTAATTCTGTGGGGGCTGATCGTTCCCACGCTCTGCGTGGGAATGCCTCTACGGACGCTCTGCGTCCGAGGGACGCGGAGCGTCCCGGGCTGCGTGCCCACGCAGAGCGTGGGTACGATCAAGCAAACAAATCAGTGACGGAAGTGGCGCATGTCAGTAAAGACCATGGCGATGCCGGCCTCGTCTGCTGCTGCAATCACTTCGTTATCACGCATCGAGCCGCCTGGCTGGATCACCGCAGTGATACCAACCTTGGCCGCGTTGTCGATGCCGTCGCGGAACGGGAAGAATGCATCCGATGCCATGACTGCACCTTGCACCTGCAAACCAGCGTGCTCAGCCTTGATCGCCGCAATACGAGCGGAGTTCACGCGGCTCATCTGGCCGGCGCCGACACCGATGGTCTGGCGATTCTTGGCGTAGACAATGGCATTGGACTTAACGTACTTGGCGACTTTCCAGGCGAAGATCAGGTCGTGGATCTCTTGTTCGGTCGGGGCGCGTTTGGTCACGACTTTCAGGTCGTCGGCGCCGATCATGCCGATGTCGCGGCTCTGCACCAGCAGGCCACCGTTGACGCGTTTGTAGTCCCAGGCAGCGGCGCGATCAGCCGACCACTCGCCGCAGGCCAGCAGGCGTACGTTGGCTTTTGCAGCCACGATGGCGCGGGCTTCTTCGCTGACGCTTGGGGCAATGATCACTTCGACGAACTGACGCTCGACGATGGCTTTGGCCGTTTCAGCATCCAGCTCGCGGTTGAAGGCGATGATGCCGCCGAAGGCGGATTCGGTGTCGGTGGCGTAGGCCAGTTCGTAGGCCTGACGAATACCGCCTTCGGCGTCCGGGCTGACGGCAACGCCGCACGGGTTGGCGTGCTTGACGATCACACAGGCCGGTTTGACGAAGCTCTTCACGCATTCCAGCGCGGCGTCGGTGTCGGCCACGTTGTTGTACGACAGCTCTTTACCTTGCAGTTGGGTCGCGGTGGCGATACCTACTTCGGCAGGCTTGGCTTCAACGTAGAACGCCGCGCTCTGGTGTGGGTTCTCGCCGTAGCGCATTTCCTGAGCCTTGACGAACTGGCTGTTAAAGGTGCGCGGGAATTCGCTGCGGCCGGAGGTCGAGAGGGTGTCAGCGGCCTGGTTCACGGTGCCCATGTAGTTGGCGATCATGCCGTCATAGGCTGCGGTGTGTTCGAAGGCCTTGAGCATCAGGTCGAAACGCTGAGCGTAGGTCAGGCCGCCGGCCTTGAGGCTTTCGAGGACGTTGGCGTAGTCGCTGGCATTCACCACGATGGCCACGTCTTTGTGGTTTTTTGCAGCTGAACGGACCATGGTCGGGCCGCCGATGTCGATGTTCTCGATGGCGGTCGGCAGGTCGCAGCCTGGCTTGTTGATGGTGGCTTCGAACGGGTACAGGTTGACCGCTACCAGGTCGATCGGCTTGATGCCGTGCTCGTTCATGATGGCGTCGTCGATACCGCGACGGCCAAGGATCCCACCGTGGATTTTCGGGTGCAGGGTTTTCACCCGGCCGTCCATCATTTCTGCGAAACCGGTGTAATCCGCGACTTCCACTGCGGCAACGCCGTTGTCGCGCAGCAGCTTGAACGTCCCGCCGGTGGAGAGGATCTCGACGCCCAGAGCTTCAAGCTCTTTGGCGAACTCGAGGATCCCGGTCTTGTCGGAAACGCTGATCAAGGCGCGGCGGATCGGCAGGCGGGTAGTCTGGTCGGTCATTTCAATTTCCATCAAAAGCAAAGGAGTCAGCAAAAAAGGCGACCGTTTTTACGCGGGCGCCTTTCTGGTTTGATTGAATGCTTACAGCAAATCGTACTGCTTGAGTTTCTTGCGCAGCGTGCCTCGGTTCAGTCCGAGCAGCTCACTGGCCTTGGTCTGGTTGCCCTTGACGTAGTTCATCACGCACTCGAGCAGGGGAGCCTCGACTTCGGAGAGCACCAGGTTGTACACATCCGTGACGGCAGCGCCTTCAAGGTGGGCGAAATAATTGTGCAGCGCTTTCTCGACACTCCCGCGAAGGGTCTGACCTTCTTCGCTCGGCGTATTGAGGTGCTGTTTCAAATTCACGTTGTCGCTCACGGGTGTTGTTCCACTCACTAAAGTCTCGGTCATCATCGTCATGCGGCCACCTCGTCTCCGTCCCCTGTCAGGCTCTTGTTACGTTCGGCGAAGAAGCCCTGAACGTTGGCGCATTGTGCTTCCGTATCTTCCAAACGATTGAAGTGGGCGCGAAACTCCCTGGCGCCCGGCAAGGTTGCGAGATACCAGCCCACATGCTTTCGAGCAATGCGTACACCCATGACGTCTCCATAGAAGACGTGCAGCGCAGCCAGATGCTCTAGCAGAATGCGTTCCACCTCGATCAGTTCCAGTGCCGGGAGTTTCTCGCCGGTACGCAGAAAATGATCGATCTCACGAAAAATCCATGGCCGCCCCTGGGCGGCCCGGCCTACCAGCAGGCCATCGGCACCGGTCGCATCGAGCACGTACCGGGCCTTCTCTGGCGAATCGATATCGCCATTGGCAAAGACCGGAATCGACACGGCCTGCTTGATCGCGGCAATGGTGTCGTACTCGGCTTCGCCGGTGTACAGATCGGCACGGGTGCGGCCATGAACCGCCAACGCCGTAATGCCTGCCTGCTCGGCAATCTTCGCCACTGTCAGGCCGTTCTTGTTGTCCCGGTCCCAGCCGGTGCGGATCTTAAGGGTGACCGGCACATCAACCGCAGCCACTACGGCCTGCAGGATCTCGGTCACCAGTGCTTCATCTTTCAACAGCGCGGACCCGGCAGCCTTGTTGCAGACCTTCTTCGCCGGACAACCCATGTTGATATCAATAATCTGTGCGCCCAGTTCGACGTTGGCCCGGGCTGCATCCGCCAACATCTGTGCATCACCCCCGGCGATCTGTACCGAGCGGGGCTCGGGATCACCTTTGTGGATCATGCGCATCCGCGATTTGCGGGTGTTCCACAAGCTCATGTCGCTGGTGACCATTTCCGAGACTACAAGCCCTGCGCCCAGTCGCTTGCACAGCTGACGAAAGGGCTGGTCGGTGACCCCCGCCATCGGGGCGAGAATCAAGCCGTTGTGCAATGTATATGGACCGATGCGTACCGCCGACATAGGGCTTCCCTGTTGTGGGGCCGGATCATGAGAGTTCGAAAAAGGGTTGGCATGATACCCGCTCTCGATGACTGGATAAAGGCTGAATTGAACAAAATCTGAACAGTAATTTTGTTATCGCCAGCGGTTTGGTACGAGCGGTCAAAGTCAGAAATATGCCGTCAAAGTCGTAACACTGAACCGTTTCACTCGGGCGAATGAAAACTCAGGCTGTAATTCACCGCTTTGGAGCCTGGATCGAGGATATCCAGTGCGATGTGGATCGGCGTTTGCGGAGGCATTTCCACCATCCCTTCGAGATCGCCGTTGAGGTACTCGCCGGGTTTGAAGCGACGGCTGGCGATCAGGTGGCCGTTGAGGTCGGCAAATCGCAACTCCAGCAGCGGGAAAGGCTGGGAGAAAGGTGCGCGGTTGTAGATGATCGCGTCGACCACCAGTGCACCGTTGAAGTCCGGGTGGCTGCGGACCACCAGGTTGCTGCTTTTGATTTTGGCGATATCGACTTTGGACGGCACAGTGCAACCGATTTGCGGGCACAGTTGCTGGAACCACGGACGGTACTGATCCTGACGCGCCAGTTCGTCGAAATGGTAGGCGATGTACTGGCCGGCGAGCGCCGCCGCGCCGAGCAGGATCAGCAGCAGCCAGAAAAGTCGGCGACCCCAGGGTGAGCGGCGTTTTTGCCAGTCCAGTTGCAGTGGGTCATCGGTCAGGTCTTGCAGGGCTTCAGCGCGGACAGCCGGCTCACGCTTTTTGCGCAGGGGCTCGATCGAGGGCAGATCGTCGTCGATCTCATCGGTCGCCGACAGGCGTTCGTGATGCATCGGCGCGTCGAGTGGGTCGTGTAGACGCAGCTGTGGCGGCTGATGTTCGTCGTCCAGTTCCACCGGTTCCAGGGACAGCGAAGGTTCGGTGCGCGAGTGTCTGTTGGGCTCGAGTTCCAGCTCCGGCAAATCGGCTTCAGCGGTCTGCGCACGATCGGCGGCCGATTCGCTGAATAGACTGTCGGGCCACGGCGCTTCGTCGTGCTCGGCGGTATCGCGGTTAGCGCTCAGGTTGTCTTCGCGGGGCCGGCCGAATTCCGTGGTCGGCTGGATCTCTCGTTGTTCGAGGCGGGCGAGCTCTTCGTCCAGGTCCAGGCTGTCCAGATCCAGCTCGGCGGCGGTCCATTGCTTTTGGCTGATGGCCCGCGGCGCCGGTGGTTCGACGATGACCGGGGTAACCGGCGGGATCGCGTCCTTGCCGGCCCGTTGCTCAAGCAGCTGCTTGGCGGCGTTGAACACCTGCAAGCACGAGCCGCAACGAACCACTCCGCGGGCCACGCTCAACTGAGTATGGCTGACGCGGAAGCTGGTTTGGCAATGCGGGCACTGGGTGACGAAGCTGTCGGTCATGCGGCGATCCGGTTTAGGCAGGCGCTCATTCTAGCGCCGACGGCCAGTGATGCGCACCCAGCCATCGCGATTGGCGATCGGGTCCAGATCGAAGTCCTGAGCGTAGGCTTTGGCGACTTCTTCACCTTGCTCGGCGAGGATGCCCGACAGCGCCAGGCGGCCGCCCGGCCTGACCAGGCTGGACAATTGCGGCGCCAGGGAAACCAGCGGGCCGGCAAGAATGTTGGCCACCAGCACGTCGGCCTGAACCTGCGGCAGATCTTCCGGCAGATAAAGTGGGAAGAGCGCTTCGGCAATGTTGTTGCGCCCGGCGTTATCGCGGGAGGCTTCCAGGGCTTGCACGTCGATATCGGTACCGACAGCTTCCTTGGCGCCCAGCAGCAGGGCAGCAATCGCCAGAATCCCCGAGCCACAGCCGAAGTCCAGCACGTTGCAGTCTTTCAGGTCCTGACCGTCGAGCCATTCCAGGCACAGTGCGGTAGTCGGGTGAGTGCCGGTGCCGAACGCCAGGCCCGGATCCAACAGCAGGTTTACGGCGTCAGGCTCGGGTGCGGCGTGCCAGCTTGGGACGATCCACAGGCGCTGACCGAAACGCATCGGCTGGAAACCGTCCATCCAGCTGCGTTCCCAGTCCTGGTCTTCGATGACTTCGCTGTGATGCTCGGGCAGCGGGCTGCCGGTCAGCAACTCAAGGTGGGCCAGTACGCTGGCGGCTTCGGTGCCGCCTTCGAACAGGGCCAGCAGGTGCGTGTGGGACCACAGCGGCGTAGTGTTGAGTTCCGGCTCGAAGATCGGTTGATCTTCGGCGTCCATGAAGGTCACCGATACGGCGCCCACTTCAAGGAAAGCGTCTTCGTAGGTTTCGGCTTGTTCTGGGCTGATGGCGAGACGGACTTGCAGCCAAGGCATGGCGGGCACCTTTGAAAAATGTTGATTGCAGCCTAGCGGGCTGCGAGAAGCGCGCAAGTTTACGCGAGCGCGGAGGTTTTGTGGGAGCGAGCTTGCTCGCGTTCACAGTATGAAACCTTCAGAAACAACAAAGCCGCTCGAAAGCGGCTTTGTTGGTCTGGATCACATCTTAATGCGGGTTCTTTGCATTATTGGCTTTGAGCCATTGCAGGCCTTTGTTCGTTAGGCGATAGCGTTGCAGACGGCTGTTCGGTTGTTCGGGCAGCGTCATTTCCAAGACCTCGGCAGCGATGGCCGGCAGTATGTAAGCCTTACGGAAGTGGTCGGCGTTTTTCAGGCTCATGGCGGTTTGCAGTTCTTGTCTGCTCATATCGCCAGCAACGACCTTCAAAAGCGCAGCGACTTCCATGGCGACTTCCATGGTGACTTCCATGGTGACTTCCGTAGTCTTTGCGTCGGTGGTTTGCGATTGAGGATGTGCGGGCAACCGCACGACGTACGAGATCCGGTCGTCGTCGGTTTCAAAGAGCGGCGCGGGCGAACCATTGGCAGCCATGACCTTGAGGATTTTCGGGATCCCAGTCGACCGGCCTTCGGTCAGGTCCAGTTCTTTCAGGAACTCCCCAATTCGCCGGTTACGGTAGCGGCGGCTCACGGCACGACCGGCTCGAAGGTCTTCGAGGCGGATTGAGCGATCAGGTCCAGGGAAGCTCAAAATCACAAGCTCTTCCTGACTGATGCGGACCTCAATCGGTTCGCGCTCTTCGTAGGAACGGTGATACACGGCGTTGACCAATGCCTCTTCAACTGCCGCATAGGGGAAGTTCCAAACCCTTGTAGCTTCGGCGCGGTCAGTGTGTTTGATAACTGTTTGATGCAGGTAATTACGCTGGATATAGGCCAGAGCCTCACGGGTTATGGTTGCCAGAGGGCCTTTGAAGATTTTTTCGTCAAAGCGGTCGCCGCCAGCACCTTCAGGAAACCACAGCACATCAATCTGCGTGCCGGGAAAGAACAGTTCCGGGGTGTTACTGAAGAACATCAGGCCCACGTTCTTGGGCCACGGTGATTCGGTTGGGCCGCCCACGACGTTCATTTGTCGGCCCAGTGCCTCAATAGAAAGGTTGTCAGCGTCTTCCGCGAGGGCGCTGCCAATTTCTTGCAGGAAGTTTTGCATCAACGCTTTGGACAGGTCGCTGACATGGGCTTTCTGGTGGAAGCGATCATCGAAAGGCACTTTGGCAGCAAGCCCCAAGAGTTCCTGTTCGACTTCTCCCTTGGCTTCTACTGTGCTGCTGTAGCGGCGGATGTAGTAATGCAGGCTCCGATGTTTGGCTGTCACCGCTGCCGGGGCTTTGTACGGGCGATTCTGCCCGCCTGGTGCCCACAAAACGATCAGCTTGCGGCCTTCAACTTCTTCCATGCTCAGTACTGGAAAATAGGCGGGTTGAATCGATTGGCAAGCTGCCAACAGTTCAAGTTGGATCTTGTCGAGCGCCTGATCGGCAAGACCTGACGGAGGAAAAACCGGCTGACCGTTGGCGTCGCAATCTTGCCCAATCACCACATACCCACCGCCCAGGTTTTCAAAGTCATTGGCGAAGGCGCAGAGCGTGCGAATGATCGGATCGGGATTCCAGCCCGTTTTGTATTCGATTCGCTCGCCCTCGACAGTCCGCTGGCGCAGCAGGTCGTTAAGGTTTATTGGCAGTTTTTCAGGCATGGGCGGGCTCTGGTTCGTCGGCGTTGCGCTGATTTGAGGGCGATTATAGCCAGCCCGGACAGGCCAGTGCCTGTCAGTTAAGCCTCACAGGGGAGTGGATGAAACCTTCAGAAACAACAAAGCCGCTCGAAAGCGGCTTTGTTGGTCTGGATCACATCTTAATGCTGGCCAGCCAGCTTGTGTTCCAGGTAGTGGATGTTGACTCCACCTTTGCAGAAGCCTTCATCGCGGACCAGATCGCGGTGCAGCGGAATGTTGGTCTTGATCCCGTCGACAACGATTTCGTCCAGCGCATTGCGCATGCGCGCCAGGGCTTCGTCACGGGTTGCGCCGTAGGTGATCAGCTTGCCGATCAACGAATCGTAGTTCGGCGGAACGGCATAGCCACTGTACAGGTGCGAATCGACGCGAACGCCGTTGCCGCCTGGGGCGTGGAAATGCTTGACCGTGCCCGGGCTCGGCATGAAGGTTTTCGGGTCTTCGGCGTTGATCCGGCATTCCAGCGCGTGACCGCGGATAACCACGTCATCCTGGGTGTACGACAGCTTGTTGCCAGCGGCGATGCTGAGCATCTCCTTGACGATGTCGATGCCCGTAACCATTTCCGATACCGGGTGCTCAACCTGAACGCGGGTGTTCATTTCGATGAAATAGAACGCGCCGTTCTCGTACAGGAACTCGAAAGTGCCCGCGCCACGGTAGTTGATGTCGATGCAGGCCTTGACGCAGCGTGCGAGGACTTCAGCGCGTGCTTTCTCGTCGATGCCCGGTGCCGGCGCTTCTTCGAGAACCTTCTGGTGGCGACGCTGCAGCGAGCAATCGCGGTCGCCCAGATGGATGGCGTGGCCCTGGCCGTCGGAAAGTACCTGAACTTCCACGTGACGTGGGTTGGTCAGGAATTTTTCCAGATAGACCATCGGGTTGCCGAACGCCGCGCCCGCTTCGGTGCGGGTCAGTTTTGCGAAGGAGATCAGGTCTTCTTCTTTATGCACGACGCGCATGCCGCGACCACCACCGCCGCCAGCGGCTTTGATGATCACCGGGTAACCGACTTCGCGACCGATGCGCAGAGCGGTTTCTTCGTCTTCAGGCAATGGGCCGTCGGAACCCGGAACGGTTGGAACACCCGCAGCGATCATGGCGTGCTTGGCCGATACCTTGTCGCCCATCAGGCGAATGGTGTCGGCTTTCGGGCCGATGAACGCGAAGCCGGATTTCTCGACCTGTTCAGCGAAATCAGCGTTTTCCGCAAGGAAACCGTAGCCTGGGTGAATGGCGGTAGCGCCGGTCACTTCAGCCGCAGCGATGATTGCCGGGATGTGCAGATAAGAGTGCGCGGCCGAAGCCGGGCCGATGCAGACGGATTCGTCTGCCAGACCCAGGTGCATCAGCTCTTTGTCGGCCTTGGAGTAAACGGCGACAGTCTTGATGCCCATCTCTTTGCAGGCACGCAGAATCCGCAGGGCGATCTCACCGCGGTTGGCGATCAGAACTTTTTCCAACTTCGCAGTCATCAAAGTCTCTCCGCGGTTCAAACGATGGTGAACAGCGGTTGGTCGTACTCAACCGGCTGGCCGTCTTCGACGAGGATAGATTCGATCACACCGCTGCTTTCAGCTTCGATGTGGTTCATCATCTTCATGGCTTCGACGATGCACAGGGTGTCGCCTTTCTTCACGGTCTGGCCGACTTCAGCGAAGGACGGCGAGGATGGCGAAGACTTGCGATAGAAGGTACCGACCATAGGCGAGCGGGCAACGGCGCCGTTCAGAACTGGCGCGGCTGGAGCAGCAGGAGCGGCAGCGGCAACCGGGGCAGCAGCAACAGGCGCCGGCGCCGGAGCATGCATTGGAGCTGGTGCGTAGTACTGCTGAGCCGGAGTCTTGCTGTGACGGCTGATGCGTACGGACTCTTCGCCTTCCTTGATCTCGAGCTCGTCGATGCCAGACTCTTCCAGCAATTCGATCAGTTTCTTAACTTTACGGATATCCATGAATCATCAACTCCCAAGGGTCGGTCAGGGGCGTAACGCTTGTTGTTCAAGCTGTTGCCTGTCTTTCAAGCTGCTCTAGGGCGGCCTCCAGGGCCAGTCGATAACCGCTGGCGCCAAGGCCGCAGATCACTCCCACCGCTACATCGGAGAAGTAAGAGTGATGGCGGAAAGGTTCGCGTTTGTGCACGTTAGACAAATGCACTTCGATGAATGGGATGCTCACCGCCAGCAGCGCGTCACGTAATGCGACACTTGTGTGCGTAAAAGCTGCTGGGTTGATCAGAATGAAGTCCACACCTTCGCTGCGGGCAGCGTGGATGCGGTCGATCAATTCGTACTCGGCGTTGCTTTGCAGGTGCAGCAAATGGTGGCCGGCTTCACGGGCACGGCGTTCCAGGTCCTGGTTGATTTGCGCCAGTGTCGTAGCGCCGTAAGTGCCCGGTTCACGGGTGCCGAGCATGTTCAGGTTGGGTCCGTGCAGAACCAGTAACGTCGCCATCTGCTGTTCCTTGTTATCTGTGAGCAATTGTCAGAACTCGGCGACTATGCCGCAAAGCCTTTGTGACTGTCCAGTTCTATGCAATAGCCAGCACGATGGCCGATGTTTGCGCGAAATATGTGACCGGGTTATTAAATCCGGTCATTTGCCTTCGCGACACGTTCGGCGAAGTCCCTGGCATTGATCTCGCCGATTACCCGCACATCGGCGCGTTCGACGCCGTCCTTGCCGAAAAACATCAGCGCGGGCGGGCCGAACAGTTTGTAGCGGTCGAGCAGGGCGCGTTGCTCGGCGTTGCTGGCGGTGAGGTCGAAGCGGATCAGTCGATAGCCTTTGAGACGTTCGACGACCTTAGCGTCGTTGAGCACTTCGTGTTCGATGACTTTGCAGCTGATGCACCAGTCGGCGTACCAGTCGAGCAGCAGCGGGGTGCCTGAAGATTTGGCTTCGGTGAGGACGCGGTCCAGGTCTGCCGGAGTGCTGATGGTTTGCCAGGCGCTGGTGTTTTGCAATTGCTCGGTGCCCGTGGTGATGCGTGGCTGGCCAATCGGATTGAGCGGATCGGTCTGGCCGCTGAATGCGCCGTACCAGCAGGCCAGCGCGTAAAACAGCAGGAACATCCCGAGCAATTGGCCGAGGCGTTTTCTCGGCGACTTGTAGACGAATTCCAACGCGCCCATGAACAACCCGACACCACCGGCCAGCAAGCCGATCAGCAGCAAAGTGATCTGGCCCGGCAGTACGCGACTGAGCAAACCGATCGCCAGCCCCAGCAACAAAACGCCAATCGCGTTTTTCACATAAATCATCCAGGGTCCGCTTTTCGGTAGCCAGGCGGCGCCACCGGTGGCGACCAGCAACAGCGGTGTGCCCATGCCGAGACCGAGCATGAACAATTTCAGACCGCCGCCCAATGCATCGCCGCTGGCGCTGATGTACAGCAGCGCACCGGCCAGTGGCGCCGAGACACAGGGCGAAACCAGCAGGCTGGAAACCACACCCAGCACGGCGGCGCCCCACAACGAACCGCCTTCGGTGCGACCGGCGATTCGGTCCAGGCGACTGCTGATGGCGTGCGGCAGCTTGAGTTCGAAGACGCCAAACATTGCCAAGGCAAACAGCGCAAAAAACATCGCGAACGGCACCAGCACCCACGCCGATTGCAGCCGCGCCTGAAGATTGAGCTGTGCGCCGAACATCCCCATCAATGCGCCGAGCAGAGCGAAGCAGGCGGCCATTGGCAGCACGTAGGCCAGTGACAGGTTGAAGCCGCGCAAACCACCCACTTGACCGCGCAACACCACGCCAGACAGGATCGGCAGCATCGGCAGCACACACGGTGTGAACGTCAGGCCCAGGCCTGCGAGGAAAAACAGCGCCAGTTCGCGCCAACTCCAGGCGGGTGTCGCGCCTGCGCTGCCATCAATACTCAGTCGCTCGGTTTCGGGTGGATAACACAGCCCTTTATCGGCGCAGCCCTGATAAGTTACCGCCAGCGTGAACGCTCGTTGATCGGTGCGCGGTAGCTCTACATCGAGAATTCCGTGGTAGACCTCGACATCGCCGAAGTACTCATCGTGTTTCTGTTCGCCCTTGGGCAGTTGCGCGGCGCCCAGGCCAACATCGGTCGGATCAGCGCGAAACTGAAAGCGATGGCGATAGAGGTAGTAACCCTCTGTAGCGATGAAACGCAGCTTGATTGATTGCGGAGTGCTTTCTACCAGGCTCAGCTGAAAGGCTTCACGCACCGGTAGGAAGTCGGCGCTGTTGTTGATCGAGCCCAACGTCGAACTGGGCCGACTGTCCAGCAACCCGGCGGCGGTGGCCGGCAGGGCGAACACTAAAAACAGCAGGCAGAGCAAACGGCGCATGACAATCTCGCGTATCGAAAGTGAGGGCATGATAGCGGACGGTGGAAGGGTATGCAGGTCCGTGAGACTGATCGTTCCCACGCTCTGCGTGGGAATACCTCAATGGACGCTCTGCGTCCGCTTTTGGGACGCTCTGCGTCCCGGGCTGCATTCCCACGCAGAGCGTGGGAACGATCATTAGGTAAGAGAAACTATCAGACGCGGAAGGCTTGGACGGCTGTGTGAAGTCGTCCACCCAACACCAACAAATTCTCCCCTTGCACGCGTCCCTCACCAATCCTCAGCAAGTTATCCCCACCCAATTGGTGAATCCGTTCGCTGTGATCGCGGATTTCGCTGACGGCACCGCTCTGCTGGGCGGTGATATCGGCGATGCGCACGGCGGTGTCGGAAATGGTCTGGATCGCCCCGACGATTTTATCCAGCGCGCCGTCGGCGGCCTGGGCCTGATTGGCAGTGGCTTCAGCGTGTTCAACCTGGGCGCGCATGCCTTCCACTGATTGTCGTGCGGCGGTTTGCAGTCCCGCGATCAATGTCTGGATCTCTGCGGTGGCGCCGGCGGTGCGTTGCGCCAGTGAGCGAACCTCTTCAGCCACCACCGCAAACCCTCGACCCATTTCCCCGGCGCGGGCCGCTTCGATGGCGGCGTTCAGCGCCAGCAGGTTGGTCTGGTCGGCAATCGAACGGATCACCGTCAGCACGCCGCCAATGGTCGCCGACTCCTCGGCCAAGTGCTCGATCATTTGTGCATTGCCTTGCACTTCACCCACCAACGCATGCAACCCGGTGAGGCTCAAACCGATGACTTTCTGGCCATGCTCCACCGCCAGTCCGGCATGGCGGCTGGCGTCGGCAGCTTGGCTGGCATCGCCGGCAACCTGTTGAATGGTCGCTTCCAGTTCTCCGAGGGAATCGCGGATCAGCGCCGTGTCGCCGGCCTGATGTTCGGCACCGCTGTGCAGGTCATTGCTCAACTCGGCCAGGGTTCGGCTGCTACCGGCGACCTGTTCGGCATTGAGACGAATGGTCCCCACCAAGTCGACCAGATAGGCACGCAAGCGATTGAGCGAAGCTTGAATGTCATGCAGCTCGCGATTGGTCGCGCCCAATTCAATGTCCCGGCTGAAGTCGCCCTCGGCCCAGGTCGACAGGGCCGGCGCGAGGTTGGTCAGGGTTCGGGCCAAGCGTCGTTGCAGGGTGTCGATGAGCAATGCAATCAACAGGATCAGCCCGATCATCACCCCTTGCATCAGCCGCACTTCGCCCTGGATCTGTCCGTGCTGGGCGCGAACCACCGGCTCCAGCCCGGCGATGGCCTGCTGCACGGCGGCGATTTTCAGGTGAGTGGCGGCGCTGAGGTCGGCGCGTTTCTGGATCTGGTCGCGTGTGCGTGCCAGTTCGGCCGGGTAGCGAGTGAGGAGGCTGTTCAGTTCACGTTTGAGGCCGACGCCAGCATCCTCTGCAACGGCCTTTTCGGAGTTCTCCAGGCCCATCATCGCCGCGAAATCATCCGTGTTCGACTCACTTTTGCTCGTCACGCCCAGCAGCGGCAAGGCGTCCAGAAACTCAGCCTGGGTGCGAATGTTGCTGACTTCACGCTCGACATCGGCGGCCAGTTCGCTACGGCCGCTACTGACCAGTTTGTCCCGGGCCAGAGACAGTTTGCCCAAGTGCTGGGAAGCCGCGAGCAGCGGCGTCAGATACGCCGCGTTAGCGCTGGCGTATTGGCTGAGTTGATCGAGGCTGGCACCGAGTTCGCGTTCGGCTTGCAGCAACAGCGCTTGCGGATCACCGGCCAGCTTGCCGGCCGCCAGTAGGTCGGTTTTGCTGAACTCTTCCAGGTTCGACAGGCTCGGGCGCAAGGTGTCGGCCAATGCCGGCGGCAACTCGCCGAGTTCCTTTTGCAGGCCGTCGATGGCCTGGCTGGCGCTGCTCAGGCGCAGGGCATCGCCGCTGGCAAGATAGTCCTCGATGTTACGCGCGACTTCATTTTGAAATTGCTGGGACAAGCCCAGGTAACGCTCCATCAATAAATAGGGGCGCTCCAGGGCCTTTTGCGACCACCAAAGTGTGGCGCCAAGGGCCACGCATACGGCGACTAAAAGGAGGGTATTGAGATTGGTCAGCAGCTTCAGGCGCATGGCGGGTCTACCAACGGCAGAATGGTAAGCGCCTGAAGTTATTGCGTTTCTGTTACAGGGTTATGACTGAATGGGTCGATTCGGATGAAAGGGTGGCACTTTGCTTTGACGTCCGCGCGGCCTGAACGCGGTTGCGTCCGGCGTCCTTCGCGCGGTACAGCGCTTCGTCTGCCTGGCTGGCCATCATCAGGCTGTCGGAGTTTTCGCACAGTTCCACCACCCCGGCGCTGAACGTGCACCAGAGGTCCTGCGGTTGGGCAGGGTAGTGAATCTCGGCAAAGCGCCGACGGATCTCGTCGAGCACTTTGTGGGCCGATTCGAGATCGGTGTCCGGCATGACGATGGCGAATTCTTCACCACCGTAGCGGCCGATGAAATCGGTCTTGCGCAAGCGTTGCTTGAGAAACAGCGCCAGGCTCTTGATCACCCGATCGCCCATGGGGTGGCCGTGGCTGTCGTTGACCCGCTTGAAGTGATCGATGTCGAGCATCGCAAAGCTCAACGGCTTGCACTCGCGGCGCGCGCGGAAGCTGCAATCTTCGAGCAATTGCAGGATGTGCGTGTGGTTGTACAACCCGGTGAGGCTGTCGCGAACCATCCGCGATTTCAGATTGCGTGCCCGTGCCGCGCGGTTGCGCACGGTAGTGATCAGGTGTCGCGGCTTGATCGGTTTGGTCAGGAAGTCGTCGCCGCCCTCGCTCATGGCGTCCAGCTGCTTGTCCAGATCATCTTCGGCGGACAGGTAAATGATCGGCACGCTGACGTAACGGTCGTTATGACGGATCACCTTGGCCAATTCAGTACCCGTGCAGGCCGGCATGTACATGTCGAGGATGATCAGGTCTGGCTGGAAGTCCGCGAGCTCGGCCATGGCCTGGATCGGCTCGATCAAGGTCCGCGTGACGATCCCGGCACTGTTGAGCAGGCGCTCGGTGTGCAAGGCCTGGGCGCGGGAGTCGTCGATGATCAACACTTTATAAGGTTCGTACTGGGCGACGCAGGTCAGGACTTCAATCTTCTCCAGCAGGCTCGACGCTTCGAGGGTGCCGGTCAGGAATTCCTGGCCACCGGCGCGCACGGCGGCGAGGCGGGTCGGGGTATCGGTTTCGTGCAGGCTGAAGAACAACAATGGCAGCGTGTGGTCGAGGCCTTCCTGTGCTTCGGCGGCCAGTTTCAGGCCGATGCCGGGGCCGTTGAAGTCCACGTCCATGACGATCGCTGCAGGCAAGCGCTCGACCATTGAGTTTCGGAACGCCGAAACGCTGTCGAGGGCTTGAGCGCTGAGCCCAAAAAATTCCAGCTGCTTGGCCAGACGCTCGGCGCGGTCGTAATCCTGCAGCATCACGTAGATCGGCTTGCGCAGGGGCGGCAGAAAGGTTTGGTCCAGCTGATCGCCATGGCGCAGGCCGGTGCGTGACAGGCGCTGCATCAAACGATTGAGATCAGTGATCAGTCCGCTGCTCAGACGTCCGCGATTGGCGTCGACAGCCTCCAGCGACTGACCAATGTGGCGCGCCAGCTGGGTGTGTTCAGGTTGTTCGAAGCGCTCGGCGAAACGCAGCAGGCGCAGATTGGCCTCGCTCAGTTCCGATAAGTCGGTGGTGGACCACTCGCTGAATTGCAGGCGCTGCCATATCTCAAGAATTTGACGTGCCTGATGAATTACCCGCTGGGCAAAGTGGTGCTTGAGGCGCTCACGGCTGGGGTCTTCTGGCTCGGTCATATCCTGACTACTAGTTAGGGTGCATGCTGAGATCGACTGGTGGCTCTATGCTAGCACCTCTTTTCGATCGCATGAGTGTCGTACGTCAATTAACTGCAAAGCGACGTTATTCAGTTTATGACCGACTGGTCGAATAGGCTCGGCGCTGTGCTTCATTTATAGTGGCCCTCGATCGTGGTCATTGTGCGGTAGCCGTTTCGTGCAGGATTAATGCGGCAAACGAGGCACGATGAGATAGGGTTGTGGTCGAACCGATGAACTCAAGTGATTGAAAGGATATCGCCATGCTGGACTGGAAGAACCGCGCGGGCAGCGCGCCTGAACGTACCGCTGAACCGAAATCGGCCACCCGCAGTTACTTGGGTGGCCTGTTGTTCAGCCGGGCGCTGGCCACTCTGATTGCCATTTACTTGTTGGTGGCTATTGCGCTGGGCTGGTACTGGAGCCAGGAACCTGCACTGTTCCCGGTTCAGCAAAATGCCCAGATGGCCGCCGAGAAAGAAGGCAAGCAAATGGTCATCGGCTACACCACGGTCGAAACCCTCAAGACCGTCGCCGGTACTTTGCTGACCAAGCCGGGTGGCTATATTTCCAACGACCGTTTCCCGCCGGGCCTGTGGATGGATAACACGCCGAGCTGGGAATATGGCGTGCTGGTCCAGGTCCGTGACTTGACGCGTGCCTTGCGTAAAGACTTCGCCCGCTCGCAATCGCAATCTGCCGAAGACTCCGATCTGGCCAAGGCCGAGCCGCGTTTCAACTTCGACAATAAGAGCTGGGTGCTGCCGTCCAGTGAGTCCGAGTATCAGGAAGGCATCAATTCTCTGAGCCGCTATCAGGCGCGTCTGTCAGATCCGAGCCAGAAAAGCGCCCTGTTCTATGCCCGCGCCGACAACCTGAACAACTGGCTGGGCGATGTCGGCACCCGTTTGGGTTCGCTGTCGCAACGGCTGTCGGCCAGCGTAGGCCGGGTCAAGCTCAACACCGCACTGAAAACCGAAGTTCCACCGCTGGGTCAGGTGCCGCAGGTTGACGAAGAAATCGTCGAAACCCCGTGGATGCAGATCGACAATGTGTTCTACGAAGCCCGCGGTCAGGCCTGGGCCTTGTCCCACCTGCTGCGTGCCATCGAAGTCGACTTCGCCGACGTGCTGGCGAAGAAGAACGCCACGGTCAGCGTGCGCCAGATCATTCGTGAGCTGGAAGCCTCGCAGGAACCGGTCTGGAGCCCGATGATCCTTAACGGCAGCGGCTTCGGGGTGCTGGCCAACCACTCGCTGGTCATGGCCAATTACATCTCCCGGGCCAACGCCGCAGTGATCGATTTGCGTCAATTGCTCAATCAGGGCTGAGTCATGGTTGATAGCTCCGTCGATAACATGCGGGAGGCCGCCCATCGCGCGGCCTCGGACGCCGAACAGATCGCCTGGGTTGACGAGCAGGACAACCTGCTCGGCGCCCTGGTCCGCTCCGACCTGCGCGAGCGCGGGCTGATCGGCCGCGGCACTTACATCATGCTGTTCAATTCCGCCGGTGAACTTTGCGTGCATCGACGCACGCTGAGCAAAGCCATTTATCCAGGTTTCTGGGACGTGGCGGCGGGGGGCATGGTGCTCGCTACCGAAACCTACGCCGAATCGGCTGCACGTGAACTGGAAGAAGAGCTGGGCGTGAGCGGCGTGGAACTGACTGCCCATGATCACTTTTTCTTCGAAGACACCGGAAATCGGCTCTGGTGTTCGGCGTTTTCGGCGGTGTGGGACGGCCCGTTGATCCTGCAACCCGAAGAAGTCCTTGAAGCGCGCTTTATCCCCGTCGATCAGGTCCTGCTGGAAATCACGCAGAAGCCTTACTGCCCGGACTCTCTGGCCGCGTTGAAGCGGTATCTTCGGGCCCGTGGGTCGGACGTCGCATAAGAGGCATAAATTGGCGCCGATTGGCTCTTAGCAAGTCGGCTTTTTGCCGTTACACTGCGCGACCTTTTCAAGCTGAACCGGCGTTGCTTTTTGTAGGAGCAGAGCTTGCTCGCGAAGAACGCAAGGACGACGCGTACATTCAGACCGCTCGCGTTATCGTTGACGTCCATCGCGAGCAAGCTTCGCTCCTACAAGGTTGTACCGTTTCAGTAGCGCTGCCCCTGCCTGAGTGGGGCTTCGCGGTCGATGGCACCTGCCCAAGTTGCCGCGACCAGTCTTTGTCCTCCCAAGAGGATTGCCGGTGGCCAAAAAAGCCGCATCCTTCGCCGCCCTTGGTGGCTTGGTATTTTCCACCGACGCAGGTCGTCATTGCCCGGATTGCAGTAAACCGGTGGACGCCTGCATCTGCAAACAGACCGTTATCCCGGCCGGCGACGGCATCGCTCGTGTGCGTCGCGAAAGCAAGGGGCGTGGCGGCAAGACGGTGACCACCATCACCGGCGTGCCGTTGCCCGAAGACGCGCTCAAGGACCTGGCCACCACGTTGAAGAAACGTTGCGGGACCGGCGGGGCGTTGAAAGACGGAATCATTGAAATCCAGGGCGATCATGTCGAGCTACTCTTGGCCGAGCTGATCAAACACGGTTTCAAAGCGAAGAAGTCCGGCGGCTAGCAGCCTCTGTGAAAACCACCCTCGGCTTGATCCAGTCCTGACAGCAGGTCTGGCGTCGTCTACATGGTTTTCACAGAGCCTGTTCTGACCGGTTTCTAAACTCACTGCGGTCAGCGAGGTCTATCCCCTCGTTGACGAACCGTCATTTTCATTCTTTAGACTGCGCCGGCCTGAACCCAGGCGACGCTCTATGACTTCTTTATAGGGGACTTCAATGTCCGTACGACGCACACGCAAAGACGATGGCAGCCAATGGACAGTTGCGGACAGCCGCAGTGTTTACGGGATTCGCCATTGGGGGGCCGGGTATTTCGCGATCAATGACGCCGGTCGCGTCGAGGTTCGTCCGAACGGTCCGACCAGTTCGCCTATCGACCTGTTCGAGCAAGTTGACCAGCTGCGCAAAAGCGGCCTGTCCTTGCCGTTGCTGGTGCGTTTCCCTGACATTCTGCAAGACCGCGTGCGTCAGCTGACCGGCGCGTTCGACGCCAATATCGAGCGTCTGGAATACCAGAGCAAGTACACCGCGCTGTACCCGATCAAGGTGAACCAGCAAGAAGCGGTGATCGAGAACATCATTGCGACCCAAGACGTGTCCATCGGCCTGGAGGCCGGCTCCAAGCCTGAACTGCTGGCCGTGCTGGCGCTGGCGCCGAAGGGCGGTACCATCGTCTGCAACGGTTACAAGGACCGCGAGTTCATTCGTCTGGCGCTGATGGGCCAGAAGCTCGGCCACAACGTGTTCATCGTGATCGAGAAAGAGTCCGAAGTTGAGCTCGTGATCGAAGAAGCCGCCTCGCTCAAGGTCAAGCCTCAGGTTGGCCTGCGCGTGCGTCTGTCGTCCCTGGCGTCGAGCAAGTGGGCCGACACCGGCGGCGAGAAATCCAAGTTCGGTCTGTCGGCAGCGCAATTGCTGTCGGTGGTCGAGCGTTTCCGCGTAGCTGGCCTGGATCAGGGCATTCGCCTGCTGCACTTCCACATGGGCTCGCAGATCGCCAACCTGGCGGACTACCAACACGGCTTCAAGGAAGCGATTCGCTACTACGGCGAACTGCGCAACCTCGGCCTGCCGGTTGACCACATCGACGTCGGCGGCGGCCTGGGCGTGGACTACGACGGTACTCACTCGCGCAACGCCAGCTCGATCAACTACGACATGGACGATTACGCCGGTGTCGTGGTCGGGATGCTCAAGGAATTCTGCGACGCGCAGAACCTGCCGCACCCGAACATCTTCTCCGAAAGCGGCCGTTCCCTGACCGCTCACCACGCCATGCTGGTGGTGCAAGTCACCGACGTTGAGAAACACAACGACGACGTGCCGCAGATCGAGAACAAGGAAGAACTGCCGGAAACCGTGCAGTGGCTGGTTGACCTGCTGGGCCCGACCGACATCGAGATGGTCACCGAGACTTACTGGCGCGCCACTCACTACATGAGCGACGTGGCGACCCAATACGCCGATGGCAAGCTGACCCTGGCTGAAAAAGCCCTGGCCGAGCAATGCTACTTTGCCGTGTGCCGTCGCCTGCACAATTCGTTGAAGGCCCGTCAGCGTTCCCACCGTCAGGTGCTCGATGAACTCAACGACAAGCTGGCCGACAAGTACATCTGCAACTTCTCGGTATTCCAGAGCCTGCCGGACACCTGGGCCATTGGTCAGGTGCTACCGATCCTGCCGCTGCACCGTCTCGACGAAGAGCCGTTGCGCCGTGCCGTGCTGCAAGATTTGACCTGCGACTCCGACGGCAAGATCAAGCAATACGTCGACGAGCAGAGCATCGAAACCAGTCTGCCGGTTCACGGTTTGAACGAAGGCGAAGACTACCTGCTGGGTATCTTCCTGGTTGGCGCCTACCAGGAAATCCTCGGCGACATGCACAACCTGTTCGGTGACACCGATTCGGTGAACATCTACCAGAACGCCGACGGCAGCGTGTACCACGCGGGTATTGAAACCCACGACACCATCGAAGACATGCTGCGTTACGTGCACTTGTCGCCGGAAGAGCTGATGACCCACTACCGCGACAAATGCGCCAGTGCGCGCATCACCGCCGCCGAGCGCACCCAGTTCCTCGATGCTCTGCGCCTGGGCCTGACCCGTTCGTCTTACCTGTCTTCTTGAGGTAAGGCACCGCTCTCATCAGGTTGTCTGAAAATGTACCGCGCGCGGCAGACATTTCAGATGACCTGGTGGGATGCCTCCCTGTTTTTAGGCGAAATGACTCACATCCCGGGCTTTCCAAGCGATGTGGTCTTCTTTTCGCGTAGGTCATTTCCTAAGTTGTACTTCGGCACTCTACTCGGCCAACTCTCTCGGAGAGAATCGCCTGCCGCCCCTCCTGTAGAGAATCGCCGATGTTCGATCCAGTCAACGAGCCGTCATTTCGTCTGGATGTAGAGGGTCTGCCCGACCCCTTTGAGGTCTTGGCGTTTACCGGTCGAGAAGCCATCAGCGAGCCTTTTGTGTTCGACGTGGATCTGCTCATCGATGACCTGACACTCGACCTTGCAAGCCTGCTGTACCGCCCGGCCTTTTTGCACGTCGGGCCTGCGGGAAACGGCTTCCACGGACAATTGCATGAACTCGTCCAGCATGACCATGACCCGGTTGCCAGGCTCTGCCGCATACGTCTGAGGCCGAAGCTGGCTTGCCTTTCCCTGCGCTTCAGTCAGCGAATCTTCAGCGCGCGTTCGGTACCGCAAATCCTTGATCAGGTGCTCAAGGAACACGGCATTGCCGGCAAGGATCGGCGTTTCGAGCTGAGTGGCGATTACCCACCCCGTGATTTTTGTACGCAGTACCGGGAATCGGATCTGCAATTTCTCCAGCGCTTGTGTGCCCAGGAACAGCTTCATTACCACTTCGAACACCGTGCGAACGCGAGCTGCGTGGTTTTCGGTGAGGGGCAGGGGCATTTTCGCCTCGGTGAAAATGCACGCTTCCAGGTCGAGAGCGAGCAACCGGCAGTGCGCCAGTTCGAGCTTCAGGGCGGGCGACGAACCCCGCAAAATGCCGAAGGTCGTACGGACCTGACGTCGCTGCGCAGCGGTCAGCTGATGTCGTTGTCCGACCATCCGATCGCCGACTGGAATCATCTCTGGCTGCTAACCCATGTCGAGCATCAGGGGAGCCAGGATCCAATGGCCCCCTACAGCAACCAGATCCGCGCAATTCACTGGGAGGTGCCTTTTGTGTCGCCTCACTCTGCAGCGAAACCAACGATGCACAGCCTGCAACGGGCTTGGGTGGTCGACATCGATGAATCGCCGCCCGATGCCTCCAGACCGGTTGCCGTGCAATTTGACTGGCTCTATCAGGGCGAGGGTGCGGCGCCCAGCCACTGTTGGCTGCCGTTGGCCGCTGAACTGGGGGGCGCGGCAGTCACGCCGTTGAGTGAGGGGGCTGAGGTTGTGGTGAGCTTTATCGAGGGTGATCCGGATAAGCCGTTGATCACCGGGTTTATTCACATGCCAAAGCCTGTTCAAGAGGCTAAAACACCCGTCACGACCGATGATTGCCCGCCCATTGAAGGCCTGCAGGGATGGCTGCAATCGGGCGAGCCCTTGATGTTGCTGTGCCTGCTGCCCGGTGGCGGCAGTTTCAGCCATTGCACGCAAACCCTTTGCACCTGCCGGGCGGCGATGCGGTTTGGCCAGAGCGGTGCGGCATGATCGCCGCGACCCCGCAATGGCTATTGCTGGATGTACCGGGTGCGCCACTGGCTCGGACGACACTGCAACAGAAGTTTGCGCATGCCCGGTGGTTCTGGTTGTTCGAAGGCACTGAGTGGCATGCATTGCGTGAACACGGACCGGCCTTGATCGACCTTCGGACATGCCCTGTGCTGGCCAGGTTGTGCCACAGCGAAGCGCCACTCTGGCGAGGCTTGCTGGTCGCCAGTGAGACGTCGTCGTCGCAGTTGCTGGCGCATTTGCGCCGGATGCTCACGGTCACTTTCGACCCGCATCACCGGGCCTTGTTGAGTTATTACAACCCACACACCGCCAGTTACTTTTTTGATGCCTGCGATGCGCTGGAACTGAGCCGCTGGCTGGGTCCGATCAGCCAGTTGCGCTGGTTCGGCGGGACCTGGGCCGACCGCGCAGTCGGCAGTCAGGGCTGGCAGCAGTTGGTCAATCCGGGTCTTGCCGTCAGCCCTTTGGCGGTTGAAGAAAACCTCAGCCCTCGTCATCGGGAAAAACTGCAAACCTGCGTGTTGGAACAGCACACTTGGCACTGGAGCAAATCTACCGGGACCGAATACCACACGCTGTGGTCCCACGTGCAGGAAGGGCTGGCGCTGGGTTTCAGCGAACGTCGGGTGCTCGATGGCTGGTTATGGCTACGCTTGCAGTACCCCGGCGCGCTCCCTGCGCTACCGTTGCCGGGCTTCACCCAACAGGAGCGTCTCGATAACCTGCGCAATCTGTGGCAGAACGATCAGCCCTGAACACGAGGTTCGACATCGATGGCAAGCACACTCCGGTGGCTGTTCAGCCTGGCAATCGGCGGCGTTTTACTCGCCGCGATGACGGCATGTTCGCCACTGAAGTTGCTCAATGTGCTGACCCCCAACGGAACCTTCGACAAGACCGAGGGCATTGCCTATGGCAGTGATCCGCGGCAAAAACTCGATGTGTATGTGCCGCGCCATCCCATGGAAAACGCCCCGGTCGTGGTGTTTTTCTACGGCGGCAGCTGGAACAGCGGTTCACGCAGCGATTACGCTTTTGTCGGCGAGGCGCTGGCGTCTCGGGGGATAGTCGCGGTGCTGGCGGACTATCGGTTGTATCCGCAGGTGCGTTATCCGCTGTTCCTTGAAGATGGCGCCCGGGCTGTGGCCTGGACCCATGAACACATTCGGCAGTATGGCGGTAATCCGCAGCGGTTGTACCTGATGGGCCACAGTTCCGGGGCCTACAACGTCGCGATGCTGGCACTGGACCCCGGGTTACTGGGGGCGGTGGGCTTGTCGCCACACAACCTCAGCGGCTGGATCGGCCTGGCCGGGCCTTATGATTTTCTGCCCATTAAAAATCCGGATGTGCGTCCGGTGTTTTTCTGGCCGGACTCACCGCCGCAGTCGCAGCCGATCAATCACGTCAGTCGCGGCGCGCCGCCGGCCTTGTTGATCGCCGCGAGTGACGATGAACGGGTCAACCCGGCCCGCAATACAGGTGGTCTGGCGCTCAAACTGCGCGAGGCGGGTGTGCCGGTGCAGGATCTGTATTTCTCGCGCACCAGCCACGCCACGCTGGTGGCGACGCTGTCCCGGCCCATGCGCGGTTTGGCTCCGGTGTTGGATGAGGTCACGGCCTT
The DNA here is from genome assembly GCF_054898045.1 of Pseudomonas sp. LB3P14. Lineage (NCBI taxonomy): Bacteria > Pseudomonadati > Pseudomonadota > Gammaproteobacteria > Pseudomonadales > Pseudomonadaceae > Pseudomonas > Pseudomonas sp. LB3P14. Next base: position 4,552,179 of record NZ_CM142714.1, on the reverse strand, counting down.
CATCAAAGCCACGCCGACTCAGTGAGCGTTGCCTGCGAACCAGCCGTCGCTTTTGTGCAGATACCAGGCAAACGCGCCAAGCGTCAGGCTGCGCAGCAACATGAACAACAGAAACGTTATCCACAGTCCATGGTTGCCAAAACCTTTCAACGCCCAGGCAAACGGCAGTAACAAAATCACTGTCAGCAGCATGCCGTTGCGCATTTCCCGGGCACGGGTGGCGCCGATAAACAGCCCGTCGAGCAGGTAACTCCCCACCGCGATCAGTGGCAGCGCGGCGAGGTAGGGCAGGTAGATGAACGCTGTGTCGCGCACGCTCTGAATGTTGGTCTGCATCTCGATAAACAGATGCCCGGCGAACAAGAACAGCACGGCAAACCCCAGACTCGCCAGCAACGACCAGCCGCAGGCCACCACCAATGAGCGGCGCAGAGCCTCTCGATCGCGAGCGCCGATGGCATGCCCACAAAGAGCTTCCACGGCGTGGGCCAAACCGTCCAGCGCGTGTGCAGTCAGCAGCAAGCCATTGAGCAGCAACGCGTTGGCAGCGACGGTGGCATCGCCCAGCCGCGCGCCTTGCACGGTGATCAGGAAAAACACCGATTGCAGCGCCAGGCTGCGGATGAAAATGTCGCGGTTGACCGCCAAGAGCGGCCGCCAGCTCTGCCACAACGCCAGCGCGGCCCAGGCGATGTGGCCGGGATAGGCGCGCAGGGCGTTGCGGGTCATCAGAAGGCCGATCAGCGCGCCTGTCCATTCGGCGATCACCGACGCTCGGGCCGCACCGACCACGCCCCAATCCAGCCCGAGGACGAACCACAGGTTCAGCGCGATATTCACCAGGTTGGTGCTGAGCAGAATGGCCAGCGGCGCCCGGGCGTTCTGAGTGCCGAGGAACCAGCCGACCAGCGCATAACTGGCCAGCGCTGCCGGCAGACCGAACAGGCGTGTGTGGAAAAACTCGCGGGTCAGTTGATCCAGCTCCGCCGACGGCTGCATGAAGTGCAGCGCGACGCCGCTCAACGGGACACCCAGTGCTCCCAGGGCAATGGCCAGGCCCATGGCCAACAACAGACCCTGCAGCAAAATCTGCCGCAACGCCGCGCCGTCCCCACGCCCGGCGGCCTGTGCGGCGAACCCGGTGGAGCCCATGCGCAGAAAACCCATGGCCCAGGCGAGAAAGGTATACAGGCTGGCCCCGACCGCGACTGCGCCCAACTGATGAGCGTGGGGCAAGTGGCCGATGACCGTACTGTCGACCAGCGCCACCAGCGGCACGGAAATGTTCGAGAGAATCATGGGGGCAGCGAGCGCCCAGACTCGACGATGGGTAGGGCGGTCGCGCCAGTCGGCGATCAGGTCGGACATGCAGGCTCCTTCGGGGAGCGGGCATTGTAGCGACAGTTTGTGGTGATCGTTCCCATGCTCTGCGTGGGAATGACTCCTGTGACGCTCTGCGTCACGCCGTCAGGGCGCGGAGCGTCCCGGGCTGCATTCCCACGCAGAGCGTGGGAACGATCAGCCAATCAATGGATTATCCAGCTCAACAACCAAAGCCCCAGCAGCAACCAGATAATCCCCATGATGATCGACGCATTCATGAACGCCCGAATCGCCGACCACAACAGCATCAACCCAACAATCAACGCAATGATGCTGATGATCGACGCGTCCATGCCCAGTGCACGGGACAGCCCCTCGACAAAGTTGCTGCCGGCATGGCTCAACAGATTGAACAAACCACTAAGGCCGTCAACGATGAAGCGGATAACCGAACCGAGTGCCTGGCCGAGCCATTCGAAAAAACTTTCTACCTGCATGTCGTGAACGTCCTTGATGAAAGTGGGGGCATGGTTGCCGGACTTGAGCCTTGGGCTATCGATCATGCTGCCGAGTTCCCTGTAGGAGCTGCCGAAGGCTGCGATCTTTTTGAGTATGGCGCAAAGTCTTGAGCACGATGCTGCCCCTTGCCTTCCCCTGTCATCCCCCCGAAGCTATACGCCTTCAGGAGAGCCCGATGAACCTTGTTGAACTGACCGAACGCCTGCACGCCATCCGTGACCGCAATGACTGGCGGCAATTTCACAGCCCGAAAAACCTGGCCATGGCCGCGAGCGTGGAAATGTCCGAGCTGGTGGAGATTTTCCAGTGGCTGACCGAAGACCAGTCGCGCCAGTTGCCGGCGGACAAACTCGCCCATGCCGGGCAGGAAATCGGTGACATCGTGCTCTATCTACTGCTGCTGTGCGGCGAGTTGGGGTTGGACATGAATGAAGTGGTGCGCAGCAAACTCGCGGACAGCGAAAAGAGGTTCAGCTGATGAGCGACCGTCATTTCGATCAGCTGGCGACCCGCTTCGCAGAAAAAATCTATGGCGGTGCCAAAGGTGCGATCCGTCTGGCGGTGCTTCAGGCCGACCTGGCCGAAACCCTGCCAGACCGACCCTTGCGCGTACTGGACATCGGCGCCGGTCTTGGCCACATGTCGTTGTGGCTGGCCCAGCGTGGCCATGAGGTCACGCTGGCCGAGCCCGCCGAGCCGATGCTCGAAGGCGCCCGCCAGCGCTTTGCCGATGCCGGGCAAACAGCAACGTTCATACAGGCGCCGTGGCAGGATCTGCTTGGCCAACTTACCGAACCCTACGACCTGGTGCTGTGCCACGCCGTGCTGGAATGGCTGGCCGAGCCCCACGCGATCCTGCCCGTGCTGCATCAATTGACCAAGCCAGATGGCTGGTTGTCTCTGGCCTTCTACAACCGCGATGCGCTGATCTATCGCAACCTGCTCAAAGGCCATTTCCGCAAGATGCGCAAGAACGACATGGCCGGCGAAAAGCAAAGCCTGACGCCGCAGCAGCCCCTTGATCCACGTGAACTGGCGGCGCAACTTGAGGGCCTGTGGCAGGTCGAAACCCAGAGCGGGGTTCGGGTTTTTCACGATTACATGCCGGTGGAATTCCAGGCCCGCGCCGAACTGGTGGACTTGCTGGAAATGGAACTGGCCCACCGTCGTCACCCAAGTTTTGCCGGGCTTGGGCGCTACTTGCACTGGATCTGTCGGCCGGTCTGATCGGAGCGCGAAATGAACAGTCGTTCGGGGTTATTGGTGATCTGTCTCGGGTTGGCAGCCTGTCAGGGCAGCAATCCTTATGTGGCGTCATCCAACCCCTTGCCCCCCGCGCCGCCTCACGCGGCCAACACCTTTGACCGCAGCGCCTACCCGGCACCGCCGCGCGACTACGGACGTTACCGCAGCTGGGCCTGGCTCAACGGACGCCTGCCGCCGGGCACCGCCTGGGCGGATTCGGCGCAGGTCGCCGAAGCCGTCAGCAATGCCCTCGATCAACGTGGCTTGCGCCCGCTGCACGACAATCGCCCGGCGGACCTGTTTGTCAGCGCCGAGCTGCACCTGGAAACCCGCCTGCGTCAGGTTCAGGACGACTATGGTTATTACGGCGGCGGTTATGGTGGTTACAACCGCTACGGCAGCGGTTACGGCATGTACAACACTGTGCCGATCGTGCGGACTTATCAGGAACAGGTCGTTGTCGTGCGGGTTGATTTGTTTGACGCTCAGAGCGGTCAACCGGTGTGGAGTGCCAGCGCCGAAACCAGCAACCGAGGCAGCCAGAGCGAGCGTGCCGATGCGATACGGGAGGCTGTAGAAAAGGCGATGTCGGCGTATCCTCCCAGTTAGCTTCTGTCGTTAAGAAGCATTGCGCAGGTTCATGTCTTCTACCGGAGAACTATCATGTTCCGCCGTCTCGTTTTACTGGCTGTGGCCGTGCTGCTCAGTGCCTGCGCCGGCAACCAGGTCAATCATGACTTCGATGCCAGCCGCGACTTCGCCGCCTATCGCAGCTGGAGCTGGAAAGAACCCGCCCTGCAATATCGGCCCGATGATCCACGGATCAAGAGCGACCTGACTGAACAACGCATCCGCCAATCGGTGACCGATCAGCTGGATCAGCGTGGCCTGCGTCCGGCCGCCGCTGGCAAAAAGGGCGATTTGAGTGTGCAAACTTATCTGATCGTCGAACAGCGCCAGCAACAAGTGACCACCAACTACGGCGGCGGTTGGGGTGGCCCATGGAATGGCTACTGGGGTGGGCCGATGTACAACGAAACCCGTAACGTCAGTTACAAAGTGGCGATCATCCAAATCGACCTGCTGGATGGCAAGGACGGCAAGCTGGTGTGGCGCGGCAGTGACGAGCAGATCCTCAGCCGTACGCCGAATCCGTCGGATCGCAGTACTGCGATACGTGAGACGGTTGGGCGGATATTGGCTAATTATCCACCGCACTAACACAGAGTCGGTTCCCACATGGTCTGTGTCGTACACAAAACTTGTGGCCAGGTACGATTCAATGTGGGAGCGGGCTTGCCCGCGAAGGCGGCCTGACAGCCGGCTATTTTCTCAGGCAATCGGCCGCCAATGTCCTACCATATGTTCTAAGTCGCCTGCGCCCACCAACCGCAGATCCCCACTGGACCCCGCCGCGCTGGCCATTAATGTCACTTCACTGGGTAATCGCACCGGTTTTCTGAACTGCACCGTAATTTCGACATTCGCTGCCGGCAGGTGATCGGCGAGCGCCGCAAGGGTTCGGGCCTTGTTCCACAATCCATGGGCGATGGCGGTAGGAAAACCGAAGAGTTTGGCGCTGACGGCACTCAGGTGAATCGGGTTGTAGTCGCCGGACACTTTGGCGTACTGCCGTCCAATGTCCGAGGGCGCTTTCCAGTGGGCCACTTGCGACATCTCCAACGTCGATGCCAACACTTCCTCGATGGGCTGGCCTTCGAGTTTGACCCCGCGGCACAACATCTGGCTTTCCGCTTCCCACAGCGGCCCCAATTGATCGTCAAGCGTCGTCACCAGATCGAACGTCGCGCCCTTTTCATGTGGCTGAAGGTTTTGTACCTGCACGCTGACCCGCACGCGATTTACGCCGCCCATTGGACGCAAGAGGCGAATGCGGTTGCTCAGGTGAATCAACCCCAGCAGCGGGAACGGAAATTCCTTGGCCGTCAGCAGTTGCATCTGCAAGGCGAACGCGAGGATGTGTGGATACGTCGGCGGCAGCAGGCCGTTTTCGGCAAAACCGCAGACCTTGCGATAGTCCGCCAGGCGCTTCGCATCGACATTGATCCAGCAGCGCAAACCCGAATCGGGCAGGGTGGTGCCGGTGATTTTGCGTCGCGTTGCTGCCCGCACGTACAGTCCCGACAGGCTCGGTTCGCGGTTGAGTGTGTGCCAATCGATGATCATGCCTAAGCCCCCAAAACACTTTGTCCGCACACTCGCAGCGCTTGCCCGGTAAACGCGCCGGTGCCCGGTTGTGCCAGCCACGCCACCGCTTCGGCGACGTCTTGCGGCAGGCCGCCCTGGCCCAGCGAACTCAAGCGCCGCCCGGCTTCACGCACGCCGAACGGAAGGTGCGCGGTCATTTGGGTTTCGATGAAACCGGGTGCGACTGCGTTGATGCTGATGCCGCGCTCATTCAGCAACGGCGCCCAGGCCTGGGCCAGACCGATCAACCCGGCCTTGCTCGCTGCGTAATTGGTTTGCCCGCGATTGCCGGCGATGCCGCTGATGGACGCCAGCAGGATCACCCGACCGTTGTCGTGCAGGGTGCCGCTGTCGAGCAGTGCCTTGGTCAGCACTTGCGGCGCATTGAGGTTGACCGCCAGTACCGCGTCCCAGAATTCCGGAGTCATGTTGGCCAGGGTTTTATCCCGCGTGATGCCGGCGTTGTGCACCACGATGTCGATGCCGTCGGGCAATTGTTCGATCAACTGCGCTGCGGCGTCTTCGGCGCAAATATCCAGGGTGATGCTGCGCCCGCCGAGGCGTGCGGCGAGGGCTTCGAGGTCGGTTTTGGCCGGTGGGACGTCGAGCAGGATCACTTCGGCCCCGTCACGGGCGAGCGTTTCGGCGATGGAGGCGCCGATGCCGCGTGCCGCGCCGGTGACCAGCGCCTTGCGGCCGGACAGTGGGCGAGTCCAGTCTGTCACCTGCGTGTCGCAAGCGTTCAAGCGAATCACTTGCCCGGAAACGAACGCACTTTTGGGCGAGAGGAAAAACCTCAGCGGGCCTTCCAGTTGATCCTCCGCACCTTCGCCGACATAAATCAGCTGCAAGGTGCCGCCGTCGCGCAGTTCTTTGGCCAGCGATCGGCTGAAACCTTCCACCGCGCGCTGGGCGCTGGCGGCGAACGGATCGCTCAAGGTCTGCGGCGCGCGCCCCAGAATCACCAGGTGCGCGCTGTGGTCGAGGTTTTTGATCAACGGCTGGAAGAACTCGCGCAGCTGTTTGAGTTGATCGGTCTGCACCAGGTCACTGGCGTCGAACACCACGGCTTTGAGTTTGGGGCCGTGGCCGGGAATCCACGCGGTGGCCAGTGAGGGCTCGGTGCCGTAGCTGTAAATCGCGTCGGTCAGGCGGTTGGCGAAGGTGCCGATTTTCTCCGTCAACGGGCCACCGCCTAACAACAGCGCCCCCTCGACAGGCCGCAGCCGGCCAGCTTGCCAGCGCTCCAGCCGAACCGGCGACGGCAGACCCAGGGCCCCGACCAAACGATGGCCGATGGACGAATTGGCGAAGTCGATATAACGGTCAGACATGTAACGCACTCCAGCAGCTGGGGTTCAAAGTGTGGACCATGAATGGCAATCAGTCGTTCGATCCACGAGATTAGGCCTACGCTTGTGGGTTATGGCCTTCACAGAATAGGAAGCTTTTCATGACTCAGCTGCGCCGCGTTGCGATTATTGGTGGTAACCGTATCCCCTTCGCCCGTTCCAACGGGCCGTACACCACCGCCAGTAATCAGGCGATGCTCACCGCCGCGCTCGAAGGTCTGATCGAACGCTACAACCTGCACGGTTTGCGCCTGGGCGAAGTAGCGGCGGGGGCGGTGGCCAAGCACTCCCGGGATATGAGCCTGACCCGCGAATGTGTGCTCGGCTCGCGGCTGTCGCCAACCACCCCGGCCTACGACATCCAGCAAGCCTGCGGCACTGGGCTGGAGGCGACGTTGTTGGTGGCGAACAAAATCGCCCTGGGTCAGATCGAATGTGGCATTGCCGGTGGCGTCGACACAGCCTCAGACGTGCCGATCGGTGTTAACGAAAGCCTGCGCAAGATCCTCCTGCAGGCCAACCGCGCCCGAAGCACCGCCGACAAACTGAAAACCTTCCTGCAACTGCGTCCCCGCCATTTGATGCCCGACTTTCCAAGCATCAGCGAGTCGCGCACCGGTCTGTCCATGGGCGAGCACTGCGAGTTGATGGCCCAGACCTGGAACATTCCGCGCGCCGAACAGGACCAACTGACCTTGGAAAGTCACCAGAAAATGGCCGCGTCCTACACCGAAGGCTGGCACAACGATTTGATGACGCCGTTCCTCGGCCTGACCCGTGACAACAACCTGCGCCCGGACCTGACCCTGGAAAAACTCGCTTCACTCAAACCGGCGTTCGAAAAAAGCGCCAAAGGCACTTTGACGGCGGGCAACTCGACGCCACTCACCGATGGCGCGTCGCTGGTGCTGCTGGGCAGTGAAGAATGGGCCAAGGAGCGTGGCCTGCCGATCCTCGCGTATTTGCGCGATGGCGAGACGGCGGCGGTGGATTTCGTCAACGGTGCCGAAGGGCTGTTGATGGCGCCGGTGTACGCGGTGCCGCGTTTGCTGGCGCGCAATGGCCTGACGCTGCAGGACTTCGATTACTACGAAATCCACGAGGCCTTCGCCGCGCAGGTACTCTGCACGCTGAAGGCTTGGGAAGATCCGGACTATTGCAAAACCCGTCTCGGCCTCGATGCGCCGCTGGGTTCCATCGACCGCAGCCGCCTCAACGTCAAAGGCAGTTCACTGGCGGCCGGGCATCCGTTTGCCGCTACCGGCGGGCGCATCGTCGCGAGTCTGGCGAAGTTGCTGGATGCAGCGGGGCAGGGCCGAGGGTTGATCTCGATGTGCGCCGCCGGCGGCCAAGGCGTTACGGCGATTATTGAGCGCTGAGGATCGCAGGCCATGCATAACAGGCACGAATACATTTGTAAGAATTGGTGGCTTAGCCTAACGTCGGCTTCATCAGCCGTCTTGCGACATAAGGCCAATCAATGGCGACCAACGGACAACTTTCCCTCGAACGGACGATTCCGACGCTGACGGCACTGCCGCGTCCGCTTTATGCCCGTGCGGAAAGCCTCAACGCCGGTTCATGGACGCCGCCTCATCGACACGATTGGGTGCAGTTTTCCTACGCGATCAGCGGCGTTCTCGGCGTGCACACCGCCGAGGGCAGTTTCTTTGCGCCGCCGCAGTGGGGGATCTGGATTCCGGCGGATCTCGAACACCAGGTGGTGACCTCAATGCGCGCCGAAATGCGCAGCCTCTATGTACGCCGCGAGGATTGTGAGTGGGCAGACGGGCGGTGCCGGGTGCTGGAAGTGACGCCTTTGGCCCGGGAGCTGATCAAGCGTTTTTGTTCGCTGCCGGTTGATTATCCACAGGGCGACAGCCAGGAATCGCGGCTGGTCGGCGTGTTGCTGGATCAGTTGGCGCATCTGCCGGAAGTCGGCTTCTCGCTTCCGTTGCCGCGCCATGAACGGTTGCTGGGGTTGTGCAACGAGCTGATCGAAAGTCCTGAGCGGAACGTGACGTTGCAGGAGTGGGCCGAGCGGTTGGGCACCTCGGAGAAAACCTTGATGCGGCTCTTTCAGCGTGAAACCGGGTTGAGCTTTCGAGGGTGGCGCCAGCGGATGCGATTGCTGTCGTCGTTGAGTTTGCTGGAGGAGGGGGACAGCGTGACCAATGCCGCGCTGTCTTGCGGGTATGACTCGACTTCGGCGTTTATTGCGGCGTTCAAAAGCTTGTTCGGGTTTACCCCGGGGGAGTTGTTTCGGCAGTGATGATCGTTCCCACGCGCAGCAAAGGAATGTCTCAAGGGACGCTCCGCGTTCCAGCTTTCGAATGGGACGCGGAGCGTCCCGGGCTGCATTCCTTTGCTGCGCGTGGGAACGATCAACATCTCAAGTCCTGAACCGCCGAACCAACCCATCCAACTCATTCGACAACCCCGCCAGACTCTGCGAATCCAGCCGCGCCGAGTTCGCCAGTTCCGCCACCAACTGCGCATCACCGTGAATCTGGCTGATGTGCCGATTGATGTCTTCAGCCACCTGATGCTGTTCTTCCGCCGCAGTAGCGATCTGGGTGTTCATGTCGCGGATCACGTCGACCGACTCCCGAATCAGCCCGAAGCTGCTGCGTGCTTCACCGATCCGCGTCACCGATTGCTGGGACACTTCCAGGCTGGCGTGCATTTGCTGAGTCACCTGACTGGTACGCTTGGCGAGGTTGCCCAGCAAGCCGTCGATTTCCGCCGTGGAATCGGCGGTGCGTTTGGCCAGTGCCCGAACTTCATCGGCGACCACTGCAAAACCACGACCCTGTTCACCGGCCCGTGCTGCTTCGATGGCCGCGTTCAGCGCCAGCAGGTTGGTCTGTTCGGCAATCGAGCGAATGGTCCCGAGGATTGACTGAATGTCGTTGCTATCGCGCTCAAGCTGTTGCATCGACTGGGCCGACTGTTCGATTTCCTGGCTCAAGCGATCGACGCTGGTCACTGCCGCATCAATCTGCTGCTGACCTTCACGCGCCTGGCGCTGGCCGCTGTCGGCGGATTCCGCAGCCTGGCTGCAAGAGCGCGCGACTTCGTTGGCGGTGGCGACCATTTCGTGGAATGCCGTGGAGACCATGTCCACCGCTTCACGCTGACGCCCGGCCGCTTCGGCCATGTCGCTGGAGACCTGGGTCGAACTCTTGGAGGTGGCGAGGATCTTGTTCGCGGCGCCGCCAATGCTCTGAATCAGGTTGCGAATCGCCGCCAAAAACTGGTTGAACCAGTTGGCCAGTTGAGCGGTTTCGTCGCTGCCACGGATTTGCAGGTTCTTGGTCAGGTCGCCTTCACCTTGGGCGATGCCTTCCAGACCGCTGGCCACGCTGCGAATCGGCCGCACGATGAGGCTGGCGAAACTGGCGCCGACGATGGCGAAGAACACGGCCAGCACGGCGGCGATGATCGCGATCAACCAGGTCAGTTGAGTGGCCGAACTCATCACGTCGGTTTGCTTGATCAGGCCGATAAAGGTCCAGCCCAGTTGCTCCGACGGCCAGACGTTGGCCATGTAGCGTTCGCCGTTCAACTCGACTTCCACCAGCCCTTTGCCGGCCTTGGCCAGTTGCGCGTAGCCGTCGCCGAGGCTGCTCAGCGCTTTAAAGTTGTGTTCCGGTTGCTTCGGATCGACCAGCACGGTGCCGGTGTTTTCCAACAGCATCAGGTAGCCGGTTTCACCGAGCTTGATCTGTTTGACGATTTCGGTGAGTTGCTTGAGCGTCACGTCGATGCTGACCACGCCGCCATGGGTGCCCAGCTTGTTATCGATGGTGCGCACGGTACTGACGTAAGTCGAGTCATCCTGGGCCCAGTAGTAGGCCTCAGTGCGGAACGGCTTGCCCGGTTTGGCCTGGGCTGCCTTGTACCACGGGCGCTGGCGCGGGTCGTAATTGCTCAGCTTCGCATCGTCCGGCCAGGACACATATCCGCCCGCCGCGGTGCCGAGGATGGCATAGGCGTACGACGGGTGACTGTTACCCAGGTCCTGAAGGAGGCCGAAGACCTTTTTATCCATCTCGCCTTGGGGAATGCTCTCGGCGTTGGCGCTCATGTAGGTCTTGAGGCTGTCGTCGGAATTCTTGATCAGCGGTTGGGTCGCCAGGTAATCCACGTTCTGGCTGATGCCGTCAAAGAACAGTTGCATGGCGTTGCTGACCTGACGAATTTCGCGACCACTGCCGTCGACGAAATTGTCCTTGGCATCACTGCGCAAGTTCATCACAACGAGGGTAGCGACCAGCACCACCGGCAAGCAGGCGATGATTGCAAACGCCCAGGTCAACTTCTGTTTGATGTTCATCCGCACTCCAGATTTTTCTTGTAGGCCCACGCAGTGCAGATGACTCGCGGATTATTGGCAGAACGATTGTCGGACAAATCACTTTGTCATTGATGACTTCGGCTGATGGAGGCGGAAATTGAGGTCTATTAAGAAAAATCCTACGAAGGGTATGAATCGAGGTGTCAACTTCTGTCGCAAATACCCTCCAAGCCCTACAGCAACACGTGACGCTGGCTCAGCTATGATCTGGGGCGGCTGATACGAGGCTCGGGTTTGCCTGATTAATCCGGCACAGTGTGTGCTTCTTGATGTCGATGGAAACGTTCATAGGTCGGCAACCCCTCCCCCGAATGAGTGGATTGCCGTATAACGAATGACTTTCGCGTGTTTGGTAATAAAGGACCCCCAATAAAAGCTGATGAAGACTCCAAAACGCATTGAACCCCTGATCGAGGACGGTCTGGTCGACGAGGTGCTGCGCCCACTCATGAGTGGTAAAGAAGCAGCTGTTTATGTGGTGCGCTGCGGTAACGAGCTACGTTGCGCGAAGGTCTACAAGGAGGCGAATAAACGCAGTTTCCGTCAGGCGGCCGAGTATCAGGAAGGCCGCAAGGTGCGCAACAGCCGTCAGGCTCGGGCGATGGCCAAGGGCTCCAAGTTTGGTAAGAAAGAAACCGAAGACGCCTGGCAGAATGCCGAAGTGGCGGCGTTGTTCCGTCTGGCCGGTGCTGGCGTTCGAGTCCCTCAGCCTTACGACTTCCTTGAAGGCGTGCTGCTGATGGAACTGGTGGCGGACGAGTACGGCGATGCCGCGCCGCGTTTGAACGACGTGGTGCTGGAACCAGATCAGGCGCGCGAATATCACGCGTTCCTGATTTCGCAGATCGTGCTGATGTTGTGCACCGGTCTGGTGCACGGTGACTTGTCGGAGTTCAACGTACTGCTGACCCCGACCGGCCCGGTGATCATCGACCTGCCGCAAGCGGTGGACGCGGCGGGCAACAACCACGCGTTCAGCATGCTGGAGCGGGATGTTGGCAACATGGCGTCCTACTTCGGGCGGTTTGCGCCGGAGTTGAAAAAGACCAAGTACGCCAAGGAAATGTGGGCGTTGTACGAAGCCGGCACCTTGCACCCGGCCAGCGTTTTGACCGGCGAGTTCGACGAGCCGGAAGAGTTGGCCGACGTTGGCGGGATCATGCGCGAGATCGAGGCGGCACGCCTGGATGAAGAGCGTAAGCAAGCGGTGCGTGCGGCAGATGACGCGCCACCGGGCAAAACCGAAGAGCCGCCTCCGCCTTGGATGCAGTGATTGGTTGATGACAAACCCGGCTTCGGCCGGGTTTTTTGTCGAACGCGTAACCCTTGTAGGAGCTGCCGAAGGCTGCGATCTTTTGATCTTTCTTTTGATTTTCAGAGTGGCAGCCTAAGTCGAAGATCAAAAGATCGCAGCCTTCGGCAGCTCCTACAGGACTGAATGTGAACACCACCCGCAACGCCCAACTCATCATCACCGCCCGTCTGATCTCGGACTTCGGCGCCTTCCTCAACATGGTCGCCCTGGCCACCTACGTCTACCTGCTCAGCAACAGCGCCATGAGCGTTGGAATCTTCCTCGCCAGCCGTGTGGGTGGAGGGATTTTCGCCAGCCTGATCGGCACCGCTTTCTATCGCCGCTGGGTCGGGCGCACGCCGCTGATTGCCTTCGACCTGCTTCGCGCCGGGTTGCTGGGCCTGCTACTGGTGCTGCCGGTCGCCCAGCAAGTTCTGCTTTTACCGTTAATTGCGTTCGGTCTGGGATTCGGTAACTCGATGTTCGCCATCGGTCTCAACAGCCAGTTGCCACACTTGATCGAAAACGAACACCTGCTCAAGACCAACGCCTGGATCGCTTCGGCATCGTCGGCAGCCATGGTCGGTGGAAGTCTGGTGTCGGGGCTTTTAGTGGCGGCATTCGGCTTTGAAACGGTGTTTGCATTGAACGTCGTCACTTATCTGCTGGCCGCGCTGTTCATCTTGCCGCTGCACTTTTCAAAACCTGCGCCCAACGCCGAATCCACCCACGAACGTGGCGAATGGTCGGCCCTGCTCCAGGGCCTGCGCAGTGCACCGGTGGTGGCGGCGATGCTCGCGGTGGCCATGGCCGACACCCTTGGCAGTGCCGCGCACAACGTGGGTTTTCCGATCATTTCCAAACTGCTGACACCCGAGTCGGCCAGCACCACGCTGGGCCTGGTGCTGGCGGTCTGGGCCAGCGGAAAACTCATCGGCGCGCGCATCGCCAGCCGGCTGAAAGGCTCGGAAAACGTGAACCTGGAGCGACGTTTTTTCTTGGGTGTGTTGCTGATGTCCTGCGGCTTTATCCTGATGTTTCAGCAGCAGACCCTTTACGGGCTGCTGCTGTTCTCGCTACCGGCGGGGCTCGGCGACGGTTTCTCGGAAGTCGGCCTGATGTCGCGTCTGCAGCGTGAACCGGACAGCCTGCGCCTGCCGATCTTCAGCTTCCTGACCCTGCTGCAAATGACCGGGTTCGGCGTCGGCATGCTGATCGCCGCGCCGTTCTATTCGTGGTGGACGCCGGGTGCCGTGGTGCTGTTGTTCCACGGGATTCCCCTCACCACTTTGTTGGTTGTGAAGGGGCTGGCCATCAGGGGTGAACGGGTTGGGCGCAACAGCCCGACTCCAGGTTCTTGAGGATCGGGCAGTCGGGACGGTGATCACCGTGGCAGTGTTCGACCAGGTCCTGCAGGGTGTCGCGCAGTTGGCCGAGTTCGCGGATTTTCTGGTTCAGCTCTTCGATGTGCTGACGGGCCAGGGCCTTCACGTCGGCGCTGGCTCTTTGGCGGTCCTGCCAGAGGGTCAGCAGTTTGCCGACTTCTTCCAGTGAGAACCCCAGGTCCCGGGAACGCTTGATGAACGCCAGGGTATGCAGGTCGTCGTCGCCGTATACCCGGTAACCGCTGTCGGTACGATGGGCGGCCTTGAGCAAGCCGATGGATTCGTAATAACGAATCATCTTCGCGCTCAGGCCGCTCTGGTGGGCCGCTTGGCCGATGTTCATTGAGTGTCCTCCAGATCCTTGGGTTTCCAGGTTTTCAACAGTAACGCATTGCTCACCACGCTGACGCTCGATAACGCCATGGCCGCACCGGCCAGCACCGGGTTGAGAAAGCCGAACGCTGCCAGCGGAATGCCGATCAGGTTGTAGACGAAAGCCCAGAACAGGTTCTGACGAATCTTCGCGTAGGTCTTGCGACTGATCTCCAGCGCCGCCGGCACCAACCGTGGGTCGCCGCGCATCAGGGTGATCCCGGCCGCGTGCATCGCAACGTCGGTGCCACCGCCCATGGCGATGCCGATGTCTGCGGCGGCCAAGGCCGGTGCGTCGTTGATGCCATCGCCGACCATCGCTACCACGCCGGTTTTCTTAAGCGTGGCAACGGTGGCAGCTTTGTCGGCGGGCAGCACTTCGGCGTGGACATCCTTGATGCCCAGCGCCTCGGCAACTACGTTGGCACTGCCGCGATTGTCGCCAGTCAGCAAGTGGCTGCTGATGTTCCGTGCGCTGAGTTGTTGCACGGCTTGCAGCGCGCCGGGTTTGAGTGTGTCACCGAAAGCGAAGAGGCCCAGCACCCGAGGTTTGGGACTTTGCTCGATCAGCCAGGACAGGGTCCGGCCTTCGGTTTCCCACGCGGTGGCGGAGTCCGCTTCACCTGCGCTCAAGCCGCTCTCTTCCAACAGACGACGATTGCCCAGCGCCAATCGACGACCGTCGAGCGTGCCCGCGATGCCAAGGCCGGTCAGGGACTGGCTGTCGGTAACATCGACCACGGTCATACCGCGTTCGGCGCAAGCGTCCAGAACCGCCTTGGCCAGCGGATGTTCACTGCCGCGTTGCAGGGCGCCGGCCATTTGCAGCAGGGCAGCTTCGTCACTGTCGGTGGCGCTCAAATGTGCAATGCGTGGGGCACCCGAAGTCAGCGTGCCAGTCTTGTCGAACACCACCGCGCTGACTTCATGCGCGCGCTCCAGCGCTTCGGCGTCCTTGATCAGAATCCCGTAGCGCGCCGCCACCCCGGTCCCGGCCATGATTGCCGTTGGTGTGGCCAACCCCAGGGCGCACGGGCATGCGATTACCAATACCGCCACGGCATTGATCAGCGCCGTTTCCATCGGTGCGCCGTACAACCACCAACCGATCAAGGTTGCCAACGCAATCAGCAGAACCGTAGGGACAAACACCTGACTGACTTTATCCACCAGTTTCTGGATCGGCGCTTTTGCAGCCTGAGCGTCTTCCACCAGACGGATGATCCGCGCCAGCACGGTTTCCGCGCCCAAGGCCAGGGTGCGAACGAGCAACCGGCCTTCGCCATTGATCGCGCCGCCGGTGACCTTGTCGCCGGGTTGTTTGGGCACCGGCAGGCTTTCGCCGCTGATCAGCGCTTCGTCGGCGTGGCTCTGGCCTTCGACCACTTCGCCGTCCACCGGGAAGCGTTCACCGGGTTTGACCATCACCCGATCATTGAGGCGCAAGGCGCTGATGGCGACGTCCTGCTCGCGACCATCGACAACCTGAATCGCCCGTTCCGGGCGCAAGGCTTCGAGGGCGCGAATCGCACTGGCGGTCTGGCGTTTGGCGCGGCTTTCCAGGTACTTGCCCAGCAGCACCAAGGCAATCACCACCGCCGAGGCTTCGAAATACAGGTGCGGCATGCGCCCGGCGGCGGTGGTCCATTCATAGAGACTCAAGCCATAACCGGCGCTGGTGCCCAACGCGACCAGCAAATCCATGTTGCCGGCACCGGCGCGTACGGCTTTCCAGGCGGCCACATAAAACCGCGCACCGAAGATGAATTGCACCGGCGTGGCCAACGCGAATTGCACCCAGGCCGGAAGCATCCAATGCACGCCGAACGGTTGCAGCAGCATTGGCAGCACCAGTGGCGAGGCAAGGGCGATCGCCATGATCAAGGCCCAGCGCTCGCGGTGCAGGCGCTGTTGCTGATGGTCGGTTTGCGGGTGTTCAATTTCCCAGACACTGGCGCTGTAGCCAGCCTTGGTCACGGCAGCGATCAAGGTTTGCGCATCGATCTGGCCGAGCAGTTCAAGGTGAGCGCGTTCGTTGGCCAGATTGACGCTGGCGCTCTTGACCCCCGGCACCTTGGCCAGCGCTCGTTCGACCCGGCCGACGCAGGAGGCGCAGGTCATGCCGTCGATGCTCAATTCCAGGCTCTGCTGCGGCACGCTGTAACCGGCCTGCTGAACCGCATTCATCAACGCCGGCAAGCTGTCACTGGGCGCTTGAACCCGAGCCTGTTCGGTGGCCAGGTTGACGCTGACGGCAGAGGCGCCGATGACTTTGCTCAAGGCACGCTCGACACGCCCGGCGCAACTGGCGCAGGTCATGCCGGCAATCGGCAGATCGAAAGTGGTGGATTCGGACATCGGTCACGCTCCCTGTAGAAGATGCCTACAGGATCAACCTTGCCATGCTGGCAAGGTCAAGCGCAAAGATCGGGTGGTCAGTTGATCGTTCCCACGCTCTGCGTGGGAATGCAGCCCGGGACGCTCCGCGTCCCAACAAAAGCGGACGCGGAGCGTCCGGTGAGGCATTCCCACGCAGAGCGTGGGAACGATCATCAATAATCCAGGGCTGTGGGTTTCAGGTACATCCCTTCCTGCGTCATCGCAATCCGGAACTTCAGCACGTCACCGGCCTTGAGCGTGATGGTCTGCGAACCGGGAGCGAGCATGCCCGGGTTGCAACCCGGCGCCTGGCCCGGCAGCAGTTTAAGGCGCAGGGACACATTGCCCGGCGGCAGGTTGAACGAGGTGCTTTGTTCCTGGAATAACCGCGCCGACAACTGATCCTGGATATACACGCCGATCTCGCAGGAGGTCGAGACTTCCAGGCGCTCGCGGGAAATGATCAGCACGCCGTAATCCTCCCCGGCCGCATTGACCGAAGGCGCGACGGCGAAAAGACTGAGAAAGCCAAACAGGCTGAGAGCTGACCAGCGCATGGCTGAATCTCCTGATGTCGAGTCATTGATGGACGCAGCTTGGCCGAGCGCGACGCCGATTGCCAGCCCGGCAGCTCACTTCAGAACTTGACCTTGCCATGGTGGCAAGCTCGAGACTGCACGCAACCTCACTCAAGGAGTCATCCCATGCAAGTGTTCAACGTTCAAGGCATGTCCTGCGGTCACTGCGTCAAAGCCATCACTCAGGCGCTGCAAGCCAAGGATCCTGAGGCCAGCGTGCGTATCGATCTGGCCGCGAAAGAAGTCGGCATCGACAGTGCGTTGACTGCGGATCAAGTGATCGCGGTGATCACCGAAGAAGGCTACGAGGCGAAAGTCTCCTGAAGCATTTTAATAGTTAGCGACCTAACGGAATGTTCAAGGCATCCATGCGCGGCTAGACTGTGGGGCTGCCGACCCCTGTCCAACTGGATGCCTGATGAATTTGCGTACCATTTTGATTCTTGGCGCCTTGAGCGCCTTCGGTCCGCTGGCGATCGATTTCTATCTGCCGGCCTTCCCGGCGATGGCGCTTGCCTTCGGCACCGATGAAAAACACGTTCAACTGACCTTGGCGGCGTATTTCCTGGGCTTGTCCATCGGTCAGCTGGCTTACGGCCCGGTGGCGGATCGCTTCGGGCGACGCATTCCCTTGCTGACCGGCGTCGGTCTGTTCACCGCAGCCTCCCTGGCCTGCGCCTACGCGCCGAACCTCGAATGGCTGATTGGCGCACGTTTCATTCAGGCGCTGGGTGGGTGCGCGGGGATGGTGATCGCGCGGGCGGTGGTCAGCGATAAGTGCGATGCGGTGGGTTCGGCGAAGGTCTTTTCGCAGCTGATGCTGGTCATGGGTCTGGCGCCGATTCTTGCGCCCATGCTGGGCGGGCTGTTGGTCAACACCACGGGCTGGCAGTCGATCTTTCTCGTGTTGACCGGTTTCAGTGCGCTGGCAGGGTTGGCCGTGGCGCTCGGGCTGCCGGAAAGTCTGCCGGCCCATGTGCCGCGTCAACCGTTGTCCGGCGCGTTGCATCAGTACGGTCGACTGTTGTCGGATCCGGTGTTCCTTGGACACGCCTTGACCGGTGGTATCGCCATCGCCGGGATGTTTGCCTACATCGCCGGTTCACCGTTCGTCTTCATCAAGCTGTATGGCGTACCCGCCGAGCATTTCGGCTGGCTGTTCGGTACCAATGCGGCGGGTTTCATTCTGGTAGCGCAGGTGAATGCGCGACTGCTGGCCAAGCGTGGCCCGGCGTTTTTGCTGGTGCGCACCGTGTGGATCTACGTCGGCGCAGGTCTGGCGCTGCTGGCTGTCAGTTCGTTGCACACCGTGCAGCTATGGCCGTTGCTGATTCCGCTGTTTATCTGTATCGCCAGCCTTGGTTGCATCCTCCCCAACGCCTCGGCCTGCGCCATGAACGGACAGGGCGCTCGCGCCGGCAGTGCGTCGGCGATGCTCGGATGCCTGCAATTCAGCGTCGCCGCCGGGGCAGCAGCGCTGGTGGGTGTTTTACACGATGGCAGCGCCATGCCGATGGCCATGGTCATCAGCCTGTGCGGAATTCTGGTGGTGAGCGTGGCGATGCTCACCCGGCGTTTGCAAAATGCCCGGGCACTGGCACACGCCCAGGTCTGAAGACGAACTCAGCCAGCAGCGCGCTGCTGGTGTTCATTAATTTGATGAGGTGCTTGTAGTCGCGCTTCAAGGGTGCGGGTGAAGGCGCGCGCTTCGGCTTCGCTGCGGAATGTCACGGCGTGTTGGTCCAGGCGGACCTGCCACTGGGATTTTGCCAATTCTTTTATCAGGATCTTCATTGCTGATCTCTCCTCTCGTAAAAGATGTCACATAAAAGATTGCACCGCAGAGTTCACGATTGTAGACCCGAATACGATCGCAATTGTGACAACGGTCAACCTTCTGACTGACGGTGTCGCCCATCTGGGCGACAACTGTGTCAGTTTGTTTCAGAACCCTTCAAGCACAATCTTGCCCTTGGACTTACCGCTTTCCAGCAGTTCATGGGCACGACGCAGGTTCGCCGCATTGATGCTCCCGAAGTGCTCGCCGACTGTGGTTTTCAGCGTCCCGGCGTCGATCAGCTGCGCAACGCGATTGAGCAGTTTGTGCTGCTCGATCATGTCTGCAGTTTCGAACAGCGAGCGGGTGTACATGAACTCCCAATGCAGCGACAGGCTTTTGCGCTTGAGCTTGGTCACGTCCAGCGCCTTCGGATCATCGATCAGTGCCAGTTTGCCTTGCGGCGCCAGTGCCTCGACCAATTGATCCAGGTGCTGATCGGTCTGAGTCAGGCTGGCGACGTGGGTCACCTGATCGAGGCCGGCGCGTTTGAGTTCTTCGCTCAACGGCTGGCTGTGATCAATCACCAGGTCGGCACCCAGCTCACGAACCCAGCTCTGGGTTTGTGGGCGGGAGGCCGTGCCGATGACTTTCAGCCCGGTGAGCTGGCGGGCCAATTGCGTGAGGATCGACCCCACACCGCCCGCGGCACCGACGATCAAAAGGCTCTGGCCTTCATCGGTTTTGCCTCCACGCACTTGCAGACGCTCGAAGAGCAATTCCCACGCGGTGATAGCGGTCAGCGGCAACGCGGCGGCTTCGGCGAAACCGAGGGTTTTCGGCATATGGCCGACGATCCGCTCGTCTACCACGTGCAGTTCGCTGTTGCCGCCAGCGCGGGCGATGGAGCCGGCATAAAAGACTTTGTCACCGACCTTGAACAGCGTCACTTCACTGCCGACGGCCTTGACCACACCGGCCACGTCCCAGCCCAGCACTTTCGCCGCGCCGCCTTCGGGCTGGACGTTCTGGCGGATTTTGGTGTCGACCGGGTTGACGGAGATGGCTTTGACTTCCACCAACAGGTCGCGCGGGCCTGCAACCGGTTCCGGCAGTTCAATGTCTTGCAGAGCGTTTGAGTCGCTGATTGGCAAGGAGGCGTAGTAGGCAATGGCTTTCATTGGGGCTCCTGAACAGTAATAGGGAAGGCAGTCATCAGGCGATGGAACGCAGGCGCTTGAGGTCGAAGTGTTCGATCAAGTCGCCAGCCTGGGCGCGGAAGTTCTGGATATGCGCACTGGCGTCATGGGCTTGCAGGGCTTCGTCGCTGCTCCAGTGTTCGATCATGTAGAAGGCGTGAGGATTGGCGAGGTCCTGGTGCAAGTCGTATTGACCGCAACCGGCCTCGGCGCGGGTCGGTTCCAGCAGCGCACGCAGGCGCTGTTCGAGGGCGTCCTGCTGGCCGGCTTTGGCGATGAGGGTGGCGATAGCGGTAAAAGGCTGGGACATGTTCGACTCCGGGAACGGGATGAATTCGATGGGACGGATGATTGGCTATTTCTCTGCAAGATAAAAGCCGCTAAAAGAGCAGTCTCTTTCAATATTTTTTTGATAATCGAGGCTGAATAATGCTGCGTTTCGATGACTTGCAGTTGTTTGTCCGGGCGGCGGACCTGGGCAGTCTGTCAGCGGCGGCGCGTGGGATGGACATGTCGGCCGCGGTGGCCAGTGCGGCGTTGAAGCGCATCGAACAGCAGCTCGGCGCCCGGTTGCTCGCCCGTTCTACCCGCAGCCTGCGGCTGACCGCTGAAGGCGAGGGATTTCTCGAATACGCTCGGGCGGCCTTGAGCAATCTCGATGAGGGGCGCCGTTTGTTGGCCAGCGGTCAGGACCAGGTCAGCGGGATTTTGCAGCTGTCGGCGCCGTCGGACTTTGGCCGCAATCTGCTGCTGCCATGGCTGGATGAGTTTCAGCGTGAGCATCCGAAACTCACCGTGCGCTTGCTGCTGGGTGATCGCATCGCCGACCTGTTCCGCCAGCCGGTGGACATTGCCCTGCGTTACGGCGAGCCGGAAGACTCAAGCCTGGTGGCGCTGCCCATCGCCCCGCAGAACCGCCGCGTCCTCTGTGCCGCCCCGAGTTACCTGGCCCGCCATGGCGAGCCGCGGCAACTGGAGCAACTGGCTCAGCACAATTGCTTGCTGTTCATGCTCGGCAGCCGGGTCCACGATCATTGGAGTTTCCACGACGGCAAACGCGAGGTCAGCCTGACCGTCAGCGGCGATCGTTTCAGCGATGATGCCGATGTCGTGCGGCTATGGGCCGTGGCGGGTACCGGGATTGCCTACAAGTCCTGGCTGGATGTCGCTGCCGATGTGCTGGCCGGTCGATTGAAAGTGCTCATGCCGGAACTGCTTTGTGAGCGCGCGCCGCTGAATTTGCTGTGCGCCCATCGCGCACAATTGAGTAAGCCGGTGAACCTTTTGCGGGAAATGCTTGCCAGTCGATGCGCCCGGTTGAGCAGCCAATTTCCAACGTTACCGGGCGCCGTTCATTAGTCGCAGGCAAATAGCGAAATTTCACTCAGGAACTATCACCACCAATGGTTTCTCAAGGGCAGGAACCAGCGGCTAACCCGCCTATACTAGCGCTCGCCTCATGTACGCACCGTCGATCTCGCAATGGCGAGTCCACATCCGAGTCAGCCCGGCCCCAGGGTCAATCGCCGCGGCTTTGCGAAACCTGCGAGCAATGGCCTGTGCGATTGGCTGGCTTTGCCCGGTTTTTGGCGGTTTCCACGCCTTGGCCGACGACACATTACTGGTCAAGATGTCTCTGAGCAGTAGACGAAACGATTCAACAGGGAGTGAATACATGGAACATGCACCTTGCATCAGCCAGATCGCCACGTTGCTGGCTGACCCAAAGCGCAGCGCAATGATGTGGGCTTTGATGGACGGCTCGGCGCGGCAAACCGAAGAGCTGGCCTTGTTGGCCAGCCTGTCACCGTCTTCGGCCAGTGCACATCTGGGGCGTTTGTCCGCCGGAGGTCTGTTGAAAGTCGAAATTCGCGGCCGCAAGCGATTCTTCCGCCTTGCCGCGCCCGAAGTGGGTGCCGCGATAGAGGCACTGGCCAGCGCCACCCTGGCCAGCACGCCTCGGGAAATTCCGGACGTTTTCAAGCGCACGCCCCCCCTCGCCAAACCTCAGGTGGCGCCTTCGTCATTATTGCGCGCCAGGCTTTGCGACGACCATTTGGGCGGCACGCTTGCCGCCGATCTTTATCAGCGTCTGCTGGATTCGGGCTGGATTGAACAGTTCGATCAGCGGGTCATGATCACTCACAAGGGCGCCACGCAATTGGCGACACGTGGTGTGTTCATCCAGGCGCTGGCCCATCGCAACAGCAGAGTCGCTTGCGCTTGTCCGGACTGGAGCGAAAGACGCCCACACATGGGCGGATCACTGGGTGCGGCGTTGCTGCAATTGTTCATGCAGTCAGGCTGGTTGAGCCTGCCCAACGATTCACGAGCCTTGCAGATCACCGCCGCGGGGCAGAGTGAAATCCATCGGTTCGCCAAGGAGACCGAGCTGGAAATGGCGTTGTAGACGCATCGAGATCGACGTCCGAAGCTTCGGGCGTCGTTCAGAGCTGCGAACAGGTCGCATCCAGCAGTAACTCCCAGCGGCTATCGCGCACACTCGTCCGGGGACTTTCGGATCGAGGGGATTGGTATGGAAACACGAGGCTTCAGCGCGGCAGAACGACTGGAACGGCTGCCCATCAGCGGTTATCACCGCATTATTTTCATCATCATTGCCCTGGCGTTTTTCTTCGACTCCATGGACCTGGCGATGATGACTTTTCTGCTCGGCTCGATCAAAACCGAGTTCGGCCTGAGCACGGCACAGGCCGGGTTGCTGGCCAGTTCGAGCTTTTTCGGCATGGTCGTGGGGGCGTCACTGTCCGGCATGCTGGCCGACCGCTTCGGCCGCAAACCGGTGTTCCAGTGGAGCATCGTGTTGTGGGGGATCGCCAGCTACCTGTGCTCTACGGCGCAGAACATTGAAACGCTGACGTTGTTCAGAATCCTGTTGGGGATCGGCATGGGCATGGAATTTCCCATCGCTCAGTCGATGCTCTCGGAGTTGATTCCAGCCAAAGGGCGCGGGCGTTACATCGCGTTGATGGACGGCTTCTGGCCGCTGGGGTTCGTCGCCGCCGGCGTACTGTCGTACTTCCTGCTGCCGGTGATTGGCTGGCGGGACATCTTCCTGGTGTTGGCGGTGCCGGCGGTGTTTGTCCTGGCGATTCGCTTTTTCATTCCCGAATCACCGCGCTGGCTGGAACAGGCCGGGCATCATGACGTGGCAGACAAGGTCTTGTTGCGCATCGAAGATCGGGTTCGGGCATCTCTGGGGCGTTCAGATCTGCCTGAGCCGATCCGTCTGCCGAGAGTGACGAGTACGCCTGGCCATTTCTTTTCTGCATTGCGGCAAATCTGGTCGCCGCTGTATCGCCAGCGCACGATGATGATCTGGAGCGTCTGGTTCTTCGCCTTATTGGGTTTCTATGGCCTGACGTCCTGGCTCAGTGCCTTGCTGCAGCAGTCGGGTTTTGCCGTGACCCAGTCGGTGTATTACACGGTGCTGATTTCCCTCGGCGGGATTCCCGGTTTCCTGATGGCCGCCTGGCTGGTCGAGCGTTGGGGGCGTAAACCGGTGTGCGTGGTGACGTTGCTCGGCGGTGGGGTGATGGCGTTTCTTTATGGTCAGAGCGCAGTGTTTGGCGGCAACGTCAGCCTGTTGATTGCATCGGGGCTGCTGATGCAGTTTTTCCTGTTCGGCATGTGGGCGGTGCTTTACACCTACACGCCGGAGTTGTACCCGACATCCGCGCGGGCCACGGGCTCGGGTTTCGCGTCTGCGATTGGTCGTGTGGGTTCGTTGCTCGGCCCCTTGGTGACCGGGCTGGTGTTCCCGATGACAGGGCAGGGCGGGGTGTTTGCGCTGGGGGCGATGTGTTTTGCGATTGCGGCGGGGGTGGTGTGGGTGTTTGGGATGGAGACGCGGGGTAAGACGCTGGAGGAATTGAGCGAGGCAGCTTAATGATCGTTCCCACGCTCTGCGTGGGAATGCAGCCAGGGACGCTCCGCGTCCCAAGAGCGGACGCAGAGCGTCCATTGAGGCATTCCCACGCAGAGCGTGGAAACGATCAGTAACTAGGGTTTCACCAACCGCGCATCCAGGCTGTTCTGCGCCAAACGCGTGGCCTGATCCTGAGTCATGCCCAAATGGGTGTACAACGCGTGGAAGTTCTCGGTGACATAACCGCCGAAGTACGCCGGGTCATCCGAGTTCACGGTCACTTTCACCCCACGTTCCAGCATGTCTAGAATATTGTGCTGAGACATGTGATCGAACACGCAGAGTTTGGTGTTCGACAACGGGCACACGGTCAACGGGATTTGCTCGTCGATAATCCGCTGCATCAATCGCTCGTCTTCGATGGCGCGCACGCCATGGTCGATGCGCTGGATTTTCAGCAGGTCGAGGGCTTCCCAGATGTACTCGGGCGGGCCTTCTTCACCGGCGTGGGCGACGGTCAGGAAGCCTTCGTGACGAGCGCGATCGAACACGCGCTGGAACTTGCTCGGCGGGTGACCCATTTCTGAACTGTCCAGACCGACGGCGACAAACGCATCACGGAACGGCAGCGCCTGGTCGAGGGTTTTCTCGGCTTCTTCTTCGCTCAAGTGGCGCAGGAAGCTCAGGATCAAACCGCTGGTGATGCCCAGTTGCTGCTCACCATCTTTCAGTGCGGCGGCGATGCCGTTGAGCACCACTTCGAACGGCACGCCACGGTCGGTGTGGGTCTGCGGATCGAAGAACGGTTCGGTGTGAATCACGTTCTGCGCCTTGCAACGCAACAGGTAGGCCCAGGTCAGGTCGTAGAAATCCTGAGAGGTGCGCAACACATCGGCACCCTGGTAATACAGGTCGAGAAACTCTTGCAGGTTGTTGAAGGCGTACGCCTTGCGCAGGGTTTCGACGTCGCTCCATGGCAGGGCGATCTTGTTGCGTTCGGCCAGGGCGAACAGCAACTCAGGCTCCAGCGAACCCTCAAGGTGCAGGTGCAGTTCTGCCTTGGGCAGGGCGTTCAGCCAGTCGTACATAGTCTTTTCTCATCAGGTGCAGATGGCGTGCATTCTACAGATGCTCGCGGAAACAATTAGCAAAACCTGACCAGCCTGTTCATCACACCGCTTCCTGTTCTCGTCGATAGGCGTAGGTCTCGGCGAAGCGTGAGAGCAGGAATTCGGCGCAGGTGGTGGCCGGATACTTTGCCGGGTGCTGTTCATCCTGACAGCCGGGCAGGCATTCGATGGCCGTGTCGGGGTGCGGCTCGGCAAAGAACGGCATCGAGTAACGGTCCACGCCCAGCGGGCTGATTACCCGGTGCGGCGTCGACAGATAACGGTCGTTGCTCCAGCGCGCCATCATGTCGCCAAGGTTGACCACGAACGTGCCGTCGATGGGTGGCGCGTCGATCCACTCGCCCTTTACGTTTCGCACTTGCAGGCCGCCGGCGGCATCCTGATACAGCAGGGTGATGCAACCGTAATCGGTGTGGGCGCCGGCGCCTTGTTGCTCTTCGGAGCTGGCGGTGTGGCGCGGTGGGTAATGAATCATCCGCAGCACACTGACCGGCTCAACGAAGCGCGTGTCGAAAAAGTTGCGCTCGATTCCCAGCGCCAGGGTCATGGCCCGTAACAGGGTTTGTGCCAGGGCTTGCATGTCGACGTAGTGCTGTTCCATCAGCGATTCCCAGCCGGGCATCGACGGATGACGGTTGGGGCCGCGCAGCGGTTTTTCCGCCAGCACTTGCGGGTGATCGGCCGGCAGGTGCAGGCCCATGTCGAAGGTTTCTTTCAGGTCGCTGGGTTTGCTCGGGTCAAGTTGTTCAGTGGCGATGGCGCCGTAACCGCGGTGGTGGCGGGTCTGGGTGATGTCGATCTTGAGTTTTTCGGCGGCGGGCAGGGCGAAGAAACGTCCGGCGTGGTCGAGCATAGCGTTAATGCGTGCTGCGCTGATCGGGTGACCCTTGATGTAGAAAAAGCCCCACTCGCGGCAGGCGTGGTCGATTTGCGTGGCAACCGATTGCCAGGCCGATTGGTCATCGCTGTAGAGCGGGCTGATGTCGATGATCGGGAGTGGGTTCATGCGCAGTCCTTGAGAACGCTGAAAATCCAATGTGGGAGCGAGCCTGCTCGCGATGAGGCCATAACATTCAGCATCAATGTTGAATGTTAGTCCGCTATCGCGAGCAGGCTCGCTCCCACAGGGTTTTGTGTTGGGGCGGGGAGTTATTTCGGCATCTCGGCCTTCATGCCTTCAACGTAGTAGTTCATCGATGCCAGCTCCGAGTTGCTGGCCGTCGCGCCCGCCGCAATTTTCTCGACGCCCGCCTGATCCTTGATCGGCCCGGTGAACGGGTGGAATGCACCGCTCTTGATGTCAGCAATGATCTGCTCGGCTTCGGTCTTCACCGCAGCCGGCACCAGATCGCTGATCGGCAACTCAACCGTGCCTTCCTTCAAGCCACCCCAGTAATCCTGCGACTTCCACGTGTGGTCGAGCACGCTTTGGGTCGCCTGAATGTAGTGCGGCCCCCAGTCGTTGACGATGGAAGTCAGCACCGCTTTCGGCCCGAAGTGCGCCATGTCCGAAGCGTAGCCCACGGCATACACACCGCGACGTTCGGCGGCCTGGATCGGCGCCGGACTGTCGGTGTGCTGGAACACCACGTCCACGCCCTGATCGATCAACGCGTTGGCGGCATCGGCCTCTTTGCCCGGATCGAACCAGGAATTGACCCACACCACCTTGATCTCGGTGCCCGGGTTGTACTTGTTCAGGGCCAGTTGAATGGCATTGATGTCGCGGATCACTTCCGGGATCGGGAAGGACGCGACGTAACCGATCTTCTTGGTCTTGGTCATTTTCGCCGCGAGGAAACCGCCGACGTAACGACCCTCATACGTGCGCGCCAGATAGGTCCCGAGGTTCTTGTCCTGCTTGTAGCCGGTAGCGTGTTCGAAGGTCACCTTGGGAAATTGTTTGGCGACTTTCAGGGTCGGGTTCATGTAGCCGAAGGACGTGGTGAAGATCAGGTCGTAGTTGTCCTTCGCCATGTTGCGGATCACCCGCTCGGCGTCGGCACCTTCGGCGACGTTCTCCACATAATTAGTGGTGATCCGGTCGCCGATTTTTTCGGCCAGCGCCTTGCGCCCCTGTTCATGCTGATACGTCCAGCCGTGATCGCCGATCGGGCCGATATAAACGAAGCCGACTTTCAGCGGGTCGGCGGCACTGGCGGTCAGGCTGGCGCTCAGACCGATGGCTGCGACGACGGCGCAAAGCAGCTTCTTCAACGGACGTTTGTGCATGAATTCCAACTCCATATTGTTTTGAGGTTGGCGAGGCCAATGCAAATTGCTGACCAACAAGACAACAAAAAAGCCGAAACCGCGTAACGGCCTTCGCGAGCAGGCTCACTCCCACAGCGGATATGCGGCGCACGGAGATCAAACGTGGGAGCGAGCCTGCTCGCGAAGAGGCCCGCAAGGCCAATAAAAGTGCACGTGTCAAACCGGCCGCCATCCACTGGTGCGCTAAGGTGTAACGAAACGTTAGCGCCGCCCCGCAGTCAGTAGCTCATCACACTGGTTTCGCTTCACTCGGCAAAAAAGGCCCGCAATGCTCACACTCCTCAAGCAAGAAAAGTTTTTGTTGCTTGCCCTGATCGCAGCATTCATCGCTTACCCGATGGAACACTGGATGCTGCACAGTGGCCAGCCCATTGCGCTGACCGCTGGCCTGGTGCTGATCGCGTTCATCGTCGCGGCTTCCATGCGTGTCGCCCATCACGCCGAACTGCTCGCGGAAAAAGTTGGCGACCCCTACGGCACGATGATCCTGACGCTGGCTGCAGTGCTGGTGGAAGTGGTGATTCTGGCGATCATGATGAGTAATGAGGCCTCGTCGACTTTAGTGCGCGACACGATTTATTCGGCGGTGATGCTCGACATCAACGGCATCCTTGGCCTGGCCGCATTGATGGGTGGGATCAAGCACGGCGAACAGTCCTACAACGACGACTCGGCGCGCAGTTACAGCGTGATGATTCTCACCGCCATGGGCGTATCCATGGTGGTGCCAGAGTTTATTCCCGAGGCCAACTGGAAGATTTATTCAGCGTTCACCATCGGCGCGATGATCGTGCTCTACGCCCTGTTTCTGCGCATGCAGGTCGGGCCGCACAGTTATTTTTTCAGCTACAGCTACCCGGAAAAACGTCGCAAGAAAGCCCCGGAGGAAGAACCTGAGCCCATCAATCTGGGGCTGAGTATTGGGACATTGGTGTTCGGCGTGGTGGTGATCGGCGCATTGGCCGAAGTGATGTCCAAGACCCTCGATCTGGGCCTGGAAGGCACGGGCGCACCGCCAGTGATCACCGCGATCCTGGTGGCGGCAATCTCGGCGGCACCGGAAATTCTGACGGCGTTGCGGGCGGCACTGGCCAACCGCATGCAGTCGGTGGTCAACATCGCCATGGGCGCGTCACTGTCGACGGTGATCCTGACGGTGCCGGTGATGGAAGCGATGGCGCTCTACACCGGCCAGCCGTTTCAGATGGCGATGACCCCGGTGCAGACCGTGATGATCTTCCTCACCCTGCTCGTCAGTGCAATCAACCTCAACGATGGCGAAACCAACGCCATCGAAGGCATGACCCACTTTGTGTTGTTTGCGACGTTTGTCATGTTGTCGCTACTTGGCCTTTAAAAGCTTCGCGGGCAAGCCTCGCTCCTACAGGTTTTGTGTCGTTCACACCGTTGTGATCACACCACCAACCTGTAGGAGCGAGGCTTGCCCGCGAAGGCGTCAGATCAGACGCCGGCAATCAACTGCCGAGCCGCCTGGCTGTGATCGGCAATCAAGCCTTTCAGATCCAGCCCTTCAACCTGCCCATCAATCACCCGCCACTTGCCACCGACCATTACCCGGTCCGCCCGATCCGCGCCGCACAGCAGCAACGCGGAAACCGGATCATGGCTGCCGGAGAAGCGCAGCTCATCGAGCTTGAACAGTGCCAGATCCGCCTGCTTGCCCACCGCCAGTTCGCCGATATCGGTACGCCCGAGCAAACTCGCCGAACCCTTGGTCGCCCACCCCAGAACCAGTTCCGGGGTGATCTTCTCGGCGCCATAACGCAGCCGCTGAATGTAAAGCGCCTGACGGGTTTCCAGCATCATGTTCGACGCATCGTTGGACGCCGAGCCGTCTACGCCCAGGCCCAGTAGCGCACCCGCAGCCGTCAGGTCCAATGTCGGGCAAATGCCGGAAGCCAGGCGCATGTTCGAACTCGGGCAATGGCAAATCCCGGTGCCAGCGGCACCGAGGCGGGCGATTTCATCCGGGTTGAAGTGGATGCCGTGAGCCAGCCAGGTGCGCGGGCCGAGCCAGCCGACGCTGTCGAGGTAATCCACGGTGCGCAGCCCGAAACGTTGCAGGCAGAAGTCTTCTTCGTCGAGGGTTTCGGCCAGATGAGTGTGCAGGCGCACGTCGAGTTTGTTCGCCAGTTCGGCGCTGGCGGACATGATTTCCGGGGTCACCGAGAACGGTGAGCAGGGCGCCAGGGCGATCTGGATTTGCGCGCCGTCGCCACGTTCGTGGTACTCGGCGATCAAGCGTTGGCTGTCGGCGAGGATCACTTCGCCTTGCTGCACGGTCTGCTGCGGCGGCAGGCCACCGTCCTTTTCGCCAAGGCTCATGGAACCACGAGTCAGCATGGCGCGCATGCCCAGTTCGCGGACGCTCTCGACTTGTACGTCGATCGCATTTTCCAGGCCTTGCGGAAACAGGTAGTGGTGATCGGCCGCGGTGGTGCAGCCGGACAGCAGCAACTCGGCCAACGCGACTTTGCTGGCGAGGGCGAGTTTTTCAGGCGTGAGGCGTGCCCAGACCGGGTAGAGGGTTTTCAGCCACGGGAACAACGGCTGATTGACCACCGGCGCCCAGGCGCGGGTCAGGGTTTGATAGAAGTGGTGATGGGTGTTGATCAGTCCCGGCAGGATCACATGCTCGCGGGCATCGAATACGTGTCCACAGGGCGCGGACGGTTGCTGGCCGGCGGCGAGCACTTCGACGATCAAACCGTCTTGCAGCACCAGGCCGCCACGGGCATCGAGGCCATTGGCAGTGAAGATCGCGAGGGGGTTTTGTAACCAGGTACGGGTCGCAGGCATGTTGGCCGGCTCCTCTGAAAGTTGGGTTCAGGTTAGCCAGCTCAGTGATTACCCTGTCTGCTGATCCAGGGTCGCCGCGGGGACGAGGTGCGGAGTTTCAATCAAAAAAGCATCGCGGGCAAGCCCGACTCTTTCGGACCCGACGCCTGACCTGTAGGAGCGAGCGGTGCGGCGATCCGACTTGCCCGCGAAGGCGGAGTGTCAGTCGACATCAATGTTGCATGACACACCGCCTTCGCGGGCAAGCCTCGCTCCTACAAGGTGTTAGGTGATTACCAGGGAATGGTTTCACCCCTGTAGTTCACAAAATGATGCCCGCCCTTGCCTGTGTACGCATTCACCTGATCGACCAACCCACGCGTGCTGGTGTCCACATCAATGTCCGCGCCTTCACCGCCCATGTCGGTCTTCACCCAACCCGGATGCAACGACAACACGGTGAGTTTCTGCTCGCCCAACTGAGTGACGAAGCTGCTGGTCATCGAGTTCAGCGCCGCTTTACTGGCCTTGTACAGCGCCAGCTCCGGAGCATCCGGCATGGTCACGCTGCCCAGCACCGAACTCATGAACGCCAGCACGCCGGTATCCGGACGAATCTGCCCGACAAAGCGTTGAGCCAGATTGATCGGCGCCACTGCATTGGTGAAGAACAGTTGGCCGACCTCGGCCAGGGTCGCACCGCCCGGCGTTTGAACTTCCGGGCCTTTGACCCCGGCATTCACGAACAGCAGGTCAAACACTTCGCCCTTGAGCTGTTGGCTCAGGGCGATGACGGCTTGCTGATCGTCCATGTCGAGTTTTTCGATCCGCACCTTGCCCAAGGCCTGCAAGGCTTCGGCGGTCTGCGGGTTGCGCACGGTGGCGGTGACTTGCCAACCGTCGGCCAGCAGGGTTTTCACCAGACCGAGGCCCAGGCCTCGGGAGGCGCCGATGATGAGTGCGGTTTTTGCCGTAGACATAAGTGGCTTCCTTGATAAATGAGGTCAGGGACTCAATGGACAACGTTGCCCGAGCCGTTGTTGCAACTCGAGACGCAGTGCGCCGAGTTCGTCCATTCGGGTTTCGATCAGTTTGAGTTTGTCTTGTAGCAATTGCGTGACGGCGCTGTCCGGATCGGGCGACTGCCATAACGCGGCGACGCTGTTGCCGATCTCGCCGAGGGTAAATCCCAGCCGCTGAGCGGTCTTGATGTACAGCACCAATTGCACCATGTCCGCCGGATAGTCGCGGTAACCGTTGGCGCTGCGTTGCGCCGCGATCAACCCGCGCTGCTCGTAAAAGCGCAGCGTGTCGCGGCTGACGGCGCTGGCCTGGGCTAATTCACCGATGCGCATCATGACGTCTCGAGAGGGCTTGACCCTGGAGCATACTCCAGGCTTTAGCCTTGTTGCTCCCTGATTTTCTGGAGCAAGACGGATGTGGACTTCAACGCAATATCGCCGGTTGGTGCGCGGTAGCGCCTGGTATGACTTGATCGTGACCGCGGCGTTTGCCACGCCGTGGAGTTTTGCGGCGTTGCATGGGGCGTTGGTGAGTGTGAGTCAGGCTTTCAATTTGCCTGGCGAGCTGCCGCCGTTTGAGCCGATGCACATGCTGATGGCCAATCTGTTGGGATCGATTGTCTGCGTGTGGGCGGTGCTGCGGATTCGGGATCCGCAGCAGGTGTATGGTCGATATGACGCAGTCGGCAGATTTTTGTTCGCCGCTTGGCAGCTCTATGCCTTGCTCCATGGCGCCAGTTCGTTGTTGGTGATTTTCCTGTTTTTTGAATTGGCGTGGGGTGTTGTTCAGGTGTTGCCAGTGCGGACGTCTTCGCGGGCAAGCCTCGCTCCTACGGGTTTTGCGCCGCTCTTGTAGGAGCGAGGCTTGCCCGCGAAGAGGCCAGTGCAGGCGACCGCTAATGCCCCGCCTGCCACGGTTGCCCCAATGACATCGGCGCATACAACCGTGTGCGCAACGCATCTCGCGACAACAGCACCAACACCACAATGGTCGCGACATACGGCAGCATCGCCAACAGACTCGACGGAATCGCCAGCCCCAACCCCTGCGCCACCAAATGCAGGATGCTGGCGAGTCCGAACAGATACGCCCCCAGTAGCAATCGCCACACCCGCCAACTGGCAAACACCACTAGCGCCAGGGCAATCCAGCCACGCCCGGCGCTCATGTTCTCCGCCCACATCGGCGTGTAGGCCAGCGACAAATAGGCCCCGGCCAACCCGGCCATCGCCCCGCCAAACAGCACCGCCAACGTGCGCACGCCCAACACCGGCAAGCCCATCGCACTGGCGGCATCCGGGTTTTCCCCGACTGCCTGAATGATCAGCCCGACGCGGCTTTTCAACATCACCCACGCCACTAGCGCAAACAACGCGAACGACAGATACACCAGCAAATCCTGCGCAAACAGCATCCGCCCGATCAACGGAATCTCACTCAAGTAAGGAATCGCCACCGGTTCAAAACCCGCCAGCGGTTTACCGACCCACGCCGCACCCACAAACGTCGACAGGCCCACACCGAAAATCGTCAGCGCCAACCCGGTGGCCACCTGATTGGCGTTGAACACCAGTGCCACCAGCGCAAACAGAGACGACAACAGCATCCCGGCAAGCATCGCCAGCAACACGCCGAGCCACAGGTTGCCGCTGTTCAGCGCGACGATAAAACCAATCACCGCACCAAACAGCATCATGCCTTCCTGACCGAGGTTCAGAACGCCGCTCTTCTCGCAGATCAATTCACCCAATGCCACCAACAGCAGCGGCGTGCCGCAACGGACCATGGCGTAGAAAATATTGCTCAGCAGATCGATGTCCATCACAGCGCTCCTGCGTGTACGGCAGTGGCTTGCGCGCGACGGGTCCAGCGCAAATTCAAGCGCGGTCGGTAGAGAATCAACACGTCACTGGCCAGTAGAAAAAACAGCATCATTCCCTGGAACAATTGGCTGATCGCTTGTGGCAGATTCATGCTCATCTGCGCGCTCTCGCCGCCGATGTACAGGAGCGCCATCAGCAGGCTGGAAAACAGAATGCCGATGGGATTCAACCGCCCGAGAAATGCCACGGTGATTGCCGCATAGCCATAACCCGGCGACACCTGCGGCACCAATTGGCCGATCGGCCCGGTGACTTCACACACCCCGGCCAGCCCCGCCAACCCTCCGCTGATCAACAACGCCAGCCAGATCAGCCGCTTCTCGCGAAAGCCGACGAACCCCGCCGCGCGCTTGTCCAGCCCGAGCACTTTGATCTGGAACCCGATAAAGCTTTTCTGCAGCAACACCCACACCGCCACCAACGCGAGCAAGGCGAAATACACGCCCGCGTGAACCCGACCATCCTCCACCAACAGGGGCAAACGGCTGGCATCGCCGAACATTGCCGATTCGGGGAAATTGAATCCGGCGGGATCCTTCAACGGCCCATGCACGCAGAACAGCAGCAGGTTCAGGGCGATGTAATTGAGCATGATGCTGGTGAGGATTTCATTGGCATTGAAACGCGTGCGCAACCACGCCGTCAGCCCGGCCCACGCGGCGCCGGCCAGGGTGCCGGTGAGCAGGATCAGCACCAGCGCCCAGCGACTTTGCAGGCCTATGATGTTCACGGCCAGAGCACTGCCGGCCAGCGCGCCGAGCAGCAACTGACCTTCGGCGCCGATGTTCCAGATCCGCGCTTGATACGCCACGGCCAGCCCCAACGCGCAGAGCAAAATCGGCAGCGCTTTGACCAGCAGTTCGGAGACGCCATACAGGTCGCTGATCGGTGCGATGAGCAAGGTGTGCAAGGTCAGTAACGGGTCATGACCCAGCGCGATAAACAGCAGCGAGCCACAGCCCAACGTCAGGACAGCCGCCAGTAATGGCGAGCACCACAACATCAGGCGCGATTGATGGCCGCGGGGTTCGAGAGAAAGCAGCATGTGAAACTCCGTTAAACCGTTGCGGGTGCAGGTGATTGAGGGGCGTCGAACTGGCCGGCCATCCAGCCGCCGACATCGATCAGGCGAGTGTCGACGGTGGCCTTGAGCGCTGACAGTCGACCGCTGCACAAGGCACCGAGGCGATCGCTGATCTGGAACAGTTCGTCGAGGTCTTCGGAGATCACCAGGATCGCCGCGCCGGCGTCGCGCAAGGCAATCAGCGCTCGGTGAATGGTCGCGGCGGCGCCGACGTCCACGCCCCAGGTTGGGTGCGCGGCCACTAGCAGTTTGGGTTGCTGAAGGATTTCGCGGCCGAGGATGAATTTCTGCAAGTTGCCGCCGGACAGGCTGCGGGCGGGTGTCTGGATGTCGGGCGTCTTCACCCCGAAACCACGGATGATCTCTTCGGCCAGCGCTTCGACCTTGTTGCGCTGGATCAGTCCGTGGCTGACCAGCCCTTGTTGAAAGGCGGTGAGCAGGGCGTTGTCGACCAGGCTGAGTTCCGGCACCGCGCCGTGGCCCAGACGCTCGGCGGGTACGAATGCGAGGCCGAGTTTGCGCCGTGCATCCGGTCGTAAATGAGCGACGGGTTGTCTACCGAAACTGATCCTTTTGCCGTCATTGCCGTGGAGGCGTTCCTCGCCGCTGAGCAACGCGAGCAACTCATCCTGACCATTGCCTGCCACCCCGGCGATGCCGACGATTTCGCCACTGCGCACTTCAAGGTCAATGTCCTTCAGCGAGCAACCGAACGGATCGGGGTTGTGCCAGGACAATCCGCTCACACTCAAGAAGGCATCACCGCCGACCACCTTCGGATAATCGGCAATCAGCCCGGCCGCTTCACCGACCATCAGCCGCGCCAGTTGCTGATCCGAGCACTCGGCCGGCACGCAATGCCCGGCCACTCGACCGCCGCGTAACACCGTGGCGCTGTGGCACAACGCGCGAACCTCACCGAGTTTGTGGCTGATAAACAGAATGCTGCAGCCCTCGGCCGCCAATCGGCGCAGGGTGACGAACAATTCGTCAGCCTCCTGCGGAGTCAGCACCGAAGTCGGCTCGTCGAGAATCAGCAGGCGGATGTCCTGCATCAGGCAACGAATGATTTCCACCCGTTGCCGTTCGCCGATCGACAGGCTGTGGACAAGTCGCTCCGGTTCCAGCGCCATGCCGTAGCGCTGGGAGACTTCACGAATCTTTGGCTCAAGCTGTTTCGGCGTGCCGGCCGACGCGCCCATGGCCAGCGCAATGTTCTGCGCCACGCTAAGCGTTTCGAACAGCGAGAAATGCTGGAACACCATGCCGATTCCAAGCCCGCGAGCCTGAGCCGGGTTGCGCATCGTCACGCGTTGCCCTTGCCAGATCATCTCGCCGGAATCTGCATGAGTGACGCCGTAGATGATCTTCATCAGCGTACTTTTGCCGGCGCCGTTTTCGCCGAGCAGGGCATGGATCTCGCCGGGCGCGATGCTCAGGTCGATGGCATCGTTGGCCAGGCAACCGGGGTAGCGCTTGCTGATTCTGCGCAGTTGCAGACGAGGTGTTTGATCGGGGATCGGCGCGGGGTTGGGCATGACAGGCTCGGGTCGATTGAGTGATGCCTGTGGACAAAGCAATTTCCTGGCCATTGAGTCAGGAAAGTTCAAAAGTGTTACAGGTGAAGGCTTTGAAGACGGCGCCTCGCCCTATGTCGATCCCGAACCCGGCACCACTTGAGGGCAAAGCCGTTGATCAGGCTCCGGTTTTGCTCAAGGTGTTTGGTCAAAAAACGAGCAGCTGACGGCAAGCCATGCCGGACATGGGGCCGCGACAGTCATGAACGGGTTATCCACAGATTGCTCCACAGTATTTGTGCGCAAGCCCTAAGCTCGGGCATAAGCACTGCATGGCTTTCTTCTAAAGGTGATAAACCGAGCTAACTGATTGTTTTTACGTGGATTTAGCTTTTTTGATGGCGAATTGAGTGAAAAGTGAGCAAAGCCCGCAAAGCCGCATGACAGAAGGGTTACAGCCGGATGTGCTCAGGTTATCCACAGCCGGGTGCACAGTAGATGTGGGCAAATGCACCGGTTCGACGAAAGGGCTGTGGACGTTATTGGTGCGATTAATGCTGCAACAAAATGCGCCCGCGGCTCAAATCCGCCAGCTGCGTTTGCAGGGTATCGATCTGGCTTTCGCCGATCGCCAATTTCAGTTCCACGCCATTGGCTGTGAACGATTCTTCCACAACCAATCCACCCAGTTCCGCCACCCGAAGCTTCACCAGCGGCAACTCACCAAAAGCACAGGCGCAGCTCACCGGCACTCGACTGATCAACTCAACCTTCGCCGCGGCTTGCAGGCACTTGTTGGCGCCGCCGCCATACGCCCGAGCGAGGCCACCGGTGCCGAGTTGAATGCCGCCATACCAACGAATCACCAGCACGGCGACCTGATCGCAATCCTGCGCTTCGATCGCCGCCAGAATCGGCCGGCCAGCAGTGCCGCCAGGCTCGCCATCGTCAGTGCTGCGGTAGTGGTCGCCAAGCTTCCAGGCCCAGCAATTGTGCGAGGCATTCAAATCGCTGTGCTGTTCAATGAACGCCTGGGCTTCAGCGGGGCTCGCAATCGGTGCGGCGAAGGTGATGAAGCGGCTTTTGCGAATCTCTTCGCGGTACTCGCAAAAACCGCTGAGGGTAAAAGGCATAGGTGTCTTAGATCGTTGGCGTCAGGCCGCAGCCCTTGAGAATGATGCGGATCAGGTTGTTGCCGGCGTCTTCCATGTCCTGCTTGGTCAACTTGGTGCGACCGGTGACGCGGCAGATCTGCGTGGCGAAATCGGCGTAATGCTGGGTACTGCCCCACAACAGGAAGATCAGGTTCACCGGGTCTACGGGGTCCATCTTGCCGGCATCGATCCACGCCTGGAACACGCCCGCCCGGCCCTGGAACCAGGCGCGATAATCCTGGTTGAAGTACTCGGTCAGGCATTCGCCACCGCTGATGACTTCCATGGCGAAGATCCGCGAGGCTTGTGGCTGACGACGGGAGAACTCCATCTTGGCGCGGATATAGCGCGTCAGCGCTTCGCCCGGATCATCATCAAAGGTCAGGGTGTTGAAGGTGCTGTCCCACAACTGGAGGATGTTGCTCAACACCGCCACGTACAAACCGAGTTTGTTGGTGAAGTAGTAATGCAGATTCGCCTTGGGCAACCCGGCATTCAGGGCGATGGTGTTCATGCTGGTGCCTTTGAACCCGTGACGGGCGAACTCGTCTTCGGCGGCTTTGATGATGGTCTCTTCGTTCTTCTGACGAATGCGGCTGGCAGGTTTGCCGCCGTGAGCGGGGACTTCAAAGGTCATAGGCACTTCCGAACAAGTGGGTGGGTGCAGCCAGTGCGTTGATAGCGCACCCACAGGCATCAGACAAGTCCTGACGTAATAAAACCTGAACACCACAACCCCTGTAGGAGCAGAGCTTGCTCGCGATGGCGGCGTAACATTCAACATTAATAGTGACTGACCCGACGCCATCGCGAGCAAGCTCAGCTCCTACAGATTCAGCGCGTCGCCGCCAGGCTCTCCAAAAAGCTTTCCAGCACCAAATGGGGGCGACGGCCCTTGCGAGTGACTGATGCGAGGCTCAGGTCATAGAACCGCGCTTTGGGTTTCAACGCACGCAATCGGCCTTGCTGCACCCAGAGGCTGGCGTAGTGGTCTGGCAGGTAACCGATGTAACGCCCGGTCAGGATCAGGAACGCCATGCCTTCACGGTCCGAGGCACTGGCGGTGCAATTGAGCGCCTGGTAATGGGCCTGGATTTCCGCTGGCAAACGGAAGGTCGGCGCGATGGCGTCCTGGCTATTGAGGCGTTCGTCATCCAGTTGTTTATCGTCGACATAAAACAACGGATGACCGACCGCGCAATACAGGAGCGAGCGTTCGCTATAGAGCGGCTGATATTCCAGCCCCGACAACCCACTGGCTTGCGGCACCACGCCGACGTGCAATCGACCGTCGAGCACGCCTTGTTCAACTTCATTGGGCGCGATCATGCGGATCTGAATCTGCACGTCCGGACCGCGTTCCTTCAATTGCGCCAAGGCGTGGGTGATGCGCATGTGGGGGAGGGTGACCAGGTTGTCGGTCAGGCCGATGGTCAATTCGCCGCGCAAATGTTGGTGCAGACCGTTGACCTCGGTGCGGAAACTCTCCAATGCACTCAATAGCTGCAGCGCCGATTGGTAAACCTCGCGGCCTTCTTCTGTCAGAGAAAACCCGGCGCGACCGCGTTGGCATAAACGCAGACCGAGACGCTGTTCCAGATCGCTCATTTGCTGGCTGATGGCCGAGCGGCCGATCCCCAGCACCGATTCCGCCGCGGAGAAGCCGCCGCATTCCACGACGCTGCGAAATATCCGCAATAAGCGGATATCAAAGTCACTGACTTGTGCCAGCGGATCGGGGCGACGGGTGCTCATGCTCTAAATTACTCAAAGTTTAGTGGCTGGCTGACTGAACGTTACAAAAGTTGGATTTCACCGACTTTATCCCCGTGGCAATTTAGCTGCAAGAACGCTTTTCATCTCCACGCCGCTTATTGCCCTGCGAGGTTTTGCCCATGAACGCGCCTGAAAACGCCCCGAATTCCCTGGCCAGCCAGCTCAAGCTCGATGCTCACTGGATGCCCTATACCGCCAACCGTAATTTCCAGCGCGATCCGCGACTGATCGTGGCGGCTGAAGGCAGTTGGTTGATAGACGACAAGGGCCGCAAAATCTATGACTCGCTGTCCGGTCTGTGGACCTGCGGCGCCGGGCATACCCGCAAGGAAATTCAGGAAGCGGTCGCCAAGCAATTGGGCACTCTCGATTACTCGCCAGGCTTCCAGTACGGCCATCCGCTGTCGTTCCAGCTGGCTGAGAAAATCACCGACCTGACCCCGGGCAATCTGAATCACGTGTTCTTCACTGACTCAGGTTCCGAATGCGCTGACACGGCGGTGAAGATGGTTCGTGCTTACTGGCGTCTGAAAGGCCAGGCCACCAAGACCAAAATGATCGGTCGTGCCCGTGGATATCACGGCGTGAACATCGCCGGCACCAGCCTCGGTGGCGTGAACGGCAACCGCAAAATGTTTGGTCAGGCGATGATGGACGTCGATCACCTGCCGCACACCTTG
Organism: Pseudomonas sp. LB3P14; assembly: GCF_054898045.1. NCBI lineage: Bacteria > Pseudomonadati > Pseudomonadota > Gammaproteobacteria > Pseudomonadales > Pseudomonadaceae > Pseudomonas > Pseudomonas sp. LB3P14. The sequence continues at coordinate 4,512,979 of NZ_CM142714.1, read as the reverse complement.
CTGGCGAGTAATGCCTATTCCCGTGGCATGCCGAAAGAGGGCGGTATCGCCCTGGCGGATGAACTGCTCAAACTGATCGAGTTGCATGACGCTTCGAACATCGCTGCAGTGTTCGTCGAGCCAATGGCTGGTTCCGCTGGCGTACTGGTTCCGCCACAGGGTTACCTCAAGCGTCTGCGCGAGATCTGCGATCAGCACAACATCCTGCTGGTGTTCGACGAAGTGATCACCGGTTTCGGCCGTACCGGTTCGATGTTCGGCGCCGACAGCTTCGGCGTGACCCCGGACTTGATGTGCATCGCCAAGCAAGTCACTAACGGCGCGATTCCGATGGGCGCAGTGATTGCCAGCTCCGAGATCTATCAAACCTTCATGAACCAGGCGACGCCGGAGTACGCGGTGGAATTTCCGCACGGCTACACCTATTCCGCGCACCCGGTGGCGTGTGCCGCTGGCCTGGCAGCACTCGACCTGCTGCA
>NZ_CM142714.1:3330000-4507500 GCF_054898045.1 Pseudomonas sp. LB3P14 | reverse complement strand
AGGGAAAGGCGAAAAGAACCCCGGAGAGGGGAGTGAAATAGATCCTGAAACCGTATGCGTACAAGCAGTGGGAGCCCACTTTGTTGGGTGACTGCGTACCTTTTGTATAATGGGTCAGCGACTTATTTTCAGTGGCGAGCTTAACCGAATAGGGGAGGCGTAGCGAAAGCGAGTCTTAATAGGGCGTCTAGTCGCTGGGAATAGACCCGAAACCGGGCGATCTATCCATGGGCAGGTTGAAGGTTGGGTAACACTAACTGGAGGACCGAACCGACTACCGTTGAAAAGTTAGCGGATGACCTGTGGATCGGAGTGAAAGGCTAATCAAGCTCGGAGATAGCTGGTTCTCCTCGAAAGCTATTTAGGTAGCGCCTCATGTATCACTGTAGGGGGTAGAGCACTGTTTCGGCTAGGGGGTCATCCCGACTTACCAAACCGATGCAAACTCCGAATACCTACAAGTGCCGAGCATGGGAGACACACGGCGGGTGCTAACGTCCGTCGTGAAAAGGGAAACAACCCAGACCGTCAGCTAAGGTCCCAAAGTTATGGTTAAGTGGGAAACGATGTGGGAAGGCTTAGACAGCTAGGAGGTTGGCTTAGAAGCAGCCACCCTTTAAAGAAAGCGTAATAGCTCACTAGTCGAGTCGGCCTGCGCGGAAGATGTAACGGGGCTCAAACCATACACCGAAGCTACGGGTATCACTTAGGTGATGCGGTAGAGGAGCGTTCTGTAAGCCTGTGAAGGTGAGTTGAGAAGCTTGCTGGAGGTATCAGAAGTGCGAATGCTGACATGAGTAACGACAATGGGTGTGAAAAACACCCACGCCGAAAGACCAAGGTTTCCTGCGCAACGTTAATCGACGCAGGGTTAGTCGGTCCCTAAGGCGAGGCTGAAAAGCGTAGTCGATGGAAAACAGGTTAATATTCCTGTACTTCTGGTTATTGCGATGGAGGGACGGAGAAGGCTAGGCCAGCTTGGCGTTGGTTGTCCAAGTTTAAGGTGGTAGGCTGGAATCTTAGGTAAATCCGGGATTCTAAGGCCGAGAGCTGATGACGAGTTACCCTTTGGGTGACGAAGTGGTTGATGCCATGCTTCCAAGAAAAGCTTCTAAGCTTCAGGTAACCAGGAACCGTACCCCAAACCGACACAGGTGGTTGGGTAGAGAATACCAAGGCGCTTGAGAGAACTCGGGTGAAGGAACTAGGCAAAATGGCACCGTAACTTCGGGAGAAGGTGCGCCGGTGAGGGTGAAGCATTTACTGCGTAAGCCCATGCCGGTCGAAGATACCAGGCCGCTGCGACTGTTTATTAAAAACACAGCACTCTGCAAACACGAAAGTGGACGTATAGGGTGTGACGCCTGCCCGGTGCCGGAAGGTTAATTGATGGGGTTAGCTAACGCGAAGCTCTTGATCGAAGCCCCGGTAAACGGCGGCCGTAACTATAACGGTCCTAAGGTAGCGAAATTCCTTGTCGGGTAAGTTCCGACCTGCACGAATGGCGTAACGATGGCGGCGCTGTCTCCACCCGAGACTCAGTGAAATTGAAATCGCTGTGAAGATGCAGTGTATCCGCGGCTAGACGGAAAGACCCCGTGAACCTTTACTATAGCTTTGCACTGGACTTTGAATTTGCTTGTGTAGGATAGGTGGGAGGCTTTGAAGCGTGGACGCCAGTTCGCGTGGAGCCAACCTTGAAATACCACCCTGGCAACTTTGAGGTTCTAACTCAGGTCCGTTATCCGGATCGAGGACAGTGTATGGTGGGTAGTTTGACTGGGGCGGTCTCCTCCTAAAGAGTAACGGAGGAGTACGAAGGTGCGCTCAGACCGGTCGGAAATCGGTCGTAGAGTATAAAGGCAAAAGCGCGCTTGACTGCGAGACAGACACGTCGAGCAGGTACGAAAGTAGGTCTTAGTGATCCGGTGGTTCTGTATGGAAGGGCCATCGCTCAACGGATAAAAGGTACTCCGGGGATAACAGGCTGATACCGCCCAAGAGTTCATATCGACGGCGGTGTTTGGCACCTCGATGTCGGCTCATCACATCCTGGGGCTGAAGCCGGTCCCAAGGGTATGGCTGTTCGCCATTTAAAGTGGTACGCGAGCTGGGTTTAGAACGTCGTGAGACAGTTCGGTCCCTATCTGCCGTGGACGTTTGAGATTTGAGAGGGGCTGCTCCTAGTACGAGAGGACCGGAGTGGACGAACCTCTGGTGTTCCGGTTGTCACGCCAGTGGCATTGCCGGGTAGCTATGTTCGGAATAGATAACCGCTGAAAGCATCTAAGCGGGAAACTAGCCTCAAGATGAGATCTCACTGGGACCTTGAGTCCCCTGAAGGGCCGTCGAAGACTACGACGTTGATAGGTTGGGTGTGTAAGCGCTGTGAGGCGTTGAGCTAACCAATACTAATTGCCCGTGAGGCTTGACCATATAACACCCAAGCAATTTGTTGACTCGAAAGAGCACCAGATTGCGGTGTGTGAAGACGCAATGAACCGAAAGTTCGCAGCAACACCAACACACAAATCTATTGCATACCCATTCGCTGGAACGTGAACCTGCAAAGGCCCACGACCTGGCTACCGAATTTCTTGACGACCATAGAGCATTGGAACCACCTGATCCCATCCCGAACTCAGCAGTGAAACGATGCATCGCCGATGGTAGTGTGGGGTTTCCCCATGTGAGAGTAGGTCATCGTCAAGATTAAATTCCGAAACCCCTATCTGCGTATGCAGGTAGGGGTTTTGTTTTGTCCGCAGGAAAGTTCTCACAGCAATACCCGACGGCTCCCGGCTGTCACAGTCTCCCGACAATGCTAAGGTTCGGCCCTAGCTTTTGTATTTTTCCAAGGAAGCCTTTATGCCGGACGCGACGTCCCTCAGTGCTGGTTTTATGGTGGTTCACGGCAACCGCCTGGACGAGTTGCGCAGCCTGGTGGTCAGCTGGATGCGGCGTTACCCGCTGGCTCCCTTGGAAAATGAAATTGCCCTGGTACAGAGTAACGGCATCGCCCAATGGCTGAAGCTGGCACTGGCGGAAGACCCCGAAGATGACGACATGGGTGGCTGCGGAATCGCCGCAGCCATCGACGTGCAGTTGCCGGGTAGCTTCATGTGGCAGCTCTATCGCATGGTGCTTGGACGTGACGAAATCCCGGTCAAATCCCTGCTCGATAAAGCTCCCTTGACCTGGCGTCTGATGCGCCTGCTTCCGCAGTTGATCAATCAACCGCACTTCGAACCGCTGCAGCGTTTCCTTACCCATGACACCGATTTACGCAAACGCTATCAGTTGGCCGAGCGGCTGGCGGATTTGTTTGACCAATACCAGGTGTATCGGGCCGACTGGCTTGAAGACTGGGCAGAAGGTCGTCATCAATTACGAAATGGCAGAGGCGAAACCAAACCGCTTACCCCGGCTAACTGCTGGCAGGCAGAGTTGTGGCGCGCGCTGTTGCTGGATGTGGGTGAACAAGGCATGGCGCAAAGCCGAGCCGGCGTCCATCAACGGTTTATCGAGCGCATCAACAGCCTCGACGTAGCCCCCAGCGGATTGCCTTCACGGGTGATCGTTTTCGGGATTTCTTCACTGCCCGCTCAAGCCCTGGAAGCACTGGCGGGACTGGCCCGGTTCAGCCAGGTTCTGCTTTGCGTACATAACCCGTGTCGTCACCATTGGGCAGACATCGTCGCCGATAAAGATCTGTTGCGGCATCAGTACAAGCGTCAGGCTCGCAAGAGCGGAATGCCGGTTGTGCTTGATCCACAAACCCTCCATCAGCATGCCCATCCGCTACTGGCGGCATGGGGTAAGCAGGGGCGGGACTACATCAATCTGCTCGACAGCTACGACGATCCCAACAGCTATCGCTCGGCATTCCGCGATGGTCGTATCGACCTGTTCAGCGACAGCCAGCCACAGAACATGCTCAATCAATTGCAGGACGACATTCTTGAGTTGCGTCCCTTGAACGAGACTCGCGAGCGCTGGCCGGCCGTCGATCCGGCGAACGACGAATCGATCCGTTTTCACATCGCCCATAGTGCCCAGCGCGAAGTGGAGATTCTCCACGACCAGTTGCTTGCACGCTTCAGTGCTGATCCGGACTTAAGGCCTCGCGATGTGATCGTGATGGTCCCTGACATCGACAGCTACGCACCCCATATTCGTGCGGTATTTGCTCAGCTTGAACGCCACGACCCGCGTTTCATTCCCTTCACGCTTGCAGATCAAGGACAACGCGGCCGTGATCCGCTACTGATTGCTATCGAGCATCTGCTCAAACTGCCCGACAGCCGTTTCCCCGTGAGCGAGATCCTCGATCTGCTGGACGTTCCTGCTCTACGCGCTCGCTTCGGTGTAGAGGAGCGTGATCTGCCGACCCTGCACCGTTGGATCGAAGGAGCAGGAATCCGCTGGGGCATGAATGCCGAGCAGCGCGCGGGTCTCGGTCTGCCGCAGGAGCTGGAACAAAACAGTTGGCGTTTCGGCCTGCGACGGATGCTGCTCGGTTATGCCGTGGGCAGTGCCAGTGCCTGCGAGGGTATCGAACCCTACGACGAGATCGGTGGTCTGGATGCCGCGCTCATTGGGCCTTTGGTCGCGCTGCTGGATGCATTGGAGATTGCCCACCAGGAACTCTCTCAACCCGCAGCTCCCAAACAATGGGGCTTTCGATTGCATGCACTGGTTCAGTTGTTCTTCCAGGCCAGTAACGAGCATGACGACTACGTGTTGGCCCAACTTGAAGAGCTGCGTGAAACCTGGCTTGAGACGTGCGAGTCAGTTGGCTTGCATGATGAACTGCCGTTGACCGTGGTCCGTGAAGCCTGGCTCGCCGGCCTGGACCAGGGCCGTTTGTCCCAGCGTTTTCTGGCCGGTGCGGTTAATTTCTGCACCTTGATGCCCATGCGAGCGATCCCGTTCAAACTGGTCTGCCTGCTGGGCATGAATGACGGGGACTACCCACGTGCACAACCGCCACTGGACTTCGACCTCATGGGCAGTGATTACCGTCCTGGCGATCGCTCCCGACGCGAAGATGACCGCTATCTGCTGTTGGAGGCCCTGTTGTCGGCACGTGACCAACTCTATATCAGCTGGGTCGGCCGCAGCATTCGCGATAACAGTGAGCGCCCCGCGTCAGTACTGATTGGCCAATTACGAGACCATCTGGCCAGCGGTTGGCGATTGCATGATGTCGACGAAGATCTGCTTGAGGCCATCACTCAGGAACATCCACTGCAACCCTTCAGTGCCCGCTACTTCCATGAAGGCGATGACCTGTTCAGCTACGCGAATGAGTGGCAGGTACTTCATCACACCCTTGCGCAAGTGACTGATATCGAGGTCCTTGATCCCTACGTTCAGGAGGAGCCGCTGAGTCTCGGTCAACTGCAGGATTTCTTGCGTAATCCTGTGCGGCATTTCTTCAGTCAGCGACTGAAGGTTTACTTCGAAGCGGCTGAAGTGCCCTTGGCTGATGAAGAGCCATTTGTACTCGACGCGTTGCAGCGTTACAGCCTCAGCGACAGCTTGCTCGACGCGGCGCTGGGACATCCGGATAGCACCGACCAGGTACTGGAAGCACAGGCAAAACGTCTGCAAAACAGTGGCCTCCTGCCCATGGCCGGATTCGGCGAATGCCTTCAGCGAGAGTTGATTGAGCCGTTGCCGGATCTGCTGCAGCGTTACCAGCAGCTTTTGGCGTTATGGCCAACGCCGCTCACCAACGCTTTGCCAGTGAATCTGCAGTTGCAGGGGCTGCGTCTGGAAGGTTGGCTCAGTGGCCTGCATCAACGTGCAGACGGCGGTTTGCTGTCAGTCACTACAATCCCCAACAGCATCGGCTCGATCAAGTCTCGTAAATGGCATCGGCTGACGCGGCCATGGGTCAATCATCTGGTTGCTTGCGCCAGTGGGATGGCGATGACCACCGCGTTGGTGGCCAGTGACGACAGTCTGCTGCTCGGTCCGATGGAGGAGGATGCAGCCTTGCGGATTCTGGGCGACCTGTTAATGGCTTGGCAAACAGGGATGCGTCAACCACTGCCGATTGCGGTGAAGACAGGCTTCGCATGGCTTGGTCAAACTGATCCGGTCAAAGCCCAAGCCGCAGCTCGCAAGGCTTATGAGGGCGATGGACTGACCACCGACGGCGAGCGTCGCGAAAGCCCGGCACTCGCACGGCAGTTCGCCGACTACGACACGCTTACCGCAGACGAAACGTTTCCGGATTGGTGCAACGCATTGTATCGGCCGCTGCTTGAAGCGCCTTGGCGTTCATTGAATAGCGAGGAGGCGCGCTGATGACCACTAAACCTCTGGCCTTGGCATTTCCCCTGCTCGGCAGCCAACTGATCGAGGCGAGCGCCGGGACTGGCAAGACCTTCACCATTTCTGCGCTTTATCTGCGGTTGGTCCTTGGTCACGGCGCAGAGTCGAGTGGCTTCGGACGTGAGCTGTTGCCGCCGCAAATCCTCGTTGTGACGTTCACCGATGCCGCGACCAAAGAATTGCGCGAACGTATCCGCACACGTCTAGCTGAAGCTGCGCGTTTTTTTCGCGATGAAACACCGGTGCCCGATAGCCTTATCGCGGAGCTTCGTGCGGAGTACCTTCCCGAGCAGTGGCCCGGGTGCGCAAACCGCTTGGACATCGCCGCGCAGTGGATGGACGAGGCGGCAGTTTCAACTATCCACAGTTGGTGCCAGCGCATGTTGCGCGAGCACGCGTTCGACAGTGGCAGCCTGTTTACACAGACCCTGGAAACCGATCACAGCGATTTGCTGGGCGAGGTCCTGCGCGACTACTGGCGGCGGTTCTGTTACCCGATGCAAGGTGATGCGCTGAACTGGGTGCGCGGCAATTGGGGCGGTCCGGCGGCATTGCTGCCGCGAGTGCGTGGCTTGTTCGCCAGTGAGCGAGACAGTGTTGAAGGTAAAGAACCTGCCGAACTGATCACGGAGTGTCTGCAAGAGCGGCGTGCTGCCTTGCTCGAACTCAAGATGCCCTGGCGCCAGTGGGCGGACGAATTACTTGCCATCTGTCACCAGGGTGTCGCCAGCAAGAGTGTCGACGGTCGAAAAATGCAGGCACGCTACTTCGAACCCTGGTTCGAAAAGATCAGGGCCTGGGCTGAAGACGAATCCCTTGAACAATTGGATATCGGCACCGGATTCACGCGCCTGACTCCCGAGGGGATGGCTGAAGCCTGGAAGGGCGAAGTACCCCGTCATCCGGGACTGGATGCCATGCCCGGCCTCAAGATCAGTCTCGATGGATTGCCGACTCCTGATGCCGTCGTGTTGCAGCACGCCGCCCAGTGGGTCGGTACACGGTTCGAGGAAGAAAAGCGTCGCCGCGCGGAAATGGGCTTTGATGACATGCTGCTACGGCTCGATGCCGCCCTCCAGTCCGATGGCGGCGAGCGCCTGGCAACCTTGATCCGCGAGCAGTTCCCGGTGGCGTTGATCGACGAGTTCCAGGACACCGACCCGGTGCAGTACCGGATTTTCGAGAGCATCTATCGCATCGAAGATAACAATCCCGAATGCGGTCTGTTCCTGATCGGCGATCCGAAGCAAGCGATCTACGCTTTCCGCGGTGCCGACATCTATACCTATCTGCGCGCTCGCCAGGCCACCGCTGGCCGTCTGCATACCCTGGGCACCAATTTCCGTTCAAGTCATGGCATGGTCAGTGCGGTAAACCATGTGTTCGAACGTGCCGAGTCTCGCGAGACCGGACGCGGCGCCTTCCTGTTTCGTGAAAAGAATGGCGAGAACCCGGTGCCCTTCCTGCCCGTCGAATCCCAGGGACGCAAAGAAGTTCTGCACATCGACGGTCAGGTTGTGCCCGCCCTGAACATTTGGCATTTGTCCGCCGAGCAGCCATTGTCCGGCACGGTTTACCGACAACAACTGGCCGCCACTTGCGCCAGTGAAATCACCGCTTTGCTCAACGGCGGGCAACAAGGTCGCGCGGGTTTCATACAGGACGGCAAGGACTTCAGAGGGCTGCTGCCAGCGGACATCGCGATCCTGGTGCGCGACGGCAAAGAGGCTCAAGCCGTGCGCGGCGAACTCTCCGCTCGTGGCGTGCGCAGCGTCTATCTGTCGGACAAGGATTCGGTGTTTGCCGCCCAGGAGGCCCACGATCTGCTGACCTGGCTCAAGGCCTGCGCCGAACCGGATGTCGAGCGTCCACTGCGAGCCGCGTTGGCCTGCATCACGCTGAACCTGTCGCTGGCTGAACTGGAACGGCTCAATCAGGACGAACTGGCCTGGGAAGCGCGGGTCATGCAGTTCCGCAGCTATCGCGAGCTCTGGCGCAAGCAGGGCGTGTTGCCCATGCTGCGGCGGTTGCTGCATGACTTCCAGCTGCCTCAGACATTGATCGCGCGCAGTGACGGCGAGCGGGTGCTGACCAATTTGCTGCACCTGTCCGAGTTGCTGCAACAGGCGGCCGCCGAACTCGATGGTGAGCAAGCGCTGATCCGTCATTTGTCCGAGCATCTGGCGTTGTCCGGCCAGGCCGGCGAAGAACAGATCCTGCGTCTGGAGAGCGACGAACAACTGGTCAAAGTCGTGACCATTCACAAGTCCAAGGGGCTTGAGTATCCCTTGGTGTTCCTGCCGTTCATTTGTTCGGCGAAACCGGTGGATGGCAGCCGCCTGCCGTTGCATTACCACGACGCCACGGGCAAGGCCCAAGTGACCTTGAAGCCGACGGCCGAGTTGATTGTTCAGGCGGATGATGAGCGTCTTGCCGAGGATCTGCGCTTGCTTTACGTGGCCCTGACCCGGGCGCAACACGCCTGCTGGCTCGGAGCGACTGATCTCAAGCGCGGCAATAACAACAGCTCGGTGCTGCATCTTTCTGCATTGGGCTATCTGCTGGGCGGCGGTGCACCATTGGCCGAGTCGACAGGTTTGAAGCGTTGGCTGGAAGACCTGCAGCAGGATTGTGCAGCGCTGAGCTACGGTGAAATGCCTGAAGCGACCGTCGAGCACTACCATCCACCGCACAACGATGCGACGTTGCGTGCTCCGTTGATACCCAAACGCAAGGCCAGCGAAAACTGGTGGATCGCCTCCTACAGCGCCTTGCGCATTGGCGACAGCATGAGCGTGGGCACTGATGAAGCGCCGGAGAGTCCGCAAGCGCAAAAGCTCTTCGACGATGAACGCCTCGATCCGCAAGCACCACGAGAAGTGGTGGCCGGCGGCGCTGATATCCATCGATTCCCTCGTGGCCCGAACCCCGGCACCTTTCTCCATGGTTTGCTCGAATGGGCCGGTGACGAAGGTTTTGCCGCCACCCCGCAAGCGGTGGAAGACGCTATTGCCCGTCGCTGCAACCGCCGTGGCTGGGAGGGCTGGATAACCGCCCTGAGCGACTGGCTGCAGCACCTGCTAGCGTCCCCGCTGCCTATCGGCGGCGGGCAGGCCCCCGTGGTATTTGCGCAACTGACCCAGTACCGGGTCGAGATGGAGTTCTGGTTCGCCAGCCACAAGGTCGATGTACTCAAGCTCGATGAACTGGTGCGCCAATACACCCACAACGGCGTCGCCCGGGTGGCTGCCGAGCCGGTGTTGCTCAATGGCATGTTCAAAGGCTTCATCGACCTGACGTTCGAGCACGACGGCCGCTACTACGTTGCCGACTACAAATCCAACTGGCTGGGCGTCGATGACGCGGCCTACACCGAGCAGGCCATGGAGCAGTCGATTCTCGACAACCGTTACGACCTGCAATACGTGCTGTACCTGTTGGCCCTGCATCGCCAGCTCAAGGCGCGACTTGCCGATTACGATTACGACCGGCATGTCGGTGGTGCGCTGTACCTGTTTCTGCGCGGTACGCGCGCGCCCAGCCAAGGCGTGTATTTCGCCCGTCCTCCAAGAGCGCTGATCGAGCGTCTGGACCGGCTGTTCCAGGGTAAGCCAGAACCCAAGGCCGAACCCGCCTGGGAACAGGGAGTTTTGCTATGAGTCGCACCTTCGCTGATTTGCTGCCCACTTCGTTGACAGCCGAAAGCCTGGCCGATCTGGCGCCGTTGAGTCGCGCCGATGATTTGCTGCTATTGCTGACACGCTGGGTTGAGCGCGGCTGGCTGCGAGCGCTGGACAAAGCCTTCGTCGCTTTTCTTCATGAACTTGCTCCCAGCGACGATCCGCTGGTGCTGCTGGCCGCCGCGTTGGCCAGTCATCAACTGGGCCACGGTCATGTGTGCCTGGATGTATTCGAGACGCTCAAGGAGCCGGACTTCGCCCTGTCGCTGCCACCGGAAGGCGATCTGCAAAGTGGTGCGATGTTGCTGCCGTCGCAATTGCTTGAGGCGCTGGACGGTGCCCATTGGTGCAAGGTCCTGGCCTCCAGCAGTCTGGTCGCATTGGCGGCCGACGGCCGTGAGGTGGCGCAGCATCGGCCATTGGTGTTATCGGGCAAACGCCTGTACCTGCGTCGCTACTGGGCTTATGAACGGCGTATCGACAACTCGCTGCGCCAACGCCTGGCGGAACACGAAATCACGCCGGATGATTTGTCCCACCGCCTCACCCGTTTGTTCGGCCAAGCAAAGCCCGGCGAAGTGATCGACTGGCAGAAACTCGCCTGTGCCCTCGCTACCCGCAGCGCCTTCAGCATCATCACCGGCGGCCCGGGGACCGGCAAGACGACGACGGTCGTGCGTTTGCTGGCGTTGCTCCAGGCGCCGGCGGTCGAGGCGGGCAAGCCGTTGCGCATCCGTCTCGCGGCACCCACCGGCAAGGCAGCTGCCCGACTGACGGAGTCCATCAGCCAGCAGGTCAGGACCCTGGAAATCGATGAAGCCGTACGGGTGAAGATCCCGTCAGACGTCACCACCGTTCACCGGTTGCTCGGCAGTCGCCCCGGTACTCGACACTTCCGTCACCACGCCGGTAATCGCTTGCCACTGGATGTGCTGGTGGTGGATGAAGCTTCGATGATCGATCTGGAAATGATGGCCAATCTGCTCGATGCGATGCCGGCCCATGCCCGCCTGGTGCTGCTCGGTGACAAGGATCAACTGGCATCGGTGGAGGCCGGCGCCGTTCTGGGCGACCTGTGCCGCGACGCCGAGGCCGGTTGGTACAGCCCACAGACTCGCCTGTGGCTGCAAGCTGTCAGTGGCGAAAGCCTGGATGCCAGCGGTTTGCAGGAAGACACCCAAGGGACACATCCCCTGGCCCAGCAAGTGGTGATGCTGCGTCATTCACGCCGGTTCGGCGAGGGCAGCGGCATCGGTCAACTGGCTCGTTGGGTCAACCAGCAGAAACCCGAGGAAGCTCGAAAGTTGTTGGCGGCTCGAAGTCATGACGACGTGTTTTCCCTGTCCCTCAAGGGAGAGCAGGACCGGGCGTTGGAACGCTTGCTGCTTGAGGGTCATGGCGATGGACCGCAGGGTTATCGGCATTACCTGAGTCTCTTGCGCAACCTGCGACCACCGCTCGACAACACGCTGAATGATCCCTGCTGGACCGATTGGGCTCGGCAGGTGTTGCAAGCTTTCGACGCCTTCCAGTTGTTATGCGCCGTACGCAAAGGGCCGTGGGGCGTGGAAGGTTTGAATCAACGCGTGACCGCGGCGCTGCTCAAGGCTCGGCTGATCGACAGCGACCAGCAGTGGTACGAAGGTCGGCCGGTGCTGATGACCCGCAACGATTATGGTCTGGGTTTGATGAACGGCGACATTGGCATTGCGCTTAAACTACCGGAACGTGATGGGCCGGAGGCAGGGAAGCAGGTGTTGCGTGTGGCGTTCCCGCGCAATGATGGTCAGGGCGGCGTACGGTTTGTTCTGCCGAGCCGGCTCAATGATGTCGAAACCGTGTACGCGATGACGGTGCACAAATCCCAGGGCTCGGAATTTGCCCACACCGCATTGATTCTGCCGGATGCCCTGAACCCTGTACTCACCAAGGAGCTGATCTATACCGGGATTACCCGGGCCAAAAACTGGTTCACCCTGATCGAGCCTCGTCCCGGCGTATTCGAAGAGGCGGTGCGGCGCAAGGTCAAGCGCTTGAGCGGGTTGATGCTGGAACTGGAAGAGGGGTGTTGAAACACGTCATTGAAAGGGACGGCGTCAGACGACGGAAACTGTCCGAAGTGCCGTAGTGCGCGGCCTCGCTGGTGTTTGAACGCTATGCTATCGTTGCGGCATCATTTCGTTACGATCGAAGAGAATCCCTGCATGAAGGTCGCTGTCTGGACGACACAGCGCGTTATTGGTTGCAAACAAGTGCTGCTCGCCAGCCTTCTCTGTTTGTTCACCAGCGTCGTTTTCGCTCAGCCGGAAACGCCTGTTAGCATGGCCGACCAACGTGCAAAAGCGGTCACTCAGGTGGTACTCGGGATTCTCAGTTATGCCCGCTGGCCTGTTGAGCCTGCACAACTGCGTCTGTGTGTGGTGGGTCCCACCGAATACACCGATGACCTGGTCAAAGGCACGACCCAAGCCACCGGTCGTCCCGTCACCGTACGGCGGCTTTTGGCCGACAACCCATCGATTGCCGGTGAGTGCGATGCGGTGTACATCGGAAAATTGACCAGTGATGAACGCAGCCAGCTATTCGCCTCGCTGACGGGTCGCCCGGTGCTGAGCATCAGCGAAGCCGACGACCAATGCACCGTCGGCAGTCTGTTCTGCCTGCGTGTCAGCGATGAGCAAGTGTCCTTTGAGGTCAACCTGGATTCTGTCGCCCGAAGTGGCGTGCGTATTCACCCCAGTGTGCTGCAACTGTCCCGCCGCAAGCCGGCGGCGCCATGAGTCTATTCAAATCGGGTAGTCGCCCAACCTTGCGCTCGGTCATCGGGCGCGGACATTTGATCGTCGCGCTCGTCGCCGTGACCGTGGCCAGCATCTCGCTGACGTTGCTCGGCGTGCTGGCCTTGCGGGTCTATGCCGACCACAACCTGCACCTGATTGCGCGCTCGATCAATTACACCGTGGAGGCCGCGGTGGTGTTCAACGACAAGGTAGCCGCTACCGAAGCGTTGGCATTGATTGCCTCCACCGAAGAAGTGGCCGATGCCCAAGTGCTGGACGAGCAAGGCACGTTGCTGGCTCGCTGGGAGCGGCCGGAAACGGGCTTGTTCTCTGATCTCGAAATACAAATTGCCAAGGCCTTTCTGGAAAAACCGATCAGCATGCCGATCATCCATCAAGGTCAGGAAATCGGCCGCATCCAGCTCACCGGTCATGGGGGCAGCCTGTTGCGTTTTTTGCTCAGCGGTCTGGTCGGCATCGTCTTGTGTACAGCCGTCAGTGCCTGGGTGGCGCTCTATCTGGCGCGCCGACAACTTCACGGAATCACCGGCCCATTGCGTAGCCTGGCGTTCGTGGCTCACGCCGCCCGCAGCGAGCGAGCCTTCGATCAGCGTGTGCCACCCGCCGCCATCGCCGAACTCGACAACCTGGGCAATGACTTCAATGCCTTGCTCGATGAACTCGAGTCCTGGCAGACCCACCTGCAAAGCGAAAACGAAACACTGGCACACCAGGCCAGCCATGACAGCCTCACCGGGTTACCGAATCGGGCGTTTTTCGAAGGCCGATTGATTCGCACACTGCGCCACGCCAGCAAGCTCAACGAGCGAGTGGCGGTGCTGTTTCTCGACAGCGACCGGTTCAAGGCGATCAACGATAACTTCGGCCATGCCGCTGGCGATGCGGTGTTGGTGGCCGTGGCCAATCGGGTTCGTGCGCAGTTGCGTGAAGATGATCTTGTGGCGCGTTTGGGTGGTGACGAATTTGCCGTCCTGCTGACGCCGCTGCATAAGATCGAAGACGCCGAGCGGATTGCCGACAAAATCATCGCCAGTATGGAAGTGCCGATCCCGTTGCCGGGCAATGCCCAGGTGCTGACTTCACTCAGTATCGGCATCGCCGTATACCCCGATCATGGGGCCACACCGGGCGCTTTGCTTAACGCCGCCGACGCGGCCATGTACCAAGCCAAGCGCCTTTCCCGAGGCGCACAGCACACGGCAGGGTCGGAGCACCCTGTCGCCCATGTTCAAACCAGGAGTTAATTGTTGTGTTCTCACTGCCCCAGCGTTCCTTGCGACTTTTCACGTTCACCTTATTGATGGCCTTGCTGGCATTGACCGGTTGCCAGACGGCGCCGCAAAAAGGCCTGACTCCGTCGCAGATCGCCGTGCTTAAGCAACAAGGTTTCGAATTGACCGATGAGGGCTGGGCCTTTGGCCTGTCTGGCAAAGTGCTGTTTGGCAGTGACGACGACAGCCTCAACCGTGCCAGTACCGAAATCGTTGAGCGGATCGGCAAGGCATTGCTGGGTGTCGGAATCGAGCGAGTGCGGGTCGACGGTCACACCGATGCCTCGGGCAAAGAGTCTTACAACGAACAGCTCTCTTTGCGCCGCGCGAAAAGCGTCGGCAAGGTCCTGACCGCAGTCGGGATGAAAGAACAAAACATCCAGCTACGCGGCCTCGGCAGCAGTGAGCCGGTTGCCTCCAACGACACACCGGCAGGCCGTACCGAGAACCGCCGGGTGTCGATCGTGGTGAGCGCCGACTAATCGGCGAACAGCGTCTCCCGACTTTCACCCATCAACAGACCCTGATTCTGCTCGGTAACCGCGCGAATGTAATCCCACAACAGGGTGATCCGCTTGAGCTTGCGCAGGTCCTCGCGGCAGTACATCCAGAACTGGCGGGTGATGTTGATCTCTTCCGGCAACACCGGCAATAACCGTGGATCCTGGGCCGCCAGGAAGCACGGCAGAATCGCCAGCGACCGGCCTTGCTGCGCGGCCACGAATTGCGCGATCACACTGGTGCTGCGCAAATTGGCACTGGCGCCGGGCAACACATTCGCCAGATACAACAGCTCCGAGCTGAACGCCAGATCGTCGACGTAACTAATGAATGAATGTTTACCCAAGTCTGCCGGGCGGCGGATGGGTGGATGCTTGTCAAGATAATCCTGAGTCGCGTAGAGCTGCAATCGGTAGTCGCAGAGTTTGCAGCAGACGTATGGGCCATGCTCCGGGCGCTCCAGGGCAATGACGATGTCCGCCTCGCGCTTGGACAGGCTGATGAAGTGCGGCAGCGGCAGGATATCCACCGAGATCGCCGGGTAGGCATCGACGAAATGGCTCAGCTGCGGGGTGATGAAAAAACTGCCGAAGCCTTCGGTGCAGCCCATTCGCACATGCCCGGATAACGCCACCCCGGACCCCGAAACCTGTTCGCAGGCCATGTGCAGCGTGCTTTCAATCGACTCGGCGTAACCGAGCAACCGCTGGCCTTCGGCGGTCAGGACAAAACCGCTGGTCCGGGATTTCTCGAACAGCAAAGTGCCCAATGCCGCTTCCAGCGAGCTGATGCGCCGCGACACGGTGGTGTAGTCGACCGCCAGGCGCTTGGCCGCGGTGCTGGCCTTGCGGGTGCGGGCGACTTCAAGGAAAAACTTGAGGTCGTCCCAGTTCAACGAGCCTAAGGACGTGATGTTTTTTTGCATGATGGACCGGCTTTTATGTGCGTTCTTATTAGAAGTTTGCACATCTATACTCCAAAAACAGTCCGACAACCAATTCGCGACACACGCCTCATCTCAAGGCGGCTTTCTCGCCTTGGCTCCCAAGATAGCTCTCTAAATAAGAACAACGTCCCGGAGACCCAACATGAACGCATCGCTCACGCCAAACGAAACCACTGTCCAAACGGTAAAGCTGTTGATCGACGGCGAGTGGGTCGAGTCCCAGACCACCGAGTGGCACGACATCGTCAACCCGGCGACCCAGCAAGTGCTGGCGAAAGTACCGTTCGCAACCGCGCAGGAAGTCGATGCCGCGATCAGCGCCGCCCATCGCGCCTTCCAGACCTGGAAGCTGACGCCGATCGGCGCGCGGATGCGCATCATGCTCAAGCTCCAGGCGTTGATTCGCGAACACTCCAAACGCATCGCCGTGGTGCTCAGCAACGAGCAAGGCAAAACCATCGCCGACGCTGAAGGCGATATCTTCCGCGGCCTGGAAGTGGTCGAACACGCCTGTTCCATCGGCAGTCTGCAAATGGGTGAGTTCGCCGAGAACGTTGCTGGCGGCGTCGATACTTACACCCTGCGTCAGCCAATCGGCGTGTGCGCCGGCATCACGCCGTTCAACTTCCCGGCCATGATTCCGCTGTGGATGTTCCCGATGGCCATCGCCTGCGGCAACACCTTCGTGCTCAAGCCGTCCGAACAGGACCCGATGTCGACCATGTTGCTGGTGGAGCTGGCGATTGAGGCCGGCGTACCGGCGGGCGTGCTCAACGTCGTTCATGGCGGTAAAGACGTGGTGGATGCGCTCTGCACCCACAAGGACATCAAGGCTGTTTCGTTCGTCGGTTCGACCGCGGTCGGCACTCACGTCTACGACCTGGCCGGTAAACACGGCAAACGCGTGCAATCGATGATGGGCGCGAAGAACCACGCCGTTGTGCTGCCGGACGCGAATCGCGAACAAGCGCTCAACGCGTTGGTCGGTGCCGGTTTCGGTGCCGCCGGTCAACGCTGCATGGCCACGTCCGTGGTGGTGCTGGTGGGCGCGGCCAAGCAATGGCTGCCAGACCTGAAAGCACTGGCACAGAAACTCAAAGTGAATGCCGGCAGCGAGCCGGGCACTGACGTCGGTCCGGTGATTTCCAAACGTGCCAAGGCACGGATTCTTGATCTGATCGAAAGCGGCATCAAGGAAGGCGCCAAGCTTGAGCTGGATGGTCGCGACGTTACCGTTCCAGGCTTCGAAAAAGGCAACTTTGTCGGCCCAACCCTGTTCTCCGGCGTGAAACCCGAGATGCAGATCTACACCCAGGAAATCTTCGGTCCGGTGCTGGTGGTGCTGGAAGTCGATACCCTCGATGAAGCCATCGCACTGGTCAACGCTAACCCGTTTGGCAATGGTACTGGCCTGTTCACCCAGAGCGGTGCGGCGGCGCGTAAATTCCAGACGGAAATCGACGTCGGTCAGGTCGGCATCAACATCCCGATTCCCGTGCCGGTTCCGTTCTTCAGCTTCACCGGTTCGCGCGGTTCGAAACTCGGCGACCTCGGTCCGTATGGCAAGCAAGTGGTGCAGTTCTACACTCAGACCAAGACTGTCACCAGTCGCTGGTTCGATGACGACAGCGTCAACGACGGTGTGAACACCACCATCAACTTGCGTTAAGGAGCCGGACATGAAAATCGCTTTTATCGGTCTCGGCAACATGGGCGCGCCGATGGCGCGCAACCTGATCAAGGCCAGCCATTCGCTACGGCTGGTCGACCTGAACAAAACCGTTCTGGCAGAGCTGGAGCAACTGGGCGGCAGCATCAGCGCTTCGGCACGTGAAGCCGCGCAAGGTGCAGAGCTGGTGATCACCATGCTGCCAGCCGCTGTGCATGTGCGCAGCGTATGGTTGGGTGAAGACGGCGTGCTGGCGGGTATCGCCAAGGGCGTGCCGGCAGTGGATTGCAGCACCATCGATCCGCAGACGGCGCGTGATGTTGCGGCGGCGGCAGCCAAGCAAGGCGTGGCCATGGCCGATGCGCCGGTCTCTGGCGGTACCGGCGGAGCCGCTGCCGGGACCCTGACCTTTATGGTCGGCGCCACCCCTGAATTGTTCGCCACCCTACAACCGGTGCTGGCGCAGATGGGCCGCAACATCGTCCATTGTGGCGAAGTCGGCACCGGGCAAATCGCCAAGATCTGCAACAACCTGCTGCTGGCGATCTCCATGGTCGGCGTCAGCGAAGCGATGGCGTTGGGTGATGCACTCGGGATCGACACAACGGTGTTGGCCGGGATCATCAACAGTTCGACCGGGCGTTGCTGGAGTTCGGAGATGTACAACCCGTGGCCGGGTATCGTCGAAACAGCACCGGCCTCGCGTGGCTATACCGGTGGTTTCGGTGCCGAACTGATGCTCAAGGATCTGGGGCTGGCCACTGAAGCGGCACGTCAGGCGCACCAACCGGTTGTGCTCGGCGCGGTGGCCCAGCAGTTGTATCAGGCGATGAGCCAGCGTGGGGAAGGTGGCAAGGACTTCTCGGCGATCATCAATAGCTATCGCAAACCGCAGTAACAACCTGGATCGACGGCGAGCAGGTCCTGTAACGAGGGGGCTTGCCCTCCTGCCAGGCAGTCAAGCTGGACAACTTGTGGGAGCGAGCCTGCTCGCGAAGGCGATGGATCAATCACCACTAATGTTGAATGTGCTGACCCCTTCGCGAGCAGGCTCGCTCCCACAGATACTGTGTGTACCTATCGTTATTTACCGGGAGATCACGTTGGGTGATCTCCCGGTTTTTTTGTATCAGGCAAACACGAAATACTTGCGCACGGTCTCAACCACTTCCCACGTGCCTTTCATCCCCGGCTCAATGACGAAAATATCACCGGCGCGCAGATGGATCGGCTCCTTTCCCTCTGGGGTGATGATGCAGTACCCCTCGCGGAAATCGCAGTATTCCCACTTCACGTATTCCACATACCACTTGCCTGGCGTGCAGATCCAGGTGCCCATGATCTTGCTGCCGTCTTCGCTGGTGTAGGCGTTGAGGTTGACGGTGTGCGGGTCGCCTTCGAGTTTTTCCCATTTGCAGGCGTCGAGCACCGGCAGTGGGTGGGTATCGCGAAGAACGGTAATAGGTGCGGTCATGTGGACTCCGGGGCAGTGGACTAGAGAACTGAAGTCGCACCCTATAGCGCCCGTCCACCGGTCAGTTGTCTGTGCTCGACATTGAGCTGTCCAGAAACGCGCATTGCCCTCAAAGACTTTTCAGCGGGCAATCGAACCGGCTCTGTTCGAGGCTGGCTTCGAACTCGACCAATTGCGAATGCTGCTGCGCCAGCGCAGTGATCCGCTCGCTGATGTCCTGCTTCTTGGCGGCAATAACCTGATGGGCCAGTTCCCACGGCATTTGCGGTCCATGATGTCCGGCGAAGATCGACTGCAATTCCTTGAGCCTGAAACCCAGCTGCTGAGCGCACTTGATGAAGATCAGCAGATCGACGCTTTGCTGGTCATATACACGGTATTTTCCCAACCGCTGAGCGGCAGGCAGCAGGCCGATCGACTCGTAATGGCGGATGCTCTTGATCGTGGTTCCTGAGCGTTGCGCGGCTTGGCCGATGTACATGAAAAGTCCCTTTTTTGCCGTGGTAAAGCCCGGTGCATTATCGGCAGACTCAGCGGCTGGCGATAGCCTGGGCTTGCAGCAACCAGGTCTCACGCTGGTCTGCGCTGGAACCGAGAATCGGGCCGAACGTGAGCGTGCGTTGTGGTTTGATGCCGCAGAAGGCTAGGGTGGTTTTGCGTACCTGATGCAGTCCGGGCATGCGATAAACCCAGCGGTAATACCAGGGTGGCGTGTCCATGGTCACCAATAAGTGCGCGCTGCGCCCCTGCAGCAGTTTGTCGGGAAAGGCTTTGCCTTCGCGGTATTTGAAAGCGAAACCCGGCAGGAACACCCGATCGAAAAAGCCCTTGAGCAACGCCGGAACTCCGCCCCACCAGATCGGATAAACCAGCGTCATGTGCTCGGCCCACAGAATGTCAGCCTGGGCGCGACGCAAGTCGACTTCCAGTGGCTGGACCTGTTGATAACCTTCACGCAGCACCGGGTCAAAGTCCATTGCGCCCAGAAACAATTGGCGCACCTCATGCCCGGCGCGCAACGCCGACTGTGCGTAACGCTCGGCGAGTGCGCCGCAGAAACTGTTGCTCGCCGGATGACCCAGAATCACCAGAATTCGCTTGCCCATCGTCTCTGTCCTTGAAGATGAAAACTCAAGGGTAAAGTCTGCCCCTCAGGGGAGAGTCAAGGCGTGCAGCAAGGCCTTGGCGTAACCGGGCAGCGCCGCAAAGTCTCGGGCACAGAGCAGGAGTTTGCGTTGAGCCCAGGTTTCTTGCAGGGCGAGGGTCTTGAAGGATTGTTCACCGCGCCAGCGCTCAACCGCGGCGAGGGGCACGATCGCCAGCCCCGCGCCCCGAGCGACCATGCGCATCACACCATCGAAACCGTCGGCGCGGATGCGGATTTGCAGGCGTACACCTGCGTGCAGTGCCTGTTCTTCGAGGTACACGGCCAACGCGCTGTTGGCGTTCAGACCGACGTAGTCGTGGTGCAAGGTGTCGTTGAAGCTTAAAGATTCGATGTCGGCCAAAGGATGGTCGCGGGGTAGGATCAGTACCAGCGGATCGTCGCAAAAAGCGTGGGTCTGTAGGCCATCGGTGTCCACGGCGTCGGACACGATACCCAGGTCCGCCGCACCTTGGCGCAGGGCGTGAGTGATGCGTGTGCTGGGCAGTTCTTGCAGGTCGATGTCGAGATTGGGATGGTCGCGCAGAAAATCCGCGAGCAACTCCGGCAGGTATTCGGTGATCGCGGTGGTGTTGCACAAAAGTCGCACCTGACCTTTGACGCCGTTGGCGTATTCGGCCAGATCCTGTTGCATGCGTTCGGCCTGTTGCAGCAGGACACGGGCGTGTTGCGCCAACGCTTTGCCGGCAGATGTAGGCGTGACGCCACGGCGACCGCGTTGCAGGAAATCGATCCCCAACGAAGCTTCCATTGCGCGGATGCGTGCGCTCGCCGCCGCCAGGGACAAATGGCTGCGAGCCGCGCCGGCGGTGATGTTGCCGCTGTCGAGGATGTTCAAGTAGAGGCGCAGGTCGGTCAGGTCGAAGTGCATGTTGTGTCCCGAAGATCGTTCCCACGCTCCTGCGTGGGAATGCCTCACTGGACGCTCTGCGTCCGCTTCGGCAGTGACGCGGAGCGTCACGGGCTGCATTCCCACGCAGAGCGTGGGAACGATCATGCCTCTTGCTGGGCAAGAGGCTGCCTCAGTATATGGCAGATTTTCATGTGGCCAATCCGGGCTCAACATAAGCCCATGAATACACTCGCCGCGTTCTATCAAAATCTCGGTCTGGCCCTTTCATTGATGGTCATCGCTACCTTTCTGCTGGCCGGCATGATCAAGGGCGTGATCGGCCTCGGTCTGCCGACCATCGCGATGGGTTTGCTCGGTCTGGCTATGGCTCCGTCGCAGGCTGCCGCGCTGCTGATCATCCCCGCGACGCTCACAAATGTCTGGCAACTGGCATTTGGCGGGCATTTGCGAGGCTTGATCAAACGGTTGTGGCCGATGTTGCTGGCGATTTTCATCGGCACCGGGGCCGGCACGTTGTGGATCGGCATGGCCGGTGGTCATTGGGTCGTGCGGGGATTGGGCGCTGCGCTGTTGCTCTATGCGTTGAGCGGGTTGTTCCTGCCGACCTTGCGAGTTGGCAGTCACACCGAACGTTGGCTGGGTCCACTTTGCGGCGTGTTGACGGGCGTCATCACCTCGGCCACCGGCGTTTTCGTGATTCCGGCAGTGCCTTATCTGCAAGCGTTGGGCTTGAGCAAAGATGAACTAGTGCAGGCGCTGGGTCTGTCGTTCACCGTCTCGACCCTGGCCTTGGCCGCCGGCCTGTTATGGCGCGGCGCGCTGGGCGGTGGCGAGTTAAGTGCGTCATTGCTGGCGCTGATCCCGGCGGTGCTCGGCATGTTGCTGGGGCAATGGCTGCGCCAGCGGATAAGCGCCGTGCTGTTCAAGCGCGTGTTCTTCATCGGCCTCGGCGTGCTCGGCGGCCACTTGCTGATCAGCGGGTAGCGGACGACGGGCTGAGCATGTCGATGGCGCGGATATCGAAATCCCGTTCCAGGTACTCCATGCGCATGTCGCGGAACTGCTTCATGTGCGGCAGGTTCGAGTGCACGTCGAGGTGAGCCTGGGACTGCCAGATCTCGTAGAAGATAAACAGCGTCGGGTCCTGTTTGTCTCGCAGCATGTGGTACTCGATGCAACCGGGCTCGGCACGGCTCGCTTGCACATAACCGCTGAAAAAGGCTTCGAAGGCGTCGGATTTTTCCGGGCGGGTCTTCGCGTGCAGGATGAAGCCTTGCATTTCACTCATCAGAAATCTCCTCAAGTTCAGAATCGGCGCAAGTGTATGGCAACAATCGCCTGTTGATTCGTGCGTACAGGTCAAATTAATTTTGTGAATCCGGCGCTTATTCCGCGCGAGGCAGATCGCTAACCTGCCGCCATCAAATTTCAAACCTTCCGAGACTTCTCATGAAAAAAGTTCTATTGCTCAATGGCGGCAAAAAATTTGCCCACTCCGATGGCCGCTACAACGCCACCCTGCATGAAGCCGCGCTGAGCGTGCTGGATCGCGGCGGTGTCGACGTGAAAGCCACCTTCATCGACGAGGGTTACGACGTCGCCGAAGAAGTCGCCAAATTTCTTTGGGCTGACGTGATCATTTATCAGATGCCCGGCTGGTGGATGGGCGCGCCCTGGACCGTGAAAAAGTACATCGACGAAGTCTTCACCGAGGGCCATGGCAGCCTCTACGCCAGTGACGGCCGGACCCGTTCCGACGCTTCGCAAAAGTATGGCAGCGGCGGCCTGTTGCAAGGTAAGCAGTACATGCTTTCGCTGACCTGGAACGCCCCGCAGCAAGCCTTCGACGACCCGACCGACTTCTTCGAAGCCAAAGGCGTGGACGCGGTGTACTTCCCGTTCCACAAGGCCAACACTTTCCTCGGCATGACCGGCTTGCCAACATTCCTGTGCGTTGATGTGATGAAGCGTCCAAATGTCGAAGCCGATGTGGCGCGTTATGAGCAGCATTTGACCGAGGTGTTCGGCCTCAAGGCGTGAGCTCGGTTACTATCGATACCTGAAGCCAGAACCTGTAGGAGCCAGGCTTGCCGGCGAAGGCGTTTTAGCGGACGCCTTCGCCGGCAAGCCTGGCTCCTACAGAAGCCGGCGCTGAATTGATCGATGAGGGGCATCCGTGAAAGCCAGATCCGATGAGTTGCAGATTTTCGTCTGCGTGATTGAGTGCGGGTCGATTTCCGCTGCGGCCGAACAGGTCGGGCAAACGCCTTCGGCGGTCAGCCGCACGTTGTCGCGGCTGGAGGCGAAACTCGATACCACGCTGATCAACCGCACCACGCGGCGCATGGACCTGACCGAGGAGGGCAAGTACTTCTTCGAGCACGCCAAGCTGATTCTCGATCAGATGGACCAGCTCGAAGAACGCCTGACTTCGCGCCAGCAAACCCCATCCGGGCGTCTGCGCATCAACGCCGCATCGCCGTTCATGCTGCACGCCATCGTGCCCTACATCGATGAGTTCCGCCGGCTCTATACGGACATCCAGCTGGAACTCAACAGCAACGATCTGATCATCGATTTGCTGGAGCAAAGCACCGACATCGCCATCCGTATCGGCACCCTGGCCGACTCGACGCTGCATGCCCGCTCGTTGGGGGGCAGTCCGCTGCACATCGTCGCCAGCCCGGCTTATCTGGAAAAACACGGCGTACCAGCCGAAGTGGCGGATTTGTCCGGGCACTCGCTGCTGGGCTTTACCCACAACGAAGGTCTCAACCAATGGCCGCTGCGCTACGTCCACGGTGATCGTTGGCCGATTCAGGCTTCAATCAGCGCGTCCAGCGGCGAGACGATCAGGCACTTGGCGCTGGAAGGTCAGGGCATTGCCTGCCTGTCGCATTTCATGATGATTGATGACATCCGTGCCGGACGCTTGCAGGTGCTGCTGGCGGATTTCAACAGCGGCTATCGCCAGCCGATCAACGCGGTGTACTACCGTAACTCGCAACTTGCGCTGCGGATTCAATGCTTCCTGGACTTCATCCAGGGCAAATTGGCGGCTTACGCGAACGCGGACTTCAAGGGCTGATTCGTGATCCCTGCGCAAGAGTGAATTGGGCAACGCTGTCTGTTTCTGCAGGCATCGGTCCTCGATACTGGCTGCCTCACTTATTAACGCAGGGAGTTTCTCCATGAACGTATTCATTACCGGCGCTGCAGGTTTTATCGGCGGCTCCATCGCCACTGGCCTGGTCCAGGCTGGCCACAAGGTTACTGGCCTGGTTCGTAGCACCGAACAAGCCAATGAACTGAGCGCATTGGGCATCACCCCGGTGCTCGGCACTCTTGACGACAGCGCACTACTGGCCGAACAGGCCCGCGCTGCCGATGCCGTGATCAACGCCGCCAGCAGCGACCATCGCGGCGCAGTGGACGCGTTGCTCAATGCACTTCGCGGTTCCAACAAAGTGTTCCTGCACACCAGCGGTTCGAGCATCGTCGGCGATGCGTCGGGCGGCAAATCCAGTGACGTTATTTATTACGAAGACAACCTGCCGGAACCGACTGTCGACAAGGCTGCTCGCGTGGCCATCGACAACCTGATCCTTGCGGCGGCGAAAGACGGGGTGAACTCGGCAGTGATCTGCAACACGCTGATCTACGGCCACAGCCTGGGCGTGAATCGTGACAGCGTGCAGCTACCACGTTTGCTGAAACAGGCGCGAAAAAGTGGCGTGGTTCGGCATGTCGGTACCGGCCAGAACATCTGGTCCAACGTGCACATCGAAGACGTGGTTTCCGTGTACCTGCTGGCGCTGAGCAAAAACGTACCGGGCACTTTCTACTTCGTCGAAAGCGGTGAAGCGTCGTTCATTGACATGACCACTGCGATTGCCCAAGCGCTGAATCTGGGCGAGCCACAAGACTGGCCGTTGAAAGAGGCGGAAGCCGAGTGGGGTTATGAAATGGCCAACTATGGTCTGGGCTCCAACAGCCGGGTTCGCGGTAAACATGCGCGGGAGTTGCTGGGGTGGGCGCCGAAGCGGACATCGGTGATTGAATGGATTCGTGACGAGATGGTGTGAGTTCGCTGTAGACCGCGTCATCGTTCTTCGCGAGCAGGCTCGCTCCCACACTGGATTTGGGTCGACCCACAATATTGGGTTCGACGCAGGACCAATGTGGGAGCGAGCCTGCTCGCGAATGCATTTTCGAAGTCCCAACAACTGGCCGGGTCGCCTTCAATTCCGTAACATCCGCCCCCTCTTTTCCCGCCTGTATTTTAGGTAAGCCATGAAACCCAAACGTCTGCGCGCCGATACCCTGGCCGGGCTCACCACGTCTTTCGCTCTGCTACCCGAATGCATCGCCTTCGCGCTGGTTGCCCACCTCAATCCATTGATGGGGCTTTACGGCGCTTTCATCATTTGCACCCTGACCGCGCTCTTCGGCGGGCGGCCGGGCATGGTGTCCGGTGCTGCCGGATCGATGGCCGTGGTGATCGTTGCGCTGGTGGTGCAGCACGGCGTGCAGTACTTGCTGGCCACGGTGCTGCTGGGTGGGTTGATCATGCTGGCGTTCGGGTTGTTGAAGCTGGGCAAGCTGGTGCGCATGGTGCCGCATCCGGTGATGCTCGGCTTCGTCAACGGCCTGGCGATCATCATTGCCCTGGCGCAGTTGGAGCACTTCAAGAGCGGTGACGACTGGCTCAGCGGCAAGCCGCTGTACCTGATGGCGGGGCTGGTTGCCGTGACGATGGCCATCGTCTACTTGCTGCCGCGCCTGACGCGTGCCGTGCCGCCGGCGCTGGTGGCGATCCTGGGCGTTGGTCTGGCGGTGTATCTGCTCGGTCTGCCGACCCGCACCTTGGGCGACATGGCGCACATCGCCGGCGGCTTGCCGAGCTTTGCGCTGCCAGACATCCCTTGGACCCTGGAAACCCTGCACATCATCGCCCCCTACGCGATATTGATGGCGTTGGTCGGCTTGCTGGAAACCCTGCTGACCCTGAACCTCACCGACGAGATCACCGAGAGCCGTGGCTTCCCGGATCGTGAGTGCGTGGCGCTGGGTGCGGCCAATATGGTCTCCGGCGTATTGGGCGGCATGGGTGGCTGCGCGATGATCGGTCAAACCGTGATCAACCTCAGTTCCGGCGGTCGCGGTCGGCTGTCCGGTGTGGTGGCCGGGGTGATGATCTTGCTGTTCATCCTCTTCCTCTCACCGCTGATCGAACGCATCCCGCTGGCCGCATTGGTCGGGGTGATGTTCGTGGTGGCGCAACAGACCTTCGCCTGGGCTTCGTTGCGGGTGGTGAACAAGGTGCCGCTGAACGACGTGTTGGTGATCATCGCGGTAACGGTCATTACGGTGTTCACCGATCTGGCCACTGCCGTGCTGTGCGGGATCATCATTGCGGCGCTCAACTTTGCCTGGCAACAGGCCCGCGAGCTCTATGCCGACGCTCATATCGAAGCCGATGGCAGCAAGCTTTATCACCTGCATGGCACGCTGTTCTTCGCCTCGACTGCACCTTTCCTCAATCAGTTCGACCCCGCCAACGACCCACCCGTAGTGACGATTGATTGTCGCCATCTGAGCTTCGTCGACTACTCGGCGATCGCCGCGTTGAAAACGCTGCGTGAGCGCTATGCCAAGGCCGGCAAGCATCTGCGTGTGCTGCACTTGTCCGAACGCTGCAAGAAACTGCTCAAACGCGCTCGCGTGAATCACGACTGATTGATCGTTCCCACGCTCTGCGTGGGAATGCCGCCCGGGACGCTCTGCGTTCCTTCGCAGGTCGTGACGCAGAGCGTCACAGGATGCATTCCCACGCGGAGCGTGGGAACGATCAGCGTGAGGGCGATGAAAGTTCCACTATCCAATTTTCATATCCACCGCCCCAGCATGTCTCTACACGACATCCCTTACCTCTATACGAAAATTACTTTCACCTCGTTTGAAAATCCAACCTCGAAATGTTTTATGAGTTTCACAACCCATTCGACGTGACCCTTTCGAGGAGTACCGCATGACACCTTCTTTCGGCTATTGGCTGCTGGTTTATGCCGCCATCGCCATCATCGCGCTGATCGTTCTGATCGCCCGTTACCGACTCAATCCGTTCATTGTCATCACCTTGGTGTCCATCGGTCTGGCGCTGCTGGCCGGGATGCCGCCGTCGGGCGTGGTGGGGGCGTACGAGGCGGGCGTCGGCAAGACGCTGGGCCATATCGCGCTGGTGGTCGCGCTGGGCACGATGCTCGGCAAGATGATGGCCGAGTCCGGCGGTGCCGAGCAGATGGCGCGTACATTGATCGATCGCTTCGGTGAGAAAAATGCGCACTGGGCGATGGTCTGCATCGCTTTTCTTGTCGGACTGCCGTTGTTCTTCGAGGTCGGTTTTGTACTGCTGGTGCCGATCGCGTTTACCGTGGCGCGGCGCGTGGGTGTTTCGATTCTGATGGTCGGTTTGCCAATGGTTGCGGGGCTCTCGGTGGTCCACGCCCTGGTGCCGCCGCACCCGGCGGCGATGCTGGCGGTGCAGGCCTATCAGGCCTCGGTGGGGCAGACCTTGCTCTACGCGATTCTGATCGGGATTCCGACCGCGATCATCGCCGGTCCCCTGTATGCCAAGTTCATCGTGCCGCGCATTCAACTGCCGGACGATAACCCGATAGAGCGTCAGTTTCTTGAGCGTGAACCGCGCGATAGCCTGCCGGGTTTCGGTATCACCATGGTGACCATTCTGTTGCCGGTGGTGCTGATGCTGGTCGGCGGCTGGGCCAATCTGATTTCCACGCCGGGCAGCGGCTTCAATCAGTTTCTGTTGTTCATCGGCAATTCGGTGATTGCCTTGCTGCTGGCGACTTTGCTGAGCTTCTGGACGCTTGGCCTGGCCCAAGGCTTCAACCGCGAATCGATCCTCAAGTTCACCAACGAATGTCTGGCACCGACCGCTAGCATCACTTTGCTGGTCGGCGCCGGCGGTGGCTTGAACCGGATTCTGGTGGACGCTGGCGTCACCGACCAGATCGTCAGCCTGGCTCAAATGTTCCACCTGTCGCCCCTGTTGATGGGCTGGCTGTTTGCCGCGCTGATGCGCATCGCCACCGGTTCTGCCACCGTGGCCATGACCACCGCGTCGGGGATCGTCGCTCCGGTGGCCATTGGTCTGGGTTATCCCCACCCGGAGCTGTTGGTGCTGGCGACGGGCGCGGGGTCGGTTATCTTTTCCCACGTCAATGACGGCGGCTTCTGGTTGATCAAGGAATACTTCAACATGACCGTTGCCCAGACTTTCAAGACCTGGACGGTGCTCGAGACCATTATCTCGGTGGTTGCCTTCGGTCTGACCGTGGGTCTTTCTTATCTGCTTTAGCCGGAGCCGCCTGCCATGGACATCCTCTACCAGATCCGCGCCCGTCAGGATTCCTTCAGCGCCGGTGAAGGACGTATCGCGCGGCTGATGCTCGACGACGTAGGATTTGCCTCCGCCGCCAGTCTCGATGAACTGGCGCAGAGAGCGGAAGTCAGCACCGCCACGCTCTCGCGTTTTGCCCGCACGGTCGGCTGCCGAGACTTGCGTGACCTGCGCCTGCAACTGGCCCAGGCCAGCGGCGTCGGCAGTCGTTTCCTCGACCCGGCGGGGACGCCCGAGCAGTCGGCGTTTTACGGGCAGATCGTTGGCGATATCGAGTCGACCTTGCGGCAGCATCTGTCGGCGTTCGACGAGTCGCGTTTTGCCGATGCGGTGAAATTGCTGGGCAAGGCGCGGATGATTCACGCCTTCGGCATGGGCGGTTGCTCCACCTTGTGCAGTGATGAATTGCAAGTGCGGCTGGTGCGGTTCGGCTACCCGATTGCGGTGTGCCACGATCCGGTGATGATGCGTGTCACCGCCGCCAGCCTCGATGCCGAACGCGCCGTCATTGCCTGTTCGCTGACCGGTATCACCCCCGAACTGCTTGAGGCTGTCGAGTTGGCGCGCAGCTACGGCGCACGAATTCTCGCCATCACCCGGGCCGACTCGCCGCTGGCGCAGTTGGCTGATGTGCTGCTGCCGCTGCAAGGCGTCGAAACCTCGTTCATCTACAAACCCACGGCGGCACGCTACGGCATGTTACTGGCCATCGACGTGCTTGCCACCGAGCTGGCGCTGGCCAATCCTGAAGACAATCAAGAGCGTCTGCGGCGGATCAAACTCGCCTTGGACGACTACCGCGGCGGCGACGATCACTTGCCGCTGGGAGACTGACATGATGTACGACACGCTGATTCGCAACGCCCTGATCATCGATGGCAGCAACGTCCCCGGATATCCCGCCGACGTGGCGATTCTGAACGGCCGCATCGAGCGTATCGGCGACTTGCACGACGCCAGCGCCACCGAAGAAATCGACGCTGCCGGCCGAGTGCTGGCGCCGGGTTTCATCGACGTGCACACCCACGATGACACCGTGGTGATCCGCCAGCCGCAGATGCTGCCCAAGCTCAGCCAGGGCGTGACCACAGTGATTGTCGGTAACTGCGGGATCAGCGCTTCGCCGGTGAGTTTGCGCGGCGATCCTCCCGACCCGATGAACCTGCTCGGCACCGCAGCTGCGTTCGTTTATCCGAGGTTCAGCGACTACCGCGCAGCCGTCGAAGCGGCGAACACCACGCTGAACGTCGCCGCACTGGTCGGTCACACCGCGTTGCGCAGCAACCACCTCGACGATCTGTTCCGCACTGCCACTGCGGATGAAATATTCGCGATGCGCGAGCAATTGCGCGAGAGCCTTGAGGCCGGTGCCTTGGGCTTATCCACGGGACTTGCCTACGCCAACGCGTTCTCGGCGTCCACCGATGAAGTGATGCAGCTGACCGAAGAGTTGACTGTATTTGGAGCGGTCTACACCACCCATTTACGCAGTGAGTTCGAACCGGTGCTGGAGGCCATGGATGAGGCATTCCAGATCGGCCGTCATGCGAAAACACCGGTCATTATTTCCCACCTCAAATGCGCCGGCGCCGGTAACTGGGGGCGCAGTCCGCAACTGCTGGCGTCCCTCGAACACGCGGCGAAAACCCACCCGGTGGGCTGCGATTGTTATCCCTATGCGGCGAGTTCCTCGACCCTGGACCTCAAGCAAGTCACCGACGCTCATCGCATCACCATCACCTGGTCCACACCTCATCCGGAAATGGGCGGCCGCGACCTGATGGACATCGCTGCCGAGTGGGGCGTGCCGTTGCTCGATGCCGCTCGCCGACTGCAACCGGCCGGCGCGGTGTATTACGGAATGGACGAGGCCGACGTACGAAGAATCCTCGCGCATCCGCTGTCCATGGTCGGCTCTGACGGACTACCGGAAGACCCGTTTCCCCATCCACGCTTGTGGGGCGCATTCCCACGCGTGCTCGGACATTTCAGTCGCGACGTAGGGCTGTTTCCGCTGCACACCGCGGTGCACAAAATGACCGGATTGTCGGCGGCACGCTTTGGCCTGAAGGAACGTGGCGAAATCCGCGAAGGGCATTGGGCCGATCTGGTGTTGTTCGATCCTGTGACGATACGCGACGTGGCAGATTTCAATGATCCGCAACGAGCGGCCGAAGGGATTGATGGGGTGTGGGTCAACGGTGTCTTGAGTTACAGCGACGGGCAGGCAAACGGAAGAAGGGAAGGGCGGTTTCTGGCGCGGCAAGGGGATTTGCGTGACGGGTTCCAGTAAACGTTTCGAGTACTGCGTCACAGTGATGGCACATTGCAATTAAAGAAAGTCATTGCCAAGCCGAAGCGCTGACATCTCGCCCGTCTACACTCTGGGTCTTATCAGTCTGGGAGCAACTCCATGAGCTTCGGCAAAACCACCCCGATCCTGCGGATTTTCGATGAAATCAAGGCCGTGGAGTTCTACGTCGACTTCCTGGGTTTCAAGATCGACTGGCAGCATCGTTTCGAACCCAACTTGCCGTTGTACCTGCAGGTTTCCCGTGGCGAATGCGTGCTGCACTTGTCCGAGCATTACGGTGACAGCACACCGGGCTCGGCGTTGCGGATCGAGACCGATGAACTTGAGGTATTCCAGCAGCAACTGCTGGCCAAGGAATATCCGTTCGCCCGCCCACAGATCCAGGCCATGCCGTGGGGCAGCCAGGACATGACCGTGACCGACCCGTTCGGGAATCGGTTGGTGTTTACCAATGCGATTAGTGTGTAAGGCGGATTGATTTGATCGTTCCCACGCTCTGCGTGGGAATGCAGCCCGGGACGCTCCGCGTCCCATGCCGAAGCGGACGCAGAGCGTCCATTGAGGCATTCCCACGCGGGAGCGTGGGAATGATCAGGTGTGTTACACCCGGAAGTGACTCACCATCATCTGCAACTGATTACCCAACCGCGCCAGTTCAACACTGGACGCAGCGGTTTCGTCGCTGGCGGCGGCGGTCTGTTCGGACACGTCGCGCACGTTGATGATGCTGCGGCTGATCTCTTCGGCCACGGCGCTTTGCTGCTCGGCAGCGGCAGCGATCTGCTGGTTCATCGACTGGATGTTGGACACCGTGCGGGTGATGTTTTCCAGTGATACACCGGCCTTGCGGGTCAGCGCGACGCTGCTGTCGGTCAGGGCGCGGCTGTTGTTCATCACGGCCGACACTTGTTGAGTGCCGTTCTGCAGACCGGCTACCAGGCCTTCGATTTCCTCGGTGGACTTCTGAGTGCGCTGAGCCAGGCCACGGACTTCGTCGGCAACCACCGCAAAACCACGACCGGCTTCACCCGCGCGGGCTGCTTCGATGGCAGCATTGAGCGCCAACAGGTTGGTCTGTTCGGCCACGGCCTTGATCACGTCCATGACGCTGCCGATCTTGTCGCTTTCCTGTTGCAGCACGCTCATGGCTTCGGTGGAACGCGCCACTTCAGTGGCCAGACGTTCGATCTGGGCGATGGCTTCGTTGACCACCTTGTCGCCTTCGCGCGCCTCGCCGTCAGCAGCGGCTGCTGCTTGGGACGCTTCTTCGGCGTTGCGCGCGACTTCCTGCACGGTGGCGGTCATCTCGTGCATGGCGGTGGCCACCTGATCGGTTTCGATCTTCTGGCTGTTAACGCCGGCGCTGGTTTGCTCGGTCACGGCCGACAGTTCTTCGGCAGCGCTGGCGATCTGGGCGACGCCGTCGCGGATGCCGCTGATCAAGTCGCGCAGGGTCACGCCCATGCGGGCGATGCCTTGTTGCAACACACCGAGTTCGTCGCGGCGAGTCACTTTGACGTCCTGGGACAGGTCACCGCTGGCGATGCGTTCAACCATTGCGAGCGTGTCGCGCAACGGACCGGTGATCTGACGGGTGATAATCACGGCAGCAATGATGCCCACCAGCAACGCCAGCAAGGTGCTGATCAGCTGCAGCGTGCGAGCCTGTGCGCTTTCGGCGTCACGGCGGTCGAGCTGAATCTGATACAGCTGATCGCTCAGGGTCACGATGGCGGCGCCCTGGTCAGTCATTTCCTTGCGCGCCTGCACCGCATCGTTGCTGGCGGCTTTATAAGCCTGCAAGGCGCTGCGGTAGTTGGTCAGCGCGGTGTCCAGCTGACGCAGGGCGTCTTGCTGAGTGTCGGCGAAATGCACGTTGAGTGGTTTCAGGCTGGCGATGGCCCCGTCCAGTTGGCCGACGGCTTTTTGCTCGGTCTCGGCGTTGGTGGTCGCGGTGTAGCCACGCACTTCGTAGCGGGCTAGCAAGAACGCTTCCTTGGCGGAGGTGATGGCCTGGAATTGTTCGAAGCGCTGATCGCTCAAGGGCATTTGCTGAACGTGGGTGTTGATGGCGTCGATCAGCTTACTGGCAGTGTCGGCGTTGCCGCCCATCACGTCGCGGGCGCTGTTACCGGTGCGGTACGCGCTACGCATTTTGTTCAGGGACGTCCTGTAAGCCTCGATGACGGCGCCTTGCTCTTTGAGCAACTTGAGGTTTTCCGGGCTCTTGAATTTCACCAATAGCGCTTGTTGCTGAGCGGAGAACGCGTCGAGCGTGGTCTGGACGTTCTGCGCGGCGGTTTCGTCGCCGTTGGTCAGCATGTATTGCAGGCGAACCACGCGCAGCTTGGTCAGGCCGGCATTGAGCTGGGTGATGTCGCTCATCCAGTTGCTGCGGTCAATCAACCCGCCCAGGCTCGTCCAGCCGGTCAGGGCGAGGACGCAGGTCAGTGCCAGGACCAGGCCGAACCCCAGGCCCAGCTTCATGTTCACGCTGATATTGCCGAACCAGTTATTCATCAAAAGTCCTCCAGGAACGTTATGCTTCTTGATCGTCGGTTGGCTGGAAGATTGTTGTTTTTGGTCGCCAGCAAGGTGTGTAGCAGGACTGTATCGGCAGCCATTGCGAGAGCTGAATGGTTTTTGTAGGCGTGATGTGTAACAAGGCCTTTGTGTAGGTTTTAAGCTTTTTTTCACATGAGTTTCACCGGCTGCCGACGCGAGCCTCTCTACCCTCGTGGCATCGAATGAAAGTGATGCATGCCGGCGAGGCGGCTTGATGTGGAATTGAGACTGAGTGTGTTCGGGGTAAAACGCTCGATTGATCTGAGCCGTTTTGCCCGCTATCGCAATGCAGCTGTCGTGTTCACCTCGTCGCTGTTGGTGATTGCGCTGACGGTTTGGATTTTGCATCCAGCCGCTGTACCGGACCTGGCCCACGGCAATGTGGCCGGCGCCCGGGCGTTGGCGGCCGGCTGGGCCAAGGGCAACGTGATTGTGCTGGTGCGGCACGTCGAACGCTGCGATCATTCCAGCGCAGCCTGCCTGAACGGTAACGATGGCATTACCGCTCGCTCGCGCAGCGTCGCGGTGGACGTCGGTGCACAGTTCGAACAACTTGGGCTGAACAAGGCCGACATCTACAACAGCCCCATGATCCGTACAGCACAGACCGCCGGCTACATGTTCAACAAGGTCGGGGTCGGTGAAGAATGGTTGATCAATTGCAAGGGCACCATGCTGCGCGACGCTCTGGCGCACAAGGTGGCCGGGCGAAACCTGATTCTGGTAACCCACAGCGAATGCATGTCGCAACTTGAGAAAGACCTCAAGTTGTCGGCCTCTACGCTCGGTTACGGCGCTTCCTTGTTCATTTCGACCGAAACGCCTCAGGCGCCGCGCATGCTCGGCTTCATCGAAGCCTCGGACTGGCACTCGGTGACCACCCAATGAGTTTTTCCATCCCTCTGGATCAGGACGCACGATGCTGACTTCTTCCCGCTACCGCTTTTACTGGGTGAACTTTGGCATTCCGCTGGCCTGTGCGGTCGTGGTTTTCCTGCTGTTCGACCTGACCAAAATCGACATCGCTTTTAATGATCTTTTTTATGACCCGGTCACGCAGACGTTTCCGCTGGATCATGTCCATCTGTTCGAAAAGATTACCCATAAATGGGCGCGAATTATCCCGAACTGGACCGGAGAGTTAGCCATCGTTGGCGCCTTGCTGTCGTTTCTCTGGCCGCGTCTGAAGGCTGAAAAGCATTCGAAAATCATCGCGTTTCTGGAAAAAATCAAAGTCGCGCCGGTGCTTCGGTTCGCCAGCAAACACCGTCGGGACTTCCTCTACGTGGTGTTTGCGTTCTCCATCAGTACCGGTGTCATCCACTACCTCAAGGGCCACACCAGCGTGTACTGCCCGGTCGAAACGACCCAGTACGCGGGGAAAATCGAGCACAAGGAGTGGTACCAGAATTTTGATCTACTGAAAGTCGCTGGGGCCGGTCGCTGCTGGCCGGGCGGGCATGCCTCGGGCGGCTTCACCATGCTTGCGCTGTACTTCGTGGCGCGCCGCTACCGCTGGCGCTATTCCAAAGCGGTGATGTACGGCTCGCTGCTGCTCGGTTTCGTCTACGGCACGACGCGTGTTGTGCAAGGCTGGCATTACATGTCCCACACCTTCTGGGCCGGAATCTTCGTGTGGCTGGCGTGTTTGCTGACGGCGCTGGCGTTCTATGGGCGAGCGCGGCTGGAGTTGCCGGTTCTGAAGAAGGCTGAAGATCCGGTGTCGGCGGCGCAGCCTCAGCCTGCCAATTGAGATAGGTTTTGAACGGTGATACCCGTCATCCGAGTAGGGATTGCGGGTTTTCTGCTGTCCGGGAAATGGCCTTCGCGAGCAAATCGAATCGTCGCACCGCCGCTCCCACAGGGGAAACGGTACGAAGGATTACGAGAGACGTCTGGACCAGCGCTGTTCCGGTGCTTCAAAGCGATCATTGATCAACGCCGTCAACACATGATCCTGCCAGCGCCCGGCGATACTCAGGTAGGCCTTGGCGTAGCCCTCACGTTCAAATCCCATATGCTCCAGTAGCCGCGCACTGCGTTCATTGCCAGGGATGTAATTGGCCATGATCCGGTGCAGTTTCTGCTCATCGAACATGTAGCCGATGCCCGCTTCCAGTGCTTCCTGCATCAAGCCCTGGCCCTGATGAGATTCGTCGATGTGGTAACCGAGATAGCAGGCCTGAAACGCCCCGCGAGTGATGCCGCTGAAGGTGCAGGCACCGATCATCTGGCCGTTGCCAGGATCCAGCAGCGCGAAATGCACCGCCAGGCCGGCCTGGAAAGCGCTGGCTTGCACCTCAAGGCGCGGGCGGATACGTTCAGGGCTGTGGTAATCGGCGGGGCGAATCGGCGACCACCGGGCAAGATGCCTCTGGTTGCGCCGGTAGAAGTCGCTTTCCAGCGCCGCCTGTTCAGGGTCGAGCACCGCCAGCGTCAAGCGTTTACAGGGCAGGGACAACAGCGGCATAGGGCGCTCCGGTTCGCGGGGATCGTCGCGCAAGCATTACGTGGCCTGCGGAAAAACTCAAACCGCCAGCGGTAACGTCACGATAAAGGTGCTGCCCTTGCCGTCACCGTCGCTCATGCCGATGACCGTGCCGCCATGGGCTTCGACCAGCTCACGAACCACCGTCAGGCCAATACCCAGGCCTGCACCGTTGAAGTCGGCCGCGTGAACGTCCTGCACAAACGGCTCGAAGATAAACGGCAGGGCCTGGGCGGAAATACCGATGCCGTCATCGCAAATGCTCATCTGCAGCACGTCGGCTTCAGCGCTGACCGACAGCGTGACATTGCCGCCCGATGGCGTGTATTTGGCCGCGTTGCCCAGCAGGTTGCCGAGAATCTGCGTGAGGCGCGCCGGGTCACCATCCACCGCCAACGCGCACTCGGGCAGTTCAGCGGTGAAGTGCAAATGGTGAGCAGTCATCACCGGGCTGCACACTTCGATGGCCTGATGGATGATCTGCACCATGTCCACGATTCGGCAATCGAGGCGCAACTTGCCGGTGCTGGCGCGGGACACGTCGAGCAAATCGTCCACCAGTCGCGACATGTGTTGCACCTGGCTTTCGATCAGTGCCTGCATGCGCGGCAGTTCCTCGCTGGGGACGCGCACCAGGCGTCCGGCGATCATGCTGATGGGCGTCAGCGGATTGCGCAGTTCGTGAGCCACCAGGGTGAGGATGTTGCGTTGTTGTTCAAGGGAATGTTCGGCTGAGGCTTGCAGGTCTTGCGCGCTCAGGGCCGCGATCACCAATTGTGCGTTGGCTTCACGCATCTCCAGGAACAGCCGTTGTTCTTCTTGCGTGCGTTTTGGTTTTTCCGCATCGGACTGCGCCAGTAAAATCGCCAGCACCAATTGCTGATTGGCCTCGATCAGTTGCTCGACTTGCTGGCTATCGATCAGCCGGGTGTTGGCCTCATTCAATTCTTTTTGCAGCGCTGCCAGCACCGCCCGTGCCTCAACAGTTTTCTGGCCGAGCAGGAACAGTTCGCGAGCGGCAGTGGCCATCGCTTCCTCGTTCTTGCTATTGGCCGTGCTCATGAGCTTGACTCACGCATTGTCGTTTCCAAGGGACCGTCGGGTTGGCCGACCCCCGAGCAAACCTTCCTGCTCTGGTAACATCTCGCCGATCTGCAAACCGTTATTGTCGATGTGGTACTGGCGCAACTCGTCGGAATGGGCGCTGGCCCGCACCTTGACCACGGCCATGATGCGCAGCAAACGGCTCTGCACTTCAATGTAGCGCTGAACGATGATTGCATCGGTAAGAAATGCTGTGCCGTAAGGGCTGAAGCGCAAGTCGGTGTAGCGGTCTTCCAGCTCCGAGGTCATCAACACGCTGACCCCGGTGCTCGTCAACGCAGTGACCATGCGCGACAGCGACTCGCGAAAGTCTTCGCGGAAGGTCGGTGCGAGCGCCAGTTCGAAACCAGACAGCGAATCGATGACCACGCGGGTCGCTTTCAATCGGGTGATTTCGTTCAACAGTAAATGCACGATTTCATCGATGGACAGGTCCGGGGCGCGGCTGTCCACCAGACTGACTTGTCCGCTCCGGATCAGGCCCGCAAGGGTGCCGTTCTGGGAGTGATTAGGCCGTTGTTCAAACACCGCGATCACACCGGTTTCACCATTGCGCGCGCCTTCGGCGAGGAAGGTTGCCGCCAGAATGCTCTTGCCCGAGCCCGATGGCCCGGCCACCAGCAAGGAATAACCACGGGGCAGGCCGCCGCCCAGCATCTCGTCGAGCTGTGGCACACCCATTTTCAGGCGCTTGATGGGGAACTCCAGCGGCGCTTCAACCGGGTTGAGTGCCGCAGGCGCAAAGACCTTGATCCCCGACGTGGCGATGCGGAAGGTGTGCAGCCCTGGCAGCGTCGGCTGGCCGCGCATCTTCATGATTTCCATCTTGCGCACCATGGAGTTGCGCTGAACGCTCTGGCGCAGCCAGATCAGGCCGTCGGCCACGGTGAAAATAGGGTTGGTGTCGGTTTCGGTGAAGTATTCGCCGATCAGGAAGGTCGTCGCCTGCCAGGTGGTCATCAACATGCCCAGTTGCTGAACGAACTGCGGCAGGTTGTTGTTGGGGTTGTCCTGGGTCTGGCTGGCCAGCACCACCGAACGGAACGAGTCGACGAACACCAGTGAAGGGGAGTGAGTCTCCACCTCGCTGACGATGCGCCGCAGCACTTCGTCCAGATTCCCGGCGAGGGTGTCGTCAGCCAGGTTGATGTAGCGGATCGACTGGTTGATCGCTTCGCTGTCGAAAAAATCGAACTGCTGCTGATAACGCAGCATCTTCAACGGCGGCTCGCCCAGTACGGTAAAGAACAGCGCCGGGCGCTCAGGTGTCGCCAGGGCGAACATCATCTGATGCGCCAGGGTGGTTTTGCCACAGCCAGGCGGGCCGGCGATCAGGTTGAACGAAAACTCCGGCAATCCTCCGCCCAGCACCTCGTCCAGTCCTGGCACGCCGGTGGCCAGGCGGTTGATAGTCACTTTGGTGCTCATGGCGAATTTTCCTGCGAAGGGGTGTCGCTCAAAGAAGGTTCCCACATGCCACGAAGCAAACGTTTGGTGAGCGAGGGCCCGATGAGCGTGGTCAGCAGCTCGTAAAAGGTCGTCAGCAACACTTCACCGAAAAACAGTGCATCGGCGTCGCTTTGCTCAACGATTACGGACTTGAGGGCAGTCAGATCCATGCCGGACTGTACTCTGTCACAGGTGCGGGCCAGACGCGGATGAGTGGAGGCGCACAGGTGGAGGCTGCGGCGATAAAGCGCGGCAACCCCTTGGTGGCCGATGATGGGCGTGAGGGCTACATCCATATCCCGCAAGGTTGAAGTGATCGCCTGGGCGATCCTTGCAATGTCAGCGTTGGGGCCAACACGGTGCGCCAGAGAAGCTACGATCTGGCGGCTCTCTTCGCTTAGCGTGGACATGGCTAACTGATATCTGATGGACAGTGTTCGATGGTACACCCTATGAGGGCGTTGCGAGTGATTTGCGTCAGAGGATGGCGGGAGGGCCTAAACCCCGATGAAACAAAGCATCAGGCAAAAAAAAGCCCGCGGGAGGGCGGGCAAACCGTAGTTTCTTGAATGAGCGAGCGCAATGTACCCGTTGGTGAGAGGT
The DNA here is from genome assembly GCF_054898045.1 of Pseudomonas sp. LB3P14. Lineage (NCBI taxonomy): Bacteria > Pseudomonadati > Pseudomonadota > Gammaproteobacteria > Pseudomonadales > Pseudomonadaceae > Pseudomonas > Pseudomonas sp. LB3P14. Next base: position 4,468,849 of record NZ_CM142714.1, on the reverse strand, counting down.
CGTGGGGTGAAGAAAAATTCATGTCGATGAGTGCCCGCCGCTTCACGCCCTGAAACACGCCTACGGCAAATGATCAGCCGCAAAGTCCGCTTCCGAGCGCGCACGCAAACGGCCTTTGCGGCAGGCCTGCTGGAATCGTTCGAAGTCGCGCTCATTCTGCTCGGTGTAGCTTTGCGCATACTTGAACAGCGCGTCGGCCAGCGCATCGCTCTTGCCGATGTAGCCGCTGATCTGCGCGGCGTGCCCGGACGATTTGGCATGGGCGCGGGCCAGAGCGCGGCCACAAACGCGTCCGTAGGCGGCGAAGGTGTCCGCGTCGAACGTCTCGAGTTCGGCCGAGACTTTCATGTCGCGCAACTGACGCACATAGAAGTGTCGACCGCTGGGGCCGGTGGTCCAGCCGAGAAAAAGGTCACTGGCCGATTGCATCAGCCGCTGTCCATCGACCACGCGCTGACCGTTATGCCGCACACGTGACTTGGTCTTCACGTAATCGGCAAGCACCGAGCGACGTGCCTCCTTGAATTGCAGGAACAGCGGGTTTTCCTGATCATCGGTCAACAGCGCGACCAGGCAACGAGTGCCGACACTGCCCACACCGACCACTTTGAACGCCATGTCGTGGGCATGAAAACGGGACAACAGCTCGCGGCGGTCGGCTTGCAGCGTGCCGGGATAGTCGCGCATGAACGCGTCGTAAAGCGCACGCCAGTCAGACAGGCGCAGCCAGTCGTCGGCATCCAGCAGCGTAGTGTCTTTGTGTAAATGGAAAATTTCCGGCAGATCATCGCGAATGGTCAGGCGGCCCTGTGCATCACGCTCGCAGATTTTTGGCAGCAGCTCGGCGTGAGTGCGCTGTTCTGCTTTCTCGATAGCTAGCTCTAAATGCTCCAGGGTCGCTTTGCTCGCTTGCTGGCGCAGGTCGTTGTAACTGATGGATTCGTACCAGGTTTCCATGGTGCTTTGTTCGGCGCACTCGAGCATGGTCTGTTGGTAGGCGCCGACCACCTGGCGGCAGACCGTTTCTTCGACCGTGTCACCATGGCGCAGGTCGCGGGCAGCCACCACAAAACTCGCCACCAGCCGTTTCAAGTCCCACTCCCAAGGCCCGGGATGGGCTTCGTCGAAATCGTTGATGCTGAACAGCAGATTGCGTTCCGGCGTTGCGAAGCCGCCGAAGTTCTTCAGGTGACTGTCGCCGCAGATTGGCGAAACCAGGCCCATGCTGGATGTTCCGGCCAAGTCGTGAGCTTGCAGCAGCGCGTTGCCGCGATAGAAGGTGAACGGCGACACCAACATGCGCCCGTAACGCAACTCGACCAGCGACTTGATCCTGCCTTCACTGGACGCTTTGATCAGCGGCAGCGGGTCACGATTTATCTTCCCCATGGACGCCTGCGAACCGCGGGAGCAGTTCTTGCGAGCATCCTTGCCTTGCTTCAAGCGGTCTTTAAGGGTGGCCATGTGGGTTCTTTTGGTGGGGAAGCATGCGGATTGAGTGTAGAGGGGCTTCGCGTCGTTATCCGAGGAATATATGACAATAGGGTCATTGAAAGTGGGAGCGTGACGGTATGTGGGGAAGAGACCATTGGCTTTTGATTAGCTCTACAGTAAGTTACATTAAGTGAAACCTTCTGTTGAGTCATTGCTCATGCAGCCACACTCAAAATCCACCCAGCCGATGGGGCGCCTCCTCCGGAAACTGAGCCACCTGGCCAGTGATGAGCGCTATCTGTACGCCCCGGACGATCTCAGGGCTTTGGTACCAGATATTTCCGAAGGAGCCTATAAAACATTGTTGAGTCGTGCAGCTTCTGAAGGTCATCTGACACGAGTGTGCCGAGGGCTCTACTTGTTTGACGCGGCCAAACCGTCCAGTGGGCTGGTGCTGTTTCACGCGGCCGCCCGGCTACGTGCCATGCAGTTCAATTACATCAGCCTTGAAACGGCGTTGAGTGATTGCGGGGTCATCTCGCAAATCCCCATCAACTGGATCACGCTGATGTCATCCGGACGCAGCAGCACTATTTCATGCGGCCGCTGGGGCACCATCGAGTTCGTACACACACGCCAGAAACCTCAGGACCTCGTTGACCAGGTTCACTATGACGCTCGTTGCCGGCTATGGCGTGCGACACCGCAACAAGCATTGCGAGACATGAAGGCAGCGAAACGAAATATGGACTTGATCGATTGGAGCGTTGCCAATGAGTTTGTTTGATGAGCTGGTAGATGAAGCATTAAAAAATAAACAGGATCTCGCGCCGTTGCGGGTCGTCGTGGAAAAGGAATTGCTGCATCACGACATCATGCTGGCGCTGAGTTCGGCCGGTATGCTCGCCAAACTTATATTCATCGGCGGCACCTGTTTGCGCACCTGCTACGGGTCCAACCGTTTGAGCGAGGACCTGGATTTTACCGGGGGTGCAGATTTCAATCGCGAGAGCCTGACCGAGCTCGCCCAAGTATTAGTCACCACACTAAAAACCAAATATGGTCTTGAGGTCGAAGTCGGTGAGCCTGTTCGTGAGGAGGGTAATGTCGATACCTGGAAGTTAAAGGTCCAAACCCGGGCAGGACGCAAGGATCTACCGGCACAGCGCATTAATATCGATGTGTGTTCCATTCCAAGTTATCAGCCGCAGCCTATGCAGTTGCTTAATCCTTATGGAGTCGACATGGGCACGAGTGGTCTGATTTTGCAGGCTGAAACACGCGAAGAAATTTATGCCGACAAGATCGTGGCTTTTGCTCTGCGTCCCAACCGAATCAAGAACCGTGATCTCTGGGATATGGTTTGGTTGCGTCAGCTGGGCATAAGACCACAACTGGATTTGATCGCGAAGAAACTGGGCGATCATCACTGCGAACAGGATGATTTCTTGAGGCAGTTCAAAGAACGTTCCGCACAGCTTGAGGCCGATCCGAAAGTTGTCATTGAGTTTCGCAAGGAAATGAGTCGGTTTCTGCCGGGTGAGTTGGTAGCGCAAACCGTGAATGAGCCTGCGTTCTGGACATTTTTGGTTGGTCATATACGTGATTTGTATGTGACGACAGAGAAAGCGCTGAGCGGCCATGAAAGCGTTCAGGCCTCGGGCTTCAAAATGTAACACCGCAGGAATAGGTGGCGGCAGTCAAAAAAATGGGCGACCTCAATGAGGTCGCCCATTTTGCTTGAGTCATCCCGATCAAGGTTGGCGACCTCCGCCCGACCCAGCGTTGATTACAACTCGGTCGATCTTAGCGTGCGCTTGAAATGATGCTCCCAAAGCTTAACGCCCAACCCTCCCGTCCGATCCAGTGACGACCCCACCGTCAGATCCGTAATCAACGTCGGCGGCAACCCCGCATCAAACAACGCAAACCCCCGCTGCAAGGCAGCAGGTCTCGGTCTGAAGACCGCAGACCAATACCCGATCCACCTTCAGGCTTTTCAAAGCTGGGCAGGGTGCCGATGAGTGTCTGGATACCGTCGATGAGCCATTGGGGTGAGGCGAAGCCCAGATGCAACAAAGCCCGCACTCGGCGGGCTTTGTTGATTTCGGGTTTGAGTCTCAGCGCTCCAGAATCAACTCCACCCGACGATTGCTCGCACGCCCTTCTGCAGTTGTGTTGTCGCCCAAGGGATGCGTGTCGGCGTAGCCCACGGCGGCGAGACGATTGCTCTTGATGCCGTTGCTCTGAAGGTAGCGCACGACGCTGCCGGCGCGAGCGCCAGAGAGTTCCCAGTTGGACGGAAAGCGCGAGCTGCGAATGTCTTGTGTGTCAGTGTGGCCGGCGACGATGACGTTGTGCGGGACGCTTTCGAGCACCGGTATCAGGTGTTGCAGAACTCTCAGGCCGCCCAGGTTGAGGTCGGATTGGCCCGAGGGAAACAGGATTTCACTGTTGATACGGAAGCTGACCGTGCGTTCGTTGGTGACGACTTCAATATCATTGCCCAACTTATCCAGAGGCAGCTCTTTGAGCAGGTCATCAAGACTTGGTTTGGCGGGGGCGGGGGGAGAGGGTTCGGGCGCTGGAGTCTCGGTCGTTGCGGCGACTGATGCGGCTGCTTCCAATGAGGCTATCTCAGTAGAGGTGATTGGCTCAGGCGTTGGTTCTGGTTCGACCGGTGTTTTGACCTGGGGTACGAGCAACAACTTTCCCGGTGGATCCAGTTGGGTCAGGTTTTTTGCACTGAAGATCTGGTTCAGGTTGAAGTTGGCTTTCTGGGTGTGGTCATGGCCCTTGCCCGCCATGGCCAGCATTGCCATGGTGACCACCAGCAACAGCGTCATCATGTCCAGATACGTCATCATCCATGCCTCACCTCCGGCGTCGTCCACCGGGAGGACGCTGGCAGCCGCAGCTGCTGCGTTTTTACGTTTGAGACCGCGATGGTTCTGGCGAGCCTGTATCAGCTCGACTTCAAGGGCGTGCTGACGGGCCAGCAAGTGCTGATGGTCGGCAAGACCACTTGTCGAGGCTGCGCTGGTGGACGCTCTCATGCCCGCGGGTTCCACTTGAGGGGCATCAATTTTCGACTCAGGCGAACGGGTTCGTCACGCAATTCGTTTTGATGCTCGGCAACGAAGGATTTCAGCGTTTCACGCATCAGGCCCGGGCTGCGTTTGTTGGACATCATGGAAATGCCTTGCAGGATCATGTTCATCAACACCACCCGCTGTTCAGTGCGGCGTTCCAGTTTGACCGCGACGGGTTTGAACACCAGGTTGGCCAGCAGCACGCCGTAAAGGGTGGTCATGAGGCCGACAGCCATTTGCCTGCCGATGGTGACCATGTCGCCATCGCCGAGCACGAACATGAGGTTCACCAAACCCACCAGCGTGCCCAGCATGCCGAAGGCCGGAGCGTAGCTGGCCATGACCCGAAACAGCTGCGCCTCGGCGTGTTCTTTGGCTCGCAGCCGGGAAATGCGCCATTGCAGCAGTTCGAGAATGTCGTCTTCCGGCGTCTTGTCGATCACCAACTGCACGCCGGAACGCAGGAAGGGATTTTTCACCCGATCCAGTTCTTCCTCAACCGCTCGCAAGTCGCCGTCGATCCACAGACGCGACAGACTGACCAGTTCGTTGATGTCTTCCTGGGTGTACTCGCGCTCGTTGCGAACGACGGTCTTGATAAGGCTGAAGATCCGCAGTACTTCGCTCAGCGGATAACTGATGAAGGTCGCGGCAAAGGTGCCGACCACCACAATGCCCAGGCTCGGTAAATCAACGAACAATCCGGGTTGTTGCGCGCAGAACACCAGTAGAACCGCCAGCAGTAAAAGGCTGGCGAGCATACCGATCAGGGTCGAGGGGTTCATGCAGCACTCCTTGGAACAGCACTCGGCACCCACGCCGACGGCGTTGATGCGGTTGAGACAAAGACAGGCTTTATAACGTGGCGGGCGTTGATTCAAATCCGTTAATACAGCCACTTTCCCTGGCGAAATCTGCACTACGGAAAATGCCTGTCGGATAGGCAGGCAGCTGAAAGGCGTGTCTGAAAATTTTTTGAGCGCTGGCTAAAGGTGGGTAATCGGATCGCCGATGTTCGCAATGTCTGTACGGCAACGGCGCTGAAAGCAACGGGCGCCGGACTCTGAATTTGTCATAAGCACCTCACCCACGAGAAGGAACTGCAAAATGTCAGTTATCAATACCAACATCACCTCGATGATCGCTCAACAAAACCTGAACTCCTCGGAGAGCAGCCTGAGTACCTCGATCGAACGCCTGTCGTCCGGTCTGAAAATCAACAGCGCCTCGGATGACGCCGCCGGTCAGGCGATCGCCAACCGTATGAGCTCCCAGATCACCGGTCTGGAACAAGCGAGCAGCAACGCCAGCGACGGTATCTCCCTGGCGCAGACCACTGAAGGCGCACTCGATCAGGTGAACGACAACCTGCAGCGTATTCGTGAGCTGGCAGTTCAAGCCTCGAACGGCACCAACTCCCAGTCCGACTTGCAATCGATCCAGGACGAGATCACCCAGCGTCTGGACGAGATCGACCGTATCTCCGAGCAAACCGCGTTCAACGGAGTGGATGTACTGGCGTCCGACCAGACCATCACCATCCAGGTCGGTGCGAACGATGGCGAGACCATCGACATCAAACTGAGCGAAATCAACGCCGACACGTTGGGATTGAGTGACTTCAACGTTAACGGCTATGACACCACGCTGACCGCGACAACCCTGTCGGACGACTCGGGTACCGCGATCACCTCGACCAACACCAGCTATGTCGATAAGTCCGGTACAGCCATCAGCAGCGGCACCCTGTCAACCGACGCAGACGGTGACTACTTCCTGACCGTAGGCGGTAAAACCTATGCGGCCGAAGTCACCCTGACGACCAGTGGCACCACCACCACGGCCAGCATCAGCGTCGACACGGAAAACGAGGTCACCAAAAAGTCGACAAATACCCTGACCACGCTCGACAGTGCGCTTAATACCGTTGACTCCATGCGTTCGGACCTCGGTGCGGTGCAGAACCGCTTCGACTCGGCGATCACCAACATCTCGACGACGACCACCAACTTGACATCCGCGCGTTCGGGTATTCAGGACGTGGACTACGCCACTGAAGTGTCGTCCATGACCAGTGCCCAGATCCTTCAGCAGGCGGGTACGTCGGTGCTGGCGCAAGCCAACTCCATGCCTCAGCAAATGCTGTCGCTGCTGCAGTAATCGCTACACATCCGTAGCACGCGGTACGAAGGGGCCAGCGCACGCTGAGCCCCTTTTTCTGTTGGGCGGTCGATGCGCAATACCCGTTAATCCCGCGGCTGCGATGGGCTTATCCGGGCTTTGCCGCAGTAGGTGCCGCGATAGCATTCAGGGCAGACCCTTCCTTCACAAGGCTGCCTTTCCATGCCCAAACCCCTGCGCCCCAGATCGCAAAAGAAAACCACCACCCAGGCGTCAAACAGCGCCGCTGACACTCGCGGCCTTAACCAGGCGCGACGTCTCAGCCAGCAGCGTCCGCGCGACCCGCAAGTGTGGATAGACCTGGGTAATCTGGAGCTCAAAGCCGAGCCTGAACGCGCACTGGCCAGTTACGAGCGAGCGTTGGGCCTGTTGCCCGACGACCCGCAGGCGTTGGAGTTGGTGGCCAAAGCGGCACAAAAACTCGGTCAGGCGGATCGTGCCCGGGAACTTGCCCTTAAAGCCTTGGGCATAAACCCTGATTTCTCACCGGCCCATCATCGTCTGGCCACGCTTTACTTTGAGAAAGGTGAGTTCCCCAAAGCCCTGCAGCATATTCAGCAGGCCCTGGATATTGCCCCTGATGACTGTCGCATGCTCTCCAGAAAAGGCTTGATCCTCAACCGGCTGGAGCGCCACGGCGACGCCATCGCGGTGTTCGACAAACTGATCGAACGAGAGCCGGGGGATTACAGTCACTGGAACAACGCGGCCAACCTGTACAAGGACATCGGCCAGCTGGCCAAGGCCGACAAGTACTATCAAAAGGCAGTGTCGCTGGCCAAGCGAAAGGATGTGCTGCCTTACTCCAACCGCCTGACGTCGTTGCACTACGATCCTGATCGCAGTCGCGACTATATCTTCGAGGTCTGCAAGGAATGGCAGTCGCGCTTCGGTCCAAAATCCGTTCCCGCCCGGCCTGAGGTGCAGGATCGGGCGCTGAACCGATGCCTGCGCATCGGTCTGGTGTCCGACGGTTTGCGCCAGCATCCGGTGGGCAACATGATCGTGGGTGTGCTGGAGAAACTGCCGCGTCATCAGTTTGAATTGTTCGCCTACAGCACCAGCCAGGTTTGCGATCATCTGACCCGGCGCATTCAAGCGACAGTTCATCAATGGCTCGCGATCAAACACATGGATGAGCACACGCTGGCGCAGCGTATTCGTGACGACCGGATCGATATCCTGATCGACCTGTGTGGCCATAATGCCGGTAACCGCATGGGCGCCATGGCATTGCAACCAGCACCTCTGCTGGTGAAGTGGGTGGGCGGGCTGATCAATACGACAGGGCTGGACGCGATCGATTATTTGCTCAGCGACAGCATCGAGTCGCCTGAAGGCGAGGATGCGTTCTACACCGAAAAACTCATCCGTCTGCCCGACGATTACATCTGTTACGACCCGCCGCCCTACACGCCGGACATCAAGCCATTACCGGCGCTTGAAAACGGCTTCATGACTTACGGGTGCTTCAATAACCCGACCAAGGTCAACGATGTCCTGCTGGCCCAGTGGGCCGAGTTGATGCGGGCGACGCCGGATTCGCGCTTGCTGCTAAAGGGCGGGGCGTTCGGCAACCGTGAGCTGCGAGAGCATGTGCATGCCGTTATGGCTGCCCAAGGAATAGCACCGGAACGTGTGCTGGTCGAAGGGCCGGTTGGCCACAAATCCTTGCTTGAGACCTACAACCGCATCGATATCGCGCTTGACCCCTGGCCCTATTCCGGTGGGCTAACGACCTGCGAGGCGTTGTTGATGGGCGTGCCGGTGGTCACGTTGCCCGGCCCGACGTTCGCCGGGCGCCACTCGGCCACGCACTTGGTCAATGCCGGCCTGCCGGAACTGGTGGTCAACAGTTGGGATGAATACCGCCAGCGCGTCATCGGCCTGGCCGGGGATCTGAACAGTCTCTCCAGCATCCGCAGCCACCTGCGCGAGGTGCTCATGCGTTCGCCGGTCTGTGACAGTCGCCGTTTTGCGAGCCACTTCAGCACGGCCATGCGAGCGATCTGGCAACGCTATTGCGAGGGTAAGCCGGCGGCCGCATTGACGCTGACCAGGGATGGGCACGCCTGGTTCCAGGATGAATCCGATGCTGTGGACATCCAGCACCCGGTTGAGCCGGTGAAGGACGAAGGCTTCAGTTTCAAGTTTCAGGGCAAGGTCGTCACGCTGGATCATGGCGTGACGCTGGTAGCTTCGGCGCAGTTCGTCGCGCTACAAAAGCTGGGAGCCTTCTCGACGATAGCGTTCGACCCGGCCAGTCGCGTCGATAATGCCAGTCAACTGGCGCAACTCGGCGAGCTGCATTATTACCCGCATGCGGCGCTGGGCAATGGTCAGGCGACAACCCTCCATGCATGCCTGGATCCGGCGATGACAGCGACGTTGGAGCCTCTGGCCGCGCACAGTCCGGGTACCGGTTCCAGCGTGCTGGCCAGGCTTGCGTTGCCGACCCTGAAGCTGGACGCCATCAACGGGTTGCAGTCCGTTGACTGGCTGGTGCTGGACAATCTGAACGACAGCCTGGCCGTTATTGAACACGGGCAACGGACGCTGACCGATACGCTGCTGGTGCAGGCGCGCGTCAACTTCGCGCCGACCCATCGCCAGCAGCCTGATGTGGGCCTGATCAGTCAAAGCCTTGCTCGCCTGGGTTTCAGCTTTTATCGGTTGAATAAGCTTCAACACGTCAGCCATCGGCCGCAGGGTGAGAGTCCTGATCAACTTCGAGCCTCTCATCTGGTCTGTGCCGATGCCTTGTTTTTGCCCGACGCGGCACGATTGGCGGCTCTTTCGGACAACCAGCGTCTGAAGCTGGCGTTCATCCTGCATACGGTTTACGGCGCTCACGATGTCGCGACGCAACTTCTCAGCGCGCTCGACAGCGGTTTGGCCGAGCAGTACCTCAAGCATTGTCAGAACACGTCATCCGCCTCGACATCCGGATCAAACCAGGCCGAAACGCTTGCCGCTCGTCAAGATGAAGACCTGCGGGCGCCGATGCAGGAGCCTCAGGTGACGTTCCCGGAAGAGGTCGCCATTTACCTGAAAAAGATCTATTCAGAAGCCTCGGTGATTCTGGAGTACGGCAGCGGTGGTTCGACAATCATTGCCGCCAGAATGCCGGACAAGTCGGTTATTTCGGTAGAGAACGACGCCCGCTGGGCCAAGGACATGCAGGCCTGGATTGCCAACGCTGCGCTGCCATCGCGGCCGGTGATTTATCCGATCGATGTCGGCGAGACCGGTCAATGGGCCCGTCCGAAAAATGCCCGGGCCTGGAAAAAATTCCACACCTACCCGCTGAAGGTCTGGGATGAGCCGTTCTTTCAGCAACCTGATGTGATCCTGATCGACGGGCGTTTTCGGATTGCCTGCTTCGTGACCGCCTACCTGCGGGCGACCAAACCGATGATCGTGCTGTTCGACGACTACCTCGATCGTCCTCACTATCACGTGGTCGAGCGGTTGTTGGCACCGACCGAGTTCGTCGGTCGAATGGCGCGGTTCGACGTACGTCCTCTCGCCGAAATCCCCCGGTCAGAACTGACCTGGCTGGTCGCCAGTTATAACGAGGTGGCCTACGCCGAGTGAGCAATCGGCGGTGATGAACTGAGCCGTGCGCGTCGACGAGTATGGACGCGCAGGGTTCAGGACCTGCCGATGGCTGAATAGATCAAACCGGCTTCCGCCAATGCCTTCGGCTCATACAAATTGCGTCCATCGATCACCACGGCCGACTTGAGTTGCTGTTTGAGCCAGATGAAGTCGACGCTGCGAAAGGCTTTCCATTCCGTGCAGATCACCAGGGCATCGGCACCCTTGACCGCCTGGATGCGATCCCCGGCCAGCAACAAGTCGTCGCGCTCACCGTAGAGGCGCCGACACTCTTGCATCGCTTCCGGGTCGTAGGCCTGCACTCTGGCGCCGGCCTTCCACAGGGATTCCATCAAGTCTCTGCTGGGAGCGGCGCGCATATCATCGGTATTGGGTTTGAACGCCAGTCCCCAGACGGCAATGGTTTTGTCCGCCAGCTGACCGTCCAGCGCCCGTTCGAGTTTTTTGAACAGAGTGGTTTTCTGCCGCTGGTTGACCGCTTCGACGGCCCTCAGCAATTGCGGGTCGTAGCCGACTTCCTGGGCGGTGCGGTTCAGGGCTTGAATGTCCTTGGGGAAACACGAGCCGCCATAGCCGCAACCGGGGTAGATGAAGTCATAGCCGATCCGTGGATCGCTGCCGATGCCATGGCGGACTTCTTCTATATCCACGTCAAGGTGTTCGGCGAGGTTGGCCATTTCATTCATGAAGCTGATTTTTGTCGCCAGCATGGCGTTGGCGGCGTACTTGGTCAGCTCTGCGGCGCGCAGGCTCATGAACATCAGTTTGTCGTGATTACGGTTATAGGGCGCGTAGCACTCGCGCATGAGGGTTTTGACCTGCTCCGACGCCGTACCGATGATGATGCGCGCGCCGCGGGTGAAGTCTTCGATGGCGGCGCCTTCTTTCAAAAACTCCGGGTTGGAGCAGATATCGAACGGCAGCTGTACGCCGCGATCTGCCAACACCGCGCGAATGCACGCCTGGACTTTTTCCCCGGTGCCAACGGGGACGGTGGATTTATCGACGACGACTTTGTAGCCCTGCATGTGCTGGCCGATGGTGTGTGCGACGGCCAGGACGTATTGCAGATCGGCGCTGCCGTCTTCATCGGCCGGCGTACCCACAGCAATGAACAGCAGGTCGGCGAAGGCGACGGCTTGCGCGGCATGGGTGGAGAAGAGCAGGCGTTCGGCCTGAACGTTGGTGTGGATCAGCGTGCTCAGGCCAGGCTCATGAATCGGTATTTCACCGCCCTGCAGCCGCTCGATGCGTTGCGGGTCGATGTCCATGCACATCACTTCATGTCCGACATCGGCAAGGCACGCGCTTGCCACAAGACCCACATAACCGGAACCGAACACGCTGATCTTCATGTTTCGCTATTCCGTCATGCTGGCGCGTAGCCGGGCAATGGCCTGGCTGTGCAACTGACAGGCGCGCGACTCGCTGACTTCCAGCACCAGGCCAATCTCCCGCAGGTTGAGTTTTTCGTGATGACACAGCGCGAGCAGCAGTCTTTCCCGCGCCGGAAGGGCGTCAATGGCGCGCATGAGGTGGACGCGGTTGCGATCATTGACCAGTTCGGCAAAGGGGTTGAGGTGCCGGGAACTGATCGCATCGATATGCTCTTCGCCCACATCGTCGATGGGCAGCATCTGACTGCCATTGGTGTCATTGAGCACCTGATGGTATTCAGCGAGCGTCAGCCCCATCGCTGAAGCGACTTCGCGTTCTTTGGCAGGTCGCCCCAGGCTTTGCTCCACGCGATGCATGGCATCCTCCAGCGCACGTGCGTTGCGTCGCACGCTGCGGGGTACCCAGTCGCGGGTGCGCAGTTCATCGATCATCGCGCCGCGGATACGTTGCGAGGCGAAGGTGCCGAATGTAGCCCCGACGCTAAAGTCATAACGGGTCATGGCATCGAGCAAGCCGATGCTGCCGGCTTGAATCAAATCGTCCAGCTCGATATTGGCTGGCAGCCGGGTTTTCAGACCTAGTGCTTGCCGCCGGACCAAGGGTAGGTACTGCTGGAGCACTTCCTGCTGGTTCATCTTGCCCTGTGCCGTATACATCGTGCGCGCCTGCGAAAGACAAAAAATGGCAATGAGGCATCCGCACAGTTGGAAGCCGCGTGACGCCTGGAGTCGTATCGTCAGGATTATTACTGCTCCCCCGGGCCCCTTAAGCGCGGAACAGCCATGCGCTACACGACATGTTCCCCGCTTAGCTGCGGCGGCAAATGACGAATGGCTCAGTCACTGATTTCATGGATGAGCAACAACCGAATGCCGAGATAATGGTGTGCCGCCTCTCGCAAGTTAGTGAGAAGGCCCTGCCGGGAAAAGCCGGCGTGTAGCGCCAGCACGTGGTCGGGACCGCCTTGTTCGCTGAGTCGACGCAAGGTCTGGAAGGCGCTGCGGAAGGCGTCAAGGTCGCTGTCGATCCATACCCCCCAGCGCGGTTGCTGGCGAGTCAGGGCTTGCAGATCCCGGCGATTGTTATCCACAGGCAACACGCGCCAGCGGGCGGGGTGGCCGATCCATTGATGGCCTTGTTGATGCCAGCGTTCCAGGGTTTTATGCGCCTGGCTTGCCGCCTGCACCGGGCCGAACAGGATCAACGTGCGATCCGGTGCGGGTGGCGGCAACGGGGTGACTGTGTAGACGACGGCGCTGTGATGAGCCTTGTTTTGCTCGGCCCAGCGGCGCAAGCCCGCCGCCTGATCCAGTGTGTCCGCCGCCGGCCGGGTGTGCGGATCGTTCATGTACAGACGCTGGTCTGAGTGCTGTCCATGCGCGTAAAGGCATCGCTGACTGTTAGCAGGTGCAATAAGCCTTCAAGAATTCCCGAAGCATGACCGGCACGCTTTTCAGGCAACAGCCCCAACAGTTGTGCGCGTGCCTGGAAGGCCCAGTCATCCCTGGCGTCGGTCAGTCGTACGGCGGTCGCGGCCAGTCCGGCCGCCAGGTACAAGCGCAGTTCGGCATGCAGGTGCGGCTGAATGTCGACCAATAGCGTCCAGCCACGCCCGGTCAGCTTTGCCAGTTCGTCGTGTTTCAACTGCAGGATGAGGTCGGCCACCTGATCCTTCAAAGCCCCTTGTGTGTTTTCCCCGGCCAGCCACCCGCGTTGCCCCAAGCACTGGCCGCTATGGCTGTCATGCAGCGTACCGAACCAGGCGCGCAAGGGTTCTTGAGTCGAACCTTTGAGCGTGACCGGTAGATGACTCAGGTTCAGACGCACGTTACGGCCGCGGTAACGCAGTTCACGAACGCCAAAGTCTTCGCTGTGTGTGGCCAGTGTGTCGAGGCGCTGATGCTCACCTTGATACATGACGCGCTGGCTGCCCTTGACTGCGCTCAGCCACGTCTGGCCGTTATGATGCAGCGCTTCGAGGGTGTCGCCGCTGGGGCAGGTTGACCACACATGACGGTGCGTCGGCCAGCGAGGCTGACACCAGCTCAGGCGAGGTTGCGGGCCAATCGGCATGCGATGCGTCAGCCAGGGGCGGACCTTCAATTGACCGGCGTTGTCCACCGCCAACAAGGGCATGCTCCAGGAGGCGCCGGCCGTCGGACGCGGCGCTCCCCACAACAGCAGACCGTTGGGACTGGCAGGCGCCCAGCGCTCCTGCACGCTCAGGAACGCTGCCCAGCGCGGGTGTTGCACCGCTTGGGGCATGCCCACCAAGGGCCAGACATCGAGCAACTGCTCAAAGCCCGCGATCCGATGGATCAGGCTGTCGCGCAAAGACGAGACAGTCCGGCTCTGACCTAACAATCCGCGCACCAGTGCATCCAGTCGCTGGGCCGTCGAGGCGCCCGGTTTTGCGGCAAACAGGGAAGGGCGCGAGATATCCAGCGCTTGTTGCAGGAAGGTCGAGGCCGCGGGGAGCTGCAAGTCTTCAGGTACTTGTTGACCGACGGACAGGTAGTTCAGACGCAGGCCGTGACGAATCACGGTATCCAGTGCCGGGCCCAGCCGTGCGGCTTCATCGCATTTGCTGATGATGCAGTCATCCAGTGGGCAACCGGCAGCATGCGCGGCATCACGATAGGTTTGCACCACTTCTTCGAGGGTGTCGCCATGGCTGGCCGCGTTGATCACCAACATCAGGCGCAACGCCCGGTCGCTGGAACCCAGTTGGTTGATTTGCGTCAGCAGGCGTTGGTCACGCTGGCTCATGCCCACGGTGTCGATGATCACCAGTTGCTTATCAGCCAGTTGGGCAAGCAACGGGCCGAGCGCCGCCGCAGGCCCCAGGGTGTGTAGTTCGACACCCAATAGTTGGGCATAGATTTTCAGCTGTTCATGGGCGCCGATACGGAAACTGTCGGTGGTGACCAGGGCGACCTGACTGGCGCCATGACGCATGACATAACGCGCCGCCAGTTTGGCGGTCGTGGTGGTTTTGCCCACCCCGGTCGGCCCCACCAGGGCAATGATGCTCGCGTGGTCGAACAGCTCGGCCTCATCACCCAGCTGGTTCAATTGGCTGTCCAGTTTTTGCGCCAGCCAGGCTTGCAACCTTGCAGGTGTGGCGTCAGGCCCTTGGAGTTGGGGCGGTGTTGTGCCGAGCAACTCCTCGCTCATACGTGCGCTGAATCCTGCGTCGAGCAGCCATTTGATGAGTTGAGGCCGACCGCTCTTATCGTGGGCTGACCGTTCTGCCTGGCGATCGATGAGTTGGCGCATGTCCTGGATTTCGTTCAGCAGGCGTTCACTTAACGCGGTGAAATCCACGACGCTTGTTGGCGTCGGGTTTGCAGTAACGGGCGAATCAACAGGCTCGGGTCGTGTCGAAAACGCGCTGATCTGATGGGCGTAAGCGGCCGCGGCGTGGTGAAGGCTGACCGGCACCGGGCCGTCGTCTGATTCCGTCGGGGTGGCAAGACGCAATGGCGCGAAAGCTTGCGTGGGTGTTTCTTCGGCCAGCGCCATGATCTCGACGCCTTCGTCGGTCATGCGGCTCGACAGGATCAGGGCCTCTTCACCCAGGACGAGACGAACCTGATTCATGGCCTCGCGACTGTTGGCGCCGATAAATCGTTGAGCACTCACTTGGGTGTTCCTCCGATCACGTTAATCATTCGAAGTGTGCGGTCATCCGGTACTTCGCTCAGGGAAATCACCGTCAACTGACGCAAGCGTCGTCGCAAGAAGCGCGACAGCACCGGACGCAGCTTGTTCGGCACGACCAACACGGGTGGCTCGGTGCTGACTTCCTGGCGTTTGAGGGCCAGCGAGGTTTGCTGCATCAGGTTGTCCGCCAGAGTAGGTTCCAGCGACCCTCCATTGCCGACGGCCTGCATCAGCACCTGTTCAAGGTTGAAGTCCAGCCCGATGACTTTCAGTTCGGATTTGTTGGCAAACAACTGATTGACGATCGAGCGACCCAGGGCAATGCGCACGACGGCCGTCAGTTCCTGAACATCCGGGGGTTGTTGCACGCCGCCATGTTCGGCCAGCGCATCGAGAATGGTGCGCATGTCACGGATCGAGACGTTTTCTTCCAGCAGGTTCTGCAGCACGCGTTGCAATACCGTCAGCGAAACCAGCTTGGGCACGACTTCGTCGATCAACCCTTTGCTGTCGGGACCGAGCTTGTCCAGAAGCTTCTGGACTTCACCGCGGCCCAGCATGTCTTTGGCGTGGTGATGCAGCAGGTGGTTAAGGTGGGTAGCTGTCACGGTGCTGGCGTCGACCACGGTGTAACCATAAATCTGCCCGTGCTCACGCAGGTTCGGATCGATCCAGATGGCCGGTAAACCAAACGCCGGATCCACCGCCTCTGTGCCTTCAAGCTCGCTGGTGACCTTGCCGGGGTTGATGGCCAGCCACTTGCCGGGAAAGACTTCACCGCGTCCGATTTCAACGCCTTTAAGGCTGATGATGTAGGTGTTGGGTGACAACTCCAGCTTGTCGCGCACATGAACCACGGGCGGTAGAAAACCCACGTCCTGGGCGAACTTTTTGCGCAGGCTTTTAATTCGGGTGATCAGCTCACCTTGTTGGCGTGCATCCACCAATTGAATCAGTCGGTGGCCGACGCGCAAGCTCAGCGTATCGACCAGCTGCACATCATCCCAAGAGGCTTCGGAACTTTGCGACGCCGATTTGGGCAGCAGGGTCTGGGTGGCATTTTCCTGGGGCAACTCCTCCTGCCTGGAGAACCACCAGCCCAGCCCACCCAACAGTCCGGTAAGGATCAGAAACACCAGGTTCGGCATGCCCGGTACCAGCCCGAGCAAACCCATCACACCTGCCGTCATCATCAGCACCTTTGGCCGACTGAACAGCTGGCCCATCATCTGTTGGCCAACGTCTTGTTCGGTATTGACCCGCGATACCGTGACACCGGCGGCAATCGAGATCACCAGGCCAGGAATCTGCGCCACCAGGCCGTCGCCGATGGTCAGCATGGTGTACGTGTGGGCGGCGTCGGCGAAGGCCATGTCATGTTGCAGGATGCCGATGGCCAGGCCGCCAATGATGCAGACGCCCATGATGACCAGACCGGCCACGGCGTCACCACGCACGAACTTGCTCGCACCGTCCATGGAGCCGAAAAAGTCAGCTTCCTGGGCGACTTCCTTGCGACGTTGGCGGGCTTGCGGTTCGCCGATCAGGCCCGCGTTCAGGTCGGCATCGATCGCCATCTGTTTGCCGGGCATCGAGTCCAGCGTAAAGCGTGCGCCGACTTCGGCGATTCGTCCGGCACCCTTGGTGATCACCATGAAGTTGATGGTCACCAGAATCAGGAACAGCGCCAGACCCACGGCAAAGTTACCGCCCACCAGAAACTCGCCGAAGGCCTCGATGACCTTCCCGGCGGCGTCGGCGCCGGTATGACCCTCCATTAAGATCACCCGCGTCGAGGCAACGTTGAGCGACAGGCGCAGTAAGGTGGTGAACAGCAGCACGGAGGGAAACGCAGAGAAATCCAGTGGTTTTTCCGTGAGCATGCTCACCATCAACACCATGATCGCCAGCGCGATGTTGAAGGTGAACAGCAAGTCCAGAATAAACGTCGGCAGCGGCAGGATCATCATCGACAGGATGAGGACGATCAGCACGGGCCCGGTCATGATCTTCAGGTCGGTTCTGGCCAGCCAGGAGTCAGGGCCGAGTAAATCGGTCATTCCTTTCATTCGTTCTGTTCATCCTCAGGTTTTGCGTTACGCGGGCCACGCTGGTCCATGCCCGGCGGTACGGACAGGTTCACCGGGGTCGGTGGCACGTCACCGCCATGCTCACTGACGCGCTTGAGGCGTATGGCCCAGGCCACGACTTCAGCGACAACGGTGTAAAGCTCAATGGGAATTTCACGATCGAGATCGACGTGGAAGTAAAGGGCACGGGCCAGCGGCGGGGCTTCGAGTATGGGCAAGTGATGTTCCCGTGCAATGTCGCGAATACGCAAAGCCACATCATCCGCCCCTTTGGCGACCACTCGGGGAGCGCCGTTCTGATCCTTTTGATAAGACAGGGCTACGGCGAAATGGCTGGGGTTGGTGACGATGACGTCGGCCTTGGGCACCTTGCTCATCATGCGGCGCCGAGCGCGTGCCTGTTGCAACTGACGGATCCGCGCCTTGATATGCGGGTCGCCGTCGGCGTTCTTGTGTTCCTGGCGTTGTTCTTCCTTGGACATGCGCAGGTTCTTCGCGTAGGTCCACAACTGATAAGGCGCGTCCATGCCGACCACGATAATCAGCGCTGCCACGCACATCGCGCAGGACTTGGCAGTTAACCCCATGACCGCTGTCAGGGCTTGCTGCGCAGGCATTTGCGGCAAGGCCAACAGTTGGCCGATGTGCGCTTTGAGGAAGAAATAGACCACCGTACCGATAAGGGTTGCCTTGGCGATGGCTTTTGCCAGTTCAACCAACACTTGCACGGAAAAAAGCCGCGCCAGCCCGCTGATCGGGTTAACCCTTGAAAACTGCGGACGCACTGCCGCCAAGGTAATCACCAGCCCTCCCAGCAGTGCCGGCGCGGCCAGGGCCGCGAGCGTCATCAGGGCGAAGAACGGCACTAAGGCGAACAGCGCGATCTGGCTCAATGACCAGAGCACACTGAGCATGCGTGCCGTGTCGAACAGTTGTGCCCGATCGAACAGCAACGCCTGTTCCATGACCTGTCCCAGGCTGTCATACAGTTTGCCACCCATGATCCACAGTCCGCCGATACCGGCCAGCAACATGACGAAGGTGTTCATTTCACGAGAGCGTGCGACCTGACCTTGTTCACGGGCCTTCTCTATTCGTCGCGGCGTCGCCGCTTCGGTCTTGTCCTCTCTGCTGGTCTCGGCCATGGCTCTCCGGGCGCCTGCGGCGACCCGCTCGACATGTCAAAGGTCGTCATTGTGCGCAGCAGCAACGCACCCTGATCGTGGAAACACCACGCACAATCGAGCGCTAATGTCGGGTTTGTTCCGCCGGTTTGCTTGTGGAGGGCTCGGGAGTTGTCGGCTCCGGTACTTCCAATGGGCCGTATTCGTCCTGAGACAGAATCTTCTGCGCAACGCGGCTGTCCAGAACGATGATTTCGATCCTCCGGTTGGCGGCGTCATAGGGGCCTGCGCCGTGGAAGCGGATGCGATCGGACATGCCAGAGACACGCAATAGCTTGTCCGAGTCCAGGCCACCGGCGACCAGTTCCTGGCGAGAGGCTTTGGCGCGGTCGGCGGACAAGTCCCAATTGTTGTAGCCTGCCTCGCCGCCCGGATACGGGTGGCTGTCGGTATGCCCGCTGATTTGAATGCGGTTGGGCAGTTCATTGAGCACCGGTGCGAAGGTTCTCAGCAGTTTGCGTAAATACGGCGCGACATTGGCGCTGCCCAGTTCGAACATCGGGCGTTTGTCGGTGTCGAGCAATTGCACGCGCAAACCTTCCGGGCTCAGCTCAATAGAGATCTGTTGCTTGAGCTCCCTCAGTTGTGGATCGCGCTCCACCGCGCTTTCCAGTCGATGCTTGAGTGACTCCAGATGACGACGCTCCTCGCTGGACAAGCGTTTGGGACGCTGATCCATTCGTGCCCGCTCGCCTTCAGAGAAACGTTGATCGGGGCCTCCGCCGGGAATTGCGCTGGTGCTTGCCGAGTTGCGATCGCCTTTGCTCATGGCGACCAGTAACGGTGTACTGAAGTATTCGGCAATCGCTTCCTTATCGCTTTTGCTGGCGTTGGACAGCACCCACAAGACCAAAAACAGCGCCATCAGTGCGGTCATGAAGTCGGCGAAGGCAATTTTCCAGGCGCCACCATGGTGCCCGTGAGCGGCCTTTTTCTTGCGCCGTATGATGATCGGTTGATCATTCATACTCATTCGATCCCGGGTTGGCTGCTACCGCCACGCACATAGCTTTCCAGCTCCAGTGCGCCGGGTCTTTCGCTGGTGTGCAGGGCCTTGCGACCGAACTCCACGGCTAACTGTGGAGGCATGCCTTGCACGCTCGCCAACAGCGTGACGCGGATACACTGCAGCATCTTGGCGGACTCGGCAGCCTGGCGAGCGATACGACTGGCCAATGGCGCAACCAGGCCGTAAGCCAGGTAAATCCCGAGGAAGGTTCCGACCAATGCGTGAGCGATCATCTGGCCCATCAAGTCCGGGCCGACGTCGACTGCGCTCAGGGCTTTGACCACCCCCATGACGGCCGCGACGATACCAAAGGCCGGTAATGCATCGCTGACTTTGTACAGGGCGTCGGAGGGCAAATGAGCTTCGTGCTCGAACTCTTCGATTTCGTGCAGCATCAGTTCGTCGAGTTCATGAGCCTGCATCGCACTACTGACCAACAGGCGCAGGTAATCGGTGATGAAATGGATGATCATCGGGTCGGATACCAGCCGTGGATACTGGGCAAAAATCGGGCTCTGGTCGGGCTCGTCGATGTCCCGTTCCAGGGACAGCATACCTTCACGCCGTGCTTTGCTCAGCAAGGCGTACATCATTGCCATCAGTTCCAAGTACAACGTTTTGTCGTACTTGGCGCTGCGCTTGAATCGCGAGAGCGCGTTGAGCGTGGCTCTGATCGCCTTGCCGTTATTCGCGGCGATGAACGCACCGATACCGGCCCCTCCAATCATCAGCAGTTCGGTCGGTTGATACAGTGGGCCGAGGCTGCCACCGGACAGGACGAAGCCACCGAACACCGACAAAAGTACAACGATAAGCCCTAATGCGATGAGCACGTGGTCGTTCCTTAAACTTAAGAAATAGATGACCTGCTGGATATCGGCAGAGGTGTCGAAAACTTGAAATTATTTATTTCGGAGTGGGCGATGGGAGAGGGTTGGCGAGGTGAAAAGGGGTAAGCCCGATCTATCGGATTTACCCACTCTTTTGGGTGTGGTGAGGGAGGTGGTGCGCAACGCCGTGATCGTTTACGCCTTGCGTACGGGCGGCAGACTGTCGAGCAACTGGGCGTCGATGTCTCGACGTTTCAGGGTTTTTCCTGCGCGCGAGGGTGGTTGGCAAATGCCGCAGACATAGTGCTGTGTGGGTGCATGGGAATGGGCGACGAACTCGCCGGAACAGCACGAGCAACGGATCAGCTCAAGCATGTCGCTTTCAAAAAAACGTACGAGGGTCCAGGCCCGGGTAAGGCCGAGAACCAATTCGCCTTCTTGATCGCCCACCTGCTCCAGATACAGACGATAGGCTTTGACGAATGCATCGATCCGGTAGCCGCCGATTTCGATCATGCTGCGATACATGCCGTAGAACAGGGATGAGTGAATGTTCGGTAGCCATGTCACGAACCAGTCGGTGGAGAAGGGCAGCATGCCCTTGGGTGGGGAGGCCCCTCGAACTTCTTTGTACAGTCGGATCAGTCGACCTCGGCTAAGCGAGGTCTCGGTTTCCAGCACCTGCAGTCGCGCACCCAGCTCGATCAGTTCGATTGCCAGTTGCACTTGCTGCATTTCGGTGACCAGGCTTTTTTCTGGCATGGATCAGCCTTCCCCGATTCGCATATCGCCTGAGCGATCGGCGGCGGCCATCAGCAGTGCAGAATGAATTTCCACCATGCCAAGTTCGCGAGCGTTGCCCAGGACCTTGGACAAACGGTCTGTCTCTTCGAAAACGGGACGACAAATCAACTGATTGACCCGGGCTAGCTGGGTCATTTGCTTGCTGCTCAGTTTGGTCAGCAGGTCCGCCATTTTTTCGCTGAGTTTCAGGCGAAAAATGGCGATCTCCCGATCTTTGCGCAACAGGTTTTGGGCCAGTAATAAATATGAAAGATTCAGGTCCTGGATGTCTTCAAGCTCAGTGTTGGTATTTGGCAACTTTCTACCCCTCCCGATAGATACTACAGTTCGGCGCGCCTTTGCGGCGTGACCTCTGGCAGACAGGTGCTGCAAATCGACAAGTACTTAAGACAGGGTGCTGTCGCTTTTCAGGCAAGCGCCCTGTCGTATCTTTTTTTTGGTTATTCACACGCTCGACCATCCGCTCGCAGGTCGTGAATACCGTCTTTTTAATTTTTTCTAAAGTTTCAACTAAAACGTACGATAACAGACCGAGGCAGACTATTTATTGTCTGTTGTCGGGACTTTTCCGTACGTCAAAGATAGTTTCATATCAATGTGTCGTGTCTTGATGCGGCTTGTACGTGCCTGTTATTTTTTTCGATACAAATAGCGGCTAATGGGTATCACGCTATGGGTTGGCGCCCGGTAAGCATTGTTCAAATCGCTCTTTCGACGATTGATTTGCATCAGTTCACCGAGGTCGTTCTGGCGGGCATGCAAGAACGAATTTACCTGTTCGTCCAGCATCAGAATTTGGCTGATTAGTTCAAGCTTGTGTTGCTGTCCGGCATCGTCAAGTTCGATTTTATTTTCAGCGCGGCGCAAGTAGGCAGCATCGATCAGTCCTTGCGACTTTAAGGTAAAGATGCCGTCCCAGTCGGACTTTTCTGCACATTCGAGTATGCGTTGTGATTGTTTTAGCAGCTGTTCATAAGCGGCGATCAATTGTGCTTGCATCATGTCTACCGCTCTTCCTCGATGTGCGAACCAATGGCTAGCCAGGCTGCAGCGACACTCTCCAGCAACTCGGCGGCAGTGGTGAGCGCTGTTTCGTCATTGTTGAGATTTGCTCGAAGCAGCACGCGAACAACGTAGTCGTAGAGCTCGTCAAGTTGCACGGCAATGTCGCCTCCTTGCTCGAGATCCAGTGAGGCGCGCAAGCCCTTGCTGACAATATTGATTGCCTTGGTAATGGCCTTGCCTTTTTCGGCGATGTGGCCGGCCTGCAGATGCAGTCGTGCGATACGAATCGATGCCTGGTAACTATCGAACAGCATCACGATCCTTTGGTGAGGAGAGGCCGCCAAAATGCCGCTTTCTACGCCCACCTTGGCGTAAGCATTCGCGTCTCGAATGGAACTCATCTAATTTGCTCCGCAGTAGGGTCGTCAATCATCGCTGTTAAGTGCATCAAACTGGGTCGTCAGATAATCAGCCGTTGAGTTCAACGACGATATCAAGGTATCGAGTTGGGTGAACTCTTCTGTCCAGCGAGCCATCTCGGAGTCGATGAGTGCCTGTTTCTCCTCATAGCGCTCCTCAAGTTGCTCCAGTTTGGATGCCAGACTGTCCGTCTTTGCGACGATCAAACCGTCATCTTCGTCCAGGTAGCTGTCCAGGTCGGTCGACATCTGGGTAATAAAGCCTGTGGTGTCATCGGTGCCGATAAAGAATTCCGAGACAGCATCAATGTCGTCTTCGAGCGCAGTCGTAAGGGCGTCTTCATCAATCAGCAAGGTGCCATCGACTTCCAGGGAAATACCCAGCTGCGACAGGTAGCTGTACGTCCCGCTGCCGATAGCGCTGTAGATATCGCTACTCAACTGGCTGCTGATTCGCCGGGTAGTCGAGTCCCCCAGCAACTCGCCGGCCGTATCCGCATCCGCGTCATAGGAGGTCAACTCATCCACGCTCGTAACGTAATCGTTGTAGGCATCGACGAAAGCGGTAATGGCATCGAGGATCGCGTCGGTGTCCTGGGCAATCGTCAGAGTTTGCGAGCTGCCGGTGGTGGACAGGCTCAGGGTGACCCCTTCCAGGGCATCTTCGACGGTGTTGCTTTGGCTCGAAATAGAGATGCCGTTTATCGTGAGTTCTGCGTCCAGGGCTTCGACCGTCTCGGTCATGTTGCCTGTCGAGCCGTCGTAGCCAAGCAGGCTCGACGCTTCATCGGTGCTGTCCGTGCTGGTGTAGGTCACGGTCATTTCAGATTCGGTGCCCGTGCTGTCTGATGTCAGCACCAGGCGATACGGGGTGTCGGTGCCGTCATTGACGATGGAGGCGGTTATGCCGGCATCGGCCGCATTGATTGCATCACGAATACCTTCCAGTGTGTTGTTGCTGCTGTCGAGGGTGATCGAGACCGCATCTTCCGTGCCCACTTGCAGGGTCAGTGTGCCCGTGCCCAGAGCGGTGGTCTTGTCCGCGATGCCATCAGTCGTGAGGCTCTGTGCCTGGGCCAGTTGTGTCACTTCCAGCGTATAGGTGCCGGCCTCGGCTTCGCTGGTGGTTGCCGCCGTTACACCGCTGCCGGACAGGGTTGTGGTCAAGGACTCATAAAGGCTCTCATCGGCCAGGGCTTCGACCGCTGTTTGCAGGGTGGTCAGGACACTCGTCAAGGTGCCATAGGCCGATATTTCGGCGTCCACCGAGTCTTCTTGCGTGGTGATCGGGTCCAGCAGGCTGGTTTCTTTTGAGTCTTCCAGGCTTTCCAGGATGCTGTCCAGATCCAGCCCGGAGCCGACGCCCAGGGAAGTGATGGTTGCAGTCGAACTGGTGGAGGTGGTCGTTGCCATGTGCGTGTCCGTCCTGTTTGTGCCTGACCTTGCTCGTTGAGCAAGATGCTGTGTACACACTCCAAGGGGTGCGTTTGAACGCAACATCGGCAACCGGCAATCCCGACTTTAGGGCTTGCTCACCGTTTTCAACGATCTCATTAACAAGCTGCCGAGCGCCGAGCCACGAAACCCTCCAGGCACCACGGCTTCAGACCTGCATGGCCATCACGTCTTTGTAGGCGGTGAGCAGGCGATTACGCACTTGCACCCCCATCTGAAAGGCAACACTGGCTTTCTGCGAGTCAGCCATCACATCGCTGAGCGACACCGCGGCACTGCCCGCCTGGAAGGCGTTGGATTGGCTGCTGGCGGTTTGCTGCAGTTGGTTGATGCGCTGCAGCGAAGTCTGCAGTTCTCCGGCGAAACCACTGGCTGGCCCGCTGCTGAAGCTATGAGTGCTCGCGCCTTCGGCCTGCTCGGCAAGGATCGTCAGTTGTTGCAAGGCGTTGGTAAGGGCAGACGAATTCATGGTGCGAGACCCATAGGTAGCGATTAGGCCAGCAGATTACCAAGCCTGCCGGCCTGCACATTCGCTCAATTGACCACAAAACTGACGGCTTTTCCGGCCTTTAGCTTCCGGCATTTTCGCCAGAATGAAGTTCTGCCGGCCGTCCCGATTTGCTGCGGTGCCCATGGGTGCTGCCTGAAGCAGGAGGCTGATCGACTACTACTGCTACCGGACTCTGCAATGTCTTTCGTACAGGCCCTATCCTCGTTTTCGAGGTGTTCGTGAGTACCGCAGTCCTGGCCAAAGGCGCGCAAAAAAACCTTCCGACCCTTGCTCCGGCCAGGCCGTTGGAAGCGTTGTCGACGCTGTTTCGCAGTCAGCCCCTCTTGCCCATGCTGTTGGCGGGTGCGGCGGTCATCGCGATCGTGGTGGCACTGCTGCTGTGGGCGCGTGAACCGGACTATCGCGTACTGTTTTCCGGTCTCAGCGAAGCGGACGGCGGGCAAATCATCGGTGAGCTGGACAAGCGCGCCATTCCTTATCGTTTGGGCGAGGGTGGCAACACCATCATGGTGCCCGGCGACAAGATGAACGCGTTACGCCTGCAACTCGCCGAACAAGGGTTGCCCAAGGGCGGCAGCATCGGTTTCGAATTGCTGGACAAGCAGGCCTTCGGTGTCAGTCAGTTTGCCGAACACTTGAATTATCAACGCGGCCTTGAAGGTGAGCTGTCACGCACCATCGAGTCCCTGGGGCCGGTGGCCAAGGCGCGTGTTCATCTGGTCATGGCCAAGCAGTCGGTGTTTGTCCGCGACCGCGAGGCGGCGCGCGCATCTATCGTTTTGACCCTGCAGCCTGGTCGAGAGCTGGGGCAGAGTCAGGCCAACGCGATTGTTCATCTGGTGACCTCCAGCGTGCCGGAGCTGAACGTCGACGCCGTCACCGTGGTCGATCAGAACGGTCGCCTGTTGTCTCAGACCCACGGTGACAACACCGGCCTTGACGGCTCGCAGCTCAGTTATGTGCGTGAAGTCGAGCGCTCCTACCAGCGTCACATCGAAGACATCCTGACGCCGTTGCTGGGCAATCAGAACGTGCATGCGCAGGTGGTCGCTCAGATCGATTTTTCCAGCCGCGAAAGTACCGCCGAACGTTACGCACCCAATCAGGACCCCAACGAGGCGGCGGTGCGCAGCAAGCAAACATCCGAGCATGTGCTGGAGGGAGACGACGCGGGTCGAGGTGTTCCGGGGGCTCTGACCAACTCGCCGCCCAATACCCCCGCGCCGACTCGCGCCACCGCGCCAACACCTGCTGCCAACGCCACGAACGCGACAGCCGCCAACACGGCAATTGCAGCCGATACCAAGGGCGGCAAGAACGGTCAATCGCTGCAGAGCGAGCGGATGATCAACTACGAAGTCGACCGTAACGTCGAGCACGTCAAATCGAGCCTGGGCAACATCCAGCGCCTGACGACGGCGGTGGTGGTCAACTATCGCACTGTGCTCAAGGACGGCACGCCGACGCCTGAGCCCCTGAGCAAGGAAGAACTGGAGAACATCAACAACCTGGTTCGCCAGGCCATGGGTTTCACGGAAAGTCGTGGTGATGCGCTGCAAGTGATCAACAGCCCGTTTGTTGAAACCGACAGTGCCGTTGCCGAGCAGGCGTGGTGGAAAACCCCCGAGGCCTACAACCTGCTGATGAGCGCCTTGCGCTATCTGTTGGTCGGCTTTGCCGCGCTGACCCTGTGGTGGCTGGTGCTCAGACCGATGCAACGGCGCAATGCCGACATGAACCGTCAGGCGCTGGCGAACGTATCTGAGCCAGGCACTGCGCTCGTCCCGACGGCCATGGGCACCGGTGTCATGGTCGCCGGCCAGGACAGTGCGCCGCACACCCTGCCGCGCAAGTCGGCGGTGTATGAGCAGAACATGCAGAGCTTGCAGCAGATCGCTGCCGAAGACCCGAGACTGGTCGCCATGATCGTGCGCGGATGGATGAAGAAAAATGACTAACAAGATGAGCGGGTCTCGCCGCAGTGCCATCCTTCTGCTGTCGCTCGATGCCGACAGTGCGGCCGAAGTGT
The DNA here is from genome assembly GCF_054898045.1 of Pseudomonas sp. LB3P14. Classification (NCBI taxonomy): domain Bacteria; kingdom Pseudomonadati; phylum Pseudomonadota; class Gammaproteobacteria; order Pseudomonadales; family Pseudomonadaceae; genus Pseudomonas; species Pseudomonas sp. LB3P14. The sequence continues at coordinate 4,442,121 of NZ_CM142714.1, read as the reverse complement.
TCAAGTTCCTGCCGAGCACGGATGTCGAAGCCATCAGTATGGAGATGGCGCGTCTGAGCCAGGTGTCCCATGAGGAAATGCGCCAGGTCCTTGAAGAGTTCATGGACGAGACCGATCAATATGCAGCCATCAACATTCAGACCAGTGATCATATTCGTGCGGTATTAACCAAGGCCTTGGGCAGTGAGCGCGCGGCCAGCCTGATCGACGATATTCTGGAGACCACCAACACCGGTTCCGGCATCGACAAGCTGAACCTGATGGAGGCGTCGATGGTTGCCGAGATGATTCGTGACGAGCATCCACAGATCATCGCGACCATCCTGGTGCATCTGGAGCGCCATCAGGCTTCCGATATCCTCCAGTTGCTGCCTGACCGCCTTCGCAACGACATCATTCTGCGGATCGCGACCTTCAGCGGCGTGCAGCCGGTGGCGTTGCAAGAACTGACCGAAGTGCTGGGCGTCATGCTGGATGGCCAAAGCCTCAAACGCAGCAAAATGGGCGGCGTGAGAACGGCGGCGGAAATCCTCAACCTGATGAGCTCCACGCACGAAGAGTTGGCCATCGAAACCGTGCGCCAGCACAACGAAGATCTGGCGCAGAAGATCCTCGACGAAATGTTCCTGTTCGAGAACCTCATCGAAGTGGACGATCGCGGTATTCAGACGCTGCTTCAGCAAGTCGAACACAACTCGTTGGCGATTGCCCTCAAAGGCGCACCGCCGGCGTTGCTTGAGCGCTTCCTCAACAACATGTCGCAACGGGCCGCGCAATTGTTCCGTGAGGACATGGAGGCGCGCGGACCGATCCGCATGTCGCAGATCGAGTCTGAACAGAAGGCCATCCTGCAGGTGGTTCGACGCTTGTCCGACAGCGGTGAAATCGTGACGGCACGCGGTAATGACGCTTATGTCTGAGTACTCGGAGCGCGACCGCTGGCAAACCTGGCAGATGGACCCGCTGGGCAGCAATGAATTGCCTGCCCCTGATCCGGACATGAGCCATCGGGAACGGCTGCGCAAGCAAGCCTTTGCGCACAAGTTGGAAATGCAGGTGCTGCGCGAAAAGACCCTCAGCGAGGCGCAGCAGGTCGGCCATGCGCAAGGGGTGGAACAGGGTTATGCCCAAGGCCTGAGCGAAGGTCGCCAGGCCGCCGCCGTGGAGTTGCAGCAACAGGTCTTGCAGACGTTGCAGCCGCTGCTGGAGCTGTGCCGGAACTTCGATCAGGCGCTCAAGCAGATGGATGGGCATATTGCCCGCCAGCTGACCCGGATCGCGCTTGATGCCGCACAGCAATTGGCAGGAGAAGCCCTGACCGCCCAGCCTGAGCAGGTGATCGCCACGGTGCAGAAGATGCTCAACAGCGACCCCGAACTGACCGGCAAGCCGCGCCTGTGGCTGAACCCCGATGACTTGCAGTTGGTTCATAGCAGCCTTGGCGAGCAAATTGATGCGGCGGGTTGGGCTTTGCATGCTGATACCACGATGTTGCCTGGCGGCTGTCGAGTGGTCAGCGCCAGCGGTGAACTGGACGCCACGCGCCAGTCACGCCTGGGGATGCTGAGTCGCAGCACCGAACGGCTGCTCGATGACGCCGTGGCGATCCTCGGCGAGCAGTCATGATCCCGGGCAACCTACATGTCGAGCGCTGGAGCGGCGTGTTGGACACTTTTCAGGGCGAGCCGCTGAGAGTTGCGGATTACCTGCGCAGCGGGCGAATCACTCGCGCCACCGGCATGGTGCTGGAGGCGGTGGGTCTGCGCCTGCCGTTGGGCGGTGCCTGCCGCATCGAGCTGGCGGCACAACATCACACCCGTCCGGACCTCGCTTATGCCGAGGCCGAAGTGGTCGGTTTTTCGGGGGAAATCCTGTACCTGATGCCACTGGAAGAAATCCACGGCCTGCAACCGGGTGCGCGGGTCTTTGCCTCGGACGATGGTCTGACGGGCGCAGCCGGCGCCCGCTATTTTCCACTGGGCATGTCGCTGCTCGGCCGGGTGCTGGACAGCAGCGGACAGCCTCTGGACGGCAGAGGGCCGCTGCTGGGCGCCCATCACGCCAGTTTGCACACTCAGCCGCTCAACCCCCTCAAGCGTGCACCGATCGATCGTCAGATCGATGTTGGCATCCGCGCCATCAATGCGTTGCTGTGTGTCGGTCGTGGCCAGCGCCTGGGGCTGTTTGCCGGTTCCGGGGTCGGTAAGTCGGTGCTGCTCGGCATGATGGCCCGCTACACACAAGCCGACGTCATCGTGGTTGGACTGATCGGCGAGCGGGGCAGGGAGGTGCAGGATTTCATCGATAACATCCTGGGCGAAGAAGGCTTGCGCCGTTCCGTGGTCGTCGCTGCTCCAGCCGATACTTCGCCACTGCAACGTTTGCAGGGCGCGGTGTACGCGACGCGCCTGGCCGAGGATTTTCGCGATCAGGGCAAGGACGTTCTGCTGATCATGGATTCGTTGACCCGCTACGCCATGGCCCAGCGCGAAATCGCGTTGGCTGTGGGTGAGCCGCCGGCGACCAAGGGTTATCCACCGTCCGTGTTTGCCAAGCTGCCCAAACTCGTTGAGCGCACCGGCAATGGTCCACCCGGTGGTGGGTCGATCACGGCGTTTTATACGGTGCTCAGCGAGGGCGACGATCAGCAGGATCCGATTGCCGATGCGGCACGGGCGATTCTGGATGGACACATCGTCCTGTCTCGTCATTTGGCTGAAAGCGGGCATTACCCGGCCATCGATATCGAGGCCTCGATCAGTCGGGCGATGACCGCCATCGTCAGTGAATCGCAGCAGCGCAAGGCGCAACAGCTCAAGCAGACCCTGTCACGTTACCAGCGCAATCGCGACCTGATCAGTGTCGGCGCCTATGCGCCGGGACACGATGCTCAGCTCGACCGGGCCGTGGGTTTGTACCCGCATATCGAGCGGTTTGTGCAGCAACGCATCAATGATCGCGCCAGCGTGGAAGAGACCCTGTCCGGGCTCAATCTCTTGTTCCCTGGCAAATAACCCTTTTCTTGTCCCTGGCGAGTAATCACCGATGGCTAATCAATCGCTTGACCTGCTGATCGAGCTGACCGGCAAAGCGCGGGACGTCGCGGCGCGCGCTTTGGCGCAGAGCCGTCGCGCCGAGCAGCAAGTGGTCAACCAACTGCGCACGCTTGACCAGTATCAACAGGAGTACCGCCAGAACCTGCAACAGGCGTTGCTCAAGGAAGGCATGAGCCCCTCTGCGCTCACGAACTACCGTGGCTTTCTCCATTCATTGGAAGAAGCCGTCGATCGTGCGCAAAAAAGCCTGGAGCGCCACCGCAAACAGGTGGCCCAGCACCAACTGACCTGGCTGGAGCAGTGGCGCAAGGTCAACGCCATTGAAGCGCTGTTGAGTCGTCGGGCCCAGCAGGAGCGGTTGCTGGCCGGGCGTGTCGAGCAACGCCAAACCGATGAAATGGCCAGCCAGTTGCGTCGGCGGCCCGGCAATTTTTCGTCCTCCATCGATAGCAGCCACTAAGGGACACCATGGACATCATCGCTTCGCTCACCGCAACATCCGCTGTATCGACTCAGGCCAGTGCTTCCAGCCAGGCGCCGGGCACGACGAGCGAGTCGTTTTCGTCTGTGCTGAGTCAGGTGAGCGAGGCGCCGATGAGCAAGGACTCGGCCAACCCGACCGCTGCGACGGGTGGCGCAGAGGCTCAAACGGATGCAGCAGATCCGAGTGCTGAGCCACCGGCGTCAACCCCTGCGCCGTCGGTTGTCGACAGTGCTGTGGAGACCGCAACCCGTGACTCGGTTGCGGTTGATGAAACCGACCTCGCGCCGACGCTGCCGTCATGCGCAATGTCGGGTGTCATCCCCGAAGCCGTCGAGCTGCCGGCCCCGGCCGTTTCGGCCCCCACGACACCGTCACTGAGCCAACCACTGGCGTCCACCTCCGCTGACCCGGATGCCTCGCTCATGGACGACAACCTTGGCCTGGATCTCTACACCACGGCAGACGATCTCGTGGCCGATGCCGATCTGAATGCCTCGGACAGTTCGAGTGATGTCGACAGCTCGCTGGAGGACATTCGTCAGCGCATGGCGCTGATCGAGAGCGCTGGCCAGCTCGATACTTTTTCGATGGTCGTTGCGCCAGCGGCTCCATTACAAATCCAGATCACCAGTCAGGATGTTGTGCCAGCGGACCCCGACACGTTGATCCGCGCGAACACAAACCTGCCGGCCTCGAGCCTGACGTCGGCAGACACAAACGTTGATGCCAATCAGGACACTTGCGACCCGCTCGACGTGCAGGACACGGTGCAGACGCTGACTGGAACGGTTGCCGATGCGGTGCAAGACCTGCGAACGCAAACGGACAGCACACCTGTCGACAGCCAGGCCGATGGCTCAGTCAGTAGCGATGTCCAGAGCAGCTACAGCCTGGCGCCAATGACCCTGAACAACACCGCCCTGACCGGCAACGACAACGTTTCCAGCAATGCTCTGGTGCTCGCGACCGCTGTCGGCACTGTCGAATGGCAGAACGGCCTTGGCCAGCAGATGATCGACATGGTCACGCGTGGCGAGCAACAGGTCGACTTGCGGCTTAACCCTATCGAGCTCGGCCCGCTGTCGATCAGCCTCAATCTCAATGACGGCAACACGCAGGCACAGTTCCAGTCGGCACATGCGTCGGTGCGTGCCGCGGTGGAACAGGCATTGCCACAGTTGCGGGAGGCCCTCGCGTCCCAGGGCATTTCCCTTGGGCAGGCCTCGGTCAGCGATGAGTCTGCGCGTCAGACCTCTGGCGATCAGGCTCGGCGCGATTCGCAAGGCAACCGCGCAGACGCCCTGATGAGCAGCACCGATTCAGTGCCGGAAGTTGATCAGGCGTCGGTGCAGAGCATCGTTGTGCGCAGTTCGGGTGTCGATTTGTACGTCTGAATACCAAATCAAAACAGCGAGATACCGCCGTTACCCTGGTCTTATCGCCCCATGGGAAGGCCAGGGCGGTGGTCATACTTGAGTCCTGCCTAACCGTTCTCCTTCATTCCATGGTTCCAGCCAATGACCACCACCCGCAAATTCCCCTGGTTCTTGATTCTGTTGATGGCGCTGGTCGCCGCGGCAGCCAGTTCCGGCGGCATGTACCTCTACATGAGCAAGAACACGGCGCATGCAGACGCGGCGGTGAAAGTTGAAGCCGTCGAGAACACCCCCCAGGCCCCACGGCTGGTCACGATTGCGCCGATGACGGTCAATCTTCAAAACGAACGCGATGAGCAAAGCCTGCTGTATGTGGGGTTTGCGCTGGAAGTCGGAAACGACGCGACGCAGAAGCTCTTGCAGCAGTACATGCCACAGATTCGCAGCCAGCTTTTGACACTGCTGAGCGGGCAAAACAGCACGCAGCTGGTCAACCCGCCGGGCAAGGAAATACTGGCCGCCAAAATTCTTGAAACACTCAAACAGTCCCTGGCGGCACAGCAGCCTGAATTCTCGGTGCTGAACGTTCTTTACACCGACTTTATCGTGCAGTAACCCATGGCCATAGACGATTTGCTCTCGCAGGACGAGATCGACATGTTGCTTCGTGGGGGCGACGACAGCGATGCTCCGGATGATGATGTCGATACGATCAAGGACGCTCGCATCCGTCCGTACGACCCGGCGACTCAGCACCGGGTGATCCACGAGCGCTTACATGCGCTGGATATCATCAACGAGCGTTTCGCACGCTACTTCCGCATGAGCTTGTTCAACTTGATCAGGCGCAGCATCGACATCACCGTCAAAAGCGTGCGCTATCAAAGTTACAGCGACTTTTCCTTGCACATGCCGATGCCCACCAACATCAATCTGTTGGCGATGAAGCCGCTGCGAGGCACCGCGTTGGTGGTGTTTCCGCCGAGTGTGGTGTTCATGGTGGTGGACAATCTGTTTGGGGGTGACGGGCGCTTCGTGACCAAGTCCGAAGGCCGGGAATTCACCCATACCGAGCAGCGCATCATCCAGCGTTTGTTGGGGCTTTCGGTGGACGCTTACAAGGATGCGTGGAAGTCCGTTTACCCGCTGGAAATCGAATACCTGCGTTCGGAGATGCAGGCCAAGTTCGCCAACATCACCAGTTCGCCCAATGAAATCGTGGTGAATGCGACCTTCCATCTGGAGGTCGGCAACCTGTCCAGCGACTTCAACATCGTTATTCCCTATCTGATGATCGAACCGATGCGTCAGCTGCTCAACGGCCCGCTGACCGATACCAATCCCGAGGAGGAGCGGCATTGGAACAAGCGCATGGCCGGCGAGATTACCCATTCCCAGATTGAGCTGATCGCTGACTTTGTCGAGATGGATGCCCGGGTCGGGCAGGTCATGGCGTTGAAAGTCGGCGACGTTTTACCTATCGAACTGCCCGATATCGTCAGCGCGCGTGTCGACGGCGTGCCAGTCATGAGTTGCGAATATGGCAGCCAGAACGGGATGCGTGCGTTGCTCGTGAAGGACCTGGTCGATCACTCCCTGAGCCTTGCCTCCTCTTCTACCAGCCGATTCGTGAAGGGCCACGTATCCACTGCCAAGGAATCCGACCATGACTGATTCAAACACTACCGAGCCGCAAGAGGCCGATGACTGGGCCGACGCCCTGGCCGAGCAGGGCGCCGAGGCGGATGCCGATGATCCTTGGGCCATGGCTTTGGCCGAACAGGGCGAGGCCGCGTCGACGGCGGAAAACGTTGCGCCGAGCGTCGGCACCAGCGTCTTCAAACCGTTGGCCGCGCCGCAACCCGCGGCAGCTGCGCGCGAGCTGGAAATGATCATGGATATTCCGGTCAAGCTGAGCGTAGAGCTGGGCCGCACGCGGATCACCATCAAGCAGTTGCTGGAGCTGGCCCAAGGGTCGGTGCTGGCGCTCGATGGCCTGGCGGGCGAGCCGATGGACATCTTGATCAACAGCTACCTGATTGCCCAGGGCGAAGTGGTGGTCGTGGATGACAAGTACGGTATCCGAATCACGGAAATCATTACGCCTTCCGAACGCGTTCAAAAGCTCAACCGATGAGCCTCGTCAGTCAAACGCCGCCGCCCGTGACCCTCGGCGTTCCTTCGGACAGCCTGATGAACCTGGCGTTGCTCGGCAAGACGGCGTTGGCGCTGGCGCTGGTAGTCACCTGTGTGTTGGTGTGTGGCTGGCTCGTGCGTCGTGTCGGAGCGCGGCCGCTGTCCCCCGGAAAAGTGATGCGTGTCGTCAGCAGCACAAGCCTGGGCCAGCGCGAGAAAGTGGTGATCGTCGAGGTGCGGGGCCAGTGGCTGGTGCTTGGCGTGACCGCACAACAGGTCAGTGCGCTGACTCAGATGGACGCTCCGCCCGCCGAATCCGACATCGCCGCCGCCACGACCGGCGACAGTTTTGCCGAGCGATTGGCGGGGGCTTTGAGGCGCAATATCCAGCGCACAGACAAAGGGCCGGGGAGCTCGTCATGAACGCTCCGGTTGGTTTTCAGCGCGGGTTGAAAAGGGCGACGCTGTCGGCCGTGTTGCTGCTCGCGTTAATGCCCGATGCTCAGGCAGAACCGGCGATTCAAGGGCTGGCCGCCTTCACCGGGCAGGCGGGAGGCCAACAATGGTCGTTGAGCCTGCAAACCCTGTTGCTGCTCAGTGCCATGGCGTTCCTGCCGGCGGTGCTGCTGATGATGACCGGGTTTACCCGCATCATTATTGTCCTGGGCTTGCTGCGCACGGCCATTGGCACGACGTCGGCGCCACCGAATCAAGTGTTGTTGGGGCTGTCGCTGTTCCTGACGTTTTTCGTCATGTCCCCGACCCTCGATCAGGCTTACGAAAAAGCCTGGTTACCGTTCTCCAAAGACGAGATCACGGTTGAGCAGTTTCTCGACAAGGCGAGTCAGCCGTTTCGCACGTTCATGCTGACCCAGACACGTCAGGGCGATCTCGCTTTGTTTGCGCGTCTGGCACAGATCGAGGATTTTCAGGGACCTGAGGATGTGCCGATGCGGGTATTGCTTCCGGCCTTTGTCACCAGCGAGCTGAAGACCGCATTCCAGGCGGGCTTCACCATTTTCATTCCGTTTTTGATCATCGACCTGGTGGTGGCGAGCGTGTTGATGGCGCTGGGCATGATGATGGTGCCGCCATCCACGATTTCGCTGCCGTTCAAGCTGATGCTGTTTGTGCTGGTCGATGGCTGGCAGCTGCTGCTCGGCTCGCTGGCGCAAAGTTTTTACACCTGATGATGTGGCTTCGAGGACGTAGACAATGACGCCGGAAATGGTCATGGACCTGGCTTACAAAGGCATGCGCATGAGCATGATCGTGGCCGCGCCCGTGTTGCTTGTGACGCTGTTTATCGGGTTGTTGGTGAGCCTGTTTCAGGCCGCGACGCAGATCAACGAATCGACCCTGTCGTTCATCCCCAAAATTGTCGGGGTGTGCGTGGTGCTGGTACTGGCGGGTCCGCTGATCATGGAGATGCTGGTGGACTACACCCGTGCGTTGTTCAGCAGCTTGCCCACGCTGATCGGCTGACGCCTGTGATCGAGGTCAGTTCAGCACAGTTGCAACTCTGGGTGACCAGCTTCTTCTGGCCGTTTTGCCGAGTGCTGGCGTATCTGATGAGCGATCCGATTCTGGGTCATAAAAACGTCTCGAGTCAGGTGAAGGTGGGCCTGGCGATGCTCCTTGCCTTCCTTCTCGCGCCCAATCTGCCGCCCTTGCCGGATGTCACCCTGTTTTCTTGGGCGGGTCTTGGGGTGATGGTGGAGCAGGTGCTGATCGGGATGTCCCTGGGCATGGTCATGCGCATCACGCTGGCGGTGGTCGAGATGACCGGCGACATTTGCGGCATGCAGATGGGCCTGGCGTTCGCCACCTTCTTTTCCGCCGATACCAGCACCAACAGCATGGTGCTGTCGCGCTTTCTGGGCATGATCACGATCCTGATGTTTCTGGCGCTGGACGGTCATCTGATGGTGCTTGAGCTGCTGGCGACCACCTTCAAGTCCTTGCCGATCGGCAATCTGCATTTCAATCCCAATGCCTGGAACCTGATTGCTCGCTATGGCAGCACGATCTTCCTCACAGGGCTGTTGCTGGCGCTGCCAATGGTGGGCACGCTGCTGATCATCAACCTGGCCATGGGCATCCTGAACCGCGTCTCGCCGCAGTTGACGGTGTTCTCCGTGGGCTTCCCGGCGACGTTGTGCGTAGGGTTGGTGTTGCTGATGGTGGTGATGGGCGATCTGGGACAGTTTCTCGAAAGGTTGATGACCAACACGCTGCAATTCATGCAGTACCTGATCGATAACATGGCGCGGCCTTGAAACAGTTCAAGCGCCGCCGGGTTTCCCGGGCGGCACCTGGAGCGCGGTTTCAGATGTATTCGAACAACGACATTTTCTGAATGCTGACGAAGGTTTGCTGGGCGGCCTGCAGTGCCACTTGCAGCGCGGTGTACTCGGTGACTGACTCTGTGTAGTCGGCATCGACCAGGCCGGAAAGACGTTCGGTATAGCTGAGCGCGAGGTCGTCGCCGATGGTGTCGAGCACCTCCAGCTGATTGAGCCGTGAACCGACCGATGTCTGCACGGTGAGCACCGTGTCCTGAGCATTGCTCAATTCGCGGCTGGCCGTGGACAGGGTGTTGGTCAGGTTGGCTTGATCAGCCTCGGTATCCACCGGTGTCTGCAACACCGAGATCAGGTTTTTCAACGTCGCGAACAGGTCCGGCTCGGCATCGGCGGCGGCGCTGACGGTGATGGTGTCGCCATCTGCCGGGGTACCGCTGAGGGTCAGGGACAGGCCGTTGACTTCAAGGGTGTCACCCGAGGTATAGGTGACCGGATCTGCGCCATCGATGCTGTATTGGGCGGTGCCGTCGGCGGCCGTGCTGAAGGTCACGGTGAAGCCTGTTCCGTAATTGGCATCCTGTGTGTCGGTGATGTCGGGGCCGTCGTAGGTCACGCTGCCGGTGTTATCGCCGGCTTCAGCAATGAAGCCGGCGGAGCTGCTGACCGACAGGAAAATCGACGCGCCGGTATCGCCGCTGGCCATGGTCTGGGTGGAACTGACCTGCTGCGTAACGACATTGTCGTCACCCTGATAGACCAGCTCGCCGTCGGCATTTTCGGCAAAGGCCGGACTCTGGCTCTGATAGCCGGAAAACAGGTAGTTGCCGTTGCTGTCCGTGGCGTTGGCCAAGGTCGCCAAGGTGTCGTAGACGCCCTGCAACGAAGTGGCGATCGACTCGCGGTCGGCGTCGCTCAAGGTGCCGTTGTTGGCTTGAACCACAAGGGCCATGGCGCTGTCGATAGCGTCGTTGATGCTATCGAGCGTACTTTCTTCCTGAGACAACGACGTCGAGATAGCGCTGCGCGAGTCAGCGTATTGCTCGTTGGCCGAGATGGCCTGGCGGACGTTGACGGCCTGGGCGGCAGCCAGCGAATCGTCGGAAGGATTGACCACTCGGGTGCCACTGGCGACTTCCTGGGCAGCGTCCTGATAGGCGCTTTCCTGAGCGAGCATGGAGTTCAAGCTTTGGTTGTAAATCGTCGCACTGCTGAGGCGCATGGCGTGACGCTCCTTTCAAACGTTTATCAGCTGATGTCGAGGATGGTGTCGAGGAGAGTGGTGCCCACTTCGACGACCTTCGCGCAAGCCTGGTAATACTGTTGATAGACAATGAGGTTGGCCGCCTCTTCATCAAGACTGACCCCCGACTCCGACTGCTGCAGCGTGGTCAGCTGCTCGGTCAGACTCGATTGGGTTTCCAGTTGGCCGGCAATTTTGCTGGCGCTGCTGCCCACGTCACTGACCAATGCCGAGTACGTCTGGCTGAGGGTCGAGGTGCCGCCCACGAGGCTGTCGGTTTGCAGGTCGAGCATCGCCAGGGCGTTGGTGTTATCGCTGCTGCCGGTCGAGGTGCCCGCGGCAATCAGACTCCCGTCGCTGATCAGGGTGCTGAAACTGCTGGCGGCGTTGCGCGTCGGCAGCACCAGAAAGCTGTCGCCGTCATCGGCGGTGCCACTGATGGCCACACTCATTCCGGCGAACGTCAGGGTGTCGGTATCGCTGTCGTAGGCTGAATCCACACTGGCACCGGTGTCGTTGCGGGTCACGGTGTAGCCATCGGTGTCGGAGTAACTGACGGTGTAGTCGCTGGCACTCAACGCGCTCACATCGTCGGTGAAGGTCGCAGTCAATGTCGCGTCGCCGGTGTTGTTGGTATTGCCGTAGGTGCTGGGGTCTTCGACCGAGAAAAAGTCGGTGCCCGTATCGCCATTCAGGTCAATACCGGATGCCTGCAAGGTGTTGAAGGCTTGCGTCAACGTCACCGCCAGGATCCCCAACTGGTTTTGCGTTTCGGTCAGTGTGGTGTCGCGAAAATCCATCAGTCCGCCCAGGGAGCCGCCTTCGAACGTTGAATCGTCGAGCACGGTGGTGTTGCCGGCGGCGTCCACGTAGGCGACCACCGTTTGGGTCGGATCGCTGGCCGAGACGCTGGTTTTCAATTCGAAACTGTCATTGCCGGACACCAGCGCAAGGCCGTTGCTCAGGGACACGCTGTAACTGCCGTTGTCCTGAGTGGTGACGTCGACATCCACCAGTTCACTGAGCTGACTGACCAGCAGATCCCGTTGATCGAGCAGGTCGTTGGAGGTGGTGCCCAGTGCGTCGGACAGGCTGATTTTTTTGTTGAGATCGGCAATTTGCTCGGTGAGGTCGTTGACCTGCGTGACCTGATCGTCGATCTGGTTGTTCACATCGTCCGCCATCTCGTCCAGGTAGCTGCCCAGTTGAGTGAACTGCGACGCCAGGGTTTCAGCCGCACCGATGACTTCTTCCCGCGCAGCTGTGTCGCTGGCGTCGGAGGTCAGCGTCTCGATTGCCGAAAAGAAGCTTTGCAGCAGGGTATCGAGACTGGCATCGCCATCGGCCAACAGGCTGTCGATCTGATCGACTTCGGTCTGGTAGGTCGACAGCGCGCTTTCGGCGCTGATCGAACTGTTGAGCTGGGTGGTGACGAACTGGTTGTATTGGCGGTCGACACTGGAGATCTGCACACCGCTGCCCGACGTGGATTCGGAGAAGGTGGCGACCTGCAGGGTATAGCCATCCGTATAGGCGTTGGTGGTGTTGTTACTGCTGGTACTGAGGGCGATCTGTGCGGCGGACAGGCCGCTGACACCAATGGAAATAATGCTCATCGAGAAGCTCCTACGCTACATAGTGCGCACTATCGGCTCCGCGAAAGTGCAACTTGACCTGTGACCCCGATTCTTTTCAAGAACCTTTTGCCGACAGATCCATGACCGGCGCGTTCGGGGCCCTCGGCATCGGGTTGTCAGTCAATTTTCCAGCTGCGCAATGGGCGGGACAGGTCGTAGCGGGCCGATGGTGGCCATGACTGAAATCAGTTTTTGCGCGTATCGCGGATCGGTGGCGTACCCCCCCTGTTGCAGCGCAATGGCCGCCTTTGGCGCATCGGTGGCGTTGCGCGCGGCGGCATAACCGGGGCGGGTGCGAATCAATCGGGCGTAATCGTTGAAGGCCGCCTCATCGGTCGGGTAAACGCGGAAGCGTTCCACCTGTTTTTGCGCCTCACCTTCGGCGTATTCAGTGGTCATGACCTGCGTGGTCGCGCCTTGCCATTGGCTGCCGGCCTTGATCCCGAACAGGTTGTGGCTGTCAGCGCCATTCGGGGTGGTGATCTGGCGTCGCCCCCAATCGGTTTCCAGTGCCGCCTGGGCAAGGATCAGCTCGGCTGGCACGCCACTGCTGAGCGCGGCTTTTTGCGCCGGTTCGTTCAAACGTGAAACGAACGCCAGCACATGCTCGGGTTGTTCGTTTTGCGCGCCGCTGACCTCGCGGCGTTTCCAGGCTTCAAACGCCTGAGTCTGGTAAGCCGTGTTTGCAAAGGGCGATGCAGTGCCGGCCGGGCGCGAGGGCGGCAGATCGAGGAACAAGGCCGCTGCCGCATCAATGTCGGTGTTGGCATCGCTGTGTTTAGCGGAGTAGCCGCTCAGCTGTCGGGTCAGTTGCTCGGCCAGGCCGATGCCTTTTCCCGACAGACTCTGAGCCCACTGCTGATCGAGCATCTCGGTGTAAAGCTCGGTCTGCGAGTCGCTGGACATTTCCGATTTCGGAACCGCGGCCCGCATGCTTTTGAGCATCATCTGCAGGAACAAGGCTTCAAACTGTTTACTGGCCTCTTTCAGCCCCGCCCCGGCGTCCTGATGCGAGCGACGCTTGAGTTGCTCCAGACCCTGGACATCAAGGGCAAAGCCATCGGTGCTGCCAGCGCTGTTCATCAGATGATCTCCAACTCTGCACGCAGGGAACCGGCCGCCTTGAGTGCCTGCAGAATGACCATCAGGTCTTGCGGCGTAGCGCCCAGAGCGTTTAATCCCTTGACCACGTCCATCAAATTCGCCGTGCCTTCAAGCAAGTGCAGTGAGCCACCCTGAGACTCTATTGAGATGTTGCTTTGGGAGGTCACGGCTGTCTGGCCACCACTGAATGCGCCGGGTTGGCTGACGGTGTTGGTGGTGTCGATGATGACCGAGAGATTGCCGTGAGCCACCGCGGCGCGGTACAGCTTCACCGAGCTGTTGAGCACGATAGAGCCGGTGCGCGAATCAAGAATCACCTTGGGGCGAGTCTGGATCGGCAATACCTCGATGCTCTCGATGCGGGCCATGAAGTTGACCCGCTCGTTGGGCGACAGCGGCCCCTGGATCTGGATCATCCCGCCATCCATTGCCGACGCCACCGTACGGCGCATGTCGGAGTTGATCGCGTAGACGACGCGCTGGGCCGTGGCGGAGTCAGGCTCATGCATGTAGAGGCTGAGCAAGCCGTTGTCGCTGCTCAGGTGCAGCGGAACGGCGCGTTCGACGATGGCACCGCGACTGATGCGCCCACCGGCCAGCTGGTTGACCTGCACGCTGCTGCCGTTCGCCGAAGCACCGGCTCCGCCGACCAGCAGGTTACCTTGAGCCACGGCATAGACCTCGCCATCGGCGCCCTTCATCGGCGTCATCAGCAAGGTCCCGCCGCGCAGGCTGCGCGCGTTACCGATCGACGACACGACCACGTCAATCTGCTGCCCCGGGCGCGAGAGTGCCGGCAGGTTGGCGGTGACAATCACCGCAGCGATGTTGCGCATCTGCATGTTGGCGTTCGCCGGCAGGGTGACGCCGAGCTGCGACAGCATGTTGGTCAGGCCTTGTTCGGTGAACGGACTCTGGGTGGTCTGATCGCCGCTGCCATCAAGACCGACCACCAGGCCGTAGCCCACCAGGCTATTGGGGCGTATCCCGGCAAAGTCGGCAATATCGCGTATCTGCTCTGCCTGTACCGCGCCGCCGAGCAATAACGTGCCGGCGCACAACAGGGTGCAGAAACCTTGAGCTGCGGATTTGGCTGCGCGCAAAAGAGGTCGAATGAATACAGAGTCAGCCATGGTTCCCGTACTCAGAAAGGAGACACGTTAAGGAGGATGCGATGGAGCCAGCCCATGCGCTGCGCTTCGTTGATGTAGCCATCACCGACGTACTCGATCCGGGCCTGTGAGACCTGGATCGACGACACCGTGTTTTCTCCGGTAATGGTTCGAGGATTAACCACGCCGGAGAAACGGATGAATTCGGTGCCCTGATTGATTGCAATCTGCTTGTCACCGCGCACCCGCAGGTTGCCATTGGGCATCACCTGCATGACCGTCACGGAAATCGTGCCAGTGAAAGAGTTTTTGGCTTGAGAGCCGCCGCCGCCACTGAAGTCGTGGGTCGTCGAGGCATCCAGCCCAAAGTCGGCGACCTGGGACGCACGACTGGAAGTGGTCGCCAGGCTCAAGCCCATGGAGCCGGCACGGTTGGCATTGGACGAAGAGGTCTTGCTGGCGCTGACCTGCTCTTCCAGTTCGATGGTCAGCGTGTCACCGACCATTCGCGGACGACGGTCCTCGAACAGGGGTTGCGATCCACGGCTGCTCTGGTAGATCGAGCCGTTGGCCAGGCGAGCGGGTAATGCCGGCACCTGCATTTCCTCGTCAGGCACGACGGGCTTGTGCGGCAGTTGATCGCAGCCTGCGGTCGCCAGCATGCCGGCCAATACCACGGACAGCGGCCATACCGATGAGGGCTTATGAGCCATTTTGTGTGTCTCGAACATAGCGGTCAGAGCTGAGTCAGACGCTGTAGCATCTCGTCCGAGCTCTCGACCGCCTTACTGTTGATTTCGTAAGCGCGCTGGGTCTGGATCATGCTTACCATTTCCTCCACAACGTTGACGTTGGAGGTTTCGACGTAACCCTGGGACAGCGTTCCACCGCCGTTGAGGCCCGGTGTGGTTTCGGTCGGAGAGCCCGAAGCGTCAGTCTCCAGGTAGAGGTTCTGCCCGATGCTCTGCAAGCCCGCCGGATTGATGAACAACGCCAGATTCAGCTGGCCGACCTGGGTCGAGGTGGAGCTGCTGGGCTGGGTCACGGAAACGATACCGTCGGTACTGATCGAGACGGCCGTGGCGTTGGCGGGAATGGTGACCCCTGCCGAGAGCTTGTAACCGTTGGAGGTGACCATCTCGCCGTTCGAGTCGAGCTGGAAGCTGCCGTCACGGGTGTAGGCGGTGGTGCCGTCCGGCATGTCTACCTGGAAAAAACCCAGGCCATTGATCGCCAGATCCTTGGAGTTACTGGTCTCTTCCAGATTGCCTTGGGTATGCAGGCGTTCGGTGGCAACTTCACGCACGCCTGTACCGACCTGCAAGCCGGAAGGCAGTCGGGTATCGGTGCTGCTTTGTGCACCGGGCTGGCGTACGTTCTGGTACACCAGATCCTCAAATACCGCGCGCGACCGTTTGAAGCCATTGGTGCTGACGTTGGCCAGGTTGTTGGCAATCACGTCCATTTGGCCCTGCTGGGCTTCCAGGCCGGTTTTGGCCGTCCACAGTGATCTGATCATCGATCGGTTCCTTATTCATTCAACCGTGAGGTCAGCCCTGCAGGGAGAGCAGGCTATTGGCGGTCTTGGCGTTTTCGTCGGCAGCACTGATGGCTTTCATCTGCATGTCGTAGCGCCGCGAGTTGTCGATCATGGCGACCATGGCGTTGGTAGGGCTGACGTTGCTGCCCTCCAGTGCTCCGGGCGTCACACGCATGGTTTCGTCGGCAGGCAGTGGCTGGGCCGTGCCGTTGGCCGTTGGCGGGGGGCGGAATAACCCGTCGGTGCCGGCCTGCAGAGTGCCGGGCAAGGCCGATACCATCTTCAGTCGACCGACCGGGCTCAGGCCCCGAGGCTCCATGCCGAGCTCACGGACGCTGATCGTGCCGTCGCTGCCCAGCGTGACTTCGCTGCCCAGTGGCACCGTGATCGGACCGCCGTCACCGATGACCGGGCGGCCACCCACGGTCATTGCACCGGTGCCATCGACCTGTAAATCACCGCGCCGGGTATAGGCCTCTTTGCCGTCCGCGGTCTGCACCGCCAACATGCCGTTTTCGCCGAGCGCGACATCCAGCGCCCGATCGGTATGGGTGATCGGTCCTTCGGTCCAGTCGACACCCACGCCGTTGGCGGCGACCGAAACCCGTGTCGGCAAGCCCTCGCCCGCGACAGGCGAGGACTGCATTTCGACCAACTGCGAGCGAAAGCCCGGTGTCACGATGTTGGCCAAGTTGTTGGCCACGACGGCCTGCTGTTCGAGCGCCTGATTGGCCCCGCTCATGGCCGTGAAAAGCATGCGATCCATGGTTAAGAACCGATGTTTACGGCTTGCTGGAGCACTTCGCTTTGCGCCGTCACCGACTTGGCATTCGCCTGGAAGTTGCGCTGGGCAATGATCAGGTTCACCAGTTCGGCGGTCAGGTCGACGTTGGAGTCCTCGGTCGTACCGCTCAGGATCGAGCCCAGAGAACCGCTGCTGGCAACGCCCAGCAAGGCCTGGCCGGACTCGGTGGTGGCAAGCCAGGTGTTGTCACCGTTGGATTGCAGGCCGTTTTCATTGCTGAACGTCGCCAGTTGAATCTGGTCGATGTTTTGCGTCTGGTCGTTGGAGTAGGTGGCAACGACCGTTCCGGTATCGTCGATGGTGAAACTCACCAGGCTGCCGGAGGTGTAGCCATCCTGAGAAATGTCGGACACCTCGGAGTCGTTGCCGAACTGCGTCGTGCCGGTCAGATCCAGCGTGATGCTCATGTCCGCGGCACCGTTGTCCGGGTCATAGGTGTAAGTGCCGGTCTCTCCGCTGGTGATCAGGCCGCTGGAGCTGAACGCCACGGTCTGTGTCTCGGTCAGCAAGTTGCCATCGATCGCGGTGTGGACTTCCCAGGTGTTTTCGGCGGTTTTGCTGAAATACAGCGTGCTGGTGTGGCTGTTGCCCAAGGAGTCGTAGAGGGTCGCGGTCGTTGAGTAGGAGTAAGTCGACGAGTCCGTCTGGTCGAAGGTATCGGTGATGATGCCTTCACTGGAGTCCAGGTTCAGCTCGGCATCCAGTTCGGTACTGGCGCTGGCTTGCATACCCGTCGTCGGAATCTGGATGACGCCGTTGACCCCCAGCAACTGGTCGCCCGCGGCGTTTTCCAGATAGCCATCGGCGGTCAGGGTCAATTGGCCGTTGCGCGAATACACGGTTTGCGTGCCGTCGGTGAACGTGAAGAAACCCTCTCCGCTGATCGCCAGATCCAGCTCGTTATCGGTTGTCGTCAGGCTGCCGGATGCAAAGTTCTGAACCACACCTGAAACCGAAGTGCCCAGCCCGACGTCTGCGCCGGCATAAACGTCGGCGAACTGCGTCGTCGAGCTTTTGAAACCTACCGTCTGGGAGTTGGAAATGTTGTTGCTGACGACGTTGAGGTCGGTGGAAGCAGCAGCCAGACCACTAAGCGCTTGGGAAAAAGCCATGGTATTTCTCCTGGAATGCGAACGATGACTGAGCAGTCTTGGCAACTGCGAAGGATTGCTGGGCGTGAGTGGAGGGTGCGTTTACGGTCAAAGCACCAGGCTGATATCGCTCAGCCCGACGTTTTCGTTGACACCCCCCAGATCCAGCGCGACTTCGTTGCTGCTATCGGTGGTCACGCCGGTGACCAGCGCGTATTTCAGCGCTGTGGTTGTAACGGCTACGTCGTCGGCGGTGGCGGCCACAGAGAAGGTGTAAGCGCCATCGGCTGCGGTCGTGCCGTCGTCCTGTAAACCGTCCCAGGACAAGGCTTGGGTGCCGGCGCTCATGTCGCCTTCATCCAGGGTGCGTACCACCGTGCCGCTGCTGTCCGTGATGGTGACGGTGACGCTGTCTGCATCACTGGCCAGCGTCACGCCAAAGGTGGTGGCTACACCGCTGGCGACCTGGATGGTGCTGCCGTCGACCAACACGCCGTTGCCGACCAGTGCCGAGGCTTGCAGGGTCTCGCTGGCGCTGATCTGACTGGAGATGCCCTCCAGCGTGGTGCTCACATCCTCGATGCTGCTGATCGTGCTGATCTGTGCCAGCTGCGTGACCATCTCGCTGTTGTCCATCGGGTCGGTCGGATCCTGGTTCTGCAGCTGGGTCGTCAGAAGCGTCAGAAACTGATCTTGCAGCTCATCCGATGCCGAAGTGGTGCTTTCAGAAGTGGTACTGCTGCTGTTCATGGTCGAAAGGACAGAGCTGGAAATCGTACTGGTCATTGTTTACGCCTCACCTAGAGTCAAAGTTTTGAGCATCATTTCCTTGCTGGTGGACATGACTTCGACGTTGGCCTGATAGGAGCGCGAAGCGGAGATCATGTTGACCATTTCGCCCACGGGCTCGACGTTGGGCATGGTCACGTAGCCCTCCTCGTTGGCCAGCGGGTCGCCGGGACGGTATTCCTGACGCATGGGGGAGTCGTCTTCGATCACTTGGCTGACCCGTACACCACCAATGCTGCTGCCAGTCGGGTATTGCGACTCGAAGACCACCTGGCGGGCGCGATAGGCTTGGTTATCCGGGCCGCTGGTGGTATCGGCGTTGGCCAGGTTGCTGGCGGTTACGTTCATGCGCTGGGACTGGGCGCTGAGCGCTGAGCCGGCGATATCGAAAATGCTGAACATCGACATAGTGTTTTTCCCTGCGTTATTCGGACTGCATGGCCGTCTTGAGCGACTGCAACCGGCTGCTCAGAAACGTCAGACTCGCCTGATACCTGACGGCGTTATCGGTGAACTGCGCGCGCTCGCGATCCATGTCCACGGTGTTGCCATCGAGGCTTGGCTGGTCAGGCACGCGATAGAGCAGGGCACGGTTCGAGAGGCTGTCGGAGGCTGCGTGAAGATGGCGATCCGAGGTGGTCGCCAGCGTCATGCCTCGCTCGTTGGTGCGCCCGTTCTGCAGGGAGCTGGCCAGTTCGGCAGAGAAGTCAAAGTCACGCGCCCGGAAGTTGGGGGTGTCGGCGTTGGCGATGTTGTTGGCCAATACCTGCTGGCGCTCAGCCCGCAAACTCATTGCGTCCTGCTGGAAGCGCAGCTCGTTGTCGAGCTTGTCGATCATGTCTGCGGACCTGTGCATCAAATAATTGAACGGCTCGCAGATTAGTCCCAAGGTCGTCGAGGCAAAGGCCGAAACAGGCCGCTATTTGGCGACCAATTCAGGCCTTGCCTTGTCGCCAGGGAGCCTAAAATTCTCCGCTGGCTACCTCAGAGGATTGGCTCGATGACAGGGTTTTTCCGGGATCACGCGCTGGTTTTGATGTGCCTGCTGCAGAGCGGCACCGCCATGGCTCAACCGGATGTGCTGCAAGACAAGGTGCTTCACTTGATTGCGCAGCGATTGCCGCCTCGCAGCCAGCAGTTGCAGATCGACATCGGTCAGCCGGCGGCACGGATATCGGCGTGCGAAAGTCCTCAGCCGTATCTGGTGCATCCTGAGCAGAGTGCGTTCGGGCGCGTGGCAGTCGGCGTGCGTTGTGAGGGTGAGGAAGGCGTGGCCGGCTATCTTCAAGTCAGCGTAGGCGCTGTCGGCGATTATGTGGTCAGCAGTCAAAGGATCGCTGCAGGTGATGTCGTCAAAGCCACTATGCTCGAAATCAAGCGAGGCCCATTGGAGCGTTTGCCCAAAGGCAGCGTGCTGAAGCCGGAGCAAATCATTGGCCGTCAGGCCAGTCGCAGCTTCAGCCGGGGCGTCGCTCTGGCGCTGAACAATTTCCGCGAGCGCTGGCTGGTGGAGCGCAATCAGCGTGTCGTGTTACAGGCGCTGGGCGAGGGCTTCACGATCAGACGCGATGGCAAGGCGCTGGACAATGGCAGCCTGGGGAGCAGCGTCAGGGTGTTGAGCAGTGACGGCAAGCTGCTGAACGCGCAAGTCGTTGGTCAGAATGAGTTGCTACTGCGCTATTAAAGTTTTTGCCGAATCCCGATCACCGGTCAAAGTTTGCCTTCTCGATTGCCGATAGTGACCCAACAACAGCCAATGAAGCCTCTAACGTGAAAATCATAAGTGCCAACCTGACCAATACCCCTCCGCCGACTGACAGCAAAGTGGCCGGCACCAGTTCGCAGCGAACCGAGCTGCAGACGCTGGAAGCGACGTTCGATGATGACGTGCAGGTCTCAAGCATCAGCGTCATTGCGGATGTTGAAAGTGCGTCGGATGTTGATATGGAAAAAGTTGCAGCGCTGCGTCAAGCCATTGATAGCGGCACCCTGCAGATCAGCGCGGAATCGATCTATGAAGGCCTGGTGTCGAGTGTCAGGGAAACCCTTGGCAGCGATCCGGAATGAGCGATACGAGAGGCCGATACCGATGAGCTTCAGGTACCTATGAGTCTGACCAGACATTTGCAATTGCAGCAGCAGGCCATCGTGCAGTTGGTCGAACTGCTGGAGCAGGAACGTCGTGCCTTGGCTCAGGCCAGGGTCGATGGTGAAAAACTCAGAGAGCTGACGGCGAGTAAACAAGCGGCGTTGCAGAAGCTGGAGCAGTTGGAGGCGATCCGTTACGGGGCGCAGATGAAGCTCGGCTATGGTCCTGGTCGCAAAGGGGCGCTCAAAGCGGCTCAAGACGCCGATTGCCTGGCGGCCTGGCGGCAATTGCAGGCGTTGGCGCTGCGGGCCAGGGAGATCAACACCTCAAACGGTGGGGTGCTCAGCCAGCGCATGGCGTTTAACCAACGCATCGTCAGCTTTCTCAACAGTGTCGCCGGTAACAAATTGTACGGCCCGGACGGTCGTGCTCAGCGCAATAACGCTTAAGTCGTCGCGCACGTTCTCCTCAAACAGACAGGGCATGCGCTCTTGGTGTGGGGAGCCTGTCAGCATGATCAGATTGGCTACCTTGCTTTTGGCGCACACCCGTTGCGCCAGCTCCTGATCGCTTAAATCGAATGCGCCGCGGGTGCACGCTGAAATAATCAAAGTTCGTCAAGGGGCTATCTCTGCGTCAAGACCGCGTCGCAGCACAACTGCGACGCCGATGTTTAACGAGAGTAATCCCCCTGCTCAGCCCGGAGACGGATGAGTAGCCCTGTTTGATGGCACTTGATCGACGGTTTGCCGGTATGACCCAAAAATGAAACCCCAGATGCAACAAAACCCGCACTGGGCGGGTTTTGTTTTGCTTCGTATTTGGGCCGGGGTAATTTGAACCTGACTTTTATCTTATTGTTTTTTATGATTAATATTTGTTTTGTTTTTTAGTTGGAATACCAATTGGAATACCTTGCGAAATTGCACGTTACTTGACCGCCCGTTTGCATTCGATCCGAAAATCGTTCACATCCGCGCCGACTAGTATGCTTCGTATCCATCATGTGTGCTGAGCTTCCTCCAGCTGTCGGGACAACAGGCAGCAAACGGCCCAGGCTGTGTGAAAACGTTTTAGAGCAAGTTTGACAGTCAGAATCGGAACGAAAGTCGCGTTCCTAAGCAAATTTCAGGTCTGCTGACTACCCAAGCGCTGGCAGATTTTACGTAGCAACGCGGACTTCAAAACGGTGCATGCGTTTTCACACGGCCTGGGCCCAGAGAGTGTAAAAACGCTCATGGCCTCATCGTCTTGGATCATCGACGTTCGTTGACTGAGCGATCGCACGGTCAATGCCGCGTGTCGCATCATCGGTCGTGACCTGGAACACATCAACGCTGTTTTGCTGCCTCTGGAATGGGCCAAAACCAGCCTTTTTATGCCGACAGCGCCTTCAGCAAACCGTTAGCTCCGATGATTTTCATACCTGTTTCATGTTGTAGGCGAGCACATTCAAACTCATCTCCGCACTCAGCGTGGCCAGCTTTCGGGTCAGGAAGTGCGTCTTTCCCAGGGACAATAATTCTGAGACCGCACACTAGAAATGGCCCTAGACACCCGAAAAAATGTGTCATAAACCTGTTTCGTTAATCAAAGTCTGCTAATCCACACCATTGGATGAGTAAAATGAACTTTAATCAGGGCTTACATTGGTTTCTGGTTCCATTGCTACCCAAACCCAAACCCAAACCCAAACCCAAACCCAAACCCCTATTCTCCTTCGCCTAGTACGCGCGCTATTTCTACATTTTTGTGAATCCGATTAAAGTAATCTTCTTTGGTTTTTTTAATGAATAATTCAATAAGTGGATTAGATGAAAAAGCACATATGCGATTCGTGATTATTTCGTAAACCTGCTGTATAGCTTCCTCAATGGAGGTCTCGTCGTAAGGATCAAATTTAATTGAGCCTAGATCGTCATCAATATTTTTAATCGCTTCCTGAGCATCAGCAAGTTCTTGATTAAATCTCTCAAAATCTAAGATCATATTATCTCCTGACGTACATTAATTTGGCCCGGGACGTCCCGAGCAGGAAGGGCCAAACCAAACTGCCTGTTACTAAAGCCAACTGACCTAGGACCTAGGAAAAGCCACTGTAAATCGTTAACTCTGTGGATGGCCTTTCCGGTGACTTACCTGGTGATGTTGGGGTTGCAGACGGCGTATTACCGGTTGGTTTGGCGGCACAAGCAGATCAAGCGACTGGTCTGAAGATCGGGCTCGAGCCAGAAGGCGCAAGGGTGTGCGCCTTCCGTTAGGTCGATCACGCGTGGCAGTCTTCACCGACTCCCATGCGGGGTTGGTGATGGGCGCGCAGTGCGCTGAACGAGGTGATGTACCCCGCAATCGCACTGGCGACCACGGTGGGCGGGCTTGCCAACCACACTTGACCCGGCCCGGAGCGCCCCGGGAAATTGCGGTTGATGGCGCTGATGGTCACTTGGTCCTTGTCGACCGATGACCCCGGCCCGCAGTTCGCACAGGCCCCGCAGGCCGGCTGCAGCAGTTCTACGCCGAATTGCTGGAAAGCCGAAAGGTAGTCCTTCTGTTCACAGTATTCACGTACATCGACCGTGCCGAACTGCAAGAACAACTGTACGTCGGGATGACACTTGAGTCCTTGTCCGAGCGCCCACTTGATCACGTCAAAGTAGTGATCGAAGTCGTCGCGCTTACCGGCGGTGCATGAGCCGCCATAAGCGATATCGATAGCGACTCGCTCCGTCAGGTCGGTGAGATTGCGCCCATTACCGGGGTCTCCGGGCGAGGCGATCATCGGCAGGATTTCACGGCAGTCGAGTTCTATCGTATCGGCGTAGACGGCGCCTGGATCGCTGGTCATCCAGGACTCGAGCGGGAAGTCGAGGTTGCGTCGCTCCTTGAGAAAACGCACGGTTTCCTGGTCGGGTACGATGATGCCGGTAAAGCCACCCAGCTCTGCCGTCATGTTGGTCAGCGTGGTGCGTTCATCGGTCGAAAGATAAGTCACGGCAGGGCCGCTGAATTCAAAAATTTTACCCACACCCAGGCCGGCTTTGATGCGGCTGTCAGACAGCAGCGCCAAGACCAGATCCTTGGCCGTCACCCCGGCCGATAACCGGCCGAGCAGCAAGATGCGCAGGCTTTGCGGGTAAGCGGCCCTTACCGACCCTGTCATGAAGGCATTGGCCATGTCAGTGGTGCCCACGCCAAACGCCAGGCAGCCCAACGCACCACTGTGGGGCGTATGGGAGTCCGTGCCAACGACGACCTGTCCAGGCAACGCGTAGGTCTCCGCCATCATGGCGTGGGATATGCCCTCGCTGCCTTCGCCGGGCAGATAGCCGTGAGCCTTCAACCCATGCTGTTGTGCAAAGTCACGATGAGCGCGAGATAACGCATCGAGTTCACCCACCAGGTTTTGTCCCAGGTGTGCCGGGCTTCGGCGCTTATAAGACAGGTGGTCTTCAAACGCCAGGATCGATTGTGGCTGATGAAGTTCGAACGTCTCGCCGAAGCAATCGTGGAGCAGATGAGCACAGAGCCCGGTGTAGTACTCATGAATGAAACGCCAGTCGGTCCGCATCAAAATGCCCGTACCGTAGTCGACGCGTTCGGCCCCACGGGCCTTGATCAAATGCCGATGGATGATTTTCTCGGCAAAGGTTAGGGGCCCGGCGGGCAGGTTCTGGGAACGATTAACGGGTAAGTCGGCCTCATTGCTCAGATGGTGGCGGCCGTAGTGCAACAGGCCCCCGCTCTTGAGAATGGCGGTAGACAGCGCGTCTCTTGTACCTATCAGTTCACTGACCGGTATTTCTTCGCCGGCCAGCAAGCGCGGGACTAATGACAAGTCGGTTGAGGTCAAAAGCCCGATATTGTCGGCATTTTGTCGGTAGATGCGCTCGAAGCTTTCGGCAATCACCAGGCGGATCCCAGCCTTTTTTTCTGCCAGGGGGCTGTGTTCACGTGACGAGCCCTTGCCGTAGCGTTTGCCCGCGACAGTCACTTCATAGCCCCGAAAAAGCACATCGTCCTTGCCGATGGGCAGTACCGCGCCGGTCTTCAGACCAACATAGGGGTATGACGCCAGGCGATCGTCAAAATACGCGAGTACGGGAATCGGCGTTATTTCATCGGTCGAAATATCATCACGCAACGGTGCGGCCTGTTCCAGGGTCAGCGCTTCGCCCCCCAGTTGCCGTGACATTTTCAACGGATCTTTGCTCAGAAACAGCAATTTTGGATTACGGCTCACGGGCATGATATTTCACCTCGAAAACATGTCAGCGCCAGGTTCATACCAAGTGCCGGCCATCGTAGATACTGTTGTCATACTCTTCCAAATTGGCGGCGACGGCCGGTGTGATCTGCATCGAGGTCACCGTGCCACCCCATGTCGCGTAGATCAGCGCGCCGGTGGATGACTTCCAGGCGTGGGTGCTGCCCGGCGGGTAAATGACCAGATCACCCTTGAGATACACACCGTTTTCATCTTCAAAGTCACCCTCGAGGATCAGGAAGGTTTCATGACCATTGTGATGATGAGCCGCCGCGCTGGCGCCCGCATCGCAACGGATCAACGCAATGCGTTGGGCACTTTCGGTGCATTCGAACAGGGTATGGATACGGGCGCCGTTGCGATCCAGTTGCGCGTGTGCTGACCAGGTGATCAAGTCAGGTTCATTGGCAACGTTCAACAGATTGAAAACTGTAGGGGTCATGGTCGAGGCCTGTTATAGGGATGAAGTGATGAAGTGGGCGGTGGAGCTGATGTTTGCCGTGCGCGAGATTCTTTCCATGGCCGCCAGGTGACGCGTCTGCGTAACCGCCGAACAGGCGTCTTCCAGCACGGTGACGATAAAGTCTCGGTCATGCCCGTCGAGCGTCGTGGCGAGGACGACGTGCTCGGTCGACACCCCGGTCAATATCAATTCCTCTATGCCCTGAGTCCGCAGAACCAATTCAAGATTGGTCTGATAAAACGGACTGACCCGGCTCTTGGCAATAACGATTTCGTCTTCGCGCGGCTTGAGGTCGTCGTGCACTTGGGTCGACCAGGTGTCCAGCTTCAGCACGCTGTGTTCCTTGGCCGGCGCAAACACTCTGGAGTGAGGGGGGAACTCCTTGTAGTGCGCGTTGAACCCTACGACGATGAAAATGACGGGCAGCTGTAGTTCGCGTGCATGCTTGAGGGCCGAGGCCGCGTTCTTCAGCACGCTGCGCTCCTGAGTTTGCTGGTAGTAGCCCTCGCGTGCATAAACGCCTTCGGGGTGGACAATTTCGTTGATGAAATCCATGACCAGTAATGCTTTTTTTCCAGACATCATTTATTCCTTTAAATGCGAGCGATCAGGCCATTTCGGCAAGTTGAACGGGTACATTCACCCAAGCAGGCTGCATGGCGTGTGCGGCTACGTGATGCGCATCCTGGGCGAAATCGGTCCAGAAGCCTGGCCGGCTGCTGCCAGCCTGCATGAACCAACGGGTGTGTTCGGAAGGCAAGCCGAGGACATAGAGGTCCTGCATCGGTTGGCCGTGCTGGTTGATCGGGTGATAGGGGCCGGGCGTGACACTGACGCCGCCTGTGACAAACTCCTCATCTGTGCCCTGATTGACGTAGTTGTTCCAATACCCGCGCCGCACCAGGTTGCGAGTCAGGATCGATGGATCCCGGGGCAAGTCGGGTGATGGAATTCGCCCATCGATGACAACATCGAGCAGATGCCGGGAATGGTTTACCCGAGGAGATTCGATGGTCAGCTTCTGCTGGTCGATATCGGTGCCATAGATCGTTTCGGGCCCCACGAAGGTCAACACGCCCGCTGCGATCAGCGCGCGAATCTGCTCCGTACGGTACAGGGGAGGCCCTGCGGTCAGGAACAGGCTGGTGGGGGCGTACTCCTGCAAAAAATCCACGCGATGCGTGCGGGGCGTGAGTCTTCCAAAGTCCACCACGCTCCTGATCAGCGCTCGCGTATCCCGGATGGTATCCAGTGCGGCTTTGAGCGGATTGTCTACATTGCCCTCGCGGGCGTTGTGCAGATCGTCCAGCAGGACTCGATCAAGGGCCTGGGCGAAGTCGGCGGGGTCGCTGAAGTGTTCCGATTGGAAGGGCCGGGCGAGTCGGTTCAGGTCCAACACCGCAAGTTCGCTCACGCCAAATCGCGCCGCCTCATCCGCCAGCGCTTGCAGGGAGAACAACCGCAGTTGGGCTACACGGGACTTGAACTGCAACTCTGCTGCCGCGTCTTGTTGGATTCGGATGGCGGTCGCAAAGTAAACAATGTTGATCTCGATCAGCAGCAGCGGCAGTACTTCGGTGGAGAAGTCGATGTCACCGCGCTTTTGCAACGCGTCGATCTTTTTCCGGGTGATGCACAGTGGCTGGTACTGAAAGTTGGGGCCTTTCTGGTTCCGTCCTCGCGCCGGGATGAGCATTCCACTGCGCGAGCCGGCGAACAACTTGGGTTCCTGGTTTGAGGGAATATACGAAGTGACGCCGTTGACCACGCTGAATCTGCCGCCGCGACCGACTGTCAGGGCGGCGACGATATCGTGAAACGCCAAGCCCAGGCCGACAATGCCCACATGGTGGTGTGACTCGATGAGAGACAACGGCATGTCCGCAGCGGAGTCACCCCGGATGAAGGCCAGGCCTTGTGCCTGGTTGGCGAACTGCTGCAGTTCCTTTTCCCAGCCGGTCAATTCCGGAGTCGGGTGCCCGGTTGCGATGACGACCTTGTCCACTTCAAGTGATTGGCCGTTGTCCAGTTCCAGGACCCGGGTTTGTGTCGTGTTGACCAGATCCACGACTCGTCCGCCGATCCGGTGCAACGAGATGTTCGGCTTGAAGCTGGCCTCGATGGTCGACAAGACAAATTGCATGTACTCGCCATGCACTGCGCGCGGCGCGTACGAGTTTGGGCCGGGATAGGCCGGATCCACGGCGCTCCACCATTGCGCCAGCGAAGGGCCTGCACCGGGCCGCAGGGGGCCGTCATCCAGGGGGCCGGAGAAGGAAGAGACTTCTTCGGCTACCGTGTTCATCACGTAGTGACGAGGCTGATCGGTTCGCCAGATCCGGCCAGTACCTATCGGTGCACTGTCTATCAGATAGACCATCACCTGGCGGACAGGTGGCTGGGTCAGCATGAGTGCAGCGAGACGCTCGAGGACAGACAAACCGCGCGGACCGCTGCCGATGATTGCGATGCGGTGCGCGGATGGAAAAGGTGCGTCATTGATTAAAGGCATACTCACTCCTGTCGGTATGTATGAAGAGGTTGAAAGCGATTGGGGCAGTTACTGGAAAGCGTAATGAAGTCGGCGGATTGCCTCGTCGATGTCTTCATCACTGCCCGCAAAGGACAAGCGGATATAACCTTCGCCACCTTCGCCACCTTCGCCAAACGCGGTGCCCGGGGTGACGGCAACTTTCACCGTTTCCAGCAGCCAGCGTGTAAACGCCATTGAGTTTTCAAACCCCAGTGCGGATATCGACGCAAATACATACAGCGCGCCCTCGGGCGCTATACAGGTAATGCCGTTGATCTTTTCACGCCCGCTCACGAGTCTGTCGCGACGCTGCTGATAAGAACCCACCATCTCCGTGATCCGTCGCTGGCAGCCAGCAAGTGCCGCGACGCCGCCGCTTTGGATAAAGGAGCCGGCGCAGCCCACGGTGTGTTGTTGAACCTTGAGCATCTGGTGGGAGATTTCCTCGGAACTGACGACATAGCCCAAGCGCCAACCAGTCATCGCGTAGGCTTTGGAGAAACCGCTGATTGTCACGGTGATCGGCGTAGCGCCTTCGATGCTGGCGATGCTGATATGACGCGATCGGTCATAGATGACCTTTTCGTAGATTTCATCGCTGACAATGTACAAGCCGTGTTTCAGCGCCACCTGGACCACACCGAGTACTTCTTCACGGGTTAGTACGCGACCGGTGGGGTTGTTGGGGTTGTTGATCAGAATAGCCTTGGTACGGGGCGTGATCGCCCTTTCCAGCGCCTCAGGATCAAGCATGAAACCTGTTTTACCGTCCAACGGCACGGCCTTGACGGTTGCACCGGCCATTGCTGCCATGGCCTTGTAACTCACCCAACTAGGGGTTGGGACGATGAGTTCATCGCCGTCATCCAGTAATGTCATCAGTGCGATGAACAGCGCGTGTTTGGCCGAGGGAGTGATGATGATGTTTTTGTCGGCGTCGAGCTCAAGACCGTGTTCGTTCTTGTATTTTTGCGCGACTGCTTCAAGCAACGCCTTGGTACCACGACTGGCGGTGTAATGGGTTTCGCCGTCGCTGAGTGCATCTACGGCAGCATGGACTATATGATCAGGTGTCCTGAAGTCAGGTTCACCGCCGCCGAGATCGACGACATCTTCACCCTGTTCCCGCAATTTACGCACTCTGTCTAAAATCGCATAAGTTTCCGAAAGCTCCAGGCGTTCAACCCGTTTGGAGATTGCGCGTAAACGCATTTAAATCACCCTGATATAAAGTTTTATATAGTCACGCTGTAAGTGGGGAGTTGCGTTTGTGTTGCGTTCAATCGATGACACAACCCGCCCGGTTCTTGGACCAGAAGGGTCTAAAACTCTCAGCCGTATCGGTGTCTTTGAAGGCGTAGGTTTTCAACAGCCAGCGGGAAGAGGCACTTTCAGGATTGAGAATGTCAATCTTTTCGCGGTTATGCAGGCCGTCCTGATTGGCGAATGTCAGCAAATCCCCTGTGAGGATTCGGTGGCGCTTGCACTGTGAGCGGGTCATTGCGTTTTTAAAGGCAATGAATGCATCTCGTGCTTCGAGCGGCGCCTCTGGCGCGACACAGGTCATGGTGTCCAAGTAGCGAATGGAATGGGTGTTGCTCAGGATCGGATGTTTCTCCGAGGTGCTGAGTTGTTTGTTCATGTCGCGGGAGAACACATCGAAAACGGTGAAGAAGTGAGGTTGACGCAAGTACTCAATGTGCGCGGGTTCGAGGTTCTTTACGATATCGGCGCCGTCGATGTAGCCCGTATAAATCAAGTCGTCATCCGGGCAGCGCATGCCCAACAGCGTGATGTAGTCCGCCCTGACTTTATGTGCCGTACGGTCATTATGGAAAACCAGCTCACTGTCGCTGAAGCCGGTCAGTTGGCCGCTGTATTTTTTGATGGCAATCACATCGGTGAAAAAATCCCCCTGGTTTCTTGTTTCGTAGGACAGCAGTGGGGTGATGGTTAGTTGGGCGAATAACTCAAGGAATGCTTCGCTGATGAATCGGTTTTTTTTGAGGTGTTTATCAGTCACCGGATCCTCGGGGTCCAACTCGGGAATTACCGGGTCCAGAGGGCAGTTGCGAATGACGTGGATCCTTTGTTGATGGCTGGCCCGTTCATGACTGATGTCTTGGCACTCCTTGACGAAGCGCGGGGGAACCAAGTGATGCAGGTTTCTTATTTCCTGGGAAAACTCCGGATAGTTTTTGTAGGGAGAGAGGCGCGATTGTTCTAGAAGGCTGAGCAGCTGTGCCTTTTCATCAGGCGTAAAGATGAATCGAGGGATCATGGTTTCCTCCAATGGAATGGGTGTGAGTCCAGATAAATAAAGGCTGATCCAATCAGCCTTTATTTATGTTGTTGCGATGAGTGTTGTTTCGGTTGCCATGAAGTTGTGAAGCGTTGGCGCTGGTGGATTCAAGCTGAACCCAACTCCAGCGCGTAGGTTTTTTCCACTCGGGGAAATAGCGGCACTGTCAACAGTGCGCAGAAGGCTGCAGCCAGCCATACCGTGCCCCAGGAAAAATGCGTCATGAGGGCCGATGCTGCGATAGGCGTGGCGAACAACACGACAAAGACGCAGGTATTGCCCATTGCCAGGGCGGTGCCGGCTCGACTGGCGCCCGCCAGTGTGGCCAGTTCGGTGTAGGCCACGCCGTGCCATGCCGATACGCTGATTCCGGCGACTACCATTACACCGATGATCAAGGCGCTGGCCAGGGGCGATTCGCCCATGCCGTAAAAGCTGGTTGCCGATACCGTGACGCCGAGCAAAAGGAACGTCACGGTACTTAACCAGGCGCAGG
Organism: Pseudomonas sp. LB3P14; assembly: GCF_054898045.1. Taxonomy (NCBI): domain Bacteria; kingdom Pseudomonadati; phylum Pseudomonadota; class Gammaproteobacteria; order Pseudomonadales; family Pseudomonadaceae; genus Pseudomonas; species Pseudomonas sp. LB3P14. Next base: position 4,411,298 of record NZ_CM142714.1, on the reverse strand, counting down.
CTTTGAGGTAGCTGCGACGGTTTTTGTTTTTATCGGTCCAGCGTCCGCTCCAGATCCTGCTGACGATAGCGCCAACCTGTATGACAGCCAGGGTCGCGGATACGAGGGTGATATTGAGGTTGCTGAAGTCGTGAAAGAACACGGCCGCGTAGGTGAGAATCGCAAACTGCGGGGCGCAGAGCAGCCCTATGGCTAATACGATTCGCCAGACCCGTGAGTCTTTCAGCGGGCTGTTGCTGGATGCAGCGTTCTGCTTTTTAGCTGCCGCACCGGAGAAGTCCGGCTCGTAGAGCCAAAGCCAGGCAAACAGGCCCGCCACCAGGCAGAACAGTGCGCTGGCAATAAACACTTCGACAAAGCCGTATCGGTGGGCAAGGTACGGCAGTATCACCGCCCCCAAGGCATAGCCGCCCGGGACCGCTGTTTGCCGGATGCTCATGGCCAGCCCCCGTTCGCCCTCCTTGAACCAGGCCATGATCGCCCGGCCACTGGCGCCATTGACGCTACTTCCCAGCAGCCCCACGACAAATAACCCTACGGCCAGCAATACCAGGGTGGGCGCATACAGCGCCAGCATGGCCAGTACCAATAGGGCTATCCCGGAACTCAGAAGCCCGGTGAGCAATACCGGTCGATCCCCCCAGCGGTCAGTCAACAGGCCCCAGGGAATTTCGCTGATGGCAATGCCAAGCCCCAAGACTCCCAGTACCAGGCCCAGTTCGGTATTGTCGAGCTGATAGGTGGCGCGCATGTAAATGGCTGTTGCCGGCAGCCCCCCAACGACGCTGGAAAAACTGGCGTTGGCCGCAACACCAACACCCAGCACCTTCCAGCGGTGACTATTATCGACAGGCATAGGCCCCCCATAAAAGAGTTCAATATTTGTTGGCAAAAGGTTCTCATGGGTCCATCGTGCTGAATATCAAATTATTTTGTGTGTTAGTCCCAAAAAACAGGATTGTCATGAGACCAGTGAATTTTGATTTGGATGTCATGCGCAGCTTCGTCACGGGCGTTGAATTGGGCAGCTTTGCCAAAGCCGCGCAAAAGCTTGCCCGTTCGACTTCAGCCATCAGCGCTCAGCTGAAAAAACTCGAAGCCCAGGCGGGATCACCGCTGTTCACAAAGGCCGGGCGGCGGCTTGCCCTGACCGATACGGGGGAGGTGCTGCTCAACTATTCGCGACGTCTTTTGAGCCTCAACGATGAGACCGTCACTGCCGTTTCCGAGCTCAAACTCAAGGGCTGGGTACGCCTCGGGCTTCAGGAAGACCTGAGTAGTTTCCTGCCAACGGTGCTGGGCCGATTCGCTAGAGCCCATCCTGATGTTCGTGTCGAAGCGCGGATCGCGCGTAATGCCGACCTGCTGAGTCGGATCGACAATGGGTTGCTCGATCTGGCGGTGGTGTGGGGCGATGGGCACAAAGGTGGGTACCAAGAACGCGTCGCAGAGTTACAAATGCAATGGATCGGGTCTGCCCACGAGTACTTTGACTGGAGTATCGACTCGGGCGAGCCGTTGCCGATCATTGCCTTCGATGCACCATGTCCCTTTCATTCGATGGCGACCGAGGCCCTGAGCCGCAAGGGCATTCCCTGGCGGCTGTCGTTCACCAGCTCCAGCCTCAATGGCCTGTCGGCGGCCACGGAGGCGGGGCTGGGCTACACCATCAGGACATCCCTAGGGATGCAATCGGGGACGGCGCTTCTGGCCGCCGAGGAACGAGGGTTGCCACCTTTGCCCAGCATCCCTCTGACGTTGCATCGACGAGAGGCTAGCCCGGATTTGCTGACTGAACGACTGTCGTGCATCGTCACCCAGGCCATTCGCAGCGAAATCATCTATTAGAGGCCATCTATTGCGCGTGAACAGGACGCGACGGGCTGATCTGCACCTATCAGTCCTATTCGACACCGCCGATTCGGATGGCGGCTGTGCAGTGTCAGCCGCTACCCCACCACGCTAACGCCTACGCATTGATCTTGCTCGAGTGGGAACTTCTGGGCATGAACGCCCAATAATCTCATCTTACCCAATGACCGCGAGGGAACCGTCCTTTGCTATCGTGGATAACACATAAAGAGTTGACCAAAGTAGGAGTGACTCCTCTTCTAACAACGGCCTTTAACTGACGGGGGAGACCGCTAAATCAACCACTGTCCAGTCAACGACTAGGCAATAGGCCATCATTACCCCTATGGTGGGCACTGACGCAGAACCGAAAATGTCATCGTCCAGAGGACTTTCAGGGAGCGTTTGAGGCGGGTTTTCTGCTGCGTTTGCAGCAGACGCTGATCAACCTTCGTGAAGCCGCTGCATCCCGACCAACAAGTTTCGATGCTTGAGGCTGTAATTGACGTTTGAGACTTTGCTTCTCCCGCCAAACCCTCCGATCCAGCGATCTTTGATCGCGCCGATCGGAGGGTTCACTTGCTTTTTCTTGAAGCCACCTCTTTCCACCATTCCATTTCAAATTTCAATTAGCGCCACGCCCTCCTTTAAACGGCAGTGATTGCCCACGATCTCTATCGAGCGCAGTGCCGTTCCAGTGTCAGAGCGGATCTTTTCGTGGGGCCATGGATGAAGGAGTGGCGACAGCGGCGACAGCGGCGACAACCCAGGCAGAACGGAGCCTGGAGCGTGGCGACAAAAGTGGCGACAGTCGCCACTTTCTGAGTGCTTTGGCCGTGACGCTTGACCACCTTTTCGAGTGGGTATAAAAATTGGCGCACGGATCGCTGTCGTTGACAGCACCTGCCCAGGTAGCCAGAACCTTTAAGGCTACGCCACTTGTTGGTGGTTCTCCCGAAGTGCGATTAGCGTCCGGCGGCTCGCACGGTCACTCCCCGAGAGTGATGGATGCCTACTCGACTTATCTGTCCATTGCGGCAGACGATGGACCTACCTCGCTGCGTTGCAGCAACCTCACCTCTCGACGCACTTCGCTGCGCCATACCGCGCCCGTCTCTTTCTCCCGGAAAGAGACGGGCAATCGTACCACTGCTGCAAGCCACGTCGTACAGGGCATTGCCGCAACTCTCCTCGCGACAATCGACCTGACAACTCCGATTCGTCGCCATCCGCAACGACACAGGTACCGGTGCCGCAGCCTATGGAAAGACTGCACCTGACTGACAGTCAGGCATGTCCTAGGTATCCAGATCTTTGCCTTCTCCCACTCAGGATCTCTAGGTGCCGAACTCGTCAGTCGGTACAGCCTCCACCCGCCCGCATCTTCGGATGCGCCAAGGAGGCTAGATTCTTGGGTTCATGCCCTCGCTCCCGGTCGTAAGGAGCCGTGCGTTCCGCGTCAGTGAACACCTCACAGGCCGCAGGGGCCTTGATCCCTGATAACACTCAACAGCCGTGGCGGGATGACGTGGGGAAAACCAGCAATCACTGAGGAGAGGGCCCATGCAGCAGTTAGATCCGAATCTTGAACTCCCACAATCCCCTCGACCGTTAATCGAGTCGAATCCCGCGGCCGAGCCTTATCCGGTTCAGGCGTTGGGTGGAATTCTTGGACCCGCAGTCGAGCGCATGGCCGAAGTCATCGGCGTGCCCCAAGCACTGGCCGCGCAATCGGTCTTGGCTGCCTCGGCGCTGGCCACTCAAGGTCATGCGGGCTTACAGCTCGACGGGAGAAATTACCCCCTGTCGCTTTACCTGATCACTGTGGCCGCGTCCGGTGATCGCAAGACCGCAGCAGATCGATTTGCATTGCTGCCAGCACGGCAATGGGAGCGTGAACAGTGGCAATGCTACCGCGAACAGCTTGCCCGGTACCGCGCTGCACAGCGACAGGCGCAGCGTATAAATCCTGCCGATCCCGACTCTAAAAATGACGTGCTGCTCGAAGCGGAGCCCTCTGCCCCCCGGCTGATCACCACGGATCCTACTATCGAGGCCCTGATCAAGGGGCTCTGTCACGACCTACCCAGCATGGGCCTGTTCTGTGACGAAGGCGGACAATTTCTCGGCAGCAGCACCATGAGTCGGGACAATCGTTTGAAAGCGGTCACGACCTTGTCTTCTCTCTGGGATGGTAGCCCGATTGATCGCGCGCGTTCGATGGCCGGCGAAAGCCTGCGAGCCTATGATCGGCGCTTGAGTCTGCACCTGATGCTGCAACCGTACTTGGCCATGCAGTTACTCAGTGACCCGTTGCTGCAGGGGCAAGGCATTCTCGGTCGCTGCTTGATGACCTGGCCCACCAGCCTGGCCGGACAACGTAGCTACCAGGCTGTTGACTTGTCCAAAGACGCTGCCCTAAAGCGATATCTCCACCGCCTTTCCGCACTGTTTCATCAGCCCTGGTCACTTTCCGCTGACGGTGCCTTGCGGCTATCACCACTGAGCCTCAGTCCCTTGGCCCGCCGTCGCTGGATTGATCTGCATGACGCCATCGAAGCCCAGTTGGGTGAATTTGGTGAGCTGGCCAGCGTACGGCCTAGCGGATCGAAGGCCGCCGATAACCTGCTGCGCGTCGCCGGCATTCTGGCAGTTGTGGAGGAGAGCAGTGTTGTGGAGGTCGACCATATCCAACGAGCCTCGTCCTTAGTCGGTTACTACCTTACGGAGATCCAGCGCCTGACCGAGCAGGAGCCAGTGTGTCGAGTTAAGGAAGAGGCGGACCGGCTGCTGCGCTGGCTCCAGGTCAAAGATTGGAAGCGCTTCAGTATTCGAGACCTGAACCGCAACGGTCCCCGTTTTGCTCGTAAGAGCAGTCGCCATGCCGCCAAGCTGTTGGTCGAGTTGCTTGATCATCAGTGGCTGATCACCGACGGCCACACCTTCGAGGTGCGCCATGTTCAATCTTGATGAGGCGCTACGCAACCATCTAGCACAGCGCCAAAAAAAGCCAAAAACGCAGTTTGTCGCCGCTAGTGTCGCCATTTTGTCGCCACGCTCAAAGCCAGGCAGGACAAGGGTTGTCGCCTGTGTCGCCGGTGTCGCCACCCTCCGTAAAACTATCACCTCGACGACAGCCATTATTCAATGGCTGAAAGAGGAGGGCGCGCATCTCTACGTCACCGACAACACGCTGTGTTTTCGCCCGACGGATTGGTCCCAGTTCGCCATCGTGAGTGCGAACTGGAGAGCCCTTTTGCATGATCTCGCTGGAGTCGATCAGGGGCAGAAAAATGGTCCGGGTCGGTAAGCGATCTGGGCGCAATTTTGGCTTCGGTCGCCAACTCAGCTATGCCGGACCGCAAGCCCTGAAAGATCTATTTGGCGACGGCCATTTTGCTACCGTCAAAGCCCATAGCGATCGCTGGCAAGCATTCGTGCGTTGGTGTCGATCCGAGGAAGGGCGGAGGCTCAATGACGCGCGACAGATCGACCGCGAGATCCTCATGCGGTACGCCGCATATATGCGGCAGCAGGTTGACCAGGGCAACGTCGGCATCGCCACCGCGCAGAACCGACTGTCAACCGTGAACCGAACGATGGCTGCGCTGCGCGGTGATCAGTACGTCAAAATCCCCAGTCCGAGCAAGGCGCTGGGTTTGCAGCGCTCAAGCGTGCGCGGGGAGGCACCGCAAGGCCAAGATCGTGCTCAGATCGAGTTGATCGCACGCGCACTGTCTGAGCGAGGTCAGCAACGAGTGGCCGCAATTGTGCATCTGGCCCGGGAGACTGGTATGCGCCTGCGTGAAGCGATCTTGGCGGACCTGCCCCGACTGCAACGTGAGGCCGGGCAACTGGGCAAGATCAACATCCAGGACGGCACCAAAGGCGGTCGATCAGGCGCGTCAGCACCGCGTTGGATCGCGGTCACGGATCAAATCCGTGGCGCCTTGGATAGGGCCTGGGAGGCTTCACCCAGTCGCAGTCGGAACCTGTTGGCCCCCAACGAGAGCTACAAAGAGTTTATGCAATCAGTTGTGCGACCGGCACGGGACATCTTGCATGAGCATGGATTGAAAGGCTTTCATGAGCTGCGGGCGGCTTATGCCTGTGAGCGTTATGAGCAACTGACTGGCTTGAATACACCCGTCAATGGCGGTCGTGTTCATCGAGAAGATCGAGAGCTTGATCAGCGTGCACGACAGCAGATCAGCCACGAATTGGGACATAACCGCATCGATGTGGTGAGTGCCTACATCGGAGGTCGGCGATGACGTCCGAGTTCGACATAGTGTTGTTTCTGCGCCCCGTGCTCAAAGGTGCACATGCCACGCGGCAGCGACACATCAGGCAAGCAGAAAGGATGCACGAGGTGATTCGTGAGCGCTGGGGTTGCGCGACTCCCTGGTCCTGGAGAGAAAAGCACGTGAGATGGTTTCTGGAGCACTACCTGCGATGCTCAGCTCCAGCTACCGTCTACTACTACGACTTAACAGCAGGGTTGATCCGCCGTAGAAAGGCAAAAGTCGTGGTTGCCTGATAGATCTTTAAGCGTGAGCCCCTGAGTATGGGAATGCGGAGCCTTCCCATACTCAGGGGCTTGGCTGAAGAGGCGCAGGCATACCAGAGATCTAGCGACCGTCGTCACTCGTATCGCCTTGCTACACGACACGGATCGTAGCCGGTGTCGCGTACCTTTTGGATGCTCAGCGAATTGGTACGACATTGCGGTCCCTGGTTTGATTGATGGCCGATGCCGACAGGCTGCCGGTGGCCGCCTTCTGGATATGTTCACTCCACCAAGCCATCATCGGACGCCGGCGTTCGATGTAGTCCGTCCTGTTGTAGGCGCTACGAACTTCGTCCTTGTCGACATGCGCCAGCGCGACCTCGATCAGCTCAGGATCCCAGCCATGCTCATTCAGGATGGTGCTCGCCATCGAGCGCAAGCCGTGGCTGACTAGACGGTCCTGAAAACCCATGCGCTTCAACGCCATGTTGGCGGTCTGGCTATTGGCATGAGTGCGGGGATTTCTATCTGAGGGGAACACGTACTCTCTGTTACCACTGAGTTGCTTGAGCGTCTCCAGTAACGAAAGTGCATGATCGGTGAGGGGGATTGTGTGCGGGCGACGCTTTTTCATGCGCTCTGGCGGAATGGTCCAAATGCGCTTGTCGAAGTCGATATCTGCCCATCGTGTGGTGGCTGCTTCGGCAGGGCGGGTCATCGTATGCAACTGCCATTCGATCAGGCAGCGGGTCGTGCGTTTGATGCTGGCATTCGCGATTTCCATCATGAGCTCGGGAAGCTCCTCAGGTGGTAGCGCAGCCATGTTCTCTTTCTTGGGTTTCTTGAACACCGCCCGAATTCCATTGAGGGGGTTAGCAAATATCAGCCCGGAGTTGACCCCATAGGTCATGATCTCGTTGAGTCGTTGACTCAATCGTTTCACGGTTTCGAGGCTCCCTTTGGCCTCGATTGGGCGAAGGATCTTGATAACCATCGGAGCAGTGATTTGAGAGAGCGGCGTTGTTTTCATGCTTGGGAAAACATGGAGTGTCAGCGATCTCCAAATGTCTTCGGCGTAGGCTTTGGTTACGGAGTCTTTCTTCAGCTCGAACCAGGCGGTGGCCACCTTCTCGAAAGTGTGTTCAGTCTCAGCAAGTTTGGCTTGCCTCACCTCATCACGCTGGGTTTTGGGATCAGTGCCCAAAGCGAGCAGCTCACGCGCCTCTGCGGCTTTCTTCCGGGCGTTGGCTAGCGAGAGGTCGGGGTATGGACCAAGCGCCATATTGATACGGCTTCTGGTCAGGGGCTCGCGGTAATTGAAATTCCACATCATTGAGCCGCTCGCGCGGACTCGAAGCTGTAAGCCATCGCCGTCGCTGAGGACGAAATCTTTACCAGTTGCCTTGACTGCCTTGAGCTGGCGATCGGAGAGGCGGGTTGCGTTAGTAGGCATGGGGCTACCTCCAGCACCGTTTTGGTATCCTGAAAATAGCATTTGGCAGTCCGGGATACCACCTGGGATACCAAAGCGGCTGGAACTCAGAAACTCTCCAAAGCTCCCATAAGCGCTGAAACCCCTGTATTTACTGGATTTCAGGCACAAAAAAAGACGTCCGTGGACGTCTTTAGATGATGAAGTGGTGGAGCCGGGGGGATTTGAACCCCCGTCCGCCAGTACTCCGCTGTCGGTACTACATGCGTAGCCGTGTCTATTAAGTTAACCCTCAGCGACCCGACGGGCAGGGTGCTTTGGGCGAGTTGTGTAAGTTTTAGCCGCTTCGTCCACAACGTACTGCACGGCGATTCTGTTCTATATGACAATCACTTTGGGTTTACAGACATCCCCTGATGATTGCTGGACCCGAAGGTACCAGGAGGGAAGGGCTAAGGCTGCTTACGCAGCGAGAGCGTATTCCCCGTAGGTTTCGTCATTGGCAACTATAGAAAGTTGCAACAGTGGATTTACGAGTTCTGTTACCAACTCGGCATGCACCTAAAGTTTCGCAACCGGCGTCGAATCCTAAACGGCCCCGAGCCTGTTGCTCTGTGAATCAAAGTGAGCAACAAGCCTGCGCAGTGTACGTCAACACGCGTGAGAAGGCCAACCCGAAGGTTGGCCACCACAGATTATGGGGTGGTTTGGTTGCGCTGTTGGTCAGCGAGTGACATTGCCTGGGTGGCCTCGGTGACGCATTTTTTGTCGTCCCCGGAGGCTTTTGAAGCTTCGGCGCTGGACAGCAGCCTTTTGATCTCCATTGTGGTGTTTGCGGAGGTCGCTGGCAGTGAAGTCACTTTGTTTTTTAGCTCTTGTAGCTTGCTCGTACAAAGGTCGTTGTCCGCAGCAAATACGGGAGAGGCCAACATTGCAGCAGAAATGAACAGACCAGCGAGTGCGGTACGTTTCATGGATATCTCCTTGAACTGATGGTCTCGGTGCTGCCGTATGAGCGGGCGGCTCGGCCGAGGTTGGAAAATAAGCCACGATTGATGGGGCCTACTTAAAAGACTACGGCGCGACGCAGGAATTCGGTTCTAGCAGAATGGCTATGAAAAAATTGTTTGATAGAAGCAATGGCATTAAAAGCGGGCGCAATCGCTTCTTTTCGCTGGTAGCCTCTTCCACATGGCCAACCCCAGATGCAACAAAACCCGCAATTGGCGGGTTTTGGTTTGCTTCATATTGGGTGGCACCGGGGGGCACAAGCCCAACCCGAAGGTTGGCCTTGTGCTGGGTTACTTCCCGCCTTTGTTCGCGTTCTTGAGTTGCTGGATAGTTTGTTCGGTCTCGGCGATGCAGTCATCAGTCCCTTCCTTGGTGCCTTTTGCCTGATCGGCTTTGGCTTTCGTGACGCTGTCCATTACCTGATCAGTCATCTCCGGAGGAGTCTGTGCCTTGGCATTTTCGATGGTTTTCAAGTTGACCGCACAGAGGTCTTCGGCGGCAAACGAGGTGGACGCCATCAGCGAGACAGTAACGAACAGACCTAACAGTACAGAACGTTTCATGAGTATCTCCTTGAACTGAGGTCCAGGCATCGCTGGCCATCAGGACGGGCTGCCGAGTTTGGGTAAAGCCCGGTAACGTCCGGGCTTATTCTGTGGACTATGGCAGCGCGTCAGGGTTCTATCTTTCTTGCGTAACCCTTGCCTGCGTTACCCTGTCCACCAAATAGACTAGTCCGTGATAATCGATTCCACCGTGTTGCGTCAGACCTATCTCACACGTGCGGCTGGTAGAAATCCCCTCGCTGCATTGCTGCACCGCGTCCTTGAGCGTTCTTAACGAATGGGCGTTCAATTCTGGCGTAGTGAAACCCTTATCCCCGGCAAATCCGCAACAGTGAATGCCCTCGGGAATCACCACGTTTTTGCTGCACTTGCGCGCCAGATCGATCAACGCCTGACTTTCCCCAAGGTGCTGGGTGCTACAGGTGACGTGCACCGCGATTGACGCTTCCTGCGGCGTGAAATCCAAACGATCCATCAAATGCGTACGAATGAAACGCACTGGGTCGTACAAGTCCAGGCGAACATCGCCAAGGTCCTGGGCCAGACGCAAGGTGCAGGGGCTGGTGTCGCAGTAGATCGGGTCGAGCCCGCCGCGACTGGCATGCAACAACGCGCCGATCAGTTCCTGGCGTTTGTGCTCGGCCTGTTCGGCATAGCCCTTGGAGGCGAACGGCTGACCACAGCAGAGGTTGTCCAGATTGTCCGGGAAGACCACTTGGTAACCGGCCTTTTCCAGCAGCCCACGGGTTTTGTCGTACAGCGACATTTGCTCTTTATCACCCGCGGCCGGGCCCATTGCCCGCGACACGCAGGCCGCCAGGTACACCACTCGAGGGCGTTCGTCCGACACGGTCGGGCTGAAGCGAATGGCTTTTTCCGGTTGCGGCATGGCGTTGGTCCATTGCGGGACCTGACCTTTGGATAAACGCGTCAACGTTGCCGAAAGCTTTGCCAATCGTGGCGCCCCCAACAGCATCCGCGCGCCGTTGGCCACGTGCAGGGTGAAACGCGCACCTTGCAGCGCAGTGGCGAAATTACCTTCCAGCCAATTGGCGGTTTTCGTATGAGTCGCCTTACGGCTGCGGAGCTTTTTCACCAGCTCGCCGGTGTTGATTCCTACAGGGCAACGCTGCGCGCAGAGGCCGGTGGCGGCGCAGGTGTCGATGCCTTGGTATTCGTAAGCGGCTTCGAGCTCGGTGGTGTCCACGCCTGCACGTTTCTTCGCCTGAATATCACGCCAGATCACGATGCGCTGGCGCGGGCTCAGGGTCAGGCCTTTCGACGGGCAGACCGGTTCGCAGAAACCGCATTCGATGCACTTATCCACAATCTCGTCGGCGGCCGGTAATGGCTTCAGATGCTTGAGGTGGATCTGCGGATCCTCGCTGAGCACCACGTCCGGGTTAAGAATGCCGTTCGAGTCGAGCAGGCGCTTGAGCTGCCACATCAACCGGTAGGCATCGCTGCCCCATTCCAGTTCGACGAAGGGCGCCATGTTGCGACCGGTGCCGTGTTCAGCCTTCAGCGAACCACCGAACTCCACCGCCACCAACTGCGCGACGTCGTCCATGAACGCCTGATAGCGTGCGACTTCTTCCGGGTTGTTGAAGCCTTGGGTGAAGACAAAGTGCAGATTACCTTCAAGCGCGTGTCCGAAAAGGATCGCTTCGTCGTAGTGATGTTTGTCGAACAGCTCGATCAGACGATTCACGCCGATGGCCAGCTGCTCCACCGGGAAGGTCACGTCTTCGATGATCACCGTGGTGCCGGTTTTGCGCACGGCGCCGACGGCGGGGAAGGTGTCCTTGCGGATCGCCCAGAGCCGGGCGTTTTCCACTGGGTCTTCGGTGAAGTCGACTTGTTTTTCCAGCGGAAACGAGGCCAACGACGCCATGATTTGCGCCAGGTGTTCGCGCAGTAAAGTGGACGATGCGGCGCGGGATTCGATCAGCAGGGCGCAGGCATTGTTCGACAGTTGCTGTACGAAAGCCGGCATGCCGGGTTTGTCCTGCACCGAGCGCAGGCTGCGGCGGTCCAGTAATTCCACGGCCGACACCGGTAGGTTTTTCAGCACGGTAACGGCGTTGCAGCAGGTTTCCACGTCCGGGAACACGATCAGCGCCGAGGCTTTGTTCGGATGATCGATCACGGTGTCGTAAGTCACCGCGCTGATGAACCCTAGGGTGCCTTCGGAGCCCACCAGCAAGTGGCTCAAGATATCCACAGGCTCGTCGAAATCCACCAGGGCGTTGAGCGACAGGCCAGTGGTATTTTTCAGACGGTATTTATGGCGAATTTTTGCAGCCAGTTCGGCATTGGCGCGGGTCTCGCGGCCCAAGGTCGCCAGACGTTCAAGCAGCGCCGCGTGGCTCTCACGAAACGCTGCAACACTCGCTGCATCTTCGGTGTCGAGACGGCTACCGTCGGCCAGCACCAGACGAATGCCAGCCAACGTGTGATAGGTGTTTTGCGCCGTGCCGCAGCACATGCCACTGGCATTGTTGGCGACGATGCCGCCGATCTTGCAGGCGTTGATCGAGGCCGGATCGGGACCGATCTTGCGTCCGAACGGTGCCAGCCACGCGTTGGCCTGTGCGCCGATCACGCCCGGTTGCAGACGAATTTGTGTGCCTTGCCCGCGAATCTCGCGACCGTTCCAGTTATCCCCGAGGACGATCAATACCGAATCGCTGATGGCCTGGCCGGACAGGCTGGTGCCGGCGGCGCGGAAGGTTACCGGGACCTGATCCCGTTGCGCCAGTTTCAGCAGCGCCACGACTTCATCTTCGGACTCGACACGAATCACCAGTTTCGGAATCAGCCGGTAGAAACTGGCGTCGGTGCCGAAGGCCAGGGTCGACAGCGGATCATCGAAACGGCGCTCTTGGGGAATCAGTTGATGTGCATCTCTCAGAAAAGCCGTCGGTAGACTCATTGGTCCTCCAGAATCAGAACCACCAAGTCTTTCGGACCGTGAGCGCCATACGCCAGGACCTGCTCGATGTCGGCAGTTTTCGACGGGCCGGATACCAGCAATGCGTTGGTCGGCAGGCCTTGGGCCCACTCGAACTCCTGCTGCACCTGATAGAAGTTGTCGCGGATTTCACTGGCCTTGAGCAGGGCGAAATGCACCGGCGGCACCAGGCTCATCAGGCGCGGTTCTTCCCGCGTCGGCCAGAGAATCAGACTACCTGTCGCGGCGATTGCACCGAGGGTGGTAGTCAGGCTCGCCGGGGTGTCGTTGAACAACTCGGATTTCCATTCTTCAACCGGGCGGTCGTAGGCCTGGAGCGTCGGCAGGCCAGGATTTTTCGCCCAGTGCTGAGTGACACGTTGACCGTGAGGTGTAGTCGGTGCGATCAACAGGCTCGGTATCGTACGATCCCGCAGTAACTGAGCCAGCAACTCGGGCCAACCATCGCCAGTCGTCAGATGTATTTCGGTGTGCACCGCTTCCATCAGTTTGCGCAGTTGCGGGATGCGTTGCTCAGCGGTGTAGGTGTACGGCGCTGTCACCAGTTCGACGTCGAACTCGTCAGGCACCGGTGTGGTGCCGGTCAGACTGTTCCGCAATTTGGCGAGGATATTTTGCTTGGCGCTCATCAGCGATCTCCCTGTTTGGCCAGATGCTCGCGGGCCATGTCATGCAGTGAGCGGGCGGCGGGTTTGGGTGCACTGTGGTTTTGCGTCCACGGGCCGACGTTGCTCGGCGTGAGTGTGCGCAAGCGAGTGGCGAAGAAGCCGAACAGTCGATAAAGCGTGGGTGAACTATTGAGCTTCGCCCAGGCATTCCAGATAAACCGTTCTTTGCGCGAGTACTTGCTGCCCTGGCCGCGCATGATTTGATGCGCGCTGTCCGGGGCTTTGACGTTCTCTTCCCGTAGGCGACGCAGTAATGCAGGGATAGGAATTTTTACCGGGCAGACTTCGCCGCAGGCACCACACAGCGACGAGGCGCTCGGGTGGTCCGGGACTTTCGCCAGGCCGACCATGTGCGGGGTGATGATTTTTCCGATAGGCCCAGGGTAAACCTCCCCATAGGCGTGGCCGCCGATTCGGGTATAGACCGGGCAATGATTCATACAGGCGCCGCAGCGGATGCAGTTCAGGGTCTGGCGTAATTCGCTGTCGGCGAAGGCCTGGCTGCGACCGTTGTCGAGCAGTACCAGGTGCACTTCCTGAGGGCCGTCGAGTTCATGTTCCTTGCGGGGGCCGGAGATCATGTTGACGTAGGTGGTGATCGGCTGGCCGAGTGCCGAGCGGGTCAGCAATGACAAAAGTGGCACCACGTCGCGCAGGTTTTCCACGACTTTTTCGATGCCGGTGACGGCGATGTGCACGGGCGGCACCGTAGTGGTCATCCGTCCGTTGCCTTCGTTTTCCACCAGCAGCAATGTGCCGGTTTCAGCCACGGCGAAGTTGACGCCGGAGACGCCGATGTCCGCTTCGAAGAATTTCTGCCGCAAGACTCTGCGACCGACTTGAATGAGTTGGTCAACGTCCTTGGTGTACTCCACGCCAAGTTTGTCGTGGAACAAGGACGCGACCTGACCGGCATTCTTGTGGATCGCCGGCATAATAATGTGTGAAGGCTTTTCGTGGTCGAGCTGGACGATGTATTCACCCATGTCCGACTCCAGGCATTCAATGCCTTGAGCCTCGAGGACATGGTTCATTTCCATCTCTTCGCTGACCATCGATTTGCCCTTGATCACTTGCCGCGCCTCGTGAGCGCGGATGATCGAGAGGACGATGCCATTGGCTTCGTCCACCGTTTCCGCCCAGTGCACTGTCACACCGTTGCGGGTCAGGTTCTGTTCAAGCTGCTCGAGCAGGTCGGGCAACTTGGATAACGCTCGGGCGCGGACAGCATTGCCCAGCGCTCGCAAATGTTCTCTTTCATGGGCATCGCTGAAGGACGCTGCCCGTTTTGTCATCAGAGAATCCATCGCCGTGCGAAAGTTATTTCGCAGTTGCTTGTCACCCAACGCCTTGTGAGCCCGGGTGCGAAAATCTTCTTCTACGGCAACCGTCGGAATAATCGCGGAAGCGTTCATAGAACACCTCCGGTTCGCTGCCAAAGGAAGCTGGCCAAGTGTTGGCCGCGCAATGCTTCCTTCTGTTTCTCCAGCGAGCCGTTGATGTTCATCAGGCAACCGCAGTCGGCACTCAGTACCTTGTGCGCGCCGGACTCCTTCAACGATCGGGTCTTGTCAGCCACCATCGCGCCGGAAATGTCTGGCATACGGACGCTGAAAGTCCCACCGAAGCCACAGCATTCACTTTCATGGTTGTGGTCGACTCGCTCCACGTTACGGAGCTGCGCCAACAACTCGCGGCCATGCAAGTGGGTGTTCATCTCACGGCGTGCCGAACACGAGGTGTGCAGCGCCACTTTCACTGGTGTGCCGCTGTCCTTGAGCTGCACCTTGCAGACAAACAACAGGAACTCGGCCAACTCATAAGTCCGGGCCGCAAGAGCCCGAACCTGGTTCAACGTTTCAGGCTCATCCTCGAACAAGTCGGCATAGTGTTCGCGCAACATGCCGGCACACGATCCCGACGGCACCACTACCGGATAGTCCCCGGCAAACAGCGCCAGTTGCGAGCGCGCCACAGTCCTTGCCTGCTCGGTGTAACCCGAGGTGTAGGCCGGTTGCCCGCAGCAGCTTTGCCCTTGCGGGTACTCGACACGAATGCCTTCGCGTTCCAGCAGATGAATCGCATCCATCCCGGCTTTGGGGTAGAACAGATCCACCACGCAGGTCCCGAACAGGTAGACCCGTGACGGTTTTTTGCTGGGGTATTGCCGAGGCTCGGGCAGTGGCGGGGCGACGCGGGTCGCATTCGGCACAGCGTTATAAAATTGCTCGCTCATCAGGCGTGTCTCTCGGCCGGTTATCCGTCCGTTGAGGCTGCTGAATATAGAGAGGGAAGCTTTCAGCAGCCTTACAGACCGGGTAGTGAATAGCTGACGCCGGAATCGTGGTCCGGCGTCGGTTTTTTCCGAGCTGCTTGTAGTTTTTAGTGCACCAGCATGCCGGTGAACCAATAGGCCTGAGCCAGGGTGATCAGGCCGACGATCGTTGCAAAGAATAGGCTGTGCTTGAGGGTGAAGCGGAACAGATCCGATTCCTTGCCCACCAGACCGGTCGCGGCACAGGCCACCGCGATCGACTGTGGCGAAATCATCTTGCCGGTTACACCGCCGCTGGTGTTCGCCGCTACCAGCAACACATCGTTGACGCCGATCTGATGCGCAGTGGTCGCTTGCAGTGAGCTGAACAGTGCGTTGGACGAGGTATCAGAACCGGTCAGGAACACGCCTAGCCAGCCGAGGAACGGTGAGAAGAACGGGAATGCTGCACCGGTGCCTGCCAAAACCAGCGCCATGGTCGATGACATGCCCGAGTAGTTAGTGACGAAGGCAAAGGCGAGCACCATACCGATGGACAGAATCGGCCAGCGCAGCTCGTAGAAGGTCTCTCTCAAAGTGGTCAGACCAGTTTTGACATTGATCTTTAGGACCAGCATCGAGATCAGCGCGGAAAAGAAAATCGCCGTGCCGGTCGCGGAAATCGGGTCGAGTTTGAACACCGCCGGAATGGCGGTCGGGGCGGCCACGATCGGTGCGACCTTGATCACCATTTGATCCAGGTGCGGGATCGCGAAGTTGAACACCCAGCTGTACATCGATCCGCCAGCGGCAAACATTGCCTTGAAGGGTTTCAGGGTCCAGATAGTGACCAACACGGTGAGGATCAGGAACGGTGACCAGGCTTTGAGAATTTCACCGAGGCTGTAGGGCGAGGCCACGGTGCTGCGCGGCTGACCGAAACCGCCGGCGCTGGCGCCGACCACGGAAGCCGAGACGGCGCCGGTGATGTGTTGGCCTGCGGCGCGCTTTGGCTGCCAGACTTTCAGGAACAGTGTCAGGGAAATCAGGCTGGCCAGGGCCGAGGTGATGTCCGGCAATTCCGGGCCGATGAAGTTCGACGTGAAGTATTGGGTGACGGCAAAGCTCAAACCGGCCACCAGTGCTGCCGGCCAGGTTTCCCGCACGCCGCGCAGGCCATCCATCATGAACACCAGCCAGAACGGCACGAACAACGACAGCAGCGGCAGTTGACGGCCGGTCATGGCGCCGATCTTGAAGGCGTCGATACCGGTCACTTGCCCGGCGACGATGATCGGAATCCCCAAGGCGCCGAAGGCAACCGGCGCGGTGTTGGCAATCAGGCACAGGCCTGCGGCGTACAGCGGGTTAAAGCCCAGCCCTACAAGCAGTGCGGCAGTAATCGCAACCGGCGCACCGAATCCGGCTGCACCTTCCAGGAAGGCACCGAAACAGAAGCCGATCAGCAGCACTTGCAGGCGCTGGTCGTCGGTGATCGACAGCACCGAGCTGCGGATCACTTCGAACTGACCACTCTTGACTGTCAGTTTGTAGAGGAATACCGCCGCCACGATGATCCAGGCAATCGGCCACAGACCGTAGGCGAAGCCATAGCCAGCGGCGGCAAAGGCCATGTCGACCGGCATCTGGAAGGCGAAGATTGCCACGGCGATGGACAAGGCCAGCGTGATGCTGCCGGCCACGTGTCCTTTGAGCCGGAACACGGCCAATGCCAGGAAGAAAAACACGATGGGGATAACGGCCGCGAGCGCGGACACGCCGAGACTGCCGAGCGGGGAATAGAGCTGTTGCCAGGTTTGCATATGGGGTGGCCCCTAATTGTTGTTGGTCAGGCACTGGTCAGCGTTCTTGGATAATTGGTAATACCAATTTACAATCGCTGTTGGCTAGGGTAAAAGCCTTGTAGGCGGTGTGTCAATTTGCGGTCCTAAAACTTTTGTCGAATACGCGGTGCAGAGATCATCTGGTCCGCTCGACCAAATGCCGTCTGGCAGGTGCTGATGCAGCGCTGATAGGCCAGAATAGAGACCCCGGCGAGCCGTCGGGATCGTGGAGAAATGAGTTATGGGGTTTGATCAGATTCGTCAGCGCCGTTTGTCTGACGATATTGTCGAGCAGCTCGAGGGGATGATTCTCGAGGGCACGCTGAAGGCGGGTGAGCGCTTGCCGGCCGAACGTGCGTTGGCCGAGCAGTTCGGCGTGTCGCGCCCTTCGTTGCGCGAAGCGATTCAGAAACTGGCGGCCAAGGGCTTGCTGGTCAGTCGCCAGGGTGGCGGCAATTACGTGGTGGAGTCGCTGGGGTCAACCTTCAGTGATCCGCTGCTGCATCTGCTGGAAAGCAATCCTGAAGCGCAGCGCGATCTGCTGGAATTTCGCCACACGTTGGAAGCCTCCTGCGCCTATTACGCAGCGTTGCGTGCGACGGATGTTGACCGCGAGCGGCTGACCGCGGCCTTCAACGAATTGCAGGACTGCTATACGCGTCATGATGAAGTGAGCCGTGCGGAAGAGGGCGCGGCGGATGCGAAATTCCATCTGGCGATTGCTGAAGCCAGTCACAACGCGGTGTTGCTGCACACCATTCGTGGGTTGTTCGACCTGCTCAAGCGCAACGTGGTGACCAATATCGGCGGGATGTACAAGCAGCGCACCGAAACCCGCGACATGCTGATCACCCAGCATCGTGAGTTGTACCTGGCGATTATCGAAGGAAGGGCGGAGCAGGCACGGGAAGTCTCCAGCCGACATATCTTGTATGTGCAGGAAGTGCTGGAAGAAGTGCGTCAGGAAGTGCAGCGCATGGCCCGGGCGGAGCGGCGCAAGGGGATGTAGGTTTGGATGATGATTGATCGTTCCCACGCTCTGCGTGGGAATGCAGCAATGGACGCTCTGCGTCCGCTTTGTGACGCGGAGCGTCACGGGATGCATGCCCACGCAGAGCGTGGGAACGATCAGGTAAGGCGAACTCAAGGCAAAGAGTTACTCTTCCTTGCCCTTATTGCGCACCGCACGCTGCAACTCGCGACCGGCGTCGCGTTCGCGTTCGGTATCACGCTTGTCGTATTCCTTCTTGCCCTTGCCCAGAGCGATCTCGCACTTGACCATGTGCTTGCTCCAGTACCAGGACAGACACACGCAGGCATAACCTTTTTGCTGCACGGCAGTGGCCAGCTTTTCCAGTTCGCGCCGGTTGAGCAGCAATTTCCGGGTGCGGGTCGGATCAGCGATGACGTGGGTGCTGGCGGTCATCAGGGGCGTAATGTGGCTGCCGAGCAGCCAGGCTTCGCCATCCTTGAGCAGTACGTAACTGTCAACCAGTTGTAGCTTGCTTGCCCGCAGACTTTTTACTTCCCAGCCGGCCAGGACCAGACCAGCCTCGAACTTATGCTCGATGAAGTAATCGTGTCGCGCCTTTTTATTTTGCGCGATGGTCCCTGTTGGGTGTTTCTTCTGTTTAGCCATAGGGGCGGCATTATAGGGAGTTGCAAGCAAGTCGGCTACGGTGTCGCTACGTGCTTGAGCAGGTTGATTGAATCCCGGACAATGCGGCCTCTTTTTTTGAACGCTTGGGCGTGATAACGATGTCGACAGACAAGGTTTCTGTCCACGGCAGTTGGGCTAGCCGCTGGGTCTTCATACTCGCCGCGACCGGTTCGGCCGTGGGCCTGGGTAGTATCTGGAAATTCCCGTACATGGTCGGCGTCTATGGTGGCGGCGCCTTTGTGCTGATGTTCCTGGCTTGTATCGCGCTGATCGGTGTGCCGGTGATGTTGGCCGAAACCCTGATCGGCCGGCGTGCGCGGCAGAGCCCGGCCAACGCCTTGAAGGTATTGGCGCTTGAAGCCGGGCATTCGGGGAAATGGTCCTGGGGCGCATTTGCCGGGATGATCACGGCATTGCTGATCCTGTCTTTCTATAGTGTGGTCGGCGGCTGGTCGCTGGATTACATCATCGACATGGGCCGTGGTGACTTTCAGGGTGTAACGCCTGATCAGGTCGGCGCGTATTTTGGCAATGTAATCGCCGATCCATGGCGCCTGACACTTTGGCACACGATTTTCATGCTGCTGTCGGCCGTTGTCATCGCCAAAGGCGTCGTTGCCGGGCTTGAACGCAGTCTGCGGATCATGATGCCGCTTCTCTTTGTGATGATTCTGGTGCTGCTGGGCTACAGCATGACCACCGGCCATTTCATGGAAGGCGTGCATTTTATGTTCGACTTCCACCCGGAAAAAGTACTCGACGGCTTGCTGCCCGCCATGGGGCACGCTTTCTTCTCCCTGAGCGTGGGCGTCGGCTCGATCATGATTTACGGCGCTTACATGCCAAAGAACTCGTCGATTTCCGGCACCATCGTCGGCGTGGCACTGCTTGATACCTTCGTTTCCCTGGTGGCTGGTCTGGCATTGTTTCCGATTGTGTTTGCCGCGGGCCTGAACCCGAGCGAAGGCCCTGGCCTGATGTTCGTCAGCCTGCCCTTTGCCTTTGGTAACGTAGCGTTCGGTCAGTTGATGGGCGTAGTGTTCTTCGTGCTGGTAGCGATTGCCGCCTGGAGTTCGGCGATTTCCCTGCTCGAACCGATGGTGGCTTACCTGGTTGAACGCACGAAAGTCAGCCGCGCGTGGGTTACCTTCTGGCTGGCATTCACCTGCTGGTTCGTCGGTCTGGGCACGGTGTTCTCTTTCAATATCTGGAAGGAGGCCAAATTTTTCGTGAACGAAGGGGGTTTGTTCCACCTCTATCAATGGGGGGCGGCGGGCGGTCTGGATTTCTTTGGTGTGATCGATTTCTTCACCTCGCGGATCATGTTGCCACTCGGTGGTTTGTGTTTCGTGGTGTTTGCAGGCTGGGTGATGGGCCGTGAAGCGGTACGCGACGAGTTGTCGATCCGCAGCCCGATATTGTTCGCCTTGTCCTTGTTTTTGATGCGCTATGTGGCGCCCATCGGCATTCTCGTAGTGTTTGCCGCCCAGCTGTGGAAGTGACGCTGACATGACGACACATATTCAACGTTCGGCCTTGCTGCCGTACCCGGCGCAAGCGCTGTATGACCTGGTCAATGACGTGGCGCGTTATCCGGAATTCCTGCCATGGTGCTCGACGGCCGAAGTGCTGGAAAGCTCTCCTGAGCATATGCGTGCTAGCGTAGGCGTGGCCAAGGGTGGCCTCAGTCAGCATTTCGTGACTCGAAATACCTTGGTGCCCGGACATTCGATTGAGATGAACCTCGAGGAAGGCCCGTTCAATCAGTTGCATGGCGTCTGGGTGTTCAAACCGTTGGGGGAGAAGGCCTGCAAGATCAGCCTGGACCTGTCGTTTGATTACGCCGGGCCGATTGTTCGCGCTACCTTGGGGCCGTTGTTCAATCAGGCGGCTAATACGCTGATGGATGCCTTCTGCCAGCGCGCCAAACAGATGCATGGTTGAGGCCGTGATCGACATTGAGGTGGTCTATGCCGCCATTGATCGTCAGGTGCTCCTGTCGCTGACAGTGCCGGCAGGAACAACTGTGCGGGCGGCTTTACTGATGTCAGGTGTCGGCAAGGTGTTTGCGGAGCTGGATCTGGCCGATTGCCCGGTAGGGATCTTCGGCAAAGTGATCGCAGATCCGGACAATCGTCCTGTCCAGGCTGGTGATCGCATCGAAATATACCGGCCATTGCTGGCTGATCCGAAAGAGGTTCGCCGGTTGCGTGCTGCCAAAGCTGCTGAGGCCAAAACCCGGAATCAGTGATTCGCTCAAATGCTGGACAATAAAAAACCCGGACATGCCGGGTTTTTTATTGCGTCGCAAATTATTGCGGCGAAGTTTCCAGAGGTTCTGGAGTCGGGACTGGAACGGTTTCTACGCCGTCGACGTCCTTCTGGATCTGATCCAGCAACGAACCTGGCTTGACCGGTTTTTCCGGTTTCGGCTTCTCGGCGTTTTCTGCTGGCGCAGCAACTGTAGTGCCGCTGTCCTTGCCGAGAATGGCTTCGTCGCGGCTCACGCCTGGCATGAAATCACCAGAAAGGCTGACAAGCTGGTCATTTGGGTTGAAGATAACGCTAATGCGTTCCTGTTGGCGTTCACCGCCACCCGGTTGCAGGCTGTACAGATAATCCCAGCGATCGGCATGGAACGTGTCGGTCAACAGAGGGTTGCCCATGATAAACCGTACTTGCTTGCGGGTCATTCCCGGGCGTAACTGGTCTATCATGTCCTGCGTGACGACATTGCCCTGCTGGATGTCGATTTTGTAAACCCCGGGGAATGAACAACCGGCGAGTGCGAGCAGTCCCACAAAGGTGAAACTGGTTAGCAAGAGCTTGGTGTTTTGCATCGGTGGGCGACTTCCACTATCTTGGCTGGGACAACGTAAACGCCGATCATACCCGCATTAAGAGAAGCTGCGAAGCAGCATCGCGAGAAAGCTGACCATGGTTGAAAATAGCGAACTACGCAAAGCCGGCCTCAAAGTGACCCTTCCACGGGTCAAAATTCTGCAAATGCTCGATTCCGCCGAGCAACGCCACATGAGTGCCGAGGATGTCTACAAGGCGCTGATGGAGGCTGGTGAGGACGTCGGTCTGGCCACGGTTTACCGTGTTCTGACTCAGTTCGAGGCAGCTGGCCTTGTGGTGCGGCACAACTTCGACGGGGGCCATGCGGTCTTCGAGCTGGACGACGGCAAGCATCACGACCATATGGTCAACGTCGAGACCAGTGAGGTGATCGAATTCTTCGACGAAGAAATCGAGCGCCTGCAGAAGGCAATCGTCGACAAGTACGGCTTCGAGATGGTTGATCACAACCTTGTACTGTACGTGCGCAAGAAAAAGTAAGCATGTCGCGCGAACTTAAGGTTCGCGAAACGAGCGAAGGCGACCCCAGGGTCGCCTTCGTGCTTTCTGTCTGTCTTAAATTTTTGCAGTGACGACCATTTTCCTGGCATGAGCCAGGGACTCCTTGGTGAGGTCGATGCCTCCCAGCATCCGAGCCACCTCTTCGACACGATCATTCTTGCTCAGTTTGGAGACGGCTGTGTGAGTGGCATCCTCGCCGCGCACTTTGTGTACGAATAGATGCTGATGACCCTGCGCCGCAACTTGCGGCAAGTGAGTGACCGTCAGAACCTGCCCGCGCTCCCCAAGTCGACGCAGCAACTGGCCGACGATCTCGGCGGTCGGGCCGCCGATGCCCACGTCCACTTCGTCGAATACCAGGGTCGGTACACGCGAGGTCTGCGCGGTGATCACTTGAATCGCCAGACTGATCCGTGACAGCTCGCCGCCGGATGCGACTTTTGCCAGGGCTTTCAGCGGTTGCCCCGGGTTGGCGCTCACGAGCAGTTCTACCTGCTCAAGTCCATTCGGCAGGAGTTCATCGCTGCTGTTGGGGCGCAGTTCGATGGTGAAACGACCGCCGGGCATGCCCAGTCGCTGGATTTCCTGCTCCACGGCGCTAGCCAGGCTGCTCGACGCCTGATGGCGTAAATCGCTCAGCTCACGAGCCTTCTCCTGATAATGACGGGCATAGGAGGCCAGTTCATCGCTGAGTCGCTCGATGGATTCGTCGTTGGCATTCAGGGTTTCAATTTCATCCAGCAATCGCTGCTGCATTTCGGCCACTTCGGTCGGCTGGATGCGGTGTTTGCGCGCCATGGTGTAGATCGCATCAAGGCGTTCCTCCAGATACTGAAGACGCGCTGGATCGGCGTCGAAGTTATCAAGGAAGCGGTTCAGTTCCCCAACGGCTTCTTCGACCTGGATCTGCGCACTGGTCAGCAGGCTACTGGCTTCACCCAGGGCCCCAATCGAATTGTTGACGCTCGAAAGGCGGTTGAGGCTGGCGGTGAGGGCGTTCAGCACATTGCCGGAATCACTTTCGCTGCATTGCTCGACCACTTGCCGGCAAATGCCCAGCAGGGTTTCGGCGTTGGTCAGGTTCTTGTGTTCCTGTTCCAGCTGCTCCAGCTCGTTGTCGCCGAGGCCGAGGTTTTCCAGCTCTTCGAGTTGATAACTGAGCAATTGATGGCGAGCGCGCTGCTCGTCGCCGGAATTGGAGAGGCGTTCCAGTTCCTGGCGGGTCTGACGCCAGCGTTGGGCGGCCAGGTGCACCTGGCGGGCAAGGTCCGTTGCACCTGCGTACTCGTCGAGCAGACGGCGGTGCGTGTCGGTCTTGAGCAGGGATTGGTGTTCATGCTGGCTGTGGATGTCGATCAGCAACTCGCCCAGGGCCTTGAGATCGCCGAGGGGACAGGGCGTGCCATTGATGTAGCCGCGCGAGCGCCCTTCGGCGGTGATTACCCGGCGCAGGATGCACGGGCCGTCACTCTCCAGGTCGCGCTCGGCCAGCCAAGCGCTGGCTTCCGGAATATCGACCAGGTCGAAGGTTGCCAGGATATCGGCCTTGTCTGCGCCGGGACGGACCACGCCGCTGTCGGCGCGATCGCCCAGGGTCAGGCCCAGGGCGTCGAGCATGATCGACTTGCCGGCGCCGGTCTCCCCTGTGATCACGCTCATCCCGCGATCGAGTTCGAGATCGAGATGTTCAACGATGGCGTAGTTATGTACGGACAGGTGCACCAGCATAAAGGCCGCTCCCAGGCTTTAGGTCTGGTTATTTATACAGTGTTTTGTTTCTGGCTGACAATGCCCTCCCTTAGCTCGATTTGCTTGATCCGACGAAATCCTTAGTGCGTCCGGGAATGACAATGCAGCTGTTTTTTGTAGGGTTAATCAATAAGCGCCCCTTGAAGCTGAATTTTGCGGCCCCATATAGCTGGGCAGAAGCGCGAGTTGAGCTCGCGGACGATATTGAAAGGAGAGATCTATGGCTGACGAACAGACAGTGGATACGCAAAATCTAGACGCCGATCAGGCTGCCCAGGATTCGGGTGATGAACTGGCGGCTCGTGTTCAAGTGCTCGAAGAGCAATTGGCTGGCGCTCATGATCAGGCTTTGCGTGTAGCGGCTGATCTGCAGAACGTCCGCCGTCGCGCCGAGCAGGATGTCGAAAAGGCTCACAAGTTTGCGCTGGAAAAATTCGCTGGCGATTTGTTGCCGATCATCGACAGCCTGGAGCGCGGTCTGGAATTGTCCAATCCGGATGACGAAAGCATCCGTCCAATGCGCGAAGGTATCGAGCTGACCCTGAAAATGTTCCAGGACACCCTGAAGCGTTATCAGCTGGAAGTGATCGATCCGCATGGCGAACCGTTCAACGCCGTTCAGCATCAGGCAATGGCCATGCAGGAAAGCGCCGACGTCGAGCCGAACAGCGTGCTCAAGGTGTTCCAGAAGGGCTATCAGCTCAACGGTCGCCTGCTGCGCCCGGCCATGGTGGTGGTCAGCAAGGCCCCGGCGCCGGTTTCGCCTTCGATTGACGAGCAGGCTTGAAATTAGCCGCAAGGCCCCCATTTAGAAGTCAAGCGTTTAAGTGCTACCGCAGTCAGCCACCACTGCTGCGGCATCCAAATCCAAAGTTTCGGGAGAGTGAACATGGGCAAAATTATCGGTATCGACCTGGGGACTACCAACTCCTGCGTCTCCGTGCTGGAAAACGGCAAGGCCAAAGTTATTGAAAACGCTGAAGGTGCGCGCACCACGCCGTCGATCATCGCTTATGCCAACGATGGCGAAATTCTCGTAGGCCAGTCGGCCAAGCGTCAGGCTGTGACCAATCCGCACAACACCCTGTATGCGGTGAAGCGTCTGATCGGTCGCAAGTTCGACGAAGAAGTCGTACAGAAAGACATCAAGATGGTCCCGTACAAAATCGCCAAGGCTGACAACGGCGACGCGTGGGTTGAAGTGAACGGCCAGAAAATGTCGCCGCCACAAATCTCGGCTGAAATTCTGAAGAAAATGAAGAAGACCGCCGAAGACTACCTCGGTGAGCCAGTGACCGAAGCGGTGATCACCGTTCCGGCCTACTTCAACGACAGCCAGCGTCAAGCCACCAAAGACGCCGGCCGCATCGCAGGTCTGGACGTAAAACGTATCATCAACGAACCAACCGCAGCTGCTCTGGCTTACGGTATGGACAAGGCGAAGGGCGATCACACTGTGATCGTTTACGACTTGGGCGGCGGTACTTTCGACGTTTCCGTGATCGAAATCGCTGAAGTCGATGGCGAGCACCAGTTCGAAGTGTTGGCCACCAACGGCGACACGTTCCTGGGCGGTGAAGACTTTGACATCCGTCTGATTGACTACCTCGTCGACGAATTCAAGAAAGAAAGCGGCATGAACCTTAAAGGTGACCCGCTGGCCATGCAGCGCCTGAAAGAAGCCGCTGAAAAAGCCAAGATCGAACTGTCCTCGAGCATGTCGACCGACGTGAACCTGCCATACATCACTGCAGACGCCACCGGTCCTAAGCACTTGAACGTGAAAATCTCCCGCGCCAAGCTCGAAGCGCTGGTAGAAGACCTGGTTCAACGCACCATCGAACCTTGCCGCATCGCTCTGAAAGACTCCGGCATCGACATTGGCGCAATCAATGACGTGATCCTGGTAGGCGGTCAGACCCGTATGCCACTGGTTCAGAAGCTGGTGACCGAATTCTTCGGTAAAGAAGCACGTAAAGACGTGAACCCGGACGAAGCCGTTGCCATGGGTGCAGCCATCCAGGGCGCCGTATTGGCCGGTGATGTGAAAGACGTTCTGCTGCTCGACGTCAGCCCGCTGACCCTGGGTATTGAAACCATGGGTGGCGTGATGACCGCGCTGATCGAGAAAAACACCACGATTCCTACCAAGAAATCGCAAGTGTTCTCGACTGCCGACGACAACCAGGGCGCTGTGACCATTCACGTGCTGCAAGGTGAGCGTAAGCAAGCCGCTCAGAACAAGTCCCTGGGCAAGTTCGACCTGGCCGAGATTCCACCAGCACCACGTGGTGTGCCACAAATTGAAGTGACCTTCGACATCGACGCCAACGGCATTCTGCACGTAGGCGCCAAAGACAAGGCTACCGGCAAGACTCAGTCGATCGTGATCAAGGCCAACTCCGGTCTGTCCGAGGAAGAGATTCAGCAGATGATTCGCGATGCTGAAGCCAACGTCGACGCAGATCGCCAGTTCGAAGAGCTGGCAACCGCTCGCAACCAGGGCGATGCGCTGGTTCACTCGACTCGCAAAATGGTCGCAGACGCTGGCGACAAAGTGACTGCTGAAGAGAAGTCCGCAATCGAAGCTGCTGTTGTTGCTCTGGAAGCCGCTGTCAAAGGCGACGACAAGGCTGCTATCGACGCCAAGGTTGAAGAGCTGTCGAAAGTCTCCGCTCCCGTGGCGCAGAAGATGTACGCCGAACAGGCTCAGCCTGCTGAAGGCGCGGCGCCGCAAGACGAAAAAGCTGAAAAAGCAGACGACGTTGTCGATGCCGAGTTCGAAGAAGTCAAAGACCACAAGTAAGTTGTTGGTCGCCCGGTTGACTGCCTTCAGGCGGTGACTGGTAGGATGTCGCCGCGCGGGAGCTTGCTCCCGCGTTGGCGTGTCTGGAGTTAGCGAATTTTTACAGCATGCGACAAGGCTCGTGTGTTGGCGGTATGGCCGGGAATGCTCCTGCTTTTCGAGCCGAAAGTACCGCAGTGAATCAAAGACCAGGATCGTTGAATTGACGTGAGTTGGGTCCGGGCCTGTATTGGGGCTCAACGAGTTTGGCGAGGCTCAGGAGAGGTTTGCCGAACGTCCTTAAGAGTGCAAAGACTTATGGCAAAGCGTGACTATTACGAGGTGTTGGGTGTTGAGCGTGGCTCAAGCGAAGCAGACCTGAAAAAGGCTTACCGTCGCCTGGCGATGAAGCACCACCCGGACCGTAATCCCGATGACAAAGCGTCGGAAGACATGTTCAAAGAGGCCAACGAGGCCTACGAAGTACTGTCCGATTCCAGCAAGCGCGCGGCCTACGACCAGTACGGTCATGCCGGTGTCGACCCGAGCATGGGCGGCGGCGGTGCCGGGTTTGGCGGTCAGAACTTCTCCGATATCTTTGGTGATGTCTTCAGTGACTTCTTCGGCGGCGGTCGCGGCGGTTCTCGCGGCGGTGCTCAGCGCGGCAGCGACCTGCGTTACACCCTGGAACTGAATCTGGAAGAAGCGGTGCGCGGTACGACCGTGAATATCCGTGTTCCGACACTGGTCAACTGCAAGCCATGCGACGGTTCGGGTGCCAAGAAAGGCTCTGCGCCGATCACCTGCCCGACTTGCGGCGGTATCGGCCAGGTGCGCATGCAGCAAGGCTTCTTCTCGGTGCAGCAAACCTGCCCGCGCTGCCATGGTCAGGGCAAGATCATTTCCGATCCGTGCGATTCCTGCCACGGCCAAGGCCGTGTCGAAGAGTACAAAACCCTCTCGGTGAAAGTGCCGGCCGGTGTCGATACCGGTGATCGCATTCGTCTGTCCGGCGAAGGCGAGGCGGGTGCTCAGGGTGGGCCGACTGGCGACCTGTACGTGGTGATCAACGTGCGCGAGCACGCGATCTTCCAGCGCGACGGCAAGCACCTGTTCTGCGAAGTGCCGATCAGTTTTGTCGATGCTGCGCTGGGTGGTGAGCTGGAGATTCCGACCCTCGATGGTCGAGTCAAACTGAAAATCCCTGAAGGGACTCAGACCGGTAAGCAGTTCCGTGTTCGCGGCAAGGGCGTTGCGCCGGTGCGCGGCGGCGGTGCTGGTGATTTGATGTGCCGTGTGGCGGTCGAAACCCCGGTCAACCTGGGTCGTCGTCAGCGCGAGTTGCTGGAAGAGTTCCGCAGCTCCCTGGCGGATGACAACAGCCATTCGCCTAAAACCACCGGTTGGTTCGAAGGCGTGAAGCGCTTCTTTGGCGATTTGTAAGGAGTCGGCATGCGACGTATAGCTGTGATGGGTGCTGCCGGGCGCATGGGCAAAATCCTGGTCGAGGCAGTGCAGCAGCGCGCGCCGCTGACCGGTCTGACGGCGGCCATCGTACGCCCCGGCAGCACGCTGATTGGCGTGGATGCGGGTGAGTTGGCCTCGTTGGGGTGTATCGGCGTGCCGTTGTCCGGTCATGTGGAGGCGGTGGCTGAAGAGTTCGATGTGTTGATCGACTTCACGCTGCCGGAAGTCATGCTGAAAAACCTGGCCTTCTGCCGCAAGGCGGGCAAAGCCATGGTCATCGGGACGACCGGGTTGGACGCCGCGCAGAAGCAGTTGCTGGTCGAGGCGGGCAAGGACATTCCCATTGTGTTCGCAGCCAATTTCAGTGTTGGTGTGAACCTGTCGCTGAAGCTGCTCGATATGGCGGCTCGTGTGTTGGGCGATGAGGCGGATATTGAAATCATCGAGGCTCATCATCGGCACAAGATCGATGCGCCTTCAGGTACGGCCCTGCGCATGGGCGAGGTCATCGCAAGCGCCCTGGATCGTGATCTGCAGAAGGTTGCGGTCTATGGTCGTGAAGGCCATACCGGCGCTCGCGAGCGTGAAACGATCGGCTTTGCCACTGTTCGCGGCGGTGATGTGGTTGGCGATCATACGGTGCTGTTCGCCTGTGAGGGCGAGCGACTGGAGATCACGCATAAAGCTTCCAGTCGCATGACCTTCGCCAAGGGCGCGGTACGTGCTGCGTTGTGGCTGGATGGTCGTGAGCCGGGTCTTTACGACATGCAAGACGTGCTCGACCTGCGTTAAGATGCGCCCGAAACCGGGTTCCAACACAGTGTTTGGGCCCGGTTTTATTACGCCAAGCGACGTCCTGTCGCATTCCCCGGCCTTTAAGGCTCATTGGCGGTAGACCAAAAATGCCTTTTTCTGTAAGCTACAGCTTTAGTGTTTCCACTAAAAGCGCGCAGAATTATTCGGTGAAGAAGCGGGGTGACGTGTCCATACGTCACTCCGCTTTTTTACAACCTGCGATCGCCCTTTCAGGCTTTATTTACGGGAGGTCTTCTTGACTAAGCCAGCCATACTCGCCCTTGCTGATGGCAGCATTTTTCGCGGCGAAGCCATTGGAGCCGACGGTCAAACCGTTGGTGAGGTGGTGTTCAACACCGCCATGACCGGCTATCAGGAAATCCTTACCGATCCTTCCTACGCCCAACAGATCGTTACCCTGACTTACCCGCACATCGGCAACACCGGCACCACGCCGGAAGACGCCGAGTCCGACCGCGTCTGGTCCGCGGGTCTGGTTA
This sequence comes from Pseudomonas sp. LB3P14, assembly GCF_054898045.1. NCBI lineage: Bacteria > Pseudomonadati > Pseudomonadota > Gammaproteobacteria > Pseudomonadales > Pseudomonadaceae > Pseudomonas > Pseudomonas sp. LB3P14. The sequence continues at coordinate 4,381,869 of NZ_CM142714.1, read as the reverse complement.
TCCGTGACCTGCCACTGGTTGCGAGCAACTGGCGTAACACGATGTCTCTGTCCGATTACCTGAAAGCCAACAATGTTGTGGCAATCGCCGGTATTGACACTCGCCGCCTGACGCGCATCCTGCGTGAAAAAGGCGCGCAGAACGGCTGCATCATGGCCGGTGACAACATTTCCGAAGAAGCCGCCATCGCCGCCGCTCAGGGTTTCCCAGGCCTCAAAGGCATGGACCTGGCGAAGGTTGTCAGCACCAAAGAGAAATACGAGTGGCGCTCGACTGTCTGGGATCTGAAAACCGACAGCCACGCGACCCTCTCAGCCTCTGAGCTGCCATACCACGTGGTTGCCTACGACTACGGCGTCAAACTGAACATCCTGCGCATGCTGGTCGAGCGCGGTTGCCGCGTCACCGTGGTGCCGGCACAGATGCCCGCTGCTGAAGCCCTGGCTCTGAAGCCGGACGGCGTGTTCCTGTCCAACGGCCCTGGTGATCCGGAGCCTTGCGACTACGCGATCCAGGCGATCAAAGACGTGCTGGAAACCGAGATTCCGGTCTTCGGCATCTGCCTCGGTCACCAGCTGCTGGCCCTGGCCTCCGGCGCCAAGACCCTGAAAATGGGTCACGGCCACCACGGTGCCAACCACCCGGTTCAGGATCTGGACAGCGGTGTTGTGATGATCACCAGCCAGAACCACGGTTTTGCGGTAGACGAAGCGACCTTGCCAGCCAACGTTCGTGCGATTCACAAATCGCTGTTCGACGGCACCCTCCAAGGCATCGAGCGCACCGACAAGAGCGCCTTCAGCTTCCAGGGTCACCCTGAAGCCAGCCCTGGCCCGAACGACGTAGCACCACTGTTTGATCGCTTCATCAATGAGATGGCCAAGCGACGCTAATCGCTCGCCGTGATGTAGCAAAGCGTGAGGGCGGTCCCGATATCGGTGGCCCCCTCAAGGCTTCAAAGATTGAACAAGACGGCTTGCCGACTGACCTGCGGATTTGAGTGACAAACCCATGCCAAAACGTACAGACATTAAAAGCATCCTGATTCTCGGCGCTGGCCCGATCGTAATCGGCCAGGCCTGCGAATTCGACTACTCCGGCGCCCAGGCCTGTAAAGCCCTGCGCGAGGAGGGTTACCGCGTCATTCTGGTGAACTCCAACCCAGCGACCATCATGACCGACCCGGACATGGCTGACGCCACGTACATCGAGCCGATCAAATGGCAGACTGTTGCCAAGATCATCGAGAAAGAGCGTCCGGACGCGCTGCTGCCGACCATGGGTGGCCAGACCGCTCTGAACTGCGCACTGGATCTGGAGCGCGAAGGCGTTCTGGAGAAGTTCGGCGTAGAGATGATCGGCGCCAACGCTGACACCATCGACAAGGCTGAAGACCGTTCACGCTTCGACAAGGCGATGAAATCCATTGGTCTGGACTGCCCGCGTTCGGGTATCGCCCACAGCATGGAAGAGGCCAACGCAGTGCTCGAGAAGCTTGGCTTCCCGTGCATCATCCGTCCGTCCTTCACCATGGGCGGCACTGGTGGCGGTATCGCTTACAACCGTGAAGAGTTCGAAGAAATCTGCGCCCGTGGTCTGGATCTGTCGCCGACCAAAGAGCTGCTGATCGACGAATCCCTGATCGGCTGGAAAGAGTACGAGATGGAGGTTGTCCGCGATAAGAAGGACAACTGCATCATCGTCTGCTCCATCGAAAACTTTGACCCGATGGGCGTGCACACCGGTGACTCGATCACTGTTGCGCCAGCGCAGACTCTGACGGACAAGGAATACCAGATCATGCGTAACGCCTCGTTGGCGGTACTGCGTGAGATCGGCGTGGAAACCGGCGGCTCCAACGTTCAGTTTGGCATCTGCCCCGATACTGGCCGTATGGTCGTGATCGAGATGAACCCGCGTGTATCCCGCTCTTCGGCACTGGCCTCGAAAGCCACTGGTTTCCCGATTGCGCGTATCGCTGCCAAGCTGGCGATCGGCTACACCCTGGACGAGCTGCAGAACGAAATCACCGGCGGCGCTACTCCTGCATCCTTCGAGCCGTCCATCGACTACGTCGTGACCAAGCTGCCACGCTTCGCCTTCGAGAAATTCCCGAAAGCCGACGCACGCCTGACCACTCAAATGAAGTCGGTCGGTGAAGTCATGGCCATCGGCCGGACTTTCCAGGAATCCCTGCAGAAAGCTCTGCGTGGTCTGGAAGTGGGCGTTTGCGGCCTGGACGAGAAGCTCGACCTGAGCAACCCGGAAAGCATGAGCGTACTCAAGCGCGAACTGACCGTGCCGGGCGCCGAGCGTATCTGGTACGTGGCTGACGCCTTCCGCGCGGGCCTGTCGGTCGAAGACATCTTCGGCATGAACATGATCGACCCGTGGTTCCTGGTGCAGATCGAAGATCTGATCAAGGAAGAAGAGAAGGTCAAGACCTTGGGTCTGGCCAGCATCGACCGCGACGTGATGTTCCGCCTCAAACGCAAAGGCTTCTCCGACATGCGTCTGGCCAAGCTGCTGGGCGTGACCGAGAAGGCCCTGCGTCGCCACCGTCACAAGCTCGAGGTTTACCCAGTCTACAAGCGCGTTGACACCTGCGCGGCCGAGTTCGCCACCGACACCGCTTACCTCTACTCAACGTACGAGGAAGAGTGCGAAGCCGCGCCGTCGGGCCGCGACAAGATCATGATCCTCGGCGGCGGTCCAAACCGTATCGGCCAGGGCATCGAGTTCGACTACTGCTGCGTACACGCGGCACTGGCTCTACGCGAAGACGGTTACGAGACCATCATGGTCAACTGCAACCCGGAAACCGTTTCCACCGACTACGACACCTCCGATCGCCTGTACTTCGAGCCAGTAACCCTGGAAGACGTGCTGGAAATCGTCCGCGTCGAGAAGCCAAAAGGCGTGATCGTCCAGTACGGCGGCCAAACCCCGTTGAAACTGGCGCGTGCCCTGGAAGAAGCTGGCGTACCGATCATCGGCACCAGCCCTGACGCTATTGACCGTGCTGAAGACCGTGAGCGTTTCCAGCAGATGGTTGAGCGCCTGAACCTGCGTCAGCCGCCAAATGCCACCGTGCGCAGCGAAGACGAAGCGATTCGTGCCGCCAGCAAGATCGGTTACCCGTTGGTGGTTCGCCCGTCCTACGTGTTGGGCGGTCGTGCGATGGAAATCGTCTACGAAGAAGAAGAACTCAAGCGCTACCTGCGTGACGCGGTGAAAGTGTCCAACGACAGCCCGGTGCTGCTCGACCACTTCCTCAACTGCGCCATCGAAATGGACGTGGATGCAGTTTGCGACGGCACCGACGTGGTGATTGGCGCGATCATGCAGCACATCGAGCAGGCCGGCGTTCACTCCGGTGACTCCGCATGCTCCCTGCCGCCGTACTCGCTGCCTGCACACATCCAGGACGAGATGCGCGAACAGGTCAAGAAAATGGCCCTGGAACTGGGCGTTGTCGGCCTGATGAACGTTCAGTTGGCGCTGCAAGGCGAAGACATCTACGTCATCGAAGTCAACCCGCGCGCTTCCCGTACCGTACCGTTTGTGTCCAAGTGCATCGGCGTTTCCCTGGCGATGATCGCGGCACGCGTGATGGCGGGTAAAACACTGAAGGAAATCGGCTTCACCAAAGAAATCATTCCGAACTTCTACAGTGTGAAAGAGGCGGTATTCCCATTCGCCAAATTCCCTGGTGTGGACCCGATCCTGGGCCCAGAGATGAAGTCCACCGGTGAAGTGATGGGCGTGGGCGACACCTTTGGTGAAGCGTTTGCCAAAGCGCAAATGGGTGCCAGCGAAGTGCTGCCGACTGGCGGTACTGCGTTCATCAGCGTGCGTGATGACGACAAACCACTGGTTGCAGGCGTGGCTCGTGATCTGATCAACTTGGGCTTCGAAGTGGTCGCCACTGCTGGTACTGCCAAGCTGATCGAAGCCGCAGGCCTGAAAGTGCGTCGTGTGAACAAGGTGACCGAAGGTCGTCCGCACGTGGTCGACATGATCAAGAATGACGAAGTCACCCTGATCATCAACACCACCGAAGGTCGTCAGTCGATCGCTGATTCGTACTCCATTCGTCGTAATGCCTTGCAGCACAAGATCTACTGCACCACCACCATTGCTGCTGGCGAAGCTATCTGCGAAGCGCTGAAGTTCGGTCCCGAGAAGACCGTGCGCCGCTTGCAGGATCTACACGCAGGATTGAAGGCATGATCAAATACCCAATGACCGTCAAGGGCGCAAAAGCCCTGGAAGAAGAACACGCTCATCTGACCAAGGTTGTCCGTCCGAAGCTCAGCCAGGACATCGGTACGGCCCGCGAGTTGGGTGACTTGAAAGAAAACGCCGAATACCACGCTGCTCGCGAGCAGCAAGGTATGGTCGAGGCACGGATCCGCGACATCGAAGGCCGCATGCAGAACGCGGTGATCATCGATGTCACGACTATTCCTCACACCGGCAAAGTGATCTTCGGCACCACCGTTGAAATCGCCAATGTCGAGACGGATGAAAGCGTCACTTACCACATCGTTGGTGAGGATGAGGCTGACTTCAAACTCGGCAAGATTTCGGTGGGTTCGCCACTGGCCCGCGCCTTGATTGCCAAGGAAGAGGGTGATGTGGTTGCCGTGAAAACGCCAGGTGGCGTTATCGAGTACGAGATTGTCGAAGTCCGCCACCTCTGAAAGAAGGCGCCCGCTCCGTGCGGGCGCCATGCTTTGGCAGCTGACTCAGATGTTGTGGGTTGGCGGCCTGTGGCTGTTACATATCGGTCTGCTGCCGGTGCTGGGTCAGATAGGTCTGGCGCCGCTGCTGATCGACGAAATTGCAGGCATGCTGAATACGCTGATGGTGGGTTTCGCCACAGCGTGTTTGATTTTTCAGGCTTTGGTGCTGATTCAGGCCGAGGGCCTTGCCAGTCTATGGCGCGATATTCGTGGGCAACTGCTGTTGATGGCGCTGTATGGGTGCGCGATGTATGTCGCGGCGCGTATCGGCTGGCCGGATGCGTTGCGTTGGCAGGTGTTCAGCTATCTTGTTCTGGGTTTTTCCGGGCTGGTGCTGGTGTTGCAGCCGGTGCCGGGATGGAGTGGCAGGGCGCGCGAAGCACACCCTTGACCCTTGCCATCACTTGAAGCGATGAACGTTCGACAGCTGCTTGTTGACGCTGAAGTTCTTGCGGTAAATCAGTGCCATCTTGCCGATGACTTGAACCAGGTCCGCTTTGCCGACCTTGCAGAGTTCTGCAATGGACGCCAGGCGCGATTCGCGATCGAGGATGTTGAGCTTGATTTTGATCAGCTCGTGATCCGCCAAAGCGCGTTCAAGTTCGGCTAACACACCTTCAGTCAAACCGTTGTCAGCCACAATCAAAACTGGTTTCAGATGGTGGCCAATGGATTTGTACTGTTTCTTCTGCTCTTGAGTGAGCGGCATAATCTGACCCCTGCGTCTGATCTTGTAAAAAGCGGCGGCCAGTTTACCCGAGCGAGTCCGGGACCGCCCAGTTAATCACGACCCGTTTTATTTTCGAGGTGGCCCGTGGCCCGTTCCAAGACAAGCCTTAAGTGGCTGCAAGAGCATTTCAACGATCCATTCGTGAAAATGGCGCAAAAAGACGGGTATCGCTCCCGTGCCAGCTACAAATTGCTGGAAATCCAGGAAAGGGATCGCCTGATCCGTCCGGGCATGAGCGTAATCGACCTTGGAGCAGCTCCTGGTGGCTGGTCCCAGGTGACCAGTCGTCTGATTGGCGGGCAAGGTACATTGATCGCCTCCGACATCCTGGAAATGGACAGCATCCCTGATGTGACCTTCATTCAGGGCGACTTTACCGAGGACGCCGTATTGGCACAGATCCTTGAAGCGGTCGGAAATAAGGAAGTGGACCTTGTGATTTCCGATATGGCCCCCAATATGAGTGGACTGGCATCTGTTGATATGCCGAGATCGATGTTCCTGTGCGAGTTGGCACTGGATCTCGCGACCCGGGTTTTGAAGCCCGGTGGTGATTTTTTGATCAAGATCTTCCAGGGTGAGGGTTTCGACGAATACCACAAGAGCGTGCGCAAGCAGTTCGAGAAGGTCACGACGCGCAAGCCGAAATCGTCGCGCGATCGCTCCCGCGAGCAGTACTTGCTGGGCCGTGGTTTCCGCGGACGCAGTGAGGAGTAAGAGGTTTTTCGACCGGGGTGATAGGTTTTTCGTATTTCGCCCCGTGAGCATTAGCGAATATTGTGTAGAAAGTGTTTCACAAAGGGTTACAGACGGCGCCTGCCAGAGCCGTAGGTAATGTAGTAAGTTAGGCCGGTGAATATCATGCGAAGCGCGCGCCATTAGCGGAGCTTGCTTCAGAGGGTAGTTAATTGAACGATATGGCAAAGAATCTGATCCTGTGGTTGATCATCGCGGCTGTCCTGGTGACAGTGATGAACAACTTCTCCAGCCCTAACGAGCCGCAGACCCTCAACTATTCCGACTTCATCCAGCAAGTCAAGGATGGCAAGGTCGAGCGCGTAGCAGTTGACGGCTATGTGATTACCGGCAAACGCAATGATGGCGACAGCTTCAAGACCATTCGTCCTGCAATCCAGGACAACGGTCTGATCGGCGACCTCGTGGATAACCACGTTGTGGTCGAAGGCAAGCAGCCTGAGCAGCAAAGCATCTGGACTCAACTCCTGGTCGCAAGCTTCCCGATCCTGGTGATCATCGCCGTGTTCATGTTTTTCATGCGGCAGATGCAGGGCGGTGCCGGTGGCAAGGGCGGGCCGATGAGCTTTGGCAAGAGCAAGGCACGCCTGCTCTCCGAAGATCAGGTGAAAACCACCTTGGGTGACGTTGCCGGTTGCGACGAAGCCAAGGAAGAAGTCGGTGAACTGGTCGAGTTCCTGCGTGATCCGGGCAAGTTCCAGCGTCTGGGCGGCCGCATTCCACGTGGCGTGCTGATGGTGGGGCCTCCGGGTACCGGTAAAACATTGCTGGCCAAGGCGATTGCCGGCGAAGCCAAAGTACCGTTTTTCACCATTTCCGGTTCCGATTTCGTCGAGATGTTCGTCGGTGTCGGTGCCAGCCGTGTTCGTGACATGTTTGAACAGGCCAAGAAACACGCTCCATGCATCATCTTTATCGATGAAATCGACGCCGTCGGTCGTCATCGTGGTGCCGGCATGGGTGGCGGCCATGACGAGCGCGAACAGACTCTCAACCAGTTGCTGGTAGAGATGGACGGCTTCGAAATGAATGACGGCATCATCGTCATCGCCGCAACCAACCGTCCAGACGTACTGGACCCGGCATTACTGCGTCCGGGTCGTTTCGACCGTCAGGTTGTCGTCGGTCTTCCGGATATCCGTGGTCGCGAGCAGATTCTCAAAGTTCACATGCGCAAAGTGCCAATGGGTGACGACGTCGCTCCGGCCGTGATCGCTCGTGGTACTCCTGGTTTCTCCGGTGCCGACCTGGCCAACCTGGTGAACGAAGCGTCGTTGTTCGCAGCCCGTACCGGCAAGCGCATCGTCGAAATGAAAGAGTTCGAATTGGCCAAAGACAAGATCATGATGGGCGCCGAGCGCAAATCCATGGTCATGTCCGAGAAAGAGAAGCAGAACACTGCTTACCACGAAGCAGGCCACGCTATTGTTGGCCGCGTGGTGCCTGAGCATGATCCGGTCTACAAGGTTTCAATCATCCCGCGCGGTCGTGCGCTGGGTGTGACGATGTTCCTGCCTGAAGAAGATCGCTACAGCCTGTCCAAGCGTGCGTTGATCAGTCAGATCTGCTCGTTGTACGGCGGCCGTATTGCTGAAGAAATGACCTTGGGCTTCGACGGCGTCACCACCGGTGCGTCAAACGACATCATGCGTGCCAGCCAGATTGCACGGAACATGGTGACCAAGTGGGGCTTGTCGGAAAAACTCGGCCCGTTGATGTATGCCGAAGAAGAGGGCGAAGTGTTCCTCGGTCGCGGCGGTGGTGGTCAGGGTGCAAGCTTCTCCGGTGAGACAGCCAAGCTGATCGATTCCGAGGTGCGCAGCATCATTGATCAGTGCTACGGCACGGCCAAGCAGATCCTCACGGATAACCGTGACAAGCTCGACGCAATGGCTGATGCCTTGATGAAGTACGAAACGATCGATGCTGATCAAATCGACGACATCATGGCGGGTCGTACACCTCGCGAGCCTCGCGACTGGTCAGGAGACAGCACCGGTACTTCCGGAACACCTCCAACGGTGCAGGGTGAGCGTCCGGAGACACCTATCGGCGGTCCGGCTGCTGACGTTTAAGGTTTGAAATGACTTCAGTTCTGTCCTCGACCCGGTTGCCTTGCGGCAACCGGGTTCTTGATTTGGCCCGGACGCATGTCATGGGCATTCTCAATGTCACTCCCGATTCCTTCTCTGATGGTGGCCAATACAGCCAGGTCGATGCGGCCTTGCGCCATGCTGAGGCTATGGTGACGGCTGGCGCGACCCTGATCGACGTCGGTGGCGAATCGACCCGGCCTGGTGCCAGGGCGGTTTCACCGCTGGAAGAGCTGGAGCGCGTAGCACCCATCGTCGAGCGAATTCATCGCGAACTGGATGTGATTATCTCGGTCGATACGTCCACGCCAGCCGTCATGCGCGAAACCGCACGACTTGGGGCTGGATTGATCAATGATGTGCGCTCGTTGCGGCGCGATGGCGCTCTGGATGCGGCTGCGGCCACGGGTCTGCCGGTCTGTCTGATGCATATGCTAGGTGAGCCGGGCGACATGCAGGACAATCCGCAGTATCAGGACGTCACGAAAGAGGTGGGCGAGTTTCTCGTCGAGCGCATGGCCGAGTGTGCATCAGTAGGAATTACGGCTGAGCGGATCATTCTTGATCCGGGCTTTGGTTTCGCCAAAACCTTGCAGCACAATCTAAGCTTGTTCAAACATATGGAGGCCCTGCATGCCTTGGGGCGGCCCCTGTTGGTCGGGGTTTCGCGAAAGAGCATGATAGGTCAGGCCTTGAATCGTCCGGCTGGAGAGCGTTTGTATGGTGGTCTGGCGCTTGCGGCGCTGGCTTCGGTCAAGGGGGCGCGTATATTGCGCGTCCATGATGTGGCCGAAACCATCGATGTGGTGCGGATGATCGCCGCAGTGGAATCAGCCGAATAAACGATGGAGTACTTATGACTAAAAAATACTTTGGCACCGACGGCATTCGTGGCCGGGTCGGCGAGTACCCGATTACTCCTGACTTCATGCTCAAGCTCGGCTGGGCTGCAGGCATGGCGTTCCGCAAAATGGGCGCCTGCAAGGTATTGGTGGGCAAGGACACTCGGATCTCCGGCTATATGTTCGAATCGGCGCTTGAGGCCGGACTTACGTCAGCAGGTGCCGATGTCATGCTCCTGGGTCCGATGCCGACACCGGCCATCGCCTACCTGACACGTACCTTCCATGCCGAAGCGGGCATCGTGATCAGTGCTTCGCACAATCCTCATGATGACAACGGCATCAAATTTTTCTCCGGAAAGGGGACCAAGCTGCCGGATGAAGTCGAGCTGATGATCGAGGAGCTGCTCGACACTCCGATGACCGTGGTTGAGTCGAGCAAGATCGGCAAGGTATCGCGAATCAACGATGCCTCGGGCCGTTATATCGAATTCTGCAAAAGCAGCGTCCCGACCGGTACCAGCTTCGCGGGCCTGAAGATCGTGATCGATTGCGCTCATGGCGCGGTCTACAAAGTGGCGCCTAGCGTGTTCCGTGAGTTGGGGGCCGATGTCGTTGTGCTTTCTGCTCATCCTAATGGCCTGAACATCAATGAGAATTGCGGTTCTACCCATATGGAGCCGTTGCAAGCTGCTGTATTGGCTGAACATGCTGATTTGGGGATTGCCTTTGATGGTGATGGTGATCGAGTCCAGATGGTCGATCACACTGGCGCAGTCGTCGACGGCGATGAGTTGCTGTTCATCATTGCTCGCGATCTGCAGGGGCGTGGCAAGTTGCAGGGCGGTGTGGTCGGTACGCTGATGAGTAACCTGGGGCTGGAGTTGGCCTTGGCGGATCTGGCTATTCCTTTCGTGCGAGCCAATGTTGGCGACCGTTACGTAATCTCCGAGTTGCTGGAGCGCGATTGGCAGGTGGGTGGGGAAAACTCGGGGCACATTGTCTGCTTCAGTCACACCACCACTGGTGATGCGATCATCGCTGCACTGCAGGTGCTGATGGCGCTGAAGCGTCGCTCAGAGGGGCTGGCTCAAGCCCGTCAGGCATTGCGCAAATGCCCTCAAGTGCTGATCAACGTGCGTTTCGGCGGTGGTGCCAGCCCGCTTGATCATCCCTCGGTCAAAGAGGCCAGCGAACGCGTTACCAAGGCTATGGCTGGTCGTGGGCGCGTGCTGTTGCGCAAGTCCGGGACGGAGCCACTGGTGCGCGTCATGGTCGAAGGCGAGGACGAAACGCAGGTTCGCGGCTACGCCGAAGAGCTGGCAAAACTGGTTACTGAAGTTTCTGCCTGATTTCGGCTTGCCAGCCATGATTGTGTTGGGTAACATCTGCGCCCACTTTGACCGACGAGGTACAGCATGCGTCGCCCTATGGTAGCTGGTAACTGGAAGATGCACGGTACCCGCGCCAGCGTCGCTGAGCTGATCAATGGCCTTCGTCATCTGGCCTTGCCGAGCGGTGTTGATGTCGCGGTATTCCCGCCTTGCTTGCATATCAATCAAGTGATTGATGGCTTGAACGGAAAGTCGATTTCGGTCGGCGCGCAGAACTCTGCGGTGGAATCCATGCAAGGTGCATTGACCGGTGAGGTTGCGCCGAGTCAGTTGGTGGATACAGGTTGTTCCCTGGTGCTTGTCGGGCACTCCGAGCGACGCCAGATTATGGGCGAGCAGGACGGAATGCTGATTCGCAAGTTCGCAGCGGCACAGGCATGTGGCTTGATTCCGGTGTTGTGCATAGGGGAAACCCTTGAGCAGCGTGAAGCCGGTAAAACTCTAGAGGTTGTCGGGCGTCAGCTGGGCAGTATCATAGGGGAGCTGGGTGTTGGTGTCTTTGCAAAGGCAGTAATCGCTTACGAGCCGGTCTGGGCCATTGGCACCGGGCTGACTGCTTCGCCGCAACAGGCGCAGGATGTGCACGCAGCCATTCGCGCTCAGTTAGCGACAGAGAATTCTGAAGTCGCACAAGGTGTGCGGCTTCTATACGGCGGCAGCGTGAAGGCGGCCAATGCGGTCGAACTGTTCGGCATGCCGGATATCGATGGGGGGCTCATTGGTGGAGCTTCCCTGAATGCAGATGAGTTCGGTGCGATTTGTCGCGCCGCGGGAAACTGAAAAAATGCTGGAAACAGTCGTAGTCGTTTTTCATCTGCTGGGTGCATTGGGCGTAGTTGCTCTGGTATTGCTGCAGCAGGGTAAAGGTGCGGATGCTGGCGCGTCTTTCGGAGCAGGTGCTTCAAATACTGTGTTCGGAAGCCAAGGTTCCTCTACCTTTCTTAGTAAGTTTACTGCTATACTTGCCGCCGGTTTCTTCATAACCAGCTTAGGGTTAGGTTACTTTGCTAAAGAGAAGGCTCACCAGCTGACTCAAGTAGGTTTGCCAAATCCAGCAGTGTTGGAAGTTCCAAAGCAACAACCGGCTTCTGATGATGTACCGGTGCTTCAAGAGCAAAAGTCGGCTACTCCAGCGACTGACGTACCTCCAGCTCAAGAGCAAAAGTAAGAAGGGTTTCAAACGTAGTATTGCCGAGGTGGTGGAATTGGTAGACACGCAACCTTGAGGTGGTTGTGCCCATAGGGTGTAGGGGTTCGAGTCCCCTTCTCGGTACCAATTATCAGGAGAGCCCGCTGTTGCGGGCTTTCTTGTAGGTGGAAGGTTACATTGACCCTGTCAGGGATCGGTCGTATACTTCCGCCCCAGCTTTGTCGCGGGGTGGAGCAGTCTGGTAGCTCGTCGGGCTCATAACCCGAAGGTCGTCGGTTCAAATCCGGCCCCCGCAACCAGTTTAAGGAGCCCCTTTTAAGGGGCTTTTTGTTAGCTGGACACTTTCAACGCCGCTGTTCGACGGCGTTTCAAGGATGGGCGTTTCGCCCATTTTTTTATTTTGCACAGCATGCACATACATGCACGAGGGGGTTCAGGTGTCGAGCAAGCTAGAAGAGTTGCAGGCCTTGCTGGCCCCGGTGGTCGTGGCCCTAGGCTATGAATGCTGGGGTATTGAGTTTTCGGCTCAAGGTCGCCACTCAATGTTGCGCGTTTATATTGATAAAGAGGGCGGCGTGCTGGTGGACGATTGTGCCATCGTCAGCCGTCAGATCAGCGGTGTCCTGGATGTTGAAGATCCAATCGCCGTTGAATACACCCTTGAAGTTTCCTCGCCTGGCATGGAACGCCCACTGTTCACTATTGAGCAGTTTGCAAAATTTGCCGGTGAACAAGTGAAGATCAAGCTGCGCTCGCCTTTCGAAGGCCGACGCAACTTTCAGGGCCTTCTGCGCGGTGTAGAAGAGCAGGACGTCGTGGTGCAGGTAGAAGACCATGAGTTCCTGTTGCCGATCGATATGATCGACAAGGCCAACATTATTCCCAGTTTTGACTGAGACGCGGATCCCGCGGATCCAATGGCTTGCGAAAGGCGAGGCGTACGATGAGCAAAGAAGTACTGCTGGTTGTTGAGTCGGTATCCAATGAAAAGGGCGTACCGGCAAACGTAATTTTTGAAGCGCTGGAGCTGGCTCTGGCCACTGCTACCAAAAAGCGGTTTGAGGACGAAGTCGATCTGCGTGTGGAAATCAATCGCCACACGGGTGCTTACGAGACATTCCGTCGTTGGACGGTCGTCGAAGAAGCAGACCTGGACGATCCGGCCATCGAAACCTGGCCGAGCAAGGTTGCAGAAACGCATCCGGGTGCTCAGGTCGGTGATGTAGTCGAAGAAAAGATCGAATCCATTGAGTTCGGCCGCATCGCTGCACAGACTGCCAAGCAAGTCATCGTGCAGAAAGTTCGCGAAGCCGAGCGTGCTCAAGTCGTTGATGCCTATCGCGAGCGCCTGGGGGAAATCATCTCCGGCACCGTGAAGAAAGTGACCCGCGACAACGTGATCGTCGATCTGGGCAATAACGCTGAAGCGTTGCTGGCCCGTGAAGACATCATCTCTCGCGAAACCTTCCGCGTTGGCGTGCGTCTGCGTGCGCTGCTCAAGGAAATCCGCACCGAGAACCGCGGCCCGCAGCTGATCCTGTCGCGTACCGCGCCGGAAATGCTGATCGAGTTGTTCCGCATCGAAGTGCCGGAAATCGCTGAAGGCCTGATCGAAGTAATGGCTGCGTCCCGCGACCCGGGTTCGCGCGCCAAGATCGCGGTCCGCTCCAAGGACAAACGCATCGACCCGCAAGGCGCTTGCATCGGTATGCGCGGTTCGCGCGTCCAGGCAGTGTCGGGTGAGTTGGGCGGTGAGCGTGTTGATATCGTCCTGTGGGACGACAACCCGGCGCAGTTCGTGATCAATGCAATGTCGCCGGCTGAAGTGGCGGCAATTATCGTTGACGAAGATGCCCACGCAATGGACATCGCCGTTGGCGCAGACAATCTGGCTCAGGCCATCGGTCGCGGTGGTCAGAACGTGCGTCTGGCTAGCCAGTTGACTGGCTGGACCCTGAACGTGATGACCGAATCGGACATCCAGGCTAAGCAGCAAGCAGAAACCGGCGACATCCTGCGCAACTTCATCGACGAGCTGGAAGTCGACGAAGACCTGGCACAGGTGCTGGTAGATGAAGGCTTCACCAGCCTGGAAGAGATTGCCTACGTACCGTTGGAAGAAATGCTCAACATCGACGGCTTTGACGAAGAAACCGTCAACGAGCTTCGCGCTCGCGCCAAGGATCGTTTGTTGACCAAAGCCATCGCTACTGAGGAAAAGCTGGCAGACGCCCATCCGGCCGAAGACCTGCTCTCGCTTGAGGGTATGGACAAGGATTTGGCGATGGAACTGGCGGTGCGCGGCGTAATTACCCGCGAAGACCTGGCCGAGCAGTCTATTGACGATCTGCTCGACATCGACGGCATTGACGATGATCGTGCCGGCAAGTTGATCATGGCCGCCCGAGCCCACTGGTTCGAGTAATTAGGCGCGGCCTGAGGAGAGAAGTGCATGACGCAAGTCACGGTGAAACAACTGGCCGATGAGGTCAAAACACCGGTAGAGCGCCTGTTGCAGCAGATGCGTGAGGCAGGTCTGCCGCACACCGCCGCCGATGAAGGTGTGAGCGATAGTGAGAAGCAGTCTTTGCTGACTCACTTGAAGAGCAGCCACAAGGCGAAAGTGGAAGAACCGCGCAAGATTACATTGCAGCGCAAAACCACCAGCACCCTGCGTGTTGCTGGCAGCAAAAGCATCAGCGTTGAAGTACGCAAGAAGAAAGTCTTCGTACAGCGCAGCCCGGAAGAAATCGAAGCCGAGCGCAAACGCGAACTGGAAGAACGTCGCGCAGTAGAAAATGCTGCACGTCAGAAGGCTGAAGAAGAAGCCAAGCGTCGCGCCGAAGAAGAAGCGCGTCGCCAGCCTGCTGCTGCGCAAACCGCTACTAACGACGCCGTTGCAGCACCTGCTGCAGTTGCCGAGCCAGTACGCGAAAGCGCGCCGGTTGTAGCCGCTGCTCCAGCACCGTCTGCAGACGTTCGCAACAAGCAGAACGAACAGCGCCGTCCGGACAAACCACGTGCCGACGATAGCAATCGTCGTGGCAGTGGTGATGGTGAGCGCAAAAACGCTCCGCATCGTGCTTCGGTCAAGGAAAAAGCGCCTGCTCCACGCGTTGCCCCACGTACTACCGACGAAGAAAGCGATGGCTTCCGTCGTGGTGGTCGCGGCAAGGCCAAGCTGAAGAAGCGCAACGCCCACGGTTTCCAGAGCCCTACCGGCCCTGTCGTGCGTGATGTGCAGATCGGCGAGACCATCACTGTTGGCGATCTCGCCAATCAGATGTCGGTCAAGGCTGCTGAAATCATCAAGTTCATGTTCAAACTGGGTACTCCAGCGACTATCAACCAGGTGCTTGATCAGGAAACTGCTCAACTGGTTGCCGAAGAACTGGGCCACAAAGTGACCCTGGTCAGCGACACCGCCCTGGAAGACTCCCTGGCCGAGTCCCTGAAGTTTGAAGGTGAGACGTTCTCCCGTGCACCGGTTGTGACCGTAATGGGCCACGTTGACCACGGTAAGACCTCGCTGCTCGACTACATCCGTCGTGCCAAGGTAGCTGCTGGCGAAGCCGGCGGTATCACCCAGCACATCGGTGCGTACCACGTTGAAACTGACCGCGGCATGGTCACTTTCCTCGATACCCCGGGTCACGCCGCGTTTACCGCAATGCGTGCCCGTGGTGCCAAGGCGACTGACATTGTGATCCTGGTCGTTGCAGCGGACGACGGCGTAATGCCGCAGACCATTGAAGCGGTCCAGCACGCCAAGGCTGCCGGCGTTCCGCTGGTTGTTGCAGTGAACAAAATCGACAAGCCGGGCGCTGATCTCGATCGCATCCGTAGCGAACTGTCGGTTCACGGCGTGACGTCGGAAGAGTGGGGCGGCGACACCCCGTTCGTATCGGTTTCGGCGAAAGTCGGTACTGGTGTGGACGAGTTGCTCGAAGCTGTTCTGCTGCAAGCTGAAGTTCTGGAACTGAAAGCGACTCCTTCGGCTCCTGGCCGAGGCGTCGTGGTTGAATCGCGTCTCGACAAAGGTCGTGGTCCGGTTGCTACCGTTCTGGTTCAAGACGGTACCCTGCGCCAAGGCGACATGGTGCTGGTCGGTTCGAACTATGGCCGTGTACGTGCCATGCTCGACGAGAACGGCAAGCCAATCAAAGAAGCTGGTCCTTCCATCCCTGTCGAGATCCTCGGCCTGGACGGTACCCCGGACGCTGGCGACGAGATGAGCGTGCTGTCGGACGAGAAGAAAGCCCGTGAAGTGGCTCTGTTCCGTCAAGGCAAGTTCCGCGAAGTCAAACTGGCTCGCGCTCACGCCGGCAAGCTGGAAAACATCTTCGAGAACATGGGCCAGGCAGAGAAGAAGACGCTTAACATCGTCCTCAAATCCGATGTCCGTGGTTCGCTGGAAGCGTTGAACGGTGCCTTGAACGGCCTGGGTAACGACGAAGTGCAAGTGCGTGTTGTCGGTGGCGGTGTCGGTGGTATCACCGAGTCCGATGCTAACCTGGCACTGGCCTCCAGCGCTGTACTGTTTGGCTTCAACGTGCGTGCTGATGCTGGCGCTCGCAAGATCGTCGAGCAGGAAGGTCTGGATATGCGTTACTACAACGTGATCTACGACATCATCGAAGACGTCAAGAAAGCCCTCACCGGTATGCTGGGCAGCGATGTTCGCGAGAACATCCTGGGTACCGCTGAAGTGCGTGACGTGTTCCGTTCGCCGAAGTTTGGCGCGATCGCCGGTTGCATGGTTATCGAAGGTGTTGTTCACCGTAACCGTCCAATCCGTGTACTGCGTGAAGACATCGTTATCTTCGAAGGCGAGCTGGAATCCCTGCGCCGCTTCAAGGATGACGCTTCCGAAGTACGTGCCGGCATGGAATGCGGTATCGGCGTGAAGAGCTACAACGACGTCAAAGTCGGCGACAAGATCGAAGTCTTCGAGAAGGTTCAGGTTGCTCGCAGCCTCTAACTCGCGCACTTCAAGAGCCGTGATGGCCGGCCGCGTGCAACTGCGCGGCGCATCAGTCGGACTCTAAACGCAACGCCCGGTCTGGCTTCTGTCAGGCCGGGCGTTTGCCGCTTTCAGACCACACGGGTTTCACCGTGAGGCAGTAACAGGTAACAAGACATGGCAAAAGAATATAGCCGTACCCAACGTATCGGCGATCAGATGCAGCGTGAGCTGGCACAGCTGATCCGTCGTGAAGTCAAAGACCCACGCGTCGGCCTGGTCACCATTACCGCTGTTGAAGTCAGCCGTGACGTCGGTCACGCCAAGATCTTCATCACCGTGATGGGTCAGGACAACGCCGAAGACATCGCGCAAAGCATCAAGGTGCTCAACTCCGCCGCCGGTTTCCTGCGCATGCAGTTGGCTCGCGAAATGAAGTTGCGCAGCGTTCCACAGCTGCACTTCCACTACGACGAAAGCGTCGTGCGTGGCGCGCACCTGTCGGCCCTGATCGAGCGTGCGGTGGCTGAAGACAATCAGCACCCGGTAGCGGCTGAAGCCGAAGACGCCAAGGAGTAATCGGTGGCTCAGGTCAAACGTATCCGTCGTAACGTCAGCGGTATCATCCTGCTCGACAAGCCGCTGGGGTTCACCTCCAACGCCGCGTTGCAGAAGGTCCGCTGGCTGCTGAACGCCGAGAAAGCGGGGCACACCGGTAGTCTCGATCCGCTGGCCACCGGCGTGCTGCCGTTGTGCTTCGGTGAGGCCACCAAGTTTTCGCAATACCTGCTCGATTCCGACAAGGCTTATGAAACCCTGGCGCAACTGGGCAAGACCACCACCACGGCCGATGCCGAAGGTGAAGTTTTGCAGGAACGTCCGGTGACCGTTGGTCGCGCCGATGTCGAAGCTGTGCTGCCGAGTTTTCGTGGGCAAATCAGTCAGATACCGCCGATGTACTCGGCGCTCAAGCGTGACGGCCAGCCGCTGTACAAGCTGGCCCGTGCAGGCGAAGTAGTGGAGCGCGAACCGCGTTCTGTTACTATTGCGCGCTTGGAATTGCTGGCCTTTGAGGGTGATACTGCGCGGCTTGCGGTGGATTGCAGCAAAGGCACCTATATCCGCACCCTGGTGGAGGATATCGGTGAGCAACTCGGTTGTGGCGCTTACGTTGCAGAACTGCGACGTACCCAGGCCGGGCCTTTCACGCTGGCCCAGACGGTCACTTTGGAAGAGTTGGAAGCCGTACATGCCGAAGGCGGCAACGAAGCGGTCGACCGCTTCCTGATGCCATCGGACAGCGGCCTGCTGGATTGGCCTCTGTTGCAGTTCTCGGAGCACAGCTCGTTCTACTGGCTTAACGGCCAACCGGTACGGGCTCCGGATGCACCGAAGTTCGGCATGGTACGGGTACAGGATCACAACGGTCGCTTCATCGGTATCGGTGAAGTGAGCGAAGACGGGCGCATCGCGCCGCGTCGACTGATTCGGTCAGAATGACCGAACGAGGGTGGCTGTTAACAGGCACGGTCACTACTCATTTTTAGATACAGGGATTTGTCCCTGGCCTGTTGAAGCTGTTTCTTTGAAACAGTTTCCTGATAAAAGGATTGCCTCATGGCTCTCGACGTTCAAGAAAAAGCTCAAATCGTAGCTGACTACCAGCAAGCTGTTGGTGACACTGGTTCGCCAGAAGTGCAAGTTGCACTGCTGACCCACAACATCAACAAACTGCAAGGTCACTTCAAGGCCAACGGTAAAGATCACCACTCCCGTCGTGGTCTGATCCGCATGGTAAACCAGCGTCGTAAGCTGCTGGACTACCTGAAAGGCAAAGACGTGAGCCGTTACAGCGCTCTGATCGGTCGCCTGGGTCTGCGTCGCTAATTAGCGATTGCGCTAGAGGTTGGTTGTCTGTCGTACGTCAGTGGGTTTCCCGCTGGCGCATGGCAGGCTCCCAGCCTCAAGTTTTATCTGGACAATAGTTTTATCTGGACAATGAAAGTCGGGCCGATTCCCGGCGTTGCCCAAGAATTTCGCAAGAAGACAAGTTCCCCAAGAGCCACAAAAGAAGGTAGGACACCGTGAACCCGGTAATCAAAAAATTCCAGTTCGGTCAGTCGACCGTTACCCTCGAGACTGGCCGTATCGCCCGTCAGGCCTCCGGCGCAGTATTGGTCACCGTTGACGACGACGTCAGCGTATTGGTGACCGTAGTCGGTGCCAAACAAGCCGATCCAGGCAAGGGCTTCTTCCCTCTGTCCGTTCACTACCAGGAAAAGACTTACGCTGCCGGTAAGATCCCTGGCGGTTTCTTCAAGCGTGAAGGCCGTCCTTCCGAGAAAGAAACCCTGACTTCCCGACTGATCGACCGTCCGATCCGTCCGCTGTTCCCAGAAGGCTTCATGAACGAAGTGCAGGTTGTCTGCACCGTCGTTTCCACCAGCAAGAAGACCGATCCGGACATCGCTGCGATGATCGGTACCTCGGCTGCCCTGGCTATCTCCGGTATTCCTTTCGATGGCCCGATCGGCGCTGCCCGCGTTGCGTTCCACGAAAGCACCGGCTACCTGCTGAACCCGACTTACGAACAACTGAAAGCGTCGAGCCTGGACATGGTCGTTGCCGGTACTTCGGATGCCGTTCTGATGGTTGAATCGGAAGCCAAAGAGCTGACCGAAGACCAGATGCTGGGCGCGGTACTGTTTGCTCAAGACGAATTCCAGGTTGTGATCAACGCCGTTAAAGAACTGGCTGCCGAAGCTGCCAAGCCAACCTGGGCCTGGGCTCCACAACCAGAAGCTACCGCTCTGCTGGGCGCTATCCGTGCCGAGTTCGGCGACGCGATCTCCCAGGCTTACACCATCACCATCAAGGCCGACCGTTACGCTCGCCTGGGTGAGCTGAAGGACCAGGTTGTTGCCAAACTGTCCGGTGAAGAAGGCCAGCCTTCTTCCAGCGAAGTCAAAGCAGCTTTCGGCGAAATCGAATACCGCACCGTTCGCGAAAACATCGTAAACGGCAAGCCACGTATCGACGGCCGCGACACCAAGACCGTACGTCCGCTGAACATCGAAGTCGGTGTTCTGCCCAAGACCCACGGTTCGGCGCTGTTCACCCGTGGCGAAACTCAGGCTCTGGTAGTCGCGACGCTGGGTACTGCCCGTGACGCACAACTGCTGGACACCCTGGAAGGCGAGAAAAAAGACCCGTTCATGCTGCACTACAACTTCCCTCCGTTCTCGGTAGGTGAGTGTGGTCGCATGGGTGGCGCTGGTCGTCGCGAAATCGGTCACGGCCGTCTGGCCCGTCGTTCCATTCAGGCCATGCTGCCTGCTGCCGACGTGTTCCCGTACACCATCCGTGTTGTGTCGGAAATCACCGAGTCCAACGGTTCGAGCTCCATGGCTTCGGTCTGCGGCGCTTCCCTGGCCCTGATGGACGCCGGCGTTCCGATGAAGGCACCGGTTGCCGGTATCGCCATGGGTCTGGTTAAAGAAGGCGAGAAATTCGCCATCCTGACCGACATCCTGGGTGACGAAGACCACCTCGGCGACATGGACTTCAAAGTAGCGGGTACCGCCAAAGGTGTGACCGCGCTGCAGATGGACATCAAGATCAAAGGCATCACCGAAGAAATCATGGAAATCGCTCTGGGCCAAGCCCTGGAAGCGCGCCAGAACATCCTCGGTCAGATGAACCAGATCATTGGCCAGTCGCGTACCGAACTGTCGGAAAACGCTCCGACCATGATCGCGATGAAAATCGACACCGACAAAATCCGTGATGTCATCGGTAAAGGCGGCGCGACCATTCGTGCGATCTGTGAAGAAACCAAGGCTTCGATCGACATCGAAGACGACGGTTCGATCAAGATCTTCGGCGAAACCAAGGAAGCGGCTGAAGCTGCACGTCAGCGCGTTCTGGGCATCACCGCTGAAGCCGAAATCGGCAAGATCTACGTCGGTAAGGTTGAGCGCATCGTCGACTTCGGCGCATTCGTCAACATCCTGCCTGGCAAGGACGGTCTGGTTCACATCTCGATGCTGAGCGACGCTCGCGTTGAGAAAGTGACCGACATCCTGAAAGAAGGCCAGGAAGTGGAAGTACTGGTACTGGACGTGGACAACCGCGGCCGTATCAAGCTGTCCATCAAAGACGTAGCAGCAGCCAAGGCTTCGGGCGTTTAAAGACTCCCCACGCCTGACCGCTTAAACGTTATAAAAAATGCCCTGCAGTGAAAGCTGCAGGGCATTTTTTTGCCTGCAAAAAAATGAGACGAGTCATGAAGTTGCCTGACCCCAAAGTCAGTGCTAGGTTTAGCCCACCGCCCGTGTAGCTCAGTCGGTAGAGCAGCGCACTCGTAACGCGAAGGTCGCAGGTTCGATTCCTGTCTCGGGCACCAGCGACACGTTGTTTTCAGATGATCCCGAATGGTTCTGAAGGCCAGATAAACCGGGTTTCAAACGGTTTTTTTGCGTCAGAGAGATCCTTGATGATCCAGATCCATCTTCCATTCCCCAGATCAAAGAGAACGCCATGACCGTTAAAGAGTTGACTCAAGAAGCCAGACACGAAGAAGCCCTCAAGAAGTACGCACTGGACGCGCACGCGTTGATGGAAGAGATCAAGGACTTGCCAGCCGACGATCAGAAAGACCAGATCCAGTGGGCGTTCGAGGATGAGGCGGAAGCCCAGGGCTTGCAGCCGTGGGAGCTGACGCTAAAATACACCACAACCCCGGAAGAGTTCGAGGCCGCGCGCCTGGCGCTGCACAAGGAGGCGGCCGAGGTATTGGGCGTCGAGTGGGAAGAGTACTGCGAGATGAATAATCTGGTGGTCTGATAAAAACGCCAGCCTCACGAGGCTGGCGTTTTTCATTCACACAGGCGTTATCAAAGGCTCAGACGCATCGACAGATCGACAGCCTTCACATCCTTGGTCATTGCGCCAATCGAGATGTAATCGACCCCGGTTTCGGCGATCGGTAGCAGCGTGCTTTCGTTGATACCACCGCTGGCCTCCAGTTTCGCCTGGCCTGCGTTCAGACGCACGGCTTCGCGCATGTCATCCAGGCTCAACTCGTCGAGCATGATGATGTCGGCACCGGCCGCCAGGGCTTCCTTCAGCTCCTCCAGGCTTTCCACTTCGATCTCCACCGGTTTGCCCGGGGCAATCTTGTGCGCGGCTTTGATGGCCTCCGGGATGCCACCGCAGGCAGCAATATGGTTTTCCTTGATCAGGAACGCGTCGTACAGACCGATGCGGTGGTTGTGGCAACCGCCGCAGGTCACAGCGTACTTCTGCGCCAGACGCAGCCCCGGCAAGGTTTTACGGGTGTCGAGCAACTTCACCTGAGTCTCGGCAACGTAATCCGCCAGGTACTGCGCGCGCGTGGTCACGCCAGAAAGCAACTGCAGGAAGTTCAGTGCACAGCGTTCGCCCGTCAGCAGCGAGCGCGCCGGGCCCTCGAGGTGGAACAGCGCCTGATTGGGTTTCACCCGCTCGCCATCGCGCACCTGCCAGTGCACCGCCACACGTGGGTCCAGCTGCCGAAACACTGCATCAACCCAGGCTGTGCCGCTGATGACGGCAGCGTCGCGGGTAATGATAGTGGCTTTGGCCAGGCGTTCGGCCGGGATCAGCTGCGCGGTGATGTCGCCGCTGCCGATGTCTTCGAGCAACGCACGGCGCACGTTGGCTTCGATTTCGGCGGTCAAATCGGCGAGACGTAGATTCGGCATAACGGACTCCACAAACAAAGTGGCCCGATTATAGAGCCATGGCGCCGGGCAACCCAAGGCATCGACGCGTTCCCATCGCCCTGAAACCTGCATTTGGTCGATTCGCTTAAGCGATCGGCACTCAGTCAACGTCTTCCATAAGCGTCTATTTCAATGGGAAACGCAGAGTCTGCTGGTACTGAAGACATCTTTTGCAAGATAATCCGCCTTGCTTTTGACGTCATGGCTTTGACGTGGATTGGATTGACGACCATTCGAAGACTCACCGTTTCAGGAGGCCTGAATGCACAACGACGGGAATGTAGTGCCTTTGCGAAAGGTGACTACCGACCAGGCGACTCACTCGCCGCTCGCCCGCCTGCCTGTGATTCTGCTTCAGGTTCGCGACAAGGCCGCTCAACAGCTCAGGCATGGTTTGCAGGAGTTGTTCGATAACGCCGACGACACACTGTTCGAAATGGCCGACCGGGCCCGCAATGACGTCGATCAGAACCGCTTCTTCGAAGCCATGCGCGACTTGCGTCTCAAGCGCAAAAACATCGAACGCGGCTTTCTCGAACAATTCGTCGAGGCTTTTGTCAGCCTCACACAGTACGACACCACTCCGTCTGCCTTGTCCCAGGCGCTGGCCTTGAACGCCGCGGCGGCGCTGTCCAATGACGACATGGAGCGCAGCGTGGCAGTGGACGCGATGGTCAGCAAAGTGCTGAACCGCGACGGCTTCGCCCTGGACCAACTGACTGCCCGACTCAGCACACTGCTGGGCAGGGAGCTGCTCGATCAGCACAATCCGATGGGGCCGGCGATGCTCTGCGAGTACTTTTTGCAGGCCGGGCGCAACCTGGGGGTGGAGATCAAGGTCAAGCTGATCATCCTCAAACTGTTCGAACGCTACGTGCTCAGAGATGCCAATGAGCTCTACGCCGAAGCCAATCAGTTGCTGATTGCCACCGGTGTTCTGCCCGACCTCAAACCTGCCCCTGCGCGTCGGGCCATGGATCGTGCGGCTGCCAGCGTCGGTGTTGAGTCCGCGCAGGCCAACACCCGCGCCGGTGGCCCGCCGATCGACGACAGCGTGCAGGAAGTCTTCGCCGCGTTGCAGCAATTGCTGTTTCACGTGCGGGGCAGTGTCGCGCCGACGCTTGAAGCCAGTGCCCAGGCACAGCCGATTTCCACCCGCGATCTGCTGCGCCTGCTCTCGCACTTGCAGCAATACGTGCCGGCGCCGGCAGCCCAGGACGACTTCGATCTGCGAAACCAGCTCGAACAATTGTTGACCCGGGTCAGCGTCAAAAGTGGCAAGTCGCGCGTGGTCGGGGTGGCTGACGAAGACGTGATCAATCTGATCGCGATGCTCTTCGAATGCATCCTCGATGACCGCAACCTGCCGGATTCGCTCAAGGCGCTGATCGGCCGTTTGCAGATCCCGATGCTGAAAGTGGCGGTGCTCGACAAGAGCTTCTTCAGCCGCAGCAGTCACCCGGCCCGGCGCCTGCTCAACGAAATCGCCACCGCCGCCATGGGGTGGGGCGAGTGCGATGACCATGAACGCGACAGCCTGTATCTGCGCATCGAGCAAGTGGTGCAACGGTTGCTGAACGATTTTGTCGATGATCCGGTGGTTTTTTCCGAATTGCTGGCGGATTTTCTCGCCTTCACCAGCGACGAGCGCCGTCGCAGTGAGCTGCTGGAGCAACGTACCCGTGACGCCGAAGAAGGCCGCGCCAGGACTGAACTGGCCCGCCAGCGCGTCGAACAGGTGTTGAATCTGGCCTTGTTGGGCAAAGTATTGCCGCAACGGGTGGTGGTGTTTGTCCAGGAAGCCTGGAGCAAAGTGTTGCTGCTGACGTGCCTCAAGCACGGCGATCAGTCGGCCGAGTGGCACGCCGATGTGCAGACCATGGAGCAATTGATCTGGAGCGTACAGCGCCATGACGAGCCCGATGCGAGCCTGCGCTTGTTGACGCTGGTGCCTGGGTTGCTCAAGTCGTTGCGCGACGGGCTGAGCAGTTCGGCATTCGATCCGTTCGCCACCAGCGAGTTTTTCAGTGAGCTGGAAGCCTTGCACATTCAACTGTTCGAACGTCCAGGGCAAAAGCTTGAACAGTCTGTCGATACGCCGGTAATGGTCGAAGTGCTGCAGGAAGTCGTCCTGCGAACCGCCGACGAAGGGCCGGTCGATACGGCGTCAGTGCGATTGCCGGAGGACGATGCCGGTCTGCTTCAGGTCGATCAGCTGCGGCTGGGGTGCTGGGTCGAGTTTCAGGAAGACGAGGAAAACACCCTTCGCTGCAAGCTGGCGGCGATCATTGAAGCCACCGGCAAGTACATTTTCGTCAACCGCACCGGAATGAAAGTGCTGGAGCGCAGCCGCACCGGTCTGGCTCTGGAATTCCATCGTGGCGCGGTGCGAGCGCTGGACGACACTTTGCTGTTCGACCGGGCGCTGGAGTCGGTGATCGTTAACCTGCGGCGCCTCAATCGCGGCAAGTGATCGCGCCCCGAGGGTCTATCGCGGCATACTGGGCGCCAACACAGTCGTCGTTGAAGGAACCTGTATGCAGTTGGACCCCGCGAGTGGTTGGTGTCAGGGTGTGGGTTTATGCCCCTCGCCCAACTTCAATGCGCGCCCCTCGGGCGAAATTTCCCTGCTGGTGATCCACAACATCAGTTTGCCGCCAGCGCAATTCGCTACCGGCAAGGTGCAGGAATTTTTCCAGAATCGTCTGGATGTCACGGAGCATCCCTACTTTGAAGGGATCGCCGACCTGCGTGTGTCTGCGCACTTTCTGATCGAACGTGACGGCACTGTCACTCAGTTTGTCTCTTGTCTTGAGCGTGCCTGGCATGCCGGCGTCTCGAGTTTCGAAGGGCGGGAAACCTGTAACGATTTTTCCGTGGGCATCGAACTTGAAGGCACGGATGATCTACCGTTCACCGACGCTCAGTATCAAGCGTTGACGACCCTGACCCGGCAGTTGCAAAGCGCCTTCACGGCCATCACCGCACAGCGCATCTGCGGGCACAGCGACATCGCACCTGGGCGTAAAACCGATCCTGGACCCGCGTTCGACTGGGCACGCTATCGCGCCGCCCTGGCAAAAGAGGAACAACAATGAGTTTTCTGGTGTTGCTGTTGGCGGTCTGGATCGAGAAGTTCTCGGCCCTGCGTCATCGGGTTCAGCGCGATGGCGGTTGGGTCCGCGAGCTGAACAAGCTTGAGGTCAGTCCGCGTCTGGCGAAAAGTCCGTGGCTGATTTTGACGATACTGGTGTTGTTGCCCGTGGCACTGCTGGGTTTGCTGCTGCTGGTGCTGGAACCGGTGGCCTACGGTCTGCTGGCGTTGCCGGTGCACCTGCTGGTGGTGATTTACAGTTTGGGCCGCGGCGATCTGCTGGCCGGTCTCGGGCCGTTTCGTGATGCCTGGCGCCGGGAAGACCTGCAAGCTGCCGCTCATGTGGCGGAGCGTGACCTGGGCATCTGCGCCGATAGCGGCGAACAACTGCTGGAGCGGGTCGAAGGGCACCTGCTGTGGGAGGCTTATCAGAGCTTTTTCGCGGTGATTTTCTGGTACTTCCTGCTGGGTCCGGTCGCGGCCCTGAGCTATCGACTGCTGGCCCTGGCCGAAGAACACGGGCAGAACCCGGCCGTGGGCGAACGCGCCGCACAACTGCGTCATGCGTTCGACTGGGTGCCGGTGCGTCTGCTGGCGGCGAGTTTTGCGTTGGTCGGCAACTTTGTTGCGGTCAGTCGGGTGATGTTGCATGAGCTGCTGAACTGGAACATCAGCGCCGCCCAATTGATCGAGAAGGTCGGGCTGGTGGCCGGTGAAATTCCAGCGCCGGTGGTCGGGCCTGACGGCATCAACAGCCTCGACCGGATCTGGGAACTGCTGCTGCGCGCGGCGGTGCTCTGGTACGCCGGTTTTGCGTTGTGGACCGTCCTGCCTTAATACGCCGATACCCTAGCAGCTGGCGCAGCCTGCGTCCGGCTGCGCAGCAGGCGTAAATCCTGCTGACCCGATAAACCTGAAAAACCGCAGTGCCTGAATTAACGACTGCTGCGCAGCCGGACGCAGGCTGCGCCAGCTGCTATGTATGGACTCGCCCTCACTGTCTACCCGCTTTTGAAAAACCGCCGCCCCGTTGCATCTATGTATTAGGCCTATTCGAGGAAGCCGTCTTCGGCTTCTGGCCAAAATTGGAAGAGCTCGTGGTTTGCCGATTACAGTCAGGCCTCGAAGGCCAGTAGCAGCTAAGGCATCAATCCACGCCGGTCTTACCTGGGGTCAATTTTTTTTCAGCAAAGGGCCGGACAGTTAGTACCTCGGTGGCAGAACTCTGTCGCTCAGTGGCTCATCGTCGCTTGCTGGCCATCACCAGCCTGGCGACGATAAGTCTGGTCATTCTGTAGAAGCACCCAGACGATTCGCAGGTTGCGGTTGGCTAACCTGACCGCAGCCTCCTTACGGCCCAGTCGGCTCATCCAGCGCAACAAGCGGCGGTCATCGGGTTGCTGGGAATCAGGTCGTAGTTGTTGCAGTACCGCATGGGCTCCCTGGATCATCAGGCTGCGTAAATAAACATCGCCGCGCTTGGTCATGTCCCCCAGCCGGACCGTCTGCCCGCTGCTGTGCTGGTCAGGCACCATGCCAAAGTACGCGGCAAACTTGCGGGCATTGGGAAATCGCTCAGGCTTGGTTTCCTTGGCCACCAGTGCCGTGGCAGTGACTGGGCCGATGCCGCGCACAGTCATCAGTCGCTTCGCCGTCATGTCGGCGTTGGCGGCCACTTCCAGGCGCCCCGTCAGCACGCTGATGCGTTCGCCCAAATGGCGCCACTCGGCCAACAGTTCGTCGATCAGTTCACGCAGCAGGCCCGGCACCGGCTGGGTGGCATCTTCCAGTACCCGCGGAATTTTCTGGCTGATCGCAACATCGCCCTGCGCCAAGGCCACGCCATGCTCGAGCAGCAGGCCGCGCATCTGATTACTCACCGCCGTGCGTCGACGCACATAGCCTTGGCGGGCGCGATGCAACGCCTGCATTGCCAGCGCCGCAACGCTTTTGACCGGCACTGCGTAGATCTTTTCATCGCGACCAGCCCGCAGAATCGCCAGCGCATCGTTGCGATCATTTTTAGGCCCGCTGCGATGTGTGGCCACCAAACCGGCTGGAAGAATCCGCGCCAGATTGCCTTGGTCTTGCAGCTGCCGGGCCCAGGCTTGAGCACCCGGACCGGTCTCCATCAGAACCACGACATGAGGCGGCAACTGGCGTAGAAACTCATAAAACGCCTCGCGCGACTTGATCCGTTGCTCGTAGTGCACCTGGCCGAGGACGTCTTCACCGGCGACCTGAAAGACCTGCTTGGCCAGATCGACCGCCACGGTTGTGCAGGCCGACAAATCGGAAGAAGACAGGGATTGATCAATCGAAGTATGCTTTTTCATGGACTCGCCCTCGCTGTCGTTGGCTGTTTAGACTGCCATCGTGGCGCATTGACGCCTCGGCTTGGGCGAGTCCATCCAATTACAGGTCCGCGCGCCCCTCGTTAACCTTAAGTTACAAAACCTCCCGCCGATTTAAGCTATACAGAGCTGGCGCCGAATAGTGGCTATCTGCTGTCGACCCGCGCCTGCCAATAAAAATAAGAAATCAAAGGGAGACTTCCAGTGAAGAGCTTGCTCTATCCCGCCGTTGCGCTGATGAACCGCCTGAGCTTTGGCATGAAGTTCAGCCTGATCAGCGTGCTGTTCCTTGTGCCGATGCTGGTGACCAACTTCTATCTGGTGCGCGATTCTTATCGAGAATTCCAGGGCACCCGCGTCGAACTGCAAAGCCTCGACCTGCTGGGTAGCAGCCTGACGTTACGGCGCGATCTGGAGACCCTGAACAACCTGGTACAGATCAATGTCACCCTCGGTCAGTCCGGCAAGGCCGGTAATGTCGAGTCGCAGATCAGCACCTTGGGACAAAGCGTGCTGAGCCGTTTGCAAGGGCTGGCGGCGATGACCACCGACCCCGAGCAGATCATCGTTTTCGAGGGTAAACGCGATGAAATGATTGCCGCCTTCAAGGCCCAGCAAGCGGAAAATTCCCTGCAAAGTAAAAGTGGAATGATCGGCAAGTTGCTCGGCAACGCGCAGATTTTCAGCCAGATCATCGCCAGTCAGGCCGGCCTCAGCCGCGACACTCAGAGCGACATGCGCCAGCTGAGCGAACTCATTACCAATGTCACCCCGCCCGTTACCCAGCTTCTGGGTGAAGGCCGGGCGATGGGCTCTTTTTCGCTGGGGCAGGGCTTTCTCAACTCGGCATCGAGTACCCGTTTTGATGAGTTGCTGGTGCAGATCGAAAAATTGCAGGCCGAATATGCCTTGAAGTTGCAGGACGCGCTGGGCTCCAGCAAAGCGGCACGGGAAACCCTGGCCGCTCAGGCCGATAGCAGCAAGGCGTCGTTGAAAAAGGCCAGTGAGCTGTTCGAAGAGCAGGTGGTGATGGCCGACACGCTCGATGCGCCTTGGCAGGGCTTTTACGATCAGGTCACGGGCCTGATGGACCAGACGTACCAACTCAATGAAGCCACCCTGAAGTTTCTCGGCACCCAGTTACAGCAGCGACTGGAGCAGAACCGCACCCACATGGTCTTGCAGGCCGTGGCGTTGTCGGTGGTGTTTGTGTTGATTTTTTACCTCTACGGCGGCTTCTACGCCTCGACCCGCACTACCCTCAAGCGTCTTGGCGCGGTGATGGACAAAGTCGCGGCCGGCGACATGACGGTGACCTTCAGCGCCCACAGTCGCGATGAACTGGGTGAGTTGGGCGAGGTGTTCAACGGCACCGTGAAGAAAATCCATGACCTGATCGAGCGGGTTGGCCAGACCGTCAGTGAGGTCGAGCGCCAGGCCGGGCAGGTGCAGAGCGTATCAGCCCAGAGTAACCAGGCGGTGGCGGGGCAGCGCACACAGATCGAGCAGGTCGCCACGGCCATGAACCAGATGTCGGCCACCTCCCTTGAGGTCGCACGCAGTGCCGCAGCAGCGGTGAGCAGTGCCCATAGCGTCAACGACGAGACCATCAGTGGTCGCGGGCTGGTGGAGTCTCAGCAGGGAAGTATCGCAGCCCTTGCCACTGAGATCGATCAGTCGGTGCTGGTGATCAATCAACTGGCCAGCGACAGCCAGTCCATCAGTCGCGTGCTGGAGGTGATCAAGAGCATCGCCGAACAGACCAACCTCTTGGCGCTCAACGCGGCCATCGAAGCCGCTCGGGCCGGTGAGCAGGGCCGTGGTTTCGCGGTGGTGGCGGACGAGGTCCGGACGCTGGCCAAGCGCACCCAGCAATCGACCGAGGAAATCGAGCAGATGATCGCCAAGCTGCACAGCGGTGTCGGTGCTGCGGTCAAGGCGATGGGTACCAGCCATCAGATGGCCAACGGCACGGTAGGGCAGTCGGAAAAGGTTCAGCAAGCGCTGGAAAACATCCTTGGCGCAGTCGGCATGATTGTCGATCAGAACCAGCAAATCGCCGCCGCGGTAGAGCAGCAGACCGCCGTGGCCCATGACATCGACCAGAATATTGTCGAGATCAACCGCGCGGGTGAACGCACCGCCGAAGGGGCGCACCAGACCGAGGATGCCAGTCGTGCGTTGTCGGCTCAGGTGGTGGAATTGAAGCAGCTGATCAGCGCATTCCGGGTCTGAAAACGCCCCGAAGCAACTGTAGGAGCCGAGCAAGCTCAGCTCCTACAGTGTGAACAATCAGTAGTACTTATCCCCTCTCCAGGTCGGCAATGTCCGGTTTTCCTCCGTTGTCTGGTTTTTGGTCTTCAATGAAGGATGATCCACCACTCTGACCTGCCCTGAGGAGGCTTGGTAATGTCTGCTGCAACGATTGGAATCCAGGGGCACTGTGCTCATTGCGCGAGCGTACTCCTGCTCAAACCCTGGCAACTCAACGCCATTGCGATCAACGAAGCGTTCACCTGCTCCCATTGCCAGAAAACCTTGCAACTGAACGATCCGAAACAGATCCAGCGCTTCAAGTCCATCGACACCCTGGCAATGCTGCGGGCGAGCACGTTGGTCATGGTTTGCACTGCATTGCTGGTGGCGTTGGTGTTGGAGTGGGTCGGGATGCTCAGCGTCGTGGAGCAGCTGAATTTTTCGCTGTTGGCGGTGCTCGTCTACTTCATCGTCATTCGGTATGCCCGGCACCGGCAACACATGACGCTGACGCTTGAAGCCGCCAAGGCCCACGTTGACTGATTACCAGTTGAACAACTGGCAAGCATTGGCCGTGCTGACGGCGGCCAGTTGCTCGGGGCTGATCGCCATGATTTGCGCCAGTGCCGAGCAGATCGCCGGCAGGTGTGCCGGGCTGTTGCGTTGCCCGGGGAACATGGCGGGCGCCATGTCCGGAGAATCGGTTTCCAGTACCACGCAATCCAATGGCAGCTCCGCGAGTACACGGTGCATGCGCAACGCCTGAGGCCAGGTCGCGGCACCGCCCAGGCCCAGTTTGAACCCGAGCTTGATGTATTCACGGGCTTCTTCTTTGCTGCCGGCGAAGGCATGAATAATCCCCGCGCGTTTCAAGCGAAACCGTTTAAGCGTGGCAATCACCGCCGCATGGCTGCGTCGCACATGAATAAGCGCTGGCAGATTGAAATCCGCCGCCAGTTGCAACTGCGCGTCGAATAACGCCTGTTGGCGCTCGCGATCGAGGGTTTCGATGAAGTAATCCAGACCGATTTCGCCCACGGCGCACAACTGCCGATGGCCCGCCAGACGGGTCAGCCAGTCGCCGAGTGCCGTCAGGTGTTCGGGACGATGATCATCCAGATACACCGGGTGCAAACCGAACGCCGCATGCAGATCGGGGTCGCTTTGCACCAGATCCCAGACCCGCTGCCAATTGCCCTGATAAACCCCCAGCACCACCATCCGCCGCACGAAGAGGGCACGGCTCTCGGCCAACAACGCCGAGCGATCCTCGTCGAAGTCCGGAAAATCCAGATGAGTGTGGCTGTCGATCAGCTCCACGGTTCAGTCCTGGCGAATACGCTGCTTGAAGGTCCGCGCGATGGCCTGCACGCCGGGTTGGTAATCCGATTGTTCAATGGCAGCCAGGGCCAGTTCCAGGGCTTTATCGGCGATGAGCTGATGCTGCTGGGCCATGGCGTTGACCGGCAGCGGCAGGAAATCCAGCAACTGCGTGTCACCGAACGTGCCGAGGCGTAGCGGGCGGGTTTTGAGCGGGAAATCGTGCAAGGCATCGAAGACGCCCTGAAGCAGCACGTAGGACGTGGTCACCAGCGCATCCGGCAAATGGCCCAGACGCTGTAGCAATTCGTCCATCAGCTGTTTGCCGCACTCACGGCTGAACGACTCACCGTGCTCAATCAGCACCTCGCCATTGAACCCGTCCAAAGCCTCTGTGAAACCTGCCGCCCGTTCCTGGCTGATGCTCAGTTCGGGGCGTGCGCCAATCAGTGCGATCTGCTTGGGCAGCGGGTCCAGTAGACTGCGGGTCAGTTGCAGGCTGGCCTCGCGGTCATCGCTGATCACCGAGCAGAAATGTTCAGGCTCCATGACCCGGTCGATCGCGATGATCGGAATGCCCTTGGCCTGCAATTGGCGATAGCTGTCATCGCCGGCAGGCAGGCAACTGGCAACGATCAACGCATCGCAGCGCCTGGCCCGGAACAGTTGCAGCAACTGCCGTTCGCTGTCCGGCGCATCGTCGGAACTGGCGATCAGCAGCTGATAGCCGCGAGCCCGAGCGCCTTGTTCCAGCAGTTTGGCGATTCGTGCGTAACTGGGGTTTTCCAGGTCCGGCAGAATGAAACCCAAGGTGCGAGTGTGCCGACTGCGCAGCCCGGCAGCCTGGGGATTGGGCGTAAAGCCATGTTGTTCGACGACCGCGCGCACGCGCTCGACGGTGGCACTGCTGATACGTTGTTGTTCTGCCTTGCCATTGATGACATAGCTGGCGGTGGTAACGGACACACCGGCCAACTGGGCGATATCACTGAGTTTCAACCCGGGATTTCCTTGTTTTTTCGAGCTTGCCCCGACATTTTCACCAATCCTACCCGATTCAGGCAGACGACCATTGTCGCAGCACATCCGACAATTGGACTTCAAGGATGAGACATTATCGAGTAACGTGCCAATCATTCTAGATTAAACGTTTCAGCAAGCGTATTTTCTACGTTATAGGCTTCATTGTCGGTTCTGCCGTGAAACCGCCAAAAGTTGTGATGAAGAGCCTAAGCTGAATCATTCAAAACAATACCTGGCGTCACAAGGCGCCAAAAAGGAGAAAGCATGCTCGAGCTCACCATAGAGCAGATATCCATGGGCCAGTCGGCTGTGGATAAGTCCGCAGCGTTGCACTTGCTGGCCCAGCATCTGGTCGCCGATGGCCTGGTCGACGAGGGTTATCTCGCCGGGTTGCAGGCGCGCGAAGCCCAGGGCTCGACCTTTCTCGGTCAAGGTATTGCCATCCCCCACGGTACGCCGGAAACCCGCGATCAGGTGTTTTCCACCGGCGTGCGGTTGATGCAGTTCCCCGAGGGTGTGGATTGGGGGGACGGTCAGATCGTCTACCTGGCGATTGGTATTGCGGCCAAATCCGACGAACACCTGCGCCTGTTGCAACTGCTGACCCGTGCCCTCGGCGAAACTGACTTGGGCCAGGCGCTGCGCCGCGCCAGTTCCGCCGAAGCCTTGTTGAAACTGTTGCAAGGCGCGCCGCAAGAACTGGCGCTGGATGCGCAGATGATCGGCCTCGGTGTGTCCGCCGACGATTTCGAGGAACTGGTTTGGCGCGGTGCACGTTTGCTGCGTCAGGCCGACTGTGTCAGCAACGGTTTCTCTGCGGTGTTGCAACAAGTCGAAGCGCTGCCGCTGGGCGATGGCCTGTGGTGGTTGCACAGCGAGCAAACGGTCAAGCGTCCGGGCCTGGCCTTCGTCACGCCGGACAAACCGATACGCTACCTCGGCCAGCCGCTCAGTGGCCTGTTCTGCCTGGCCAGCCTCGGTGAAGCCCATCAGGCATTGCTCGAACGCCTTTGTGCGTTGCTGATCGAAGGTCGTGGCCATGAATTGGGCCGCGCCACCAGCAGCCGTAAAGTCCTCGAAGTCCTTGGCGGTGAACTGCCGGCCGATTGGCCCAGCGCTCGCATCGCGCTGGCCAACGCCCACGGGTTGCACGCGCGTCCGGCGAAGATCCTCGCGCAACTGGCGAAAAGTTTTGAAGGCGAAGTTCGCGTGCGCATTGTCGACGGCCAGGACAGCGCAGTGTCAGTGAAGAGCTTGAGCAAACTGCTCAGCCTCGGCGCCCGTCGCGGTCAGGTGCTGGAATTTGTCGCCGAACCAAGCATCGCCGCCGATGCCTTGCCAGCCTTGTTGGCCGCCATCGAAGAAGGCCTCGGTGAAGAAGTCGAACCGCTGCCAGCCGTGAGTCAACAGCGCGAAGTGGTTGCCGATGTGGCCGAGGTGGTCCTCGCGCCAGCGTCCGGCAGTCTGGTTCAGGCCATTGCCGCCGCACCGGGCATCGCCATCGGCCCGGCGCATATTCAAGTGCTGCAAACCATCGATTACCCGCTGCGCGGTGAGTCTGCCGCCATCGAGCGCGAGCGTCTCAAACAGGCGTTGGCGGACGTGCGTCGCGACATCGAAGGCCTGATCGAACGCAGCAAGTCCAAGGCCATTCGCGAGATTTTCATCACTCACCAGGAAATGCTCGACGACCCGGAATTGACCGATGAAGTCGATACCCGTCTCAAGCAAGGCGAAAGCGCCGAAGCGGCGTGGATGGCAGTGATTGAAGCGGCGGCCAAACAACAGGAATCGCTGCAGGACGCCTTGCTCGCCGAGCGTGCCGCCGATTTGCGTGATATCGGTCGTCGGGTATTGGCGCAGTTGAGCGGCGTCGAAACCCCGAGTGAGCCTGAGCAACCGTACATTCTGGTGATGGATGAAGTCGGTCCGTCCGATGTCGCCCGCCTTGATCCGACCCGCGTCGCCGGTATCCTCACCGCCCGTGGCGGCGCCACCGCCCACAGCGCAATTGTCGCGCGAGCCCTCGGGATTCCGGCGCTGGTCGGTGCCGGCCCGGCCGTGTTGCTGCTGGCGCCGGGCACGCCATTGCTGATTGATGGTCAACGCGGCCGCCTGCACGTGGACGCCGACGCGGCGACCTTGCAGCGCGCCACCGAAGAGCGCGACACCCGCGAGCAACGTTTGAAGGCGGCCGCCGAGCAGCGCCATCAGCCGGCGCTGACCACCGACGGTCATGCGGTCGAAGTGTTCGCCAATATTGGTGAAAGCGCGGGTGTCACCAGTGCGGTGGAGCAGGGCGCTGAAGGCATTGGCCTGCTGCGCACCGAACTGATTTTCATGGCTCACTCGCAAGCGCCGGACGAGGCGACTCAGGAAGTCGAGTACCGTCGCGTCCTTGATGGCCTGGCCGGTCGTCCCTTGGTCGTTCGCACCCTCGACGTCGGCGGCGACAAACCGCTGCCGTATTGGCCGATCGCCAAAGAAGAAAACCCGTTCCTCGGCGTGCGCGGTATTCGCCTGACCCTGCAACGCCCGCAGGTCATGGAAGCGCAATTGCGCGCGTTGCTTCGCGCTGCGGACAACCGTCCATTGCGGATCATGTTTCCCATGGTCGGCAGCGTCGATGAATGGCGCCAGGCTCGGGACATGACCGAACGTCTGCGTTTGGAAATTCCGGTTGCCGACCTGCAATTGGGGATCATGATTGAAGTGCCGTCAGCTGCATTGCTGGCGCCGGTGCTGGCCAAAGAGGTCGACTTCTTCAGCGTCGGCACCAATGACCTGACCCAATACACCCTGGCCATCGACCGTGGTCATCCGACCTTGTCGGCCCAGGCTGACGGCTTGCACCCGGCGGTGCTGCAACTGATCGACATCACCGTGCGCGCGGCACATGCCAACGGCAAGTGGGTTGGCGTGTGCGGCGAGTTGGCGGCCGATCCGCTGGCGGTGCCGGTGCTGGTCGGTCTCGGTGTGGATGAGCTCAGTGTCTCGGGTCGCAGCATTGCCGAGGTCAAGGCGCGGATACGCGAACTCAACCTGGCCCAGACCCAAATCCTTGCCCAGCAGGCCTTGGCCGTGGGCAGCGCAAACGAAGTGCGCGCACTAGTGGAGGCCCTGTAATGGCCAAGATCCTAACCCTGACCCTCAATCCGGCGCTGGACCTCACCGTCCAGTTGCCGGTGCTTGCACCCGGTCAGGTCAACCGTAGCGACGAGATGCATACTCACGCCGCCGGTAAAGGCGTGAACGTGGCACAGGTGCTGGCGGACCTCGGGCATCAGCTCACGGTCAGCGGTTTTCTCGGGGAGGACAACCTTCAAGCGTTCGAAACCCTGTTCGCCAAGCGCGGGTTTGTCGACGCGTTCATCCGTGTTCCTGGTGAGACTCGCAGCAACATCAAACTGGCGGAAAGCGATGGGCGCATCACCGACATCAACGGTCCCGGCCCCTTGGTGAGTGAAGCCGCGCAGCAGGCATTGCTCGATCGCCTCGACCAGATTGCGCCGGGGCATGACGCGGTCGTCGTTGCCGGCAGCCTGCCTCAAGGCATCAGCCCTCAATGGTTGCAGGCGTTGATTGTGCGTTTGAACAATCTCGGTTTGAACGTGGCGCTGGACACCAGTGGCGAAGCCTTGCGGGCAGCGCTCAACGCAGGCCCGTGGCTGATCAAGCCAAACACCGAAGAACTGGCCGACGTGCTGGGCTGCGATGTGGTTTCGGTGGCCGCCCAGGCGCAAGCGGCTAGCCGCCTGCACGCTCAAGGCATCGAGCACGTGGTGATCTCCCACGGTGCCGACGGGGTGAACTGGTTCAGTGTCGGCTCGGCGCTGCATGCCACGCCGCCCAAGGTCAGTGTCGTCAGCACCGTGGGCGCAGGCGATTCGTTACTGGCCGGCATGCTCCACGGTTTGCTCAGCGCCGACACGCCTGAACAGACCTTGCGCACCGCCACGGCGATTGCCGCGATGGCGGTCACCCAGATCGATTTCGGTATTGGCGACGCCACGCAGTTGGCGCGGCTCGAACAGGGCGTGCGCATGCGCACCCTGACAGAACAATAAGAGGGTTTGTAATGAAGTTAGCGATTGTTACTGCCTGCCCGAATGGCATGGTCACCAGTGTGTTGTGCGCCCGTTTGCTCGATGCAGCGGCCCAGCGTCAGGGCTGGAGCACCAGTGTCGAAGTCAACGATGCCGCGCACCCTGAACGCCAATTGTCGGCGGCCACGATCGAGGCGGCCGAGTGGGTGTTGCTGGTGACCAGCACGCCTGTGGATATGTCGCGATTCGTCGGCAAACGGGTCTTCCAAAGCACCCCGGCGCAAGCCCTGCAAGATGTTGAAGCGGTGCTACGGCGCGGTGCTGAAGAAGCGCAAGTCTACGTCGAGCCCGACGTCATCGCCGAGCCTGCTGCCGTGGTAAAAAATGCGCCGCGACTGGTTGCAGTCACCGCATGCCCGACGGGCGTCGCTCATACCTTCATGGCCGCCGAGGCCTTGCAGCAAGCGGCAAAACGCCTGGGCTACGACCTGCAAGTGGAAACCCAGGGTTCGGTCGGTGCGCGCAATCCACTCAGCGCCGCAGCGATCGCCGATGCTGATGTGGTGCTGCTGGCGGCGGACATCGAAGTCGCCACCGAGCGTTTCGCCGGCAAGAAGATTTACCGTTGTGGCACCGGCATCGCCCTCAAGCAAGCCGAGGCGACGCTGAACAAGGCGTTGGCCGAAGGCACGCAGGAAACCGCATCGACCGGTGCCAAAGGCCCGGCCAGGCAAGAGAAAACCGGCGTCTACAAACACCTGCTGACGGGCGTGTCGTTCATGCTGCCGATGGTGGTGGCGGGCGGACTGATGATCGCCTTGTCGTTCGTGTTCGGCATCACGGCCTTCAAGGAGCCCGGCACGCTCGCGGCAGCCCTGATGCAGATCGGCGGCGAGACCGCGTTCAAGTTGATGGTGCCGCTGTTGGCGGGTTACATCGCCTACTCGATCGCCGACCGTCCGGGCCTGGCGCCGGGGATGATTGGCGGTCTGCTGGCAAGCACCCTGGGCGCCGGTTTTATCGGCGGGATCATTGCCGGTTTCATCGCCGGTTATGCGGCGCAGGCGATCAATCGTTATGCGCGCTTGCCGCAAAGTCTTGAGGCCTTGAAACCGATTCTGATCATCCCGTTGCTGGCGAGTCTGTTCACCGGTCTGGTGATGATCTACGTGGTCGGCAAACCGGTGGCCGGCATGCTGACAGGGCTTACGCACTTCCTCGACAGCATGGGCACCACCAACGCGATTCTGCTCGGTGTATTGCTGGGCGGGATGATGTGCGTCGACCTTGGTGGGCCGATCAACAAAGCCGCGTATGCGTTCTCGGTGGGGCTGCTGGCGTCGCAGAGTTATGCACCGATGGCGGCGACCATGGCGGCCGGCATGGTGCCGCCGATTGGCCTGGGTATTGCCACGTTTATTGCCCGACGCAAGTTCGCCCAGACTGAACGCGAGGCCGGTAAAGCCGCGTTGGTGTTGGGGCTGTGCTTTATCTCCGAAGGTGCGATTCCGTTTGCCGCCAAGGACCCGCTGCGGGTGATCCCGGCGAGCATTGCCGGTGGTGCATTGACCGGTGCGCTGTCGATGTACTTCGGCTGCAAACTGATGGCGCCGCACGGCGGGTTGTTCGTGCTGGCGATCCCGAATGCGATCAACCATGCGCTGTTGTATCTGCTGGCGATTGTGGCCGGGAGCCTGCTGACGGCGGTGGCGTATGCGCTGCTCAAGCGGCCGGAAGTTGTTGAGATGGCGCTGGAGCCAGCCAAGGCCTGACACCCCCCTGCAGGAGCCGAGCTTGCTCGCGATGACGGTTTAAAATTCACCACCATCGCAAGCAAACTCTCTCCCAGCACTTCTACTGCTCTCTGAATCAGTCCCTGAATCCAGGCAAACCTTCGGACGCGCAGTAGTCCTCGATTGTCTGCACTACTCCTTCCGGTGAGTCATCTGCTCCATCCTCTGGATAGAACAGCAAGTCGCTCCCCGCGGGGTGCGGCACGATCTTGTTGAAGTGCTCCACCAACGTTCCCCGGTCTTCTTCTGTTCGGGCATCGTCGATAGCTCCAATCAGGGCTTTGAACTCCTGTTTGGTGTAGTCGGAAAGATTGCTCTTGTTTTCCATTACTCAGCCTTCCTGTGTAGGTCGATATGACGCCTTGGTGTGACAGCTCGCAGGTTGTCAACATCGTATACGGCGCCACCATTCTTGATTGGTTCTACATGGTGTAGCTCGAAAGCAACTCGTTTTCCGGCATGCTCGATTTTGGGTGCAGCAGGGGCCAAGCCGTTCACCATGCCGGACAGGTTGCGTGAACTGAATTGCTGGTTTAGTTCGGGGGCATTGGCTACGGCTATCCAGAACGCTTTCCTGAATGCGTCGAAGTTACTGAATTCCTGCCCTCGGAGTTCATCCGCAATCCGCGTTGGAATTGGGGCGCCTAGCCCGGTGCCAGCCCCAGCAAGCCAAATGCCCGGCACATCTTCGCCCACACCCGTGACGACACCGGAGTCATACCGGGCGCTGAGCATGATGTAGATCGGCTCAAGCCCCGCATCGGCAGGAAACCAGATGATTGCATCCTGATACTCGGGTGGATGTTCCGGGTTCACCAAGGCTTTGTCGGTTTGTTCGGTAGGCGGGTACACCCATATCGTCGGCAGGGGCAGGGCGCCTTCCAGTGCGGGAACCTTTGGTGCCTCGTCAGGATTCGCCGCTGGCGTCCAGGTCAGGCCAATGCCGTTGCCGAGGTCGGCGATGAACTTCTCACCTTCCGGTTTGGCCTTGATGACCGGGACGAATTCCCAGTCCTTCTTCCCGCCGGTGTAGAAACCGTAAGCGCTGACGGATCCATCGGGCAACGTCTTCACGTTGACGCGTACGCGAGTTCGTCCCGTCTTCAGCAGCGCGTATTGCTCGTTTTTGTAGAAAGCGCCGTCGGGCGAAAGGGTGTTCGGCATCAGTAGCGCCACGGTTCCTATCGCGGCACCCGCCGCCACCGTCGAGCCAGTCAAGGCAAGGGCGAGCGAACCGCCAAGACGTTGGGCCAAGACGTTGCCCGTTGCCGAGCCGGCCACCCATTTGAGCGGTGCACCTTCGGCGGTGATCGCCGCGCCGGTGCCCAGTACGGCCCACAACCCGTAGTCGGCCAGTCGTTCGACCGGGACAAAACCGGCGGGGTTAGTGTGGTTGATGACACCATCCGGCAGGTTGCAGCTTTTGGCAAACACACAACCCTGGGCTTTGACCCGCTTGCGCTGTTCGACTTCTCCGAGGAAGCGATCTTCATAGGCCTGTTGCCGGGCGAGCATGGCGTCGTAGGGCTTTTGCCGGGCTTCGCGTTCGGCGATTTCGGTCGGGGTCATGTCGCGCAGGAAGCGAACGCCGGTGCCGCTACCGCCGCCACCCGTCACATGTTCCCAGACTTGGGGGATGTCCTTGTTGCGTGCCATAGGCGTCCTTTTCCGCGTGTGTCCGGAGCAGCCTCGAACCTATCCGGGGCGCTCGGGTATTGGCGTTAGGACGTTTCCTAAAAGCGGCGCTGAAATTTCCTATTTCATGGTGTTGCAGGGGGGCTGTGGTGGCGAGTCAGCACGACCGCGTTATCGTTCATCGCGGGCAAGCCACGCTCCCACAGGGTTTGTGGTGTTCACAAGTTTTGTGTTCGCCACAAACCCGTAGGAGCGAGCCTGCTTGCGATGGCGTCAGCGATAACACGATCAAATAGTGGTCTTGTATGCTTCCTCCCGTTGCGACGCCCGCGCTTGAACGACATCCAGCACAGCACAACCCTCACGCATGAGCAGATGCACTGCGCGGGTGACTCGCGTCAGATCACAGTCGGAAATGTTTTTCAGATTCAGGCTGGACAGTGTGTCTGCCAAATCGCGAACCACAGTGAAGCGATGCATGGCGCAGGCGGTGAGTTCACTCAGTTCTTTGTGGGTGTTGACGAAGAGCACCGGTGTTTCGGCGTCGTAGGTGTCGATGGGGAGGTAACGCGGCATGACTTGGAACATGATGTAACTCCTGTAGTTGGAGCTACCACCACTCGCGGCCAAACGAAGAAGGTGGCAGCCGTACGCGGGTTGGCCGACCGGGTACAGGAACCGGCACACCCGAAGGTGTCCCACGCACAGCCGCCATAAAACAGCACCTCAGGCACAAAGTGCCTGAGGAGGTGTCGATACGCTGTAGCGTTCCTGCATCCGACCGGCCAAGGTCGTTCGCGGTGTTTTCCGCGAGCACGAACTATGGAGTCGATGCCGAAACGCGGCAACAAGATACGTTGTAGGAAAGGTCTTGAAAAGTTGTGTGCCTCACGATGATCATTTCCACTCTCTGTGTGAGAGCCCAGCCCTGTGGGGGCGAGCAGGCTCGCTCCCACAAGGGATTTGTGACATTGGCTGATTTTGTGTCATGCCCGGGTCACACGTGCATGTTTTAGTTTTCCTTTTCAGGGAGGACACCATGAGCGAATTCGACCTCGGCCGCCGTCGTGTCATACAAGCCGTCGGCGCCGGGCTGTTGTTGCCAGGCCTGGCGCCGGCGGTGATTGCCTCGGTCAAGGATCGTCCGCAACTCACCGATGGCGTGCAGTCCGGCGACGTGCTGGGTGACCGGGCGATGATCTGGAGCCGCTGTGATCGCCCGGCGCGAATGGTGGTGGAATGGGACACCCGCAGCCTGTTCAGTAACCCCCGTCGTTTTGTCTCGCCATTG
The DNA here is from genome assembly GCF_054898045.1 of Pseudomonas sp. LB3P14. NCBI lineage: Bacteria > Pseudomonadati > Pseudomonadota > Gammaproteobacteria > Pseudomonadales > Pseudomonadaceae > Pseudomonas > Pseudomonas sp. LB3P14. Next base: position 4,340,616 of record NZ_CM142714.1, on the reverse strand, counting down.
GCCGTGTCCAATACCGATTTCACTGCCCGCGTCGAACTCACTGGCTTGCCCGCCGACCAGGCGATTTTCTACCGCGTGCACTTCGAAGACGCCCAGAGCGGTGTCGCCAGCGAACCCTGGTTCGGCCATCTGCGCAGCGTGCCGCAAACCCGTCGCGACATCCGTTTCGTCTGGAGCGGCGACACCGCCGGCCAGGGCTTCGGCATCAACCCGGACATCGGTGGCATGCGCATCTACGATGCCATGCGTTTGCGCCTGCCAGACTTCTTTATCCACAGCGGCGACTCCATCTACGCCGACGGCCCCATACCTGCGCAGCTCACCACAGAGAGCGGCCGTGTGTGGCGCAACATCACCACTGAAGCCAAGAGCAAAGTCGCCGAAACCCTCGATGAGTATCGCGGCAATTACCGCTACAACCTCATGGACGAAAACATCCGTCGCTTCAACGCCGAGGTCCCGCAGATCTGGCAGTGGGACGATCATGAAGTGGTGAACAACTGGTCGCCAGGCAAGCAATTGGATGAGCGCTACAAGAGCAAGGATATCCACAGCCTGGTCGGTCGCGCGCGTCAGGCCTGGCTGGAATACGCACCGATGCGGTTGCAGAGTGCCGATGGCGGCGGGCGGATTTATCGCAAGCTCAGTTACGGTCCGCTGCTCGATGTGTTCGTGCTTGATATGCGCAGCTATCGCGGGGCCAATGACGACAACCTGGGTGCCGCTAAACCGTTCCTCGGCCGTGAACAACTGGACTGGCTCAAACGTGAATTGAAGGCCTCCAATGCCCAGTGGAAAGTCATCGCTGCCGACATGCCGATTGGTCTCGGCGTACCGGATGGTGAAGTCAGTCCGGGTGTGGCGCGCTGGGAAGCCGTGGCCAACGGTGATCCGGGACCGGCCCAGGGGCGTGAACTGGAAATCGCCGAATTGTTGGGGTTCCTGCGGGCGCAGCAGGTGCGCAATTTTGTCTGGTTGACGGCGGATGTGCATTACTGCGCGGCACACCACTACCACCCGGACCGTGCGGTATTTCAGGATTTCGAGCCTTTCTGGGAGTTTGTCGCCGGCCCTTTGAATGCGGGGAGCTTTGGGCCTGATGCGCTGGATAAAACCTTTGGCCCGCAGGTGGTGTTCGAGAAAGCACCACCGGCACAGAACACCTCGCCGTTTGCCGGGTTTCAGTTTTTTGGTGAGGTGAATATTGATGGGCAGACGGGGGAAATGAGTGTGGTGTTGCGGGATTTGGATGGGGTTGGGGTGTTTGAGCAGAAGTTGCAGCCGGTTTGATTGTGTGAGTCTTCAAAGGCCACCCCTCACCCCAGCCCTCTCCCCAGAGGGGAGAGGGGGAAAGGGAGCCGATCGGGGCTTTTCAGAGCCTGAGTTCGGCTCGGAATTTCAGGTCTATGTATAGCTCAAGACACCTCGGTCAGTCCCCTCTCCCTCTGGGAGAGGGTGAGGGTGAGGGGGGATTTAAGATCAGAATCACGACGTTCGATTCACAGCAATCCTCATGATTTGTTCAAGCACTTCACTCATCCGCTCAATAACCTCCAAATTGCTAAATCGCACAACCTCAATACCTTGCTGCTGAAGGTAAAGCGTTCGACGCTGGTCATGTATTTTTGCCGCAGTCTCGTAATGCTGACCACCATCAAGTTCGATGGCCAACTTCAGTTCTACGCAATAAAAATCCAGGATGTACGGCGGGCATGGAAACTGCCGACGAAACTTCAGATTGGCTATTTGCCGAGAACGGAGTTTTTGCCAGAGCAGGCGTTCGCAGTCGGTCTGGTTGGTGCGCAGATGGCGGGCGAATTGGCGTTGGTTGGAGGAGGGGCGGGTGGGCATGCTTCACGTCCGTGTGAAGGGGGATGGAGGTTTAACTGTAGTCGGAGTTTTGGGGATGATTTGAAATCGACCCCTCACCCCAGCCCTCTCCCCACGGGGGAGAAGGGGGAAAGGGAGCAGATCTTCATCGTTTTCAAAGCCTGAGTTCGACTCGGTTTTTCAGGTCGATGTAACTCTAAGAACAACTCAGTCAGTCCCCTCTCCCTCCGGGAGAGGGTTAGGGTGAGGGGGCGTTTAATAGACGTCACGCCGATATCGGCCCTGCTCAATCAACCGGTCAACCTCTGCAATCCCGAGCACCTCGTTAAGCACGTGATCCACCCCCGACGCCATCCCCTGCAAGCTGCCGCAGATGTAAATAACGGCACCGTCGGCCAGCCATTTCTTTAGCTCATCCGCCGACTCACGCAGTCGGTCCTGCACATATACCTTCTCGGACTGGTCTCGGGAAAACGCCAGGTCCAACCGCTCCAGATCCCCCGAAATCAGCCATTCCTCAAGCTCGGCGCGGCACAGGTAGTCATGTTCCCGATGACGTTCGCCGAACAACAGCCAATGACGTTGCTGCCCATCGGCGATCCGCGCCTTGAGCAAACTGCGCAGCCCGGCCAGGCCGGTGCCGTTGCCCAGCAGGATCATCGGCACTGGCTCGACTGGCAGGTGGAAACCGCTGTTGCGCCGTACGCGCAGGCTGATGGTGCCGCCCACAGGGGCGTGTTCGGTCAGCCAGCCAGAGCCGACGCCCAGGCTGCCATCGGGATGCAGTTCCTGGCGCACGATCAGTTCGAGGATGCCGTCGGCGGCGATCGAGGCGATGGAGTATTCGCGCATGGCCAGGGGCACCAAGGCATTCACCAGTGCCTGAGCGTGCAGGCCGACCAGATGGGTTCTGTTCTCGGGCAGTTGTCGACTGGCGAGGGCTTGCTCCAGAGGTTGCGAAAGGTCATCGAGCGTCACCGTGGCCCGACCGTCAATGCCCAGGCCATCAAGGAAGTGCTCGATAGCCCACGGACAATTGCGCGGCATCACTTCCACCAGGTCACCGGCCAGCCAACTGCTGGTGGTCGGGGCAGTGAGGCCCAGCAAGTACACGCTCGATCCCGTGCTGTCAGGGTTGAGCAGTTCGCGGCGGGCCAGGGGCCAGTTGTCGTAGCTCGGCGCTTGCCAGGTGTCCACAGGCGCCTGTCCGGTCAGCAGGCCGAGTTGCTGCTGCCAGTGACGCAAGGCGTAAGGGTCGCCGCTGTCGACTTCCACCGGCGCGAACAGGGTCTTGCCGCCATGCTCGCCCAGCCAGGTGTGCAAGCGTCGGGCGAAACCGCAGAAGTGCTGATACTGTCGATCGCCAAGCCCAAGCACGGCGTAGTTCAGGCTTTCCAGGCTCAACGCCTGGCCCAGCACCTTGCGTTCGAAACGCCGGGCACTGTCCGGTGCTTCGCCGTCGCCGAAGGTACTGACCACGAACAGCGCATTGCCGGAATCACGCAGATCCTGCTCGCTGACATCCGCCAGCGGCTGAACTTTCACGGGCAGGCCCGCAGCCTGCAATTGCCCGGCGGTCTGCCACGCCAGTTGCTCGGCAAACCCGCTCTGGCTGGCGAAACCGATCAGCCATGCGGGAGCGTCGCTACCCGGTTGCGCGAGGCCTTTGCGGGCATCCTTGATCTGCTTTTTCTTGCGTCGACGATCGAGGTACAACAACCAGCCGGTGACGAAAAACAGCGGCATCGTCAGCGCGGTAATCGTCAGGATAATCCGCCCGACAATGCCGAAGTAGCTGCCGACGTGCAGCGCGTAAATGCTGGTCAGCAGTTGCGCCTTGAGGCTCTTGTCGCTGTAGCGGTCATGTCGTTTGACGATACCGGTCGCCGGATCGAGGGTGATCTGGTTCAGTGCGCGGTCGTGGGGCGAGCTGCTCAACAGGTAGAACACGGTGGCCGGCTGCCCGGCCACTGGCGGCATGCGGATGTTGTAGGCACTCAGTGCCGGACCGGCAGCGCTGTAGATGCTGCTCCACATCGCTGCGTAATCGGCGGTGGGCGCCGGGCCGCTCAGTGCAGGGCCGCGGCCGCCCCGAACACGCTCGTTCTGCGGTGAGTCGGAAAGCAATTGGGTCAGGCCCTTGTTGTACCACTCATAGGACCAGGACAACCCGGTCAGCGCCGCCAGGAGGTAAAACACCAGGCACCAGGTGCCGGCCACCGAATGCAAATCCCAGTTGAAGCTGCGGCCCTTTTTCTTCCAGTCGAGGGTCAGCCAGGCACGCCAGCTTTTCCACTGGCGTGGCCAGCGCAGGTACAAACCGGACAGGCAGAAGAACACCAGGATCAGCGTGCACGCGCCGGTGATCTGCCGACCGCTTTCGCCCATGGCGAGGAACCGGTGCAGTTGTAGCATCAGGCCGAAGAAGTCCTGGCCAGTGGCGTCGCCCATGAACTCGGCGGTGTACGGATTGAAGTAGCGCATCTCGCCGCGGCGTTCACCCGGTGGCGGGGTAAAGGACACCCGCGCGGCGTTGCCGCTGTCGGTCTCGACCCAGAGCATCGCGACTTTCTTGCCGGATGCACCCTCGATTTTCTCCACCAACTCAACGGGCGGCAGGACGCCAGCGACCTGCTTCTCGACCTGCAACACAGAGGGGTTCAGCGCGCGCAGGATTTCATCCTGAAACGACACCGTCGCCCCGGTGATGCCCATCAGGGCCAGTACCAGTCCGGCGCTGATGCCGAAAAACCAGTGCAACTGGAACAGGGTTTTCTTCAACACGTCGCTCGCCTTGTTCGGTCGGAAATAATCATCACGGCGCGCATTATGCCGTGGGTTGTCGAGAAACATTCTTTTTTACGCACAAAAGCCCCGTTCACCTGGATGAACGGGGCCTTGGTCTTCACGCTTCTATTAGAAGTGGAAGTTGGCGCTCAGCAGGGCGGTACGACCCGCCGCCACGTGGGCGTAGTGGTTCTGCAGTATCTGGTCGAAGTAACGCTTGTCGGTCAGGTTCTGCACGTTGAGTTGCAGGTCGACGTTCTTGGTCAGGCGGTAGCTGGCCATCGCGTCGTAACGCCAGTAGGAGGGGATCTCCACCGAGTTGGCGACGTTACCGAACTGCGAATCGACGAAGGTCGCACCGGCGCCGACGGTCAACTTGTCCGGTACCAGGTCGTAGGTCGACCAGAACGTGAAGTTGTTCCGTGGGGTGCTTGGCATGTGGTTGCCTTCATCGGCGGCAAGGGTGGTTTTGACCACTTCGCTTTCCATGTAGGTGTAGCCGCCGAAGACCCTCCAGTTACGGGTCAGCTTGCCGCTGTAGCTCAGCTCCACACCATTGACCTGCTGTTCGCCGTCCAGCACTTGAGTGGTGCCGCCGTCCGGATCGTTGATCCGTGCGTTGGTTTTCTCGGTGCGGAACAGTGCGGCGGTCAGCGACAGGTCGTCACCGAAGAAGTCCCACTTGGTGCCGATCTCGTAGTTGCGGTTCTTTTCCGGGTCCAGGTTGGTGTTGTTCGCCGCCAGGTCCAGGCCACCGTTGCCGCTGGTTTCACCGGACGGGTTGCTGGAGGTGGAGTAGGCCGCGTAGATGCTGCCGTTAGGCAACACGTTGTAGACCACGCCGATCTGGTAGTTGACCAGGTCGCTGGTGTTCTCACGGGAGAAGTCGTTCGCTGGAGCGGTGCTGCTAGCGTTGGCGTGGCCGCTGGATTCGACCTGGTAGTTGTCATAACGCAGGCCCAGGTTCAGGGACCATTGCTCGTTAAACTTCAGCGTGTCGAACACGTAGGCCGCAGCGGTTTTGGTGTCGGTGTCGGTGAACGCGGCGCTGTCGGTGATCGAGCCGTTCCAGTTATCCCCAGGCGTCGGATTTTGCAGGCTGGTGCAGTCGCCGGAGTTGAACAGGGCGCTGTTGCAGCGGGTGCCGCTGGCGGTCGAGGTCAGGATGTACGGGCGGTTGTGAGTGTCTTGATAGGAAAACTCAAGGCCGGTGACCATGCTGTGCTCGATGGCGCCGGTGTTGAACTTGGCGCTCAGGTCAGTCTGGTTGATCCAGCCGCTGGACGTCGAGTTACGGCTTTTCGCGCCACGGTACACGCTGCCAAGAGCCACGTTGCCCTTGCTGTCGTCCGGGTTGGTAACGACGTAGTCGAGGGTCGAACGGGACATGCGGAAGCTGTTCGAGACGGTCAGGTCATCATTCAGATCGTGTTCGATCTTGAGGGTGCCGCTGTCATTGCTGGTCTGGCGATAGTCGCGACCGGTGAGACCGTAGAAGTTGTCGCGATCGACATGCACAGGTTTATCGACGTTGTACTTGCTGCGGTTGGGGTTCAAGGTCAATGGGAGACCGTAGTCGGGCATGTCGTCGGTTTCGACGTGGTAGTAGCCGACGGTCAGACGGGTGTCGGTACCCAGGCCGAACGCGAAGGAAGGTGCCACGCCCCAACGGCTGACGTCCACGGCATCACGGCCGGCGACGTTGGCTTCATGCTTCATCAGGTTCAGACGGAAGGCCGAGGTGTCGGTCATCTGCTGGTTCAGATCGAGGGTGGTGCGCTTGGTCTGGTCCGAGCCCCAGGTGAAGCCGCCGTTGTAGGCATTGCCCAGCTTGGCGGTCTTACTCACCAGGTTCAGGCTGCCACCGGTGGAACCCGCGCCGGTGAAGGCCGATCCCGGGCCCTTGCTGACTTCGATCGATTCTACGTTGAAGATCTCGCGGCTCTGGGACGCCGGGTCGCGCATGCCGTCGATGAACACGTCACTTTCTGCGTTGAAGCCGCGAATGATCGGACGATCGCCGGCCGGGTTGCCGCCTTCACCGGCACCGAAAGTGATACCCGGGGTGGTACGCAGGGCGTCGACCAGGCTGGTGGCGCCAGTGTCGCGAATCACTTGTTGCGGAATCACCGTGACGCTTTTCGGCGTTTCGCGCAGCGGCGCGGTGTACTTCTTGTTGGCCGAGGTATCGGTCTTGTAGGAGGTCTCGTCCTGGGCTTCGCCGGTGATAGCGGTAGCGCCCAGGGAAATCACGTTGCTCGGTGCATTTTCGTCGGCCTTTTCAGCCGCGAAAGCCATATGGCCCGCAGAGCTGGCAGTGATCGCCACGCCAATTGCAGACGCGAGCAAACGCGGTGAACTGACCGGTAATTGTGGTTGTTGGCGTGACATGAGAATTCCCCTCCCCAAGGATTTGAGGCCGCGGAATATAGGGTAAACAGGTATTTGTATCAATTGCGAAACGTTACTATTTGCGAAGAATTTACATTCTTTACAATTTAGCCTTACGGTTTTTGGCGTCTCGTTCGTCACGGGGGTTTTACAGAGTCAATAAGAATCAATACCATTGCCGCCTCTTTGTCTTCAGGTGTCTTCCCCCATGCTGCTGCATATTCCCGGCGTGTTCGCGAAAGAAGAAGTGCAGCGCATCCGCGAAGCTCTGGAGCAGGTAGATTGGGCTGACGGCAAGATCACCGCCGGCTACCAGTCGGCCAAAGCCAAGCACAATCTGCAACTGCCCGAAGGTCACCCGCTGACCAAAGAAATCGGCGCGGCGATGCTGGAACGGCTGTGGAAGAATCCGCTGTTTATGTCAGCCGCGTTACCGCACAAGGTCTTCCCTCCGTTGCTGAACTGTTACACGGCCGGCGGCAGTTTCGACTTTCATATCGACAACGCCGTGCGCCAGCCCAAGAACAGCATCGAGCGCGTGCGCACTGATTTGTCGGCCACCTTGTTCTTCAGCGAGCCGGACGACTACGACGGCGGCGAGCTGGAAATCCAGGACACTTTCGGTACACAACAGGTGAAGTTGCCCGCCGGCGACATGGTCTTGTACCCCGGCACCAGCCTGCACAAGGTCAACGCCGTCACCCGCGGCACCCGATACGCCTCATTTTTCTGGACCCAAAGCCTGGTCCGCGAAGACAGCCAGCGCGCCTTGCTGTTCGAGATGGACGGAGCGATCCAGCAGTTGACCCAGGACATGCCCGATCATCCTTCGCTGATCCGACTGACCGGCACTTACCACAACCTGTTGCGTCGCTGGGTCGAGGTGTAAGGCTTGAGTTATCAACTGCGCCGCGAGGAAGTCCTCGATGGCGAGCGCCTCAAATCAATGCTCGACGAAAGCCCGGCGCGCGCAGCCCAGGCGATTCTCATCGTCGCCCGCGAAGGTGTTCTCGATGCTCAGGCTTTGCTCGGGCAGATTCTGCTGGACGGCCGGGGCATCGAACAGGATCAGCCGCTGGCCGTGCGCTGGTTTGACATCGCCGCTCAGCGTGGGCATCTGATGGCGCGCAACATGCTGGGACGTTGTCATGAACATGGCTGGGGTTGCGTTTCCGATGCATCGGTGGCTGCGGGGCATTATCGCGTTGCAGCTGAAAGCGGTCTGGATTGGGCGATGTACAACTATGCCAACCTGCTGGCCACCGGACGCGGTGTAATCGAGGATCAGGCGCAAGCGCTGGATCTTTATCGGTGCGCCGCTGAACTGGGCCATGCAAAGTCGATGAACCTGCTGGGACGTTATCTGGAAGACGGGCGGGTGTGTCCCGCAGATCCGCAAGCTGCGCGTGACTGGTATCGACGCTCGGCACTCGGCGGGGATTTTCGTGGGCAGTTCAGTTATGCCGCCGTGCTGGCGGATGAAGGCAATATCGATGAGGCGCTGGTCTGGTTCCGCAAGGCATTGGCCGGGGGGAATCTGAATTTTTTGCGGGTGGCGAGGCAGACGTTATCGACGTCGACCGATCCAAGAATTCATGAGCTGGCCACGGAGTATCAACAGCGTGCTCAAGAGCTGACGCCCGGCTGATCGTTCCCACGCTCTGCGTGGGAATGCAGCCCGGGACGTCCGCGTCCCTGCCGGAGCGGACGCAGAGCGTCCATTGAGGCATTCCCACGCAGAGCGTGGGAACGATCAGCCAGACGCAAAAAGCGCTTACACGTAAAACGACTTCAGCGGCGGGAAGCCATTGAACTCTACGGCGCTGTAGCTGGTGGTGTAGGCACCGGTCGACAGCCAGTACAAACGATCACCAATCGCCAGGTTCAGCGGCAAACCGTACTTGTAGTTTTCGTACATGATGTCGGCGCTGTCGCAGGTCGGGCCGGCGATGACCACTTCTTCCACTTCGCCTTTCTTCTCGGTCCAGATCGGGAACTTGATGGCTTCGTCCATGGTTTCGATCAGGCCGGAGAACTTGCCCACATCCGTGTACACCCATCGCTCGACGGCGGTACGGGATTTACGCGCCACCAACACCACTTCGCTGACCAGAATGCCGGCGTTGGCGATCAGCGAACGGCCTGGCTCCAGGATGATTTCCGGCAGGTCATCACCGAAATCTTCCTTGAGGAAACGGATGATTTCTTCAGCGTAGGTTTCCAGGCTGTTGGTGCGGGTGATGTAGTTGGCCGGGAAGCCGCCGCCCATGTTGATCAGCTTCAGGTGGATGCCGTCTTCTTCTTTCAGACGCTCGAAGATCACTTTGACCTTGGCGATCGCCGCGTCCCAGACGCTGATGTCGCGCTGTTGCGAGCCGACGTGGAACGAGATGCCGTACGGCACCAGGCCCAGGTCGCGGGCGAGGATCAGCAGGTCCATGGCCATGTCGGTCTGGCAGCCGAATTTGCGCGACAGAGGCCAGTCAGCGGTGGTCGAGCCTTCGGTGAGGATGCGCACATAGACTTTCGAACCCGGTGCAGCCTTGGCGATGTTGCGCAGGTCGGCTTCGGAGTCGGTGGCATACAGACGCACGCCCTTCTCGTAGAAGTAGCGAATGTCCTTGGATTTCTTGATGGTGTTGCCGTAGCTGATGCGATCCGGGCCAACGCCCTGGTTCATCACTTTATCGAGCTCGTAGATCGACGCGATGTCGAAGTTCGAGCCTTTCTCTTTGAGCAGGTCGATGATTTCGACAGCCGGGTTGGCCTTGACCGCGTAGTAGACCTTGGCGAATTCGAAACCGGCGCGCAGGTCGTCATAGGCCTGGCTGATCATCGCGGTGTCGATCACCACGAACGGGGTTTCTTGTTTGTCGGCGAAGGCCTTCATTTTCTGGAAGGTATCGCGCGCGAAATAGTCTTCGACGTTGATCGACATGCTGGGAACTCCTACTGGCAAACTAGATTAATCAATGGGTGCAAATGAACGTCCTCCGTATCCCCACTTTGGTTCGCCTACTTCCCAAGGCATGTCGCCGAAAGCAAAAAGGCCATGGGAGGCGGTGCTTCCCTTGGCCTTGCTGTCTCGTCGTCAGTACTTGAGCCGGATGGATCGTTTCCAGCATGGACGTTCGGCGCGAACTTTAGGGCGTGAGGGGCTTGAGATCAACAAAAAATGTCGCGTTTTTGCACGCATCCGTCGTGCGGTCCCGGACAACTACTGATGTAACCGACCTGCATGACAGTGTGATGTTCCCCTGGCAGGGATATTCGGTCAGGTTGATCGTTCCCACGCTCTGCGTGGGAATGCCGCCCCGGACGCTCTGCGTCCAGCCTTTGAGACGCAGAGCGTCTCTGGATGCATTCCCACGCAGAGCGTGGGAACGATCAGTGAAAGGATCAGGCCAATGCAGCTTCAGCTGGCGAAACAATGCTGGTCTTGCCGCCACGGGACTTACCGGAACTCAGGTACTCGGCAATCGATTCCTGGGTCACCTCCCCCAGGAACACCCGCTCGGCATCCATCACCGGCAGCCACGAGCGGTTGAACTCGTACATGCGCGACAGCAGGATGCGCAAATGCTCGTCGTAGGCTGCGGTGGCATTGAACTCACGCAAATATTGCGCGCAAGTGCCGGTCTGACGGTGCAGGTCGCGACGTCGTACATAACCCAACGCCTTGTTCTCACCATCCGTGACCACCACATAACGACGGTCAAGCTCGTCCATCAACTCCAGGGCTTCGGCCACGGGCGTTTCCGGGCTCACCGACGGTGCGTTGTCCGCCGCGTCTTCGGCTTTCACCAGCAACAGACGCTTGAGGGTGCTGTCTTGGCCGACGAAGTTGCTGACAAAGTCATCCGCCGGGTGCGCCAGCAGCGTGTCCGGGTGATCGATCTGCAACAGTTTGCCGGCGCGGAAGATCGCAATCTTGTCGCCCAGCTTAATCGCTTCGTCGATGTCATGGCTGACCATGATCACGGTCTTGTTCAGCGCGCGCTGCATCTCGAAGAATTCGTTCTGGATCATCTCGCGGTTGATCGGGTCGACCGCGCCAAACGGCTCATCCATCAGCAACAGCGGTGCATCCGCCGCCAACGCACGAATCACGCCGATCCGTTGCTGTTGGCCACCGGACAATTCACGCGGGTAGCGATTCAGATACTGCTTGGGCTCAAGCTTGATCATGCTCATCAACTCGCGGGCGCGGTCGTGGCATTTCTGTTTGTCCCAGCCCAGCAGGCGCGGAACGATGGTGATGTTTTCCTCGATGGTCATGTTCGGGAACAGACCGATCTGCTGGATCACATAACCGATGTTGCGACGCAGGGTCACCGCGTCGAGGTCGGTGGTGTCTTCGCCGTTGATCAGAATCTTGCCGGAGGTCGGCTTGATCAGGCGATTGATCATTTTCAGCGTGGTGCTTTTGCCGCAGCCGGATGGTCCGAGGAACACACAGATCTCGCCTTCATTGACGGTCAGGCTTACCGAGTCCACGGCTTTCACATCTTTGCCGTTGCTTTGGAAGGTCTTGCTGAGGTTTTGAAGTTCGATCATTTCAGGAGTCCTTTTGGAGTCAGCGTGCGTTGCAGCCATTGCAGAAGCAGGTCGGCGAAGATGGCCAGGAGACTGACCAGCACGGCGCCGACGATCAGCATCGACATGTCGCTGCGGCTGATGGAAGCGAGAATGAGTACACCGAGGCCACCGGCGCCGATGGTCGCGGCGATGGTCATGACACCAATGTTCATGACCACGGCGGTGCGCACACCGGCGAGGATCACGGGCACGGCGATCGGCAACTCGACCATGCGCAGGCGCTGGCCGAAGGTCATGCCGATGCCACGCGCGGCTTCGCGAATGCCGGGTTCGACGCCGGTCAGGGCGAGGTAGGTGTTACGCATGATTGGCAGCAGCGAATACAAAAACACTGCGGTGATCGCCGGCATCGGACCCAGGCCCTGGCCGAACTTGGAGTAGAACGGCAGCAGCAGGCCGAACAGCGCAATCGACGGCACGGTCAGCAGCACCGTGGCGCTGGCTTGCAACGGGCCGGCGAGGGTCGGGAAGCGTGTCATCAGGATGCCCAGCGGCACGCCGACCAGAATCGCCAAGGTCACGGCAATACCGACGAGGGTGATGTGCTGCCCGGTCAGTTGCAGGACCAGCGGCCAGTCGAGATGGGAAAAGGCGTTCAGAAATTCCATGTCTTTTCCTCCTTAGTTGAGTGGATGCTGGCGCAGGAAATCGGCGGCAACGGATGAAGGGCTTTCGTGATCGACGTCGACCCGCGCGTTGAGCTGGCGCATGGTGGCGTCGTCGAACAGTTCGGCCAGTGGCTTGAGCTCTTCGGCGAGCTTCGGGTGGGCGTCGAGGTAGACCTGACGCACCACTGGCGCGGCGGTGTAGTCCGGGAAGTAGTGCTTGTCGTCTTCCAGCAGTTTCAGCTTGAAGGCGTTCAAACGACCGTCGGTGGTGTAGACCAGACCGGCGAACACCTGGCCATTGCGCAGGGCGGTATAGACCAGTCCGGCATCCATCTGGCGGATGTTTTTGCGGGTCAGGTTCATGCCGTAGAGGTCCACCATGCCGTCCAGACCGTCGGAACGGTTGGCGAACTCGGTGTCCAGAGCGACGAGGTGATTGGTCTTCGCCTCAGCCTGCATCACTGTGTTCAGCTCGCTGATGGTGTTGATCTGCGGATACGCCTTCGCGGTGTTTTCCGGCAGGGCCAGGGCGTAGGTGTTGCTGAATTTCGACGGGGTGAGCCAGATCAGGCCTTTTTTTGCGTCGAGTTCTTTCACTTTGGCGTAGGACTGAGCGCTGTCCAGCTTGTCAGTGATGTGGTTGTAAGCCACGAGCGACACGCCGGTGTATTCCCACATCAAATCCAGCTGACCACTTTCGTGGGCGCTGCGGGCCAGGTTGCTGCCCAGACCGCCGGTCACCTGAGTGTCGTAACCCTTGGTGCGCAGGTATTGGGAGGTGATTTCCGCGAGCAGGGTTTGTTCGGTGAACACCCGGGCGCCGATGCGGATCACGGGTTTTTCAGCGGCTTGGGCGATTCCTGCGAACAGCAGGGCGCAGCCTAAAAATAAGCTACTGCCTTTTAAAAAAAGAGCTTTCATGAGTATTCCTTTGCAGGCTTAAGACGGGCGCAAGCCGCGTTCGAGCCAGAGGCGGCTGGCGAGTGTCACCAGACCGTCGAGCAGCAAGGCCAGCAGGGCGGTGCAGGCCGCGCCGAGCAGCAGTTGCGGCTGATTGTTCAGGGCGATGCCAGGGAAAATCAGGCTGCCCAGACTGTTGGCGCCGATCAGGAACGCCAGCGGTGCAGTCCCGACGTTGATCGCCAGGGCCACGCGCACGCCACCGATGATGATCGGCACAGCGTTCGGCAGTTCGACCCGCCACAGCACTTGAGTCGGCGTCATGCCGATGCCGACGGCCGCTTCCTTGAGTGACCCCTGGACGTTTTTCAGGCCTTCATAGGTGTTGCGCACAATCGGCAACAGCGAGGCGAGGAACAGAGCGAAAATCGCGGGGCCGCTGCCGATGCCGAGGATACCCAGGGCGATGGCCAGTACGGCAAGAGGCGGCACGGTGTTGCCGATGTTGAAGATCTGCATGAAGCGTTCGGCGCGTCCTACCATGGTCGGGCGGCTGAGGAAGATGCCGGCGGGTATGCCCACAACGAGGGCGGCCAGCATTGAAACGAGGACAAGAATCAGATGAGCTTGCAGGTAAAACAACAAATCGTCGCGGTAATGTTCGATCGTGTTGATGCCAATCCAGTGGACCAGCAGGGCCAGAAGGGCGACGACAACCGCACCTCCTATCAGCCCCTTGCCATAGCGAATAGCCACAGGCGGACTCCTTTTCTTTGTCGGCGAACGCAGTCCCGAGTGGCATGCCATTCCTGGCTGCCGGGATTATCAACGTTCGCGAGAAGCAGCGCGTTCTATGTCCGCAAAGGGACATGAATCGAGCCATAAGCGCAGCCTCGTCAGGCTAACTTGCAGATTTTTCAAACCCTGCTACGAGTGCTGTAACAGGGGAGTGGACGCCTCCACCTTTTAAAAGGTTCCATATTTAGCAGCATTTAGCCACCCTTGATGTCCCAACGGTCCCGTTAATCGCCATGGGCGACAGGGCGAGCGGTGGTCCGTAAGGCTCGGTTTGCGCTATACTCGCCGCCCTTTTTTGAATCACCTGCCAGGCGATTTCCCATGACCAAACAGGCCGCCGAAGTCGCGAAACGCCGCACTTTCGCCATTATTTCCCACCCCGATGCCGGTAAAACCACCATCACCGAGAAACTCTTGCTGATGGGCAAGGCGATTGCGATTGCTGGCACGGTGAAATCCCGTAAATCCGACCGCCATGCCACCTCCGACTGGATGGAAATGGAAAAACAACGGGGTATTTCCATTACCACGTCGGTCATGCAGTTCCCGTATCGCGATCACATGATCAACCTGCTCGACACCCCGGGCCACGAAGACTTCTCCGAAGATACCTACCGCACCCTGACGGCGGTGGACTCGGCCTTGATGGTTCTCGATGGCGGTAAGGGTGTAGAGCCGCGGACCATCGCGTTGATGGACGTCTGCCGTCTGCGGGACACGCCGATTGTCAGCTTCATCAACAAACTCGACCGTGACATCCGCGACCCGATCGAACTGCTCGACGAAATCGAAGCGGTCCTGAAGATCAAGGCTGCGCCGATCACCTGGCCGATCGGTTGCTACCGCGACTTCAAGGGCGTTTACCACCTCGCCGACGACTACATCATCGTTTACACCGCTGGCCACGGCCACGAGCGTACCGATGTGAAAATCATCGAGAAGCTCGACTCCGATGAAGCCCGCGCGCACTTGGGCGACGAGTACGATCGCTTCGTCGATCAGCTGGAGCTGGTGCAGGGCGCCTGTCACGAATTCAATCAACAGGAATTCCTCGACGGCCAGCTGACCCCGGTGTTCTTCGGTACTGCACTGGGCAACTTCGGTGTCGATCACGTGCTCGACGCCGTGGTCAACTGGGCGCCGAAACCGCTGGCCCGTGTCGCCAACGAGCGCACCGTGGAGCCGGTAGAAGAGAAGTTTGCAGGCTTCGTGTTCAAGATCCAGGCGAACATGGACCCGAAACACCGCGACCGTATCGCCTTCATGCGTATCTGCTCCGGCAAATACGAAAAAGGCATGAAAATGCGCCACGTACGCACCGGCAAGGACGTACGGATCGGCGATGCGCTGACGTTCTTCTCCTCCGAGCGTGAGCAATTGGAAGAAGCGTTTGCCGGCGACATCATCGGCCTGCACAACCACGGCACTATCCAGATCGGCGACACCTTCACCGAAGGCGAAGTCCTGGGCTTCACCGGTATCCCGCACTTCGCCCCGGAACTGTTCCGTCGCGTGCGCCTGCGCGATCCGCTCAAGTCCAAGCAACTGCGTCAGGGTCTGCAACAACTGGCGGAGGAAGGCGCGACCCAAGTGTTCTTCCCGACGCGCAGCAACGACATCATCCTTGGCGCCGTCGGTGTGCTGCAGTTCGATGTGGTCGCCAGCCGTTTGAAAGAGGAATACAAGGTCGAGTGCTCCTATGAGCCGATCACCGTCTATTCCGCGCGCTGGATCGATTGCAGCGATAAGAAGAAGCTCGAAGAGTTCCAGATCAAGGCCGTGGAAAACCTCGCGATTGACGGCGGCGGTCACCTGACCTACCTGGCCCCGACCCGGGTCAACCTGGCGCTGATGGAAGAGCGCTGGCCGGATGTGAAATTCCGTGCGACGCGTGAGCATCATTAAGCGTTGAGCTGAAACCCAAAAGCCCCGTTGCGAAAGCACCGGGGCTTTTTATTGCCGACTCGGTCTAGTGCCTGATCGTTCCCACGCTCTGCGTGGGAATGCAGCCCGGGACGCTCCGCGTCCCAGAAGCGGACGCAGAGCGTCCATTGAGGCGCTACCACGCAGAGCGTGGGAGCGATCATAAATAACCATTCGACCTAACCCCTATTCAAAACCAATCTTCCCACCAACGGCATTCCGTCCATTCGTTAGCGTCCTATCTGGAGAACCGTGCTGATCGGAACTAGATTTCATTCAGCGCCCGACAAGCACCCCATGCTTCACCCCAGAAAGGATGGATTCGGCTATGAGCATTTTTCAACGCATTGTGCTGTTGTTTAAGGTTTTGGTGATGCTGTCCGTTGGTATGTCGGCGGCGTGGGCGGAGTGCCCGGACCATGGTGAGCAGGCCTCGAGCGGGCCGGTGACGCACACTGCCCTGATGATCGCCAAATCCGAGTCGGAACCGGGTGATCAGGGGCAGGGTGGTAGCGAGGACGATGACGACTCGACCACCGACGAACCGGACAGCGACGATGAAGACGACAGTTCGACTTAAATAGCGGACAAAAGAAAACCCCTCCTGCCCGATTGATGCGCAATCGAAAAAGAAGGGGCTTGGTCAACTCATCAAAAGCGCGCCCCGGTGATCGGGGCGCGTTGTTTTATGCCGCGCCGTCGAGGAATTGCTCGGCGTAGTGGCAAGCCACCTGGCGGCTGTCGAGCAGGCGCAGGGCCGGCTCTTCAGTGCTGCAGCGCTCGGTCGCGTACGGGCAGCGCTTGTGGAAAGCGCAGCCGGATGGCGGGTTCAGCGGGTTAGGCAACTCGCCGACGATCTTGATTTTCGGCTTGTTCGGGTCCGGGTGAATGGTCGGGGTAGCCGACAGCAACGCCTGGGTATACGGGTGCAGAGGCCGCTCGTAGATGTCGTTCTTCGGGCCCATTTCCACAGGGCGACCGAGGTACATCACCATCACGTCATCGGCGACGTGTTGCACCACCGCCAGGTTGTGGGAGATGAACACGTAAGCGGTGTTGAACTCTTGCTGCAAGTCCATGAACAGGTTCAGCACCTGTGCCTGAATGGACACGTCCAGCGCCGAGGTCGGTTCATCCGCGACCAGCACTTTAGGCTGCAACATCATCGCGCGGGCCAGGGCGATCCGCTGGCGCTGACCGCCGGAGAACATGTGCGGATACCGCTGGTAGTGCTCAGGACGCAGGCCCACCTGCTTCATCATCGCCTGCACTTTCTCGCGACGCTCGGCGGCGCTGAGGCTGGTGTTGATCAACAACGGCTCTGCCAGCTGATCACCGACTTTCTGCCGTGGGTTCAACGAGGCGTACGGGCTCTGGAACACCATCTGCACGTCTTTACGCAGTTGTTTGCGCTGGGCCTTGTCGGCACCGGCCACTTCCTGCCCGGCGATTTTCAAGGAACCGGAGGACGGCTCTTCAATCAGCGTCAGGGCACGGGCCAGGGTGGATTTGCCGCAGCCCGATTCGCCGACGACAGCGAGGGTCTTGCCGGCCTCCAGTTCGAACGACACACCGTTCAAGGCGCGTACGGTCGCATGGCCCTTGAACAGGCCACGGGACACTTCGTAGTGACGGGTCAGGTCGCGGGCGGTAAGTACGACGGCCATTACGCCACCTCCTGATTCAGCGGGTAGAAGCAGCGGGCGAGGCTGTTGCTTTTCGGGTCAAGGGTCGGACGCTGCACGCGGCAGTTGTCCTGCACGTACGGGCAACGCGGCGACAGCAGGCAACCCTGCGGACGGTCATAACGACCGGGAACAATGCCCGGCAGCGTGGACAGGCGCGTGGCGCCCAGGCTGTGTTCCGGAATCGCCTTGAGCAGCGCTTCGCTGTACGGGTGCGCCGGAATGTCGAACAGCTGAGGAACCTGACCTACTTCCACCGCTTGGCCGGCGTACATTACGCACACACGCTGAGCGGTTTCGGCCACGACCGCGAGGTCGTGAGTGATCAGCACCAGGCCCATGTTCTGCTCTTTCTGCAGCGCCAACAGCAGGTCCATGATTTGCGCCTGAATCGTTACGTCCAGTGCGGTGGTCGGTTCGTCGGCGATCAGCAGTTTCGGTTCGCCGGCAATCGCCATGGCGATCGCAACACGCTGGCTCATGCCGCCGGACAGTTGATGCGGGTAGGCGTCCATACGGCTGGCGGCGCCTGGGATTTCAACTTTTTCCAGCAGTTCGATGGCGCGTGCACGGGCTTGCTTGCCAGACATTTTCAGGTGCAGGCGCAGCACTTCTTCGATCTGGAAACCGACGGTGTAGCTCGGGTTCAGCGCGGTCATCGGGTCCTGGAAGACCATGGCGAGGTCTTTGCCGACGATCTGCCGACGCTGACGGTTGCTCAGCTTGAGCATGTTCTTGCCATCGAAATTAAGGGCGTCGGCGGTGACGATCCCCGGATGTTCGATCAGGCCCATCAGCGCCATCATGGTCACGGACTTGCCGGAACCCGATTCGCCAACGATGGCCAGGACTTCGCCCTTGTCCACGGTAATGTCGAGACCGTCGACCACCGGAACAGCGTTCTTGTCGCCGAAGCGAACGTTGAGATTCTTGATTTCTAACAGTGACATTTGAATCTCCTCAGGCGGCGTTCTTGAGTTTCGGGTCCAGCGCATCGCGCAGGCCGTCGCCCATCAAGTTGATTGCCAGCACGCTGAGCAAAATGGTCAAACCAGGCAGACTAACGACCCACCAGGCGCGTTCGATGTAGTCGCGAGCCGAAGCCAGCATGGTGCCCCACTCAGGGGTTGGCGGTTGAACGCCAAGGCCGAGGAAGCCCAGTGCCGCGGCATCGAGAATCGCCGAGGAAAAACTCAAGGTGGCCTGAACGATCAATGGCGCCATGCAGTTGGGCAGCACGGTGACGAACATCAGGCGTGGCAGACCGGCACCGGCCAGGCGCGCGGCGGTCACGTAGTCGCGGTTCAGCTCGCCCATCACCGCGGCGCGGGTCAGACGAACATAGGACGGCAACGAAACCACGGCGATGGCAATAATGGTGTTGATCAGGCCAGGGCCGAGGATGGCGACAATCGCCACCGCCAGCAGCAGGGACGGCAGGGCCAGCATGATGTCCATCAGACGCATGATGGTCGGGCCGAGCAAGCGCGGGAAGAACCCGGCGAACAGACCCAAAAGGATGCCCGGAATCAGCGACATCACTACTGACGACAAGCCGATCAGCAGGGACAGGCGCGAACCGTGGATCAGCCGCGACAGCAGGTCGCGACCCAGTTCATCGGTGCCGAGCAGGAACTGGATTTGTCCACCTTCCAGCCAGGACGGCGGGGTCAGCAGGAAGTCGCGGAATTGCTCGCTCGGGTTATGCGGCGCGACCCAAGGGGCGAATAGCGCGCAGAAAATCACTAGCAGCATGAACATCAGGCCGGCGACGGCGCCTTTGTTCTTGGAGAACGCTTGCCAGAATTCTTTGTAGGGGGACGGGTACAGCAGGCTTTGATCGACTGCTACCGCTGGAATTGAAGTGGTCATGGTCATGATGATCTCAGCGCTGGTGACGAATGCGTGGGTTGACAAAGCCGTAGAGGATGTCCACCACGAAGTTGACCAGAATCACCAGGCAGGCGATTAACAGGATGCCGTTCTGCACCACGGGATAATCCCGTGCGCCAATGGCTTCGATCAGCCATTTGCCGATGCCGGGCCAGGAGAAGATGGTTTCGGTCAGGACCGCACCGGCCAGCAATGTGCCGACTTGCAGGCCGACCACGGTCAGTACCGGAATCAGCGCGTTACGCAGACCGTGAACGAACACCACGCGCGACGGCGACAGGCCTTTGGCGCGGGCGGTACGGATGTAGTCTTCACGCAGCACTTCGAGCATCGAAGAGCGGGTCATCCGCGCGATCACCGCCAGCGGGATGGTGCCGAGCACAATGGCCGGCAGGATCAGGTGGTGCAGCGCATCGAAGAACGCACCGACGTCATCGGCCAGCAGCGTGTCGATGAGCATGAAGCCGGTCCGCGGCTCGATGTCATAGAGCAGGTCGATCCGCCCGGACACCGGGGTCCAGCCCAGTGACACCGAGAAGAACATGATCAGGATCAGGCCCCACCAGAAGATCGGCATCGAATATCCCGCCAGGGAGATGCCCATCACCCCGTGGTCGAACAGGGATCCTCGCTTGAGTGCCGCGATCACCCCGGCCAGAAGGCCCAGGACGCCGGCGAACAACAGGGCGGCCGTGGACAGTTCCAGGGTCGCGGGGAATAGAGACGTGAATTCGGTCCAGACGCTTTCACGGGTACGCAGGGATTCGCCGAGATCGCCGTGGGCCAGTTTGCCAATGTAATCCAGGTATTGGGCATACAGGGGTTTGTTCAGACCTAGGCGTTCCATTGCCTGAGCATGCATTTCGGGGTCGACGCGACGTTCGCCCATCATTACTTCCACGGGGTCGCCTGGAATCATGCGAATCAACGCGAAAGTCAGCAAGGTGATGCCGAAGAATGTGGGGATCAATAACCCCAATCGGCGGGCAATAAAACTAAACATCTTGTGGTGTACCTCATCAGCCGGTTAGGCGTGCCCGGCATTCCTGGGTCAGGAATGCCGGTAGTTTCTTATCTACTTCACCTGGGTGGTGGCGAAGTTATTAGTGGTGAGCGGGCTAATGTGATAGCCCTCTACGTTGTTGCGCATTGCGGTGAACATACGGGTGTGCGCCATGCTGATCCATGGCTGGTCCTGATTGAAAACCTCCTGGGCTTGCTCATAGAGCGCTGCGCGTTCTGCCGGGTTCACTTTAGCCCGAGCTTCATCGATCAGCGTCTGGAACTTTTCATTACACCAGCGAGCATAGTTTTCGCCGTTTTTGGCCGCCTCGCAACTGAGCATAGGCGTCAGGAAGTTATCCGGGTCGCCGTTATCGCCCGCCCATCCGGCAGACACCATGTCGTGCTCGCCGTTTTTCGCGCGTTTGAGCATTTCGCCCCATTCCATGACGCGAATATCGACCGTGATTCCGACCTTGGCCAGGTCAGCCTGCATCATCTGCGCGCCGAGCATCGGGTTCGGGTTGGTTGGACCACCGCCGTTACGGGTGAACAGGGTGAACGTGGTGCCTTCCGGTACGCCGGCTTCCTTGAGCAAGGCGCGAGCCTTGTCCAGATCACGTGGCGGATTCTTCAGGTCGTGGTTGTAGCCCAGCAGGGTGTCCGGGTACGGATTGACCGCCACGGTCGCATTGCCTTTGCCGAACAGTGCGTTGACGTACGCGGCCTTGTCGAAGGCGATGTCGATGGCTTTACGTACGCGCACATCACTCATGTACTTGTGCGAAGTGTTCATGGCGATGTACGAGACGGTCATCGCGTTCAGTTCATCGACACTCAGTTTGGCGTCTTTCTTGATGCTCGGGATGTCATCCGGTTTCGGATACAGCGCAATCTGGCACTCGTTGGCTTTCAGTTTTTGCAGGCGCACGTTGTTGTCGGTGGCGATGGCCAGGATCAGCGAATCAGCCGGTGGCTTGCCACGGAAGTAATCCGGGTTGGCCTTGAAGCGGACTTGAGCGTCTTTGTTGTAGCGCTGGAAAACGAACGGGCCGGTACCGATCGGTTTGTTGTTCTGGTCGCCGGTCTTGTCGGCCTTGAGCAACTGGTCGGCATACTCGGCGGAGTAGATCGAGGAGAAGGCCATGGCGATGTCGGCCAGGAACGGCGCTTCGCGGCGGGTCAGGGTGAAGGTGACCGTGTTGTCGTCGATCTTCTCGACACTTTTGAGCAGTTCTTTGAAGCCCATGCTTTCAAAGTACGGGAAGCCCACGCTCGACAGCTTGTGCCACGGGTGATTCGGGTCCAGCTGGCGCTGGAAGCTCCAGACCACGTCGTCGGCGTTCATGTCGCGGGTCGGCTTGAAGTATTCGGTGGTGTGAAACTTGACGCCTTTGCGCAGGTGGAACGTGTAGGTCAGACCGTCTTCGCTGATGTCCCAGGAATCGGCCAGTGCCGGAATCACTTCAGTGGTGCCGGGCTTGAAGTCCGCCAGACGATTGAAGATGGTTTCGGCCACCGCGTCGGCTGTGACTGCAGTCGTGTACTGGACCATGTCGAAGCCTTCCGGACTGGCTTCGGTGCAAACCACCAGGGGTTTGGCCGAGACGCCAACAGCGACACTCAGCAACGCGGCCGCGATGGCCGCACGTAGGGGAAGCATTTTCATCAAAGAACCCTCTGCAATCGGTTAAAAGGACAAAAACCGAACGGCCGATTCATCATTGAATCAGCCGTTCGGCAGGTGCATTACAGAATGTTGAACGGGATGGTGGTCACGAGACGGAACTCGTTGATGCTGCCATCCGCCTGGTTTTCGCTGGCACGGTGAGCAGTGTAGGTCGCGCGAACAGTGGTGGCCTTGAGTGGGCCGCTCTGCACGGCGTACGAAGCACCGATGCCGTATTCGTAGTGGTGTTCGCCGTCTTGGGCCTGGATACCGTCGTAACCCTTGCCTGCTACGCCTTCGTTGCCGGTGTAGTGAGTACCGTCGATGCCCCAGCCACGCGCCTGGTAGATGTTGAACTTCAGGCCTGGCACGCCGTATTCGGCCATGTTCAGACCGTAGGCAATCTGGAAGGACTTCTCGTTCGGGCCGTTGAAGTCCGACAGCAGGGAGTTGGCCAGGTAGATGCCGTTGGTTTCGTGCAGGTAGTCGAAGTACTCGTTACCGTTCACTTCCTGGTACGAGAAGGTCAGGCTGTGGGCCTGGTGGGTCAGGCCGAACGACAGGGAGTAGGTGTCGTTGTCGATTTCGCCCAGTTTGGCCGAACCTGAATCGACGGTTTTGTAGTAGTTCAGGCCGGTGGTCAGGCTCAGTACCGAACTGTCGCCCAATACGTGGCTGGCGCCGAAGTAGTACTGGTTCCACAGGTCTTCAGCCTGGGTGCCCCAGAGGCTGGTGGTCAGGCTGGCGAAGGGTGTGTAGGTGATACCGGCGGTGTTGACGTGATCGGTTTCAGCGTCGGAGTTGCCATATTCGGAGCGGAACTTGCTCAGGCTTTCTTCGGTACGCGGTGAAACGCGGTCAAAGGTCCCTGCGTCGAAGGACAGGTTGTTCAGCTCTTCGCTGTGGATCGCCACACCTTCGAAGCTCGAAGGCAATGGACGGTTGCCGATCACATCGACCTGCGGACTGCTGAAGTTCATGCGACCAGCGGTCAGGGTGGTGTTTGAGACACGGGCCTTGACGTTGGCCAGGCCGATTTTGCTCCACTGACCTTGAGCGTCGCCGCCTTCTTTGGTCAGGGTACGGTTGTTGCCCGCGCCTGGACGAGTGCCCGGTGCGCCACCGTTGTTGGATGCCAGGTTCTCGCGATCACGTTCCAGAGCAATGGCGTTGTAGGCCGCTACTTCTGTGCTGAAACCCACGGTGCCTTCGGTGAAGCCCGAGTTGTACTTGACGATGGTGCCCTGGAGCCAGTTGATACGACGATCAGTCGGGGTCGCTACACCGTCTTTGCGGTAAGTGAACTTGCCGCCACGTTTGAGTTGTTCGTTGGCATACCAATTACGGGTGGTGCCAGTGACCGTGCTGCCTTCGATAAAGCCGGTTGCATCGGCTTGAGCGCTTTTGGTGTTGACCGTAACCGGGGTGAACGCCTGGCTTTGGGTTTCTGCGTACGCTGTGGCGGTTACGCTGCTGATGGCCAAGGCCAATAACGCGGTGCTGCTCAGTTTCATGGGTGAAGCTCCTTTCTTTCTTTTTTTAATGCCGGTCTTTTTTGGTGATCCGGCTATTTGGTTTTGAACTCATACAAGGCATCGCAAACGTTTGCTGCACGCCGGATTGACGAATTACGGCAATACGCTTGCGTGAGGGCGGAATCCGCCCCCAGCGTTTTCTGGCTAATCGGTTATTTTTCTATGCTGACACCCGAGAACACGTTACGGCCGAAAGGACTCACCTTGAATCCTTCGATTTTGGCGCTCAACGGCTGGTTAACCGTCGAGTGGGCGACTGGCGTCATGGGCACCTGCTGCTTGAGGTACTGCTGCGCCTGTTTGTAAAGCACGGTGCGCTGGTCGCGGTCGGTGACGACCTTGGCCTGCTTGATCAGCTTGTCGTAAGCCGGATCACACCACATGGAGTAGTTGTTGCCGCCAATGGCGTCGCAGCTGTAAAGCGTGCCGAGCCAGTTGTCCGGGTCCCCGTTGTCACCGGTCCAGCCAATCAGGCTGATGTCGTGTTCGCCATTCTTGGTGCGCTTGATGTACTCGCCCCATTCGTAGCTGACGATCTTGACCTTGAGGCCGATCTTCGCCCAGTCAGCCTGGAGCATTTCGGCCATCAACTTGGCGTTGGGGTTGTACGGGCGTTGGACCGGCATGGCCCAGAGGGTAATTTCAGTGCCTTCCTTCACGCCGGCAGCCTTGAGCAGTTCCTTGGCTTTTTCCGGGTTGTAGGCGGCGTCTTTAATGGTCTCGTCGTAGGACCATTGGGTCGGCGGCATGGCGTTGACCGCCAGTTGACCCGCACCTTGGTAAACGGCATTGAGAATGCCTTGCTTGTTCACCGCCATGTCCAGCGCCTGGCGCACTTCGAGCTGGTCGAAAGGCTTGTGGCGCACGTTGTAGGCGATATAGCCGAGGTTGAAACCGGGCTTCTCGATGAGCTTGAGTGCCGGGTCGTTCTTCAGCGCGGTCACGTCGGCAGGGCGCGGGTGCAGGGTGATCTGGCACTCGTTGGCCTTGAGCTTCTGCACGCGCACCGAAGCGTCGGTGTTGATGGCGAAGATCAGGTTCTCGAGCTTGACCCGGCTCGGGTCCCAGTACTGCTTGTTGCCGGTGTAACGGATGTTGGAATCTTTCTGGTAGCTCTTGAACACGAACGGCCCGGTGCCGATCGGCTTCTGGTTGATCTCGCTCGGCTTGCCTTCGGCCAGCAATTTGTCGGCGTATTCGGCGGACAGGATGGCGGCGAAGCTCATGGCGATGTTCTGGATGAACGCGGCGTCCACGCTGTTAAGCGTCATGACCACGGTCAGCGGCCCGGCCTTCTCGACCTTGGCGATGTTCTTGTTCAGGCTCATCCCGTTGAAATACGGGAATTCGGTCGGATAAGCCTTACGGAAAGGTTGCTGTGGATCAAGCATGCGATTGAACGTGAACAGCACGTCATCGGCGTTGAAATCACGAGTTGGTGTGAAGTATTTGGTTGTGTGAAATTTCACCCCTTCGCGTAGGTGAAAAGTGTACTTAAGGCCGTCCTCGGAAATATCCCAACTAGTGGCCAGGCCTGGTACGACGTTGGTGGCGCCTTTTTCGAACTCTGCCAGTCGGTTGTACAACGGCTCGGCGGCGTCATTATCGGTCGCGGTCGTGTACTGCGCGGTGTCGAAGCCAGCGGGGCTGCCTTCGGAGCAGAACACCAGGCTGTTATTGGCGGCCTGGCTAATGGAAGTGGCGGCCAGCAGGCCGGTGCCCAGCAATGCGGATAAAACCAAGGTATGGCGCATGACGCTCGCTCTGTATTTTTAGTGTTTTAACAATGAGCCCCCCGTCCAGAGACGTGGAGGCCTCACTGATCTCAAACCATGACGTGCAGCAATAACCGAGAGCCCACGCATGCACTGGTCAGATCCCGACGGTATTAACCGTGGGTCCGGCAGTAAATGCGTAGATTCCGAAAGACTCGTGGGAAAAGGCAACGCGTCCTAAACCACTGCTGTAGTACGCAGTGGAATTGGATGTCAGCGGATTCCTACATTCTCGGCAGATAAAGCAACGGCGACGTCAAAAACGTCGCCGTTGCAAAACCTTATTTGCTGACGCTGACGCCGTAGAAGGAGTTCAAGCCAAACGGGCTGATCTTGAAGTCCTGCACGTTGTCGCGCATGGGTTGGAACACCGTCGAGTGAGCGATAGGTGTCATTGGAACAGCGTCTTTGAGGACGTGTTGCGCCTGCTTGTACAGTTCGGTGCGCTTGGCCTGGTCGGTCGTGCGCTTGGCTTCTTTAACGATGCCGTCAAACTTCTTGTCGCACCACTTGGAGAAGTTGTTGCCCTGCAGAGAGTCGCAGCCGAACAGCACGTTCAGCCAGTTGTCCGGGTCACCGTTGTCGCCGCTCCAGCCAATCAGCATCGCGCCGTTTTCGCCGCCTTTGGAGCGCTTGATGTACTCGCCCCACTCATAGGTCACGATCTTGGCTTTGATACCGACCTTGGCCCAGTCGGACTGCAGCATTTCAGCCATCAGCTTGGCGTTCGGGTTGTAAGGACGCTGCACTGGCATCGCCCACAGGTTGATCTCGGTGCCTTCCTTGACGCCGGCTTCCTTGAGCAGCTCTTTGGCTTTCTCAGGGTTGTACGGCGCATCCTTGATGGTGGTGTCGTAAGACCACTGGGTCGGCGGCATGGCGTTGACGGCCAGTTGACCTGCACCCTGGTAAACCGAGTCGATGATCTGCTGCTTGTTGACGGCCATGTCCAGTGCCTGACGCACTTTCAGTTGGGCCATCGGGTTCGGCTGATCGCTGCCCTTGATCTTGTCCATCACGTTGTAGGCGATGTAACCCAGGTTGAAACCGGCCTGGTTAGGCACCTTCAACGTCTTGTCTTCTTGTAGCGCCTTCAGGTCGGCGGGACGTGGGAACAGAGTGATCTGGCACTCGTTCTTCTTCAGCTTCTGAATACGCACCGACGGGTCAGTGGTGATGGCGAAGATCAGGTTGTCGATCTTGACGTCGTCAGGCTTCCAGTAGTCCTTGTTCCCGGTGTAGCGGATGTTGGAGTCTTTCTGGTAGCTCTTGAACACAAAAGGGCCAGTACCAACCGGCTTCTGGTTGATGTCGGCGGCTTTGCCTTCCTTGAGCAACTGGGCAGCGTACTCGGCGGACTGGACCGAGGCGAAACTCATGGCCATGTTCTGGATGAACGCGGCATCAACTTCTTTGAGGGTGAACTTGACGGTGTGGTCGTCGACTTTATCGATCTTGGTGATGTTGGTGTCCATCCCCATGTCGGTGAAGTACGGGAATTCGGTCGGGTACGCCTTACGGAACGGATCATCCTTGTTAATCATGCGATTAAAGGTGAACAGCACGTCGTCGGCGTTGAACTCACGAGTCGGCTTGAAGTACGGGGTGGTGTGGAATTTGACGCCTTCGCGCAGATGGAAGGTGTACGTCAGGCCGTCTGGGGAAATGTCCCACTTGGTCGCCAGACCAGGAATGACAGCGGTGCCGCCACGTTCGAACTGAGTCAAACGGTTGAACATGGTTTCTGCAGAGGCGTCGAAGTCGGTTCCGGTGGTGTACTGACCAGGATCAAAACCGGCCGGGCTCCCTTCGGAGCAAAACACCAGGTTAGTCGCCGCTTGGGCGAAAGGTGCGCTAGCTAACAAACTTGCGCCGACTAAAAACGGAATGACCGCGTGTTTAAGCATGGTGGCCTCATGATTTGTTGTCATTTTTGGAATTAGAGGACGACCTCGTGAGTCGTGCCTGCGGATACTTATGCAGGGGCCATACCCATTGCAAGATCCAGAGCTGCCACAAGTCTTAAACAGTGGCACGAACGTACCTTAATGTCGCATATGTATAAATTCAGGCACATTTGACCGTTTGCGCAGGTTTTTTCCGGTGCAAATCGCGCACCGACAGAGGGCGGCCGGGGCGCCTGGCGCACCCGGTTGGAGCGAGGTGTTACTTATTTATACCCACACCATAGAAGGGTGTGAGGCCGAACGGGCTGATCTTGAAGTCGGTGACTTCCTTGCGCAGCGGCTGGAACACCGTCGAGTTCGCAATCGGTGTGATAGGTACTTGTTGCTTAAGGATTTGTTGTGCCTGTTGATACAAATTGATCCGTTGCTGTTTGTCCGTAGACACTTTGGCCTGCTGAATCAATTTGTCGTACGCCGGGTCGCACCACTTGGCGTAGTTGCTACCTTTCACCGCGGCGCAGCTGTAAAGCACACCGAGCCAGTTGTCCGGGTCACCGTTGTCGCCGGTCCAGCCGTAAATCATCGCGTCGTGTTCGCCATTCTTGGCGCGCTTGATGTACTCGCCCCATTCATAGCTGACGATGTTGGCCTTGATCCCGACTTTCTCCCAATCCTGCTGGATCATCTGTGCCGACATTCGTGCGTTGGGGTTCGATGCGCGCTGCACGGTCATCGCCCACAAATTAATAGTGGTACCGGGTGCAACCCCTGCTTCTTTCAGTAGCGCCTTCGCTTTCGTCGGGTCGTGGGGTGCGTCCTTGATGCTCGGGTCATAAGACCATTGGGCGGGAGGCAGGGCGTTCTGCGCCAGTTGGCCGGCACTTTGGTAGACGGCTTTGATGATCGCGGGTTTGTCGATGGCCATGTCCAGGGCCTGGCGGACCTTGAGCTGGTCCAGCGGCGGATGGGTCACGTTGTAGGCCAGGAAACCGAGGTTGAAACCGGGTTGCTTGAGCACGGTGAGATTCGGGTCTTTCTCCATGACTTCGATGTCTGCCGGGCGCGGGTAGCCGCTGACCTGGCATTCGCCGGCCTTGAGTTTCTGCAAGCGGACGGCGGCGTCCGGGGTGATCGAGAAGATCAGGTTGTCGAGTTTTACGTCTTCGGGTTTCCAGTAGGCCTTGTTGGCGGCGTAGCGGATCTGCGAGTCCTTTTGATAGCGCTTGAACACGAACGGGCCGGTGCCGACGGGTTTCTGGTTGATATCTGCGGCTTTGCCTTCTTTTAACAGCTGCGCGCCGTACTCTGCGGATTGCACCGAGGCGAAGCTCATGGCCAGGTTTTGGATGAAGGCGGCGTCGATGTTGTTCAGGCTGAAACGCACGGTGTGGTCGTCGATTTTGTCGACGCTCTTGATCGTTTTGTTCAGGTCCATGTCGGTGAAGTAGGGCGACTCGGCGGGGTAGGCTTTGCGGAACGCATTTTCCGGGTCGAGCAGGCGCTGGAAGGTGAACAGTACGTCGTCGGCGTTGAAGTCGCGGGTAGGGGTGAAGTAATCGGTGGTGTGGAATTTCACGCCGTCGCGCAGGTAGAAGGTGTAGGTGAGACCGTCCGTGGACACTTCCCATTTTGTTGCCAGACCGGGTTCGACTTCGGTGCCGCCGCGTTTGAATTGGGTGAGGCGGTTGAAGACGGTTTCGGCGGAGGCGTCGAAGTCGGTGCCGCTGGTGTATTGGCTGGGGTCGAAGCCGGCGGGGCTGGCTTCGGAGCAGTAGACCAGGGTTGTAGCGGCTTGAGCCAGTGGTGCGGTTGTTGCGAGGGCGAGAGCGAGCAGGAGTGGTTTGACGGTGGTTCTTTCCATGGAGTCCCCGAGGGTTTGGGCGGCGGTGTTTTTCTGAGAGTAGCGGTGTTGCAGTGAGTTGCGGAAATACCCGTTTGTGAGGGGAACCCTTCTATCTCGGTATATTCAGGCTGTTTGTCGGACTTGGCGGCCTGATAGCCGACCAATCTCTTTCAGGTGTACATATCCATTCCTGCGGTAACGGCGGCTGGCGGTTTAGCCCTTACGGCGAGTCCCTTTTTCAAACGCCAAAAAGGAACCAAAAGGCTTTAAGGCAGCGGGGATCAACATTGATAGAGGCAACGGAGGAGGTAGCTACGGGTTGACGGAGAGGCTCAGGGCGTGAAGGGGCGGGTGGATCAAGATCAAGAGCTGCAGGCGAGCTAACGCTCGGCCTGTTGAGTGGTGAGAAGCGAAAGGCGTACCTGATCCATTGGGGGAGCTTGCTCGCGATGGCGGCCTGACAGCCGACCAATCTCTTTCTGCTGCACCCAATTGATCGTTCCCACGCTCCGCGTGGGAATGCAGCCAGGGACGCTCTGCGTTCCATTTTTTGTATTGAACGATGTGTAAGAAACGCAGATCTTTCCCACTGGATTTTTCAGGTTTTCGCAGGCAATAAAAAACGGCGATCACTTCAGTGACCGCCGTTTCTATATCCGGGTTATCGAATCAAGGCATCAACAAGTTATTGCGTCGATGATGTAATGAAATACCGGACGAACCAAAGAGTTATCCAGCCCGCCATTAGCCAATTCAAACTGTTAATAGGAATTTGAACCCAATTTCTGAGATGTCTGGGCAGTCCGATGACGTCATCGTTTGCTGGCGGGTCTTCGTGGTGACAGCGCCTCGGTCGAGTGATCAATCCGCTTATCTGGGACAGCCTGTAGAGGCGTCCGATTGGATCATTACCCAAAAACCTTCGATTGATGCTCACTAGTCGGGAGCGCGTAAATCTCTGCTCAATTTCTTCAAGTTTGAAAAAGGCGACGTAAAGCAGAATGCTCAGATTGAGCAAAATGATGATTAAAAAGCTGCCGGATACAAAATTAAGAACCAGCTCTGGTCTGTTCATTGAGTTGTGAACTCATAAAGTGCTTCGCCAAGCAATTCGGCCTCATGACCCGCGCCATTGCCCACCAGACTTGCGGTGGATCCAGCCACTATGAGTGCGCAGACAACACCGCCGACTCCAAATGTTTCAACTCCAACTGCTGCACAAAGACCGTATTTCATGAGTTGTGTCGATACGATACCCGCCGCAACTCCGCCTCCTACGGTTCCCAATAGTTTTCCGCCTTCAGTAAACTTTACTTTTCGGCAGGCCTTCTCGGTGCCTGTGCGGCACACCTCGTCGATCCTCATTCCTGCCGCGCCGGTTGCCAAACCGATGCCCAGGTAGCCTCCGGCCTTCATATATTTCGCTGCCCGAGCGACAGCTTCAATGTTCGTTGCATATCCCGGTAGCTGTGTCGCAGATCCCGCTTTGTTCCAATGATGAATCGTACGGCGAGACGACAATCTCAAAGCGCGTTTGAGCTTGGGATGGTCCGGGAGACCAATGCCTTTTCGGACCAAAGACCCAAGGCTTGCGTTTAACTTGGCCATCATGCGTTTACGTTGGGCAAAAAAATCCGGTGAGCGCAAATGGCCGTGTTGACGGTAGTGCTGTTGATGTAGTTCTTCCAGATTTTTCAGGGTGGCTTTCAAGCTCTCCAAATGCTGGCCAACCATGAATGAGGCAACGCCCAAGGACCCTGCCGACACTTCGAGAAACGGCTCTATCACCTCATGGTGTTCAACCATGAAAGAAGCTTCCTCATCACTCAGATCCTTGAGCGCCTCATTGACCTTCTCAGCCGCGATCATCAATCTCGCCTCTTCACGGCGGCACATGTAATGCCGCGTATCGCTGAAGATCACCATTTGCCCCGGTTTCACCCGTTCGCCCAGAACCCAATCGCCATTGCTCACGGCGCTGAAGAGTTTCTGTTGGTTAGCTGATTGCATGTAGTTGGAGCGGTTGGCCCCGATTGCAATCAGCAAGTCGTCGAAACCCTGCAGCTCATTGGGGTAGCTAAGGACCTGGCGCAGGTCGTCGGTGGCTTGATAGCTGTCGAGTACATGGTCGTGCTGACCGGCGAGCAGGTCTTTGGGTATGAGTTTCTTCACGCTCGTGTCCCGTTCCTTGGAAACGGGCGACTTTGGCAAGAGAACTCAAGTAGAGATGCCGGCGGATTCGGTTTTGGGTGTAGGGGACATCCGAGTTTTTTGGGTGCAGTCCATTTCGCGTAGGCAAGCCGCCTGGGACGCTCGGCATTCCATTTTTGTGTTTAACGATGTGTAAGAAACACAGCGCTTTCCCACGCGTTTTTCAGGTTGCCGGGTAGGAAGCAGTCCTTCTAACCTTTGGTCGTCGTTGCAATTTCAGCGACCGGGCGTGGAAACCTGGAACTCTTAGTAGCCGCATAGCTGGACCATCGTAAGCGTTGCCGACGTCTTCTTTCGTCTGCAAACTGCGTCATGGCGGCTGTGCGTGGGCAGACTTCGGTCTGGCCGGGTCCTACTAACCGGTATTTCCACCCTGCGTGCAGCCGCCACCTATTTGTCGCGTGGAAACGACAATGGATGGCTCCCATTTTTAAGTAGGAGTTTTTCCATGGATAAGTTAATCCCCGATCCGCCCGTTAACACCACCACTCCCAGCACCATATTCATGATCGCCCCGAACATGGATACCGAAAGTCTCCTGGCTCAAGCTTGCGAGTCATTGGCTTCCGCGAGTGTCATGGCCAGTGATTTCGCCACTAAGCTGATCGGCCCGCAGCGCAATACGGTGTTGGCGATTCAGCAGATCATCATGTTGGTGGAGTTGGCGGTGAACCGCGCGTTGGACAACGTCGATCCGCAGGGCTAACTGTAGGAACTGCGTGGATTTTGGTCTGGCAATAAAAAAACGGCGATCACTTCCGTGATCGCCGTTTCTGTGTACGGGTTATCGAATCAAGGCATCAACACTTCAATCGCCCCATCGGCCGTCATGCTGACCTGGCTAGTACCAGCCTCAACTTCCGGCGTCACCGGCGCACTGTCCATGCTCGCCGCTTTCATCATCATCGGCCCACGCATGTATGGCTGTGGATAACCGTTGCTGTTCAAGTTCAGGTTAACGATTTTGTAACCCTTGCCACCCAAGGCATCGGTCGCCAGTTGAGCGCGGGCCTTGAAGGCAGACACGGCTTCTTTAAGCAGCGCATCTTCGCTGGCCTTGCGGGTTGGTGTGGCGATGGCGAAGTCCATGCCGCCCATTTTCAGGTCGGTGAGCAGTTCGCCGGTCAGTTTCGACAATGCGGCGAAGTCGGAGCTTTCCAGGCGCAGTTCGGCGCGTTCGCGCCAGCCGGTGATTTTCTGGCCCTTGGTGTCGTAGATCGGGTAGCTATTGCGGCTGCCCTGGCGCAGGGTGACTTCCTTGACCTGTTTGGCCTGGGCCAGCGCTTTGTTCATGGTGGTGCTGACGTCGGCGGCGAGTTTGGCCGGGTCGGTGTTTTGTTCTTCGGTGTAGAGGGTCACGATCATCAGGTCGCGGGCGACTTCCTGACTGACTTCGGCGCGCAGGGCGATCTGGTTGTAATGAAGTTCGTCGGCAGCCAGGGCCGGGAGGCTGGCGACGGTGCCGACGCTAAGGGCAAGAAGGGCGGCGCTGCGGCGGAAAGTGTGCATGAAAACTCCTTGGACGATGCGCAGGGGTTAAGGTCCGAGCCTGCGTGAAACCATCAGACTCTAGCTTTTATGATCCGGTTCGCACAGTTACAACTTCTATACAGATGCTGCATGGCAAGCCGTTCATCGGCTAAACAGGTTCACGAACTCGCTGTACAACGCTGAAATTGGGGGAGAGCGGGGACACCTGTTAGTTCTGACAGTAGAAATACTGATGAGGTTGGTCGAGCATCGTGCAAGCCCGTCGATTGGCCCTTTCGGCCAGGTGATTGGCTTCAATGGCATGCTCTCTCAATAAGGAAATAACCATGACCCCTCAAGAAAAATCAGATGCAAAAGCACGCGGCTATCAGGCCGTCATTGTCAGCGGGCCTGCAGGAGAACAGTGGGTGGACGTTCTGATTAATGGCACGCAACAAGGGCTCCATTTCGGTACGGAAGATGAGGCGTGGATCTACATTCAAGGCATCTTTTCAGCCGATGCATACAATCATTGAGCAATCAGGTGCCTCGCATAACACGTAAACCAAATCATCAGCACAACTTGTCCAAAAATCGCAGCAACTAAATCCTGAATGAGCAAAGCTGACTGATCCGACAAACCGGCCATCACGCGTGGATCGCCGGTTTTCTTTCGTCTATCAGATCGGGCCTTATAGCTGCTGCAGATCTTTCTGCCATGTGGTCGTTTGCCGCACTTTCGCCTCTCGGGCACGCGGCTTGGTTATACTCCGTGCGATCCGCCTGGAGCGCTCATCAGGAGAGCTCATGCTCGCCCCCGTTCAAATCACTTCCGCGACTCGCCAGAATCTTTGGCGGCTGACGTTCATCCGCACGTTGGTGTTGGCCGCTCAGGCCGGTTCCGTGGGCCTGGCCTACTGGCTCGACTTGCTGCCACTGCCTTGGTTCCAACTGGCCGCGACCCTCGGTTGCTCGATGTTGCTGTGCGCGTTCACGGCCATTCGCCTGCGCACCTCATGGCCGGTTACCGAGCTCGAATACGCCGTGCAACTGGCCTGCGACCTGTTTATCCACAGTGCCTTGCTGTATTTTTCCGGCGGCTCGACCAACCCCTTCGTCTCTTATTACCTGGTGCCGCTGACCATCGCCGCCGTGACCTTGCCGTGGCGTTATTCGGTGATTCTGTCCGGTATCGCGTTGACGATGTACACCCTGCTGCTGGCGCGCTTTTATCCGCTGCAGACATTCCCGATCGCTCGGGAAAACCTCCAGGTTTACGGGATGTGGCTGAGTTTCGCCCTGGCGGCGGCGGTCATCACCTTCTTCGCCGCACGCATGGCCGAAGAGCTGCGCCGTCAGGAAGAGCTGCGTGCCATCCGTCGTGAAGAAGGTTTGCGCGATCAGCAACTGCTGGCCGTCGCCACCCAGGCCGCCGGCGCTGCTCATGAACTGGGCACACCGCTGGCGACCATGAGCGTGCTGCTCAAGGAAATGCGTCAGGACCATCACGACCCGATGTTGCAGGACGACCTCAGCGTGCTGCAGGATCAGGTCAAGCTCTGCAAAGAAACCTTGCAGCAACTGGTGCGGGCTGCCGAGGCCAATCGTCGCTTGGCGGTTGAAATGCAGGACGTCACCGATTGGCTCGACGAAGCGCTGAACCGCTGGCACCTGATGCGCCCGGAAGCCAGTTATCGCTTCCAGCGCTTGGGTCAAGGCACCGTTCCGCGCATGGCGCCGCCGCCGGACCTGACCCAGGCACTGCTGAATTTGCTTAACAACGCCGCCGACGCTTGCCCCGAAGGGCTGCAAGTGACGCTGGACTGGAATGCCGAGGACCTGACCATCAGCATCCGTGACCACGGCGCCGGTGTGCCGCTGGCCATCGCCGAGCAGATCGGCAAGCCGTTTTTTACCACCAAGGGCAAAGGTTTCGGCCTGGGCCTGTTTTTGAGCAAGGCCAGCGTGACACGCGCCGGCGGCTCAGTGAAACTCTACAGTCATGAGGAAGGCGGTACGCTCACCGAGCTGCGCCTGCCCCGTGTCGCCCGAGGAGAGGAACATGAGTGACGAGATCCAAGTCGAAGGCGAAGGCGAAGAACTGCCGCATTTGCTGCTGGTAGACGACGACGCAACTTTTACCCGAGTGATGGCCCGTGCCATGGCCCGCCGCGGCTTTCGCGTCAGCACCGCCGGTTCAGCTGAAGAAGGTCTGACCATCGCTCAGGCCGACCTGCCGGACTACGCTGCGCTGGACCTGAAAATGGACGGCGATTCCGGTCTGGTGCTGTTGCCCAAGCTACTTGAGCTGGACCCGGAAATGCGCGTGGTGATCCTCACCGGTTACTCGAGCATTGCCACCGCCGTCGAGGCGATCAAGCGCGGCGCCTGTAATTACCTGTGCAAACCGGCGGACGCCGATGACGTGTTGGCCGCGCTGCTTTCCGAGCACGCCGACCTCGACACGCTGGTGCCGGAAAACCCGATGTCGGTGGATCGACTGCAGTGGGAGCACATCCAGCGCGTGCTGACCGAACACGAAGGCAACATCTCCGCCACTGCCCGCGCCTTGGGCATGCACCGCCGCACGCTGCAGCGCAAACTGCAGAAGCGTCCCGTTCGTCGCTGAACCTGCGCTGAACGAATGCGGGCCGTTCCTCGCGATAAACCGAACCGATCCTCTATGATCGGTTCGTGTGTGTTCTTTTCTTTATCGAGCCTTATCCATGAATCAGAACGCTGAATATTCCGCGGTCAACGATGCTGTGCGCGGGCAGTTTTTTCGCAAAGTCTGGGCGATGACCACCCCTTACTGGCGCAGCGAAGAGAAGGGCAAGGCCTGGACATTGCTGATCGCCGTGATCGCGCTGTCGCTGTTCAGCGTGGCGATTTCGGTGTGGATCAACAGTTGGTACAAGGACTTCTACAACGCCTTGCAGAAAAAGGACGAAGCGGCCTTTTGGCAGTTGATCCTGTATTTCTGCGGCATCGCGGCAGTGGCGATCCTTGGCGCGGTGTATCGGCTCTACCTGACGCAGATGCTGACGATTCGCTGGCGGGCCTGGCTCACCGAGAAGCATTTTGCCCGCTGGCTCGGCAACAAGAATTACTACCAGCTGGAGCAGGGCGGTTACACCGATAACCCGGACCAGCGGATTTCCGAAGACCTCAATAAATTCACCACCAACACGTTGGGCCTGGGGCTCGGGTTGATTCGCAACATCGTCAGTCTCGTATCGTTCTCGATCATTCTGTGGGGCGTATCGGGCAGTATCGAAGTGTTTGGTTTCACGATTCCCGGTTACATGTTCTGGTGCGCGCTGGTTTACGCCGCCGTCGCCAGTTGGCTGACGCATTTGATTGGCCGTCGCCTGATCGGCCTCAACAACAACCAGCAACGCTTCGAAGCCGACCTGCGTTTCTCCATGGTGCGGGTTCGCGAGAATGCCGAAAGCATTGCGCTGTACAACGGCGAGCCTAATGAGAACCGCCGCTTGAGCAGCCGTTTCGGGATGGTCTGGCACAACTACTGGGACATCATGAAAGTGTCCAAGCGCCTGACCTTCTTTACTTCCGGTTATGAGCAGATCGCAGTCATCTTCCCGTTCATGGTCGCCGCGCCGCGTTACTTCACTGGCAAGATCGAGTTGGGTGAGCTGATGCAGATCAACTCGGCGTTCGCTAACGTCCAGGACAACTTCAGTTGGTTCATCACGGCGTACCAGGACCTTGCCGAATGGCGCGCCACCTGTGATCGTCTGCTCAGTTTCCGCCAGGCCATGACCGACAACGAAGAGCGTGCGCCGACGATTGATGTGCAAAACCATGGCTCGGCGTTGAAGGTGCACAACCTTGGCCTCGATCTGGCCGACGGTCGTCACCTGCTGACCAACGCCGACATGACCGTGGAGGAGGGTGAACGCGTCATGCTCAGCGGTCGCTCCGGCAGCGGTAAATCCACTTTGTTTCGAGCGATGGGGCACCTTTGGCCGGCTGGCCACGGCAGTATTCGTCTGCCGACGGCGCGTTATCTGTTCCTGCCGCAAAAACCCTATCTGCCGATTGGCAGCCTGCGTGAGGTGCTGAGTTATCCACAGTCGGGCGATACGTATCCGCACGAGCGCTACGTTCATGTGCTGGAAGCCTGCCGTTTGCCGCATCTGGTGTCGCGTCTTGATGAAGCGAATCACTGGCAGCGCATGCTCTCGCCCGGCGAGCAACAGCGTCTGGCCTTTGCCCGTGCGCTGCTGTATGCACCGCAATGGCTGTATATGGACGAAGCGACCTCGGCGATGGACGAGGAGGACGAAGCGTCGCTGTATCAGACCTTGATCGATGAGATTCCGGGATTGAGCATTGTCAGCGTTGGGCATCGCAGCAGCCTGAAGCGGTTCCATCCACGGCATGTGCGCATTGAAAATGGGCATCTGGTGGACCAAACCGTGACCGCATAAACACCACAAACCCTGTAGGAGCGAGGCTTGCCCGCGAAGAACGATGACGCGGTTCTGATCTGGAACCGCGTTGCGGCCTTCGCGGGCAAGCCTCGCTCCTACAGAGGGCGTGGTGATCGTACAACCGCGTTGAGCTATGATGCGGTTTCAGCCGCAACTTTCGAGAAAGACGTTCACCATGGAAAACCCGATCGACGCACCACGCCTCCCTCGCAAGCGCCGCAGCCTCGCTCAGGAACTGGTGACGGTGCTGTCCGAGCAGATCCGCGACGGCCACCTCAAGCGTGGCGACAAGTTGCCCACCGAGTCGGCGATCATGGATGCCCATGGCGTCAGCCGCACCGTGGTGCGCGAAGCGATTTCGCGTTTGCAGGCGGCCGGGCAGGTGGAAACCCGCCATGGCATCGGCACCTTCGTGCTCGACACCCCAAGCCCAAGCGGTTTCCGTATCGACCCGGCAACTGTGGTGACTTTGCGCGATGTGCTGGCGATTCTGGAATTGCGCATCAGCCTCGAAGTGGAGTCCGCCGGTCTCGCCGCGCAACGCCGCAGCCCCGAGCAGTTGGCGTTGATGCGAGCGGCGCTGGACGCGTTGAATGAAAGTGTCTCCCATGCCAGCGATGCTGTGGCGTCTGACTTCCAGTTCCACCTGCAAATCGCCCTGGCGACGGGCAACCGCTATTTCACCGACATCATGACCCACCTGGGCACCAGCATCATTCCGCGTACACGACTGAACTCGGCGCGCCTGGCTCATGACGACCAGCAGCACTACATGAGTCGTCTGAGTCGTGAGCACGAAGAGATTTACGAGGCGATCGCGCGGCAGGATTCGGATGCGGCGCGTGCGGCGATGCGGCTGCATTTGACCAATAGCCGTGAGCGGCTGCGCCAGGCCCATGAAGAGGCTGAGGCGCAGCGCTGAATACTGCTTACGGTTCGAGACTGACAGTCAGAGGCGGGGAGAGAGCCGAATTACCGGCTTTGGTAATGGTGTAATGAAGTTTGGCTGTGGCGCCTGAAACCAAGTTTTTTGCAAACGTGGCTTTCGGGATAGCGAATACGAAAGGGAATACAAACCCGGGCGTCAGTGTGATTGAACCAAACCAGTTGTTACCGGTAGAGGTCGTTACCACAAGTTCAACTTTGTCCTCCGCAGCTGCATTTTCGTATTGATGCACTAGACCCTGCACTGGGTCCTTTAGTTTGTTCATGTAAAGCACACCGTTGCTGGCGTCTGGAAGCGCAGGTGGTAACAAAACTTGCTGTTGTGCAGTCATGATTAAAATCCTTTTAACAATGAAATCGAAACCGTTGTGGAAGCGCGTGTTACGGCATCGCGCTGACGGAGCCGGTTCGTTAACTCCTGAGCTATTAAGGCTGACGCAGCAGTGAGCGGGCTACTGTAAGAAATACCAGTTTCGACGAACGGTACTAGTGACACGAAGACGTTCAGCACAAAAAAGCGCCTGACCGATAAACGATCAGGCGCGAAAAAGGGTCAGGCTTCGAAGTAGAGTCTCAGGGGCTCCGAACACGGCTCCAGACTCGACTCATCCGCGAATTTGTAACGCAATTCGACTTCTGCGTTCTGGTATTTTTCCAGCTCTGCTTTCGGGATTCGCAATTCAATTCCCGTCAGTTTTACCATGTCGTCACTGGCGTCATCCCAGACGCCAGTAGGCTCTGCGAGGCCTTTCCAGTCAGGCGCTTCCGTATCCGCCCCGAGGATTGGATAGACGTCCCAATTCGGCGGAATATCGTTCGGATCCGGCACGCGGACTATCAAGTCATCACTCAAGTCCGACAGCTTGACGGTTGCTTTGTCGGGCTCGTCAGACGGGAATCGGGGAAGCATCGGGATGGCAAAAGTCATGATTAATCGCTCTCCTTGCGACGTCTGCCAGGATCCATTCCTGGCAGGGCTCACAATGTACGTGGCGCATTCATGACGTGCTGAAAACGATGTTGACCAAGCATTTCAAAGTAAGTCTCCGACCCGGCCACAGAAGCCTCCTTGTGGGCGCTCGCGATAGGGCCGGTGACCTTCTCGCGATCAGCCAGCCCTGAGAATCGAACGATCCACCCTCACGCCCAACTTGCCAGTCCCGGGTTTGGCATCGAAGACCACATGCCCGCGTTCATCCACAACCGCCCGAGCAATCGGCAAGCCTTTGGACAGCAACTCCAGAGGCGCGCCTTTGAGCGATTGGCCCGATGCCAGTTCCAGTTTCAGTTTGATAGTCATCAGTGATCTCCTTATCAGGCATTGGCCGCTGAATTCAGCACGCCGGTCGGTTGATAGTCCTTGAGTAGCAGGTAAGTGCTCCAGCCCCACCAATCGTCCACCGTGGCGGTGTCGTTCAGGTTGTTCACGTCCTTGCGCCGCAGCACCTTGCCGCCCTCAACCTTGAACAGCGGCGAGAAATTACCCGTCGGGTTCAGCACCGCTTGCAGGTCAGGCAGTTTTTTCAGCGCCGCGAAACTGCTGGGCGATGGGGTGATGCCGCTGAGGTACGCGGCGAATATTTCATCCGCAGACACTTGAACCGCTTGATCCACTTGGGCGCGATTGGCGCTGGAGAGGGCGTCGAAGTAGCGTTTGTCCCCATACGCGTGCCATTGATCGCCGTTGCCGTTGCGCACATTGAGGCCGAACTTGCTGTCTTCGTCGTGCATGAAACGAGTGATCAAGGAACCCAGATCGCTGGGCGTAACCACCGCTGCCAATTGTTTGCGCGGCACTCGCAGGTGGCCGGCGGAAAACAGATCGGTCAGGTAGTGATCGGCAAAAGCGTTCATCGCATAGGCCAGTTCCAGCTGCTTTTCATCGCCGCTGTTGTGGGCCAGCACCGCTTGCTGCACCGCCGCGGTGTGCCCGGCGATATACGCCAGCAGCGCCCATTCGGCGAAGTGATCGGCATTGTTGGCGGCCAGCTTCAGGTAGCGCCCCAATGGAAACAGCGCCGAGACGACACTGCCGCCGCCAGTGATCTTGTTCCACTCTTCCGACAACGTATCACCGAGGGCGTCATACACCTCGTGAGGTTGTTTACCGTCCTTGATCGCCTGCTTGATCGCGGTGATTTCCTTTTGCATCACGCCAAGGATCAGCTTGGCTTCGGCATTGGAGGCCGGCAGCACCGCCAGCGAATTGAAGGCGTTGGTAAAGCGCTGGATTCGATCCGCGGCGGTGGCGCCTTCGCTGACGGGTTGATCGGGAATGCCATAAAAATCGCCGCCCAGCGCGACGATCTGGCCGTAAGTCAGTGCCAACCCATTCGGCAAATGCAGCTCTACCTGCGAAGCCGCAATAGTGGGAGCGTCCTTGATGAAACGCAGCAGTGTGCTGTCACCGATAGCGGTGTGCTCGCCGCCCTCGAACTTCAGCTGTGGCTTGCCTTTCAAGGTTTTGCCAGCCGAAGTGTTGGGCGCGTCGCTGTGCTCACCCAGTTGCAACACCAGTGACTCGTTGCCAGTGATGGCGATGCCCTGCTCGGTAAAAAGATCATCCAGATTCGCAATGACCTGCTTGGGTTTTTCCTGCGGTGATGTGTGTAGACCTGACATTTCTATCTCCTTGATATGTCATCGGTACGATCAAAATAAACTGTATGTACATACAGTTGTTTGGATCATAGATGAGAAATTTCCTACGTCAAGAAAATACCTTTCCGACTCAAATTCTGAGGTTGGCGATGAAATGCAGTTGACGGTTATTTTTTAAGTTGTACGATGACCTACAACTTCGGCGCAGGCTGAACGGTTTTCTCACACACATACGTCGCTACCAGGGTGTTCGAATAATGAATCCACAAGAACTGAAGTCCATCCTCTCTTCCGGTCTGTTGTCTTTCCCGGTTACCGATTTCAATGCTCAGGGCGACTTCCATCGCGCGGGCTACATCAAACGTCTCGAATGGCTGGCCCCATACGGCGCCACGGCATTGTTCGCCGCGGGCGGTACCGGTGAGTTCTTCTCTCTGGCGGCCAGCGAATATTCGGAAATCATCAAGACTGCCGTCGACACCTGCGAAACCAGCGTGCCGATTCTCGCCGGCGTTGGCGGTTCGACTCGTCAAGCCATCGAATACGCACAGGAAGCCGAGCGTCTGGGCGCCAAAGGCCTGTTGTTGCTGCCGCACTACCTGACCGAAGCCAGCCAGGACGGTGTTGCCGCCCACGTTGAAGCCGTGTGCAAATCGGTGAAAATCGGCGTGGTGGTTTACAACCGCAACGTCTGCCGCCTGACCGCGCCGCTGCTGGAACGGCTGGCCGAGCGCTGCCCGAACTTGATCGGCTACAAGGATGGCCTGGGCGATATCGAGTTGATGGTGTCGATCCGTCGTCGCCTCGGTGATCGCTTCAGCTACCTGGGTGGTTTGCCGACCGCCGAAGTCTACGCAGCGGCTTACAAGGCTCTTGGCGTACCGGTTTACTCCTCGGCAGTATTCAACTTCATCCCGAAAACCGCGATGGATTTCTACCACGCCATTGCCCGCGAAGATCACGCCACCGTTGGCAAGATCATCGACGACTTCTTCCTGCCGTACCTGGACATCCGTAACCGTAAAGCCGGTTACGCCGTGAGCATCGTCAAGGCCGGGGCAAAAATTGCCGGCTATGACGCAGGTCCTGTGCGTGCGCCGCTGACCGATCTGACGGGTGAAGAGTACGAAATGCTCGCCGCGTTGATCGACAAGCAAGGCGCGCAATAAACACTGACTAAACAAGGCCGCTGAGCAATCAGCGGCTTTTTGCGTGAGGAGAGATTCAATGGCAGATGCAAAGCGTTTTGATAACTACATCGGTGGCCAATGGGTTGCCGGCACCGACTACTCCACCAACATCAATCCGTCGGAGTTGACCGACACCATTGGCGAGTACGCCAAGGCTGATCTGGCTCAAGTCCATGCCGCCATCGACGCCGCTCGCGCCGCGTTCCCGGCGTGGTCGACTTCAGGCATTCAGGCTCGCCACGATTCACTGGATAAAGTCGGCACTGAAATCCTCGCCCGTCGCGAGGAGCTCGGTACCTTGCTGGCCCGGGAAGAGGGCAAGACCCTGCCTGAGGCTATCGGCGAAGTGACTCGCGCCGGCAACATTTTCAAGTTCTTCGCCGGCGAATGCCTGCGCCTGTCCGGCGACTACTTGCCGTCGGTACGTCCGGGTGTGAACGTCGAAGTGACTCGCGAAGCGCTGGGTGTGGTCGGTCTGATCACGCCATGGAACTTCCCGATCGCGATCCCAGCCTGGAAAATCGCCCCGGCCCTGGCCTATGGCAACTGCGTAGTGCTGAAACCGGCCGATTTGGTGCCGGGTTGCGCCTGGGCGCTGGCCGAAATCATCTCCCGCGCAGGCTTCCCGGCCGGCGTGTTCAACCTGGTAATGGGC
Organism: Pseudomonas sp. LB3P14; assembly: GCF_054898045.1. Taxonomy (NCBI): domain Bacteria; kingdom Pseudomonadati; phylum Pseudomonadota; class Gammaproteobacteria; order Pseudomonadales; family Pseudomonadaceae; genus Pseudomonas; species Pseudomonas sp. LB3P14. The sequence continues at coordinate 4,297,942 of NZ_CM142714.1, read as the reverse complement.
AGCGGTCGAGTGGTGGGCGATGCGCTGGTGCAGAGCCCGAAAATCGATGGCATCAGCTTCACCGGTTCCGTGGGCGTTGGTCGTCAGATCGCCGTCAGCTGCGTGTCGCGCCAGGCCAAGGTTCAGCTGGAAATGGGCGGCAAGAACCCGCAGATCATTCTCGACGACGCCGACCTCAAGCAAGCGGTCGAGCTGTCGGTACAGAGCGCGTTCTACTCCACCGGCCAGCGTTGCACCGCCTCGAGCCGCTTCATCGTCACCGCCGGGATTCACGACAAGTTCGTTGAAGCCGTGGCCGAGCGCATGAAGTCGATCAAGGTCGGCCACGCGCTGAAAACCGGCACCGACATCGGTCCGGTGGTTTCCCAGGCTCAGCTTGAACAGGACATGAAGTACATCGACATCGGCCAGTCCGAAGGTGCACGTCTGGTCAGCGGCGGTGGTCTGGTGACCTGCGACACCGAAGGCTACTACCTTGCGCCAACCCTGTTTGCCGACAGCGAAGCTGCGATGCGCATCAGCCGTGAAGAGATTTTCGGCCCGGTCGCCAACGTTGTTCGCGTAGCGGATTACGAGGCCGCGCTGGCCATGGCCAACGACACCGAATTCGGTCTGTCCGCGGGCATCGCCACCACGTCGCTGAAGTACGCCAACCACTTCAAACGCCACTCCCAGGCGGGGATGGTGATGGTCAACCTGCCGACGGCGGGCGTGGATTACCACGTTCCATTCGGTGGGCGTAAAGGTTCATCCTATGGCTCCCGCGAGCAAGGTCGCTACGCGCAAGAGTTTTACACGGTCGTAAAAACGTCCTACATCGGCTCCTAATACATCGCGGTATCCCCGGATACCGCGCACCCCTGTAGGAGCTGTCGAGTGAAACGAGGCTGCGATCTTTAGATCTTAAAAAGTAAAGATCGCAGCCTCGTTTCACTCGACAGCTCCTACAGGGATAAACAGTTTCACCCGCGCATAAAAATAATCAGTGGGAGTACATCTACATGCAAGCGACCAAGCCGACCCACGTCCGCTATTTGATTTTGCTCATGCTGTTTCTGGTGACCACGATCAACTACGCTGACCGGGCCACTATCGCCATCGCGGGCTCCAGCCTGCAAAAAGACCTCGGCATCGACGCGGTCACTCTCGGCTACATCTTCTCTGCATTCGGTTGGGCCTACGTGGCCGGGCAAATTCCCGGTGGTTGGTTGCTGGACCGTTTCGGCTCGAAAAAAGTGTACGCACTGAGCATCTTCACCTGGTCGTTGTTTACCGTGCTGCAGGGCTATGTCGGTGAGTTCGGCATGTCCACAGCGGTGGTAGCGCTGTTCATGCTGCGCTTCCTGGTGGGCCTGGCCGAGGCGCCATCCTTCCCCGGTAACGCGCGCATCGTTGCGGCCTGGTTCCCGACCGCTGAACGCGGTACGGCGTCTGCGATTTTCAACTCGGCGCAATACTTCGCCACGGTGCTGTTTGCCCCACTGATGGGCTGGATCGTCTACAGCTTCGGCTGGCAGCACGTGTTCATCGTCATGGGCGTGATCGGCATTATCTTCTCGCTGATCTGGTTGAAGGTTATCCACAGCCCGCGTCAGCATCCGATGATCAACGATGCCGAGTTCAAACACATCGCCGATAACGGCGGCATGGTCGATATGGACCAGGACAAAGGCAAAGGCAAAAAGGTCGACGGCCCGAAGTGGGACTACATCCGCCAGTTGCTGACCAACCGCATGATGCTCGGCGTGTACCTTGGCCAATACTGCATCAACGGCATCACTTACTTCTTCCTGACCTGGTTCCCGGTGTACCTGGTGCAAGAGCGCGGCATGACCATCCTCAAGGCGGGTTTCATTGCCTCTTTGCCGGCGATCTGCGGCTTTATTGGTGGTGTGCTCGGCGGCGTGATTTCCGACTACCTGCTGCGCAAGGGGCATTCCCTGACCTTCGCCCGCAAGGCGCCGATCATTGCTGGTTTGCTCGTTTCCAGCAGCATTGTGGCCTGCAACTACGTGGACATTGAATGGATGGTGGTCGGCTTCATGGCCCTGGCATTCTTCGGTAAAGGCGTGGGCGCGCTGGGTTGGGCGGTGGTGTCCGACACCTCGCCGAAACAGATCGCCGGTTTGAGTGGCGGCCTGTTCAACATGTTCGGCAACATCGCCTCCATCACCACGCCCATCGTGATTGGCTACATCATCAGCTCCACCGGTTCGTTCAAATGGGCGCTGGTGTTTGTCGGATGCAACGCACTGGTCGCAGTGTTCAGCTATCTGGTAATCGTCGGTCCGATCAAACGTGTGGTACTCAAAGAGCCGCCAGTCAGTGGCCCTGAAACGAACAATAAATTATCTGAAGCGCATTCCTGAGGAGCGGCGTCATGCAGTTGATTGAACATTCCGACTCGCCGCGCTACATCCGCCTGCACGAGCGGGACAACGTAGTGATCGTGGTTAATGACCAAGGCGTGCCGGCCGGTACCGAATTTCCGGACGGCCTGGTCACCGTGGATTTCGTGCCACAGAGCCACAAGGTCACCCTGGAAGACATTCCCGAGGGCGGCCAGGTGATTCGTTACGGGCAGACCATCGGCTACGCGTTGCAGCCGATTCCGCGCGGCAGCTGGGTCAAGGAAGATCAACTGCGCATGCCCACCGCGCCACCGCTGGACAGCTTGCCGCTGTCCACCGAAGTGCCGGCGGCGCAGGCACCGCTGGAAGGCTTCACGTTCGAGGGTTATCACAACGCCGACGGCACCGTCGGCACGCGCAACATTTTGGGGATTACCACGACGGTTCAGTGCGTCACTGGCGTGCTCGATCATGCGGTCAAGCGCATCAAGGACGAGTTGCTGCCCAAGTACCCGAACGTCGATGATGTGGTCGCGCTGACCCACAGCTACGGCTGTGGAGTGGCGATTACCGCGACTGACGCGTACATCCCGATCCGTACCGTGCGCAACCTGGCGCGTAACCCGAACCTGGGTGGCGAAGCCTTGGTGATCAGCCTGGGCTGCGAGAAATTGCAGGCCGGGCAGGTGATGCACGAGAACGACAGTTCGGTGGATTTGAGCGATCCGTGGCTGTATCGCTTGCAGGATTCGAGTCACGGTTTCACCGAGATGATCGAACAGATCATGGCGCTGGCCGAGACCCGTTTGAAGAAGCTCGATCAGCGTCGCCGGGAAACGGTGCCGGCGTCCGAGCTGATTCTCGGCATGCAGTGCGGCGGCAGCGATGCGTTTTCCGGCATCACCGCCAACCCGGCGCTGGGCTATGCCTCGGACCTGTTGCTGCGGGCGGGCGCGACGGTGATGTTCTCCGAAGTCACCGAAGTGCGCGACGCGATTTACCTGCTGACGTCCCGTGCGGAAACTGAGGAAGTGGCTCAGGAGCTGGTGCGTGAAATGGACTGGTACGACCGTTACCTGGCCAAGGGCGAAGCAGATCGCAGCGCCAACACCACGCCGGGGAACAAGAAGGGCGGGTTGTCGAACATTGTCGAAAAGTCCCTGGGCTCGATCGTCAAATCCGGCAGTAGCGCGATCAACGGGGTGCTTGGCCCTGGCGAGCGTTTCAAGCGCAAAGGGCTGATCTTCTGTGCGACCCCGGCCAGTGACTTTGTCTGCGGGACGTTGCAATTGGCGGCGGGGATGAACCTGCATGTGTTCACCACCGGACGTGGCACGCCTTATGGGCTGGCGATGGCGCCGGTGGTGAAGGTGGCGACCAGGACCGAGCTGGCGCAGCGTTGGCCGGACCTGATCGACATCGATGCCGGGCGGATTGCGACCGGACGGGCCTCGATTGAAGACCTCGGCTGGGAGTTGTTTCACTACTACCTGGATGTGGCTAGCGGCAAAAAGCAGACGTGGTCGGAGAAGCACAAGCTGCATAACGACATCACCTTGTTCAACCCGGCACCTATCACGTAATGATCGTTCCCACGCTCCGCGTGGGAATGCAGCCCGGGACGCTCTGCGTCCCAAAGCGTGACGCGGAGCGTCACAAGAGGCATTCCCACGCGGAGCGTGGGAACGATCCGGGTGAAAGTGGCTTATCATTAGCCCCCTAACGACGCTCACCCAAGGTTACCCCCGGCATGCTGGCTATCTTCCTCGAAACCCTGAACATCACCGCGCCGGTGTTTGCCATGCTGTTTCTGGGTGTGCTGCTCAAGCGCATCGACTGGATCAACGACAACTTCATTCACACCGCGTCGGCCCTGGTGTTCAACGTCACCATGCCGGCGTTGCTGTTTCTGGGCATCCTGCATGCCGACCTGCATGCTGCGTTGCAACCGGCACTGCTGATCTATTTCTCGCTCGCCACCTTGGTGAGTTTCGCCATCGCCTGGGGCTGGGCGATCTGGAAGTGCCCGCGGGAAGACCGGGGGATTTACACCCAAGGCGCATTTCGCGGCAACAACGGGGTGATCGGCCTCGCACTGGCAGCGAGCATGTACGGCGACTACGGGATTTCCCTCGGGGCGATTCTTGCGGCGCTGGTGATCCTTTTTTACAACACGCTCTCGACCATTGTGCTGGCGGTTTACAGCCCGGTGATCAAGTCCGACCCTTGGAGCATCTGCAAAAGCGTGATGGTCAATCCGCTGATCATCAGCGTGTTTGTGGCGGCGCCGTTTGCCTACTTCAAGATCAGCTTGCCGGGATGGCTGGAGACGTCCGGCCAATATCTGGCGCAAACCACCCTGCCATTGGCGTTGATCTGTATCGGCGGCACGCTGTCGCTGGCGGCACTGCGCAAAAGCGGCAACATGGCGCTGAGCTCAAGCCTGGTGAAGATGATCGGCCTGCCGGTTCTGGCGACACTGGGTGCGTGGCTCTGGGGCTTTCGTGGTGCGGAGTTGGGGATTCTATTCCTGTACTTCGGCAGCCCGACCGCCGCAGCCAGTTTTGTCATGGCCCGTCAGGCCAATGGCAATCATGAGCTGGCGGCAGCGATCATCGTGATCACCACATTGATGGCCGCGGTCACCACCAACATCGGGATCTTCTTGTTGCAGTGGGGCGGGTGGATTTAGTCGGCTTTCTGGTAGCTGTCGATCACTTCCTGCGCCGCCCGAAACGCATCGATTGCCGCCGGTACACCGGCATACACCGCGCAATGCAGCAGCGCTTCACGAATCTCTTCCACGGTGCAGCCATTGTTCAGCGCACCACGCACGTGACCCTTCAATTCCTGCGGGCACTTCAACGCGGTCAGCGCGGCGAGGGTGATCAGGCTGCGGGTTTTCAATGGCAGGCCTTCGCGGTTCCAGACGCTGCCCCAGGCGTGCTCGTTGACGAAATCCTGCAGCGGTTGAGTGAACTCGGTGGCATTGCCCAGTGCGCGGTCGACGAAGGCGTCGCCCATCACTTGGCGGCGTACTTCAACGCCAGGCTTTTTATCATCGGTCATGGCAATTCACTCTTGTGGTGTTGGCGACGCCAGGCGCGCAGCGACGTGAACAGCAAAAACGCCACCAGCGCCGGCAGGGCAAAAAACAGCATCAGGTGTTCAAGCTTGCCGGCCAGCGGCATCCCGGTGGTGAACGACACCACGTGCAGACCGTAAGCCAGATACAAACCCAAAAACATCAGACCTTCGGCGCGGGTCACGCGGTAACCGGAATAGAACACCGGCAGGCACAACACCGCGACGCCGAGCATCACCGGCAAGTCGAAATCCAGGGCGTTGGGCGATACCGACAGCGACGACGGCGCGATCAACGCGGTGAAGCCCAGCACGCCCAAGAGGTTGAACAGGTTGCTGCCTATCACGTTGCCCACGGCGATGTCGCGCTGACCGCGCAAGGCGGCAATCAACGAGGTGGCCAGTTCCGGCAGGGAGGTACTGACCGCGACGATGGTCAGGCCGATGATGCGCTCCGACAGCCCGAGATCGGTCGCGACCGAAACCGCCGCGCCCAACAGCAAGTGCCCGGCGTAGACCAGCATCGCTAATCCGCTGGTGATCATCAGCAAACTGCTGAGCCACGGCGCTTGCGCGACTTCGTGGGTCGTCGATTGCGGACGGGCCGAGTGCCGCGACTGGCGCAGCAGCAGGCCCAGATACAGCGCCAGTGCCGCCAGCAACATCACGCCGTCGGTGCGGGTCAGTTCTTTGTTCCACGCCAAGACGAACACCAGCAGGCTGGCGCCGATCATCAGCGGAATATCCAGGCGCACCAGTTGCCGTGAAACCCGCAGCGGGATGACCAGCGCCGAGAGCCCGAGCGTGACGAGGATGTTGAAGATGCTACTGCCGATCACGCTGCCGACGGCGATGTCGGCGTTCTGCGCCAGGGTGGCTTGCAGGCTGACCGCCATCTGTGGAGCGCTGCTGCCGAGGGCGACGATGGTCAGGCCGATAATCAGCGGTCGTACATGCAGGCGCGCGGCGAGGCGCACGGCGCCACGCACCATCAACTCGGCACCGGCGATCAGCAGCAGCAAGCCGCTGAGCAATTCAATCACGCTGATCAGGGGTAAATCGGCAAGTCCGAAAATGGTCGGCGCTCCATCTGTCAGTCGTCGAGGGCTTGCACGCGAACCCGTGCGGTGCCACTGCCGAGCATGCCCAAACGCTGGGCCGCTTCGTGAGACACGTCGATCAGGCGTCCACGAGTGTGCGGCCCGCGATCGTTGATGCGCACTACACAGGATTTGTCGTTATTCAGATTGGTGACCTTCACCCGTGTGCCAAAGGGTAGCTGGCGGTGGGCGGCGGTCAGGGAATTCTTGTTGAAACGCTCGCCGCTGGCGGTGCGTTTGCCTTGGTGTTTGGCGCCGTAATAGGACGCCGTGCCGGTTTTGTCGTAGCCATGTGAATCGATGATATCGGTGCTGGCGCAACCGGCGAGTAAAGAAAGCAGGGCGCAGGCACTGAGCAGACGCTTCATTAGTTGACCCCATGATCGTTCCCACGCTCCGCGTGGGAATGCAGCCCGTGACGCTCCGCGTCACAAAAGCGGACGCAGAGCGTCCAGTGAGGCGTTCCCACGCGGGAGCGTGGGAACGATCACTGTGGTTAGCCTTCGAGCTTGCTTTTCAGCAGTTCGTTGACCTGTTGCGGGTTGGCCTTGCCTTTGGAGGCTTTCATGGCCTGGCCGACGAAGAAGCCGAACATCTTGCCGCGCTTGGCTTCGTCTGCCGCGCGGTATTGTTCAACTTGTTCGGCGTTGGCCGCGAGCATCTCGTCGAGCACCGCAGAGATCGCGCCTGTGTCGGTCACTTGCTTCAGGCCGCGCTTGTCGATGATCTCGTCCGCACTGCCTTCTCCGTTGGCCATCGCTTCAAAAACCACCTTGGCGATTTTGCCGGAGATGGTGTTGTCGGAGATGCGCAGCAGCATGCCGCCCAATTGCTCGGCCGAGACCGGCGACTGATCGATGTCCAGGCCCTGTTTGTTCAACAGGCTGCCCAATTCAACCATGACCCAGTTGGCCGCCAGCTTGGCGTCGCCGCCGATGCTCACGACTTTCTCGAAGTAATCGGCTTGCTCGCGGCTGGTGGCCAGGACGCTGGCGTCGTAGACCGACAGACCGAACTGCGCCTGGAAGCGCTCGCGTTTCTGCGGTGGCAATTCCGGCAGGGTGGCGCGCACGTCGTCGAGGAACGAGTCTTCGATAACCACCGGCAGCAGGTCCGGATCGGGGAAGTAACGATAGTCGTTGGCTTCCTCTTTGCTGCGCATCGGACGGGTTTCGTCCTTGTTCGGATCGTACAGGCGGGTTTGCTGGATCACCTTGCCGCCGTCTTCGATCAGTTCGATCTGACGCTGCACTTCGCTGTTGATCGCCTTCTCGATGAAGCGGAACGAGTTGACGTTCTTGATCTCGCAGCGCGTACCGAACTCAACCTGGCCTTTTGGACGGATCGACACGTTGCAATCGCAACGCAGCGAGCCTTCGGCCATGTTGCCGTCGCAGATGCCGAGGTAACGCACCAGCGCGTGGATCGTCTTGACGTAAGCCACGGCTTCCTTGGCGCTGCGCATGTCCGGCTCGGAAACGATTTCCAGCAGCGGCGTGCCAGCGCGGTTCAGATCGATGCCGGTGGCACCGGTGAACTCTTCGTGCAGGCTTTTACCGGCGTCTTCTTCCAGGTGCGCACGGGTGACGCCGACACGTTTGATCGTGCCGTCGTCCATGGCGATGTCCAGGTGACCCTTGCCAACGATCGGCAATTCCATCTGGCTGATCTGGTAGCCCTTCGGCAGGTCCGGGTAGAAATAGTTTTTGCGGGCGAACACGTTGTGCTGGCCGATCTCGGCATCAATCGCCAGACCGAACATCACCGCCATGCGCACCGCTTCCTGGTTCAGCACCGGCAATACGCCAGGCATACCGAGGTCAACCAGGCTGGCCTGGGTGTTCGGCTCGGAACCAAACGTGGTGGAACTACCGGAAAAGATTTTCGACCGGGTGGTGAGCTGGGTGTGAATCTCCAGCCCGATCACGACTTCCCATTGCATGTGTTTCTCCTCAGAAGCCGGTTGGGGTGCGGGTGTGCCAGTCAGTGTTTTGCTGATACTGATGGGCAACGTTCAACAGGCGACCTTCCTGGAAATACGGAGCTAGCAGTTGCACGCCGACCGGCAGACCATCGACGAAACCTGCGGGCATGGACAAGCCCGGCAGACCGGCGAGGTTGGCGGTGATGGTGTAGACGTCTTCCAGGTACGCAGCAACCGGGTCGCTGTTCTTGGCGCCGAGCTTCCAGGCCGGGTTCGGCGTGGTTGGGCCGAGGATGATGTCGACCTCATTAAAGGCTGCCATGAAGTCGTTCTTGATCAAGCGACGAATCTTCTGGGCCTTCAGGTAATAGGCATCGTAGTAACCGGCCGACAGCGCGTAGGCACCGACCATGATCCGGCGCTGCACTTCCGGGCCGAAACCTTCGCCACGGGAGCGCTTGTACAGGTCGATCAGGTTTTTCGGGTCTTCGCAGCGGTAGCCGAAACGCACGCCGTCGAAACGCGACAGGTTGGAAGAGGCTTCTGCCGGCGCGATCACGTAGTACGCAGGGATTGCGTGCTGCATGTTCGGCAGGCTGATTTCCTTGACCACGGCACCGAGCTTTTCCAGCTCCTTGACGCTGTTGTGAATCAGCTCGGCGATGCGCGGGTCGAGACCGGCGCTGAAGTATTCCTTCGGCACGCCGATGCGCAGGCCTTGCAGCGACCCATTGAGGCCGGCGCTGTAATCAGGCACGGGCTCGTCAATGCTGGTGGAATCCTGCGGGTCGAAACCGGCCATGCCTTGCAGCAGGATCGCGCAGTCTTCGGCAGTGCGGGCCAGAGGGCCGCCCTGATCGAGGCTGGAGGCGTAGGCGATCATGCCCCAGCGTGAAACGCGACCGTACGTCGGTTTCAGGCCGGTGAGGTTGGTCAGTGCGGCGGGCTGTCGGATCGAGCCGCCCGTGTCAGTGCCGGTGGCCGCAGGCAGCAGGCGCGCGGCGACCGCAGCCGCCGAACCGCCGGACGAACCGCCGGGTACGTGTTCCAGGTTCCACGGGTTTTTCACCGGGCCGTAGTAGCTCGACTCGTTGGCCGAACCCATGGCGAATTCGTCCATGTTGGTCTTGCCCAGGGTCACGGTCCCGGCAGCGGCCAGCTTGGCAACGACAGTGGCGTCGTACGGTGCTTTAAAATTGTCGAGCATCTTCGAACCGCAGCTGGTGCGGATGCCCTGAGTGCAGAACAGGTCTTTGTGCGCGATCGGCGCGCCGAGCAGGGCGCCGCTCTCACCCTTCGCGCGGCGTGCGTCAGCGGCTTTCGCCTGCTGGAGCGCCAGGTCTTCGGTGAGGCTGATGAAACTGTTGAGCTGCGGATCGAGCTGGGCGATACGCGCCAGCAGGGTTTTGGTCAGCTCTTCGGAAGAAAACTTTTTATCGGCGAGTCCGCGGGCGATCTCGGCCAGAGTCAATTGATGCATTGCAGGCTCTTTCCCTTTAGTCGATGACTTTCGGAACCAGGTACAGGCCGTTTTCGACCGCTGGTGCGATGGACTGATAGGCCTCGCGATGATTGGTCTCGGTCACGACGTCTGCACGCAGGCGCTGGCTGGCTTCCAGTGGGTGGGCGAGCGGCTCGATACCGTCGGTATTGACCGCCTGCATTTCGTCGACCAGCCCAAGAATGCTGTTCAGGGCCGAAGTAATATGTGGAAGATCGGCATCATTAAGGCCCAGACAGGCCAGATGAGCGATTTTTTCCACGTCGGAGCGTTCAAGCGCCATGGGAATCTCCAGTGGAAAACAGAACGGACGGCGTCCGTGTGTTAGATTGTCGGAACACTACCGCATTTCTACGGTCATAAGGCCGCGATTGTGGGGGTTGGTGCACAGAAAAGCGGCCAATTTAACATATTGGCGCCTTGCCCAAAATCCCTGTCGTTGTTAGAGTTTGCCGCACTTTTTTACCCACGCGTTGCCTAGGGTCCCTTTCCCATGTTCAAGAAACTGCGTGGCATGTTTTCCAGCGATCTTTCCATTGACCTGGGCACTGCCAACACCCTTATTTACGTGCGCGAGCGCGGTATCGTCCTGAATGAGCCCTCGGTTGTGGCTATTCGGACACACGGTAACCAGAAAAGTGTCGTTGCTGTCGGCACCGAGGCCAAGCGCATGCTCGGCCGTACGCCGGGCAACATTGCTGCCATTCGTCCGATGAAGGACGGCGTGATTGCCGACTTCAGCGTTTGCGAAAAGATGCTGCAGTACTTTATCAACAAGGTTCACGAAAACAGCTTCCTGCAGCCTAGCCCTCGTGTGTTGATCTGCGTTCCTTGCAAATCCACCCAGGTTGAACGTCGTGCCATCCGTGAGTCGGCCCTTGGTGCCGGTGCCCGTGAAGTGTTCCTGATCGAAGAGCCAATGGCGGCTGCGATCGGTGCCGGCCTGCCGGTTGAAGAAGCTCGCGGCTCGATGGTTGTCGATATTGGTGGTGGTACCACTGAAATCGCACTGATCTCCCTGAACGGTGTGGTTTACGCCGAATCGGTACGGGTTGGCGGCGACCGCTTCGACGAAGCGATCATCACTTACGTGCGTCGCAACTACGGCAGCCTGATCGGCGAATCCACTGCCGAGCGCATCAAGCAGGAAATCGGTACGGCCTACCCGGGCGGCGAAGTTCGCGAAGTCGACGTTCGTGGCCGTAACCTGGCCGAAGGCGTTCCACGCGCATTCACCCTGAACTCCAATGAAGTGCTGGAAGCTCTGCAAGAGTCCCTGGCCACCATCGTTCAGGCTGTGAAAAGTGCGCTAGAGCAATCGCCTCCGGAACTGGCTTCCGATATCGCCGAGCGTGGTCTGGTACTGACCGGTGGTGGCGCCTTGCTGCGTGACCTCGACAAGTTGCTGGCGCAGGAAACCGGTCTGCCGGTGATCGTTGCCGAAGACCCGCTGACCTGCGTTGCTCGCGGCGGTGGCCGTGCATTGGAAATGATGGATAAACACACCATGGACCTGCTGTCGAGCGAGTGATTTCGCCGGTCGCATCTATGCTGTTGGCGCGCAGGCAGCACTTTGCAGTGCTGCCTGTTGGCGTTTATCTTCTGTCAGTCTGCATCCAGGCCGGTTTGATGCCGTATGAATAAAGAGAACATTTGCCTGGGAGGAGCGGCTTATTAAACCGCTTTTCACCAAAGGGCCTTCACTGGGCGTGCGCTTGTTGGTGCTGGTCGTGCTATCGGTCGCGCTGATGGTGGTCGATGCCCGCTTCACACTGCTCAAGCCGGTGCGTAGCCAAATGTCGCTGGTGCTGATGCAGTCCTACTGGATCACCGACCTGCCGCAGAGGCTATGGCAGGGTGTGGCCAGCCAATTTGGCAGCCGAACCGAGCTCGTCGCCGAAAACGAAAAACTCAAAACCGAAAACCTGCTGTTACAGGGCCGCATGCAAAAGCTTGCCGCCCTCACCGAGCAGAACGTTCGGCTGCGCGAGTTGCTCAACTCCTCCGCACTGGTCAACGAGAAGGTCGAAGTGGCCGAGTTGATCGGCATGGACCCCAATCCCTTTACCCATCGCATCATCATCAATAAAGGTGAGCGTGACGGTGTGGTCCTTGGTCAGCCGGTGCTCGATGCTCGCGGCCTGATGGGCCAGGTGGTCGAGTTGATGCCGTACACCTCTCGTGTGCTGCTGCTGACCGACACCACTCACAGTATTCCGGTGCAGGTGAACCGCAACGGTCTGCGTGCTATTGCCAGCGGCACCGGCAACCCGGAACGCCTGGAGCTGCGTCACGTGGCCGATACCGCCGACATTAAGGAAGGCGATCTGCTGGTCAGCTCCGGTTTGGGCCAACGGTTCCCGGCGGGTTACCCGGTGGCGACGGTCAAGGAAGTGATTCACGATTCCGGTCAGCCGTTCGCCATTGTGCGTGCCGTGCCGACCGCCGCATTGAACCGCAGCCGTTACCTGCTGCTGGTGTTCACCGACGGCCGCACAGCCGAAGAGCGCGCCAACGAAGCCGCCCAGGCTCAAGAGGCTCTGGACCAGCACGGTGGTGGGCCAATCATTCCAGCGACCGTGCCAAAACCTGCCATCGTCCCGGCTGCTGTTGCTGCACCTGCGACTCCGGCTGCGACTCCGGTTGCACCGCCGACTGCCCCGGCCGCCGCAACCCCGGCCAAACCTGCGGCAACTCATCCTGCTGCAGCGAAGCCTGCCGCCAGTAAGCCGCCCGCGACGCAACCTGCTGCCGCTAAACCGCCGGCCACGCAACCTGCTGCCGTGAAGCCTGCTGCCAAACCGCCTGTTTCTGCGCCGGCTACCACTGGGGGACGAGAATAATGGTTGGTGCTACTGCCTCCCGAAACGGCTGGATGGTCTGGCTGACGTTCGCCATAGGCATGCTGCTCAGCGTTTCGCCGCTGCCGCAATTCATGGAAATCCTGCGTCCGCTGTGGCTAGCCCTGTTGTTGGCGTTCTGGGCGTTGGCCATGCCGCAGAAAGTCGGGATGGTCACCGCGTGGTGCCTGGGCCTGGCCGAAGACGTGCTCTATGGCACGCTGCTGGGCCAGAACGCGTTAATCCTGACGCTGATCACGTATCTGGTGCTGGCGCTGCAACAACGCCTGCGCATGTTCCCGATGTGGCAACAGAGCCTGGTGATCCTGGTGATCTTCGGCCTCGCGCAGCTTGTTCAATTATGGCTCAGCGCTCTGACCGGCAATCGTCAGCCGACGCTGGCGCTGGTCTTGCCGGCACTGGTCAGTGCATTGCTGTGGCCGTGGATCAGCTACGGTTTGCGTGGTTTGCGTCGACGCTACAAAATCAATTAATTCGGTCAGGCATGTGCTCGCACCGGTGCCCTGTCTCGACAAAAAGGAACAGTATTTGTGAGACAGGGCACCAGGCAGGGAGATGTCTTGATGAAACAGCTGTACCTCGCCTCAGGCTCGCCGCGTCGGCGTGAACTGCTCACGCAGATCGGCGTGCCGTTCTGCGCCATCAGCGCGGACATCGATGAAACCCCTTTAAAAGATGAATCCCCGTCGGCCTATGTCGAGCGCCTGGCGCGCGGCAAAGCTGAAGCCGGGCGCGGGACTGTCGTGTCCGACGCAGATTTTTGCGTGCTGGGCGCCGATACCGCCGTGGTGCTGCACGGGAAAATTCTCGGCAAACCGGTTGATGAAGCGCAAGCGTGCGCCATGCTTATGATGTTGTCCGGGTGCGAACATGAAGTCCTGACGGCGATTGCGGTGCTCGATGGTGAGCGTTGCGAGTCTCGGGTCGTGCGCAGCCTGGTGCGTTTTCGCAACATCAGTCGTGATGAAGCGGTGGCCTACTGGGCCAGCGGCGAGCCGCAGGACAAGGCCGGCGGCTATGGCATTCAAGGGCTCGGCGCCGTGTTTGTCGCCGGCCTCAATGGCAGTTACTCGGCGGTGGTCGGGTTGCCGCTGTGCGAAACCGCTGAGCTGCTCGGCCATTTCGGCATACCCTGTTGGCAAACCCTTAACGCGCGTTGAGCGTCGTACTGACAAGATGCGGCCATTATCGTGAACATGCCTGAACGAGACCCTGCCATGAGTGAAGAGATCCTGATCAACATCACGCCGATGGAATCGCGCGTGGCGGTGGTTGAAAACGGTGTCCTGCAAGAGGTCCACGTCGAGCGCACGCAAAAACGCGGGATCGTCGGCAACATCTATAAAGGTAAGGTCGTACGGGTATTGCCGGGCATGCAGGCGGCCTTCGTCGACATTGGTCTGGACCGCGCTGCGTTCATTCATGCCTCGGAAATTTCCCTGCGTGAAGGCCCTGCGGTGGAGAGCATCAGCGCTCTGGTTCACGAAGGCCAGAGCCTGGTGGTGCAAGTCACCAAGGACCCGATCGGTTCCAAAGGTGCACGCCTGACGACTCAGCTGTCGATTCCGTCGCGTTATCTGGTGTACATGCCGCGCACTGCGCACGTCGGCATTTCGTTGAAGATCGAAGACGAAGCCGAGCGCGATCGACTCAAGCAAGTGGTCACCGATTGCGTGGCCCAAGAAGGCATCAAAGAGGCCGGAGGCTTCATCCTGCGTACCGCCGCCGAAGGTGCCGGCGCCGATGAAATCCTCATGGACATCCGCTACCTGCGCCGTCTTTGGGATCAGATCAACGAGCAGATCAAAACCATCAGCGCACCCAGTGTGATCTACGAAGATCTCGGCCTGGCGCTGCGCACCTTGCGTGACCTGGTGAGCCCGAAGATCGAGAAGATCCGGATCGACTCCCGGGAAACCTTCCAGAAAACCACCCAGTTCGTCGCCGAGCTGATGCCGGAAATCGCCGATCGTCTTGAGCATTACCCTGGCGAACGGCCGATCTTCGACCTGTACGGCGTCGAAGACGAGATCCAGAAAGCGCTGGAACGCAAAGTCCCGCTGAAGTCCGGCGGTTATCTGGTGGTCGATCCGGCGGAAGCCATGAGCACCATCGATGTCAACACCGGGGCATTCGTTGGTCATCGCAACCTCGAAGAAACCATTTTCAAGACCAACCTCGAAGCGGCAACCGCCATCGCTCGTCAGCTGCGCCTGCGCAACCTGGGCGGGATCATCATCATCGATTTCATCGACATGGAAGATGAAGAGCATCAGCGTCAGGTGCTGCGCACACTCGAGAAGCAACTGGAGCGCGATCACGCCAAGACCAACATCATCGGCATCACCGAGTTGGGCCTGGTGCAGATGACTCGCAAGCGCACCCGCGAAAGTCTCGAACAAGTGCTGTGCGAACCGTGCAGCAGCTGTCAGGGTCGCGGCAAGCTCAAGACGCCAGAAACCGTTTGCTACGAGATTTTCCGCGAAATCCTCCGAGAGGCTCGCGCCTATCAGGCGGAAGGCTATCGTGTATTGGCAAATCAGAAAGTGGTCGACCGTTTGCTCGATGAAGAATCGGGCAATGTCGCCGAGCTCGAAGGTTTTATCGGGCGCACCATTCGGTTCCAGGTGGAAACCATGTATTCCCAGGAACAATACGACGTGGTGCTGCTCTGAATCGCTGTGCTTCAACCTTACTAGAACGGCTGGCCTCAGCTTTTTGCAGTATTTTTGCCATGGGAGCCAACTGACATGGAACGTCTGACACGCATTTTGGCCGCACTGACCCGCTGGGGTCTGGGGCTATGTGCGTTGGTATTGGTGTTGATGGCGTTATACGTCAGCCTCGGCCGAGAGCTGACGCCGCTGGTGGCCGAGTACCGTGCCGAAGTCGAAGCCAAAGCCAGTGCAGCCTTGGGCATGCCGCTTAATATCGGCGAACTGGAAGGCAACTGGAGCGGCTTTGCGCCGATTATGCTGGCTCACGACGTCATGGTCGGCGAGGGCGCCAATGCCCTGCGTCTGGATCAGGTTCGCGCGGTGCCGGATTTGTGGGCCAGTCTGCTGGCTCGCGAAGTGCGCATCGCTCACCTGGAACTCAGCGGCCTGAAGATCAGCCTCAAAGAAGGCGAGGACGGCCATTGGGCGCTGGAAGGTTTGCCGGTGCAGCAGGATCAGCCGCTGGATCCTGAGCAATTGCTCAATCGCATGCAGATGGTTCAGCAGCTGTCGGTGCTCGATAGCCAAGTCACTTTGCAGCCACTGCAAGAGCAGCCTCTGACCCTGACTTACGTCGGCCTGAATCTGCAAACCGGCGCGTCGCGTCAGCGACTCGACGTTCGCCTGACCCTGCCCGACGGCCAACCGGTGGCCATGAGTGTGCGCACCCGTCTACGCGCCAGCGAGTGGAAGGACGGCGAAGCGGATGCCTATCTGAGCCTGCCGCAAAGCGACTGGTCGAAATGGTTGCCTGAGCGCCTGACCCAGCAATGGAATTTCTCCGAGATCAAGGCCGGTGGCGAGCTCTGGGTGAACTGGGGCAAAGGCGCCCTGCAAAGTGGCGCGATACGCTTGAACGCGCCCCAACTCAAAGGTGCCTACGCCGAGCGCAAGCCGATCCAGATCAATAATCTGGCGCTGAACGGCTATTTCCAGCGCAGTTCAGAAGGCGTCCTGGTGACCCTGGATTCCCTGGCCATGAACCTCGGCGATACCCGCTGGGAAACGCATCTGCAACTCAAACAAAGCGCGGCTACCGACAAGATTGAAGAACTTTGGCATCTGCAAGCCGACCGCCTCGACCTCACCCCGATCACCCCGGTACTGAATGCCTTGGGGCCGCTGCCCGAAGGCGTTGCCACGGCCGTCGAGCGACTCAAAGTGACAGGTGGCCTGCGCAACGTGCTGATCGATTTCCGGCCCAATGCCACCGACGACAGCAAGTTCAGCTTTGCCGCCAACCTGGATCGGGTTGGCTTCGATGCCTATCACGGCGCTCCGGCGGCGCGAAATGTCAGTGGCAGCATCAGCGGTGATCTGGGCGGTGGCGAGCTGCGCATGGACAGCAAGGATTTTTCCCTGCACCTGGACCCGATCTTCGCCAAGCCATGGCAGTACATTCAGGCCAATGCCCGACTGACCTGGAAACTCGATAAAGAAGCCTTCACCTTGATCGCGCCGTACCTGAAGGTGCTGGGCGAGGAGGGCAAGATTGCTGGCGACTTTCTGATCCGCCTGCATTTCGACCACACCCAGGAAGACTACATGGACCTGCGGGTCGGTCTGGTGGACGGCGACGGTCGATACACCGCCAAGTACCTGCCGCAAATGCTCAGCCCGGCGCTGGACGAATGGCTGCGTACGGCCATTCTCAAAGGTGCGGTGGACGAAGGGTTCTTCCAGTACCAGGGGTCGTTGAACCACGGCGCCGCTGATACTGCCCGCAGCATCAGCCTGTTCTTCAAGGTTCACGATGCCGAACTGGCCTTCCAGCCGGGCTGGCCACATGTCAGCAAGGTCACGGGTGATGTGTTTGTTGAAGACAGCGGCGTGCGGATCCTGGCCAGCGAGGGGCAGTTGCTCAATACCCAGGTCAGCGACATTTACGTCAATATTCCCCATGCGCCTGCGGGGCAAAACGTCCACCTGTTCCTCGACGGTGGATTCGCCGGCGGGTTGGGCGATGGTCTGAAGATTCTCCAGGAAGCGCCGATCGGTACCGCAGCCACCTTTGCCGGTTGGGAAGGTGAGGGCGATCTGCAGGGCAAACTGAAACTGGATATTCCGCTGGCCAAAGGCGAGCAGCCGAAGATCCTCGTCGACTTCAAGACCGCCAAGGCCCGTCTGAAACTGGCCGAGCCAACCCTGGAGTTGACTCAGCTCAAGGGCGATTTCCGTTTCGACAGCACCAAGGGTTTGAGCGGGCAAAACATCACCGCGCGCGCCTTTGATAAACCTGTCACCGCACAGATTTTCGCCGATGGTGGCCCCGGCAACCTCAAGACTCGCGTCACCGCTTCGGGTCAGGTCGAGGTCAAAAAGCTTACTGACTGGCTGAGTGTTACTCAGCCGTTGCCAGTGGCCGGTGTGATCCCTTATCAGCTGCAACTGAACCTTGATGGTGCCGACAGTCAGTTGATGGTCAGCTCCAACCTCAAGGGCGTAGCAATCGATTTGCCGCCGCCGTTCGGCATGGCTGCCGATGTGGGCCGCGACACCACGTTCCGCATGACCCTGCAGGGCCCGGAGCGGCGCTACTGGGTCAACTACGGTGATCTGGCGAACTTCACGTTTGCGGCACCGGCCGGCAATTTTGCCGACGGTCGTGGCGAGTTGTTCCTGGGGGGCGGCAATGCCGTGTTGCCCGCCGCCAAGGGCTTGCGAGTTCGAGGCGTACTGTCGGAACTGGATGTCGGCCCGTGGAAGGATCTGGTGGACAAGTATGCCGGCCAGGATCCGGGCGGCAGCGCCAAACAGTTGCTCAGCAGTGCGGATTTCAAGGTTGGCAAGCTCAGCGGTGTTGGCACTACACTTGATCAGGCTTCCGTACAGTTGAACCGCAAACCCGCCGCGTGGGCCTTGCAACTCGACAGTCAGCAGGTCAAGGGCGGCGCCAGCATTCCCGATGCGAAAGCCGCACCGATTGCGATCAATCTGCAATACGTGCGTTTGCCGGCGCCAGACCCGACGGTCCTGGCCGACGAAAACTCACCGGATCCGCTGGCCTCGGTCGATCCGACCAAGATCCCGGCGCTGGATATCACCATCAATCAGCTGTTCCAGGGGCAGGACCTCGTAGGCGCCTGGTATCTGAAAGTCCGTCCGACCGCCAAGGGCATTGCGCTTACCACACTGGATCTGGGCCTCAAGGGCATTCTCCTGCAGGGCAGCGGTGGTTGGGAAGGCATGCCCGGTTCCAGCAGCAGTTGGTACAAAGGCCGGATCAGCGGCAAGAATCTCGCCGATGTGCTGAAGGGCTGGGGCTTTGCGCCGAGTGTCACCAGTGAAGATTTTCATATGGATGTCGATGGTCGCTGGCCCGGTTCGCCGGCCTGGCTGGCCACCAAGCGCTTCTCCGGAACCCTCGATGCTTCGCTGAATAAAGGCCAGTTTGTTGAAGTAGAGGGCAGCGCCCAGGCGTTGCGAGTGTTTGGCTTGCTGAACTTCAACTCCATCGGCCGCCGGCTGCGCCTGGACTTCTCCGACCTGTTCGGCAAAGGCTTGAGTTACGACCGGGTCAAAGGCTTGCTCGTAGCGACCAACGGCGTATACGTGACGCGTGAGCCGATCCTGATGACCGGACCGTCGAGCAATATTGAACTCAACGGCACCCTGGACCTGGTGGGCGATAAGGTCGATGCCAAGTTGTTGGTGACCTTGCCTGTGACCAACAACCTGCCGATTGCTGCACTGATTGTCGGCGCTCCGGCTATCGGCGGCGCGCTGTTCCTGATCGACAAGCTGATCGGTGACCGCGTGGCGCGTTTCGCGAGCGTCAAATACACCGTCAAGGGCCCATGGAAAGAGCCAAAAATCACCTTCGACAAGCCTTTTTGACTCTCTTATTGAAAACACACTCCCCAAGCCTATGGAGTAGCATGGCGGCCTGCCCTTATAAAAAGCGATGAAGGAGCGCGCCATGTCTGTAGCGGTGATTCAAATGGTCAGCCAGAGCGATGTGCTGGCCAATCTGGCCCAGGCCCGTCGGCTGCTCGAGCAAGCGGCGGCCGGTGGTGCGCAGCTTGCCGTCCTGCCGGAAAACTTCGCCGCCATGGGCCGTCGCGACATTGGCGACATCGGCCGCGCCGAGGCGTTGGGCGAAGGCCCGATCCTGCCATGGTTGAAACAGACCGCCCGCGACCTCAAGTTATGGATAGTGGCCGGCACGTTACCGTTGCCGCCGGTGGATCAGCCGACGGCCAAAGTGCATGCCTGCTCGCTGCTGGTGGATGACCACGGCGAAACCGTTGCACGGTATGACAAGCTGCACCTCTTCGACGTCGATGTGGCGGACAATCGCGGACGTTATCGCGAATCCGATGACTATGCTTATGGCAGCGGGGTGGTGGTGGCGGACACGCCCGTCGGTCGAGTCGGGCTGACCGTGTGTTACGACCTGCGCTTCCCGGAGCTGTACAGCGAATTACGCGCTGCCGGTGCGGAGTTGATTACCGCGCCGTCGGCCTTTACCGCGGTGACCGGCGCGGCGCATTGGGATGTATTGATTCGCGCGCGGGCCATCGAAACTCAATGTTATGTGCTCGCGGCCGCTCAGGGTGGAACCCATCCGGGGCCGCGAGAAACCTGGGGTCATGCCGCAATCATCGACCCGTGGGGGCGTGTGTTGGCGCAACAGGACCAAGGCGAGGCCGTGCTGCTGGCCGAACGCGATAGCAGCGAACAGGCGTCCATCAGGGCGCGGATGCCGGTGTCCAGTCACCGGCGCTTTTTCTCGCAGGGCGCACAGCGACCTGCCCGGAACGACGAATTTAAGGCGTAAAGCATATGAGCGAGTTGTTGTCCTCAGTCAGTGAACACCTCCTGGCGCCTGGCGGCGTAACGATCGAGAGCCTGCAAGGTGTGCTCGGCGATTTGGCCGGCCCGGGCATCGATGCCGCCGACCTGTATTTTCAGGGGCAGATCTCCGAGTCCTGGGCGCTGGAAGACGGGATCGTCAAGGAAGGCAGCTTCAACCTCGACCAAGGTGTCGGTGTGCGAGCGCAATCGGGTGAGAAAACCGGTTTTGCCTACAGCAATGCCATTACCCTCGAAGCCCTTGGCGCTGCGGCCCGTGCTGCGCGTTCGATCTCCCGCGCCGGGCAGAACGGCACGGTGCAAGCGTTCACCACTCAGGATGTCGCCCAGTTGTATGGGCCGGACAACCCACTGGAAGTGATGACCCGTGCCGAGAAGGTCGAATTGCTCAAACGCATCGACGTCGCGACTCGCGCCCTCGATCCGCGTATCCAGCAAGTCACCGTAAGCATGGCCGGCGTCTGGGAGCGAATCCTCGTGGCTTCCACCGATGGTGGCCTGGCTGCCGATGTACGGCCGTTGGTGCGCTTTAACGTCAGCGTGATCGTCGAGCAGAACGGTCGCCGTGAGCGCGGTGGTCATGGCGGTGGCGGTCGTACCGATTACCGCTATTTCCTCAGCGATGACCGCGCCATGAGCTACGCCCGTGAAGCGTTGCGTCAGGCATTGGTGAATCTGGAGGCCATCCCTGCGCCGGCCGGTACGTTGCCGGTGGTGCTGGGTTCGGGCTGGTCCGGCGTGCTGTTGCACGAAGCGGTCGGCCATGGTCTGGAAGGTGATTTCAACCGCAAGGGCAGTTCGGCCTACAGCGGGCGCATGGGCGAGATGGTTGCGTCCAAGCTGTGCACCATCGTCGATGACGGCACGCTGGCCGGTCGTCGCGGCTCCCTGAGCGTCGACGACGAAGGCACGCCGACCGAGTGCACCACGCTGATCGAAAACGGCGTACTCAAAGGCTACATGCAGGACAAGCTCAACGCCCGCCTGATGGGCGTGGCCCGTACCGGTAACGGTCGCCGCGAATCCTACGCGCACCTGCCGATGCCGCGCATGACCAACACCTACATGCTGGCGGGCGAAAGCGATCCGGCAGAAATCATCGCCTCGGTGAAGCGCGGCATCTACTGCGCCAACCTTGGTGGCGGTCAGGTGGACATCACCAGCGGCAAGTTCGTGTTCTCCACCAGCGAGGCGTACTTGATCGAAGACGGCAAGATTACTGCCCCGGTCAAAGGCGCGACGTTGATCGGCAACGGCCCGGAAGCCATGAGCAAGGTGTCGATGGTCGGTAACGATCTGGCGCTGGACAGCGGCGTGGGGACGTGTGGCAAGGATGGGCAGTCGGTGCCGGTGGGTGTCGGCCAGCCAACGCTGAAAATCGATGCGATCACTGTGGGTGGCACAGGATCTTGAGGAATGGAGCTTCGGGTGAACTGCAATGCAGCTCACCCGATTCGAGATTTAACGCAGACCGCGTTGAGTCTCGTCCAGCTCACGGATGTACTTGAAGATTTTACGGCTCGATGCCGGTGGCTTGTTAGTCGCCAGTTCGTGCTGGGCCTGACGGATCAGGGAGCGCAATTGCTGACGATCAGCCTCCGGGTAGTCGATGACGAACTTCTCCAGAACGCCGTCGTCGCCAGCGATCAAGCGATCGCGCCAGCGTTCCAGGCCATGGAAACGTTCGTTGTACTGCCGAGTGGAGGCATCGAGTTGATCGAGCAAAGTCAGAATGGCGTCAGTGTCCTGATCGCGCATCAGTTTGCCGATGAACATAAGGTGCCGTTTACGCGCGATATTCGCGGTGTGCTTGGAGGCATCGCCCAGAGCCCGGCGCAAAGCGTCGGTCAACGGCAGTTTTGCCAGCAAGTCAGGCTTGAGTGTTGTAAGGCGCTCGCCAAGGTCAACCAGAGCATGAAGCTCGCGTTTAACCTGGGATTTGCTTTTTTCTCCCGTATCGAGGGAGTCGTCGTAAGAATCAACCATGGTGGCCGTCCGCAAAGAAACGCCGCCATGATAACCAGTCGGGGGCCGCTTGTCCGGCCCGGTCGCTCGAAGGCCCCAGCCGAAAGCAGAATTTGAGTGGAGAACAGCATGAGTGCAGTTGAAAGCGTCGGCCCACAAGCGTTGCCGGCACTGCAAGAACAAGTCGAGCAGATCATCGCTGAAGCCAAGCGCCAAGGTGCCAGTGCCTGTGAAGTGGCGGTGTCCCTGGAGCAGGGCCTGTCCACCACGGTGCGTCAGCGTGAAGTCGAAACCGTCGAATTCCACCGCGATCAGGGTTTTGGCATCACCTTGTACGCTGGCCAGCGCAAGGGCTCGGCGAGCACCTCGGCCAGTGGGCCTGAGGCGATTCGTGAAACCGTCGCTGCTGCACTGGCCATCGCCAGGCACACCTCGGAAGACGAAGCCGCAGGCCTGGCCGATGCAGCACTGATGGCCAAGGATCTGCAGGATTTCGACCTGTTCCACCAATGGGACATCACCCCGGAGCAAGCCATCGAGATGGCCTTGAGCTGTGAAGCGGCGGCGTTTGCCACCGACAGCCGGATCAAGAACGCCGACGGCACCACCCTCAGCACCCACCAGGGCTGCCGCGTTTACGGCAACAGCCACGGTTTTATCGGCGGTTACGCGTCGACCCGGCACAGCCTGAGCTGCGTGATGATCGCCGTGGCCGACGGCCAGATGCAGCGCGATTACTGGTACGACGTGAACCGTCAGGGCAATTTGCTGGCCGACCCGGTGAGCATTGGCCAGCGTGCCGCACAACGGGCTGCGAGCCGGCTGGGTGCGCGTCCGGTGCCGACCTGCGAAGTGCCCGTACTGTTTTCGGCTGAGCTGGCCGGTGGTTTGTTCGGCAGTTTCCTCTCGGCGATTTCCGGCGGCAGTCTGTATCGCAAATCGTCGTTCCTTGAAGGCACGCTGGGGCAGAAGTTGTTCCCGGAATGGCTGACCATCGATGAGCGTCCGCACTTGATGCGCGCCTTGGGCAGTTCGGCATTCGATGGCGATGGTTTGGCGACCTACGCCAAACCGTTCGTCGAAAAAGGCGAGTTGGTGTCGTACATTCTCGGCACATACTCCGGCCGTAAGCTCGGGATGCCGAGCACTGCCAATGCCGGCGGTGTGCACAACCTGTTCGTCACCCATGGCGACGAAGACCAGGCAGCCTTGCTGCGCCGCATGGGCCGCGGCCTGCTAGTGACGGAGTTGATGGGCCAGGGCCTGAACATGGTCACTGGCGATTACTCCCGTGGTGCGGCGGGTTTCTGGGTCGAGAACGGTGAAATCCAGTTCGCGGTGCAGGAAGTGACCATCGCCGGCAACATGCGCGACATGTTCAAGCAGATCATTGCGGTCGGTAATGACCTGGAATTGCGCAGCAACATTCGCACAGGTTCGGTGCTGATCGAGCGGATGACGGTAGCGGGTAGCTAACGCTTTACCGTTACACAAAAAGGCGCGCCACCCATCGTTGGGCGGCGCGCCTTTTTTATGCGTTGGTTTTCTCGGGGTTGTCTTGGTTCTCATTATCATCTAATAATAAATCACATTACCGAATGAGCCTGGATCATGAGTTCTGCCTTGCACGAGCAGCCTTACCTCGAAAGCTGGCGCTGGATGAGCCGCCAGATCCGTTGCGCAATGGACCCTGACGAGCCTCGCCTGATCGAACATTACCTGGCCGAAGGTCGGTATCTCGCCTGCTGCACGGCAACGTCTCCCTGGACCATCGCCGAAACTTCTTTCCGTTTGTTGCTCGACACCGCCGCCGACGTTGCGCTGCCCTGGCACTGGCGCACCTTTTGTCTGGACCAGGCCTGGCGCCCGTTGCGCGATCTGGAACGCCTCTGCAAATGCCGGCTCAAGCGCTGGCAGAGCTACACCTGGCAACTGGCGACCTGCGAGTTGCAGCCCTCGATTCCTCTCATAGAACTGGTGCAAGGATTACCCGATGAGTAACACTCCTGGCCATGGGCATTGCCTTGCAGGATGTACCGGAAGGTCTGGTGATCGCGCTGGTATTGGCCGGGGCAGGGATGACGCGGGTCAAGGCGTTCCTGATGGGTGCTGCGTCAGGTCCGGTCGAGCCGGTCTTCGCGTTGTTGTGCGCCTGGCTGGTGAGCCTGGCCGAATTGTTGTTGCCCTTGGGGTTGGCACTGGCGGCCGGGGCAATGTTGCTGGTAGTCACCCATGAAGTCATCCCCGAGTCGCGCCGCAATGGTCACGACAAGCTTGCAAGTCTTGGGCTGCTGATCGGGTTCTGCTTGATGATGGTGATGGATACGGCGCTCGCCTAGGCGAGTGCTTAACCACCTTCGCCGAAGTAGTCCTTGATCAAATCCACCAAAGCCTGCAAGGCTTCGTCAGCCTGCTCACCTTCGGTACTCAGGTGAATTATTGTTCCCTTGCCGGCAGCGAGCATCATCATGGCCATGATGCTTTTTCCGTCTACCATGGACTCGGGAGTACGTCCGACCCGGATCGTGCAATCCTTGAACTCGCCGGCGACGCCAACGAATTTTGCAGAAGCACGGGCATGCAGGCCCAGCTTGTTGATGATTTCAATTTCCAGAGCAGGCATCGCGGTGTGAATCCTTTAGCTGAGGTCGCGGTGGCGAACCTGGACGTTCTTCAGGGTTTTTTGCAAGGCCTGGCCCAGACGTTCGGTCAGGTAGACGGAGCGGTGATGCCCGCCGGTGCAGCCAATGGCAATGGTGACATAAGCGCGGTTGCTAGCGGCAAAGCGTGGCAGCCACTTGAACAAGTACGTGGAAATGTCCTGGAACATCTCTTCGACATCCGGCTGTGCCGCCAGGTACTCAGCGACCGGTTGATCGAGCCCGGAATGATCGCGCAACTCCGGCTTCCAATAGGGATTGGGCAGGCAACGCACGTCGAACACCAGATCGGCGTCCACCGGCATGCCACGCTTGAAACCAAAAGACTCCACCAGAAACGCAGTACCGGGCTCCGGCTGGTTCAGCAGGCGCAGCTTGATGGTATCGCGCAGCTGATACAGGTTCAGGTTGGTAGTGTTTACTTTGAGATCGGCGAGGTCGGCAATCGGCCCGAGCAGGCTGGTTTCATCGTTGATGGCTTCGGCCAGCGAGCGATTGGCAGTGCTCAGCGGGTGACGCCGGCGGGTTTCCGAGAAGCGTTTGAGCAAGGTTTCTTCGTCGGCGTCCAGATAAAGCACATCACACTGGATATGCCGGCTGCGTACTTCTTCCAGCAGCTCGGGAAACCGCGACAAGTGACTTGGCAAGTTGCGCGCATCGATGGACACGGCAACCAGCGGTTGTGCCAGCTCGGTGTGAATCAACGCGCGCTCGGCCAGTTCCGGCAACAGGCCGGCGGGAAGGTTGTCGATGCAGTAGTAGCCGTTGTCCTCGAGAACATCGAGCGCGGTACTTTTACCTGAGCCGGAGCGGCCACTGACGATGATCAAGCGCATGATTACTGACCGTTTTGCTCGTCCAGGACGACCTGATACAAGGCTTCATTGCTCGGGGCGCTGCGCAGTTTTTCGCGCACTTCCTTGCGATCGAGCATGCTGGCGATCTGGCGCAGTAGCTCCAGGTGCGCATCGGTGGCAGCCTGCGGGACTAGCAGAACGAACAGCAGGTCAACCGGGGCACCGTCGATGGCGTCGAAATCGATGGGGGCGTCCAGGTGCATCAAGGCACTGATGGGCGCGTCGCAGCCCTTGAGGCGGCAGTGGGGGATAGCGATGCCGTTACCAAAACCGGTGGAACCGAGTTTTTCACGGGCGACCAGACTCTCGAAGACATCCTGCATCGCCAGATCCGGCACTTCGCGGTGGATAAGGTTGGCAATTTGCTCGAGGGCTTTCTTTTTACTGCCGCCCGGCACGTTCACGAGGGAACGGCCGGGGGTCAGGATGCTTTCAAGTCGGATCATGGGTTGGGAGTGTTAACGACCGGTCGCGCCCTGGAGGAGGCTTTGGGTCTTTTCCTTATGCTTTTTGAGTTGTTTATCCAGCTTGTCGGTCAGTGCGTCGATCGCCGCGTACATATCAGTATGCTCCGCGTTTGCGACCACTTCATTGCCGGGAATATGCAGCGTGGCTTCGATTTTCTGCTTGAGCTTTTCGACCGTCATCGTGACTTGCACGTTGGTGATCTTGTCGAAATGCCTCTCTAATCGTTCGAGTTTTTCGCCGATGTAGGTGCGAAGAGGTTCGGTCACTTCCAGTTGGTGTCCACTGATGTTGACTTGCATACAGCTTCTCCTTCGTTGCCAGTGCATAAAGCGGCAGGCAGAAATGCCTGCCACTGGAACGCTGTGGCGTGGCTCTACATCAACCGCTTGCGTTCGCTCGAAGGCGCGATCCCGAGGGATTCGCGGTACTTGGCGACGGTGCGGCGAGCCACCTGAATGCCTTGTGCCTCCAGTAAACCAGCGATCTTGCTGTCACTCAACGGCTTTTTCTGATTTTCCGCGGCAACCAGTTTTTTGATGATCGCGCGGATCGCCGTAGACGAGCATTCACCGCCCTCAGAGGTGCTGACGTGACTGGAGAAAAAGTATTTCAGTTCATATATGCCCCGTGGGGTATGCATGAATTTCTGCGTGGTCACCCGTGAAATCGTCGACTCGTGCATGCCCACCGCTTCGGCGATGTCATGCAGGACCAGCGGTTTCATGGCTTCGTCGCCGTATTCAAGAAAGCCGCGCTGATGCTCGACGATCTGAGTGGCTACTTTCATCAGGGTTTCGTTGCGGCTTTGCAGGCTCTTGATAAACCAGCGGGCCTCTTGCAACTGATTGCGCATGAAGGTGTTGTCGGCGCTGGTGTCGGCGCGGCGCACGAAACCGGCGTATTGAGCATTGACCCGCAGTCGCGGCACGGATTCCTGGTTCAGTTCCACCAACCAGCGCTCGTTGTCCTTGCGTACGATCACGTCGGGAACGACGTATTCGGCTTCGCTGGACTCGATCTGCGAGCCTGGGCGCGGGTTGAGGCTCTGGACCAGTTCAATCACTTGGCGCAGCTCATCTTCCTTGAGCTTCATGCGACGCATCAGCTGGCTGTAATCACGGCTGCCGAGCAGGTCGATATAATCGGTGACCAGGCGTTTGGCCTCGACCAGCCAAGGGGTCTTGGCGGACAACTGACGCAATTGCAGCAGCAGGCATTCGCCCAGGTTACGGGCGCCGATGCCAGCGGGTTCGAATTGCTGGATGCGGTGCAGGACGGCTTCGATTTCGTCCAGTTCGATGTCCAGCTCCGGATCGAAGGCTTCGAGAATCTCCTCGAGGGTTTCGTCCAGGTAGCCCTGATTGTTGATGCAGTCGATCAGGGTCACGGCAATCAGGCGATCAGTGTCGGACATCGGTGCCAGGTTCAGTTGCCACAACAGATGGCTTTGCAGGCTTTCGCCGGCCGATGTACGGGTGGTGAAATCCCACTCGTCGTCATCGTTGCTCGGCAGGCTGCTGGCGCTGGTCTGGTAGACGTCTTCCCACGCGGTATCGACGGGCAGTTCGTTGGGAATGCGCTCGTTCCAGTCACCTTCCTCGAGGTTGTCCACCGTCGGGGCGGTTTCCTGGTAAGAGGGTTCCGAAACATCGGCGTTGGGTTGCTGTTCCGCTTTGTCGGCCAAGGGGTCGGCATTATCGAAGTCGTCGCCTTCTTCCTGGCGTTCGAGCATCGGATTGGACTCCAGGGCCTCCTGGATTTCCTGTTGCAGGTCCAGGGTCGACAATTGGAGCAGGCGGATGGCCTGTTGCAGCTGCGGTGTCATCGTCAGCTGCTGGCCCATTCTCAAGACTAGCGATGGTTTCATGGCAGGGGCTTAACACCTTATTCGCCGGCGCACATGCGCCATCCACTACAGGGCGCCGGGGCGCCAAACATAAGCAAATTATATGCCTGAAACTGAAGTGTTTGCCTAGAGCGCTGTAACAATAAAAAACTATAAAGCGTTATTGGTACGTTGCTCTTGCTAATGGCTGACACCTTTGAAGCGGCGTGTACGCCTGGAGCGCCGTAACAATAAAAGCACACAGGCGTTTTTATCGAAGCGGCTCTCTGTCGACTAGCCAGGCACCTCAGTGCTTACAGGCGGAACTCATGGCCCAGATACACTTCCTTGACCAGGTCGTTGGCCAGGATGGTGGCAGAGTCACCTTCGGCAATCAGCTGGCCATCGTTGACGATGTAGGCGGTTTCGCAGATATCCAGGGTTTCACGGACGTTGTGGTCAGTGATCAACACGCCAATGCCCTTGGCCTTGAGGTGATAGATGATCTGCTTGATGTCGCCCACCGAAATCGGGTCCACGCCGGCGAACGGTTCGTCGAGGAGGATGAATTTCGGGTTGGTGGCCAGTGCCCTGGCGATTTCCACGCGGCGGCGTTCACCGCCGGACAGACTCATGCCGAGGTTGTCGCGGATGTGGCTGATGTGGAATTCCTGCAGCAGGCTTTCCAGCTCCTTGCGACGACCGGTCTTGTCGAGCTCCTTGCGGGTCTCGAGGATTGCCATGATGTTGTCGGCTACCGAGAGTTTGCGGAAGATCGATGCTTCTTGCGGAAGATAGCCGATACCAGCGTTCGCACGACCGTGCATAGGCTGGTGGCTGACATCCAGGTCATCAATCAGTACGCGGCCCTGGTCGGCTTGTACCAGACCGACAATCATGTAGAAACAGGTGGTCTTGCCAGCGCCGTTGGGACCCAGTAGACCGACGATCTGACCGCTGTCGATCGACAGGCTGACGTCACGCACAACCTGGCGGCTCTTGTAGCTCTTCGCCAAGTGCTGAGCTTTCAGAGTTGCCATTACTGGGCCTTTTGCTCGTCGGTTTTCTTCTTCGGCTGGATCACCATGTCGATGCGCGGACGCGCCTCGGTGACCTTGTTGCCGGTGGCGCGACCGGCGCTCGCGAGCTTTTTGACCGTGTCGTAGACGATTTTTTCGCCTTGGGTGACGTTGTTGTCCTTGTCGATGACTTTGGCGCGATCGATCAGCACGACGCGGTTTTGCGCGGCGTGGTACTGGATCGTTACCCCGTAACCCTGGACAGGCTTTGTGTCGCCCTGGGTTTGCAGTTGCTCGAAGTAGGCGAGGTTGCCCACCGAAGTCACCACGTCGATGTCGCCCGCAGGAGTGCGGGTGATGGTCACGGTATTGCCTTTAACGATCATTGAGCCCTGGGTAATGATCACGTCACCTTTATAGGTGGCAATGCCATTCTTGTCGTCCAGTTGGGCATCGTCGGCCTGGATGCGAATAGGCTGCGCTTGATCGGTCGGCAAAGCCCAGGCGCTCACGCTTCCCAGTGCTGCGCCCAGACCGAGCAAAATAGGGAGGGTTTTAACGAGCCTCATACTGTCCTCTTACGTTCGATAGCAGGTGTATCCTGCTTTCTTTCAAGTACGCTTTCATTCCGTTGCCTGTCGATACACCGCCAGCGCCGTCGATTCTAACGGGTTGCTCGGTCTGCGCATATTGCTGCTGCGGGAACACTGTCATGCGGGTGGTGGTAATCAGAGTCTTGCGGTTTTTCTCGTCGAAGCGCGTGATGCGCACCGAGTCAATCAGTTCGACCTGAGTGCCGTCGGGGTTCACTTCGCCGTGATCGCTCTGGACGTGCCAGGGAAACTCGGTGCCGCGGAACATGTTCAGGTCGGGATTGGTCAACAGCGTCACTTCGGTCGCCTTCAGGTGTTCGACCTTGTCGGACGTCATTTCGTATTGCAGCTTTCCGTCCGGCAGGTACTGCACGCTGTGGGCGTTGACCGCGTAATAGTCGATCGCGGTTTCATCGATCTTTGCCACTGGCTGATCGAGGAAGCGTTCCGGGCTGATGTTCCAGTAGCCGACCGCCGCGAATATCGCTGCGATGCAACCGAACACCAGGAATTTGCGAATCTTTTTGCTCAGCATAGTTGGCTCACAGGTACGCGGCGTTGGCCGCATCGAGGCGGCCCTGGGCGCGCAGGATCAATTCGCAAAATTCGCGAGCGGCACCCTCGCCACCACGGGCCTGGGTGATGCCGTGGGCGTGTTCACGGACGAAACTGGCAGCGTTGGCCACCGCCATACCCAGGCCGACGCGGCGAATCACCGGCAGGTCCGGCAGGTCATCGCCGAGATAGGCGACTTCCTCATAGCTTAGGTTGAGTTGGGCAAGAAGTTCGTCGAGCACCACCAGTTTGTCTTCGCGCCCCTGGTACAGGTGTGGAATGCCGAGGTTCTTCGCTCGTCGCTCGACTACCGGGGTCTTGCGGCCGCTGATGATAGCGGTCTGCACGCCGGCTGCCATCAACATCTTGATGCCTTGGCCGTCGAGGGTGTTGAAAGACTTGAATTCGCTGCCGTCTTCGAGGAAATACAGGCGTCCGTCGGTCAGTACGCCATCGACGTCGAAAATCGCCAGCTTGATGTTCTTGCCGCGTTGCAACAGGTCGGTGCTCATCACATTACTCCTGCGCGCAGCAGATCGGACAGGTTGAAGGCGCCGATCGGACGGTCTTCCTTGTCGACTACCACCAGCGCGTTGATTCGATGGTCTTCCATGATTTTCAGGGCTTCGGCTGCCAGCATATCGGCCCGGGCGGTCTTGCCATGAACGGTCATGACCTCGTCGATGGTCGTATGGTGGATGTCGATGGTCCGGTCAAGGGTGCGGCGCAAGTCGCCGTCGGTGAAGATCCCGGCCAGTTTGCCGTCGGCCTCCAGAATCGCGGTCATGCCCAGGCCCTTGCGGGTCATTTCCATCAACGCGTCCTTGAGTAGCGTGCCACGTTGCACCTGGGGCAGTTCTGCGCCGGCGTGCATGACGGTTTCCACTTTCAGCAGCAGGCGTCGGCCAAGTGCGCCACCGGGGTGGGAAAAGGCGAAGTCTTCAGCGGTAAAACCGCGGGCTTCCAGCAGCGCAACGGCCAGGGCGTCGCCCATGACCAGCGCGGCGGTGGTCGACGAGGTCGGTGCCAGGTTAAGCGGGCAAGCTTCGTGCTCGACGTGCACGTTGAGATTGACCTCGGCAGCCTTGGCCAGCTGTGAATCAGGGTTGCCGGTCATGCTGATCAATTGAATGCCCAGACGCTTGATCAGCGGCAGCAGGGTGACGATTTCATTGGTGGAGCCGGAGTTCGACAGCGCCAGGATGATGTCGTCGCGGGTGATCATGCCCATGTCGCCGTGGCTGGCTTCGGCCGGGTGCACGAAAAAGGCCGTGGTGCCGGTGCTGGCCAGGGTGGCGGCGATCTTGTTGCCGATGTGCCCGGATTTGCCCATGCCGACCACGACCACGCGGCCTTTGCTGGCCAGAATCATCTCGCAAGCGCGTACGAAATCTGCGTCGATACGGGGCAGCAAGCCTTGTACGGCTTCCAGTTCGAGGCGGATGGTGCGTTGAGCAGATTGAATCAGGTCGCTGGATTGGCTCATGTCAGAAATCGTATAGCCTGATGAAAAGGCGGCGATTATAACGGTAATGATCGAAACCCTCACGCAAGTTCGTCGCGCTTTGTCATTCCCTGTTACCGAATACCCCTCAATAGAAGCTTTTGCCTTGTCATGTTGCTCAACATGGCCCGGCTTGGGCCTTGGGCGCTTGGCCTTTGCAGTGATATAGTTCGCCGCCAGTTCGGCCTGCCCGGGAGGTATGTGCTTTCGTCAGAAAGTCAGGCGTCCGAGTGAGAGGCTGCATCGCAAGGAGTTTAGATGAGTGCCGATAAAGCCTACGCGGTCGAGCTGAAGGGACTGACCTTCAAGCGCGGTGCGCGCAGCATTTTCAATAACGTCGATATACGTATCCCGCGCGGCAAGGTCACCGGCATCATGGGGCCTTCCGGGTGTGGCAAGACTACGCTGTTGCGGCTGATGGGCGCACAGTTGCGGCCCACCAAAGGCGAAGTCTGGGTCAACGGGCAGAACCTGCCGAAGCTGTCGCGCAGTGATCTGTTCGATGCGCGCAAGCACATGGGCGTGCTTTTTCAGAGTGGTGCACTGTTCACCGATCTCGATGTGTTCGAGAACGTCGCCTTTCCGCTACGCGTTCATACCGAACTGCCGGAAGAAATGATCCGGGACATTGTGCTGCTCAAATTGCAGGCCGTGGGCTTGCGTGGCGCCATCGACCTGATGCCTGACGAATTGTCCGGCGGCATGAAGCGTCGTGTCGCTCTGGCCCGGGCGATTGCCCTCGATCCGCAAATCCTCATGTACGACGAGCCCTTTGTCGGCCAGGACCCCATCGCCATGGGCGTGCTGGTGCGCCTGATCCGCCTGCTCAACGATGCGCTGGGCATCACCAGTATCGTGGTCTCCCACGACCTGGCCGAGACCGCGAGCATCGCCGATTACATCTATGTCGTCGGCGAGGGCCAGGTGTTGGGGCAGGGCACTCCCGAGGAACTGATGAACTCGCAGGAGCCACGCATCCGTCAATTCATGACAGGCGAGCCGGACGGTCCGGTCGCCTATCACTTTCCAGCGACGGATTACCGCGCAGATCTTCTGGGGAAGCGTTGATGCGCAAGATTTCACTAATAGAACGGGTTCGCCGGTTCGGCCACTCTGGCATTGACGTGCTGGGGGTGTTCGGCCGTTCGGCGATATTCCTGTTTCATGCCTTGCTCGGCCGTGGTGGCATTGGTGGCGGTTTTGGCCTGCTGATCAAGCAACTGCATTCAGTGGGCGTGATGTCCCTGGTGATCATCGTGGTCTCCGGGGTATTCATCGGCATGGTGCTGGCGCTGCAAGGCTTCAATATTCTATCCAGCTACGGTTCGGAGCAGGCGGTGGGCCAGATGGTTGCGCTGACGCTGTTACGTGAACTGGGGCCCGTGGTCACGGCATTGCTGTTCGCCGGGCGCGCCGGTTCGGCATTGACTGCCGAAATCGGCAACATGAAGTCCACCGAGCAGTTGTCCAGTCTGGAAATGATTGGTGTCGACCCGCTCAAGTACATCATTGCCCCGCGCCTGTGGGCCGGCTTCATTTCCCTGCCGGTGCTGGCGATGATCTTCAGCGTGGTGGGAATCTGGGGTGGTTCGTGGGTGGCCGTCGACTGGCTGGGTGTCTATGAAGGTTCCTACTGGTCCAACATGCAGAACAGCGTGACCTTTGCTGACGATGTGCTCAACGGCATCATCAAAAGCATCGTTTTCGCCTTTGTCGTGACCTGGATCGCCGTATTCCAAGGCTATGACTGCGAGCCCACTTCCGAGGGGATCAGTCGTGCCACTACCAAGACCGTGGTGTATGCCTCTTTGGCTGTACTCGGCCTGGACTTTATTCTGACCGCCTTGATGTTTGGAGATTTCTGATGCAAAACCGCACCCTGGAAATCGGTGTCGGCCTTTTCTTGCTGGCTGGCATCTTGGCTTTGCTGTTGCTGGCGTTGCGGGTGAGTGGCCTGTCCCCGAGCGCAACCACCGATACTTATAAACTTTATGCGTATTTCGACAATATCGCCGGTTTGACTGTCAGAGCTAAAGTGACCATGGCCGGTGTGACCATCGGCAAGGTCACGGCGATCGATCTGGACCGCGACAGTTTCACCGGTCGAGTGACCATGCAGCTGGAAAAGCGCGTAGATAACCTGCCGACTGACTCCACTGCATCTATCCTGACCGCTGGCCTGTTGGGCGAGAAGTACATCGGTCTCAGCGTGGGCGGGGAAGAAGCCTTGCTCAAGGATGGTTCAACCATCCACGACACACAGTCGTCGCTGGTACTTGAGGACCTGATCGGTAAATTTCTGCTCAATACCGTTAGTAAAGACGCCAAATGAGGAGCTTTTGAATGATCTCTACCTTGCGACGTGGCCTGTTGGTATTGCTCGCAGCCCTGCCGTTGATGGCTAACGCCGTGGCAGCGCCCTCAGCGCACGATATCGTGCAGGACACTACCAGTCGGTTACTGGCCGATCTGTCGGCCAATAAAGAGAAATACAAGCAAGACCCGCAAGACTTTTATACGGCGCTGAACACCATCGTCGGGCCTGTGGTGGATGCCGAGGGCATTTCCAAGAGCATCATGACGGTCAAGTACTCACGCAAAGCCACGCCTGCGCAGATGAAGACCTTTGAAGAAAACTTCAAAAAGGGTCTGTTCCAGTTCTATGGCAACGCGTTGCTCGAGTACAACAATCAGGGGATCGTCGTCGACCCAGCCAAGGATGAATCGGGAGACCGTACAAGCGTTGCCATGACGGTCAAAGGCACCAACGGCGCGATCTATCCTGTGTCTTACACACTCGAAAAGATCAATGGTGAGTGGAAACTGCGCAACGTGATCATCAACGGCATCAACATTGGCAAGCTGTTCCGTGATCAGTTCGCTGATGCGATGCAGCGCAATGGCAACGACCTGGACAAGACCATCAATGGTTGGGCCGGGGAAGTCGCCAAAGCCAAGGAAGCCAGCCAGAAGCAAACCACTGAGACGAAAGCTCAATGAGTGTGTCGGCCATTCGCATGAGCGAATCCGGCGAGCTGGCGCTTAGCGGCATGCTGGATTACCGCACCGGCCCGGGCTTGCGCAAGCAGGGGCAGGCGCTGATCAAGTCCAGCAAGGCCGCGGCACTGGTGATCGATTGCTCGGCAGTGTTGAAGTCCAGCAGTGTCGGCTTGTCGCTGCTGCTGTGCTTTATGCGTGATGCAGAGGCGGCTGGCAAGGCGTTGAGCATCCGTGGGATGCCAGAAGATATGCGCGAAATCGCTCAGGTCAGCGAATTGACCGAGCTGTTGGCGCATCCCTAACCGCATCTATAAGGAAGCCCCCCGTCAGAGTCCTGCTTCGCGGGGTTCGCAGGCGCGGGGCTTTTTTGTATGATGTCCGACCCGCGCGCACAGGGCGCCGATTGAGGTTGAGCATGCAGGCCGTAGAAGTGAAGAGCTTCCTTGAAGGAAAGCTGCCAGGAACTCAAGTAGAAGTTGAGGGCGAAGGCTGCAACTTTCAGCTGAACGTGATTAGCGATGAACTGGCGGCGTTGAGCCCGGTGAAGCGTCAGCAGCAGATCTATGCCCATTTGAACCCATGGATCACCGATGGCAGCATCCATGCGGTCACTATGAAATTTTTCAGCAGCGCGGCCTGGGCCGAGCGCACCTGAGCCCAAGGGCGTCGAGATTCTTATGGATAAATTGATTATTACCGGTGGCGTTCGTCTTGATGGCGAAATCCGCATCTCCGGGGCAAAGAACTCTGCCCTGCCGATCCTGGCTGCAACCCTGCTGTGCGATGGCCCGGTTACCGTTGCCAACCTGCCGCACCTGCACGACATCACCACCATGATCGAGCTGTTCGGTCGCATGGGCATCGAACCGGTGATCGACGAGAAACTCAGCGTCGAAATTGACCCGCGTACCATCAAGACCCTGATCGCACCGTACGAACTGGTTAAAACCATGCGTGCGTCGATTCTGGTGCTGGGCCCGATGGTTGCCCGTTTCGGTGAGGCCGAAGTCGCACTGCCTGGCGGTTGCGCCATCGGTTCGCGTCCGGTTGACCTGCACATCCGTGGCCTCGAAGCCATGGGCGCGGTCATCGACGTCGAGGGCGGCTACATCAAGGCCAAGGCGCCTGAAGGCGGCCTGCGCGGTGCGCATTTCTTCTTCGACACCGTCAGCGTGACCGGTACCGAAAACATCATGATGGCAGCCGCTCTGGCCAAGGGCCGCAGCGTTCTGGCAAACGCCGCTCGCGAACCTGAAGTCATCGACCTGGCGAACTTCCTGATCGCCATGGGCGCCAAGATCACTGGCGCCGGCACCGACACCATCACCATCGATGGCGTCGAGCGTCTGCACCCGACCACTTACAAAGTGATGCCTGACCGTATCGAAACCGGCACCTACCTGGTCGCCGCTGCCGTGACCGGCGGTCGTGTGAAGGTCAAGGACACTGATCCGACCATCCTCGAAGCTGTTCTTGAGAAACTCAAGGAATCGGGCGCGGAAATCACCTGCGGCGATGACTGGATCGAGCTGAACATGCACGGCAAGCGGCCAAAAGCCGTCAACGTGCGGACCGCTCCGTACCCGGCGTTCCCGACTGACATGCAAGCGCAGTTCATCTCGCTCAACGCCATTGCCGAAGGCACCGGTGCCGTGATCGAGACGATCTTCGAGAACCGCTTCATGCACGTTTACGAACTGCACCGCATGGGCGCCAAGATCCAGGTCGAAGGCAACACTGCCATCGTCACCGGTACCGAGAAGCTGAAAGGCGCGCCAGTCATGGCCACCGACCTGCGTGCTTCGGCCAGCCTGGTGATCTCGGCGCTGATCGCTGAAGGTGACACCCTGATCGACCGCATCTACCACATCGACCGTGGTTATGAGTGCATCGAAGAGAAACTGCAGATGCTCGGCGCCAAGATCCGCCGCGTACCGGGCTAGTTTCTGCTTTATGGGCGCAAGGACGCGCCCGTTGGTTTTGTTCCAAGTCGAGCCTGTTTCAGGCTCGATGTGTGTTCGGCGCCATTTGCGACCGGGCATGAGTACCTTGATAAGGACTGACGTTTCCCATGTTGACCATCGCACTGTCCAAGGGCCGCATCCTTGACGACACCCTGCCGCTTCTGGCTGAAGCGGGCATCGTGCCGACCGAGAATCCGGACAAGAGCCGCAAGCTGATCATCCCCACGACTCAGGCCGATGTGCGGCTGCTGATCGTGCGCGCCACGGATGTGCCGACGTACGTCGAGCATGGGGCCGCAGACCTGGGCGTCGCCGGTAAAGATGTGCTGATGGAATATGGCGGCCAAGGTTTGTACGAGCCTTTAGACCTGCGCATTGCCCTCTGCAAGCTGATGACCGCTGGCCGTGTCGGCGATGTCGAGCCCAAGGGCCGTTTGCGGGTGGCGACCAAGTTCGTCAACGTTGCCAAGCGCTACTACGCCGAACAGGGCCGCCAGGTCGACATCATCAAGCTTTACGGCTCGATGGAACTGGCGCCGCTGATCGGTCTTGCGGACAAGATCATCGACGTGGTCGACACCGGTAATACGCTGCGGGCCAACGGCCTCGAGCCACAGGATTTCATTGCCGACATCAGCTCCCGGCTGATCGTGAACAAAGCTTCGATGAAAATGCAGCACGCCCGTATCCAGGCGTTGATCGACACCCTGCGCAAGGCAGTGGAGTCTCGACACCGCGGTTGACTCACCCGCGCGGCCATAAACCGCGCCCGTCTATCCGCCTCATAGCCAGAATTCTCAGGTGCCCAAGCGGAAATGACTGCTAAGTTAGGGCGCCTGAGTTTTTGCCAATTCTATGAGGCTCTCGCTATGACCGCACCGACTGCAATTCGCCGACTCAACGCTGCTGACCCGGATTTCGCACATCATCTGGATCATCTGCTGAGCTGGGAAAGTGTGTCTGACGACTCGGTCAATCAGCGGGTGCTGGACATCATCAAGGCTGTGCGCGAGCGTGGCGATGCGGCGCTGGTGGAGTTCACCCAGAAGTTCGACGGCCTGCAAGTCGCGTCCATGGCGGACCTGATCCTGCCTCGCGAACGTCTGGAACTGGCCCTGACCCGAATCACCGTGCCTCAGCGTGAAGCGCTGGAAAAAGCCGCGGCTCGAGTACGCAGCTACCACGAGAAACAGAAACAGGATTCCTGGAGCTACACCGAAGCCGACGGCACCGTGCTGGGCCAGAAGGTCACGCCGCTGGATCGCGCCGGCCTGTATGTACCGGGTGGCAAGGCGTCTTATCCTTCCTCGGTTCTGATGAACGCAATTCCGGCCAAGGTGGCCGGCGTGACCGAAGTGGTCATGGTGGTGCCGACTCCTCGCGGTGAAATCAACGAGCTGGTGCTGGCTGCAGCCTGCATCGCTGGCGTCGACCGCGTGTTCACCATCGGCGGCGCTCAAGCAGTCGCCGCGCTGGCTTACGGTACCGAAAGCGTGCCGAAGGTCGACAAGGTGGTCGGTCCGGGCAACATCTATGTCGCCACGGCCAAGCGCCACGTGTTTGGCCAGGTCGGCATTGACATGATCGCCGGTCCATCCGAAATCCTCGTGGTGTGCGACGGCAAGACCGATCCGGACTGGATTGCCATGGACCTGTTCTCCCAGGCCGAACACGACGAAGACGCCCAGGCGATTCTGGTCAGCCCGGACGCCGAGTTCCTCGACAAGGTCGCCGCCAGTATCGCCAAATTGCTGCCGGCCATGGAGCGTGCCGAGATCATTGAAACCTCGATCAATGGCCGTGGTGCGCTGATCAAGGTTCGTGACATGGACCAAGCCATCGAAGTGGCCAACCGCATCGCGCCGGAACACCTTGAGTTGTCCGTTGCTGATCCGCAGGCCTGGCTGCCGAAGATTCGCCACGCTGGCGCGATCTTCATGGGGCGTCACACCTCTGAGGCCTTGGGCGACTACTGCGCCGGTCCGAACCACGTGTTGCCGACTTCCGGCACCGCGCGATTCTCCTCGCCGCTGGGCGTGTACGACTTCCAGAAACGCTCGTCGATCATCTTCTGCTCCGAGCAGGGTGCGTCGGAACTGGGCAAAACCGCTTCCGTGCTGGCCCGTGGCGAGTCGCTGACCGCGCACGCGCGGAGCGCCGAATACCGCATCCTCGACGAAGACTTTTCACAAGGGCAGGGGAACTGAACATGAGTAAATTCTGGAGCCCGTTCGTCAAGAATCTGGTGCCCTACGTGCCGGGCGAGCAGCCGAAACTGGCGAAACTGGTGAAGCTCAACACCAACGAAAACCCGTACGGCCCATCGCCAAAAGCCTTGGCGGCGATGCAGACCGAACTGAATGACAACCTGCGTCTGTACCCGGACCCGAACAGCGATCTGCTCAAGCAAGCGGTCGCCAAGTACTACGGCGTGCAGGGCAATCAAGTGTTCCTCGGCAACGGTTCCGATGAAGTCCTGGCGCACATCTTTCACGGTTTGCTGCAACACGATCAGCCGCTACTGTTCCCGGACATCAGCTACAGCTTCTATCCGGTTTACTGCGGCTTGTATGGCATCACCTTCGACGCGGTGCCGCTGGACGAGCAGTTCCAGATCAACCCGGCGGACTACGCCAAGCCGAACGGCGGGATCATCTTCCCGAATCCGAATGCACCGACGGGTTGCCTGTTGGCGCTGGATGCTGTGGAGCAAATCCTCAAGGCCAGCCCGGATTCGGTGGTCGTGGTCGATGAGGCTTATATCGACTTCGGTGGTGAGACAGCGATCAGCCTGGTGGACCGTTATCCGAACCTGCTGGTCACTCAGACATTGTCCAAGTCGCGCTCGCTGGCCGGCCTGCGGGTGGGTCTGGCGGTGGGGCATCCGGACCTCATCGAGGCGCTGGAGCGGATCAAGAACAGCTTCAACTCCTATCCGCTGGATCGCCTGGCGAATGTCGGTGCAGCCGCAGCGTTCGAGGATCGCGAGTACTTCGACAAGACCTGCCGGTTGGTCATCGAGAATCGTGAACAGGTCGTTGCTCAATTGGAAGCGAAGGGCTTTGAAGTGTTGCCGTCGGCGGCGAACTTCATTTTCGCCCGTCATCCGAAACATGATGCGGCGGGACTGGCGGCGAAGTTGCGCGAGCAGGGTGTGATCGTTCGGCACTTTAAGCAGGAGCGGATTGCCCAGTTCCTGCGGATTTCGATTGGCACACCGGAGCAGAATCAGGCGTTGATCGACGGCCTCGGCGAGCTTTAACTCTACTCACTGATCGTTCCTACGCTCTGCGTGGGAATGCATCCCGTGACGCTCCGCGTCACAGTGGACGCAGAGCGTCCATGGCGGCATTCCCACGCAGAGCGTGGGAACGATCAGTCACTTACTCTTCTTCTTTCTCTTTGACCGGCGCAGGTGGCGGACGCAAACCGATCTCTGCGGTGAGCTTGAGCTCTTTGCCGTTGCGCATCACCTGGACTGTGACCTTGTCGGTCGGTTTGATCCGCGCGACCTGGTTCATCGAGCGGCGACCATCGCCAGCCGGCTCGCCGTCGATGCTGAGGATCACGTCTCCCAATTGAAGGCCGGCCTTCTGTGCCGGACCGTCGCGGAAAATCCCCGCCACCACGATGCCCGGACGCCCGGACAGACCAAACGATTCCGCCAGTTCCTGACTCAGCGGCTGCACTTCAATACCTAGCCAGCCGCGAATCACCTGGCCGTGTTCGATGATCGACTTCATCACTTCCATGGCCAGTTTCACCGGGATCGCGAAACCGATGCCCTGGGAGCCGCCGGACTTGGAGAAGATCGCCGTGTTGATGCCGGTCAGGTTGCCGTTGGCATCCACCAGCGCACCGCCGGAGTTGCCTGGGTTGATCGCGGCGTCGGTCTGGATGAAGTCTTCGTAGTTGTTCAGGCCCAGCTGATTGCGCCCGGTGGCGCTGATGATGCCCATGGTCACGGTCTGGCCGACACCGAACGGGTTACCGATGGCCAGGGCCACGTCGCCGATGCGGATGTTGTCGGAACGCCCGACCGTGATCGCTGGCAAGTTCTTCAGATCAATTTTCAGTACCGCAAGGTCGGTTTCCGGGTCGCTGCCGATTACTCGGGCGAGGGTTTCACGACCGTCCTTGAGCGCCACCACGATCTGGTCGGCACCGCTGGTCACATGGTTGTTGGTCAGCAGGTAACCTTCCGGACTCATAATCACGCCGGAGCCGAGACTCGATTCCATGCGCTTCTGCTTGGGCGAATTGTCGCCGAAGAAGCGGCGGAACTGCGGGTCCTCGAACAGCGGATGGTTCGGTTTGTTGATGACTTTGGTGGTGTACAGGTTGACCACCGACGGTGCCGCCGTGGTCACCGCGTCGGCATAGGACACGGGGCCCTGTTGCATGGTGGTGGATTGCGGAGCTTGCTGCATGTTGACGTCGAGGCTTGGGAGCCCGACCCACTGCGGGTAACGCTGGATTATCAATAGAGCGATAAGCACGCCGGCCAACAGCGGCCAGCCGGAAAAACGCAGCGCCTTAAGCATTAAGCACGTCCTGAGAGGTTGCAGGCGGTATGAGACCGCCCATAATGTCGCGCATTATACGAGGCGAAGCGTGCCTCTGAACGGGATATTTAGGAGTCTTTTATGGCCGTCGCCTTGAGCACCCTGGTCGAAGAAGCCGACCGTTACCTTAGCAGTGCAAAGATTGCCGATTACTGCCCCAACGGGTTGCAGGTCGAAGGCCGGCCGCAGGTGATGCGCATCGTCAGTGGCGTCACTGCCAGCCAGGCTTTGCTCGACGCCGCTGTGGAAGCCAATGCCGATCTGGTGCTGGTGCATCACGGCTACTTCTGGAAGGGCGAGAATCCGTGCATCACGGGTATGAAGCAGCGTCGGTTGAAAACCCTGCTCAAGCACGATATCAGCCTCTTGTCCTACCATCTGCCGTTGGATTTGCACCCGGAAGTCGGCAATAACGTGCAGTTGGCACGTCAGCTGGACATCACCGTTGAAGGCCCACTGGACCCGGACAACCTCAAAGTGGTCGGCCTGGTCGGTTCATTGAACGAGCCAGTGACGGCCCGCGATTTTGCCCGTCGCGTACAAGAAGTCATGGGGCGCGAACCGTTACTGATTGAAGGCAGCGAGATGATCCGCCGCGTCGGCTGGTGCACCGGTGGTGGTCAGGGTTACATCGATCAGGCCGTGCTGGCTGGCGTCGACTTGTACCTCAGCGGTGAGGCGTCCGAGCAGACCTTCCACAGCGCCCGGGAAAACAACATCAGCTTCATCGCCGCCGGCCACCACGCCACCGAGCGCTACGGCGTTCAGGCGCTGGGGGATTATCTGGCGCGGCGTTTTGCCCTAGAGCACATCTTCATCGATTGCCCGAACCCCATCTGACTTCAAGACTGTATGGGACCATCCTGTAAGGGGGCAGCCCAAACGCGGGGGTATATTCATATACCCTTTCGATCTAGTCGGTGTCCTGATTAGAAGAGGTCGCTGTGCTAGGATTCCCCGCTCGAACACGGCCCGCTGGCCGTCCATAAGATCGTTTTCGTGAGTAGCCATGGTCGACAAACTGACGCATCTGAAACAGCTGGAGGCCGAAAGCATCCACATCATCCGCGAGGTCGCCGCCGAGTTCGATAACCCGGTGATGCTGTACTCCGTCGGTAAAGACTCCGCCGTGATGCTGCACCTTGCGCGCAAAGCATTCTTCCCGGGCAAACTGCCGTTCCCGGTGATGCACGTCGACACCCGGTGGAAGTTCAAGGAAATGTACGCGTTCCGCGACCGCATGGTCGAAGAGCTCGGCCTGGACCTGATCGTGCACGTGAACCCCGAGGGTGTTGCGCAGGGCATCAACCCTCTGACCCACGGTAGTGCCAAACACACCGATATCATGAAAACCGAAGGCCTCAAGCAGGCCCTCGACAAGTACGGTTTCGACGCCGCTTTCGGTGGTGCCCGTCGTGACGAAGAGAAATCCCGTGCCAAAGAGCGCGTGTATTCCTTCCGCGACACCAAGCACCGCTGGGACCCGAAAAACCAGCGTCCCGAGTTGTGGAACGTCTACAACGGCAAGGTCAACAAGGGCGAATCGATCCGCGTGTTCCCTTTGTCGAACTGGACCGAACTGGACATCTGGCAGTACATCTACCTCGAGGGCATCCCGATTGTGCCGCTGTATTTCGCCGCCGAGCGCGACGTCATCGAGATGAATGGCACCTGGATCATG
The DNA here is from genome assembly GCF_054898045.1 of Pseudomonas sp. LB3P14. Lineage (NCBI taxonomy): Bacteria > Pseudomonadati > Pseudomonadota > Gammaproteobacteria > Pseudomonadales > Pseudomonadaceae > Pseudomonas > Pseudomonas sp. LB3P14. The sequence goes on along the minus strand of NZ_CM142714.1, from coordinate 4,254,933 downwards.
ATCGACGACGAACGCCTGCTCAATCACCTGAGCGATGAAGACAAGGCGCGCATCGTTAAGAAGAAGGTCCGTTTCCGTACACTCGGCGACTACCCGTTGACCGGTGCGGTCGAGTCCGAGGCCATCAGCCTGACCGACATCATTCAGGAAATGCTCCTGACGCGAACTTCCGAACGCCAGGGCCGAGTCATCGATCACGATGGCGCAGGCTCGATGGAAGAAAAGAAACGTCAGGGTTATTTCTAAGGGGTTGTCATGTCGCATCAATCTGAGTTGATCAGCGAGGACATCCTCGCCTATCTAGGCCAGCACGAACGCAAGGAAATGCTGCGCTTTCTTACCTGTGGCAACGTCGACGACGGCAAGAGCACCCTGATCGGGCGCCTGCTGCACGACTCCAAAATGATCTACGAAGATCACCTGGAAGCCATTACCCGCGACTCGAAAAAGGTCGGCACCACCGGCGATGACATCGACCTGGCATTGCTGGTCGACGGCCTGCAGGCCGAGCGGGAGCAGGGCATCACCATCGATGTCGCTTACCGTTATTTCTCCACCGCCAAACGCAAATTCATCATCGCCGACACCCCTGGCCATGAGCAGTACACCCGCAACATGGCCACCGGTGCGTCCACCTGTGACCTGGCGATCATCCTGGTCGACGCCCGTTACGGCGTGCAGACCCAGACCCGTCGCCACAGCTTCATTGCCTCGTTGCTCGGCATCAAACACATCGTTGTCGCCATCAACAAGATGGACCTCAACGGCTTCGACGAAACAGTTTTCGAGTCGATCAAGGCCGATTACCTGAAGTTCGCCGAAGGCATCGCGTTCAAGCCGACCACCATGGCCTTCGTGCCGATGTCGGCGCTGAAGGGCGACAACGTGGTGAACAAGTCCGAGCGCTCGCCGTGGTACACCGGCCAGTCGCTGATGGAAATTCTTGAAACCGTCGAGATCGCCAACGATCGCAACTACACCGACCTGCGTTTCCCGGTGCAGTACGTCAACCGTCCAAACCTGAACTTCCGTGGTTTCGCCGGTACCTTGGCCAGCGGCGTCGTGCACAAGGGCGACGAAGTCGTTGTGCTGCCGTCGGGCAAGAGCAGCCGCGTGAAATCCATCGTCACCTTCGAAGGTGAGCTGGAGCACGCCGGTCCAGGTCAGGCCGTCACGCTGACCATGGAAGACGAGATCGACATCTCCCGCGGCGACTTGCTGGTGCACGCCGATAACCAGCCGCTAGTGACTGATGCCTTCGACGCCATGTTGGTGTGGATGGCTGAAGAACCGATGCTGCCGGGCAAGAAATACGACATCAAGCGCGCCACCACTTACGTGCCGGGTTCGATCACCAGCATCGTCAACCGTGTTGACGTGAACACCCTGGAAGAAGGTCCGGCCAGTTCGTTGCATCTGAACGAGATCGGTCGGGTCAAGATCAGCCTCGACGCAGCCATCGCTTTGGACGGCTACGCGAGCAACCGCACCACCGGTTCGTTCATCGTCATCGATCGTTTGACCAATGGCACCGTTGCGGCCGGCATGATCATCGCTCAGCCGTTGAGCCATGGCACCAGCACGCATCACGGCAAACTGGCTCACGTTGCCACCGAAGAACGCGCCCAGCGTTTCGGCCAGCAACCGGCCACCGTGTTGTTCAGCGGTTTGTCGGGCGCGGGTAAAAGCACCCTGGCTTACGCGGTTGAACGCAAGCTGTTCGACATGGGCCGTGCGGTGTTTGTACTCGATGGTCAGAACCTGCGTCACGACCTGAACAAAGGTCTGCCACAGGACCGCGCCGGGCGTACCGAGAACTGGCGTCGTGCGGCTCACGTTGCGCGTCAGTTCAACGAGGCTGGCCTGCTGACCTTGGCAGCCTTCGTTGCACCGAATGCCGAAGGTCGTGAGCAGGCCAGGGACCTGATCGGCAAGGAGCGTCTGCTGACGGTCTACGTCCAGGCTTCTCCGACGGTCTGTGCCGAGCGTGACCCACAAGGCCTGTACGCGGCGGCCGGGGATAACATCCCGGGCGATTCCTTCCCGTACGACGTGCCGCTGGACGCCGACCTCGTGGTCGACACCCAGTCGCTGTCGCTGGAAGAAAGCGTCAAGCAAGTGCTGGATCTGCTGCGTAAACGTGGCGCGATCTAAGCGTTAGCTGCAAACAAAAAAACCGCCGACAAGTGATTGTCGGCGGTTTTTTTATGTCCGGTGATGATCGTTCCCACGCTCCGCGTGGGAATGCCGCCCGGGACGCTCCGCGTCCCTTCGCTGGCGTGACGCAGAGCGTCACAGGATGCATTCCCACGCAGAGCGTGGGAACGATCAGGGAAGGGGTTAGTGTTTGCCTGGGAATTCCCGGTGCATCTGCTCCAGCAGCGCATCCTTGTCTTCCCACAACTGATTAATCCAGCCCTGAAACTGCAGTCGATATTCCCCATCCTGGTCGTAGTTCTTGCCGATGAACTGCGGCGGAATCTTCAGTTCCTGAAAATGCACAACAACATCCTTCACATTCCCGCAGAGCAAATCCCAATAACCGGGGCGCCCGGCCGGGTAGTGAATGGTCACGTTGACGATGGCTTCCAACTGCTCCCCCATGGCATCCAGCACAAACGCAATGCCGCCAGCCTTCGGTTTGAGCAAGTGGCGGAACGGTGATTTCTGCTGCGCATGCTTGCCTTCAGTGAAGCGTGTGCCTTCGACGAAGTTGAAAATCCCCACCGGGTTATTGCGGAACTTGTCGCAAGTCTTGCGGGTGGTTTCCAGGTCTTTGCCTTTCTTCTCCGGGTGCTTTTCCAGATAGGCCTTGGAGTAGCGCTTCATGAATGGAAAACCGAGCGCCCACCACGCCAGGCCAATCACCGGCACCCAGATCAGTTCCTGTTTGAGGAAGAACTTCAACGGGCGAATCTTCCGGTTCAGCACGTACTGCAACACCATGATGTCGACCCAGCTCTGGTGGTTGCTGGTGATCAAATACGAGTGCTGATAGTCCAGGCTTTCGAGGCCGCTGAGCTTCCAGCGCGTGTGTCCGAGCAAGTCCATCCAGGCTTTGTTGTTGCTGATCCAGGCTTCGTGGATGTGGCCCATCAGCCAATCGGTAAAACGCTGGGCGGCGGGGAAGGGCAGCAGCAATTTGAAGATCGCCACGATGAACAGCGGTGCGCAGCAGACAATCGTGTTCAGCGCCAACAGCAGCGAGGCGATCACGCCACGCACGGGTGCAGGTAGGGAATCCAGCATTTAAAGATCCAAAGGTCGGTTGGCAGCTTGAATCGCGGTCAACGCGATGGTGTAGACGATGTCGTCGACTTGCGCGCCGCGCGGCAGGTCGTTCACCGGTTTGCGCAGGCCTTGCAGCATCGGCCCGAGGCTGACGCAGTCGGCGCTGCGCTGCACGGCTTTGTGGGTGGTGTTGCCGGTGTTCAGGTCGGGGAATACGAACACTGTGGCGCGACCGGCGACCTGGCTGTTCGGCGCCAGTTGCCGGGCAACGGTTTCGTTGGCGGCGGCGTCGTACTGCAATGGGCCGTCGATCAACAGCGAGTTCTGTTGTTCGTGGGCGAGCAGCGTCGCTTCGCGAACCTTCTCGACTTCTTCGCCGCTGGCCGACTCACCGCTGGAGTAACTGATCATCGCCACGCGTGGGGTGATGCCGAATGCGGCGGCCGAGTCGGCGCTTTGCAGCGCGATCTCGGCCAGTTCGCTGGCGCTCGGGTGCGGGTTCATCACGCAGTCGCCGTAAACCAGGACTTCCTCGGGGAAGAGCATGAAAAACACCGACGACACTAATGTGCAACCCGGCGCGGTCTTGATCAGTTGCAGGGCTGGGCGGATGGTGTTGGCGGTGGAGTGAATGACCCCGGACACGAGGCCGTCCACTTCATCCAGCGCCAGCATCATGGTGCCGATCACCACGGTGTCTTCCAGTTGCTGCTCGGCCATCGGCGCGTTGAGGCTTTTGGTTTTGCGCAGGGCGACCATCGGCTCGACGTAGCGCTCGCGAATCAGGTCCGGGTCAAGAATCTCCAGCCCCGGCGGCAACTCGATGCCTTGGGCGCGGGCGACGGCTTCGACGTCCTCCGGTTTCGCCAGCAACACGCAACGGGCGATACCGCGTGCCTGACAGATCGCTGCGGCTTGCACCGTCAGCGGCTCGCTGCCTTCGGGCAGAACGATGCGCTTGTTGGCGGCTTGGGCACGCTGAATCAGTTGATAGCGGAACACCGCTGGCGACAGGCGCATTTCCCGTGGCGTGCCGCAACGCTGGTGCAGCCAGTTGGCATCGAGGTGGCTGGCGACGAAGTCGGTGATGATCTCCGCCCGCTCGCGGTCGTCGATCGGGATTTCCTTGTTCAAACCGTTCAATTGGTTGGCGGTGTCGTAGGAGCCAGTGCTCACCGACAACACCGGCAGGCCGGCCTGCAACGCGCCACGGCACAGGTCCATGATGCGCGGATCGGGCAGGGTGTCGCTGGTCAGCAACAGGCCGGCCAGGGGCACGCCGTTCATGGCGGCGAGGCTGACGGCGAGGATGATGTCGTCGCGATCGCCAGGCGTCACCACCAACACGCCGGGCTTGAGCAGCTCCACGGTGTTACGCATGGTGCGGGCGCAGATGATGATTTTGGTCATGCGCCGGGTTTCGTAGTCACCGGCATTGAGAATTTGCGCGCCCATCAGGTCGGCAACGTCGCGAGTGCGCGGGGCGTTCAATTCCGGCTGGAACGGGATGCAACCCAACAGGCGGAAATCGCCACTGCGCAGCAATGGCGAATGCTCTTTCAAGCGCGAGGCAAAGGCTTCCATGCTCTCGTCGGTTTTGACTTTGTTGAGGATCACGCCGAGGACTTTCGGGTCTTTCGGACCGCCGAACAATTGCGCCTGCAATTCCACTCGACCGGAAAGCTCGGTCAGCACTTCGTTTTCCGGCGCCGAGACCAGAATCACATCGGCGTCGAGGCTCTTGGCCAAGTGCAAATTGACCCGCGCGGCGTAACTGGCGCTGCGGGTCGGGACCATGCCTTCGACGATCAGCACGTCCTTGCCGACAGCCGCCTGCTGGTAGAGGGTGATGATTTCTTCGAGCAGCTCATCCAGCTGACCGTCGCCGAGCATCCGTTCGACGTGGGCCAGGCCGAGCGGCTGAGGCGGTTTCAAGCCGTGAGTGCGGGCCACCAGTTCGGTCGACCGTTCAGGCCCGGTGTCACCCGGATGTGGCTGGGCAATCGGTTTGAAAAAACCGACTTTGAGGCCGGCTCGCTCAAGGGTACGTACCAGCCCAAGGCTGATGGAGGTCAGACCCACACCAAAATCGGTGGGTGCGATAAAAAAAGTTTGCATGCGAATTCTCTGGAGGTGCATGGCAATGGTGAAGACCTATGACTGGCCGTCTACCGAAATTCAGTCGCCAAGGTTATCGCTAACCGAGCCTTGAGCGCACCAACCGCAATCAAAGGGCTGGCCTATTTTTTCAATACGTTGCGCGGGGTCCAAGACCCAGGCCCGGGATTGCCAGGGCGGCTGGTGGCGCAGGTGCTGGGTGTGACCGCAGGAAAGCTCGGCCACCCAGTGCCCGTCCTCATCCTGATGGAAACCTGTGACCGTCGAGTCTTTCGCCACCACCCGTCTGTCCGGGTTGTGTTCGCTTTCGGGCGATTGCTTCGCTAAACTTGGCCATTCTTCATTCTTATGCAAAAGGTCTCGCCCCATGCTGATCGCCGCCAATAAGGCTGTCTCCATCGACTATACCCTGACCAACGACGCTGGTGAGGTCATCGACAGTTCCGCCGGCGGCGCGCCGCTGGTCTACCTGCAAGGCGCAGGTAACATCATTCCGGGCCTGGAAAAGGCGCTGGAAGGCAAAGCAGTCGGTGACGAACTGACGGTTGCCGTAGAGCCTGAAGATGCTTACGGCGAATACGCTGCCGAACTGGTCAGCACGTTGAGCCGCAGCATGTTCGAAGGCGTCGACGAACTGGAAGTGGGCATGCAGTTCCACGCATCCGCTCCAGATGGCCAAATGCAGATCGTCACCATTCGTGACCTGGACGGCGACGATGTCACCGTCGACGGCAACCACCCGTTGGCCGGTCAGCGCCTGAATTTCCAGGTCAAGATCATCGACATCCGTGATGCCAGCCAGGAAGAAATCGCTCATGGTCACGTCCATGGCGAAGGTGGCCATCACCACTGATTTTCTGCGCTAAGCTTTCCAGAACTGGAGAGGCGCCCGAGGGCGCCTTTTTAGTCCGCGGCTGTCCCTGGTGACACCGCCAAGTGGCTGTTTCGAGAAGAACACGGGAATTTGGAGTTCGTCATGAGTGCTTTTCACGACCTTAAATTGACAGGCCTGGATGGTCAGGAGCTACCTCTGGCGCCCTTCAAGGGGCACGTCGTGCTGGTGGTCAACGTCGCCTCCAAATGCGGCTTGACCCCACAGTACGCGGCGCTGGAAAACCTCTACCAGCAATACAAGGACAAAGGCTTCAGCGTGCTGGGCCTGCCGTGCAACCAGTTTGCCGGGCAGGAACCGGGTACCGAGCAAGAGATCCAGGCGTTTTGCAGCCTCAACTATGGCGTGAGTTTTCCGTTGTCCAGCAAGCTGGAAGTCAACGGTCACGATCGTCATCAGCTGTACCGTCTGCTGGCGGGCGAGGGGGCTGAATTTCCCGGTGACATTACCTGGAACTTCGAAAAATTCCTGCTGGGCAAGGATGGTCGCGTGCTGGCGCGGTTCTCGCCGCGCACGGCGCCGGATGATCCGTCTGTCGTTCATGCGATCGAAAAAGCGCTGAGCTGAACCAAAAAAATCGCAGCCACCGAGCTGCGATTTTTTATGCCTGCCTTTTGAACCTTAATCACCGCAATCAATAGTGCTGTGCAGCGTTTGTCGCTCCGCATATTATCGCCGTCATAAAACATATGTCCCGTCGATATCGTTTCTGTGGAGCGTCCCATGCCCGTCAAAGCCCTGTTCAAACCGTTCCACCTCGGCACCCTTGAATTGCCGACTCGCGTCGTCATGGCGCCAATGACCCGCTCGTTTTCGCCGGGTGGCGTTCCCAATTCCAAAGTGATCGAGTACTACCGTCGTCGCGCCGCCGCAGGCGTCGGCCTGATCATCACCGAAGGCACCACCGTCGGCCACAAGGCTTCCAACGGCTACCCGAACGTACCGCACTTCTACGGTGAAGCAGCGCTGGCCGGCTGGAAGAAAGTGGTCGACGCGGTTCATGCTGAAGGCGGCAAGATCGTTCCGCAGCTGTGGCATGTCGGCAGCGTGCGCCGCATCGGCACCGAGCCGGATGCCAGCGTGCCGGGTTATGGCCCGTCGGAGAAATTGAAGGACGCTCAGGTCGTGGTTCACGGCATGACCCAACAAGATATTCAGGACGTGATCGCCGCGTTCGCCCAGGCCGCCAAAGATGCCCAGAGCATCGGCATGGACGGCGTGGAAATTCACGGTGCCCACGGCTACCTCGTGGACCAGTTCTTCTGGGAAGGCAGCAACCAGCGCACCGACGAATACGGCGGCAGCCTGGCCAACCGTTCGCGTTTCGCCATTGAACTGATCCAGGCTGTGCGTGCTGCGGTCGGTGAAGGCTTCCCGATTATTTTCCGTTTCTCCCAATGGAAGCAGCAGGATTACACCGCGCGTCTGGTGCAAACACCCGAAGCGTTGGGTGAATTCCTCAAACCGTTGTCCGACGCTGGCGTGGATATTTTCCACTGCTCGACGCGCCGTTTCTGGGAGCCGGAATTCGACGGTTCCGAGCTGAACCTGGCAGGCTGGACCCGCAAGCTCATTGGCAAACCGACCATCACGGTGGGCAGTGTCGGCCTGGACGGCGAGTTCCTGCAGTTCATGGTCAACACCGACAAGATCGCGCAGCCGGCCAGTCTGGAAAAACTGCTGGAGCGTTTGAACAATGATGAGTTCGATCTGGTGGCGGTAGGTCGTGCGCTGCTGGTGGACCCGGACTGGGCGCAGAAAGTGCGTGAGGGCCGTGAAGAAGACATCCTGCCGTTCAGCCGTGAGGCGTTGATGACCCTGGTTTAAGCCGAGGCTCAATGCTTGAGGCAAGCGGGGTCTGACAAGCCCCGCGCAACTGCCCTTCAAACTGTTCGATAATCGCTGCCCAACCCTGGCGACTCGCATGTTGGCGCGCATTCAGCCGCACGCAGCGCAAGGTTTCGCGCTTCTCCAGCAGCCAGCACGCCGCATCGCAGAACGCCTCTTCGTCCCCCGGCATCGCCAGCACGCCGTTGTAGCCATGGCGGATGTGCTGAGCCGCCGCCGCTTGATCGTAAGCCACGACACCCAAACCCGAAGCCAGTGCCTCAAGTACCACGTTGCCGAAAGTTTCGGTCAGGCTCGGAAACAGAAACACATCCGCCGACGCATAGTGACTGGCCAAGGCTTCGCCGCGTTGTGAGCCACAGAAAATCGCTTCAGGCAGTTCCTTCTCAAGTGCCGCTCGTTGCGGACCGTCGCCAATCACAATCAACCGAATTTTGCGCTGTGGATAAGTGGCTTTCAGTGCGTCGAAGCAGCGCTTGAGCAGGCCCAGATTTTTCTCCGGTGCCAGACGTCCTACATGGATGACAGCGATGTCGTCGTTACCCACCCCCCAACTCTCACGCAGGGCGTTAATCCGTTTGGTCGGGTGAAACAATTGGCTGTCGACGCCACGTGACAGCAGCGCCAGGCGCTCGAAATGCCGGCGCTCCAGCTCCAGCCGCTGACTGACGCTGGGCACCAGGGTCAGGGTCGTGCGATTGTGAAACCAGCGCAGGTAGTGAGTCAGCAAACGTGTCAGCAACCCAAGCCCATATTGGCTGGAGTACTGCTGGAAATTGGTGTGGAAGCCACTGACCACCGAAATCCCCAAGCGCCGTGCCGCGCGCAACGCCGACAATCCCAGCGGTCCTTCCGTGGCGATGTACAGCACGTCCGGCCGATGACGCTTCCAGCGCCGCAGCAGTTTGTGCATCGACGACTGGCCCCATTGCAAGCCGGGATAGCCCGGCAGCGGCCAGCCCCGACATAGCAACAACGCATCGTCGCTGCCCAGCTGCTGGTCGCAACCCTGACGCGGCCGCACCAATTCCACCTGATGCCCGCGCGCGCGCAAGCCGTCGCACAAGCGGCCAAGGGTATTGGCGACGCCGTTGATTTCCGGTGGGAAGGTTTCGGTGATCAGAGTGATATGCAGAGCTGTCGTCATGACCTCAGTGTCGGCTGAGGCCATGTCGGCATTGTGACGGTGGGATGATGGATTTGTGACCGGATCAGCGCTGGACCACCAGGTTTTCCGCACCGCGCTCACGCACCCAAAACAACGTCGCTCCCGCAACCGCCGCTGGCATCATCAGGATGTTGACCACCGGAATCAGCAACACCAGATAGACGATCCCGCCGAAGCTCATGCTCTGCCAGCGCTTCTCGCGCAGCCAGGCGAGCATCTCATCCCACCCAAGCTTGTGGTTATCCGCTGGGTAGTCGATGTATTGGATCGCCATCATCCACACGCCAAACAGCAGCCAAAGCGGCGCGGCAATGATGTTCACCACGGGGATGAAAGACAGGATGAACAACCCGATGGCGCGTGGCAGGAAGTAGCTGAGTTTGCGCATTTCCCGGGCCAGGGTGCGAGGGATCATGGCGATCAGTTCGCCCCAGCTGAAGCTCGGGAAGTCGTCCGTGCCACGCACCACGACTTCGACTTTTTCCGCTAGAAAGCCGTTGAACGGCGCGGCGATGACGTTGGCCAGCATGGTGAAGGTGAAGAACACCATCAACACCACCAGCACCACGAACAACGGCCAGAGGACATAACTGAGAAAACTCAACCAGTCGGGCAGGGACGGCATCAATGTATCGACCCACAGGCTGAATTGATGGCTGGCCAGATAGATCAATCCGACGAACAGCACCAGGTTGATCACCAGGGGCAACAACACGAACAAGCGCAGGCTTGGGCTCAGGACCAGCTTGAGGCCTTCGCGCAGGTATTGCGGGCCGGACAGAACGGGGGCGGGCATAACGTGCTCCGAGCAAAGGGGAAACGCGCCGACCTTACCGGCTTTGCCTGACAGGCGAAAGCGCGGTAGCACCATCGACATTAACTGTAACAAAGGCGCCTATCTCCATCGTGATGGGATAGAGACCGCCTATGAGCTGGATTGTTAAACCGTATTTCCTTAATCTTCGCCCCCTCGATACGCTGCACCCAATCTTTTTACAGGACTGTCGAGCTCAAGCCTTCCCCAAGTGCTATCTACGGTCCTTTTTTATTCCCGCCGGCAACCCGGCGTTCCGCGCCAGAAGTTTCGGGCCGGTCAACAGGAGCAGGTCATGTCTGAAGTCCGTCATTCGCGAGTGATTATTCTCGGTTCCGGCCCTGCCGGTTACAGCGCCGCGGTGTATGCCGCCCGTGCCAACCTTAAGCCACTGCTGATTACCGGCATGCAAGCCGGCGGTCAACTGACCACCACCACCGAAGTCGACAACTGGCCGGGCGATGTCCACGGCCTGACCGGCCCGGCGCTGATGGAGCGCATGAAAGAGCACGCCGAGCGTTTTGAAACCGAAATCGTCTTCGATCACATCAATGCCGTGGACTTCGCTGCCAAGCCGTACACCCTGACCGGCGACAGCGCGACCTACACCTGCGACGCCCTGATCATCGCCACCGGCGCTAGCGCTCGTTACCTGGGCCTGCCGTCGGAAGAAACGTTCATGGGCAAAGGCGTTTCGGCCTGCGCCACCTGCGACGGTTTCTTCTACCGCAACAAGCCAGTGGCCGTGGTCGGTGGCGGCAACACCGCTGTCGAAGAAGCTCTGTACCTGGCCAACATCGCCAGCCAGGTCACCCTGATTCACCGTCGCGAAACCTTCCGCGCCGAAAAAATCCTGATCGACAAGCTGAATGCCCGGGTTGCCGAAGGCAAGATCGTCTTGAAGCTGAACTCGACTCTGGACGAAGTCCTGGGCGACAACATGGGCGTGACCGGTGCCCGCCTGAAGAACAACGACGGCAGCTTCGACGAGCTGACAGTCGACGGCGTGTTCATCGCCATCGGCCACACCCCGAACACGTCGTTGTTCGAAGGTCAGCTGACGCTGAAAGACGGTTACCTGGTGGTGCAGGGCGGCCGTGACGGCAACGCCACTGCCACCAGTCTGGAAGGCATCTTTGCTGCCGGTGACGTGGCTGACCACGTTTACCGTCAGGCCATCACCTCGGCCGGCGCCGGCTGCATGGCGGCACTGGACGCCGAGCGTTACCTCGACGACCTGCAGAACGCCTCGTTCTGATTGCGTAGCAATGAAAAAACCGGCCTCGGCCGGTTTTTTTTACTCGCAGAAAAGTCCGATCAACCCTGTGGGAGCGAGCCTGCTCGCGAAATCGGTGTGTCAGTCGACATCAATGTTGAGTGGTAAATCGCCTTCGCGAGCAGGCTCGCTCCCACAGGTTCGCCGGCGTTCATCAGCCTTTTAGCCGCTCCTGCACAAAGTCCATGACCTTCAACGATTGATAGATGGCATTGGCGGCAATCCGTCCGAACGGCCCACCATTCCAGTCCAGCAGGTACGGTTTGAACAACTGATACCGTGCACTTTCTCCGCACACCGCTTCAGCGATCACCCTGCCGCCAATGGACCCGGTATTCAAACCATGTCCACCAAACGAGGTGCAGGCCCAGACGCCCGGTTCCAGCAGCCCAAGGTTGGGCATTTTGTTGGTGGAGTAACCCATCAGGCCGGACCAGGCGAGTTCGATGTTGACCGGGGCCAGTTGCGGATAGACCGAAACCATATCCGCCTTGAGCATCGCCGCCAGGGCTTTCTCGTTCTGTTCGTTGCGGGTGGTGATGCGTCCGCCCCAGAGCAGGCGGTCACCTTCGACCACGCGGTAATAGTCCGAGGCGCGGCGGTCGTCGGAGAACGCGGCGCCGGAGTCGAGGACGTTTTTGATCGAGTCGCCCAAGTGTTCGGTCAGCACCACATAGGTAGCGATGGGCAGGTAGGCGCGGCTGAGTTTTTGCAGCTCCGGGCCGCCGTAACCGCCGGCGCAGAACACCAGGTCCTTGCAGCACACGGTGCCGTTGGCGGTCTGGACAATTTTGTCGGCGCCGTCGCGCCGCCAGGCCAGCATTTTTGAGTGTTCGAAAATCCGGCCTCCCGCCGCTTCGATGGCGAGGGCCAGACCCAGGCAATAATTCAGCGGGTGAAAGTGCAAGGCGTTCGGATCCTCGATGCCCTGGAAATAGCGCAGGGTGTGGGCCCGTTCGCGGACCTGGGCGGTGTCGAGGTAGTTGAGTTCATAGCTGAAGTCACGGCGCATCGTGTCGATGTGGTTTTTCACGCCAGCACTGTCGTCGTAGCGCTTGACCTGAATCGTGCCGGCGGACGGATCGCACCCGGTCAGAGCCAGTTCGGCAATGTTATGGCGGACAATCTCCACGCCCTCGACCGACATCTGGAATAGCGCCCTGGCCTGTTCCAGTCCAAGTTTTTTGCGGATCGCCCCCGACCCTTCAGCCCAGCCCGGCGAGACCACGCCGCCATTACGGCCGGACGCGCCCCAAGCGACTTGATGGGCTTCGAGGATGATTACGCGTTTGCCGCGTCGGGTCAGTTCCAGGGCGGCGGTGAGGCCAGCGATCCCGGCGCCGATGATGCAGACGTCGCAGGTTTCGTTAGTGCGCAGTTCGGGCCTGGCTGCTCGGGGTAGCGAGGTTTGGGAATACCAGGTGGTGGGGAAGGACATGGTCGATCCTTGAGAAATTGCCAGTTAATTAAGCGTACGTCGGACATTGTGGGAGCGAGCCTGCTCGCGAAGAAGCCGGCACATACAACATCAATGCAAGCTGACCCACCGCTTTCGCGAGCAGGCTCGCTCCTACAGGGTTCAGGTGTTTACTTGATGGTCGAATAGTCGATGCCATACCACTTGGTCGACAGCTTGGTCAGCGTGCCGTCCTTGTGCATGGCGGCGATGATTTCACCGAGCTTGGCCTTTAACTCCGGGTCACCCTTGTCGGTGGCAATGGCCAGCGGTTCGAAAAACACCACGCCGTTGTCGACGGCTCGCAACGGGTAGTTTTTCTTGATGGCTGCTTCCAGTGTGCTGCGCTGAGTGAGGATCGCGTCCAGACGGATACCGTCGCCCAGGCGCAGGTCATCCAGCGGCCCGAGGGAGCCGGCGTAGGTCTTCATTTTCTTGGTCTGTACGTCGTAGGCAACGGGAGGCAGGTCAGTGGCTTCGATGGCCAGCGCCTGGTTGAGGTAGTCCTCGGACGTGGTGCCACCTTCGACGCCGATGGTCTTGCCATTGAGGGCCTTGTGGTCGGTTACCGTGGATTTGTTGTGAACTGCAAACACGTAGGGCACGTAGTAATAGGTCCCTGGGAAATCGAGGATTCGTGCGCGACTCCTGGTCGCCGTCATTGAACCGACGGACACGTCCCAGCGCCCGTTCCATTTGCCCGCAGTGATCACATCCCATTCGGGCGTGATGAACTTGGCCTCGACGCCGAGACGCTTGGCGATCTCCTTGGAAACGTCGATATCAAAACCATCGATTTCATTTTTGTCGTTGATGAAACCCTGGGGTGGCCAGGTCGCCGAGGTAGCGACGGTCAATGTCTTGCTGCTCTGGATCTTGTCCAGCACGGCACCGGCATTGGCGGCACCGACGAACAACAGCGATATTGCGGCGGCGAGGGTGATTGCGCGTTTACTTCTGACCATGTCCATCTCCATGTCTCGTTATTGTTTTATGGGGGCAAAGCGGTCTTCAGTGACCGATGATCTGTGACAGGAATTTCTGCGCACGCTCGGTCTGTGGGTTGTTGAAAAACTCGGCAGGGGTGGCTTGTTCGATGACCTGGCCCTGGTCCATGAACAGCACACGGTCGGCGACCTTGCTGGCAAAACCCATCTCGTGGGTCACACAAATCATGGTCATGCCATCGGTGGCCAACTCGCCCATCACGTCCAGCACTTCGTGGACCATTTCCGGGTCCAGCGCCGAGGTCGGCTCATCGAACAGCATCACTTTGGGGTTCATGCACAGCGCCCGGGCAATCGCCACGCGCTGTTGCTGGCCACCGGACAATTGCGATGGGTACTTGTGCGCATGCTCGGCAATTCGCACCCGTTCCAGGTAAACCTGAGCGCGTTTTTTCGCCTCGGCGCTCGACACGCCTTGCACCAGTTGCGGCGCCAGGGTCAGGTTGTCCATCACGCTCAAATGCGGGAACAGGTTGAAGCTCTGGAACACCATGCCGATTTCCCGGCGCACGGCGCTGACACTTTCTGCCTCGCTGGTGAGGGTAATGCCGTTGACCTGGATGTGGCCTTTCTGGAAGTTTTCCAGGTGATTGATGCAGCGAATCATCGTCGATTTGCCCGAGCCCGACGGCCCGCACACCACCAGAATTTCGCCGGCGGCGACGTTCAGATCGACATCGCGCAAGGCGTGAAAATCGCCGTACCACTTGTTCAAACCGATGATGGAAATCATCGAAGGGCTGGCCTGCGCAACAGGTGCCAGGTCGAGTAGCTCAGCGGTATTAGTTCGAGTCATCACGCATCAACCCCTTGCGATGGATCGGTTGACCCGTTTTTCGATCCGCGCCTGCACCCGTTCGAGGATGAACGACAGGGCCCAGTAAATCATCGCGGCGGTGATCAGCATTTCCAGGTGGCGGAAGTCCGCACGACCCTGGGTCTTGGCCAGGTACATCAGTTCCCAGACGCCGATCACCGACACCAGCGAACTGTCCTTGAGCATGGCGATGAACTGGTTGCCGGTGGGCGGGATGATCACCCGTAAGGCTTGCGGCATGATCACCCGGCTCAGGGTCTTGAACGGGTTGATGCCCAACGCTCGTGAAGCTTCCCACTGGCCCACCGGAATGCTCTGGATACCTGCACGGAAAATCTCGGTCATGTAAGCGCCGTAACACAGGGATAACGCGAGGATGCCGGCGGGAACCGCGTCGACCACATAGCCCAGTTGCGGCAGCCCGAGGTAAATCAGGTAGACCTGGATCAACAGCGGAACACCGCGAAAGAACGAGGTGTAGAACGAGGCGATGGCATTGGCCAAGCCGTTGTTCGACAGCTTGGCCACCGCCCCGATCAACGCCAGCACGAAGGCAATCACAATCGCCACGGCGGAGATGTACAGCGTGGTTGCAGCGCCCTGGATGATCAGGAAGCCGATCTTGTCGAGGATGAAACTGTAGGAGAGGTCGAAAGTGTCGAAGAACGCCAGGAACAGGACCAGCAGTTCGATCCAGACCACGGTGGTCTGCACCTTGAACTTCAAGCGTCCGAGGGCGTGGAAGTTCAGCGTGCCCAGCGCGGCAATCGCCAGGCCGATGGCGACATTGCGAGCGGTAAGGCTGTCTGGGGCATTGCCCAGCAGCGGATGCAGGAAATGACTGAGGGCGCTGTTACCCAGGTTCATCAGGTAGGAGCCGAGAAACAGCACTACGGCTACGCCAAACAGGAATTGAGGATCATTGGACTTCTTTTTATAAATTATATTGTCGTGATACATGAATGCCTCAGGCTTGTAGGTAGTAGTGATCTCGCTTGGTAAAAAGGGGTATTTGGCCAGTATTGCGACGCAAAATCAGGGACTACAAGCGAACATAATTCGCTATGTCAGTCCCTGATCGTAGTTTGCTTTTCAGGATAGCTTCGCGAGGCATGCCTCAAGAATGTCCAGCCCTTCCTCCAGCACCGCCGCCTCGGTGGTCAACGGCGCCAATAGCCGAATAATGTGGCGCGCCTTGCCGCTGGGCATCAGCAACAAACCTACGTCGCGTGCCAACGCCAGTAGCTGCGTCACCTGCGCCGATGCCGGTGTGCCGTCGGCATTGATCAACTCGATGCCACGCATAGCGCCAACGCCGGTCAAGCGCCCCAGATACGGCGACAACTTACTGGTGCGCCAGGATTCGTAGCGGCTGACAATCGCTTCTTCCTGTTGTGCGCCCCAGGCTTGCAAGTGCGCGTCAGTCATTTCGTCCAGGGTCGCCAGCGCCGCGGCGCAGGCGATGGGATTGCCCGAATAGGTGCCGCCCAGTCCGCCCTTGGGCAAGGTGTCGAGCAATGACTTGCGCCCGACAACCGCACCCAGCGGCACGCCGCCGGCAATGCTTTTACCCAGCAGGATCAGGTCCGGCTCAATGCCCAATCGCGAGAACGCAAAGCGCTGGCCGGTGCGACCGAAGCCGGACTGGATTTCATCAGCGATCAGCAGGATGTTTTTTTCATCACAGAAGCGTCGCAGCGCCTGGGCGAACTCCACGTCCATCGCCAGGAAGCCTGCTTCACCCTGCACCGGTTCGACAATAAAACAGGCGACGTCGTCGACGTCGATCTCGACGCTGAACAGTCGCTCCATGGCTTTCAGAGCCTCTGCGCAGGTCACGCCGTTGTCCTTGCTCGGGAAGGGCAGGTGGTACACCGGACCAGGCAGCGCGCCGACTTTCTGTTTGTAGGGCGCGACTTTACCGTTGAGGTTGAGAGTGGCGAGTGTACGACCGTGGAAGGCCCCGTCGAAGGCGATGACGGCCGTGCGACCGGTCGCGCCACGGACGATCTTCAGGGCGTTTTCCGCCGCTTCCGCACCGCTGTTGGTGAGCATGCCACTGACCGGGTAATCCACCGGAATAAACGCGGTGAGACGATCCATCAGTTCGATGTAGGGCGCATGCGGGGCGGCGTTGAACGCGTAGTGGGTCAGGCGAGTGGCTTGTTCGCGAATGGCCTCGACGATGCGCGGATGGCAATGGCCGAGGTTCAGTACCCCGATGCCGCCGACGAAGTCGATGTAGCGTTTGCCATCGGTGTCCCAGACCTCGGCATTTTTGCCGTGGCTCAGCGTGACGGGATGAACGATGTTGATCGACCGGCTGATGGTTTCGCTGCTCATGGATACCTGACTCAGAAGAAGGGATGCTTCTTTTTATCTAAGCCGTGAGCAGCGGTGCCCGGCAAATGAAATAAAGTTGCCGGGTCAATCTTAAAAGTCGGGATGTGCCGGGTGGGCGTTGAATCAGCGACGAGTCAGCGGCTGCTGAGTGAACTTCACACCCGCCAGACCATGAGCAATCAACGCGCGGATATTGCCGTGGTCGCTGCCTTCAGGCGTGGCCACCACCGAGCGGTAGTGCTCGCCGAACGCCAACAGCGCTTCTTCATCGCTCAAGCCTTCCAGCAGCGCCAGACCCAGGGTCTTGCACGAGCCTTCGTTCTGCCCGGCTGCGTTTTCCACGCCGCCGTTATTGAAGGCCTGTGGCTGGTAGTCGTAGCCGGCGGCGATGAAGGCCAGGGTGTCGGCAAAAACGTGTTCACCGCTCTGGAGGCGGGTGCGCAGGGTGTTCAAATCACTCATTGGGTTTTCCTTTGGCGAACGCCGCTTGTTGTTCAGCGTTGGCTTCTTGCTGGTATTGGGCTTTCCACTCGGCGTACGGCATGCCGTAAACCACTTCGCGGGCGTCATCGAGGCTGACCTCGATCTGGCGTTCGTCAGCGGCGGCCTTGTACCACTTGGACAAGCAGTTGCGGCAGAAACCGGAGAGGTTCATCAGGTCGATGTTCTGCACATCCTTGCGGCTGTCCAGGTGGGCGACCAACCGGCGAAAGGCGGCGGCTTCGAGTTCCAGGCGTTGTTGATCGGTCATGGCGGGCTCTGTGCAATCGAATCGTGGCGGGGATGATAAAAGCCTGGCGCACAATGCGCCAGACGCGGTCAGCGGCTCGCGGCCAGGGTAATCGACACCGATTCGGCAAAACGCAGGGCGTGTGGCTTGTCGACTTCGACCTCGGCGTACAGCACCGATTCGTTGGACATGACCAGATCGAGAATTTCCTGAGTCAGGCGCTCAAGCAGAGCGAACCGATTGCCTTCCACGTGGGCGATGATCGCCTTGGTGATGGTGCGGTAATTCAGCGCGTGATCGATATCGTTGTCACGCACCGCTTCCTGAGCCGCATACAGGATGGTCAGGTTGATCAGCACATCCTGCTTGTTGAGGATTTCATCCTCGTTGATGCCGATGAAGGTCCGCAGGCACAGGTCCTTGACCCGGATGCGTGCCGTTCCTGGTTGAAGTTGTGGCATTGCTACTTGCTCCGTCCAATCAATTGCAGGAACTCCTGGCGGGTGTTGCTCGACTCGCGGAAGGCGCCGAGCATCACCGAGGTGTTCATGGTCGAATTCTGTTTCTCGACGCCGCGCATCATCATGCACATGTGCTTGGCTTCGATGACCACCGCGACGCCCGCCGCGCCGGTCACTTGCTGCACCGCGTCGGCGATTTGCCGGGTGAGGTTTTCCTGGATTTGCAGGCGACGGGCGAACATGTCCACCAGTCGCGCAATCTTCGACAGGCCCAGCACCTTGCCCGTTGGAATATAAGCCACATGCGCCTTGCCGATGAAGGGCAGCATGTGATGTTCGCAGAGCGAGTACAGCTCGATGTTGTCGACGATGATCATTTCATCGTTGTCGGAAGCGAACAGCGCGCCGTTGACGATCTCTTCGACGCTTTGCTCGTAACCATGGCAGAGGTACTGCATGGCTTTTGCCGCGCGGGCCGGGGTGTCTTGCAGGCCCTCGCGGTCGGGGTTTTCACCGAGGCCGATGAGGATCTCGCGGTAGCTTTGGGACATGGAGTTCTGGGGCAGGGATAACGTCATGGAACATCCTCGCGGGGCCGCTTATTTGATGTGCCGTCCGCCGTTGACGGTCAGGGTCGTGCCGGTGACATAAGGGTTGTCGAGCAAATAGCGCAAGCTCTGGTAGATCACTTCGCTGCCGGGTTCGATACCCAGCGCGGACTTGGCCAGTGCCTTGGCGCGGTACGCCGCGTCGTCGTCAGGATTGAACAGTAGCAGGGCTGGCGCGATGCCGTTGACCTTGATGCCCGGTGCGTATTTCGCCGCAAACGACAGCGTCAGGCTGTCGAGCCCGGCTTTGCTGGCACAGTAGCCAATGTGCTTGCTGCTGCCCTTGCGGGTCACGTCGTCGCCGATGTGCACGATGTCGGCGGGGGTTGAGCGTTGCAGCAAGTCGGCACAGTGCAGGTTGATCAGGTAGGGCGCCAGCATGTGTACGTTGAACATGCGGGTGAAGGCCGCAGCGTCGGTGTCCGGGGTTTCGGCCAACCATTCGGAGGCGTTATGGACGATCGCCCGCAGGCTGTCGGTGTGGTTTTTCAGTTCGCTGATGAACGCGAAGATCCCGGCTTCAGTGGAGAAGTCTGCAAAGACCGCGGTCGCCCCCAGGTCGCGCAGGATTTGCACGCCGGGGCGTTCACTGCGGTAGCTGAAGATCACCGGCTGGCCATCCTCGAGCAAACGCTGCGCACAGTGCAGGCCAACACGTTGGCCGGCACCGGTGATGAGGATCGGGGCTACGGAAGAGGTCATGAACGGCTCGCGTCGCGGTAAGAGCAAAACTATACCAGCGACGGGAGGCGTACACCTATTGTGGTGGCAGGCTTAGCGATTCTGCGTTGAAGGTTCGGCGGGCAGCGGCCGTTGCGGCGTGGTGTTCAGCCAGCTGGCCAGCAGGCGGGTCGACAGTGGAATGAAGAAGTAGACCATCAGCGGGGTCAGGCACAAGGTGCTGATGAACACACGACTCAGCAGGCTCGTTTCCGCCAGCAACGGTCCCAGGACAACGTTGAACAGCAGGGAAACCGGAAAGAACGCCAACCAGATCGCCACGGCCTGTTTCCAGCGTGGTGGGCGCTGGCCGGCCGCGCCGAACCAGCCTTCGATGCCGCTGACCCGATGTTCCGTTGGATGGGCGAACAAGTCGCTGCCGCGTCCGAGCCAAGCGGTGCGCGACACAGAATGCTCCCAGGCGTGCAGGGTCTGCTCGTCGGCGAAGCGGAAAATAATCTGGAATTCGTCATCATCGGGTGGCGGAGCGAGCACGCCAGAGCCGAGATAGCCGGGGAAATCGGTAGCCAGTTGTTCGCCTTCACGCAACCAGGCGATCAGGTCTTGATAACGCCCATCGGCGACGCGGCGCGCAACCATCAGCGTGACGGGTGAGGTAGACATTGTGTATCTCCATATGACTATCGCGTCGCTCCGGATAGGAGTTTCGCCAGGCGCAGCGCCGGGGTGGTGGGCTGCGTCTCAGAACAAGCAAGGATTATTCCTGATTCTGCCATGTACGTCAGTGACATTCGTCGCCATCAACGTCTTGAATGGTATGGGGGCAGGAGAGGTAGAATGGGATCCAATTTGCACATGGACGTAAAATTTTAAAGATGCCTGTCCTGACTGACGTTGTCCCTGGATTGCAGACTGGTCCTCCTCTCGAGCAGGAAGAACTGTTTCCGATTCGCGAAGTGGCGCGCCTGACCGGGGTCAACCCGGTCACGCTACGCGCATGGGAACGCCGCTATGGGCTGATACAGCCCGCGCGCACCGAAAGTGGGCACCGCCTGTATTCGATGACCGATATCGATCGGGTCCGCAGCATCCTTGGCTGGATCGAACGCGGCGTTGCTGTCAGTAAAGTCGGCAAGATACTGGCCAGGATTGCACCGCTTCAAACGCTGTCGCACATCATCCCGAATGAGCTCGTGCAAGCTGACTATACGCAATGGCAGCAGCAAGTTCAGGCGGTGGTGAGTGCCTTTGACGAGGTTCAATTGGAGCATGTCTATGGACAGATTTTTTCCACTTACCCTCTGACTGTCGTGTTTCAGGACATTCTGCTTCCACTCTGGAAGCAATTGCTGCAGCGCCATGAAGCATTCGGCCAGGCCAGCGAGTGGCTTTTCCTGGATGGGTTTCTGCGTTCTCGAGTGTTGCAGCGCCTGCTACTGGTGCGTGTCATGCAGCCGCGACGGGTAATTGTCTGCGCCCTGAACGATCAGTGTCGTGAACTCGAACTGCTGGTAACGGCGCTGTTACTGAGCAGTGTCGATTCGGCCATTCAAGTGCTGGCTATCGGTCAGCCATTCGATGAATTGACCCTGGTCTGTGAGAGAGTCAAGCCCCAGGCGCTGGTGCTGTTTTCCAATCAAGCGCCTGCGCTCGAGCTGCCACGGCGTTTGAATCGCCTGGCCTTGAGCCTGGATTGTCAGTTGATGCTGGCGGGGGATGCGTCCGATCTGGCGCAGGAGTACCTGGCTGGATCGTCGATTGGATGTCTGGGTAACGAGGGAGTGGTCATGCGTCAGCGTCTGAAACAGTTCCTGACAAGCAACCTGGATACTTGAATCAGAGATGCATGGCCGGATGCGTCAGCCGATGCTGCTGAAGGATGTATTGGCGCAGACGCTCGGTTTCGTCCTTGTCATCCTGATTCAACTGATAGGCATAGAAGCCGTTCTCGGTTTCTTTCTCGAAGGAGCCGCGCAACGCAATTCGCTCATAGCCTGACGGGCTGAACCACAAGGCGAAATGTTTGGGTGGTTTGGTCTTGTTGCGAACTTCCACCAAAACCCCTTTGAACGACACTTCGTGCACCCACATCGTACCGGGTTGGCCACTGGCATTCTCCAGTGCAACCGGTTCTTCGAGTACCAGGCGCCATGGCCGGATCATCGGTCCGTCTTCATAGATGCTGGGAACGCCGAGGCGCAAGTGCATCGCGTGAAACTCGTCTTCCACCAGGTGCAGCGGGAAGGTCATTTGCTGATTTTCGAAGTTGGCCTGGATGGTGACTTGCTCATGAGCGGCAAGGCGCGTGAGCAAATCACGGATCTGTGAACCACCGTTGACGAGCAGGCTCGACGTCGCATCCCGCACATTGAGTTGCGGGTTATGTTGCATGGTCTGGATAAAATCCAGCTCATCCTGGGTCAGGAGTGTGTCGCGTTGCATGATCTGCTCGACAGAATTAGTTACACAGTCATCGGTGATTGTAGTTAATGACAATTAATTCTTTGTTTTGTTTTCACCGTTCGTCGCTTTTAGTACGGCAAGCTCGGCCTGGACCTGAGCCAACTGCGCCTCAAGCTGCGCGACTCGCTGCTGCGCCTTGACCTGAACGGTGACGTCTTTCTGCACACCGACAAAATAAGTCTGCCCGTCGCTCGGGTTCTTCACCGTCGAAAGGGACAGCTCGTTCCAGAACGGCGTACCGTCCTTGCGGTAATTCCTGAGGATTTCCCGGCAGGAACCGCCACTGCTCAACGCCTCGCGAATCAACGGCAGAGCTTCCTGGTCGCGGTCTCCGGACTGAAGAAAACGGCAATCCTGGTAGAGGATTTCTTCGCTGGTGTAACCCGTCAGGCGTTCGAATGCCGGGTTGACGTAAATCAGGATGTTGTCCTGCTCGCCTTCCTTTTCGGCAATCACGATGCCGTCGTTGGAAGCGTTGATCACCAGTTGCAGCAGTTGGGCGTTAATCATCGGAGAGTCCTTTCCAATTTGATTGTGGAATGCATTTTAAAAGAACACGGAGCACTGTCTACTGGCCATCAGCGTTAATTGAGAGTCAATCGCAGCTTTTTCGCCATGGCTGTTAATATCCCCCGTCTTTTTACTCAGCTTCAGGATCAGATTGATGAAAGTCGCCATCCTTTCCGGCTCGGTGTACGGCACGGCTGAAGAAGTCGCCCGCCACGCCGCTAATATTTTGAAAGCCGCGGGTTTCGAAGCCTGGCACAACCCGCGTGCGAGCCTCGCCGATGTTCAGGCCTTTGGCCCCGAAGCCTTCCTGGCGGTGACCTCGACCACTGGCATGGGCGAGTTGCCGGACAACCTGCAGCCGTTGTATTTCACCATTCGTGACCAGTTACCGGCTGCCTGGCGTGGCTTGCCGGGTGCCGTGATTGGTCTGGGCGATGCGAGTTACGGCGACACGTTTTGCGGCGGCGGCGAGTTGATGCGCGAATTGTTCGGTGAACTGGGCATACGCGAAGTCCTGCCCATGTTGCGCCTGGACGCCAGTGAAAGCGTGACGCCGGAAACCGACGCCGAGCCTTGGCTGGCGGAGCTGGTCAGCGCTCTGCGGAGCTGACCGGACGCTCGCGCAGCAAGGCTGGAAGGCGAACTGCGGGTCCTTCCCTGAGTAAAACCACCCTGATGCATCACTTCGACGAAGCTGCGTAGCTGTTTGAATTCCATGCGCCTGATTCCATTTTGAATGTCGTCGAGTCTAACAATTCGCTTTGAGATAGCAGCGCGGCTGCGCAGTGCCTTGGCTCGAGGGGCGTTGTTTGGCGTCGGCGCGCATGGCGCCGGGGTCAGTCGAGCGCATGAAGTGGGAGGTGAGGAGGGCTCGGTGGCGGGGTTGGTCATGGTTCTGACGGGGCTGCTGAACCTGTTCGCCGCACCATTGTTGGCGGCAGTACTTTGACATGGATCCAGGTTCGTTGGCGTACTGACTCGCTAGGCCATCAAGCTGGCTGCCAATGCAACTACACGATTCCCGGGGCGTGACTAGACTGCTGTAACGTCGGTAAACAATAGAAACCCCAAAAATAAAAATTAGAGGTTCCTTGCCGTGAATGTAGCCCCCGCCCAATCACCACACAGTGTCAAAGACCAGGTCAGCGCCGCCGAATGGCAGACCCGCGTCGACCTCGCTGCCTGCTATCGCCTGGTCGCCCTGCATGGCTGGGATGATCTGATTTTTACCCACATCTCGGCCAAGGTGCCCGGCACCGAAGACTTTCTGATCAATCCGTTCGGGTTGATGTTCCACGAGATCACCGCGTCGAGCCTGGTCAAGGTCGATCAGGCTGGCAACAAGCTGATGGACAGCCCTTACGAGATCAACCCGGCGGGTTACACCATCCACAGCGCGGTGCACGAGGTTCGTCACGATGTCGTCTGCGTGCTGCACACCCATACCGCGGCGGGTGTTGCGGTATCGGCGCAGAAACAAGGCATTTTGCCGATCAGTCAACAGTCGTTGTTTGTCCTGTCCAGCCTGGCTTATCACGCCTACGAAGGTGTTGCGCTAAACCATGAAGAGAAGGCGCGACTGCAAGCCGACCTCGGCGAAAACAATTTCCTGATGCTGCACAACCATGGTCTGTTGACCTGTGGCGCTACCATCGCCGACACGTTCCTGATGATGTTTACCTTCCAGCGTGCCTGCGATATCCAGGTGCTGGCGCAGAACGGTGGCGCCGAACTGATCGCCATCGAACCGCAGATTCTGGCGGGCGCCAAGGCGATGATCGCCGGTGTCACCAAAAGCGCTCAAGGGATGGGCGGCGCACTGGCCTGGCCAGCGCTGCTGCGCAAACTCGATAAACAAGACCCGGGTTATAAACTCTAATGCCTCTCGCCGAGATCCCCCTGAGTGTCTGGCGCAAACGCGGCCAGACGTTTGTATTCCGTGGCCAGACCATCCGTTACTGGACGGCGGGGCAGGGTGAGCCATTGTTGCTCATTCATGGCTTCCCCACCGCCAGTTGGGACTGGCATTTCTTGTGGCAGCCGCTGACCCAGCGCTATCGAGTGATTGCCTGCGACATGCTCGGCTTCGGTGATTCCGCCAAACCGGTGGACCACGAATACAGCCTGCTGGAGCAGGCCGATCTGCAACAGGCCTTGCTGGCACACGTGAAAGTCGAGCAGCCGGTGCACCTGTTGGCCCACGATTATGGCGACAGCGTGGCCCAGGAACTGTTGGCCCGGCATTACGAAGCGCGCATTGATGTCGCCAGTTGTGTGTTCCTCAATGGCGGTCTCTTTCCCGAAACCCATCGCCCGATATTGATGCAAAAACTCCTGCTCAGCCCCTTGGGCTGGATGATCGGGCGAGCCTTTTCCCGTGGCGGTCTGGTGAAGAGTTTTCGGCAGATCTTCGGTCCGCAGAGCCGTCCCACCGAGAGCGAAATGGATGATTTCTGGAGCCTGATCGAGAGCAATCATGGGCCGCGGATCATGCACAAATTGATCGCCTACATCCCTGAGCGGCGTGCCCAGCGCGAGCGTTGGGTCGCAGCCATGCAGCGTGATGAAGTGCAGTTGCGGGTGATCGATGGTGAAGTCGATCCGATCTCCGGCGCGCACATGGTCGAGCGCTATCGGGAACTGATTCCGAATCCGGACACGGTCTCGTTGCCCGGCATTGGCCACTACCCTCAGACCGAGGCACCGGGGCAGGTGCTCAAGCATTATCTGGAGTTTCGCGATCAGCTGGTTTCACCGCCGCGCAGGGTCGCCTGCTCCTGATTATCCCCCTGCCTTATTGCGCACCATTCAGCCTCACCCCAGTTCATTGTGACCCGCATCGTCGTGCCTGACACTCGAACTTATAATCCCCTGGCCTGCTGGAGTCCCCCAATGAATGAGTCTGTGCGCTTCGAAGATAAAGTGGTGATCATCACGGGTGCAGGCGGTGGCCTGGGCCGGGCGCACGCGCTGCTGTTCGCCAAACAGGGCGCCAAAGTGTTGGTCAACGATCTCGGCGGCTCGGCTCAGGGCGAAGGCGCAAACGCTTCGGCGGCAGACCGGGTGGTGGCCGAAATTCGCGAGGCAGGTGGCATCGCCGAGTCCAACCATGACTCCGTCACCGACGGCGACAAAATCGTTCAGAACGCCCTCGACGCTTTTGGCCGTGTCGACGTGGTAGTCAACAACGCCGGGATTCTGCGGGACAAGACTTTCCACAAAATGGAAGACGGCGACTGGGACCTGGTTTATCGCGTCCACGTCGAAGGCGCTTACAAAGTCACCCGCGCCGCCTGGCCGCACCTGCGCGAGCAAAACTACGGCCGCATCATCTTCACCGCTTCGACCTCGGGCATTTACGGCAACTTCGGCCAGTCCAACTACGGCATGGCCAAACTCGGCCTCTACGGCCTGACCCGCACACTGGCCATCGAAGGTCGCAAGAACAACATCCTGGTCAACGCCATCGCCCCCACCGGCGGCACCCGCATGACCGAAGGCCTGATCCCGCCGCAAGTCTTCGAACAACTCAAACCGGAACTGGTCAGCCCGCTGGTGGTGTACCTCGCCAGCGAGAACTGCCAGGAAACCTCCGGGTTGTTTGAAGTTGGCGGCGGCTGGATGGGCAAGGTCCGCTGGGAACGAAGCCTGGGGGCCGGGTTCGATCCGCGGGTTGGTTTCTCCCCGGAAGAGGTAGCGGCGCATTGGCAGCAGATCTGCGATTTCGAAGGCGCGGTGCATCCGAAGGACAACATTGAAGCGCTGAAGGAAATGATGGGGAATTTGCAGAAGTACTCGGGTTAATGGAAATCAGCAAAGTCGCCGTTCTTGACCTTGCTGGTTCTTAACCTTCGGACCTGAAGCCTGGTTTGCAGCGGCTCTCAAGGAAAATACTTGTGAACCAATGCCGCCAGATTCGCTGTCGTTTGCGCATCCATGATCCCGTCGTACGTTTCCGGGCGAAAGTGCAGCTGAAATGCCCGAACAAGGTGTGTGAAGCCTTGTTCCGTTGACGCGCCGGAAACGTCATACCCATAAGTCTTGAACAGTTTGAGCAATTCGGTTCGGGCTGGAATGCCGGTCTCGTTGTATTGCTGCAGATAGGTGTCTCGGGTGGCATCGTCGAACCAGGCACCTACGCCTTTCAAGTAAAGGGCATGCCAGGGGAGTCTCGGCCCTGGGTCACTCTTTCGTCCAACCGCAATATCAGAGTGGCCCAGAACATGGGTCGGGGTGATATCCGGGTAGCGTTCAAGGATGTTCATTGCCAACTCTTCAATGGCGGCAATTTGTTCTGGCTGATACGGCGGGAAGTTGAAAACCCCTTGGCTAAACGTCGCAAGATTGACGATTTCAACGCCGATAGACGTGTCGTTCAGATTGCTTCGGTTGCCCCAGTGGCTGACGCCCGCATGCCACGCGCGCTTGGTTTCGTCGACGAGATTGAAGACTTCCTGCCCGGTATAACCTGCTTTCAAGTAGCTCGGATCGGTGATGTCGGGAACCAGATAGTGGGCGCTGACATTTGGGCCGGTCAGTGCATTGACCGAACTGGAGAAGTTACCGGCCGTGTAGTGAAAAATCAGAAAGCGTACTCGGCTGTTGAAACTTTTAGTGGCGCGGTACTTGTTGTAATCAATAGGTTTCATAAAAAGAATGCTCGCAGTGAATTAGGTTGAAGTCAGTACGTGATTACAAATGAATGTCTGACTTGTTATTAACCTTAATCGCCGGGGCGCTTCGCGTGATTACAGAACTGTGTAGTCGGTTTCCGAGAAGTGTGTAGGTGGTGGAAGGTCAGAGTTGGATTAAGTAATGGGCGCCAACTTTTGCTTCATGCAAGTCTTCGCCACCGTCACAAAACCAGCGCCCATAAAAAAGGCCGCTGCAAAAGCAGCGGCCAAAGTAAGACGATTGATCAGGAGCTATAAATCAACGTCAGTGAACACGGGGCGATGAGTCGAAAATTTTCAATTCATCTGAAATCTGTCGCCAATGGCGTGGACGGGGCGCTTGCCATCGCTTCGTGCTTTCTGGCCGTTTGCCGTGAAAGCCCGGCAAGAATAAGCGTTTGAGCCCAAAGGAAATATAGCCATTCATGACATGAACTGTTGCAGCATGAGTAACAGTGGCGGCGGGCTCCGCAAACACGCCATGCGTTGCGTTGATAATCCCCCATCCAGCCCGTCCATAACCCGCGAAAATCGCCGTCCCATGCGGGCATTCATCCTTTGGAGGTACATCGCGAATACCTCCTTGGTGCGCTTATCGCTCCCAACGTGTGGCAGTAGGGTGGGCCCTTCTGTCACTCACCGGGGAAGACGCATGACAAAAACAACAATGCGCGCCATCTTCACGCCGCAAGCGCTGGCCGCTGCGGTTGCCTTGGGTTGCTGTGCCCAGGCGCAGGCTGTTTCATTCAACATTGGCGAAATCGAGGGGACATTTGACTCTTCGCTGTCCATCGGTGCGAGCTGGGGCATGCGCGATGCCGACAAATCCCTGGTGGGCGTCGTCAATGGCGGGACCGGCCAGTCTTCGACCGGGGATGACGGGCGGCTGAACTTCAAGAAGGGCGAAACTTTCTCCAAGATCTTCAAAGGTATTCACGACCTCGAACTGAAGTACGGCGACACCGGGGTATTCGTGCGTGGCAAGTACTGGTACGACTTCGAACTCAAGGACGAGGACCGCGAGTTCAAGCCGATCAGTGACAGCGGTCGTAAAGAAGGCGCCAAGTCCTCCGGAGCGCAGCTTCTCGACGCCTTCGTCTATCACAACTATTCCATCGCCGATCTGCCAGGCACTGTGCGCGCCGGCAAGCAGGTGGTCAGCTGGGGTGAAAGTACCTTCATCGGCAACTCGATCAACAGCATCAACCCGATCGACGTTTCAGCGTTCCGCCGTCCTGGTGCCGAAATCAAGGAAGGCCTGATTCCGGTGAACATGCTGTTCGCCTCCCAAAGCCTGACCGACCAACTCTCGGTGGAAGGTTTCTATCAACTGGAATGGGATCAGACCGTTCTCGATAACTGCGGCACCTTCTTCGGCGTCGACGTGGCGGCCGATGGCTGCAACAAGAACTACACCGTTGCCAGCCCGGCGATCGCACCGTTGCAACCGATCGCTGCAGCGTTTGGCCAAGGCTTCGAGGTCAGCCAGGAAGGCGTGATCGTCCCGCGCGGTGGTGACCGCGATGCCCGCGATTCCGGGCAGTGGGGTACGGCGTTGCGCTGGCTCGGCGACGACACCGAGTACGGTCTGTACTTCATGAACTATCACAGCCGTACCCCGACGGTCGGCACCACCACTGCCGGCTTGACCACGCTGGCACGGATCCCGGCCATCGTCGCTGCCGCCAACAGAATCGCGCCCGGCACCGGTTCGGCCCTGGCCCAGAGCGTGATGCTCGGTCGCGGCCAGTATTACCTTGAGTATCCGGAAGACATTCGCCTCTACGGCGCGAGCTTTTCCACCACATTGCCTACCGGCACGGCGTGGACCGGCGAGATCAGCTATCGCCCTAACGCGCCGGTGCAAGTCAACACTAACGACCTGACCCTGGCGTTGCTCAACCCGATCGCAGGCGGCGCGGCATCGCCTATCGCGACCACGCCAGGTGCCGACAACAAAGGCTACCGCCGCAAGGAAATAACCCAGATCCAGAGCACCCTGACGCACTTCTTCGACCAAGTGCTGGGTGCCCAGCGGCTGACCCTGGTAGGCGAAGCGGCGGTGGTGCACGTCGGTGGCCTGGAGTCTCGAACCAAGCTGCGCTACGGCCGTGACTCGGTCTATGGCCAATACGGTTTTGGCGGCGATACCGACGGTTTCGTCACCTCGACCTCCTGGGGCTATCGTGCCCGGGCGATCCTCGATTACGCCAACGTGATCGGCGGGATCAACCTCAAGCCCAACCTGTCCTGGTCCCACGACGTCGCCGGCTACGGCCCCAACGGGCTGTTCAACGAAGGCGCCAAGGCGGTCAGCGTCGGCGTCGATGCCGACTACCGCAACACCTATACCGCGAGCCTCAGTTACACCGATTTCTTCGGCGGTGACTTCAACACCCTGGAAGACCGCGACTTCCTGGCGCTGAGCTTCGGCGTGAACTTCTGATCTGGCTGAGAAGGATGAATTTGATGCGCAAGATGATTCTGCAATGCGGCGCCCTGGCGCTGAGCCTGTTGGCTGCCAACGTGATGGCGGCGGTGTCGCCTGACGAAGCGAACAAACTGGGCACCAGCCTCACTCCGCTGGGCGCCGAGAAGGCCGGCAACGCCGACGGCTCGATCCCGGCCTGGACCGGCGGCATCCCGAAAAACGCCGGTGCGGTGGACAGCAAGGGTTTCCTGGCTGACCCGTTCGCCAGCGAAAAACCACTGTTCGTCATCACCCCCGCCAATGTCGACAAGTACAAAGACAAGTTGTCGGAAGGTCAGGTGGCGATGTTCAAGCGCTACCCGGAAACCTACAAGATCCCGGTCTACCCGACCCATCGCACCGTGGCCGTGCCGCCGGAGATTTACGAATCGGCCAAGCGTTCCGCGCTGAACGTGAACAGTATCAACGACGGTAACGGCCTGGCCAATTTCACCGGCAACCGCTACTACGCCTTCCCGATTCCGAAGACCGGCGTCGAGGTGCTGTGGAACCACATCACCCGCTATCACGGCGGTAATCTGCGACGCATCATCACTCAGGTGACCCCGCAAACGAACGGCAGCTACACGCCGATCCGCTTCGAGGAAGAGATCGCCGTACCGCAACTGATGAAGGAACTGGACCCGGAAAAAGCCGCCAACGTGCTGACCTTCTTCAAGCAATCGGTGACGGCACCTGCGCGTCTGGCGGGTAACGTGCTACTGGTGCACGAAACCCTCGATCAGGTGAAAGAGCCGCGTCTGGCGTGGATCTACAACGCCGGCCAACGCCGTGTGCGTCGCGCACCGCAAGTGGCCTATGACGGGCCGGGTACTGCCGCTGACGGCCTGCGCACTTCCGACAACTTCGACATGTTCTCCGGTGCACCGGATCGCTATGACTGGAAACTGGTCGGCAAGAAGGAAATGTACATTCCCTACAACAGCTACAAACTCGACTCGCCGAGCCTCAAGTACGATGACATCGTCAAGGCCGGGCACATCAACCAGGACCTGACCCGCTATGAATTGCACCGGGTCTGGGAAGTGATCGGTACGGTCAAGCCGAGCGAACGGCACATCTACGCCAAACGCCACATGTACCTCGACGAAGACAGCTGGCAAGTGGCGCTGGCGGACCACTACGACGGTCGCGGTCAACTGTGGCGGGTGGCCGAAGGTCACGCTCAGTACTACTACGATCACCAGACCCAGGCCTACACCCTCGAAGCGCTCTACGACATCATTGCTGGCCGATACATTGCCTTGGGAATGAAGAACGAAGAGAAGCACAGTTTCGAATTCGGCTTCGAAGCCAAGGCTGCCGACTACACGCCATCAGCGTTGCGTGCCGAGGGTGTTCGGTAAGGGTTTTGATACATCGACAGTACAAAAGGCGACCGGTTGGTCGCCTTTTTTATGGCTGCCAATCAGCGTGCTGAATACTTCTCAACAAGCGGGTTCGAGAGGACTAGGGTTGCCGGACAATTATAAAAAGGCACGCCGCAATGACCGCCATGATCCCGTGTCTCGACCGTTCTGGATTCTTGCCTCGTCTGTCCTCACATCACCTGTCGCGTGATCGCCTCAGTGCGCCGTTACTCGCATCCTCGGCGCGTGTGAAATTACTCTGCTCACCGGCCGGCAGTGGCAAGACTGCGCTGCTCGCCGAATGCCTGTTACAGGCACCGGCGCAGTGCCGGGTGTGCTGGTTGCCATTGTCTGGCGTGGTGTTGAGCGCGGTGGATTTTCGTCAGCGTCTGGCAGAGACATTCGGGTTGGCCTCCTCAGGCGAATCCGAGTTGCTGGGGTATCTGGCCCGATTGCAGAGGCCGACCTGGCTGTTTCTCGATGACTATTGCCGCGTCCCGAACCCCGAGTTGGACCTGTTGCTGGATCGCATGCTAACGGTCAGCAGCCCAATGTTGACCTGGTGGTTGGGCACTCGTCGTCGCCCGCAATGCAACTGGCCGCGTTTGCTGCTCGATGATGAGTTGTACGAGTGCGAGCGCGCCACGCTGGCTTTTACTTCAGGAGAAGTCGAGCAACTGTTGCAGCCCTGGGTACCGGATCAGGCGGGTAAGGTGGCCAGTCGGATCATCCAGCGCACCGGCGGCTGGTGTGCCGGTGTGCGGATAGCGCTGCTGCAGAAATGCGACTGGTCGCGTCAGGACAAACCCCAGGGGCGGGCGGACACCTTGCTCGATTACCTGGAGCACGAGTTGTTCAGCTCGCTGACGCCAGAGTTGAGCGAGGCCTGGCGTGTGCTGGCCCACTTCCCACGCTTCAATGCCCGACTGTGCGATCACCTGTTCGGGGCCGGGGAGGGCGCGCAGTACCTGCGGACCTTGCAAGCGCTGGGCTGTTTTATCGAACCCTGGCGGGACTCCACCGACTGGCTGCAGATTTTCACCCCTTTCACCCAGTTGTTGCGCGATGAGCAATGGCCGGCGGGACGCTCCTGGCATCGGCGTGCCTGTCAGTGGTTCTGTGCCGAGCAGGACTGGAAATCGGCCTTCGAACAGGCATTGCTCGCCGAGGAGTACGAAGTGGCGGTCAGCCTGTTGCAGCATTTCAGTTTCGAGCATTTGTTCGAGGAACAGACGGTGGTGCTCTTGTTGCGTTTGCATGAGCAGCAAGGCGAGGAACTGACATTGGGCAGCCCACAGTTGGTGGGATTGATTACCGCCGCGCTGTTATTTGCCGGCCGTTTCGAACAGGCGACCACCTGCATCGCCCGTTTGGCGCATTTCACGCCTCAACCCTCAGCGGCGCTTCAGCGTCGATTGATTGCACGCTGGCAGGCCCTGCAGGGTTGGTTACTGCATTTGCAGGGGCGAATGGACACTGCGCATGCACACTTTCTGGACGCGTTGAGCGCACTCGATCCCGAATGCTGGACGGCGCGGCTGATGTGTTTGTCCGGTCTGACGCAACAGGCGTTGCTAAGGGGCGAACTCGACATGGCGCAAGCCCATAACCGCGAGGCCTTGTGCCTGGCGCGGGCGCAAGGTTCGCTGGTGTTCGAGGGTTTGATGGAACTCGATCATGCGCAATTGCTGGAGCAGAGGGGCGCGGCGGCGCGGGCTGAAGGTGTGCTCGCCGGTCTGCACGAGTTGCTCTGCCAGTCTGTCGACCGACCGACGCCACTGCTCGGCCGCATTGCCCTGCGACGCGGGCGACTGGCGCTGAGCATGGGGCAGCAAGCGCGGGCCGCCGAGTTCTTTCAACGTGGTCTTGACGACTGTCTGCGCAGCCACGATAAACGCGTGCTCTACGGCTTTCTCGGCCTGGCGCGACTGGCCGCCGATCAGGGTGATTTCGCGCAGGCCTTCATGTGTTTGCGTGACGCCGAACGGTTGATGCAACAACGGCAGATTCCAGACACGGTTTACCGGGGGGCGCTCTTGCAACTGAGTAGTGATTTCTGGCTGCAACAAGGAAGGCCCGAACTGGCCTGTGAGGCGTTGGCCCGGGTACTCAAACACTATCGCGGGCCCCACGCGCGGCAGGCACCACCGGCTACCCTGGAGCTGATTCCGCGCATCGAATATTTGCTGATTCTGGCCGAGACCCGATTGCACCAGGCGCAGCAGCCGTTGGCGCGTTTGCACCTATTGCTCGAGCAAGCGCACGCAAGCCGGATGTTCAGCCTTGAAG
This sequence comes from Pseudomonas sp. LB3P14, assembly GCF_054898045.1. NCBI lineage: Bacteria > Pseudomonadati > Pseudomonadota > Gammaproteobacteria > Pseudomonadales > Pseudomonadaceae > Pseudomonas > Pseudomonas sp. LB3P14. The sequence goes on along the minus strand of NZ_CM142714.1, from coordinate 4,221,708 downwards.
CCGAGCTTCTGCTGGCGATGACCGAAGTGGCATCAATGCTGAACGAACGGGAATCTGCCCGGCAGTTTTTCGACAAGGGCAGAGCATTGGCAAGCTGTTTTGATTTGCAGCGGTTGCTGATGCAGTTTGATAAAAGTTGCCCGGATAACGTGTCTGAATCAGACGCCGTCAATCATTTTTCTGACAAGAGTGATAATGAAGGCTCGCTGAGTTCGAGAGAATCGCAAGTACTTGAGTTGATTGCATCGGGAAATTCCAATCAACAAATAGCCGATAAGTTGTTCATCTCATTGCATACGGTTAAAACTCATGTCAGACGAATTCATGCAAAGTTGGGCGTTGAACGGAGGACTCATGCAGTGGCAAGGGCGAGAATGCTGGGTTTGTGCGGTTAATTGTTTTTTAATAATGTTGTGAATCTGTTTTGATGTCCTGAGTTTTTAATTTTTTGCAAAGTGTGGAGTGTTTTTATTGGTTTTACTTGCGTTAAGTTAATTGCACTTGTTCAGGCGGTGTTTCGTTGTCTGATTTTTTAAAGTGCATTAATGGAATATATATATGAATGTTCAGGAAACTTTGTTGATACAGGAAGACCTAGGAAGGGTGGTTGAATGTTTTACCACGCTGGAAGAAACGCTGAAGAAAACCCCGCCGTTTAAATCAATCCTGCAAGACGTTTTGTTAAACGAACTTCAGCAGCTGTTGCCGGAGGTCTACATCAGCAAAACTTACATCAATGCCCAACGTCCAGGCATTGAGAATCAGGAGCCGACCGGTCTGTTCATGGACGTGTTCATGGAATGTCTGAATCGTGGGCGTGCCCCTGTTTATGACACGAGCGAGTACGGCGTCTATGACTGGCGCGACTCCACGGATGAGCAGGACCGGGTCGACGGCCTGGACGTGGTTGCCTTGGGGGCATTGATCGGCGATGTGCTCGATACGCTGGAGCAAAAATACACGCAAGTTCTGGATCGACATTGGGCAACGCCTCTGGGCAAGGATGCCAAAGGGCGTGAACTGGCCTCTCGCAGCAGTGAGCTGCGGGATTTGTATGCGGCGCTTTTCTGGCAAGAGTTGAAAGCAACGATACACGTGCAAGGGGTGATACCGGAGGTAGATCTCAGTCTAGAAGCTTTTCTCAGGGGCAAACCCCAGACGCCGGCTTACACTCTTTCATTGCAACTGGAAAGCGGACGATTCGCAACGCTGGCCTGTAGTTTCGTCATGCGTCTGGATGGCCAAACCAGCGACGAGCTTGTGCCAGCCAACGATCATTGGTTCATCCTTTACACCCCCGCAAAAGGGCTGGAAACGTTTCGGACGTCGGCAATGATGCACAGCTCGCTGGAGCAGCGCCTGAGCGACGCGAACAGCCGGGCGCAGTTGCTCAAAGGTCTTTCACTGGAGGATGCCGAGCACATCAGAAGTGCTCCTAATATCCGTTACTTGAAAATCCATGGCGAACTCTTCCAGGTGTTCATCGCCCATCTGCTTGATAAACAACGGCGTGACATTACTTACGGTCTTCGCCAATTACAGGAACCGGGCGCGGATCTGCATAGCATCGTCCGTTCAATTGAGTCGGCTCAACGTCTGGATGAGTTGATCGACGATGCCAAGGGGCGCACCGCCAGACTGCTCGCATTGATTTCAAAAAACGCCCGGCCGCAATGGCTGAAGGACACTGGCGAAACTAATCAGGAAGTATTTGCCTCTCTGGAACAGGAGTTGCTCAAAAGCCAGGTGGCATTGCATGAGGCGATGGGAGGGCTGTCCTCCTTTCAGGAGTATGTGCGGCGTGTCGTCGAAGAACATATCTCCCAGGGCGATGCCAATCGCGTTGATCCCGATACCGTTTGGGTGTCGGTAAAGCATTCGGTACGTATGGGCGCAAGGAACATTGAGCATGTCCAGCGTAAAACCTTGACGCAGTTGTTCATGTACGGTGTGCATGATGTCGCAGGGCGATACTCGATTCAGCTCGAAGCCTTCCACAATAATCCACGACTGACAGCTTCCAATATCGAATACGCCGTCCGGCAATTTGATCTTCGTTTGAAATACGCCAGTGAGCGACGTCATCGCCTCAGCGTTCCGCAAGTTAAAGAAGCCATGCGGGAAGTATTGGGTCAGCAGACCGCGCTTAGTAACTTCGCAGCGTTCCTTCAAAAACATATCAGCCCGAAAGCACAGGACATCGTGCAGCGCTATCTGTTTGGCGATCCGGGAATGGAGGCAAGCGGGGTTGCTTTTCGCAGCTATTACCGACCGTTCAAAGACATGATCGTTTATCGTGCCAGAGGCGCAATGCCTGATCGTTTGATGCATGTGCTCTACGCTCCTGGTGCACCGACGGGGCAGCAATGGTATGAGTTCTCCGATCTGACGGCATTGAAGAGACAGTTCATCAAGTGGGGTTTCGAGCAGCGCGATCGTGATTTCCTGATCGGGCAGGCTTTCAGCATGGATCGTGCGGAGTTCGTGAAGAACGATCTCTCCTATGTCGAGCCGGGGCCGGTGTTCCAGCAGTGGTGGTGGGACGGCGTCACTTTGGTGCAATGGGCGAGCGGGATGGAAGACGGGCCGTTGATGGGCGCCATCCATAACATTGTCGGCTGGGAAATTGCTGAAGAACAGGTGGTCACACCCGGCTGGTACAGGAAGGCCGCGGCGCAAGATCGCGAACTTTTCACAAGGCTGAACACAGATTTCAAAGCCATCTACCAAGTATCAAAAGAACCACTGCAGATCGAAACGCTTGCTGTCTTCTCACGAAAACTGGTCATGAAGGCGTTGAACGATTATCTGCGTCGATCCGGCCCGCATCCGGAAATCGACCCGGATCGGGTGAACGTCAAGTTGCGTGGACATGACTGGATGACGCTCACCCATCTATTTATTCAGTGGCAGATTTGGCGTGCTGATGATCCGGTGGCGTTCAGCTCCCTGGATAACTTGCCGCTGGGGCGCTTGAATGCGGCCGTTGTCACTGCGTTGATCAACTTATTGCCGGGCGAGAAATATGAGCAATATCTGCGGCAGGATTTCCTGGCAACGCCTTCTTACGATCTCAAGGCGAAGCTTTACTGCAAAATCGTGCAGAACCAAATGCTCAGGGCTGCATTGACGCAAAAAATGCAGGGTTCTCTTTCCGGTGAACGCTTCAATTGGCTGAAGGGGCTGATCGAGGATCTGGATCATGATCGTCCTCACAATCTGCTCCCGTTCCAGCCGGGTGTCGCGCCGGGCGAAGGCGTTTATACACTGGCGCTCGAGGGGCGACGGCTGGAGGGCGCCTATACGTTCGGGCGCAAGGTGGCAGGCAGGTTGGAATACCTGATCTACATTCCGAAAGCGCCGGACGGCCTGGCATTTCGTCCCATTGAGTCGTTGACTCAGGGATTGAAGGAGGCTGCACTGGGTCGCCATGTCGTCGGACTTGTCAGGTTGGCAGACAGAGGTGTGGTGCAACGTTATGTCGACAACTGCCGCAACGCTTCAGGTGCCTTGCCGACGCCAAGGTTGCAGGACAGTGACCCTGTGACTCACTTCAGGTTCGAATACGACAGGATGGTGTCGCGGCTTATCTACGATGTCGATCATCAGACGAGCACGCATGCGGAAATCTTCTGGCGTAACGTGTTGATTGGCGCGGAACTGGTGGTGGATGTCATCTCGCTGTTTGTCCCTCCAGTTGCTCTGGTGGCCAGCGTCCTGCGTATCACGCGTTCGATTGTTCAGGGTGTGATTGCTTACAGCCTGGGCGATGAAGAGGCCGGCAAAGCCTATCTCGCCTCGGCCTGGAGAGGCGCAATCCTCTTGTATGTGGGCATCGTCGCGGGGGTCGGCACATCGACTTCGGCGGTGGGCCTGTTATCGCGGATCAAGGACATCTCGGAAATCGTGTCGACCGCGACCGGCGTTCCGGTGGGCGTCGGCTATGTTACTGCGATGACGTCCACGTACCTGATCCAGGACAGTGAAACCCGAATCACAGGTTGATCCTGCGGGGTCAGCCGTTACTCGGGCTGATACCCCATCCGCCAACTCACGGCCCGCGTCGCCGCCAGTAATCGCTGCGCCGCCGGGCCGTTTTCGTCTGCGTGAAACAATGAGGCCGGGCCAACAATGGTCATGACCGCCGCTACATTCCCGACCGCATTGAAAACCGGAGCCGATAACGCATCGACCCCCGGCATCAGCAAACCATGCACGTGATGCAGACCGCGTTCGCGGATCTGTTCGCACAACGTTGCATAGGCTTGATCGTCCGCCAGCGCATGGGGCGAGCTGCTTTGCAATTCCTGCTCGCGCAAGTCCACGGTTTCGCGTTTGGGCAGGTATGCGCCGAACACCAGACCTGTTGATGAACTGAGCAATGGCAACACCGAGCCCAATTGCGTCACCACCGTCACCGCGCGGACCGCCGGTTCGATATGCACCACGGTTGCGCCCTTATTGCCCCACACCGCCAAAAAGCAGGTTTCGTTCAGTTCATCGCGCAGTTCGGCCAGGGGCAGGGCGCCGACTTTCAGCACGTCCATACTGTTGAGTGCGGCGAGACCGACGCGCAAGGCCTCGCGGCCCAGACCGTAATGGTTGGTGGCAGCATTCTGTTCAGCAAAACCACTGGCAATCAGTGCCTGTAAATAGCGATGAACCTTACTGGCCGGCATCTGTACGTGTTCGGCCAGGCGCGACAGTGAAGTCGATGGCGACAACTCGGCCAAAGCTTTGAGGATGTCGGTGCCGACCTCGGCCGAGCGGACTTTCTGTTTATCGTTGCTGCGCGGCGTTTCCATGGAGGCGGTCTGATCCCGGGACGAATGGGCGTCTTTATAGCTTGACGGTCAATACCAATCAAATTACGTTGTGCGTAATCGAATTACGATAAAAATAACCCGGGCGTGCCGAGACCTCTCAAGCGGAGTGACAGGCCATTGCCTACTCCCTGTTCAGGAGGCTCCATGAACCTCGATTCAACGGCGCCCGCGCTGGCTTATCAGTCCGGCTTCGGCAACGAATTCAGCAGCGAAGCGTTGCCCGGCGCACTGCCCGTCGGCCAGAACTCCCCGCAAAAAGCCCCTTACGGTCTCTACACCGAATTGTTCTCCGGCACGGCGTTCACCATGCCTCGCAGCGAAGCGCGGCGCACCTGGATGTACCGCATTCAGCCATCGGCCAATCACCCTGCGTTCGTCAAACTGGATCGGCAACTGGCCGGCGGTCCCTTGGGTGAAGTGACCCCCAATCGCCTGCGCTGGAACCCGCTGGATATTCCGAGCGAACCCACCGATTTCATCGACGGGTTGGTCAGCATGGCCGCCAACTCGGGTGCGGAAAAACCGGCCGGGATCAGCATCTATAGCTACCGCGCCAACCGCTCCATGGAGCGCGTGTTTTTCAACGCTGACGGCGAACTGTTGCTGGTGCCGGAACTGGGGCGCCTGCGCATCGCCACCGAATTGGGCGTGCTTGAATTGGAGCCGCTGGAAATCGCCGTGCTGCCACGCGGTCTGAAATTTCGCGTTGAACTGCTCGACCCACAAGCCCGCGGCTACATCGCCGAAAACCACGGTGCGCCGCTGCGCCTGCCGGACTTGGGACCTATCGGCAGCAACGGCCTGGCCAACGCACGGGACTTCCTGACGCCGGTCGCCCATTACGAAAACCTCAAACAACCGACCACCCTGGTGCAGAAGTTCCTCGGTCAGTTGTGGGGCTGCGAGCTCGATCATTCGCCGCTGAACGTGGTCGCCTGGCACGGCAATAACGTGCCGTACAAATATGACCTGCGTCGTTTCAACACCATCGGCACGGTCAGCTTCGATCACCCGGATCCGTCGATTTTCACCGTCCTGACCTCGCCAACCAGCGTCCACGGTCTGGCCAATCTGGACTTCGTGATCTTCCCGCCACGCTGGATGGTCGCCGAGAAAACCTTCCGTCCGCCGTGGTTCCACCGCAATCTGATGAACGAATTCATGGGCCTGATCAAGGGCGAGTACGACGCCAAGGCCGAAGGCTTCGTGCCCGGCGGCGCGTCCTTGCACAGCTGCATGAGCGCCCACGGCCCGGACGGCGAAACCTGTACCAAGGCGATCAACGCCGAACTTTCGCCAGCGAAAATCGACAACACCATGGCGTTCATGTTCGAGACCAGCCAGGTGCTGCGCCCGAGCCGTTTCGCCCTGGATTGCCCGCAACTGCAAAACAACTACGATGCCTGCTGGGCCACGCTGCCCGCCACTTTCGACCCGACCCGGAGATAACCCATGACTCAGACTTCCATCACTCGTAGCTGGGTTGCCTCCGCCAACGGCCATGCTGACTTCCCTCTGCAGAACCTGCCGCTGGGTGTGTTCAGCGTGAAGGGCTCCGCACCCCGTAGCGGTGTGGCCATCGGCGACCACATCTTTGACCTCGAAACAGCATTGGGCGCGGGTTTGTTCGACGGTGCGGCGAAAGCGGCAGTCGAGGCCACCCGTGGCGGTCAGCTGAATGCGTTTTTCGAGCTCGGCCGCGAGGCTCGCGTTGCCCTGCGCGAACGCTTGCTCGAACTGTTCAAAGAAGGCAGCACCCTTCACGGCAAGATCGAGGCCCAAGGCGCAAAACTGCTGCCACTGGCGGCGAATTGCGAGATGCACCTGCCGGCGAAAATCAACGACTACACCGACTTCTACGTCGGCATCGAGCACGCGCAGAACGTCGGCAAACTGTTCCGTCCAGACAACCCGCTGCTGCCGAACTACAAATACGTGCCGATCGGTTATCACGGTCGTGCCTCGACCATTCGCCCGTCCGGTACTGACGTTCGTCGTCCGAAAGGCCAGACCCTGCCAGCCGGCCAAACCGAGCCAACCTTTGGGCCGTGCGCACGTCTGGATTACGAACTGGAACTGGGCATCTGGATCGGCCAGGGCAACGACATGGGCGACTCGATCGCCATCGGTGACGCCGCCGATCACATCGCCGGTTTCTGCCTGCTCAACGACTGGTCCGCACGGGATATCCAGGCCTGGGAATACCAGCCGCTGGGGCCGTTCCTGTCGAAAAGCTTCATCACCAGCATCTCGCCGTGGGTGGTGACTGCCGAAGCGCTTGAGCCGTTCCGTCGTGCTCAACCGGCACGTCCGGACGGCGATCCGCAGCCGCTGCCGTACCTGCTCGACAAACGCGATCAGGCCGCTGGCGCCTTCGACATCGAACTGGAAGTGCTGCTGCTCACCGAAGCCATGCGCGAGCAGAACCTGCCGGCCCATCGCCTGACCCTGAGCAACACCCAACACATGTACTGGACCGTGGCGCAAATGGTCGCGCACCACAGCGTCAACGGCTGCCAGTTGCAGGCCGGCGACCTGTTCGGTTCGGGCACTTTATCTGGCCCGGAAAACGATCAGTTCGGCAGCCTGCTGGAAATCACCGAGGGCGGTAAAAAGCCGATCGAACTGGCGTCCGGCGAGGTGCGTAAGTTCCTTGAGGACGGCGACGAAATCATCCTGCGCGCCCGTTGCAGCCGCGACGGTTTTGCCTCCATCGGTTTCGGTGAATGCCGCGGTAAAGTGCTGCCGGCGCGCTAAGAGGATCGGGTCATGGAACTCTATACCTACTACCGTTCGACTTCGTCCTATCGGGTGCGTATCGCGCTGGCGCTCAAGGGGCTGGATTACCAGGCGCTGCCGATCAACCTGATCGCGCCGCAAGGTGGGGAGCATCGACAGCCGCCGTATCTCGCCGTCAACCCGCAAGGTCGAGTGCCGGCCTTGCGCACTGACGACGGTGAGCTGTTGATCCAGTCTCCGGCGATCATCGAGTACCTGGAGGAACGTTATCCACAGGTGCCGCTGCTGTCCAAAGACCTCGCCGCTCGCGCCCATGAGCGTGGCGTGGCGGCGGTGATTGGTTGCGATGTGCATCCGCTGCACAACGTCAGCGTGCTCAACAAGCTGCGGCAGTTGGGGCACGATGAACCGCACGTGGTGGAGTGGATCGGGCACTGGATCAGCCAAGGGTTGGCGACGGTTGAACAGTTGATTGGGGATGAGGGTTATTGCTTTGGGCCGCAGCCGGGCCTGGCGGATACCTATCTGATCCCGCAACTGTACGCCGCCGAGCGTTTCAACATCTCACTGGAGCCGTATCCACGGATTCGCCGGGTAGCGGCGTTGGCGGCCACACATCCGGCGTTCATCAAGGCGCATCCGGCGAATCAGCCAGACACCCCTTAACACCTCACACCGGCCCTGTAGGAGCGAGGCTTGCCCGCGAAGAACGATGATGCGGTATTGCTGATGGACCGAGGCGCCTGGTTCGCGGGCAAGCCTCGCTCCTACAAAAAGCCGGGGTTAGTGGACGATGGAGTTTGGCGGCAGGTGCCCTAATCGTTCCGTCAGGCGAATCCGCTGAATCGGGTCGTCGCTGAGCAGCAGCGCATGTTCGAGGTCAAAGCGCTCGGCGTTCGGGCAGTCCAGCCGTTGATAGAGGCTGGCCCGGGCCAGGTAGTCGGAGGCACTGGCGTTGCCCAGTTCCAGCACCCGTTCGGCGTCGATCAGGGCGCCGATGTAGTCATCGTGAGAAAGGTGTAACTGACGCAGATTGCGCGACAGTCGCTGCAGCATTTGCATCGGCTCGGCGGTGAGCAAATGCTCGGCGCTGAGCTTCATGTTCGGGCCGTACTGGCGTTGCAGCAACTCCCGGCAATCGTTGGGGTACAACCGGCGCCCGCCGCACGGGTCCAGCAGGTGATCGGCGCCCGGTACTCGCAGCAGGAAATGCCCGGGAAAGTTGACCCCGACCATGGGGATCTCCAGACCTTTGGCCAGCTCCAGGGCAATTAACCCCAGACTCAGCGGCTGCCCACGCCGGCGTTCCAGCACGTGATTGATCAGCGCGACGTGCGGTCGCAATGGCGTGAAGTCGTCCTGGGCAAATCCCAGGTCATTCATACGACGTAACAACGGTTGGGCCAGTTCGCTCACCGGCAACATCGGCAAGCCATAACTGACCCGCTGTTGCAGGCTCTTGAAATCCGCCAGCGACGCCTCTGGATTCACCTCGTTGTCGTGCTCGACGGCAATCCACAGCGCCGCCTCGAACAACGCGGGCGGAGTTCGTTGTAAACAGTCGAAAAAGCGTTGGCGCGGGGTCATCAAAATCTCCGGGGAATGCCTCGTTTTAGCCCCGTCTTCGGCATTCGTCCAGTGCCGCACATAGGCGGTTACAGGTTATGTCCGAAAGTCTGCATGGCGGCGTCGCTTATTCCCGTGCGCTTCTGCAATTTTTGGGCGCAAGCCTATACTGGCGACTACAAGAAGTCTTTCGGGAGCCCTACGATGTTCGCTCTCATGCAAAGCACTCGCCTTGAATCGCTGCATCTGAGCGTCGACTCGGTCACCGGGTTGAAGGCGGTGATTGCCATCCATAACAGCCGTCTGGGGCCTGCCCTGGGCGGGTGTCGTTACCTTGCCTATCCCAGCGACGAGTCCGCCGTCGAGGACGCGGTACGCCTTGCTCAAGGCATGAGTTACAAGGCGGCGCTGGCCGGCCTGGCTCAGGGTGGCGGCGTTGCGGTGATTGTCCGCCCGGTCCATGTGGAAAACCGCGCGGCACTGTTCGAAGCGTTCGGGCGCTGTATCAATCAGCTCGACGGCCGCTACATCACCGCCATCGACAGTGGCACCTCCGTGGCGGACATGGATTGCATCGCCCAGCAGACTCAACACGTCACCAGCACCACCTCGGCGGGCGACCCTGCGCCGCACGCGGCGATGGGGGTGTTCACCGGCATTCGTGCCACCGCCATGGCCCGTCTGGGCAGCGATAACCTCGAAGGCCTGCGAGTGGCGATTCAAGGGCTAGGCAATGTCGGCTTTGCCCTCGCCGAACAGCTGCATGCCGCCGGAGCCGAACTGCTGGTCAGTGACATCGATCACGGCAAGGTCCAACTGGCGATGGAGCAACTCGGCGCTCACCCGATTGCCAACGACGCGCTGCTCAGCACCCCTTGCGACATTCTCGCGCCCTGTGGACTCGGCGGCGTGCTCAACAGCCACAGCGTGACGCAATTGCGCTGCGCAGCGGTGGCCGGTTCGGCGAACAACCAATTGACCCATCTGGAAGTCGCCGATCAACTGGAGCGACGGGGCATTCTGTATGCGCCGGATTACGTGATCAATTCCGGCGGGCTGATCTACGTTTCGCTCAAACACCGTGGCGAAGAGCTAACGACCATCACCGCACACCTGTCGAAAATCAGCTCACGGCTGACCGAAGTCTTTGCCCATGCTCAGGCGGAAAAACGCTCGCCGGCCCGAGTGGCAGACGAATTGGCGGAGAAAGTGCTGTATCGATGAAGTGAACCGATGAAGGAGTGAGGGCCTACCCGGCAGACTTGCTCCCAAGGCCTGGCGCCACAAGCGTCAGGCTTGACTGACGCACGCTGACGAGGCGTGCCAGGAGCCCCTGGGATGCTTCACAAGGTTGAGCTGCCTTACACCCGATTTTTATCCCCTGACGGCCAATTGCTCGGCGAACTTCCTGCCTGGGCCGACGATTTCAATTTGCTGACGCGCCTCTATCGGCAGATGGTCCTGACCCGTCTTTTTGATCAGAAAGCCGTCGCCCTGCAACGCACCGGGCGCATTGGCACTTATGCGCCGACGTTGGGCCAGGAAGCTATCGGTGTCGCCGTCGGCAGCGTGATGCACGCCGAAGACGTGCTGGTGCCGTATTACCGTGACACCGCCGTGCAGTTGATGCGCGGGGTGCGCATGGAAGAAATCCTCCTGTACTGGGGTGGCGACGAGCGCGGCAGCGACTTTGCCGAACCGGCGGCGGCCCAGGACTTCCCGATCTGTGTGCCGATTGCCACCCAGGCCTTGCATGCCTGCGGCGTCGCCAGCGCCTTTAAAATCCGCGGCGAACATCGGGTCGCCGTCACCACCTGTGGCGACGGCGCCACCAGCAAAGGCGATTTCCTCGAAGCCCTCAACGTCGCCGGTGCCTGGCAGTTGCCGGTGGTGTTCGTGGTCAACAACAACCAATGGGCGATCTCGGTACCACGACGGATTCAGTGCGGTGCCCCGACCCTGGCGCAGAAAGCGATCGGCGCCGGGTTCCACGGTGAGCAGGTCGACGGCAATGACATGCTCGCGGTATACGACCGAGTACAAGCAGCCCTCGAACGGGCACGCCACGGTAAAGGCCCGGTGTTGCTGGAATGCCTGAGCTATCGCCTCGGCGACCACACCACCGCCGACGATGCCACACGCTACCGGCCGGCGGACGAGGTCAAGCAGGCCTGGCTGGAAGAACCGGTCAAACGCCTGCAACGTTTCATGGTCGGGCAGGGCGTCTGGGACGAAGGCCGCGAGCAGGCCCTGATCAGCGAATGCCAGGGCCTGGTGCAGCGTGCTGTGGATAACTTCGAAGCAGCGGGGACTCAGGCACCCGAATCGGTCATGGATTACGTCTACGCCCAATGGCCGGAGTCCCTCGCCGGGCAGCGTGAAGAGTTGCTCGAAAGGGCGGCGCGCCGCGCGGGAGATTCGAGCCATGAGTAACGGCAAAGTCACGTTGCTGGAGGCGGTGAACCTGGCGCTGCATCGGGCCATGAGCGAAGACGAAAACGTCATCGTCCTCGGTGAAGACGTCGGGGTGAACGGCGGCGTGTTTCGCGCGACTCAAGGGCTGCGCGACAGCTTTGGTTTCAAGCGAGTGATTGACTCGCCGCTGGCCGAAACCATGCTCGGCGGACTGGTGGTCGGCATGGCCGCTCAGGGCCTGAAACCGGTGGTGGAAATCCAGTTCATGGGCTTCATCTACGCGGCCATGGAGCACCTGGTGTCCCACGCCAGCCGCATGCGTAATCGCACTCGCGGGCGGATCACTTGCCCGATGGTCATGCGCACACCGATGGGCGCGGGGATTCGGGCGCCAGAACATCACAGCGAAAGCACTGAAGCACTGTTCGCGCACATTCCAGGTCTGCGGGTGGTGATTCCGTCATCGCCGGCCCGGGCCTATGGTTTGTTGCTGGCGGCCATCGATGACCCTGATCCGGTGGTGTTTCTCGAACCGACCCGGCTTTATCGCATGAACCCGCAACCTCTGTTGGACGATGGCAAGCGCCTGCCGCTGGACAGCTGTTTCACCCTGCGCGAAGGCAGCGACGTCACGCTGATCAGCTGGGGCGCCTGTGTGATGGAAACCCTGCAAGCCGCCACCGCATTGGCCGAACGGGGCGTCTCGGCGGAAGTGATCGATGTCGCGAGTATCAAGCCGCTGGACCTCGACACCCTGGAAGCCTCAGTGCGCAAGACCGGTCGCTGCGTGATCGTCCACGAGGCTCCGCGCTCCTGTGGCGTCGGTGCGGAAATCGCCGCGAGTCTCTACGAACGGGTGTTGCTGGACTTGCAGGCACCCATTCAACGAGTCACCGCGCCGGACATTCCGCCGCCGCTGTATCGACTGGAGTCGCTCTATATGCCCAACGTCGAGGACATTTTGCTGGCCTGCGACAATGTACTGCTGCACTACCTCTAAAAAGACGCCTGAACCCAAGGAGGCCGCAATGAAATATTTCAAACTGCCGGATCTGGGCGAAGGTTTGCAAGAGGCGGAAATCGTCCGCTGGCACGTCAACGTTGGCGATGCCGTCAAGGCCGATCAACTGCTGGTGTCGGTAGAAACCGCCAAGGCGCTGGTGGATATCCCTGCACCCTATGACGGCGTGGTGGCAAAACTCTACGGCGGCGAGGGCGACATTATTCACGTCGGTGAACCCCTGCTCGGTTACGAAGGCGAAGCAGACGCCGGCACCGTAGTGGGGCGACTCGAAGGTGGCGGCAGCAGTCACGAAGACTCGTTTTACATCGGGGCTGCCCCCTCGACCCGAGAGCACCTGGCGACTCGCGCCACGCCGGCCGTGCGGCAACTGGCTCGGCAACTCGGCGTGGAATTGAGCGGGTTGACGGGCTCCGGCCACGAGGGGTTGATCACCCGCACGGATGTGGAAAACGCGGCTCAAACTGAGCGCGAGCGCTTCGGCGGCGAACGGTTGCGCGGTGTGCGGCGCAGCATGGCGCTGAACATGGCCCGGTCCCATGCGGAAGTCGTGCCGGTGACGATTTTCGGTGACGCCGATCTGCACCGCTGGGGTCAGGCACGCGAACCGCTGATTCGTCTCGCCAAGGCGATGGCGGCAGCGTGCGCCGTGGAACCGGTGCTCAACAGCGCCTTCGATGGCAAAAGCCTGTCGCTCAAACAGCACGAACGGCTCGATCTGGGCATCGCCGTGGACACCCCGGACGGCCTGTTTGTACCCGTGCTGCGCGATGTCGGTCATCGCACCTCGGCTGATTTGAAGGAAGGGGTCATGCGATTAAGAGCCGATGTGCAGGCGCGATCGATTCCGCCCAAGGAAATGATGGGGGCGACCCTGACGTTGTCGAATTTCGGCACCTTGTTCGGCCGCTACGCCAACCCGGTGGTGGTGCCACCGCAAGTGGCAATCCTCGCCGCTGGCGCAATTCGTGACGAACCGGTGGCGGTCGACGGCGTGGTGGTGGTGCATCCGGTCCTGCCGCTTTCCCTGACCTTCGATCATCGCGTGGTGACGGGCGGCGAGGCGGCGCGTTTCTTCAAGGCGCTGGTCGAGGCGCTGGAACAACCCGACGCTTAGGTTTTTCGCAGACATGAAAAAGGCCCTGAGTCATTTGACTCAGGGCCTATTCAATTCGGGTGTTGCTTACTTGGCAGCCTTGGGGGCTTTAGCTGGCTTGGTCGGCTCAGCGTCTGCCACTTCAACAGGTGCAGGCGCTTCAACAGGTTCAGACTTTTCAACAACTTCAGCCGGTGCATTCAGCAATTCGGACAACGCGTCCGGCTGGCTCTTGAACGCCTTGGCGAACACATCGCGATTCTTCGCCATGTAGATCCCGGCTTCTTCCACTTGCTGTTCGGTCAGGGACGGAACGGCTTTTTGCAACACTTCGGCCAGCAACTCGGCCAGTTCGAGCATTTTGTCATGACGGTCAGCTTCGGCTTTATCCATGAACAAGCGCTCCAGATCTCGGCTGCTGCGGTATACCACTTCGACGGCCATTCACCACCTCACATGCCTTCACATTAAGTTGTCTTATTCGACCACTGTATTTATATACAGCGAAAAGGATAAGCGAATCCCTGCGCTTTGGGTAGTGGCTTTTTAATGTAGACCGAATTCAGGTGGTCTGCGCAAGACCTGTGGGAGCCGAGCTTGCTCGCGATGAGGCCCTCGAAATTCTCCACAAAAGTGTCCAGTGGCAGCCTATCGCCATCTCACCCAACAGCCCCTGGCCTTTTTACTGCATGCAGAACAACCGTCACGTCAAACCCGCATCATCCGCTCGAACCGAGCTAAGGAAGAATCATCGTGAAAATTAACTGGGCCGAGAACCTGCGGCAGAACGTGCACCAACTGGCCGAGTCCCTGGGCAACCTGTTCGTCGAGACCTTCCACTATCTGGCGCTGTTCGCCATCGGTGCAGTCACCGCGTGGGCGGCGGTGATGGAGTTTTTGCAGATGATCGAGGCGGGGCACATCAAGATCGATGACATCTTGCTGCTGTTCATCTACCTGGAACTGGGGGCGATGGTCGGGATTTACTTCAAGACCAACCACATGCCGGTGCGTTTCCTGATCTACGTGGCGATCACCGCGCTGACGCGGCTGCTGATCTCCAACGTCTCGCACCACAATCCGCCGGACGTGGGGATCATCTACCTGTGTGGCGGGATTCTGCTGCTGGCGTTTGCGATTCTGGTGGTGCGTTACGCCTCGTCGCAATTTCCTTCGGTGAAGATCGAACACCCGCAACGCAAGATCGGTGCGGGTTCCGGTGAGCATCCCGACGTCGAGAAGGGCGAGATTTAAAGCCCCATGGCTGGCCGGCTGTGGCCCTTGACGTGTGGCGGTGGCGGGGTGTGATTGTCGCCGTCGGTCATGGCTTCAAGGATGGCCACGGCGCTGTGGCCTTGTTCGATGGCGATGCCGAATTGAATGCTTTGCACCAGGCGTTTGAGGCGCTGGGGGTCGTTGCGTTGTTCGGCGCTGATCATCCGTTTGGCGACCACGCGGCCGCTGTTGGAGAGGCTCAGCATGATGCTGCCATCCAGACCCTGAATGCTCAGGTTGATCTGATAATCCGGTGCAAAGGCATCGGTAATGAGCTGAAAAGGGTTGTCCATGATGCGTCACCGCTTGATTGAACGTGCAGTTGTTGACCGGACTTGATCGGGTTGGTTCGCAATACCAGACCATCGGCAGGCCGTTCGCTGAGATGTAAAAGTCCTTTTTGCCTCAGCAGTGACGTAGCAAGTGGCATGCCGGAAAAATTGTCGAACAATAGACACGGAAAAAAAGAGGCGGGCACCGAGGCCCGCCTTCTTTTTTCCTGCCCGTTTCAGGGCATGAATGAATAGATGATCGCAGACAGTGCAATCAAACCGATCAGCACCACGAACACGTTCGAAGCCTGACCCGAGTACTGGCGCAAGGCCGGCACGCGGCGGATGGCGTACATCGGCATCAGGAACAACAGGCACGCGATGATCGGCCCGCCAAGGGTTTCGATCATGCCGAGGATGCTCGGGTTGAAGGTCGCCACGGTCCAGCAGCTAAGGATCATGAACAGCGCGGTCACGCGGTTCAGCGAACTGGAAGACATCACCCGGCCACGACCGCGCAGGCTTTTCACGATCAGGCCCTGAAAGCCTTCGCTGGCGCCGATGTAATGGCCGAGGAAGGATTTGGTGATCGCCACTAGCGCAATCAACGGCGCAGCGTAAGCGATGACCGGGGTCTGGAAGTGGTTGGCCAGGTACGACAGGATCGAGATGTTCTGCGCCTTCGCCGCCGCCAAATCAGCCGGGGACAGGGCCATCACGCAGCTGAAGCAGAAGAACATCACCGTCACCACCATCATCGCGTGGGCGATGGCGAGGATGCCGCTGCTCTTGGGTTCGGCCTGTTCGCCGTAGCGTTGTTTCTGATCGACGGCGAAGGCGGAAATGATCGGCGAATGGTTGAACGAGAACACCATCACCGGAATCGCCAGCCACAGCGTTTTGAAGAACAACGGCATCGGCATCCCTTCACTGGCGGTGGCGAAGAACGCGCCATTCCAGTTCGGGATCAGGCTGAAACCGAGCAACAGCAACGCCGCGACGAACGGATAAACCAGCACGCTCATGCATTTGACGATGACGCCCTGGCCGCAACGCACGATCGCCATCAGACCGAGGATTAAGCCCAGCGACAGAATCGCCCGCGGTGGCGGAGCGATGTGCAGCTGATGCTCCATGAAGCTGCTCAGGGTGTTGGTCAGCGCGACGCTGTACACCAGCAGAATCGGGAAGATCGCGAAGAAATACAGCAGCGTGATCAGCTTGCCGGCGCCGATGCCGAAGTGTTCTTCCACCACTTCGGTGATGTCGCCGGAACGCCCGGACAATACGAAACGGGTCAGGCCGCGGTGGGCGAAGAACGTCATCGGAAACGCCAGCACCGCCAGGATCAGTAATGGCCAGAAACCACCGACCCCGGCGTTGATTGGCAGGAACAGGGTGCCGGCACCGATCGCGGTGCCGTAAAGACCGAGCATCCAGGTGGTGTCGTGTTTGCTCCAGCCTTTGTGGGTTATTTCTTTATTGCGTGTCAGGTCTACAGCGGGATTATCGGCAGCAGGTGTACGTACATCGGTCATCGGTATCGCCTCGTTATTGTTCTTGCTCGGGCTCACGCGAAACGGTCAGGGAATGCTCCTCAGCACTCCACCCAGCTCACCGCCAGGCCGCCCCGTGAAGTCTCTTTGTATTTGTCATGCATGTCGGCGCCGGTATCGCGCATGGTGCGGATCACCCGGTCCAGGGAAATGAAGTGTTTGCCGTCGCCGCGCAGGGCCATTTGCGTGGCATTGATCGCCTTCACGGCGGCGATCGCGTTGCGTTCGATACACGGCACTTGCACCAGCCCGCCGACCGGGTCGCAGGTCAGGCCGAGGTTGTGTTCCAGGCCGATTTCGGCGGCGTTCTCCAGTTGCTCCGGCGTGGCGCCGAGCACGTCGGCCAGCCCGGCAGCGGCCATGGCGCAGGCCGAGCCGACTTCGCCCTGGCAACCGACTTCGGCACCGGAGATCGATGCGTTTTTCTTGCAGAGAATGCCTACGGCCGCCGCGCCCAAAAAGAACGCCACGACGTCATCGTCCGACGCGTCCGGGTTGAATTTCATGTAGTAGTGCAGCACCGCCGGAATGATCCCCGCCGCGCCGTTTGTAGGCGCGGTGACCATTCGTCCGCCCGCTGCGTTTTCTTCGTTCACGGCGAGGGCGAACAGGTTGACCCACTCCATGGCCGACAGCGTGGAGGTGATGACATTCGGCTTGCCGATTTCCAACAGGCTGCGGTGCAATTTCGCGGCGCGGCGCGGAACATTCAGACCGCCGGGCAGGATGCCTTCGTGGCGCAAGCCTTGCTCGACGCACTCGCGCATCACCGACCAGATGTGCAGCAGGCCCTGGCGGATTTCGGCTTCGCTGCGCCAGGCCAATTCATTCGCCATCATCAACTCGGAAACGCGCAGGCCGTGCTGGTTGCAGAGCTTGAGTAATTCGGCGGCGCTGGAGAAGTCGTACGGCAGCACCACCTCGCTGGTTGGCGCGATGCCGGACTCGGCTTCGGCCGCTTCGATGATGAAACCGCCGCCGATCGAGTAGTACGTTTGCTCCGACAACTCACCGGTTTCGCCAAAGGCTGTCAGGGACATGGCGTTGGGGTGGTAGGGGAGGCACTCGTCGAGCAACAGAAGATCGCTCTGCCAGTTGAAGGCAATGGTGGTTTTGCCTGCCAGAGACAGTTCGCCGGTTTCACGCAGGGTCTGGATTCGGCTGTCGATGGAAGTGGGATCGATGCTGTCCGGCCATTCGCCCATCAGGCCCATGACACAGGCGCGGTCGGTGGCGTGGCCGACGCCGGTGGCGGAAAGGGAACCGTAAAGACGGATTTCCACCCGACGTACGGCGTCCAGCAATTGCTGGTCAATCAGTGCCTGGGCGAAAGTCGCAGCGGCGCGCATCGGGCCGACGGTATGGGAACTGGACGGACCGATACCGACTTTGAAGAGATCGAAAACACTGATAGCCATGCTAAAGCCTATACAAGCAATGGAAGAGGAATCGCTGCCATGTTTTGTAGGACAAGCGCAATGTCGGCGATACTGCCTACCTCGGTCCTACGTGACCAACGAAACTTCCTAAGACAGCCTTTAGCAGGACTAAACGATGAGTCGTCAATTGCATGCCCAGACCTACGTCTGGCTGCACGTGTTTTCGTGTGCCGCGCGGCACTTGTCGTTCACCCGATGTGCCGAAGAGCTGCACATCACACCGGGTGCGGTCAGTCAGCAAATCCGACAACTGGAAGAACGTCTGGGGTTTCGACTTTTCCACCGTCGCGCTCGGGGTGTGGAATTGAGTGCCGAGGGCCAGCGACTGGCCATCACGGTCAACGAGGCTTACGGCAGCATCGACGCGGAATTGCGACGGCTGGATGCGGGGATGATCAGCGGGATTTTACGGCTGCGCTCGATTCCGTCGTTCCTGAGCAAGTGGCTGACGCCGCGCCTGCCGCGATTGCAGCAGCGCTTTCCGGACATTCAATTGCGCCTGGTGGCCGAGGACAGCAGCGTGCCATTGCATGAAGGCGACTTCGATTTGGCCATCGACCTGAATGACGGCAGCTATCCCGGACTTTTATCCACTGCCTTGCTCGACGAACAAATCTTCCCCGTCTGTGCCCCGAGCCTGTTGCGCGGCCGCCCGCCGCTGCATGGCCCGGCGGATCTGATGCACTTTCCGTTGTTGCACGACATCACTGCCTGGCGCGGCAGTTACGAGTACGCGGAATGGGAGTTTTACCTCAATGCCATTGGCTTCGAAGGTGCGGACGTGCGGCGCGGGCATACCTTCAATCGCAATCACCTGACCATCGAAGCGGCGATTGCCGGGATGGGCGTGGCGATTGCGCGGCGAACGTTGCTCAACGATGAGCTGGAGCGGGGGACGTTGATCGTGCCGTTTGGCCTGGCGGTGCCCAATCACAAGCGTTACGTGCTGCTCTATGCGCCGGGTGCGCTGAGCCATCCGGGCGTGCGAGCGGTGCATGACTGGCTGGTAGAGGAGGCGGGGATTTTCCGGAGTCTGCACCCACTGGCGGAGCGGCAAATGTGAGCAATTATGACAAAGAAGCGAGGCGACCCAACTCCCGACCTTAACAGCGCTTTTGCTCCTTGTCCGGCTTTTTTTGCGAATCAAAAATTATCTTTTTTTAGGGGTTGAATTGTTCTGCGAGCAGACCGATTGTGTAAGTAAGAGGTCACGGTGATGACGCCCAAGGGCCAGCCGATGCGCCTCTCGCGAGCTAGCTGAAATAAGGGATGAACTATGCAAATCCAAGTCAACAGCGATAACCATATTCAAGGCAGCATCCGACTGGAGGAGTGGGTACGTACTACCATTGAGAGCACGCTCGAACGTTATGAGGAGGACCTGACACGCGTCGAGGTTCATCTGCGGGACGAGAACGGCGACAAGCCCGGTCCCCATGACATGCGCTGTCAGCTGGAAGCGCGGCCAAAAGGCCACCAACCGATTTCTGTAACCCATAAAGCCGCAAACCTGGAACTGGCGATCGACGGGGCGGCCGAAAAACTCGAACATGCGCTGGAACATCTGTTCGGCAAACTGCGGGGCAAACCACGTGCCGCTGTGGTGCCGTTCGAGAGGGGCGCTCATGCTGATGTGCTGCTGGAAGAAGAGTTTCTCGAGAACGAACAGGCTGCGCAAAACGGCTGAAGCCTGATTAATTTTTCACCTTCCCACTGAAAACGGGCCTGCAAACGCAGGCCCGTTTTGGTTTGTGGGGTTGATCGTTCCCACGCTCTGCGTGGGAATGCATCCCGGGACGCTCCGCGTCCCAGCATCCACAGCGGACGCAGAGCGTCCATTGAGGCATTCCCACGCGGAGCATGGGAACGATCAGGTGGTGGTAGGAACGATCATCACCAGGCCCGTGTTTCGGCAGGTAGGCATCCCTCCCATCGCAACTATTTTGCATATGAGAATATTTATCATTAATATTGCGGCCTTGTTGGTCCTGTGACGTTCACGAGGCTTCACCCGTTTCAAGGTCGAAACATGAAAGGCAAAATCACCGCGCTCCCCGTTTCCTACCGGCTGGCTGTCACTTCCCGAGTACTGGCCGCCGTGCTGGGGGGGTACCTCGTCGCAGCATTGGCGAGTGTCAGCCTGACGATGTGGCTGCCGATGGCCCGCGCCGAAGCGGTGGTCACCGGGATGATGAGCTCGTTTCTGGTCTATCTGGTCGCCGTACTCTGGTGCTTTGCCTGTCGCAGTGCGTGGCAAGCCTGGTTCGGATTAATCGTGCCAAGCGCCGTTTTGGCGGCGGTGTCGGGGTTGGCGTACTGGATGGGCCACTCATGAAAGAGGGCTTTCGTCAGGCCATGGCCTGGCTGCACACCTGGGCCGGGCTGATCTTCGGCTGGCTGCTGTTCGCGATTTTCCTGACTGGCACACTCGCCTATTTCAAGGATGAGATCAGCCACTGGATGCAGCCGGAAATTCCCGCCCGTTCGGTGTCCCCCGAAGCCAGTCTGACCCTGGCCCAGCACTATCTTCAGCAGCACGCCGCCGGTGCCTCGCGATGGCTCATCGATTTGCCTGATTCTCGCGAACCCGCGCTGTCGGTGCGGTGGCAGCAAGCACCGGCCAAGCCCGGCACGCGGGGTCAATTCACAGAAAAACTCCTCGACCCGCAAACCGGCGCGCAAGTGCAGGGCCGGGACACACGCGGTGGCGAGTTCTTTTACCGCTTCCACTTTCAGTTGCAGATGCCCTATCCGTGGGGTCGCTGGCTGTCGACCCTCACAGCGATGGTGATGTTCGTCGCGCTGATCAGCGGGATCATCACCCACAAGAAAATCTTCAAGGACTTCTTCACCTTCCGCCCGCGAAAAGGCCAGCGCTCCTGGCTCGACGGGCACAACGCGGTGGGTGTGCTGGTGTTGCCGTTTCACCTGATGATCACTTACAGCAGCCTGGTGATTTTCATGTCGATGGTGATGCCGGCGAGCATCGTTGCCTCTTATGGCAGTGACATCGATACGTTTTACGATGAAGTGTTTCCTGTTTCCAATACCCCCGAACTTTCCGGTGAACCAGGCCAGTTGGCGCCGTTGGCACCGCTGCTGGAACGGGCTCGCGAGCAGTGGTCGGGCGGGCGAACCGGGCGGCTGACGGTGAACAATCCGGGCGATGCGAATGCCTCAGTCATTCTTGCGCGTGACGGCGCCGACCGAGTGGTCCACGACTTTGGCAGCGCGTTGACATTCAACGGGGTGACCGGGCAATTGCTTGGCGTCACGGCGGGACAACCCTTGCCAATGGCCATTGCCGGCAGTTTCTACGGCTTGCACATGGGCCATTTCGCCGGTCCGGTGCTGCGCTGGCTGTACTTTATATTTGGTTTGGCGGGCACCGCGATGATCGGTACCGGGCTGGTGGTCTGGCTCGGCAAGCGTCAGCTCAAACAGGCGAAGAGCGGTGTGATGCCGTTCGAGTTACGGCTGGTGGAAGTGCTGAACATCGCCGGCATGTCGGGGTTGATGGTCGCGGTGGTGGCGTTCTTCTGGGCCAATCGATTGTTGCCGGTCGGGATGGACGGGCGGGCAGATTGGGAAGTGAACGGCTTCTTCATCGTCTGGGGCTTGAGTGTGTTGCATGCCATGGTCCGCCGTGGTCGCGCCGCGTGGGTCGAGCAGTTGGCGCTGGCGGCGTTGCTGTTCTGTGCGGTGCCGCTGCTGAACGCGCTGACCACGCCTTATCACTTGGGCGTCACAGTGGCGCAGGGCGATTGGGCCATGGCCGGTTTCGATCTGGCGTGCCTGGGCAGTGGTCTGTTTTTCGCCTGGGCTGCGTGGAAAATGCAGCGCTCGGGGCAGGCTGGAATCGTCACCCGAGCGCGTGGGAAATCGATAATGCTTGAGCAAGAGGCGCACTGAATGTTTCTGGCCTTGCTGCTGTGCTACGGCGGTTTCACCGCGCTCTGTTTATCCATGGATCGGCATCACGCCGAACTGCTGGGGCGCAAGCCCTCGGCCCGTCGCCGCCAAGGAATGAAACTCAGTGGCTGGCTGTTGCTGGCGTTGTCGTTGTGGGCCGCGGTGTCGTCGACGGGGTGGGGACTTGGATTGGTGGAGTGGTTTGCGGTGTTGATGCTCAGCGCTCTGGTGCTGGTGCTGTTGATGCCATATCGCCCGCGCCTGGCCTTGGTGCTGGCGGGTTTGAGCCTGCTCGCCAGCCCCGTTGCCGCGTTTGCAAAGGGCTGAGCTGATGATCACCAGCCCCCCCGAACCCCATGACGATGAGCATCGCGGTGCGCGCGCGCATTTCCTGCAGGTGTTCCTTTCTCAGCGTTCACAAATGGAAGCACTGGTGAGTCGTCGTGTCGGGTGTCGGGCGACGGCCGCGGACTTGGTGCAGGACTTGTTCCTGCGCTTCTGGCGTCGGCCACTGGTGCAGGTCGAAGAGCTCAGCACTTACCTGTTGCGCTGCGCCGGCAACATCGCCATCGACCATTTGCGCAGCGAAGGCACGCGGGTGCGGGTCAATGAGTGCTGGATGCCGGATCAACCGGACAGCCACGGCAGCGAACCGCAAGCGGCGTTGGAGGCGGGCAACGATTTGCGTCACGTCGAAGCGGCGTTGCGCGCGTTGCCTGAGCGCACGCGACAGATCTTTTTGCTCAACCGTATCCACGGCCGCAAATACGCCGAGATCGCGAAGGCCATGGGTTTGTCCCAAAGCGCCGTGGAAAAACATATGATGCGCGCCCTCGAGGCTTGCAAGGCCAGCCTGCGGGAGCCCGAACCGCGCACGCCTGGGAAAGCACTGTGAACAACACCGAACGCGTCACCCCGACGCTCGCGCAGGAGCAGACGGCCTTCGCCTGGCTGAGCCTGTTGCATGATCAGCCCAGCAGCGGCGATCAACTCACGTTCAGTCGCTGGTTGCAGGCCGACCCCGCCCATGCCGAGGCTTACGCCCAGGCGCAAGTGGTGTGGGAGTTGAGCGAAGTACCGGCCCGAACGCTGGCCGATGAAGACGCGTTTGCCTTGCAGGGTTACCTCAATGCCATGAACCAGTCTCGGCGCAACAATGTGCGACGCTGGTCTGGCGCGTTGGCCATGGCCGCGTGCCTGTTGTTGATGATCGGACTTGGCACGGGTTGGCAGCCAACGCGCTGGGTCGATGATCTGGGCGCGGACTATGTGTCGGCGCCGGGGGAAATTCGCACTGTCACGCTGGCCGATCAGTCGCAAGTCACTTTGGATGCCGACAGCGCGATTGCGGTGGATTTCAGTCGTGGCGAACGGCACGTTCAGCTGCGTCGCGGAGCCGGATTTTTCAGTGTGACCCACAACGGCGAGCCGTTTATGGTGGACGCTGAACAGGGCCAGGCGAAGGTGCTGGGGACTCAGTTCGAAGTACGCCTGCAACCGCACGGTGCGCAGGTTACGGTGTTGTCCGGGCGCGTCGGTGTGACGGCGGACAAGAACGCCGCGCAGCAAATCCTGACGGCTGGCCAGCAAGTGGCTTATGGCGATGGTTTGGCGGAAAAACTCCACAGCGTCGACAGCGAAGCGCAATTGGCGTGGCGTCAGGGTTGGCTCAATTACTACAAGGCGACACTCGCCGAGGTGGTGCAAGACCTGGGACGTTATTACCCGGGGCGGATTGTGCTGCTCAACGATGAACTGGCGGCGCGGCGAGTCAGTGGCAGTTTTCCGAGCAAGGACCCGCAGGCGGTGTTGAGTTCGTTGCAAGGGGTGTTGGGGTTTGAACAGCACCAGGTTTTGGGGCATCTGATTATTTTGCGCTGAAGCTACCGGCCCCATCGCGAGCAGGCTCGCTCCCACAGGGGAATGCATTCCAAAATGTGGGAGCGAGCCTGCTCGCGATGACGGCCGATCAAACACCCCATCACTCGAAATAAAGATATTTTCAAAATTTCTGGTGAGGTAAACCCCGACGCCATCCGTGTAGTGACTGAAACTGCGAGTCATTCGCATCCGCAGCGGTTCTACACAGGTCATGAGCAATGAAGTCCAGGGCAAAATCGGGTTCGGTCAAACAGTGGTTGGGTACGTGCGCATTGAGCTTTTCGGCGTTGGCGTTGCTGCCGTTGAGTGTGGCGGTGGCCGCTGAGGCCGGCAGTGCCCGACAGAGTGCGCAGTTCAGCTTCGCAATGGCCGCCAAACCACTGCCCCAGGCCTTGAGTGACTTCAGCCGGATCACTGGCATCAGCGTGGTCTACACCGATGAGGCGCCGTACGGTCTAACCGCTCCGGCGATCAATGGTCAGTTCAACGCCGAGCAGGCAATGCAGCGTTTGCTCAGCGGTTCGGGGTTCACCTTCCGTCGTACCGACGGCCACACGCTGGTCCTGGAGCCGTTGCCCACCGAAGGCACCTTGAACCTGAGCGCGACCACCATCACCTCGGTGGCCGATCAATCCATGAGCTATCAACCGCCGCCCACCAGTTCGGTGATGCGCTCTTCAGCCTTACTCCAGGAAATCCCCCAGACCGTCAACGTGATCCCGGCCCAGGTCATTCGCGATCAGGCGCCGCGCAATCTGGACGATGCATTGGCCAACGTCAGCGGCATTACCCAGGGCAACACGCTGGCGAGCACCCAGGATTCGGTGATGACGCGCGGCTTCGGCGACAACCGTAACGGCTCGATCATGCGCGACGGCATGCCGCTAGTGCAGGGCCGTGGCCTCAATGCCACCGTGGATCGGGTCGAAGTCCTCAAAGGCCCGGCCTCTTTGCTTTACGGCATCCAGGACCCGGGCGGCGTGGTCAACATGGTCAGCAAGAAGCCTGAGCTTGAGCAGTACAATGCCTTGACCTTGCGCGGCTCGACCTACGGCGACGGCAAAAATGGCAGCGGTGGTGGCCTCGACAGCACCGGCGCACTCGGTACTTCCGGCCTCGCTTACCGCATGGTCCTGGACCACGAAGACGAAGATTACTGGCGCAACTTCGGCACTCACCGCGAGACGCTGGTGGCGCCGTCACTGGCATGGTTCGGCGAAAGCACCCAGTTGTTGTTCGCCTACGAACACCGCGAGTTCCTGACCCCGTTCGACCGTGGCACGATCATCGACCCGCGTGACAACCACCCGTTGGACATCTCCCGTGAGCGTCGTCTCGACGAACCCTTCAATAACATGGAAGGGCGCTCGGATCTGTATCACTTCGAGGCCGATCACGAACTCAACGACAACTGGAACGCCCACTTCGGCTACAGCTGGAACCGTGAAACCTACGACGCCAGCCAAGTGCGCATCACGGCCATCGACACCAAGAAAGGCACGCTGACCCGCAGCATGGATGGGACGCAGAACGCCATCAGCACCGACCGTTTCACCACCGCCAGCCTCGAAGGCAACGTCAACGTTCTGGGCCTGCAACATGACCTGGTGTTCGGCATCGATGACGAGTACCGCAAGATCTACCGCGAAGACCTGATCCGCCAGAAAAGCCTGAGCACCTTCAGCTACGTCAACCCGGTCTACGGCCGCGAAGTCGCCGGCACCACCGTCAGCCCTTCGGACAGCGCGCAGACGGATGAACTGCGCAGCGATTCGGTATTCCTCCAGGACTCGATCCACCTGACCGATAAATGGATTTTCGTCGCTGGCGGGCGTTTCCAGGAGTACGACCAGTACGCCGGCAAAGGCGTGCCGTTCCAGGCCAACACCGACAGTAACGGCCAGAAATGGGTGCCTCGCGCCGGTCTGGTGTATCGCTACACCGATGAACTGTCGTTCTACGGCAGCTACACCGAGTCGTTCAAACCCAACTCGACCATCGCGCCGTTGAGCGGCAGCAGCACCGTGCTTGACGGCAGCATCGCGCCGGAGGAAGCCAAGTCCTGGGAAATCGGCGCCAAGCTCGACATGCCGGGCCGCGTCACGGGTAACGTCGCGCTGTTCGACATCAAGAAACGCAATGTGCTGGTGGCCAACTCCGAAGGTCCGGTGACGATCTACAGCGCCGCCGGTGAAGTGCGTTCCCGTGGGCTGGAAGTGGACTTGACCGGTCAGCTGAGTGATCGCTGGAGCATGATCGGCAGCTATGCCTACACCGACGCCGAAGTCACTGAAGACCCGACCTACAAAGGCAAAAAACTGCAAAACGTCGCCAAGAACAGCGGCTCGCTGTCGGCGGTCTACGACTTCGGCACCCTCGTCGGTGGCGATCAGCTGCGGGTCGGCGCGGGGGCGCGGTATGTCGGTGAGCGAGCGGGTAACGCCGTGAATGATTTCGACCTGCCGAGCTACACCGTGGCCGATGCCTTTGCCACCTACGACACCAAAGTCGAAGGGCAGAAGGTCAAGTTCCAGCTCAACGTGAAGAACCTGTTTGATCGCACCTACTACACCTCGGCGGCGAGCCGGTTCTTTGTGTCGATGGGCGATTCGCGGCAGATTTCGTTGTCGAGCACGTTGGAGTTCTAACGGTCGACCGCGTCATCGTTCTTCGCGAGCAGGCTCGCTCCCACAGGGCTAACGCGCTCAAAATGTGGGAGCGAGCCTGCTCGCGAAGGCGTCTGCACAGACGCCGAATATCTCAGGACTAACGCAAAAACGCCTGGCGGTATTCGCCAGGCGTCCCACCCAAAGCCTGCCTGAACCGATTAGTAAAATGACTCGCACTGGCAAACCCGCACGCCAATGCGATCTCCCCCAACGGCTGCGACGTCGAGCGCAGTAACGCCCGTGCCCGGCTCAGTCGTCGCGACAGCACATACTGATGCGGCGGCAATCCGAAACTCTCACGAAACATCCGCGCAAAATGGTATTCCGACAGCGCACACAACCCCGCCAATTGCCCCAGGCTGATGGCTTCGGCCAACTGACTGTCGATGAACTCGATCAACTGCCGGCGTTGATGCGCTGCCAATCCCCCCTTGAGCCGCAGCCCCTCGCGCATACCGACCTGGCCAAGCAAAACGTGACTGAGCATTTCATGGGCCAGGCTGCTAGTGAGCAGGCGTTCGCCGGGCTCGTCCCAATTCAGCGTGATCAACTGTCGAAAGCGCCGAGCCTGTGTTGGGTCCTCCAGAAAGGTGCTTTCGCGCA
This sequence comes from Pseudomonas sp. LB3P14, assembly GCF_054898045.1. Classification (NCBI taxonomy): domain Bacteria; kingdom Pseudomonadati; phylum Pseudomonadota; class Gammaproteobacteria; order Pseudomonadales; family Pseudomonadaceae; genus Pseudomonas; species Pseudomonas sp. LB3P14. Next base: position 4,194,438 of record NZ_CM142714.1, on the reverse strand, counting down.
ACAGCAGTTCGCGAGGTTCGCGGTCCAGCAGCGTGACGCAACCGAGGGCGAACTGTTCGGGGCTGAAATAAACGTGGGCCAGGCGAATGTCGCCGTTGATCACCCAGGCTGACTGATGTTCAGCGGGCAGGATGCACAGCTTGTCGGGGCCGCCCTTGGTGCCGGGCTGGTCGCGGCGAAAAGTCCCGGTGCCGCCCGCGATGTAGCAGGACAGGGTGTGATGGCTCGGCGCTTCGTAGTCCTGAGCATCGTGATGATTGCTCCACAAGGCTGCAGCCATGCCGTCACCGAGCTCGGCGCTGTGCTCCAGACGAGCATTGGGCGAGCGGTTGAGGGCTTGAAAGACTTGCAGGGTTTCCAGTGCGGGCATGATCGCTTCTCTCCAACGCCTTGCATCCTACTCCGTAGACGTTGGCCTGCCAGCCCACCGGCTGACAAAAGCGCAAGTTTATGCAAGTGCGGCGAGGCTTGGCGCGGGACACTGAGCCCCTATTGAGGAGTGATTGCCATGAACCTGTCGTTGTACTTGCTGACCGTGCTGATCTGGGGCACAACCTGGATTGCCTTGAAATGGCAACTGGGCGTGGTGGCGATTCCGGTGTCGATCGTCTATCGCTTCGGCCTCGCGGCGTTGGTGCTGTTTGTCATGCTGCTGCTGAGTCGCCGCCTGCAAGTGATGAACCGTCGGGGGCATCTGATCTGCCTCGCGCAGGGTCTGTGCCTATTCTGCATCAACTTCATGTGCTTCCTGACCGCCAGCCAGTGGATCCCGAGTGGTCTGGTTGCTGTGGTGTTTTCCACCGCCACCCTGTGGAACGCCCTCAATGCGCGCGTGTTCTTCGGCCAGAAAATCGCGCGCAATGTGCTGATGGGCGGCGCGTTGGGCTTGCTCGGGCTTGGCCTATTGTTCTGGCCGGAGCTGGCCGGTCACACCGCCAGCCCGGAAACCTTGCTCGGGTTAGGTCTGGCATTGCTCGGAACCTTGTGCTTCTCGGCGGGCAACATGCTCTCGAGCCTGCAACAGAAGGCCGGTCTCAAACCCCTGACCACCAACGCCTGGGGCATGGCCTACGGCGCGGCGATGTTGTCGGTGTGGTGCCTGGTCAAAGGCATCCCGTTCGACATGGAATGGAATGCACGTTACATCGGCTCATTGTTGTATCTGGTCATTCCCGGCTCGGTGATTGGCTTCACCGCTTACCTGACGTTGGTGGGACGTATGGGCCCGGAGCGCGCCGCCTATTGCACGGTGTTGTTCCCAGTGGTGGCGCTGAACGTTTCGGCGTTTGCCGAAGGTTATCAATGGACGGCGCCGGCACTGGCTGGGTTGGTGCTGGTCATGCTGGGCAACGTGTTGGTGTTTCGTAAGCCCAAGGCGCCAATGGTGCAAGGGAGCGGCAAGCTGGCGTGAAGGTTTGGATAGTCGAACGCTGAAACTTCAGCGTTCGACGTTGAGCGTGATGTAAATCAGCAGCGGAAACATGACGTCCACGATGTGCCGAGCCCAATCCTTGGCGTTCCAGGTTGCAGATTCATCCATGTTGAACCATTCGGTACCGATCACTTGCAGGCAGATGTAATAGACAAAAATGCCGATCAATAGTCCCACGATTGCAAACTTCTTCGCTTCGTGAAAAACGGCTGCAGGTGTATTGATGTTTCGATAAAGATGGTAGGTGCCCAGCAAGCAGAAAGCCGTATAAACAACTTCCAGAGTGATGATGAGCCAATAGATGCGGTGGTGGAGCATGGGCGAAGTGATTGCTCTGTAGCTCAGGTTCAGGTTTTCTCGGGTGGTGTCCATGCTGAGAATGTGGCTGACGTATTCGTAATTGGATGCGTAGTCGGTAAAGTTACTGTACATCACCATCAAGCCAAAGAAGCTTATATAGGCCATTAGTATTACTTTGCTGTATCTAATAAGTTTGTCGGTCGTAAGGTAGTTCAATGTCAGTGCTCTCCATAACTAAAGTCCGTCAGTTCGACTAAGCAATGGCGAGTCTATAGTGAGTATCTTTTTTTTAGCAGTGAACTGAATTGCAAGGTGTGTATGTAACGGGCAGGCGGTTAAAACGCCTGCCCGTTGGAATCAACCTTTCCAAACTTGTGGGTTCACCAGATCCTGCGGTCGCTCACCCAGCAAAGCGCTGCGCAAGTTGGCCAAGGCACGGTTGGCCATGGCTTCGCGGGTTTCATGAGTGGCCGAGCCGATGTGCGGCAATGTCACCGCGTTTTTCAGCTGGAACAGGGGTGACTCGGCCAGCGGTTCTTTCTCGTAAACGTCCAGCCCGGCGCCGCGAATCTGGTTGTTTTGCAGCGCTTCGATCAGCGCCGGTTCGTCCACTACCGGGCCTCGGGCAATGTTCACCAGAATCGAGCTCGGCTTCATCAACGCCAGTTCACGGTGGCTGATCAGGTGTCTGGTTTTCTCGCTGAGCGGTACCACCAAGCAGACGAAATCGGCTTCGGCGAGCAGTTGATCAAGGCTGCGGAACTGCGCGCCGAGTTCTTGCTCCAGCTCGGTCTTGCGGCTGTTACCGCTGTAGATGATCGGCATGTTGAAGCCCAGCCGCCCGCGACGGGCGATGGCTGCGCCGATGTTGCCCATGCCGACGATGCCCAGGGTCTTGCCGTGCACATCGCAACCGAACAACGGTGCGCCGACGGTGGCTTGCCATTGGCCGGCCTTGGTCCAGGCGTCCAGTTCGGCCACGCGGCGGGCGCTGCTCATGATCAGGGCGAAGGCCAGGTCGGCGGTGCTTTCGGTGAGGACGTCGGGGGTGTTGGTGAGCATGATGCCGCGTTCGTTGAAGTAGGCGACGTCGTAGTTGTCGTAGCCGACCGAGACGCTGGAGACGACTTCCAGTTTGGCGGCGTTTTCAAGTTGAGCGCGACCGAGTTTGCGCCCGACGCCGATGAGGCCGTGGGCGTGGGGGAGGGCTTCGTTGAATTGGGCGTGGATGTCGCCGTTTTTTGGGTTTGGCACGATGACGTCGAAGTCTTGCTTGAGGCGTTCGATCATTGGAGGGGTGATGCGGCTGAAGGCGAGGACGGTTTTTTTCATGGGGTGAAGGCTCGTCGGGCGACTGGATTGCCAAGCAAGCTAACATTCTTTTTAGGTGATAGGCGAGTTGTGGGGGGCGCTCAAACCGGCTCTTATCCGGAAGGAGCAAGAGCCGGACAAAGGGCGTTTGACCCTGAATTGAACGCGTTCCATCCTTTCTTGAACGGGAGTGGTTGCCGTCCGCCAGTACCGTGCGGGTGAAATTTCCAGTCAATAGATTCCTACGGCACTAAGGCCATATTCGCCAAATCGATATTGAAAACGACTTGATGTTTAGTGTCGTTCTCGTGATCAGTGAATGAAAAATTCCCGTTTGCTTTCAGGGTTCCTTTATCGATGCTGAAGGTTTCGACAGCTATATGTCCTTCGTTTGCCTTGGATATGTAGCCGGTTAGGTTGCCGCCTTGGATGATTGAAATTTTTGGCGGGTTAGGGGAACCAGTTTGTCCGAAAAAGTAAGTCTTTTGCTCAATGCTCGCAGAAAATCTCATCAGGAACTCGATTTTTGAAGTTACCCCAGTTGGCCCGCTCACGCGCAAATAAACTTCCTTGCCGTTGCTGAGAAATTCCTCTGGCGTGCAGGGGAAGTTCTCATCCCTGAAGCCCAGAATTGATGCTGCCCAAGTACCTGTTCCCGATTGTTTATTACTCGCCGCCAGTGTGTTGACAGTCATGATGCTCATTCCTTGCAAATAGTTGAGGTGATGAACATGTCATGAAAAGGCACAAGCAACTACTGTCAAATCTGACAGGTTGTATAGAACAATTGGCTATTTCTGCATCTTGTTAGCGTATCTTCGCTATATGGGTTCTGCTCCCCTGTATCAATTCGCCACCCGAACCCCACCCAAACTCCCGCTCAACTCATAAGCCGCCAATTCCGCCTGATGCGCTGCCAATATCTCCGGCAATGACCCGCGTAAATACTCGACCCACGTCTTGATCTTCGCATCCAGATACTGCCGCGAAGGATAAATCGCATACAGATTCAGTTCCTGCGACCGGTAGTTCGGCATCACCCGCACTAGCGTACCGTTGCGCAACCCTTCAATCGCTGCATACACCGGCAAAACCCCAACCCCCATGCCGCTGGTGATCGCCGTCTTCATCGCATCGGCGGAGTTCACCAGAAACGGCGAGCTATTAATGGTGACCATTTCCTGGCCTTCCGGGCCGTCGAAGGTCCATTTCTCCAGCGGAATCACCGGGCTCACCAGCCGCAAACAGGCGTGGTTCAGCAAGTCGCTGGGCTTCTGCGCGCAGCCGTTGGCTTTTACATAGGCAGGCGAGGCGCAAACGATGCTGTAGGTGATGCCCAAACGTTGGGAGACGAACCCCGAGTCCGGCAGTTCGCTGGCGAGCACGATGGACACGTCGTAGCCCTCGTCCAGCAGGTCCGGCACGCGGTTGGCCATGGTCAGGTCGAAGGTGACGTCGGGGTGGGTCTTGCGGTAGCGGGCGATGGCGTCGATCACGAAGTGCTGACCGATGCCGGTCATGGTGTGCACCTTGAGCTGCCCGGCCGGGCGTGCGTGGGCGTCGCTGGCTTCGGCTTCGGCCTCTTCGACGTAGGCCAGGATCTGCTCGCAGCGCAATAGATAGCGCTTGCCGGCCTCGGTCAGGGCGATGCGTCGGGTGGTGCGGTTGAGCAGGCGGGTTTGCAGGTGGGCTTCCAGGTTGGAGACCGCGCGCGAGACGTTGGCCGTGGTGGTGTCGAGTTGCACGGCGGCGGCGGTGAAGCTGCCAGCCTCGGCCACGTAACTGAAGGCGCGCATGTTTTGCAAAGTGTCCATGGGGTGCTCTCGGGTTCGATGGCAAATTGTGACACGAAGTTTCAGAGTCTGAGACCCCGACCAACGGATTATCGCGCTAACGGTAACAAAGATTCACAGGATTCCCAGCTTATCGCCAACAAAGCCGCCCCCTAGAATTGCCTACCTCAGGAACAACTCCCCACCTCAGGAAATCGCAGCAGTGCCGCGTCGCATCAGCAGAGCGCTTCAGACGCTCAGTGTTTTGACTTTTACCCTGGCAATCAGCGGCTGCATCGGTACCGGAGGTATTGCCCCACAGGGCAAGGCACTCGAGGCCAATTCATTGGCCACCGACGAAGCTATTCAGAGCGCCGCACAGGACGCTCACTGGCCTACCGTCCAATGGTGGCAGGCGTATGGCGACCCGCAACTGAACCGCTGGATCGACCTCGCCCTGCAAGGCAGCCCGACCATGGCCATGGCCGCCGCGAGGGTGCGCCAGGCCAAGTCCATGGCCGGCATTGCCGAGTCCGCCGAGTCGTTACAGATAAGCGGCGAATCCACGCTCAAACGCCACAACTGGCCGACCGATCAGTTCTATGGGCCGGGCGAGTTGGCGAACACAACGACTTGGGACAACAACGCCGCGCTGGGTTTCAGCTACGCCCTCGACCTTTGGGGCCGCGAAAGCAACGCCACCGAGCGCGCCGTGGACATGGCCCACATGACGGCAGCCGAAGCACGGCTGGCGCAGCTCGAATTGCAGAACAACATCGTGCGCGCCTACATCGAGCTTTCGTTGCATTACGCGCAACGGGACATCGTCGCCGCGACCCTGAAACAGCAACAGCAAATTCTCGACCTGGCGCAAAAGCGTCTCAACGGCGGCATCGGCACCCATTTTGAAGTCAGCCAGGCTGAAACGCCGTTGCCGGAAACCCATCGTCAGATCGATGCGCTGGACGAAGAAATCGCCCTGAGCCGCAATCAACTCGCAGCCCTGGCAGGTTTTGGCCCGGGGGAGGGCGCGCAGTTGCAGCGGCCGACGCTGTCGTTGGGCGCGCCGCTGAAGTTGCCGTCGTCCTTGCCAGCGCAGTTGCTCGGGCAACGCCCGGACGTGGTCGCCAGTCGTTGGCAAGTGGCAGCCCAGGCGCGGGGCATTGATGTGGCCCACGCCGGGTTCTATCCCAACGTCGATCTGGTCGGCAGCCTCGGCTACATGGCCACCGGCGGTGGAGCGTTGGAGTTCCTGACCGGCAAGAAGCTCAACTACAGCGTCGGCCCGGCCATTTCGTTGCCGATCTTCGATGGCGGCCGTTTGCGCTCGGAGCTGGGCGAAGCCTCGGCCGGTTATGACATCGCCGTGGCCAAGTACAACCAGACGCTGGTCAACGCGCTGAAAAACATCTCCGACCAGCTGATCCGCCGCGAATCCATGGACAAGCAGCAAACCTTCGCCGCCGAGTCGGTGGCCACCGCGCAGAAGACTTACGACATCGCGATGATCGCCTACCAGCGCGGCCTCACCGATTACCTCAACGTGCTCAACGCCCAGACTTTGTTGTTCAAACAGCAGCAGGTCCAGCAGCAGGTTCAGGCCGCGCGTCTCAGTGCCCATGCCGAACTGGTGACCGCTTTGGGCGGTGGACTGGGTGCGGGCAACGATGCGCCGAAAGACAGTCGAACCCAGGCGCCGAAAACCCCGGCCATTCTCCAAGCCCTCAATCATTGAGCAGGACGCCATGACTCCCTTGCCCGCACCGTTGCGCTGGCTGTACTCCCTTGAATGGCGCAGGGGTTTCTTCGACTGGGCGCGCAGCGATGGCGTGACCTGGGTCTACATTTTCAAGGTGCTGTTCGCGGCGTTCCTGACCCTGTGGCTGGCCATGCGTCTGGAGTTGCCGCAACCGCGCACGGCGATGATCACCGTGTTCATTGTCATGCAACCGCAAAGCGGGCACGTGTTAGCCAAGAGTTTCTATCGCTTCCTCGGCACGTTGGCCGGCTCGGCGGTGATGGTCGCGCTGATTGCCTTGTTCGCGCAGAACACTGAATTGTTCCTCGGATCGCTGGCGATTTGGGTGGGCATCTGCTCGGCCGGCGCGGCGCGGTATCGCAACTTCCGCGCCTACGGTTTCGTGCTCGCCGGATACACCGCGGCGATGGTCGGTTTGCCCGCATTGGCCCACCCGGACGGTGCGTTCATGGCCGCCGTGTGGCGGGTGCTGGAAATCTCCTTGGGGATTATTTGCTCCACGCTGGTCAGCGCCGCAATCCTGCCGCAAACCGCCAGCGCCGCGATGCGCAACGCCTTGTATCAGCGCTTCGGCGTGTTCGCGCTGTTCGTCACGGATGGCTTGCGCGGTCGCAGCAAACGGGAGGCTTTCGAGGCGAGCAACGTGCGCTTCATCGCCGAGACCGTGGGACTGGAAGGGTTGCGCAGCGTGACCGTGTTCGAAGACCCGCACATGCGTCGGCGCAACGGTCGGCTCAGTCGACTGAACAGCGAGTTCATGGGCATCACTACGCGCTTCAACGCCCTGCACCAATTGCTTGAACGCTTGCGCAGCAGCGGCGCCGATCACGTGGTCGCGGCGATCAAACCGGGTTTGCAAGACCTCGCCGAATTGCTCGACGGCTTCAGCGGCCGTGCCCTGACCAACGCCGATGCGGGGCGTCTGGTCATCGCGCTGACCACTTATAAAGAAGGTTTGCCGGCGCGAGTTCGCAGCCTGCGAGCGACCTTTCAGGACAACAATCCGAGCGACGCCGAGCAGCTGGATTTTCATACCGCGTACGAGTTGCTTTATCGCTTCGTCGATGACCTGCACAGTTATGCACAGACCCACGCGTCCCTGGCTGATCACAGCCATGCGCGCGAGCGTTGGGATGAGCCGTTCACCCCGCAAACCAACTGGATGGCGTCGGCCGCGTCGGGGATTCGCGCGGCGTTCATTCTTGTCGTTCTGGGCAGCTATTGGGTCGCCACCGCGTGGCCGAGCGGCGCGACCATGACGCTGATCGCCGCCGCGACCGTGGGCCTTTCAGCGGCGACACCGAATCCAAAACGCATGGCGTTTCAGATGGCTTGCGGGACGTTCCTCGGGGCACTGATCGGCTTCGTCGAGATGTTTTTCATCTTCCCCTGGATCGACGGTTTTCCGTTGCTCTGCGTGATGCTTGCGCCGGTGATCGTGCTCGGTTCGTTCCTGACTTCACGGCCGCAATATGCGGGCGTAGGGCTCGGCTTGCTGATCTTCTTCAGCACCGGCTCGGTGCCGGACAACCTCACCGTTTACAACCCTTACGCCTTTATCAACGACTACGTCGCCATGGTGCTCGGCATGCTGGTCTGCGCAGCCGCCGGGGCGATCATTCTGCCGCCCAACAGCCGCTGGTTGTGGCGTCGGCTGGAGCAGGATTTGCGCGGGCAGGTGGTGTATGCCATCAGCGGCAAACTCAAGGGTTTGGCGTCGAGTTTCGAAAGCAGCACCCGCGACCTGCTGCATCAGGCCTACGGTCTCGCCGCAGGACAACCGCAGGTACAACGAGACTTGCTGCGCTGGATGTTTGTGGTGCTGGAAGTCGGTCACGCAATCATCGAGTTACGCAAGGAACAGGCGATCCTGCCGGTGCATCCGGCCTATGCCGAATCTCAACCCTGGCGTCAGTCAATCAGGGTGATGGGCCGCTCGTTGGTGCGGCTGTTTCTGCAACCGAGCCAGAACAATCTGGAGCGTGGACTGATCGCCGTCGATCACGCGATCAGCCGCGTGCAAGCCACCGACGAGCCTTTCGCACCGCACTTCGACACCTCGGCCCTGCGCCGGGTGAAGAGCTACCTGCACTTCATCCGCACCTCGTTGCTGGACCCGCAATCACCGCTCGCCGTCTACATAAATGCCAACGCCACCGCCAAGCCCCAAGGACTTGAACATGCCTCGTGAAATCGCCTTCCACGGCGTGTACATGCCGACCATGACCCTGATGTTTTTCATCGCGGCGGCGCTGGCCTGGGCACTCGATCGGTTCCTGTCCGGGTTCGATCTGTACCGCTTCTTCTGGCACCCGGCGCTGTTGCGCCTGAGTTTGTTTACCTGTCTGTTCGGCGCCTTGGCGCTGACTGTTTACCGTTGACTCTCTATCACTGACTCTCTATCACTGAAGAAGGCCCTGATGAAAAAGCTTTTCAGCCTGCTCGCCACTCTGTTGGTGCTGGCCCTTGCGATATGGATCGGCCGGACCCTCTGGGTGCATTACATGGACACGCCGTGGACCCGCGACGGCCGGGTGCGCGCCGACATCATCAACGTCGCCGCCGACGTTACCGGTGAAGTGGTGGACGTGCCGGTGCGCGACAACCAACGGGTGAAGAAGGGCGATTTGCTGATGCAGATCGACCCCGAGCACTACCGCATTGCGGTCAAACAGGCACAGTCGCTGGTAGCGTCTCGCAAGTCGACGTGGGAGATGCGCAAGGTCAATGCCCACCGCCGCGCCGACATGGACAACCTGGTGATCTCCAAGGAAAACCGCGACGACGCCAGCAACATCGCTGACTCCGCACTGGCCGATTACCAATATGCACAAGCGCAACTTGAAGCCGCCGAACTGAACCTCAAACGCACCGAGGTCCGCGCAGCGGTGGACGGTTACGTGACCAACCTCAATGTGCATCGCGGCGATTACGCGCGCATCGGTGAAGCGAAAATGGCCGTGGTCGACATGAACTCGTTCTGGGTCTACGGCTTCTTCGAAGAAACCAAATTGCCCCACGTGCGGGTCGGCGATAAAGCCGACATGCAGTTGATGAGCGGGGAAGTGCTGAAGGGGCATGTGGAGAGTATTTCTCGCGGTATCTACGACCGCGATAACCCGGAAAGTCGCGAGCTGATTGCGGATGTGAACCCGACCTTTAACTGGGTGCGGTTGGCGCAGCGGGTGCCGGTGCGGATTCACATTGATGAAGTGCCGGAGGGTGTGCTGTTGGCGGCGGGGATTACGTGCACGGTGGTTGTTAACTGACTATAAGACCAAGTCGTGCCCTTCGCGGGCACGACTCGGTCTCACTCCTTGCAAAACGTCTCATGCAAATGCCGCCAAACCACCTTGCCATCCGCCTGCTTCTCAAACACCACCGTCGACCGCCGATCAGAGTGCAACCCCGTCGCATCCGTCTGCTGCTCGCGATAACTCACCGTTGCACCACCGTCGTACAGAGCGATGCCGCGCAACTCGCTGAGCTCAATTCTGAACCCGAGCTTCTTCCCGCCCGCCAGCAGAAACAACTCATTCAGCGCCTCAAAATCCAGCACCCGCCCCAATGGCGAGATCATGGAAAACTGTGGCGAAAAACGCGTCAGCAAGTGTTCAAGTTCGGACTCGTCTTTTTCCTCGGCCAACCACTGCTCGATGGCAACGTGCGCCTGGATCACTTCGTCAAAGTATTCGGTGTAGTCGGTCATGGGAGCTGCCCCTTTAATCCAAACCGCTTCATTAATCCCGCTTCCAGCCAGGCTTTAGGCAACAACCCCGCCAACAACGGCAACGCCCGACTACCATTGCCCAGACGAATCAGGCGCGGTGGTTTGCTCTGCTGCACAGCTTTGAGCAAGTCCTCTGCAAACTCCTTGGCTGGCGTCGGCTTGTCTTGAGAGGCCTTGGCCCGCGCGCGTATACCTTCACGCAGCGGAAACCACGGCGATTGCTCGGTGATCAACTGTTCAGCCTCATGACCGGCATTCTTGGCAAAACTGGAGGCGATGGCGCCCGGCTGGACTTCCATGACCCGTACGCCAAACGGCGCCAGTTCCATACGCAACGCATCGGTCAAGGCATGCACTGCCGCTTTCGAGGCGCAGTAGGCGCCGGCGAATGGCGTGACCAAAACCCCGGACACGCTGCCGATGTTCACCACCAGACCCTTGGCACGGCGCAGCACCGGGAACAGGGCGCGGGTGACGCCGACGATGGCGAACACATTGGTTTCAAATTGCCGTTGCATGGCCGGTACACCGCCGTCGAGCAACGGCCCCATGGCGCCGTAACCGGCGTTGTTGATCAGCACGTCGAGGCCGCCATGGTGCTGGTTGATCCGCTCACTCAAGTGTTCGAGTGCCGCACCGTCGTTGACATCCAGTTGCACGGCGGTGAAACCGGCAGCGGCCAGAGCCACCACGTCTTCAGCCTTGCGGGCGCTGGCCCAGACTTCGTAACCGGCACTTTTGAACACCTCGGCGAGGGCGCGGCCAATGCCGCTGGAACAACCGGTAATCAACGCAACAGGCATGGCGCGGTCCTTGTGCAAAAAGAGGAAGGGAAGATCAATCGGAGAAACTACCTTGCAAACGCTCGGCGCGAAACTCCAGCGTTTGCGCACGATAGCCAGGACGCAGCGGCGGCAGCGGCAAACAGTCCTCCCAGTTTGCGCCGGCCTGCAGTTCGCCGGGACCGCGGTAACGTGGGGCGGCGTATTGATTGTCGGCCAGATTGACCGTGTCGCCCGGCGCATAGGCTGCGATGCGCCAGCGCAGTTCGGTCAGCGGCACGTCGTTGCCGTTGTTCATTTTCAGTTGCAGTGGGCGATCTACCGGGCACTGTTCGGGCGCGTAAGTGATGCGCAGTTCAAGGCGCGCCAGTTGCTTGACCTCACGGTTATCCAGCCAGATCACCCATATCGCCACCAGACCCAACCCGATGGCCGCCGCCACCGAGACGGGCAAGGCTTTTGCCGGGTAGCGCAGCAAAAGGATCAGCCAAGTAATGACCAGCAGGACGCCGATGAACATGACGCAAAACCTCGGGAGGGGAGAAGGTCATCCTACCTAAGCGTGGGTGCGGTTGGCGATGGGCTTGCGAGGTAGATCGTTCCCATGCTCTGCGTGGGAATGCCTCTTGTGACGCTCTGCGTCACGCTTTGGGACGCAGAGCGTCACGGGCTGCATTCCCACGCAGAGCGTGGGAACGAGAAATAAAAAAGCCCCCACCCAACCCGCTGCGGATAGGGAAACGCAGCGGGTTGGACGGGGGCTTCTTGTGTTACAGAGCAATCACTGCGCGATGGTTTTCACCGATACGCCGCGTTCGATCGGGGTAGAGCGACCGTAGATATCTTCAAACCGCTCGATATCGTCTTCGCCCAGGTAGCTGCCCGATTGCACTTCGATGATTTCCAGCGAGATCTTGCCCGGATTGCGCAAGCGGTGGACCGAGGCGATCGGGATGTAGGTCGACTGGTTTTCAGTCAGCAGGAACACGTTTTCGTCGCAGGTCACTTCAGCCGTGCCGCTGACCACGATCCAGTGTTCGGCGCGGTGGTGGTGCATCTGCAGTGACAGGCAAGCGCCCGGTTTGACCGAGATGCGCTTGACCTGGAAGCGGCCGCCCATGTCCACCGAGTCGTAGGAGCCCCACGGACGATAGACTTCGCAGTGATTCTGGGTTTCGCTGCGGCCCTGCTCGTTGAGGGTGTTGACCATCTGTTTCACGCCTTGGACCTTGTCCTTGTGGGCGATCATCATGGCGTCCTTGGTTTCGACGACCACGATGTTTTCCAGGCCAATCACTGACACCAGTTTGCCGTTGCCATGGATCATGCAGTTTTTGCTGTCCTGGATGACCACGTCGCCTTTGGTGACGTTGCCGTTGGCGTCTTTTTCATTCACTTCCCACAACGACGCCCAGCAGCCGACATCGCTCCAGCCCGCGGTCAGCGGTACGACGCAGGCGCGCTGGGTTTTTTCCATCACTGAGTAGTCGATGGAATTGTCCGGGCAGCAAGCGAAGGTGGCGGCGTCGAAGTCGACGGTGTCGGCATCCTGCTCGCTGCGTTCCAGGGTCAGCAGGCAGGTATCGTAGATGTCCGGATCGTGTTTTTTCAGCTCTTCGAGGAAACGGCTGGCGCGGAACAAGAACATGCCGCTGTTCCAGAAATAACCGCCGGACTCGACGAACTCGGTGGCGCGCTTCACGTCCGGTTTTTCGACGAAGTGCGAGACGCGGCTGACGCCTTCCGGCAGCAGCGAATCATTGGTCGACTTGATGTAGCCATAGCCGGTTTCCGGTTTGGTGGCCGGTACGCCGAACAGCACCATTTCGCCGTTTTCTGCAGCGACGGTGGCCAGGGCCAGCGCGCGTTGCAGGGCTTTCTGATCTTCCAGCACGTGGTCGGCCGGCAGCACCAGCATCAACTCGTCGCGACCTTCGTTGACCAGCATCATTGCGGTCAAGGCCACGGCCGGTGAGGTGTTGCGGCCGAACGGTTCCATCAGGATGCGCTGAACGTCCAGTTTACGAGCGGCCAGTTGCTCGTTGACGATGAAACGGTGTTCTTTGTTGCAGACCACGATCGGGGTGTCCATGCCTTCGAACACCAGGCGTTCCAGGGTTTGCTGGAACAGGGTTTGTTCGCCGGTCAGGGCGAGGAATTGCTTGGGGAATTGCTTACGCGAAAGCGGCCAAAGACGTGAGCCGCTACCACCTGACAAGATCACCGGAATCATGTTGTTACTCCTTGAAAATCGTATGGGTCAGAGCTACTGCGTTCTGTCGTTTCACTCTTGTTCTTATTCCGTGTCCGGGTAGCCCGTGGGCTACCCGACAAAATGATTAGCGCGTCGAAACCGGGCGTTTTACCCAGACTGGTGCCAGGCTGCTGCCGGTACCGGTGACGTACAGCACGGCGGCTTCACCGCGTTCCAGGGCAACCGGTTTCACGTCGCCGACTTTCTTGTCGCCGTCGTACAGCGCCAGGCTGACTTTCACCGGGTTGATTTCACGTTCGCCGCGGCTCTTGGCGGCCACGGTCGGGACCACTTCGGTCTTGCCGTCGGCAGTTTTCAGGGTCAGGGCCTTGTCGCTGAGGTTCTGTACGCGAACCAGGGATTTCTGCTTGTTCTTGAACGGCGGCTCTTCGATCAGTTGTGGCGCACCGCTGGCGTTGCTGACCAGGGTGTAATAGTGATCACCGGCCAGTTTCACCGGCAGGGTCTGGCTGCCGACCTTGGCGCTGTAATCGCCGCCCGGCATGAAGCTGAAGTCACTGCTGGACAGCGGCGCGACTTCGCTCAGGTTAGTGGTGCCGACGGTGGCGCTGACTTCAGCGTTACCGGCGTTGTAGACCCGTACGAAGCTAGAGCCTTTTGGTGCGGTCGGGCCGTAGAGTGCGGCGTCGCCAGCGAAGGCGGACATCGACAGAACGCTCATGCCTGCAACGAGGGCAAAGGTCTTGGCGAGACGGCGAGGAGTAGTAGTGAAAGTCATGGTGTACCTCTCTTTCAGTTTTGCGCCCGGTCGGGCGTCTCGGATTTAGTGTTTGCGGCTACGTTTTGTTGGCGAACGCCGGCTTCTTTGAGCTCTGCGACCCACTGCGGGTCGGCGTCACCGATTTCGTTGTTCACAGGCAGATAACGTTCAGGAAACTCCCAGATCAGCACCTGTGGCGGGCTGTTCTTGAAAGCATCGCTTTTCAGGTAGGTGAGCATCGGCAGAATCGGGCCGTGGCCGTCTTCGGCGTAATTGACCACGTCGCTGTTCAGCGCTTGTTTCAGCGCACCGACGAAGTTCCAGTTGGGGTTGGCGCTGTAGCTGGTGCCGATCAGGGCCACCGGCACTTCAGTGTTGGCGAACAGGGCGTCATCACCGGCAGGCTGGTCTTGTGCCGCAACGGTATTGCGCTTCTGCAAAGGCTCAGTCTTCGGCATCAGGTTTTCGAACAGCGGGTCCAGCGGCAGGAACAACCGCAGGTCGCCCTTGTGAGTCACCTTCTCCGCAGGTTCAGTGACGAAATGCTGCGGCTCGCCACTGAGCGGGGTTTTCTCGGCAATGGTTTTGGCCAGGGTCTCGGCGGCGATTTGTGCGCCTTCCGGGGTCCAGTGGGTGTCGGTGCGCAGGAACACTTGCTGACCGTCCAGCTTGGCCTTTAACAGCGGGCCGAACAGGTCGGGTGCGAGGATCTTGTTGGCCGCCACACGAGCGTGGAAGTCCTCATAGAGATTGGCGTGGATGCTCGAAGGCTTCACTTCACCCAGGTGTTCCGGGTACAGGCGAGTCTTGGCCGGCACGATTGCCATGACCAGTTTCACGCCTTTCGCTTTCAGTTCCTGGCGCACGCCTTCAACCAGCGCGTAGTTGCCTTGCAGGTTCAGCTCTTCGTTGACGATCGGGTTGAATTCCTCATCGCTGTACAACCACTGATCGCGACCGAGCACGACGCCCGGACGACCTTCGTTGAACAGTTTGAAATCCAGCGCAGCCCAAAGGTTGGTGCCCAGACGCTTGATCGGGAACTCGTCGTCGTAATGCGTCTCCACAGCTTTGGTCCAGCGGCCGTTGAGCACCGTCGTTTCGGCGCTGGTGTTAAAGCCGAAGAAACTGCGCGTGGACCACAGGCCCAGCACCAGCAGGGTCAGCAGGAACAGGCCGATGTAGAGGATGCGTAATGAGCGGGTCATAGTCAGATCCCTCAGAACTGGAAGTAAAGGAACGGCGAGAAGCTTTGCGCCGAGAGTTTGAAAATCGAGGCGATGAACAGCACCAGTACCAGCGTGCGCATCACGTAACGAGACCAGTCCGCCGTCCAGTAGGCCGGTTGCACAGTCGCTTCAACGCCGACGGTGTAGCCAGGCTCGTGGATGCTGCCCGGGTTGTCGCCCGGTACGGCTTTGATCATTCCAGGCGTAGCGGCAGCCGGGCCATCGGCCTCGACGTTCACAACAGGCTTGGTCTTCTCAGGCGGCAGATTGGTGTAGAAGTCACGAATGCCGAAGAACGCCAGGGTCATGTAAGCCACCACCAGAGTCGCCACTTGCAGGCCGGTGAGGCTGGCCGCGTTGAGTTCCGACAGTGACCATTCGCCGAAGCTGAACATCGCGCCGTACATACGACCGGCGACGTGCAGGTTTTCCGAGCGGAAGATCACCCAGCCCATGACCACGAGCAGGAAAGTCAGTGCCCAGCGGATCGGGTTGATGCTGCGCGGCGAGGTGTTCAGGCCCAGGGCCTTTTCGATCGCCAACCACATGCCGTGCCACGCACCCCAGACGATGTAGGTGATGTTCGCGCCGTGCCACAGACCACCTAGCAGCATGGTCAGGAACAGGTTGCGATAGGTCATCAGCGTACCTTTACGGTTACCGCCCAGCGTGATGTACAGGTAGTCACGCAACCAGGTGGACAGGCTGATGTGCCAGCGACGCCAGAACTCGGTGATCGACTGGCTGATGTACGGCTGCTTGAAGTTTTCCATGAAGCGGAAACCCATCATCAAGCCCAGGCCGATGGCCATGTCGCTGTAACCGGAGAAGTCGAAATACAGCTGCGCGGTGTAGGCCAGAGCGCCGAGCCAGGCGTCGCCCGTGGTCGGGGCCTGCAAGGCGAAGCAATGGTCGGCCACCACCGCGAGGGTGTCGGCGATGAAGACCTTCTTGATGAAACCCTGCATGAACCGCGTGGCACCCTCGGAGAACTTGTCGAGGGTGTGGGTGCGGTTGTTGAACTGGTCGGCGAGATCGCGAAAACGCAACACGGGACCAGCGATCAGGTGCGGGAAGATCGCCACGAAGGCGGCAAAGTCGATCAGGTTGCGGGTCGCCGGGGTGTCACCACGGTAGACGTCGATGATGTAGCTGATGGACTCGAAGATGTAGAACGAGATCCCGATCGGCAACAGCACGTGGGTCAGGATGAACGGCGACAGACCGACCGAGGTCATCATCGCGTTGATGCTGTCGACGCCGAAGTTGGCGTACTTGAAGTAGCCGAGAATGCACAGGTCGACAGCCACGCCCAGGAGCAACCAGCGCTGTGCCGGTTTGGTCCGAACGCCTGCGGCACCGACTTTGAGGCCGATCCAGTAGTTCCACAGCGTGACGGCTGCGAACAGCGCAAGGAAGTCCACACGCCACCAGGCATAGAACACGTAGCTGGCGATCAGCAGCAGCAGGTTGCGATAGCGTATTCCGCTTAAGTAGTACATGCCGAGAAAGATCGGCAAGAACAAAAACAGGAACACGTTGGATGAAAATACCATCCCGGTCTCTCCATGTTTAACCAACAGTCAAGGGCCAACGGCCCCCCCTAACCCCCCACCGAAATCCGGGGGATACATGATCGTTCCCACGCTCTGCGTGGGAATGCCTCACTGGACGCTCTGCGTCCGCTTCGGCATGTGACGCGGAGCGTCACGGGCTGCATTCCCACGCAGAGCGTGGGAACGATCGCCGATGACTCAACTACCTTTTTTGCCTTTTTCATTCGCCGGGTCGTAGACCTTGGTCAAATCCCCACCGAGGCGGAAGGTCTTGAACGGCTGCATCTCGTGCTTTTTCTCAAGTACATCCGGCGAGCAGGTGTAGAGCGTGCAGAACGGTTCAAGCCAGGCGAATTTCGAGTCGACTTTCAGGTCGGTCATGTCCTGTTCCTTGCCGTTCTTCTTCTCGAATTCTTCCGGGTCTTTGACACCCGAAAGCACTCGATCACCGAGGCGTTTCAATGCGCCGTTGTTTTCCTGACGCAAGTCCACACCGTTGACCTGAGCGAAACTGGCGATCATCGCCAGGGGCGGCAGGGCGTAGTTGTGATAGGAGAGGGCGCGTTGCTGGCGCTTGAGTTCGTTAGGCAGGAAACCCTGGGCGTCGATTTGATTAGCGCCGACCTTGAATTCCTTCACCGACCAGTCGAACAGGTCGCGGCGGTTGGTGGCGATGGACGTTGCCATCACCGACCAGGCGGACCAGTACGAGTGGTTGTTGGTTTGTTCCAGCGGCAGGTTGTCCCAATCGCTGACCACTTGATCAGCCATTTTGCTGAACCAGGCTTCGATCAGTTGCGACTCTTGCTGATGGTTCGCCAACGGATGCGAGTCGGAGAACTTCAGGCGGATATAGGACGAGGCCATGCTGCCCAACGCCCATTTGCGCATGGACTTGCCGGTGTGGTTGAAGTCCTTGGACATCAACGCATCGGCCTTGGCCCAAGCGGTCAACCAATTCAGCGTGCATTCCAGCTGTTCCGGACGACCATCACGCATGTACTGCATCACGCGCTTGCTGGTGCCGCGCTCAATCTTGGTGATGTCGGCAGTCGTGTCACGGAAGGCTTTTTCCGATACCTCGTTCAGGGTCGAACGGGCCTTGTCGGAGCCTTCGTACTTGCTGCGAAATTGCAGCGAGCCGGTGTACGGCGTTGGCATCGCATCACAGCCTTCGCTCTTGTCGCCGGTTTTGACTTTTTCAATCGGCGCGAAGTAACCCTGGGGCGGACGAAGTGGCGCGGCGGCCTGAGTCGCACCGGCAAACATGGCCAGGCTCAACAGGGACGGTGCGATCAATCTTTTCAAAGTTCGGGTTTGCATAGTTGCCTCATTGCCCGGCCTGAGCGGTACGCTGCCCAGCGCCAGGGAACACGTTGCGTTTGCAGATTTTCGCTTCGACTTTCTGTGGCGCGGCACCTGCTTCAGGGCCCTGGACTTCGACGGCCAGCAGATTCTGCGAGGCCCAGTCTTCGTCCGTGCGCAACTCAAAGGCGAAACGCCCGTCGGTATCGGAGGTTTCCGGTTTCTCGATCTTGATGTCCTCGTGGCGACCGTTCATGTACCAGAGGGTGGCTTGCAGAACTTTCACCGACGGATCGGCGAAGCGAATGTCAACCTGGTGGCTGCTGTTTTGCAGGTTCAGGTTCTTGCTGTTGACCATCAATTCGTTCTTGCCCGGTTTCAACGTGGTGCTGCCGGTCATCTGTGCCTCCTTTCCTTCGCAACCGTTGTCCAGCAGCGCCATCATCTGGCGGTAGATGGTTTCCTGGTCGAGGCGATAGAGCGGCGAGAATTCCCAGATCAGAATCTTCGGCGGCTTGGTCTGGAACTCTTCGCTGCCCAGGTACTGCAGCATCGAACCTTCCAGGCCACCACCGGGGAACGCCACGTTGAGGATGTCGGCGCCGATGGCCTCTTCGAGGAAACCGGCGAAGTTGTAGTTCTTGCCACTGTGGCTGGTGCCGACCAGGGTGACTTCCGGATTGCCGGAATCACTGAACAGATCGCCATCAGCTGCTTCGCCTTTCGGCTCGGTGGTGAACTGATCCATGTACTGGATCGCGTAGCTGGTGCCACAGAGTTGACCGGCCATATTGTGTAACGTTCCGGTCTTGCCCATGCGACCCGACTTATGGCTCTCGAATTCGCGTTTCGGCACGTCGGCAAAGGCCGGCATTTTCTTGATTTGCTCACCGACGATTTTCGCCGTGCGCTGGGCGCCATACGGCGTCCAGTGTTGGTCGCCTTGGAAGTAGAAGTCGTGGGCCGGCAGGGTGTCAGGCAGCGACTCGTTGGTCAGCGGCGACAGGTCCGGCACGGTGTAGCCCATGGCGGCGAAACGCCCGAGCATGGTCTTGTAGTTCTTCAAGGCCTTGTCGAAATCGTACTTGGCCTTGTCTTCCGGGTTGAGCTTGTTGCGGTTCACCAGGCCACGGGTCGGCTGGTAAACCACGACCAGTTCCACGCCTTTGCTCTTGAACGCATCGTGCAGTTCTTTCATGCGTTTGTAGCCGGCGGGGGTGGTGTCGAACTCGGTGCGCAAGTCTTCTTGCGTACGGAACAACCAGTCACCCTGGGCCTGTACCAGCGTGGTGAAGTTCTGCTGGTAACGCGTGGTGTAGTTCTTCGCGTCGTGGGCTTCCGGGCACAGGTTGCAGCACGGTTCGGCGTCGAAGCTGGGTGGCTTTATGTTGCCGGCATCTTCATCGGCACGAGCGCCGGCGCTGGCCGCGAGAATGCCGACGGTCAGGGCCGACAGGCTGAGTAATTTGATCAAGTGTGAGTGCATAAAATTATCCTCAGTCCCGCATTTCGGTCTGGCGTTCGACAGGGTCGATCAGCACGGCTTTCTGCTGGCGCACCAGCAGGTCGAGAATTTCATCCTGGCGCTCGCCGAGAATCCCCGAGAAGCTGATGCCGCTGGATTTGGTCGGTGCAAGCATGGACACGCGATACAACTCGACGCTCAGCGGCGAGTCGATGGACAGCGGTCCGCTGCCGTTGCTGGCCAGTTCGCCGCCGACCACGATCAGGGACACCTGGGCGTCGAACGGGTCGAGCTTGATGTCACGGTCGGTGTCGGTCAGGTCCTTGATGTGCCCGTAGACACCGGTCAGGCCGTTCGCCAAGGAGAGGTTTTCGTAGAGGCGGATGTTCACGCTGTTACGAATCCGGATGCCGTGACGACGGTTGCTGATCACCTTGTTGCCCCACAGCAGGTTGTCGCCACTCTCGTAGAGGGTGATGCCGTCGGTGTGGTTCTTGTAGATCTCGTTGTAGGCGATCAGGTTGTTCACGCTGTTACGGTCGATCACCAGGCCCGACAACTTGTTGTCGTAGCTGCGGTTGTTGAAGATGAAGCTGTCGTTGACCTCACGGGAAATAATGATCCCGTGCTTCTTCTTGGTCCCGAACACTGTGTTGTCGGCGATGATCAGACCGTGGGAACGGTCATGCGGGTCAATGCCGTAGACGATGTTGTCTTTGTAGGTGTTGCCCTTGACCACAAAGTCGCGGGTTTCATAGCAGTAGAAGCCGTACCACATGTCCGAGAACTCGGAGCCGACGATCCAGCCGGTCGGTTCAGGGCGCTTGAGCACCTTGGCCATGTTCGGCGTGTATTGGGAAATACTCACGCCGTAAGACTTACTGTTGGCGTAGCCGAAACTGGCGATCTTGCTGTTGGCGATGTAGGTCTCGGTGCCGCCCCAGGCCAGCAGGAACGGACGGAATTCCTTTGGATCGCGGAAGGCGGCCGGGGCATTGTTCTTCTCGCTCCACCCGGTGATTTTGGTATCACGCACAAACAGCTGACCGTCGTTGACCAAAAACGAACCGGCCTCTTGGGACAGGCGCAATTCCTGGGTCTGCTTGTCGATTTCCAGGATGCCGTGTTTACCGACCACGATCGGCAACTTCGCCAGGAACACACCCGGCGAGGTTTCGCTGAAGTACTGCTTGGGCAGCTTCTTGGCCAGATCCTTGAGGTTCATGTAGCCGTCGTCGACAAAGATGGCCTGCGGGATGCCGTGCTGACGCACCACCCATTCAGCCATCTTGTTGTCGCCGCCGATGAAGTCCTTCAGCGCGTCTTCCTGCATCATCCGGCGTACGCTGATTTTGCCGGCCTTGGTGCGCACGATTTTCGCGGCGATGGCTTCGGCGGTGTAGCCGGAAGTGTCCGGCAGTTTCGGTTTGGCCAGCTCCAGCGGCGCGGTCGGTGCGCTGCTGACGGTGTAGGTCTTGGCCTGTTGCAACCCTTTGGCAATGGTCGCCGGCTGCCCTTTTTGAACGGGCGCGGCCGGCTCCACCGTGGCGAAGGCTGCCGTGCTGGCCAGCAACATCGCGCCGGCCAGCAAGGTTATCGAGCCTCTCTTCGGACTGTTCATGTCAGGAACTCCCTTAGCGGTTCGCATCAGAAGCGCCAGATCACGTCGACAAACGCGCGGTGCATGTACGAGTCGACGCCTTTGCCATACGCATCACCAGGCTTGAACACACCGCCACGCAGACGCACCAGGGCCGAAGGCTCATCGATCGATTGGCTCAAGGCTGCGGGCAGCAGGCCTTGCTTGAAGTACTTGGTGACGACCACGTCCATTTCCTGACCGAGGTCTTTGTTGCCATCTTCCAGTGGCAGGGACGTGCTGGAAAGAATCGCGCCAGTCGCGTCGTCGGTGTTGTTCTCGACGGCGTTGATGCCGTTGCTGCCGACCGGCTTGTTGCCGTCGACGCGCCAGAATTTGTGGTAGATCACACTGGCGTCGTATTCGTCGTTGAGCATCCACGAGCCGAACAACGTAGCGGATTGCATGTTGTTCGTTTCGCCGCGGAAGGCCTCGCCGAAACGGTGAACCCGCGAGCGAGTACCGGTGTAGTTCGAGCGGTTGCTTTGCAGGCCGTTCTGTTCGTAATCGGCGCTGGCGCGGGCATAGGCTGCACCGACTTGCCATTGCGGATCGAGGCGCAGACGCACGCCCAGGTCAGTGGCCCAGCCATCAATATTGCCACTGGTTTTGGCTTGTGCTGGTGCGGTGCCATCGGCATTCAGCGGGTTGACCTTGTCGCGGTCGCCGCTCATGCCGGTGACGCTGCCCCAGTAATTGACGGTGTTGGTGTTGCGCCAGTTGTAGGCATCGCTGTCGGCGGTGAGGCCGAGCCAGCTGATATCGCCATTCTCTTTCTTGTCCAGAGAATCGGCGGGAACACCTGGCTGCGCGGTATCGAGCTTGCCGTCATCGTGGGTGTGGTGACCACGAATGCCGACCCAGTTGCCCGGGTTCCACTGGTACGCCGCATCGGCGTAGGCGTGCAGGCGATCCTTGTCCTTGGGCGCGAGTTCGGTGAGGTCGGTGCGGTATTCGCTGAAGCGCTCGGCAACACCGGCGTTGGCGCGCAACAGGGTGGTGTCGAAGGTCCAGTTCAGGGCTTCGATGTTGGTGTCGCGCCATTGGCCGTCGTCATTGCGCAGGCGCTGGCGACCGAGTTTGAGCATCTCGCCGGGGTAGGGCGTAAGGCCGCTGTAACCGACCCAGAACTCGCGCATCGCCAGGTAGTTTTTCTTGGTCTTGCGATCACCGCTGTCGGTGGCCTGGGTGCCGTCGCTGTCGGACTGTTGCAGGGTGTCCGTCTCGATGATGTCGGTGGACGTCACGGCCTGACCCATGGCGTAGGCGCTCCACGCGCCGCTCTCGCCATAGACCCACGGACGCAAGTCGAGGCCGACGCCATTGACGTCACCGCCATTGGCAGTGCCGAGGTCGGCGTCGTCTTCGGACTGGGCGGTGACTTTCACGTCAAGGCCGTAGTTCTGGTTTTCAGTCAGGGCCGCCAGGGTCGGGCACGACCACAAGAGGGCGAATGACAGGCCAATACCGGCCTTAACGAATGGATTCAACTTCATAGGGATTCCTCGCCGTCTTCTTCTTCCAGGGCATGCAGGTCCAGAGTGTTCTGGCTCGAGGCACCGCGAACGGCC
Organism: Pseudomonas sp. LB3P14; assembly: GCF_054898045.1. Classification (NCBI taxonomy): domain Bacteria; kingdom Pseudomonadati; phylum Pseudomonadota; class Gammaproteobacteria; order Pseudomonadales; family Pseudomonadaceae; genus Pseudomonas; species Pseudomonas sp. LB3P14. The sequence goes on along the minus strand of NZ_CM142714.1, from coordinate 4,171,612 downwards.
TGTTCTTGTTTCAACAGGCGTTGGGCCTCGGCGAGCTGGGCAGGCGGCAGTTGGGCTTCGAGTGTTTGCGCAAGCTCAGTGGCTTGCGGGGTGTTCTGTGCCTTGGCCAATTGGCTGAAGACGTAAGCGTTGAGCGGGTCGGGCCTGGTGCCCTTGCCTTGGGAGAACAGTTGGGCAATGGCGAAGTCGGCGCTGTTCTGGCCGTTACGCGCAGCCTTGAGCAGGTGATCCAGCGCTTTCTGCGAATAGACTTTGCCCAGGTAACCACGGCGGTAGATCTGGCCTAGGTAGTAATCGGCGGCCACTTCCTTGTCGACGGCTTTCTGGAAATGTTCTTCAGCGACCTTGGCGTCGGCCGGCACCCATTTGCCTTCGTAGTAGAGCTTGCCCAGCAACAGTTCGGCACGCGGCTGGTCAGCGGCGCGGCCGTTGTCCAGGTACTTCATCATCTTGTCGACGTCGCCGAGTTCAGGGAAGTCGTAGAGCAATTGCGCGAGGCTGACCCAGGAAGCGGGGTAGCCCGGAGCGATGCCTTCGAGCAGCGACTGAGCGGTTTTTTCGTCGGTCTTGCCCAGGGTTGCATCACCCAATACGCGAGCGACGCTGTCCACGCGCTGAGCGGAAACGGTGCCGCGGGCGTGAGCCGCTTGCATCTGCTTGATCAGCTCGGCCTGTTGCTCTGGCTGGGCTTTTTTCTGATAGACCGTGGCCAGCTCGACGTAGCAGATGTCGGTGGTGTTCAACGCGGCTTTGCAGATGGTTTCGACTTCGTCCAGGTGCTGGTCGTAAGTGCCCTGGGTGCGATAGAGCAGCACTTGGGCCAGACCCGCTTCCGGTTTGCCTTCGGCGCGCCATTGGCTGATCTGCTGTTGCGCATTGACGTTCGGGAAACTGTGCGGGTATTGCAGGTACAGCATCGCCAGCGGGATCAGGGTGTTGCCTTCGCCATTGGCCGAGGCTTTTTTCAACAGGCCTTCGGCTTCGTGCTGTTCGGCTTCGGTGGAGCCGGGTTTGGCCACCAACAGACGACCCAGGCGGGCCTGAGCCCGTGGCGAGACGCCGGCCGCGGCGCGGTAAGTCGCTTCGGCACGTTTGATCTGCTCCGGGTCACGGCTGTCGACCTGGATATCGGCCAGGCCAACCTGTGCTTCGCTGTAGCCCAGGTCTGCCAGTTGCTGGTAATTCTGCGCCGCCAGCGTGGTATCACCGCGCTTGAGGGCTTCGTTGGCCAGACGCTGGTCGGGCAGGCCGGCGCATCCGGCCAGGGCAATTGCCATGGCCAGAGTCAGCGGGACTGGCAGGATTCTGAGTGGGCTAGTCACGGGCATGTCCTCTGTTGTTAACGACCGGCGGCCATGGCTTTATCGATCAGCCAGTTCAGGTTCGGACCACGAGTGGCGTTCACTTCAACCGGGCGACCGGCGAAAGTGCTGTCCAGCGGCTCGTCAGGCTTGATCAGTACGCGGATGTCGGACGACAGGTCGGCGCTTTTCAGGCTGGTGCTGCTGACGATCGTGCCGCTGCGGGTTTTGTCTTCGCCGGCGATCTGGAAGCTGACGGTGCTGCCTGGAAGCACATCGCCGAACTGGCGATAGGAGAAGCGCGCTTCAACATTGGCTTCACTGTTACGCGGCACCAGTTGGAAGATCACGTCGCCCTTGCTGGCGTACTGACCGTTGGCGACCATTTGCTGCGCCACGGTGCAATCGCACGGCGACGTCAGGGTGCCGGTCATTTGCTTGCCGAACAGTTCTTCAACCTTGGCTGGTTGCAACTGGTCTTCGTCCAGATGGCCCTTGAGTACGTCGAGCATGCTGGTGCTGAATGTCGCCAGCGGGGCGCCTTTGGCCGCAACGCCGTCGGTTTTCACCAGGCTCTGCACAGTGCCGTCGCGCGGCATGGTGATGTTCATGCCCGCCACGCTGACCAGACCTGCCTGGGCGTGGCTGACGAAGTACATGCCGTACACCGACTTGAAGATGAAGCCGAAAGCCGTCAGACCAACGAGGAAAATCGCGAAGCTGAAGGTCACTGCGCGCAGACGACCGAACGGGGTCATGCCGTGGCCGCCATCCTTGACCTTGCGCGCCTTGGTGAAGTTGTCGCGCTGCAGGGTTGCCAGCATTTCACCCATGCTGACGATGTCGCCGGCCAGGTGCGAGGTGATCAGGTGGCGCAGGGTGGAAATGTCTTGAGGTTCGAGGTTCTGGAACTCGCAACCGGTACGGCCGGTTTCGCGGTCGTGGGAGCGGACCAGTAACTCGACGTCCATGGCCAGGCCGAGGTTATCGATGACGAACTGCAGGCGGGCCTTGTACTTGTCGCCGATCTTCAGTGGCAGTTGACCGGCGTTGAAGGCCAGGCCGCCAGCGGAGAGGTCGAGGACCCGAGCTTCTACCGGGGTCCGGTCAGGACCGAAGAAGCGCAGCTTGGCCGGGATTTTCACTCGGGCGTGCTGGCGCTGGGCTTCTGATTCATGCACTACGTTGGCGTTGACGGCGGTATTCATATGGACGATTTCCTAGTTAATTCAGGCGAGTTCGGTCAGACCATCATCAGCAGCACGGCAACAAAGACGCTGCCGGCGGAGAAGGTCATGGTCCGAGACGACCAGGTGTTGAACCAACGTTGAAAGCTGGCGAGATCACGGGTCAGTGAAGTGGGCTGGCGAGTCCAGGACTGTTGGTCGAGGCGGAAGAACACGTAGATCTTCACCAGCGCGCCGACGATCTGGTTGTAATAGAGAATCGCCGGGTAGGCCGGACCGATCGTGTGACCGGACAAGGACAGCAGCAGAGTCAGGATCAGGCGGGTAATGCCGATCCACAGCAGGTAAACCAGGATGAACGCGGCGCCGTACTTGAAGGTGGCGATAATCGCGACCGTCAGGCCCAGCAGCGATGTCCACATCGATACACGCTGGTCGAACAGCACCACCGAAGTGAACAGGCCGAGGCGTTTCATCCCCAGGCCCAGGGCGCGGGAGTTCTGGCGCAGGTTGTTGCCGTACCAGCGGAACATCAGTTTGCGACTGGCCTTGATGAAGCTTTTTTCCGGCGGGTGTTCCACGGTGTGAATGGCGGCGTCCGGCACGTAGAACGTGTCGTAGCCAAGGCGCATCAAGCTGAACCAGCTCGACTTGTCATCACCGGTGAGGAACTTGAAGCGGCCCAGGCGCCAGTGTTGCAGCGAGTCGCTTTCCACGTCGGCGATGAAGTCCGGGTTGGTCACCACGGTGGCGCGAAATACCGACATCCGCCCGGTCATGGTCAGCACGCGCTTGGACAGGGCCATCGAGCACATGTTGATGTGGCGCTGGGCGAAGCGCAGTTTGTGCCACTCGCTCATGATGTAGCCGCCGCGCACTTCGCAGAACTCGTTGGTGGTCAGGCCGCCGACATTGCCGAACAGCTGGAACCACGGCACGGTCTTGAGCACTACGCCTTCGGCGAGCACGGTGTCGCCATCGATCACTGCAACCACTGCGCGGTCGTCCGGCAGGTGGCGGGAGATGGCGCGGAAACCGTAGGCCAGGCCATCGCGTTTGCCGGTGCCGGGAATGCGCACGAAGTCGAGCTTGACCCGAGCCGGTGGGTTCATCCGGGCCCAAAGGCTTTTCACCAGCTTCTCATCGGACATTTCCACGATGGAGCAGACCATGGTGGTCGGCAGGCCGCAGTCGATCGCTTCGCGAATTACCGAGGCGTAGACCTGGGCGGTGGTCAGCGCGTCGATACGAAAACTGGTGACCATCAGGAACACATGGGACGGGTCTGCCGCTTTACCCAGCTTGCGCACTTTGCGCCGCAGGTGCGGGTAGACCACGTACAGAAACAGCATGCCGCGCAGAAAGTGCGTGGCACCCATCGAGTAGCGCCAGATACCGACGATACCGATCAGGAAGATGAAGTCCTTCGACTCGGAGTCGAACGTGGACGCAGGCAGCGCCAGGGCGATGCCCATCAATAAACTTAGGTAAAACAGCCAACCGGCGACCTGAAGTAGGCCGTGCTTTAGCCTGTGCATAATCTGCATCCGTCTCTATCTCGGGCGAGCCTGTGGGGTGGCCCGATGGGGTTAAGGCAGGCGAAAAAGCCGGGAGGGTTTGCTGGCGATATGAGCGCCGCAAACCCTCCCGATGCCGCTTGTTACCAGCAGATGCCTTCAGTCCGGCCACTCACGTTGGTGGCTTGGGACATGAAACCGACCAGGTCGATCACTTGCTTGCCGTGTGGAGCTTGTTGCGCCAGAGCGCGGAACTTCTCGTCACGGTTGCCGAGGATGATCACGTCGGAGTTGTTGATCACGTCGTCGAAATCGGCGTTGAGCAAGGACGAGACGTGAGGGATCTTCGACTCGATGTAATCCTTGTTCGCGCCGTGAACGCGGGCATATTCGACGTTGGTGTCGTAGATGCTCAGGTCGTAGCCCTTGCCGATCAGCATTTCCGCCAGATCAACCAGCGGGCTTTCGCGCAGGTCGTCAGTACCGGCCTTGAAGCTCAGACCCAGCAGGGCGACTTTGCGTTTTCCGTGGCTGGAGACGATGTCGAAAGCGTTCTGCACCTGGGACTCGTTACTGCGCATCAGCGAGTTGAGCAGCGGTGCTTCCACGTCCAGCGAACCGGCGCGGTAGGTCAGGGCGCGAACGTCTTTCGGCAGGCAGGAACCGCCGAACGCGAAACCAGGACGCATGTAGTACTGGGACAGGTTCAACGTCTTGTCCTGGCAGACCACTTCCATCACTTCGCGACCATCGACGCCGACAGCCTTGGCGATGTTGCCGATCTCGTTGGCGAAGGTCACCTTGGTGGCGTGCCACACGTTGCAGGTGTACTTGATCATCTCGGCTACTGCGATGTCCTTGCGGATGATCGGAGCATCGAGCTCTTCGTACAGCGATTGCAGAACGTCGCCCGAAGCCTTGTCGAACTCGCCGATGACGGTCATTGGCGGCAGGTCGTAATCAGCAATCGCGGTGCTTTCACGCAGGAACTCTGGGTTCACTGCTACGCCGAAATCGACGCCGGCTTTTTTGCCGGAGCAGTCTTCGAGGATCGGGATGACAACGTTTGCGACAGTGCCCGGCAGAACGGTGCTGCGAACCACGATGGTGTGGCGGGTAGTCTTGTCACGCAGGACAAAACCGATCTCGCGGCACACGGCTTCGATGTAGTTCAGTTCCAGGTCGCCGTTCTTCTTGCTCGGCGTGCCAACGCAGATCATCGACAGGTCGGTGGCGCGAATCGCCTCGGCGAAGTCGGTCGTACCGCGCAGGCGGCCCGTCTCGATACCCTTCTGCAGAAGTTCGCCCAGACCCGGTTCAACAATCGGCGATTTGCCGGCGTTGATCATATCGATCTTGTCTTTGGCAACATCGACGCCAACGACGTCATGGCCCCGTGCAGACAGGCAACCGGCACATACTGCACCGACGTAACCCAAACCAAATATGCTGATGCGCATCGCATTTACCTCTGTTTTATCAAGCCATAACATGGCCGGAGTTAATGGTGTTCAGCGGTCGTAGTGCACTCGGAAGTGCGCCTTAAAGGCGCAACAATGCCGCGTGCAGGCATATAAGTTCCGAGTGTCTAAATAAGTTCACTCAAAATGTGCGCAACTAGGCTTTATTGTTATGGCTTGCCCTGTTATGCAGCAGATCTTCTAATCAGAAGACATTCGTGCAAAGGTCTTGCGCGCTCAATGCCAGGTCAGAAGCCCGTCAATCAAGCGGTTGAGTGCTCAGGTGAGCACGTTTATAGGGGCGCAGCCTTGGCCTTGTAGGGGATATTTATGATGCTTATCTCCTGTCCTTCATGTGTTGCCCAAATTAGGGACCCGTTCGCGGAAGTTAATGTGACAACTTGGCTACGTGAATCTCTTCTCTGCGTAAGTTATCTCGTACAAGCGCCGAGAGAATGGTTACCGGTGGTATGAGCGACGCATTTGGACATAGTTCCTGTCCGCCCATCGCGAATTCTGAAATTTCTTGAAATATTGGAAAAGATGGCACTGCTTTCATATTGATAGCACTTGCCCTTTGGCCCTTTATATATAGGCTTATTATCGAATGAGATAGTTTTGTGCCACTACTGATAAAAAATTTCAGTGCCACTACTGAAAAAAATCATCAAAGTCGAGTGAAACTAAAGTTAAAAAAACGAGTGATTGTTTTTTGGCGCCAATAAGTCGGCGAATTGAGCGGGGAATTGTTGGACGATCGGACGTCGGCGCACGACCCGTTAATGAGGCGTGCACCGATCGGGTGCTTACTCTGGCGCGTAATCGCGCAGGAACACCAGATTGTCCGGTTTAGACTGCTCGGCGCTGTAGCGATAGCCTTGTACATCGAACTGCTTGAGGGCTGCCGGGTCGTTGATGCGTTCTTCTATAACGAAGCGACTCATCATGCCGCGGGCCTTTTTCGCGTAGAAGCTGATGATTTTGTACTGGCCGTTCTTCAGGTCCTTGAATTCGGTATTGATGATGCGCGCGTTCAGGGCGTTGCGTTTGACCGCCGAGAAGTACTCGTTGGAGGCCAGGTTCAGCAGCATGTCATCGCCTTGATCGGCCAGGGCTTCGTTCAGCCATTCGCTGATCCGCGTGCCCCAGAAGGCATACAAGTCCTTGCCACGGGCATTCGCCAGTTTGGTGCCCATCTCCAGTCGATACGGCTGCATCAGGTCTAGTGGGCGCAGCAGGCCGTACAAGCCGGACAACATGCGCAAGTGCTGCTGGGCGTAATCGAAATCGGCCTCGCTGAAGGTTTGAGCATTCAACCCGGTGTAGACGTCGCCCTTGAATGCGAGCAAAGCCTGTTTGGCGTTGGCGGGGGTGAACGCTGGCGTCCAGCTGCCGAAACGCGCGGCGTTGAGCCCGCCGATCTTGTCGGAGACGTGCATCAACTCGCTGATCTGCGCGGGGGTCAGCTCGCGCAGCTGCAGGATCAGCTCCTGGGAATGGTCGAGGTATTGCGGCTGGGTGAAGCGCTGGGTCGCCGGCGGTGTTTCGTAATCGAGGGTCTTGGCGGGGGAAATCACCATCAGCATGAAGTCGTCTCCTTTAATCGTGGGGGCGATTCTAGGGGGTTGTCCGTGTTGACTCCAGCTATCACCGCGACAGGCGCCAGACGGTGATCGTTCCCACGCTCTGCGTGGGAATGCAGCCAGTGACGCTCCGCGTCACCGCCAAAGCGGACGCGGAGCGTCCGGGGAGGCATTACCACGCGGAGCGTGGGAACGATCAGGTGGTGGGATCAGCTATAGTGCCGCGCGGGTTTTGTTATGGAGACATCCCATTGCGTATCGTTTTTCTAATCACGTCCTGGCTCTTGAGCTTCGGTGCCATGGCCGCTCCGGGCGAGGTGGCGTCGCTTGATCGCAGCACCTGGCCGGAACAGCTCAGCAGCCCGACCCTGTTTGATGTTGCTTCACGGGCCGAGATCCTGATGTTCGCCCGTGTTCTGCTGGCCAGCGAATCTCTGGATGAGGTGAGCCTGGCCCAGCGCCTGGGATTGCGCACGGTCAATCTGGAGTCGATCAACAACCTGCGCCAGCGCATGTGGCAGCGCCTGTTGGTCAACTACAACTTCGCCCAGCAGAGCTGCGATCAGGATGCCTCCTTCTGTTTCCTGGTCGAAGACATGGACACCCTGCGCCAGCAAGCCGCCAAGTTTCAGGTCAGCGATGAGAGCTACTACATAAAGTGGGCCGAGCCGAGCCGACTGTTCCATGCCCAGTACCTGGACGAGCAATTGCGCAAGGCGGCGCTGTTTCCGCAAACCAGCAGTGAAGTTGATCGTTTTGGCGACTATGAGCGCAATGGCGATGAGATGCATGACCGGCTGTTTTTGCTGACTTTCGACAGCGCCGCCAATGCCACGCCCGATAACACTGCCTGGGCCACGGAATACCTGCGCAAGTCGAACATGAGTGGCACGTTCTTCGTCCTCGGCAAGGACATCCAGGCCCGTCTGGCCGATCGCTCGGTGGCCAGCCTGCAAGCGACTTACTCAAAGCAGTGCATCGGCGTGCAAGGCTGGGAGTTCCGCTCCCACAGCCACTGGCAGGACTGGCAGGATTCGGTGCGACGCAGTGTCGAGCTGGTTAAAAGCAAACTGCCTGAAAACTACGTGCCATTGTTTCGGCCGCCCGATGGTCAGCGTCGTTCTGATGCTGAAGGCTTCTTCAAATCCCAGGGCTTGCAGGTGGCGCTCTGGGATATCGATGCCCAGGACGGTGCCGGCAAGCTAAAAGCCCATCAGAGCGCCCAACGAGTGTTGAGTCTGATGCTGTTGTGGCGACACGGGGTGATCAACTTCAACGTGAAGCAGGATGCACTGAAAACGGCGATGCCCTGGCTCATCACGCAAACGGCGCAAAGCGGAATCGGCTGGGAAGACTGTCAGGACGCGTTTCGCTGAAAAGGGAGAAAGGCCGTAAACATTGGGTGAAGGGCGATTTTTGGCGAGGATTCGATGCAGGCGGACTTCCGACTTTAACGGGGTGATGGCAATCCGCCTAGTGCTATTGGTCACTCTGAAAAATAAACTTCAAAAAAACGTCAAAGTACTTTTTTCTGTCACAGGTTTTGGAGTATTACGAAGACAGACCGCCGAAACCTGCAGACAGGTGGCGTCTTCCAAGACCCCCATTGTGTGCAGTTCACTTGCATTTCGCTTTTTGTAGGTAGTGCGGGGTGAATTCGGTGGCCACTTCGAGGCGCAGCACTGTAACGGTATTGCGTCGACTGGCTCCCACAAAGGTGACCGAGTATGGATGATCACGGACGTAGTTCTTCCTCCAACCAGCCAATCCTTTATGTACTCGATACCAACGTATTGATTCACGATCCAAACGCCCTGCTTAACTTCGAAGAACACCACGTCGCCATCCCGATGACCGTGCTTGAAGAGCTCGACAAGCTCAAGAGCGGGCATCACAGCGTCGCTGCAGAATGCCGTCAGGCCATACGCCTGATCGACAAGACCCTGGGCGAAGCCAGCCCTGAAGACGTAGAACTGGGTGTGCCGATCCAGCGTGGCAAAAGTGGGCCGAAGGGTTTGCTGTCAATTCTGATGAGCAAGCGTGCCGAGCCGAACCTCATTCTCCCCGAGCATCTGAACGACAACATCATCATCAACCAGTTGATCGACCTGCACGCGCGCGAGCCCAAGCTGCCCGTGGTGCTGGTCACCAAAGACATCAACATGCGCCTCAAGGCCCGGGCGTGCGGGATCGCGGCCGAGGACTACAGCACCGACCAACTGGTTGACGACGTGTCGCTGCTGCCCAACGGTTATCACAACATGGACGGTTCCTTTTGGGACCGCGTGAGGAATGTCGACACCCGTCAGGACCATGGCCGCACCTGGCACCAGGTGCAGCTGATCGACAACCTGCCGGCGGTGCATGTCAATGAGTTCATCATCGACGAACAGGGTTTTGTCGGCTGGATCAAGGAGATCGAGGAAGACAAGCTGCTGATTCTCGACCTGCATCAGGAACCGCTGCTGCATCAGGAAGCCTGGGGCCTGAAACCGCGTGATATCTATCAGAGCCTGGCGCTGTTTGCCTTGCTTGATCCGGACATCCACCTGGTCAACCTGACAGGGGCAGCCGGCTCGGGTAAAACCATCCTGGCACTGGCGGCGGCAATCGAGCAGACCATGGTCAGCAAACGTTACCGGCGCATCATCGCTACCCGTAGCGTGCAGGGCCTGGACCAGGAGATCGGCTTCCTGCCCGGCACCGAAGCGGAAAAAATGGAGCCTTGGCTGGGCGCCATCACCGACAACCTTGAAGCCTTGCACATGGATGACGAAAACACCCATGGCAGCGTCGATTACATCCTCAGCAAAGTACCGTTGCAGTTCAAATCCCTCAACTACATTCGAGGCCGCAGCTTCCAGCAGAGTCTGATCCTGATCGATGAATGCCAGAACCTCACGCCGCACCAGATGAAAACCATCATCACCCGTGCTGGCGCCGGCTCCAAAGTGGTGTGCCTGGGCAACCTGGCACAGATCGACACGCCATACCTGTCCGCGACCAGTTCCGGGCTGACGTACCTGACAGAGCGCTTCAAGGATTTCCCCAACGGGGTGCACATCACCCTGCAAGGGGTGCCACGTTCGATTCTGGCCGAATACGCCGAATCGCATTTGTAATCGCCTCAACAGAACCGGGTGGCCTGCTCAGGCCGCCCGGTTTTTTATGGCCGAAATTTGACCCGCAGGTTTACAATCGGTGCTCCTGATCAGGAGTATCCCTGTGCTGACTCATCTCGATTCCCAAGGTCGCGCCAATATGGTCGACGTCACTGAAAAAGCCGTGACGTTCCGTGAAGCAACGGCCCAAGCGCTGGTGCGCATGCTGCCCGAAACCCTGCAGATGATCGTCAGCGGCGGTCACCCCAAGGGTGATGTGTTCGCCGTGGCGCGTATTGCCGGTATTCAGGCCGCGAAGAAAACCAGCGATCTGATCCCTCTGTGCCATCCGCTGCTGCTCACCGGCGTCAAGGTCGAGCTCAGTGCCGAAGGCGATGACACCGTGCGTATCGTCGCGCGCTGCAAGTTGTCTGGGCAGACCGGCGTCGAGATGGAAGCCCTGACCGCCGCCAGCGTCGCGGCGCTGACTATCTATGACATGTGCAAGGCCGTGGATCGCGGCATGACCATCGAAAGCGTGAGGTTGCTGGAGAAACTCGGTGGCAAGAGCGGCCATTTCCAGGCGGATCAGCCATGAACGTCACCGTGAAGTTTTTTGCCCGTTACCGTGAAGCGCTCGGCGTGGAGTCTGTGAGCGTCGAAGGCAACTTCGCCACCGTCGACGATGTGCGTGCACTGCTGGCCCAGCGTGACGGCGCCGATGTGCTGAGTGAACAGAACCTGATGTGCGCCCGCAACGAGGACCTGTGCCAGCTCGATGAGCCGGTGAGCGATGGCGATGAAGTAGCATTTTTTCCGACCGTGACCGGAGGCTGAACCATGGCGATTCGCGTGCAATCCACCGCGTTCGATCCGGGTGCTGAGGTCAACGCCATGCACGCCGCCCATGTGGGCGTCGGTGCGGTGGTGAGTTTTGTTGGCTATGTTCGCGATTTCAATGACGGGCTCGACGTCGCCGGGATGTTCCTGGAGCACTACCCGGGCATGACCGAAAAGGCCCTCGGCAAGATTGCCGCAGAGGCTGAGCAGCGCTGGCCGCTGCTCAAACTTGAAGTGCTGCATCGCATCGGCGCCCTGGAGCCGGGGGAACCGATTGTCTTCGTCGGCGCCGCCAGCGCCCACCGCCAGGCCGCGTTCGATGCCTGTGCCTTTGTCATGGACTACCTGAAAACCCGCGCACCGTTCTGGAAGAAAGAAAACACCCGTGACGGGGCACGTTGGGTTGAAGGGCGTGACAGCGATCATGCGGCGGCGGATCGCTGGAAGCAGTAAGATCTTTGGCGCTCGCAAATACGCCTTCGCGGGCAAGCCTCGCTCCTACAAGATCACGCGCAATACCGTAGGAGCGAGGCTTGCCCGCGAAGAGGCCACCCGCAACACTCGATCTCCTCCTGACCCACCTCCCGACCACCGGCCAGCACATCTCCATTTCCCCGAATTGACGAATTGTACATAAAAGTCCAGTATGGAATTACAAGTACAAAAAAGGCCTTGCCCTGTTTCAGCTCTTTCTTCTGTCTTGCCAAACCAACAACAACCCGCGAGAGAACGAACATGAAGAAACTCCCCCTCATCACCGGTCTGGCTCTGAGCCTGTTGGCGTGCAGCTCCCTGTTCGCCGCCGATAAAACTCTGCGTATCGGCATCGAAGCAGCTTATCCACCGTTCGCGTCCAAAACCGATAAAGGCGAGATTGTCGGTTTCGACTACGACATCGGCAATGCCCTGTGCGCGCAGATGAAAGCCAAGTGTCTATGGGTCGAAGGTGAGTTCGACGGTCTGATTCCTTCCCTTAAAGTGAAGAAAATCGACATGGCACTGTCGTCCATGACGATCAACGAAGACCGTAAGAAGTCTGTGGATTTCACCCACAAGTACTACTTCACCTCATCGCGTCTGGTGATGAAGGATGGCGCGGTCGTGGATGACCAGTACGCGAGCCTCAAGGGCAAGACTGTTGGCGTGCAGCGAGCAACCACCACCGACCGTTACGCCACCGAGGTTTTTGAACCGAAGGGTATTAACGTCAAGCGTTACGGCAACAACGAAGAGATCTACATGGATCTGGCAGCCGGTCGCCTCGATGCCATTTTTGCCGACACCATTCCACTGAATGACTTCCTGACGATGCCCCGTGGCAAAGGCTATGCGTTTGTCGGGCCCGAGCTCAAGGATCCGAAATACGTGGGCGAGGGCGCCGGGATTGCGGTGCGCAAGGGCAACACTGAGTTGGTCAGCGAACTGAACACTGCCATCGACGGCATTCGTGCCAGTGGCGAATACCAGAAGATTTCAGAGAAGTACTTCAAGTCTGATATCTACGGCGACTGATCAATCGCTTGCGGGGGGGCTCATGAGAGCCCCCGCGCGGTTCCGATTTTTGAAAAATACTTCAAAGTTAATCCCTTCTTAACCGGCTCGTCGTCTATTCCCCGATACCCAGCTGTGCGCGCCGGACTCTCAAAGGTCGGGCCAGCGTGTAGACTTCGGGCAATCGATATTCAGAAGGGAAACGCAATGAGCGAGGAAACAATGCGGTTGGGCCGTGAACGGCGCTATCTGGTGTTGCTGGGCATCATCTGCCTGGCGCTGATCGGCGGCGCGCTGTACATGCAAATTGTTCTGGGCGAGGCGCCGTGCCCGCTGTGCATCCTGCAGCGTTATGCGTTGCTGCTGATCGCGCTCTTCGCGTTCATCGGCGCGGCCATGCGCACCCGCCGCAGCATCACGGTATTTGAAGCCCTGGTGGTGATCTGCGCCCTGGCAGGCGTCGGGGTGGCCGGGCATCACGTCTATACCCAGTTCTACCCGGCGGTCAGCTGCGGCATCGATGTGCTGCAACCGATTGTCGACGGTTTGCCACTGGCGAAGATCTTCCCGCTGGGCTTCCAGGTCGACGGCTTCTGCTCCACGCCGTACCCGCCGATCCTCGGTCTGTCCCTCGCTCAATGGGCGCTGCTGGCCTTTGTGCTGGTCGTGGTGCTGGTGCCGCTGCTCACCTCACGTAACCGCAAAGCGCTGCGCTGAGGTCATCCGCCGCATCGCTGCGTCACACAAAAAAACGCCCCGGTCCTCATTGCGAGGGCCGGGGCGTTTTGCATTTCGGGGCGCAGGTAAAATGACCTTGATGCGCGACAAGTCTGGGTGCGGCACATGTGCGACATGTTGTCACAGCAGGAGTGTCGCAAGGCATTTCAACGCGCCGAATTGGTACCGTGTCACGCAACAAAATTGGTCTTTTTCAGCGTCGGGCGACTTCAACCCAAAAAATCTGCAACAGGCAGTTTTAACAGGCCTTGGCAAATTGCCAGAGCCCTTGTCGCATAGGGGCTTGGGCGGGGTCGAGGAAGAGGGCAGAGCCATCGATACTGTCTGAACTACCTGAGGTAGACCTACAATTTTTGGTGTTTTTGTTGAGAATGAATTTCGATACCATGACGCACTTTTGCAAATACCGTTAATGATTGTTGCTGGAATGGATAAAAATTATTTCGGGATGAGACATGGTTTATAAAACGCTACATATCTACAATCGCCCGCACTGAATTCCCGGCACTGCTCATCCCTGAGCAGGAATAGGGCGTCGAGAGGCCAAATGGCTTCATGCGACTCCCAGGTGTCGGTGCCTTCCAATTATCCGCACCAAATGGAATTGGTCTGTAACAAGGCCTTTGACCACGAATTCGAATAAGAACTCGACGCTAGCCCAGGATTTGTCGAACAGCGTCTGACGCGCGACGGGCAGCCACTTATTCAATCCAAGAAAAATGCCAACCCTTGGCAGGGTGAAGTGTTGGCGATCAAAACCCAACTGCATTGCGCAAGCTGCTTTAGAGGTCGTGAGATGAGTAAAAACAGGTACCCCAGACTACTAGGCTTATTGCCGCTGCTCGGCACGCTGTTGCTGGGAGGCTGCAACATGACCTTGCTCGATCCCAAGGGCCAGGTCGGCCTGGACGAGCGCAACCTGATCATCACCGCAACGCTGCTGATGCTGTTGGTCGTGGTTCCGGTCATCGTCATGACCTTCCTGTTCGCCTGGAAATACCGCGCGTCCAACACCAACGCCGTTTACACGCCGAAGTGGTCGCACTCCACCAAGATCGAAATCGCGGTGTGGGCTGTACCGGTACTCATCATCATTGCCCTGGGTTATGTCACCTACAAGTCGACCCACGCGCTTGACCCTTACAAGCCGCTGGAATCCGACGTCAAGCCGATCACCATTGAAGTGGTCGCGCTGGACTGGAAGTGGCTGTTCATCTACCCGGAACAAGGCATTGCCACGGTCAACAAGATCGTGTTCCCGGCGCACACACCGATCAACTTCAAGATCACTTCGGACGCCGTGATGAACTCGTTCTTCATCCCTGCTCTGGGCGGCCAGATCTACGCGATGGCGGGCATGCAGACCAAATTGCACCTGATCGCCAACCAGAACGCTGAAATGGACGGTATTTCCGCCAACTACAGCGGCGCGGGTTTCACCGGTATGAAGTTCAAAGCTATCGCCACCTCTCAGGAAGATTTCGATGCCTGGGTCAGCGAAGTCAAAAAGGCACCTAAACAGCTTGAAAAAGCTGAATACGAAGCCCTTGCCAAGCCAAGCCAGAACAACCCAGTCGAGCTCTACTCCTCGTTCACGCCGAACCTGTTCCAGACCATCGTCGACAAGTACGAAGGCATGAATCCGGGCAAGCCAATGCACCACGAGAAGAAAGAGCACGAAATGGCCGCCATGGAAGGGATGGACATGAGTTCGCATTCAGCTGCCGGGGCAGAGGAGTAAACGATGTTTGGTAAATTAAGTTGGGAAGCGGTCCCGTTCCACGAACCGATCGTGATGATAACCATCGCCATGATCGCGCTCGGCGGTCTGGCACTGTTCGCGGGTATCACTTACTTCAAGAAGTGGACCTACCTGTGGACCGAGTGGCTGACGTCGGTCGACCACAAGAAAATCGGCGTGATGTACATCATCGTCGCCATGGTCATGCTGCTGCGCGGTTTTGCCGACGCCATCATGATGCGTACCCAGTTGGCCATGGCCACCGAGGGTTCGCCTGGCTACCTGCCACCTGAGCACTATGACCAGATCTTCACCGCTCACGGTGTGATCATGATCATCTTCATGGCGATGCCATTCTTCACCGGCCTGATGAACCTTGCAGTGCCGTTGCAGATCGGCGCGCGTGACGTGGCCTACCCATTCCTGAACTCCCTGAGCTTCTGGCTGCTGGTGTCCGGCGTGGTGCTGATTAACCTGTCCCTGGGCGTTGGCGAATTCGCCAAGACCGGCTGGGTTGCCTATCCGCCGCTGTCGGGCCTGCAATACAGTCCGGGCGTGGGGATGGATTACTACATCTGGGCGCTACAGCTATCCGGGCTGGGTACGACGCTGACCGGGGTGAACTTCCTGGCCACCGTGCTGAAAATGCGTACTCCGGGCATGAAGCTGATGGACATGCCGATCTTCACCTGGACCTGCACCTGGGCCAACGTTCTGATCGTCGCTTCCTTCCCGATTCTGACCGCTACCCTGGCGTTGCTGACGCTTGACCGTTATATGGATTTCCACATTTTCACCAATGAACTTGGTGGCAATCCGATGATGTACGTCAACCTGTTCTGGGCCTGGGGTCACCCTGAGGTTTACATCCTGATTCTGCCGGCGTTCGGGATCTTCTCCGAAGTCATCTCGACCTTCTCCGGCAAGAAACTGTTCGGCCACCACTCGATGATCTACGCCAGCGGCGCGATCTCGATCCTGGGCTTCATGGTCTGGCTGCACCACTTCTTCACCATGGGTTCGGGTGCCAGCGTCAACGCCTTCTTCGGTCTGGCGACGATGCTGATTTCGATCCCGACGGGGGTGAAGCTATTCAACTGGCTGTTCACCATCTACCAGGGCCGTCTGCGTTTCACCAGCCAGGTTCTCTGGACCCTGGGCTTCATGGTGACCTTCGCCATCGGCGGCATGACCGGCGTACTGCTGGCCATCCCGGGTGCTGACTTCGTTCTGCACAACAGCCTGTTCGTGATCGCGCACTTCCACAACGTGATCATCGGCGGCGCGGTATTCGGTTACATCGCAGGCTTCGGCTTCTACTTCCCGAAAGCGTTCGGCTTCAAGCTGCACGAAGGTTGGGGCAAGGCCGCATTCTGGTTCTGGATCACCGGCTTCTTCGTCGCGTTCATGCCGCTCTATGTACTGGGCTTCATGGGCATGACCCGTCGTCTGAACAGCTCCACCAACCCTGAGTGGGTGCCTTACCTTTACGTTGCGTTGTTCGGTGCGGTCCTGATCGCCTGCGGTATTGCCTGTCAGCTGATCCAGCTCTACGTGAGCGTGCGTGATCGCAACAAGCCCGAGAACATGTGCGAACACGGCGACCCGTGGAATGCCCACACGCTGGAATGGTCGACCTCGTCGCCACCACCGTTCTACAACTTCGCTGTGCTGCCAAAAGCGGAAACCATCGACCCGTTCACCGAAGCCAAGGAAAACGGTACGGCGTACCAGGCTCCAGCCCGTTACGAACCGATCCACATGCCAAACAACACCGCGACCGGTCTGGTCATGGGTGCTCTGTTGACCGTGTTCGGTTTCGCGATGATCTGGCACATCTGGTGGCTGGCCATCTTCGGTCTGGTCGGTACCGTCGTGTACTTCGTGATCCACGCTGCCCGTGATGATCAGGGCTACATGGTGCCGGTCGATGTGATCGAGCGCATCGAAGCCGAGCAGCACAAACGTCTGGTAGCGGCCGGAAAAGTTCCAGCCACCGCCACCCGTGTTGAAACCTCGTTGGAACAGGCTTAAACCATGTCGAACTTAGTGACCACTGCTGGACACGCCCATGGCACGGACCATGGGCACGACGACCATCACCACGACTCGGGCGAGATGACCGTATTCGGTTTCTGGCTCTACCTGATGACCGACTGCATTCTGTTTGCGTCGATCTTCGCGGCATACGCGGTACTGGTTAACAACGTAGCGGGTGGCCCGTCGGGCCACGACATCTTCGAGCTGCCGTACGTGCTGGGCGAAACCGCTCTGCTGCTGTTCAGTTCGATCACCTACGGCTTCGCCATGCTGGCGTTGTTCAAGGGCAAGAAGACTCAGGTCCTGGGCTGGCTGGCCATGACCTTCCTGTTCGGCGCCGGCTTCATCGGCATGGAGATCAACGAGTTCCACATGCTGATCTCCGAGGGCTTCGGTCCTAACCGAAGCGGCTTCCTGTCCGGGTTCTTCACCCTGGTCGGCACCCACGGTCTGCACGTGACCAGCGGTCTGATCTGGATGGCGATCATGATGTACCAGGTGCAGAAAAACGGCCTGACGGCGACCAACAAGACCCGTCTGAGCTGCCTGAGCCTGTTCTGGCACTTCCTGGACGTGGTGTGGATCTGCGTATTCACCGTTGTTTATCTGATGGGGACTATGTAAATGGCTAACGCTCATTCCCACGATAGCCACGACGCCGGCCACGGCAGCGTCAAGTCCTACGCTATCGGTTTCATTCTGTCGGTGATCCTGACGGTCATTCCTTTTGGCCTGGTGATGTACCCGTCGCTGCCGAAAGCCATGACCCTGTGGATCGTACTGGCCTTCGCAGTGATCCAGGTGCTCGTGCACCTGGTGTACTTCCTCCACCTGGACCGCTCCGCCGCCCAGCGTAACAACGTGATTGCGTTTGTGTTCGCTGCGATGGTGATCGTCCTGCTGGTTGGCTTGTCGCTGTGGATCATGTTCAGCATCCACACCAACATGATGGCGCACTGAGGTAAATCCGGATGTCCTTGAAGCACTTTATCCAAATCACCAAACCGGGGATCATTTTCGGTAACGTGCTTTCTGTGGCGGGCGGATTTTTCCTGGCCTCGAAAGGGCATGTCGATCTGGCCATTTTCCTGGCCGCCATGATCGGCACGTCGCTGGTGGTGGCTTCCGGTTGCGTGTTCAACAACTGCATCGACCGCGACATCGACCTGAAGATGGAACGCACCAAGAACCGGGCGCTGGTCCAGGGCTTGATCTCCCTGAAACTGGCCCTGGCTTTTGCGACCGTCCTGGGTGTTTTCGGCGTTGCACTGTTGTACAAAGTGGCCAACCCGTTGGCCGCTTTGTTCGCGGTGATCGGCTTTGTCATCTACGTCGGCTTCTACAGCCTGTACCTCAAGCGCAAGTCGGTTCACGGCACGCTGGTGGGCAGTCTGTCGGGCGCCATGCCGCCGGTGATTGGCTACGTGGCTGTGACGAACAGCTTCGACATGGCCGCACTGACGTTGCTGGTGATGTTCAGCCTGTGGCAGATGCCGCATTCCTACGCCATCGCCATCTTCCGCTTCAACGATTACCTGGCCGCATCGATTCCGGTGTTGCCCGTGAAGCGCGGGATTGAAGTGGCCAAGAAGCACATCCTGCTCTACATCCTGGCGTTCCTCGTAGCGACCTTGATGCTGACCTTCAGCGGCTACGCCGGCATGAGCTACCTCGCCGTCGCCGCGGCCATGGGCATGTACTGGTTGTACATGGCCTGGACCGGCTACAAGGCAGTGGATGACACGGTCTGGGCACGCAAGCTGTTCGTGTTCTCGATCTTCACCATTACCGCGTTGAGCGTGATGATGTCGTTGGACTTTAAAGTGCCGAGTGAGCTGTTGCTGACTTACGCGCCTTAAGATTCAGATGCTGTAAAAAAAGCCCCGCCTTCGAGAGAAGAGCGGGGTTTTTTGTTGGGTGTTTTCTGGTGGATCGGGTCGCCCCATTCGCGAGCAGGCTCGCTCCCACATTGGATCGGCGTTGCCGCCAATTTTGAGTACGACACTGAACCCCTGTGGGAGCGAGCCTGCTCGCGATGGCGGCCTGACAGACGCCAAATGAACGGAGGTACGCCCCGTCGCCACAGGAATGGTGTCAGTCGGTTACTGCTTTTGGGAGTCAAGCAATCGGAAAAACCGTTCGCGCACCTGGGTGTTATCGCTATGCGCCACGTTGAAGCGCAAAAAGTGGCTAGCGTCCGGCGCTTTGCTGAGCAGGGTGCCGGGAGCCAGCACAAGGTCGTTTTCCAGACCTTTCCTCGCCAGCGTTTCGGCATGCAGTCCTTCGGGCAATCGCGTCCAGATGAACAAGCCTTCCCCCGGCAGCGACGACGCCGAGCACCCGGCCTCTTCCAGCCAACCCGCCACCCTGCTGTTGGACTCGTACAGCCTATCCACCGTACGCCGCGCGTGTTTGGCGTAGCTGCCGTCGCTGAGCATGGTGCAGGTGATATGTTCGGCCAGTTCCGAGGTCACGCCGCCGCAGGCCATTTTCAGCGCGACCAGGCGCGCCGCCAGTTGTGGCGATAGCACGGCATAGCTGACGCGGCTGTTGGCGGTCAGGGTTTTGGAGAAGCCGGAGATATAGCTGACATTGTCCAGCCCGCTCGCGGCCAGTCTTGGCGTGCGGCGTTGCTGAATGTCGGCGTACAAATCGTCTTCCAGAATGTGGAAGTTGTGGCGATGGCTCAGTTCCAGCAAGCGGTACACCTGCGCCGGGGTGAACGAGTGCCCGGTGGGGTTATGCAGGGTGCTATTGGTCATGTAGAGCACCGGTTTGTGGGCGATCACCAATTGTTCGAAGGCTTCAAGGTCCATGCCGTCGCAATCCCGGGCGATGGTGATGACCTTGGCGCCATGCAGCGCGAGGTTGGTGTGCATGTTGAAGTAGCAAGGGTCGTCGAGCAGCACCGTGTCGCCGGGTTTGATCAGCAGGCGCATCAGCAGGTCGATGGCCTGCATGGTGTTGGCGGTGGTGATGATCTGATCCACCGGGACTTCGATGCCGAAGGTCGACAGCTTGACCCGCAACGCCTGGCGCAGCGGCAGGTAACCGCCGGCAACGCCATATTCGCCCATGCGCAGGCTGGTGGCGCGCAAGGTGCCGCGCACGGCTTTGAGCAATTCGTCGGCAGGCAGCCACGAGGTCGGCAGGAATCCGCAGCCGGGGCGCAGGGCGCCGTTGTCCAGCAGCAATGCGCGGCGGACCACGCTGAGGGTGTCTTGAGGTTGCAGATCCGGGCCGGTGCCGGTGTGCAGCGTGGTGCTGGTGCGGTGCACGTAATGCCCGGAACCCTGGCGTGAAACCACCACGCCCTTGGCCCGCAAGCGGTCCAGTGCATCGACTACCGTGGATTTGCCCACGTTCATCAAGTCGGAGAGTTCGCGAATCGGCGGCAGCTTGGCCCCGTGAGGCAACCCGCCCTGGGCGATCGCCAGCGACAGCTGATCGACGATCTGCTGGACCAGCGGCACGCCGGGCTGGAATTCGATGGCGGCAATCACTGCACGTTGAACCTGCATTTTACTGGTCTCTCCGGCAGTAAAGTTCGTTTGATTCTATACGAACTTGCTCTGATCAGAACAAGCGTCTCTCTCTACCATCGCCTTAAAGACTTTTCTGATTGTCGGCGTCCTGTGGCCCCCGCAATCGCTCGGTTCAGAGGTGTTGCATGAGTGTTCAAACAACGGTCGCCATCGCCAAACCGGTGATCAACATCCGCCTGTTCACAATCCGGATCATCACCGCCGTGTCGCTGTTCGCCGTGCTGGGCAAGGCCAACGTCTGGCTCGACACCGCTACCAACAGCATTCTCGCCCTCGGTTATCGGGCCTTGTTGTTGCTTTTGCCGCTGACTTTGCTGGTGCTGGGCCGCCGCTCCCTGAGCGTCACGCTGCTGTGTGCAGCCCTCGGGCTGGTGTTGCTCGCGGTCACCAGCAACCAGGGCATGGTGATGTTTGCTGCGGCGTTGTTTGCCTACGGAATCGCGATTGCCGGGTACCTGATCAAGAGCGAAGCCGCCCAGACCAAAGAGGGCGCGGCGTACAACCGGGTGGCGATGAACATGGGTAGCCTGCTGGCGGGCCTGATCTTGCTGTCGCCGCTGCTGACCCCAACGATGTTCTTCCTCGGCGCAGCGAGTTTCGTCCTGCTGTGCCTGCCCATCGCCATGGGCGCCACCTTCACCACTGATGCAGTGGTTGCCCGCCCGGCGAGCCAGGATGGCAGCGGCTGGCGCAACAAACTGCCGTGGGTGATCGCCGGCATCATCATGGGGATCAAACTGTTTGGCGTGTTCTCGATCCTGCCACAAGCCATCCTGCTCGAAACCGGTGAATTACCGGCCTGGTATGGCCTGATGCTGATCCTCAACAGCGCGGTGGTGGTGTTCGCTCAGGTGCCGGTGATGAAACTGATCGAGCGCACCGGGCGCTTCAAGGTGGTGGCTGTGATCGGGATCATTGTCGGCGGCTTTGCGGTGCTTTCGTCTCCTGCCGCTTTCCACGTCGAAACTCTCGCCGGTGCGCTGATCTGGGTGGCGCTGCTGTCCCTCGCCGAATGTGCGTTCAGTTACCTCGATTACTTCTCCGTCAAACAAAACAACATGTTCGTCAAGGAAGTCTCCCTCGGCGTTGGCGCCGGGCTGACGGTGCTGATCATGCGGGTCGTACCGGCGCCGTACAACGCGCTGGTGCTGGCTGCCATTGGCGCGGGCGGGATCCTGGCCTGGTACTACCTCAACCGTAAATCCAATGCGTCGCTGCACGACTGAGTCATCGCGTTTGCGTTTTTCACTTCACAGGTCGGGGGCTTCATGAATACGACTTCATGCGTAGTAGTGGTCGGGTACAACGGCAATCGGGTTCACGATATCCAGAAACTGCGCGAGCTCTGCAAGACGCTTTATAACGCCCGGCTCATCCTGCTGGTCGAGAAGATTCAGCCCGATGACGATCAGGTGGCCGATCACGTCTGCAGCACTTCACTGGCGCCCGAAGACGTGGCAGCCTCCCTCGAACTGGTGGTGGGTTGTCTGAACGCCGATCGCTGGAAGCTGATCGGGGTTTTGCCTTTTTCCGACCGTGGCGTGCTGCTCGGCGCCGCGCTGGCCACCCATTTCGGCCTGCCCGGCATCACCCCGGGCGAGGCGCGGGCGGGGCTGGATAAACAGATTTTTCGCAAGCTGGAGGCGTCTGCCGACACGTCACCGCAGGATTACCGTCCGGTGTTTTCCGCACGCATCGAGAGTCTGCCCGAATTGCGTCAGAGGGTCGTCGAACTGGGCGGCAAAGCATTCATCAAGCCAGCCTGCGAAGGCGCGAGCAGAGGTTGTCGGGTCATCCATCATCCGTCCGAATGCGACGAGGCCTGGCAGGCACTCAAGCCGTATCGCGAAGGCGGGATCGTGCTCGAAGAGCTGATCCAGAATGCCCGGGAATACAGCTGGGATTACGTCGCGGGCAGCACCTGGGTCACCGAGAAAACCACCACTGAAGGCGCCTATCGCGCGGAAATCCAGCAAGTGGTGCCTGCGCCGTTGACGGCCGACGTGCAGGCTCGATTGGCGGCTGCGGGTCGGCACATGTCCGGGTTGGTTTCGCTGGATAACGGCGCTTATCACAACGAAGTGTTCCTGCGCAGCGACGGCCTGACGTCGGCGGTGGAAACCAACATGCGCCCCGGCGGCATGCACATCTGGGACTTGGCCCGGCTGGCGTTTGTGGATTTCGATCCGTGGGAACGCTGGGTCAGATGGGCGGTGGAAGGCCAGACCGAACATCACGATCCTGTCGCCCGGGGCTATTGCGGCATCCGTCTGCTCAGAGCACCGGCCGGTGGTCTTTTGCGCGCCGCGCCGGACATCGAATCGCTGGCCCTGGAACTGAACATCGAACTGGTGGAAGCGCTGTATGCCAAGCGCGCTGGGGATTCGGTCACGGCATTGGTAACAGACAACACTTCATTCATCGGCCACATCGTGTTGTTCAGCGAAGACTACGGGCAGCTCAGCAACAACCTGCTGCGACTGGCAGAAGCGATCGAGTCACGCGTCGAAGTCACTTGCCTGGCACCGGCGACGAGGGCGTGTGGTTGAGAAGTGGGGCCTGTGTTTTTTGCATTATTGATTCAGAGGGTTTGGTAAATGATTGAGCAAAAGAGCTGTGATGAGCGTTTCATCGACCTGGCAAAAGAGCTCGGCTATGACATCTACGGCGAGAACACCGCCGGCGGGCATTATGCCCCGCTGATTCGGCATCACGACGAACTGTACGTCAGTGGTCTGGTGCCGCGCATGAACGGCAAAATTCAGTACCCCGGAAGAGTCGGCCTGGAATTGAACATGGCGGATGCTCAAACGGCAGCCAGTATCAGCGCGATGCGCGGGCTGGCGCTGATCGTCGATGCCATTGGTTCGCTGGATAAAATAAAGTCGCTGATACGGGTCACGGTCTATGTGAAATCCACGGCAGATTTTGTTGATCTGAGCGAAGTGGCCAACGGAGCGTCGGATGTATTCAGTCATGTGCTGGGCGATGCCGGTAAACATACGCGAACGACAGTGGGTGTTTATCAGTTGCCGAAAAACGCTGCGATAGAAGTGGATATGATTGTCGCGTTGCGGCCCTCACTTTTATAAGTATTAGTTGTTCGGCTTTACAGTGCTGAATTGTTCATCTAAGGTTCGGTCACTCAAGTCGGAAGAATAAGTTGGAACTCGCGGATGAATAATGTTCAGGGTGCGTTTTTTTCATACAAGGACTTTCGTCAGAGTTTGCATCATCAACCGGTAAGTCCGCGAGTTTGGAAAGGTGCGGAGCTAACGGATTTGCGTCAGACGCTGGAGGCCAGTGACGTCGATATCGTCGCATTGGCCCACGACAAGAGCATCGAAGGGTGTGAGGTGACGCCCGGCATGGCGGTTGCCATGCAGTGGTTGAAACCCGGCGTGGTGCTTAACGGGCACTCCCATTCCTGGTGGCACCTGTTCATCATTCAGTCCGGCAGCGGCGCGTTAACCCTGGGCAACGCCGATGAGGTGAACGTCAACACCGGCGATGTCTTGCTGGTGCCGGCCTGGACAAGACACGGCTTCGTCAACACTAGCACCACCGAGCCGCTGGCCATGCTGAACATGAGCAACATGCCGCAAATGGCGCTGCTCTCCAATTTTGCCGACAGCCACGGGCTGATCACCCTCCAGCCGTAATCGCCCTTGCGTTTTACTTCAGGGAGTCAGCGTTCGCTGACTCCCTTTTTTTTCTGCCCCCCAGAACCCGCCTGACGAATTGCGTTTTTCAACTTTCTGTATCGATAGAATCAGATAATTTCTGTATCTGTTCAGCGCTTAATCAACTAACTACGATCGCTTCCAATGCAAAGGATTTATGGGGTTAATGCAAAGGGAGTGTTCTATGGAAAGTACAAAACTTAAACTGTATGTTGGCGCAGATTTTGTCAGTGCCTTTGCGATGTCGGCATTCGTGGCGCTAAAAGAAAAGCAACTTTCTTTTGAGGTGGTGACTGTGGATTTGAAAGGTCGCGAGAACTATTTGCAGCCTTATCATGGTGTGTCGCTTACATGCAAAATTCCAACGCTAGTGCATGAAGAATTTGCGTTGTCGGAATCTTCGGCCATTGCCGAATACCTGGAAGAAATAGCGCCGGGGCATAAAAAATTATTGCCACAGGACATCCAACAGCGAGCACGCGCCCGTCAACTCCAGGCCTGGTTGCGCAGCGATTTGTTGGTCATTCGCAAAGAACGCCCGGCGGATCTTATCTATTTCGGCAAGAAAGATAATCCGCTGTCCGACGATGCCCTGGCCGCCGTCGACCGGTTGTTCTTTGTCGCCGATCGATTGCTGGAGGGGGGTGCCGAGCATCTGTTCGGTGACTGGAGCATTGCCGACACCGACCTGGCAATCATGCTCAACCGACTGGTCGCCAATGGTGATCAGGTTCCCGCCCGACTTGCCGCTTATGTCCGCCGCCAATGGGATCGCGACAGTGTTCGGGCATGGATGGACATAGAGCGCAAAGCGCCGGCCATCCAGTAAGAACCGCCAGGAATTCACCAGGAGCGCTGCCATGCAGGGAATGTCGGAGCAGGAAAGATACAAGCCCTATAACTCACGCACCATTCGAGACACGCCGTACTGGCAGAAACTGACGCCAGCGTTGCAGGAAGCCATGACCGTCGTGGCCCGGGTCATGCCGTTTCGCACCAATGAATACGTACTGGGCACGTTGATCGACTGGAACAACATCCCGGACGATCCGATTTTCCGCATGACCTTTCCCCACAAAGACATGCTGCTGCCGGACGAGTACGCGTCGCTCAAGCAACTGATCGAACGGGATGATGCCGTCGCCATCAAGCGTCGGATCGAGGCGATCTGGCTGCGCATGAACCCGCATCCGGCCGGGCAGCTGACCCATAACGGCGTGACCCTCGACGGAAAAGTTCTACCGGGCATTCAGCACAAGTACCGTGAAACCGTACTGTTTTTCCCCGGTGCCGGTCAGACCTGTCACGCCTACTGCACGTTCTGTTTCCGCTGGGCACAGTTCATCGGCGAAGAAGAACTCAAGTTCAATGCGCGCGAATCCCAGGAGCTGGTGAGTTACCTGCGCGTGCACCCCGAAGTCACCGACGTGCTGATCACCGGTGGCGATCCGATGATCATGAACACCCGCTCGCTGGCCGGGTACATCGAACCGTTGCTGGCATTGCCTCACCTGAAAAGCATCCGCATCGGCACCAAATCCGTGGCGTATTGGCCGCAACGGTTTGTCAGCGACAAGGACGCGCCTGAGCTGCTCGAGCTGTTTAAGCGGATCGTCGCGGCGGGGAAAAATCTCTCGATCATGGGTCACTACAACCACCCGGTGGAGATCCGCCAGGACATCGCCCGCCAGGCCATCGAACGCATTCGTTCCAGCGGCGCAACGCTGCGCATGCAGGCGCCGGTGATTCGGCACATCAACGAGAACCCCGCCGATTGGGCGGCGCTCTGGACCGAAGGCGTGCGGCTGGGCGCGGTGCCTTATTACATGTTCGTCGAGCGTGATACCGGCCCCAGCCATTACTTCGCGATGCCGCTGGCCCGGGCGTTCGAGATCTTTCAGGCGGCGTACCGCACGGTGTCCGGATTGGCGCGCACGGTTCGCGGTCCGTCCATGAGTACCTTCTACGGCAAGGTGTTGATCAACGGCATCGAAACCGTGGCCGGGGAAAAAGTCTTCGTGTTGCAGTTCCTCCAGGCTCGCGATCCGCAATGGGTGTTGCGCACCTTCTACGCGCGCTTCGATCCCCGGGCGACCTGGTTCGATGAGTTGCGGCCGGCGTTTGGTGAGCGGTCGTTCTTCTTTCAGACCGAGCCTGTGGCGGTACCCGAATTGATACCGGTCCTGCTCGAGACCGCGTAGGACCTTTCATAAAAATTGCGGAGATAAGGACATGAGTGGCATTCCGTTTGATCAGCGAGAAGGATTTATCTGGCTCGACGGCGAGTTCGTCGAGTGGTCCCAGGCCCGGTTGCATGTGCTGACCCATGGTCTGCATTACGCGAGCACGGTGTATGAAGGGGAGCGTGTCTACAACGGCAAGATCTTCAAACTGCGCGAACACAGCGAGCGTTTGTATCGCTCGGCGACGTTGATGGATTTCGTCATTCCCTATGAGCTTGCCGAACTGGAAGCGGCCAGCCATGAGCTGCTGCAACGAAACAACGTGGTCGACGGTTATCTGCGGCCGGTGGCCTGGCGTGGCAGTGAAATGATTTCCACCTCGGCCCGCTTCAACCGCGTCCATGTGGCGATTGCCTGCTGGCAATGGCCGAGTTATTTCGACCCGGCGGGGCACATGGCGGGCATTCGTTTGAAGACCGCCGAGTGGCGTCGTCCGCCACCGAGCTGCAGTCCGTTTGAAGCCAAGGCATCCGGGCATTATCAGATTGCCACGCTGAGCAAGCACGATGCTGAAAACAACGGTTACCACGACGCCTTGATGCTCGACTGGCGCGGCCATGTTGCCGAAGCCACCAGTGCCAACGTGTTCTTCGTCAAAGGTCGGACGTTGCACACCCCGGTGCCGGATTGTTTCCTCAACGGCATTACGCGTCAGACCGTCATCGAACTGGCCAAGGCGCTGGATTACCAGGTAGTCGAGCGAACCATTGTTCCTACGGAACTTGGCGACTTCGACGAGTGCTTTCTCACCGGCACCGCTGCCGAAATCACGCCCGTGCAACTCATCGATGAGCAGCGCTATCGACCGGGCAACGCCTGCCGCGAATTCATTGCCGCTTACACCTCAACCGTTAACGCCTGATAAACCGCCAGGAATTTCACCATGTCAGATCAAGGGATTGTTGCGTATACACCTTACGTTGCACTGGGCCACCGCCATGAAGAATTGTCGGCGCGAGGCTGGGCGGTGCTGACGCCGGACGAGTTCGCCGATGATGTGCTCGGCACGCTGCATGAGTTCGGCCCGGTCATTCCGCAATTCAATGGGCAGACCGCGTTCGCCATTACCCGCAAGCCGGGGTACGAAGACTTGCCGTATTCCCAGAGCATGAACGGCATCGGCCCACACACCGAAGCGCCGGTGTACGGACCGCCGCCGCGCTACCTGGCGTTGCATTGTCATCAACAGGCTAAGTGCGGTGGCGGGCATACAGGGTTGGTGGATGGTTATGAATTCCTGGCGTTCCTCGAACGCACCGAGCCCGAGCTGCGTGAATGGATCGACGACACGCCTGTGGAATTCGTCGCTACCGCCAAGCCTGGCGAAGCGGCTCAGCGCCGGGTCAAGGAATACATCCTGACGCCTACAGAGGACGGGGACATTTTCCGCTTCAGCTACAACCAATTTCACTACGGCGACGTGAATCCTTCCAAGGAAGATCTGCTTCACTCGCAAGTCGCCAATAGCTCGTCGCCACTGGCCAGGTTTGCAGTCTTGGGCGAAGCGTATTTCGTGCAGCACAACACACCGGTGCTGATTCCCGACGGATGCCTGCTGATTTGGGACAACTGGCGAATGATCCACGCCCGCAGTCGATACACTGACCCGGCGCGAAACCTGACCCGCTATTGGCTGGCCTGATTCATCCGTCGCCCTTAATTCTATTGGCGTACCCGTCATCGGGTACGCGTCCTACAGGTATCGCGTCATGCAAACAGCAATCGAGATCGCCAAGGTCGATCATCAACTGGTCGTGCGGCTCAATCAGGCCTGGACCAAAAGAGCCACGGTATGTGCACCGGACAAGGCCGAGACCAGCGAAGCGTTCGATCCGGCTCGCCCGGATTACCCGGAGTGCATGGTGCCGTTTTTCCATCATCCGAAATTCCAGGCCCTGAGCGATGAACTCAAAAGCACCGTGGTGACCTGGGGCTGGATCGGCTACAACCTGCGCACGGTGACCGCGGAAGAACACGTGGTGAACCCGGCGTTGAGCGTCATCGCCAATCAGTACCTGGGCAAGGACGACTGGCATTTTCGCGAGGCCATGCAGCAGACGTTGATCGACGAGCACTACCACACGCTCATGCACCTGCGGGCCATCGAACGGACCAAGGTGGAACGGGCGCTCGATCAGGATCTGGATTTGCCGCCGTCGGTCACCTATCTGCGGCTGATCGCCCTGCGCGACGAACTGGCCGAGCCGTGGCAGCGCGACTTGGCAGCGATCACTTTTGCGGTGGTGGCCGAGATCAGCGTCAACGCCTATCTGGATTTGCTGGCCGACGACCAGAGCATTCAACCGCAAAACCGCCGTGTGGCCGAACTGCATAACCGCGACGAGTATGCCCACAGCAAGATTCTCGCCGAAGTGGCGAAGGTCATGTACGCGAACATGCAGCCGCCACAACGGGTGTTTTTCGCTCGTACGTTGTCCGTTGCTCTGAGTGCCTTTGTCGCCCAGGACTACTCGATGTGGGAGGCGATTCTGACGCAGCTGGGAGTAGAAGAGGCCGAGCTGATCATCGCCGACACCCGGGAGAGCAACAAGAACGCCACGATCATGCGCGACTACAGTGGCCTGCATCGTCTGGCCCAGGATCTGGGCATCAGCGACGAGATCGATTTCGACTTCCGTCCGACCCTCAAAGCCACCGTAGCGGCCTGATCAGGAGGTGAATATGTCCGTTCCTGTGTACGAAGTGTTCGCCATCCGTGTCGGTGCCAATGCCCAGCGCACCGCCCGGGAAAACTTTCTCTACGACGCCTGCTGTGGTGATCCGAATGCGTCGATGCCGCTGGATTACTACTTCTGGGTCATTCGTAATGAGCAGCAGGTGATCGTGGTTGATACCTGTTTCCAACCGGCCACGGCAGATCGGCGCAACCGTCAGATGTATCGCCTGCCGGAAGAATCCCTACGCCAACTGGACATTGATCCGGCACAGGTCGACAACCTGATCCTCACCCATTTGCACTGGGATCACGCCGGCAACCTGGGGCTTTTCCCGAAGGCCACGGTGCATTTGCAAGAAGCGGAACTGCGCTTCTGCACTGGGCCGAAAATGGCCCATCACACGGTGAACAAAACCTACGAGGTCGACGACGTGATGTCGGCGCTTCCACCGCTGTTTGAAGGCCGGATGCGTTTGCACACCGGCACTGTGGAGGTGGTTCCCGGTGTGACATTGCACCCGGTGGGCGGGCATACACCGGGTAGCCAAGTCGTGCGGGTGAATACCGCGCGGGGGTGGATTGTTCTGGCCTCGGATGCTGCGCATTTGTGGGCCAACATCCGTCAACGCAGTCCGTTTCCGATTATTGATGATCTGGCGCAGACGCTTGAGGCGTTCAGTCTCATCGATAGCCTGGCTGACGGCGAAGACCATGTCATTCCCGGCCATGACCCTTTGATCGCCGAACGCTTCCCGCATTGGAATGACGATCCGCACATCATCTGCCTGCACAGCCATTCCATCTGATGTTCCGAATCCTGTAGGAGCGAGGCTTGCCCGCGAAGCAGGCACCACGGTTCGTCAGACGGACCGCGTTATCGTTCTTCGCGGGCAAGTCGGATCGCCGCACCGCTCGCTCCTACAGGGTATGTGTCAGCCCTGGTTTTTGAGGAGTTGGCCGAGGGTCGCCAGCGCGTCATCTATGCGCGGTGAATACGGCGCTCCGCAACCAATGCGCACAAAGTGGTCGAAGCGCTTGGCGTTGGAAAAGATATCCCCAGGTGAAATCTGGATGCCCGCCTTCAACGCCTCATGGAAAAACGCCATGGACGAATGGGGGTGAGGCAGTTCCACCCACAGCAACGTACCGCCCTGAGGATTGGTCACGCAGGTGCCCACAGGAAAGTAGCGAATGATCGCTGCGCTCATTTGCTGGCGTTGTTGAGTCAGGATTTTCCTCAACCGGCGCAGGTAACGTTCGTAGGACGGTGTCTTCATGAACGCACTGACGGCCAGTTGCGACAACGCCTCACATCCCCGGGATTGAGTGTGTTTGAGCATTTCCACGCGGTCGTGCCATTTCCCTGCGCTGATCCAGCCCAGGCGTATGCCCGGTGCCAGGGTTTTGTTCAGGGATGCGCAATGGATCACGTTGTCGGTGCGGTCCCAGTGCTTGAGCGTGGACAGCGGCTGCTCGGTATCCACCAGATCGCCATAGGTGTCGTCTTCGATCAGCACCGTCGCGTGCTCGGCACACAGTTGCACCAGCCGCGCCTTGTTGGCGTCGGGCATGACGCTGCCCAGCGGATTTTGCAGGTTGGGAATGACGATCAGCGCCTGAATTCGTTCAGGGCCTTGTAGCAGTTGTTCGAGGGCGAACAGATTGATTCCCGCGTGCGAAGTCGCCGGAACTTCCAGAACCCGCAGGTTCAGGCTTTCAAGAATTTGCAGCAAGCCGTAAAAGGTCGGTGACTCCACAGCCACGGTGTCGCCGGGTTGGGTGACCGCGCGCAACGCCAGGTTGATCGCTTCGGTCGCGCCGTTGGTGATCACAATCTTCTCCGCTGGCAGGTTGGCCTTTGTGGTCAGCGCCCGTCGGGCAAGGATATTGCGCAATGTGCTGTTGCCGCAGGTGGAACCCGCCGCGCCGAGCAAGTGCGGATCGTGCCGCAGCGCCTTGATCATATGGTCTTGCAGAGTCTTCAACGGATAAAGTTCCGGCGCACAGAAGGCACTGGCGAAATTGACCTTGATCGTCGCGCGTTGACTGGCCTTGAGTACCGATGACACCTGTTCATGAATGCCGACGTAGACGCCGGTGTCCAGCGGCGGGGGAGGCGCGATCGGGACGGGTTTGCGCAACGTATCGGGCTGACGAATGTAGTTGCCGGAGCGCGGACGGGCTTCCAGCACACCACAGTCCTCGAGTTCCCGACAAACCTGCACCGCGGTCGACAGGCTGACGGCGTGTTTTTCCATCATCAGCCGAATGGAGGGAAACCGTTCCCCGGTTTTCAAGGTGCCGCTGCGGATCGCGTCGAGGTAGTGGTTGGCTAACTGACGGTAGAGGGGCGTTGTGTTCATGATGACCTCAGCAATCGCACCACTGAAGTCTTGGGCTGGAAAGTGAGTTGACGCTCCCTGCAGGCGGACCCGTGGTGCTGAAGGGTTAAGGAAAAGTGTTTTTCTGGCGCCGAATCACCGTGGCATGAGTGCCTTTGGGCATTGATTGCCGAACGGAGTGGCACTTTGCAACTGTCTCGGTGTGGGCGACGACGACGGGAAGGGAAATTGTGGGTTTTTAAAATCACGGGCAATAAAAAGCCCCGCTCTAGGGCGGGGCTCTTAGGTCAGGGGCGCCCGAAGCGCCGCTGATGGATCTTGTTACTGCGCGGCGATGCTGTAGCCATCGAACGCGGTTTGCTGCTGAAGCGCGGTGATGATGTTCTTGCGGTTAACCGCTTGTTCGGCGCCGGCATTGTCCAGGAACGTCTCGCTGTCCAACTCCGCTTCTTCGCCTTCGCCGACGAAGGTGAAGCCCAGGAACTCCAGCGCTTCACGGTCAACGTTCAGTCGTGAACGCGGGGTGCGCAGCGGCAGCGTGACGCTGATGCCGTCTTTGCTGATGGTGAACACTTCGACATCTTTCTTGGCGCGAGCAGCCTTGCTCTTGCCACTGCTTGGGTTGCTGATGGCTTGGTGGGTCTGGTTCAGCACCTTCAGTGCGAGGCCGTAGACCAATTCCTGAAACGCCGGATCGTCCTTGAAGCTGGAGAGAATCCGGCTGATCGGGAATTTGCTGCTCAAGTCCTCCAGGGCTGCAATGTCGGCAGCCTCAGCGTCCTTGAGTTGCTTGAGTTCGCCCATCAATTCGTAGGCTTTATCGTCGTCGAAGCTGTCGTGAGCCTGGCGAATCGCGGCGCGCAGCTCGCGGATCTGGTCGCTTTCCCGGGTGGACTGGAAAGCGTCCAGGACCATCTCGCTGATGGTCTTGGCCTGGGGCACGTGCTGTGAAAGATTGATGGAGTTTTCGTATTCCGCTTTGGACGACAAGGTGACTACGGATTCAGCGGTATTGGAATCGGACATTGAAATTTCACTACTTCTTTTAACTTGGGTTGAGGCGAGAAAGCTCTGGGCCTTTTCAGGCCGCCTAATCTATTGGACCGAGGCGGCGTTGTCACGAATGAACAGGCGGCTGGTCATCATTTTTGGCACAGCGGCTTTTAACCGGCGGCTATCTGGGGGCGTTTTGCCTGAAGTGTCAGCAGCAGTCGACTATTTCCCCAGCGTATTCAGATTCATCGACCGAACCGCCAATTGGTCGGCCGTTTGCTGATCCACCGCCAACGAAAACCGGAAGGTCGCGCCGCGTCCGGGAACGTCAATCAGATGGATCTCACGGCCGTGCAATTGCAGGATCCGGTGCACGATCCGCAACCCCAGTCCGCCATCACGCCGTGCGCCGCCTATGTTGAATGGGCGCAGGAACAGACCTTCGCGCAATTCGGCGGCAATGCCGGGGCCGGTGTCGCTGACAGTGACTTCGATAAAAGGCCCTTGAGGGCGCAGGCCAAGTTCGATTTCTCCACCTCGGGGGGTATGGCGCAGGGCGTTGTCGAACAGGTTGGTCAACACCCGCTCGATCAATCCAAGGTCGGCGCAGGCGGCCGAAA
This sequence comes from Pseudomonas sp. LB3P14, assembly GCF_054898045.1. Taxonomy (NCBI): domain Bacteria; kingdom Pseudomonadati; phylum Pseudomonadota; class Gammaproteobacteria; order Pseudomonadales; family Pseudomonadaceae; genus Pseudomonas; species Pseudomonas sp. LB3P14. The sequence continues at coordinate 4,138,510 of NZ_CM142714.1, read as the reverse complement.
CGTTGGGTGCGAAGGTGGCCTTGAGTTCGACCTGGCGCGCCTCGGCCGTCAGTTCGAATTTCTGGAAGATGTCCTGCACCAGATCGGTCAGCGAGAAGCTTTCCAGTACCGGTTGCACGAAACCATGCTCCAGACGCACCAGCTCCAGCAGCGATTGCGCCAGACCACCCACCTTGCGGCTTTGATCCAGCGCGATGCCCAGGTAACGACGGCGGTCGTCGGGGGACAACGTGGCGTCCTTGAGTGACAAGGTTTCCAGGTAACCGTGCAGCGAAGCCAGAGGTGTGCGCAGGTCGTGGGAGATGTTTGCCACCAGTTCGCGGCGTTCCTGATCCTGGCGGGTCAATGAACGCCATTGCTCACCGAGGCGCGCTTGCATCTGCCGGAAGGCCGCGTCGAGGATGGCAATTTCATCGTGGCTGGCGGCCTTTTCCATCGGGACTGATGCAGGCGGCGTTACCGGCGCGCCATCAATGTCGAACTGGCTGACGGTTTCGGTCAAACGACGCAGAGGGCGAGTGATGAGGGCGAATGCCGTGAGACCGGCAATCAGGCACAGCAACGCCACCAGCCCAATGGACAACAGTGCGGTATTCAGGGCGGCGCTGGTGGCGCCGCGTTCGGCGAAGCGGTCGTGCTCTTCGCTGAGCAGCACCACGTAGAGATAGCCCGCCGGTTTGCCGTTGACCTGTAATGGCGCGGCGCTGAACACTTTTCGGCCATCGACGCTGCGCGGATCGTCGCCGAGAATCGGCAGGGCATCGCCCTTGAGCAGGCGCTGGACCGGCGCCAGATCGACCCGCTCCCGGTGTATCCGACCCTCGGGCGCAGCACTGCCGACAATCCGGCCCTCGGTGTTGAGCAGGTACACCTCGACACTGGGGTTGACCAGCATCAGCTGGCTAAACAGGTCGCGCACGGCGTCGGGCATCAGGCCTTTGGTGTCCATCAGCACGGTGTCATGGGCGATGTGCCGGGCCAGATCCCGCGACAGCCCTTGCACCACTTCCAGCTCATGCATCTGGTTGGAGCGCACCTGCATCCATGCCGACGTGCCGCAACACACCAGCAGCAACACGGCGAAAACCAGAGACAGGCGCTGAGTCAGGGTCAGTCTCACGGCTGCTCCTCCTTGACCGCGAATTTGTAGCCTCGACCCCACACCGTGAGGATGCGCGCCGGTTGTGCCGGATCTGCTTCGATCTTTGCCCGCAGGCGGTTGATGTGTGTGTTGACCGTGTGCTCGTAGCCTTCATGGCTGTAGCCCCAGACCGCGTTGAGTAGGTCCATGCGCGAGAACACCTTGCCGGGCTGACGGGCGAAGAAATACAACAGGTCGAACTCCCGTGGAGTGAGGTCAAGGCGACGACCATCAAGGGACACATCGCGAGTGATCGGGTCGATGGAGAGGTCGTCCGTGATCAGGCTGCCGGCGTCCATTTTCAGGTTGCGGGCCATGGCGTCTACCCGTCGCAACAGCGCTTTGACCCTGGCAACCAGTTCGAGCATGGAAAAGGGCTTGGCCAGGTAATCGTCGGCACCGAGTTCGAGCCCGAGAATCCGATGCACTTCGCTGGAGCGCGCACTGGTAATGATGATCGGTGTGTAGCGGGCCATGGCGCGGGCGCGGCGGCAGATTTCGAGGCCGTCGACGCCGGGCAGCATCAGGTCGAGGATCAGTGCGTCCCAGCTTCCTTGCTGCAGCAGTCGCATGCCTTCATCGCCATCGGCGCAGTGCACCACCTCGAACTGCTCATCGCGTAGATGCAGGCAGATCAGGTCGGCGATGTGCAGGTCGTCCTCGACCACGAGGACGCGTTTGGTCTGTTCCATCAAGCTCAATCCTTCGGCGCAATGAGCGCATTGTGCGGGTTTTCCGGGGCCGGAGTTATCACGAATTGTTTAACTTCTCGTGAGGATTTGGCGATCAACCCAAGCCTAGGCTGTGTTCCATGTCAGGCACCTGGATTTTTCGGAGACGACCATGTTTTCACGGCGACAGTTTCTCGTAGCAAGCGGCGGGCTAGGCGCTGCAGCCCTGGTCATCGGTGTATTGCCAAAATTTGCCGCCAGTTCTGCGCTGGTCAGTGACGCCAGCGCAGCGGAGGTATTCGAGGTGGCTCACAGCGACAGCGAATGGCGCGCCATGCTCAGCGCCGAGCAGTACGAAATCCTCCGCGAAGAGGGCACCGAACGGGCTTACAGCAGCCCGCTGAACAACGAGCACCGTGAAGGTACTTTTGCCTGTGCCGGTTGCGCCCTTCCGTTGTTTTCTTCCGCGACCAAGTTCGACAGCCGCACCGGTTGGCCGAGTTTCTGGGCACCGCTGGACAAGGCAGTGGCCACTCGTCAGGACCGCTCCTTCGGGGTGCTGCGCGAAGAAGTCCACTGTCGGCGTTGTGGCGGTCATTTGGGCCATGTCTTCGACGATGGGCCAAAACCCACTGGCTTGCGCTATTGCATGAACGGCCTGGCGATGACGTTCGAGCCGCAGGCGGCTTGATCCATGGTCACTCCTTTTCACTCACTTTATGCAGGTCGACGTTATGTGGCTTCTGGTCCTCGCTTATCTCGGTGGTGTGCTGACGATTGTCAGCCCGTGCATCCTGCCGGTACTGCCCTTTGTCTTCGCTCGCACCGGGCAGCCGTTTATGAAGAGTGGGTTGCCGCTATTGGCGGGCATGGCACTGACCTTCGCGCTCGTCGCCTCGTTGGCGGCGGTGGGCGGCGGTTGGGTGGTTCAAGTCAATCAGTACGGTCGCTGGCTCGCGTTGCTGTTCGTTGCACTGTTCGGGCTGACGCTGTTGCTGCCTCGATTGGCCGAGCGTCTGACCCGGCCGCTGGTGGCGGCTGGCAGCCGGCTGTCGGAAGCTGCGGGTGCCGATGCCCGGCCGCGTCCCGGCGCTTCATTCCTGATCGGCGTCGCCACGGGCCTGCTCTGGGCTCCGTGCGCCGGGCCGATTCTGGGGTTGTTGCTGACAGGGGCAGCGCTGCAAGGGGCAAGCATCGCAACCACCTTGTTGTTGCTGGCCTACGCCGCGGGTGCCGCAACCTCCCTCGCTGTGGCGCTGCTGCTGGGCGGTAAAGTCTTCGCGGCGATGAAGCGTTCCATCGGCGCAGGCGAATGGCTGCGTCGAGGTTTGGGTGCTGCGATGCTGGCCGGTGTTGCGGCGATCGCCCTGGGGCTCGACACCGGGATTCTGGCGCGGGTTTCGACGGCGTCCACCGGCGGTATCGAGCAGGCGTTGGTCGGGCGGTTGGCCGGTAAATCACCGAACGTTAGCGGGGCGATGATGGCGCAGGTTCCGGCCTCTGGAAGTGCAATGAAAGCGGCTGACAAAACACCGGGTGCATTGCCGATTGAAGGCAACCTTCCACCGCTGGACGGCGCGGTGCAATGGCTCAACTCGCCACCCCTCACTGCGCAGGCTTTGAAAGGTAAAGTCGTGCTGGTGGATTTCTGGACTTACTCCTGCATCAACTGCCTGCGCACGCTGCCCTATGTGAAGGCTTGGGCCGAGAAGTACCGCGATCAGGGATTGGTGGTGATTGGCGTCCATGCGCCCGAGTTTGCTTTCGAGCGAGACGTAGGCAATGTCACCAAAGCCATGAGGGACCTGGGCATTAACTACCCGGTGGCCATCGATAATGACTACAAGATCTGGCGAGCTTTCAACAACGAATACTGGCCGGCCCACTATTTTGCCGACGCTCAAGGTCGCATTCGTTATCACCACTTTGGTGAGGGCCAGTACGCCGAATCAGAGCGGGTGATCCAGCAACTGCTGCGCGAAGCAGGCGCCGCGAAAGTCGCGGACGGTCTGATCAATGCCAGTGCCGAGGGTGTTCAACTGGCCCCGGACATGAACGAAGTGCAATCGCCGGAAACTTATGTCGGCTACCAGCGTGCGGAGCATTTCGTCCCTGAAACCAGCCTGGTACCGGACAAGGTGGCCGCCTACAACCCACCGCCACAATTGGCGCTCAACGACTGGAGCCTGGACGGTCAATGGAAAGTCGGCCCGGAGCGGGCGACTTCAAGCGCGCCGGCCAGTCGCATCGTCTACCGCTTCCATGCCCGCGATCTGCATCTGGTGCTGGGGCCTGGCGCTGACGGTAAACCGGTGCGCTTCAAAGTGTTGGTTGACGGAAAAGCCCCCGGCGATGCCCACGGTACCGACGTGGCGCCCGACGGCAGCGGCAGCGTGACTGAACAACGCTTGTATCAACTGGTGCGCCAAACCGGCGGCGTGACGGATCGGACCTTCAGTATCGAGTTTCTCGATTCCGGAGTGTCGGCGTATGCGTTTACGTTCGGTTGATCGTCATTCCATTTATTCAGGAATCAGCCTCATGAAAACCCTATTCACCTGGCGTCGCGCCTTGTTGGGCCTGGCCGCTGCCGGCGTCATCGGCCACTGCTCGGCGTTCTCTTTCGGTGCCGAAGACGCGGTCATCATTCCTCCTCCCACCCTCGACGCAACCAACCAGGCCCACAGCGAAACCGCAGTCTTCGCCGGCGGTTGCTTCTGGGGCGTCCAAGGCGTGTTCCAACATGTAAAAGGGGTGAAGAAAGCTGTCTCCGGTTACGCCGGCGGTGCAGCCAACACCGCTCAATACGAGCGGGTCAGCGAGGGCGATACCGGTCATGCGGAATCCGTCGAAGTCACCTTCGACCCCCGTCAGGTCAGCTATGGTACCTTGCTGCAAATCTACTTCTCGGTGGCTCACAACCCTACCGAACTCAACCGTCAGGGACCTGACAGCGGCACTCAGTATCGCTCGGCGCTTTTCCCGGAAAACAGCGAACAGCAACGTGTCGCTCAGGCCTACATCGCCCAGCTCGACGCCGCCCATTCGTTCAACAAACCCATTGTCACCAAGCTGGAAACCTACAACGGTTTCTACCCGGCGGAGGAGGAGCATCAGGACTTTCTGACCGAGCATCCGACCTATCCCTATATCGTGATCAACGATCTACCGAAGGTCGCGCAGTTGAAGCAGCTGTATCCGGATCGGTATCAGGAGAAACCGGTGTTGGTGAAGGCGGGGATGTGAGAAGTGAAGGGCATAGCCATTACCCAGAAATCACATTCTTGCCCGCGATCTTCGACCGATACAGCGCTTGATCGGCCCTGGCCAGCAACGATGGCGAATTGAGCCGGCTAGTGCTTGCCCCATCTCTGCAAGGCAAAGTCGACAAAACTACGCAGTTTTGGCAAACGGTAGCGATCCTGGGCATACATCAGATTCATTGGTCGGCTCGGCGGCAGGTAATCCGGCATCAATGCCACCAGTTTTCCGTCCTTGAGATCTTGCTCCATCAACGCATCAGGCAACACCACGATGCCCATACCGGTCCGCGCCGCTTGATGCAGTCCTGCCGAACTGTTGATCAACATCGGTCCATTGACCGCTACCGCCACTTCGCCTTCGGGACCGGTCAGGCGCCAATGTTTTTCCACCGACTGCCAGTCATCCCCGGCCGGATAGGCAAAGGACAGACAGTCGTGGTGTTGCAGCTCATCAGGTTTCTGCGGTGTGCCTTTGCGCGCCAGGTACTCCGGTGATGCACACATGGTCAGGGTGTAGTCGAGGAGTGGACGGGCGATCAAGTGGGTCTCCTCGGTATTGCCCAGGCGAAACGCCACGTCGAAACCGTTTTCGAGCAGGTCCGGGCGGCGATTGGTGAGGACCACATCCAATTTGACGCGTGGACACAGCAGGGCGAATTCACTCAGGGCGGGTGCCAGTTTTTCGCTGCCAAACGTCAGCGGTGCGGTGATGCGCAAGGTGCCGCTCGGCTCGTCGAGGGCCTGCTCGGCCAAGCGTTCGGAGTCAGCCACCAACCCCAGGACTTCGAGGCAACGTTGATAGTAAGCCGTGCCGAATTCCGTCAACCGCTGGCGCCGCGTCGTGCGGTTGAGCAAGCGCACGCCCAGTCGTTGTTCCAGCGCCCGTAGGTGATTGCCGACCATGGTCGTGGACATTTCGCACTGGAAAGCGGCGGCGGTCATGCTCCCAGTTTCCACCACTTTGACGTAAACGGTCATTGCCTGGAATAAATCCATTATCAAGCCCAGCTTTAAAATGATTGAAGTGTTGCAGCGTTTATCTAGCTCAGGTGGCTAACCATACTGCAAAAACACTGACTATTGATGGAGCTTGATGTCATGACCGCCGCCTGCCTGATGACCACTTATCAACCCTTGGCCTTGAGTTTCAGCAAGGGCCTGGGCACGCGCCTGTGGGATCAGGCCGGTCGTGAATACCTGGACGCGGTGGCGGGGGTGGCAGTGACCAACGTCGGTCACTCCCATCCGAAAATTGTCTCAGCCATCAGCGAACAGGCCGGGCTGCTGTTGCACACCTCCAATCTTTACAGCATCGACTGGCAACAGCGGCTGGCGCAGAAACTGACGCGGTTGGCGGGCATGGAGCGGGCGTTCTTCAACAACTCCGGTGCTGAAGCCAACGAAACCGCGCTGAAACTGGCGCGGCTATATGGCTGGCAAAAAGGTATCGAACAACCGCTGGTGGTGGTTATGGAGAACGCCTTTCACGGCCGGACTCTGGGTACCTTGTCCGCCAGTGATGGCCCGGCCGTGCGCCTGGGTTTCAACGAGTTGCCGGGGGACTTCGTCAAAGTGCCATTCGGCGACCTGAAGGCGCTGGACAAGGTGCAGCAAGCCCATGGCCCGCGCATCGTGGCGATCCTGATGGAACCGATTCAGGGTGAAAGCGGTGTCCAAATGGCCCCGCCCGGTTACCTGAAAGCCATTCGCGAACTCTGCAATCGGCGCTCGTGGCTGCTGATGCTCGACGAAATCCAGACCGGCATCGGCCGCACCGGCCAGTGGTTTGCCTTTCAGCACGAAGGCATCGTCCCGGACGTCATGACCCTGGCCAAAGGGCTTGGTAACGGCATTCCCATCGGCGCCTGCCTGGCCAGGGGCAAAGCCGCCGACCTCTTCACCCCCGGCAGCCACGGCAGCACCTTCGGCGGCAATCCACTGGCCTGCCGGGTCGGTTGCACCGTGCTGGAGATCATTGAAGAACAAGGGCTTCTGGAAAACGCCAAACTTCAGGGCGAGCGTTTGCTCGCCAGATTGTCCATCGAATTGGCGGACGACCCGAACGTCCTGGAGATCCGCGGCCAGGGTTTAATGATTGGCATCGAACTCAAACAGCCGATTCGCGACCTGACCCTGATCGCCGCACGGGATCACGGCTTGCTGATCAACGTGACACGGGGCAAGACCATTCGCTTGCTGCCGCCGCTGACGATTGATGAGCGGGAAGTGGAGATGATTGTGAGAGGGGTTTGCAGGGCGCTGAAAGTGGCCTGATGCACAATTGATCGTTCCCACGCTCCGCGTGGGAATGCCTCTTGTGACGCTCTGCGTCACGCTTTTTGGGACGCGGAGCGTCCCTGGCTGCATTCCCACGCAGAGCGTGGGAACGATCGTAAATGCACGGCCTAGGCATCGGCTCAGTGTCTTACGGCCGCTCGCCCAAACTCTCCACCAATCGAACCAGATAACCGTCCGGGTCCTGCACCAGAAATTCGCGTTGGCCGACTTCCACCGTATCCGCGCGATACCAGACATCGGCGCAGGGACGAAACAACGGCCACTCAACTTCGGTCAGGCGCTGGAGTATCGGTTCGACGACATCAACGGTGATTTGAAAGTTTATGCCTCGACCAAACGGCGCTTGCAGTGGGCCGGTTACCCACTGGCCTTCGGCCGGGTCGTACTGCTCCAGCATGATTTGAACGCCGTTTTGATCGAGGTAGGCAAAACCGACTTCGGGGCGTTCATAGGCGATTTGAAAACCGATCAGGGAGGTCCAGAAGTGAAGGCTTTTCTTGATGTCCGTGACCATTAATTCGGGGACTGACTTGCTCCGTGCAAACATACGTATCCTTGGTAAACAGTGTGATTAGTCGGCGTGTAGCAGGGTGTTCGCAAATGCCGTGATTTCGGTTCGATCCCTGAGTTTGATTTTTGAACCGCCGAACCCTTCGAACAGTTGCTGATGCGCGGAAAATCCACTGGAGTCTTCGCGGGTACGGTAACTGCCGGCCCATTCCAGCAACATTATCAGCAACGTGTCGTCGTCCTGTTTGTTTTCTCGCTGACGAACATTGGCCACGCAGTTTTCGTCTTCAACACACAGCCAGATCAATGTCGTAGCGCGGTGGATAAGTTCGCTGACTATCCCGCCGTAAACGCCTTCGATCACCCAGCGCTCTTCACCGGCCAGCACCCGCGCCATGCCCAACGCCTCGGCACGGGGGCGGGGGATGCTGTGTTCGTCGGACAACCAGTGAATCGAGTCGAGATCGACCCATGGTATTTGCAGGTGCTCGGCCAGCCGTTGGGCCAGCCAGCTTTTGCCGGAGCCAGAGTTGCCGATGATCAGGGTTCGGGTGAGGTTCATGAGCGACACCGATCAAATAATGAAATGGCTACCCCCTCCGATCGTTCCCACGCTCTGCGTGGGAATGCAGCCCGGGACGCTCCGCGTCCCTTTCGAGAGCTGGAACGCGGAGCGTCCCTTGAGGCATTCCCACGCAGAGCGTGGGAACGATCAGCCTTCAGTTGTCGTTTTCAGGCGCAACCATCCGCGTCTTCGGCGAGCCGTTTGAGTTGTGCTGATAAATTTCTTGCGGCTGTCCTTTTTCATTAAAGAACACCTGCCCGATCCCCGCCGAATTCCACAGCCGTTCACCCGCTTCAGCATGTTCCGGGACATGCGGAACAATGCGCATGCGTCGACGTTTAGTCAGCCAGTTGAGTGGTGAGCGCGGTGAGTAGAGCCAGCGATTGAGGCGGTCGAACCATTCGAGCAGGGCCGGAGGGAATTCGTTTTTGATACCGCTGCTGGTGATCTGCCAGATTCGCGGGCCGGCCTTGCGGTGTCGGATCAGTACTTCGTAGACGAAGGAATAATGCACATCGCCCGACAGCACCACGTAGTTACCGGGTGTGCGCGAGTGTCGGAAAATGTTCAGGATCACCTGGGCTGCGCCGCGATGGGCCATCCAGTTTTCGGCGTCCACCAACAGAGGGTAGCCGCACCAGCTGAAGACGCGCTGCACGGTTTCGATCAGTTTGACGCCGAAGATCGGCGCCGGTGAAACAATGATCGCCGAGGGGTGATCGAGCAGTTCCTGTTGCAGTTCGCTGAGGGCTTCCCAGTCCAGCAAACCCGAAGGCTGCTTGAGGGTCATCTCACTGCGCCAGCGCCGGGTGCGGGTGTCGAGCACGACGATGGCCGGGCTAGTGGGCAGCACGTAATGCCAGTTCTGAAACCTCAGCAGCTCATCGATCAAACCGTCCTGAACGTCGCTGTCGAGATAATGGTCCTGCCCTGTGGCACTCAATAAACGGGTTTTTTCCAGCACGCCGTCGAATGCATCCGGGTTGTTGCCCCAGCCCTGACACACCATATAAGCAATCAGTGCGTTGCCGATGATGCGCTTGGAGAACGGATGACCGTAGGCCGTTTCCTCCCATTGCGCGGAAAGATTCCAGTCATCGGTAATATCGTGATCGTCGAAAATCATCAGGCACGGCAGATGCGCGAACGCTCGGGCGACACCCCCCAGGCCAGCTTTGAAATCATCAATGCGCGTTTGCTCAAGCGCATAACGCTCGCGTCTTTCGGGAATCAATTTTGGCGGTTTTGGAGCGATCAACGTCCAGGGCGTCGGTGACCACACCAGCAGGTACATGGCCATGACCTCGGCGAACGTCACCAGATGATTGTCGGCGCTGCTGCTGGTGAAAATTGGCTTACGCACCCCGCCGAAAAATCGCTCGCGCAGGGTTTCGTTGCTCTGCAGCGCCGGTAACAAATCCGCACGGTGGTAGTAACTGGCGGGATCCTCATAGAGTTTGGCGCTGTCGCTGACCACCGCACCTTCGAGGTGTTCGCCGAACAATCCCAGCCGCGCGATCAAGGCATGGATGGCTCGCAACATTGGACCTGCGACATCGTCTGCGTACACCTGATCGCCGCTCATCATCAGCAGCGCCGGGCGTTTGTGCGCATCCGGCTCGGTCTCCAGCAAACGATCGACACACAGCAAACCGTCCGGGGCCGGATGGTGAGGTTTCCGGCAAGAACCATGCAGCAGCTGATCGACCCGTTTACGCAGGACGAAGTTTGGGCAACGCGCGTCGCCATACAGCAAGTGCGGGGCCCAATCGGCGATGCCTGCGCCTGCGTCATCAATCAGCAGGTCGTATTCGATTAACGTGTCGCAGGGCAGGGCGGCGTCCAGCGGCACATCGATCAAATGAACAAAGGCCTGGGTGCCCACCGCAATGATCGTGCACTGACTCGCGTCGAGGTGGATGTCGTCGCGATCTTGCAGACGCAACGTCAGCGACAACGCCCGCGACCCCACCAACCACATCACCAGTCGCGTGGGCTCCAGCCGCCGCAACAACGGCCCGACCAGGACAGGGGGCAAGGATTGATGATCGTCTGGCAGAGGCAAAGACATAGACATCCGGGTGCTTGGAACAGAGAAGCGCAGGATGATAACGCAGCTGATGTCAATGAATGGCAACTGGCTTGAATCCGACAGTCAAGGCGACAACAGACCGCTTGCCCGCCAAGCACCGCACAATTGAAAGCCCCGAAAAACTCGGGGCTAATCCCAAGGGATCGTGTGTGAACCTAAGCCTCCCAGCCCGCCCCACTGACCGCCGCCTGCGCCAGTGGGTGCAAGTCTGCCCCTTGATGCGCCGTCTGCCAGGCCAGCAACTCCTTGCGCATGCCGGGCGTCCAGTACATCTGCAGGTGATTACGTACGCCGAGCACGGCCTGTTGCTGGTCCGGTTCGTTGGCAAAGTACTGGGCGATCTGGTTGACCATTTTGATCAGGTTGGCAGTGCTCATCGGCGTACCTCCGCTTTAGCGCCACGCGCCTGACGGCGTTCTTTGAGCAGACGGTGCTGTTCGTCACTGAACTCCTGGTAGCGTTTTTGCCACTCGGAAGGGTGGTAGACGCGGCTGACTTCCACGGCGGTGACCTTGTACTCCGGACAGTTGGTGGCCCAGTCGGAGTTGTCGGTGGTGATGACGTTGGCCCCCGATTCAGGGAAGTGGAAGGTGGTGTACACCACGCCTGGGGCGACCCGTTCGGTGACTCGCGCACGCAGTACGGTCTGTCCGGCGCGACTGCCGATGCCGACCCAGTCACCTTCGTTGATGCCACGGCTCTCGGCGTCGGTCGGGTGGATTTCCAGGCGGTCTTCGTCGTGCCAGGCGACGTTGTCGGTACGCCGGGTCTGGGCGCCGACGTTGTACTGGCTGAGGATGCGTCCGGTGGTCAGCAGTAGTGGATAGCGATTGTTGACTTTTTCCTCGGTGGGCACGTAGCCGGTGAGCATGAAACGTCCCTTGCCGCGCACGAATTCCTCGATGTGCATGGTCGGCGTGCCGTCCGGTGCCGCGGCGTTGCACGGCCATTGCAGGCTGCCGTGGCGGTCCAGTTCGGTGTAGCTGACGTTGGTGAAGGTCGGCGTCAGGCTGGCGATTTCATCCATGATTTCTGACGGGTGCTGGTAGTTCATCGGGTAACCCAGGGCATTGGCCAAGGCCACCGTGCCTTCCCAGTCGGCCTTGCCGCCCAGAGGCTCCATGACCTTGCGCACCCGGGAGATGCGTCGCTCGGCGTTGGTGAAGGTGCCGTCTTTTTCCAGGAACGAGCAGCCCGGCAGGAACACATGGGCGAACTTGGCCGTTTCGTTGAGGAAAATGTCCTGCACCACCACGCACTCCATGGCCGACAGCGCCGCGGTGACGTGCTGGGTATTGGGATCGCTCTGGGCGATGTCTTCGCCCTGGCAATACAAGCCCTTAAAGCTGCCGCCCAGGGCTGCCTCGAACATGTTGGGGATGCGCAGGCCCGGGTCGGGTTGCAGGGTGACGTTCCAGGCCTGTTCGAATTGTGCCCGTACCACCTCGTTGGAGATGTGCCGGTAGCCGGGCAGCTCGTGGGGGAAGGAGCCCATGTCGCAGGAGCCCTGAACGTTGTTCTGCCCCCGCAGCGGGTTCACGCCCACGCCTTCGCGGCCGATGTTGCCAGTGGCCATGGCCAGGTTGGCGATGCCCATGACCGCGGTGCTGCCCTGGCTGTGCTCGGTGACGCCCAGGCCGTAGTAGATCGCCGCGTTGCCGCCGGTGGCATACAGGCGGGCGGCGGCACGGATGTCGGCAGCCGCTACGCCGCAGATGGGGCCAAGGACTTCCGGCGAGTTTTCCGCGCGGCTGACGAGCTCGCTCCAGCGGGCGAAATCGCTGCCCTCGCAACGGGCGTCGATAAAGGCTTGGTCGAGCAGGCCTTCGGTGACGATGACGTGGGCCAGGGCGTTGAGCATGGCGACGTTGGTGCCCGGACGCAGGGCCAGGTGCAGTTCGGCGCGGGCATGCACCGAGTCCACCAGATCAATGCGTCGTGGATCGATGACGATCAGCCGCGCGCCTTCACGCAGGCGGCGTTTGAGCTGGGAGGCGAACACCGGGTGGGCGTCGCTGGGGTTGGCGCCCATCACCAGGATCACGTCGGCCTGCATCACCGAGTCGAAACTCTGGGTGCCGGCGGACTCGCCAAGGGTTTGTTTCAGGCCATAGCCGGTCGGCGAGTGGCAGACCCGCGCACAGGTGTCGACGTTGTTGTTGCCGAAGGCGGCGCGCACCAGTTTTTGTACGAGGTAGGTTTCTTCGTTGGTGCAGCGGCTGGAGGTGATGCCACCAATGGAGTCGCGGCCGTACTTTTGCTGCAGTCGACGGAATTCGCTGGCGGCGTAGGTCACCGCTTCATCCCAGCTGACTTCCTGCCAAGGGTCGTTGATGTGCTGGCGGATCATCGGCTTGGTGATGCGATCCGGGTGGGTCGCGTAGCCCCAGGCAAAGCGCCCTTTGACGCAGGAATGGCCATGGTTGGCCTGGCCGTTCTTGTCTGGAACCATGCGCACCAGCTTGTCGCCTTTCATCTCGGCGCGGAACGAGCAGCCCACGCCGCAATAGGCACAGGTGGTGATCACGCTGCGTTCGGGCTGACCCAGTTCGACCACGCTTTTTTCCATCAAGGTCGCAGTGGGACAGGCTTGCACACAGGCGCCGCAGGACACGCATTCCGAGTCGAGGAAGTTCTCGCCTCCGGCGGCCGCGACCCGGGATTCGAAACCGCGCCCGGTAATGGTCAGGGCAAAGGTGCCCTGGGTTTCTTCGCAGGCGCGCACGCAGCGGTTGCAGACGATGCACTTGCTCGGGTCGTAGTCGAAGTAGGGGTTTGAGGTGTCCTTCACGTCGGCCAGATGGTTGTCGCCCTCATAGCCGTAACGCACTTCCCGCAGGCCGACTTGGCCGGCCACGGTTTGCAGCTCGCAGTTGCCGTTGGCCGAGCAGGTCAGGCAGTCCAGCGGGTGATCGGAGATGTACAGCTCCATGACGTTGCGGCGCAGGGTCGCGAGCTTCGGCGTCTGGGTGTGCACGCTCATGCCTTCGGTGACCGGCGTGGTGCAGGACGCCGGGTAGCCGCGCATGCCGTCGATCTCCACCAGGCACATGCGGCAGGAGCCGAAGGCTTCCAGGCTGTCGGTGGCGCACAGTTTAGGAATGGTGGTGCCCAGCAGCGCAGCGGCGCGCATCACCGAGGTGCCTTCGGGCACGCTGATGCTGCGCCCGTCGATGTTCAGGGTGACTTGCACCTGGCTGTCGCGGGCTGGAGTGCCGAGATCGATATCGGTGTTCGGGTCGAAAATAGTGATCATTGCTCGGCCTCCGAAGATTGCAGACCGAAGTCGGCGGGGAAGTGCTTGAGGGCGCTGGCTACCGGAAAGGAGACCATGCCCCCCAACGCGCACAGCGAACCGTATTGCAGGGTGTCGCACAGGTCCTTGAGGATGATCACCTGCTCATCACGACCGCTCTGGTCAGGCGCGGCTAGCAGTCGGTCGATCACCTCCACGCCCCGGGTCGAGCCGATGCGGCATGGCGTGCATTTGCCACAGGATTCTTCTGCGCAGAACTGCATGGCGAAGCGCGCCATGTGGGCCATGTCCAGGCTGTCGTCCGCCACCACCACACCACCGTGACCGAGCATCGCGCCGATGGCGGCGAAGGCTTCGTAATCCAGCGGCGTATCGAATTGCGACGGCGGCACCCAGGCACCGAGCGGGCCGCCAACCTGGGCGGCCTTCAGCGGCCGGCCACTGGCGGTGCCACCGCCGTAGTCTTCCACCAGTTCCCGCAGGGTCAGGCCAAAGGCCCGTTCCACCAAACCACCATGACGAATATTGCCTGCCAACTGGAAAGGCATCGTGCCGAGGGAACGGCCCATGCCGTAATCGCGATAGAACTGTGCGCCCTTGGCCAGAATCAGCGGCACCGAGGCTAGGGTCAGCACGTTGTGCACCAGCGTCGGCAGGCCAAACAGGCCCTTCAACGCAGGGATCGGCGGCTTGGCACGAACGATCCCGCGCTTGCCTTCGAGCGAGTCCAACAGCGCGGTTTCTTCACCGCAGATGTAAGCGCCGGCACCGACCCGCACTTCCATATCGAAAGCCTGGCCGCTGCCGCCGACATTGGCGCCGAGGTAACCGGCGGTCCGAGCAATGTTCAGCGCCTGGCGCAGTGTGGCCACGGCGTCTGGATATTCCGAGCGCACATAGATGTAGCCGTAACTGGCGCCGACGGTGATGCCGGCAATGGCCATGCCTTCGATCAGCAGGAAGGGGTCGCCTTCCATCAACATGCGATCGGCGAAGGTGCCGGAGTCGCCTTCGTCGGCGTTACACACAATGTATTTCTGCGCCGCCTGGGTGCCGCGTACCGTGCGCCATTTGATCCCCGCCGGGAACGCCGCGCCGCCTCGGCCACGCAGGCCCGAATCGAACACTTCCGTCGCGGTCTGCTCGCCGCCCACTGCGATGGCGCGGGTCAAGCCCTCGAAGCCGCCGTGAGCCCGGTAATCATCCAGGGACAACGGCCGGGTAATACCGGCGCGTGCGAACAGCAGGCGTTGTTGAGTTTTCAGATAAGGCAATTCTTCCACCAGGCCCAAGGCCAGTGGATGCGCGGACGGCTCGCCTTGCAGGGCTTCGAGCACGGATGGCACATCGGCGGCGGTCAGCGGGCCGAAGCCGATCCGGCCTTGCGGGCTGTCCACTTCCAGCAGCGGTTCCAGCCAATACAGGCCGCGAGAGCTGGTGCGCTGCAACTCTAGGGGCAGATTGCGTTCCTGAGCCGCAGTGATAAGCGCCACCGCGACTTCATCGGCACCCACGGCACGGGCCAGAGAATCACTGGGCAGATAAAGAGCCGGCATCATGCGTCCTCCCGGCAAGCGTCGAGCAATGCATCCAGACGCTCGGCGCTAAGCCGCGCATGTACCCGGCCATCCAATTCCAGAGCGGGCGAGCAGGCGCAGGCGCCGAGGCAATACACCGGGCGCAAACTGATGCTGCCGTCGGCACTGCTGCCGTGGTCGTCCAGTTGCAGACGTTCGCGCAACTGCGCCGCGAGCTCCTCGGCGCCGCGACTCTTGCAGGACTCAGCCCGGCACAGACGCAGGATATGCCGGGCTGGAGGCGCGGTACGGAAGTCATGGTAAAAACTGATCACCCCGCGAACCTCCGCCTGACTCTGATTGAGGGCGTGAGCAATTTCGGGGATGGCCACATCGGGGATGTAACCGATGCGTTCCTGAATATCATGAAGAATGGGCAACAGTGCGCCGGGGGAGCGCTTGTGGCGCTCCAGCAGACTGTTGACCATCGGCAGGTGCAACATCTCATCAGGCATTCAGCATTCCTCACGGTCACGGACAAACCAGGCGGTTGTCGGTCGTCCGAAAGTGTCGGCTGCGGCATTCACACCACGTCACAGTATCGTGGCATTTTCAGGCCGTTGGCCAGGGCACCCTGAGCGGGCATCTTGTTGTGCCCGGCGCGGTCTTCGCCGCACCTCTACTGGGCATAAAGGGCAGCTTGCCACGCTGCTTTTGATTGAACTGCACCAAAGCGACGTGTTCGGTTCTGCCTACGACTATCCATTAAGTCTAGATGAGCGTGGCACGGGGCGTTCACTCACTGGCCTAATGCCCTGCGGGCCTGTCGATGCCTGATATATATCAAGCATTACAGGTAATAAAAAGCATCAGATCCGTGGGCAATTCTACGGAGCAGAGCTGTTCTATCGCGTTGATTTGTTCCGCTGTAAGCCAATAGTCATATACGCAGTCATCGTCCTTCGCCCACCCCATGATCGGCTTGAAATCCTCGACAGAAACCGGGATTTCCTTTTCATAGGAAGCGAAATCCTCGCCTTCAGAAACTCCCCTAATCACATGCCTCATGGCTCTACTTTCCTTGTCGAGTCTGCTGGTTTGTTCCGAATTCCAGTTTCGTAGTCGAACTCTCAGCATCTGCCCTGAGCAGACCATCGAAAGCCCCAAATACCCGAGACCAACCCCAAATCCCCATCAACACACAAAACCCCTGTGGGAGCGGGCTTGCCCGCGAAAGCGCCAGATCAGCCACCACAAAAAGTTGAACTGAAACACAAACCCATGTAGGAGCGAGCCCGCTCGCGAAAAACGCAAGCCAACCACCATCACGCTGAATACCCGCCATCCTCGCAAGCAAGCCCACCCCTACAACTGCCATACGTAGCGTCGAACGCCAGACAGAGTCCGGCCTTTTTTACCCGCTACCCCTCAGCCATCCCCTCCGCCCGCTTGGACGCCAACTCATTATCCCGATCCCGCGTCAGCACCTTCACCGCATCATCCACCACCGCCTTACTCATCGCCGTCAAATAATGCGCGGCCCAGGCGTGGCGGTCGGTGTCACTGGCGTAAGCAGCATCTTCGGTAAGCTTCTTGGCGAGGAACAGAAAATCAGAAGCCATGGCTAACGCATTACCGAGGGGAACGCCGCAAGTGACATGGAACAGCGGTTTATTCGCGCAGTAGATGGCAGGTGTAAGGCCGACGGTTGTGAGTTCGGGTTGGTCGGTCATTTGCCACCTCCGATGACGGAGAGGCGGTGGGAGAGGGTGGATGTTGATGTGCTATGCGATTGGGAATTGCGTAGAGGGAAAAGCCAAATTTCGTACGGATTGATGCTGCGCATTATCAGACTCCTTGATATGGGAGCTGCCACATTCGTTTCCACACGAATGGGTGACAGCTGTGCGCAGGGTGGAAAACCGGGAATCAAGGAAACCGGCACGCCCGAAGACGTCCCACGCACAGCCGCCATAACTCACGCCGCAGGCATAAAAAAAGCGCCGGCAGACGTGATGGGGGCGCTGTTGCGCCTTGAATTACACGGATTTCCACACCCGGTCGCTGATTTGGCAGCGACGGTGCGAGAGTATCGTGGGGCACCTGTTCCTGCAACAAGTGAAGATGAGCAACATTCCCTAACGAAGATCTGTGACGCAAGGCCATGTTCACACCTATGCTTTTTTTGCAGCTGTTTCAAAAAAGAAAATATGACCGTGATTGTTACATTCATTGCTTGCTCGTGACGTTCTAAGCGATGTCAGCAGGCGGTCTGAAGATGGCCTGTTTAAGACTTTGAATCAGGATCGATTCAGAAGGGCTGTCTGTTCCACAAACCATGGAGAAAATAAATGCCACAAGGAAATATCACCCTTCCACCTATCGTTGTAACTCCTGATCTGCCACTGCCCAAGCCCCCGGGGCCCCTTCCCGGTAGTGGTGTGATTGGCAAACCATTGCCGTGGGACGGTAAATTTGCAAGCGGTATCGAAATCGATATGTTCTTCAGTCAGAAGGGCATTAGGTTTAACGATCGATATACGATATACGATATACGATATCCGTAATAGTAACTGTCACAACAATGCAACGAAATATCGAACAATCCTACGCCGCTTATTTATCACAATTACCCGCCGACATTGACACGGAAATTGTAGATGCAGTCGGTCCTCATTCCCCCTACAGGCTGGAAAACCTCAAAGCAGAAAAATTTGTTGTGGACAGTCTGATCATGAAGAACAACGCACAAATGTCTGAGAGCAATGCCGCTGCCAATGCCTTTTTTGGTAGGGATGTGCTGGCGGTAGAAGTCAAAAAAAGTGCGGTAGATTTTGTGAACATATTTCAGAATCGCGGTGTTTCCGGCACGGCTCTCGGTATTTACAGAGCCTGGGAGGTATCCGCTATGGCCGCTTACAGAGCAAAAATACTGGCGGAAAAAATTCGAATTCTCACGGAGAAATCTTCAGTTCTCACGCAGGCCGTCGCCACTGCTCAAGCGGAAGAGGACGCACGCCAGGCTGTGGAGGCTGAAGCCATTAGGTTGGCAGATGAGGCTGCTCGCGTTTCAGCAGAGCAGGCCGCCTATAAAGCGGCAGTGACATTCCTCTCCGACGTCAATAAAGATATTTTGAGCAAGTACGGCGAACACATGAGCAAGGTCGCCCTTGGTCTGCAGGAGAATATTTCGGGGAAGAAGGTGCGAAGCTATGCCGAAGCCATGCAAACGTTCGAGAAGGTGCGGATAAATCCCAACGCCAAGCTTAATAAGCAAGACGCGCAAGCTGTGGCGAGCGCGCTCAAGGCTCTTGATCAAGCCTCAATGGCCGACAATTTCACACGATTGGGCAAGGTTTTCGGTTTAGTAGGCAAAGCTGTCCAGATCAACACCGTTCGTGAGCAGGCTATCGTCGGTGTGGAGACCGGCGACTGGAAGCCCCTCGGTCTTGAGCTGGAGAGCATAGCTGTTGGCTTGGGAGCCGGGGCAGTGCTTGCTGGAGTCATGGTGCTGATCATGCCGGTGTTTGTCGGGTCTGCAGCCGGGTTAGTCACGGTGGCAGTATTAATGGCTCTGGCAGGCGCTTATTTTGATGCAAAAAAGGTTGATGAGATCAATACCGCTGTCCTCAATACACTCCCCCAGCAGTAATCGAACAAGCTTGTTACGATAAAATGGCCCGGTGCTTCGTTGCATCGGGCTTAATGCCAAAAGCATTCACATCGCAAAGTCTACAAAGTTTTTTTCGATTCGCACCTAAAGACAGGGCAGCTTCAATGAAAAAAAAAGTTACTCAAGTTATCCCCATTCCTTATTTGCTGATCTTATTTAGCCTTCTACCTTTATTTTTGCTAACCAATCTTCTGCCTGCGCATGCCGATGCGGGGATTTATTTGCGTGTCGATAATTTTTTAAATCAATATCTATTTGGAACGGTAGGGTTCTGGTCTTCGCTTTTTCCGTTTAGTTCAAGATTGAGTACTAGCTATGTAAGTCTATTTGGTCCGGTTTTCGCTGTAATTGCCATCTATATGGCTCGCGCTAAACTAGTTATAGATCCAGATCAATATAAAAATTTGACGCTAAAAAAGTATTTATTTGCATTGTTGGTGTTGGCGATGTTGCTGGCGATGTTTATCTCAATTAATTATTTTGAAGCAGTAGACTTAGCCGGGCATAATCATAAATTTCGCATTTTTGGGCAGAGTACCTTTATGTATTCGATATTCGCTTCGGCCATGTTTTTGAGTTTCTATGTGATTGCATTATATGGGTATGTCGCGTGCTATTACATTCCTCGTTTATTGATACAGCGCTGGAGGAATTGCAACGTCTGAAGGGGCCGCCTTCCTCATCAGGGAACAGGGGGAAGATTGAACATTTATTTACATATGACGACAAGAATCAGTACGTCAATCAGGCATACCTATTTTCAGTAGTTCCCTTTATTCACTGAATGTCTTTCAGATAATCCTTGAGCGCGATGAGCGGGTAATCTAGCTGTTCCATCGTCTGCGCAGCACTGAAATCTGCCGCCAACCTGTGCAGCTCGCGGCCCAGGACTGTATCAACACCACCTATGGCATTCAGCGCCAAACCCAGACACTCATCCACTTTCAACTGGATCGTCTCGACATCGCCCTTGCGCACCAACAACCCAAAAACCTCCCGCTCATAATCCCCCATCACCAAATCATCCCGCAGAATCGGACTCGACCCCTCCGTCTCATAAGCCAGCTTGAGACAGAACAGAGCAACAGTTTCCAGCAGCAGTTCCATGGGATGAATCCTTGTGAATTGTCGTACCAATCGAGAACGTGGAGATCAAAAGATCGCCAGTTCAAGCCGGCTCCTACAGATCGGTGGGGTGTCAGGTGCTTTTCTGCGGGCGAAAAAAAAGGCCTTGCAAAGCAAGACCTTTCTTAATTTTGGTGCCCCGAGGGAGACTCGAACTCCCACTCCTTTCGAAAACGGATTTTGAATCCGCCGCGTCTACCAATTCCGCCATCAGGGCTCAATGGCGGCGAAGTATAGAGATGAGATAACCGTCGGTCAATCAGGTACATGGAGAATTTTTGATATTTCCGCTAGACTTCCCGGCCCTGCTAGACGAACCCCATCATGCGCGTTGCTGACTTTACCTTCGAGCTCCCTGATTCGCTGATTGCTCGCCATCCTTTGGCCGAGCGTCGCAATAGTCGCCTGTTGACCCTGGATGGGGTCAGCGGCGCCCTGGCACACCGTCAATTCACTGATTTGCTTGAGCATTTGCGCCCGGGCGATTTGATGGTGTTCAACAATACCCGGGTGATTCCGGCGCGGCTGTTTGGCCAGAAGGCTTCCGGCGGCAAGCTGGAAATCCTGGTGGAGCGGGTGCTCGACAGTCATCGCGTGCTGGCCCATGTGCGGTCCAGCAAGTCGCCGAAGCCGGGTTCGAAGATTCTTATCGACGGTGGTGGCGAAGCTGAAATGCTCGCGCGTCATGACGCGTTGTTTGAGTTGGGCTTCACCGAAGAGGTGTTGCCGCTGCTCGATCGCGTCGGGCACATGCCGTTGCCTCCTTATATAGACCGCCCGGATGAAGGCTCGGACCGCGAGCGTTATCAGACGGTCTACGCCGAGCGATTGGGTGCGGTTGCGGCGCCGACGGCGGGGCTGCATTTCGATCAGCCGCTGATGGAGGCGATTGCCGCCAAGGGCGTCGAGACGGCGTTCGTGACGTTGCACGTCGGCGCTGGCACCTTCCAGCCGGTGCGCGTCGAGAAGATCGAAGACCACCACATGCACAGTGAGTGGCTGGAAGTCAGTCAGGACGTGGTCGATGCCGTCGAAGCCTGTCGCGCGCGCGGTGGGCGCGTGATCGCCGTGGGGACGACCAGTGTGCGTTCCCTGGAAAGTGCCGCACGCGATGGCGTGCTCAAGCCGTTCAGTGGCGACACCGACATCTTTATCTACCCGGGCCGCCCGTTTCATGTGGTCGATGCCCTGGTCACCAACTTTCATTTGCCCGAATCCACGCTGTTGATGCTGGTTTCGGCGTTCGCCGGTTATCCCGAAGCCATGGCCGCTTATAAAGCCGCCGTCGAGCATGAATACCGCTTTTTCAGCTACGGTGATGCGATGTTTATCACCCGTAATCCCGCGCCACGTGGCCCAGAGGAAACAGAATGAGTCGCACCAGTCGTATGTCTTTCGAGCTACTTGCCACCGACGGCAAGGCTCGTCGCGGTCGTTTGACCTTCCCGCGCGGTACCGTCGAGACCCCGGCGTTCATGCCGGTGGGCACGTACGGCACGGTCAAGGGCATGCTGCCGCGGGATATCACTGCCACTGGCGCGGAAATCATTCTGGGTAACACCTTCCACCTGTGGCTGCGTCCTGGCACTGAAGTGATCAAGAAGCACGGCGACCTGCACGATTTCATGCAGTGGAAAGGCCCGATTCTTACAGACTCCGGCGGTTTTCAGGTGTTCAGCCTGGGCGCCATGCGCAAGATCAAGGAAGAGGGCGTGACCTTCGCTTCTCCGGTTGATGGCGCCAAGGTGTTCATGGGCCCGGAAGAGTCGATGCAGGTCCAGCGTGATCTGGGCTCGGACATCGTGATGATCTTTGACGAATGCACGCCTTACCCGGCCGACGAAGACGTCGCGCGGGTGTCCATGGAGCTGTCGTTGCGTTGGGCCAAGCGTTCGAAAGAAGCCCATGGCGACAACACGGCGGCGCTGTTCGGTATCGTTCAGGGTGGCATGCACCAGGATTTGCGCATGCGTTCGCTGGAAGGTCTCGACAAGATCGGCTTCGACGGCCTGGCCATCGGCGGTCTGTCGGTGGGCGAGCCGAAACACGAGATGATCAAGGTGCTCGACTACCTGCCAGGTCAGATGCCGGCTGACAAACCTCGTTACCTTATGGGCGTTGGCAAACCGGAAGATCTGGTTGAGGGTGTGCGCCGCGGTGTGGACATGTTCGATTGCGTGATGCCAACCCGTAATGCCCGCAATGGGCATCTGTTCATTGATACCGGCGTGCTGAAGATCCGTAACGCGTTCCATCGCCATGATGATTCGCCGCTGGATCCGACCTGCGATTGCTACACCTGCCAGAACTTCTCCCGTGCTTATCTGCACCATCTGGACAAGTGCGGCGAAATGCTGGGTAGCATGTTGAATACCATCCACAATTTGCGCCATTACCAGGTGCTTATGGCTGGTTTGCGCGAGGCTATTCAACAGGGTACATTGGCCGCCTTTGTCGATGCCTTCTACGCCAAACGCGGGCTTGCTGTTCCGCCTTTGGACTGAGTTTTCTGACCCCAAGATTCAACATTTGCAACTGGAGTGCTAAATGAGCTTTTTTATCTCTAATGCCATGGCTGACGCTGCTGCACCTGCGGCAGGCCCAATGGGTGGTGGTTTTGAGTGGATTTTCCTGGTCGGTTTCCTGGTCATCTTCTACCTGATGATCTGGCGTCCACAGGCCAAGCGCGCCAAAGAGCAGAAGAACCTGCTGAGCAGCCTGCAAAAAGGCGACGAAGTTGTGACCACCGGTGGTATCGCCGGCAAGATCACTAAAGTGGCAGACGATTTTGTTGTTCTGGAAGTTTCCGACACCATCGAAATGAAGTTCCAGAAAGGCGCCATCGCCGCCACGCTGCCAAAAGGCACGCTGAAAGCGATCTAAGTTTCAACTTCTACTCAATCGACGGGGCGCGCAAGGCGCCCCGCGTCATAAGCGGGCGGCGTGATGCTGAACAAATACCCTCTGTGGAAATACATTCTGATCCTGGCGGTGCTAGCGGTCGGTCTGATTTATTCCGCTCCCAATCTATATCCTGATGACCCGGCCATTCAGGTCAGTGGTGCAAGCACTGCGCTGCAAGTGACTCAGGCTGATCTGGATCGTGTGGGCACAGCGCTCAAGGAATCCGGGATCAACATCAAGGCTGCCACCCTGTCTGCGAACGGCAAGGGCGGTCTGATTCGTCTGACCAAGGCTGAAGACCAGCTGCCTGCCAAGGATGTCGTGCGCAAGGCATTGGGTGATGACTACGTCGTTGCACTGAACCTGGCACAAACCACACCGCAATGGCTGCGCAGCCTTGGCGCGCACCCGATGAAGCTGGGTCTGGACTTGTCCGGTGGTGTGCACTTCCTGCTGGAAGTGGACATGGACAAAGCCCTCGACGCACGCTTGAAAGTCTACGAAGGCGACGTCAAGAGCCTGTTGCGTAAAGAGAAGCTGCGCTATCGCAGCCTGCCGCAACTGGGCGGTGCCATTCAGCTGGGCTTCACTGATGAAGCAGCCCGCGAACAGGCCCGTGCGCTAATCCGCAAGAGCTTCAACGATTTCGACATTGTTCCGGCCGACCTCAATGGCCAACCGGTGCTGCGTCTGGCGATGACCCCGGCCAAGCTGGCGGAAATCCGTGAATACTCCATCAAGCAGAACTTGACCACGGTACGTAACCGCGTCAACGAGCTGGGTGTTGCCGAACCCATCGTTCAGCGTCAGGGCGCCAACCGCATCGTGGTTGAGCTGCCGGGCGTGCAGGACACCGCAGAAGCCAAGCGTATCCTCGGCAAGACGGCCAACCTTGAGTTCCGTCTGGCTGCTGAGCCTGGCGCTTCGAAAGCGACTTCCGAAACCTTCGAATTCCGTGAAGGCAATCGTCCGCCGGCACAGATCGAGCGTGGCTTGATCATCACCGGTGACCAGGTGACTGACGCCAAGGCTGGCTTCGGCGAACACGGCACGCCAGAAGTGAACATCCGTCTGGATGGCCACGGTGGCGAGCTGATGAGTCGTGCGACTCGCAGCAACGTCGGTCGCAGCATGGCGGTGATCTTCATCGAGCAGCGTCCGATCACCACTTACACCAAGCAAGTGGTCAACGGCGTCGAGAAAGACGTGCCGGTTCAGACGTTCAAGGAAGAGAAGAAGATCATCAGCCTGGCGACCATCCAGTCGCCTCTGGGTGCTCAGTTCCGTATCACTGGCCTGAACGGCCAGGGCGAGTCGTCCGAACTGGCGCTGCTGCTGCGTGCCGGTGGTCTAGCTGCACCGATGTACTTCGCTGAAGAGCGCACCATTGGCCCGAGCCTGGGTGCCGACAACATCACCAAAGGTATTGATGCATCGCTGTGGGGCATGCTGTTTGTTTCGCTGTTCATCATGGCCATCTACCGCTTCTTCGGCATCATCGCTACCGTCGCGCTGACGGTGAACATGGTGATGCTGCTGGCCCTGATGTCACTGCTGGGTGCAACGCTGACCCTGCCGGGTATCGCCGGTATCGTATTGACCATGGGTATGGCGGTCGACGCCAACGTTCTGATCTTCTCGCGGATACGTGAAGAGATCGCGGCGGGCATGACCGTGCAGCGGGCAATTAACGAAGGCTTCGGCCGGGCATTTACCGCGATTCTCGACGCCAACCTGACAACTCTGTTGGTCGGCGGGATTCTCTTTGCGATGGGCACAGGTCCAGTCAAAGGTTTCGCAGTGACTATGTCCCTCGGGATCTTTACCTCGATGTTCACGGCCATCATGGTGACCCGCGCGATGGTCAACCTGATCTTCGGCGGTCGTGACTTCAAGAAGTTGTGGATTTAAGGGGCTGCCATGTTACGTACAATCAACTTCATGGGCGTTCGCAACTTTGCGTTCGGCGTCACATTGTTCCTTACTGCGCTGGCATTGTTCAGCGTCGCCACCAAGGGCATGAACTGGGGCCTGGACTTCACCGGCGGTACGCTCATCGAGCTGACCTACGAGCGTCCGGCCGATGTCACCAAGGTGCGTGAGCAGCTGGCCACTTCGGGTTATCACGAGGCAATCGTGCAAAGCTTCGGTGCAACCACCGATCTGCTGGTGCGCATGCCGGGTGAAGATCCGCAGCTGGGCCATCAAGTGGCAGAAGCGCTGCAGAAAGTCGGTGGCGACAACCCGGCCGTGGTCAAGCGCGTCGAGTTCGTTGGCCCTCAGGTGGGTGAAGAGCTGCGCGACCAGGGCGGCCTCGGCATGCTGATGGCGCTCGGCGGTATTCTGATCTACCTGGCTTTCCGCTTTCAGTGGAAGTTTGCGATCGGTGCCATTGTCTCGCTGATCCACGACGTGATCGTGACCATCGGTATCCTGTCGTTCTTCCAGATCACCTTCGACCTGACGGTGCTGGCGGCGGTGCTGGCGATTATCGGTTACTCGCTCAACGACACCATCGTGGTATTCGACCGGGTTCGTGAGAACTTCCGTGTCCTGCGCAAGGCCAGCCTGATCGAGAACATCAACATCTCGACCACGCAAACCCTGCTGCGGACCATGGCGACGTCGATCTCCACCTTGCTGGCGATCGCGGCCCTGTTGTTCTTCGGTGGCGACAATCTGTTCGGCTTCTCCATCGCGCTGTTCATCGGTGTTCTAGCGGGTACTTACTCGTCGATCTACATCGCCAACGTCGTGCTGATCTGGCTGAACCTGAGCACCGAGGATCTGATTCCTGCAGTGGCTACCGATAAGGAAGTCGACGACCGCCCATAACGGCTATCGTTTTCCAGTTGTCTGCCAAAAAAGGCGCGAGTTGAACTCGCGCCTTTTTTTATGCTCCAAGGCTGGGAGAAGCGCGGGTATGTCCCGCATGTGATGGTCAGGAGGTTCATGTGAACAAGTCGTTGCTGGTTGGTGCGGTATTGGGTGCTGTCGGTGTGACTGCCGGGGGTGCTGTTGCCACCTACAACCTGGTTAAAAGCGGCCCTGAGTATGCGCAAGTTCTAGCCGTTGAACCGGTCAAGACACAGATCAAGACGCCACGTGAAGTGTGCAAGGATGTCGCAGTAACCCGGCAAGCGCCGGTGAAAGATCAACACCAGATCGCCGGTACCGTATTGGGTGCAGTGGCGGGTGGTTTGCTCGGTAATCAGATCGGTGGTGGCACCGGCAAGAAGATTGCCACCGTTGCAGGTGCGGTCGGCGGCGGTTATGCCGGCAACAAGGTGCAGGAAGGCATGCAGAATCGTGATACCTACACCACGACTCAAACTCGCTGCAATACGGTGAATGACATCAGCGACAAAGTCGTCGGCTATGACGTTCGTTATTCGCTGGATGGCAAGGAAGGCAAAGTGCGGATGGATCGCGATCCGGGTAACCAGATTCCGGTCGACAAGGAAGGTAAGTTGATCCTGTCGCAGAACGAACCGGCTCAATGAGTAGCTGAAATTCAGATTCAAAAAGAAGCACCCTGCGGGGTAATGCCGATCAGTTAAGCCCTTTCGCTTGACCTTTGGCCGCAAGAAATCAAAATCCGATGCCTGTACTGGCATCGGATTTTTTTATGCGTCTCGCTCGGGCACTGGAACTGACCCACACCATCGTCTCCACTCCAAACTCAATCGAGGGATTGGACTCCTTGCTCGACCCTTCTTTGGTCGAGCAAGCACTTGAACAGGCAGGCGTAGCGACCCTGCGCAAGCGGCGCTTGCCGTTGGAAATGATGCTTTGGTGCGTGATCTCCATGGCGTTCTTTCGGCGCATGTCGGCGTGGGATGTGGTCAGCCGCATGAATATCATGCTGCCGGGCCAGCGCCCGCTGGTGGCACCCAGCGCCGTGGTTCAAGCCCGTCAGAGATTGGGCCGCGAGGCTGTACGACAAGTCTTCCATCTGACTCAGAAAAGTTGGCATGAAGCGGCCTCTCATCCAACTTGGGCCGGTTTACGTTTACTGGGGGTCGATGGCGTTGTCTGGCGAACGCCCGATACGCTGGAAAACCGTGCGCGTTACGACTCCGCCAGCAACCAGCATGGCGACACCGGTTTTCCTCAGGTACGCATGGTCTGCCAAATGGAGTTGACCAGCCATTTGCTCATCGGCAGTGCGTTTGACGGCTATCGCAGCAACGAGATGAAACTGGCGGAGCAGTTGATCGAAACCACCCCTGATCACTCGCTGACGCTGTTTGATCGTGGTTTTTATTCGTTAGGTTTACTGCATCAATGGCAGCAGGCAGGGATCGAGCGTCACTGGCTGATGCCGCTGAAAAAAGGCTCGCAGTACGAAGTGCTTCAGCGTTTGGGGCGCCAGGATGCGGTTGTCTCATTAAGCACTTCGCCGCAGGCCCGCAAGCAATGGCCGGGGCTGCCGGAGCGCCTGACCGCGCGGCTCCTGAGCAAAACGGTCAAGGGCAAGGTGTGTCAGATCCTGACGTCGATGGCCGATCCGCTGCGCTTTCCGCCCGACGAAATCGTCGACCTGTACAGCCAGCGATGGGAGATCGAATTAGGATTTCGGGAGATGAAACAGACTTTGCTCAACAGCAGTTACACGCTGCGCAGCAAGACGCCGGAGATGATCGAGCAGGAGCTGTGGGGAGTACTGCTGGGCTACAACTTGTTGCGCTATCAGATGGTGGAAATGAGTCGTCACTGTCCAGGAATTTACCCATGCGAAATGAGCTTTAGCGCGTGCACCTGGGCGATTCTCGGGTTTATCAACAGCGTCTCCGCCGACCGTTCCGGGAACATCCCCAAGTACCTGGCCGAGCTTCATGCCTCAGCCATGCATTACGTCCTGCCTCATCGGCGGGAGGAACGCATTTATCCTCGGGCTATTAGGCTCAAATCCCCGAAGTATCCGATCAAAAATAAAAATGCCAGTCAGCTTAACTGACTGGCATTAACCCTGCGGGGTGCTTTTTTTGTGCCCGGGATCTATGCGCCACCACCAATCCCCTGTGGGAGCGAGCCTGCTCGCGAAAGCGTCGTCACATCCAGCAATGGTAGTGGCTGATACACCGCTTTCGCGAGCAGGCTCGCTCCCACAGTTGATCGGTGGTGGTGTTGAACTCAAATTTCAGACATAAAAAAGCACCCCGAAGGGTGCTTTTTTGTGGCCGGGCGCTTAGCGCTTCAGCGAGGCTGGCAGGTGTGGCTGGATGGCCGTCAATACTGCTTTGAAGCACTTGGTGTTACCGGCAACGACGTGGCCTTTCTCAAGGAAATCGTGACCGCCGGTGAAGTCACTCACCAGGCCGCCTGCTTCCTGGATCAGCAGGGCGCCTGCAGCCATGTCCCACTCGGACAGGCCCGACTCCCAAAAGGCGTCGAAACGGCCAGCAGCCACGTAGGCCAGGTCCAGGCTCGCCGAGCCAGCGCGGCGGATGCCGGCAGTCTGGCCCACCAGGGCGCGGAACATGCCCAGGTAGTTGTCGAGGTTGTCCATTTGGTCATCGCGGAACGGGAAGCCGGTACCCAGCAGGGCGCCGTCCAGGCTGGTGCGGCCGCTGACGCGCAGACGACGACCGTTCAGTTGAGCGCCACGACCACGGCTGGCGGTGAATTCTTCCTGGCGAACCGGGTCCAGAACAACAGCGTGTTCCAGGCGACCGCGGTATTTGCAGGCGATGCTGACAGCGAAGTGAGGAATGCCGCGCAGGAAGTTGGTGGTGCCGTCCAGCGGATCGATGATCCACAGGTATTCTTCGCCTTCGCCGCTACCAGGGTGCATGCCGGTTTCTTCGCCGAGAATGCCGTGGGTAGGGTAGGCCTTGCGCAGCGCGTCGATGATTTTCTGTTCGGCGGCGCGATCCACCTCGGATACGTAATCCTTGGCGTCTTTTTCGTCGACCTTGATGGTATCCAGGCGCTCGATGGAGCGGAAGATCAATTCACTGGCGCTGCGGGCGGCGCGCAGCGCGATATTCAGCATGGGCTGCATGGATGTGTCACCTAAGGTTGTTAAAGAAAGCCGGGCATTCTATCAGAAAGTTTCTACAGGTGAAGGTCAGTGTTCGCTTTCATAGCTTAACGGTAGGTTGAGCTGTAAGATTCTGCTCCCCATTAAAGTGTTCGAGAGCGCCTCCCTTGCTGCATAACATTCGTGTCGTCCTGGTCAATACCAGCCATCCCGGCAACATCGGCGGGGCTGCGCGTGCCATGAAGAACATGGGCCTGTCGCGGCTGGTGCTGGTCGAACCGCGGTTGTTCCCGCACCACGAGGCTGATGCTCGTGCCTCCGGCGCCGGGGACATCCTTGAAAATGCGCAAGTCGTCGCCACCTTGGAAGATGCCTTGGTCGGCTGCAATCTGGTGCTCGGCACCAGCGCTCGCGACCGGCGTATTCCCTGGCCGTTGCTCGATCCCCGCGAATGCGGCGTGAAAGTGGTCGAGGAAGCCGGGCAGGGCGCCGAGATTGCCTTGGTCTTTGGTCGTGAAGATTCCGGCCTGACCAACGAAGAGCTGCAGCGATGTCATTATCACGTGCACATCCCATCAGACCCTGAGTTCAGTTCGCTGAACCTTGGGGCAGCGGTGCAGGTGTTGAGCTATGAAGTGCGGATGTCCTGGCTCGCGGCCCAAGGGCAGCCGAGCAAGGTCGAGAAGGATGAAGTGGCGTCCACCAAAAGTGGTGAGCTGGCGACCATGGATGAACTGGAGCGATTCTATGAGCACCTGGAACAAACCCTGGTGGCCATTGAATTCCTCGATCCGGAAAAACCACGGCACTTGATGGCGCGCCTGCGCCGGTTGTACGGACGTAGCTCGGTCAGCCGGGCGGAAATGAATATATTGCGTGGCATCCTCACGGAAACCCAGAAAGCGGCCCGTGGCGAGCTTCTTAAGCGGAAGGATTAAAAATGTTCGAGCGTTTGCGTGAAGATATCCAGAGTGTTTTCCATCGTGATCCGGCAGCGCGCAACGCCTTTGAAGTTCTGACGTGCTACCCGGGCATGCACGCCATCTGGATCCATCGCCTGTCATCGGCTCTGTGGGGCATGGGCTGGAAGTGGCTGGCGCGATTGGTCTCGAACTTCGGTCGCTGGTTGACCGGGATTGAGATCCATCCGGGCGCCAAGGTTGGTCGTCGTTTCTTTATCGACCATGGCATGGGCATCGTCATCGGTGAGACCGCCGAGATCGGTAACGACGTCACCCTTTATCAGGGCGTGACCCTGGGTGGCACCAGCTGGAACAAGGGCAAGCGTCACCCGACTCTGGAAGATGGCGTGGTGGTCGGGGCGGGCGCCAAGGTGCTTGGCCCGTTCACGGTCGGCGCCGGAGCCAAGGTCGGTTCCAATGCCGTGGTCACCAAGGCTGTTCCGGCCGGTGCAACGGTGGTGGGGATTCCAGGGCGAATCATCGTCAAATCCGACGATGAGCAAGATGCCAAGCGCAAGGCCATGGCCGAGAAGATCGGCTTCGATGCCTACGGTGTCGGCGAAGACATGCCCGACCCTGTGGCTCGCGCCATTGGTCAGCTGCTTGATCACCTGCAGGCAGTCGATGGCCGTCTGGAGGGCATGTGCGGCGCGTTGAAGGATCTGGGCAGCAACTATTGCGCCAAGGATCTGCCTGAACTGCGTGAAGAAGACTTTGCCTGCGTCAAGGACAAAGACGAAAGCAAGGCCGGCTAAATCCGGGCTGGTCCTTCGCGAGCAAAGGCTGGCTGTTCCCGGCCAGCCTTTGCTATGATGCGCGCGCTCTTTTGTGGGTAATCCTGACTAAAGTACTAGGTCTTATAGTTGACTTAAATACTCGGGAATTGCATACTCGCCCCATTCTGAACTCCGTGGTAATTGTCCATGCGACTGACTACAAAAGGCCGATACGCCGTGACCGCCATGCTTGACTTGGCGTTACATGCGCAGCACGGGCCGGTGTCCCTGGCCGATATCTCCGAGCGCCAAGGCATCTCCCTGTCCTACCTCGAACAGCTCTTCGCCAAATTGCGCCGCAGCAATCTGGTGTCCAGTGTTCGTGGCCCAGGTGGTGGCTACCAGCTGTCCCGCGACATGCAGGGCATCCAGGTCGCCCAGGTGATCGATGCGGTGAACGAATCGGTCGATGCAACCAAATGCCAGGGCCAGGGCGATTGCCATTCCGGCGACACCTGTCTGACCCACCACTTGTGGTGTGATCTGAGCCTGCAGATTCACGAATTTCTGAGCGGTATCAGCTTGGCTGACCTTGTCACTCGCCGTGAGGTACAAGAAGTAGCCCAGCGTCAGGATCAGCGCCGTTGCAACAGCAAGACGCCACGCCTGGACAAGATTGAAGCGTCCGCCGTCGAATGACAGCCAAAGAGCTAGCGGCACGCCAGCCAGCCTGATTTAGGAGATAGTCCATGAAATTGCCGATTTACCTTGATTACTCTGCGACGACCCCGGTTGATCCACGTGTCGCGCAAAAGATGAGTGAATGCTTGCTGGTTGACGGAAACTTCGGTAACCCGGCGTCCCGTTCCCACGTGTTCGGCTGGAAAGCTGAAGAATCCGTCGAAAACGCTCGTCGCCAGGTCGCTGACCTGGTCAACGCCGACCCGCGTGAAATCGTCTGGACCTCCGGTGCCACCGAGTCCGACAACCTGGCAATCAAGGGTGCGGCACATTTCTATGCCACCAAAGGCAAACACCTGATTACCACCAAGATTGAGCACAAGGCTGTCCTCGACACCATGCGCCAACTGGAGCGTGAAGGCTTCGAAGTCACCTACATCGAACCTCGCACTGATGGTCTGGTCACGCCAGAGATGATCGAAGCCGCCCTGCGCGACGACACCATCCTGGTCTCGGTCATGCACGTGAACAACGAAATCGGCACCATCAACGACATCGAGGCCATCGGCGAACTGACCCGTTCCAAGGGCATTCTGTTCCACGTCGACGCTGCTCAGTCCACCGGCAAGGTCGAGATCGACTTGTCGAAGCTGAAAGTCGACATGATGTCGTTCTCTGCCCACAAAACCTACGGCCCTAAAGGCATCGGCGCACTGTACGTGAGCCGCAAGCCGCGTGTTCGCATCGAAGCGACCATGCACGGCGGCGGTCACGAACGTGGCATGCGTTCCGGTACCCTGGCGACCCACCAGATCGTCGGCATGGGTGAAGCTTTTCGCGTAGCCAAAGAAGACATGGCTGCCGAGAACGTGCGTATCAAAGCCCTGAGCGACCGTTTCTTCAAGCAGGTCGAAGGCCTGGAAGAGCTGTACATCAACGGCAGCATGACCGCCCGCGTTCCGCACAACCTGAACCTGAGCTTCAACTACGTTGAAGGCGAGTCGCTGATCATGGCGCTCAAGGATCTGGCGGTTTCGTCCGGTTCGGCCTGCACCTCGGCATCCCTTGAGCCTTCGTATGTACTGCGCGCCCTGGGCCGCAACGACGAACTGGCCCATAGCTCGATTCGCTTCACCTTCGGCCGTTTCACCACCGAAGAAGAAATCGACTACGCCGCGCAGAAAGTCTGCGAGGCCGTTACCAAGCTGCGCACTCTGTCGCCGCTGTGGGACATGTACAAAGACGGTGTCGACATTTCGAAAATCGAGTGGGCGGCACACTGATTTCAAGTCGCCGCAAACCGGCCCTGCAGGATTTCGATTCGCAGGGCTTAAGAGCGACTCTCTGATGAGTGAGGATTAAGAATCATGGCTTACAGCGAAAAGGTCATCGACCACTACGAGAACCCGCGCAACGTCGGCAAGATGGACGCGGAAGACCCTGATGTCGGCACCGGCATGGTCGGCGCTCCAGCGTGCGGCGACGTGATGCGCCTGCAGATCAAGGTTAACGAGCAAGGCATCATCGAAGACGCCAAGTTCAAGACCTACGGTTGCGGTTCGGCTATCGCCTCCAGCTCCCTGGCGACCGAGTGGATGAAAGGCAAGACTCTGGATGAAGCAGAGACCATCAAGAACACTCAGTTGGCCGAAGAACTGGCCCTGCCGCCAGTAAAAATTCACTGCTCCGTACTTGCTGAAGACGCTATCAAAGCGGCCGTTCGCGACTACAAGCAGAAGAAAGGCTTGATCTGACTTTCAAGATTTGGCGACGAGTAAGGAGTCACCGATGGCTATCAGCATGACAGAAGCGGCTGCTCAACACGTGCGACGCTCCCTCAACGGGCGCGGCAAAGGTGAAGGGATTCGTCTGGGTGTTCGCACCACAGGCTGTTCCGGCCTTGCCTACGTGCTGGAGTTTGTCGACGAGGTGGTTGCAGAGGATCAGGTGTTCGAAAGTCACGGCGAGAAAGTGATCATCGACCCGAAAAGCCTGGCCTACCTGGACGGCACCGAACTCGATTTCGTCAAGGAAGGGTTGAACGAGGGCTTCAAGTTCAACAACCCCAACGTACGCGGTGAATGTGGCTGCGGCGAAAGCTTCAATATCTGAGGCTACTCGTGGGTACTCCTTGTCATTTCGCTTTATTTGAGCTGCAACCGAGCTTCGATCTGGATCTCGATCAGCTGGCTACGCGCTACCGTGAGTTGGCGCGCAGCGTTCATCCGGACCGCTTTGCAGACGCTTCCGAGCGAGAGCAACGGCTGGCGCTAGAGCAATCCGCGAGCCTCAACGAGGCCTACCAGACGCTCAAAAATCCTCCCAAGCGCGCGCGATATCTGCTCGCCCTGGGTGGTCACGAGCTGCCGCTGGAGGTCACGGTGCATGATCCGGAGTTTCTTCTGCAGCAGATGGAGCTGCGTGAAGAGCTCGAAGACCTGCAAGACAGCGCCGACATGGCGGGTATTGCCGTGTTCAAGCGCCGCTTGAAGACGGCTCAGGATGAACTGAACCAAAGCTTCGCAGCCTGTTGGAATAATGCAGCGCAACGTGAACAGGCCGAACGCCTGATGCGGCGCATGCAGTTCCTCGACAAGCTCACTTACGAAGTGCGCCAGTTAGAAGAGCGCCTCGACGATTAACCCAGTGCCGCTCCGGTCGCACGCCTGATATACAGATAAGTCCTGATAACGATGGCCCTACTGCAGATCGCCGAACCCGGCCAAAGTCCTCAACCGCACCAGCGTCGTCTGGCTGTGGGGATCGACTTGGGCACTACCAATTCGCTGGTCGCTGCGTTGCGCAGTGGTCTTTCCGAGCCTCTGGCTGACGCTGACGGGCAGGTTATCCTGCCGTCTGCCGTGCGCTACCACGCCGATCGTGTCGAGGTCGGCGAGTCGGCCAAACTGGCTGCCGCCACCGATCCTTTGAACACCGTGCTGTCGGTCAAGCGCTTGATGGGTCGTGGTCTGTCCGACGTCAAGCAATTGGGCGATCAACTGCCGTACCGCTTTGTCGACGGCGAATCGCACATGCCGTTCATCGACACGATCCAGGGCCCGAAAAGCCCCGTCGAAGTCTCCGCCGATATCCTCAAGGTGCTGCGTCAGCGCGCCGAGGCCACGTTGGGCGGTGAGCTGGTTGGCGCGGTGATCACCGTTCCGGCCTATTTCGATGACGCTCAGCGTCAAGCCACTAAGGATGCGGCCAAACTGGCTGGTCTGAACGTGCTGCGTTTGCTCAATGAGCCGACTGCTGCCGCTGTGGCTTACGGTCTGGACCAGCATGCCGAAGGCCTGGTTGCTATTTATGATCTGGGCGGCGGCACCTTTGATATTTCGATTCTGCGCCTGACCGGCGGTGTGTTTGAGGTGTTGGCTACCGGCGGCGACAGTGCCTTGGGCGGCGATGACTTCGACCACGCAATCGCTGGCTG
The DNA here is from genome assembly GCF_054898045.1 of Pseudomonas sp. LB3P14. Classification (NCBI taxonomy): domain Bacteria; kingdom Pseudomonadati; phylum Pseudomonadota; class Gammaproteobacteria; order Pseudomonadales; family Pseudomonadaceae; genus Pseudomonas; species Pseudomonas sp. LB3P14. Next base: position 4,103,714 of record NZ_CM142714.1, on the reverse strand, counting down.
GATCATCGAGAGCGCCGGTTTGTCGGCCGACCTTGATCCGGGTGCACAACGCAATCTGCTGCAAACCGCTTGTGCGGCCAAAGAGTCCCTGACCCACGCCGCGGCCGTTGAAGTCGCTTATGGCGACTGGAAAGCCGAGCTGACCCGTGAGGCCTTCAATGCGCTGATCGAGCCGATGGTTGCTCGCAGCCTGAAAGCCTGCCGCCGCGCTGTGCGTGATTCCGGTATCGAGCTGGACGAAGTTCACGCGGTGGTCATGGTCGGCGGTTCGACTCGCGTGCCTCGCGTTCGCGAAGCGGTTGCAGAAGCCTTCGGTCGCGAGCCGCTGACCGAAATCGATCCGGATCAAGTGGTGGCCATTGGTGCTGCGATCCAGGCCGATACGCTGGCTGGCAACAAGCGTGACGGCAGCGAGCTGCTGTTGCTTGACGTGATTCCGTTGTCCCTGGGGTTGGAAACCATGGGTGGCCTGATGGAGAAAGTGATTCCACGCAACACCACCATCCCCGTTGCCCGCGCTCAGGACTTCACCACTTACAAAGATGGCCAGTCGGCCATGGCGATCCATGTGTTGCAGGGCGAGCGCGAGCTGATCAGCGACTGCCGCTCCCTGGCACGCTTCGAATTGCGCGGTATTCCGGCGATGGTGGCGGGTGCGGCGAAGATTCGCGTGACCTTCCAGGTCGATGCCGACGGTCTGCTCAGTGTCTCCGCTCGCGAGCTGGGTTCAGGCGTCGAGGCCAGCATTCAGGTCAAACCGTCCTACGGCCTGACCGACGGCGAAATCGCCAAAATGCTCAAGGATTCGTTCCAGCACGCCAGCGACGACAAGGTCGCTCGTGTGTTGCGTGAGCAGCAAGTCGATGCCCAGCGCCTGATCGAGGCGGTGCAAGGCGCCCTCGATGTCGACGGCGAACGCCTGCTCGACGCTGAAGAGCGCATGGTTATCGAGTTGCAGATGCAGGAACTGACCGAATTGATGAAAGGTACCGATGGTTACGCCATCGAGCAGCAGACCAAGCGTCTGTCGCAAGTGACCGATGCCTTTGCTGCCCGCCGCCTGGACTCGACGGTGAAAGCCGCGCTGGCGGGGCGCAACCTGAATGAGATTGAGGAATAACGATGCCGCAGGTCATTTTTCTGCCACACGAAAGGTTTTGCCCGGACGGCATGGTCGTGGAGGCTGAGACCGGTACGTCCATCCTCGAATTGGCTCATGAACACCATATCGAGATGGAAAGCGCTTGTGGCGGCGTCTGCGCCTGCACCACCTGCCACTGCATCATCCGCGAAGGTTTCGACTCGCTGGATGAGGCGGATGAGCTGGAAGAAGACTTTCTTGATCGGGCCTGGGGTCTGGAAGCGCAATCGCGTCTAGGCTGTCAGGCGATCGTCGGGACTGAAGACCTGACCGTCGAAATTCCGAAATACTCGGTCAACCATGCAGCCGAAGCGCCGCACTGATTCAAGGAACTGACATGAGTCTGAAATGGGTTGATGTGCTGGAAATCGCGATCCAGCTGGCTGAATCCAAGCCGGATACGGACCCGCGCTACGTGAACTTCGTCGATCTGCACCAATGGGTGCTGGCATTGCCGGAGTTCAGTGATGATCCGACACGCGGTGGCGAGAAGGTGCTTGAAGCCATTCAGGCCGCCTGGATCGAAGAAGCAGACTGAGTCTGCGCCGTACGCAGTTAGGCAATACCAAAGAACCCGCGTATAATTCGCGGGTTTAATTTTTAACAAATTACCGTTTCTGGAGTTACACCATGGCTGTTCAACGTACTTTCTCCATCATCAAGCCTGACGCTGTTGCAAAAAACGTTATCGGCGAGATCACCACTCGTTTCGAAAAAGCTGGCCTGCGCGTTGTAGCTTCGAAACTGAAGCAACTGTCCAAAGCCGAAGCTGAAGGCTTCTACGCTGAGCACAGCGCTCGTGGTTTCTTCGGCGACCTGGTTGCTTTCATGATCTCCGGTCCGGTTGTTGTTCAGGTTCTGGAAGGCGAAAACGCTATCGCTCTGAACCGTGAGCTGATGGGCGCTACCAACCCTAAAGAAGCTGCTGCCGGCACCATCCGCGCTGACTTCGCTGATTCCATCGACGCCAACGCTGTACACGGTTCGGACTCCGAAGCCGCTGCTGCTCGCGAAATCTCGTACTTCTTCGCAGCTACTGAAGTAACCACTCGCTAAGCATTGGCTTAAGAGTGAAGGTGAATCCATGACTACATCGACTGTAAAAACCAACCTGCTGGGTCTGACTCAGCTGGAAATGGAAAAATTCTTCGACTCAATCGGGGAGAAGCGTTTCCGTGCCGGTCAGGTAATGAAATGGATTCACCACCTTGGCGTCGATGATTTCGACGCCATGACGAACGTCAGCAAAGCCTTGCGCGACAAGCTCAAGGCCATTGCTGAAGTCCGCGGCCCCGAAGTGGTCAGCGAGGACATTTCCACCGACGGCACCCGTAAATGGGTGGTGCGCGTGGCGTCCGGTAGCTGCGTCGAGACCGTGTACATTCCCCAGGGCAAACGCGGCACTTTGTGCGTTTCGTCCCAGGCAGGCTGTGCCCTGGATTGCAGTTTCTGCTCCACCGGCAAGCAAGGTTTCAATAGCAACCTCACCGCCGCCGAAGTCATCGGTCAGGTGTGGATTGCCAATAAATCGTTCGGCAGCATCCCGGCGACCGCCGACCGTGCCATCACCAACGTGGTGATGATGGGCATGGGTGAGCCGCTGCTGAACTTCGACAACGTCGTGGCCGCCATGCATCTGATGATGGATGACCTGGGTTACGGGATCTCCAAGCGCCGTGTAACCCTGTCTACTTCGGGTGTGGTGCCGATGATCGATGAGCTGTCCAAGCACATCGACGTCTCCCTGGCGTTGTCCCTGCACGCACCGAACGACGCATTGCGTAACCAATTGGTACCGATCAACAAGAAGTATCCGCTTAAGATGCTGCTCGAGTCGTGCCAGCGCTACATGTCTTCCCTGGGCGAGAAGCGCGTGCTGACCATTGAGTACACGTTGCTCAAGGACATCAACGACAAGGTTGAACATGCGGTCGAAATGATCGAGTTGCTCAAGAACATCCCGTGCAAGATCAACCTGATTCCGTTCAACCCGTTCCCGCATTCCGGTTACGAGCGCCCGAGCAACAACGCGATTCGCCGTTTCCAGGATCAGCTTCACCATGCCGGCTTCAATGTCACCGTACGTACCACACGCGGTGAAGACATCGATGCCGCGTGTGGCCAATTGGTAGGGCAGGTGCTGGATCGCACCCGTCGCAGCGAACGTTATATCGCCGTGCGCGAGTTAAGCGCCGAAAACGATATTGCGCAGAACGCTGCGAACAATAATTAAGAGAGGATCTCTATGTCCCTGCGCTTCGCGCTGCTTTTGCTATTGGCCAGCCTGTGTGCTGGTTGTGTCCTGTCGGGCGATTTCAACCCGATGAAGACCAGCAAGGGCCGCGATGAAGCGCGTGTTGCCTATGTGCAACTGGGCTTGGGGTACTTGCAACAGGGTATGACCGAACGGGCGAAAGTACCGTTGAAGAAAGCGTTGGATCTGGATGACTCGGATCCAGACGCCAACGCTGCACTGGGTCTGGTATTCCAGGCCGAGATGGAGCCGGAGCTCGCCGACCAGCATTTTCGCAAGGCGCTGTCTTCGCGTCCCGCCGATGCGCGAATCCTGAACAACTACGGTAGTTTTCTTTTCGAAGAGAAACGGTACAAAGAGGCGTACGAGCGCTTTGAACAGGCTGCCGCCGATACCTTGTATCCTGAGCGTTCGCGGGTGTTCGAGAACCTCGGCATGACTGCTTCGAAGCTGGGGCAGCGCGATCTGGCGCAGCAGCAGCTGGAAAAATCCCTGCGTTTGAATCGCCAACAGCCACGTGCATTGCTGGAAATGGCTGAGTTGTCCTTCGAAGACAGGCATTATGTGCCCGCGCGTGACTATTACGACCGTTTTAGCCTGCTCACCGAGCAAAATGCACGTAGTCTATTGCTCGGCGTTCGGCTGGCAAAAGTGTTTGAAGATCGCGACAAGGCCGCCAGTTTTGGCCTGCAACTAAAACGACTCTATCCCGGTACGCCGGAATATCAGCAATACCTGTCGGAGCAATGATGAAAGCGGCGCATCCCGAAGTTGTAGCAGCGAATCGCGTTAACCCCGGTGAGACCTTGCGCCAGGCACGCGAAAGCAATGGCTGGTCGCTGGCTGAAGTGGCCCTCAAGCTCAACCTCACCGTCAATTCCCTGAGCAATCTGGAAGCCGGCGCTTTCGACAAGTTGCCTGGGCATACGTTTGCTCGGGGTTATATTCGCGCCTACGCGAAATTGCTGGGCATGGATCAAACCGTACTGGTCCAGCAGTTCGACCAATCCACCGGCACCGACTCCCAGGGCAGCAACGTTCATAGTCTGGGACGTATCGAAGAGCCGGTTCGGGTTTCCCACACCATTTTGCGAATTGTCAGCCTGCTGTTGCTGATCGCAGTGATTGGTGGTGGTTTTGTCTGGTGGCAGGATCAAACCTCGCTGCGCACCAAAGACCTGATCAGCCTGAGCCCGGAACACGTTGAAGTCGAAGGCGCTGACGGCACCACCCAGATCCATCCGCTGGACGAGCCGGAAGACCAGGCTGTCGCGGAAGGTCAGGCTGAAGGCTCGACTGCGCTGGCGTTGCCGCAAGCCGAGACTTCGGCTGAAGCGCCGGCTGAAGCGGAAGCCACTGCGCCTGTTGCCGCTCCGACTGCACCGGCTGCCCCAGCGCCTGCAGCACCGACGCACAGCACCGCGCCGGTTGTCGCAACTCCGGCCCCGACTGCTCCTGTGGTATCGACCCCGCCTGCAACCGCTTCGGTCACGCCGACCATTCCCGCTCCAGCGGCGGCTGCCCCGGTTGCTGGCCAAGGCCATGTTCAACTGCAATTCATCGCCGATTGCTGGACGCAAGTGACCGATGGCACCGGCAAGGTGTTGTTGAGCGGTCTCAAGCGTAAAGGCGAAAATGTTTCTGTCAGCGGCAAACCACCCATTTCCGTGCGTCTGGGCTTCGCCCGTGGCGCGCAGGTCAGCTACAACGGGCAGGTGGTTGATGTCGCTCCGTTCACCAGTGGCGAGACTGCTCGCCTGAAGTTGGGTCAATAAGTCATGCACGGCGAATCTCCAATCAAACGTCGCGAATCGCGCAAGATCTGGGTCGGTAACGTGCCCGTCGGCGGCGATGCGCCTATCGCTGTGCAGAGCATGACCAACAGCGACACCAATGACGTAGCCGCCACCGTTGCCCAGATCAATCGTCTGGAAGCCGCTGGCGTCGATATCGTGCGGATTTCCGTGCCGGACATGGACGCCGCCGAAGCCTTCGGCAAGATCAAGCAACTGGTCAAGGTTCCACTGGTTGCCGACATCCACTTCGACTACAAGATCGCTCTGCGCGTAGCCGAACTGGGCGTTGACTGCCTGCGGATCAACCCGGGCAATATCGGTCGCGAAGACCGCGTGCGTGCAGTCGTCGATGCCGCCCGTGATCGCGGGATTCCGATTCGCATTGGTGTGAACGCCGGTTCCCTGGAAAAAGACCTGCAAAAGAAATACGGCGAGCCGACCCCGGCTGCACTGGTTGAATCCGCCCTGCGTCACGTCGAGCACCTTGAACGCCTGAATTTCAAGGACTTCAAGGTCAGCGTCAAAGCCTCTGATGTGTTCATGGCCGTCGCCGCTTACCGCTTGCTGGCCAAGGAAATCGTTCAGCCGCTGCACCTGGGCATCACCGAAGCCGGTGGTTTGCGCTCAGGCACGGTGAAATCCGCCGTGGGCCTCGGTATGCTGCTCGCCGAAGGGATTGGCGATACTATTCGCATCTCGTTGGCGGCCGACCCGGTCGAGGAAGTGAAAGTCGGCTACGACATTCTCAAATCCCTGCACCTGCGTTCCCGTGGCATCAACTTCATCGCCTGCCCGAGCTGCTCGCGGCAGAACTTCGATGTGGTCAAAACCATGAACGAGCTGGAAGGGCGCCTTGAAGACCTGCTGGTGCCGCTGGATGTCGCGGTCATCGGTTGCGTGGTCAACGGGCCAGGCGAAGCCAAGGAAGCCCATATCGGCTTGACCGGCGGCACGCCAAACCTGATTTATATCGACGGCAAGCCGTCGCAGAAACTGACGAATGACAATCTGGTGGATGAGCTCGAACGCTTGATCCGTCAGAAAGCGGCCGAAAAGGTCGAAGCCGACGCAGCTGTTATCGCGCGCGGCTGAGCCCGACTGAAGAGCCGAACGAATTTAAGGATTTATAGTGAGCAAGTCTCTGCAAGCCATACGTGGCATGAACGACATCCTGCCCGAGCAGACTCCCCTGTGGCGTCATTTCGAGGGCACCGTCTCGCGTTTGCTGGATAACTACGGTTACAAGCAGATCCGCATGCCGATCGTCGAGTTCACCGAACTGTTCAAGCGCTCGATCGGTGAAGTGACCGACATCGTCGAAAAAGAGATGTACACCTTCGACGACCGCAACGGCGACTCTCTGACCCTGCGCCCTGAAGGCACGGCGGCCTGCGTGCGTGCGGTGCTTGAGCACGGCATCACCGGTGGTGGCCAGGTGCAGAAACTCTGGTACATCGGCCCGATGTTCCGCCACGAACGTCCGCAGAAAGGCCGTTATCGCCAGTTTCACCAGATCGGTTGCGAAGTCTTCAACCTCGACGGTCCGGACATCGATGCCGAGCTGATCGTACTGACCTGGCGCCTGTGGGGCGAGCTGGGCATCCGTGATGCGGTCAAGCTCGAACTCAACAGCCTGGGCACCGCTGAGTCCCGTGGTCGCTATCGCGAAGCGCTGGTCGAGTTCCTCTCGGCCCGCCTGGACAAGCTGGACGAAGACAGCCAGCGCCGTTTGAAGACCAACCCATTGCGGGTTCTGGATACCAAGAACGCTGACACTCAAGCCGTGCTGGTCGACGCGCCGAAAATGGCCGACTACCTCGACGAAGAGTCTCGCGTGCACTTCGAGGGCCTCAAGGCTCGCCTGGACACCGCCGGCATTCCTTACGTGATCAACCCGAAGCTGGTACGCGGGCTGGATTACTACAGCAAGACCGTTTTCGAATGGGTCACCGACCAGTTGGGCGCTCAAGGCACCGTGTGTGCCGGTGGTCGTTACGATGGTCTGGTAGAGCAGATGGGCGGCAAGCCGACCACTGGCGTTGGTTTCGCCATGGGCATCGAGCGCCTGGTGCTGTTGCTTGAAACCCTGGAGCAGATCCCGGAAGAAATCTCCCGTCAGGTCGACGTCTATCTCTGCGCCTTCGGCGAAGCCGCCGAGTTGGCGGGTCTGGCCTTGAGTGAACGTGTTCGTGATCAATTGCCCAACCTGCGCCTGCAAGTGAATGCCGGCGCCGGCAGCTTCAAAAGCCAGTTCAAGAAAGCCGACAAGAGCGGTGCGTTGTACGCGCTGATCCTCGGTGACGACGAAATGGCCCAGCAAGTGGTAGGTTTCAAACCCCTGCGTGGCCAGGGCGAACAACAAAGCATTGCCTGGGATGCGCTTGCTGCACACCTGGCCACCTGCGTCGTGCAGGGTTGAAGCTGTCAAACAGCCGATTTAGCGATTAAGGAGTATTGGGGTGTCGAGTACCGAAGACGAACATCTGGCGGATTTGAAGGACTGGTGGACACGCAACGGCAAGCCCCTGGTCACTGGCGGCCTGTTGGCGCTGGTCATCGTGTTCGGCTGGCAGGCCTTTCACAAGTATCAGAGCAATCAGTCGCAAGGCGCCTCGATGCTCTATCAGCAACTGCTGGAAACCACGTTGACGCCTGACGGCAAGCCTGATGCCGCCCGTGTTGCGGACCTGGCCGGCAAGCTCAACAGCGAGTTCGGCGGTAGCGCTTACGCGCAATACGGCAGCCTGTTCGTGGCGAAAGTCGCGGTCGACAGCGGCAAGCTGGATGACGCAGCCAGCGAGCTGAAAGCCATCGTCGCCAAACCGGCCAACCCGGCGCTGGGCGAAATTGCTCGCCAGCGTCTGGCGCAGGTGCTGGCCGCGCAGAACAAGGCCGATGAAGCCCTGAAACTGCTCGAAGGCGATGCCGATAAAGCATTCCTGGCCACTCGCGAAGAACTCAAAGGCGACCTGCTGGTGCAGCTGGGTCGTACCGATGAAGCGAACACGGCGTATCAAAAAGCCAAGGCGGCACTGTCGGATGAAGCGGCAGTGGGTGGCCTACAAATCAAGCTGGACGACCTGGCCAAAGGGGATGCGTGACGTGATTCGTTGGAAACATGCAGCATTGCTGGCTCTGGCCATATTGGCCGCGGGTTGCAGCAGCAACAGCAAAAAAGAACTGCCACCGGCCGAATTGACCGACTTCAAAGAAGAAGTGGTTCTGCAAAAGCAGTGGAGTCGTTCGATCGGTGACGGTCAGGGCGAAACGTACAACATGCTGGTTCCGGCGATCGATGGCGATACCATCTATGCCGCCGACGTCACCGGTGTGGTGATGGCGATGGATCGCAGCAATGGCGACGTCAAATGGAAGAAAGATCTCGAGCTGCCTGTTTCCGGCGCCGTTGGCGTGGGTTACGGTTTGCTTGTGTTCGGTACGACCAAGGGCGAAATTGTTGCCCTGGACGCCAGCAGCGGTGAAGAGAAATGGCGCGCTCGCGTGTCCAGTGAAGTCCTCGCACCGCCGGCAAACAACGGCGACGTGGTGGTGGTTCAGACTCAGGATGACCGTCTGATCGGTCTGGATGCCGCTACCGGTACCCAGCGCTGGTTGTATGACAGCACTCCAGCGGTATTGACCCTGCGCGGCACCAGTGCGCCGATCGTCACCAACCGCCTCGCGGTGGCTGGCCTGTCGACCGGTAAAGTGGTCGCTCTCGATATTTCCAACGGCGTGCCGGTATGGGAACAACGTGTAGCGATTCCACAAGGCCGTTCGGAACTGGAGCGCGTTGTCGATATCGACGGTGGCCTGCTGCTGTCCGGCGGTACGCTGTATGTCGCCAGCTATCAGGGTCGCGTTGCGGCGCTGGATCTGGAAAGCGGTCGTCAGCTCTGGCAGCGTGATGCTTCCAGCTATGCCGGTGTCGCCCAGGGTTTTGGCAGCGTTTACGTGAGCCTGTCTTCGGGCACCGTTGAAGGCGTCGACGAACGTTCCACCACAGCCTTGTGGAGCAACGATTCGCTGGCCCGTCGTCAACTGTCGGCTCCGGAAGTGTTCTCCAGCTATGTTGCAGTCGGTGACATGGAAGGTTACCTGCATCTGCTGAGCCAGGTTGACGGTCGTTTCGTCGGCCGCGAGCGCATCGACAGCGACGGCCTGCGTGCCCGTCCGCTGGTGGTGGGTGACACGATTTATCTGTATGGCAACAGCGGCAAACTGGAAGCCCTGACCATTAAGTAGCATTATTTTCTAAAGGAGCCGAGCGAAGTTCAGGCAAGGCAAAAATCAGCGAGGGAGCGGAGTTGACTTTAGTCAATGAGCATCCTGAGCTGATTTTTAACGCAGCATGAGCGAGCGCAGGCCCTTTAGCTATGCTTGGGGTTAAACCCCAGGCAGCCCCGTTTTACGGGGTTCGCAGCACTCCCAAGTGCTGCCCCGAGCACCAGCCGCTGCCTCGCAGCGGCTTTTGTATTTTCTGAAATAACGAAGTGGAGAGCCGCATGGTTCCCGTAATCGCCCTGGTGGGCCGACCGAACGTCGGCAAGTCCACCTTGTTCAACCGCCTGACCAGGACTCGCGACGCCATCGTCGGCGACTTGTCCGGTCTGACCCGTGATCGCCAATACGGTGAGGCCAAGTGGCAAGGGCGTTCCTACATTCTGGTCGACACCGGCGGTATCTCCGGTGACGAGCACGGTATGGACGAAAAAATGGCCGAGCAGTCGCTGCTGGCCATTGAAGAAGCGGATGTCGTTCTGTTCCTGGTAGATGCCAAGGCCGGTTTCACCGCCGCCGACCAGATGATCGCCGAGCATTTGCGCAAACGTAACAAGCGTTCTTACGTGGTTGCCAACAAGGTCGACAACATCGACCCTGAAATGGCCCGCGCCGAATTCGCCCCGTTGGGCATGGGCCACGCGATCCCGATCGCCGGTGCTCATGGTCGTGGCATCACCCAGATGCTGGAAATCGCTCTGAGCGACTTCCCGAAAGACGATGACGAGCTGGAAGAAGGCGAGGAAGAGATCGTTGCCGAAGGCGAGGAAGCCAAGCGCATTCCTGGCCCAAGTGAAAAAGACGGGATCAAGATCGCTATCATCGGCCGTCCAAACGTCGGCAAGTCGACCCTGGTCAATCGCATGCTCGGTGAAGACCGGGTAATCGTCTATGACGAGCCCGGCACCACCCGCGACAGCATCTACATCCCGTTCGAGCGTAACGACGAGAAGTACACGCTGATCGACACCGCCGGTGTGCGCAAGCGCGGCAAGATCCATGAAGAAGTCGAAAAATTCTCCGTGGTCAAGACCCTGCAGGCGATCAAAGACGCCAACGTGGTGATCTTTGTGATGGACGCCCGCGAAGGCGTGGTCGATCACGATCTCAACCTGCTGGGCTTCGCCATTGAGTCGGGTCGTGCGCTGGTTATCGCGATCAACAAGTGGGACGGCATGACGCCGAGCGAGCGCGACTTCGTGAAGGTCGAGCTGCAACGTCGACTGTTCTTCGTCGACTACGCCGACATTCACTTCATCTCGGCCCTGCACGGCACGGGCGTGGGCAACCTCTACGCCTCCGTACAGAACTCGTTCAAGTCTGCGGTCACCCGCTGGCCAACCAACCGCCTGACCACGATTCTGGAAGATGCAGTTGGTGAGCACGCGCCGCCGATGGTCAACAACCGCCGGATCAAGCTGCGTTATGCCCACTTGGGTGGCGCGAACCCGCCGATCATCGTGATTCACGGTAACCAGATCGAGAAGGTGCCGAAGTCTTACGTGCGTTATCTGGAAAACACTTACCGTCGTGTCTTGAAGCTGGTCGGTACGCCGATCCGCATCGAGTTCAAGGGTGGCGAGAACCCGTACGAAGGCAACAAGAACTCGCTCACCGACCGTCAGGTCAACAAGAAGCGTCGCATGATGTCGCACCACAAGAAAGCCGACAAGAAGCGCCGCGACAAGCGTTGATTCAAGGCTGCCGATGATCGTTCCCACGCAGAGCGTGGGAACGATCGATATAGAGAAGGGTGCCAGTTGGTACCCTTTTTTTATGGGCGACGGATGGGCTATCCTCGGACTCTCCCGCGCCGCCGTTAGCGCCGGGTGTAGAGCAGGGAATCACCGATGATCACCAGTAAGCTGCCGAATGTCGGCATCACTATCTTCACTCAGATGTCTCAGCTCGCGGCGCAAACCGGGGCGCTGAATCTGTCCCAGGGTTTTCCCGATTTCGATGCCCCGCAGGCCCTGTGCGATGCTGTTGGTCGGCATATCGCCAATGGCCACAACCAGTATTCGCCGATGACCGGCCTGCCGGCATTGCGTCAGCAGATTGCGGCGAAGATCGCCCGCAGCTACGGCGTCAATGTGGATGCCGACCATGAAGTGACAGTCACTCCCGGTGCAACCCAGGCGATCTTCTGCGCCATTCAGGCCGTTATCCACAGCGGCGACGAAGTGATTGTCTTCGATCCGGCCTACGACAGTTACGAGCCGTCGGTTGAGCTGGCCGGAGGTCGCTGCGTCCATGTGCAGTTGGGCCTGAATGACTTCGCCATCGACTTCCAGAAGCTGGGTGAAGCCATTACCCCACGCACGCGGATGATCATCCTCAACGCCCCTCATAACCCAAGCGGCGCACTGATCAGCCGTGCCGAACTGGATCAGCTGGCGGTGTTGATTCGCGATCGCGACATCTATGTCATCAGCGATGAGGTCTACGAACACCTGGTGTTCGATGGCGTGCCCCACGTTAGCGTGCTGGCTCATGAAGAGTTGTATCAACGGGCATTCGTCGTCAGTTCCTTCGGCAAGACTTACCACGTCACTGGCTGGAAAACCGGCTACGTGGTCGCACCGCCGGCCCTCACCGCCGAGCTGCGCAAGGTTCACCAATACGTCAGTTTCTGCGGCGTAACACCGCTGCAATATGCCTTGGCCGACTTCATGGCCGAGCACCCGGAACACGTCGAAGAACTGCCGGCGTTCTATCAGGCCAAGCGCGATCTGTTCTGTGATCTGCTGACGCCGTCGCGTTTCAGCTTCACCCGAGTGGCCGGTACTTATTTCCAGTTGGTCGATTACTCGCAGATTCGTCCGGACCTCAACGATGTCGAGATGGCGTTGTGGATGACCCGCGAACATGGCGTGGCGAGCATCCCGATCTCGGTGTTCTACCAGACTCCGCCCGAAGGCCAGCGCCTGGTGCGCCTGTGCTTCGCCAAACGTGAGGAGACCCTGCGTGAAGCAGCGGCAAAACTATGCGTGATCTGAGCGCGCTACCCAATCTGAACATCGCACTGATCCAGACCACCCTGGCCTGGCACGATCGTCAGGCCAATCTGGAGCATTTCGAGCCGTTGCTGGAACAGGCTCGCGGCGCTGACCTGATCATCCTGCCGGAGATGTTCACCACCGGTTTTTCCATGGAGTCGGAAACCCTCGCCGAGCCGGAAAATGGTCCGACCAGCAAATGGCTGCGGGTTCAGGCTGCGAAACTGGATGCGGTGATCACCGGCAGCGTGATCGTCCAGGCGGCTGACGGCAGCCATCGCAATCGCCTGTTGTGGGCGCGGCCGGACGGGGAGGTGTGGCACTACGACAAGCGCCATCTGTTCCGCATGGCCGGTGAGCACAACCACTACACGCCGGGTGAACGCCAGGTGCAGTTCGAGCTCAAGGGCTGGCGAGTGCGGCCGCTGATTTGCTACGACCTGCGCTTTCCGGTCTGGAGTCGCGATTCTCAGGATACCGACCTGTTGCTGTACACCGCCAACTGGCCGGGTGCGCGGCGTCAGCACTGGAACCGTTTGCTGCCAGCGCGGGCGATCGAAAACCTCTGCTACGTGGCGGCGGTGAATCGCATCGGTACCGATGGCAAAGGCTTTGCCTATACCGGTGACAGTCAAGTGCTGGACTTCCAGGGTGAGACATTGCTCAGCGCTGGCGAAGCGGATGGCGTGTTCAAGGTCGTTCTGGACGCGGCGGAACTGGCGGCTTACCGCACACGCTTTCCAGCGAACCTGGATGCCGATACTTTCGAGTTCACGTAACCGATCGTTCCCACGCTCTGCGTGGGAATGCCTCAAGGGACGCTCCGCGTCCAGTGACGCGGAGCGTCACGGGCTGCATTCCCACGCAGAGCGTGGGAACGATCAACAAAAAGGCCCCGAGGTTCTCACCCCGGGGCCTTTTGCATTTCAGCGAAGGCTTACGCCGCTTTCGCTTCCGGCTGGCTCAGCGAGCGGTTCAGTGCGCTGAACAGGGCCTTGAAGCTGGCAGTGGTGATGTTTTCATCGATACCCACACCGTGCACCGCACGCTCACCGTTCACGCGCAGTTCAATGTAGGCCGCAGCCTTGGCATTGGTGCCCGCGCCGATGGCGTGTTCGTTGTAGTCCATGATTTCCACCGGAATCGGCAGACCGGCCACCAGCGCTTCCAGGGCACCGTTGCCCTTGCCACGCCAGTGCAGGTTGGTTTCGCCCTGGCCTTTACCAGAGACTTCCACTTCCACGGCGCTGTGACCGTTTTCTTCTTGCAGGCGATGGCTGACCAGCGCGTACGGCGTGTTGGCTTGCAAGTACTCGCTGTGCAGCAGCGCGTGGATCTGCTGAGCCGTCATCTCGAGGCCCAGACGGTCGGTTTCCCGCTGCACAACCTGGCTGAATTCGATCTGCATGCGACGCGGCAAGCTGATGCCGTATTCCTGTTCCAGCAGGTAGGCGATACCGCCCTTGCCCGACTGGCTGTTGACGCGGATCACCGCCTCGTAGCTGCGGCCGATGTCGGCCGGGTCGATCGGCAAGTACGGCACTTCCCACAGAGCGTCCGGTTTCTGCTGGGCGAAGCCCTTGCGGATGGCGTCCTGGTGGGAGCCGGAGAACGCGGTGTGAACCAGGTCGCCGACGTACGGGTGACGTGGGTGCACTTGGATCTGGTTGCATTCTTCGACGACTTTACGCACGCCGTCGATGTCGGAGAAGTCCAGCTCAGGGTGAATGCCCTGGGTGTAGAGGTTCAGTGCCACGGTCACGAGATCGACGTTACCGGTGCGCTCGCCGTTGCCGAACAGGCAGCCTTCGACACGGTCGGCGCCGGCCATCAGGCCCAGCTCGGTGGCGGCAACACCCGTGCCACGGTCGTTGTGGGTGTGCAGGCTGATGATCACGCTGTCACGACGGTTGATGTGACGGCCGAACCATTCGATCTGGTCGGCATAGATGTTCGGGGTCGCGCATTCGACGGTAGCCGGCAGGTTGAGGATCACCTTGTGCTCAGGCGTCGGGTTCCAGACTTCAATCACCGCGTCGCAGACTTCTTTGGCGAACTCGAGCTCGGTGGCGCTGAAGGTTTCTGGCGAGTATTCGAAAGTCCACTCGGTGTTTGGCTGTTGGGCGGCATATTTGACGAACAGCTTGGCCGCGTTCACGGCAATGGCCTTGACCCCTTCCTTGTCCTGGTTGAAGACAATGCGGCGGAAAGAAGGGGAGGTGGCGTTGTACAGGTGAACGATGGCTTTCTTCGCTCCGCGCAGGGATTCGAAGGTGCGCTCGATCAAATCTTCACGGCCCTGGGTCAGCACCTGAATGGTGGTGTCGTCCGGGATGTGGTTGCCTTCGATCAGGGTACGCACGAAGTCGAAGTCGGTTTGCGAAGCCGCCGGGAACGACGCTTCGATTTCTTTCACGCCGACCGACACCAGGGTTTTCCAGAAACGCAGCTTCTTGACCGCGTCCATTGGCTCGATCAGCGACTGGTTACCGTCACGAAGGTCGGAGCTGCACCAGATCGGCGCGGCGGTAATGGTCTTCGACGGCCAGGTGCGGTCCGGGATGTCGATGGTCGGGAACGCGCGGTATTTCGAAGACGGGTCTTTGAGCATGCTCATCGGGAAATCCTTATTGTGTGGGCCGAAAAAAGGCGGCCTGCCGGTGGATCAAATGTTCTTGGGGGAAAGCGTAGGGCGAGGCACCGCAAATTCAGCCCGGCAGTCGTGCACTGACAAGGCACAGGCTGCGGTGCTGGCGAAGCTGAATGAGGGTGTGAGAGGTTTTCATGCCCTCAACCCTAACCGCGAGGGTGAAGGATGGCAAGCGGTCGAAAAAAATTGAGAGGAATCCTCTAAAAGTCTTCTTTATCGAGATTTTATTGCGGTGAGTGGTGGTGATTGTTTTTATGTTTGCGCGAGGTTTGAACGATGCGCAATTGAAAGTTGGCGGCTGCGGCTCGGTCAGGGCGGCTATTCTTAAAGACTCAACAGGACTACTGGCAGGCAGGAGTCGGCGATGAACGAGTCAGATTGGAAGCTTTATAGCGCGTTGCGTCCGTTGGCCCATGAGCGCATGTGTATCCGCATCATGGAGGAGGTCGAGCGTACGGTGCTGGATAAAAGTCTGGTGCCCTATGAGCGGATAGAAGCCAGCGAGGAACTGCTGCAGGCCGGGCAAAAAGAGCTGTATTGGGCGTTTGGTGTTTTCAGGTTCTCACGACATGAGGCCCGCTCTCACTTGCTCGGGCTGTGTGCCCGAGAGTTGATCACGTCTGAGGAATTGACCGGCTTCTCGGAGGACACTCAAACCTGGGTCAAAGAGTGTCTGGCACACAGGGAAGTCCATGGGATTGAAGACCTTGAGGCTGAATAAGCGGCGGCAGTGATGGCCTCTTCGCGAGCAGGCTCGCTCCCACAGTGGATCTTCGGTGCGACAAAGATCAAATGTGGGAGCGAGCCTGCTCGCGAAGAGGCCGGACGCCACAACGACAATTTATGGTTGAAACGCCCCAATGAAAATCGCTGGATCAACCCGCGCATCATTCAGGCTGACGTTCCAGTGCATATGCGGCCCGGTCGCGCGCCCGGTGGAACCGACTTTTCCTACCACTCCACCATGGGCCAATGGCTGGCCCACCTTCACGTCGATTTTCGACAGGTGGCAGAACATGCTGATAAAGCCCTGCCCGTGATCGACGAACACCGTGTTGCCGTTGAAAAAGTAGTTACCGATCAGGATCACCTTGCCGGCAGCCGGGGTCTTGATCGGCGTACCGGCAGGCACGGCGAAGTCCAGGCCGGCGTGAGGATTACGCTCTTCACCATTGAAGAACCGGCGCACACCGAACTTGCTCGACAGCGGGCCGTTGACCGGTTTGTCCAGCAGCAGGTTGCTCGGGGTAATCGGGCTGAAGCTGCGATAAGCCTGGATCTGTTCGGCCAGTTCGCCTTCGATGCGCTTGAGATTCTCCGGGTTCGGATTGACCTGTTGCGTATTCTTCAGGGTGATGTGCTGTTCCGGGTATTTCTTGCTGCCGACCGTGAAACTCAGATTACGACCGCCGCTACTGACTTGCTGTGTGCCCGGTTTAACCGTCAACGGCACGCCGACAATCGCCAGCCAATTGTTCTGTTCCTTGACCACCAACACCGGTTTGCCTTGATAGCTGGCCTTCGGTGCTTGGGCGGATGTGCCGAGATCGACCACCGCCACGCCGCCCGGCACCGGTTTGTCCAGCAGGCGGGTGATGTAACTGTCGGCGTGGGCGTTGAAGGTCAGGCACAGCAACAGCAGCGGAGCTAAAAAACGCGGCATGGATCAATCCAGTAAAGAAAGGGTGACGGGCGTCAGGTGATTGTCTTCAACCCGAACGTGTAGCTCGCCGTTGCCGAGTTTGGCTTTCAGGCGCTGACCCGTATGGGTTTGCTCGGCGCTGCGAATCGCGTTGCCGCGTTCATCCAACAGAATGCTGTAGCCACGGGCGAGGGTCGCAAGAGGGCTGACCACCTGCAGCGTCTGCACCTGACTTTGCAGTTGCAGGCGACGGGACTTGAGCCCTTCGCGCATGGCACGCGGCAGGCGCTCGGCGAAGCTGTCAAGGCGCTGACGAAGCATTGCCAGTTGCCGTCCCGGATGTTGCCCGGCGAGGCGGGTTTCCAGACGGATCAAGCGTTCGCGGCGGGTATTGAGGCTGCGTTCGAACGCGCGGCGCATGCGCATGTCCAGGTCATCAAGGCGTTGCGCTTGCTGGCGCAGACGTTCGCCGGGATGACGAAGGCGACGAGACATGCCTTCCAGGCGCAGTCGATCACGCATCAAACGGTCGCGGATGCGCATCACCAGCCGTCGATGCAGGCTTTCGACCCGACGAACCAGGTCGCTGGAATCCGGTGCGAGCAGTTCGGCGGCGGCGGAAGGCGTCGGGGCGCGGACGTCGGCCACGAAGTCGCTGATCGATACGTCGGTTTCATGGCCGACGGCGCTGACAATTGGCGTCACGCAAGCATCCACGGCGCGGGCCACGGCTTCTTCGTTGAAGCACCATAGGTCTTCCAGCGAACCGCCGCCACGGGCCAGGATCAGCGCGTCGAAACCGCGGGCGTCCGCCAGTTTCAGTGCGCGGACAATCTGCGCGGTGGCTTCGCGGCCCTGCACGGCAGTGGGGATCAGCGTCAGCTGCACTTGCGGCGCGCGGCGGCGGAATACGCTGATGATGTCGCGGATCACCGCGCCAGTCGGCGAGCTGATGATGCCGATGCGTTGCGGATGCGCCGGCAGCGGTACTTTGCGCTCGGCACTGAACAGGCCTTCGGCGCTGAGTTTTTCCTTCAACGCATCGAAGGCCAGACGCAGCGCACCGTCACCTGCAGGCTCCACGGTATCGAGGATCAGCTGATAGTCGCCGCGGCCCTCGAACAGCGAAACCTTGCCGCGGACCTTGACCGCCAGGCCATCCTTCAATGCCTGACGAACCCGCGCCGCGTTCTGCCGGAACAGTGCGCAACGCACCTGGGCACCGCTGTCCTTGAGGGTGAAATACACATGGCCGGACGCCGGGCGGGCGAGGTTTGAGATTTCGCCTTCAACCCAGATGTTGCTGAACACGTCTTCAAGCAACACCCGCGCGCGGCCGTTGAGCTGGCTGACAGTCAGGACTTCACGGTCCAGGCCGAGTCTTGCAAAGGGATCTTTAATCATGGGGCGCATGATAAAGGCAATCTCCTACGCAATGCACGATCCCCTGTAGGAGCTGCCGAAGGCTGCGATCTTTTGATATTGATTTTTAAGATCAAAAGATCGCAGCCTTCGGCAGCTCCTACAGTGATCACAGGTATTCAAGGAAGATGTTTAGATGAACGTGCTTGAGTTGTTGCACCAATGGCCATTCGGCGCGACGGATTGGCTGGTGATCGGGTTGGGCATCGCCTTGGCCTACATCGTGTTCGGTATCGCCGGTTTCGGCACCGCGTTGGTGGCGGGGCCGATTCTGATCCTGTTCATGCCGCTGTCGAAAATCGTACCGCTGCTGGTGCTGCTGGATTTCGTCGCGGCGTTCGGCAATCTGCTGCCGTCGCGGCGGGATGTGGCGAAGCCCGAGTTGCTGCGGCTGCTGCCATGCATGGCGCTGGGCTGCACGCTGGGGGTGATCTTTCTGCTGAACCTCAAATCCGATCTATTGTTGCTGTTGATGGGCTTGTTCATCAGCCTCTATGCGGTTTACAGCCTGTGGGTCAACGCCCGGCCGACGCAATTAGCCGCCGCTTGGGCAGTGCCGATGGGCACGGTAGGCGGGATGTTCGGGGCGTTGTTTGGTAGTGGCGGCTTTTTATATGCGATCTATTTGAACAGTCGACTGCCCAAGGATACCGCCCGGGCCACCCAGAGTGCGCTGATCAGTTGCAGCACCGTGGTGCGCTTGAGCCTGTTTGCTGTCGCGGGTGTGTATGCCGAGCTACCCTTGTTGGTATTGGCGCTGTGTTTGTTGCCGGCCATGGCATTGGGGCTGTGGATAGGCCGGCGATTGACCATGAGATTGTCCCGCGAGGAGTTTGTGCGGCTGGTGACCTGGTTGGTGCTGGCCAGTGGGATTGCCTTGATCGGACGATATTTGAGTACTTGACCTCTGAAGCCGGGTGCTTAAGCTGCCGGGCTTCTTTAAAGTGTTCGCAGCAGGCCGCACCATGAATTCGCAAAGCATCATCGTCCCGAAAATCTCCACACTGCCGGTACACGAACCCCGGGCTCGGGCGGTCGTGCGTTGGCTGGTGCGCAAGAACATCATCAAGGAAGAACTGACCACCTGCGGCCGCACCGGCAACCGCATGGCTCATGCCATCGGCGATGGTGCCCGCGCTGTCGTGCTGCATCCTGAAGCGCTGCCGTTCGGCGAACCGATCAATGGCCTGGAAATCATCACCAAGCGCTGCATCTATACGCCGGCCAAGGGTTTCCTTGAGGAGGCGGGCTGCGCCGAGTGCCGCAAGGAAGTCGGCGAAGCGCTGTTCGAAAGCCTGGAAGAATGGATGCCGGGGCGTACCGATAACTTCACTTGTCCGGAATGCGGACATGAAGATGACATCAACGGCTTTCTTTTCCTGCAGGAATGCGGCTTTTCCAACCTGGGTTTTATCTTCAACAACTGGGCCGAGGCCGGATTCAAGCAGAGCTTTATCGACGAATTTGCCGATTGGCTCGATCAACCCGTTAGCTGGGTGAAAGTCGAACTGTAAATGTAGGAGCGAGGCTTGCCCGCGAAGCTTTTAGCGTCAGTGATGACGCCTTCGCGGGCAAGCCTCGCTCCTACGGGATTTGTGCGCAAAATCCCCGTCGATCGACCGCATCGATAATAGACAGAGTTTTACATTGAACCCGAGGGGGTGTCTGACTATAATGGCGCGCTTCCATTTTCCCGCTCGGGAGCCCCCGCGATGCTGCGTATCAGCCAAGAAGCTCTGACATTCGACGACATTCTCCTAGTGCCTGGTTATTCCGAGGTGCTTCCTAACGAAGTCAGTCTCAAGACCCGCCTAACCCGTGGCATCGAGCTGAATATTCCTCTGGTTTCTGCCGCCATGGACACCGTCACTGAAGCCCGTCTGGCAATCGCCATGGCTCAGGAAGGTGGCATCGGCATCATCCACAAGAACATGACCATCGAGCAGCAAGCTGCCGAAGTGCGTAAGGTCAAGCGTTACGAGGCCGGCGTGGTCAAGGACCCGATCACCATCGAGGCTGACGCCACGGTTCGTGAGCTGTTCGAACTGACCCGCATGCACAATATCTCCGGCGTTCCGGTACTGCACGACGGCGACCTGGTCGGCATCGTCACTTCCCGTGACGTGCGTTTCGAGAACCGTATGGACGCCTCGGTCCGTGAAGTGATGACGCCTAAAGAGCGTCTGGTCACGGTCAAGGAAGGCGCCGACAAGAACGACGTCCGCGAGTTGTTGCACAAAAACCGTATTGAACGCGTGCTGATCGTCGACGACAAATTTGCCCTCAAAGGCATGATGACCGTCAACGACATCGAAAAAGCCAAGGCTTACCCATTGGCCAGCAAGGACGATCAAGGTCGTCTGCGTGTTGGCGCTGCAGTCGGTACCGGTAAAGACACCGGTGATCGCGTAGCCGCCCTGGTCAATGCCGGCGTTGACGTGGTGGTGGTCGACACCGCTCACGGCCACTCCAAAGGTGTGATCGACCGCGTTCGCTGGGTCAAGCAGAACTTCCCTGAAGTGCAGGTCATTGGCGGCAACATCGCCACCGGCGCTGCCGCCAAGGCTCTGGCCGAAGCAGGCGCCGACGCCGTCAAGGTCGGTATCGGCCCAGGCTCGATCTGCACCACCCGTATCGTTGCCGGTGTCGGTGTCCCGCAAATCAGTGCCATCGCCAACGTCGCCGCTGCCCTTGAAGGCACAGGCGTTCCGTTGATCGCCGACGGCGGCATCCGTTTCTCCGGTGACCTGTCCAAGGCCATCGTTGCCGGTGCTTCCTGCGTGATGATGGGCTCGATGTTCGCCGGTACTGAAGAAGCACCAGGCGAGATCGAACTGTTCCAGGGTCGTTCGTACAAGGCTTACCGTGGCATGGGTTCGCTGGGCGCCATGTCCCAGGCTCAAGGTTCCTCCGACCGTTACTTCCAGGACTCCTCGGCAGGCGCCGAGAAACTGGTTCCGGAAGGTATCGAAGGGCGTGTTCCTTACAAGGGCACCCTGAGCGCCATCATCCACCAACTGATGGGCGGCCTGCGTTCCTCGATGGGCTACACCGGCAGTGCCGACATCGAAGAAATGCGCACCAAGCCTGAGTTCGTGCGGATCACCGGCGCTGGCATGGCCGAATCCCACGTTCACGACGTGCAAATCACCAAAGAAGCGCCAAACTACCGCGTAGGTTGAGCCTTCTAGCAAAAAGTTAAGTAACCGGGGCTGTTTTATTCAGCCCCGAGTTGTTTCTGAATCACGACTGTTTCTGAATTACTAAGACGAGACTGAATCATGGCCCTCGACATTCACGCTCACCGCATCCTGATCCTCGACTTCGGTTCCCAGTACACCCAGCTGATTGCTCGCCGCGTGCGTGAAATCGGCGTGTACTGCGAACTGCATCCGTTCGATATGGATGAAGACGCGATTCGCGAATTCGCTCCAAAAGGCGTCATTCTCGCCGGCGGCCCCGAGTCCGTGCACGAAGCCAACAGCCCTCGCTGCCCGCAAGCGGTGTTTGACCTGGGCGTACCGGTCTTCGGTATCTGCTACGGCATGCAGACCATGGCTGAACAGCTGGGTGGCAAGGTTGAAGGTTCCGAGCTGCGTGAGTTCGGTTACGCCCGTGTCGATGTGGTCGGCAAGAGCCGCCTGCTCGACGGCATCGAAGACCACATCGACGCCGATGGCCTGTTCGGCCTCGACGTATGGATGAGCCACGGTGACAAGGTCACCAAGATGCCTCAGGAATTCCACATCCTGGCCAGCACCCCGAGCTGCCCGATCGCCGGCATGTTCGACGACGCTCGCGGCTACTACGGCGTGCAGTTCCACCCGGAAGTGACCCACACCAAGCAGGGCGGTCGCATCCTCTCGCGTTTCATCCTCGACATCTGCGGCTGCGAAGCCCTGTGGACGCCTTCGAAGATTGCTGAAGACGCCATCGCTCAAGTCCGCGCTCAGGTCGGCACCGACAACGTACTGCTCGGCCTGTCCGGCGGTGTGGACTCCTCGGTGGTTGCGGCACTGCTGCACAAAGCCATCGGCGACCAGTTGACCTGCGTCTTCGTCGACAACGGCCTGCTGCGACTGCACGAAGGCGAGCAAGTGATGGCCATGTTCGCCGAGAACATGGGCGTCAAGGTGATCCGCGCCAACGCTGAAGATCAGTTCCTCGACAATCTGGCAGGCGAAAGCGACCCAGAGAAGAAGCGCAAGATCATCGGCCGTACCTTCATCGACGTCTTCGATGCCCAGTCCAACAAACTGGACAACATCAAGTACCTCGCCCAAGGCACCATCTACCCGGACGTGATCGAGTCGGCTGGCGCCAAAAGCGGCAAGGCTCACGTGATCAAGTCGCACCACAACGTGGGTGGCCTGCCGGAAGAAATGAACCTCAAGCTGGTTGAACCCCTGCGCGAGCTGTTCAAGGACGAAGTTCGTCGTCTGGGCCTGGAACTGGGCCTGCCGTACGACATGGTCTACCGTCACCCGTTCCCGGGCCCTGGCCTGGGCGTGCGGATTCTCGGTGAAGTGAAAAAGGAATACGCCGATCTGCTGCGTCGCGCCGACCACATCTTCATCGAAGAACTGCGCAAGGCCGACTGGTATCACAAGGTCAGCCAGGCCTTCGTGGTGTTCCAGCCGGTGAAATCGGTTGGCGTTGTCGGCGATGGCCGTCGTTACGCCTGGGTGGTTGCCCTGCGTGCCGTGGAAACCATCGACTTCATGACCGCGCGTTGGGCTCACCTGCCTTACGAACTGCTGGAAACCGTTTCCGGCCGCATCATCAATGAAATCGAAGGTATCTCCCGCGTCACCTACGACGTGTCGAGCAAGCCGCCAGCGACGATTGAGTGGGAGTGATCCCGCGCAAGCCTTAATGGCTTGAATGCAGGTTCGACAAAAAGCCGCGTGAAACGATGTTTCACGCGGCTTTTCTTTTTTTTAATTATAGGGAGTGGTTACAGGGGTTTGGACCAACCGGCCAGTTTCATGCCTCGCTGATCCAGTGCCTTGAGCAGCGCTTCGACGCTGTCGAAGCGTTTCTCATGAACGGTCGGCCAGGCCGGACGCTCAATGTAAACGCGGCCGGATTCGAAGTGGATCTCGGTCTGTACGATCGCATTATCGCGCCCGCGATGAACCAGATCAGTGCCGCGCAGTTCCTTTTTCAACGTGTACATACCCGGTCGGGAGAGTATCCGTTCAATCTCTGAGGTCGATCGTGTGTACCACGGCGTTTCAACTTGCAGGCGCAGATCGCCTTTGACCAGAGCCTCATTTTTGCCCATTTGATCGGAAAGACTTTTGCCCGGATCAGGTTCGATGCCCTTGGATTGACCTTCGGCAACATCTTCGGCGCGCAGGCCAACGACGCCTTCGAGTTCACTGACACCGGCAACACCTTCGTACGTGTTCGAGTGGGAGTTCCCCATCAGTGCCACCCAGTTATGCGGCCCGCGTGCTGTCTGGTCGGCCTCGATCACGGTGTGGGCATAGAAATTCATCATTTTCTGACGTGCCGTCGGGTCGGCGATTCTCATCCCTTCAGTTCGGTAACTGGCCATACAGTCGATGGCCTGAACCCGTATGCCGTTGCGGTTTGCCTCCTTGACCAGGTTGAGAAAAGTGTAGCGTTGCAGCGGATCGGTCATGTGCCCGTCGTCGAGTTGGCGCAGGTACAGCTCAAGATCTCGGGGCATCACAGACGTCCTGGCGAAATTGTCCAGTGCGACCTGATGGAAATCCGTAAGCAGGTGTTCGGAGTAGAGGGTCTTCACGCCCTTGTTGGCCAATGCTTGCATATTGTCGATGAGCCATTGCTTGCTGCCGATATTGGCATGGCTTTCGCCGATGACCAGCCCGCGGAATTGCTCAAACAATCGCTCGATGACCGCGTGCGCCGGCAATGCTGGATCCATGGGCGCAATCGGTGGACGCGCCGCAAGGCGCCGTTGGGAATAAAAGCGCGCCGCAGCCTCATACAATTGTTTGCGTATCGCCTTGAACGTGTCATAGGACGAGTTCTTCTCGCTGCGCGTAACGGCAGTATCCTCCAACAGACGGCCCTCATTGCCCCTTGCAGCGCTTTTCAGGTCGGCTCGCGTCTCCATCGGGATCTCATAGGGCGAGGTGATTCGAGGCGGGTCCGTCATCGCCAGGTCGGGGATTTCCGGTGCTCGAGTACCGGGGGCGGATGCGGGCGGTTCGATATCCGGCAGCGTGCCGGGGGCGGCCGATGGGTCAATGCGCACCTGCCTCTGTGTCAGCCCTTCATCTTCAAGGGCTGCGGCCAGCTCATGCACACTGTCGAAGTGACGGCCGCTGACCGCTGCCCATCTCGGGCGGATGATGGAAAAACCTGCCCCATCCTGCTGGATCGGCGTATGAATCAGGCTGCCATCGCCACTGCGGTGAACAAGACTGGACGGCTCCTGCAGCATGAACATGCCGGGCTTGGGCAACGCCTCCTCCAGGGTGCGGGCCGTCATGGTCACAGGCGGGGCGCTCAATTGCAGGCGCAGGTCGCTCTTCAGTTCATCGAAGGGTCGTCCCAGGATGTCCTTGACCTTTTTCCCTGGATCAGTGGTCAGTCCCTGAGCCTGGCCGAACGCGCTTTCGTCGACGCGCAGCGCCACGGCACCTTCTAATTCACTCAGTCCGGCGACTTTCTCGATAGTGCTGGCGCGCTCTTCATCCACCAGCGCCACCCAGCGATGAGCGCCCCGGATGGTCTGATCGGTCCGCAGGATCGTGTTCGAATAGTAATTCATCATTTTTCGATTGCTGGCCTGAGTGGTCGCTTCCATCTGCGGAAAGCGACGGCTGGCCATGCTGTCGATGGCTTGCACGCGAATGTGGTTTTTCTGCGCGGTTTTCACCAGCTCGGTGTAGGAATAAGGTCCGGCCGGGTCAGTATTGAACCGGATGTCCAGGGCCTTCAGGTAACGTTCGAGTGCGGGCGGCATCTTGCCGGTCTTGTGGAAAACATCCAGATCCGCTTGATGGAAGTCCGTGAACAGATGATCCATGTACAGGGTTCTGATCTTTTGCTTGTTCAGAGCCTTGAGGTTGTCGATCAGCACCTGCCTGGCGCTGGTGCCGGAACTGCCTTGCCCTATCACCAGACCAGGGTTCTCGCTGAACAGGCGCTTGGTCATTTCAGCAAACGGCGTCGTCGGTTTGAAGACCGGTACGAGCGGACGCGGCGGTAATTCAGGGGCGACATAGAAGGTGATGGCGTCGTCGTAGAGAGTGCGGCGTGCTGTCTTGAAGTCTTGATAGAAACGGTCGCTGCTGTCCTGCGGGTCCAGCGGAAAATCATTGACGTCAGCTTCGGCCACCGGTTGCAGCGCCGGTCTCGACGCTGGCGGCACGTCGTACGCCAGCGGCTGTGCTCCCACCTCTGGCAGGGGATCGGCCGTGTGACCCCAGGGGAATTTTCCAAATATTTTCATCCCGCCCTTGAGGCCAGCGCGGGTGGCGGGCTGCCATTCCAGGTATTCGTTCAAACGCACCGGAACATTGCGGTAAAACGAAAAGGGATTATTTGGATCGATAATCACCCAGCCACGCAGTTGCTCGACATAGCGAACCTGGTAATAGCCGCCGCTCCCCGCGCGGCGCATGTAGATGTATTGTCTGCCTGACGGGGTCTGGATAATTTCCTTGAACTTGGGGTCGCCGGCCTCGATGCGGGAGGCCTCAGTCATCTCGGTCTTGAACGACGCGAGAAAGTCCTCCGGCTCCGCGGGCAGGATGCGTGTCGGCGCGATATCTTCCAAGGCGGGCAGCGGCGTGCGGGCAATCGCCGCTTCGGCGAGTTTTTCTTCCGGTGCGAAGAAAGTATTGGCTTCGGCAATTTCCGGCAGACGGCCACTGCCCTTGATAAAGGTTGCGTTGAACAAGGTATCGATCGTCGCGAAAATCGCGCCCGTCACCGCGGCCTTGCGTGCGCCACGGGTCTTGCCGTTAACCGCCTGATCAATCTGCAAGCCGACGTTGGCGATGCCGGCACCGACGACCGCCAGTGCCACCGGCCAGCCGACGGCTGCCATGGGGCCAAACATGCGGCCGAAGGCATTGAGATAGCCGACCCACAACTTTTTCCGCAGATCGCCATTGGTGTGCATCATGAAGGTGGCGTCGCTGAGCATGCGCACATGGGTGGCGCTTGCGAGGAACGTGAAAGCATCCTCGTTGAACGCTTCGCTGGTGTGTTCGATCAGGGTGTGATCGGCGCTGTCCCAGGTGCTGACCAGTAGGTCCAGAACGTGGTTGAGCCCGACATTTTCGATATGCGGTGCGCGCCATAGCGTCGAAGCCAAACCCACCACTGGCCCGAGTAGCCAGAGCCATTTTCTTTTTGCCACGGCGCGCCAGGAGGTGTCTTCCATGATGTCGTGGTCGGCGACCTGGAAGTGCGCCAGGAAGCGCTTGCGGTCAGCGGGTTTCCTGGTTTGCGACAATACCCACCAATGCAGATCGCGGTAAGACTGGAAGGCGTGCAGCCCCCAGGTTTCACCGGGTACGTAGAGAATCTCTCTGCCATGACCATCGTGGATGCACAGGATATCTGTCGCCACGAAGTCGCCAATCTTCAGCAAACTGATTCGTAGCCCATCGACCGGCGGCGCGTCCTCTTCCAGCATCTGCAGCGTCACCGGCCAGCTCACATTGCTGGCCACGGCTTTGATCACGGTTCGGAAATTATCATCCGACAACCGGCCGCCCTCGCGGTCCTCCATGGCTTTGGCGAGAAAGGTGCATTTGGCCAGGGTGCGGAATGTCTTGCTGTGCTTGGTCCAGAACGAAGCGACCTTTTGATCGAAGAGATCAGCAAAGTTAATCGCCCAGAAATCCTTCAGCACCTCGTTGCCATGCATCCGCACTTCATTGGTTTCGTCAAAACCTTCAGTCTCCGGCCCGGCCGTGTAGAAGCCTCCATCGACGTCCAGCATATCGGCGTCGTCCTGATCGCCGACGCGGAAACGCTGGATCACCAGTTGCGGCAAGGTCATGGACTCAGTGGGTTTTGCGCCATGGTGTTCCCAGCCCGTGAAGGCTTTCCAACTGCTGTTGGAGTATTTGAAACGGTGCCAGTAAACCTGTTCGGGTTCGAGGTGGGTTACGCCATGTTTGAGCAGAATATCCTTGGCGAACTCGCCTGCCATTTCGTACATGTCGGGGCAGGCCTGGATCAACGCGGGTACCAGGCCCTTGAGCGCCAGTCTGTCGGCGGCGTTGGGTAATGCGGTGCTTTCTGAGGTGTCCACAGTCTTTCCTTGATCGTGGTGTGGGAAGAATTGCGATCATTTCAGGAGGCGCACGGCAGGTCTGTCAGGCATCGGGTTGATCGGTTGTCGTATCAATAGGTGGGGGGCATGGGAAAACGTCCCGAGGCGGGTGCGACTTCCGGTGCGGGCGGGGCGCCTGAGCCCCACCCGCGGTCTCGGGGGAATTGCAGGTCAAGCCGGGATGCGACTTTGCAGGCTCAGGCCCATTTGATTCATCCTCCCGGACAGTTGCTTCAGACTGTCAAAGGGAACGCCGCTGACCTGACCCCATGACGGACGATCAACGTAATAGCGCCCGTCGACCAAAACCTGCACCGGAGTCCGCACAAGCTGTTCGGTCTGACTGCGGTGAAACAACGTGTAGTTGCCCTCTGACTGCTCAAAGCAATACATGCCCGGACGGTTCAGCAGTCTTCTTAACTGCTGATCGTTGCGGCTGACCGGCGCTGCCTCCATCTGCAGGAGCAGATCGGCGTAAAAGGTTTCGACTTTTCCGTGTGCCGTCCCATCCTGAGCGAAGGGCCCCCTTTCGATGGCGATGCCGGGGTCTACCGAAATACGCTCGCCTTGTCCCGGATTGACTTCTTCTATCCGCAATCCGATGCCGCCTTCCAGTTCGCTGATGCCTGCCAGTTCTCTGAACGTGTTGGTGTTTTCGACACCGGTCAACACGACCCACTTGTCGACGTTATTAACGGCTTTATCCATATCCATGATGTCGGTTGTCAGATGGTTTGTACTCATCTGCTCTTCAACCCGTGTGAACGAGACTGTCTTCCTGTAAGTCGCCGCGCAGTCGGTGGCCTGAACACGAATTCCGTTTTGCCTTGCGACTTTTACCAGCGCCAGTTCATTGAACTGCCCTGAGGGGTCGGTACCGAGGCGGGTCAAATAGTGTTCCAGATCTTCGGACATGACGCCGCTCTTGAAGTAAGCGTTCAGGTCAGCTTGGACAAAATCATTGAGCAGGCGTCGCACATACAAGGTCTTGACGCCTTGTTTCGCCATATCAGCCAGGTTCTCGATCATGAATCGCATGCTGGTAATGCGCCCCAGGGTTTCACTGATGACCAGCCCGGGTGAGTTCTGGAAGACCTGGGTAAGGAGGTCCGTGATGGTGGTTGACGCATTGACGACGGGTATCTCCGGGCGCGGCGGTAGGTTGGCCCACGGCAGGTTTCTGTAAAAACGCAGGGCGGAGGTCAACAGCGCTCTGGCTTTGTCGGCGAAGTGCAGGGCATACCGATCCGGAGCGATCAAGGCGCCATCGGGCCCGATCTGCACGCGAATGTGTGTTTCCCGTAGTTGCAAGGCCCATTTTCTCAGTGCCGATCGATGCGCCAATGCGACGTCATAGGGTGTTTTCACCAAACCAATGCGGGTCGATGACGAGGGCTGAGGATCGGTGACCGGCGGGGTAGGCGACGTGCCGGCTTCAGGCGCAGGCTGCTCGGGTTCGCCTTGTGTGGGTTCGCGAACGTCCAGTTCCAGCTCCACCGTGCATTCCTTGCCCATGCACTGGCCTCCACCCTTGAGTCCCAGCCGTGTCATGCGCTCCCAGTTACCTTCGGCATTCAAGCGTACCGGCAGTGAGTGAATGAACTGGTTCGGCCTCTCCGGATCGACGATCGCCCAAAAACCGTCGCCTTGTGAGGCGTCGAAGTAACGCACGTAATAGGCGCTGTCGTTCATCAGAATGGCGTAGGGAGGATCAGAGTCCAGCCGGTAGATACCCTCAAACTTTCCAGGTTCAGCGACGGGCGTGTAGCCGTCCAACAGCTCGTTGGATTGAAACGTTTGCGCGATCTCGGCTATTTGCACCGTTTCAGACGCTGTCGGGGACACTTGTTCCAGCGCGGGCACTATCCAGTTCGATTCTTCGGGTTCCAGTTCGCCCGCCGTGGCTTCCACTTCTCCTGCTGCTTCGCTGGTCTCGGCGACCTCCGCCAGTGACCCCGTGCCTTTCAAAAACGGCAGGTTGAACAAGGCATCAATGCCACTGAGGATCGCGCCGATAACGCCTGCCTTGCGCTCGGTAGTCGTCTTGCCGTTGACGGCCTGGTCGATGTTCAGTCCCATGCTGGCGAGGCTGGCGCCAATCACCGGCAGCGCGACTGGCCAGCCAACGGCAGCCATCGGACCAAACACCTTCAAACCGGCGCTCAGGTAGCCGATCCACAATTTTTTCCGCAGATCGCCATTGGACGTCAATGACAGATCCGCCTCGGCGGACATCGCCGCCTGGGTCGTGTCTCGCACCCAGCTAAAGGCATCGTTCGTCACGTGCTGGTCTTTCTGATTGATCATGTGGTGATCGGAATGGCCCCAGGTGCTGACGAGCCGATTCATCAGATCTGTGATGTTTTCGTTGATGTCATGACGGTCGGCCAGTGGGAAATGGCTGAGAAACAGTTGGCGAGGGGCTTTTTCGTTCATCTGTTGCAAGAACCACCAATGCACGTCGGTAGGGGTTTGCAGCACATGAAACGATTCGGTTTCACCCGGCGTATAAAGGATTTGCCGGCCTTTCAGATCGATGATGCGCAGGATATTGGTCGCCACATGACCGTCGATATCCAGCGCGCCAACGTTCAGCCCGTGGCCGGCCGGGTTCTCGGATTGCAGCATTTGCAGACTGACCGGCCAACTCAGCGGGCCGATGACCGCGCTGGCCACCGTTTGAAAGTCATCGTCAGTCAATACGCCGCTATCCCGTGCTTCAACGGCCTTGCTGAGGAAGTTGCACTTGGCCAGGGTGCGGAAGTCGTGGGAGAAGTCGTTCCAGAACGCTTGTAACTTATTGCGGTAAACGTCGCTGAAATTGATGTTCCAGAATTCTTTCAGAACCTCATCGCCATGCAGGCGGATTTCATTGGTGTGATTGAACTCGTCGGCCTCCGGCCCTGCCGAGTAGAAGCCTGAATCGACGTCCAGCATATCGGCGTTGTCCTGATCACCAACGCGGAACCGGTGGATCACCAGTTGCGTCAAGGTCATGGATTCAATGGGTCTTGTGCAACAGTGATCCCAGCCAGTGAATGCTGTCGAACTGCTGCTGGAGAACTTGAAACGGTGGAAGTAGACCTTGTCGGGGTCGTGGCCGACGACACCGAATTTGACGAGTAGCTGACTGGCGACCTCATGAGCGGTGTCCTGCAGACTCGGGCAAGCCGTGACGACTTTGACGGCGATGGCCTTGAGGGCGGCCTTGTCAGCCGCATTGGGCAGTGGACGGGTTTCAATCGGGTTATGTGCTCTCGATCCTTGAGAAATGGCCGTTGAGAATGGCTCATTCGCTCAAGGGGAGTGCACTACATATGTACCGCAGAACCGCGTTCGAGGTTGTGTATTGTCAGCGCCGGGCCACGTCCGAAAAGTAGAACTTGTCCAGGGTATGCCGTGATTCGGTGTACTCGAACTGCCGACCGTCCTGCAAAAACGTCTGGTTGCTGACCACGATCACATGGCTTTGGCCATCGAGGTCCAGGTGTTGCTGGTCGTCCTTGCTCCGGGGCACGGCTTCAATGGTGCGCTGGGCATAGGCGATTTGCAGTTGCAGCGTCTGCTCGATGAAGGCGTAGATTGAGTGCTCGGCAATGTCGCGGGACAGGCCGGGGATCACGCCGCTGACGAAATGGTTGATGTCCAGGATCACCCGTTTGCCATCAATCCGCCGCACCCGTTTGATTCGCGTGATCAGGCTGCCGGCATCGGCCTGGATGTGTTCCAGCAGCGCACCTTCGAGGGGGATCTGATCGAATTCGACGACCTCGGTGCTGACGTCGTTGCCCAGGCGTGGATAAGTTTCCTGAAAGCTGACGATGCCGCCGAGCTGGAATTCGATCGGGTTTGTCGACAGCACGAACGTGCCTTTGCCATGGACTTTCTGAGCGAAACCGCGCTCCTGCAATTGTTCGATGGCCTTGCGCACGGTGCCGCGACTGGCCTGGTAGCTGTCCATCAGTTCGGTTTCGGAAGGCAATCGGGCGCCGCGTTCCAGACGTTCGGTCGTGATGCTGGCAAGCAGATCGCTGTAGATCTGGTTGTATTTACTCATGGGGATGGCTCTGTACTGCGCTGTACTCAAGGTTTCGAACCTTAAGGGCAGGGTAGGGGTTTGTCCATGCGGCTTTGGGTTTCATCGACTTCAAAGGTAGGAAATGTCGCCGCCGGTCGGGTTCAGAGTAAACAAAATCAAACTCGTCTGTACGAGTTGTTGCTTTAACTCGTACAGACGAGTAATTTTCGCTTCGGCGTGCTGCCAATAACAAAAAACTACAGCGGAAGATCAAGCATGAGCCACGACTATCCGAACATCGCCAGCGAGCTGCTGCAAAGCCTCGGTGGCAGCGACAACCTCGAGCAGGCTGCGCATTGCGTCACACGGCTGCGCCTGGCCCTCAAGGACCCGAGCCTGGTCAACAGCGGCAACTTGAACCAGATCGATCTGGTCAAAGGCTCGTTCTTCACCGGCGGCCTGTTTCAGGTGGTCATTGGCCCCGGCGAGGTTGAAAAGGTTTACGCCGAATTGCGCCGTCAAACCGGTCTCGCGGCTTCAACTATCGCCGACGTTAAACAAAAAAGCGCCGACAAGATCAACGCCATGCAGCGTCTGGTGCGGGTGTTTTCCGACGTCTTCATGCCAATCCTTCCGGCGCTGATCATTGCCGGCCTGCTGATGGGCATCAACAACCTGATCGGCGCCAAGGGCATGTTCATCGAGGGCAAGACCCTGCTGGACGCCTATCCGAAGCTTGACGGGCTCTGGAGCCTGATCAACCTGATGGCCAACACCTCGTTTGTATTCCTCCCGGCGCTGGTGGGCTGGTCGGCGGCGAAACGGTTTGGCGGCAGCGAAATCCTCGGCATCGTGCTCGGCCTGATGCTGGTACACCCGGATTTGCTCAATGCCTGGAACTACGGCAAGGCAGTGGCTGGCCTCGATGGTCAGAGCCTGCCGTACTTCGATATTTTCGGCTGGTTCAAGATCGAGAAGGTCGGTTATCAGGGGCAGATCCTGCCGATCCTGATGGCGGCCTACGTGATGAGCGTCATCGAGAGATGGCTGCGGGCGCGGGTGCCGAACGCGGTGCAATTGCTGGTGGTGCCGATCACCACCATCGTCGTCACCGGCGTGTTGGCGCTGGCGGTGATCGGCCCGGTGACCCGGCATCTGGGGATTCTCATCACCGAAGGCGTGGTCATGCTGTTCGACCTCGCGCCGATGGTCGGCGGTGCGATTTTCGGTTTGCTCTACGCGCCGCTGGTGATCACCGGCATGCACCACATGTTCCTCGCGGTCGACTTGCAGCTGATCTCCACCCAAGGCGGCACCTTCATCTGGCCGATGATCGTCATGTCCAACCTTGCACAGGGCAGCGCGGCATTGGCGGTGTTCTACATGACTCGTAATGTGCGGGATAAAAGCATGGCCTCGACCTCGGCGATTTCTGCTTACTTCGGCATCACCGAGCCGGCCATGTTCGGGGTCAACCTGCGCTACAAATTCCCGTTCTACGCGGCCCTGATCGGCTCGGCCCTGGGCTGCATCTTCCTGTCGCTGAACAAGGTCCAGGCCTCGGCGATCGGCGTCGGCGGCTTGCCCGGTTTCATCTCGATCATTCCGCAGTTCATTCCGATGTTCGTGATCGGGATGGTCATTGCCATGGTTGTGCCGTTTGTTCTGACCTGCGCGTTGAGCATGAAGATTGTTCGGCCGGGGTATCGGGTCGCCTGATAGACCCATTCGCGAGCAGGCTCGCTCCCACATTGGAATGCGATCACCTGTGGGAGCGAGCCTGCTCGCAAAGGGGCCCTCAAGGCCTGTACAAAACTTATTGAAGGAATCAGTCATGCAAGACTGGCAACGTTCGGTGATCTACCAGATCTACCCGAAAAGCTTTCACAGCCACGCTGGCAACCCTACCGGGGATTTGCTCGGCGTCGTAGCCAAACTCGACTACCTGCACTGGCTGGGTGTCGATTGCCTGTGGATCACGCCATTCCTGCGCTCGCCCCAGCGCGACAATGGCTACGACATCAGCGATTACTACGCCATCGACCCGAGTTACGGGACCATGGCCGATTGCGAATTGCTGATCGCCGAGGCCGGCAAGCGCGGGATCAAGCTGATGCTCGATATCGTGGTCAACCACACTTCCATTGAGCACACCTGGTTCCAGCAGGCCCGCAGCAGCCTCGACAACCCGTACCGGGATTTCTACATCTGGCGCGACCAGCCGAACAACTGGGAATCCAAGTTTGGTGGCTCGGCGTGGGAGTACGAGGCCCAGACCGGTCAGTATTTCCTGCACCTGTTCGATCACACTCAGGCCGACCTGAACTGGGACAACCCCAAGGTGCGCGCCGAAGTCTTCAAGATGATGCGTTTCTGGCGTGACAAAGGCGTGGGCGGTTTCCGACTGGACGTGATCAACCTGATCTCCAAACCGGCGGATTTTCCCGAGGACAACAGCGACGGTCGGCGCTTCTATACCGACGGCCCGAACGTCCACGAATACTTGCAGCAAATGCATCGCGAAGTCTTCGAAGGCCATGACCTGATCAACGTCGGCGAGATGTCGTCCACCAGTCTTGAGCACTGCATTCGCTACTCGCGGCCGGAGTCGAAAGAACTGTCGATGACCTTCAATTTCCATCACCTGAAGGTCGATTATCCGAACCTGCAAAAGTGGATTCGCGCCGATTTCGACTTCCTCGAACTGAAGCGAATCCTTTCCGATTGGCAAATCGGCATGCAGGCCGGCGGTGGCTGGAATGCGCTGTTCTGGTGTAACCACGACCAGCCACGGGTGGTCTCGCGGTTTGGCCATGACGGCGAGTATCGGGTGCTCTCGGCGAAGATGCTCGGCACGGCGCTGCACTTCCTCCAGGGCACGCCGTTCGTGTACCAGGGCGAGGAACTGGGCATGACCAATCCGGGTTTCGATCACATCGATCAGTACCGCGATGTCGAGACGCTGAACATCTTCCGGCTCAAGCGCGAGGCGGGAGCGAGCGACGCCGACAACATGGCGGCGATCATGCAGAAGTCCCGGGACAACGGCCGTACGCCGATGCACTGGAACGCCGAGCCTAACGCCGGTTTCAGCGCTGTCGATCCGTGGATCGGGGTGCCAGCCAACGCCGCGCAGATCAACGTCGCGACCCAGCTCGACGACCCAGATTCCGTGTTGCATCACTACCGTCAGTTGATCGCCCTGCGTCGCACTGAGGCGCTGATGTCCGATGGTGTCTATCGGCAATTGTTGCCGGAGCACACGCAAATCTGGGCGTATGTGCGTGAGGGTAGTGGCGAACGGTTGCTGGTGCTGAACAACTTCTACGGCACGCCATGCGAATTCATGTTGCCGGATGAAGTGATCAGCGAAGCGATGGCCCAACGTCTGGTCATCAGCAATTACCCGGACTGTCCGGCGCGAAATTCGCAGGTCCTCTTACGGCCTTATGAGTCATTCGTGCTGCATATGACCGACTGACCGACCGAAAAAAAACACCGAATTAAAAAACACGCAGAACGCTGCGCGGGGGAGTTTTGCGCGCCGATTTTGCCGCTGCACACAATAAAAATAATGGGGTAGCTCTTGAAAACAACAATAAATCGCAGCCTTGCAGCCGCGAGTGTATGCCTGGCGTTGCCACTGTCGGCACAAGCCCTGGAATTCGGGGGGTACTTGCGTAGCGGCGTCGGCACTTCGGTCAACAGCAGTAAACAGCAGTGTTTCCAGCTGCCGGGCGCGCAGACCAAATATCGGTTGGGCAACGAATGCGAGCAGTACGGCGAGCTGGAGTTGCGGCAGGATTTGTACACGCTGGATGACGGTTCGGTATTCAGCGTCGACGGCATGGTTTCGTTGTACAACCAGTACGACAAGGACCTGACCTTCAACGGTGATAACGGCTCGGTGCGCCTGCCGCAGCTGTACGCGCAATGGTCGAACATGCCCGCCCTCAACGGCGGTTCACTGTGGGCCGGGCGGCGTTACTACAAACGGAACGATATTCACATTTCCGATTTCTACTATTGGAATCAGAGCGCCACCGGTGGTGGTATCGAAGACGTGCTGATCGGCGATCTGAAATACAGCTACGCCTTCTCGCGCAAGGACAACCTGTACCAGAAGGACTACATCAACCGACACGATTTCAACATCGCAGGCTTCAACACCAACCCCGGCGGTGAACTGGAGTTCGGCCTGAGCTACATCGACAAACCCGACAGCCGAGAGGCTCATCGCGGTTGGGCGATCACCACCCAGCATGTGCAGAAAGGTTTTCTGGGCGGCAAGAACAAACTGGCCTTCCAGTACGGCGAAGGTCCCGGCACCGGATTGGGCTATACCGGTAACGTGAAGCTGGACGACAGCAACAAAAGTTACCGGGTGGTGGAGTTCTTCGACTGGCAAGTGACGCCGCGATTTGGCGGGCAAGTCGAGGCGGTTTATCAAAAGGACATTCGCCCCGGCGGATCGGACCAGAACTGGATTTCCCTGGGCGTTCGCCCGGCCTATGCGCTCACCGAGCAGTTCAAACTGGTGGCCGAACTGGGTCACGATCAGGTCGAAGCCACAGGCGGTACGCGCAAGCTGAGCAAATTCACTTTTGCTCCGACGTGGTCGCCCAAGGGCCCCGAATTCTGGGAACGCCCCGAGGTGCGTCTGTATTACACCTATGCGAGCTGGAACGAGGCGGCCAAACGGGCGGCCAATGAACTGGCGGCGGGTTCGGCGTTGTCCGATACCGGAGCCTTCGGCACCGCGCGACACGGTTCGAAAGTCGGATTGCAGGTCGAGTACTGGTGGAAATAAGCGATGCTGTCGGAGCCTCGCGCTCCATCGGCACTTCAAAGAACAAAACAGCAGGTGACGTCATGGCCACATCTCAACAATTGCAACTGCTGGCTCCTTTGTCCGGCGTGCTGATGCCGCTGGATCAGGTGCCGGACCCGGTGTTCTCCAGTCGTGTGATCGGCGACGGTCTGTGCATCGATCCGACCACGCAAACCCTGTGCGCACCGCTGGCCGGGGTTGTCAGCAATGTGCAGGCCAGTGGGCACGCGGTCAGCATCACCGACGACCACGGTGTTCAGGTGTTGATGCACATCGGGCTCGACACCGTGAACCTGGCCGGCCAGGGCTTCACCCGGTTGGTGGAGGAAGGCCAGCGGGTTGAAGCGGGTCAGGCCCTGATCGAGTTCGATGCCGATTTTGTTGCGTTGAATGCCCGCAGCCTGCTGACGTTGATGCTGGTGGTCAGCGGTGAGCCGTTCATTTGGCTGACGCCGGAAACGGGTTTGGTAGAAAGTGGTCAGCCGCTACTGAGTTTGAATCCCGTCGAGCAGACAACTGATGAGCCGGTGCCGGAAGAGGGCGAAGCACTGTTTTCCAAACCGGTGACACTGGCCAACCCGAACGGCTTGCACGCCCGTCCGGCAGCGGTGTTTGCCCAGGCGGCGAAATGTTTTTCGGCGAGCATTTACCTGCATAAACAGCAGGCGAGTGCTAACGCGAAATCCTTGGTGGCAATCATGGCGTTGCAGACGGCTCACGGTGACGTTTTGCAAGTCAGCGCGGCCGGCCCGGACGCTGAAGCGGCGATCAAGGCACTGGCCGAATTGCTGACCGCCGGATGTGGCGAGACGGTAGCCGTGATGGCACAGGTTGAGACGATTGAAGCGTCATCGCTGAAGGTTTTGCGCGGAGTCTGTGCCTCGGCGGGTTCGGCGTTTGGCCAGGTGATGCAGATCGCCGAGCAGACGCTTGAAGTGAGCGAGTTCGGCGTCGGTCCGCAGGTTGAGCGAGAGCACCTGTCTCGGGCCTTGGCTCAAGCGGTGCTGGCCTTGCAGCAGCTGCGTGACAACACCACCAGGGATGCCCAGGCAGAGATTTTCAAGGCGCACCAGGAACTGCTTGAAGACCCGAGTCTGCTGGATCAGGCCGAGGCGCTGATCATCGAAGGCAAAAGTGCCGGGTTCGCCTGGCGCGCGGCCACCGAGTCGGCGGCAACCTTGTTCAAAAGTCTGGGCAATGCCTTGCTGGCGGAGCGGGCGGCGGATCTGGCCGATGTCGGCCAGCGGGTGCTCAAGCTGATCCTCGGCGTACAGGATCAGGCGATGGAGCTGCCTGAAGGGGCGATCCTGATCGCCGAACAACTGACGCCGTCACAGACCGCCGGGCTAGATACCCGCAAGGTACTGGGTTTCGCCACGGTCGGTGGCGGGGCTACCAGCCACGTCGCGATCCTCGCTCGGGCGTTCGGTTTGCCGGCGATCTGCGGGCTGCCCGTTCAGGTGCTGGCGCTGGCCAACGGCACCCAAGTGTTGCTCGACGCCGACAAGGGCGAGCTGCATCTGGACCCGGATCTGGCGGCTATCGAGCAGCTGCAAGCCAACCGTCAGCGTCAACAGAAGCGCCATCAATATGAGCTGGCGCACGCTGCGCTGGCGGCTTGTACCCGCGATGGTCACCCTTTTGAAGTGACGGCCAACATCGCCTCGCTGGCTGAAGCGGAGCAGGCCATGGCACTGGGAGGCGAGGGCGTCGGTTTGCTGCGTTCGGAGTTTCTTTATCTGGATCGAAATCATGCGCCGAGCCATGACGAGCAGGCGTCCACCTACAGCGCCATCGCCAAGGCACTCGGGCCTACGCGTAATCTGGTGGTGCGTACACTGGATGTCGGCGGTGACAAACCGCTGGCCTATGTACCGATGGCCAGCGAAACCAACCCTTTCCTCGGCATGCGCGGGATTCGTTTGTGCCTGGAGCGCCCGCAGCTGTTGCGCGATCAGTTCAAAGCGATCCTGAGCAGCGCCGGGCTGGCCCATCTGCACATCATGCTGCCCATGGTCGCGCAGCTGTCGGAGTTGCGACTGGCCCGGCAGCTGCTTGAGGAAGAGGCGCTGGCATTGGGCCTTACTGAACTGCCGAAACTGGGGATCATGATCGAAGTGCCGGCAGCGGCACTGATGGCGGATCTGTTTGCGCCCGAGGTGGATTTCTTCTCTATCGGCACCAACGACCTGACCCAATACACCCTGGCCATGGATCGCGATCATCCGCGCCTGGCCAGTCAGGCCGACAGCTTTCATCCGTCGGTGTTGCGGCTGATCGCCAGCACCGTAAAGGCCGCCCATGCCCATGGCAAATGGGTGGGTGTGTGCGGCGCCATGGCGTCCGAGACGCTGGCGGTGCCGTTGTTGCTGGGACTTGGGGTGGATGAACTGTCGGTGAGTGTGCCGCTGATTCCGGCGATCAAGGCGGCGGTTCGCGAAGTGGATCTGGTGGACTGCCAGGCCATCGCCCAGCAAGTGCTGGGCCTGGAAAGCGCCGAGCACGTGCGCGAGGCGTTGCGGCTGTATCACGAGGCGACGGTCGATACTTCACTGGTACTGGAGAACTGAGCATGTTCGAGAAAATGCAGCGGACGTTCTGGAAAGCATTGACCCCGGATTTGATAGCGGATGAGCCGAAGGTGGGTGCCACGCCTGTTTCTGGTCTGGCCCCGGATGTCGTATCCGCGCTGGGCGGTGTGGATAACCTCAAGTCGCAGCAGCCGGTGGCGCTGACCCGGGTTCGGGTGGAGTTGCGGGATGTGGGGCGGGTGGATCGGCAGGCTTTAAGTAGGGCAGGTGTGGCGGGAGTCATGCCGCTGGAGGGTGGCGTGGTCCACTTGATTACCGGCCTGCAGCACTGATCGTTCCCACGCTCTGCGTGGGAATGCATCCTGTGACGCTCTGCGTCACGCCAGCGAAGGGACGCGGAGCGTCCCGGGCGGCATTCCCACGCGGAGCGTGGGAACGATCACCTCTCCTGCGGCCATCCGCCACCCCGCCCTTACTGTTTCTCAACCGCAGGTGTATCGTATTCGCCTTTTACAGGCCCCGCGCCTGTCGCTGATACGTGAGGTAGTTGAGTTCATGTCCTTTACCCGTCGCCAAATCCTCGGTGGCCTGGCCGGTCTTGTTGTCGTTGGTGTCGGAGCGGGGGGGGCGTCGCGGTACTGGTTGGGCAAGATGGCCGACGCCGATGCGGGCCACGACTATGAGCTGATCGCCGCACCACTGGACGTTGAACTTGTGGCCGGGCACAAGACCGAAGCCTGGGCGTTCGGCCCGTCGGCGCCTGGCACCGAGTTGCGCGTGCGCCAGGGCGAATGGCTGCGGGTGCGGTTCGTCAATCACCTGCCGGTCGCGACCACCATCCATTGGCACGGCATTCGCCTGCCGCTGGAGATGGACGGCGTGCCGTACGTCTCGCAACTGCCGGTGCTGCCGGGCGAATATTTCGATTACAAATTCCGCGTGCCCGACGCCGGCAGCTACTGGTATCACCCGCACGTGAACAGCAGCGAAGAACTCGGTCGCGGACTGGTCGGCCCGTTGATTATCGAAGAGCGTGAGCCCACCGGGTTCAAGTTCGAAAAAACCCTGAGCCTCAAGAGCTGGCACGTGGATGAGGAAGGTGCATTTGTCGCGTTCAGCATTCCGCGCGAAGCCGCACGTGGCGGCACGGCGGGGCGCTTGTCGACGATCAATGGCGTCGCGCAAGCGGTGATTGATTTGCCCGCCGGGCAGATCACCCGCGTGCGTTTGCTCAACCTGGATAACACGCTGACGTATCGCCTCAACATTCCCGGCGTCGAAGCGCAGATCTACGCGCTGGACGGCAACCCGATCGAGCCTCGCCCGTTGGGCAAGGAATACTGGCTCGGCCCGGGCATGCGTATTTGTCTGGCAATCAAGGCTCCGCCGGCCGGTGAAGAGCTGTCCCTGCGCAATGGCCCGGTACGACTGGGCACATTGCGCTCGGTGGCGAACACCGATGCACCGACCGAGTGGCCGCCCGCGCTGCCCGCCAACCCGGTGGCAGAACCGGACCTGGCCAATGCCGAGAAACTCAACTTCAATTTCGAATGGGTGGGTTCGGTGTCAGTCAACGTCGACAACGGCAAGCCACCGAGCCTGTGGCAGATCAACGGCAAGGCTTGGGACATCACTGACAAGACCTGCGCCGACCGCCCGATTGCCAAGCTCGAGAAGGGCAAAAGCTACATTTTCGAATTGAAGAACATGACTCAGTATCAGCACCCGGTTCACCTGCACGGCATGAGCTTCAAAGTCATAGCCTCGAACCGGCACAAGGTCATTCCGTACTTCACCGACACTTATCTGTTGGGCAAGAACGAGCGCGCGCAAGTGGCGCTGGTGGCGGATAACCCAGGGATCTGGATGTTCCACTGCCACGTGATCGATCACATGGAAACCGGCCTGATGGCCGCCATCGAGGTGGTGTGATGCGTCAGATTCGTCCCGCCGCAATCATCGACCGCAGCCGCGATCGCGACTTCATGCGCGAAGCGTTGGCGCTGGCCGCACAAGGCGCGGCGCTGGGTGAAGTGCCGGTGGGCGCGGTGCTGGTGCAGGACGGTGAAATCATCGGCCGGGGGTTCAACTGCCCGATCAGCGGCAATGACCCGAGTGCTCACGCCGAGATGGTCGCGATCCGTGCTGCCGCGTTGGCGGCCAGCAACTATCGTCTGCCCGGCAGTACGCTCTACGTGACGCTTGAGCCGTGCAGCATGTGCGCCGGGCTGATCGTGCATTCGCGGATTGCGCGGGTGGTGTATGGGGCACTGGAGCCAAAGGCCGGGATTGTGCAGAGTCAGGGGCAGTTTTTTACCCAGGGCTTTTTGAATCACCGGGTGCTCTATGAAGGCGGGGTGTTGGCCGAGGAGTGCGGGGCGGTGTTGAGCGAGTTCTTCAAGGCCCGAAGAGCTAGTAGAGACTGATCGTTCCCACGCTCCGCGTGGGAATGCCGCCCGGGACGCTCCGCGTCCTTACGCAGGCGTGACGCAGAGCGTCACAGGATGCATTCCCACGCGGAGCGTGGGAACGATCGATCACCTACTTCTTGGCGACGATCACCGCACGCATCGGCGCCGGCAGCCCTTCAACCGTCTTGCTGTGATCTTCCGGATCAAGGAAATCGCTCAGCGACTGATACTTCATCCACTCCGTACCGCGTTGTTCCTCGACGCTGGTGGTGCTCACGTCCACACAGCGAACATCCGTGAACCCGGCCCGACGCAGCCACAATTCCAGCGCCGGCACCGACGGCAGGAACCACACGTTACGCATCTGCGCATAACGGTCTTCCGGTACCAGCACCTGCTGCTGATCGCCCTCAATCACCAGCGTCTCCAGTACCAGCTCACCGCCCTTGACCAGGCAATCCTTCAGCGCCAGCAAATGCTCGATCGGCGAGCGGCGGTGATAGAACACGCCCATGGAAAACACGGTGTCGAAGCCTTCCATGTTCGGCGGCAGGTCTTCGAACGGGAACGGCAGGTGCCAGGCATTGGGTTCGGACAGGTAACGCTGCACCGCCTGGAACTGGCAGAAGAACAGCCAGTTCGGGTCGACGCCGATCACGCTGTCTGCGCCCGCGCCGAGCATGCGCCACATGTAGTAACCATTACCGCAGCCGACATCGAGGATGCGTTTGCCCTTCAGATTCAGATGCGGTGCGACCCGCGACCATTTCCAGTCCGAACGCCATTCGGTGTCGACATGCACGCCAAACAGATCGAACGGCCCTTTGCGCCACGGCGACAGGCCCATCAGCGCGGTACGCATTTGCGCGCGGGTTTCATCATCGCAATCGGTGTCCAGCGTCAGCCCATTGAGCAGGTCGACTTCGCTGGGCTGAATCTTCGGCAAGGCGTCCAGCGCACTCTGCCAGCGCTCCAGGTCGCCATGACCCTTTTCCATTTTCTTGTCAAGTTGCGCTTGCAGGGTGTTGGCCCAATCGGCCAGCGGTGTGCCGGCCAAACGGCGGGCGAGGGGGGACAGATCAATCATGGCAAGGCAATCAACGAGGCAAAGTTAAGACACTGGAACCACGGCACGACTTTCGAGAACCCGGCAGCCAGCAGGCGCTCGCGGTGTTCTTCGAGGCTGTCGGGCTTCATGACGTTTTCGATGGCGCTACGTTTCTGGGCAATCTCCAGTTCGCTGTAGCCATTGGCGCGCTTGAACGCGACGTGCAGGTCGGTGAGCAGCGCGTGTTCTTCGGGGTCGTTGAAGCGCAGTTTCTCCGACAGGATCAGCGCGCCGCCGGGCAACAGCGACTGGTGGATACGCGAGAGCAACGCGGTGCGCTGCTCCGGGGCGATGAATTGCAGGGTGAAGTTCAGCGCGACCACCGAGGCTGGCTGGAATTGCAGGGCCAGGATGTCGCCTTCGATCACTTCCACCGGCAGCAGCTCCTGGAACATCGAGTCCTGACCGTTGAGGTATTCGCGGCAGCGCTCGACCATCGCCGCCGAGTTATCCACAGCGATCACCCGACAGCCGTCGGTGCGTACGTGACGGCGCAGGGCCTGAGTCACGGCGCCGAGAGACGAGCCCAGGTCGTAGAGCACGCTGTTGGGCTGGGCGAATTGCGCGGCGAGCACGCCAAGGTTTTCAACGATGGTCGGATAACCCGGCACCGAGCGCTTGATCATGTCCGGGAACACCCGCACCACGTCCTCGTTAAAGGCGAAGTCGGGCACCTGGGCCAAAGGCTGGGCGAAAAGGCGATCGGGTTCTTTGCTCACGGCGGTTCCGGCGGTGTCGGTGGAAAAGGCCGGCATTTTAGCCAAATTGACGGGGGGATGCGCGGGTTGTCTGATAAACCGCTGGGGTGACGCATTGATCGTTCCTCACGCTCTGCGTGGGAATGCCGCCCGGGACGCTCCGCGTTCCTTCTATTGGGGGCGGTGAGCAGATTGAGAAAACGCCGACGCCGTAATCCCCCATTGCCCCAGCCAGTAGCTGAGGATGATCACGTAAGGTGCGGCATGAAACGGCGCGACGAATCGATTGATGCCAATCACGCTGTCGGAAAACACAAACGCCACCGCGCCCGCCGCCGCCAGCAGCGCCGAGCGTTTGGGCACGTCGGTACCGAGTCGGGCCAGCGCCCTCCAGAGCATGGCGCTGATGGCCAGACCATAGACGATGACCGGGATCAGCAACGGACCCAGCCCATTGGAAATCAAGATCCCCAGCAATACCGCGCCGACGCCCAAAGCGATGATCAGCGGCAACAACGCCAACCGCCGACAATCACTCAGGTAAGCCTTTAGATACGCCAGATGCGCGACCAGAAACGCGCCAAGACCAAACACAAACAAATCCCCCGGCCACGCCAGCAGCACGTCGCCGAGCAGGGAGAAAATCAGTCCGAGGCTGATCCAGCGTCGATACTCGGTGGGCGGTGCGTCGTGCAACCAACCGAGCAGCGCCAATACTGGCAGCGGTTTGACCAGCAGGCAGAGCAGCGCGGCGTGCACGCTCACGCCGTAGAGAAAGGTCACCGCGCCCATCAGCGCCAGAATCAGCCAGCCCACGATCAGTTAACAGAGATTGCGCAGTCGAAGGTTTCCACTGCCGGTACTTCCGGTGCCCATGGCTGTGAGTAGGTCAGGCGCAAACGGCCCGTGCCAGCGGTGAAGGACTGGAAGCGCCAGGTCGAGATGCCGGCGCTGCCGACGATCC
Source organism: Pseudomonas sp. LB3P14 (assembly GCF_054898045.1). Lineage (NCBI taxonomy): Bacteria > Pseudomonadati > Pseudomonadota > Gammaproteobacteria > Pseudomonadales > Pseudomonadaceae > Pseudomonas > Pseudomonas sp. LB3P14. The sequence continues at coordinate 4,059,676 of NZ_CM142714.1, read as the reverse complement.
CCGCATCTTCCGGGTTGCTGTAAACCTCGGGGCTGAGCGCGCGCAACACGCCACCGGCCGAATCCTGGATTGCCCAGCGGTAACCGGTGGTTGGGTTGCTTGGCAAGGTCACAATCAGGTTTTGCCCGCTGTGCAGTTTCACCGGGCATTCGCTTTGTTTTTCCACGGTCACGTTGTGTTTCGGTTGCGTGGCGCAAGCGGCCAGCAGGGCGAGGGACAGAGGGACAAACAGGCGGGTGGGGGACATAAGGTCAGTGGCTCCGGCGTTCACGACGAACGGCGAGCATAACTGAAGATGAGACAAATTGTGACGAGGAGGAGAGATCGTTCCCACGCTCTGCGTGGGAATGCATCCTGTGACGCTCTGCGTCACGCTTGTGAAGGGACGCAGAGCGTCCCGGGCGGCATTCCCACGCGGACGGTTCGACGCCTCGACGTGGGAATGATCAGGTTAGAGAGTCAGAACAATATCTTCGCCACATCCGCAAAGCGTTTGGCGAAGTGCACGGTAATCCCTTCTTTCAGATAATCCGGCAACTCTTCAAAGCTTCCACGGTTTGGCTCCGGCAAGATCAACTCAAAGATCTTCTGCCGCCGCGCAGCAATCACTTTCTCGCGCACGCCGCCAATAGGCAGCACATGCCCGGTCAGCGTCAGCTCGCCGGTCATCGCCACGCCTTTTTTCGGCGCCTGATTGCGTGCGAGCGAGAGCAGGGCGCTGGCCATGGTCACGCCCGCGCTCGGGCCGTCTTTCGGGGTGGCGCCTTCCGGTACGTGCAAGTGTACGAAAGCTTCGTCGAAGAATTTCGGATCACCGCCAAACGACTTCAGATTGGAACTGACGTAGCTGTAGGCAATTTCCGCCGACTCTTTCATCACATCACCCAGTTGCCCGGTGAGTTTGAAGCCTCGGTTGAGTGTGTGAATCCGCGTCGCTTCAATCGGCAGGGTCGCGCCGCCCATGCTGGTCCAGGCCAGCCCCGTGATGACGCCGGTGCCGGACAGTACCTGCTCGTTGCGAAACACCGGATGACCGAGCGAGGCTTCGAGGTCTTTCGGGCCGATTTTGATCACCGCTTGCGGCTCGTCGATCAATTTCACGACGGCCTTGCGCACCAGTTTGCCCAGCTGCTTTTCCAGCTGCCGCACGCCGGCTTCACGGGCGTAACCGTCGATCAAGGCTTTCAACGCGGTGTCGCTGATGGCCAGGTTACCTTTCGATACGCCGGCCTTTTCCAGTTGCTTGGGCCACAGATGACGCTTGGCGATGGCGATTTTTTCTTCGGTGATGTAACCCGACAGGCGAATCACTTCCATCCGGTCCAGTAATGGGCCGGGAATCGAATCCAGGGTGTTGGCGGTGCAGATGAACAGCACTTTCGACAGGTCCAGGCGCAAGTCCAGGTAGTGGTCGAGGAATTCGACGTTCTGTTCCGGGTCGAGGGTTTCCAGCAGCGCCGAGGCCGGGTCGCCCTGGTAGCTTTGGCCCATCTTGTCGATCTCGTCGAGCATGATCACCGGGTTCATCACTTCGACGTCTTTCAACGCCTGCACGAGTTTGCCCGGTTGCGCGCCGATGTAGGTGCGGCGGTGGCCCTTGATTTCGGCTTCGTCGCGCATGCCACCGAGGCTGAAGCGGTAGAACGGCCGGCCGAGGGATTCGGCGATGGATTTGCCGACACTGGTTTTACCCACGCCCGGTGGACCGACCAGCAGCACAATGGAGCCGCTGATCTCGCCTTTGTAGGCGCCGACCGCGAGGAACTCGAGGATGCGGTCCTTGATGTCGTCGAGGCCGGCATGGTGTTTGTCCAACACTTTGCGTGCGTGTTTGAGGTCGAGTTTGTCCTCGCCGAACACGCCCCACGGCACCGATGTCGCCCAGTCGAGGTAGTTGCGGGTGACCGCGTACTCAGGCGAACCGGTCTCGAGGATCGACAGCTTGTTCATTTCCTCTTCGATGCGTTTTTGCGCCTGAGCCGGCAGGACCTTGTCTTCCAGGCGCTGCTCGAATTGCTCGATGTCGGCGCTGCGGTCGTCCTTGGTCAGGCCCAGCTCTTGCTGAATGACCTTAAGTTGTTCCTTGAGGAAGAACTCGCGCTGATGCTCGCCGATCTTGCGGTTAACTTCGGCGGAAATCTCTTTTTGCAGGCGCGCGACTTCGACTTCCTTGCGCAGCATCGGCAGGACTTTTTCCATCCGCTTGAGCATCGGCACGCAGTCGAGCACTTCTTGCAGCTCGCTGCCGGTGGCCGAGGTCAGGGCCGCAGCAAAGTCGGTCAGCGGCGACGGGTCGTTGGGGCTGAAGCGGTTGAGGTAGTTTTTCAGCTCTTCGCTGTAAAGCGGGTTGAGCGGCAGCAGTTCCTTGATCGCGTTGATCAGCGCCATGCCGTAGGCCTTGACCTCGTCGGTCGGCTCGGTGGGCTGGTGCGGGTATTCGACTTCGACCAGGTACGGCGGGCGATGGTGTTTGAGCCAGGTGCGAATGCGTACGCGAGTCAGGCCTTGGGCGACGAATTGCAGTTTGCCGTTTTCGCGACTGGCGTGATGCACCTTGACCAGGGTGCCGTAGAGCGGCAGGGCCGAGGTGTCGAAATGACGCGGATCTTCCTGGGGCGTGTCCATGTAGAACAGGGCCAGGGAGTGGTGATCGGATTTGCTCACCAGGTCGAGGGTTTCGGCCCACGGTTCTTCATTGACGATGACCGGCAGCACTTGGGCCGGGAAGAACGGGCGGTTGTGGATCGGGATGATGTAGACCTTGTCCGGCAGGTTCTGGCCTGGCAGGGCGAGGCCTTTGCCGGTGGAGTGGTGTTCGGCGTTCTCTGGGTCGGCGTATTCGCTCGGGTCTTCGGGGAATTCTTGCTGGTCGCTCATGGGGCACCTGCGCAATTGGGTATGGGTGTTAGATGGGGCGGGTGGGGGGTGGTTTCAATGGCTCGGGATATTTCTGGGTGTGTGTTCAGGGTTTGGACAGGTGTGTTCGACTTGGCGGCCTTTGGGCCGACCATGTTCCTGTTGATGGGGTACATATCCATTCCTGCGGTAACGGCGGCTGGCGGTTTCGTCCTTACGACGAGGCACTTTTTTCAAACGCCAAAAAAGTACCCAAAAAGGCTCGCCCCAAGCGTCCGGCCCCTCGCCTAGGCTCGGCGTTCCTTCGTTCCGGCATTCATCTGGGGGCATCGCCTCCGGTCGGCTGCGCTTCGACCTCCTCTCGATGTGTTCGACTGCGTCGAACGGCGCTACGCGCCTACCCCCCAGATGAACACCTCCACTCAGCCTCCCGATAGGGGCGGGTGGATCAAGATCAAGAGCTGCAGGCGAGCTAACGCTCGGCCTGATGAGTGGTGAGAAGCGGGTTTACGCCTATCCATTTGTAGGAGCGAGCGGTGCGGCGATCCGACTTGCCCGCGAAGGCGGCCTGACAGCCGACCAATATTTCGCTGATGTCACCATTCCATTGTGGGAGCGACCCGGCTTCGGGCGGCGTTCCGACGAAGGCTTTTTAACATTCAACATCAATGTCGGCTGACACTCCGTCATCGCGAGCAGGCTCGCTCCCACAGGGGGATGTGTGGTGTGGCGGGAAATCCAGCGGCCACAAAAAAGGCGACCCCCTCACAGGAGTCGCCTTTCCTTTAACCGCCGCTAAAGCTTACTCGGACAGTTTGTACGCAATCACATAGTCACCTTGCTTGGTGCCCAGCGACCCATGACCACCCGCAACGACGAGCACGTATTGCTTGCCGTCCTTGCCGGTGTAGGTCATCGGCGTGGTTTGCGCGCCGGCTGGCAGGCGGCCTTCCCACAGCTGCTTGCCGTTTTTCACGTCATAGGCGCGCAGGTACTGGTCAAGGGTACCGCTCAGGAAGGCGACGCCACCCGCGGTGGTGAAGGTGCCGCCCAGGCTAGGAACGCCCATGCTCAGTGGGATCGGAACCGGTGAGCTGTCGCGCACGGTGCCGTTTTTGTGTTTCCAGATGATTTTGCTGGTGGTCAGGTCGACCGCTGTCACGTAACCCCAGGCCGGTGCCTGGCATGGCAGGCCCATTGGCGACAGCAACGCTTCGAGGACCACGCCGTAGGGAGCGCCTTTGTTTGGCTGCACGCCTTCGGTTTCGCTTTTACGCGGGCCTTGGGCAGCGATTTCGGCGGCCGGGATCAGTTTCGATTTGAACGCCATGTAGTCCGGGTTCATGAAAGCGATCTGACGCACCGGGTCAACCGAGATACCGCCCCAGTCGAACACGCCGAAGTTACCTGGATACACGATCGAACCTTGCAGCGATGGCGGGGTGAACGGGCCGTCGTAGCGCAGGGATTTGAAGTCGATCCGGCAGATCAGTTGGTCGAACGGAGTCACGCCCCACATGTCGCGTTCTTTCAACGGCGGCGGCATGAGGTTGAGGTCGGATTTCGGTTGGGTCGGCGAGGTGTGATCACCTTCGACAGCGCCTTGCGGCACTGGCACTTCGTTGATTGGCACGATCGCCTGGCCGGTGCTGCGGTCCAATACGTAGATGCTGCCTTGCTTGGTGGACGCGAGTACCGCTGGCTTCACGCCGTTTGCGGTTTTCAGGTCCATCAGGGTTGGCTGGCCGCCGACGTCCATGTCCCACAGGTCGTGGTGGGTGAACTGGAAGTGCCAGCGCACCTTGCCGGTGCCGATGTCCAGCGCGGTCAGGCCGGCGGCGTGCAGTTCCGATTCAGGGGTGCGAGCGCCACCGAACTGGTCCGGGGTCTGGTTGCCCATCGGCAGGTAGAGCATGCCGAGTTTTTCGTCGACGGCGAACATGGACCACATGTTCGGCGAGTTGCGGGTGTAGACCTTGCCTTCGGCAATCGGCGTGGTGTCGTCCGGGTTGCCGCTGTCCCAGTTCCACACCAGTTTGCCGGTGTGCACGTCGAACGCGCGGATCACGCCGCTTGGCTCGTCGGTGGAGACGTTATCGGTGACGTGGCCGCCAATCACCACCAGGTCTTTAGTGACTGCTGGAGGCGAGGTGGAGTAGTAACCACCGGCGTTGAAGCCGCCGATGTTGGCGCTCAGGTCGACCTGGCCACCGTTACCGAAGTCTTCGCACATCTTGCCGGTGTCGGCGTTCAGGGCGATCAGACGGGTGTCGGCAGTCGGCAGGAAGATCCGGCGCGGGCAGACGTTGCTGGCCGGCGCAGGGCTGGCAGTGCCCGTCGGGCTTTGCTCGGAAGCGTAAGCGGCGTCATCGTGATACGACACGCCACGGCAGGTCATGTGCGCCCAGCCCTTGAAGTTCGCCGCGTTTTGCGTGGAGAGCTTCGGATCGAAACGCCAGAGTTCCTTGCCGGTGTCCGGGTCCAGCGCGATCACCTGGCTGTGTGGCGTGCAGACGTAGAGCATGCCGTTGACTTTCAGCGGGGTGTTTTCGGCAGTGGTTTCGCCCGGGTCATTCGGCCCTGGCAGGTCGCCGGTGCGGTAGGTCCAGGCCGGCACCAGTTTGTTCGCGTTTTGCGGCGTGATCTGCGCCAGTGGCGAGTAACGATCGCCATGAGCGCTGCGGCCGTAGGAATTCCAGTCACCGTCCGGCATGGCCGGGGCGGTGTTGGTCATTCCCGGCACGCTGTCGCGGTCCAGTTGGCCTTTGATTTCACCTGGATTGGTGAATTGGCTGGCCAGAGCAGCAACGCCAGCCAGTACTACGGCGACGCTCAGTGCGCCAGTGCCCATCGGCGCAGCGCCTTCGCGTAGCAGCGGACGGCGGAACCACGGCAGCAACATGACGATGCCCAGCGCAAACAGCATGGCCAGACGCGGCACCAGTTGCCACCAGTCGAGGCCGACTTCCCACAAGGCCCAAACGGTACTGGCGAACAGCACCAGCGCGTAGAGGCCCAGTGCTGCGCGGCGAGCGGCAATCAGCAACACGCCGGTCAGCGCCAGGCCGATACCGGCCAGCAGGTAATACAGCGAGCCGCCGAGCATGCTCAGCTTGATTCCCCCGGCCAGCATGGCCAGGCCCATTAGCAGAAGCAGGATGCCGAGCAGGCTCGGCAACAGACGGCTTCGACTCAAAGCACCATCAGTGCTCATAGTGTGGTTCTCCGTGACGTTTTAAGTAGTCCCGCGCAGGTTCACTGTAGATGATGATCTGGCGTGGGCATGGTTCAGATAAAAAAGTGAAACTGTTGACGCGGTCGCTGTAGGAGCATGGCTTGCCCGCGAAGAACGATAACGCGGTGTATCTGGCAGACCGCGTTATCGTTCTTCGCGGGCAAGCCATGCTCCTACAGGGGGTTTGCGGTGCTGGTTAGAACTGCGACTGGATTTTTATTCCGCCAATCAGCGCGTCATCGACCTTGTCTACGCCACCGGGATGACGGATGTATTGCAGGTTCGGGCGCACGGTCAGCCAGTTCGTGACGTGCACGCCGTAATAGAGTTCGGCGCTGTATTCGGTGTCCTGCGGTGGCAGGAAGGACGGATCGTCGTAGTCGAAGACCGCGCGGGCCTGATTGGTCGCCTCGGCGTTCTTGCGATAGGCCGGGTTGACGTGGACGCGAGCCAACGCGAAACCGATGTCGTCCTTGGCGCGTGCATCGAACAAACCTTTGTAGACGACGCCAGCCTGGACGTAGTTGTCGATGGCGTTGGTCTTCTTGTCGTGCATCGTGCCGTTGGCGAACACGCTCAAGCCGCGGGAGTTGTCGCTGGCGCGGCTGGTGATCTGCTGCTGCACACCCAGCCACACGCCGTGTTTGCTCGACGCGCTGCGGTAAGCCTCGCCACTCAGCGCTGCTGGCTGGCCGTTGCTGTCCTTGTAGGCATCAGTGGCCTTGGCGTTGCTGTAGTAATAACCGGCGCGGTATTCACCCGGCAGACCATTGAGCTTCGGCGACCACACCAATTCCACCGGCAAGATCGCGCCCTGGGTGCCGCTGCCGCTGAGCTTGAAGCCATTGTCACGATCGAGGTTCGACGGGTTCTGCTCATAGGCGCCAACTTGCGCGTACAGCTCCGGCGTCAGGTGATATTTGACCCGCATCGCCCACTGGCTGACCGGCCAGTTGTACCAGATGCCGCCGACCCAGTTGCCGACCTGCGAGCCGCAGAACGCCAGGTTCTGGAAGTCGCAGGGGAAGCTGTTGAAGTCTTCGCCTTCACCGAAGCGGCCGACCTTGATGTCGAGCTTCTGATCGAAGAATTTTTGTTGATACCACATCTGCGTCAGTCGCCAGGTCTGGCCACGGCCCCAGACTTCCTGGGCCGAGGTGAAACCGCCGACCCGTGGGTCGTTGATCCGGTCGTTGCTGATGTTATTGCCGTTGCGCTCGGTGATGGTCAGCTGAAACTCTGCGTCGTCCCAGCCCAGAATCTTCTGCAAGTCCAGATGGGTGCCGAGGCCGAACTGGTCGCTGTAGCGAGCGGTGCGGTCATGGTCGTAGCCGCCGTGCAGATTACTGCCCATTTCGCCGGTGTAATCGACTTTGAAGTCGTAGCCTTTTTCCGAAAGTTCGGTGCGCGTGCCGTTCCAGTCGCCGAGCATCCACGGCGACTCGCTATCGAAGGCCGGAGCGGCCTGGGTGCAAGTGGCGAGGCCCAACGCGGTGAATCCGCCGATCAGGTTCAGGGCTTTTCGGCGGGCAATAGCGGTGCAGACAGCGCTGTCTCGCGGAGTTTGAAAATAAGGCATAGGAGAAGTAATTCTTGGTCTTTTTCTGGGGAGTGAACTGAAGCGGCAGTATGTCGCGGGCAGCGGAAGCGTTTCAGCTTGACGGGCGCAAGGATAATGTCCTGTTACAAATAGAGAAAGCGCTTTTAACGACATGAATTCTTTCGTATTCGGTAACAGTCCATGGGAAAAGATCGCAGCCTCGTTTTACTCGACAGCTCCTACAGGTGAACGCATTCCAATGTAGGAGCTGTCGAGTGAAACGAGGCTGCGATCTTTTGTGTTTCACCTACATTTAACTGACCGCACACAGATCGCTTCCCCCCAATGAAGCCCTCGGCTAAGGTGCGCGGCTTCTCATTCTTTCACCGCTCGAAGGCCCGGCATGACCGAACAGAACAACAACCTACTGCACGGCGTGACGCTGGAGCAAATCCTCAACGCGCTGGTTGAACACTACGAATGGTCGGGGCTGGCCGAGCGCATCGATATCCGCTGCTTCAAGAGTGACCCGAGCATCAAGTCGAGCCTGACATTCCTGCGCAAAACCCCGTGGGCACGGGAGAAGGTCGAGCGCTTGTACGTGAAGTTGATGCGCACCAAGCGCCCGGTCTGAATATGGTTAACCAACCGACGCCAGGTTCTGCCGTGAGGCGTCGTGTTGTTGCCGTGGCTGCGGTGCTGGGCTGGGCCGGTCTGGCCATTCAGCTGTACCTGATTTTCTACTCACGCTGGACCCTGGCGGCCAGTCTGCTCGGTGGGCTGGTCAGCTTCTTCAGCTACTTCACCGTGCTGAGCAATACGCTGGTGGCGACCGTGCTGACGTGCGAGCTGACGTCCCGCGAGTCGGCGGCGCGACGCTGGTTCTTGCAGCCATGGGTGAGCAGCGGGATTGCCGTGAGCATCGCCGTGGTTGGCCTGGCGTATAACGTGTTGTTGCGCCATTTATGGCATCCGCAAGGCTGGCAATGGCTGGCCGATGAACTGATGCATGACGTCATGCCTCTGCTGTTTCTGGCTTATTGGTGGTTCTGTGTGCCGAAAGGCACGTTGCGACTGCGGCATATCGCTGCGTGGGTGATCTATCCACTGGTGTATTTCGCGTACGCGTTACGGCGCGGGCATCTGCTGGCGGTTTATCCCTATCCATTCATTGATGTCGACAAGCTGGGTTATCCACAGGTGTTTGTGAATGCCGGGGGGTTATTGGTGGGGTTTGTGGTGGTTGCGCTGATAGTGATTGGGTTGGATCGGTGGCTTGGGCGTCGTGCAAAGGATCTGGATTTTTAGTGATTGAGCTATCGCCTTCGCGAGCAGGCTCGCTCCCACAGGTCAATTGTTCACAATCGATCCAATGTGGGAGCGAGCTTGCTCCGGGCGGCGATCCGACGATGGGGCCCAGGAGTAGGTCACTCCTCGTCGCTGTCATCCAGCCGCCAGTAACCGACGGCTTTGACGAATTGCTCGTTAAGCCCGTGCTCATCCAGTAACACCCGGCGAATTTGCCGCGACACTTTGGATTCGGTCGCCACCCACGCATACAGATTGCCGCTCGGCACTTGCAGTTGCTTCACGGTGGTCAGCAAATTGTCTTTGCCACCCTCGCGCAGTACCCAGATCACATTGACCTGCGCGGCACTTTCCAGACGTTGCTGCTCGGCGCCGTTTTCCACTTCGATGATCACCAGTGCCCGGCGATTGTCCGCCAAGCCTTCGAGACGACGAGCGATGGCGGGCAGGGCGGTTTCGTCGCCGATCAGCAAGTAGCTGTCAAACATGTCCGGCACGATCATCGAGCCCCGTGGCCCGCCGATGTGCAGGAACTGACCGGGTTTGGCCTGCTCCGCCCACGTCGAGGCAGGGCCGTCGCCGTGCAGTACGAAGTCGATGTCCAGTTCCAGCGCATTCAGGTCGTAACGGCGCGGCGTGTAGTCACGCATCGCCGGCAATGGCCCGTTGTCTTTACCGGCACCGAGCACCAGGGTTTCCAAGGCTGCTTGTTCCGCTGCGTTTTGTGGGAAAAGCAGTTTGACGTGGTCGTCCGTTCCGAGGCTGACGAAGCCGGCCAACTCCGGTCCGCCCAGCGTGATCCGGCGCATGCGCGGCGTCAGGTCGACCACCCGCAACACTTCCAGACGACGGCGTTTGATTTCATGCATGACGCGGTGAATGGTGTGCTCGATCACTACAGTCATTCGGCTTGCTCCTGAACGGGTTGAACGGCGGGGCCGTCGACGATGGCTTTGGCGGTGTCGTTGAGCAGGGCAGCGACGCGCAGGATTTCTTCGGGGCTCCAGCGACCGTGGTGCAGTTGCAGCGCATGACGCAGGTTATGCACCGCTTCATGGATCTCGGGCGGGCGATCGTGCCCACGCAACGAGCGCTTGCTGACATCGATGCGCATGCGCACGCCGTCCAGGGCAACCGCCTGCTCGCTCAACGACAGACGTCCGGCATCGGTGATGTTGTAGCGTTTTTTTCCGCCCTCGGCGTCGCCCTGAATCATTTCGCTCTCTTCCAGAAACGTCAGGGTCGGGTAGATCACGCCGGGGCTGGGGCTGTAGGCGCCGTCGAACATGGTTTCGATCTGGCGGATCAGGTCATAGCCGTGGCACGGCTGTTCGGCGATCAGCGCCAGCAGCAGCAATTTCAGGTCGCCGGGGGCGAACACTCGGGGGCCGCGACCGCCGCGTTCGCGGCCAGGCCGTTTCTCAAAACCGTCGCGGCCGTCGCCGTGTTCGCGGTGGGGGGAATGATGGTCTCTCATTTTTTGCTTTCTCTGGTCATGTTTAGACATAACTTAAGATATATCTTAAGAGCCGGGCAAGATGTTTTTTGAGCGCTCTGTGCCTTGGCCGACGAGTGGTGATGAGCGGCCACCTTGTCATTGGACGCGCTGGCGAACGCTTTTTTCTTGTCGGCATTCATAACGGGAAAGTTAAAGCTATTGCTCTAATATTATTTGAACTTATATTCTAAAACGCTCGAAGTGCCCGTGTTATCAAGTTGAAATCACTGTGTGGTTTTTTCACAAAAACTGTATGTAAGGCATAACTTACAGTCACCATTTCGTATTTCAATTATTTGCACTTTTTTCTTTCCAGTCATGGAGTAGTTGAACTACGAGCCCGTCGGAAGTTGCCTGCTTACTTTCCAGAATGAACAGTCGATCATGCCCCGGCATTGAAAGTACAAACTCATACACCTCGTTGGGGTAAGTGTTGTTTGAACTTTCAATGAACCCGATCCTTTCAAGCAAACAGGTACTGAACGATGTTCAAGAAATTCGCAATCGCTACTCCACTGGCTGTTCTGGCTCTCAACTCCTCCATGGCGTTCGCTGCGGGCGAAGCTACTCATTCCATCAGCCTCATTGCTCACGTGCCGACCAATGGCTTCTACGTGGTACCGACTGACTCGGATCTGGTCAACAAGGACCAGGACATGAGCTTTCAGCCGAGCACCGGCAAGATGCGTGAAGTCACCGGTTTCTTCGACGTGCGCAACAATAACGGTTCGGTTCACGCCAGCCTGGAAAGTGCGCCGAAACTGATCTCTGGTGCCGAAGCCATTGATTTGAAAGTCGAGTTCAACAACAAGGAACTGACCCTCACTCCACAACTGGTGGTGGGTGAAGCTGACTCCGACGTGAACTACCGCGCGCCGCTGAAAATCAGTGCCAAGGGTACAACTTTCCAGCCGGGTGACTACACCGGTGTGGTCGCAATGACCTTTGACGCTGTGCCTCCTGTCGCTGTCCGCTGATCGAGCGTTCAGGCAATAAGCGCTAACTCTTGAAGTGGCGTTATCCGGCGGACGACCAGGCTGGCGTGTCCGCCGGACTTCAACTTGTTCCAAATCAGAGTACGAGTTCATGTTCCCGATGACACCCATCGCGGCAGCGTTTGCGCTGTTGTTTTGTGCCAGTGCCGTGGCGGCTCCCGATTCCGCCGGTACGACACCGCGAAGTCTGTTGGCCCAGGCCAAAGGTTTGCCAGCGGATTTCGAGGAGCATTTCTTTGATGTGCCTTTGGCCGTGCGAGTGGAGCTGGATCAACAGCCATTGGGAGAGGCCATGGTGGTGTTGTCCCGTGACGATCGCATCACCCTGCTCGAATTCACCGATACCAGCGAAAACCGCTACGGCCCCGCCGAGCGGGAGAAGTGGGCCAGTTATCTCAAGCCTGGCGTGCCGCTGGGCACTTGCACCGGTTCCTGCCCGGATCAGGTGCTGGCTGTGCACTACAACCTGGAAAACTCGCTGGTCTCGATCCTCACCGAAAACGCTGAGCGCGATCTTGAAGCCAAGCGCTACTACGAGCAGCCCGATGGCGGCAGCAGCGGCCTGATGGTGCGTAACCAGCTCAATCTCAATGGCGGCCAGGATCAGGATCTGGGCGGACGTTTTGGACTTGAGGCCAGCGGCAGCCTGGGCAACTGGAGTCAGACCTTCAACATGCAAATGGCCCGCCTCGGCGGTCAGGACGACAAGCTGTACCACGCCGTCCATGAGCTTTACACCCAGCGCGAGTTGCAAGGCAATTTCTTTCGCCTGGGCTATTTCACCCCCAATTCCGAAGGGCTGACCCGCCAACCGCGCACATTCGGCACCAGCCCCGACACCGCGGTCGGCGTCATGTACGGCAGCTCCGACAGCCTGGCCATCAACAGTCCGATGCCCAGCGTCTACCCGATTTACGTCACGGCCAATCGCCAAGGCTCGGTGGAGATCTATCGCGACGGTCTGTTGATCAATACCCAGTCGGTGCCTGCCGGTTTGCAGACCCTCGACACCCGTCCGTTGCCGGGCGGCATTTATGAAGTGGAAGTGCGCCTGATCGAAGACGGCCAGATCACCTCCACCACCCAGGAGCTGGTGTACAAGCCCAGCAACTGGCGCAACCTCGACGAGCGCTGGCGCTACAACCTGTTCGCCGGGGAAGAAAGCAAACTGCTCAGCAATTGGGATCAACAGGCCAGCGGCAGCACCACGGCCGGTGCGTCGATCAACTACCTGATGCACCCGCGGGTGATTCTCGGCCTGTCGGCGCGGCAGATTCGTGAAAAGCTGCAATACGGCACGTCCATCGACTGGACCCTGGCCAATCACATCAGCCTGTACGCCAACGTCTACCAGACCCAGGACCACGGCACCGGTCTCGACCTGCAAAGCCTTTACAACTACGGCTCCGGCAGCCTGGTGATCAGCCACAACCGTAGCTGGCTGGACACCACCGACCTGTACGAAACCCTGCCGGACGGCACGCGGGTGCGGCAACGCAATGTATTCAAAGGCGAAACCAGCAACTCATCGCTGGCGATCAACCATCGGCTGAGTAGTAAGAATTCGCTCAACGCGCGGGTGTCCCACAGCGAGGGCAACGTCGAAGGCGTCGGCGTGGATCTGGGTTGGACCCGGCGTACCGAACTGTTTGGTAGCGACGCCAACTGGCGCCTGTCGCTGTTCGACCGGCCGGGCAGTTTCAGCAGCGGCAATGATCGCAATCGCGGGGTCGATTTGAGCATCAACGTGGCACTGGGCGCGCCCGGCGAGCAGATCACCGGCAGCATCGGTTCACGCACCGCCCGCGAGGGCGGCCGCGACAATAACGCGTCCATCGGTTGGCGCAAGGACCTGAAGGACCATGTGCTGCAAAACGTCTCGGTCACTGCACTGACCGACACCTATGGCGTCGGCGTGTCCAGCCTGGCCAACTTCCGCACCGACGCGATCAACGGCGACGGTTTCATCCAGCGTTCGTCCTACAACGGCAACTTCACCGGTGGCCTGAACCTCGACAGCACCCTGGTGCTGGGCGGTCAGCAAATGCTCATGACCAGCCAGTACGAAATGCGCGGCGCCGGCATGATCGTCGACGTGGAATCGGACATCGAAGACATCGCCCTGCGCGCCGACGACTTCAGCGGCGGAACGGCAGCGTTGAAGCCGGGGCGCAACTTCATCCCGATCACGGCGTACCAGAACAGCTCGGTGAGTTTCGATTTCGAGGGCAATCATGTGCCGGCGGCCACCATCGAGCCCGCACGCACCCGCTATCACTTGAACAAGGGCGGAGTGGACTACCGCAAGATCCGGGTGATGAAAACCCTGACCGTGCTCGGTCGGCTGGTCAATGAACAAGGACAACCACTCAAGGGCCACCACGTCATCAACCACGCCAGCCGCGGGGTGACCGAGGTCGACGGTTTCTTCTCGATGGAAATGAACGCCGGCTCGCCGACTCTCGAGGTGCGTCAGGATAACCGGCTGCTGTGCCAGTTCCGCCTCGACGCGAACCAGCACCGCAGCGAAAACAACGTGTTGATGATCGGTGATCTGCGTTGCACGCCGGACACCCTGGCCGATGCGACCTTTACCGATCAGAAGGCGGGTTGACCGTGAAAAAGCTAACCAGTTGTCTGGGCTTGCTCGCGGCACTGAGCATGCCTTCGGCCGAGGCGATCAATCAGGAAATCCGCGCGTTGTTCCAGCCGGATCCGTCGCAGCCGAACAAGAATGTATTCGTCAACAAGACGCCTAACAGTGGGTATTGCGCCAGTTACCCTGGCCAATGCGTCGAAAACAATATGTTCAGCATTCAGTTACCGGTCCGGTTCAACTCCACCCGCCCGATCGTGCCCGGCGCACCCGCCGATGCTCTGAGGTTGAAGGTGCCGGCCAACTGGCGGCAATTGACGGTCACCAATCACGACACCGGCGAAAGTGAAACCGTCGAGGTGCGAATCATTGGTATCGGTTCAAAATTCACATTGAGCGATACGGCCGCCAATCTGGTGGGCGTGAGCGACATACTTGAGGGTCATCAGCGGCTTTGGGCCAACCAGAGCTGGGTCTATGCACCGGAGCCCTGTAGGTACAGCGGAGTTGGTTTTTACACGTCCAATACATTTGGATTTTTCTGGAAAGCACCAGTTGAGGCGTGGTGCACCAAGGTGGCCGCGTACCGCATCCCGGCGATGTCTTTCAACTACCTCGACTTCGCCTACGAACTACGCACGTCCAACCCCTTGAGCATGTCGTCCGGCCTGTACACCGGGTCCCTGTCCTACACCCTCGGCCCCAGCGGGGATTTTCAGATGGGCTCAATGATGGTGCCGGATGACGGCAACCTGGCCCTGGACTTCGTGCTGGACGTGCAGCACACCCTGAAAGTCGAACTGCCACCCGGCGGGGACAAGATTGCCATGGAGCCGGTGGGGGGCTGGCAACGCTGGATCGACGGTGGTCGCATGCCGACCGAGATCTACCGTGACCAGCCGTTCTACATTTCGGCGTCGTCGCGCTTCAAGGTCATGATGATCTGCAGCTCCCTGGGCGGCTCCGAATGCGACATAGGCAACAACCAGGTGGGTTATTCCAAATTCGAAGTCAGGCTCACCATGCCGAATGGAATAGTCGGTCCGGGTGGTCAAGACGGCTGGTCCAGCACGCTGAGACACAACACCTGGATCGGGCCGTTCGAACCGTCCCGTTACGTCGATCGAAAAACCGGCATGTTGCGATTTCAGATGCCCCGAAAATGGATCGAGTCGCTACTCAAACCCGGCATGAACGGCACGCTCTGGGGCAACGTCACCATCATTTTCGACTCGGAAGTCTGAACGTCCGGGACTGGCCATTTTTCATTTCACGAGGTTGAAGACGATGACACGTCTGTTTTTACTGTTGATGTCCGGTGTGTTTTGCATGACGGCCAATGCCGGGCCGCAGATCAATGTCGGCACGGTGTACGACTATCTCGATGGCGACAAAAGTACCTACCTCAAGCGGGTATTCAACAGCGGTGACAGCACCGCGTTCGTCAAGGTCAACGTGCTGGAAATCGTCTATGACGCCGACGGCAAATCGCGGGAAATCCCGATTGAAAACGCCGCCGACGGTGCTTCGCGCAACGGCATCATGGCCAGCCCCGCACGGCTGATCGTGCCGGCTCAGGGCATGCAGGGCACTCGCTTGCTGTACATGGGCGAACGTGACCGCGAGCGCTATTTCCGAGTGCGGTTCGTGCCGGTGGTGCCGGAAAAGGAAGACGAATTCGTGGTCTCCCAGGAGGAGCGTGAAGACTACAAGAAGTCCCTGTCGGCCGGGGTCAACGTGATGACCGGCTTCGGCATCGTGTTTTTCGTACGGCCGAAGGATGCCCGTTTCGATACGGCCATCAACGAGACTCAAGACCGCTACGAAATTCGCAACAACGGCAACACGGTGATGGTCGTCGACGAGTTCAAAAGCTGTTCGCTGACCAAGGAAACCGATTGCGGCGCGACGACCAAACATCACGTCATGGCCGGCAGAACCTTCGCCTTCGACAAGGAGCCGGGCCGTGAATACCGTTTCAAGCTGATCGAAGGCGACAGCAAAAAAGACCTGAAGGTGGCGCGCCGCTAAGGCCGCCGCCCATGACGCGCCAGGTATCGATCATGAACAAGCAATGCGCCGTCGCCGCACTGATGGTTTTCGCCACACTGATGAGTGTCCCGAGCTGGGCGGCCCGGGAGGAGCTCAATTTCGAGGTCACCCTGACCATCCCCAGTCGGCCGTTTTACATCATTCCGGTGGAGCCGGACTGGATTCACCGCCCGCAGCGGCTCATCTGGGATTACCCCACCTCGACCATGCGCGGGTTGCGCAAGTATTTCGACGTAAGGCACGACACCAGTGCAATTGAAGCGCGCCTGGATCGCACCGCTTACCTGTCGAACGGCAGGCCGGGCGAGGAGATTTTGTTGCACGTCAAATTCAACGGCGTGGTATTGGGCCAGGATATTCGCCCCCGGGAAGTGGTGTCACAGGCCGAGGCTGCCGTGGGCACCCGGGTGCTGCTGGAAATCGACCCGATCAAACCACTCGGCGGCTACAAGCCAGGTGATTACGACGGCAACGTGTTGCTGCTGTTCAACGCCAAGGCACCGGGGGAATGATCGGCTGGTGGCGCCTTACTTGTTATCGACTCCGAGGTACCTGACATGATCAAGCAAGCGGTCATCGCGTTGTGCGTGAGCATCCCGACGTCGATCCATCCGTCGGCATTCGCGGCCCAGGAAAAACACATTTTCGAGGTGTCGGTGGATATTCCGACCCTGGGTTTTTACGTGATTCCGAGCGAAGCCGACTGGATTCACCGCGAACAGACACTGCCGTGGGATATCCACGCCTCGACGCTGGGCGGGTTGCGCAAGAGCTTCGATGTGAAAACTGACGGCAGCGCCATCGAGGCGCGTCTTGAGAGTTTTCCTTACTTGTCCAGCGGCGGTGATTCGCGCGACAACATCGTGTTGCGCGTCAGATTCAACGGCAAGGAGTTGAGTCACGACCCGATACCTCAAGAGGTGGTGTCGGTCGAGGACGCGATGGCCGGCAGTCGTGTGCACCTGGAGATTGATCCCAGGGAACAGGCTGGTGGCTACAAGCCGGGTGAGTATTACGGCACCGTCAATATTGTTTTCAACGTGGCGGCGCCTGCGGGGTGACCATCGAAGGTTTGAAAGGACATCCAACTAACCGGGGCAAGGAAATAGCCAATGTTTTCAAGCGTGCGCGAGTGCAAAAAGGTCATCAGGGGAGCACTGCTGGCTTACCTGTGCGGTGGAATGTTTTCGGTGTCGGCGCTGTCGATCACTCAGGAGATCCGCGCCGTTTATGTCCCCGATCCGGCTAACCCGCAGACCAACAAGTTCATCAATCAGACGCCGCAAAGCGGTTACTGTGGCCAGTATCCGAATGATTGCCTACGCCAGAACCTGATGGGCTTTTCGGCGCCGATACGCTTTGCGTCGGTGCAGGCGATCAGGCCGGGAGCCTTCGAGCGTGACGGTGGGATGTTCAAGATGCCGGCCCAATGGCGCAGCCTGACGGTGCGCAACATCGTCACCGGTGAAGCGGAAACGGTGGAGATTCGGATCGGCGGATTTGGTACACGCTATGTGCTCAGTCATACGGCGAGCGAGCTGACTGGCGTACCGGGGGGGCCGGAGGCGCATGAAGCGCTCTGGGTGGGGCGAGGTTGGGGACTTGCGCCCAGGCCTTGCGAATCTGGAGCGATGGCATCCTACGGGCCTGACTTTTTCCGGTTTTTCTGGTTTACCCCCGCTGAGGCAGTGTGCGGAAAACAGACGGCGTTCCTGATCCCGTGGATGTCCTACGACTACCTGGATGTGGCCTATGAACTGCGCACCCCGAACCCGATCGGCATGTCGTCGGGTATTTACGCGGGTGAACTCACCTACAGCGTAGGTCCGGGTCAGGACATCGATGCCGGCGACAACCTGTTGCCGGACACTTCGAGCCTGACCTTCAGGGTACTTCTGGATGCCCAGCATGTGCTCAAGGTCGACATTCCTCCCGGCGGCAACAAGATCGCGCTGGTGCCGCAGGGTGGCTGGCAAGCCTGGCTGCAGCAAGGAAGCAAACCCACCCGCCTATTTCGCGATCAGACCTTCAACCTGTCGGCATCCTCACGCTTCAAGATGTACTTTGAATGCGAATACGCCGGCGTCGGCGCATGCGCATTGCGCGACACGGCCAACGGCGCGACGAATGCGCAGGTCTACCTGAGCGTGAGCCTGCCCGACAGCATCACCGACACGGCGGGCCAACCGGTGAAGCGCCGCCCCTTGAGCAACAACCCGGAGGGCACGGCCTTCCAACCGGCGCGGTATCTGGATCGCGCGCCAGCGACGTTGCACTTTGAAATTCCGAGCGTCTACGTGGAGCAGATGTTGCAGCCGGGTCAGGGGAAGCGATATACCGGCAATGTCGCGGTGATCTGGGACTCAGAAGTCTGAGCACCTGTTGAAAACCGTCCAATGGTGGCCGGGCGGTTTCATCTGGTGCACTGTGCTTCAATCCTTTCAGGTAACGCCATCAACGCCTCGCAACTTCAACAGGAAGGCACTGCGTGTGACTGCCAGGTTGCAGATAAGGCGTAAGAATCGGCGCCATGCCCTTGAGCACTTGCACCGGCAACGCCGAAGTGAACTTGAAGGCTTCAGCCGTGCGCCCCGGCACGAACGCGGTCAAGGTGCCGAAATGGGTATCGCCGATGTAGAACACGAAAGTCGCCGTCCGGTTGATGGATTTCGAGCTCAGAATCCGTCCACCCGAACCGATGGCTTCAATACGGTTATCCCCGGTCCCGGTTTTGCCACCCATGGCCAACGGTTTGCCATCCGGCGTGATGAAACTGCCAGAAACACGTTTGGCCGTACCGGCGTCGACCACTTGCGACAAGGCTTCGCGCATGGCCGTGGCGACCTCGGAAGGCATCACCCGTTTACCAACATCCGGGTCGTTGATCAGCGTGGTTTCATACGGCGTGTTCGCCGCGAAGTGCAGGCTGTCGATACGCAGTGTCGGCATGCGCACGCCGTCATTGAGAATGGTGCCGATCAGTTCAGCCAACGCCGCCGGGCGGTCGCCGGAGCTGCCGATGGCGGTGGCCAGCGACGGCACCAGGTGATCGAACGGATAACCGACTTTCTGCCAGCGCTGGTGAATGTCGAGGAACGCTTCGATCTCCAGCATGGTGCGAATGCGGCTGTCGCGCGCACCTTTGTGACGGCTTTTGAACAGCCAACTGTAGACTTCCTGACGTTCGAACTGGCTGGCTTTGACGATCTGGCTCCACTTGGCATCCGGGTTGTTCAGCAGGTAGCCCATCAACCACAGATCCAGTGGGTGAACCTTGGCGATGAAGCCCTGGTCCGGCAGGTCGTAGGCGCCGGGGCCGTAATTTTCGTAGAGCCGTTGGAGGCGTTCATCCGTGAGCTTTTCGGTGAGCTTGGCGCCTTTGAGGTGTGAACGCACGAAGGTGTTGAAGCTTTCCTGACTGGCTTGCGGCAGCAGATAACGATGCACGGCGGCCATGCGAATCGGCGTCGGGCGCATGCTGTCGAGGAAGGTTTCGAGCCGTGCCTGGGTGTCTTTGTTTTTGTATTTCTTCCAGAACTTCAGCAGGAACGACGTGCCCTCGCGGTCGGCGAACTCGGCCAGGTATTCCTGACGCCGAGGGTCGCGGTCGTCCTTGAGCAATTCGGCGCTGCTGTTGGGGCCGGAATACGTGGTGTAACGCACCAGATCCCTCATCAGCCGAATGAATGGCAGGTTGATCGACTCACGTATTGCATCGCGCAGCGTCGGCATGCGGCCGTTGTCTTCGTTGCGAAAGTTATGGAACACATGCAACCCGCCACCGGTAAAGAACGCTTCGCCGGGGCTGGCGGAGTATTTGCGGTCCAGCGCGGCGCCAAGCATTGCCAGCAGGTTGCGGTCTTTATTCTGGATCAGGTAATCGACGGCCCAGCGGCTCAGACGGTCCTGGTCCGGGACATCGACTTTCTTCAGTTCCGGGACGGTCATCGTTGCGTATTTATCGTGCAGCTCGGAGATGATCTGCAAATACGTGGTGAGCACGCGCATCTTGGCAGTGGAGCCCAGTTCCAGCTTGCTGCCTTCATTGATATCGAACGGCTGGTCGGTGCTGTCGGTCTGCACCCGCACCCGCGAGCCGTCCGGGGTCAGTTCGAACAGCGTGAAGCTGTAGCGCACTTGCGTGGTGCTGGTGGGGGTGAGCAGGCGTTCGCCCATCAAGCCGATCTGCGCCGCAAAAACCGGGTCGGCCAGATGTTTGAGGTACTCGGTGGCCTTGGTTTGCAGCTCGCCCTGCAGGGTGCTGGTGGCGGAGAGATCAAGGCGGTCGAGGTCGTACAGCGGACGGTTGAGCAACCCGCCCAGACGACTGCGCGCCACGCTGATGCCCTTGTTGGTTTCGATCGGCTGGATGGTGGGCTGGGTTTGCCAGTCGCGGTAGGTCACTGTGCTGGCCAATGCCGCTTCCGCGAGGGGCGCATCGATCACGCCATTCTGTGCCAGCAGGCGAATGTGGCTGTCGGTGAGGTCGGCCAGTTCCTCGTGACCCTTGGTCAGGTAGTGGGAAGGGCGGCGCTGGGCAATCATCAACGAGAGCATCTCACGCAGGGCCAGGCCTTTTTCCGCCATGGCCTTTGGATCCGTGTCGGTGCTGGCCAACCGTTCGTTGGCCTTGTTGAAGTCGGCGCCGTACCAGACGCGCAACCCTTCGGCCATGCCGTGCACTTCACCGTGGCCCGGTACTGCCGACAGGGGCACGCTGTTGAGGTAATCGCGAACCACGTTCTGCCGGGCTTCGAGGGTCTCCGGTCCAGCCTGATAGGCGCGCACGCTGGCGGAAATCATCTGGCGGATTTTTTCCCCACCCGACACCGTCAACCCATCGGGCGAATGCCGGTACTTCTCAAGTTGCGTCGCCAGGGTACTGCCGCCCGCCGACTGGCCAGGCATGTGCAGCAACTTGGCGACCTGCGACCATACCGCCATGCCGAACCGCGGCCAATCCACCGCGGGGTTGGCCCGGGGTTGACGGGGATCGAGCAGGAAGCGGTTTTCGATGAACAGCAAACTGTTGACCACCACGGGCGGGATTGCCGCAAAGCTTGAATAAAGCTGTTGTGGGTATTTGTACTGGTAAAGCGGTGCCGCTCGGCAATCAGTGATCGACAATCCAGCCTGGATTTTCTCCGCGTAGGGCACGAAAAAGCCCTTGTCGGTGTAGTCCATCAGCTTTTGGGAAAACCGGGTTTGTGACGCAACAACGTAATCGCGCTTGATCAGGCGCGGCAGGAATTCATCCAGGGAGCTGTAGCCCAGACGCAGGTCGAAAGGGCCTGCGCCCGGATAGCGAATGGCATCGCTGGGACCGGGTTTCAGGTCATAGGTCAGGGAGGCGGCAAATTGGCTGACTTCCCGGGATTGAAATTTCGAGGTGCGCATTTCCTTGGCGGCAGCCAGACCCAGGACAATCAGAATAATCAGCAACAACAGCCAGAACGCCCCCCAGCCGTGTTTCGTGCGGCTGCTACGAGGTTTTTCAGGTAAAGGCGCTTCATCCACACGTTCAGTCGGAACCACATTTTTACTCGAATCGGTTCGCCATAAAGCGCCCATAGTCGACTGATCCATTCACGCAGATTGATCGGGCTTGTCTGAAGCTTAGACGGTGGTTGGCGTTGGTGAAGAAATTGTGAACTTGGTTGTTACGTATTTTTTCTGGATCCAAGCAAGCCCCTGTAGCAGCTGGCGAAGCCTGCGTCCGGCTCTGCGAAGCAGTCGCCAATTCAACCCACTCGGTCTACCTGAAACACGGCGGTGTCTGGTTTTACGACTGCTGCGCAGAGCCGGACGCAGGCTTCGGCAGCTGCTACAGGGGGGGCGGCGGGGTGCTTGTTGGAGAGGCTTGGATTAGAGCCATCCAGCGGTAAATGCTGCGTAGATAGGAACATGACGATGCACCACTACCGTGCAATACTTCGCGCCGTTTCAATAAGGAATAATCGTGCTTGAGCCAGGTAATGCCCCTCCGCAGACCGGGCTTTTCCCGAGAGTTCTGGCTGAATGTTGTGATTTATAGAGTGAAAAGCCCTGTAGGAAGCTTTTTATACTGCACGCCCCGCTGATCTTGCAGGTTTTGTCCTACAAGACGGGTTTGCTCACGAAGCAGGCCCGGTTTCTCAGAAGCAATGGCTTACCGGTCAGCGCTTCGAGACTCGGTGGTCATATCCAATAACAAGACGAGGTTGTACCCCTATGCCAGTTGGCAATCACCAGTCCAATGGCGAGACCGCTCAAGGCGGCCCGCTCAAACGCGAACTCGGCGAACGGCATATTCGCTTGATGGCGCTCGGTGCCTGTATCGGCGTCGGTCTGTTCCTCGGTTCGGCCAAGGCCATCGAGATGGCCGGTCCGGCCATTATGCTTTCCTACATCATCGGCGGTCTGGCGATCCTGGTGATCATGCGCGCCCTTGGCGAGATGGCGGTGCACAACCCCGTCGCAGGCTCTTTCAGCCGTTATGCTCAAGACTACCTCGGCCCATTGGCGGGCTTCCTGACCGGCTGGAACTACTGGTTCCTGTGGTTGGTGACCTGCGTCGCGGAAATCACCGCGGTGGCGGTGTACATGGGCGTCTGGTTCCCCGATGTGCCGCGCTGGATCTGGGCGCTGTCGGCGTTGATCAGCATGGGCACCATCAACCTGATCGCGGTGAAAGCCTTCGGTGAATTCGAATTCTGGTTCGCCCTGATCAAGATCGTCACCATCATTGCGATGGTGATCGGCGGTGTCGGCGTGATCGCGTTCGGCTTCGGCAACGACGGCGTGGCGCTGGGGATTTCCAATCTCTGGGCTCATGGCGGCTTCATGCCAAACGGTGTGCAAGGCGTGCTGATGTCCTTGCAAATGGTGATGTTCGCCTACCTCGGTGTCGAGATGATCGGCCTGACTGCCGGTGAAGCGAAGAACCCGCAAAAGACGATTCCCAGTGCAATTGGCTCGGTGTTCTGGCGGATTCTGCTGTTCTACGTCGGCGCATTGTTCGTGATCCTGTCGATCTACCCGTGGAACGAAATCGGCACTCAGGGCAGCCCGTTCGTGATGACGTTCGAGCGTCTGGGCATCAAGACCGCCGCCGGCATCATCAACTTCGTGGTGATCACTGCCGCACTGTCGTCCTGCAACGGCGGCATCTTCAGCACCGGGCGCATGCTTTATAGCCTGGCGCAGAATGGCCAGGCCCCGGCCGGCTTCGCCAAGACCTCGAACAACGGCGTGCCACGTCGTGCGCTGCTGCTGTCGATCGGCGCGTTGTTGCTGGGTGTGCTGCTCAACTACCTGGTGCCTGAGAAAGTCTTTGTCTGGGTGACGGCGATTGCCACCTTCGGCGCGATCTGGACCTGGGTGATGATCCTGCTGGCCCAGCTCAAGTTCCGCAAAGGGCTGAGTGCCAGCGAACGTGCCGGCCTGAAATACAAGATGTGGCTGTACCCGGTCAGCTCGTATCTGGCGCTGGCGTTTTTGGTGCTGGTGGTCGGCCTGATGGCGTACTTCCCGGACACTCGCGTGGCGCTGTATGTCGGCCCGGCGTTCCTGGTATTGCTGACGGTGTTGTTCTATGTGTTCAAGCTGCAACCGACCAATGTGTCGCAAGGTGCGGTGCGTTCGGCTTCGTAAGGCGTAACGCCTGAAAGAAAAAGCCCCGGTCCATTGGCGGTAAGGCTGTTCACTTAAGGTTGGGGTACATATCCGTTTCTGCGGTCACGGCGGCTTAGGGTTCCGCCCTGACACCGGGGGAAGTAACCAAAGGGTTCTTGCCCGGTTCTTGCCCCTTTCGTTCGGTGCCTCGCCTAGGCTCGGCATGCTCTCGCTCCGGTCCTGCTCCGTGGGCCCGCCGCCATCGGCCATCCATGCCGGGTTGCCCACTGCACAGAACCGGAACGAAGCCTCTCGAGGGGCGTGCACCGCAAAAGCGAGGCGGCCTACCGGCCGGCCTGGGCTCAAGCGCATGCGTTCGCCTATCTGATCGTTCCCACGCTCCGCGTGGGAATGCATCCCGTGACGCTCCGCGTCACCAGTGCGCAGGACTCAAGTCAAGCGTCGAAAGCGGAACGCGGAGCGTCCCCGGCGGCATTCCCACGCGGAGCGTGGGAACGATCGGTGGGTGAGCGCTGAGTGCCGTTGATCTTGCTTTGGTTTTGGCTTTTGATCTTGATCTGCTTGCCCCTTTTCCAGAGGCCGAACGCTGGCGAGGCACCGAATGGCGGGGCAGAAGCCCTTGGTTACTTGGGGCTTTCCAAGTGACTCGCCGTAAGGGCGGCCCCCTAAGCCGCCGTTACCGCAGATACGGATATGTACCCCAACCTTAAGCGAACAGCATTGCGGTCCATTGGCCGGGGCTTTTGCATTTCAGGCAGTCGCGGTTTGCACTGATCGATTCAGGCGCTTGTTGAAGTCCAGCCACGCCCCCAGCAACGCCATCACCCCGGCACCCACCAACGCTGTGAAAACCTGCATGGCAAACGCATCGTCGGTCAGGGCGTTGAGCATGTCCGCCAAGGGCGCCAACAGCACACCGAAGCAGAAAACTTCCAGTGAGTAGCGCCCCATGCGACAGCATTGCTGCGCCAGCCAGTTTTGCGTCCAGCCGTTGCCGGGCAAGAGCCTGGCGGTGACATAGGCCAGCGCCAGGAAGTGCAGCAGACGGACCGGCGACAGATCGGTCTTGCTGATCGGGTACAGCAGGTTGCTCAGGCTGGCTGGCATCACGGCATCGTGTATTTCCGGCCAGCGCCAGGAGACAGTAATCACGCCGGTCACCACCACGTACACCGCCGCGCTGACAAACAAGGGCTGGCGCAACAGCGGGCGAGTGTCGGGCAACCGTGGCCGCTGCCCGTGAATTGCCGCAAAGCCACCGAGGACAAACAGCAGTTGCCAGGTGACGGGGTTGAAGTACCACACACCGTCCTTGATGGCCGCCAGGTTCCAGCCAAACCGCGGTGCCAGCAGGTACACCGCCAATGACACCGCTACGACCGCCCACGGCTTGCGCACCAGCAACGGCAGGACCAGTGGCAATCCCGCGAGCAGCACGATGTACAGCGGCAGCGGGTCCATCAGGTTCGGCTTGAAGCGCAGCAGTAACTCATCCGTCAACGCTTGCTGGGGGTTGGTGATGAAGTGATGCAGGCCCATTTCCTCCACCAGATCGCGGGTTTCCACATGACTGTTGGCGAAGAACACGATGCCCATCAGCATGGCCAGCAGGAAAATATGGACCACGTAGAGCACCCAGGCGCGCCGCAGAATCTTCACGCAGGCGATCAGGTAGCCATCGCGCGCAAGTATTTTGCCGTAGGCCAGAACGGCCGCGTATCCGGCGAGAAACACGAATATTTCTGCGGCATCGCTGAAACCGACGTTGCGCAGGGTGATTTGGCCAAGGGGGTTGTGAGGCACGTGATCCCAAAAGATGAAGATCAGTGCCAGGCCGCGAAAAAAGTCGATTCGGTGATCGCGCTCAAACGTCATGACGGCGGACTCGTGAACGGGTGTGAAATGAGGAGTAGCCGAAAACGCCAAAGGTTGCGCGCCGCATATCGGCGGCGCGCAGGGTGGCGTGATTTGCAGGCAATTGCAAAACCGGGGTATTACGGGATGTCTCCTGGCATGGCAGTGGGCCTTACCGCTGGTCATAAAGAACCGCTGGTCTGAAAGGCACTCGAACCTGTGATTTCTGACAGTGGTCAGGTTCAAAGTTTTATGACGTGAAACAGGAGGGTCACCATGAAACTTTTGTGGAAAGGATTTTCCAGCTACACGGTGGTCGGGGTCGCCAACACCCTGATCCACTGGCAAATCTTTTTCCTGCTCAGTGTGGGGGCTGACTTGAGTCAGGCGGTCAGCAACCTGGCAGCCTTCTGCGTTGCCGCCTCATTTTCCTTCTACATGAACGCGCTCTACACCTTCGATGCCAAGGCGTCGGTCGGCGGCTATCTTCTATTCTTGGGAGCCATGGGGGCGCTGAGCCTGGGCGTCGGTCATGCAGGAGACGTGTGGAAACTTCACGGGCTGCTGACGGTGGCCCTGTTTTCGGCATTGAGCCTGGTGCTTGGCTTTCTGTTTTCAAAGTACGTGGTCTTTCGCGAGCGTAACGCATGAAAGTCTCGTTGATCGTTCCGGTATTCAATGAAGAACAGGCGATCAGCCTGTTTTATCAGGCAGTGCGTCGCGAGTTGAGGCTTGACCAGGCAGAGGTCGAGATCGTGTTCATCAACGATGGCAGTTCCGACCGCACGGCTGAGGAGGTCAAGGCCCTGGCGCAAGCCGATGAACAGGTATTGCTGATCAACTTCTCGCGCAACTTTGGCAAGGAACCGGCGTTGTTCGCCGGCCTGGAATATGCGACCGGCGATGCGGTGATTCCCATGGACGTGGATTTGCAGGACCCGATCAGCGTCATCCCGCGGTTGATCGACCAATGGCAAAAAGGCGCGGATGTGGTGCTCGCCAAGCGCCGGGATCGCACCGCCGATAGTTACCTGAAACGTCACAGCGCGTCGCTGTTCTACCGTGTGCTCAACCGTATCGCGTACACCCGGATCGAAGAAAACGTCGGGGATTTCCGGCTGATGGATCGCAAGGTGGTCGACGTTATACGTGCGCTTCCCGAGCATCAGTTGTTCATGAAAGGCGTGCTGTCATGGGCCGGGTTCACCACCGTGGTCGTGGAATACGAGCGAGCCGAGCGAGTGGCGGGCACCAGCAAGTTCAATGGCTGGAAGCTCTGGAACCTGGCACTGGAAGGCGTGACCTCATTCAGTACGGTGCCGTTGCGCTTATGGACTTACGTCGGTGGCGGTATTTCGATCTTCGCGGTGCTCTACGCGGTGTACATGGTGCTGGACAAGATTTTCTTCGACAACAGCGTCCCCGGTTACCCGTCGTTGATGACGGCGATTCTGTTTCTCGGCGGTGTACAGCTGATCGGCATCGGCATCCTCGGTGAGTACGTCGGCCGAATCTACATCGAAGCCAAGCATCGGCCGCGCTATATAGTCAAAGACGTCGTCGGCGGCAAAGACCGGCTCGGGATTTAGCATGGGCAGGTTCAGCGACTTTTTCAGCAAGGAACTCGGGCGCCGCGAGGTCTGGCTGTTTTTTCTGTTGGCGACTTTTGTGTATGTCGTTCCGCTTATTCTCGCGGACTATCCGTATATCGATGACAACTGGCGATCCCTGTCCGCCGGTACAGCCTGGGCGGGGCAGGGGCGGCTATTCACCGAGCTGTTCTACAACCTGCTCACCTTCAGCGATGCCGCGCCGAACATCTTTCCGTTGCCGCTGTTGATCGCCACGCTGGCCATGGCCGCGGCGTTGAAGAGCTTGACGTTTCATTACTACCCGCAGCCAACGATGTCCCGCTGCCTGGTGCTGTTGCCGCTCTGGTACAACCCATTCTTTCTGCAAAACCTGTCCTATCAATACGACGGCCCTGCCATGGCTTTGAGCCTGGTGGCGGTCATCTACGCCATCACGTTTCGTCACCCTTCGCGCATTCTGCAGTGGCTGGTGCCGTCCTTCCTGATTGCCTTGGCGATAGGGCTGTATCAGGTGACCTTTAATGTGTTTCTCGGGTTGTGTTGCCTGGAGGTGCTCAGGGGCGCCAATGACAAACTGGCCTGGCCGCAGTGGTGCGGGTTGATCGGCTGGAAAATCGCTCAGGCCTTCCTGGGCTGCCTGATTTACGCCGTCAGTGCTTATCCGTTCACTCAACAGAATCGTACCCTGCTGCTGAACTGGACAGCGGAGCCGTTGCTGCAACTGCACGTCAACATCGCCAGGGTGCTGGAAAAAGTCGTGCTGCTGTTTCACGGCGGATTTGCCTGGGTGTTCGCCGGATTGTTGCTGTGTGCCATTGCCGGCGCGGTTCGCTTGGGGCTCAACGTCGTGGCGCGTCAGGACAGCACAGCGAACAAAATTCTGATCGGCCTGATCTGTGTGCTGGCATTACCGGTAGTGACCTTGCTGGTGTCGGGTATGGCGCTGTTTTTCCGGGACTTCAATGAAGGTGCCAGAACGCTGATGGGCTTCGCGGTCCTGTTGGTGCTGTTGTTCTATTTGAGTCAACTGGCGTTGGCACGAATCCACGAGCGGCTGCCGCTGGTGCTGGTGGTTCCATTGCTGGCGATGCTTTCGCTGTCGTACGCCTATGGGCGGGTGCTGACGGTGCAGAAAGCCTTCACGTCCAGCGCACTCTTTAGTCTTGAGCACGACATAGCGTCGAATCGACAACTGCGCGAAGCCAAGCGCATTTACATGTCGGTGACTTATTCCGACCACTGGCTGCTGGGGGCGGCGGGCTCGTTCAAGCAGATGCCGGTGTTGCACTATCTGCTGAACATCGACTTTTTCATGCTGGCCGAGAACCTGCCGAAAGTAGGCATCACCAATGTCGTTGCGGAGAAGGAGCGACGTAACGCGACCCGAGTGGGTTATCTAGGTTATCTACCGGTGGTGGATAACCCGTACTACCGGATTTATCTGCTGGGTGATTACGGTTTTATCGTCATGAAAGAGCCGGCCCCGATCAAGGCGCTTCGCTGGTGAAACGCGATGACAGGGGCCGTGGGGTTCAGGCCGCCGCGACTTCGTTCGGCTCAAAACTGTCCGCCCGCGCCATCTGCCACATCCGCGAGTAAAACTCGCCATTCACTTCACCGGTCAGCAATTCCCCCGGTTTCAAGAACACATGCAACTGCGAGAACAGTTTGATCTCGGTCGCCGACATGCGTCGTACCAGGTGCTTGGCCGATAGCTGCGAAGGATGGTCGAGGCCGGCGGCGGCGAGCATTTCGGCCAGGGCCTTGAGGGTGTTGCGGTGGAAGTTGAAGACGCGTTGGGCCTTGTCGGGCACCACCAACGCTCGTTGGCGCAGGGTGTCCTGGGTGGCGACGCCGGTCGGGCATTTGTTGGTGTGGCAGCTTTGCGACTGGATACAGCCGATAGCGAACATGAAGCCGCGAGCGGAGTTTGCCCAGTCGGCGCCGATGGCCAGGACGCTGGCAATGTCGAAGGCGCTGACGATCTTGCCGCTGGCGCCGAGTTTGATTTTGTCCCGCAGGTTCAGGCCGACCAGGGTGTTGTGCACGAACAGCAGGCCTTCACGCATCGGCACACCAATGTGGTCGGTGAATTCCACAGGCGCGGCGCCGGTGCCGCCTTCCTTGCCATCGACAACGATGAAGTCTGGAAGGATGCCGGTTTCCAGCATGGCCTTGGCGATGCCCATGAATTCCCACGGGTGGCCCAGGCAAAACTTGAACCCCACCGGTTTGCCGCCGGACAGTTCGCGTAACTGCGCGATGAAGTGCATCAGTTCGATCGGTGTGGAAAATGCACTGTGCCGCGATGGCGAGATGCAGTCTTCGCCCATCAGGATGCCACGGGTTTCGGCGATTTCCTTGGTGACTTTGTGCTTGGGCAGAATCCCGCCATGACCGGGCTTGGCGCCCTGGCTCATCTTGATTTCGATCATCCGCACCTGGGGCGTCTGCGCTTGTGCGGCGAAGCGCTCCGGGTCGAAGCGCCCGTCGGCGGTGCGGCAGCCAAAATAACCGCTACCCAGTTCCCAAGTCAGGTCGCCGCCGTTTTCCCGGTGATAGGCGCTGATGCTGCCTTCGCCGGTGTCATGGGCGAAGTTGCCGAGCTTGGCGCCCTGGTTCAGCGCGCGTATGGCGTTGGCGCTGAGGGAACCGAAGCTCATGGCCGAGATGTTGAACACCGACGCTGAGTACGGTTGCGTGCACTGCGGGCCGCCGACGATGGTTCGAAAGCTGCTCGGGTCGCTCAACAGCGCCGGGCGCATGGAATGGCCGATGAATTCGAAACCCGACTGATACACGTCGATCAACGTGCCGAAGGGTTTGTCGGCGCTTTCGTTTTTGGCGCGCGAATAGACCAGCGAACGCTGGGCCCGGGAGAAGGGCAGGGCGTCGCTGTCGGATTCGAGCAGGTACTGGCGGATCTCCGGGCGAATGCCCTCTACCAGATAACGGATATTGCCGAGGATCGGGTAATTTCGGCGTACGGCGTGAGGGATTTGCAGCAGATCGAACAGGCCCATGAGGCTGAGAATGCCGGTGATGGCGGTGATTGGCCAGAGCCAGTCATGCTCCAGAAAGGGCAGGCTGGCGAGGGTAAACATCACACAGACGGCAAAGAAGGCGTAGCGGCTGAGGAGTGACAGGCTCATACGGTTTCCTTGGGTTCGGACTCTGCTTCCTGTAGGAGCAGAGCTTGCTCGCGAAAGCGGTGTGTCAGCCAGCATCAATGTTGAATGTGATGGCCTCTTCGCGAGCAAGCTCTGCTCCTACAGGAAAGCGGTGTGTCAGGCATTTTGTGCCTGGAGAAAAATCGAAAACAACTCGGACTGGGACTTGATCCCCAGTTTGCTGTACATGTGTTTCTTATGGACTTTCACGGTTTCGACAGAGATTTCCAGTTTGCGGGCGATTTCTTTACTGG
Source organism: Pseudomonas sp. LB3P14 (assembly GCF_054898045.1). Taxonomy (NCBI): domain Bacteria; kingdom Pseudomonadati; phylum Pseudomonadota; class Gammaproteobacteria; order Pseudomonadales; family Pseudomonadaceae; genus Pseudomonas; species Pseudomonas sp. LB3P14. The sequence continues at coordinate 4,029,112 of NZ_CM142714.1, read as the reverse complement.
AGCAACCGCTGAGCATCAAGCGCCCGACATCCAGCTCCCGAGCGGTCAATTGCGCGCCTTTGAGTTGTTGCACCGACGCTTCCAGCTGCACGCGCCAGTCGGCTTGCGGCGGTGCTGGCGCGAGGGCCACGACTTCGTTGATTTCGTAAGGCAGACGCTGGCGCAACAGGCCGAGCACCCAGGGCTGGATCAGCGACAACAAGGCGATCTGCTGGCCGCTGAAACGTTGCTTGCTGCCCAATGACAGGCACAGCGTGCGGTCACCTTCGAGCTGGCAATTAAACTGGATTTCGTCGGCCACCACATTCAGACGAAAGTAGCGCTGGTAGTACTCGGTCAGCTCGAAATGCTCCGGCGCCACTTCCGACAGGCGATAGAGCCCGGTGCGAGACTGCTCGCGACAGGCGATGTAGAACGGATCAAGCAGATACAAGCCGCGCAGATAGTCCTGGAACAATTGATCGGGACTGCCATCCGCGCCCGGGCATTCGGCGAACACTTGCGGGTGCTGATCGGCGCTGAAAAGCAGCGCCACCCAGCTGTCGAAGGTCACGTACTGATCCAGCAACCGAACCAGCTGCGTCCAGAAATTGGGCTTGTCGAGGGCGTCGATCAGTTGCCCGACCGAGCGGTGCCAAGCGATGTCGTCTAACGAGAGTGTCATGCCTCTACCCCTATCGGGTTACCCCAGCGGCGTGATTCCCCGGCCGGTGGCTTGCTGCGCATACTGGCGCACAGACACCGACCGGGCAATCTTTCTGCCAGGCGTCAAGAACAAGGAATACCCATGAAAGTCGAACTCGCCCAGTTGGCGGGCCGTGACAACGACACGGCATACAACCTGGAACGCGCTCTGAAGGCGATTGCTGCCTGTGCTGCCGATACGCAGCTGATTGTGTTTCCCGAAACTCACCTGATGGGCTTTCCGTCCCTCGAAGCGTTGGCCGAAACTGCCGAACCGCTGAACGGTCCGACCGTCAGCGCGGTGCTGGCTGCGGCCCGTGAACGCAACATCGCCGTGGTGATCGGCATGGCCGAGACCGACAACGGCCGCTTCTACAACACCACGTTGCTGATTACCCCCGAAGGTATCGCGCTGAAATATCGCAAGACGCACCTGTGGGCGTCGGATCGTGGTGTGTTCGAGGCCGGAGACCGTTACGCGACCTGCGAGTGGAACGGTGTGCGGGTCGGCCTGTTGATTTGTTACGACATCGAATTCCCGGAAACCGCCCGTGCACTGGCGCAATTGGGGGCTGAACTGCTGATCGTCACCAACGGCAACATGGACCCGTACGGCCCGACTCACCGCACCGCGATCATGGCCCGCGCCCAGGAAAACCAGGCGTTTGCGCTGATGGTCAACCGGGTAGAAGAGGGCGATGGCGGGTTGGTGTTTGCGGGCGGCAGTGCGTTGGTGGATCCGCTTGGGACTTTGTTGTTCGAGGCCGGGCGGGAGGAAGGACAGTTTGCGGTTGAGCTGGATCTGAATCAGCTGACGGCGGCGCGGCAGGATTATCGGTATCTGGATGATCAGCGGTTGCGGTTGCCGGGGGAGATTGTTGAGCATGCTTGTGGATTGCGGGAGCTGATGATTCCTGCGCGTTAACCGTTAAACCCGATCGTTCCCACGCTCTGCGTGGGAATGAATCAACGGACGCTCCGCGTCCGCTTTTGGGACGCGGAGCGTCCCCGGCTGCATTCCCACGCAGAGCGTGGGAACGATCATTTTGCCGAACTCGGCTCTGCCATAAATCTAATAAATTCGGAGTAGTCGCTCATGGCTCATTTGCAACGCACCCTGTCATTGGGTTCGGTGGTGCTGTTCGGCATCGCCTACATGACGCCGATCATTGTGCTCGGCACCTTTGGCATCCTCGCTCAATCCACCGCCGGCATGGTGCCGGCCGCTTATCTGGCGGCGCTGGTGGCGATGTTTTTCACCGCCATGAGTTACGGCCGAATGGCCTCGGCGTTTCCTGTCGCCGGTTCAGCCTATAGCTATGTACGCAAAGCGATCAGCCCGAAACTTGGTTTCATCGCCGGTTGGGCCGTGCTGCTCGATTACCTGTTCCTGCCCATGGCGATCTGGCTGATCGGCGCGGCCTACCTCAACTCCGCTTTCCCGGCCGTGCCGCAGTGGATCTGGGTGCTGGCGTTCATTGGCATCACCAGTGCGATCAACATCGTCGGCCTGAAGCTGGCCAACGGCATCAACGCGTTACTGATGTTGGTGCAGTTCCTGGTGCTGATCGCCTTCGTTGCGTTGTGCGTCCATTACGTCGGTGGCGATGCGAGCACGCCGTTGTGGTCGGTCAAACCGTTCTTCAACGGTGACATGCAGATGCCGCTGATCATGAGCGGTGCAGCCATCGCCTGTTATTCATTCCTGGGGTTCGACGCGGTCAGCACCCTGACCGAAGAAACCCGCGACCCGCGCCGCACCATCCCGCGAGCGATCATGCTGATTACCCTGATCGGCGGGTTGATCTTCGTCGGTGTGTCGTACTTCGTGCAGATCGCGCATCCGTCGTTCCAGTTTGACAGCGTCGACTCGGCGGCCTATGAAATTGCCCGCAACATTGGTGGTGACCTGTTCGTGTCGATCTTCCTGATCGGTCTGATCGTCGGCCAGTTCGCGTCGGGCCTGTCGGCTCAGGCCAGTGGTTCGCGGTTGCTGTTCGCCATGGGCCGCGACGGCGTGCTGCCAAAATCGTTCTTCGGCACCTTGCACGAACGCTTTGGCACACCGGTCAACAGCATCCTGTTGTGCGCCGTGGTCGCTTTGCTGGCATTGAAACTGGATGTCACCACTTCGACCTCGTTCATCAACTTCGGCGCGTTCCTGGCGTTTAGCCTGGTGAACCTGTCGGTGATCTTTCATTACTGGATCGGCGGTGAGAACAAAGGGCTGCGTGAATTCGTGTTGTTCCTGCTGTTCCCGTTTATCGGTCTGGTGGCGGATTTGTGGCTGATGGTCAGCCTCGATCACCTGGCGATCTATCTGGGCTTGAGCTGGTTGGCGATTGGCGTGGTGTACCTGGCGGTGCTGACCGGCGGTTTCCGTCGTCAGCCACCTGAGATGGATTTCCAGGAAGCTACATAGTCAGAAGTGGTTTGGATTGGTGAATCGGTAACACGACCCGAAACGTGGTCCCCACGCCGACTTCACTGCGCACCGTAATATCCCCCCGGTGTTTTTTCACGATGCCATAGGACAGGGACAACCCGAGCCCTGTCCCCTGGCCCACCGGTTTGGTGGTGAAGAACGGGTCGAAGATTTTTTGCAGGTTGTCCGGCGCAATGCCGGCGCCGGTGTCTGCGACCTCGATCCACACCGTTTCAGCTTCAAGCCCGGTGCGCAGGGTGAGGGTGCCGCGCTCCGGGCCGATGGCCTGAGAGGCATTGACGATCAGGTTCATGATCACCTGGTTGATTTGCGAAGGCAGGCATTCAATGTCGGGCAGGTGCTGATATTCCTTGAGCACATCGGCCTTGTACTTGAGTTCGTTGGCGACAATGTTCAAGGTCGATTCGATGCCCTGTTGCAGATTGGCCCACTGCCATTCCTGATTGGAGTCCGCCCGGGAGAAGTCCTTCAGGTCCTTGACGATCTGCCCGACCCGGTTGATGCCGTCCTTGGATTCCTTGATCAGCAGCGGAATGTCCTCGCGCAGGAACTCCAGCTCGACCCGTTCGCGCAGTTGGTTCAAACGCTCGATGAGCTCGCTGGAGCCGATCGCCTCTTCCGCATCCCGATAGGCGTCGAGCATTTCCTGCAGTTGTTTGAAGTAGCCATCCAGGGTGCCGAGGTTGGAGGAAATGAAGCCGATAGGGTTGTTGATTTCATGGGCGACACCGGCCGCGAGTTGCCCCAATGAGGCGAGTTTTTCCGATTGCACCAACTGACTTTCAAGCTGTTTGCGCTCGTCGATTTCCCGCTGCAATTCAACGCTGGCCTCTGTGAACTGCCGGGTTCGGCGTTCGACCATTTGCCCTAAATGGTCCATCTGCACACTGGCCCGTTCGGTCATGTCCCATTTGGTCAGCAGGGTATTGGCCATCTGCTGGACTTCAATATTGTCGAACGGCTTTTTCAGGATCAGCAGCCGGTCATGGGCCTGCAATCGATCGAGCAGTTCATCCCAGGAATAGTCGGAATAGGCGGTGCACACCACCACTTGCAGGCGCGGGTCGGCCTGCCACAAATGTTCAATGGTCTGCGCACCGTCCCAACCCTCGGGCATGCGCATGTCGACAAAGGCCAGGGCGTAGGGGCGGTTTTCCTGCAAGGCTTCATTCAGTTTGCCCAGGCCTTCCTGGCCGCCATAGGCCGAGTCCAGCTCGAACAGCGCACGGGTTGATTTCACTTCGCTGCCAAACAGCGCAGCTTCCATCTCGTCCAGTTCGACGGTCTGCTCCGGCATGGGCGTGAGGATCTTGCGAAAATCCACGTGAATGGACGGCGTGTCGTCTATCAGCAGAATGCGTCGGTTCGAAAGCTCGCTCATGCTTCCTCCTTGACGGTCTTCAGCGGGATCTGCAACGTGAACAGCGCGCCCTTGCCCGGTCCGTCGCTATGGGCGGTGAGGTGGCCGTTCATTTCGATGGCGGCCAAGGCGCAGCTGTGCAGGCCGAAGCCATGGCCTTCCTTGCGGGTGGTAAACCCGTGGGCAAAGATTCGCGTCATGTTTTCCTCGGCGATGCCTTCGCCGTCATCCTTGACGCTGACTTGCAGGGTCGTGTCTTCGACGATTTTGACCCCCAGGGTCATTTGTCGCGGGCGGTTGCTGAGGTCGGACATGGCGTATTTGGCGTTGCTGATCAGGTTGATCAGGATCAGCAGCAACCGGTGTTTGTCGCCCATGACCTGCGGCACATCGCTGTACTCCTTGACCACCGTGACGTGGTGTCGGGTCAGCGCGCCGGAATTCATGCGCAGGGCGTCTTCCAGCAATTCGCTGATGTGCAGCGGTTCCATCAGGCTGTTGGCGCCCGCGTAGGACTGCTGGGTGGCGACGATGTCCTTGATGTGGTCCACGCTTTTGGTCAGCTGGGCCAGTTCGTCGGTCATGCCTTGTTGTTCCAGGGCTATCGCGTCCACCAGTTGATTCAGGTAACCCGGTAGCAACTTGCCTTTCGCGTCCTCGGTCAGAAAGGTGCCGAGGTCGCCTTGGTGTTCGTTGATCAGTTGCATGGCCTTACCCAGGCCCTGAGCTTTGCTGGCGCGCAGTTTGCGGGTCACCAGGTCGGCCGAAATGTTCACGCTGTTGAGCACGTTGCCGACGTTGTGCAGCACATTGGTGGCGATCTCGGCCATTCCGGCCTGGCGTGCGGTGTCGAGCAGTTCACTCTGCGTATCCTTGAGTTCGCGGGTGCGCTCTTCAACCCGCATCTCCAGGTCTTCATTGGCGGTTTGCAGGGCTTTGTTGACGCGATTGATCACGGTGAAACTGCGCATCAGGTGAATCGCCAGGTACACCAGCAGCAACACCAGCAGCACCGAAAACAACAGCATGTAGAAGTGATAGCGCTGGTCGACCCCATCGGTCCGCTGCTGGTCGGTGTTCAGCAGGTTGGTAATGTCGTCCAGGCGTTCGGCCACGGGAACGGCCTCGATGTTTTCCAGCAACCGATTGACCAAGGGTTGTTCGCGCAGGATCAGCGCGATGTGGTTGCTCAGAATATCGATCGGGCTGTGGAACGGTTCCGGCAGTCGCAGTTTGTTCACCCCCAGTTTATTCAGCCCGAGCAGGATGTCGGCGGCTTTGTCATCAGAGGTGACCTGAGCGAACTCCAGGCTGCTGAGCAGCAAGTCATAGGTGTCGGTGGCGATGTTCTGCAATTGCAGCGGGTCCCCATCCACCCGGGCCAGCTGTTCCTGAATGTCGTCCTCGGCGGTGGGCAGGAACGCCAGCGAGTTGCGTAGCACGGCGTTGTGCGACTTGAACTGCTCCACCAACCGGGTCTTTTCCTGGATGGCGGTCAGGTACGCATCATGGCTGGCACGCCAGACGGGCGAGTCGTTGCGGCCGTGGTTCGACTCCATTGTGTCAAACCGCTCCCACAGGTTCGTCAACTCGGTCAGCGGTGCGACCAACGGATCGTAGTTGTGACTGATGGCGATCCTGGCCTTGAGAATCTCGGTTTCCCATTGTGCGTTCAGCTGCTTGATCCGGCCGATCAAGTCCCGGGATTCGGTGTAGGTCGTCGTCTGGTTCGAGCTGGATTTGAGGTACAGGAACAGCAGCACCGAAGCCAGCATCACGGCCACGATGCTGAGCAACGCCAGGTTGCGGCGGTTAGATGTTTTCATAAGGGCTTGCCTCCCCATTCACCGGTCAGGGTCTTGAGGAATTTGATGATCAGGGTCTTGTCGTCGGCAGAGGGAATACGACCGAGCTGGAACTTGAACATCACGTCCACCGCCTCTTCGAGGGTCTTGGCCGAACCGTCGTGAAAGTACGGCGCGGTCACGGCGACGTTGCGCAGGCTCGGGACCTTGAACACGTTGCGGTCCTCTTCGTCCTTGGTGACCAGATAGCGGCCCAGGTCGGCTTCGGTGGGGTTGCCCCGACTCTTGAAGTAGTCGCCCATGACCCCGAACTTCTGGAACATGTTGCCGCCGATGTTTACGCCCTGATGGCAGGCGATGCAGCCGTAGTCCTTGAAGCGTTGGTAGCCGTACTTCTCGTCGATGGTGAGAATGTCGGTATTGCCTTGCAGGTATTGGTCGAAACGCGAGTTGGCGCTGATCAGCGTGCGTTCGTAGGAGGCCAGGGCATTCTGCACATTGTTCATGGTCACGCCATCCGGGTAGGCGTTGACAAACGAGGTCTGATAAGCCGGATCGGCAGTCAGCGTCTGCACCACATGTTCCCAGTTACTGCCCATTTCACTGGGGCTCTGCACCACTCCGTGGACCTGGGTTTCCAGGGTGTCGGCGCGGCCGTTCCAGAATTGCCGGAAGTTCAGGCTGGAGTTGAACACGCTGGGGGTGTTGATCGTCACCGGCAGGCCGGCGAAACCGATGGAAAACGCCTTGTTGTCGGCCCCGCCGTTTTCCAGTCGATGGCAACTGGCGCAGGACAGACTGTCGTTGACCGACAAGCGCTTCTCGTTGAATAACTGGCGGCCGAGTTCGACCCGCAGCGGATTCTGCTGTGGCACCGCCGGCAGTGGTTTGAGCGGTTCATCCAGCGGTTCGGCGCCGGCGCTCAGGCATAACCCGAACAACGGCACCCATAGCAGGCGGTGAAAGGAGGGCGACATCTGATGACTCCTTGGCTGGGGGCCCGTGTGTCGTTGCGCATCGTTCACGTGGCTGCGGATGAAGAGGGATTCACCGACCCCAGATACCGGACGAAGGCGTCCGGCTCCACGGCTTTGCTGAAGTAGTAACCCTGGCCTTCCTCGCATTGATGGGCCTTGAGGAAATCCAGTTGTTCGAGGGTTTCGACCCCTTCGGCAATGATGGTCAGCTTGAGGCTCCGGCCCAGGCTGATGATGGCGCTGACCAGGGCGGCGTCGTTGCTGTCGCTGCTTAAGCCGCGAATGAATGACTGGTCGATTTTCAGCACATCGATGGGAAAACGCCGCAAGTAACTCAGGCTGGAATAACCGGTCCCGAAGTCATCGATGGCCAGTCGCACTCCCAACGCCTTGATTCGGTTCAGGGCGCTCACCGTGGTTTCGACGTTCTGCATCAGCACGCCTTCGGTGATTTCAAGCTCCAGCTGGGTCGGGTCCATCCCTGTTTGTTCGAGGATCAGTTCGATGCCTTCGACAAAGTCCCGCTGACGGAAATCGATGGCCGACATATTCACCGACATACAGATCTTCGGCAGCCCCGCGGCCTGCCAGGCGCAGGCTTGTCGGCACGCCTCGGCCAGCACCCATTTGCTCAACGGCACGATCAAACCGCTGTCTTCGGCCACACTGATGAAGTCCGATGGGTAGACCAGACCGTGCCCCGGTTTTTGCCAGCGGATCAGCGCCTCGGCGCCGACCACCCGGCCACTGCCCAGGTCCAGTTTGGGTTGGTAATGCAGGACAAATTCGTTGCGCTCCAGCGCCAGGCGAATGCCGGACTCGATGCTTTGCTGATCCCGAGCGCGCTGGTTCATCTCGTCGATGAAAAAACTGAAATCGTTCGGGCCGCTTTCCTTGATGTTGCGCATCGCGGTTTCGGCTTTCTTGATCAGCGCGATGGCATCGAAGCCGTCGTCCGGGTAAATGCTGATGCCCAGGCTGGCGGTCACGCTCAGGTCGTGGCCGGCAATGTGCTGGGGCGCGCGGATGGCATTCAAGAGTTTTTCGGCGATGCCCTTGGTCTGCTGAGGGTGGCGGACATCGGCGAGGATCACCACGAATTCGTCAGAGCCGTAGCGAAATACCGAATCGGACTCGCGAATGGTCGCCACCAGATTGCGGCCGACCTGTTTGAGCATCTCGTCACCGGCCGGATGGCCCAGGGCGTTGTTGATGCGCTTGAAGCGATCGAGGCCCAGAAACATCACGGCCAGTTGCTTGTCATGGCGCCGGGACAGGGCCAGAGACTGGTTCAGCCGGTCACCGAGCAACGTGCTGTTGGGCAGCTCGGTCAGTACGTCGTACTGCAACAGGTGCGAGACCTTGAGCAACTCGTGGACCCGCGCCTCGATGGTTTGCTCCAGGCTCAGGACCTTCATCGCTGCGTCCTGCGCCATCTGCCATTTCCAGGTCAGGGCACTGGCCATCTGGCGGATTTCCAGGCTGTCGAAGGGTTTTTTCAGCACCAGCAACTGGTCGCCGAACTCCAGCCGTTCGGCCATGTCTTCCCAGGTGTAATCGGAAAAGGCCGTGCACAATGCGATTTGCAGGTGAGGGTCGGCCTTCCACAGTTGCTCGATGGTTTCCAGACCGTCCCAGCCCGGTGGCATGCGCATGTCAGTGAACGCCATGGCATAAGGACGACCTTCGGCCCGTGCACGCGTGACCAGTTCGAGGGCTTCCTGGCCCTGATAGGCCGAGTCGAGCTGGAACGTCAGCCGATCAAGCTGCAGCGTACCGAACAGGGCTTCTTCAGCGCCGGCCAGGGTCTGTTCACCTTCGATCTCAGGGCCAAGAATCTTGCGAAAATCCACATGAATCGAGGGCGTGTCGTCGATGATCAGGATGCGCCGGTTGGTCCGCACGAAAGGCGTTTTCATCCTTTGTCCTCCGTGAAGCGTGGCGGGTTATCCCGGATCGACCCGATGTCATGGTTCGGGGGCACGATGCTGCCGGCTTTCAGCAGCTCGGCGGCCTGCCGGCTGCTGACCGCTTTGCTGAAGAAGTAACCCTGGGCGTTCATCGGTGAACCGGTGGCCATCAGCGAGCTGCGCTGCTCCTGGGTTTCGACGCCCTCGGCAATAATGCCGATCCCGACTTCACGGGCGAAGTTGATGATGGCGCGCAGGGTGTTCGCGCTGGCCGGATCGCGGGCGGCGGTGTCGATGAAGGCTTGCGCGAGTTTCAGGTGATTGACCTGGTAGGTCTTGAGGTAGTCGAACGAGGAGTACTCGGTGCCGAAGTCGTCGATGGCGATCTTCACCCCCAGCTCACGCAGGCGCGGCAGCACATCGTTGTGGGTCCATTTGGTCTGGGCCAGCGTCGCTTCAGTGACGTCGAAGCGCAAGTCCCAAGGGCAGAGTTCCCAGCGTGCGGTGGTGCGCAGCACGTCATAGATCAGTTCGGGACCACTTTTGAGTTGGGCCAGGGACAGCTTGATCGCAATCACCGGCGGCGCCATGCCTTCGTCGCGCCATTGGCGCATTTGCTGGCAGGCGCGATCCAGCACCCAGTGACCGAGCGCGACGATGGTGCCGGTCTTTTCCGCAGCGGGCAGGAACGCCGGGGCTTCCAGTAAACCGCGCTCAGGGTGGTTCCAGCTGACCTGAGCTTCCATACCGAGGATTTTGCCGCTGCTCAGGTCGACTTCCGGCCAGTAATGCAGTTCGAGTTCTTTGTGTTCGATGGCCGCTCTCAATTCGCTGGCGATGGTCATGCGTTCGACCACCTCCTGATTGATCTCGTCGGAGTGGAAATGGTACTGGTTGCGGCCTTTTTCCTTGGAGCGATACAGCGCCATGTCCGCCTGGGTCAGCAGGCCGTCGGCGCTGGTGCTGGCCGGGCTGTAACTGCTGATGCCGATGCTGACCGAGACCCGCACATCATTGCCGGCCAGGAAGTAGGGCAGCACCAGCGCATCCCGGACCTTGGCCGCCAGCCCCGCGGATTGGGTCGGGTCACTGACGTCCAGCTGCAAAATCGCGAATTCGTCACCGCCGAGGCGGGCGACCACATCGTTTTCGCGCACACAGGCCTTGATCCGGCGCGCAACCTCTTGCAGCAACAGGTCGCCCACCGGGTGGCCAAGGGTATCGTTGATCCGTTTGAAGTGATCCAGGTCCAGATAAAAAATGGCGAACGGTGTCGCACCCCGACGAGCAGCGGCGAAGGCCTGGTGCAACCGCTCGATCAGCGTCGCACGGTTGGCCAGCCCGGTCAGGCCGTCGGTGCGGGCTAGCAGGGCGATTTTCTCTTCGGCCAGTTTGCGTTCAGTGATGTCGATGATGATGCCTTCGACTTCCAGCAAACGGCCTTCATCGTCGCGCACCGGGATGTAGCGGTTTTCCACCCAGCGCCAGTCACCGTTGCCGGTGCGCATCCGAAATTCAATGGAAGCGCCCTCCGCATGACGATCCAGCACCCGGGCCATGGCGGTGTCGACCTTCGTTTGATCATCGGGGTGGATCAGTTCCTGGGCCCAGTTGGGCGAGGCCACGAGGTTCGCTGCGATGTGACCGTACTTGGTGATGTTGTGCGAGATGTACATCAGCGGAAACGACGGCTCGCCCCGCAGCCGATACAGAATGGTCGGGCTGTTCTGCACAATGATGTTGGCATCGGACAGCTCCCGTGTGCGCTCCTCGACCGCCTGTTCCAGCAGCGACATTTTCAGCGCCGCGTCTTCGGTCATTTGCCACTTGGCGGTCAATGCACTGGCCATCTGGCGGATTTCGATGGCATCGAAGGGTTTTTTCAGAATCAGCAGGCGATCGCCCAGTTCGAGGCGTTCGTCGATGTCTTCCCAGGAATAGTCGGAATAAGCGGTGCAAAGTGCCACTTGCAGCTTGGGATCGACCTGCCACAGCCGTTCGATGGTTTCCAGCCCGTCCCAGCCCGGCGGCATGCGCATGTCGATGAAGGCCATTGCGTAGGGCATGTCGTTGGCCAGTGCCGTCTCGACCTTGTCCAGCGCTTCGAGGCCCTGAAACGCCGAGTCGAGTACGAAACTTTGCAGCGTTAGCGCCGCAGGGGTGCCGAACAGGGCGTTTTCGGCACTGATCAGGCTGTCGTCCTCGATCGATGGGGGACTGAGGATCTTGGCGAAGTCCGCATGAATGGAGGCGGTGTCGTCGACGATAAGAATCCGTCGATTGGTCCGTGCCAGCAGCGTATTTATCGACATACGCTGGTACCGGCAGCAGTGTGGTGCGGTTTATGCATAGGGGGCATCCTTTCCCTGATCAACTGGCCGAACGTACAGATTATGGATCCGAGTCAGCTGAGCATAGTCGTCTGTCCAGCACTTCGCGCAACTGAATGAGCTGAATCATTTCTATCGGAGGGCTGAAAATCATCTAGCCTGTAGGTCAGGCTCCGGCAATAGGGGATGTTTGCCTCGGAGCCTGTCACAAGATGTGCCCGTTTCACTTGAGGTGACGCCATGGAAGAGCAACTCCCCACGACTTTGAACGATAAACCCAAGGTGCTACTGGTCGATGACGAGGAGTCAATCCTCAACAGCCTGCGTCGTCTGTTACGCGGCCAGCCTTACGAGGTGCTGCTGGCCACCAGCGGGGCCCAGGCGCTGGAGATCATGAAGCAACAGCGCATCGACCTGGTGATGAGCGATGCGCGCATGCCCAATATGGACGGCGCTACGCTACTGGCCCAGATCCAGCAGCGCTACCCCGACACCACCCGGATCATGCTGACCGGTTATGCCGATCCGTCGGCCATTATCAAAGCCATCAATGAAGGGCAGATTCATCGTTATATCAGCAAGCCTTGGCACGATGAGGAAATGCTGCTGACGTTGCGACAATCGCTCGCCTATCAGCATTCCGAGCGTGAACGGTTGCGCCTGGTGCAGGAGACGTGGGATCAGAACGAGCAATTGAAACTGCTCAATGCCACCCTGGAAAAACACGTCGCCTCCCGCACTGCCGAACTCCAGCAGACCGCCGACATGCTCGATCTGGCCTACGAAGAGCTCAAGCACAGCTATGTCACTGGCACCGAGGTGTTCTCGCTGCTGGCCAACTTGCGCTTGCCACCAGCCAAACAGACCAACCGCCAGATCATCGAACTGGTGCGGGTGTATTGCAGACTCCACGGACTGGACGAGGGCACGAGCCGCGACCTGACCATGGCCGCGGCGCTCTACAACATTGGCAAGCTGAGCTGGACCGACAGCATGATGACCGCGCCCGCGGATCTACTGCACCACAATGATCGGGAGCGCTATCGTGGTTATCCCAAGCAGAGCGAATCGCTGTTGATGACCCTCGACCCGATGAAGGACGCCGCCCGTCTGATTCTTCATCATCAGGAGCGCTGGGACGGAAGCGGTTTCCCTGGCCGGCTCAAGGGCGAGGCGATTCCGTTCGGTTCGCGGCTGCTGAAACTGGCGGTGGATTTCATCGAGTTGCAGCGCGGGCTGATTCTCGAGCGGCAGATGAACAGTGATGAAGCACTGGTCTACATCCGTAGTTATGCCGGGCGGCTCTACGATCCCGATCTGGTGAAGGATTTCATCCAGGTCTGTGCCACGTACCTGAGCGATGTATCGTTGGCCGATCCGTCGGTCAAGGTGCTGACCACACGGGAAGTGGCGGCGGGCATGATCCTGGCGCGCAACCTCAATGCCGACAACGGCATGCTGCTGCTCAATGCCGGCAAGGTGTTGAATGGGCCGTTGGTGGAGAAGTTGATCGCCTTCGAAGCCATGGAAGGCGCGAAATACAGCATTTTTGTGACGGTGCCGGAAGAAGTGGAGACAGCGCTGCTGGAACGCGTCACTACATAGACGTTGGCGCAGGATGTGATCTTTTCGGGGTGACGAAGCAGCGGCGGCCATGTGATCCTTGCGCCTTTTCCCCAAGGCCGATCCTGATCCATGACGCTTTCATCCGCTGCCTCGCCCCGCCTCATCCGCATCGCCGCCGCCCTGTTGATTGGCCTGGACGGTCGAACGCTGTTGGTCCGCAAGCGCGGCACCGAGGCGTTCATGCAGCCGGGGGGCAAGATCGAAGCCCATGAGCAACCGGTTCACGCCCTGGCCCGTGAACTGGAAGAAGAACTGGGCCTGGTCATCGATCCGGCACACGCCACCTATCTCGGACAATTCTCTGCACCGGCCGCCAACGAGCCGGGTTTTGTCGTCCAGGCAGAACTCTTTCAGCTGACCATCGATTCAGATGTAGCGCCTGCAGCGGAGATTGAAGAGGTGCGCTGGATCGACCCGGCCACCGACGGCGATGTCACGCTGGCGCCATTGACACGGGACCTGATCCTGCCGTTTTATCGAGCCTCGTTAACCGCGACCGCTTGACTATCTCTGGACTAAAGGACTGCCCATGATCCCGCTTCAAGACTTGCTGATCTTCGCCGCTGCCGCGTTACTGATGGTGCTGACGCCGGGGCCGAATATGATCTACCTGATTTCCCGTTCGATCTGCCAGGGGCGCAAGGCCGGCGTGACCTCGTTGCTCGGCGTGGTCGCGGGGTTTTTCGTGCACCTGTTCGCGGCCGCTGCCGGTTTGACCGCTGTGTTTCTGGCGGTGCCGATGGCCTACGAAGTGCTGAAGTGGGCCGGCGCGCTGTACCTGGTGTGGTTGGCCTGGCAGGCCGTCAAACCGGGTGCGCGTTCACCCTTCGAGGCGCAGCAATTGCCGCCGGATTCGTCCCGCAAACTGATCACCATGGGCTTTCTGACCAGCGCCCTGAACCCGAAGATCGCGGTGTTTTATTTGTCGGTGTTTCCACAGTTCATCACCCCTGAGCACGGTGCGGTGTTCACCCAGAGCATCATTTTGGGCCTGACCCAGATCAGCGTCAGTTTCAGCGTCAATCTGCTGATCGCGCTGTTCGCCGCGGGCATCGCCTCCTGGTTCGTCAACAACCCGAGCTGGCTGGCGGTGCAGCGCTATTTCATGGGGTTCGTGCTGTCGGCGCTGGCGGTGCGACTGATGCTTGAACAACGACGGATGGCTTGAACATGTGGATTGAGCGGCTTGATGCCAGTCACGCCCTGGACTATCGGGCGTTGATGCTCGAAGCCTACGACCTGCATCCCCAGGCGTTTACCTCCAGCGTGCGCGAACGCGCCGTGATGCCGCTGAGTTGGTGGGAATCACGCCTGACCAGCAAGCTGGACGTGGTGTTCGGCGCGTTCGAAAACGGTGAGTTGGCGGGCATCGTCGGCCTGGCCTTCGAACCTCGGGAAAAGGCCCGGCACAAGGCGACGTTGTTTGGCATGTTTGTGTCGGGCAAGGTCCGGCAACGCGGGTTCGGTTATCACCTGGTGCAGGCCGCCCTGGCTGAAGCGCAGGCCCGCCAGGGCCTGCGGTTGATTCAGCTGACCGTCACCGCCGGCAATGAAGCCGCGTTCAACCTGTACCAGCGTTGCGGCTTTATCCAGTTTGGCCTCGAACCTCTGGCGGTACGGTTGGGTGAAGACTACTTCGACAAGATCCATATGTGGCGCGAGATCACTCAGCCCTGATCGTTCCTCACGCTCCGCGTGGGAATGCCTCAACGGACGCTCCGCGTTCGGCTCTCGAAGGGACGCGGAGCGTCCCGGGCTGCATTCCCACGCGGAGCGTGGGAATGATCGGTAGCGGAGGGTGCTTAGCGAACAGCGCTGACGCCGTCGAGTGTCGAGAACGACGTGTCTTTAGCCGTCAGCAAAAAATCGCGCATATACGGCGCATCCAGCATATCGGCGCGAATCCCGGCGTACAGCGTCGCAAACAAACCCTTCTCGCCCAGCCGCTTGGCCTTCACATAACCCCGTGAGCTGTATTCATGCAGCGCCCAGTGGGGCATGCCACACACGCCGCGTCCGCTGGCCACCAATTGCATCATCATCACCGTCAGTTCCGACGTGCGGACCTGAGCCGGTTCGATATCGGCCGGTTCGAGGAAGCGGGTGAAGATGTCCAGCCGATCACGTTCCACTGGGTAGGTGATCAGCGTTTCGGTGAGCAAATCCTCCGGAACGATGTAGGCCTTGTTCGCCAAACGGTGCTGGTTGGCCACCGCGAGCATCGCTTCGTAGGTGAACAACGGCACGTAAGTGATCCCGGCCAGTTCCAGCGGATCGGAGGTCACCACCAAATCCAGATCGCCACGGGCCAGGGCCGGCAGCGGGGCGAATGAGAACCCTGAGGCCAGGTCCAGTTCGACTTCCGGCCAGGCATCGCGGAACTGGTCGATGGTCGGCATCAGCCACTGAAAGCAACTATGGCACTCGATTGCCATGTGCAAGCGCCCGGCGGTGCCACCGGCCAGCCGCGCGATATCGCGCTCGGCACCCCGCAGCAACGGCAGGGTGGCGTCGGCCAGTTGCAGCAGGCGCAAACCGGCGCTGGTGAAGCGCACCGGTTTGGTCTTGCGCACGAACAGCGGCATCCCCAGCCGTTCCTCAAGCTCCTTGAACTGATGGGACAGGGCCGACTGCGTCAGGTGCAGGCGGTCGGCCGCATCCACCAGGCTATCGGCTTCGCGCAAGGCGTGCAGGGTCTTCAGGTGACGGATTTCAAGCACCGGGGGCTCCATGAGGAAAACTTGTGATCAACACGAAAAGGTTGAGTTTGTCTCATGTTGGGTTGGCTGTCGACAATAGGGCCATCTTTTACAGGGAGAAACTCACCATGGCTCTGGCCCACACTTTAGGTTTTCCGCGCATCGGCGCTGACCGCGAACTGAAAAAAGCCCTCGAATACTACTGGAAGGGCGACCTGGATCAGGACGCGCTGAAAAGCGTCGGCCGCCAACTGCGCGCCACCCACTGGCAATTGCAGAAAGACGCCGGCATCGACCTGCTGCCCGTGGGCGACTTCGCCTGGTACGACCAGGTCCTCACCCATTCCTTGACCTTCGGTGTGATCCCCGAGCGTTTCGACAGCGCCAAGGACTCGCGCGGCCTGCCGACCCTCGACACCCTGTTCGCCATGGCCCGTGGCGCCACGGCGGCCTGCTGCGGCGGTGAACACAGCAAAGCGCAATACGCCCAGGAACTGACCAAGTGGTTCGACACCAACTACCACTACCTGGTCCCGGAGTTCACCGCTGACCAACAGTTCAAACTGAGCTGGGAACAGCTGTTCGACGAAGTCGACGAAGCCAAGGCCCTGGGTCACAACGTAAAACCGGTGATCATCGGCCCGCTGACTTACCTGTGGCTGGGCAAGGCTAAAGGCAACGACTTCGACAAGCTCGATCTACTGGAACGCCTGCTGCCTATCTACGGCGAAATCCTCGGTCGTCTCGCCGCTCAAGGCGTGGAGTGGGTGCAGATCGATGAACCGATCCTGACCCTTGACCTGCCACAGGCCTGGAAAAACGCCTTCGAACGCGCTTACCACATCCTTCAATACTCGCCGCTGAAAAAACTCGTGGCGACCTACTTCAGTGGGCTGGAAGAC
The DNA here is from genome assembly GCF_054898045.1 of Pseudomonas sp. LB3P14. Taxonomy (NCBI): domain Bacteria; kingdom Pseudomonadati; phylum Pseudomonadota; class Gammaproteobacteria; order Pseudomonadales; family Pseudomonadaceae; genus Pseudomonas; species Pseudomonas sp. LB3P14. The sequence continues at coordinate 4,012,373 of NZ_CM142714.1, read as the reverse complement.
AACCTCGGTCTGGCCGTCAGTCTGCCGGTGCAGGGTTTGCACATCGATGCGGTGCGGGCGCCGGATCAACTCGGCCAAGTGCTGGATCGTCTGCCGACTTACAAGATTCTCTCGGTGGGTTTGGTCAACGGCCGCAACGTCTGGCGCTGCGAATTGGAGCAAGTCCTCGCTCAACTGCAACCGGCCCAGGAGCGTTTTGGTGACAACCTGTGGGTCAGCAGTTCCTGCTCGCTGTTGCACAGCCCGGTGGACCTGGATCGTGAAGATAAACTCGATCCTGAACTGAAAAGCTGGCTGGCCTTCGCCGTACAAAAGTGCGGTGAAATCGCCGTGCTGCGCGATGCCCTGAACGACCCGCAATCGCCCAAGGTGCAAACCGCCCTGGCCGAAAGCCGTGCCATTCAGGCCAGCCGCGCCGAGTCGCCGCGTATCCACAAAGCTGAGGTGCAGGCGCGCATCAACGCCATCGGCTCGGCGGACAGCCAACGCCATTCGCCGTTTGCCAAACGTATTGAGCAACAACGTGCGCGGTTAAAACTGCCGGCATTCCCGACCACCACCATCGGCTCATTCCCGCAGACCGGTTCGATTCGTCTGGCGCGGCAAGCGTTCAAGCAAGGCAAGCTGTCGGCCAACGATTACACCGACGCTATGCACCACGAAATTCGCCACGCCGTGCAAGTCCAGGAACGCCTGGGTCTGGACGTGTTGGTGCACGGTGAAGCCGAACGCAACGACATGGTCGAGTACTTCGCCGAGCAACTCGATGGCTATCTGTTTACCCGGTTCGGCTGGGTACAGAGCTACGGTTCGCGTTGCGTCAAACCGGCGGTCATCTACGGCGACCTGAGTCGTCCAAAAGCCATGACGGTCGACTGGATCACGTATGCACAGAGCCTGACCGACAAGGTCATGAAAGGCATGCTGACCGGTCCCGTGACCATGCTGATGTGGTCGTTCCCCCGCGAAGACGTCTCGCGTAAAGTCCAGGCGCAGCAGTTGGCGCTGGCCCTGCGTGACGAAGTGGTCGACCTGGAAACCGCCGGCATCAAGATCGTGCAGATCGACGAAGCCGCGTTCCGCGAAGGCTTGCCGCTGCGCCGTGCGCAATGGCAGGAGTATCTCGACTGGGCGGTGGAAGCGTTCCGCTTGAGCGCATCCGGTGTGCGGGACGAAACGCAGATCCACACCCACATGTGCTACAGCGAATTCAACGACGTGATCCAGTCCATCGCGGCGATGGACGCCGATGTGATCACCCTCGAAACCTCGCGCTCGGACATGGAATTGCTGGAGGCTTTCGAAGCGTTCGACTACCCGAATGACATCGGCCCGGGGGTCTATGACATCCACTCGCCACGGGTGCCGGACACGGTCGAAATGGTCAAATTGATGAGCAAAGCCGTGAAGCGGATTCCGGCGGAGCGGTTGTGGGTGAACCCGGATTGCGGGTTGAAGACCCGGGCGTGGCCGGAGACAGAAGCCGCGTTGGTCAACATGGTGGCGGCCGCCCGGCAGCTGCGCAGCCAGTTGGCTTAACGCAGAACCCTGTAGGAGCCCGGCGTGCCGGCGATGGCGATTTCACGGGCGCCATCGCAGGCTCCTACAGAGGGCTCAGAGATTTTCGAAGTGCGGTAGCACCGCCGATCTTTTGCCAATGTCGGCATAAGGCAGGTCGGCGTTGTCAGCGTGGGTCAGGAACTGGTGTTCCGGCAATTTCAAGTGGGCTTTCTCGAATTCGCTGAAACCGGGCGTAGCCCTGGAATAGTGGAAGTGGGCGTACCACAAAACCTCTGGAGGCGTTTTCGTCAGGTCCCAGACCTCATATTCCTGCATATAGTCGATTCGGCCATCCCGGCGTTTGCCCAGGTTTTTGATCGGGCTGGTTTTACGAATCTCGACAACTCCTTGCGTGACGAGGTCGTCCAGCATGCCATCGGTAGGTTTTTTGGTCAGCAGCGATTGACGGGTGCGCAGGGCGCGCCCGGTGGCGATCAGTTCGGTGGCCTTGTCGCGCAGCTGTGCAATCAGCGCGTCTTGTGGGGAAAGTGCTTCGATGCCACGAGCGCGATGGGTGAGTTCGTTCGCTTCTTTGAGCATCATGTCCTCCAGGTCGACAGGGAGCATGCCTTGGGTCGCGTAGGACTGAACCTTTGTTTGATAGGCGTCTTGCATCTCCAGTTTCTGACGGGCTTCGGTTACTAATGATTCAAGGTTCCTTCGGGCGGAAGCGACCGGCTGTTGTTGCGGGTTTTGCAGACGAAACCTGCCATTCGTAGCGGGCTCCCAAATTTCCTTGTAGCCGTCTTGACCGGTCAGCGTGTATTGGCGCTGTTGAGTCGCCGGCTCCCAGCGCTCCACCCCGATCAGCAGTTGGTCGTTTTCGGTGGTAAACACTTTTTTGCTGATTGTGCCCCTTGGGGCGGCCGGTGGCGTGATGTCGAGCGCCTTGCGTGCTCGCTCGCCCATCTTTTCGATGCCTTCCAGCAGGGGTGGCACGGCGTCCAGATGGAAGTGCTGTGGATAGCTGGCGGTCCAGGCATTCATGGCACGACGAAATTGATCGTATTGCTCGATGCAGTCTTGAAGTATCTGGTTGCGTTGAGTCCTGGTTGCGGTCACTTCCAGCAGACTGTATTGCGTGAACAAAGCCCGGTCGACTTCTGTTCTTTTGACTCGCGTCTGGCCTTGAAGGATGAACCAGGACACATCGTTGGTGGTGTCATAGCGTGTGACCGTTTCCAGCAAATTGCCCGTTCTCAAATAGAGAATATTTGCCTCACTGAGGCGCCCGTTCAACAGGGTGACTTCCGGGGTCAACTGCGCTTTTTGCAGACGGACGCTGATGCGTTGATACCAATGGTTGAGGTCGCGCAAAAGGGACTCGATCGTGTCGAAGGCTGTCAGCATTTCCAGCCGTAGCTTGCGGATGTCCTCCAGCACGCGCAGCCGCTCGGGGAGCGCGGTTGGAGGTATCGCATCCAGATTAACCGTCAACGCATCAATACGGTTCATCAAGGGTTCGACCTGATGATTGGCGATGTACAGCCGTTGCTTGTACCGGTCGGCCATCAACAAGGCGCCATTGCTTTGGAAATCCAGGAGTACGCGCCGCTTGTTGCCGTGGGTGAGTGGAAGCAGGTCAGACAATGTTTGAAAGTGCCGGTTGGCTAGCTCGATATCGGCGATGCAGGCTGAATCAGCTGCCTGGAGCAGATTTGCAGGCCGATCCGGAGGCGCAGCGTTATAGGCGGCCAGGGTGGCGTCTGTTTGCTTCACCCGAGTATCGATTTGCAGGGCGATGTCATCGGCGGCCTCGGTCAGTGCATGATGACGGCGATGAGCCCGATCAACCCACCAACGCGGCAACCGTTCACGGATGGAGGCGGGCCACATCGGGTCCAGTGCATCGGCCATGTGCCCAAGCACGCCCCCGCCGCCGAGGCCGCCGCCTTCGAAGGTCGTCCCGTAGACTCCGAACCAGGTATCCCATTTGCCTGCTTCATCCAGGGCAAGGGGTTGCTTGTAGGTTTTGCGGCTGTTGCCGGTCAAGCGCCAGTTGCGCGAGTCGTTGCTCCATTCAACCTGAAACACGCGGCCCTGACGGACGATGAAATCACCGTCGGCATGGCGGTAGACGTTGCGGTAAACGCCATGGGTCGCCGGTTGCAGCCCGGTCAGCGAAAGGGTTTTTTCGTATTCGTATCCCGCGAAGCGCGCGACCACATGCCGGGCTTGGCGCGTGGACGGCGCGTGCAAAGCGGCAGCACTGAGGCTCAGCGCACGAAGCTGGCGGGTGCGTGTCAAGGTGCGAGCGCCCGAGCCGAGTGCGGAGACAATAGCCTCCCCCGGCAGCAGATCCATCGCCGCATCAATCAATGACAACAGCACCGAGCCCAGCTCGGCTATGCCGTCCCCCACGTCGCCGCGCAAAAAAGCGGCCGCCGCCTGATTTGCAGCGGTCCAGGCGTCGTAGAGGGCGACGGCCGTACCGATAAAGGGCAGCAAGCCGAGGGCCATTTTGATGTAGGCAAACGCGCGCGGGCCTTGCAGCGCATAACGCTCCAGGTACAACGCATCATTGGAACGCGACGTGCCGCGATGGGCTTCGATCAGGCGCCCCCGATGCGCATCGAGCAAATGGGCCGCCAGCGAAGTGCTGGTCGGCCAGCGTGTGCCGACACCGATCAGGGCGTCGAAGTGTTTGAGCTGCGCCTCATTGATCCGGCTGACATGGGCCCGGACGTTGCCCTGTAAGGCGCGACCGGCCAGATAGTCGATCATCGAATCTTGCGCGCACAGATTGAACAGCGCCCTGCGTGCGGCTTCCAGGCTGTCGTATCGCCGCAGGAACCGGTCGTCAGGGCTGTCCGGCGTATAAAGCAGCGTGACTCCGCTGACCTGTTCCTGAATGAAGGTCACGCCGGAGAGGGTGACCCCGCCTTCGTTCGGCGTGTCTTTGCCGCCCACGCTGAGGTAGGCCGGCAGTATCGCCACGCGCTTGCCTCCGGCGAGCCAGGCTTGCGGGGTATTGGCATCGATGGCGATGTTGAGGATGTGCAAATCGTCATGGCTGATGTGTTTTTGCAGGCGTGCAAACTCGCCCTGCAACTTGAGCATCAGGCGCCAGGGTTCGATCAGGCATTCGCGCCGATGCTCACTCACAAACGCCAGGTCGTCCGCCGACCCCATGAACGCGCGCTGGATCTTCTGTTCGTAGGCCTTGGGCAGGTCCAGTTCCGGGAGGATCTTGCGCAGATAGGTCAGGTTGATGCCATTGAGCAGCGTGATACGTTCCTGCGCAACGGCCGCCGTAACCTCTAGACGCATGAAGATCAGTCGTTGCTTGAAGGCGTCCTGTTGCACCGAATGGACCTTGTCGATGTTGAGCTGGGCCAGGTCCGCAAGCGACATTTTGCTGCGCTTGGCGCTGGCCACCATGACCGACGTTTCTACCTTCCCTGTTGGCGTTGCGGAGTATTGCTTTTCCCACGTGACGGAATCGGGCAGTTCCAGTTGCACATCGAAATGGCCCTTGATGTTGAAGTCTTTGCGCAGTCGGGCTTGCAGGTGTCGCCGAGTGAAGTCATCGCGCGGCTCAAGGATGACCGTCATCAGATCATGACTGCGGTGCATGGCCCCGATGTACGCTTGGATCAGGCTTTTCAGCCCTTCGCGTTCGGTCCGTGACAGTTTGGCCAGCCAGTCCGGACGGAGGATGGCCAGGGCGGCGCTGCGGGTTTGCTCCAGCCCATGTGCGAAGGCCAGGCTTCTGGCGGCATGCACCGGCACCTGCAGGGTGGCCAGTGTTCGTTGGTGCAACGCTTCAAGTTGCTCGGCCCGCTGTGTCTGTTGGTCCGTCCCGGCATTGCGTTGACGTATCCCCGCGGCTTGGCCTTCGAAATCAATGTGCACCTGATTCAGCGCGTAGTGCAGCGGATCGCCGCTGATTTTTTTCAGCTGCAGTACGAGGTTGTTGTCGTTGTCGCCGATCTTGAACAGCTGTCGTTCAAGCGCCCGTCGGTTGGCGAACCGTTGCAGGCCGCCCCCAATCCCGGGCCAATAAAGCAGCACGCTGTGGGGGGAAGAGACATCAAGCAGCGCATCTGCGTGGGTCATCAAAAACGCACCGGTGAGCTCCTGGGTGTTGACCTTGGGTTGCTCGCCGTCCTGTTCAGTCAGCGACAGGGTCAGGCTGGCCGCCACCCGGTCGGCACCCGGATCGTCAGGCGTGTCGAGCAGCGCCTTGAGCAGGCTGGATTCTTCATCGCTCAGTTGCTTGAGCGCCAGTTGAATTCCGCCCTCGGCGTGCAGCCCGTCTTTGTGGGCGTGTTGCAGCGCTGTGAATTCGCGGTTCCAGGTGACGGCATCGAGCGACCGTTCACGGTAGAGCATGGCGGACGCGGTCTTGTCGGCAGCGTCTTCGGCAGCTTCCAGTGCCTTTTGCAGATCCTTGAGCGGCTTCAGGTCATCGTTATCGCCTGCCTCTTTTTGCAATGCTTCAAGCCTGTCGCGTTGCGCGTGTGAGGCGGCCTGGCGCAGGGGCCAGGGAATATCGGCGTACAGACTGCCGAACAAAGACTGTTCGTCACTGTCGCCCGCAGCCGTGCCGGCTTGCGCCGGTTTTAGACTTGGCGGTGCGGCAAACACCGGGCTATCGCTGCGCTGCCGATCGATTGTGTCCACGTCCACCATGGCCCGGGAGCCCTGTTCGGCGAGTCCGGGCTTCTGCGCGGATCCGTTGCGCAAGGCTGCGAGTTGAGCCATCTGCTGAAGGTCGAGCAGCTCGCTCATGCCCGCCGACAATGGCAGGGCTCGGCGGGTGTATTGAAAAACCATGTCAGCGCTGGGCAGGCCGATGGGGACGAGGGCCTGCTCAGTCAGCCATGTTTGCATGTCACTGCGCGTGGCGAAGGCTTTGAGCGCCATCGACCGGCATGGCAGGTACAACAATTGTTCGACCGGTGCTGTGTCGCCGACGCTGATGACCCAGGCGGCGGGAAATCTCACTTTAGAGTTGTCGCTCAGGAGCACATTGAGTTGCTCGCAGTTAATGGACTTGTTATCCAGGCGCATGACTGTGGCTGTCGCATCCATTAGCAACGACAGCGGTTTCAGTTGATCGGCATTTAGCGTGCGTTCGGCGAAAGCCCGTTGAGCCGTCGCCTCGAAATGATTGCGGTACAGCCGATTGGCCCGTTCACGGCGAGATACGGGCGTGCCGGGGGCGCGAGCTTCCCAGTACGCATTCCAGCGCTCGCTGATTAATTCCTCCACATCCAGCGCCTTGAGGCGTGCGAGCAGTTGCAACGGTGTGAGGGCGAAGAGGGCATGGGAAGCGGCCAGACCGATGACCCGACAGCGTTGATCCAGCGTGTTTTCCAGCTCCGGATGCTGGAAGACAAACGCAAAGACATCCGTGAGCAGGATGAAGCGTTCGGAATGTTCATCGGTAGCGTAGAACATCAGTCCCACCCCGTGACCGTCCAGGTCCAGCTGTCGTTTCAGCAAACGTTCAAGCGAAGCACGAATGGACGGTACGCCGGCGAACAGCTCACGCAAGCCCTCGCTGCTCTCGCGCCAACGAGCCGATGCGCTGTGGAGGAGACTTTCGTCGTAAGTTTTGGGCAGGGGCGATGAGGTCGGCAGGACGATTGGTACGGGGGAGGGGAGGTCGGCGAAAAGTCTATCGGTCATTGGGTCATGGCTCGGTGTGAGGGAGCGGTAAGTCCACTCCTCGAACGAGCCATTTAAGAAAACTCTGGTGGAGCTGTGGCACTACATAGTTACCGCATCGACCATTCAGCGATATTCATCAAACTGTCACGCAACTGTGGCGGCGCGCTTGAACAAACTTCATCAGACTCGCGCTCTACTGGGGTTCTGCGTTTCGGTGTTTTTTCATGTGTGCACGATTTTTTTCGACAGCGGTTTTTCTGGCCGCGCTGTTGTTTGGCCTGCCGTCCTTGGCGGCGTCTCGTTGCGATATCAATGTTCCGACCGAGCGGGTCGATCTGGCACAGGTGAGCCTGGCGTACCAGAGCATTGGTCGTGCTTCGGATCCGGCGTTGTTGCTGGTGATGGGCCTGGGCGGGCAGTTGATTCACTGGCCGGACGAGGTGGTGGTTGCGCTGTGTCAGCAGGGGTTTCGGGTGATTCGCTATGACAATCGCGATGTCGGCCTGTCGACCTGGCGGCAAGCGCCCGTCGACGCCAACCTGACGTTCGAAGTGCTGCGCTACAAACTCGGTTTGCCGGTGTCGGCGCCGTACACCCTGACGGATATGGCTGACGATGCTTTTGGATTGATGGATGCGTTGCATGTCGAGCAATTTCACGTGCTGGGCGCCAGCATGGGCGGGATGATCGCCCAGCATATGGCGGCCATGGCGCCGCAACGTGTGGAAAGTCTCACTTTGATCATGACCAGCTCCGGGGCCGAAGGCTTGCCGGCACCGAGTGCGGCGTTGGTGCAGTTGTTGTCGCGTCGTGGCGCGCCGAATCGCGAAGCGGCGCTGGAGCAACAGGCCGATTTGCTGGCGGCGCTGGGCAGCCCGACGGTGAGCGATGATCGGCAGGGGCTGCTGCATCAGGCGGCGCTCTCTTATGACCGTGCGTTCAACCCCGAAGGCGTGAAGCGCCAGATTATGGCGATCCTCGCCGAGCGCAGTCGTGTCGCGCTGCTCAATCAACTGCGCGTACCGACGTTGGTGGTCCACGGCACCGCCGATCCGCTGTTGCCGGTGATGCACGGTGTGCACCTGGCGGCGCATATCCGCGGCAGTCAGTTGAAGCTGATTCCGGGGTTGGCGCATCGTTTTCAGGAGGCGTTCAAAGCGCCGTTGCTGGCGGCGGTGTTGCCGTATTTGCAGGCCCACCGCGAAGACACCTCGCATTGGGCGCAGATTGATCCGGTGGCCACCCCGAACCTCCTGTAACCCCCGCTCCCACAGGGATTGGTGGAACGGCTGCCACCTCGGCCTCGTCGGGTGTATCGTTCGAACTTTCCGGCGCAATTCAAGCCTGCGAGGTGTGTGATGAGTACCCCCCTGAAAATCGATTTCGTCAGCGACGTGTCCTGCCCCTGGTGCGTTGTCGGCCTCTACGGCCTGACCCGAGCGCTGGATTTGCTAGGCGACGAGGTGCAGGCCGAGATCCGTTTCCAGCCGTTCGAACTGAACCCGAAGATGGGCCCGGAAGGGCAGAACATCACCGAACACATCACGGAGAAGTACGGCTCGACACCTGAGCAATCGCAGAAGAATCGCGAGATGATCCGCGCGCGCGGCGCCGAGGTCGGGTTCGCCTTTCGCACGGACGGCAACAGCCGCATCTACAACACGTTCGATGCCCATCGCTTGCTGTTCTGGGCGGGGCTGGAAGGGCTGCAGTTCAATCTGAAAGAGGCGCTGTTCAAGGCGTATTTCACCGAGGGCGGCAATCCGTCCGACCCTGTTCAGTTGGCGCAGATTGCACAAAGCGTTGGGCTGGATCGGCAGCGGGCCGAGGCGATTCTGGCGTCGGACGAGTTCGCCAAAGAGGTTCGCGAGGAAGAGCAGTTGTGGCTGTCGCGAGGCGTCAGTTCGGTGCCGACCGTGGTGTTCAACGGACAATACGCAGTCAGTGGTGGCCAGCCGGTGGACACCTTTGTCGGGGCGATTCGGCAAATCATGAGCGAGGTGAAAGGCGGAACCGTGACCTGATCTGAGATCGTTCCCACGCTCCCGCGTGGGAATGCCTCTAGGGACGCTCCGCGTCCAGTGACGCGGAGCGTCACGGGCTGCATTCCCACGCAGAGCGTGGGAACGATCAGCTAGGCGTCAGCCGTGAAGACGGACCCACACCGAAACCAGAACTGTGGCCGCCATCAACCAAGCCACCGCCGCCACCGCCAACGAAGCCTCCAACCGCATCCGGTCCACCATCACATACAACGTCGCCAAGTAGATGAAGTAAGGAATAATCGACCACATCCCAAACACGATGGTGGTCTTCAAGTCCTCCACCGAACGCCCCTTGCCGACGATGTAATGCGCAATCAACGCAAAGGTCGGAAACAGCGGCACCAATCCTGCGATGTAATAGTTTTTTGTCCGGGCGAGGGCAGCGAGGATCACCACCACGGCCGCGCCCAGGGTTGCTTTGAGAATCAGATCCATCAGTGGCTCAGTCCGTACTTCTTCACTTTGTCGAACAGCGTGGTCTTGGCCATGCCCAGTTCCAGACTCGCCTGGGTCAGGTTGCCGCCGCTGCGTTGCAAGGCGTCGCTGAGCAGGTTGCGTTCGAATGCTTCTACCGCTTCGGCGAAGGCCAGGCCCTGATTGCTACCGCTGGCGCCGGATTTCTTGAAGGCCGGCAGGCCGAGGGCAAAGCGCTCGGCGACGTTGCGCAATTCGCGCACGTTACCGGGCCAGTCATGGCTCATGAGATTCGACAGGGTCTGGTTGTCCAGGTCCGGCACCGCGCGGTCGAAGCGCAGGGACGACTGCTGCAGAAAGTGTTCGAATAATTGCAGGATGTCTTCGCGTCGTTCGCGCAGCGGTGGCAATTCGAGGGTCACCACGTTCAAGCGGTAATACAGGTCGCTGCGAAACTCGCCAGCCTTGCTCGACTCATCCAGATCGGACTTGGTCGCCGCGATCACCCGACAATCCACCGCAACGCTCTGGTTCGAGCCAAGGCGTTCGAGGGTGCGTTCCTGCAACACCCGCAGCAGTTTGATTTGCAGCGCCAGCGGCATGCTTTCCACTTCGTCGAGGAACAGCGTGCCGCCGTCGGCGTGTTCAATCTTGCCGATCCGCCGTTTGCCCGCGCCGGTGAAGGCGTTGGCTTCATGGCCGAAGATTTCGCTTTCGAACAGGTTTTCCGGCAGACCACCGCAGTTCAGCGCGACGAACTGCTTGGTGTGCCGTCGACTGAAATCATGCAGGCAGCGCGCGACCAGCTCTTTACCGGTGCCGGTCTCGCCTTCAATGAGCACGTTGGCTGACGTGTCGGCGACGTTGGCGATCAATTCACGCAGGTTTTGCATGGCTGGCGAGCGGCCGATGATCCGGCCTTCGAGGGAATCCCGTTCCGCCAGTTGCCGACGCAACGAAGAGACTTCGCGCGCGAGGCTGCGTTGCTCCAGCGCACGCCGCGCCACATCGACCAGACGTTCGGGGGAGAAGGGTTTCTCCATGAAGTCATAGGCGCCTTTCTGCATCGCGCCGACGGCCATGGAGATGTCGCCGTGGCCGGTGATCAGGACCACCGGCAGACTGCGGTCGCGGGCCTTGAGCCGGGTCAGCAACTCCAGACCGTCGATGCCCGGCAGACGGATGTCGCTGATGACGATGCCTGCAAAATTGTCGCCGACCCGCTCCAGCGCTTCTTCGGCGCTGCCGACGCCCACGCAGGGAATGTCTTCCAGGGTCAGCGCCTGTTGGCAGCCGAGCAGCACATGGGGGTCGTCTTCGACGATCAGCACACTAAGGTCGTTGTTCATATTGGCTCGGCGTGAGTGGGGCTTACCAACGGTAAACTGAGGACGAAGGTGGTACCACCGCTGGCCGGGTGTTCGACACCCAGATGACCGCCGGTGGCAGCGGCCAGGCTCGCTGACAGGGTCAGGCCGAGGCCCAGGCCCTGTTCGCCGGGCTTGGTGGTGAAGAACGGTTCGAATAGATGTTTGCGTGCTTCGGGGTCGATGCCGTGGCCATTGTCGCGTACACGAAGGCGATATTTGCCATCGAACGCTTCGCCTTCGAGCCACAATTCTGGCAGCGGCTGTGCCTGCATGGCGTCGAGGGCGTTGCCGATCAGGTTGACCAGAATCTGCTCGAGTCGGGTCTGGTCGATCTGCACCTGGAGATCGGCGAAGCCTCGGTGCAGTTGCAGATGAGCGCTTTCCACGCGACCACCGAGCAGCTGAAAGGCTGCATCCACCGCTTTGCCGAGGCTGGCCTGACCTTTGTCGTCGCCGCGGCGAGCAAACGAACGCAGGCTGGCGGTGATCCGGCCCATGCGGTCGATCAGTTCGTTGATGGTCTTGAGGTTGGTGCTGGCAACGTCCAGCTGGCCACGCTCGAGGAAACGCACGGTGTTGCCGGACAACGTCCGCAGCGCTGCCAGTGGCTGGTTCAATTCGTGGGCGATGCTGGTGGACATCTGGCCGATGGCCGCGAGTTTTCCGGCCTGCACCAGTTCATCCTGGGCGCGGCGTAGCGTCTCTTCGGCCAGACGCCGTTCGCGGATCTGACCCTTGAGCCGTTCGTTGCTGGCGCGCAGATCGGTGGTGCGTTCGGTAATCCGACGCTCCAGTTGATTGTTGGCTTCCTGCAAGGCTTCCCGGGCGGCGAGGCGCGTGGCGATCACCTTGCGCCGCTCGTTCCAGGCGATCAGCAGAAACGCCACCAGGGCAAACGCCACCGCCACCAGAATCCCTTGATTGATCGCTTCACGCCGCAAATCCTGCAGGGGCGTGAGCAACGTGAAATTCCACGGTGTATCGCTCAAGGGGCGGGTTTGCGACAGGTAGCTGATGTCCTCTTCATCTGATTCCACTTCACTGTTGGCGGGGAACGTCAGTTTTTCCTCACCTTCGGCCAGTTGTTCCCGGGCCAGCGGCTGCAGTTCGTTCAGTGGAAACCAGTAGTACTGAAGGCTGCGGGCCAGTTTTTCCTTGGTCTCGTCGCTCAGCGGCACAACCGATTTCAGGCGCCGTGCCGGATCGCTGGAGAGAATGATGATGCCGTTCTCGTCGCTGACGAAAGCTTCCAGCCGCGCACGCTGCCAGCGTTCTTCCATGGCTTCGAGGCGGACCTTGACCACCGCGACGCCGATGATCTTGCCGTGTTCTTCCAGGCCATGAGCCAGGTAATAACCAGGCTCACCGTTGGTACTGCCGATGCCGTAGAAGCGCCCCGGCTGACCGCGCACGGCATTTTGGAAGTAGGCGCGAAAGGACAGGTCTTCGCCCAGGTAACTGTCGACATCGCGCCAGTTACTGGTGGCCATGACACGGCCGGTGGTGTCCATCACATAGATAGCCCGACTGCGGCTGCGCCGGTTCAGGCCTTCGAGGTATTCATTGACCGTCTGCCGGTGTTCCGGTGACGGGTCGGCCAACAGCTTCGAAACACTGGATTCGAGTTCCAGCAGGCTGGGCAGGTAGGTGTACTTGCTGATTTCGCTCTCGACGGCGCGGGCGTGCAATTCGAGCTGACGCTGGCCGTTCTCGCTGAGGCTGCGAATCCCGTAGTGTTCACTGACCCAGAAGCCGATATAACCCAATCCGATCATCAGGGCGATGACCAGCGGCGGGAGGAGCAGATGGCGAATCAGACGGGGTTTCACGGCGAGTGATGGCGGCGCGGCGCGATAGAGAGTGGGGTCGCATTTCATCACAGATGCCTTGGGTCAACCACAACACTTGCTTGTGAATCGCCGCCGGCCCTTGTGGGAGCGAGCCTGCTCGCGAAAGCGGTGGGTCAGTCAATGTCGATGTCGACTGTTAAGCCGTCTTCGCGAGCAGGCTCGCTCCCACAGGGGTGGAAGCGGTGGCAGGACTTAGTGCTGCAGAATCTTGTTAAGGAAATGCTGTGTACGCTCGGCGCGGTGGGTGATGTCGCCGAAGAAATCCTCTTTCTTGCAGTCTTCGATGATCTTGCCCTGGTCCATGAAAATCACGCGGTCCGCGACTTTACGGGCGAAGCCCATTTCGTGGGTCACGCACATCATGGTCATGCCTTCGTGGGCCAGTTGCACCATCACGTCGAGTACTTCGTTGACCATTTCAGGGTCCAGCGCCGAGGTCGGTTCGTCGAACAGCATGACGATCGGGTCCATCGCCAGCGCACGGGCAATCGCCACACGCTGTTGCTGGCCGCCGGAGAGCTGGCCCGGGTGCTTGTGGGCGTGAGCCGAGAGGCCGACACGCTCAAGCAATTGCAGGCCTTTCTTGTTGGCTTCTTCCTTGCTGCGGCCCAACACCTTGATCTGCGCGATGGTCAGGTTTTCGGTGATGGTCAGGTGCGGGAACAGTTCGAAATGCTGGAACACCATGCCAACGCGTGAACGCAGTTTCGGCAGGTCGGTCTTCGGGTCGGCGATGGACGTGCCATCGACCACCACGTCGCCTTTCTGGAACGGTTCCAGGGCATTGACGCATTTGATCAGGGTGGATTTGCCGGAACCGGACGGCCCGCACACCACAATCACTTCGCCTTTTTTGACCTCGGCGCTGCAGTCAGTCAGTACCTGGAAGTCGCCATACCACTTGTTGACATTCTTGATAGAGATCATACGGCAAACCTTTTTTGCAGACGCTTGACCAGCAGCGAGGCGGCAAAGCTGATTGTGAAGTACGTGAGCCCTGCGAAAATCAGGAACTCATTGGAGCGGCCAATGATGTCGCCACTGGCACGCGAGGCATTGAGGAAGTCCACCAGACCGACCGCGTAGACCAGCGAGGTGTCCTGAAACAGGATGATGCTCTGTTGCAGCAGCAGCGGGGTCATCTTGCGGAACGCCTGCGGCAGGATGATCAAACGCATCATCTGGCCATACGTCATGCCCAAGGCTTGGGCAGCACCCATCTGGCCCTTGGAAATCGACTGTACGCCGGCCCGGACGATTTCGCAGAAGTACGCTGCTTCGAACATCATGAACGCCACGATACAGGATGCGAATGCGCCGATCGGGGTGTCTTCGCCGGTGATCCAGCGCAGTACGAACGGCACCGCCAGGTAGAACCAGGTGATGACCAGCAGCAGCGGGATCGAGCGGAAATAGTTAACGTAGGCGCCGGCAATGTTCGACAGCAGTTTGCTGTGGGACAGGCGCATCAGTGCCAGGATCGTGCCGAGGATGATCCCGCCGCTGACGCCCAGTGCCATCAGTTGCAGGGTCATGATCATGCCGTTCCACAAACCCGGCAGGGACGGGATGATGCCCGAGAAGTCGAATTCCATCATTTACCCCCTACGGAGATCAGGCCCGGTACGGCCACTTTCTTCTCGACCATACGCATCAGCAGCATCAGGCCCATGTTCAGCGTGAAGTAGATCAGCGTTGCCAGGGTGAAGGCTTCGAACAGGTTGGCGGAGAACTCGGCGGTCTGTTTGGTCTGCGCGAGCAACTCCATCAGGCCGATCAGCGACGCAACGGAAGAGTTCTTGAACACGTTCAGGAATTCCGAGGTGAGTGGCGGAATGATGATCCGATAGGCTTGGGGCAGCAGCACGTTCCAGTAAATCTGCGGCAGTTTGAAGCCCATGGCGCGAGCGGCGGCTTCCTGGCCGCGAGGCAGCGCCTGGATGCCGGTACGCACTTGTTCGCAAACGCGAGCAGCGGTGAACAGGCCCAGGCAGACGACGACACTCAGGTAGGCCGAAGTGGTCGGGTTCAGGTCCTGTTTGTACCAGTCCTGCAGGTTCTGCGGCAGCAGATCGGGCACCAGGAAGTACCAGATGAACAGCTGAACCAGCAGCGGCACGTTACGGAAGAGTTCGACGTAACAGGTCGCGATGCCCGATACGATGCGGTTCGGCACGGTGCGCATGACGCCCAGAATCGAGCCCAGCAGCAGGGCAATGATCCAGGCCACGACGGCGATGGCGATGGTCCAGCCCAAACCGGCGACGTACCAGTCGAGATACGTCTCGCTGCCCACGCCGGTGGACTTGAAGAACACGCCCCAGTCCCAGTTGTAATTCATTAGGGTCTCCCCTCAGATCGTTCGATATACAAATGCCCGCCTGGGGAAGCTCCGTTCCCGCCCGATCTAGGTGGCCTGTGTGGTCAGTTCTGTCAGCTCAACTCCGGCCCCGGAAGTCCATCTCCTGCGTTGCTGTTCCTCGCCATAGCGGGCTATGACTCGTCACAGCGCCTTGGATATGAACTTCCGGCACCGAATTTGAGCTAACGAACTGACCGTACAGGCCACTACGATCAGGCACACACGAGCGGCTCGACAGCCACCGGTTCGAGTGTTTCCAGAAATGCCAGCAGGGAGTGACTATCCCCTGAAAGGGCAGTGGCCCTCTCAGGAGATAAGGTTAGTCAGAAATCAGGACTTCTTGTCGTCAGCCGCTTTGTCGGTCGGATTGGCGATCAGCTTCTTGAGCTCGTCGCTCATCGGGAAGTTCAGGTTCAGGTTCTTCGGCGGGATTGGCTGCATGAACCATTTGTCGTAGATCTTGTTGATCTCGCCCGACTTGTAGGTGGCCACGATCGCGTCGTCGACAGCCTTCTTGAACGGCTCGTCGCCCTTGCGGACCATGCAGCCGTAGATTTCGTAGGACTGTGGAGTACCGGTGACGGCCCAGTCATCCGCCTTCTTGGCTTTGGCTGCTTCACCGGCCAGTAGGGCGTCGTCCATCATGAACGCGACGGCACGGCCCGATTCCAGCATCTGGAAGGATTCGCCGTGGTCTTTGGCGGAGATGACGTTCATGCCCATCTGCTTATCGGCGTTCATCGACTTGAGGATGCGCTCGGACGTGGTGCCGGCGGTGGTCACGACGTTCTTGCCTTTCAGATCGGCGAAGTCTTTGTAGGGCGAATCTTTCTTGCTCAGCAGCTTGGTGCCGATTTCGAAGATGCCGACGGAGAAGTCAACTTGCTGCTGACGCTCGACGTTGTTGGTGGTGGAGCCGCACTCGACGTCCACGGTGCCGTTCTGCACCAGCGGGATACGGGTTTGCGAGGTCACCAGGTTGTATTTGACCTGGAGGTTTGGCAAGTCGAGGTCTTTCTTGATGGCTTCGACGATTTTCAGCTGGATATCGTGGGAGTAGCCAACCGGTTTGCCGGAAGCGTCCGCGATATAGGAAAACGGAATGGAAGCGTCACGATGCCCGAGGGTGATAACGCCGGACTCTTTGATCTTCTTCAGGGTGCCGGTGAGTTCGGCGGCGAAAACTGGAGTGCTGATCAGAGCGGCAGCAATGGCTGCGCCCAGGATATGGGGAACGATGCGCATCAAATTTTCCTCGACATTGTTTTTTTTATGGAGCCAGTTCATCGGCCCTTTTGTGCTTCGAATGTGTGGCGGCACCTGAAGGGTGGATACGACAGTACATTCGTCCAAGAGTGTAGAGCATGACTCGTGCCAGGCCAGGTTGAATAGGTCAACTTATTGATTTTTAATGATATTAAATATTTATGGCGTGGTTTTTGGCGTTGGAGAATCCGGTTAACCGAATTGACCGACAGGTCGCGTTCGGAAAACCGAATGGTGTTTGGGGCCGCTAACGCCACACCGGCAACAAGCCCAGTGAAAACAGGACATGTGAAACTGCACTGATCGCGCCGAAAAACAGCACCAGGGCAATCATTGGCTGGCCTCCCCACACGCGATACCGCGGGCTGCCAAAGCGTTTGCGTGATGCGCTGGCCAGCAATGCCGGGGTAATCACGGCCCAGAGGGTCGCCGCCAGACCGGCAAAACCGATGGCATGGATAAACCCTTCGGGCCACAACAACCCGCAGAGCATGGGCGGTAGGAAGGTGGTGACTGCGGTTTTCAGGCGACCTCGCGGGCTGTCGTCAAAACCCAGCACATCGGCCAGATAATCGAACAGCCCCAGGGTCACGCCGAGAAAGGAGCAGGCGACGGCGAAGTTGGAAAAAAGGGTGAGGAACACGTCGATTTTCGCGCTATTGAGCATCGCCCCCAATGCGCTGATCAGTACGTCGATATTGCCGCCACGCTGAGCGATGTCCTTGAACCCGTCCCGGGGAATGTTCCCCATGCTGCAAACCATCCAGACGACGTGAGACCCAGTGCGATGAGGGTGCCGCTGACCAGGCAGGCACGGATGCGCTGCGGGTCTTTGCCGAAGTGTTTCATCAGGCTGGGAACATTGCCGTGAAAGCCGAAGGACGTCAGGCAGAAGGGCAGGGTCATCAGCAGGTAAGGGAGGTAGTGGCTATTCGTGGCATTTCGATTGAGCAGCGTCGCCGGTTGCACATGATCGAGCAGCCCGCCGAAGGTCAGGAAAAACGCGATGATCTTTGCGCCGAAAATCACCGTGGTCACCCGGCTCACCGCTGCCGTGCTCAGCCACACAATGACCGCGACCGTCAGGGTGAAATACAAGCCACCGGCACGTGCCGACAGATTCAATCCCAATGACTGGGCGCTGTGATGAATGACCGAACCGCTGGCCGAGATGTAGGCGTAGGTCAGCGTGTACAGGACAAAGACGATGCTCAAGCCGTTCAACACATTCCAGTGACGACCCAACAGGTCTTTGGTGATCGTTGAAAAACTGGCGCCCGGACGATAGTTGAGGTTGGCCTCAAGAATCATCAGGCCGGAATGCAAGGTGCAGAACCAGGCAAACAACAGGACCGCGACGGAGCCATAAAACCACAGGCCGGACATGACGACCGGCAGCGAAAACATGCCGGCGCCGACTATGGTGCCACCGATCATCATGGCGCCGCCGAGCACCGAGGGCGATCGTTCGAGTGTGACGGGGGGAGCGGAAGAGGACGTAGAAGTGCTGCGCATGGCAAGGCCTGCATCTGAATTATTAGAGGGCTGTTCTTTCAGCGGACGCAGAGGTCGGCGTACGAAAGGATCAGCGCCATTCATCGTTGCTGATGAATGGCGCCGACAGCGGGTTAGTGCATGGCCAGCAAGCTTGATAACTGACGGGCTCTGTGCAGCAGCAGGCTGTCCTGCCCTGGTAACGCGTCGAACGAGAGTCCGACCGGCAGCGAATGTTTTTCTGCTACGGGAACGGTGACACTGGGGGCGGCCAGGTTGCTCGCCGGGTCGGTGTTGCGCACGAATGTTTCGAAGTTGCTTTCTGCCTCGCAATCCGTGAGCAGCGGTGCCGTGCAGCTGACGGTGGGGTACGCAATCACATCCAGGTGATGGGCATTGAACAGACGGCTGTATTCACGACCCAGCTGCAGTTTGCTCATCAATGCCTGTACATAGTCCGTGTAGGAAATCGCCGGGCTCTCGAGTTGCGCCGTCAGTATTTTCTTGATGCCCGGGTCCTGGATCTGCGCCAGGATGCTCAGGAAATGGTCGCCCCAGCCTTCTTTCATCAAGAAGCGCGGGAAGTCGATAAAGAACTCATAAATCGGCAGTGGGAACTGAATGCTCTCATTGATTTCCCCGATCAACAGGTCATCGACCGGAACCAGCTCCACGCCCCGATCTGCCAGTACCTCGATCGCCGCGAAGCAGTCGCGTCGGACTTTTTCGTCGAGGTCGGCCCAGAGGAATTTTTCCGGTATGCCCACCCGTAGCGGTCTGTTGTCGTCCGGGGCCGCGGGGCGGGCCCCGGTCAGATGATGGTGAATGAACTGGCAGTCTTGCAGTGTGCGGGTCAGTAGCCCCGGCGTGTCCTTGGTCTGGGAGACGGGCACGATGCCGTCGACCGGGTAACAACCCGTGGTGGGGCGAAACCCGACGATCCCGCAGAACGCTGCCGGTATGCGCACCGAGCCGCCGGTGTCGGTGCCCACGGCGCAGGGCACAAGACCGGCGGCGACGGCTGCCGCACAACCACCGCTGCTACCACCTGCGCTGTAGCGTTCGTCGGCCGGGTTGACCACGACTCCGTGGGTTCGGTTGGCCGACGTCACCCCGAACGACAGTTCATGCATGTTGTTTTTACCAACGACCCTTGCCCCCAGCGCCTTGAAGCGCTCGACAATCCCGGCATCGGACAACGGGTAATAAGCGGCCATCCCCGGCGTTCCTGCGGTGGTCGGCATGCCGCTGACATTGATGTTGTCCTTGAAGGAAACGGGAATGCCATACAGGCCCGCCTCTCGGTCGGCCCCGGGGGCGCCCTCGAACGCCGCCGGGTCGAACGTGATGAAGCTGTTCAGGTGTTGATGATCAAACTGTTTGTCGCGCAGGGATTGGTGCCAGGTGTCCAGGCAGTGGCGACCACTGCGAAATCCGCTGACGAGTTCTTCAATTGAAAGCTGGCTGTACATAAAACGGGTCTCGGCTATAGGGAGGGAGGCTTGCGTTGAAGGCATCAGCAATAACGGTATTGAGCGTGCAGTCCGTCCAGCGGATTGTCGGCAATCAAGTCGCCACCCAGACTGCTGATCACCGCACAGGCACTATTGAGCGCTGTTTGAATGGCGCCTTCCGCCCAGCCACCGGTGAAAGAGCAGCCGCACCCGGCGAGGTACAACCCCGTGTCCTGTTGTGGGTCAAGGGCCGTTTTGAATTGGTAGAACAAGCGCTCCGAGTAAATATCGTCACCCGGAAAGTTGAGTTTGAAGGCACCCAGCGAATGCTTGTCGGTGAGCCAGTCATACTCCAGGACGTATCGCTGGTAGTTACCATTGAGCGGTAGAAGGTGGCTGGCAAACGTGGGTGCGCTCATGGCCAGTTCATCGACAAGACGCAAGCAGCGTTGAACTTTGTCGGTCATTGAAACCATCTTGTGGGAGTCGTCTTCCCAGGTATAACTGATCAGTACCACGCCCCAGGACTCAGGGTCCTGCGGCGCGTAATCCAGGCAATAAACGCCCTTCACCAAGGTGTCTGTCTGGATGTTCTGTGGCAGACCGTGTTTCAACCAGAACTTGTCTTTGGTCAGGATGAACAGCTTGGACGAACCGACCATGTGGGTTTCGTTGATCGCCCGCGCCACATCACGATTCACGAATGCCTGGTTCTGCGTGAGCTTCATGTTCACTTGCAGCGCCCGGGTGGTGGTCGTGGTAATCACCCGGTCGCAGGCATAGGTTTCGCCATTGCTGCCGGCCAGCAGGATTTCACCGTTATTGCCCTTGTTGATGGACTCGATGCGGGTGCGGCAGATTCGGGCGCGCAGTGGCATGCCGTTGAATGATGTATTGGCAATCAACTCCGACAACGACGAGATGCCCATGGGCACCAATCGTTGATTGACTTCGAGGCCATTGACCACGAGCCGCAGAATCTCGGTAAAGGAGGCGCGGTATACCGATTGGAAACCGCCCGAGCCAATCCCCAGCGACCCGAATAGATGGAAGTCTTCGGGTTTACGCCACGGTTGTCCGCCGGGCGGGTTGCTGTCGGTGAAAATCCGCACCATGGCCGAATAGAACGAGCTGTCGCCGAAGCAATCCAGATAGCGCTGCCATTCCGGCTGCACTTCCGCGTAATTGTGTTGCTTTAGTAACTCGGTCAGTAACAACGGTGGCGCCAGGCAGGTGCCGTCATCGAAGGTCACGCCCTCTTTCAAAAAGGCATTCCAGCCCCGATGGACCGTGCTGAAAATGGCCGGTGGCGGCTGCATGGCCGCCCAGTGATGAGTCTCACCGCGGTAGTGGATTTCGGTGTCCACGACACCGGGATCAGGAAACGCTTCAGTGGTTTCGATGCCGAAACGGTTCAGGTAGTGAAACAACCCGACCTCGCTGGGAGGAAAGCGCATCGCGCCCATTTCGGCGATGAATTGCGGGTGCTCATCGTCAAAGCGCTGGGTCAGCAAGCGGCCGCCCAAGTGTTCTTCGGCGGCCTCGAACAGCGTGACCCGCTGGGCACCGGCACGGAGTAGTTCGTAGGCGGCGACCAGCCCGGTCAGCCCGGCGCCGACAATGCCAATGTGTTTGTTGGCCACTTCGGGTGGCAAGTAACCGATCGCATCGATGGCATTGCGCAAAAACTGGCCGTAGTCGTACAGCAGGTCGACATACGGAAAAGAACAAGAAAATGTGGCTTCGTCGAAGCCGGTACTCATAACGTTCACGTGTGATTCTCGATAAATCAGATGATTAACTGCAGGCTTTCAATCGCTCGGGAGGGATTGAGCAGAAGTACTTTTTTGCCTTTGATTTTCCAGGTGCCTTCGACGTTAATCAGTTGATGCTCGACGGTGACCGGGTAATGCCATTCGCTGTCCCCTCGGGCTTCGCAATAGAGCATGTTGGTGCTGGCCGATGCGCTCAGTTCGTCGTCTTCCATGCGGATCAATGAAGACTGGGCGATATGCAAACTGCGACTCTTTGGCTGTTGCGAATAGTTGCGCGCGTTGGCCAATCGGTTGATGCGCAACGTGGTCAGGAACCGGTCTTCAAACAGCAGCGAGGACTCATGAAGGGGGCTGGTCTGTTCTCGTCTCAACGGTATCCAGTAGGTGTATTCGGGGGTCAGCAGTTGTTGCCAGGCACTGAAATCCTGTTGGTCCAACAGCTGGATTTCGCTGGCGATCAACTGTTCGATGGCGTGTTTATTGTTCTGATGGAGTTGCATGGTTTTCCCGCATCAAGTGCTGCCAGCTGTTGTAAAAGTTGCGCATCGCCATTTCGCTGGTGCCCGAAACCACTTGGGTCCGCTCATAGGATTCGTTCGATTCAAAGAGTCGCGCCACGTTGACCCACTCATTGGAATCGCTGCGCAACCCCTCCGTCGCCCGCTCGTACATTTCCACATCGTCGTGGGCAACCATCGAGCAGGGGGAATTGATCAGGTTGTTGTACTGGACGGTTCTTTCCAGCAGCTGGATGGGGGCACCCAACAATTCGAAGATCCACGACTCGACGACCGTCTCCTGGGCGTTGATCGGCTTGATCACCCGCAACGTCTGGATCGGTCCCTTGACCATCAGGTTCGGGAAATAAACGGTGTTGTGTCGGGTGTCTTCGAGAATTTCGGTGGCCTGGCGTTCGCCATAGCTCTGGACCATCAGGTCCCAATAACCCGGGATATCGGCATAGGCTTTATGGATTGAGTTGCTGACGCCGGTATGCCCATGGCCGTTGGGCCAGACGCGAATGCCCATGTTGGCGAAAAACTCGTAGGACGCCATGAACGGTGAAAACAGCTCGACCGCCATGGGTGAAGGGCTGGTCTGGTCGCTGGTTTCCTTCCACAAGCGAATCGCTTCGCCCGCCGAGGATTCATGGGCAATCATCGGGTGACAGGTGTCGGTCTGGTTATCGACAACCATTTTCCAGTTGCAGCGATGGCGGTGCAGGAGCGGCTGGCCAACGATGCGCAGCTGACCCAGGGGCGAGCGCAGCACCATGTTGTCCAGCGTCGATAATGACTCGCCGAAAAAACCGTTGAAGTCGATGCCTTCTGCCTGGAGGCGGACAAACACAAAACCGCGATAATTCTCCACCGCCGCGACGGCTTGCATGCCTTTGTGGGCAGAGCACGCGCTGAGGTCGCACTCGTCGTATTCCTTTTTCACCGGAATACTCAGCAGTTCGCCATCGGTCTTGAATGTCCACGCATGGTAAGGGCAGCGGATAAACCGGCCGACGTTGCCGCGAGGCTCGGCCAGTACTTTCACGCCTTTGTGCGGGCAGCGGTTATGCAGAACAACAATCTCACCATTTTTTTGCCGGACCATCGCCAAGGGTTGTTGGGCAATGTCGGTGGTGAAAAAGTCGCCGGGCTGCGGGATCAGGCTGTCGTGCCCCACAAAACACCAACTGGCGGCGAAGACGCTGTGTTGTTCTTGGTCGAAGAGCTGTTGATCAAGGAAGAGCGATTTGTGCACTTCTCTGCCGTTGAAGTAATTGTCCAAACGGTTTTCCTCGTTAGATCGCCAGCTTCAGGCGTTGGCTTTTAGCCCGCGAGACGCAGGGATAAATCCTTGCGCTACAGGCCGCTTCTTTTTCGCTCATGATGAAATCGCGATGGTCGACTTCGCCCTCAAGGACCTCCAGCGCGCAGACGCCGCACTCGCCGCGTCGGCAGTCGTAGAGCGGGTCCAGGCCGGCAGCCTCCAGCGCCTCCAGCAAGGTTTGATCCTGATTGACGTTGACGCTGATACCCGACTCGACGGCGTCAATCACGAAGGCCGACGCCTCGTCTTCCCGGACCACATTGAAGATTTCAAAATGAATGCGTTCGCGCGCCAGGCCATTGGCCTCGGCATGGCAAAACACGTCGTTGAGCATCGACTGAGGACCGCAGACGTAGAGCCGGTCCTGTGGTGCCAGATCCGCCAGCACTTGGCTGACAGACCGGCGGCCGTCGGGCTGACTGGAGAGGTGCAAGTGCAAGCGATCCTGCAGCAGTGCCTGCATTGGCAAGGCATAGGCCGCGTCGTCGTCGCTTCTGGCGAAATAGTGCAGGTGGGCGCTTCGATTCAATGACGTCAGGTGGTGAAGGATCCCGGTCAGCGGCGTAATGCCGATGCCGCCGGCAATCGCAATGTCCCTGCCGACGCCTTCAATGATCGGGTAGGTGAATGTATTGAACGGGCCATCGAGCTGCACCGTGTCGCTGACGGCCAGCGAACGAATGTAGCGACTGCTGACCGAGTCGGTAGTGAGTCGGATGGCAAAGACGACGCGGCCTTGCGGCGTAGTGCGGTCCGCTAGCTGTACCGCCGAGTAGTGCCGCCATTCATTCAGATCGGGGATGAACCATTTGAAATGCGCGCCCGCTTCCAGTGCTGCACACCCCGGTGTTTGCGGGCTGACGGTGATTGCTTTGATAGAGGCCGAGAGCATTCGGCAATCAGTGATTGTGTAGTTCATACGAAAATCAGCTTTCCTGGCTTAGCGGCGTTTCATGCAGGTAGATCCATTGGGCGTTGTGGTGATGCAGGCCAATGATCGCCACCGAAATTCGTGAGCTTTCGCGCTGGTCGAGGCGATGGGTTTCCGTGTAGCGGATCGCCACGCTGTGGCCTTCCTGCCAGACCGTCTGCAGGTCGCTGATGACGATTTCCAGGCCCGGCTTGGCGCCGACTGCACCCTTGAACATCTGTTCGACCATCGCCCGGCTGACGATGGCGGCCGAGGTGGTGACCATGGTGAAGTGCTCGGCGAACGCCGACATGAGCGGCTCGAGCGCGGCCTGCCCCTGACCGTTTGCGTCGGTGAACAGGGTGTGGATCAGCTCGTGCACGTGATGAATGCTGAGGTGCGCCTGTTCAACTATTTTGTTGTGCATGACAGTCCTTTTGAGTGTTCAACTGACTCAGTTGAAAGAGTGGGAACAGGCCCACCAGCGCCGCGATGGCGAAGGTCACGTGGTAGGCCTGGGTGGTATCGAAATGCTTCAAGAGCAGGTTGAAAACCATCAGGAAGAGCGCGGCGCCGATGCTGAATGACATCTGTCGGTTGATGTTCCAGATGACACTGGCCTTGTGGGTATCACTGCCCTCAAAGTCCATCAATGACGTGGTTTGTGCTGTGTTGGCTCCGATGCCGCCGCCGATTCCCATCAGGCAGTAGGCGATGACAATCACCAGAAGGTCTGAGGGATCGTTCACCAGTAACAGGGTGGCGATGCCGGCGCTGTGCAAGAGCATGCCGAGGGCAAACAGCCGCTTCGCGCCCATCCGGTTATAGACCCGGCCACAGATCAGCATCGCGATGAACGCGCCGATGGCGTACAGAATCATGAACATCCCTGTCAGTCGGGCGCTGAAGTGCAGGGTGTTTTGCAGGAAGAAGATGCTCATCAAGTTGACCCCCGTGAACACACCGGGAATCGCGTAATAGATAAAGATGGAGGTGCTGAGTTTTTTGCTTTTGAGCAGGCTCAGCTCAATGATCGGGTTTTTGCACGTGCGGTAGTGCCGCCCGTACAGCACGACAAACGTGACGCCGGCCATGACGAAGAGGGCGGCCACCCACGCCGGAGCGTCGCCGCCATACAACGACATACCCATCAGCAGGCTGCCGAGTGCCGCGCTGACCAGCAGCAAGCCCTTGATGTCGGGCCGGGACAAATTCGTTGGCCGCGCTTCGTTGATCCAGAACCAGGACAGCAATGCCGCGATCAGCGAGAACGGGATGTTGCTGTAGAACACCCAGCGCCAGGAGCTGCTGTCGACGATGATGCCGCCGATGGTCGGTGAAATGGCGGGCGCTATCAGGGCAACGGCCATGACCAACGTGGATATTTTCGCCCGCTGCTCACCCTTGAACAGGTTGAACGTCAGCGCCTGGCCGACTGGAATCAACAGGCCGCCGCCAATCCCCTGGACGAAGCGCCAGATCACCAGCTCGTTGAAACTGTTGGCCAGCCCACACATCCACACGGAAGCTGTGAACACTATCATCGAGGCGGTGAGGATTTCCCGGCTACCAAAACGACCGGCCAGCCAGGTGCTGACCGGGATGATCAGTGTCAGCCCCAGAATATAAGCGTTAGCCACCCAGGCAACGTCTGAAGTACTCACGTGCAACGCCGCCGATATACTCGGTAATGCGACCGCCGACATAAAGATGTTAATGCAGTCTATAAAAAAGCCGATCAGAAATATCAGCGCAACTTTGTAGCGATAGGTCATGTTGTTTCCCCTTTGCCGCAAAGCATAGGGGCGGTGGACTTGAACTGTCGATACGACTATCCTTGAAACAATGTTTGACGGGATTTAACAGTGAGCCATCTTGCTATGCACACTCATCTTAATCGGGTCCAGACATTTCTGGCCGTGGTCGATTTTGGTTCTTACACCAAGGCCGCCAATTACCTGAGCATCAGCAAAGCCATGGCCAGTCTGCATGTCAAGGCGCTGGAGGACGTGCTGTCAGCGACGTTGTTGATTCGAAATACCCGAAATATCTCCCTCACCGAAATAGGTCAGGATTTTTATGAGGAGTTCAAAGGTATTGTTGCGAACATCGATAATGCTTTTGATAATGTATTAAAAGGTCATAATCGCGTTTCCGGAAAGTTGCGCTTCAGTTCCACCAGCGAATACGGTGAGGCGTATATTCTGCCGTTGATACCGCAATTTGTAGAACGCTATCCGGAGATAAAACTCTGTTATAACTTTAACTCGTCACTCAATGATCTGGTGGCGGAAAAGTTAGACCTGGTTATCCGTTTAGGCAACTTGGCAGACTCGGCTTTCAAGAGTCGTAAACTGGCGGATTATGAAATTGTCCTGGTGGCTACCGAGACGTTTCTTGCACGTCACCCGGTGCAGAATCCTCAGGACCTGAGTTCGGTGCCGTGGATCGCCAACAGCAACCTGCAAGCACCGACCCAGTGGACGTTGCGCCATCCGCAATTGGGGACTGTAGAGATCAACGGGATCAATCAGTTTGAATCCAATTCCTCCACGGCCATCCGCTCCATGACGTTGTCGTCGCTAGGCGTCTCGGTGCTGCCCGCCTGGGTGGTCAAGGACGACATCGCCAGCAAGCGACTGATCCGCCTGTTGCCCGACTATTCGCTGCCCTCGCAGTCCGTCAACGTGGTGTTCCCCAACAGCCCGCATTTGCCTCACAAATCGAGGGCGTTCATTGATTTCCTGTTGCTGCATCTGGCGCAATGAGCACCTAAAAAAAAGCCCCTGACTCGTGAGATTCAGGGGCTTTCGTTTAAGCGGATTGGCGATCAGGCCGCTTCGATCTTGCTGCGGTTCTGCTCGACCTTGCTCAGGTAGTCCGCCAGTTTCTGCTGTTCGGCCGGAGTGGTGAACAAGCCCAGCTTGCTGCGACGCCACAGAATGTCATGCGCCGTGGTCGCCCACTCTTCGCTGCACAGGTAATCGACTTCGCGGGTGTAGAGACCGCCACCGAGGTGTTCGCCCAGGTCGCTGAGGTTTTGCACGCCTTCCATCATGCGCCAGGTACGGCTGCCGTAGGTGGTGGCCCAGCGGCGGGAGATTTCGGTCGGGACCCAGTCGAACTTGTCGCGGATCAGCGAGCTCAGCGCCTGCGGGGTGGTCATGTCTTCGCCGCCCGGCAGGGTAGCGCTGGCGGTCCAGCTTGGCTTGATGTCTTTGAAGTACGGAGCCAGTTGCGCCAGCGCCGACTCGGCCAGTTTGCGGTAGGTGGTCAGCTTGCCGCCGAACACCGACAGCAGCGGTGCTTCTTCGCCAGTGCCCGACAACGCCAGGGTGTAGTCGCGGGTGACGGCCGAAGGATTGTCGGATTCGTCGTTGCACAGCGGGCGAACGCCGGAATAGCTGTGCAGAATGTCGTCGCGGCTGATGCGTTTCTTGAAATGGGAGTTGACCACTTTCAACAGGTAATCGGTTTCACCTTCGGTAATCGCCACTGCAGCCGGATCGCCGGTGTACTCGCGGTCGGTGGTGCCGATCAGGGTGAAGTGGTTCAGGTACGGAATGGTGAACACGATGCGCTGATCTTCGTTTTGCAGAATGTGCGCATGTTCACCTTCGTACAGTTTCGGCACGATCAGGTGGCTGCCCTGGATCAGACGGATGCCGTACGGCGATTCCATCTTCAGGTCATCCCGAATGAACTTGGCGACCCATGGGCCAGCGGCGTTTACCAGTGCCTTGGCACGGATCGAAAACAGACTGCCATCGGCGCGTTCCAGGTGCAGGTGCCAGAATCCCTTGGTTCGACGAGCGTTGACGCAACGGGTCTGGGTGTGAACGTGGGCGCCTTTTTCTCGGGCGGCCATGGCGTTCAGTACCACAAGACGAGCATCGTCGACCCAGCAATCGGAGTATTCGAAGCCTTTGGTGATTTCGCTTTTCAACGGGCTGTCCGGGCCGAACTTCAAGCTTTTCGAACCTTCGAGTTTTTCCCGCTTGCCGAGGTGGTCATAAAGGAACAGGCCGGCGCGGATCATCCAGGCCGGACGCAGGTGTGGGCGGTGCGGCAGCACGAAGCGCATCTGCTTGACGATGTGCGGGGCCTTGGCCAGCAGCACTTCGCGTTCGGCCAGGGCTTCACGCACCAGGCGGAATTCGTAATGTTCGAGGTAGCGCAGGCCACCGTGGATCAGCTTGCTGCTGGCCGACGAGGTGTGGCTGGCCAGGTCATCCTTTTCGCAAAGAAACACCGAAAGACCGCGACCAGCGGCATCCGCTGCAATCCCCACGCCATTGATCCCACCACCGATGACGGCGATATCGTAGACCTCAGCGAGAGGGGGCGTAGGCAAGGTAGAAGTGGGCATCGGCTGGCCTCGGGCTTTTATGGTTTTCGGTATTGGAATTCGAACATTAATGTTCATTTACGAAAATGGTAGCCCATAAAGTCGCGCACGGCCAGTCAACTTTGATTGAAAATACTGATCGAAGGGCGGTTAAAGGAAAATTTACGAACATTCGCGCGCAGATCGTTCCCACGCTCTGCGTGGGAATGCATCAATAGACGCTCTGCGTCAGTGCTTGAGGCGGGACGCGGAGCGTCCCAGGCGGCATTCCCACGCGGACGGTTCGACGCCTTGACGTGGGAACGGTCTTACGGAGGGGGTTAAACGACTTCGAGCCGAATCTTGTGCTGACTCAACAACTGCGCCAACGCCGGCACAGGCTGCTGATCGGTGACCAGGCAATCAATCAGGCTGATAGGCCCCAGGCGAATCATGGCGTTGCGCCCGAATTTGCTGGAGTCAGCCGCGAGGATTACCTGTCGGGCATTGGCGATGATCGCTTGGGATACCCGAACTTCCTGATAGTCGAAGTCCAGCAGGCTGCCGTCTTCATCGATACCGCTGATGCCAACCAGGGCGAAATCAACCTTGAACTGGTTAATGAAGTCGACACTGGCCTGACCGACCACACCACCATCACGCCGCACATTGCCACCGGTCAGCAGAACGTCGAAGTCGTCCTTGGCGCTGAGCATCGAGGCCACGTGGAGGTTGTTGGTGATGATTTTCAGGTGATTGTGATTGAGCAACGCCCGGGCAATCGATTCGGTGGTGGTACCGATATTGATGAACAGCGAGGCGTGATCGGGGATCTGCGCGGCAATGGCTTCGCCGATACGCTGTTTTTCATCGCGCATCTGGTCGGCACGCATGGCGTAGGCGGTGTTTTCGACGCTGGAATCGTAAGCGGCGCCGCCATGGTAGCGACGCAACAAATTAGCTTCCGCGAGCTGATTGATATCGCGGCGGATGGTTTGCGGTGTAACGACGAACAGCGTAGCCATTTCCTCGATGCTGACATAGCCGCGTTCGCGGACCAGTTCGAGGATTTGCTGCTGACGGGGAGGCAGATTCATGGGGCTTCCTTTGGGCTGCCGTGCAAAATTTGCCCATGATGCCGCAGGAATCTGCTCCCGACCAGTTACAACCCTATTCGTGTACCGGGCTTGGCTTATTCAGCGCCTTCGTGTGGTTCCCAATCGCGGGTGCGGCTGACGGCTTTTTTCCAGCCAGCGTAGAGTTTTTCCTTGGCGGTTTCGTCCAGGTTCGGTTCGAATTCGCGCTCGATCACCGCCTTACCGCGCAACTCATCCAGGCTGCCCCAGAAGCCACACGCCAGACCGGCCAGATAGGCGGCGCCCAGTGCAGTGGTTTCGCGCATTTGCGGACGCTCCACCTGAGTGCCGAGGATGTCGGCCTGGAACTGCATCAGGAAGTTGTTCGCCACCGCACCGCCGTCCACGCGCAGGGATTTCAAGCGTTCGCCGGAGTCCTGTTGCATGGCGTCGAGAACGTCGCGGGTCTGGTAGGCAATCGACTCCAGAGCTGCACGAATAATGTGATCCACACGTACGCCGCGAGTCAGGCCGAATAATGCACCACGGGCATACGGGTCCCAGTACGGAGCGCCCAGACCGGTAAAGGCTGGCACGAGGTACACGCCGTTGCTGTCCTTGACCTTATTAGCGAAGTATTCGGTGTCGTGGGCGTCGTTGATGATCTTCAGTTCGTCACGCAGCCACTGAACAGTGGAACCGCCGTTGAACACTGCACCTTCCAGTGCGTAAGCCACTTCGCCGCGCGGGCCGCAAGCAATGGTGGTCAGCATGCCGTGCTTGGACTTCACAGCTTTGTCGCCGGTGTTCATCAGCAGGAAGCAACCAGTGCCGTAGGTGTTTTTCGCCTGGCCTGGCTCGACGCACATTTGGCCGAACAGGGCAGCCTGCTGGTCACCGGCGATACCGCCGATGGCAATGCCGCTTTTGGTGTGGCCGTAGATTTCGGACGACGACTTCACTTGCGGCAGCATCTCGCGCGGAATATCCAGCACCTCCAGCATCTTCGCGTCCCACTCAAGCGTATGGATGTTGAAGAGCATGGTGCGCGAGGCGTTGGTGTAGTCGGTGACGTGTACCTTGCCGCCGGTAAATTTCCAGATCAGCCAGCTGTCGATGGTGCCGAACAGTAGCTCTCCCTTGCGTGCGCGCTCGCGGCTGCCTTCGACGTTGTCGAGGATCCACTTGAGCTTGGTGCCGGAGAAGTACGGGTCGGTGACCAGGCCAGTGGTGTCGCTGATGTATTGCTCGTGGCCATCGCGCTTGAGCTGCTGGCAGATCTCGGTGCTGCGGCGGCACTGCCAGACGATCGCGTTGTAGATCGGGCGGCCGGTGGTCTTGTCCCAGACCACCGTAGTTTCGCGCTGGTTGGTGATGCCGATGGCGGCGACCTGGTCGTGATGCAGGCCGGCTTGAGCCAGGGCCTCGACCATCACGGCGCTTTGGGTGGCGAAAATTTCCATCGGGTCATGTTCAACCCAGCCGGCTTGCGGGTAATGCTGTGCGAATTCGCGCTGGGCGGTGCAGACCACGTTCGCGTCGCGGTCGAAAATGATCGCGCGGGAGCTGGTCGTACCCTGATCGAGGGCAATGATGTAGTTCTTATTCTGAGTGTCGGTCATGTCGATTGCCTTGGACGAAAAAAGGGAGTGAGGTCCGGCGCGCGCTCTTGATGGGCAGGATCACGCGCCAACGGTATCAAGAAGTTCTTGGTTTGCCGTCAATGGCCGGTGCTGCATCCTTTGTAGCAGGTATGGCGCTGGGCAGATGACGGGCAATCAGCCCGCGATACGCTGCAGCACCGAGGCAGGCACCGACAATCGGTGCAAAAATCGGAATCAGGAAATACGGGATATCGCGCCCGCCGGTGAAGGAAATTTCACCCCAGCCAGCGAAGAAAGTCATCAGTTTAGGACCGAAGTCGCGCGCCGGGTTCATCGCAAAACCGGTCAGCGGCCCCATCGAACTGCCAATCACGGCAATCAGCAGGCCGATCAGCAGCGGAGCGAGCGGACCCTTTGGCAAGCCATTGTTGTCATCGGTCAGGGACATGATCACGCCCATCAGGATGGCGGTGATGATCACTTCAACCAGGAAGGCTTGTGCCGTGGACAAGACCGGGTTGGGGAAGGTGGAGAACACCGACGCCAATTCGAGGCTGGCTTGAGTGCCACGAACCATATGGTGGGTTTGTTCGTAATCGAAGAATAAATTGCTGTAGAGCGTGTAAACCAACAACGCTCCACAGAAGGCTCCCGCTACCTGGGCGAGAATATAGAAAGGCAGTTTGCGCTTTTCGAAGTCAGCGAAAATGCTCAGGGCAATGCTGACGGCGGGATTGAGGTGAGCCCCGGAAACGCCGGCGGTCAGGTAGATCGCCATGCTCACGCCGATGCCCCAGATGATGCTGATTTCCCAAAGGCCGAAGCTGGCGCCCGCGACCTTGAGCGCGGCAACACAACCCGTACCAAAAAAGATCAGCAGCGCAGTACCGAGGAATTCGGCCATGCATTGGCTGGAGAGCGACGGTTGTTGTAAAGCAGTTGTCATTGAAAACCTCGTTTTTGTTGTTGTATGGCGCTTTTTCATCAGGGTCAAAGCGCGATTTTCACCGAGGCACAATCCCCATCCTGTTCTCGGCCTGCTGCTAGGTGCTGCGGTAAGACATTCGTACAGTATTCAGATTCGAAAAAATATAGACAAGAAACGCTGCTGTCAAAGGTCGAAAGTGAACCGTCAGTCACAATCGAACTATTAGTCACATGAATGTCCACATCGTTCACGCGTCAGGCTGAACGTGGACGAACGGCAGAAGGCGTGGCCAAGCCTTTGAAATAGCGCCGTAATAGAGCCTTTTATTGATCAATGACCTAGAATTCAGCGCAGATTTTTCTTCTTTCGCCAAGCTTGGAGCTGCCATGACCCCCGCATTGGATTTGTTGAAAAAAGTTCGTGCCGAACATCGCGTGCACAGTTACGAACATGATCCGAAGGCAGCGTCCTATGGGCTGGAGGCCGCGGAGAAACTGGGATTGGACCCGGCTCAGGTATTCAAGACCTTGCTGGCAGCCAGTGAGAAAGGTGAATTGCTGGTAGCTGTGGTGCCGGTCGTCGGAAGTCTGGACTTGAAGGGCCTGGCTCATGCTGCGGGCGTGAAAAAAGTCGAAATGGCCGATCCTGCCGCTGCGCAACGATCCACCGGTTACCTCTTGGGTGGGATCAGTCCGCTGGGACAGAAAAAGCGCTTGCGCACCTTCATTGATAATTCAGCTCAGCCTTTCGCCAGCATTTTTGTCAGCGCGGGGCGACGTGGGCTGGAAGTCGAATTGGCCCCCGCGGTGCTGGCCGAACATACCCAGGCGAAGTTCGCTGATATCGGCCGCGCCTGACGAGGGCTATCGGCCGGGCGCTGTATGGTGCAAATTAGCTGGCTCTGTCACTGGTGCCGCGTAGTGGGTAGCTGCATGCTCGGTGACCTGACATAGGGAGATGGTTATGCAGCTTGAATTTCACCAGGTTGATGCGTTCAGTGATCGGCCGTTCAGTGGCAACCCGGCGATGGTCTATCGCCTCGATGCCTGGCTTGCCGATGAGTTGATGCAGAAGATCGCCGCCGAGCACAACCTCGCCGAAAGCGCCTTCGTGGTGCGCGAAGGGCAAGGCTGGCGCATCCGCTGGTTTACCCCGGCCACCGAAGTGCCGTTGTGCGGTCATGCGACGCTGGCCAGCGCTTACGTTCTGTTTGAAATCTATAAAGAGCCGGTCGAACGACTGGACTTCGTCTGCAACTCCGGCCCGCTCAGTGTGAGCCGTGAGGGTGAGCGCTTGTGGCTGGACTTCCCGGCCATCGTACCGTCGGAAGTGGGCGTGACCCTGGATGTCGAGCGCGCGCTGGGTGTGGAAGCGGTTGATGTGCTGGGGTCGAACGAGTTGTTCGTGGTGCTGGAGTCCGAGCAGGCGGTGCTCGAATGTCAGCCGGACATGGCGGCGCTGGCGAAACTGCCGTGGCCGGGGGCAATTGTCACGGCCAGGGGCAGCAAGCATGATTTTGTGTCCCGCTACTTCGCCCCGGCGATCGGCATCAATGAAGACCCGGTGACCGGCTCCACCCATTGCAGCCTGATTCCGTACTGGTCGAAACGCTTGGGCAAGTCGAGCCTGACGGCTTATCAGTGTTCGGCGCGGGGCGGGGAGTTGTTCTGTCGACTGGAAGGGGATCGGGTGAAAATTGGCGGGAATGCGACGCTCGTTGCGAGCGGAAAATTATTACTCGGATGATTTCTCTGTAGGAGCGAGGCTTGCCCGCGAAGGCGTCGTGTCAGTCGACATCTTCATTGGCAGGCCTGATGCCTTCGCGGGCAAGCCTCGCTCCTACGGATTCGGGTGTCAGTTAGTGGTGCTGTAACGGCGGACGCCAGACTCGACGACCGGAATCTGCGCCGCCGTACTGCCCGATGCCTGAAACAACACCAAGTGTTCAGCCGCGACACGAATGCCAACCTCTGAACCCACCTGATGATCAGCATGACTCGGAAATATCGACTCTAGCTGCGCACCGGTCGGCATCTGCAAGCGATACAAGGTCGATGCACCCTGGAAAGACTTGCCGACGATCCGCGCTTTCAAACCGTTGTCCGGTGCATAAACGATATCGTCCGGACGCAGCAACACATCCACCGCACCGCCAACCGGCCAGGTGTAGGCACGATTACCGCGTAACTCACCCAATTCGGTTTGCACCGACTCGGGGCTGCTCAGCTGACCGCGAATGAAATAACCCTGGCCGATGAAACTGGCCACAAACGGCGTCCGCGGTTCGTGATACAGGTTGTAGGGCGTGTCCCACTGTTCCAGACGACCTTCCTTGAAAACCCCCACATGATCGCTCACCGCGAAGGCTTCTTCCTGGTCATGGGTCACCAGAATCGCGCTGGTGCCACGTGCCTTGAGGATGTCGCGCACCTCATGGCTGAGCTTGCGTCGCAACTCGCCATCAAGGTTGGAGAAGGGTTCGTCGAGCAGCAGCAGTTGCGGTTCCGGTGCCAAGGCGCGGGCCAGTGCGACGCGCTGCTGTTGACCACCGGATAGCTCGTGCGGGAAGCGCTTGCCGAGGTTTTTCAGATTGACCAGCTCCAGCAACTCTTCGGTGACGCGATCCTTCTGCGGATGTTTACGGATCCCGAAGGCGATGTTCTCGGCCACGCTCAAATGCGGAAACAGTGCGTAGTCCTGGAACACCATGCCGATCCGGCGTTTCTCCGGCGCGAGGGTGAAACCGGCGCGGGAGATCGTCTCGCCCGCCAACTGGATTTCACCTTCGTGCACCGGTTCGAAGCCGGCAATGGCCCGCAAGGTGGTGGTTTTGCCGCAACCTGAAGAGCCCAGCAGGCAACCGATGTCGCCGGCATTCAAATGCAGGTTGAGGTTCTGCACGACCCGCTGGTCTTGGTAGCCGCAGGCGAGGTTGCGCAGGTTAAGCAGTAATGGATGGCTCATGCGTGGTGGTACGAAGGCGGGACGAGAAACTCGAGCAGGGCCTTTTGTGCGTGAAGACGGTTTTCGGCTTGATCCCAAGCAACGGAGCGCTTGTCATCGAGCAAGTCGACACTGATTTCCTCGCCACGGTGGGCCGGCAGGCAGTGCATGAACAGCACGTTCGGAGCGGCCAGGTCGAGCAGGGCGCGGTTGACCTGGAACGGTGCAAACAGCTTCAGGCGTTTGGCGGTTTCTTCTTCCTGGCCCATGGAGGTCCAGACGTCGGTGCTGACCAGGTGGGCGCCGCGTACGGCATCCTTCGGATCGCGGACGATGGTGACCCGATCACCCGCCTTGGCCACGAACTCAGGGTTGGGTTCAAAGCCTTCCGGGCAAGCGATGCGCAACTGGAAGTCGAACTGCATCGCCGCTTCTATATAGCTATTGCACATGTTGTTGCCGTCGCCGATCCAGGCCACGGTTTTGCCCTGGATCGAGCCACGGTGTTCGAGGAACGTCTGCATATCGGCCAGCAACTGGCACGGGTGCAGGTCATCGGACAGGCCGTTGATGACAGGCACGCGGGAGTTGGCCGCGAATTCGGTCAGGGTGCTGTGGGCAAAGGTACGGATCATCACGGCGTCGAGCATGCTCGACATCACGATCGCGGAGTCGCAGATCGGCTCGCCACGGCCCAGCTGGGTGTCGCGCGACGACAGAAAGATCGCCTGGCCACCGAGCTGGATCATGCCGGCTTCGAACGAAATACGAGTGCGGGTCGACGATTTCTCGAAAATCATCCCGAGCACGCGGTTTTTCAGAGGCTCGAACAGTACGCCGCGGTTACGCAGGTCTTTGAGCTCAACGCCTCGACGGATCACGCTGACCAGCTCTTCGGGCGTGCAATCCATCAGGGAGAGAAAGTGCCTTGCGCTCATCATTGACTACCTTTTTGCAACAGACCGCAGATACTCAAAGCCTTGTTTAACTGAAAAACGGGCGAGACCTGCGGCGTAAGCCGCACGGGGCGACGAAATAGGGGAAGGCGCGATCTTATAATTAAATGTCGCGTCTTACCAATAGGGCTACGGTTTTTAGGGGATTTCAGAGGGGCTACGGGATGACCGCAGTAGCGCTTTTGAAGCCTGTTTCCTGACAGCAGCCCGTCATTTGTACACCGGGGTCACGGGGATTTGCAATCAAACGGGGTGGGAACGGCTTAGCAGCGGTCGGTTTCTGACCTGCGTTTTGACACATTTGTGTTCAGGATCGATGGATGTGTCTGGTCTGAAACATTTGCTTATGCAAAGTGGCGGGTTATAACTAATCCACGAACGATGCAGGAAGCCTTCGAAATGGAATCGAAAGAACAACAGTTAATGGAATTACTCGGCCTTACAGCCCGCTCACTGACCCATCTCACCGCTTCCATGACCTCGATGTCCTTCGAGTTGATGCGCAGTGAAGACGAAGTGACCAAGGCCGCCGGCCGGCGGATGATTGACCGCATGGCAACCATCAGTGCCGGGCTCGATGAGCACTGGCGACTGATCGGCGAACTCACGGGTGTCCATATCGCTCATGAGCAGATCGAAACCATTCAGGAGATCCAGTTGCAGGCGCCGCCGAATTGATCCCCAGCGGTCATCGGCTGGCCTGATGGTCGCCGATTCACAAGACGAACGTCGCTGGCGCAGCAGTGGGTCAGGCGCCATAGTTTTGTTCCCGCGGCCGATATTGCCCGCCCAGATCAAGACAGAGACTGGCCATGACCAAGACTCTCCATCACCGTGCGTGCCACTTGTGTGAAGCCATCTGTGGCCTGACCATCGAAACCACCGAGGTCGAAGGCGCTGTGCAGATCACTTCGATCAAGGGTGACCCTCAGGATACATTCAGCCGCGGACACATCTGTCCCAAGGCTGTTGCCCTGCAAGATATTCAGAACGATCCGGATCGTTTGCGTCAGCCGATGCTGCGGGTCGGCAGCGAATGGCAACCCATCGAGTGGGAAGATGCCTTCAGCGTTGTAGCCGAACGTCTGGCGGCGATTCAGGAGCGTCACGGGCAGAATGCGGTGGCGGTCTATCAAGGCAACCCCAGCGTGCACAACTACGGGCTGATGACCCACAGCAATTACTTTCTCGGCCTGTTGAAAACCCGCAACCGGTTTTCTGCGACTTCGGTTGACCAATTGCCCCATCACCTGACCAGCCATTTGATGTACGGCCACGGTTTGCTGTTGCCGATCCCGGACATCGATCACACTGATTTCATGCTGATCCTCGGCGGCAATCCGCTGGCCTCCAACGGCAGCATCATGACCGTGCCGGATGTGGAGAAGCGCTTGAAGGCCATTCAGGCGCGCGGCGGCAAAGTGGTGGTGGTTGATCCGCGCCGCAGCGAAACGGCGGCGATTGCCGACCAACATCTGTTCGTGCGCCCGGGTGGCGATGCCGCGTTGTTGTTCGGGTTGCTCAACACCTTGTTTGCTGAAGGCCTGACCCGCGACAGTCATTTGCCGGTGGAGGGTCTGGATGAGGTACGGGAGGCGGTCGCAAGTTTCACCGCCGAGGCCATGAGCCCGCTGTGTGCAGTGCCCGCCGAACAGATCCGCCAACTGGCGCGGGACTTTGCGGCAGCGCCGACGGCGGTCTGTTACGGCCGCATGGGTGTCTCGACCCAGGCGTTCGGTACCTTGTGTCATTGGGTTGTGCAGCTGATCAACCTGGTCACCGGTAATCTCGATCGTGTGGGTGGTGCGTTGTGCACCGAACCTGCGGTGGACTTGGTGGCGTCCACTTCAGGCGGGCATTTCAATCTGTGGCAGAGCCGGGTGTCCGGGCGTCCTGAATATGGTGGAGAACTGCCGGTGTCGGCGCTGGCCGAAGAGATGCTTACCGAAGGGGAAGGGCAGGTCCGCGCGCTGATCACCGTGGCGGGTAATCCGGTGCTCTCGACGCCCAATGGCCGGCAACTCGAACACGCACTGGACGGTTTGGAGTTCATGGTCAGCATCGACCTGTACATCAATGAAACCACGCGCTATGCCGACCTTATTCTGCCGTCCACATCGGCCCTGGAAAACGATCATTACGACACGACTTTTAATATGTTTGCGGTGCGTAATGTCACTCGGTTCAACCGCGCGATCCTGGCCAAGCCCGAAGGTGCGTTGCATGACTGGGAGATCTTCGTGGGGCTGGCCAAGGCCTTTGCTACGAAGACCGGCAAGGAGCTGAAACCGACGATCCCGCCAGCGCAGATGATCGACCGTGGCTTACGGATGGGGTTGTATGGCGATGCTTCGGAACAGAAATTGTCGCTGGCGACCTTGTTCGATCATCCTCATGGTGTCGATCTCGGGGCGCTGAAATCTAACCTGGCGCCACGCCTGAAAACCGCCAACCAGCGCGTCCAGGCTGCGCCGCCGGCGATCCTTGCCGACCTGGCGCGCTTTGCAGCCTTGCAAGCACCAGCGGCCGATGAGTTGCTGATGATTGGCCGCCGTCATGTGCGCAGCAACAACTCTTGGATGCACAACTATCACCGCTTGGTGAAGGGCAAGCCGCGCCATCAATTGCTGATGCACCCGGATGACCTGGCCAGTCGTGGGCTCAATGACGGGCAGCGAGTGCGGGTCAGTTCGCGGGTCGGTGTGATCGAAGTTGAAGTGCTCGGCAGTCTGGATATGATGAAAGGCGTGGTCAGCCTTCCTCACGGTTGGGGACATGCACGGCCGGGTGTGCAGATGACAATTGCCAGTGGCCAGCCGGGCTCCAGCGCCAATGACTTGACCGACGAGTGTCAACTCGATGAGTTGTCGGGCAATGCGGCGTTGAACGGTGTGCCAGTGACCGTGGCGGCGGCTTGATCAAGTCTGTCGGGGAGACCGAGCAGGGTGCTCGGGTTTCCGTTACAATGCGCCACCGTGCCGACCACTGAGTCGGAAAGTTCAGCCGAGGTGCTCCATGGATATCATCGAAACGATTAAAGAGCAGATTGCTAACAACACCATTCTGCTTTACATGAAAGGCTCGCCGAATGCCCCACAGTGTGGCTTCTCCGCGAAAGCCGCGCAGGCCGTGATGGCGTGTGGCGAAAAGTTTGCTTACGTGGACATCCTGCAGAACCCGGAAATCCGCGCCAACCTGCCAAAGTACGCCAACTGGCCAACCTTCCCGCAACTGTGGGTGGGTGGTGAGCTGGTCGGCGGTAGCGACATCATGACTGAAATGTCTGCTGATGGTTCGTTGCAGGCCACGATCAAAGCGGCTGTTGAAGCCGCTGCTGCTGCCAAGACCGAAGCCTAAGACGATTGGCTCCCCTGTAGGAGCTGTCGAGTGAAACGAGGCTGCGATCTTTTGATCTCCAGCAACTAAAAAGCCCCGCCTCTCGAAAGAAGGCGGGGCTTTTTATTGCACTTATAAGTTATTGCGATGTCGCCGCTGCCATCGCCAAGATCGCAGCCTCGTTTCACTCGACAGCCCTACTCTTCGCCCATCTGCGATTGCAGATAGTTCTCAAGACCGACTTTATCGATCAGGCCCAGTTGGGTTTCCAGCCAGTCGATATGTTCTTCTTCGGATTCCAGAATATCTTCAAGCAGTTCACGGCTGCCAAAGTCGCCAACGGTTTCGCAATGAGCGATAGCCACTTTGAGATCCGCGTGACCGGTGCGTTCGATACGCAGGTCGCACTCAAGCATTTCCTGGGTGTGTTCGCCGATCTGCAGCTTGCCCAGGTCCTGGACGTTCGGCAGGCCTTCAAGGAACAGGATGCGCTTGATCAGCTTGTCAGCGTGCTTCATCTCGTCGATGGATTCGTGGTACTCGTGCTTGCCGAGCTTGTTCAGGCCCCAATCTTCGTACATGCGTGCATGCAGGAAGTATTGATTGATCGCGACCAGTTCATTGGCAAGGATTTTGTTGAGATGCTGGATGACTGTAACGTCGCCTTTCATGATGGGGTCCTGCCCTAAGTAGCTGTCTATAAGGCAGAGTTTGAGCCGCGTAATTAAGAGTGTCAAACCTAAGTTATTGAAACTTAAATGAAAATTAATCGGAATAAGAATGTTTGTGTTCCGCGTCTAGAGCGTAAGCGATTGATTTTCAGATATAAAAAAACCGGACATCAAGTCCGGTTCTTTGGAATAGGGTATTTACGCAGCTGTAAATTCTACAGGATAGGGAATCGCGGCCTGGGCCGATTGCAGTTTGGTCAGGGTTTCGCGGACCACTTCCTTGGCAAGGCAGGCACATTTGCCGCATTGGCTGGCTACGCCGGTGGCCTGACGGACTTCTTTATAGCTGCAGCAACCTTCATAGATTGCTTCGCGGATTTGACCGTCGGTGACGCCAGTGCAGAGGCAGACATACATAAGTGAAAACCGTCGCTGGTTGTGACTCAATTGCGATGGATCTTAATGTTAACGAGAATGATTGTCAAAGTGGTTTCAGAAAGCTTTGGTCAGGGCTGACGAACGGTTTCCCCTCAGCGTCGATGACAAGGAAAACCTGTCGACAGCATTTCCCTTGGCAAAAAAACCGTTAAGGACAGGTCAAAAACGCAGTGTATGATGGCCGGTCCTTATGAAGCGGGTTCGTGTCACAGGGCTGTCGCCTGAAGGTGGCAGGCTGATACGAACCCAGTTCTTCACGTTTTTACACCAGGAGATATCCAATGAGCGTACTCGTAGG
The DNA here is from genome assembly GCF_054898045.1 of Pseudomonas sp. LB3P14. Taxonomy (NCBI): domain Bacteria; kingdom Pseudomonadati; phylum Pseudomonadota; class Gammaproteobacteria; order Pseudomonadales; family Pseudomonadaceae; genus Pseudomonas; species Pseudomonas sp. LB3P14. The sequence continues at coordinate 3,971,853 of NZ_CM142714.1, read as the reverse complement.
CAAACAAGCCCCTGACTTCACCGTACCGGCCGTACTCGGTAATGGCGAAATCGTAGACAGCTTCACCTTGTCGTCGGCCATCAAAGGCAAATACGGCCTGGTGTTCTTCTACCCACTGGACTTCACCTTCGTTTGCCCGTCCGAGCTGATCGCTCTGGACAACCGCATGTCTGACTTCAAGGCACGCAACGTTGAAGTGATCGCCGTTTCGATCGACTCGCACTTCACCCACAACGCCTGGCGCAACACCCCGGTCAACAATGGTGGTATCGGCGAAGTTCGTTACACCATGGCTGCCGACCTGAAGCACGAAATCGCCAAGGCCTACGACGTTGAGTCCGAAGGCGGCGTGGCTTTCCGTGGCGCATTCCTGATCGACGACAAAGGCGTTGTCCGTTCGCAGATCATCAACGACCTGCCGCTGGGCCGTAACATTGAAGAGCTGATCCGTCTGGTCGACGCTCTGCAATTCCACGAAGAGCACGGCGAAGTTTGCCCTGCCAACTGGAAAAAAGGCGACAAAGGCATGACCGCTTCGACCGAAGGCGTCGCGGCTTACCTGACCGAGAACGCTGCTGCGCTGTAAGGCACGTTTGAGGCATAAAAAAACCGGCCGTTGAGGCCGGTTTTTTTATGGGCGAGATAAACCCCACGACGGATCAGTCGTTGTAGTCTTCCCAGCCGCCCATTTGTTTCCAGCGATTGACGATGCCGCAGAACAGCTCGGCCGTCTTCTCGGTGTCGTAGCGAGCCGAGTGAGCCTCACGACCGTCGAAGTCGATATCGGCTGCCTGGCAGGCCTTGGCCAGTACGGTTTGGCCGTACGCCAGACCGGCCAGGGTTGCAGTATCGAAGCTCGAGAATGGATGAAACGGGTTGCGTTTCATGTCGAGGCGCGCGACGGCGGCGTTGAGAAAGCCCAGATCGAAGCTGCTGTTGTGCCCGACCAGAATCGCCCGTTTGCAACCATTGGCTTTAAGCGCCTTGCGGATGCCGCGGAAGATATCGGTCAGCGCTGCTTCCTCACTCACTGCCATGCGCAGCGGGTGATCGAGTTTGATCCCGGTGAACTCCAGGGCGGCCGCTTCGATGTTCGCGCCTTCAAAAGGCTCTACCCGAAAAAAGTAGGTGTGATCGGCGTACACAAACCCTTTTTCGTCCATGCCGATGGTGGTGGCGGCAATTTCCAGCAAGGCGTCAGTGGCAGAGTTGAAACCACCGGTTTCAACGTCGACAACGACTGGCAGGTACCCACGAAAGCGTTCAGCCATCGGGTGGCGTGAACCACCTCCGCCGCCTTGACCGTCCTGTTCGTCGTCGAAATGGTCTTCACTCACGCGTGTTCCTCCAGCAGGCGCCAGCGCAGTTTTTCACCGGCGCGCAGCGGGATTACGGTCAGCTCGCCAAATGGCAGGCTGGTTGGGGCGGTCCACTCATCGCGGACCAGGGTGATGCGATCGGTGTTCACCGGCAGGCCATAGAAACGCGGGCCGTTCACGCTGGCAAAGGCTTCGAGCTTGTCCAGCGCGTTGCGTTGTTCGAAGGCTTCGGCATACATCTCGATCGCTGCATAAGCGGTGTAGCAACCGGCACAGCCGCAAGCGGCTTCTTTGGCGTGCTGGGCATGGGGCGCCGAGTCGGTGCCGAGGAAGAACTTGTCGCTGCCGCTGGTGGCGGCGTCGAGCAGGGCTTCCTGATGGGTGTTGCGCTTGAGGATCGGCAGGCAATAGAAGTGCGGCCGAATCCCGCCCACCAGCATGTGGTTGCGGTTGTACAGCAGGTGATGCGCGGTGATGGTCGCGCCAACATTGGCCGAAGCCTCGTTGACGAACTGCACGGCGTCAGCGGTGGTGATGTGTTCGAACACCACTTTGAGCGTCGGGAAACGCTCGACCACACGGCGCATGTGCTCATCGATGAAGAATTTTTCGCGATCGAAAACGTCGACATCGCCACGGGTGACTTCACCGTGAACCAGCAAAGGCATCCCGACTTCGGCCATGGCCTCAAGTGCAGGGAAAATCTTGTCGATGCTGGTGACACCGGAGTCCGAGTTGGTGGTCGCGCCAGCCGGGTACAGCTTGGCGGCGTGAATGAAGCCGCTGGCCTTGGCCTCGCGAATTTCTTCGGGCTGTGTGCGGTCGGTCAGGTAGAGCACCATCAACGGTTCGAAGCGACTGCCGGCCGGGCGTGCAGCGAGAATCCGCTGGCGATAGCCGTCGGCTTCCGCGGTGTTACGCACCGGAGGTACCAGGTTGGGCATGATGATGGCGCGACCAAAGGTGCGCGCGACATCCGCAACGGTATTGGTCAACACGGCACCATCGCGAAGATGTATGTGCCAGTCGTCGGGACGCAGCAGGGTCAGGCGGTCGGACATGAGGGGATTCCAGGCGGGTCAAACTGAGGGGAATGCTACCGGAAAAGACTCTCTCAGGCACTCGCTATCAAGTTTTGCAGGAAGCTTCCGATATCCAACAGGTATGCCGTAAACAAGTGTGTGTCGGTCTTTTTGTTGTAGAAGCCAGTGGAGCCTCCCGTGCGCCAGCGTTATTTAGCCTTGCTCAGCGTCTTTGCCAGCCTTCCTGCGATGGCGCTCACTTTCCAGACCCGTCTGGAGAGCATCGAGTGGACAGTCGAAGGAGACAAGTTCGAGTGCCGCCTGACTCAGCCGATCACCGATTTTGGTTCCGGTGAGTTCGTGCGCCGCGCCGGCGAGCAAGCGACGTTTCGTCTGAAGGCCTACAACTCGATGATCGGCGGCGGTTCGGCGACCTTGCTGGCGGCGGCTGCCCCTTGGCAGCCGGGGCGTGGCGACATTAACCTTGGTTCTGTGCAAATTGGCAGCGGTAATGTGCTGTTCAATAGTTCGCAAGTTCAGGCCGGGCGTTTGATCAGTGGCCTGATGGATGGCCGCAGTCCGGTTGTTCGACATTACTCAGGCGATGGCCGGATGTCGGAAGTGCGTCTGTTGCCGGTCAAGTTCAGCAAGGCCTTCAACGACTACCAGGGCTGCGTGGCAAAACTGCTGCCGAAGAATTTCGAGCAGGTCAAACAGTCCGAGATTGGCTTCCCCGGCGAAGGCATCGATCTTGACCCGCGGGCCAAGGCGCAGTTGCAGGTGATGCTGGATTTCATGAAGGCCGATCCGACGGTCAACCACATCGAACTCGATGGCCACTCCGACAACAGCGGCAACCGCCTGACCAACCGTGACCTGTCGCGCCGCCGGGCCCTGGCGGTCATGGACTTCTTCAAGGCCAACGGTATTCAGGAATCGCAGATCACCCTGCGCTTCCACGGCGAGCGTTATCCGCTGGCGCCCAATACCAATTCCGCCAACCGGGCGAAGAACCGTCGGGTCAATGTGCACCTCGCGCGGGTTGCGCCCACCGAAAAGCCAGCCTCTCAGGCCACTGCATCGGCAAGCGCCGCGTCGACCTCCTGAACCCGCTGTAATCGTCGCCCACTCGACATAATCTGTCGCTTCGTCGTCATAAGCTGTCGCGCCTCTGTAAATTATCCTGCATGAGCGGTAGACTTGACGGCTTTCCGTAGAACCCCGTGGAGTGATGGCATGGCGGACGTAAACAAGGTCGTTCTGGCGTATTCCGGCGGCCTGGACACTTCGGTGATCCTCAAGTGGCTGCAGGATACTTATAACTGTGAAGTCGTGACCTTCACCGCTGACCTGGGTCAGGGCGAAGAGGTCGAACCTGCACGCGCCAAGGCACAGGCCATGGGCGTGAAAGAGATCTACATCGACGACTTGCGCGAAGAGTTCGTGCGCGATTTCGTTTTCCCGATGTTCCGCGCCAACACCGTTTACGAAGGCGAGTACCTGCTGGGTACTTCCATCGCTCGTCCGTTGATCGCCAAGCGCCTGATCGAAATCGCCAACGAAACCGGCGCAGACGCCATTTCCCACGGCGCCACCGGCAAGGGCAACGACCAGGTTCGTTTCGAACTGGGCGCGTACGCCTTGAAGCCAGGCGTGAAAGTGATTGCTCCGTGGCGCGAATGGGACCTGCTCTCCCGTGAAAAGCTGATGGATTATGCTGAAAAGCACAACATCCCGATCGAGCGTCACGGCAAGAAGAAATCCCCGTACTCGATGGATGCCAACTTGCTGCACATCTCCTATGAAGGCGGCGTGCTGGAAGACACCTGGACCGAGCACGAAGAAGACATGTGGAAATGGACCGTCTCCCCGGAGAAGGCTCCTGACAAAGCGCAATACCTGGAACTGACCTACCGCAACGGCGACATCGTCGCACTGGACGGCGTCGAAATGACCCCGGCCACCGTGCTGGCGACCCTGAACCGTATCGGTGGCGAACACGGTATTGGCCGTCTCGACATCGTCGAGAACCGCTACGTGGGCATGAAGTCCCGTGGCTGCTACGAAACCCCTGGCGGCACCATCATGCTGCGCGCTCACCGTGCGATCGAATCGATCACCCTGGACCGCGAAGTGGCTCACCTCAAAGACGAGCTGATGCCTAAATACGCCAGCCTGATCTACACCGGTTACTGGTGGAGCCCTGAGCGTCTGATGCTGCAACAGATGATCGACGCGTCCCAGGCCCACGTGAACGGCGTTGTGCGCCTGAAGCTGTACAAGGGCAACGTGATTGTCACCGGTCGCAAGTCCGACGAATCGTTGTTCGATGCCAATATCGCGACCTTCGAAGAAGACGGCGGTGCTTACAACCAGGCCGACGCGGCGGGCTTCATCAAGCTCAACGCCTTGCGCATGCGTATTGCGGCGAACAAAGGTCGGAAGCTTTTCTGAGGTTTTTGACGCCGTAGTGGAACGACCGTAGTGGAACGACGGTAATAGAGTTGTGGCCTTGTCGGTGACAAGGCCACACATCTGAATAGGGGAAATTTCCTGCCGGACATCGTTTTAACAGCGTTCTTTTGCTTCTGTAATACCTTCCTTCTGTTTCCTCTCTCTGAATGCTCTTCAAGCGTTACCTGCTGCATGTCAGGTAAAAAGAGTGATCAAGAATCGTCAGGCCATGTGAATTCAAATTGTAAGCAATGCAGAGCGTTGGGCCGTTGCGGTTCTTTGTCTGTTTTGAATGCTTGATGGCGCTTTCCTTCAGTAGTGCCTCCGAATCGGTACAGGTGAGAAACACGATCACTTGCGCAGGGCTTCCCTGTGGGTGCAGATTTTTTTCAATCCAGGCGCCAAATTCCATTTTTTTGTTTAACCATCGCGCATCGACGATGTGCAGGTTCTGTAGCTGCTCGGTCAGGCACACGTGCTGTAGCGCCGAGAGGCTCGTCTGAATTCCGATCCGGGCGGGAGGGTCCTTCAGGTTATCGGGTCGCTGACCGCGGTCAGCGTTGTCCATCACTTTTATAAAATGCTTTCCTTTTCCAAAATCGGAGGGCGCGTACAGCGATCGGTAGTTGAAGTTGAGTGTGGCGAAGAAAAGAAAAAGCAAATAAAAGGGAAAACTGATCAGGAACCAGACATAGAGCTCCCGCTCCTCGTTGTCGAGAAAGGGCAGTGAGACGGCGGCCGATGTTTCAGAAATAGCGGCAAATATGGCAATCACTGTCATGGGGTTGATGATTTTTTTCTTGGGTTTGTTCATGTTTTCTGCTCATGGAAGTATTGTCTTTTCTCGATTGGTTAATGTTTTTGGTTTTGATTTTAATAACTAAGTGATTGGTGTTTTTGTTTGTGTAGTGCTCCTTTAAAGATTGGATTTTCAATGGGAATAGTAACGGCAATGAGTGCGGGTCGGGTATGTCTGTTTTTGATGTTTAAGGTTGTGTTGGATTGAATTTGCTGTTGAAGTGTTGCCTGGTGTGATTTTTTCTTAATCCTTGATGTGCAGTGTTTGTGGTATGGGTTTTCAGGATGATAACATCCGTTACTTTTAAGCGTAGCTCAATAGTCTGTGTTCGTTGGATCGCTTGCGACGGACCCTGTTGTTTGGCTTTCTGGTTGTAAATAGAAACAAAAAAGCCGCGGAATATATAAATACCTTCAGGTCTATAAAGTTGTTAATCCCCGGTATTTTTGGATATTTTGTAAGACAAATCTCTAATGTCTGTAGGGAATGTCTCTCGGTGCAGGTGGCCGAGGGGGGCGGCATGCCATGGGTGAAACGACTAGGCTATTGTGCGGGCTCTAAAAATTCGAACAGCGAAAATTGGACTTGCCCATGAATAAAGTGCTGATCGTGGATGATCACCCTGTCATTCGTCTTGCGGTACGAATGCTAATGGAGCGTCATGGCTACGAAGTCATTGCAGAGACAGATAACGGCGTGGATGCGTTGCAACTTGCCCGTGAGCATATGCCGGATATTGTCATCCTGGATATTGGAATACCGAAACTTGATGGGCTGGAAGTCATCGCGCGTTTAACATCGACAGCAATGCCCATGAAAGTACTGATACTGACTTCTCAGGCACCTGGGCATTTTTCCATGCGTTGCATGCAATCGGGTGCCGCCGGGTATGTCTGCAAACAACAGGATCTCACCGAATTACTCAGTGCAATAAAGGCAGTATTGTCAGGCTACAGTTACTTTCCCAATCAAGCCTTGCATACCGTACGTTCCAGTTTGGGGAACGCCAGTGAAGCCGATATGGTGGATCGTCTGTCGGGACGGGAAATGATGGTCTTGCAACAGTTGGCCCGAGGCAAGACCAACAAGGAGATCGCCGACGGAATGTTCCTCAGCAATAAGACTGTCAGTACTTACAAGACCCGCCTGTTGTTGAAACTCAATGCTCGCTCCCTGGTCGACCTGATCGAATTGGCTCAACGCAATGGTTTGGTGTGACTGCCTCAACGTTTGACGAGGCGCAATGAGCGGGGGTATCAGGGGTTGGCACTTAGTAAAAAGCCTCCGTTTCGGGAGGCTTTTAGGTGTCATAGATCAAAATCGTAATCGGCCAATTGCTTTTGCAGTCGGCGCTCCTCCAACAGATTGTCGATGGTACGGCGTTTGCTCAGGTTGGTCTTCGCCACTTCAACCACCGGCTCAGCGTCATCAGCCTCAACGGGGGTGAAGTCGTCTTCTACGTCCAATTGCTCTTTGCCAGTGCTCATAGTGTTACTCCAGGCTAAGACTGCCTTTGGCGCTCCTTATATCGATAATCTCCCGGCGGGTAAAAAAGATTTTTTCAATCGATAAATCAAAAAACCTAATAGCGCCTCAATCGTCCGAAGTCTTTTGCTTGTATTCGCACAAGTCTTCGATCCGGCAACTGCCGCAGCGAGGCTTGCGGGCCAGGCAAACGTAGCGTCCGTGGAGGATCAGCCAGTGATGGGAGTCGAGCAGATATTCCTTCGGCACGAACTTCATCAGTTTTTTCTCAACCTCGACCACATTTTTGCCTGGAGCAATGCCGGTACGATTGCTGACCCGGAATATATGCGTGTCAACGGCCATGGTCAGCTGACGGAATGCGGTATTGAGCACCACGTTGGCGGTCTTGCGGCCGACGCCAGGTAACGCTTCCAGCTCTTCACGGGTCTGCGGCACTTCGCCTCCATGACGTTCCACCAGTAGGCGGCAGGTCTCGATCACGTTTTTCGCTTTGCTGTTGAACAGGCCGATGGTCTTGATGTATTCCGACAGTCCCTCGACACCCAAGGCATAAATCGCCGCCGGCGTATTGGCCACCGGATAGAGTTTGGCAGTGGCCTTGTTCACGCCGACATCGGTCGACTGGGCCGAGAGAATCACAGCGATCAGCAATTCGAACGGCGAGGTGTAGGCCAGTTCGGTCTTCGGTTCCGGGTTGTCTTCGTGAAACCTGCGGAAAATTTCCAGACGTTTTGCGGCATTCATGGGCAGTGCATTTCCTCGAAGGCGGTCAGTGTGAGGGTGGCGAGCGGGTCCAGGCCTGACGTGCGGCGATCAGCAGTCCCAGCAGAATGAATCCGCCAGGGGCCAGGGTGGCCAGGCGCAAACCACCGTCGGCGGTCAGTACCCAGCCTTGCCAGTCCGCTTGCGCAGTGCCAGCCAGCCATGGCAGATGGCTGCCGAGTGTCCCGTTGCCGATGAGTTCGCGCAGCAAGCCAAGGCCTGCCATCAACGCGCCGAACAAGCCACACAGGCGCAGGCGATCACGCCGGGCGCTCTGAAAAAAACCGGTGTTTTCCAGCACGACGCATTGCAAGGCGATCAATCCTGCATAGAACCCCACATGTTGGTGCCATTGCAGCGACCAGAGTTGCGCGGCGAGTTCCGCGCAGCTGGTCAGCGTGGCCGCCAGCAGGACGGCGGCCAGCAGGTGTGTCACCGGGAGAAGTCGGGATCGCAAGGCGCCCATGCACACACCAAAGGCATTGATCACCACGATGAACATCAGCCACAAGCCCAAAGCGGACACCAGTGAGTCCGTGGCGCCGATCAGCGGCGCGAGCATCAGCGAGTTCTGCAGAGACGATGACTTATTCATGGGGGCTGCTCCCGATCAACTGTTGCCGGCGTTCATCGAAGTAGCGCAACGCGTCATGGATGGCGTTGATGACTGCTCTCGAAGTAATGGTTGCCCCCGACAATTGATCGAATTGCCCCTGATCCTTTTTCAAGGCCCAGCCAGCATCGGCAGGTTCGGTTCGAGATTTACCGACGAACACCTGAAACCAGGCATTAGGCCAGTCGGCAATCTTGCCACCCAGCCCCGGGGTTTCTGATTGCTGGAGCGTTTTGACGCCAAGCAACTTGCCGTTTGCGTCGATGGCGATCAGCAATTCGATGGCGCCCTCATAGCCTAAGGTCTGGCTGCGCAGCAACACGGCGCTGGGTTGGCCAGTCTTGGTCGCCAGATAGCCACCCAGCAGCGTGCTGTTGGCCAATCCAGTGTTTTCGAGGGTGAGCGGCTGTTCCAGTGGCTGATTGTCGTAGCGCTCGGCGGGAAGCAGATCCAGCAGGTTACGGCTGTCGATCAGGCGCTGTTCGGCCGCAATGCGTGGCGCGCTGATGTGCTGGACCAGGTGCGTCACGCCAATCCCCAGGCCTGCCAGTAAAACCAGGACCACAGTGCTCGATGCTCGGCTCATGGTGCACCCCGTTCCTGTCTGGAGGCGACAAACCGCTCCAGCGCCGGCACACAGAGGTTCATCAACAGCACGGCAAAGGCGACGCCGTCCGGATAACCACCCCAGGTACGAATCAGGTACGTCAGCAGCCCGACGCCCACGCCGAAAAGCAGTCGCGCGCCGGGGCTTTTTGCGCCAGACACCGGTTCCGTGACGATGAAGAATGCACCCAGCATGCTCGCGCCAGTGAGCAGATGAAACAGCGGCGAGCCATGGGAGTCGGAGCCTGAGCCGTTCCAGCACAGGAGGCTGATGATGAACAGGCTGACGAGCATGCCGACCGGCGCATGCCAGCTGAATACCTGTCGTTGCAGCAGAAACGCGCCGCCCGCCAAAAAGGCCAGGTTGACCCATTCCATGCCTCGGCCGCCGAAGTGACCGAACGCCGGGTTAGCGGCAAACAGTTCGTCCATGGTCAGGCTTTTGTTGATCCGCAGGCTGTCCAGCGATGTCGCCTGGACCCAGGCATCCGGAGTCTGGCTGAGGCTGAACCCAAACACCTGCTGCAAGCCGCCGAGCAGGTCCAGTCCATGGGGCGACGGCCAGTGGGTCATCTGTTGGGGAAAGCTCACCATCACGAGGGCGAAACCAAGCATTGCCGGGTTGAACGGGTTCTTTCCTACGCCGCCATACAGGTGTTTGCCAAACACCATCGCGAACACCGCGGCACAGACCGTCAGCCACCATGGGCAATAAGGCGGCAAGGCCAGAGCCAACAGCGTCGCGCTGACCAGCGCGCTGCCGTCGCTCAAGGTCGGCTTGAGCGGTCGCTTGCGCAGCTGCAATACGGCGGCTTCAACGGCCAGTGCGGTAATGCCCGTCAGAATCAGGTTGATCAACCCCCCCCAACCATATAGCCAGAACAACATCAGCATTCCCGGCACGGTGGCCAGCAATACCAGCTTCATGGCCTGCTGAAGGCGCTCGTCGACCGATTCAAGGGGCGACATAGGCATCCACCTGGCGCTCGGCTTCATTCACCGCGAGTTCCAGTGCTTCGATCTGCTCAGCCGGCGCTTCGCTGGCTTGGGCTTTCTTGAGTTCGGCGCGGCGCATGGCCAACTGGATCTTTGCCCGATTCAACTGCGCATTTTTCGCCGGAGCGACGGGCGCCGGGGCTGGCGGTGCAGTGCTTTCCAGTTTCGCCAACGCCTGTTCGGCAGCCTCGAACTGTTGTTGCAGGACGATCAGTTGCGACTGCTGTTCGAAGGTCGGCGGATGCCCGAACGCCTTGAGAGACTTGTTCAGTTGCGCCCGACTCATCGCCAGATCGATCTTGGCCTTTTTCAACGCTGCATCCGCATTGGCTGCCTTCTGTGCGCGGACTCGCTCAAGAGCGGCCTGAACCGGGTCGAGCGTCGTCACTTCGCTCTGCCGCACTGCGCGTTGGGCACGGGCCTGACGTTCAGCGAGTTTGTGTTCTTCTTCACGACGCAGGCGAGCGTTGCGCTGTTCGAATCGGCGCCGTGCGTGATCGCGCTTGGCCGTCCGGGCGCGTTGTTCCTCAAGGCTGAACGCCAGGCCGCCGACAATCGGTAGTACCGTGGCTAGCGGCAACGGGCGCATCTCGATGCAATCCACCGGGCAGGGCGCCACGCACAGGTCGCAACCGGTGCATTCATCGACGATCACCGTGTGCATCAATTTCGCCGCGCCGACAATGGCATCCACCGGGCAGGCCTGGATGCACTTGGTGCAGCCAATACACTCCGCTTCACGAATGTAGGCGATCTGTGCCGGTGCCGAGCCGCGACTGACGTCCAGTTCCAGCACCGGCACTTTCAACAGCTCGGCCAGGGCCGCGATGGTTTCGCTGCCGCCCGGCGGGCATTTGTTGATCGGCTCGCCGCTGGCAATGCCTTCGGCGTACGGTTTGCATCCGGGATGGCCGCACTTGCCGCATTGGGTCTGCGGCAAGAGCGCGTCGATGCGTTGAATCAGACTCATGTTTTGATCAGTCCACTGAATCCGAGAAAAACCACTGCGATCAGTCCGGCGCCGATCAACTCGATCGGCAGGCCACGAAAGGGCAGGGGGACATCGTTATCGAGAGTGCGCTGGCGCAAATCGCTGAACAGGCACAGCACTAGCCAGAACCCCAGCCCGGCGCCGAGGCCCAGAAACGTTGCGTGAAAAAATCCTTTGTTGTCCTGGGCGTTGAGCAATGTCAGCCCCAGCACGCCAGCGTTGCCCAACAGGAGGGGCCAGAGGCCGTCGAACGCAAGCTTGGGAAGTCCCCGCGCCAGCAGCTTCAGCAGCGGGCCAATCAACAGAACGCTCAACGGCAGGAACACGAAAAGGCGCAGCGAGGTCAGCTCCAGCGGCATTAGCAGCCAGTGGTAAAGCGCGTAGCCCAGCATGCCAACGATCAGCATCAAGCACGCGGTCGCCATACCCAGCGCGTGGACCTGATGACGCTCGGAGCCCAGCAGCGGATCGACGCCCAACGGCCAGTGCAACACGAGGTTGTTGATCAGGGCAGTGCTGATAAGCGTAAGAAGCAGTTCGGTCATGATCGTGCCGGAAAGAGCAGGCCTGTCTAACAAGGTTAGGCATTATCCGGCAAGGGCGGAGGGTGGGCCAGATATGAAAATCCCACAGTCGCGCCAGGCACGACTGTGGGATGGGTTTACCGCAGAACCTTACTTGATGCGCTGGCCCGGCTTGGCGCCGCTGTCAGGGCTGAGCAGGTAGATTTCTTCACCGCCAGGGCCGGCTGCCATGACCATGCCTTCGGAGATGCCGAACTTCATTTTCCGTGGCTTGAGGTTGGCGATCATCATCGTCAGACGACCATTGAGCTTGGACGGATCCGGGTAAGCACTCTTGATCCCGGAGAACACGTTGCGTTGCTCGTCACCGATGTCCAAGGTCAGGCGCAGCAGTTTGTCAGCACCTTCCACGTGTTCGGCCTTGAGGATCAGGGCGACGCGCAGGTCGACAGCGGCAAAGGCATCGAACTCGATCTCTGGCGACAGCGGATCCTTGGCCAGTTCGCCATTGCCGGCAGGCGCAGCGTCACCGGTGTCGGTCTGGCTGGCGGTCAGGTCTTCTTTCGAAGCGTCGCTCATGGCTTGCACTTTTACCGGGTCGATACGGGTCATCAACGGTTTGAACTCGTTCAGCTGATGGTTACTGAGCAAGGTGGCGTGGTCGTCCCAGGTCAGTGGCGCGACGTTCAGGAACGCCTCGGCGTCGGCGGCCAGCAACGGCAACACCGGCTTGAGGAAGATCACCAGCTGGCGGAACAGGTTCACGCCCAAGGCGCAGATGGCCTGGACTTCGTCCTGCTTGCCTTCCTGTTTGTTCAGCGACCACGGTGCCTTGTCGGCGATCCAGGCGTTGGCACGGTCGGCCAGGCCCATGATTTCGCGCATGGCACGGGCGAAGTCGCGAGCCTCGTAGGCCTCGGCAATGCTTGGCGCTGCGGCAAGGAACGCTTCGGTCAGTTCCGGCGCGGCATTACCCGCCACCAGCACACCGGCGTTGCCTTTATGGATGAAACCGGCGCAACGGCTGGCGATGTTGACGACTTTACCGACCAGGTCGGAGTTGACCTTCTGCACGAAGTCTTCGAGGTTCAGGTCGAGGTCGTCGACACCACGGCTCAGCTTGGCCGCGTAGTAGTAGCGCAGGTATTCCGGCGACAGGTGGTCCAGATAGGTCCGGGCCTTGATGAAGGTGCCACGGGATTTGGACATTTTCTGACCGTTGACGGTCAGGTAGCCGTGCACGTTGATGCCGGTCGGCTTACGGAAACCGGCGCCTTCGAGCATGGCTGGCCAGAACAGGGCATGGAAGTTGACGATGTCCTTGCCGATGAAATGGTACAGCTCGGCGGTGGAATCCTTGCCCCAGAACGCGTCGAAATCAAGTGTAGGCGTGCGGTCGCAGAGGTTCTTGAAGCTGGCCATGTAGCCGATCGGCGCGTCCAGCCAGACGTAGAAATACTTGCCCGGCTCGTCGGGAATTTCGAAGCCGAAGTACGGCGCATCGCGGGAGATGTCCCACTGTTGCAGGCCGGCGTCCAGCCATTCGGCGATTTTGTTCGCCACGGCTTCTTGCAGGGTGCCGCTGCGGGTCCAGACTTGCAGCATTTCCTGGAAGTCCGGCAGCTTGAAGAAGAAGTGCTGGGAATCCTTGAGCACCGGGGTGGCGCCGGAGATCGCCGACTTCGGATCCTTCAGGTCAGTCGGTGCGTAGGTCGCACCGCATTTTTCGCAGTTGTCGCCGTACTGGTCTTCGGTGCCGCATTTCGGGCAGGTGCCCTTGATGAAGCGGTCGGCCAGGAACATTTTCTTTTCCGGGTCGAAGTACTGAGTGATCGACCGCGTGGCAATGTGCCCGGCGTCGCGCAGCTTCAGGTAGATCTGGCTCGACAGCTCACGGTTTTCTTCGGCGTGAGTGGAGTGGAAGTTGTCGAAGTCCACCAGGAACTCGGCAAAGTCGGCGCTGTGTTCAGCCTGGACGTTGGCGATCAGTTGTTCCGGAGAGATGCCTTCCTTTTCCGCGCGCAGCATGATGGCCGAACCGTGGGCGTCGTCGGCGCAGACATAAATGCATTGATTGCCGCGGTGCTTCTGGAAGCGCACCCACATATCGGTCTGGATGTATTCCAGCATGTGGCCAAGATGGATCGAACCATTGGCATAGGGCAGGGCGCTGGTGACGAGGATCTTGCGTGGCTCGGACATGGGGCTCGGCTACTTGATGAAACGGAGGTCGGCCACTATAAAGCGCCGGCGCATATTTTTCACCCCCGAGGCCAGCCTCCACGAACCTTTGCGTCTGGTCATAAAGCATTTGTCACATCCTGAAAGCATGCCGTCCAGACTTTAGAACAGGTACGATACCCGCCTGATTTTCCAGTCTTGCTATCGGAGTTGCCCATGAGCGTCGTCAATCGCGCAGCGGTGGAAGCCGTCCTTCGCCAATACACCGACCCTTACCTGAACCAGGACCCGGTCAGCGCCGGGTGCGTGCGCGGCATCGACATTCAGGGTGATCGCGTCAGCGTCCAGCTGGAGTTGGGTTACGCCGCCGGTCTGTTCAAGAGTGGCTGGGCGCAGTTGCTGCAAATGGCCATTGAAGGGCTGGACGGCGTGACCATCGCCCGCGTCGAGATCACCAGTGTCATTGCCGCGCACAAGGCTCAAGCGCAGATCCCGGGGCTGGCCAACGTCAAGAACGTGGTGGCCGTGGCGTCCGGCAAGGGCGGTGTGGGCAAATCAACCACCGCCGCCAACCTGGCCTTGGCCCTGGCCCGCGAAGGCGCCAAGGTCGGGATTCTCGACGCGGACATTTACGGACCGAGCCAGGGCATCATGTTCGGCATCCCCGAAGGCACCCGACCCAAGGTCAAGGATCAGAAGTGGTTTATTCCGATCGAGTCCCACGGCGTCGAAGTCATGTCCATGGCGTTCCTGACCGATGACAACACGCCGATGGTCTGGCGCGGGCCGATGGTTTCCGGTGCCTTGTTGCAACTCGTCACTCAAACCGCCTGGGGCGACCTCGATTACCTGGTCATCGACATGCCACCAGGCACCGGCGACATCCAGCTGACCCTGGCGCAGAAAGTCCCGGTGGCCGGCGCGGTGATCGTTACCACGCCGCAGGACCTGGCATTGCTGGACGCGCGCAAAGGCGTGGAAATGTTCCGCAAGGTCAACATCCCGGTGCTGGGCGTGGTGGAAAACATGGCCGTGCACATCTGCTCCAATTGCGGACATGCCGAGCATCTGTTCGGTGAGGGCGGTGGTGTGAAGCTGGCCAACCAGTACGGCGTCGAGTTGCTGGCTTCCTTGCCACTGTCGATGATCATCCGCGAGCAGGCCGATGGCGGCAAGCCGACGGTGATCGCCGAGCCTGACAGCCAGATTGCGATGGTTTACCAGGAACTGGCCCGCCATGTCGGCGCACGGATCGTGTTGCAGGAAGCGGCGACACCGGCCATGCCGAACATCACGATCAGCGACGATTAAACCGCTTTTGTAGGAGCCAGGCTTGCCGGCGAAGGCGTCTTCAAGGCCGCTTTCGCCGGCAAGCCTGGCTCCTACAAGGGCCGTGGTGTGGCTTTAGATCCGCAACCCGCCATCCAATTCCAGAATCCGGCCGGTGTAGTAGTCGTTCTCGAAAATGTAGGCCGCCGAATGGGCGATCTCTTCAGGCGTGCCCATGCGCTTGAGTGGAATCCCGGACGTTATCTTCTCCAGCGCCTCAGGCTTCATGCTCAGCGCCATCTCGGTCTCGATAAAGCCCGGTGCAATGGCCGCCACACGAATACCGTAGCGTGCCAGTTCCTTGGCCCAGGTCACGGTCGCGGCAGCGACACCGGCCTTGGCGGCGGAGTAGTTGGTCTGACCGACGTTGCCTGCGCGGGAGATCGACGAGATATTGATGACTGCGCCGCTGTTGTTCAGCTCGACCATTTTGGCCGCGACTTCACGGGTGCACAGGAATACGCCGGTCAGATTGACGTCGATGACCGACTGCCACTGGGCCAGGCTCATCTTGGTCATCTCGCCGTCCTTGACCTTGATCAGCAGGCCATCGCGCAGAATCCCGGCGTTGTTGATCAGGCCATGGATCGCGCCGAAGTCCTCGGCCACCTGGGCGACCATGTGGGTCACTTGCTCTTCATTGGCGACATTGCACAGATAAGCGCGAGCATCAACGCCCTTAGCCCTGCAAGCGGCGACGGTGTCGTCGAGCTTTTCCTGGTTCAGGTCCACCAGCGCCAGCTTCGCGCCTTTGCTGGCGAAATACTCGGCCATGGAACGGCCTAAACCCTGGCAACCGCCCGTGATAATGATTACTTTGTCAGTGAGTTGCATTCGCATGCCCCAATAGCAGGTCAGAGGAGTGGTTTCCTTTTAGAGAGTAGCCTCTCGATCTGCACCTGATGCGGCCTGGCTGCACATGAGAACTGCCCCAATGGCGGACTGGAACGTATCCCAGGCGCCTGTCCGTATTTTAGACGGATTCTATTTAAGGAGTCATAAATTGAGCGTTGAAGCGGCCAAGAATGCCCGAGAATTGCTTCTCAAGGAATACCGTGGAGTGCTCTCGACGCACTCCAAGGCGATGCCCGGTTTCCCGTTTGGCTCCGTGGTTCCTTACTGTCTGGACGAACAGGGCCGGCCGCTGATCCTTATCAGCCGTATCGCCCAGCACACGCATAACCTGCAGAAAGATCCGAAATGCTCACTGTTTGTGGGCGAGCGCGGGGCCGAAGACATGCAAGCCGTTGGTCGCCTGACCTACCTCGCCGAGGCAGAAAAGCTCGAGGACGAGGCCGCCATCGACGCGGCGGCTGACCGCTACTACCGCTATTTCCCGGATTCGCAGAGCTACCACAAGGCCCACGATTTCGATTTCTGGGTGCTCAAACCGGTACGTCACCGTTACATCGGCGGCTTCGGCGCGATTCACTGGGTCGATCAGTTGACCCTGGCCAACCCATTCGCCGGAAAGGCCGAAGCGAGCATGGTCGAGCACATGAATGCCGATCATGCCAAAGCCATCGCCCACTACGTCGAGCTGGCGGGCCTGCCGAAAACCGAGCCGGCGCAATTGGCGGGTATCGACACCGAAGGCATGCACCTGCGCATTGGTCAGGGACTCTACTGGCTGCCGTTTCAAGCGCCATGTAATACGCCGACACAAGTACGCGAAGCCTTGGTTTTCCTGGCTCACGCCGAACATTGGCCGAAAAATGAAGTGGCCGACGCTTGAATTCACGAAAGGGCGACGTCATCTAGAGGAGACTGGCAAGGCATTCTTGCGTTGAGGAACCATTTGATGCGCCCTTTTTTATTGCTCTTTGTACTGTTCCCGGTGTTGGAGCTGTTCGTATTCGTCAAGGTCAGCGGGGCGATCGGGTTTTTCCCGGCCCTGCTGCTGGTGATTCTCGGCTCGATGCTCGGCGTGTTCGTGCTGCGTATCGCCGGTCTGGCCACTGCGCTGCGTGCTCGTGAAAGCCTGAACCGTGGCGAGCTGCCGGCCCAGACCATGCTTGAAGGTTTGATGCTGGCGCTGGCGGGTGGTCTGTTGATCCTGCCGGGCTTCGTTACCGACGTGCTGGGTCTGATCATGTTGCTGCCGATCTCTCGTCGACTGTTGGCCAATAAAATGCGCCAGCGGGCCGAAGAGCAGGCGATCCGTCAGCGTGCATTCGCCGATGACCTTCAGCCACGTGGCGGCGGCCCTGCGACCCGCGAGCCGCTGGGCCGCGAACCCAATGTGATCGAAGGCGAGTTCGAACACCGCGATTCCAAGTAAATCGTTTCACCTGCACGGCACCTTCGGGTGCCGTGTTCGTTTGTGGGGCAGCAACATGAAAAAATTTGCTCACTCGCCCTTGTAATAAGCTTATGCGCCCTTATGTAACGGTCACCGCAAGGTTTCTGGCGATTACGCCAGACAGACTTCCGCGTCTCGCTTGTCGAGCCGCACCCGGCACTGCCGGATTTGTTAAACCCGCCGGGAATACACCGGCCGATGAAAACCACAATTAGGAGAGATCGACAATGAAGCTTCGTCCTCTGCATGACCGCGTCGTCATCCGTCGCAGCGAAGAAGAAAAGAAAACCGCTGGCGGTATCGTCCTGCCAGGTTCGGCTGCTGAAAAAGCCAACAGCGGCGAGATCCTCGCTGTCGGTACCGGCCGCGTGCTGGACAACGGTGAAGTGCGTGCACTGGCCGTGAAAGTGGGTGACAAGGTTGTGTTCGGCCCTTACTCCGGCAGCAACACCGTGAAAGTCGACGGCGAAGACCTGTTGGTAATGAGCGAGAACGAAATCCTCGCTGTTATCGAAGGCTGATTCCCCGCTCATTTTCCCGCTACTACAAAGTATTTAAGGAATATCGATCATGGCTGCTAAAGAAGTTAAATTCGGCGATTCCGCCCGCAAGAAAATGCTCGCCGGTGTCAACGTCCTGGCTGACGCAGTGAAAGCGACCCTGGGCCCTAAAGGCCGTAACGTGATCATCGAGAAGAGCTTCGGCGCTCCGACCATCACCAAGGACGGCGTGTCCGTTGCCAAAGAAATCGAGCTGAAAGATCGCTTCGAAAACATGGGCGCGCAGCTGGTCAAAGACGTTGCCTCCCGTGCCAACGATGACGCAGGCGACGGCACCACCACCGCTACCGTTCTGGCTCAATCGATCGTCAACGAAGGCCTGAAAGCCGTCGCTGCCGGCATGAACCCGATGGACCTGAAGCGCGGTATCGACAAAGCGACCATCGCAATCGTCAAAGAGCTGAAAGCCCTGTCCAAGCCTTGCGCTGACACCAAGGCAATCGCTCAGGTCGGCACCATCTCGGCCAACTCCGACAACTCCATCGGCGACATCATTGCCGAAGCCATGGAAAAAGTCGGTAAAGAAGGCGTGATCACCGTTGAAGAAGGCTCGGGCCTGGAAAACGAACTGTCGGTTGTTGAAGGCATGCAGTTCGACCGTGGTTACCTGTCCCCGTACTTCGTCAACAAGCCAGAGACCATGACTGCCGAGCTCGACGGTCCGCTGATCCTGCTGGTCGACAAGAAAATCTCGAACATCCGTGAACTGCTGCCAGTACTGGAAGCCGTTGCCAAAGCAGGTCGTCCGCTGCTGATCGTGAGCGAAGACGTTGAAGGCGAAGCCCTGGCGACTCTGGTTGTGAACAACATGCGCGGTATCGTCAAAGTTGTTGCCGTCAAGGCTCCAGGCTTCGGCGACCGTCGCAAGGCCATGCTGCAGGACATCGCTGTCCTGACCGGCGGTACCGTTATCTCCGAAGAGATCGGTCTGAGCCTGGAAAGCGCTACCCTGGAACACCTGGGTAATGCCAAGCGCGTAGCCGTAACCAAGGAAAACACCACCGTCATCGACGGCGCCGGCGTTGAAGCTGATATCCAGGCTCGCGTCCTGCAAATCCGTCAGCAAGTGGCCGACACTTCGTCCGACTACGACCGTGAAAAACTGCAAGAGCGTCTGGCCAAGCTGTCCGGCGGCGTTGCAGTGATCAAGGTTGGCGCGGGTTCCGAAGTTGAAATGAAAGAAAAGAAAGCCCGCGTTGAAGACGCCCTGCACGCTACTCGTGCAGCCGTTGAAGAAGGCGTGGTACCTGGCGGTGGCGTAGCGCTGATTCGCGCTCTGCAAGCCATCAGCGAACTGAAAGGCGACAACGCTGATCAGAACGTCGGTATTGCTGTACTGCGTCGCGCTATCGAATCGCCACTGCGTCAGATCGTTGCCAACTCCGGCGACGAGCCAAGCGTAGTCGTCGACAAGGTCAAGCAAGGCTCGGGTAACTTCGGTTACAACGCTGCTACCGGCGAATACGGCGACATGATCGAAATGGGCATCCTCGACCCTACCAAAGTGACTCGTTCTGCTCTGCAGGCTGCGGCGTCCATTGGTGGCTTGATGCTGACCACCGAAGCCATGATCGCTGATGCTCCGGACGACAAACCAGCTGGCGGCGGCATGCCAGACATGGGCGGTATGGGCGGCATGGGCGGCATGATGTAAGCCAGCCTTACCCTCTACGAGCTTACCCCTATAAAAAAGCCCCGCCTGCGATAAGCAGGCGGGGTTTTTTATTGCCCTCTATAAAGTCAAAAGATCGCAGCCTGCGGCAGCTCCTACGGTGGATTGCGAACCTCTGTAGGAGCTGGCGAAGCCTGCGATCTTTTGATCTTGCTTCAGGCGCTAACCGGTTCTGCCTTGGCAACCGGCTCAGCCTTGGAAGCCGGGCGATAAAGGATGTAGTAATACGACCCCAGACAAATCAGCCAGCAGAAAATCGCCGTCCACACGTTGTGCGAAAAGAAGTGCGCCCCTTGCATCATCCGGCTTATGGAAAACACCGTGCCCAATGCGAAAGCGAACACAAACGCCTTGCGTGCCAGACGAGGACGACGGTCACGCAGGACAAAGAACAGCGCAAACAGTGTGAAACCGGTCGCCGCATGACCGCCGGGCCAGCAACGGCCAGGTTTATCGGTGTGTGGGCGAGGGCTGAGCAGTTCGCTATAGGTTTCGTGACCGCCGAACTGCTCAAGGCTCCATGGGCATTGAACGGCCGTTACCGCTTTGACTGGCGTGACAAAGGAGGTCGCCAGAGCCAGAGACAGCACCAGGCAGCCCAGTTCCCGTTTGATCGGTTTGAGCCTGTCCATGAAAAAGGAGGCGATGAAACCGAAGATGGCCAACACCGAGAAGGCGATGACCACTTGCTTGGCGCGGTCATGCAGGATGTTTTCGAGGAAGTAACTGTGCCGCCCGACGAAGTCGCCCGCGACCGGGTCATAAAACAGCTTGGCAAGGTCCATGTCCAGGGACGTCAGTTCGAGCAGCACCAGAATGATCGCTGCAACGGCGGGAACTCCCAGGCACACCCAAAAGTTGAGTGGGCGAGAGATGGGACGGACAACGGTTGATGACATGACGGATCCTGAGCATTAGAAATAGCCCCGGGGCATCAGCCCGGGGCTACTCGGTTAACGTTCGCTGACTTGGTCGGTGCCCTCCATGGGCGCCCTCCAGCCAAGCAGCTGTTGCTTGAAGCCATAACTGGCGGTTTGGTAATAGGTGATCGCACGGGTGATCAGTGGATCACTGGCGGTGGTCCGTGACTCGCGGCTCTCGGTCAATGCCTCATCGTGTCGACGCAGCCCCTGGCGTGGACTCAGGATCGCCAGGTTTTTGCCGTCGAACAACCCCAGATGCTGATAATTGCCAACCACCACTCGCGGGGGCAAGGGATTATCTTGCAACAGGTTACGCCCGAAGAACGTCGACTGATAATCCAGGTTCAGCAAGCCCAGTAAGGTTGGCGCCAAATCGATCTGGCTGGCCAGTTGCGCGGTCTCCCGGGCATCGATCAGTTTCGGTGCATAGATGAACAGCGGAATCTGATAGTTGCTGATCGGCAAGTCCTCTTTGCCTGCACTTCCCGCTGTGTGGTCGGCGACGAAGACGAAAATTGTATTGTCGAACCAGGGCTTTTTCCGCGCCTGATCGAGGAACTGGCCAATGGCGTAGTCGGTGTACTTCACCGCACCGTCGCGTCCGTTACCAGACTTGATGTCGATCCGGTTGTCCGGGTAGGTATAAGGACGATGGTTGGAGGTCGTCATCAGTTGCAGCAGAAACGGCTGTTGCTTTGCGTAATCGGCGTCGGCCAGTTTCAGTGTCTGTTTATAGAGATCTTCGTCGGCCATGCCCCAGGCGTTCTTGAAGTGAATCTGCGCTTCATCAACGCTGCTTTGGTCGACCACACGGTAACCGTTGCCGCTGAAGAACGCGTTCATGTTGTCGAAGTAACCGCGTCCACCATAGACGAACACGCTGTCGTAACCCACAGCGCTGAGTTGTTGGCCGAGGCTGGCAAACCCGCTTTCACGGCCCACGCGCTTGACGATCGAGCGTCCCGGCGTTGGTGGGATCGCCAGGGTAATGGCTTCCAGACCGCGGTCGGTGCGAGTGCCGGTGGCGTAGAAGTTATTGAAGTACAGGCTTTGCTTGCGCAGGGTATCGAGGTTCGGTGTCAGGTTGCGCTCGTCGCCGTTGCTGCCCATGTATTTGGCGCTGAAGCTTTCGATGGTCACCAGCACGATATTGGGTGTGCGCGCAGTGCCGGGATTGTCGATCATCCTACGGATGTCTTGCGGGTCTTCGCCGACAAAGCGGGCATTGGGTTCGCTCAGCTCGGCGCGAATTTGCTGTGCAACGACCGCAGGCGGCAGGCTGCTGTAGAACTGTGGGTAATCCAATTCATTGTTTCGGAAGGCGGCGAAGAACTGATACGGGCCATTGCTCGCCAGTTCATTCTGATAGGCATTGCCGCCCTGAGCGCGCGGCGCATCCTGGCTGAGCAGTTGCAAACTCAGGCCGGTGACGAGCAACAGAGCCAACGCATTCAACAGCCGCCCGCGCAGTGGCGGCAACGGTGCGTCCAGCGCAGCATTGAAAGGTTTACGCAACGCGAAACTCAAGGTCACAGCCAGCACCGCGAGCATACTCAGCAGTGTTCCGATCGGGTAAGACTCCAACAGGTTATTCAACACTTCATCGGAATACACCAGGTAGTCGACGGCGATGAAGTTGAAACGCACACCGAATTCATCCCAGAACAGCCATTCGGCCACCGAGGTAAATAACATGGCGAACAGACTGACGGTCAGCAGCCCCTGAAGAAACCAGCGATGGCCTCGGCGACGCCACAAGGCCGGCGGGCAGAGCAGCAAGTAAAGGCCCATGGGCAGTGCCGCGTAGGCAATGAAACCCAGGTCGTAGAGCAGGCCAATACCAAAAACCAATAGAAAACCGCTCCCGGCCTCATCCAGATGAGTGAGCAGCAGAACCGTTCGGGTCAGAGAGAAAATGACTAGCCAGGCAAACGTAATGAGCAGCAGAAAGCGCATGGGTGCAGTTTTGAAAACGTCCATTGTGTTTACATTCCTTAGTATCAATTGCGCGAGAGTCTCGCCCGGTCACTGTAGTCACGTTGTGAACCGATAGTGAAAAACATGTTAACGCCTTCATTTGGTTGAGCGAATTCATTCTGGCGTTTCTCGGCCCTAGCCCTCAGACACACTTGGCCTTAAGCTGCGCGGGCCAAGACGGCCGTTACTGTGTACGGAGGAGATACCCATGCGAATTCTATTGGTGGAAGACAACCGCGATATCCTGGCCAATCTGGCCGATTACCTGGGGCTCAAAGGCTATACCGTGGATTGCGCGCAGGACGGATTGTCAGGCTTGCACCTGGCGGCCACCGAGCATTACGACTTGATCGTACTCGACATCATGTTGCCGGGAATCGACGGCTACACCCTGTGCAAACGCCTGCGCGAAGACGCGCGTCGCGACACGCCGGTGATCATGCTCACCGCTCGCGATCAACTGGACGACCGGCTGCAAGGTTTCAAGTCCGGCGCCGATGACTATCTGATCAAACCCTTTGCCCTGTCTGAATTGGCGGCGCGTATCGAGGCGGTCATGCGTCGCGCCCAGGGTGGCGGCCGCCGCACCTTGCAGGTCAGTGATCTGATTTACGACCTCGATACCCTGGAAGTGACCCGCGAAGGACGTCTGCTGAAACTCAACCCGGTGGGCCTGAAGTTGCTGGCCGTGCTGATGCAAAAAAGTCCTCACGTACTGCGCCGCGAAATTCTCGAAGAGGCTCTGTGGGGTGATGATTGCCCGGACAGCGACAGCCTGCGCAGCCACGTCCATCAATTGCGCCAGGTGATCGACAAGCCGTTCGCCAAACCGCTGCTGCAAACCGTGCACGGTGTGGGTTATCGCTTGGCCGAGGGCCGTGATGGAGTTTAAACAGAGCCTTGCTCAACGGATCATCATCGCCTTTGCCCTGATGAGCGCACTGGTTGCGGGAGCCTTTGCCATGGGCATCGTGGCGACCGTGCACCTGG
The DNA here is from genome assembly GCF_054898045.1 of Pseudomonas sp. LB3P14. Lineage (NCBI taxonomy): Bacteria > Pseudomonadati > Pseudomonadota > Gammaproteobacteria > Pseudomonadales > Pseudomonadaceae > Pseudomonas > Pseudomonas sp. LB3P14. The sequence continues at coordinate 3,948,345 of NZ_CM142714.1, read as the reverse complement.
TGGAAGAAAAACTGATATCGGCGGGGCTGGGTGGCGATTTACAACGTCTGTTGCTGATGGACAGCGTGTCGGACTGGAGTCACCGTCCCGAGCCGGACCAGCTGTTCTATTTCAGCGGCGGGCCGGGCGACTTCGAACTCCCCAAGGACCTGCGGCACCTGGACCCGGGCTTTCACGAAGTGTTTCGCGAGCAGCTGTCGTATCACGCGATGGTCGAAGTCGTCGACGGCCGGCGCTACGTGCTGTTGCAGGATCAGAGCGATTTCGAAGAGCGTGAACGGGTGCTGTTTGCCGTGGTGCTGGTGGGCTTCGTCCTGAGTCTGGCGTTGGCGGTGTTTCTCGGCTGGGTACTGGCGCGCAAAGTGATGGCGCCCGTGGTGCGACTGGCCCGCCAGGTCCGTCACCGTGATCAATTATTAGGTCTGGCGCCACCGCTGGCGCCGGATTACGCCGCTGATGAAGTGGGCGAGTTGGCCGTGGCCTTCGACGCCACTCTCGGGCGCTTGCGCCAGGCGTTGACCCGCGAACGGTTGTTCACCAGTGACGTCAGTCACGAACTGCGCACGCCATTGATGGTGCTGGCCAGTTCCTGCGAGCTGCTGCTGGAAAACCCCGGCATCGATCAGCGTGGACGTGCTCAGGTCGAGCGAATCGCCCGCGCCTGTGAAGAGATGCGCGAGCTGGTGCAAACCTTCCTGATGTTGGCCCGCGCACAACGTGAAGACGCCAGCATGTCGCCCCAGCAGACCCTGAACCAGATAGCCGATGGACTGCTCAATCTATGGCGCGAGCCGATCGAGGCCAAGGGGCTGGCGCTGATCTTTGAGCCAGGCAATCCGGCAAACACTTGCTACAACGCAACCTTGCTGCACGCGGTCATGGGCAACCTGCTGCGTAACGCGCTGCATTACACCGAGCACGGGTTCATCCGCCTGACCCTGACGGCCAAGGGTTTCATCGTCGAGGACAGCGGCGTGGGCATTCCAGAGGAAAAACGCGAGGCGATGTTCGAGCCCTTCGTGCGGGGCAATGAGAAACGCGGCGAGGGCCTGGGCCTGGGATTGTCGCTTGTGCAGCGGATCTGTGAAAACCAGGGCTGGAACGTCAGCCTGACGAACATGGAACCCAATGGTTGTCGTTTTCAGGTGGAGTTGTATTCGTCGGATATGAACTGATCGACCTCTTGAAACGCGGAAGCCCGGAGCAATCGTTATCGCCCCGTAAAACCTCGAAATAATTCGGGTTTTTACATAACACTTTTTTCACAAAGGCATGACCTGACGCTGACACGGCGCTACCTATCGTGGGGGCCATCAGCGGCTCAGGAGACCTGGATGATGGACGGCCCGATCAAACTTGATTTTTCCGAAAAATACGATGATCAACACGCTCAACGATACTTGCGCAAACATAAGGATGGCCTTGGCCGCCGCCTGTCCCACTGGCGTGACGAGCAACTGGCGCGCAAAGCGCTGGCACTGGTCGGTGAGCCGGGTCTGGTCCTCGATTTGCCCTGTGGTGCGGGACGTTTCTGGCCATTGCTGGCGGAAAAAACCAATCGTGCCATCATCGGGGCTGACAACTCAGAGTCCATGCTGAAGATTGCCATGCAGGCGCAACCTGCCGATGTGGTGAAACGGGTACAACCCTTGCACACTTCTGCATTCGACATTGCCTTGCCTGATAACGCCGTCGACAGCATTTTCTGCATGCGTTTGCTCCATCACATCGGTGAAGCCGAGCATCGACTGGCTATTTTGCGTGAGTTCGAGCGCGTCACCCGCGACAGCGTGATCCTTTCTTTGTGGGTGGACGGCAATTTCAAAGCGTGGAAACGCAAGCGCGCCGAGAAAACCCGTGGGCAGCAAGGTTACCAAAATCGATTTGTGTTACCGGCGGCTACGGTTGAAAAGGAATTCGAGCAGGTGGGTTTCCGTATCGAGGAACAACTGGACTTTTTACCGCTCTATGCCATGTGGCGGGTCTACGTATTACGCAAGAGGTAACAGAATGGCAGTGCAATGTGCAGCAGAAACGGACGTCGCTCCTCAGGAACGCTTCGACTACTTCTGGAATCAGCGCGGTGAATGGGTAGAAGAACCCAACGTCCGTCGCGGAGGAGAAAGCGGCGTGCAGCGCGTCGTGAGCAGCAATGGACAGCTGCTTTACGTTAAACGTCAGACCGGGCATATCTATCGCAGCTGGCTGCACCCGTTCGGTCGGCCGACGGTGTTGCGCGAGCGCGATGCGCTCACTGGCATGCACCGGCTCGACGTTCGTGTTCCCGAGATCGTTTTCTGCGGTGCTCAGCGCGATCCTGTTCACAAATGGCGCGCATTGCTGGTGACCAAGTCGCTGGACGGCTTTGAGGAAATCGAGCACTGGTATGCTGGCGGCGGTCGCGAGCGTCACGGTGAGGACGTGCATGATCGAGTGTTGAAGGATCTGGCCGAGAATCTGGCTCGGATGCACAAGAGTCGATGGCAGCACAGCTGCCTCTACAGCAAGCATGTATTCGTGCGCGTCACCGGCGAAGGCGAGGCTGCCAAAGTCGAAGTGGCGTTGATCGATCTAGAGAAAAGCCGGCAGCGTTTGACCGCCCGTCGCGCAGCGTCCCATGACATGAAGCAACTGCGTCGCCACTCGTCATTCAGCACGACGGACTGGCAAAAACTCGTCTATTTTTATGAGACGGCGTTTGGCAGCGCTATCAAAGGTTTATAGCAATGAAACTCGAAATTGCACGAGGTGTATTTTTAATAGGAGCCTTGGTAGTTGCTTCACTGGCGGTGGCGGCTTGGGAGCAGCCCCGCACGCAAGTCCTCAGTTCAGTGAATGGCGACGCGCACTGTCCGTTGCCACGCGTTGCGAAGGCATCCGTGGCATCCCAACCCGATCATGATTTATTGCTGTTCATGTTCGGTCTTTCTCAAGGATTGAGGCCACAAAGTTGAACAGATTGAAACCCAAATAAAAGGCCTCGCTAATGCGAGGCCTTTTTATTCCCGATAATGAATGATCGTTCCCACGCTCTGCGTGGGAATGCAGCCCGGGACGCTCTGCGTCCCCTCAAAAGCCGAACGCGGAGCGTCCATAGAGGCATTCCCACGCAGCGTGGGAACGATCTTAGCGCGAGGGTTTGTCGGGTTTGGCCAGCACCGTGTAAACACATGGCAACACGAACAGCGTAAACAACGTCCCGATCGACATCCCCGTGGCGATCACCGTACCAATGTCGAACCGGCTGACGGCACCCGCACCCGTGGCGATGATCAACGGCACCATACCGAACACCATCGCAGCAGTGGTCATCAACACCGGACGCAGACGAATGGCCGCCGCTTCCTCCACAGCTTCGCGCGGTGTCAGGCCTTTGTCCTTGCGTAACTGGTTGGCGAATTCGACGATCAGGATGCCGTGCTTGCTGATCAGCCCGATCAACGTCACCAGGCCGACCTGGGTATAGATGTTCATGCTCGACCAGCCCAGGAACAGCGGGATCAATGCGCCACAGATCGATAACGGCACGGTCACCAGAATCACCAGCGGATCGCGGAAGCTTTCGAATTGGGCGGCCAGTACCAGGAAAATGATCGCCAGCGCCAAGGCGAAGGTGACCCACAGCGCACTGCCTTCCTGGACGTATTGCCGTGATGCGCCGGCATAGTCGAAGGCATAACCCACCGGTGCCTCTTCCCGAGCGATCTGGCGGACGGTGTCGATGGCTTCACCCATGCTGACCAGCGGCACCCCGGACAGGATGCCCGAATTGAGTTGCTGGAACTGGTTCAACTGCCGTGGTCGCGCCCGGTCAGTCACCGTGATCAGAGTCGACAGGGCCAGCAATTCGCCTTGGGTGTTCTTGACGTAATAATTGTTCAGCCAGTCGGGGTTATCCCGGAAAGGCCGTTCGACCTGAGCGATGACTTTGTAGCTGCGACCTTCAATAGTGAAACGGTTGATCTCCGCCTCACCCAGCAACGTCGCGAGTGTCCCGCCAAGATCCTGCATGGAAACACCCATCTGTGCGGCCTTGGCGCGATCGATATCCACCACCACTTCGGGCTTGTCGAACGCCAGGTCGAGGTCGACGAAGGCGAACTTGCCGGATTCCATTGCCCTCTTTTTCACTCGGTCGGTCACTTGCAGCAGTGACTCGTAATCGTTGGCGGAATTGATGACGAACTGAAACGGCAGCCCCTCGCCGGTGCCGGGCAGGGAGGGCAGGTTGAAGCCGAAGATCTGCAGCCCGGAAATGCTCTCCAGTTTGCGCTGGACCTCGGGCAGGATTTCCATCTGAGTGCGGCTGCGTTCGTTCCACGGTTTGAGCAGGAAGCCGCCGATTCCCGATTGCACGCCGTTGAAGCCATTGATCTGGAACGAGGAGTAGTACTCGGGAAACGCCTTGAAGATCGTGACGAACTCGTCGGTGTAGGTGCTCAGGTAGTCGAGGTTGGCCGGTTGCGGGGCGTTGGCCATCATGAAAATGATGCCTTGGTCCTCGTCGGGCGCCAGTTCCGACTTGGTGAACGTGAGCAGCACCGGAATCAGGCACAGCACGATCACCGCGAACACCAGCACCACCGGCCGGGTGGTCAAGGTTGCGTGCAGCATGCTTTGGTATCGGCGCTTGAGGCCTTCGAATATCAGGTCCAGTCGATGGGCCAGGCCGCTGGGGTTTTCGTCATGACGCAGCAAGAAGGCGCACATCATCGGCGACAGGGTCAGGGCGACGATGCCGGAGATCACCACCGCCCCGGCCAGGGTCAGGGCGAACTCCTTGAACAGTGCCCCCGTCAGCCCCGTCAGGAAGCCGATCGGCGCATAGACCGCCGCCAGGGTGATGGTCATCGAGACCACCGGCATGGCGATTTCCCGGGCGCCTTCGATGGCCGCATCCAGCGGCGTCTTGCCTGCTTCGATGTGCCGGTGAATGTTCTCCACCACCACGATGGCGTCGTCCACCACCAGGCCGATGGCCAAAACCATGGCCAGCAACGTCAGCAGGTTGATCGAGTAGCCCATCATCTGCATGAAGAACATCACGCCGATCATCGACAGCGGGATGGTGACCACCGGGATCACCACCGAACGCAGCGCGCCGAGGAACAGGAACACCACCACGATGACGATCAGCACCGCTTCGAACAATGTTTTGATCACCTCGTTGATCGAGGCCTGGATGAACAGCGTGGCGTCGTAGGCGATTTCACCTTTGAGGTTCGGCGGCAGTTGAGCTTCCAGGTCCGGCATGATCTTGCGCACTTCCTTGATCACGTCCAGCGGGTTGGCGCCAGGCGTGGCCTTGATGCCGATGTACACCGAAGGCGTGCCGCCGAAAGAACTGATCGAGTCGTAGTTTTCAGCGCCCATTTCAACGCGCGCCACATCGCTGAGCAGCACACGACTGTCGCCCTCGACCTTGAGCGGAATCGCGGCGAAGGCTTCAGCGGATTTGAGCTCGGTGTTGGCGTTGATGCTGGTGACGACGTACTCGCCTTTCACTTCGCCGGCGGCGGAAAGGAAGTTGTACTTGCGCACCGCATCGGTCACGTCGCTGGCACTCAGGCCGAAACCGGCCAGCTTGACCGGGTCCAGCCACAGGCGCATGGCGAACACCTGGTTGCCGAGAATCTCGGCTTCGGCCATGCCCGGCAGGGTCGCCAGTTTCGGCTGGATGACCCGCGACAAGTAGTCGGTAATCTGCGGATTGCTCAGCTCCTTGCTGAAGAAGCTGATGTACATCAGTGCCGAGGCGTCGGCCGCTTCCTTGCTCAGTACCGGGTCTTCGGCGTCCTGAGGCAGCTGGTTTTTCACCTCGTTGGCCTTGGCCAGCAATTCGGTGAACAAGCGGTCGCTGTTGGCGCCAATGCGCGCGTAGATCGAGATCACCGAGAAGTTCTGGCGACTGACCGACGTCATGTAGTCGATGCCCTCGGCGCTGGCCAGACTCTGTTGCATCGGTTGGGTGATGTAGCCCTGGATGGTCTCGGCGTTGGCCCCGGGGTAAGCGGTGGTAACCGTGATCAGGGCGTTTTCCATTTGCGGATATTGGCGCAGCGGCAACTTGCTCCAGGCTTGGAAGCCCAGCAGCACAATCAACAGGCTGACCACGGTGGCGAGCACCGGGCGGCGGATGAACGGGTCGGTAAACGCCATGGGGATTCCTTGATCAGTCAACGCGAGGCTGACTGCTCTTCTCGGCTAGTGTCTTGTCATCGCTGATCGCGATATGTGCGCCGTTGTCCAGTTTGATCTGGCCGGCCGTGACCACTTTTTCACCGTTCTGCACACCTTTGGTAATCATCACCAGGCCGTCGCGGCGCTCGCCGGTTTCAATGAAACGCCGTTCGGCGATCAGAATGGGCTCGCCCTTATCGTCCTTTTCGACGCTGCCGTCTTCGGCTTTTTTCTGCGCGACGACATAGAGCGAATTGCCGTAAAGCGTGTAGGTGATTGCACTTTCCGGCACGACGATGCGCGGCTGCGGGTCGGGCAACAACACTTGCAGGCTGGCGAACATCCCCGGCAACAGTTTGCCGTCGGGGTTGGCCAGGGTCGCGCGGACCTGGACGTTGCGAGTGCTGTTTTCAACTTTCGGGTTGATCGCGCTGATGGTGCCGGGGAAGGTTTGTGTCGGGTAGGCCGCGACAACGATCTGCACCGGTTGGCCGAGGGCGATCTTCGGCACCGACTGCTCGGGCACGAAGAAGTCGACGTAGAGACTGCTGAGGTCTTGGAGCGTGGCGATCATAGTGCCGCTGGCCACGTAGTCACCGACGTCCACCTGACGAATGCCGATGGTTCCGCTGAAGGGCGCGACGATGCGTTTTTTCTCGAGCGAAGCCTTCAGCTGATTGACCGTGGCCTTGTTCTTTTTGAAGACCGCCGAGAGTCGGTCGAACTCGCCTTTGGAAATCGCCTGGCTGCCCACCAGCTGGCTGCCACGGTTGTAATCCACTTGGGCCAGTCCGAGGTCGGCTTGGGCGGTTTCCAGCAAGGCGGATTCCACGGCGCTATCGAGTTGGACGATCGGCTGACCGGCCTTGACCTTCTGCCCTGACTCGAACTGCACATCCGTGACGGTGCCGGCGATCTCCAGGCTCAGGTCGACGCCTTGCAGCGCCTTGAGGGTGCCGACGGTTGGCAGGCGGGCTTGCCACGGCCGTTCGGTGGCAGTGGCCACGGCGACACTGATCGGTGGTTTCGGCGCAGCAAAGCCCTGAATCATCGTGTAGATGGAGAAGGCTTTGTAACCGGCCAGGACCAGCACGATCAGCAAAACAACACCCAACATGATCAGCATGCGGCGACGCAGCATATTTCCACTTCCTTGGAGAAAATCAGGTGAGACAGTCGGGCACATTACTCCGAGAATGGCAGTGAATCCAACTGCCACTTATTACAGGATGGCGCAAAACCTGTAGGAGCGAAGCTTGCTCGCGAAAGCGGTGTGTCAGCCAACTGAAATGCCGACTGATACACCGCTTTCGCCAGCAAGCTCGGCTCCTACAAGGGCAGGGCGAGATCAGATGAGATGCAGGTGGTTGTCCCAGAGCCCTGCAGGAAGCTCCAGTGGTTTTGCAACAAGGCTTGTCTGGCGGCAATCGTAGTAGCGGCATCGCCCCTGACCCGAAGTCACGACAAAGCCATCGGCTACCGCGCCGACCCCGGCGCAATCGGGAAGCGGCGCGTCCAGTCGCACTTCACCGCTGTCCAGGTCCCAGATGAAAAAGCGGTTGCCCCGTGGCGCGGTCAACGCGACCAGGCGCAGTTCGCTGTGCACCGCGACGCTGGCGGTGTAATGCCCCATGGCCTGCAACTGATGCTCAGGCACCGGGAAGGCCACGAACGGCTGGCCGGGCCGCTTGACCGCCAGCAGCTCCGAAGACTCGTGAGACGGCCCCATGAACTGCTGACCGGCGACGATGGTGCCGTCGCTGGCGATCCCCAAATGACGCACGCTGTTCATCTGTTGGGCGAGGGTTTCCTTGCTCAGCAGGGTGCCGTCCCGTTGCATCAGGACCAGGCTCGGTTCCATGGCGTTGAGGTTCATCTCGACGCGGCTTTCGGCCTCGGTGCGAATGCCGCCGTTGGCCACCACCAGGGTTTCGCCATCGGGCATCCACGACACCTGATGCGGGCCGACGCCGTGGGTGGGGATCTCACCGCTGTGGATAAGTCGCTCACCTTCGAACTTATACACACCCAGCAAGCCTCGACCCGGATCGGACGTGTCGTTCTCGGTGGCGTACAGCCAGTCGCCGCTCTTGTGAATCACCGCGTGACCGTAGAAGTGCCGGTTCGGCCGTGAGACCACGGTTTGCAGCAGCGTGCCGTCGCGCAGGTCGATCAGGTAACTCTCGGTGCCAGGACGACGGGCGACAAACAGCGCAATCGGCAGCATCGGGTGGTTGATGATGTCGTGGCAACGCTGGCCGACCTGGGTGGCAAACACCCGGGTGCCGTCCAGCCGATACCCGACGGCGTAATGTTTGCCGTCGGTATCGTCCCGCGCCGAGAGCAGCAGCGGGCTTTTGTCCTTCTGCTTGAACAGCGTCCAGCCGCCGAGTGTCACCGCACCCAGCAGCAAACTACCTAACGTCAGAGCCTGGCGTCGCAGCATCGAACTTGCCCTCATCAGTCACCGTCGTTGGCGTTGAAGCCCAGTTGGATGCCCAGCGCCTTGGCCAGTTCGCCTTCGTGCAGGCGGTGGACGACGTTGAGGCTGTCGTAGATATCGTTGAGTTGCTGGCGACCGGCGTCATCGCCGAGCATTTCGGTCAGCGAGCGCTGGTTGCTGGCGAACAGTTTCAGGGACGCGGCGTAAGCGGCGTCGATCTTGTCGGCCAAGGGTTTTTGCTCGTTCGGCAACAGACCGCGCAGGCCTTTGTTGTCGACACCGACCCAGACGGTTTGCGCCGCGGCCAGGCTGGCTTCCAGACCTTGCAGCGAAGACTTGCTGCGCCAGGCATCGGCCTGGAACGGCTGAGGAATGCCCTTGCTCTGACGGCCCATTGGCGTGCCGAGTTTTTTCTTCAGAGAGTCCAGCGCGGTGACTTGCACGCGTAGCAAGTCCGCGATCGCTTCGTGGGAGTCGGCGTAGCGCTGGTTGGGGAATTTGCTCATCTGCGCGAGCATGCCGTCGTTGGTGTTCCAGCGTGACAGGATCTCTTCGGCCAATTGTTTCTGACGTTCACCGATGGCGGTCAGCAGCGGGCAGTACTTGGCTTTCTGGGTGGCATCGGCCATGTCGATCTTGCTGTCGAACAGGATGTATTCATAGGCGGAGAGGCCCTGAACCACAACGCTGGACTTGGTCAGGGCGGCGGCATCGATCTGCGGCTGCGCGGTGACCAGTTGCTCGACCTGACGGCCCACGAGGTTTTTCTTGTCCGGCCAGAACTGCACCTGCCACGAACGGTTGCCCTCGGCCAGCGGGCCGATCAGCAGCGGTTGCAGCTCGGCCCAGGCTTTCTGCGCATGCAGGAAGTCGGCACGGGCGGTTTCGAGGTTTTCCTTGCCTTCGCAGAAGGCCAGGGCGCTGACCGCCAGTTGACGGTCGGCTTCTACCCAGCGGCTGTAGGTCGGCAGGATCACTTGCTTGGCGATGGCCGCCGAGGTAACGGCCTGCGGATCCTGAGGTGAACAGGCACCCAAGGCTAGCGCGGCAAGGCTGGTGAACAACAATTTGGGACGGAACATGTCGGGCTCCCGCTATGGAATACGTATTAAAGGGAATTCAAAAACGCCAGCAACGCAGCGCGCTGCTCGGCGTTGAAAGACAAAACCTGTTGCTGCGCTGCTGTTGCTTCGCCGCCATGCCAGAGCACGGCTTCGAGCAAATTGCGGGCGCGGCCATCGTGCAAAAACTGGGTGTGGCCACTGACTGCCTGCGTCAAGCCGATGCCCCACAACGGCGGGGTACGCCAGTCGCGGCCGCTGGCCTGGAATTCGCTACGGTTGTCGGCCAGACCGTCGCCCATGTCGTGCAGCAGCAGATCGCTGTAAGGGCGAATCACTTGATTGGCCAGTTCAGGTTCGGCGGCGTTGGCGGCGGTGGTGTATTTCGGGGTATGACAGGACTGGCACCCGGCCTGGAAAAACAGATTCTTGCCGGCCAGCACGTCGGGCGCGCTGACATCCCGACGTGCTGGTACAGCGAGATTACGGCTGTAGAACAACACCAGACGCAGGATGTTATCGCTGACTTCCGGCTCGCCATCCGGACCATTGCCGTTGGGCGCCTGCTTGCAAGCGGTTTGCGTGTCGGTGCAATCGTCGACAGTTTTCAGGCTGGTGGTGAGGCCCATGTCACCGGAAAACGCATGAACATTTTGTTGATTGAGGTTCGGTTGCCCGGCCTTCCAGCCAAATCGCCCGAGGACGGTTTTCTGCTGCGTGTCATCCCAGACCCGATTCGGGCGTCCGGCGATGCCGTTTTTGTCTTTTGCCTGAGCTTGTGCATTGGCCAGGATCGCCTCGTCGGGGATCGCTTCCAGCAGACCCAGGCCAATCATCGGCGGTGCAACACGCGCCGAGAAACGGGTATCAGGGTGCATCGGGCCGTAGCCGAGCTGGGTGATCTGCAACGTCGGCTTGCGCAACTCGACTTCGGTGCCGTCCTTGAAACGAATCGGGACGGGCGTGTAATCGACACGCACTTTGCCTTCCGGGATGACACCGGGCACGGCCATGTCCTGGAATTGTCCGCCGTAGACCGGCTCCGGGACGACACCGAGTTGCTCGATGACGTTGGCATACGCCGGCGCATCGGGAATCGACAGGCGCACCAGCATCGACACGGCGTTCTGCGCATCAGGCGTGGGCGGATGACCGCGGCCGTCCTTGATGTGGCAGTTCTGGCAGGCGTTGGTGTTGAACAATGGGCCGAGGCCATCCCTGGCAGTGGTGGTCGACGGGGCGATCACCCAGGGATTGCGGAAGAAGCTGTTGCCGACGCTGAAGTCCACGCGCCTTGACGGTGGCAGATTGGCGGACGACAGGGAAAACGAGTTCTGATCGGTCTTGCGCACGGTCGCGCTGCCACCGGACCGGGCTTCACCGGGTTCGGCCTGGGTGAACTTCGGGGCGTCATCGCAGGCACTCAGGCCCAGGGCCAGCAACAGTGCGGACAAGCGAAGAGGCAGCGAGGGCATCAGACATCCTGCAAGACGAGCAAAACAAGGGCGCAAAGTCTAACAGGGCAGGGGAGATTGAATAAGAGGAATTATCGTTTGGTTGATGTGTGTCAGATGATCGTTCCCACGCTCTGCGTGGGAATGCAGCCCGTGACGCTCTGCGTCACATCAAAAGCCGAACGCGGAGCGTCCGTTGAGGCATTCCCACGTAGAGCATGGGAACGATCGGCGACCCGAAGGTCGCCTCTTTATTCAGACAGCTTGATCAGAACTCGTGATCAGCGTTGTCCGGATTCAGGTCGCTGATGCCGAGTTTGCCAGCGGCGGCTTCGATCGAACCGGTCTGCTTGACCAGGGAAGCGATAGCGTCGCGCACGATCTGGTTGCCAGCCGTGTTTCCGGCAGCGATCAGCTGGTCGTAGTGTTCACCCTTGTTGGCGTGATCGACGATAACCTGCATCTTCGCTTCGGTCGCAGCCAGGTCGGCTTTCAGCGCGGTGTCGGCAGCCGAGTCAGCCTTGGCGACCAGGGACGACAGGCTGGCGCCGGTCATTTTGGTGCCGTCGACGCGGGTGTACTCGCCCAGGTACACGTTACGAACGCCTTTGGCATCGTAGAACTGCGAGTTGTGGGTGTTGTCGCTGAAGCAGTCGTGTTCGTCTTCCGGGGAGTTGGCTTCCAGGGAAACCTTCATGCGCTCGCCCGCCAGTTCGCCCAGGGACAGGCTGCCCATGCCGAACAGCATTTTGCGCAGGCCGCTTTCGGCAGGCTCGGCTTCCAGGGTGGCGCGGTAGTTGTCGGCCACGTTCGGCTTCCAGTTACCGACCATTTCTTCCAGGTCGCTGACCAGCAGTTGGGTCACGGACTTCAGGTAGGCGCGACGACGATCGTTATGACCGCCGGTTGCGCCTTTGCCTTCCAGGTAGTCGGAAGCTGGACGGTTGCCGGCGCCAGGGCCGGTGCCGTTCAGGTCCTGGCCCCAGAGCAGGAATTCGATGGCGTGGTAGCCGGTGGCAACGTTGGCCTCGGAACCACCCAGCTCGTTCAGGCTGGCGAGTTTTGCCGGGGTGATGTCTTTCACGTCGATCTTGTCTTCGCCGACCTGAACTTGAGTGTTGGCGATGATGTTGGCCGTGGCGCCCGGGTTACCCAGTGCGTGCTCGTAGGATTTGTCGACGTAGTCGATCAGGCCTTCGTCCAGTGGCCAGGCATTCACCTGACCTTCCCAGTCGTCGATGATGGTGTTACCGAAGCGGAACACTTCGCTCTGCAGGTAAGGAACGCGGGCAGCAACCCAGGCAGCCTTGGCGGCTTTCAGGGTGTCGGCATTCGGCTTGGCGAGGAAGGCGTCGACGGCGGTTTGCAGGGTCTTCGCGGTGGATTCGGCATCGCTGTAAACGGCGAAGACGATGTCGGCGTAATGCGCGACAACGGCTTTGGCAGCTGCTTCGTCGACTTTACTGGCAGCGGCAGGCGCAGCAACGGCCGGGGCTGTGGTGCTGGCGGCCGGAGTCGGCGCCTGCGCAGCGACAGCTTTGTCTTTGCCTTCGCCACAACCGGCGAGGGAAATAGCGATGGCCAACAGACTGGCGGTAGCCAGAGGCATACGAATCATGGCGAACATCCTGCTTCGAGAGGGGGTGGAAGGGCGCAGCACGCGCGCAAAACTGCGACATAATGCAAATCTTTCGCATTATGTGTAAAGGGTTGTACCTGGAAATATTTCTTATTCGCGCAGGGTTTGTGTCGTAGATCAAGAGATCGCAGCCTCGTGTCACTCGACAGCTGCTACAGAGTGAAACGAGGCTGCGATCTCTTGATCTTTTACAAAATAGCCGCGTTACTGCGCTGAGCCTGTTTCAAATACGCGCTCAATTCCCGCGCCGGCAGCGGCTTGCTGTAGAAATAACCCTGACCTTCGTGACAGCCTTCGGAGATGATGTAGGCCTCTTGCTCGGCGGTTTCCACGCCTTCGGCAATCACCTGCATGCCCAGGCTCTTGCCCAGCTGGATGATGGCCCGAACGATGGTCGCATCGTCGTCGTCATCGAGCAGATCCTGAACGAAGCTCTTGTCGATCTTGATCTTGTCCAGCGGCAGGCTTTTCAGATAGCTCAATGACGAGTAACCGGTGCCGAAGTCGTCGATCGCGATCAGTGCGCCGGAGCGGCGCAGGCTGAGCAGGTGCTGGGCTGCCGTGCTGATGTCTTCCATCAGGCCGGTTTCGGTGACTTCCAGCTCCAGGCTGCGGGGCGGCAGGCGGTACATCTGCAGCAGGTTGTTGACCACTCGTGGCAACTCGGCGTGGTGCAACTGCACCGTGGACAGGTTCACCGCCATGCGCAGGTCGAAACCCTGGTCATGCCAGTCGCGCAATTGCTTGCATGCCTGATCCAGCACCCATTCACCGATGGCGATGATGGTGCCGTTCTGCTCGGCCAGGGGGATGAACAAGTCTGGCGGAACCAGCCCGTGCTCGGGATGCTGCCAGCGAATCAGCGCCTCGACACCCACCACCCGGTGATCGCGATAGCTGATCTGTGGCTGGTAGACGAGGTAGAACTGCTCACGGGCCAAGGCGTCGCGCAGGTCTTTTTCCAGCTCGCGACGGCGGCGCATCTCGGTGTCGACGCTGGCGATATAGAACTGATAACGGTTGCGCGAGCGAGTCTTGGCCAGGGTCATGGTCTGCTCGGCTTTTTGCAGCAGTTTCTCGGTGCTGTCACCGTCCTCGGGGAACAAGGTGATGCCGATGGTGGCGCGCAGGCGAATCTCTTGATGATCGAGGGCGAACGCCGCTTCCAGGTCATCGAGAATGCTTTGGGCCAATTCGGCCGCTTCGTAGGGTTGTTCGATATCGGCCTGAACCAGGGCGAACTGGTCACCACCAAGGCGGGCGAGGGCGCCGAGACGTCCGCTGTGAGCCCGCAGGCGATCGGCGAGGGCCAGCAGCAGTTGGTCACCGGTCTGGTAGCTGAATTGTTCGTTGATGCCCTTGAAGTCGTCCAGACCGACCACCAATACCGCGACCCGACGTTGCAACCTGCCGGCGTCTACCAGGATTTTGTCCAGTTGCTGCTGCAATTGCTGGCGGTTCGGCAGACCGGTGAGGAAGTCGTACTGGGCCATGCGAAGCAGGCTGTTTTCCGCTTCGTGGCGCAAATGGGTGTTGCGCTCGATGGACTCGAGCAACTGGTTGGCGGTGTTGATCCAGATCCCCAGTTCGTTCTTTTCATGCCCCTTGAGCAGCGGGATTTTGTGTTCGCTGGGGCGATCCGGATTGATTTCCGTGAGGTGCTCGATGATCCGCGACAGCGGTTTGGTCAGCAGCCAGTGATAGACCAGGTACAGCACCAGCCCCATGGCCAGGGCGCGCAACACGCCTGAGATGAAGATGATCACCGAACTGACAATGAAACCCTGGCCATAGGTGGCGGTGTCGAGCGTAATGCTCAGGTCGCCGTAATACTCGCTGTAAGGGCCGCGACCCACCAGTTGGGTGGTGAAGGTGCGTTCCTTGCCGAGGATCAGGTCGGTCAGCCAGCGACTGCCGGAATGCTGCAATACGCGAGACTTTTGCGCGAGCATGGCCTCGTTGGGATGGCCAATGGAGGCCTTGCGGACAGCGTCGTCCTGAAACAGGCCTTCGATAACCTGCATGCCCATCTCGCGGTCCAGGCTGTAGACAGCCTGGGTCGAGGGGTCGCGGAACATGTCGAGGATGCGTTGGGCATCGCTGGCCACGGCCTGGCGTGTTTTATAGGCATCGAAAACGATCTGCGCGCAGCTCAAGACCACGCCGACGATCAATGCCGACAGGAGCACGACCCGGAGCAACTTCACCGACAAGCTGTTCTTGAGTTCCAGCTTCAAAGAGTCATTCCTTGTTCCGTGCGGGTAGCGTCAAGTTGCCATGAGTATTGGCAATCCGGTGATGCCAGTCAAAGGGACAATCAATCACATAGGGTTTTGCCTGTGGCTTGGCCGAAATGCTGTCGTTTGGAGTATTTGCGCTATTTGTACTGTGTCGGTTGTTGAGTCCTTCAACTTGAGGGGGATTTGGACATATTTTCTGTTTGGTTGATGTTAGACGGCTGTGGCGATGGGGCAAGGAGCTGAACGCTGGTTTTAACGCAGCGCGGATCCACATTGATAGAGGCGCCGATGGAGGTATCTACGGGTTGACGGTAAGGCTCAGGGCGTGAAGGGGCGGGTGGATCAAGATCAAGAGCTGCAGGCGAGCTAACGCTCGGCCTGTTGAGTGGTGGGTGTACGCCGATTAGTTGTGGGAGCTGTCTTGTCGGGTCGCCGCATCGCTGCGATGGCGGCCTGACAGCCGACCAATCTCCCGCGTCTCTACGCTGATCGTTCCCACGCTCCCGCGTGGGAATGCCGCCAGGGACGCTCCGCGTTCCGCTTTTACATGTTTAAACACATGCGAAAACGCCAGACCTTTCCCACGCAGTTTTCAGGTTGCCTGTCGGAAGCGGAGTCAATAGCCTCTGACTGTCGCTGAAAACTCAGCGATCGGGCGTGAGAACCCGGCAACTTATGGTCATACAGAGCTCGTACACGCATAATTGCCGCCAGCTTATCCTGTCGTAAATGCGTTATGGCGGCTGTGTGCGGGCAGACTTTGTCTGGCCCGGGTGTCCATACCGGTTTTCTCACCTCGCACATAGCTGCCACCTCTGTACCGCGTGAGAACGGTAAGTGGTGGCCCTCAACGACGAGCAGGCTCGCTCCCACTGGATTCAGTGGTGTCCTTGTGAGAGCGAGCCTGCTCGCGAAGACAGCCTGACAGGCAACACATTTCCAGCGCCCATAAAAAACCCGGCAAAAAGCCGGGTTTTTTTTGACTGGCGTCGATCTTAAGCGGTGAAGGTTTTACCTTCGAACTGCTCAGCCACGAATTTCCAGTTGACCAGGTTCCAGAACGCTTCGACGTATTTTGGACGAAGGTTGCGGTAGTCGATGTAGTAAGCGTGTTCCCAGACGTCGCAGGTCAGCAGCGGGGTGTCGCCGTTGGTCAGCGGGTTGCCGGCGCCGATGGTGCTGGCCAGGGCCAGGGAACCGTCAGCCTTTTTCACCAGCCAGCCCCAACCGGAACCGAAGGTGCCGATGGAAGTCTTGCTGAACTCTTCCTTGAACTTGTCGAACGAACCGAAGGCTGCGTTGATCGCTTCAGACAGTGCGCCGGTTGGTTGACCGCCGGCGTTTGGCGCCAGGCAGTTCCAGTAGAAAGTGTGGTTCCAGACCTGAGCGGCGTTGTTGAAGATGCCGCCCGAGGAAGTCTTGACGATTTGTTCCAGGGTCTTGCCTTCGAACTCGGTGCCTGGCACCAGGTTGTTCAGGTTCACGACGTAGGTGTTGTGGTGCTTGTCGTGGTGGTATTCCAGAGTTTCCTTGGAAATGTGCGGCTGCAGGGCATCGTGTGCGTAAGGCAGCGGCGGCAATTCGAAAGCCATGATGATTCTCCTAATCAGGTCAGTTGCGGTGAGCGCAAGGCCGATCACGGGCGGCCAGACAAGCGCCGGGGAGTTTGTAC
Source organism: Pseudomonas sp. LB3P14 (assembly GCF_054898045.1). Classification (NCBI taxonomy): domain Bacteria; kingdom Pseudomonadati; phylum Pseudomonadota; class Gammaproteobacteria; order Pseudomonadales; family Pseudomonadaceae; genus Pseudomonas; species Pseudomonas sp. LB3P14. The sequence goes on along the minus strand of NZ_CM142714.1, from coordinate 3,931,656 downwards.
TCTTTGCGGCGCATCGGATCGGATCATAGCACCGGGGGTGCGGCATAACCACGCAACAACTGTGTGGAATAGAGGTTCCAGAGCCTTTTGGAATAATCAGCCAGCGACGATTAATTGAAAGGCCACGGTAAACATCATCACCGCCACCAGCAGATCAAGGATTCGCCAAGTACTTGGCCGGGCCAACCATGGCGCCAACCACGCCGCGCCCAGCGCCAGGGTGAAAAACCACAGCAACGACGCACTGGCCGCCCCTACGACATAAGCGCCGGGCTCTGTTTGCTGGGCGCCGAGAGAGCCGATCAGCAGCACCGTATCCAAATAAACGTGCGGGTTGAGCAAGGTTACGGCCAGAGCGCTGAGCATCACCGCGCGCAGCGAGCGCACGGTCTGGTTTTCACCTTGTTGCAGGCTCTGTTTCGAACAGGCCCGACGCAACGCCAGGCTGCCATACCAAATCAGAAACGCCGCGCCACCCCAACGGGCGACAGCCAGCAACGTCGGGTTCTGCGCCAGCACTGTCGCCAGGCCGAATACCCCGGCGGCCACCAGCAACGCGTCGCAGGTCACGCAAAGTGCCGCCACGGGCAAGTGATGTTCGCGCCGAAGGCTCTGGGCCAACACAAACGCATTCTGAGTACCGATCGCCATGATCAGCCCCGCGGCCACCAACAGGCCGTTCACATAGCTTTGCCACATAAGATGTTTACTCCGCGTTGGCCGCCAGATCCCGCAGTACGTGCAGGGCGCGTTCGGCATCGGCCTGGCCGACGAATAAATGGTCGTGGTAATAGCCGGCAATCACGTTGCAACTGATGCCGGCCTGGCCTAATGCCGTGGCGAACGCGGCAGTCAGGCCGACGGCTTCGAGGGCCGAATGCACGTTCAAGGTGATCCAGGCCGCGACGTAGTCGAAACTGAAGCCGGCCTTCTCGGCGTGGGAACGTTCCAGAATCACTGTCAGACCTTCCTGCTCGCGAAAGCTGCCGACAATCTCAAGGCCTGCCGGCAACTTGCCGTCGCGCAGGGTGCAGAACACGTATTCGCCGACGTTAAGTTGCGGGCTCATGCTGCGCAGCAGGGTTGCCAATGAAGTTTCGCCAGCCATGTCGATGATCCTTGTTCAAGAGTTCTTGCTGGCCATTTTCCGGTGCAAAGCTGTATAAGAAAAACCAATCATGCTGATCGCTCATTAGGAAAACTGATGTTCGACTATAAATTGCTTTCTGCCTTGGCTGCGGTGGTTGAGCAGGCCGGGTTCGAACGGGCTGCGCAGGTGTTGGGTTTGTCCCAGTCGGCGATCTCTCAACGCATCAAATTGCTGGAGGCGCGGGTCGGTCAACCTGTGTTGGTGCGGGTTACACCGCCGGCGCCCACCGAAATCGGCCGGCGACTGCTCAACCATGTGCAGCAGGTGCGTTTACTTGAACGGGACTTGCAGACACTGGTGCCGGCCCTCGACGAAGAAGGCCTGCCGGAACGCCTGCGCATCGCTTTGAATGCCGACAGCCTCGCCACGTGGTGGGCCGTGGCGGTCGGGGATTTTTGTGCGGAACAGCATCTGCTGCTCGATCTGGTGGTCGAAGACCAGACTGTCGGCCTCAAACGCATGCGCGCCGGTGAAGTCGCGGCGTGTGTCTGCGCCAGTGAGCGACCGGTAGCCGGCGCGCGAAGCGTATTGCTGGGGGCCATGCGCTATCGTGCGTTGGCCAGCCCGGCATTTATTGCCCGGCATTTTCCTGAAGGTGTGCGCGCCGATCAGTTGTCGAAAACGCCAGCGCTGGTCTTTGGCCCGGACGATTTCCTACAGCATCGCTACCTCGCGTCCCTGGGCGTCGATGGCGGATTCGAACACCATCTATGCCCCTCGTCCGAAGGCTTCATCCGCCTCACAGAAGCGGGACTCGGTTGGGGCCTGGTGCCTGAATTGCAGGTGCGCGAGCAACTGGAGCGCGGCGTATTGGTGGAGCTTTTGCCAGATAAGCCGATCGATGTGCCGCTGTACTGGCATCATTGGCGCAATGGCGGTCAGTTGCTGGGGTTACTGACCGATCAGTTGGTGCGCTCGTCAAAGCAATGGCTGGTGCCGTTGGACTGATGGGCAGCGTCAAGTCCTCACGCCCTACGCAATATACAAAACGCAAAAACGAAATATTCGGAGCAATTCATGAAGATTCTGGTCACCGGCGCAAGCGGCTTCATTGGCGGGCGCTTCGCGCGTTTCGCCCTGGAGCAAGGCCTGGACGTGCGGGTCAACGGTCGCCGGGCCGAAAGTGTGGAGCATCTGGTGCGCCGTGGCGCCGAGTTCATCCAGGGAGACTTGAGCGACCCGGAACTGGCGCGCGACCTGTGCTCAGACGTCGAAGCCGTGGTGCATTGCGCCGGCGCGGTCGGCTTGTGGGGGCGTTATCAGGACTTCCATCAAGGCAACGTGCAAGTCACCGAAAACGTGGTCGAGGCCTGCCTGAAACAGCGGGTTCGGCGACTGGTGCACTTGTCATCGCCGTCGATCTACTTTGATGGTCGCGATCACCTGGGGCTCACCGAAGAACAGGTGCCCAAGCGTTTCAAGCATCCCTACGCCGCGACCAAATACCTGGCCGAGCAAAAGGTTTTCGGCGCCCAGGAGTTCGGCCTCGAAACCTTGGCTCTGCGCCCGCGTTTCGTGACGGGGGCTGGCGACATGAGCATCTTCCCGAGATTGCTGAACATGCAGCGCAAGGGACGGCTCGCCATCATCGGCAACGGCCTGAACAAAGTCGACTTCACCAGCGTGCAAAACCTCAATGAAGCGTTGCTCAGCAGTTTGCTGGCCAGCGGTTCGGCCTTGGGCAAGGCCTACAACATCAGCAACGGCACGCCGGTGCCGTTGTGGGACGTGGTCAATTACGTGATGCGCAAGATGGAAGTCCCACAGGTCACCCGCTACCGTTCCTACGGTTTGGCCTACACCGTGGCGGCGCTCAACGAGGGGGTGTGCAAGGTGTGGCCCGGTCGTCCCGAACCGACCCTGTCGCGACTGGGTATGCAGGTCATGAACAAAAATTTCACCCTGGACATCAGCCGCGCCCGGCATTATCTGGACTACGATCCGAAAGTTAGTCTCTGGACCTCCCTCGATGAATTCTGCGGCTGGTGGAAGGCCCAGGACATTCGCTGACGCGCAGGTTAGCGCCGCAACACTGAACCGGTTTCGGGGTTCAGGGTCAATCGATGCGGCAGTGAGGGTTATACTGCGCCGCATCAAGCCATCACCGCGTTCCACAAAGGTTGACTCAATGTCCATGCGTAACGATGCCAACGACGACTTCGACGATGTACCGAGCCTGCGTGCCGACAACCTCGACGACGATGATTTTCCGACCACCGCTCGCACCTCCGTGCATTCGCGGACCGCGCCAGTCGTCAAAGTCAAAAGCGCGAGCACCGGCCCGCTGTGGGCGCTGGTCGGCGCCTTGATCTTTGCTTTTGCAGGCCTTGCCTGGTGGAGCTTTCAGCAGCTCTCGCTGATGGAACAGCAATTGGTGGCGACCCAGGAAAGTTTCGCGCGTATCAGTGAAGATGCGGCGGGGCGCTTGCAGGACATTTCCGGCAGGGTTGTAGCCAGCCAGACCAATGTCAGCAGCGACAGCGAAGCCTTGAAGCTGCAAATCAAGCAGCTGGAAAGCAAACTCCAGGATCAAAGCAAACAGCAACAAGGCGTTGTCGGCCAGACCACCGATCTGGACAAGCGTCTGGCGCAGATGACCGCCCAAACCATCGATCTGGATAAGCGCTTGGCGCAGATGACCACCCAGAGCACCGAACAACAGACCGCCAACACTCAATTGCAGGCGCAGGTCAAAGTGCTGAACAACGAGCTGGCCGCGCTGAAAAGCGCGCCGGAGGACACCAGATTCGACGCGCAACTTAAAAGCCTCGGCGCCGACATCGTCGCACTGAAGAAACAAGGCAACCCGAGCGCCGCCATCGAGCGTCTGGAGCAGGAAGTCATTGTGCTCAAAAGCGAACAGGACAATCGCCCGGCCGCGACGCCAGGCGGGACCAACACCGCCGAATTCGACGCCTTCCGTGGCCAGGTCACCCGCAACATCAACACCCTTCAATCGCAGATCCAGAATCTGCAGCAGCAGCTGCGCGCAAGGCAGTGACCTTGATTTGATCGTTCCCACGCTCTGCGTGGGAATGCCTCAATGGACGCTCTGCGTCCGCTTCGGCAGGGACGCGGAGCGTCCCGGGCTGCATTCCCACGCAGAGCGCGGGAACGATCGGTCGCAGAGATCAGCGGACTTTGTCCTCACGCCCACGCAACACCCTGTTCGGCATCGCAATCGCTGCCGCCAGCCCCAGCAGCGACACCGCCGCGCTGACCATCAACAAATGCCGGAAGGTCAGCAGCAGTTCGGCGCGCAAGGCGTTCTGCGCATCCCCCGGCGCGGCGTTCAAGCCGTCGAGCAAGACGTTCCCCGAGCTGCCCTCGGCAATCATCGAAGAGCCTGCCAAGTGGGCGAAACTAGAGTCCTGCAACAACGCCAGCAGCAGTGCTGACATCAACGCCACACCCACCGCGCCGCCCAGGGAGCGGAACAGGTTGGTGGTGCTGGTGGCGACGCCGATATCTCGCTGTTCTACCGAGTTCTGCGTTCCGACCAGGGAGGTTGGGAATTGCATGCCGCTGGCGATCCCGCTGAGCAACATAAACAGACTACTGAGCACAAATGCCTGGGGAGGACTGAACGCCATACCGAGAATCGAGATCGGCATGAGCAGGGCGCCGGTCAGGATCATCGGTTTGTAGCGCCCGGTCACTGAGGTCCGGCGGCCGGCGAAATAGGCGCCGATCGGCAAACCTATCGCCAGCGGCAACAGGTGCAACGCGGCGCTGTCGGCCCCGGCGCCGGTAACGCTCTGGAAGCGCAGCGGCATCAGTACAATCAGCGAGATCGCCTGGAAACTGGTGAAGAAAATCGTGCACCAGCACAGGATCGCATTGCGGTTGGCGAACAAATGCATCGGCAACAAAGGCTCCCGCGCCCGGCGTTCATGCCAGACAAACAGCGCCAGCACCAACACCGCGCAACCGAGCAGGCCCAGCACTTGTGCGCTGCGCCACGAATGGCCCTGACCGACCTGGGTGATGCCCAGCAACAAGGCGGTCAAACCGATGATCATCAGCAATGTGCCAAGGTAATCGATGATCGGTGTGCGTTGTGGCACTGGCAAACCCACCAACGTGCGATTGGCTACCAGCCAGGCACCTAGGCCCAACGGAAGGTTGATCAAAAACACCCAGCGCCACGACAGGTACTCGGTCATGTAACCGCCGAGCACCGGCCCGGCCACGCTGGCCACGGCGTACATGCTGCTGAAATAGCCCTGATAGCGGCCGCGTTCCCGGGGCGGGACGATGTCGCCGATGATCGCCTGGCTGACCGAAATCATCCCGCCAGCACCAATGCCCTGAAGAATCCGCGCCAGCACCAGTTGCTCCATGCTCTGGGCCATGCCGCAGAAAAACGAAGCGACCGTGAACAACCCCATGCCAAACAGCATCAACGTGCGGCGACCGTACAGGTCGCCCAGTTTGCCGTAGATCGGCACGGCCACTGTCATCGCCACCATGTAGCCGGAAATCACCCAGGCCAGCAGGCTGACGTCCTTGAATTGTGCGGAAATGGCCGGCATCGACACGGCGACGATGGTCTGGTCCAGCGCGCCCAGAAAGATCGCCAGCATCAGGGCGGTCAACACGCTGCGAATGGCCGGTTTGGGCGTTTCAGGCTGGTTGAGATTGGTCACGGGTTAAAACCTGCGGGCAGTGATTGACCCGCAAGGAGCAAGGCGAGCGGGGATGCTCGCCAGTGTAAGTCGGTAGCAGGCTATTCGATAGCCTCATAAGGAAGGCCGACGTAATTTTCTGCAATGGTTTTTCTGCCGGCCTCGGAGTCGACGAAGTACGCCAGTTCTGACTCAGCGATGCGCTGGCTGAAGGCGTCGTGATCATCGAAGCGGTGCAGCATCGAGGTCATCCACCAGGAAAACCGTTCGGCTTTCCACACCCGGCGCAAACAGACCTCGGAGTATTTCTCCAGCAAATCCACACGGCCCTCTCGGTAGACCTTCAGCAAAATAGTGAACAGCGTACTGACGTCGCTGGCCGCCAGGTTCAGGCCCTTGGCGCCGGTGGGCGGGACGATGTGCGCGGCGTCACCGACCAAAAACATCCGCCCGTACTGCATCGGTTCGACGACGAAACTGCGTAAGGGGGCGATGCTTTTTTCGATAGACGGCCCCGTTACCAGGGTATCGGCCAAGGCGTCAGGCAAGCGGGACTTGAGTTCATCCCAGAAGCGTTGGTCGGACCAGTCCTCGACTTGATCAAAGGCAGGCACCTGAAGGTAGTACCGGGTGCGGGTCGCCGAACGCATGCTGCATAAGGCAAAACCGCGCTCGTGGCGGGCGTAGACCAGTTCTTCGTGAACGGGCGGCGTGTCAGCGAGGATGCCGAGCCAGCCAAACGGATAGATCCGCTCAAAGACTTTCAGGCACTCGGCGGGAATCGACTGTCGAGCCACGCCATGGAAACCGTCGCACCCGGCGATGTAGTCGCAGTCGAGTCGATACAGCTCGCCGTCCTTTTCAAAAGTCACGAACGTCTCTTCGGTTTTCATCCCATGGGGAACGACGTTGCCTGCTTCATAAATCGTCTGCGCACCGGCCTCCCGACGAGCGGCCATGAGGTCGCGGGTGACCTCGGTCTGGCCGTAGATCATCACCGTTTTGCCACCGGTCAGGGCTTGCAAATCGATGTGTACCCGACGCCCGTCGAGGGCCAGTTCGAAGCCTGCGTGGACCAACCCTTCGGCGTCCATGCGCTGACCCACCCCGGCTTGGCGCAACAGCTCTACCATGCCTTGTTCGAGGACGCCGGCACGGATTCGTCCGAGCACATAATCCGGGGTCTGGCGTTCAAGAATGAGGGAGTCGATGCCGGCGTTATGCAGCAATTGGCCGAGCAGTAAACCGGAGGGGCCAGCGCCGATGATGGCGATTTGGGTTTTCAGCGTTTTCATTGTTTTCAGGACTCGCAAGCGCCACGCGACCAAGGCCGGTGAATTATTTTTATGGATCGAGTACTTGCATTTTTCCCCCGCGAGTCTGTCAATTGAAGGGGAAAACTGAGCCGATACCTGTACATTCTGCCAATCGGTGCGATTATCGCCCGCCTACCCCCGAGGCCTGGATTGAAGTGATGAACAAGCCTGACCTACCTTCGATTCCAGTGTTCAAGCTCTACGGTGAAAGCCTGGATTGGCCGACCCCGGACTTGCTGCACTGTGAAACCATTTCCAAACGCAGCCGCGAACATCAATGGGAAATCAAACCCCACCGCCACGCCGATTTGTGCCAGTTGCTCTTCGTATTCAAAGGTCAGGCAGAGCTTGAAATCGAAGGCAAACGTACGCAACTGACCGAGCCGGCGATCCTGGTTTTGCCGCCGTTATCGGTGCATGGCTATCGGTTTTCCGAGGACGTCGAAGGGTTTGTGGTGACCCTTGCCGCGCCGCTGGTCGCCCATCTTCAGGCGCAACTGGGCAATTCTTTGAACGCCCTGGCCCAGGCCGAAAGTTATCCGGCGGGCAAGGAAGGCGAATACCTCAACAGCCTGTTTTCAGCGCTGCAAGACGAATACACCGGCCACCAACCGGCTCGCGAAATGCTCATGCATTCGCTGGTCAGCGTGATCATGGTGTGGGTCAGCCGCCAGGTGATTTCCCGCCGCAACGCCAGCCAGCGTCCGCAGCGTGCCCGGGAATACCTCAACGGTTTTATCCAACTGGTGGAAGAGACCTATCGCCAACACGTCAAGGTCGAGGACCTGGCCCATCGGCTGGGGATTTCCGTGTCCCACCTCAACGGCACCTGCCGTGAGCTGGCGGGACAACCGGCGTTGCAGATCATGCACGAGCGTCAGTTGCTGGAGGCCAAGCGCTTGCTGACCTATACCAGCATGACCATTTATGAGATGTCCGACGTGTTGGGGTTCTCTGATCCGACCAACTTCACGCGCCTGTTCAGACGTCGAGTGGGGATCTCGCCCAAGGCATTTCGCGACCGTTTGAAGGCCGATCAGGGCAACGAGGCCTGATCCCCTTCGTTACCGGAGGGCGTTGAGGGTCGCGTTGTGGGGAATGCAGCGCTCGAAGTTGCAGCTCGCGTATTCACGGGGCAGTTGTCGCAACTGCTCGACGCGCCAGGCCGCTGTGCCATACAGCGCGAGCGTGGCTGCGCAGGTGATGAAAATGGTGAGGTATCTTCTTGTTTTGATGTTCATGGCGTTGACCTCTGAACGAATACCCTTCGGTACTACTTTCAGCATAGGTCAGCGTCAGTGAGTTGCCAGCCAGTCGGGCCCTGTATGCCCGATCGTTCCCACGCTCCGCGTGGGAATGCCTCAAGGGACGCTCTGCGTTCCAGCTCTCGAAAGGGACGCGCAGCGTCCCGGGCTGCATTCCCACGCGGAGCGTGGGAACGATCATCTGGTTACAGGCCGATATCCCACGCCGGCTCTTCCGGAAATCTGAGCACCAGAAAATCCAGCATGCTGCGCAGCGTCGCCGGCATGTGTTTGCGTGAGGCATACACCGCGTAAACGTTCATTTTCCGAGGTTCGGCGTGGGGCAGCAGGCGGATCAGTTCGCCGCTGTGGATATGCACGCCGGCCTGATAACTGGGCAACATCGCCACCCCGGCGCCGGCCAGCGTCGCGCGCAACAGCGTGCTGGCTTCGTTGGCGCTGATGTTGCCCTGCACCGGCACTGACACCTGCTCACCGTCCTCCTCGAAATGCCAGAGGCTTTTGCCGAAGTAAGAGTGGGTCAGGCAATTGTGCTGGCTCAGGTCCTCGACCCGCAGTGGCGTCGGATGCTCGAGCAGATAAGCGGGGGAGGCACAGATCATCGAGCGGCAGACCGTCAGCCGCCGCGCGATCAGGTTCGGGTCCAGGTCGTTGCTGGTGCGAATCGCCAGATCGATGCGCTCATCCACCAGGTTCACCGTGCGGTCGAGCATCTGCAGGTCGATGCTGACGCCGGGGTAACGTTTGACGTAAGCGGCCATGGCATCCGCCAGTTGTGCCTGACCGAACGAAGTACTGACGCTGATCCGCAGCAGGCCGCGCGGCGCATCGTCCGGTTCGCTGACGGCGGCTTGCATGTCCGTGGACAGGTCGAGCATCTGCCGACAACGGGGCAGGATTTCACTGCCGGCGGCGGTCAGGCTCAACTTGCGCGTGGTGCGGTGCATCAGGCGTGCGCCGACCCAATCCTCCAGCTCCGCCAGATAGCGCGAAACCACGGGCCGCGACAGGTCCAGGTGATCGGCGGCGGCCGACTGGCTGCCGAGGTCAACCACCGTGACGAATACCCGCATGGCTTGTAGACGATCCATCATTTGCTCACTTTCAGAAACAAACTATGTCCCAGCATCGCATTTTTTGTACTGAGTCATGCAACTAAGCTCTGTCCCATCGCCAAGCATGGCATTCGGACAACGGAGCAACAGATGATCGGCTTCACCTCGCTTAAACGTATTTTGCTGGCCACCGCCACCCTCGGTTTTGCCGCCCACGTAGCGGCGGCATCGACCCTGACCCTGGATGTCTACAATCCGGGCGACAAGGCGATCTTCCCGGTGACCTCGGTGTTGGTCAGCGGCGAGAAAGACGCGATTTTGGTGGATGCACAATTTGGCAAATCCCAGGCCGAACAGGTGGTCGAAAAAATCCGCGCCAGCGGCAAGCAACTGACCACCATCTACATCAGCCACGGCGACCCGGATTACTACTTCGGCCTCGACACCCTGACCGCCGCCTTCCCCAAAGCCAAAGTGCTCGCCTCGCAGCCGACCGTGGATCACATCAAAAAAACCGTCGACGGCAAACTAGCGTTCTGGGGCCCGAAAATGGGCACCGACGTACCCGCCAAAACCATCGTGCCGGATGTACTCAAGGGCGACAGCCTGATGCTCGAAGGGCAGAAACTGCAGGTGGTGGGTCTTGAGGGCAAACAACCGGATCGCACCTTTGTCTGGATCCCTTCGATCAAGGCCGTGGTTGGTGGCGTCGTCGTCGCAGAAAACATTCACGTGTGGATGGCCGACACCCAGACGCCGCAGTCCCATGCCGATTGGCTGACGACGCTGCACGCCATCGAAACCTTGAAGCCGACAACCATCGTGCCAGGTCATTACCTGGGTGAGAGCGCCCGTTCGCTGGCCGCTGTGCAGTTCACCGCCGATTACATCAAGGCTTTCGACGAAGAAACCGCCAAGGCAAAAGACGCTGCCGCGCTGATCGCCGCGATGAAAAAACGCTACCCGACACTGGGTGAAGAAAGCTCCCTGGAACTGAGCGCCAAAGTCGCCAAGGGCGAGATGAAGTGGTAACCCGCCGTACCTGATCGTTCCCACGCGCAGCAAAGGAATGCAGCCCGGGACGCTCCGCGTCCCATTCAAAAGCCGAACGCGGAGCGTCCGTTGAGGCATTCCCACGCAGAGCGTGGGAACGATCAATACCCAAGCCAACTGGAGAACGTCATGAGCAAGATCGCAATCATTGGTGCCACCGGTCGTGCCGGTAGCCAACTGCTGGAAGAAGCCCTGCGTCGTGGTCACAGCGTTACGGCTATCGCCCGCGACACCTCGACGATCGGCCAGCGTGCCGGTGTGGTCAGCAAAAATGTCGATGCACTCGACGCCGAAACCTTGCAAGCGGCAGTCGCTGGCCATGACGTGGTGATCAGCGCTGCGCACTTCACGACGCTTCCTGCCAGCGCCGTTGTCGGTCCGGTGAAAAAGGCCGGCGTGAAACGTCTGCTGGTGGTGGGCGGTGCCGGTTCGCTGTCGTTGCCGGACGGAACCCGCGTCATCGACAGCGAGGGTTTTCCGCAGGCGTATAAGGCTGAGGCGGGTGCCGGCGCTTTGTTTCTTGAAAACCTGCGTCAGGAAAAGGAGCTGGACTGGACCTTTCTGTCGCCGTCGGCGGAGTTTGTTGAGGGTGAACGCACGGGGACGTTTCGGAGGGGTACGGATGATTTGTTGGTGAGTGGTGCAGGGCGGAGCTGGATTAGTTTTGCTGATTATGCGATTGCGATGATTGATGAAGTGGAAGTGCCGAAGCATTCTCGGCAGCGGTTTGCTGTGGGTTACTGAGTTTGACTGATCGTTCCCACGCTCTGCGTGGGAATGCAGCCCGTGACGCTCCGCGTCACTGGACGCGGAGCGTCCCTAGAGGCATTCCCACGCAGAGCGTGGGAACGATCAGCTACCCGGCATTACCGTGCCTGAGCCTGCTCCACCAACCATCCCATCAATTCCCTCAACTTCGGCGAAGGCCCAGGTTTCTCGGGGAAAACCAGGTAATACGCCAACCCGGTCTTCACCTTCAAGTCAAACGGCATGACCAGCCGCCCGGCACTCAAATCATCACCAATCAACGACCAATCCCCGATCGCCACGCCTGTCCCCTGGGACGCCATCGACATCGCCAGGTCCAGCGTTTCGAAATGCTGACCTTTGCCGACATTGCTCAGGCGAACATCAGCCGTTGCCAGCCAGGCCTTCCAGTCTCGTTCATCCCGGGTCGGGTGCAGCAGCATGTGCTGCTCCAGATCCTCCGGTGTCAGCAGCGGCACCGGACCTTCGAGCAACGGCTTGGAACAGACCGGCGTCAGCTGTTCATCAAACAGATGTTGGGACACCAATGAACTGTCGGGCGGTGCGCCGTACATCACCGCTGCATCGAATTGCTCGCGATGAAAATCCACGCCGTGTTTGACCGTGGTGGTCAATTCCACCGGCACGTCCGGGCGCTCCCTTTGCCACTGCAACAGCCGCGGCAACAGCCAACGCATGACACACGTCGGGGCCTTGAGTTGCAGGGTTTCGCGCTTCTCGCCGATCTGCTCCACCGCCTCATCGATCAAGCCGAAAATCTGCTGCACCCGAGGCAGCCACTCCCGTCCTTCGGCGGTCAGGTCAAGGCCCCGGGCCTGGCGGATGAACAGTTCATAACCCAGATGTTCTTCCAGCCCGGCGATCTGCCGACTCACCGCACCTTGAGTGATGTACAGCTGTTCGGCAGCCCGGGTGAAGTTGCAGCACTGCGCGGTGATCAGAAAAGTGTGCAGCGCCGGGAGGGGAGGCAGTCGTTTCATTGGGATCCAAGGTATGACGTGAGGACATGGCTAGTATGACTTTTTATCCATTGTTGCGGCTACGTGTCGCCCGTTCCAATGAGGCCATCCCTGGACCTGCCCACTCATCATAAACACTGCGCAGGCCCGGCGTCTCAAACGAACAAGAAGGGCAAAGACATGGCGACGTGCGGCGAAGTATTGGTCAAGTTACTCGAAGATTACGGGGTCGAGCAGGTGTTCGGCATTCCGGGGGTTCACACCGTGGAGCTGTATCGCGGGCTGGCCCGTTCGAGCATCAACCACGTCACTCCGCGTCACGAACAGGGCGCCGGCTTCATGGCCGACGGTTACGCTCGCACCAGCGGCAAGCCGGGTGTGTGCTTCATCATCACCGGCCCTGGCATGACCAACATCACCACCGCCATGGGCCAGGCCTACGCCGACTCGATCCCGATGCTGGTGATCTCCAGCGTGCAATCGCGCAGCCAGTTGGGCGGCGGTCGCGGCAAGCTCCACGAGCTGCCGAACCAGAGCGCATTGGTCGGAGGCGTGGCGGCGTTCTCCCACACCTTGATGTCGGCGGCTGAATTGCCGGGCGTGCTGGCCCGTGCCTTTGCCCTGTTCCAGGCAGGTCGTCCGCGTCCTGTGCATATCGAAATTCCGTTGGACGTGCTGGTAGAAGAGGCCGACGACCTGCTCAGCAGTCTTCCGGTGAACATCGACCGCGCCGGTGCCTCGCCGAGCGCCATCAGCCGCATGACCGCGCTGCTGGCCGGTGCCAAGCGCCCACTGATTCTCGCCGGTGGCGGCGCCATCGATGCCGCCGCCGAGTTGACTGAACTGGCCGAACTGCTCGACGCCCCGGTGGCCCTGACCATCAACGCCAAAGGCATGCTCGAGTCCAACCATCCGTTGCTGATCGGCTCGACCCAGAGCCTGGTCGCCACTCGCGCTTTGGTGGCCGAAGCTGACGTGGTATTGGCGATTGGCACCGAGCTGGCCGAGACCGATTACGACGTCACCTTCGCCGGCGGTTTCGAGATTCCCGGCGTGCTGCTGCGTGTGGACATCGACCCCGACCAGACCGTGCGTAACTACCCGCCGAAAGTCGCCTTGGTGGCTGACTCGCGCAACGCTGCCCAAGCCTTGCTGAGTGCGCTGTCCCACAAGTCGCTGGTCGAGCGCCGTAACGATTGGGGTCAGGTCCGTGCCGCACGCCTGCGCGACGAACTGGCCGCCACCTGGGATGCGCCGACACTGGCCCAGACCCGTTTCCTGGAAACCGTCCTGCACGAATTGCCGGACGCCGTGTTCGTCGGCGATTCGACCCAACCGGTGTACACCGGCAACCTGACGTTCAACCCGGAACGTCCGCGTCGCTGGTTCAACTCGTCCACCGGTTACGGCACCCTCGGTTATGCCTTGCCGGCAGCGATCGGCGCCTGGCTCGGCGGTAGCGTCGAAGGTGGCGTGCGTCCTCCGGTTGTTTGTTTGATCGGCGACGGCGGCCTGCAATTTACCCTGCCGGAACTGGCCAGCGCCGTTGAAGCGCGTACCCCGGTGATCGTCCTGCTGTGGAATAACCAGGGCTACGAAGAGATCAAGAAATACATGGTCAACCGCGCCATCGAGCCGGTGGGCGTGGACATCTACACCCCGGACTTCATCGGTGTCGCCAAGGCGCTGGGCTGTGCAGCCGAAGCCATCAACGGTGTCGAGCAACTGCGCAACGCACTGCGTGCCGCCACCGATCGCCAGGGCCCGACCCTGATTGAAATCGATCAGACCCAGTGGATGAAGGCGGTGTCGAAATGACTTTCCGCATGACTTTCCCAACGGCACTGGACGGCCTGTTCATCGATGGCCAATGGTCGGCTGGCAACGAACATTTGCGTGTGATCAACCCGGCGACCGAAGCCTTGTTGACCACGGTTAATGGCGGCGATGAGCGGGCGGTCGATCAAGCCGTCACTGCCGCGACCAACGCTTTCAAGGAGTGGTCGAAAACCACCGGCGCCGAGCGCGGAGCGATCCTGCGCAGAATCGCTGCAGGGGTGCAGGCCGGTCGCGAACAGTTGATGAACTTGCAGTCGAGCAACAACGGAAAACCACTGTTCGAAGCGGCCATCGACGTCGATGACGTGATCGCCACGTTTGACTATTACGCAGGTCTGGCCGAAGGTCTGGACGCCAGGCAGGACAGCAATGTCGAGCTGCCAACCGACGACTTCAGCGCTCGTGTGCGCCGTGAACCGTGCGGTGTTGTCGGTTTGATCGTGCCGTGGAACTTCCCGATGGTCACCACCGCCTGGAAACTTGCCCCGGCCCTGGCCGCGGGTTGCTGCGTGGTGCTCAAGCCTTCCGAAGTGACACCGCTGCCAGAACTGGAACTGGCGGCGATCATCGCCGAGGCCGGTCTGCCCAAGGGTGTGTTCAACCTGGTCTGCGGCACTGGCCTGGCCGTCGGCGCGCCGCTGTCGGCTGACCCGCGCGTGGCCAAGATTTCCTTCACTGGCAGCAACGCCGTCGGCGTGCAGGTCATGCAACGCGCGGCGGAAACCGTCAAAGGCGTGAGCCTGGAACTGGGCGGCAAATCCTCGCTGTTGGTGCTCAAAGACGCCGACATCGAACTGGCTGTGGAAGTGGCCTGTGGCGGTGGTTTCTTCAACGCCGGGCAGATGTGTTCGGCCACCAGCCGTGTGCTGGTCGCTGATGAACTGGCCGATGAATTCCTCAGCCGTTTGAAGGCCCGCGCCGAAGCCATTCGCGTGGCCGACCCGTTCGACCCGAACGTGGAAATGGGCGCACTGGTCAATCAGGCGCAATATCAGCGCGTGCTTGGCCACATCGATCGCGGTTTGAGTGCTGGCGCCAAGCTGATGTGCGGCGGCAATCGTCCGGCAGACCTGCCGCGCGGCTATTTTTTGCAGCCGACGATTTTCACTGATGTGCCCCTGGACAGTGCGTTGTGGTGTGAAGAGATCTTCGGGCCGGTGATCTGCGTGCGCAGTTTTGCCACCGAAGCCGAGGCGATTGCCCTGGCCAACGACAGCCAGTTCGGTCTGGTGGCCAGCGTGGTCACTCGCGACGCCGAAGCTGCAGATCGGGTCGCCAACGCCTTGCAGGCGGGGCTTGTGTGGATCAACGCGCCGCAAGTGATCTTCCCGCAGACCGCCTGGGGTGGCTACAAACAGAGCAGCATCGGCCGCGAGTTGGGGCCGTGGGGTTTGCAGGCTTTCCAGGAAATCAAACATGTGATTCGGGCGGTCTGACGGCTCGAAATCGGTCAGTGCATGCCTCTTGATGAGGCATGCACTGACGTCATGGCTTCAATGAGTTTTTTTCGATAGTCAGGTGTTTTGCACGACCTCAGGATGAAGCTGTCAGTTCAGCTCAACCCCTTTGAAACCGGGGGCTTTAAGCCGATCTGACCGCGCGGATGCAAGGGTTGCGACCAACCTCATACTTACAAAAACAAAGGGAGTCCTTCATGGGCGAGCATGATCTAAACAGACGTCAATTCATTAAAACCGTAGGCGTGGCGTCGGTAGCTGCGGCGGCCATGAGCATGCCCTTCATCCGGGCCAACGCCAGTGACACACGCTTCCAGGGCAAGACCCTGCGTTTGCTGACCTGGTCGGATGACACCGGCCTCGCGGCACTGCGCAATATCGCGGCAACCTTCGAGGACAAGTACGGCTGCAAGGTCATCGCTGACCGCACCGGCAGCACCTCGGAAATGGTTGCCAAACTCAAGGCCGGCGGTGATCGTCCGCAGTACGACATCATCACCCTGGCAGGCGTCGGCGCCGAAGGTCTGGCCGCGGCCAACCTGCTGGAAAAACCCGACCTCAACCGCATCCCCAACCTGGTCGATGTACCGGAGAAATACCGCACCGGCGCCAATGGCCACGGCATCGGTTACCTGCTCTGGTGCAACAGCCTGGTCTACAGCACCCGCACGATAAAAGAGGCACCGGACAGCTACGCCGCGATGTGGGACGCCGACCTGGCACCGAACATCTTCCTGCCGCCGCCGAACTGGACCGAAGCGATGGACCTGATCATCATCGCCGCCAAACTGGCCGGTGGTGACGAACACAACATTGAACCTGGCTTCAAGAAACTCGCCGAGCTCAAGGATCGCGTGGTGACCCTGGGTGAAAACCCGAACCAGATCGCCGAACTGTTCCGCACCGGTTCCCTGGACATGGGTGGCCTGTACGCACCGGCATTCTTCCCGAAACAGATCCGCGACCCGGCTTACGGTCTGGGCGCTACGTTCGGCATGAAGGAAGGTTTCTACACCGACTTGATGCTCTCGGTCATGCCGAAGAATCGTCCGGGCGATACCGACCTGGCCTACGCCTTCATCAACCACTCTCTGGACCCACTGGTGCAGGGCAAGATGGCTGAGGACATCTACAACGGTCCGGTCAACGCCAAGGCGATCATCTCTGCCGAAGCGCGCAAGAGCCCGTACATCCTCACGCCGGAGCAGATTGCCGAGAAGGCGATCATGCACGACAACGCCTTCCTGGCCTCCGTGCATGACCAATGGATTCGTCGTTACACGGAAATCTTTTCTTCCTGATCTGAATCGCAGGGAGGTTCTTCGAACCTCATTGCGGGCAAGCCTTGCTCCTACAAGAGCAGCGCCTTACCTGTAGGAGCATGGCTTGCCCGCGATCGAGTGCGCAGCACTCGCCAAGATCTTCCATTGACGAGACCCTTGCTATGGAACACCAACCTTTGACTCATCCGGTAAGCGCCGTTCCAGTGCGCACCAATCGGGGTGTTTCGCCGACGACGCGTGCCTGGTTTTTCCTCTCGCCGTCGATGCTGTTTCTGGGCGTATTGATCGCCGCCAGCCTCTTGGTACTGCGCATGAGCGTGGGCACCAAGGGCGCGGAATGGACCGGGTTCAGCCTGGCCAGTTACGCCCAGCTGCTGGAACCGTATTACCTCAAATCCTTGCTGCTGACCCTGCGTCTGGCGCTGATCAGCGCGGTGATCGCGGTCGTGTTGGCGATCCCGGTGGCCTACACCATGTCGCGGCTGACCTCGCCCTTCGTGCGACGGATCTTCCTTGCCGCGGTGCTGCTGCCATTGCTGGTCAACCTGCTGCTGCAAAGCTACGGCTGGCTGGTGATTCTGGGCCCTGGCGGGATGCTCAATCAGGCGCTGATGGGCCTGGGCCTGATCAAGCGACCGATCATGCTGCTCTACAACCAGAACGGCGTGCTGATGGGCCTGGTGCAAACCGCGTTCCCGTTGGCCGTGCTGCCGATTGCCAGCGCCATGCGCGGCGTCGCTCGCACTTATGAAGAAGCCGCTGCAACCCTGGGCGCGAGTCGCTTCCAGGTGTTCCGCCAAGTGGTGCTGCCGATGAGCATGCCGGGGATCATCACCGGCGCGACGTTGGTGTTCGCCTACAACGCCAGCAGCTTTGTGGTGCCTTTGCTGCTCGGTGGCCGACGCGTGCCGATGCTGGCCGTGATGGTCCATGACCAGATCGCCCCACTGATGAACTGGCCCGCCGCATCCGCTGCCGGTGTGGTGTTGATTGTCACCACGCTCGCGATCATGACCTTGTCCGAATACATCACTGGCCGTCGTCGGCGCATGCTGGAGGCTTCCCAATGAGCACCCTGATCAAGAAACGTTATGGGCTGCTGCCCGGCGAGACCGGCAAGTTTGCCGGCATCCTTTCCGGCTTCATCCTGCTGCTGGCGGTGTTGCCGATCCTGACCATGATCGTGATGTCGTTCAGCGGTGCGTCGAACCTCGACTTCCCGCCGAGCAGCTACAGCCTGCAATGGTACAAGGCCGCCTGGCACACCTTCGTGTCGCCGGATTCCAGCGACGTGCTGAGCCTGGGCAAAGCCATGACCACCAGCTTGATGGTGGCGTGCCTGACCATGGTTTTCGCCACGATCATCGCGGTGCCGGCGTCGTACGCGCTGACCCGTTGCGAGTTCCGCGGCAAAGCCGTGGCGCTGCAACTGATGTCGCTGCCGTTGGTGTTTCCGATGGTGGTGTTGGGGCTGGCGTTGCTGCTGGTGTTCGACAGCCTGCCATTCCAGATGACCACCTCGCGGCTGGTGATTGCTCACGTGATCCTGGCGTTACCGTTTGTGGTGAAAAACTGCACCGCGGCGATGCTTTCCATCGGCAGCGAAGTCGAAGAGGCCGCGCAGATGCTCGGTGCTTCGCCGACCCGGGCGATTATCGATGTGGTAGTGCCGCTGATGAAGTCGGGGATTCTGGCGGGCATGCTGCTGGCGTTCATCGTCTCGTTCAACGAATTCACCGTGACCTACTTCCTCTACACCATCGACGTCATGACCGTGCCGATCTGGATGTACAGCCGCACCGTGTCTTCGCTCGACCCCACCGTTTTCTCGTTTGCCGTGCTGATCGTGCTGATCGACTTCGTCCTCATATGGGCGCTGGAGAAGCTGGTCGGTGAAGGTGGCGTTTCGTTCTGATTCTTGAGGTGCAACATGACTGGTCTGATTCTGGAAAACGTCGAGAAACACTACGGCTCGGCCTGCGCGGTAAAAGATGTAAACCTGCATTTGCCCGAGGGCAAACTGGTGTGTTTTCTCGGCCCTTCGGGCTGCGGCAAAACCACTCTGCTGCGCATGATTGCAGGGCTCGAAACCCTGAGCGGCGGCGAGATTCGCCTGGACGGTGAAGACATCGGCCACACCCCGGCGCATCAGCGTAATTTCGGCATGGTGTTTCAATCGCTGGCGCTGTTTCCGCACATGACGGTGGGGGAGAACATCGCCTATCCGCTGAAATTGCGTGGTGTCAGCAAGGCTGATCAGCAGGCGCGGGTGGTGGAGTTGCTGCAGCTGATTCAGTTGCAGGAAATGATCGATCGTCCAGTGTCGAAACTCTCCGGCGGTCAACGCCAGCGCGTGGCGATCGCCCGGGCGATTGCCAATCACCCGAAAATTCTGCTGCTGGATGAACCGCTGTCGGCGCTGGACGCCAAGTTGCGCGAGTCGATGCAGGTGGAAATCCGTCAGCTGCAACAACGCTTGAACATCACCACCATCATGGTGACCCACGACCAGCGTGAAGCCATGACCATGGCCGATATCGTGGTGGTGCTGGGTGAGCATCGGGTGCAGCAAGTGGGCACGCCGATTGAGATTTATCGTCACCCGGCCAATGAATTCGTCGCGGACTTCATTGGCTCGGGGAATATCTTCCCGGCCACGGCGCTGGGCAACGGGAAGATTGGGTTGCCGGGTGGCGATGCGCTGCAAGTGCCAATCTGCAGCAGCATTGTGGTGGGTGAGAAAGTGAAGATGCTGATTCGCCCTGAAGACCTGCAACTGTCGCACCCGCAGGCGACGGCGGGGAATCGGTTGCTCGGTAAGGTGACGTTCGTACGCGATATTGGCGCGACGATTGAGACCACGGTTGAGTGTTCCGGGGTTTCGTTTACGGCATTGAGTACGCCGTGTCAGGGGTTTGGGTTGAGCATTGGCAATCCGGTTTCGGTGACGTTACCGGCTGAGTCTTGTCGGGTGCTCGGCGCCTGACTCTAAGAAATTGGTTGGCGCTGCTGGCCTCATCGCGGGCAAGCCAGCTCCCACAGGGTTCGGTGGTGTTTACACAATTTTGTGACCACCAGTAATCCCTGTGGGAGCGGGCTTGCCCGCGAAGGCGTCAGTAGCCGCACCGCTAATTCCGGATCAGACCGTCAACCGCAACCGCGCCAAATCCCGCAACGGCGGCGCCCCAAACAACCGACTGTACTCCCGGCTAAATTGCGAAGGGCTTTCATACCCCACCCGATACCCCGCCGCCGAAGCCTCCAACCCCTCCGCCAGCATCAACCGCCGTGCTTCTTGCAGGCGCAGTTGTTTCTGATACTGCAACGGACTCATCGCCGTCATCGCCTTGAACCGGTGATGCAACGTCGACACGCTCAAGTTCACTTCCTTGGCCAGATCATCGATGCGTAGCGGCTGTTCATAGTTGCCGTTGAGCCATTTGATCGCCTGGCTGATGCGGTGGCTCTGGCTGTTGGCGATGGCGATTTCATACAGTCGATGCCCCTGTTTGCTGCGCAACAACCGATAGAGGATCTCCCGACGAATCAGCGGTGCGAGCATGGCGATGTCTTTCGGGGTCTCGAGCAACCGGGCCAGACGCAGCACAGCGTCGAGCATTGCCGTGTCGATCCTTTCGACATACAAACCGCGCCCCGTTGGACGTGTGGGCACACCGAGAGGGCCGGCGTCGGCGATCAGCGCGGTGATTTCCGCCGGATCGATGTCCAGTCGCACCGAGAGGATCGGTTCTTCAGAGGTGACGTTCACTATCCGCCCGCTCAGCGGCATCGAGACCGACACCACCAGGTAATTCAGCGGATCGTAATTGAAGTATTCGTTGGCCAGCCTGACCTCTTTGCGCCCCTGCGCCATGATGCACAACGCCGGTTGCGCCAGCACCGAGGCAAAGTCATGGGACTTGCTGTGTTTTGCCATGAACAGCGAGCCGACGGCAGTCGCATAATTGCCATCCTCCATCGTGTTACGGCGGATGATAGCGGCCAGTTCCGCGCGCTGTTTCTCCATGTCGGCGTCCAGCGGGGCTTGAAAATGATCGAGCGACGACATGCAAGGCATCCTCGGTGGGGCGTTGATAATGAGCCGAGCTTAAGTTTGTGCAAGACAAAGCGGTAGACACATCCTGCCTCAAGCTTGCCTGATTCTGCATGGAGTGAATTAACGGTGCCTCAATGGCTGCATCAAACAGAGAAAACTTGCTTGAAAGTCGTGTTTCAGTCCTGTGACAGGATTTACACGTTGTTACAGGTGCGGGATGCAGCCTCGCAGGATTGTGCAACAAGCCGGCAGGAATCGACTAACGACGCGGCGTCCGGGCGCTTAACCTTGGATCCTGTCGCAGCCCGTCCCACGGCTGCCACTCGAGTACCTGGGAGGGTTAACCATGTCTACGCAGATCCCCGTCAGCCATATGGCCTTTGTCCGCGCCCGCGTCGGGCGTTCGGCGGAGCTCGGCGCGCGCCTCAGCGCGTTGATCGAGCCGTCTCGCAGCGCACCGGGGTGCCTGAACTTTGCCCTGCAACACTCACAATGCGATCCGGAGTTATGGCTGGTGTCCGGTTTCTGGATGAACCAGCAGGCCATGACCGCTTACTTCAGCACCCCGGCCATGCAGATTTTTGCCGAGTTGGTGCAAGACCTGGTGGTCAACAGCCTGGATTTTCATACCTTCAAGGACGTATCGGCCGCCCAGGCGCTGGGGCAGTCTCAGTCGTGGGTACACAAAATGGCGGGTTGAGGGTTTAATGGCTCAACTCTCAATCAGCCAGGATCCGCGACATGGCACGCAAAGCCTTTGAAACCTTCGAAGCCGTATCTGCCGTAGTACCCCGTGAAGGCGGTTATCACGCCGCAATCGCCACCAAGGCCATCAGTGGTTCGGGTGCACCGCGCTTTCACAAGCTGCTCGAAGAGCAAACCTTCAAAACTGCCCGCGAGGCCGATGAAGCCGCCGCGCTGCAGTTGACACACCTCAAAGGCGTCAGCGAAGACGGCGACCTGATCTGGTAATTACTTGACCGCCCTCGGGCGATACATCTTGAACAACGCCTCAGGCCCCAGCTGGAAATAATCCGCTGGCCCGCCGCCGCGCAGAATCGGTTCTGCCGCGGCGGTGTCGTACACCCCATCCTTCAATAGCCACTTGGCGATATGCACGGCGACCACCTCGCCGAGAACCAGCCAGCTCGGCACCACTTCGCCGTCGGCCCGCTGCAACTGAATGATCTGCGTGACCTTGCACTCGAAGGACACCGGGCTTTCGGCAACGCGCGGCACCTGAATGACTTTCGACGCGACCGGCGTCAGCCCGGACAGTTCGAATTCGTTGGTGTCGGGTGGGACCATGGCAGAGCACTGGTTCATCTGCTCGGCCAGCGGACGGGTCGCCAGGTTCCAGGCGAATTCGCCGGTTTGCTCGATGTTGTTCAGGCTGTCTTTGCGCCCGACGCTGGAAAACCCAATGATCGGCGGAATGTAGTTGAAGGCGTTGAAGAAACTGTAAGGCGCCAGGTTCAGGCGACCATTGCCATCCTGGGAGGAAATCCAGCCAATGGGACGCGGACCGACGATCGCATTGAACGGGTCATGCGGCAGGCCGTGGCCGTTGGCGGGTTCGTAGAAGTGGATGTCGTCGGGCATGAAAGGTTTTCCTGGGGCTTCAATCGGGATCGGGCCATAGTGCAGGGACGAACGCGCTATTTCCAGTCGCCTCGATTCCTGTAGGAGCGAGGCTTGCCCGCGATGGCGGAGTATCAGTCGATATCAATGTTGAATGTCAGTCCGCAATCGCGAGCAAGCTCGCTCCCACAGGGTTTTTTGTCGATCCCGGGGTTTGTGGGCTTTTCCTCCCACGATCAGCCGATAGCTTCTGCGGTGCCGGTTTTGTCGAAGCCGTCAGCGGCATAGCTGCCAGAGTGCGAGCGTTCGATGGAGGCGCTGGCTCCGGACTCGAAGGTAGCCGAGCCGGTTTTGTCGTAACCATCCGCCGCGAACGAATTGGCGGCCAGTACGGAAAGGGTCAGGGCGAGGATCAGTTTGATGTTCATGTGGATAACTCCAGGTGCGTTTGCACGATGCAATGAATCAGGCACCTGGAGGATCTGTGGAGCGCATTAACCGCTGATTAATTCGGACTTTTGCCTATGTGACAGTTTTTTCATACAGCACTTACCTATTTTTCACCGCCCCCTCTCCAGTCTGCGCAACGGCCAAAAGTCTTCAAACGGCCGCCATGAACACTGGAGATCTACCCTCGATGAACAAACTTCCTCAAATCACCCTGGCGTTCTGGGTGATGAAAATCTGCGCGACAACCTTGGGGGAAACCGCGGGGGATTTGCTGTCGATGACCCTCAACGTTGGTTACGCCATCAGCTCGCTGATTTTGATCAGCGTGTTCGTACTGACGCTGATCACGCAGTTGATGTCCAAAACCTACAAGCCGGTGCTGTACTGGATCGTGATTTTGTCGACCAGCACGGCCGGCACCACAATGTCTGATTTCATGGACCGCACCCTTGGGTTGGGCTATGCCACGGGCTCGATGATCCTGATTGCGATTTTGATAGGGATTTTTGCTGCGTGGCGCTTGAGCGGCGATTCGCTGAACGTCACCAAGGTCCAGACCTTTCGCGGCGAGATGTTCTATTGGATGGCGATACTGTTTTCCAACACCCTGGGCACTGCGCTTGGCGACTACCTGGCCGATGACTCGGGCCTGGGCTTTGCCGGTGGCGCACTGCTGATCGGCTCGACCATTGCGGTGGTGGTGTTGCTCAAATACTTCACGAAGATTTCGTCAGTGCTGCTGTTCTGGGTGGCGTTTGTGCTGACGCGGCCGTTCGGCGCGACGCTGGGCGACTTCCTGACCAAGCCCCATGAAAAGGGAGGTCTGGATTTCGGTACCATCGGTTCGTCGTTGGTGTTGACGGGGATTTTGGTGGTGTTGATTGCGGGGGCTTCGTTCGCTCAGAACAAATATGGGAAGCAGACGGCTCCCGAGTTGACTTAATACCGAGGCGCGGCCATCGCGGGCAAGCCTCGCTCCTACAAGAGCAGCGCAATCCCTGTAGGAGCGAGGCTTGCCCGCGAAGAATTCCCCACGATGGGTCTGACAAAAACGCGCATAGGTTTTGCACCTTTGCGCGTTTTTTATGGCTGTCAGTCCGTCTCGATCCGCGAATGCTTGCGGGTGTCTTTCATGGTCACGTAGACCAGCAACGACACGGCGATGCACGCAGTGACATACCAGTAGTAACCGGTTTCCATGCCGATGCTCTTGAACCACAGCGCGATGTATTCAGCGGTGCCGCCGAAGATCGACACGGTCAGCGCATACGGCAAACCAACGCCCAGTGCACGAATCTCAGTCGGGAACAGTTCGGCTTTGACCACCGCATTGATCGAGGTGTAACCGCTGACGATGATCAGCGCCGCCATGATCAGGAAGAACGCGCCCCACCAGGTCTGGACCGTGTGCAGGGTGGTCAGGATCGGCACGGTGAAAAGGGTGCCGAGCACGCCGAAGGCAATCAGGATCGGCCGACGACCGACTTTATCCGACAACCCGCCAATCAGCGGTTGTAGGCACATGAACAGAAACAGCGTAGCCGCCGAGATGCTGGTGGAGTCGGTGATGCTCATGCCGACGGTGTTCACCAGGTATTTCTGCATGTAGGTGGTGTAGGTGTAGAACGCCAGGGTGCCGCCCATGGTCAGGCCGACCACGGTCATCAGTTCCTTCGGATGGCGCATCAAGGTGCGCATCGCGCTTTCTTTCTTCTCTTTCTTGACCTTGTTGAACGACTCGGTCTCTTCCATGCCACGACGCAGATACAACGCCACGACTGCACAGAGCGCGCCGATGGCGAACGGGATGCGCCAGCCCCAGGCGTACAGTTGCTCGGTGGTCAGGGTCTGTTGCAGCACGATCAGCACGGCCAGCGCGATGAGCTGACCGGAGATCAGCGTCACGTACTGGAAGCTGGAATAGAAGCCGCGACGTTCCTTGGTCGCCATCTCGCTAAGGTACGTCGCCGAGGTGCCGTACTCGCCACCCACCGACAGGCCCTGCAGCAGGCGCGCGAACACCAGCAGGATCGGCGCACCGATACCGATGGTTTCATAATTGGGGCTCAGGGCGATCAGCAGCGAGCCGAAGCACATCAGGTACACCGAGGCCATCAATGCACGTTTACGACCGGCGCGGTCCGCGTAGAGGCCCATCAGCCAGCCACCGATCGGGCGCATCAGAAAGCCCACGGCGAAGATCGCAGCAGTGTTCATCAGTTGCGCGGTGGAGGACCCGGCGGGGAAAAAGGATTTGGCGAAGTACAGGGAGAACGCGGCGTAGACGTACCAGTCGTACCACTCGACCATGTTGCCGACAGAGCCGCTGAAGATCGATTTGATGCGACTGGCAGTGGTTCTTTCTTTGGCAGGCGAAGCTGCCGACCCAAGAGGCAAGGTTTGTGAGTTATCCATGACGGATCCTTCATTTAATTGTTTTTGTGGAGCGCGTTGAAACGCAGCCTGCTTGGGGTATAGCAGGAGGTGTGCCAAGGGGAGGAGGGCCGGTTTAGAGGGGGTGAGGGGATTCAGTGAGCGGATAGTCGCTCAGGATTCATGTGTGGATGAGCGGATTCCCGCCTATTGATCGTTCCCACGCTCTGCGTGGGAATGCCTCAACGGACGCTCCGCGTTCGGCTGTTGGGACGCAGAGCGTCCCGGGCTGCATTCCCACGCGGAGCGTGGGAACGATCATTCGCCGAGGAACATCTCGCGCGTTAATCCATGCCGCTGCATCTTTTCATTAAAGGTCCGGCGCGGCAGTTGCAGCTCTTCCAACACCGCTTTCACATCGCCCTTATGCCGGGTCAACGCCGCGCGCAAACAATGCGCTTCAAACGCTTCCTGCTGCGCCGCCAGCGACTGCCCGGGATCAATTCCCACCGGTTCCGGCTCGCCCAGTCCCAACACCTGACGCTCGGCCACGTTCGCCAGTTCACGCACATTGCCCGGCCAGTCGTGGCTCAGCAGATGACTCAACTGCGGACCACTCAGCGGTGGAAAGCTGCGGCCCAAACGCTCGGCTGCGTTCTGCGCAAACGACTCAAACAACAACGGAATGTCTTCACGCCGTTCGCGCAGCGGCGGCAAACGCAACTCGGCCACGTTCAACCGATAGGCCAGATCCTCGCGAAAACGTCCGGCCCGGGCTTCGTCCAGCAAGTCGGGTTTGGTCGCGGCGATGATTCGCAAATCCACGCGGATGCTTTGATTCGAGCCCAACCGCTCCAGCTTTTGCTCCTGCAACACCCGGAGCAATTTCACCTGCTGGGCCAACGGCATGCTTTCGATCTCATCGAGAAACAGCGTGCCGCCGTCGGCGTATTCGAGCTTGCCGATGCGTTTGCCCGACGCGCCGGTGAACGCGCCGCTCTCATGGCCGAACAACTCGGCCTCGAACAGCTGCTCGGGAATCGCCGCGCAGTTCAGCGCCACAAACGGTTTGTCGGCGCGTGGCCCGAAGTCGTGCAGGCAACGGGCAACCAGCTCCTTGCCGCTGCCGGTTTCACCGCGAATCAACACATTGACCGGCAGCGTCGCCAGGTCCAGCACTTGCCGACGCAGCGTCTGCAAACCACGGGACACGCCCAGCAGCGTCGCATCGAGTTTGGCGCGGTTGTCTGCCTGCTCGTGCAGGGCGTGGTTTTCCAGCACAAGCCGCCGCTTGTCCAGCGCGCGGCGCAGACTGCCGAGCAGGGTTTCGGGGCTGAAGGGTTTTTCGAGGAAGTCGTAGGCGCCATCGCGCATGGCGTCGACCGCCATCGGCACATCGCCGTGACCGGTCAGCAGAATCACCGGCAAGTCGGCATCGCGGCGCTGAACCTCGGCCAGCAGTTCCAGGCCGGTCATGCCAGGCATGCGCACGTCGCTGAGGATCACACCGGGGAAATGCTTGGGCAGCTGCGCCAGGCATTCATCGGCGCGGCTGAACAACTGCACCTCGAACCCCGACAGGCTCAGCCATTGTTCGACGGCGCTGCGAATACTGCTTTCGTCGTCGACCACCATCACTGAATTCAGCATGAGCCAGGCGCCTCCAGGTCGATGGGCAACGTCACGGTGAACACCGCGCCGTTTGCATGATTGTCGGCGCTCAGGCGTCCGCCCGATTCATGCACGATGGCAAAGGATACGGCCAGCCCGAGGCCCAGGCCATCCCCCACCGGTTTGGTGGTGAAGAACGGATCAAACACGTTCGCCAAGTGCTCTTCGGCAATGCCGCCACCGTTGTCGGTGACCGTCAGGCGCCAGAGTTGTTCGTCGGCTTCGAGGCGGATTTCCAGGCGTTTGCAGGGTTTGTCCTGCAGGGCGTCCAGAGCATTGCGCAGCAAATTGATCAGCACCTGTTCCAGACGAATCGCATCGCCACGCACCCACGCCGGGCGCGTCAGGTGCAGCACCGTGCTGATCTGTTCATCGCGCAACCGTGTGTCGAGCAGCTGCAACGATTGGTCGATCACCGCCGCCAAGTCCAGGCGTTCGCGTAAACCGCTGGGGCTTTTGCGGGCGAAGGTTTTCAGGTGGCCAGTGAGGGCGGCCATGCGCGTCAGCATGTCATCCACCGGTTTGAGCGCCTTGTAGGCGTCATCGACCCGACCGTGATCGAGCAGCAGCCTCAGAGTAGCAAGTTGCATGCGCTGGGCGGTCAACGGCTGGTTGATTTCATGGGCCAGCGCGGCAGACATCTGGCCGAGTGCGGCGAGTTTGGCCGATTGCACCAGACCGTCCTGAGCAGTGCGCAGGTCGCGGGTGCGTTCTTCCACCAGTTGTTCGAGCTCTTCGCGACTGCGCTGGCGCAGCTTGGCCAAACGCCAACGCTGATTGAGGAACAACAGCAGAAATACCAGCGCCAGCCACACCCCGGCGGCGGCGAGCCCGGCGTTGCGACTGTCTTCGAACGCAACTTGCGGGCGGCGCAGCAGATGCAACGTCCAGCCTTCAGTGCTCAGCGGCAGCGATTCCCACAGGTAATTCGCCGTTCCGTCAGGCCCCACGACCCGCGTCAGATCACTGTTGTCGTCGAAGCGCCGAACTGATTGATACTCAAGCGGTGTCAGCGGTTGTTTGTCGTATTGGCGGGTAGCCTTGAGTTCGGCGTGATCGCTGTCACTCAACGGTTTCAACGCGCGATAGCGCCAGCCCGGCTGGTTGGCGATGAAGATAATCCCGCGCGCATCACTGACCAGCAGTGTGTCGCTGCCCTGACGCCACTCGCGTTCCAGTTCTGGAAACTCGAGTTTCACCACCATCGCGCCGAGGAACTGGCCGTTGTCATCGGTGACCGCGCTGGACAGGAAGTAACCGGGAATCCCGCTCGTCACGCCCACCGCGTAAAAGCGCCCGGTGCCCTGAGTGCGGGTCTGGCTGAAGTAGGGGCGAAAGCCATAATTGTGGCCGACATAACTGCTGGGCAAACGCCAGTTGCTGGCGGCGACTGCCAGACCGGTGTGATCGAGCAGTTCCAGGGTCGAGGACTGCGCCGCGCCGTTGATCTTTTCCAGTTTCAGGTTGAGCGCCGCTTGCTGTTCGGCGTCGACCGGGCCAGCCAGCGCCGAACGCAGTTGCGGATCCAGCGCCAGCACGGCGGGCAGGGCGCGGTAGCGGTCGATCAGGGTGTGCAGAGAAGTGGCGTACAGCGCCAGTTGCTGATTGGCCCGCGCGGCGTCTTCTTCCAATGCCTGGCGTTCGGCGTGGCGGATCGCAAGCGTCGCGGCGAGGGCGGCACCGGCGACGATCAGCAGGGTGTACAGCGTCAGGCGTAACGTCCGGGAAGTCGCAAGCATGGCGTGGTAAACAGTCAGCACTACGGGCGCGCACCATAGCATGCCGCCGTGCGTGGGCACTGTTGCCCGTGTAAAACTTATCTGTTTACGCGGCTTTACGGCTGCTTCTGTGATCTCGGATTGTGTTCACGAAGCTGTACAGCATGCCGGTGATTTTGCCCGTTTCTTCGTCCAGACTTTTAATATCAATCCCGTTTATGCTGTTGACGGACAGTGCGCCGGCATACTCGTGAATACTATCCATACTTGATTCAATAGCCTCTGCGAGTCCGAGAATTCCGCTTTCAAACGCATCCATTTTTTCGCTTGATTTCCCCTTGCTGGCCCCTATTGCTTCATTGAGTATTTCCGGTAGCCCCAGTATGACGCCCACGCCACTACTGATTGCGCTCACTGCTTCCGAAGGAAGCCCGGTCAGCGTTGCCTTCAACAGTTCACTGGAGGCGAGAGTCGTGGCTTCTTTTGTAAGTTTCAACTGCGACTTTTGAGAGCTGAAGTTCATGTTTTGATATTTTGCTTTTATATATTCACCCGGCTCCATCTGCTTATATTCAGCTTTTTTGATTATTTTTTCCGCGCTCAGTTTATTGGTTTTCAAGTTTACTGACGCGCTCAGGCCTGTTCTTTCGGCAACGTAATCCACGAGGCCGCTGACTGCGATTTTGGCGCCGAACCCTAACCCTGCACCCACCACGTTACCGACACCCGGAGCCACTGCGCCCAACGCCTGGGCTCCGATACCTACGGCAAGCCCCACGCCATAGCTGAGGGCTTTACCTGTCACCAACACCATCGCCCTGCGCGTCGCCGCAAGAGCTACGTCTGAACCTGAGCCCATCGTTCTGAGCTGTTGACCTGCATCCTGCACCCGGCGCTTGGTGATCCCGAGTATTTCTATTTGACGAGTCACCTGTTTATTCATTTGGACCTTTAAACGCCTTGTCGCTGATGCCTGGCGGTTTTTGGCGTAGCTGGCGTTTTCCGAGGCAATGACTCTGTCTATTCCAGCGTTGACATCAGCCACAGTGGGCCATTTGATCTCGCCATTGACGTCTATGTAACCGATTGGATTGTTTCCCACAAACGCATACAGATTCAGCCCGTCCACATTCCCGGCCGGATCGGCGCTGATCCAGCGTCCCAGCCACGGCGCGTAATACCGCGCGCCGTAGTAACACAGGCCGCTGACATCCATTTCCTTGCCCGAATAACGCACGGTCTTGTAATCGGCCTCTACCGCCGAACGTGCCGTCAGCGAAGCGGTTGCACCGTACGGGAAATACTTTTCGTCACTGATCAATTGCGCCTGTTGATCCAGTTCCATCACGCTTGAGCCCAGGTGATCAGTCACCGTGTAGCGCAGTTGATCGTTAGCGATGCCAGACGGTTTACCGGTCAGCCAATGCAGGCAGCGCACCTCGCCGACACCCAATCCCAGGGTGATGACGTGCAGCTCTTCGCCGTTGTCTTTACTGCGGATTTCCAGCCCCGACAAATAGCGCACCTCAAGAAAGTGGCTGACTTTTGCGGTGTGGGTATCGTGGCGTTTGTAGACCCGTTCGCCCTGGCTGTAGCGGTAATACTCGTCGTCGTTGGCGCCGCTGCCATTGCGGTCGACGAGGGTCACTTTTTCCAGTTGACCGCGGCTGTTCCACGCCATGGGCTGGCCCGGTTGCAGGGCCAGCAGGTTGCCGGCGCGGTCGAACAGCGTGCCGAAATCCGGCGGCGGATCACCCGGTTTCCAGCGTACGCCCCGGTTGCTGGCAGGGGCGATGGCCATCTCGCGGGTATGGTTGGCGCCATCGCGGACGTGGGTGGTTTTGACCAGGTTGTCGCCGCTGTCGTACTCGTAGATTTCCGTGTAATTGCGTCGGTCGTTGGGGTCGGTCGGCTGTGGTCGTCCGGGGTTGTCCGACGGTATGGCATCGGCAGGTCCGGTTGCGCTGTGTAAGCGGTACCGCGAGTCATAGGTGAATGCGCGGTGGCCATCGACCCGCTGGTTGGCAAAAAACGTGGGCGTGAAGGCATGGTCGACGATGGCGGTGATGTTGCCCATCCGGTCGTATTGATATTCGAGGTCCTGAAGAACCGACGATGGATCCTTTTGCGCGATTTGCCGGTGCAGGCGACCGTCGGCCGGATGGTAATGCCAGCGGCTGGTGACGCCATTGCCGGCCCGTTGCTCAATGATCTGGCCGGCGGCGTTGTACTGCGCATGCTGCAGCACTGTTTGCCAGTCGGCTTCGTCCTTGAGCTGCAAGATGACGTGCTGAAGTTGTCCGGCCACGTCGTATATTGATTGTTGCGTGTGCTCGCCGGCATCGATCTGTTCCAGCACAGTCCCCAAGGGGCTGAACGTGCGCTGGCTGACAAAGGCCTTGGCATCGTGAAAGGTGCGGATTTCGCGCAGCGCCGCGCCGGTCAGGCCGAAGCTGTGAAAAACCACCGTGCCCGACGGGTCTTTCAACTCGGTCATCTGCCCGCGCAGGTTGTGGTCAGGGTCGGCCGTGGCGTCGGCGTACGTGAGGGTTTCGACGTCGGGCACCGCGTTCTCTTCGATGGCAACCGGGCGCAACTGATCGTCGTAGGTTGTACGCCAGTGATTGCCACGAGCATCCCAACGCTGGCGTTCCTCCCCGGCCAGCCCCGGCAGAACCAGGCTCGGGCCGTCGTCGACGCTGTCGACCTTGAGCGGCTGGCCGCCCAACTGGAAAACGGTCACCAGGTTGGGGGCGGACAAACGCGAATCCTGCTGCTCGACCAGGCGCCCGGCAACATCGTGGCGCAAGCGTGTGATGAGTCCTTCCACCGGCCCGTCGGCGACAGTGCGCAAATAGGCGACATGTCTGATTGGCAGGCCCCGGCTGCCATTGGCAGTGAGCGAGGGTGTGCGCCGGTGGACCGAGCTAGGCACTTTTGGTCCACCAGTTGCTGGAGTGTGGTTTGGTCGGATGAGCTTGTCGTCTTAAATACTGATTATCCGTGGTGCCCATTTCTTTGTAGGCGGCTAAACCTCGTTGGGCATGAGCTATGTCGTAAAGGGCGGCGCTGGTTTGCTGGCGCAAGCCCGATCGGCTGATCGGTGCCAACACTTCTTTCGGGGTCGTGCCGTTGACGTTGGGGAGCACATCGCCCGGATAGAGAACTTCTTTACCCAATGCATTGAAAGCGTTTTCGGCCCATGCCGAACGTTCCTCGAGAGCGGTTTGCCAGTCGCTAAGCATCGTCTCGATCTTGCCGATCTTGACCGGATCGAGCCGGTTCTTGATGTCTTCGCCTTCTATCGCCCGGGCAAACATGTTGATAGTGGCTGGAATTATCGATATCCATGAGGCCATCACCCTGTTCATCATGAAATCGGGGTTGAGGACAGAGTCGAGCGCCGGATGCATGCTCTGATCCTTGAAATCGCTCCAGTTGCCGATTTCCTTGACGGCATCAGTGATGCCCAAATCGCTATCGATCGCCGAAACGGACATTTTCGATGTTTGCGGGATCAGCGGGCCGACACTGAGCCCGATCGAGTTCAATGGCGGGTCTGCCATCGCGCCAGCCACGTCGCCGCCGATGTTACCTCCGACCAGTCCTCCGGGCGTTGTGTAGGGCGTTGTGAAGGGGGCGTTTGGAACTGCCAGATCAAATTGTCCGCCGCCGATCACTCCGCCTTCATAGCCAGCGATCCCTCTGACGGTTTCTCCCGCCAGATTGGTCGCCAGACTTTTTACGATGCCCTTTTGCTGGATGATGTTGTGAAGCTGTCCGAGTAACTGCTCGGCGTGTCCACCCACTTGGGAAACAAAACCTGAGTAAAGCATGATCACGGATTCCGCTCTGGCCCCTCCCGTAGGGTCCACATATCCCATCGGGTTGTTCCCGACAAACGCATACCGATTCAGCCCGTCCACATCCCCGGCCGGGTCGGCGCTGATCCAGCGACCCAGCCACGGCGCGTAATACCGCGCCCCGTAGTAGATCGACCCGGTGACATCCGTTTCCTTGCCCGAATAGCGCAGGGTTTTGTAATCGACCTCGACAGCGGAACGCGCGGTCAGAGAGGCAGTGCCGCCGAACGGCAGATACGTTTCCTCGCTGATCAGTTGCGCCTGTCCATCCAGCTCCTTGACCGCCGAACCCAGATGATCCTTCAGGGTGTAGCGCAGTTGATCGGCATCGATGCCCGCCGGTTTGCCGGTCACCCAGTGCAAGCAGATCACGCTGCCAATTCCAATGGCGAGGGTAATGACATGCAGCTCTTCGCCGGTGTCCTTGTTGCGGATTTCCAGCCCCGGCAGATAGTGCACTTCATGGAAGTGACTGACTTTTGTGGTGTGGGTTTCGTGGCGTTTGTAGACCCGTTCGCCCTGGCTGTAGCGGTAATACTCGTCGTCGTTGGCGCCGTTGCCATTGCGGTCGACGAGGGTCACTTTTTCCAGTTGACCGCGGCTGTTCCACTGCATGGACTGGCCGGGTTGCAGGGTCAGCTGGTTGCCGGCGCGGTCGAACAGCGTACCGAAATCCGGCGGCGGATCACCTGGTTTCCAGCGTACGCCCCGGTTGTTTGTAGGGGCGATGGCCATCTCGCGGGTATGGTTGGCGCCATCGCGGACGTGGGTGGTTTTGACCAGGTTACCGCCGCGGTCGTACTCGTAGAATTCCGTGTAATTGCGCCGGTCGTTGGGGTCAGTCGGCTGTGGCCGGCCGGGGATGTCCGAGGGTGGCGCGTCGGCAGGACCGGTTGCGCTGTGCAACTGGTACAACGAGTCGTAGGTGAATGCGCGATGGCCATCGACGCGCTGGTTGGCGAAAAACGTGGGCGTGAAGGCGTGGTCGAGGATGGCGATGATGTTACCCACCCGGTCGTACTGGTATTCGAGATCCTGAATGACTGACGCTGGATCCTTTTGCGCGGTTTGCCGGTGCAGGCGTCCGTCGGCCGGATGGTACAGCCAGCGGCTGGTGACGCCATTGCCGGACAGTTGTTCAATGATCTGGCCGGCGGCGTTGTACTGCGCATGCTGCAGCACTGTTTGCCATTCGGTTTCGTCCTTGAGCTGCAAGTTGACCTGCTGTAGTTGTCCGGCCACGTCGTACATCGATTGTTGCGTGTGCTCGCCGGCATCGATCTGCTCCAGCACAGTCCCCAAAGGGCTGAACGTGCGCTGGCTGACAAAGGCCTTGGCATCGTGAAAAGTGCGGGTTTCGCGCAGCGCCGCGCCGGCCAGGCCGAAGCTGTGAAAATCCACCGTGCCCGACGGGTCTTTGAACTCGGTCATCTGCCCACGCAAGTTGTGGGCAGGGTCGGCCGTGGCAGTGGCGTAAGTGAAGGTTTCGACGTCCGGCACGGTGTTCTCTTTGATGGCCGTCATGCGCAGTTGATTGTCGTAACTCATGCTCCGGTGATTGCCATGCGCGTCCCAGGTCTGCACGATTTGCCTGGCCAGTCCCGGCAGGATTGTGCTCATCCCGGCATCGACACTGTGAGTATTGAGCGCCTGGCCGTTCAGATTGTGAACGGTGGTGGTATTCGGCGTAGGCAGGCGCGGATCCCGTTGCGCTACCGGCCGACCGGAAACGTCGTGCTGCTGACGAGTGATGAGCGTCTGTACTTCACCACCCGCTACCTTGCGCAGGTATTCGATTTGCCTGATGTGCAAGCCTTGCGGGTTGGTGACGGACACCGAAGGCGTGCGCCAGTGCAGATTGCCGTTCATGGCTTGGCCTTCTTCGCAGGTTTGGCAGTTTTCGCTGGCGGTGTGTCGTCGGTGTCGTTGAAGTCGTAACTGCATTTGAACCAGGGATGCAGGATGTCGAAGGCCCAGTGTTTCAGAGCATTGATCGTCTTGATCGGTCGCCCCAGCGCGTCATAGAAAAGCTGGTCGTGATACCCGTGTTGGCGCATCGAGCTGTCATTGATGTAGCGATGGGTATTGAGGAAATACGGCTGGTAGACCCGGATAGGTTCGCCTTTATGGTTGTACTCGACGCGCCCGCTGGCTCGCCAGCGCGGATCGGCTGGCGCTTCTATCGGCTTGCCTTCTTCGTCAACCTCGAGATTGCCATCGGGCGTGGACACATACGCAGGCCCCGGTGGAACCCATTGTTTGCTTTGCAGCTCACGGCCGAAGCCATCGAGGTAGCTGATGATCATCTGGATCAATTGCAACGGGTCGTAGTGGTAACGGTCGGCTGTGAGAATGACGCTGTGCACCGGTTCGCGCGAGGCGGTGCGGATGTGTTTGAGCAGGGTCTGTTCGCTGGCGGTGCGCTTTTTGAGGTGGGTCAACCAGCGCAGGGCTGTTGCCCGGATACGCCCGTTGGGCAGCATCAGACCCCTGGCGATCCATTCCTTTCGTTTGCGTGGCAGCATTTTTGGTGGAAGCGGAGTCATCCAGCTGAACAGATCGGTACGCACTACACTGGCGGCGCACGCCAGTACTTCTTTCGGATTTTCGATGGCGTATTTGGGGCTAAAGTCGAACTGTGGTGGGTATTCCGAAATCGGCTTGAAGCCGTCCTCCTTCCCGTCTTCGGTACCATAAAAGCTGTTCGCTATGGGCTCACCTCCTGGTCCATACAGTACTTCCTGAATGTTGTCGTTGGCGTCCTTGATGCTCAGCGGCAAGAGGGTGTGATAGTCAGGCGTGACTTTGGTTGTGCATCCGTCCGGCGTGGTGATCGCGATGACCAGCAGATGGTAGGCGTCGTGGGTGATTTGCGTCACACCATGGCTGGCGGTCTGCTGCACGGCATTGATCTGGTAAAAGTCGCTGGCACCGGCGTAGGTGAAAAAGCCGCTCAG
Source organism: Pseudomonas sp. LB3P14 (assembly GCF_054898045.1). Taxonomy (NCBI): domain Bacteria; kingdom Pseudomonadati; phylum Pseudomonadota; class Gammaproteobacteria; order Pseudomonadales; family Pseudomonadaceae; genus Pseudomonas; species Pseudomonas sp. LB3P14. Next base: position 3,896,213 of record NZ_CM142714.1, on the reverse strand, counting down.
GGCCGACCACAGATTTTCCCGCCCGTCTTCATCCGGGGCATCTGGAAAAAACAGTTTCATGGGCGCGTAGCCGATTGTTCTCAGCTCGTCACGAATAATAATCGCAACGTCGTCATAGGCTGCCAGAGCCTTTTTGTCGAACACGGCCTGTTCCGTCGGCCCCGCCAGCGGCGGGTAAAGGATCTTGCCTTCGGCGTCCTCCAGATACGTTTGCCTGAAGAGCGATGTCAGGGCGCGCTGAGCTTGCCACTCGGGGCTGGCCTGATGCTGCAGGAATTTTTCGTAGCTGATCTGAGCTTCGGTCAGCCCCAGCGGCAATGCTCCCTTGGATAACATCAGCGCATTACTGCGTTGGCGCGAGGGTAACCCGAGCAACCAATGGGGCTCGTCGATGAAGTGAATGAAGTCGGCGAGGGCTTCTGCCAGATAAAACCCTCGCTGTTGATCATCAAGGCTGTCCAGCCAGGCACGCCGCTGATCTTCCTCCTCGAACGGCGGCTCGTCGGTTTCCGTGCGGCGTCGTGCGCAGTCGACAGTGAAACTGTGGACGACATGGCCGAACAGATCCCACTGCATATTGACGACATGCTGACAACGCGGGTCATCCGTGAAGCGCTCGTACGCATAGCTGCGTGCTTCCTGTTCCAGCACCAGCAGGCTGGAAGGTCTGCTGCTGGTTTGCCGGACCCGAGAGCGATGCTCGGTCAGGGAAAACAGGCGGGCGGGCTCGGGATCGTCGGCCTGTGACACTTCGGTACGCAGCAATCGACCACTGAGGGCGTAGGCGATTTCATTTTTGTCGACTGGATAGGGCTTGCGGATCAGATCGGTGCCCTTGATCTCGTTGAATCTGGAATACAGGGTGCGACCAAGCGGCTCAGCATCAGTGTCGAGTTGGCAAGTACCCTTGAGTTCGGGGTCGATCTTCTCCCCCTTATGAAACCAGTTTTTCACTAGCATCGGCGCTGTATGTCCGCTTTCAGCCTTGCCCGGCTCCAGCTCACTGTCCGTCTGATACACCCGCCCGAAACCGCGAAACTCTCGTTCCAGACCGTCGTAATAACCCTCGAAATACTTTAGAAACTGCATCAGGTAATTGCCGGTGATCTCATCGTCCTGGCGCAACCAGGCGAGCACTTGCTGGGAAAACGGCAAGTGGCAGACCGGCTTTTCCCCGGCCGCCAGCACTTCTTGTTTTTCATCCAGCCAGCATTGCGCACTGCTGACATACCCGAGCGTGGCGCTGTAACCCATGTTGTTGTTGCAACCGTTGAGCAGGTACGGCCGCTCGCTGACGAAGTGATACACCCAGTGCTGCGGCGTCATGTGCGGCACCGTCAACAGCAGGCTGGCGCAACCCAGGCCTTGCAGGTCGGCGAAGGTCACCTGGCAGAGGTTGTCGTAGCGAATGCCCACGGGCCATGGGACTTTCACCGGTTCCTGCGCCAGGCCATTGCCGCCGTGGTTGAACCAGATCTCGAAGTAATCCGAGAACAGGTAAATGAAAGCCGGAGCACCGGAACCGTCCAGATCAGCGAGACGCACCTGATCGGCATTGAACTCGCCATACTTGAACGGCAAGTCGCTCAGCTTGAAACCTGTGCCGAACCGGCCGTGGCCCAGGCTGATCCAGCATCTGATTTCATCTTCGCGAATCCGGCATAGCTCAGTGCCGCTTGCGCCCATACCGCTGATAGTCACCAGTTCGCTGCGGGCATCGCTGAACAGCGGCAATCGGTCCGGGCCATGGGGTACATCTTTCCCGGGCGCAAAACCCTTTTCCCGCAAATTGGCATACATCCGCACACTGTTCGGGCCGACCAGTCCCAGGGAGGACAGACCATCCCCGCTCAAGTCGCCCAATTGCGCCAACGGGTGGAAGAATTCCAGCGGAAACTGGCTGAACGGCTTGAACGGCGACCAGGTTTGATCCGGATTGAGCGTGTAGTAGCCGCTGCCGCCCGGTTGCGCGACGATCCAGTTTAGATTCCCGTTGCCAGTGAGGTCGGTGAGGATCTGCACCACCGGTTTGCTGCTGTCCGCGGTCGGGATCAGCGGTAGCAAGGTCCACGGGCCGTAAACGATTTCATGAGTGCCGGGCTCGCCCCGCAAGGGCTCGCGGTAGTACCAGGCGCCGTCGTACTGACACAGGATTCCAGGCACACCTTCGCCGTAGAGGTCGACGCAGTGGTAGGGCTGGCCGTCGTTGAGGCCGGGCATGTGATCGAGTGGCAAGAAGGGTTGGGGCAGGGTATTGAGTTCGAACAGCGAATAGAAGTACTCAAGCGGTGGTGAGTATTTGACTTGGCCCTCGGCGTCGTAACTCATGTAGTGCGCCGCTGTCAGCTGGTTGTAGCGTTGTGCCGTGGTCTTGTATTCCAGCAACAGACGATTGACCAGCACCTTCTCGGGGCCAATGTTGTTGTACATCAGAAATTGCCGGCACAGGCGCCGGGTGCCTACTTCGAAACCGTAGCGATGCATGCGTGAAGGGTCGGAGCGCAGTGGCCAAGCGTTTTCATCCGGGGCGTCAAACGGCGGGACTGCGGCCAGACCGGCGTCGCGTTCACCGTAGTCCACTACCATCCGGAAATACCAATCCAGATCCTGCGGTTTTGCATTATCAAGACACAGCAGTTCGGCACTGGCGGTTTTGTTGCCGTAGCAGATCTGACGCAGGTAGCGCTGAGCCCGATAGTCAAAACGGTCGTCGGGGGTTATGTCGTCGTGCTTGAACTCGAAGAAAACATGCTCACCCACGGCGTTCATGATTTCCGTCAGTAACCACACGGCAATGTGGTCTGGGGTATCAGGGTCGTAGCTGCACGAAGCCGGGCTGTTGCCGTAGCAATGCTGCGTGCCGTCGGCGCCATGCACCAGCCAGTATCCGGGGCCACCCTCGGTGGGCGTCCAGAACTCGTAACGACTGAACGTACCTTCCAGACGCGGGAAGTAGCGCACCACCGAATACTTTTTGGCCGCCCGGCCTTTGCCGCGCGCGCGCCTGGTCGCCTTGATCTTGCCCCGGGTGGTCAGCTCGGGCCTGAGCTCGGTGCCACTGGCTAGCATGACATCGGATGCCTTGTATTCCGGTACGCCTTTGCTGGTCTTACGGGAGATGGAGGGCAGATTCAAATCCCAGCCGAGGCCGCACTTGCCGTTGCCCGAATTGCTGTCATAGGACAGCAGCAGCTCGGGATTCAGCGTGCGCGCCGCCAGGAAAGGCAGCGGCAGAGTGTAAGACATTTGACCGGTCGCACCGATTTTCCCCCAGCTGCGGCCATGGGTGGCAATGGACGCCGTTTTGGCGATAGAGGGCGGGGTAACGAGCGCATCTGCATCATTGGCCATGGCAGCGAACCTGTGAACCGGGGGCAGGGAAGCGTGGAATACCGGTGAGATCCCACGCTAGCAGAGCTCGTGCGAGTCGTAACCTGTCATATATGACAGGTGCCAACCGCGCCGCCGTATGACAGGCGAAAAAAAGCCGGGCGGTCATTGCTGACCGCCCGGCTTTTTCTGTCGAAGGAAACGCTTACTGCACTTCCACCGCCAGGCTTTCACTGATCTTTTTCTGCCAGATGGCAGGACCGGTGATGTGTACCGACTCACCCTTGCTATCAACCGCAACGGTCACCGGCATGTCTTTCACGTCGAACTCGTAGATCGCTTCCATGCCCAATTCGGCAAAAGCAACAACACGGGATTTCTTGATGGCTTGCGCCACCAGATAAGCCGCGCCGCCGACAGCCATCAGGTAAACGGCTTTGTGGTCCTTGATCGCTTCGATCGCGGTAGGGCCGCGCTCGGATTTGCCGATCATGCCCAACAGGCCGGTTTGCTCGAGGATCTGACGCGTGAACTTGTCCATCCGCGTGGCCGTGGTCGGACCGGCAGGGCCAACCACTTCTTCGCGCACCGGATCAACCGGGCCGACGTAGTAGATGAAGCGACCTTTGAGGTCCACCGGCAGGGTTTCACCCTTGTTCAGCATCTCGACCATGCGCTTGTGCGCAGCATCGCGACCGGTGAGCATCTTGCCGTTCAGCAGGACGGTTTCGCCCGGCTTCCAGCTCTGCACGTCTTCCGGGGTCAGGGTGTCGAGGTTGACGCGACGAGCCGACGGGCCAGCTTCCCAGACGATTTCCGGGTAGGCGTCCAGCGGTGGCGCTTCAAGGGAGGCCGGGCCGGAACCGTCGAGCACGAAGTGCGCGTGACGGGTAGCGGCGCAGTTCGGGATCATGCACACCGGCAACGAAGCGGCGTGAGTCGGGTAATCCATGATCTTCACGTCGAGCACGGTGGTCAGGCCACCGAGGCCCTGGGCGCCGATGCCCAGTTGGTTGACCTTCTCGAACAGCTCCAGACGCATCTCTTCGATACGGTTGGACGGGCCGCGCTTTTTCAGCTCGTGGATGTCGATGGATTCCATCAACACTTCCTTGGCCATCACCGCGGCTTTCTCGGCGGTGCCGCCGATGCCGATGCCGAGCATGCCCGGTGGGCACCAGCCGGCGCCCATGGTCGGAACGGTCTTGAGCACCCAGTCGACGATCGAGTCGGACGGGTTGAGCATGGCCATTTTCGACTTGTTCTCGGAACCGCCGCCCTTGGCTGCCACGTCCACTTCCACGGTGTTACCCGCAACGATGGAGTAGTGGATAACGGCCGGGGTGTTGTCCTTGGTGTTTTTACGAGCGCCCGCCGGGTCGGCGAGGATCGAGGCACGCAGAACGTTTTCCGGCAGGTTGTAAGCCCGGCGCACGCCTTCGTTGATCATGTCGTCCAGGCCCATGGTGGCGCCATCCCAACGTACGTCCATGCCCACGCGTACGAATACGGTGACGATGCCGGTGTCCTGGCAGATCGGGCGGTGGCCGGTGGCGCACATGCGCGAGTTGATCAGGATTTGCGCCATCGAATCGCGAGCTGCCGGCGATTCTTCGCGCAGGTAGGCCTCGTGCATCGCCTGGATGAAATCAACGGGGTGGTAATAGGAAATGAACTGCAGGGCGTCGGCAACGCTCTGAATCAGGTCGTCTTGCTTGATCACGGTCATGAGTCGCGCTCCTCTAAAAGACGGGAACATTCAATAAGGTGCTTGCAGCTTGGGTGCATCGGTCGGTTGCAAGCACCTTTCAAGGCACGCCGGGCATGCTGGCGCGACGCTAAAAAGGCGCGGCAGTATAACGCGCCTCGGGGGCGGGTACACCCGCCGGTAGTCAATCGTTGGTCGCATAGGGTTGGGGGTGGTTGGGGGAGCGACCCCTCACCCCAACCCTCTCCCCAGAGGGGAGAGGGGGAAAGGGAGCTGATTTGTGTGGTTTTCGAAGCCTGAGTTCGACTCGGTAATTCAGGTCGATGTATGACTGAAGAAACCCTCGGTCAGTCCCCTCGCCCCTTGGGAGAGGGTTAGGGTGAGGGGAAATGGTTCACACACGGAGTCATGTCATTGACGCCAGTTTTCCGCCCTGAAAATTGAATGGTCATTTATCAGGCACGCTACTAAAGTGGCAATCGGTCTGTAGAGTAGGACACTCAAGCAGCCTCCTTTCGCACGGTGAGTCAACGATTGACCCATAACGCCATCCAGCGCTTGTTACTCAAACGCTTTGCCCTCGCAGCCGGCACCTACGCCCTGGCTTTGCTGCTGCTGTGGCTGGCTTTTTTCACGGGTCATTACGATCAACCCTTGGACAACGTGGCCATCGGCAGTGCGCTGGTGGTGATCAGCCAGGCGGCGTTGTTTGCGGTGTTTTACAGCGGCTGCAACCTGCGTTTTTCCGACCCCAGCCTGACCGAAGTGCAAGTGTTGCTGGGGCTGGGCTGGCAAACCTGGCTGATCGCCCATCTGGATGAGGCACGCGGCGCGTTTCTGGTGTTCTACGTGCTGATTCTGCTGTTCGGGTTGTTTCATCTTTCGCGCCTGGCCTTTCTACGGTGCGCGCTGTTGGTGTTCACAAGTTTCAGCGCCATTACGCTGTGGGGGGGTTACCAACTCCAGTTACCCGACCCGGCGTTGGCCGCGTTGCAGGTGTGCGTGCTGCTCATCGTGTTGGTCTGGCTGGAGCTTTATGCCCGTTACGTCCAGACCTCGCGTCAACGCATGCGTCAGCGCCGATTTGCCTTGCAGGCGCATCAGGACACCCTGCGCGGGATGATGCGTCAGCTTGAAGACCTGGTGGCCACCGACGAATTGACCGGGCTATTCAATCGCCGACATTTCCTGCGCCTGGCCTCCCGAGAACTGAACGCCATGGACGCCGATGTCGTGCATGGCCTGGCGCTGATCGACCTCGACCATTTCAAACGGATCAACGATGTGCACGGCCACGCCGCCGGCGATCAGGTGCTGCAAGCCTTTGCCGCCGTGGCCACCGCTTGCTTGCGTGAGGGTGATGTTCTGGCCCGTTATGGCGGCGAAGAATTTGTCGTGCTGTTGCCCGATTGCAACGCCGAACGCCTGACCTCTTGTTGCGAGCGGCTGCGCATCGCGTTCACCGATGTCGAACTGATCGGCCTTAACGTCAGCCATCTCAGTTTGTCGGCGGGCATGACGTTGCTGGAGCTGGGCGACGATCTCGACGAAGCTTTGCAGCGCGCCGATCAGGCGCTCTATCGCGCCAAGCGTGACGGTCGCAATCGTTGCGCGGCGGCGTGGGAGAACGTCGATGCCTGAGTTACGGGTCGGCGAACGCCAATGGTCGGTGGCGGCGGGCAGCAATTTGCTTGATGCGTTGAATCAGAACGGCGTGTCTGTGCCCTACAGCTGTCGCGCCGGCAGTTGCCATGCCTGTCTGGTGCAATGTGTACAAGGGCTGCCCAGCGATAGCCGACCCGATGCCCTGAGCGCAGACCAACGTCAGCAAGGCTGGCGCCTGGCGTGTCAGTGCCAGGTGGTCGAGGACTTGCAGGTGCACACCTTCGATCCGCAACAGGACGGTCGCCCGGCCGAGGTGGCGGCTGTCGATTGGTTGAGCACCAGCGTGTTGCGTTTGCGTCTGACCCCTCAGAGTCCTTTGTGCTACAGCGCCGGGCAGCATCTGGTGTTGTGGGCGGGCAACGTGGCGCGCCCGTATTCGTTGGCCAGCCTGCCGGATGAAGACCGTTTTCTGGAGTTCCATCTCGATTGTCGCCAGCCGGGGGCGTTCAGCGATGCTGCCCGTCAATTGAGCATCGGCGACTCGATCCGTCTCGGCGAGTTACGCGGCGGGGCATTACAATACGACCCGGACTGGAACGCCCGACCCCTGTGGTTACTGGGGGCCGGTACCGGGTTGGGTCCGTTGTTCGGCATCTTGCGTGAAGCGTTGCGACAGGATCACCAAGGCGCCATCCGTGTTATTCACCTGGCCCATGATGCCGATGAGCACTATCTGGCCAAACCGCTGCAGGCCATGGCAGCCAGCCGCCCGAACCTGAGCATCGAGCTTTGGACGGCGGCCGAGTTGCCAGAGGCTTTGGCGCAACTGCGGCTTGTCTCCCGGCAAACCCTGGCCTTACTCTGCGGGGCCCCCGACAGCGTCGATGCCTTTGCCCGGCGCTTGTACCTGGCGGGATTGCCGCGCAATCAACTGCTGGCGGATGTCTTTGTTCTCCGTGGTTGAGCGCTGAAATTCAGACGCGAGACCCTCCATGAGCGATGCCATCCAATTTGAGCGCGAACGCGGCCTGCTGACGCTGCGCCTGAACCGCCCCGACAAGAAAAACGCTTTGACCCGCGCCATGTATAGCCACTTGTCCGAAGCGCTGAAACAGGCCGATACCGATCCTGAAATCAATGCAGTGCTGATCACCGGTAGCAGCGAATGCTTTACTGCCGGCAACGACATCGGCGACTTCCTGCAACAACCACCGAGCAACCTCGACAGCCCGGTGTTTCAGTTCATGCTCACCTTGCTCGAATGCCGCAAACCGGTGATCGCCGCCGTGGCCGGTGCCGCGGTGGGCATTGGCACGACGATGTTGCTGCATTGCGATCTGGTGTATGTCAGCCGCGATGCGCGCCTTCGCATGCCTTTCGTCAATCTTGGATTGTGCCCTGAGTTCGGTTCCAGCCTGATCCTGCCGCGCCTGCTCGGGCAGGCCAAAGCCGCTGAGTTGTTGCTGCTGGGCGAAGGCTTCAGTGGTGAGCAGGCTGCGCAGTGGGGGATTGCGACTGAAGCGTTGGGCAGTGGCGAAGCGGCGTTGGCCAAGGCGCGGGAAATGGCATTGCGATTTGAGTCGCTGCCGCCGGAAGCGGTGCGCATCAGCAAGCAATTGATGAAAGCCCCGGACCGGGAGTTGCTGCGCAAGGCAATAGAAGAAGAGAGCGCGCTGTTTACTCAGCGGCTGCGTTCACCGGAAGCGATTGCGGCGTTGTCGGGGTTTATCAACAAACACTAGCCGATCATTCCCACGCTCCGCGTGGGAATGCTTCAACGGACGCTCCGCGTTCGGCTTTTGGGACGCGGAGCGTCCCGGACTGCATTCCCACGCGGAGCGTGGGAACGATCATCGGAAACCAAAAAAGCCCCGCCATTCACATGGCGGGGCTTTTGTTTTTCAGCGCATTGTCACTCAGACCTGCGGATCGCCAACATGCAGGATCTTCATCCCGTTGGTGCCGCCGGTGGTGTGGTAGCTATCACCCTTGGTCAAAATCACCCAGTCACCCTTCTCGACAACGCCACGCTTGACCAGCTCGTCGATCGCCTTCTGGCTCACTTCGTGCGGCTCCAGCGAAGCCGGGTCGAACGGCACGGTGTACACGCCACGGAACATCGCTGCGCGCGCCTGAGTCTCGCGGTGCGGCGAGAAGGCATAGATCGGCACCGAGGAACGGATGCGCGACATGATCAGCGGGGTGTAGCCACTTTCGGTCAACGCGATGATCGCTTTCACGCCCGGGAAGTGGTTGGCGGTGTACATGGTCGCCAGCGCGATGCTCTCGTCGCAACGCGTGAATTCGGTGCCGATGCGGTGGCCCGAAGTCTTACCGGTCGGGTGCTTTTCAGCGCCGATGCAGATACGCGCCATGGCTTGCACAGCTTCCAGCGGATACAAACCGGCAGCACTTTCAGCCGAGAGCATCACGGCGTCGGTGTAGTCGAGCACGGCGTTGGCCACGTCGGACACTTCGGCACGGGTCGGCATCGGGTTCTGGATCATCGACTCCATCATCTGGGTCGCGACGATCACAGCCTTGTTGTGGCGGCGTGCGTGCAGAATGATTTTCTTCTGAATGCCCACCAGCTCGGCGTCGCCGATTTCCACACCCAGGTCACCACGGGCCACCATGACGGCGTCGGAAGCCTTGATCAGCGCGTCGAGGGTTTCGTCGTCGGCCACAGCTTCGGCGCGTTCGATCTTCGCCACCAGCCAGGCAGTACCGCCGGCTTCGTCGCGCAGTTGACGGGCGTATTCCATGTCGGCGGCGTCACGCGGGAAGGACACGGCGAGGTAATCGACTTCCATTTCTGCGGCGAGCTTGATGTCGGCCTTGTCTTTTTCAGTCAGGGCCGGTGCGGTCAAGCCGCCACCGCGACGGTTGATGCCTTTATGGTCGGACAACGGACCGCCGATCAGTACGGTGCAATTCAGCTCCGTGGCATTGGCGGTATCAACGCGCATGACCACGCGGCCGTCGTCGAGCAACAGCTCATCGCCTACGCCGCAGTCCTTGACCAGGTCCGGGTAGTCGATACCGACGACGGTCTGGGTGCCTTCGGTCAGAGGATGGCTGGTGGAGAAGGTGAATTGATCACCGATCTTCAGCTCGATCTTCTTGTTGGCGAATTTGGCGATACGGATTTTCGGGCCTTGCAGGTCACCCAGCAGAGCGACGAAGCGGCCGTGCTTGGCAGCGAGGTCACGCACCAGCTTCGCGCGAGCCTTGTGCTCGTCGGGGGTGCCGTGGGAGAAGTTCAGGCGGGCGACGTCCAGGCCAGCCAGAATCAGCTGTTCGAGAACTTCCGGCGAGTTACTGGCCGGGCCAAGGGTAGCGACGATTTTGGTGCGACGGACGGACATGCATAGACTCCTGAGTTCAAGCGCTGAGTGAGGCTACTATGGTCTTGGGGTGTAGTCATTGTTCGTTTGCACTACTTATTGGTTTCTTTATTGAACGTGGGTGGGGCAGTTTTTCTGCGAGTGACATCGACCGTTTGTCTGGACTGTCATTTCTATCAGGTAGGTTTGGGCCGATCGAGATGTTTGAATGCTTGGAGTGTCGTCAACAGGTGACGCACCAAGGAGATGAAGATGACCACACAGACTTTGATTTCCATTCCAGTCATCGAAAAACCGTTGGAAGGATCAACGGTTTCCGATCCAGTCACTATTGCAGGTATGGGAAAACTTGGCGCGACTGTTGAGGTTTACGTAGGGAGTGTTCTGCAGCTTTCGATCACCGTGGATTCTGCTGGCAAGTGGCAGGGGCAGGCCAATCTGCCAAAAGGCGTGCACAAGATTACTGCGCGTCAGCGACTTGGTGGTTCCACTTCGGCACCGTCACCCGTTCGAACATTCATTGTCGCTTGATCAGGTGTTTTTGTTGCTTTGAACACGCGCCGACCCAGGTCGGCGTTTTTCATACACAGCTTTGGGCGCAACGTTTTTTCAATATGGGTTTGCTGAAGATTTCCGCCAACGGGTCGATACAGAGCTCAAGACAGGAGAACTCCCCATGCGATTCGTGCTCATAGCCGCCCTTGCCATCAGTGCCCTCAGCGTCACGGGCTGCACCCGTTGGTCGATGAACCATCATTTGAATAACGCCTACAGCGCCTATGACCGCGGCAACTGCGAGCAGGTGACGCTTGAACTGTCCAAAGTCGAGCGCGCAAGCAGAGCGAGGCCTTATGTGTGGCCGGAGGTGTCGATGATGCGCGGGCTGTGTCTGGAGCGTCAGAAACTGTTTGTCGATGCGGCTCAAACCTACCAGTTCATCATCGCCTCGTACCCGCACAGTGAATACGCCTTCCGCGCCCGCGCCCGCCTGGAAACCTTGCAGTCGCTGGGCCACTATCCGATCCGCAGTGCTGCAGTCGTGCGTCCGACCCAGTTCTGATGACGGTGGTCATTCAGAGGCTGGCTCACCTGCGGTGGTGAGCTATAGTCGAATAGATCGGTTTCAGAGCCTCGTCTCTAATCGACGTAACACCTGTGATCGGCAGGAGTAAGCGGCAGCGGTTTTGTGGACTGTCGCACCGGGATCGGGGAGAGCGCGCCTTTGTCTATGCCTATCTATAAGAAATAGAAGCAGAAATAGAAACAGGCCCGTTCCGAAGCATTAGTGCGGCCCTGCTTAAGGGCCTTGCTGGGCCAATTGCGCATGTTCACTAACCGCCGGATCGAGCGGCATCAATTGCCGTATTTTCTAAGAGTGTTCAACAGCGTCACCGACAAACCCATCGGCTTTCTGGGCAACGTGTCCGAAGACGGGTTGATGCTGATCAGCCAGTTGCCGATGATGATCGGTGCCGATTTCGATTTGCGCCTGAAAATCCCCGCCAGCGATGGCTGCATGCAGGTCATTGATCTTCAGGCGTGTTGCCTGTGGTGCCATGAAGACACGACCCCTCACCACTATGACGCCGGCTTCAGCCTGCAACGGGCACCGCCGGAGTATGGGCAACTGGTCGAGGCGTTGAAGCAGTACTTCAGTTTTCAGCCGTTGCCTGCCTCTGCCTGAGCAATGCGGCGCACTCACTATAGCTATCGCGAGCAGGCTCACTCCCACAGGTATTGCGTCGATCACAAATGCTGTGAACATCGCAGATCATTGTGGGAGCGAGCCTGCTCGCGAAGGCGTCAGCCCAGACAACCAATAACTAACAGCTAAGCCGTAGCAATCGCCCGCTCATTCTCCAGCGCCTTCTCCGCCAGCAACAACCCCATCTCGCTCAACTGATAGATCGCCATCGCCAGATGCCGCGGCCTGTCGTCCAGGCTGTCGGCCAGATCAAGCAGCAGAATGCTGACCGAAGAAAAGGTTTCGAAGGTCTGGATTGCCACGGCTTCGGGGTTCATGTCGGGGGCGACGATGAACATCTGCATGCCGCGATCCACAGAATTGTGCGATGGCTCGACGTCGGGTTTGAGGTAGTAGTCGAGGGCCTTTTGAGCGGCCTCGTGGAGTTTTTTTGAATCGATAGAGGCGTAGGGGGAGACCGGATCGGGTTGATCGGTTGGGTCGGTTTCTGGTGGGTTCGGTGTTGGTTTGATCATGTTTTCGTACTCGTCGTTGGGGCCTTCACCCGTCTCGCGACTAAACGAAAGGGTGGCGGCTGTAAACAGGTTAGTCGACCGGGAGTACGTACCGGCGCGCCCGGAGGCGCCCTGCGAACAGCCACCATCGAGTGCGGGGATAGGGAATACCCGACTGGATGACGCTTATACGCAACGTACTAAAACCCCAGGCGACTAAACCCGGACGCTGATTGGCAGCGACGGGGAACAAGTTACGGGGCAACGCCAAGGCGCACAAGCCGGCGGATTCTGAGGGATTTGTAGGTAACGGCGCAAGGCATCGTAGCCGCCTGTTACCGCTTGCAGGACACCGCCGGATTGGTCTGTGGGAAAGGTTACCGCTCGTCGGGACTGTCAGAACTGTCAGGTGTTTGAGCGCATCGATTGGGCTTTCAATGGAGTAAGAGCACCACTTGAGGAATCAGTCATGGATACAAACGACGGTGACGAAAAACAAACGCCTGGCGATCCTTCGCAAGAGCTGGCCACTGTTGGGGAAATTAATACGAAAGACCAATTTGTTGATGTAGGGTCAGGTAGTCAAATAGTTGGCAATCTTGAGGAAAGCGAGGGGGAAGTATTCTCGCTATTAACCTTGGAAGTTGGGTTTACGCTCTGGCCTGGTATTCCAGTAACAGCGGAGTTGGAAGTGGAGTATGCGTGGAGTGCTGACGGTACTTCGTTTTCTTGCAATGCAAAGCGATACAGAGTTTCCCATTTTGGTGGCAACTCTGGAAATATACACCTAGGCTTTAGTTCCGCAGAGCATTGGCTGTTAAGAGAAATTACCAATGATGATGCTATCCAAGACGGTTATTGGCATCCGATAACTGGCGGCTCAAGTGTTACAGGTAACACTTCGGAGGCAGAGATAATATTCCTGTATGTTTATGATGTCAGCGGAGCCGATGATCCTACTAATTCCACGCGACAAAAATTGTATTTCATTCCTCCTCCCTTTTTCGCCGAGCCCGGTGTCGTTCCGACGACCTTCAATGCGAGGGGAACTGGGAGGCCCGGTGCTGAACTGACTGTTTACAGTTTCGGTGATGTCCGGCGCGGTAGCGGGTCGGTGCTTACCAATGGAGACTGGACAGTCAGTATCAGTCTTCCTACAGGTGCTAGTTCGTTTGATTACTATGCCAGGCAAAAAAATAACGCTTTAGAGTCCGCAAACTCCGCGCAGGTCACCGCCACGCTGGAGATGGCGTCCGTATTCATAGATTCCCCACGAGACAATGAAGTGGTACGCGAGCTAAGGCCGCGAGTCTCCGGGAGAGGCCAGCGCGGAGCGTCGATAAGAATATACAAGGCTGGAAACAGTACTGTTGAATATGGGCAGACGACAGTACAGAACGGAGGTGACTGGATCGTAACGCTGACTAGAGATCTGCCCGAGAGTGCATTTGTCTTGCACGCCTTGCAAACGTACAACTCTGTAGGAAGGTGGTCGAACCAAGTAACCATCACGGTACGGGTTAAGCCTTTAACCCCACTCATCACCAGTCCGCCAGCCGGGTCAATTCAGAACTCTTCGTTCCCGCTGGGCGGTACGGGGGGAGACACCGGTGCCATCATGGGGGTGTTCCTTGACTTGGATCACACCCAAAAAGTCGGTGAAGCTCGTGTCACGGATAACAGCTGGAGTGTGCCCGTGACTGTTAAACCCGGACGGGTATCACTGGTCGCCATACAGACCTCGAGCCTTGGCACATCCGAACCAAGCAGCGCCCGAAGTTTCGACATCCCTCCTCCCGCATTGACTGCGGTCGACGTCACTTATCCATCAGGAACTTCGGTGAAGTTTTCAGGTGCCGGCTACACCACCGCGATAGTGGTGATTGAAGTTGTCAGCGGCCCCGCTGGAACGGCGCCGCCGCCCGCGCAGGTGGCGGGTGGTGTTTGGGAAACGATGGTAACGAACTGGCCGAACGGCACTTATGGCCTGAGGGCGATTCAGCAGGTTTCCGACAACGCCGATGGCTGGATTGATTCTGCGCCATACCTGTTCACACTCGTACACAAGTTGCCAGATCCGCACGGCGTGACCTCCACATCGGACTATCAGCCGACCCTCTCCGGCCAAGGTGTTCTTAATGCTTCGGTGTCGTTTTATGACGCCGACCAAACCACCAAAATCGCCCCTGATGCGAAGGTGGATTTCGATGACAATTGGTCTAGCCAGGTGTTAGCGGAATGGGGTCCGACGTTCAAACGAGCCGTCCATCTCCGGCAATCCTTGAATAACCAGCACTCGGACTGGGTCGTGTACCTGGTCACCATCGCGCCCAAAGCGGCCGTCATTGAAACGGTGGAAGAGGACGGACTGTCGCCCCTGATCTCTGGCACCTGTTGGTTGGACGCTGTGGTTGAACTCGTGTTCAGCGACAACACCACAAAGCATCCTGCAACGGTTATCGGTACGACCTGGTCCTACCAGCGTCCTACACCGTTCGCCGAGGGCGTCTCCCACACCGTTACGGCGACCCAAACCGCCGCTCAGCAAACCTCACCTCCAGCCTCTGCAACCTTTACGGTCTTCCGGCCCATGATTGCGCCGGTCATCACTGAGCCCAAGGAAGCTACCGAGGTCAGCCGCGATGTGACCGTTCGAGGCAAGGACGGTATGAAAGGGGCCACTGTTCGATTGTTCGATGTCAGGTTCACCAAAGAGTTGGGCTGCACAACGCCGTCTGAGGACGGCCAGTGGGCAATCGACCTAAAGACCCTGGCGTTCGATCTTCACACCGTCGAGGCAATGCAGGAAATCGATGGGCGGGAGTCAACGCGCAGTGAGCGCCACACATTCACCGTGGTGCTGATGCGACCGGACGTCACATCGCCGTTGCCAGGCCGTAGCCTGACGCGAACCGCTGAGATCGAAGGGAGGGGACTGCCGGAAGGGCGGGTCGACGTTTTCCTGGGGAACGCTCCCGAGCCGTTGCTCAAGGATGTTCCGGTGGACCGAAACGGCTATTGGCGGGCCGGGGTGACATTGCCGGTGGGAACTACAACCATCTGGGCCAGACAGTATTTCGACAATCAGATATCCAAAGACGGCTTACCGATCATCTACCGCGTCGTGCCGGCGCCACCGTGGCTCGAAACACCCGCTCTGGGTGAGCACGCCGGTCGGCGCACGGTAGTGTCAGGCTTCGGCGTGAAGGGCGACACGGTGACGGTCATGCTGGGCGACGCCACGAGTACGGTGCTGGGACAAACCTCGGTGGAGGATGACGGCACCTGGTCAATCGTGGTGGAAATTGATTCCCCGGGTAGAGGCATTGAACTCGTGGTAGTGGCCTCGCTCGACGGCTTCGATTCCGACGGTTCGCCTGGGCGGCCAGTGATACTGGGCACATTCCGGCCCGCTATTGATCTTCCAGCCGAGGGGCAGTGGGCCGACAACCCGGTTCATTTCGCAGGCCAGGGCCAACCGGGCGTCGGGCAGGTTGCGAGCTGGTACAACCCCGACGAAGTCTGGGCGCCAAACCTTTCCGTCTCCGGGATCTGGCAAGGCGATGCAACCCGTCAATTGCCTGCTGGCGGTAATTGGTGCGTGTTTTGGCAAACCCTCACGGATGATCCGGGCGGCGCGACGCTGTCCGACAAAACACAGAGCCAGCGATTCGAGGTCGACCCTGTGCCGTCAAAACTAACAAAGGGTACCCGATGAACGGTCGTCATGACTGTCATTTATGACAGTAGACGACTCCTGTCCTCTGGCGCCAAATGTAATCAACCGAACGCATGCCCCGACGATTTTGTCGGGCCATTCAGGGCCGCTATTGCCGTAAGGAATGTCAACATGGCAAAGACCATCACGCGCGCTGCCGAGCAAATGTATGACCAGCTGTTCAGTACGCGCACGCGCCGTAAAAAATACCCCGGCCTGCAAGCCTACCTGAGCAAAGGTGGGTCGATTTTCCCGTTGGTCGAAATGGGTGAGCACGGGTTGGTGAAGGATTATCGGATGAGCCCTGCGGACGCGAAGGCGTTCCTGCGTCAGGCCAGCAGCATGGCCATTTACATCAGGCGTCAGTTTATCGAGCACACCTTGAACGGCGGCGAGCAAGGGGAAACCGGTAAAGCGCTGAAAAAAGGTCCATCAAGCGGGATGCTGTCGATGGTCGATGGGCCCAGCTACGCGAAATTGTTCAAAACCGACTTTGACACCTTATGTCTTCCGGATGACCTGAGGGGCTGGTGGTCACCCGTGGCTTATCTGGTCGACCTGTTGCAATGGATCAGCGAACGTATCGAGCCCTATGGCGATGCGACTAAATTGCCGCTCCATGATCGGCGCAAAGACTTGAAAAAGTTGGTCGTCGACTTCAACGCGGTTTACCAATCGATCTCTTCGGTCGACATCATCATCAAGGTTCTGGAAACGTTTGCCGGGTATGGGCCGGATCAAGATCTGGTGGATGCCTTGCTCGATGCGCGTTACCCCAATGACCTGCCTTACTACCAGCATTGGGTCACCGTTGACGCTATTGCCCAGCATTTGAGTATGTCGGTGGGGAATTTTGCGCACACGGTCGATCCGCACTTTCCGTATTTTCTGCAAGCCAACGCCTGGGATGCCGACGCCGGGCGTGCCCTGGCACATGCATCACGAATGGGGCCTTATCAGCGAACGTTGTTGACCGAAGCCGGAGCGGATTTTACGGCCCGGAAAGTGTTCTTCGAAAAAAACTTCGGTTTCAACGATGCCGATGAGGATAAGTACCCGACGTTCAAGCTGGTGAAGTTTTTTGGTGAGCGGGCCGCGCTTGAGGCCGCCGGTGTCGAGGCGCTACTGTCGATTCGCGCTTTCGCACCGGTGCGTTCTCCCTATGTGACATATACCGATGAGCCGCCAGCCGACCCGGAAAGCGAACGTTCCGGGTCGGTTTACATTAACGCGGGAACCGCTCCGCCTATCCGTATTACGGAGGACTCTGGTGCGCTTCAAACACTGAATCTGGATCCCGACAAGGAAGCGGATTTCAAGCGTTGCGACCGGATCAACCGCAAGGTGCGTCTGGACAAATCGCTGGGGCTGCGCAGTCACGAGGTGGATGCGGTGCTAGTGGCCGCCATCCGTGCCGAAGTGCGCGGTGGTGCAAAGGACGGCGACTGGTGGATAACAAAAAACGTGACGCATGCATTGGGCCTGTTCCAGTTAATGCACGAACGTTATGGCTGCACGGCGCTGGACTTCGCAGCATTTATCGACGAAATGTCGGTTTACGGGCATGGCGAAGAGCTCTCACTGTTTGATCAGGTCTTCAACAGACATGGCAACTATCGCCAACCCTTGAACCTCGATGGCGGGGATTTTCCGGTGATGCCCGTAGCGGGCAGTACCGACCTGACGGTCAATCAATTGTGCAGCGGTCTGAACATCGATCTGTTGACTTACGGTTACCTGGCCCTCGTGATAGCCCAGGCACACGGTCTTGGCGACAAACTGAAACGCAACACTGCGATCGTGTCGAGTTTTTACCGGCTGGTGAAGCTGTCGCGCCAGTTGGGCATCACACCGGCAGAAGGGGTCCTGATGCTGGGATTGCTGGGCGGTGAGGCCTGGCTCAAGGGGCTGGCCGGTGTGCCTCAGATCAATACGACTGCGGGCGGCCCACCGGATGTATTGAATCTCATCTGTGCCCTGCATTCCTGCGTAGGCTGGTGCAAGGATCGCGACCTGCCGGTGCTGTGGATGCTGGAGCAGGTTGCAGAGCCACGGGCCAATGGCACAGCCTCCGAGGCGCAACTGCAATTGTTCGAGAAGGTACGCAATCTGTTGCCGGCGGCCTTGCTGACCAATTCCGGATTCTTGGTGGCCGGCGTCTCGCCCCTGCCGGCTGGCAACTGGCTGAATCTGTTGAGCGAATTGGCTGACGTCGATGGTTTGGTATTGGCATTTTCCGGGACCGAAGCCGGTTATTTGAACTACGCCCGGCGGCAACTTGACCTGGCGGTGAGAGATGGCCTCCCGGACATGGACGGTACATCGCGAGCTGCCATTGTCGAGAAAATGCTGGGTGTACTCCTGCAAGCCAGGGATGCTCAAATCTCGGTGGCCAAGGAGGCTTTGGCTGTATACACCAGCCTTGATGGGGAGCGGGCACTGTGGGTGCTCGCCTGGACCGATACATCGGTCTATCAACTGTTGTGCTCAATGTTCGAGGGAACCAGCCCGGACACTGCGACCGTTCGGCGGGCACATGGCGTCGAGCCGGACCCATTGCTCCAGGTGTTGGCCGATGTGCAGCGCCGCAGTGCGGTGGTGAAGACACTGGAGCTGAGCGCTGACCTGTTGCAGGATTTTCTGGAATACGGCTACAAGGCCTGGCTGGACCAGGTGAGCCCATACACATTCTCGATGGGAACGCTCTATTACCTGACCACGCTCACCCGCGCGTTCGGGATGAGCGAACAGCCGGCGCAGGTTCTGCTCGACTACCTGAGGGATGTCAGCAAGCTGCCGACTCTAACCGGTGATGCATTGGATCTGGCCCAGAAGGCAGCCGCCATCAGGCTTGCCGGGTTTTTCAGCTGGAGCGTTCAGGAGGTACGCGAGTGCATCAGTCATATCGATTCGTCCCCCATCAATATTTTGACCAACCTGCGGCAGCTGGATCTGCTGATGCGTATCCGCACGCTGTCGGAGCACAGCGGCATGAATGCCCGGACGATTTTTCTGATTGGAAACCTGTCGGAGGCCACTGACAAGGCAGCCTATTCCGACGCCGCCGAGCACGCCTTGCTGAGCCAATCCGAAACGCCAGCACCTGTTCTCCAACCTCCTGGCGAGGTGGAGCAACTGGTCGTCATGACCTGCACAGTAGTGGACAACAACTATGCGGTGGCCAACAAGCCAGAGGAGAAAATCACCTTCAAGGTGACACTGACCGATGCCAAAGACGTGCCATTGAAGGGTGTCAACGTGTACTGGCAAACCAGGCTGGGCAGCGTCGCCACACAAGCAACCCAAATAGACGGCACGCTCGAGGCGATATTTTATCCGGGGACGGTGCTGGGCACAGAAACGCCGAGGTTCTGGCTGGATCTGTTCGAACCGGTCAATGCTCCCGAAATTAACATTGTTCCGGATCCGGATACGCTGTCCTTCCCGCCCGCTTTGAAGTCTCCAGTCCCGCTGGGCACCGTGCGATCAGGCGAGGAGGTCCAGTTGTACGCCGTGCTGAGGGACGAATTTAAAAACCTGGGGCCAAACCAGCTCGTTGATTGGTATTCCGAACCCAGCGCAGGAATCGTCATCCGGCCAATGCGGCAGACGTTCACTGATCCGCAAGGCCTGACGAAAGTGTTTGTGTCCGCGACTAAAGGTGGAGAGTTCGTGATTTTTGTCCGCAGCCAGTCCAGCGATATCAGCACCTATTTCGACCTCATCACGTTCGAACCGTCGGTGTGAGCGGGATCGCTCGCTGGACGTGCGATCCCGGTTAGTGCCTCAGGAGCAAGGATCATGGCATCAATTGACAACATTGGCGGGCTACAGGAAAAACGTCGTCGGGCGCTGGTCGCGTACTGCATCGGGCAAATCCCGAAAAGCAATCCGAAGTACCGGTTTATGAGAACGGCGCAAGATCTGTCCGAGGTCCTGCGCCTGGATACGCAGGATAGCTACGCGGTGCAAAGCTCCTGGGTTGCCGAGGCGACGAGCTGTTCGCAGCAGCTCATTCATGGGGCCTATCGCAAGCTGGAGCTAGGCTACGAGAAGGTCGATTTCGACAGCCAGGATCTGGCGGCATGGCGTTTCTCCAGTAATTACTCGGACTGGGCCGCGATGGAGATGATCAAGGCCTACCCGGAAAACTTCATTGACTCGTCCATACGCTTGGGCGAGACCAGCCTGTTCAAAACCCTTAAAAACAACCTCAACCAGACGCGTTTGACGACAGACAGCGTGCGCTCAGCCCTGCATGTTTATCTGGAAGCGTTCGCGAAAATCTGCAATCTGGACTTGGTCAGTGGCTTCATGGACGGTAGTTCACCTGGGCTGGCGCGCTATTACTTTGTCGCCCGCACGCGCAGCGATCCTCGCAAATACTTCTGGCGCATGGCCGATGTGGAGCTGGGTGACAAAGAACCGGCCATAAATCCTGCCGCGTGGACTGAATGGCTGGAAATGGAAATTCCTGCAGACGGACAAATCCTGGATCTGCGCCCGGTGTTCTGGAATGGACAGCTGTGTGTGGTGTGGGCCCTCTGGCGTGACAGAGTGGAGGGTCCAGCGAATGAGGAACGGTTACCGGACAAGCTGGACATTTGCCTTGCCTTCAAGCGGCAGAACGATCAGTGGTCAGCGCCGACGATTCTGCTCACCAAGGAATATGCAGAACAAACACCTCCCGTCGGCACCCGGCTGATCGCGACCGTATGTGCCGACTACGAAAACCCTAAAGGCAAACTCGGGGTGATGCTGACCAACGACAAAATGGGCGCGGGCGCCCTGAAGGAACCCGTCGTGCGCGATGTGTTTTTGCGCGCCTTGCCCCACGACAAAGGTTCCTGGCTGGAGTACGCGGCACTTCATCGCTTCAAGAGCGGCGACATGATCCAACATTCGCTGCGCGATCAGCCGACAGTGATCGCCGGTGATAATCCGGCAGGGACGTTGACGCCTTACCTGGGGCTGCACGCCACGGCCTTCCGCGAGGGTACAAACGACGTACTTGTGGTTCAGGGCTATTGCTGGCTGACGGGGCTGACCGCGGGAGGCAACGTTGCGTTGACGTTGACCTTGCAAGATAGAGTTCCCGGAGAGGACCCAGAGCCGATTACTGAACAGCTTGCGCTGGCAGGTGGCTGGAGCACCAGTTCGTTGGTTTTTAAACGGCCTGCAGGTGCCTGGACGAACCCAGCCATTTTCACATTTGGGAATGCCACGGGCGCCGGAAGCAAAAAATTTGCGCTGACGATCAAGAATGTAACCAGTTTCAACCTTCCGAAATTGCACAAAAACGCCCGCAATGCAGCGCAGTTTCTATCTCTCAATCAGCCCAATCTCGATCTCAAATTCACCCGGCTCAATACCCTGTTCGCTCCCGAACTGTTGAGTCGTGCCAGTGTTTCCGTCGAGGCCGTGCTGGAGTGGCCCGCACAGTTCCTGCCGGAACCAGTGCCTGACATTCCTGGATCTTTCAGTGAGCTGAACGGAGCGTTCGACGGTGCCAACGGCCGCAATTTCTGGGAACTGTTCTTTCATCTGGCGCATCTGGTCGCCACACGCTTGCGCGATGAAGACCGTTTTCAGGAGGCGCAGGACTGGTGGCACCACCTATTTGATCCTCAGGCGCCGGCCGCTGACGCGACGGCCCCCGCAAAACCAAAACCGCGGTACTGGCGTTGCCGTCCATTGGACACCGACGGAAATCCGGGTGGTGAAGCCTTGGCCCCGTTGGATCCTGATGCCATTGCCTATGCAGCACCTACGCATTACAAAATTCTGGTGTTCTGCGAATACGTCCGGACCCTGATGGCCCAAGGTGATTGGCACTATCGCCACTGACCCGCGACAGCCTGGTGGCGGCCAAGCTGTGCTACGTCCAGGCCGAATTTCTGATGGGCAAGGCACCCTCGGTCAATGCGGTAAACCGCTGGGAACCGGTCAAGCTCGATGAACTTTTGAACGCTGGCCAGTCGCGCATGGCGCTCGAGGCATTTGAAAAACAAATGGTCTTGAGGCTTGGGGATTTCCCGCTCGCTACCAATGCCGATGCAAGGTCAGGGCAAATTGGCTCCGCCATTTTCACAGCGCCCATCAACGACCGTTTGCTCCAATTGTTCGCTTCGCCCGGCGAGCGTCTGGACAACTTGCGCAACAATCGCACGCTCGACGGCAAGCCGCTGAACATTGACCTTTTCAGTCCGCCGGCAGACCCCAAACAGTTGCTGCGCGATCTGGTTGGCGGTGGGATTGGTGCGCCCAGAACAATGGGCGGGCGAGTGGTGGTCAAAGCTTTCCGCTGGCGAGTGTTGTTCGATGCCGCGATGCGCGCGGCGCAGACTCTGCAGGAGTTCAGCAATCAGGTATTGAGTTTGCAGGAGCGCAGGGACCAGGCCGAGCTTGTGGAAACACAGCAAGCGCACCTGGTGGAACTGGGAACGTACGCCCACACCTTACAGGTACAGGCCATCGACCAGTTAGGCATGCAGGTCACTGCGCTGGAGCAGAGCAAGGTCGTGGCGCAAGAGCGCGCTGATGCGTATTCGCTGCTGTTTGACGAGGACGTATCGACGGCCGAATACCAGGTCATGGATAAAATACAGTCATCCAAAGAACTCGCACTCTTATCGACCAGCATCAACGCGGTTGGCGCAACGCTTGCCGCGCTACCCAATATTTTTGGTGTGGCCGCTGGCGGGGGGCGGCTCGATGCAATCCCCGCCGCAGTAGCGTTCGGATTAAACATTGCCGCATCGGTCTCCCAAATGGAGGCCGAAAAAGAAGCGACTACCGAAGCCTACCGCCGCCGCCGTGCCGATTGGGGGCTGCAGCGCAATCAGGCGAGTGCCGAAGTCAGGGCGATCAAGGAGCAGATCAAAGCGCAGGAGCAGGCGTTACGGGCAGCCCAGACCAATCTGGAACAAACCCTCCAGGCCAATCGCCAGGCGCTGACGGTTCACAACTTCCTCAAAAAACGTGCGACCAGTGCCGAACTCTTCAACTGGGTGCTGGGCCAGGTCAAGGCGCTGAACTATCAGGTTTACGATGCGGTGGTCAGTCTCTGCCTCAGCGCACTCGCATCCATGCAAGCTGAAACCGGCGATTACGATTGGCAAACCCCGTTGCCCCAGGCCTGGCTCGACAACCGCAACGGCCTGACGGCAGGCGACCACCTGCTGGTCTGGTTGCTGCGCATGGAACAGGATTACCTGAATCGGCTCGAGAGACGGCTGGAACTGGTCAGGACCGTCTCCTTGCGCCAATTGTTCGACGACACCATAAGGCCCCAGCCTGGCATTCACAGCTGGGCCGAGGCGTTGGTGCAGTTGCAGACAAAAGGAACGCTGGAATTCTGTCTTACCCAATTGCTGTTTGATCAAGATCATCCGGGGCATTACTGCCGGCAGATCAGTTCGGTCGAGGTCGATGTGCCAGTGGTGAAAGGGCCTTTCCAGGATGTGCGGGCCACTCTGCTACAGATCAGCAGCAAGATTGCAACCAAGCCAACGGCTGCATCGGTGAAGCATCTGCACAACCCTGAAAATTCTGTCGCACCGCCCGATGTGCAAACCAACTTGCGCAGCGGTCAGGCGATTGTCGTGTCGACCGGGGTCGCGGACAACGGCATGACAGCACAGAAGCCGGATGAAGGTTTGCTCCACTACTTCGAAAACACCGGGGCAGTTTCAAGCTGGCAGTTGAAATTCCCATGGCCGGGAAAAGAGCCGCAGAATGCCATGCTGGACTCGCTGACCGACGTCATTTTGCGCATTCGTTATACCGCCAAAGCCGGGGATGCGACTTTCACGCGCCAGGTTGAGGACCTTGTGACCATCGCCGAGACACCCGGCACGAACAAAAAAGGCAAAGGAGCGGGCAATCATGCGTAAAGAGTCTGTTCGCGCTAATCAGAGTCTGCTGATCAATGGACAATTCACCGACAGATTGACGGGGTGGAAGAGGGGGCCGATCAACGACGATTGGATTTCGGTCGAGGGACTCACTTACGACGGTGTGGAGATTAAGGTGGTGTCTACCGGCAACGGGGCATCGGTCAGCCAGGACTTCGTCGTACCCAAGGACCCTGGCGCGAACGCTGAGTATGTTTTGAAGTTTTGGTGTGAATCGCGGCATATCGACCCGGGGTGGGTGCACATCAGCGGGGGGAGTTTGCCCGAGCCACTGGAAATTGAGATTTCTCCCGGCCGACGGCGTGTTGACGCGCAGCCGCTGGACTACGAGCCGGTCAAATACGAAATCCGGCTGGACCTGGCGTTCAAACATCTCGACGTTCTGACATTTAGTGTGACCAGCCCGAGGAGCGGAGCTGATGATTATCAGCAGGTGCTTCATACCACCAAAATCGGCATCGAGTTGCACCTGGAACCGTTGGTGCTACCGGAGCTGACGCTCGACCAGCAGTCACACTCGCCGACGGCACCGTTGCCGCTATGCCTTGGGGCGGACGGGAGTTTTTTCCATCAACTTGGATTCGAAATCGCACAGGGTAATGCCTGGCTGGGTACTCAGGCATCCTTGACCATTGATGGCAACCCGCAGGAAGCGATTGTCGCGGAACCTGACTGGGAGGTTGACCAGTCGTTGGAGAAACGCTGGTCACTCCGATGCCCGCTGGTCGACGACGAGAATCCACACCTGCTGACGATAAAGCTGTGGAACCAGTACACCGCCGATCCCTTTCCCATTGCGGTTTCGCTGTGGCATCACCGATTGGTGTTTCGTGATGCGCAGAAGCCGGCTTACTTTCCGGTCGTTGAGGACGGCCAATCGGTTCGAATGGGCGTGCAAGTGGGGTCGTATTACATCAATCAGCCCCGCGAAGGACACACCGTCACCTGGACGGTCGCAGGGGCAGGGATCCAGGTCACCGCCGTCACCGATACCAATGGCTGGGCGTACTTCGACTACGCACCGTTTGTTGCGGGGATCTTCACCATCGTGGCTTCAGTCGTCAGTCTTTATTACACGACGGGCGTTGTAACGCAGAGCTTCGACGTGCAGGCGCTGGCGAAGAGTCCGTGGCCAGAGGTCATGGCCCTTGTCGGTAGCGAATCGGCGCGTTGGGAGGCTAAGACGGGCTATCCCAATCGAGGCTCGACCTACCCTCTTTGGGTAAAACTGCCATCGATGTTTGCGGGAACGAGCCTGTCGCTGCACTGGAGGGGCGATTCCGATACGCAACTGGGGGTTGAGGTCAATCCGGTGCTTGATGAACCGGTGCCGGTGCCGGACAACCTTGAGATGCTTTGGGAGTTGAAAAGCGCGGATGATCTGGACGGCAGGTTCGACCTGTGGTTGAGCTGTTCGAACCTGCTCTTGCCGTCGCCGGAAAAGCCTATGCGGCTGGCACGTAATGAAGTCGTGGTCGGAGGAAAGCGCGAGGCCGACAAGTCGCCGGTTGTGGATGAACAGGAACGTGCCCTGATGCTGGTGCAGGCGGTGCATTTCGTAGCGAGCGGCGCCGGTGATCCGGTGCAAAATGCATTGGTCGAATTTGAGGATCCGGACGGAACCAGAACTGCCACTACCACGGGCGCCGGGGGCTGGGCCAGTCACTGGTATCAGCCGGACAGCGCCGGAGATCACGTTGTCACTGCCTACATCAAGGCCCACCCAGACGCCTTGCCGATTGAGGAGACTTTCGCCGTGAAGGCGATCGCGACCAGTCTCTGGAATAAGGAAGTCAAGATTCTGCTCGACGGCGTTGAAGTCGAGCGCAAGACGCTTGGCGTGCTCTGTCGCCGTGGACAGACACAGACCCTGAAAGTCGTGCCGGTTCTCAACAGCCCGTGGATCGGTGGAAAAGTCAGTTTGCACTGGCGCGGTGCAGATCCGCAGAACGGGCTGACAATCAGTGATTTGGGTACATCCAAACTACTATCGGCAGAAGGTGTTGAATGGACGTTCTCTTCCGAGGAAACCACCAGTAAAAGCAGTCTGTTTGAACTTCAGCTACGTCGCGAAGGCGAAGCCATTGTCCGGGAGCTGTCCGGGCGTTTGATGTTCGCGGATCCCGCGAAAGAACTGAGCCTGATGCTCGACCAGGTTTGCGCGCCGCTCAGCGGTGAGAAGCTCCATCCCTGCCTGGCTGCGCTGCATGATTTTACAGTTCTGCCCAATGAGTTGAGTCCGTTAGTGGGCCTGATGCTATCGCTGGCGTGGACGGAGACGCCTGCCGATGAATTGGATGCAACGGTGCAGCCTCCTGTTGACACGCTTCAATCCGTGACCGCTGCTGGTGTGACTTATGCGCTGAACTTCACCGCCAGTGCCCGAGCAGGTAGGTTCAAACTGACGGTTTCTATGCCTGACCTGAAATTTACAGCCGCTGCCACGCCTATGTTTCTGGATCACAACAAGGTCAGGTTGGAGGTGCTGCGCGATTCGGCGGTGGACCCGGTCCTTGGGCTGGACACAGCCTGGATATGGGCGTGGGTGGTTTCACATTTCATCGGGGAGCGGGTTTCAGGTGCGACGGTGACATGGACTGCCGAAGGGAAAAGCACTGAAGTCAAATCCGATGCCGAAGGCTGGAGCGGTTTCGCCTATGACGCGACAACTGCGGGGCCGCAACCTGTCGAGGCTTCGACGTTCAGCCTGTATGACAACTCTGAAGACAAACGCAAGACATCGGTCAACGTGTTGGGCGTCGATCCATGGAAAGTGGTGTCCGCCATTTTTGATGGTCAGACGCCACATATCCTGGGGACGAAAACCTTCTTCCCGCGCCGTAAGTCCGGGCACGTGTTCGAAGTGACGGCGGACGATGGCAATCCCTTGGTTGGACGCACACTGACACTCGGGATGATCGGAAACGGGCCTTCAGCGCTGGATATCAGATTCACTCAGAGCAACATCCTTGGATTAGCGCAGATATTCGCCGGCGTTGTGCAGTACCCGTTCAAGGTGGGGGATTTGAGGGATGGTAGCTGCGCGTTTCACCTGGGGGCCGAGCGGTTGGCGCGTTTGTCACCGGAAATTCGGATGTCGGTGGGGCCCGGGGCGCAAGTGTGGAGAATCAGCGTAGTCACTCGGGCCGCCCCGACGCTGTACTGGGGAGAATGGTTTAAAGGAGAAGTGAAGGTCATATCGTCCATCAGCGGGAAGGCGATGGTCGGTGTGGAAGTGAGATGGCATGGAGGAAACGGAGAGGCATTTACGTCTGTCACCAACTATTACGGGGTGGCGACATGGTGGTTTGTCCCGACGATTCCCGGTGCGACCGAAGTGACGGCGACGGTGGGGGAGGGAGCGTTTTCAGATTCGGTCAAGTTGCAGTATGAATTGCTTGAGCCTCGGGAAATTGCGTCGCTCACTAGTCCGAATCAAAGTGTTAAACCGGGAGAAAAAATTTCAGCGGATATTACTGTGGTGTCGGCCCTGGATGGTAAAGCTTTGCAGGGCGTCGTGGTTGATTGGGAATTCCTCGACTTCAATATTCCTTCGACAAGTACGGACGCTGAAGGGAAAGCGCGGGTGGAGTTTACGTCGCCTCCAATTATCGGGGAGCTACTTATAGCGACTGTGGAAGGCGGGAATCCTGGATGGCAGGTCAAACATATCCAATTCAAAGGAGTGCCAAATGTCTAGTTCCGTTATACATTCAACTTGGTTGCTGCATTTCAGACTTTACATTAATGATCAGAAAGTAACGTGGCTTGGCTTGCATCTGCACCTGGCAGCGGGAAAAAGTTGCAAGGTGACGCTGGAATATGAACACAGTCCTTTTATAGGTACGGATGAAGGTGCTCTTGCTCTGCACTTAGAATCAGGTGCAGAGGTGCCAGGTATTACCTGTGAGCCACTTTTCGAGCAGTTGGTCGAGATGACAAAGGGGACTATAAGCAAGACGTGGTTGATATCTACCAGTCAGGCGAATAGCTCCGAATTTAAATTGTATTTTACAATGCCTCGTTATGATGTCATGCCGAAATCACCGGAAATAAACGTATCGATCATTAATTTCGCGCAAGAGGTGGAAGTTAAATTCGATAAGTTTCCGTTGTTGCTCGGGCCGAGCAAGCATGCCTACCCCTGTCGTGGGGCGAAGCACACGGTTACCGTAACTCCCCTCCTTCCAAGCCAGCTTCTGAACAAGAAAGTAAAACTACTGTGGAGTGGGTCGTCTGCCGCAAATCTCGGTATCAGGGTCGAGCCTGCGGTGGCGAGAGAACAATTGCTGACGCAGGAAGGAGTGACGTGGGAAGTGGATTGCGTCACCGCTATCTTAGACGGATGGTTTGCCTTGCAATTGGTAATCGTGGAGTTGGGAGCAGAGTCCTTGCCATTATCCTTCTCCTTAGGGGATAACTTGCTAGGAGCGTATGCCTGGACGGAAAAACCTGCGGCAGACCGGTGGGAGGATCACTGTACAGTATTCTCCAAATTTTCGAGGTTGCCTGTGTCTGGAGTTATAGTGAAGGTCACGCAGCACGGATCGGTCGGTGATATGGTTACCGACTCTCAAGGCCTGTGTAAGGTGGGCTATTACCCATCCTGGGATCCAAATATCAGTTTTAAGCTTGAGAACCCATATGATGGAAGTCTTGTTAATACGAGTGCTCCATAATCCGTTCAAAAAATATATTGATGCCGTCGGAGAGTTAGTCCTGATTGAACAGCGTTCCAACGGGTTTTGATATTCACGATAAGTACGATGATGGCGTCGATTGATGGCTTCAGAAAAGTGTGTCTGGCATTGTATTTACACCGGTAATGAAGGTGCGTCGTCAAAGGTTCAAGAAGTTCCTTGTTTCTTCCAGGCTAAATATCGGGTCACCAAACCGGTCCCCAGGTCTGAGGGTCTTTCATCCATCACCAGAACTCCCTGAGCCTTCAATTGCTCATGGAGTTCTGCCCGGGCATTCAGGTAATCCACCGTCGCGCAATAGGTCAGTGCATCGTCCAGCGTCTGCACTGGGCGTTGGCGTAGGTCGTCCAACACGGTTTCCCGCAGGCTCGCTACCAATACGCGATGTTGCAGGCTCAGGCGTTTAACGGCAGTCAGCAGTTCTTCATCATCCTCATCCCGCAAATTAGTCACCAGCACCACTAATGCCCTGCGTTTTTGCCGAGCGAGCAGTTGATTGACGGCGGCCGGATAATCCGCAGGACGTTGCGTGCTATCGAGATCGTAAACACTGTTGAGCAACACCTTGAGCTGCCCTGAGCCTTTGACCGGTGCGAGATAACGCGGCTGATCGCTGGCGAAGGTGCTCAAACCCACCGCATCGCCCTGTCGCAGCGCTACATAACTGAGCAGCAAGCAAGCATTCAGCGCATGGTCGAAATGCGCCAGTTCGCCATCCTGACTGCGCATCCGCCGACCGCAATCAAGCATGAAAATAATCTGCTGATCGCGCTCGTCCTGATACTCGCGAGCAATCGGCGTGCGGTGCCGGGCGGTGGACTTCCAGTCGATCTGGCGCAGGCTGTCGCCTTCGCGGAATTCGCGCAGTTGATGAAATTCCAGGCCTTGGCCGCGACGTTGGCGTTGGCGCACGCCGAGCTGGCTGAGCCAGTTGTCGACCGCCAGCAACTGGCCGCCATAGAGGCGGGCGAAGTCGGGGTAGACGCGGGTGTGATCCGTGATGTCGATCAGGCGTTTGCCTGACCACAGGACCAGGGGGCTTGGCAGATTAATTTCGCAGTGTTCGAAGCTGAAATGGCCGCGCTTGAGTGGGCGCAGGCGATAGCCGATCAGGCTGCGTTGGCCGGGTTGCAGCTCGACTGACAGCGGCAGGTTTTCGAAGCTCAGGCCATTTGGTACGTGGTCGAAGATCTGGAGGGTCATGGACTGAGCGAAATCGTGTTCGACCTCCAGCCGCACTTCGCTCCAGCGACCAAGCGCCAGACTGCCGGGCATCTGTCGTTGCACGCGCGGCGAGGGCAGGCGTTTGAGGCGGATGGCGTCGAGCGTCGCCAGCGCCAGCAGCGCGAGGAGCAATCCCCAGTTGATCGACAACAGGCTCGAAGGCACCTCGACATCCAGCGCCTGCAAAGTGCCCAGCACAATGCCGATGACCAGCAGGACCGCCAGCCAGATCAACAGCAGGCGCGAGGGTTTCACAGACGCGGCGCCGGGACTTGATCGAGCAGTTGCTTGAGCACCTGATCGACGTCCAGCCCTTCAATGTCCAGCTCCGGCGCAATGCGCACCCGATGGCGCAACACCGCCAGGGCGCAGCCTTTGATGTCATCCGGAATCACGAAGTCGCCACCGCGCAACAAGGCTCGTGCCCGAGCGCAGCGCACCAGCGCGATAGAGGCACGCGGCCCGGCGCCGAGGGTAAGGCCTGGCCAGGTGCGGGTGGTGCGGGCCAGGCATACGGCGTAATCGAGGACCTGATCGTCAAGCGGCAGATCACTGGCAATGCGCTGCAAGGCCAGTACGTCTTTGGCCTGCAACACGGTGCGCAACGGTTGCACGTCGAGCATGTCAGCCCGGGTCGAGCGGCTGACCTGGCGGACCATGTTCAACTCCTGATCGGCGTCGGGATAGTCCATGCGCACCTTGAGCATGAAGCGATCGAGCTCGGCTTCGGGCAGTGGATAAGTCCCTTCCTGTTCGATGGGGTTTTGTGTGGCGAGCACCATGAACGGTTGCACGATGGGCAGGGCGCGCCCTTCGAGGGTGACTTGGCGTTCCTGCATGGCTTCGAGCAGCGCGGCCTGGGTTTTCGCCGGGGCGCGGTTGATCTCGTCAGCGAGCAAAAGGTTGGTGAACAATGGGCCTTTGCGCAGTTTGAACTGCTCGGTTTGCAAGTCGTAGACCGCGTGCCCGGTCACGTCGCTGGGCATCAGGTCGGGGGTGAACTGGATGCGTGCGAACTCGCCACCGAAGCAGCGGGCGAGGGCGCGCACCAACAAGGTTTTGCCCAACCCCGGCACGCCTTCGAGCAGTACATGGCCGCCAGCGATCAGGGCGGTGAGGACGTCGTCGATCACTGTGTTTTGGCCGATCACGGCTTTCTGCAATTCGGTTCGCACCGCCTGGGCCAACTGACTGGCGCGCTGGCGTTGCTGGGCGGCGTGGGATGGCACGCCGGGCTCGATCTGTTCACTCATAGCGTGTTCCTCAAGGTTTGCAGGTGGGCGACCTGACGGCTGAATTCAGCGCTGGACAGCCGCTGTTTCGGTCGCGGGCTCATGGCCTGGCTGATAGCGCGTGTGGGTTGGCCGGTCAGGCGGGCAAGCACCAGCCATTGCTCGGCAACGCCGAGTTGTTCGAAACCGGGATGACGGCGCCGCACACGACGCAGGATGTCTTGCTGCAAGGCTTGCAGCAGGTGCTGCTGCCCGTTGCGGCGCAACATGAAATCGGCGCTGGCGCGCAGGTGTTCCTGAAGTTGCCGGCGACCTTTCGGCGCAGGTTCCAGCAGCGGACCATTGCGCACTCCGACATGCCAGAGCGCAAGACCGATCAGGGCGATGAGGGCGACCAACGCCTGAGGGAAATTACGCAGGAGCAAGGTCAGCAGACTGTCGTGATCGGTGTTGAACAGCAGGGTCACGCTCGTGTCGGCGGTCAGGTACCAGAGCAGCCAGGCGTTGTCGTATTGGTCGATGGCCGGGGTTTTCCACAGGTCGGCGTCGGTGACCACGGTGATCGAACCGAGCCCGTGGTTCAGCTGCATCATGTGCGTGGCCTTGCCACTGTTGGCCCAGGCTTGCGCGAGGTTTTTCGGGTCTTCGAGATGGAACGCGGTATCGAAACTGGCGTAGGCCGGCGCGTCTTCGTCTTCCAGGTACAGCTTGGTCAGTTTGGGGTAAGGGTCGTCGCGAATAGTGGGCGGCGGGTCCTTGAGGTCTTTGCTCAGCGACTGGTGCAACTGCACTCGGTCGAGCAGCAGATCATTGCTCTGGCCGGTCTTTTCATCCCAAAGCGACTGGGCAACAAACAACAGGCGCCCGCCGGCCCGGGTCCAGTTCATCACTTGATCAATCTGGCGCGGGGTCATGTTGTAGCGGTCGCCGAGCAACAACAGGCTGTGTTGACGCGGATCGAGGGTGGGCAGGATATCGAGGCTGTTGGCGTGGCTGACGGTCAGGCCCTGTTTGCGCAGGAAATGCGCTGCGGCCAAATAGGGATTGGCCTGGGCTTCGGGGGATGGACCGTGATCGATTTCTGCCTGATAGGGCGTGGCCTTCAGGTACAGATAAACACTCAGCACGCACACCAGCACGGTGATGAATACGCCGACACAAAGCCACAACCGCCGGCTCAACGGGGCGCTCCCGGGCCGAACAATGTTCGCCAGCCGTCACAGAGTTCCTGTTGCAAATGCGCGGGTGGCAGGCGATGCCCATAGGCCATATTCTGCCAGTGCCCGGTCAGGTTTTTGCTGAAGGCCAGCAAGGCCGGTTGGTGCAATTGCTCGATGCGTTGCAGCACCTCGCCTTCTGTGTCGGCGGGTTTCAGCGCTATGTTTTGGTCGTGCAACAAGTGACTGAGCAGGGCGCGATAGAGCAACCCGAGGGCAGCGCGCGGGTTGGTTTGCCAGAGACTTTCGGCGCTGGCTGCAATGTCAGCGGGCAGGGTTTCGCGATTCAGGTCCAGACCGAAAGCTTGCTGCAGCAATGGTCGTGCGACTTTACGGTTTAACGCCGGCCGACGGCTGACGAACGCCTGCAACCAGTCGCGGTAACGCCAGATCAGCAAGCCGATGGCACCCATCACGGCGCCCCACAGCAGCACTTCAATCAAGGTGGCGAGAAAGCCGAAACGCTGGCTATCGAACAGACTGGCCAAGGCCTTCAACCATTCAGGTGTTTTCCCGTCATCCGGTGTTTGGGTGTCGGGTTTGTCTTCGCCAAACCGATAGCGGGTCACCGTTTCCTTGTTCTTGAACGGGGGCTGATCGAGAATTTTCTTGATGCTGTCTTTGGACGCCTGGCTGGTCAGCGGTTGATCCAGCAGGCGTGGGCTGTCCGGCGTGATCACCGGCTCGTCGGCCCAGACGTTTGGTGCGGCCGGCACCAGCAGTATCGCGGCCAGCAGCAGCGTGACCGCCGTGGTGTTGAGGCGTTGGCGCAATCGGCGGAATACCAATTCGATATCCCAGGCCTCCAGCACCGTGCGCCGATTCAGATAAAGGCTGAAGCCGCAGGCCACATAGATCGGTTCCCAGACAATCAGCACCAGCACGTAAAAGGTATTGGTCAGGTGTTCCAGCCATCGCCAGTCCTGTGTGGCGGCGGTGATCAAGGTCTGCCAGCTCCAGTCGAGTTCGACCTGTTGCGGCAAGAACATATAGAACAGCACCATCAGGCCGATCCATAACGCGCTTTCCAGATGCACGCCGATGATCGTCAGCCACTGCGCCGCGCCGGCGTTGCGCTGTAGCAGCACCCGCAAACGCTGTTGTCTTGCCTGCCCACTCAGCCCTTCGAGTTGCACCACCGGCATCACAAAACTGCGGCTCAGGCTCAGCCGTCGCCAGGTCAGGCTGGCCAGCAGTTGTGGCTTGAGCAGGTGCGGCCATTGGCGCAACGCCTGTTTCAATGTGGGCGTTTCACCGAACATTACTTTGGAAAGAATGTACAACGGCAGTCGCTCGAACGCCGGTTTCAGCCACCAGAAGATGAACACGGCGAGGGAGGGTGAATCCCACAGAATCAAGGTGAGCAGGGCGAAGATCGGCAAGGTGACGATGGCCCAACTGGTCATCAGCAATCGTCGATGGCGCTGGCTCAGCAGCACGCCCAGGTCCATGGCTTCCCAGGTTGTGCGCGGGCGGATCACGACCGTGGCGTCACTCAGGCGCATGGCGGGTTCGTCCGGCAAACAGCAGATAAGTCGCCACCAACAACCAAAGCGCCGCGCCCACCAGATATTTGGTCATGGGCGCCGGCGCGGTCATCGACGACCAGTAGGCTTCGATAAACGCGGCAATCAGCAGAAACAGCATGACGCCGCAGATCAGCAACACGCTTTTGCGTGCCGCCAGTCGCAACGCTTCGGCGCGGGGCAGGCGTCCCGGTGCGATCAATGCCCAGCCCAGTTGCAGACCGGCAGCACCGGCCAGCGCAATGGCGCTCAGTTCGAACGCGCCGTGACCGATCACGAATGACCAGAAGGTTTGCCCGTAGCCGATGTGCGTCAGGTGCCCGGCCACCGCACCGATCATCAAGCCGTTGAAGAACAGGAAAAACGCGCTGCCCAGACCAAACAGCAAACCGCTGGCGAAGGTCTGAAAGGCGATACCAATGTTGTGCATGATGTAGTAACCGAACATCACCCAGTCTTCACTGGCGGCGCGTTCCGCCGAACGCCCCAAATGACCGGCGACCGGGTCGTACATGCTCTGCATCTCGTTGACCTGCTCGGCCGGGATCAGGTTGTAGACCAGGTCCGGGAACAGATACACCAGCAGCGCGAAGCCGATCAGGCTGCCAAAAAACATCAGGCCGGCGGCGAGCACAAAGCGCCATTGTTCGCGCACCAGGCGCGGGAAGTCGGCAAGGATAAAGCTCAGTAGGTTGGCGCCCAGTCGACTGCGATGCCGATAAAGCTGTTGATGCCCTCGCAGCACGTGTTGCTGCAAGAAGTCGATCAGGAAACTGCTGTAGCCGCGTTCCTGAGCCAGTGCCAACTGTTGGCAGAGCCGTCGATAGTCTTTCGGGAAACTGGCGATCCGTGAGGTTTCCTTGCCTCGCTCCAGTTGTTCGAGCATCAGGGAAAACTGCTCCCATTCGGCCTTGTGGCGATTTTCGAAAAGGCTTTGCTTCATGCGGGCCCCAACAAGCCACGGGCGATGCCGTTGAGTTCCGCCACGGCGCGTGGCGCGGAGACCTGCAACGGTTGGGCAAGGATGGACGCAAGTTCGTTCGTCCGCGCTTCGGAGAGTTCGCCCTGGCGTTCGGCAAACCCAAGAATGGCGCGTTGTTCGAGCAGCGTCAGGGCAAAGGCCGGGCGCCGAGGCTGGACGTCGGGCAGTTGCGGTCGGGTCAACGGTTGTTCGCGGTAGATTACCAGCGTGCCGGCGGCCAGGTCGCCGAGGCGTTTGAAGGTGGGGTGTTGCAGGCAGCTGATGGCCCCGAGGAAGTAGCCAAACGGCAACAGGTCGACGAATCGCAACAGGTTGCGCAACAGCGAAGCGGACCAACTAATCGGGGTACCGTCGTCCTGCACCACCCGAAGGCCCATCCACTGTTTGCCCGGCGAGCGGCCCTGATTGAGCACCTCGAACAGCACCATGTACCACCAGCTCACCACGAACAGCAGAATCGAGCCAAGCCCAGCACCGAGTTTGCCGAGAAACGCCAACACGATAAACAGCAGGCCCAGGATCAACCCGCGCAGCCCGAGATCGATGGCGAACGCCAGCGCTCGAACCATCAACCCGGCCGGGCGCAGTGGCAAGTCGATGCCTTCCGGCGTTTCGACTTGATACCGCGTATCCAGTGGCGCGGACAGCGTCGCTTTCCTTGGCAGTGCTGTGGTCTCGAGCATGGGCAACCTTAATGTGGCCTGTTCGGGATTCGATGTCCGGCCGATGCTAGCAGCCTCTCGGGGGAAAACGACATAACTATGTATTGCACGGTAAGTGGCCAGAGGTGGTTGAATGACGAGATTACTGGCCGGGGCGGGATGTGAACGCCTAGACTTCGCCGATCTTCAGTTCAGGAATAGCCCGTGACCTCTATCTTCTGGTACGACTATGAAACCACTGGCATCAACCCCCGTTGCGACCGCCCGCTACAAATGGCGGGGATTCGCACTGACTTCGATCTCAATGAAATAGACGAGCCGGTCAACCTTTACTGCCAGCCCAGTGAAGATATCCTGCCCCATCCGGCGGCCTGTGCGATTACGGGTATTACCCCCGGCCGGCTGGCCGAGCAGGGCCTTAGCGAAGCTGATTTCATGACCCGGGTGCATGCCCAACTCGCTGCGCCCGGTACGTGTGGGGCGGGGTATAACACGTTGCGTTTCGACGACGAGATGACCCGTTACAGCCTGTACCGAAACTTTTTTGACCCCTACGCGCGCGAGTGGCAGGGCGGTAATAGCCGCTGGGACCTGATTGATGTGGTGCGTGCAGCGTATGCCTTGCGCCCCGATGGCATCGTTTGGCCGAAGGACGACGAGGGGCGGGTTACGCTCAAACTCGAACGACTGACCGCCGCCAATGGCATTGATCACGGAAATGCTCACGAAGCACTGTCGGACGTTCGCGCCACCATCACCCTGGCGCGTCTGATCCGGGAAAAACAGCCGAAGTTGTATGACTGGTTGTTTCAGTTGCGCGGTAAACAAAAGGTGATGGATCAGATTCGGCTGTTGCAGCCAATGGTGCACATCTCCGGGCGATTCTCGGCGGCACGCAATTATGTCGGTGTGGTGCTGCCCCTGGCCTGGCATCCGCGCAATAAGAACGCTTTGATTGTCTGTGACCTGCACCTGGATCCTCAGGGCTTGCTCGATCTTGACGCCGAAACCTTGCGCCAACGGCTGTATACCCGCCGCGATGACTTGGCCGACGGTGAGTTACCGGTGCCGCTCAAACTTATCCACATCAACAAATGCCCGGTGGTGGCGCCGTTGTCGGTACTTCGATCTGAAGATCAGCAACGTTTGGGGTTGGATATGTCGCTCTACCAAGAGCGTGCGCTGCGGCTAAGTGACGCACAAAAAGTTTGGCGAGATAAAGTTCAGGCGATTTATGCCAGCGAAGATTTCACCTCGAGCCAAGACCCTGAGCAACAGTTATACGATGGTTTTATCGGTGACCGGGATCGGCGTCTATGTGAGCAAGTCAGGTCTGCCGACCCTGCTCAATTAGCGCAACAACAATGGCCTTTCGATGATGAACGCTTGCCTGAATTATTGTTTCGATATCGCGCCCGCAACTTCCCCGATACGTTGAGTTTCGAAGAGCAAGAGCGCTGGCGAATATTCTGTCAGCAACGTTTGTCAGCACCCGAATGGGGGGCGCCCAATACGCTGGACACTTTTGTAGAGGCCGCCGCCCAATGGAACATTAGTGCTACATCGTTTCAGCGGGAGGTGCTGAATGAATGGCAGAATTATGTCCAGGGATTGCGCAAACGATTGAATCTTTGAAAACGAACATGTCCGGTGCTGAATGCCAGGCATAAAAAAACGCCAGCATCTGCTGGCGTTCTTTTTTTTGTCGCGGATGAGTCTGCGACAAGCTCTGCGGCTTAGCCCAGCAGGGTAGCCCAGCCTTCAACCACGTCACCGCCCCACTTGGCTTTCCACTCTTTCAGAGTTTTGTGGTTGCCACCTTTGGTTTCGATGACTTCGCCGTTGTGCGGGTTTTTGTACTGCTTAACTTTGCGTGCACGCTTGGTGCCGGTAGTTTTTACTGCACCGCCGCGTGGCGCTTTGGTTTTGGACTCTGGATCCAATAGCGCAATGATGTCACGCAGAGACTTGGAGTATTCGCCCATCAGGGTGCGCAGTTTGCCTTCGAATTCCAGCTCGGTTTGCAGTTTGTCGTCTTGGGACAGGTTCTTCAAACGGGCTTGCAGCTCTTTGATAGCTTCTTCGGTGGCGCGATATTCGTTGATCAAGGACATGAGGACTACCTTATGTTGGGGCGCTGGATGGCAGGTGACAGTGCGGCAATAATAGTCAGGGTGTTTCATCAAGTAAACATTAACCGGAGTTTTATTTAAATTAGTTACGGTGAATAGGGCATAAATTGCAGGTGCAGTTAAATAGTGTGATGCAGTCATCACAGATACTCACAATTAGGCACTTGAAGATGGGCAGCAGGAGCACCATCGCGCGGGCAGTGGGTGCCGGCAAAATCTCTGTCGCCCACCTTTGTGCCGGGCAAGGCGTCATCAATACTGCAGTTTTGCTGCGCAATCGCTAGAATGGCCGCCTTTGCGAAGTTCTGGAGTTTGACCCTCATGCGCACTTTTCGGCTGGTGATTGCTTGCCCGGACCGCGTCGGCATCGTTGCTAAAGTCAGTAACTTTCTGGCGTCACATAACGGCTGGATCACTGAAGCGAGCCATCACTCGGACAATCTCAGTGGATGGTTCTTCATGCGTCACGAAATTCGTGCCGATTCGCTGCCTTTCGGTATCGATGCCTTTCGCGAAGCGTTTGCACCGATTGCCGAAGAGTTCTCTATGAACTGGCGCATCACTGATACCGAGCAGAAAAAGCGCGTGGTACTGATGGCCAGTCGCGAGTCTCACTGCCTCGCCGACTTGTTGCACCGCTGGCACAGTGATGAGCTGGATTGCGAAATTTCCTGCGTTATTTCCAACCATGACGACTTGCGCAGCATGGTCGAGTGGCACGGGATTCCGTATTACCACGTACCGGTCAATCCGCAGGATAAAGAGCCGGCCTTCGCCGAAGTATCGCGCCTGGTCAAACAGCACGATGCCGAAGTGGTCGTACTTGCCCGTTACATGCAAATCCTGCCACCCGAGTTGTGCAGCGAATATGCTCACAAGGTCATCAACATTCATCACAGCTTCCTGCCGTCGTTCGTCGGTGCCAAGCCGTATCACCAGGCATCGATGCGGGGCGTGAAGTTGATCGGCGCGACTTGCCACTACGTGACCGAAGAGCTGGATGCCGGTCCGATCATCGAACAGGACGTCGTTCGCGTCAGCCACAGCGACAGCATTGACGACATGGTGCGTTTCGGTCGGGACGTCGAGAAGATGGTGCTGGCCCGTGGTCTGCGTTATCACCTGGAAGATCGGGTGCTGGTGCACGGCAACAAAACCGTTGTGTTCTGATAGCCTGCTGCTGATCGTTCCCACGCTCTGCGTCACTAGTGTCCGGTAAACATGCTTCATAGCGGAAGGCTGCCTTGGGCAGCCTTCAACTTTTCTCGCTCCTGCCTTCGTCGATCCCTCAATACTGGGGTTTCGGGTCGTTCAAACAGGACATGAACTATGCGAACCGTCAGCTCGAACAACGAGCCGGTAAATCCTGAGCGACGATGGAATATTTGCAGTAACAGATAGCTGATCAAGGCACTGTAAATCTGCAAACGCACCGCATTTTCGGAGTAGGCATAAAAGCGTTTGAGCTTCAGATGTTGTTTGATCCACTTGAAAAATAGCTCGATCTGCCAACGATCTTTGTACAAGGACGCGATTTCTTCAGCTGTCCTCGTGAAGTCGTTGGTCACCAGAACTAATGGGGTCGCATGCCCCTCGCGCTCAACCACGACGCGTCTTACCGACTTTTCCCAGTAGTCGTTCAGGCGTTTGCCGGCCAAATGTTTTTTGCCAAACTGGACAACTTCATCGGTCATGACCGAGCTTTGCTCAGTCACGGTCGAGTGCTCATGCAGCACTTTGATATTGGCGTTTTTCTTCAGGCGGGTGACGAAAAAAGCACCTTTGGTCTGCAACTTGTGCCACCAGTTGTAATCGCAGTAGCCCTTGTCGAAAACATACGTCATGCCGGCCTGGATCGGCATTTCCAGTGCATCGCTCAGGTCGTTGACGTTGGCAGGCGTAATGTTCACGTACACCGGGGCCAGTTGCGCCAGATCCAGCCCGACATGCACTTTGAGGCCTTGGGTGATGCGGGTTTTCGTCGCGGCTGTCCAGCCATCGAAGTGAGGTCCGCGCAAGCTGATCGACGTGGAGTCAATCAGGCTAACCATAGCCCCGACCTCCTTGCGCTGCTGGCGGCTGACGGCGCTCATCAGGTACCCGCAAAGGTCCTGTAATGGCCGGTAGTCACGCTTGTTCAAGGCATCGGACATTGTCGAGCGGGCAATAGGGCCGGCTTTGAGATGGTAGCTATGCGGGCCGAAATTTTCGGAGATAGTCGCCAAGGACCGCAGGCTTGAGGCTTGGGTCAAATGGCCGCTGATCAGTGTTACCAGCAATTGCCAGGTCGTGCAGCGTTTGACGTAGCGATCAGCTTGGTGTGTTTCGATGGATTGCTGGAAAAACTGGCGCGGGATCGCACTGAGTAGTTGGGTTAAACGGGTGCTGGAAAACATAAGTCAAAATCGAGTCTGAAAAGTCCGATTATGCCTCACAGCCGCCAACAGCAAGGGGGAGCAAGCTCCCCCCTCGTGTTTTACCGGACACTAGTGACGCTCTGCGTGGGAATGCATCCCGTGACGCTCTGCGTCACTTCCCAACAGCAGACGCGGAGCGTCCATGGCGGCATTCCCACGCGGACGGTTCGACGCCTCGACGTGGGAACGATCTGGGTAAATAGAGGACATGACCATGGCCGATCCACTGGGCAAAGCCACTTCCAGGGCCCCCGCCACGTTGGGGGAGGGCTGTCTGAGTCGCTACGACCCGGATGACATGAACCCCGAAGACGGTACGGAGTTTCCCGGTGCTGCCGAGTTGTGGGATCAGTTGCAGCAAGAACCCGACGACAAGCCTACGCCTGCTTGAATTTCATCAACTTCTTCAGCAGCGGCCGCCCGAGCATCAGCAAAAACACCGGGCCACCCACCACCAGGTAGAAGTAGTAGGTCACCGCCCGCCAGATCAGAATCGCCGCCGCCGCGGTGGATTTCCCCACCATCGGTGCCAGCAGCGCCGCCGAAGTCAACTCCGCTGCCCCGGCACCGCCCGGCAACAGGCTGAATTGCCCCGCGCTCAGCGAAAGCATCTGGATCAGAAAACTCCAGGCCCACTGCAAATCCGCCCCTAGCCCGCGCAACGCCAGATACAACACGCTATAACGCAGGACCCAATGCAGGCAGGTCAGGGCAAACACCGTAATCAACGTCTGAAAGGGCAACTTCAGCGTGTCAGCAAAGGCTGCCAGGAAGTGCAGGAGTTTTCGCGCCCAGCGCAGGCGCGTGGTGGTTTTGACATTGAGGCGAGCGAGCAACCGACCGCTCAGGCGAATCAGCATTCGATGGTAGCGGGCGACCACCACACAACTGAGCAACCCGCCGAACATCGAAATGGCGCTGACGGTCAGCAGCCATTCCATGCGTTGGCTGAGGTGCTGGAACAGCGCATAGATCAAGATCCCACTCAGCGCGCAGAGAAAAAACAGTAAATCGCTCAGTTGATCCATGGCAAACACGGCGCTGCCTCTGGCCGGACGCACGCCATTGCGCGCCAGTAGCGCCATGATGGTCAGCGGGCCGCCGCTACCGCCGGGGGTGGCGCAATAGGCGAATTCGGCGGCCATCACCACCCCGAGACTTTTGAGCGGGCCCACTTTGTCGCGCTGATCCCCTAGCAACAGGCGCAAGCGCATTGTGTTCAGCACCCAGCACAGCAGGATCATGCCGAACATGATCAGCAACCATTTCAGCGGAAAGCTTTGCAGTCGATACCACGTTTCGTTACCGCCCAGCAGCGACGGAATCAACACTGCAGCGAGCAGCGCGACGAGCAGCAGAATCCCGCGACTCATGCGGCGCGACCCATACGGTCACTTTGCAGCGC
The DNA here is from genome assembly GCF_054898045.1 of Pseudomonas sp. LB3P14. NCBI lineage: Bacteria > Pseudomonadati > Pseudomonadota > Gammaproteobacteria > Pseudomonadales > Pseudomonadaceae > Pseudomonas > Pseudomonas sp. LB3P14. The sequence continues at coordinate 3,854,893 of NZ_CM142714.1, read as the reverse complement.
CAGCCAGTGTGCCTTGGTCATCGGCACTCGTCCCTCGTCGAGTAAGCGCTTGAGGGTTTGTAGCCAGTAAGTGCGCGAGAACTCATGGCGCATATCGACCGGGTGCAGGCCGAGACGAATCACCGGTGCGTGCCGCCAGCGTTGTTCGCGTTGATGGCTGACGAGCTTCGACACCCCCCGGCGCCAGGCACTTCGCGCACTCCAGACCAGGCCTGGAGCATCAACTGCGGTGAAGTCCGGCAGACGATACAGATGCTGCGGATCGCTGGTGTAATTCAGGGGTAACTGGCGCAAGGCCTGGCGCGTCCCTTCGCTCATCAACCAGGCCGGGGCGACAAAACCCTCCAGCGGCCAGTGATAACGGTGGAACACTTCGATGCCGGCCCGCAGGCGGGCAAGGGCGGCTTCTTGAGACAGGCTGTAAAACTCGCCTTCGTGGGTGTAAATCCGGCGCATGAACCAGTCTCGTGGCGTATTGGGAGTGGGCTCTTCATCGCAATGAAAGTACCCGTGCAATGCCAGTTCGTCACCTCGGGCGATACGGCTGGTGAGCAAACGTCGAAATCCCGGATGCTCCTCCAGATCATTGTGCTTGTGCAAATTCGGCACGACCAGCCAGGTCATCGGCACCTCGCCCAGGGCGTCGACGGCTTCGACAAAGGGTTGATAATCGGCCCAGGTTTGCGGTGCGACGTCGTGCAGAACGAGTAACAGGCTGGGCGGGTTCATGGGCTCAACCATTGGCGGTCAGCGGCCAGTGGCTGCCGAGTACGGCGTGATAATGCCCCAGCAGGCTGTTGACCACCGTCTCCCAAGAGTAATGGCGCTCGACATGGCCGCGGGCCTGTTTGCCCAAAACGACGCTGCCCGAGCTGAACAGTTCGCGGACCGCGCTGGCCATCGCCAATGGATTATTCGGCGGGCAGAGCAGGCCGCATTGATCGGTGATGATTTCCTGAAAGGCCCCGGCCGCCACGGCCACCACCGGAATGCCACTGGCCATGGCTTCAAGAATCACCAGGCCGAAGGTTTCCTGATCGCCGGCATGCAGCAGCGCATCGGCGCTGGCCATCAATCGCGCCACGTGTGCCGCCGGACAGAACTCACCGACCACGGTGACGTTGTCGGGCACTGCGGCCGGCATCGACGAACCTACCAGCAACAGGTGATAGCGTCGGCCCAGGCGTTTCATGCAGTCGAGCAGCACCGGCAGGTTTTTTTCCTTGGAACCGCGCCCGGCGAAGATCAGCAAATGAGTGTTTTCATCGATGCCCAATTCGGCCCGCAGGCCCGGGTCTCGGGCATTGGGATGGAAGGTGTGCAAGTCGACGCCCAGCGGTTGAACGAAAACGTTCTTCACCCCCAGCCCGATCAGTTTGTCGGCCATGACCTGGCTTGGCGCCAGAACCCGATCGAAGTTGCCATAGAGCTTGCTGACATAGGCTTCGACATTGGTTGTGACCCAGTTGCCCATGCGATTGCTGACCAGCAGCGGCAGGTCCGAGTGATAAAAGCCTATGACCGGGACATCGAGTTGCCGCCGGGCGTCGAGGGCCGCCCATGCGGTGAGGTAGGGATCGCCGACCTCGATCAGGTCGGGCTGTAAGTCTTGCAGAACATTGCGCCAGGGCGCGAGACGGAGGGGAAAGCGATAGCCTTTGCCGAAGGGCAGGGCGGGGGCCGGAACCGTGTAAACGCCATCCTGTTCACTTAAGTAAGCCCCAGGGATCAGCAGACTGTGGCGAATGCCCGGCTTGATGCTCAGGCGACGGTGTTTTGCATCCAGATAAGTGCGCACGCCACCGCTGGCAGGGGCGTAGAACATGGTTATGTCAGCGATATGCACGATGAACATCCCTCCGGGTCCGTTGTGCTCCCTTGGTTGACCTTTATGAAGGATAGATGTTCGGTTGGGGTTTTGTGGCGGGGGTGTCAGCGAGGTTTGTGATGTTTGAGCAATCGCCTTCGCGGGCAAGCCTCGCTCCTACAGGGGTTGGTGTGAACCTGTAGGAGCGAGGCTTGCCGCGAAAGGGCCAATTCAGACACTAGATACGGAAACTACCTACCAACTGTTTCAACCGCGCAGCCTGCTGCTCAAGGTCCGAACACGCCCGCAACGTCGACTGCAGGTTTTCCACACCTTCCTGATTCAGTGTGTTGATCTCGGTAATGTCGACGTTGATCGACTCCACCACAGCCGTCTGTTCCTCAGTCGCCGTCGCCACCGACTGGTTCATCCCGTCAATCTCGCCAATACGCAACGTCACGCTGTTCAAACGCTCGCCGGCCAGGTTGGCGATTACGACGCTGTCCTGACTGTGGCGCTGGCTGTCGCTCATGGTGCTGACGGATTCACGGGCGCCCACTTGCAGCTCCTCGATCATGGTCTGCACCTGTTGCGCCGATTCCTGAGTGCGGTGCGCCAGGTTACGAACCTCGTCTGCAACCACGGCAAAACCACGTCCGGCCTCACCGGCACGCGCCGCTTCGATGGCTGCGTTGAGCGCCAGTAGGTTGGTTTGCTGGGAGATGCTGGTGATCACTTCGAGAATTTGTCCGATGTTCACGGTTTTGCTGTTCAGCGATTCAATGTTGGTGCTCGAGGCGCTGAGCATGCTCGACAGCTGATTCATCGCGGCAATGCTGCGGTCCACCACTTGCTGGCCGTCTTCGGCGAGGCTGCGGGCATCGCTGGCCTGACTCGATGCTTGCGCTGCGTTACGGGCGATTTCCTGAGCGGCGGCGCCGAGCTGGTTGATCGCCGCGGCCACGCTGCTGGTGCGCGAAGCCTGTTGGTCGGAGTTGAACATCGATGAGTTCGAAGCAGCCACTACACGCAGAGCCACTTCGTTGACTTGCCCGGTGGCCGACGACACTTCGCGGATCGAACCGTGAATGCGTTCCACGAAACGGTTGAACGCGGTGCCGAGGACACCGAATTCGTCGTTGTTCTGAATGGTCAGGCGTTTGGTCAGGTCGCCTTCACCGTCGGCGATGTCGGCCATGGCGCGGGTCATGACGTGCAGCGGCTGGATCAGGATACGGATCAGCATGCCCAACAGGGCGATGATGATGGCCACGGCAATGACCGTCGCGACGACCGCCGAGGCGCGGAATTCGCTGAGCATCGAGAAGGCTTTGTCTTTATCCACCGACAGACCGATGTACCAGTTGACCGATGGCAGGCCTTTGATGGGGGTGAAGGTGACGATGCGGGTTTTGCCGTCGACCTCGACTTCACTGAAGTCGCCGCTGATGCGCGGGGTATTTTTCGGGTACGCCTCGCTCAGGGACTTCATCACCATGGCTTTGTCCGGGTGTACCAGAATCTTGCCGTCGGCGCTCACCAGAAAGGCATAACCCATGCCGTCGAAGTCGCGGGCGCTGAGGGTGTCGATCAGGGTTTGCAGGCTCAGGTCGCCGCCCACCACACCGACGCTTTGCCCGGCCTTTTTCGAGGCGGTGGCGATCGAGATGATGGTCTGGCCGGTGGCCGCGTCGATGTAGGGTTCAGTCAGGGTTGCGGTGCTGCTGCTTTGCGCGCCTTTGTACCAAGGGCGAACCCGTGGGTCGAAGCCATCGGGCATCTTCGCATCCGGGCGGATGGTGAAGTGGCCGGTGGCGTCGCCCAGGTAGGACGCCATGAAGGTCGACGTCAGTGCTTTCTGCTCAAGCAGGCTGGAAACGGTGGCCTGTTCGGGGTTGATGGCGATGTTCTGTGCGAGGTTGTCGATCAGCAGGATACGGCCGGCCAGCCAGGTCTGGATGTTGTTGGCGGTGACGTCTCCCATCTCATTGAGGTAGTTATCCAGGTCTTCGCGAATGGCGTTGCGCTGTAAATAGTCGTTGTACAGCGTGAACGAGGCGAAGGCTGCAATGACGATAAGGGCGGCGGCAAGCAGGATTTTATGGCTGAAGCGCAGATTTTTGTTCATGGCTCGGGGTGTCCGCTAAGGTCTTATTGTTCGGGGCGTGTTGCTGTTAATGCGCGCAAAATGAGTGCGCAATGGAGCGAGTCGGTAATTCCTGCTCTCCATGGGGAATGTCGGACCTTGCTTTCAGTTGGGTCTCTCGCTTATTTCTATCGGCCGTGAAGGATCAAAGATTAACCATGGGTGACCAAATGCCTGATTCATTGAAACTCGTTATCGGTGCCGATCTCGCCGGGCAGCCGATTGCCCAGGCCATGCGTCTGGCGAACCGTCATGGTTTGGTCGCGGGCGCTACCGGGACGGGCAAAACCGTCACCTTGCAACGGATGGCCGAAGCATTCAGCGATGCCGGCGTGGCGGTGTTTGCCGCCGATATCAAGGGTGACCTGTGCGGTCTGGGCGCCGCCGGCAATCCTCAAGGCAAGATCGCCGAGCGGATTGCCGGGATGCCCTGGCTGAACCACACGCCTCAAGCGTATCCGGTGACCCTGTGGGACATTCACGGTCAGTCCGGTCATCCATTGCGTACAACCTTGAGCGAAATGGGGCCGTTGTTGCTGGGCAGCCTGCTGGAACTGACCGACAGTCAGCAGTCGGCGTTGTATGCCGCCTTCAAGGTGGCGGATCGTGAAGGGCTGTTGCTGCTGGACCTCAAGGATCTGAAGGCACTGCTCAATCACCTGCGCGACAACCCCGAATTGCTCGGTGACGACGCCGCGCTGATGACCACCGGTTCCAGTCAGGCACTGTTGCGGCGTCTGGCGACCCTGGAGCAGCAGGGCGCAGAAGCGCTGTTCGGCGAGCCGGCGCTGCAACTCGAAGACATTCTGCAGCCGACCGCCGATGGCCGCGGGCGCATTCACTTGCTCGATGCCAGCCGTCTGGTGCACGAAGCGCCGAAGGTCTACGCGACGTTCCTGTTGTGGCTGCTGGCCGAACTGTTCGAGCAATTGCCAGAGCGCGGCGATTCGGACAAACCACTGCTGGCGCTGTTTTTCGATGAAGCGCATTTATTGTTCGCGGGTACGCCAAAGGCGTTGCAGGATCGCCTTGAGCAGGTGGTGCGACTGATTCGCTCGAAAGGCGTTGGCGTGTATTTCGTCACCCAATCGCCGGGCGACTTGCCGGATGACGTGCTGGCTCAGCTCGGCCTGCGCATTCAGCATGGCTTGCGCGCGTTCACTGCCAAGGAGCAGAAATCCCTGCGAGCGGTGGCCGAGGGCTTCCGGCCGAACCCGGCGTTCGATGCCTTGTCGGTGCTGACCGAGCTTGGGATCGGCGAGGCGCTGGTCGGCACTTTGCAGGAAAAGGGCACGCCGGAAATGGTTCAACGGGTGTTGGTTGCGCCGCCGCAATCGCGGATCGGGCCACTGAGCGAAGCCGAACGTACGGGATTGATCGCCAGTTCGCCGTTGCAGGGAAGTTATGACAAACCGATCGATCGTGAGTCGGCATATGAAGTGCTGATGGGACGCAAAGGTCTGGCGCCAGAGCCTGACGCTGTTCCGGGCAAACCGGCAGCCGAAGAGCCAAGCTTCACCGACAAGGCCGGAGAATTCCTCGGCACCGCGGCAGGGCAGGCACTGAAATCAGCGATGCGACAGGCGGCCAATCAATTGGGCCGACAGTTGGTACGCGGTCTAATGGGCTCGCTACTCGGTGGCAGCAAACGCCGCTGAGTCATTGATCGTTCCCACGCTCTGCGGGGAATGCAGCCAGGGACGCTCCGCGTCCCAAAGCGTGACGCAGAGCGTCACATGAGGCATTCCCACGCAGAGCGTGGGAACGATCGGTAAGAAGGGTCAGGTTTTGGGTTTTGCGTGCGCCGCAAGGCGCTCCAGCGCCGCCCGCAGATTCGGGTCGCTGATCCCATCGGCCGTGGCCTGAATGGTCGCGCCTGCGTCGGTCGACAAGCTGATGGTATGGCCAGCCGCCCCTTGCTGAACGGTCGGCGGTTGAACCTTGAACAGAATCCGCGTCAAACTGGCGAATTCGTCGAACATCTGCAATTGCCGTTGCAGACGTTTTTGTTGATAGCGCAGGCGGGTTGCCCAATGACCGTCGGTCACTATCAGCAACAAACTGCCTTCGCGCCACGACGCCACATGGCAATGCTCGCGGGCGGCGGGCTGCAATTGGCTTTCCAGCAGACGTTGTAAATGACCCAGGCGTTGAGCGTGGCCGAAGATGGCTTTCAGCGGTTTGGCTTCGCGAAGCAGAACGGCGGGTGCTCTGGCCGTAAGAGGGCGAAATGCCATGATCAGACACCTGAAGTAACAGAGACGCCATGGTAGCAGAAAGCACCCCATGCACCCGACCCATTGCTTTGCGAGCGCTTTACCCATTAAATCAACAAGTAACTTGTGCCGTGAATGGCTTGAAGTTCAGCAAAAAGCCCTTATTTTAAGTGAGCCCCGTCACAGCGCTGTGCCAGCATCGTGGAATAACGCCACTTTCCTCACCATCGTTTCCGGGTAGAATGCTCGTTCGCATGCGGCCATGAGGGCTGCACGGGCGACTCACGGGGCCGCCCTCCATCCCTTTAGTGTGGAAGATCCTGCCGATATGTTTGCGCCTTTGTTAAAGAAACTTTTTGGAAGCAAGAACGAGCGTGAAGTCAAACGCATGCTCAAGACGGTGCAACTCGTCAATGCCTTCGAAGAGCAAATGGTGGCCCTTTCGGACGATCAATTGCGTGCCAAGACAGATGAGTTCAAGGCCCGCATCGCCAAAGGGGAAACCCTCGACAAGCTGCTGCCAGAAGCCTTTGCGGTCGCCCGCGAAGCCGGTAAGCGCGTCATGGGTATGCGCCACTTCGATGTCCAGCTGATCGGCGGCATGACCTTGCATGAAGGCATGATCGCGGAAATGCGTACCGGTGAAGGCAAGACCCTGGTGGCAACACTGGGCGTTTACCTCAACGCGCTGTCCGGCAAGGGCGTGCACGTTGTGACGGTGAACGACTACCTGGCCCGTCGTGACGCCAACTGGATGCGTCCGCTCTACGAATTCCTCGGAATGACGGTCGGCGTGGTAACGCCGTTCCAGCCGCCGGAAGAGAAACGTGCGGCCTATGCTGCCGACATCACCTACGGTACCAACAACGAATACGGTTTCGACTACCTGCGCGACAACATGGCGTTCAGCATGGAAGAAAAATTCCAGCGCGAACTCAATTTTGCCGTGATCGACGAAGTCGACTCCATCCTCATCGACGAAGCCCGTACCCCGCTGATCATTTCCGGTCAGGCCGAGGACAGCTCCAAGCTGTACATCGAGATCAACAAACTGATCCCGCAGCTGCAACTGCACGTCGAAGAAGTTGAAGGCGAAGTCACCAAGGCTGGCCATTACACCGTCGACGAGAAGACCCGTCAGGTCGAGCTCAACGAAGCCGGTCACCAGTTCATCGAAGACATGCTGACCCGCGTTGGCCTGCTGGCTGAAGGCGAGAGCCTGTATTCGGCGCACAACCTCGGTCTGCTGACCCACGTTTATGCTGGTCTGCGTGCGCACAAGCTGTTCAATCGCAACATCGAATACATCGTGCAGGATGGCCAGGTCGTTCTGGTAGACGAACACACCGGTCGTACCATGCCGGGTCGCCGTCTGTCCGAAGGCCTGCACCAGGCTATCGAAGCCAAGGAAAACCTGAACATTCAGGCTGAAAGCCAGACCCTGGCCTCGACCACGTTCCAGAACTACTTCCGTCTGTACAACAAGCTGTCCGGCATGACCGGTACCGCTGACACCGAAGCGTTCGAATTCCACCAGATCTACGGTCTGGCGGTGATGGTTATCCCGCCGAACAAACCGCTGGCGCGTAAAGACTACAACGACCTGGTGTTCCTGACCGCCGAAGAGAAATACGCGGCGATCATCAACGACATCAAGGAATGCATGACCCAGGGCCGTCCTGTGCTGGTGGGTACTGCAACCATCGAAACGTCCGAGCACATGTCCAATCTTCTCGAGAAGGAAGGCATCGAACACAAGGTCCTGAACGCCAAGTTCCACGAAAAAGAAGCCGAGATCATTGCCCAGGCCGGTCGCCCAGGCGCACTGACCATCGCCACCAACATGGCCGGTCGTGGTACCGACATCCTGTTGGGCGGTAACTGGGAAGTGGAAGTGGCAACCCTGGAAGACCCGACCCCTGAGCAGATTGCCCAGATCAAGGCCGACTGGCAGAAACGTCACCAGCAAGTGCTCGAGTCGGGCGGTTTGCAGGTGATTGCGTCCGAGCGTCACGAATCGCGCCGTATCGACAACCAGCTGCGTGGTCGTGCCGGTCGTCAGGGTGACGCCGGTTCCAGCCGTTTCTACCTGTCGCTGGAAGACAGCCTGATGCGCATCTTCGCCTCTGATCGGGTGAAGAACTTCATGAAGGCCCTAGGCATGCAGCCTGGTGAGGCGATCGAGCACCGCATGGTGACCAACGCCATCGAGAAGGCGCAGCGCAAGGTTGAAGGCCGCAACTTCGACATTCGTAAGCAACTGCTCGAGTTCGACGACGTCAACAACGAACAACGTAAAGTGATCTATCACATGCGTAACAGTTTGTTGGCCGCCGACAACATCGGCGAAACCATCGCCGACTTCCGTCAGGACGTGCTCAACGCCACGGTCAGCGCGCACATTCCACCGCAATCGCTGCCTGAGCAGTGGGACGTGGCCGGTCTGGAAGCGGCGTTGCAGAGCGACTTCGGTGTGGCGTTGCCGATCCAGCAATGGCTCGACGAAGACGACCACCTGTACGAAGAAACCCTGCGCGAGAAGCTCATGGCCGAGCTGCTAGCCGCGTACAACGAGAAAGAAGAGCAGGCGAGCGCCGAAGCGCTGCGCACCTTCGAGAAGCAAATCGTTCTGCGTGTGCTCGACGACCTGTGGAAAGACCACCTGTCGACCATGGATCACCTGCGTCACGGCATCCACTTGCGTGGTTATGCACAGAAGAACCCGAAGCAAGAGTACAAGCGCGAGTCCTTCACGCTGTTCTCCGAGCTGCTGGATTCGATCAAGCGCGACTCGATCCGTGTGCTGTCCCACGTTCAGGTTCGCCGCGAAGATCCGATCGAAGAAGAACAACGCCTGCGTCAGGAAGCCGAAGCACTGGCGGCGCGCATGCAGTTCCAGCACGACGAAGCACCGGGTCTTGAGCAAGAACTGCTGGGTGAAGAGGTCGATGTGGCCCTTGCCACCGCTCCGGTACGCAATGAACAGAAGCTGGGCCGTAACGAGCTTTGCTATTGCGGTTCGGGCAAGAAGTTCAAGCATTGCCACGGGCAGATCCAGTAAAACCCGTTTCATACGCTGAAATACCCGCGCCGCGACCGGCTTATGCCGTCGCGGCGTTTTGCCATTTAAACCACCGTTCTTCCTGAAAGCGGTGCTGACATCATTTATTAAGGAGCGCATTCATGGCTGTTGGTCTTGGTCCTTTGCCAACGTTGCACCCGGTTGCCGGTTTTGAACTCGGTATTGCCTCGGCTGGCATCAAGCGCCCGGGGCGCAAGGATGTCGTGGTCATGCGCTGTGCCGAAGGTTCCACGGTCGCTGGCGTGTTTACCCTGAACGCCTTTTGCGCCGCTCCCGTGATCCTCGCCAAGCAGCGTGTTCAAGGTCCGGTGCGTTATCTGCTGACCAATACCGGCAATGCCAACGCCGGCACTGGCGAACCAGGCCTTGCCGCCGCCGAGCGCACGTGCGCCAAACTGGCTGAGCTGACCGGCGTCGACGCCAGCCTGGTGCTGCCGTACTCCACCGGTGTGATCGGCGAGCCGCTGCCGGTCGAGAAAATCGAAGGCGCGTTGCAAGCTGCTCTCGACGACCTGTCGGTCAACAACTGGGAAGCTGCCGCCACCGGCATCATGACCACCGATACCCTGCCCAAAGGCGCCAGCCGTCAGTTCCAGCATGACGGCGTGACCATCACCGTTACCGGTATCAGCAAAGGCGCGGGCATGATCCGCCCGAACATGGCGACCATGCTTGGCTACATCGCCACCGACGCCAAAGTCGCCCGCGACGTGCTGCAGAACTTGCTGCTGGACGGTGCCAACAAGTCGTTCAACCGCATCACCATCGACGGCGACACCTCGACCAACGACTGCTGCATGCTGATCGCCACCGGTCAGGCGGCACTGCCGGAAATCACTGAAGCCAGCGGTGATTTGTTCGCCAAGCTGAAACAGGCCGTGTTCGACGTCTGCATGGACGTAGCCCAGGCCATCGTTCGGGACGGCGAAGGCGCGACCAAGTTTGTGACCGTTGAAGTCAACGGCGGCGGCAATCACCAGGAATGCCTGGACGTCGGTTACACCGTGGCTCACTCGCCGCTGATCAAAACCGCACTGTTTGCCTCCGACCCGAACTGGGGCCGCATTCTGGCCGCCGTCGGCCGTGCCGGCGTACCGAATCTGGACGTGAGCAAGATCGACGTGTTCCTCGGTGAAGTGTGCATCGCCAGCCGTGGCGCTCGCGCATCGACCTACACCGAAGCCCAGGGCGCGGCCGTGATGCAGCAGGAAGAAATCACGATCCGTATCGAACTGGGGCGCGGCGATTGCAGCGAAACCATCTGGACCACCGACCTGTCCCACGAATACGTGAAGATCAACGCTGAGTACCGTACGTAATCACCCGTTAGACCGAGTCGCTGCCATCGCGAGCAGGCTCGCTCCCACAGTGGACTGAGGTGTACACAAATCCAATGTGGGAGCGAGCCTGCTCGCGATGGCGATCTGTCAGTCGTTAGCTAGACTGGCCTGCTTCCTTCATCCAAAGGTCCCGAACATGAGCCTTCACCTGATCATCGGCGACAAACTGATTTCCTCCTGGTCCCTACGCGGCGCGTTGGCCCTCGACCTGGCCGGCGCTCCTTACACCGAGGAACTGATCAAGTTGAACCAGCCGGATACGCGTGAGCGCCTGCTCAAGCACTCGCCGACCGCGAAAGTCCCGCTGCTGAAAACTGAACACGGCACCATCGCCGACTCCCTGGCGATTGCCGAGTATCTGGCAGAGCAATTCCCCGACGCCGGCCTCTGGCCCAAAGACACCGCCGCCCGCGCCCAGGCCCGTTCGGCCTGCGCGCAGATGCACAGCGGTTTCTTCGCCATGCGCGGCAACATGCCATTCGACCTGAGCCACGATGCTGCGCTGTCGCCGACGCCGGCTGACGTCCAGGCCGACATTGAGCGCATGTTGGCGTTGTGGGCCGAGTGCCGCGCCGCCGCCACCGAAGCCGGTCCGTTCCTGTTTGGCGGCGCGACCCTGGCCGATGCCTTCTTCGCACCGATCGCCGTGCGCCTGCGCACCTATCAGGTGAGGCTGCCCGCAGCGGAGGCGGCCTACGTCGAAACCATCTACCAATGGCCAGCCTTCAAGGCTTGGCAGAAGGCCGGTCTGGAGGAAGTAGAGCGGTGAAACGAGTCCACGTAGCGGCCGCTGTTATCCGTGATAGCAGTGGCAAGATACTCATCGCTCGCCGTGCCGACACCCAGCACCAGGGCGGCCTGTGGGAATTCCCCGGTGGCAAGGTCGAGGCCGACGAATCCGTGACAACGGCTCTTGGCCGTGAACTTCACGAAGAGTTAGGCATTGTCGTCGATGTCGCGCGACCGCTGATCAAGGTTCAGCACGACTACCCGGACAAACAGGTGTTGCTGGACGTTTGGGAGGTTTCGGCCTTCACCGGCGAACCTCACGGCGCCGAAGGCCAGCCTTTGGAATGGGTCGCGCCTCGCGATCTGTTGAATTACGATTTCCCGGCGGCCAACCAGCCGATCGTCGCTGCTGCACGTTTGCCTGCCGAATACCTGATCACACCCGAAGACCTGGAAACCCCGGCCTTGCTGCGCGGTATTCAAAAAGCCATTGCTGGCGGCATCAAGCTGATCCAGCTGCGGGCACCCAACGGCTACGACCCGAAGTACCGGGATCTGGCGGTGGACGCGGCGGGGCTGTGTGCCGGCAAGGCGCAGTTGATGATCAAGGGGCCGTTCGAGTGGCTGGGAGATTTCCCGTCCGCCGGTTGGCACATCACCTCCGCGCAACTGCGCAAGTACGCGGCGGCTGGCCGCCCGTTACCGGCGTCGCGCTGGTTGGCGGCGTCCTGCCACAACGCTGAAGAGCTGGCGTTGGCCGAGCAGATGGGGGTGGATTTTGTGACCCTGTCGCCGGTGCAGCCGACCCAGACGCATCCGGATGCTCAGCCGTTGGGTTGGGAGCAGGCCTCGGCATTGATCGAAGGTTTCAGCAAACCGGTGTTCTTGCTCGGTGGTGTTGGCCCGGCGGAACTGCAGAAAGCCTGGGAAGCGGGTGCGCAGGGTGTGGCGGGTATTCGCGCGTTTTGGCCGGATTCTTTGGTGTAGCAACCGGCCTCTTCGCGGGCAAGCCTCGCTCCTACAGAAAAAACGCGTTCCATTGTAGGAGCGAGCGGTGCGGCGATCCGACTTGCCCGCGAAGGCGTCCTCGGATGCGCCGACTAAACCTCTGGCTTCGCCGCCGGCTGCCACAAAATCTCGGCAATCCCCTGGCGCTTGGCAATCAACCGCGCCACCACGAACAACAAATCCGACAGCCGATTGATGTACGCCAGGCCAACCCCGGCCAACGGTTCGACTGCATTCAAATGCTGACACCGCCGCTCCGCACTGCGCGCCAGGCATCGGCAGACATGGGTCTGGGCAATTAACGCCGAACCACCCGGCAAGATGAAATTCTCCAACGGCCCCAGCTCTTCATTCCACACGTCAATCGCAGCTTCCAGGCGTTCGATTTCTGCCGTGTTCAGCGCCTGATACACCGGCATCGCCAACTCGCCGCCCAGATCAAACAACCGATGCTGGCAGGGCGCCAATACCTCGATCACTTCGTTCAATCCCGGATACTCGCCACTTTCCGCCGCCAACCCGGCCAATAGCACACCCACCTGGCTGTTCAGCGTATCGACCTCACCAATGGCTTCGATGCGCGGATGGTCCTTGGGCACGCGGCGGCCGTCGCCCAGTCCGGTTTCGCCCTTGTCGCCGGTGCGGGTGTAAATCTTCGACAAGCGAAAGCCCATGGTTACCTCGATAGCTGATTGAGTTCTTGAGAGACGAGCGGTGTGCCCGCCAAGGGCAGGCGCAACGTGAAACACGTGCCTTGGCCCAGGGTCGATTGCACTTCCATCTGACCCTTGTGGTTGTTGGTAATGATGAAATACGAGACCGACAGGCCAAGGCCGGTGCCCTGACCGATTTCCTTGGTGGTGAAGAACGGCTCGAAGGTGCGTTTGCGCACGCTTTCGCTCATGCCGATGCCGTTGTCCTCAACCTGGATTTCCGCCCAGGGCGGATTCAGTTTGGTACGCAGAATGATCCGCCCCGGCTCGCGGTCGTCCTCACGTTGGTGAATCGCCTGAGCGGCGTTTTTCAGCAGATTGAGCAGCACTTGCTCCAGTTCGTTCGCGGTCCCAGGAACCGGGCCCAACGCTGGATCGAACTGGCGAATGATCGCCTGCCCTTTGAAGTCAAAACCAATCGCCAGGTCGAAGTCGTTACCGGCGATTTCCACCGCCTGATCGATCAGCGCCGGCAGGTCGCACGGAGCCATTTGCCGAGTACTGCGGCGGCTGAAGCTGAGCATGTGAGTAACGATCTTCGCTGCCCGGGCGCCAGCCTGTTGGATGCCATCGAGCAACTGCGGCACTTCGCGCGCTTGCAAGTACTGGTTGACCGTCGAAAGCGCGATACCGTTCTGCTCGGCCTGTTCGAGGTTCTTCGGGAGATCGGGTGACAGGCGTCGGCGGATGTTCTGCACGTTGTGCAGGATCGCGCCTAACGGGTTGTTGATCTCGTGGGCCATACCCGCGGCGAGGCCACCGACCGAGAGCATTTTTTCCGACTGCACCATCATTTCCTCCAGCGACAGGCGCTGGGTGATGTCATCGATCCGGATCACTACGCCACGCCCGGCACCGCCCATCAGCGGGTAAAAGGTCAGGGCGTAGTGCTTGGGTTCTTCGTCCTTGAGCCACGTCACTCGTTCAATCTTGGCCACCGTGTGTTGCTCGACGGTTTGCTTGAGCTGCGGCAAGAACGGCTTGAGCGGTTCGAACGCGAGAAAAATCGGCTGGTTCAGCGCTTCGTCGAGGCGCGTGCCAGACAGGGCGCTGGCCTCCTGATTCCACTGGGTCACGTAGAGCTGCTCGTCGAGGGCGATCAGCGCCGACGGCATGGAGTCGATGATGCTGTTGAGGTAGTTCTGGAAACCGGTGAGTTTCTTCTCGATCTTGCTCCGCACCTGGACTTCGAGTTCCAGTTTGCGATTGGTATGGCGGGTTTCTTCGGCCAGGCCTTGGGCCTGGTCATAAGCGGCTTGGGAATCGTCCCGGGCCCGCTTGAGTTGCTGCTCACGGGCCTCGATCCGCGAGAGCATGGTGTTGAACGCCTCAGCGAGACTACCGATTTCGTCGTGGTTGCCACGGGAGGCGCGCAGGGCGTAGTTCTCTTCGCGGGTCACTTGCCGGGATAACTCTTCGAGTTGATGGATCGGCCGGGTAATCAGGCGTTTGATCTGCCGGGCAATCACCAGCCATAGCAGCACGCTGAAGATCAGAATCCCGAGGCTGGCGGTCAGGGTGCCGGTATAGAACGCCACCGGCAGTTCGCTGCTGGCGACCAGTAACAGGTGGCCGGGCGCGGTGCCGGGGCGGGGCAGGGTAATGATTTGATTGCTGCGAAACTCGGTGGCCTGCCAGGATTCAATGTGCCGGTAACGCGCTGGCAGGCTCAGCTTGTCACCATGCTGCAACTGCGCCAGACGCTCACCCTTGCCGTCATAAAGGGCTGCTGCGCGCAGCGGTGAATAGCTGTTGAGTTCATTGAGCAGGCGTTCGGCGCTTTGCGGTGACTGCAAGGCTTCGGACACCAGGCTGGGGTTGGACACCAGGCGGCCGATGGTCTGCAAGGCCTGAGGTGCCATGCTTTCCTGGGAGATGTAGTACGCGGCGCTGATAAAGGTCAGGTTGGCGACCAGCAGGACGGTGGTCAACAGCACCAGCAGGGCGGCCAGCAACTTCTGGCCGACCGGGAGGTTTTCAAGGCGCTGGCGCAATGGCATCAGGTTCATCGCTGAATAGGAACAAGTGGCCAGCGTAGCCGCTGCTCAGTCGCTGGGCAATCCAAGGCTGTGCAGATGGGTGATCAACCTTTGCTCAAGTTGATTGAGGTGCGGCAGGTTCAACTGATGCCTCGCGGCGACTTTGCAGGCATGACCCAATAGATAGCTGATCTCGGTCCGGCGCTGGTTCGCGACGTCCTGATACATCGAAGAATAATTGGCGGCGGTCGCGTGAATCACCCGTTCGACTTCCTGTTGAAGGTCCTCGGCCGCTGCTGGCTGACCGCACCGCTCAAGCAACTCGGTCAGTTCGACGCAGAGGGTGGCGACTTCGCAGTGATGTTCCTGTAAACCGCCATTACGGCAATCATGCAGCACGGTCAGCGGATTGATCGCACAGTTGAGTGCCAGTTTTCGCCACAGCCTTGTCAGAATGTCGGTGCTCCACTCGTGGGGAATACCGGCGGCGCTCACGTCATCCAGCCAGATCGGCGCCACGGGATGCCCGGCATCCCCCAGCCAGGTGTAACCGTGGCCAGCGAACACCACGCGCCAGTCGCCATCGCGAAAGGCGCCTTCGGTGCTCGACGCGCTAATGCAGCGTGCCTGCGGCACCTGTGCAGCGACCGCGTCCTGGCTGCCAAGACCGTTCTGCAACAGAATCAGCTCAGCGTCGGGGGCCAGGCGCGGCGCCAGTTGGGCCACGGCCTTTTCAGCATCGTAGGCTTTGCAGGCCACCAGCAGGCGGTTGATCGGTTCACGGCTGTCGGGCGTCTCGGCGGGCACCGGATAGCGCTGCGCTTTACCGTGTTCGACCAGTGTCAGCCCACCCGCTGCCTCATACGCCTGTAAGCGTGCCGCGTCCCGTACGATCAGTTTGACCGGCACATTTGCCCGCGTCAGACGAGTGGCCCATAAGGTGCCGAGGCTGCCGGCGCCCAGAACATGCCAGGTGGTGGACATCAGCTTTTTGCTCTGTTTGTCGCGCGCATGGGAGGCTCGCAGTGAATGATGGGAAAGACCCGTTATAATCAGCGCGGATTTTAACCGCAAGCCAGGCGTGCTCCATCGTGATCGAGCATGCCCTTTTATTGGAGAGATTACATGCCGTCGTTCGACGTGGTATCCGAACTGGACAAACACGAAGTCACCAACGCGGTCGAGAACGCCGTCAAGGAACTCGATCGTCGTTATGACCTGAAAGGCAAAGGCAGCTTCGAGTTCAAGGAAAAGGACCTGACCGTCAACCTGACCGCTGAAGCCGATTTCCAGCTCGAAGCGATGATTGAGATCCTCAAGCTGGCCTTGGTCAAGCGCAAAATCGACGTGCAGTGCCTTGAAGTCAAGGATGCCTATGCGTCGGGCAAACTGATGAAGCAGGAAGCGGTCCTCAAGGAAGGTATCGACAAAGAGATGGCGAAGAAAATCGTCGCTCATGTCAAAGACGCCAAGCTCAAGGTTCAGGCTGCCATTCAGGGCGAGCAGGTGCGCATTACCGGCAAGAAGCGTGACGACTTGCAGGAAGCTATTGCGGCACTGCGCGCCAAGACTTTCGATTTGCCGCTGCAGTTCAACAACTTCCGCGACTGACCTTTCAGGCGGGAACCCTATGGGAGCGAGCCTGCTCGCGAAAGCGGTGTGTCAGTCACCATTAATGTTGAATGACACATCGCTTTCGCGAGCAGGCTCGCTCCCACCCGGAATGTGTGTAACCCGGCGGCATTTTTTGCCCCTTACTTGTTTCGCGTGCCGTATGGCCGGAAATCAGGAGAAAGTAGATGGATTTGAATGCTGAAGTAGATAACCTGGTCAAGGCGTCTCAAGCCTGGATTCCGATGATCATGGAGTACGGCAGCCGCGTGCTGCTGGCGATCCTCACCCTGGCCATTGGCTGGTGGCTGATCAATAAAGTGACACAAAAGCTCGGCGGCCTGCTGGCGCTGCGTAACGCCGACCTGGCGCTGCAAGGGTTCATCAGTAGCCTGGCGAACATTATTCTCAAGGTTCTGCTGATTGTCAGCGTAGCCTCGATGATTGGTGTTGAAACCACGTCGTTTGTTGCGGCGATCGGTGCGGCAGGCCTAGCCATCGGTTTGGCCTTGCAGGGCAGCCTGGCGAACTTCGCTGGTGGCGTGCTGATTCTGTTGTTCCGCCCGTTCCGCATCGGTGACTGGATCGAAGCCCAAGGTGTTGCCGGCACTGTCGACAGCATTCAGATCTTCCACACTGTGCTGCGTACCGGCGATAACAAAACCATCATCGTACCTAACGGCAACCTGTCGAACGGCATCATCACCAACACTAACCGTCAACCGACGCGCAAAGTTGTGTTTGATGTGGGCGTTGATTACGAGGCGGACCTGCAGAAGGCCCGTCATGTATTGCTGGACCTGGCCAACGATGAGCGTGTTTTGGCTGACCCGGCACCTCAGGCAGTGATTTCTACTCTGGGCGACAGTTCGATTACTGTTTCTCTGCGGGTGTGGGTCAAGACAGCGGATTACTGGGATGTGATGTTCATGTTCAACGAACAGTCCCGTGATCGTTTGAAAACGGCTGGTATCGATATCCCGTTTCCACAGCGGGTGATTCGAGTGGTTCAGGAATCTGCAGTGCAGTAAGCAACAAACAGGCAACAAAAAAAGGCCCATCCGAAGATGGGCCTTTTTGTTTGTTACCGCAAACTAACTGGATGCGATTACAAAACCGACAGCGGGTAGTCGACGATGAAACGGAACTCTTTCACGTCGCCTTCGCCTTCGTCGGAGTTAGCGAAGTGCCAAGCCTGACGGATACGGAAGGACAGATCTTTTGCCGGGCCAGACTGAACAACGTACTTGGCTTCAAAGTTGGTTTCGTTGTGCTTGCCATCGGAACCGTACAGTGGAGCGCCGGTGCTGGTACGGTATTGGCTGTTGGCAGCCAGACCGGTGCCATCGATGTCCCAACCTTTAACGTAACGGGTCATGAAGCTCAGGCCAGGAACGCCGTACTCAGCCATTTTGATGTCGTAACGGATCTGGGCAGACTTCTCGCCAGGGGCGTTGAAGTCAGAGTACTGGATGGAGTTGGCGAGGAAGATCGAGTCGCCGCCACGGTTGTTCTTGCCGATACCGATGTAGTCGAACGGGGTATCGCCATTAACCTTCTGGAAGGCCAGGGTGATGGTGTGTGCTTTCAGGAACGTGAGAGCAGTTGCCAGCGAGAAGGCAGTGTTGCTGATGTCGCCGACTTTCGCGTCACCGGTATCGGTGGTGCGGTAGATGTTGAAGTCGGTGTTCAGCGACGTGTCACCACTGATCGGGGTGGTGAGGTTGACGTTGGCGTAGTACTGGTTCCAGATATCTTCCAGCTTGGCACCGTACAGCGACACGCTCAGGTTGTCGTTGATGCCGTATTTGCCACCGAAGTAGTCGATGCTGTTGGCTTCAATGCCAGAGTAAGTGGAAAACAGGCCGCCGTCACGGGCGTTTTTGTCTTGGCTGGTACCCGAGTAGAAGTGACCGGCTTCGAGGTCAAGGTCTTTGACTTCGCTGCTCTGCAGTTGGAAACCGCTGGCAGTTTGAGGAAGGATACGGGAACCGCCAACAGCAAACACTGGAGCAGTGCTTGGCTGCATGTCACCGAATTTCAGCTCGGTTTTGGAGACGCGGAATTTAACGGCTGCGCCGGCTTTACCCTGGCTGTCGTTGACGTCGCGGCCACCATTGGCGTTGACGGTGTCGCTACGGCTCATGTTACCCGAACCGGAAGTGCCATCGCCGCCATCCAGTTTGATGGCCAGGTAACCGAATGCATCAACGCCAACGCCGATCAGGCCTTGGGTGTAACCGGAGCTGAAATTGCCCCAAATACCTTGGGTCCAGTCTTTCTGGTCGCGGCCGCCGTCTTTGTTATCACGGTTGAAGTAGTAGTTGCGAACCAGCAAGTTCAACTTGGCGTCGTCAACAAAACCCTTGGCTTCAGACTGGTCACTTACGAAAGGTGCGGCCGTAGCCAATTGAGTACTGGCTGCTGCTGCAACGGCCAGTGCGATCATGCTCCACTTCATCACGCGCATCGTGATTTGCTCCTTTGGTTTTAGAAGAGTACTGCCGTCCCACCTGATTTATTATCTGGGCGGCTCTTTCTTTTTGTGTCGGCGCAAACTTATATCACGCCGACCATGTTGGCGATACTTGCGTACCTAACCTTTCAGCTTCTTTACGACCCTGTCGCAAACGGCTTGGTAGATGTCGCAAATTTACAGCCCCGACGCAAGCGGACTGACAACTTTTAGCGTTGTTTTCCAGGGCCTGAGCATCGGTAAAAAGAGTCCCTGGTGAAACGCTTGAATCTCCATCGGGCAACCCTGCCACTGTTTTTATTTGCCTTAAGGTGTCCACTTCCAGCGGACGCTTTAGAGGCGATGTGGGTGTGAATGCAACAAGCGTGCACAAATCAGAATCCTGTTGGTTTTTTTTCTGAAAGCCTGCCTGTCGCTGTAAAAACCTCATAAAACCGGGGTGTTCAAGCACGTTTTGTTCGGGCTTGACGCCATGGTTTGCATCGTGTTGCACCCTTGTGGCCGACTGCATGACAACCAAAAACGTTACCGGTTCACCCCACCAGTGAGTAAATGGCGGATGCCTGACCGACTCAGCGTAGACGCACTGTGCGGTTTTGGTGCAAAAAATTTTTATCGCTGTACTGAATTCATACAGTGCGCCCGTTTGCCAAACACGAACGCTTCATTGTTTATCAGTCATTTCGGCGTTTTTTGCGTGGCTGCTGGTTCTGTAATGGTGCGTCCTGGTCGAAAACGACTCATGTCGGGGCGCGAGTCTGGACGTTTGTAGGTCCTGGGGCGGCTTCGACAAGGGTTCGTCGTGAAGCCTGCGGCGTTCGCAGGTATGCTGCCGTCCTGTCGCTTGGTGCGCCGTCTCTCGGGATGGGCGCTAAGCTGAAAAATGATGACCAGGCGGGAGTGCGCGCAGTGTTCGCTTTAGATCCACGACTTCAACAAGACACGTTACCGATCGGGGATTTCCCACTCTGCCGGTTGCTGCTGTCCAATGATTCGAACTACCCCTGGTTCATTCTGGTGCCACGTCGCGAGGATATCAGTGAGATATTTCAGTTGGGTGTCGCAGATCAACAGCAGCTGTGGCAGGAAACGACTGCACTGGCGGAAATGCTTAAGGACTCGTTCGACGCGGACAAGTTGAATGTCGCGGCCCTGGGTAACGTCGTCAGTCAGTTGCACATGCATGTGATTGTGCGCAAGCGTGATGACGCCGCCTGGCCGGCTCCGGTCTGGGGTAAACACCCAACCAAGCCTTATAGCGCAGAGCAGATCGCGGCGATTCGCGAACGGTTGCGCCTGGTGTTGACCGATGGTTTTACGTTTCTGGAGGGTTGAATCATGAGCCTGGAAGATCGCGTTACCGATCTGGAGAGTCAGTTGGCGTTTCAGGATGACACCATCCAGGCATTGAGTGATGTGCTAGCGACGCAGCAGCGTGCAGTTGAACGTCTGCAGTTGCAAATGGCGGCATTGCTCAAGCGGCAAGAGGAAATGGCCGGCCAGTTCGAGACCTTTGAAGAAGAGGCGCCACCGCCGCATTATTAAGCTGAATTACAAAAAAAGCGGCAATAAAAAACCGCGAACAGCCAGGCTGTTCGCGGTTTTTTTTAGCCTTGAATCAGCGACGCGGCAGAGCGGCGATCACATCTTCGGCTTGCAGGCCTTTGTCACGATTCATGACGGAGAACTCCACGCGCTGGCCTTCGACCAGGACGCGATGACCTTCGCCACGAATGGCCCGGAAATGCACGAAAATATCGTCGCCGGAATCACGGGAAATAAAGCCGAAGCCTTTGGACGTGTTGAACCACTTGACGGTACCGGTATCGCGGTTGCTCATGTCATAGCTTGGCGAGGCGGCGGCCGGTGAAGATTTGTAGAAGCTGATGGCCAGGTGCAGAAGGACGGCAATCAGCGCAGCAACGAGGCTGAACAGAACGGCAGGTTGACCGGCAATGACAGGCATCGGCGCGATCAGCGTCAGGGTTTGCAAGACGACGGTCAGAACCAGCAGGGCGCTGACCAGGTTTTGCAGTTGATGACGCGGGCCTTTGTTCCAGTAGGGGATAACAGGAGCGAGGGTGAGGTTGAGCAGGCCGAAAAAGGCCAGGTACAGCGCATCGGGTTGTTGCAGGTAAGGAACAGCTTCGGATCGCAGGCTAGGGATGAAGGACAACAGCAAGGCTGCTGCGCCCATTAGCAGGTGGACAATTTTCAACATTTTGAGTAACTCACGTTAAGACGGATCACAAGGAAGAGCTGATTGAGCACGGTTCGCTTCAGAACAATAAGAGGCGTTGGACACGTACCCGGTACCAGCCTATGCGCAGCCCCCGGAAAATAGGCGGTAGCGACACACTGCCTATTTAACAGCAAAGCCTGCGGCTACTCAAATCAGGCAGTCCAGCGGTGCGCTGAGGGTCGATTTGTCGCAGGCAACCGGATAATCCGGGGCTGCGAGGTGATGGCAGGCTTGCTAGAGTGGTCCTGCACCTGTTGGATGAATTTCATCACCTTTAGGGGAAACGCATGGCAATCGATATTGGAATCAGTGAAGAGGATCGCAAGTCCATCGTCGACGGACTTTCGCGTCTGCTGTCGGACACTTATGTACTTTATTTGAAAACCCATAACTTCCACTGGAATGTCACCGGTCCGATGTTTCGGACCCTGCACTTGATGTTTGAGGAGCAATATAACGAGTTGGCCCTGGCCGTCGATTCGATTGCCGAGCGAATTCGCGCTCTCGGGTTTCCCGCCCCGGGTGCCTATTCTATTTATGCGCGCCTTTCTTCTATCAAGGAGGAGGTGGGTGTGCCCAGTGCCGAAGACATGATCAAGCAACTGGTCGAAGGTCAGGAGGCGGTTACACGTACTGCACGCGGGATATTCCCACTGCTCGACAAAGTCAGTGACGAGCCAACGGCTGACCTCCTGACCCAGCGTATGCAAGTCCACGAGAAAACCGCGTGGATGCTGCGCTCCTTGCTGGACCAGTGACTATGTTGGTGCGCGGATGGCGTCCATGAGGTGTTGTTCGCGCCCTGTCTTCTCGTAACTTTAAATGTCTTTCCGTTGAATGATATTGCACCCAAGTGTGTAGGAAATTGTCTGGAGTAGGACGGTCTCCATGATCGCCCTTCACTTGTTGGCTTATCCTACGTTGATGGTCATAAAGTCATCTGGATATAACTTTGTGCCTGCGTTTTTATAGAGAAACAGCTTGTTGCTCTTATAAAAAAGCAAGGATGACAAAGGAGTGTCAACGATATGGTTTACGAAGGCAGGCGAAGCGAGGGGATGGGCGGTCCAATTAAGGATGTAAGGATTGATCCATTTGTCAGCGAATTTGATATGGGCCTGGCCCAGCCTTTATCCCGGTCAGTGCGGCTGAATGGCTTTGCAACCTGTTTGCGGCTTGAACAGGTCTACTGGGATATTTTGGGTGACATGGCCAAGGTCAACTGCTGTACGGTCAGTGCGCTGTTGTCCCATGTGGACCGCGAGGTGCATTTGCGTCACGGCGGGGTCAAGAACTTCACCGGGCTGGTGCGGGTTGTGTGCGTTGTGCATAGCCTGAAGGAAGGCGGCTGCGTCGCCATGCCTTAGCCCAACCGCGGTGGAATGGGCAGAGTGTCGGTCTATGCAGTCTTACGGCTGCACAGGC
Organism: Pseudomonas sp. LB3P14; assembly: GCF_054898045.1. Lineage (NCBI taxonomy): Bacteria > Pseudomonadati > Pseudomonadota > Gammaproteobacteria > Pseudomonadales > Pseudomonadaceae > Pseudomonas > Pseudomonas sp. LB3P14. The sequence goes on along the minus strand of NZ_CM142714.1, from coordinate 3,832,119 downwards.
TGCATTTAATGGATATAATCCCGCTCTTTGCCGCAAAACCCAGCGTGTGCGGTAGCAATCTGATCGCCGAGACAACCCCCATGCCGATGTACGACTATCAATGTGCTTCCTGTGGTCATCAGTTGGAAGCCATTCAAAAGATCAGCGCAGCACCGCTGGTCGACTGCCCTGCCTGCCAGGCGCCAGAGCTTAAGAAGATGCTGTCCATGCCGGGCTTCCGCCTCAGCGGCACCGGCTGGTACGAAACCGATTTCAAGACCGGTTCCAAGAAGAATCTGGCCGGCGGCGACAAAGCTGACTAGGGTCTTGGACCTGAGTTGAACGACACGTGCGAGCTCTTGCATCATCTGGCGCCTTTCTTAAGGGCGGGGCTGTTGCAGGGTCTCCAACCGAATTTCGAATTACGAGAAGTGAAACCACTACCATGATGCGCAGCCATTATTGCGGCCAACTGAACGAAAGCCTGGAAGGCCAGGAAATTACCCTTTGCGGATGGGTCCACCGTCGCCGTGACCACGGTGGGGTGATTTTCCTCGATATCCGTGATCGTGATGGTCTGGCCCAGGTGGTGTTCGACCCGGACCGCGCTGAAACCTTCGCCGCCGCCGACCGCGTGCGCAGCGAGTACGTGGTCAAGGTGACCGGCAAGGTACGCCTGCGTCCGGCCGGTGCCGGCAACGCCAACATGGCGTCGGGCATGATCGAAGTGCTGGGCTACGAGCTGGAAGTATTGAACGAAGCGGAAACCCCGCCGTTCCCGCTCAACGAGTTCTCCGACGTCGGCGAAGAAACCCGCCTGCGTTATCGCTTCATCGACCTGCGTCGTCCGGAAATGCTCGAGAAGCTGCGTCTGCGTTCGCGCATGACCACCAGCATCCGTCGTTACCTGGACGAGAACGGCTTCCTCGACGTCGAGACGCCGATTCTGACCCGCGCCACCCCGGAAGGTGCTCGCGATTACCTGGTGCCGAGCCGTACCCACGCCGGTTCCTTCTTCGCCTTGCCGCAATCGCCGCAGCTGTTCAAGCAACTGCTGATGGTTGCCGGCTTCGATCGCTACTACCAGATCGCCAAGTGCTTCCGCGACGAAGACCTGCGTGCCGACCGTCAACCTGAATTCACTCAGATCGACATCGAAACCAGCTTCCTCGACGAAAAAGACATCATTGGCCTCACCGAAGGCATGATCCGCAACCTGTTCAAGGAAGTGCTGGATCTGGAATTCGGTGAATTCCCGCACATGACCTTCGAAGAAGCCATGCGCCGTTACGGCTCCGACAAGCCAGACCTGCGTAACCCGCTGGAACTGGTGGACGTTGCCGACCAACTGAAAGAAGTTGACTTCAAGGTGTTCAGCGGCCCGGCCAACGACCCGAAATGCCGCATTGCCGCCTTGCGCGTTCCTGGCGGGGCGAGCATGCCGCGCAAGCAGATCGACGACTACACCAAGTTCGTCGGCATCTACGGTGCCAAAGGCCTGGCGTACATCAAGGTCAACGAGCGCGCGAAGGGCGTCGAGGGGCTGCAATCGCCTATTGTCAAAAATATCCCTGAAGCAGCGCTGAACACGATCCTCGATCGCGTCGGTGCAGTCGATGGCGACATCGTGTTCTTCGGTGCCGACAAAGCCAAGATTGTCAGCGAAGCCCTGGGCGCGCTGCGGATCAAGGTCGGTAACGATCTGAACCTGCTGACCTGCGAGTGGGCGCCGATGTGGGTTGTCGACTTCCCGATGTTCGAAGAGAACGACGACGGCAGCTTCACCGCCTTGCACCACCCGTTCACCGCGCCGAAGTGCACCCCGGAAGAACTGGAAGCCAACCCGGCGACCGCTCTGTCCCGTGCCTACGACATGGTGCTGAACGGCACCGAGCTGGGTGGCGGTTCGATCCGTATCCACCGCAAGGAAATGCAACAGTCGGTATTCCGTCTGCTGGGTATCAGCGAAGCGGAACAGGAAGAGAAGTTCGGCTTCCTGCTCGACGCCCTGAAATACGGCGCACCGCCGCACGGTGGCCTGGCCTTCGGTCTGGACCGTCTGGTGATGCTGATGACCGGCGCCCAGTCAATCCGTGAAGTGATCGCCTTCCCGAAAACCCAGAGTGCCGCTTGCGTCATGACTCAGGCACCGGGTGTTGTAGATGCCAAGGCATTGCGCGAACTGCACATTCGTCTGCGCGAAACGCCTAAAGCAGAGTAAGGCTGGCCAGAAGGGCGCCTCTTCGGATGCGCCCTTTCTTTATAGACAGGCCAAGATTTTTATTTGTCGGCTGGCGTGTCATGGCGCGGCGGGCAATGTTTCAAAGAAAATTCGGAGCGAGATATGGCGGGTCATTCCAAGTGGGCGAACATCAAGCACCGCAAAGAACGTCAGGATGCCAAGAAGGGCAAGATTTTCACCAAGTGGATTCGTGAACTGACCGTTGCTGCCCGTCAGGGCGGTAGTGATCCGGGTTCCAACCCGCGTTTGCGTCTGGCGCTGGACAAGGCCCTTGGCGCGAACATGAGCCGCGACATCATTGATCGCGCGGTCGCCCGCGGTGCCGGTGCTGCCGACACCGACGACATGGTCGAACTGAGCTACGAAGGTTACGGCCCGGGTGGTGTCGCGGTGATGGTCGAGTGCATGACCGACAACCGCAATCGCACCGCAGCCGCTGTTCGCCATGCATTCAGCAAGTGCGGCGGTAACCTCGGGACGGACGGTTCGGTGGCTTATCTGTTTGAGCGCAAGGGGCAGATTTCCTTCGCGCCGGGCGTCGATGAAGACGCGCTGATGGAAGCGGCGATGGAAGCCGATGCCGATGACGTGGTGACCCACGAAGACGGGTCCATCGACGTGTTCACCTCGTTCGCGGGTTTCTACTCGGTGCGAAACGCCCTGGAAGCAGCCGGTTTCAAGGGTGATGACGCGGAAATCGTGATGCTGCCGACCACCAGTGCCGAGCTCGATCTGGAAGGCGCCGAGAAGGTTCTCAAGCTGATCGACATGCTTGAAGACCTGGATGATGTGCAGAACGTTTACTCCAATGCGGACATTCCTGAGTCGGTGGCCGCGCAGCTTGGTTGATTGATCTGCAATACTCTTGAAGCCGGAAGTGCAGGCCGTGATGATTTCACCGCCACGCACGTCCGGCTTCTGCCTTTACGCCGTGCAAGTGTTTGCCGGCGGGCATCATTTTTGAAGCTGCAGGCGTTATGACTTTAATTCTTGGTATCGACCCCGGTTCGCGCATTACCGGTTATGGCGTGGTGCGTGATACCGGGCGGGGTTGCGAGTACGTGGCGTCGGGCTGCATTCGCACTGGTTCCGGCGAGCTGCATGAACGCCTGCAAATCGTCTATCGCGGTGTGCGCGAAGTTATCCAGACTTACGGCCCGGTGACCATGGGCATCGAAAAGGTCTTCATGGCGCGTAACGCCGACTCTGCGCTGAAGCTTGGCCAGGCCCGCGGCGCCGCTATCGTTGCCGGCGCGGAAGAAAGCCTGGAAATCGCTGAGTACACCGCAACCCAGGTCAAGCAGGCGGTGACCGGAACCGGCGCGGCGAATAAAGAACAGGTACAGATGATGGTCATGCACATGCTGAAATTGACCAGCAAGCCGCAAATCGATGCCTCGGACGCCCTGGCCATTGCCATTTGCCATGCTCACACCCGTTCCAGCCTGTTGCCCCATGGTCTGGGCACGGCACGCAGTCGTGGCGGGCGCCTGCGTCTCTGATAGCATCAGCAATCATTTTTTATGGAATGAGGGTTTTGCGCCTGTGTCGTCGGCGCAAAACCCTTGCTCCGTCAGTCGCCAGCTGCTGAGCTGGCCAACGCTCAAGGATCTGAAACGTGATTGGACGCTTGCGCGGCACCCTGGCTGAGAAACAGCCGCCGCACCTGATTCTGGATGTAAACGGTCTGGGGTATGAGCTGGAGGTGCCCATGACCACGCTTTATCGCTTGCCGTCGGTCGGTGAACCGCTGACCTTGCACACCCATTTGGTCGTACGCGAAGACGCGCAGTTACTCTATGGCTTCTTCGGCAAGCGCGAGCGAGACTTTTTCCGCGAGTTGATCCGTCTCAATGGTGTAGGACCGAAATTGGCCCTGGCCCTGATGTCGAGCCTGGAAGTTGATGAACTGGTCCGCTGCGTGCAGTCCCAGGACACCTCGGCACTGACCAAGGTGCCGGGCGTGGGCAAGAAGACTGCCGAGCGTTTGCTGGTGGAACTCAAGGATCGCTTCAAGGCGTGGGAAACTGTGCCGGCGATGTTCGCCCTGGTGCCAAACCAGCCGGGTGCGCCAGATGCCGTTCCGGTCGCTACCGCCGAAAATGACGCGGTCAGCGCGCTGATCTCCCTGGGCTACAAGCCACAGGAGGCCAGCAAGGCGATTTCTGCGATCAAGGAGAAAGGTTTGAGCAGTGAAGACATGATTCGTCGTGCCCTGAAGGGAATGATCTAAGTGATTGAAGCTGATCGTCTGATTACCGCCACGCCTGGCCCTCGTGACCGCGAGGAAGTCCAGGACCGGGCGATTCGTCCTGTCAGCCTGGCCGAGTACATTGGCCAGCCGACCGTTCGCGAGCAAATGGAGTTGTTCATCCAGGCTGCCCGTGGGCGCAATGAATCCCTGGACCACACGCTGATTTTCGGCCCGCCGGGCCTGGGTAAAACCACCTTGGCCAACATCATCGCCCAGGAAATGGGCGTGTCGATCAAGAGCACCTCGGGTCCAGTGCTTGAGCGCCCGGGTGATCTGGCTGCGCTGTTGACCAATCTTGAGCCACACGACGTGCTGTTCATCGACGAAATCCATCGGCTCTCGCCGATCGTCGAAGAAGTGCTGTACCCGGCCATGGAAGATTTCCAGCTCGACATCATGATCGGCGAAGGGCCGGCCGCGCGCTCGATCAAGCTTGATCTGCCGCCGTTCACCCTGGTTGGCGCGACGACGCGGGCGGGGATGCTGACCAATCCGCTGCGCGACCGTTTCGGGATCGTCCAGCGCCTGGAGTTCTACAGCACCGCTGACCTGGCAACGATTGTCAGTCGTTCGGCGAATATCCTCGGCTTGCCGCTGGACCCGGAAGGCGCCTTCGAAATCGCCCGCCGTGCCCGTGGTACGCCGCGAATTGCCAACCGCTTGCTGCGCCGGGTTCGGGATTTCGCCGAAGTTCGCGCCCAAGGCCACATCACCAAGCCGATCGCCGATCTGGCCTTGAACCTGCTGGATGTCGATGAACGTGGCTTCGATCACCAGGATCGACGTCTGTTGTTGACCATGATCGAGAAGTTCGATGGCGGGCCGGTCGGAGTCGACAGCCTCGCCGCAGCCATCAGTGAAGAGCGCCACACCATTGAAGACGTGCTGGAGCCGTACCTGATCCAGCAGGGCTACATCATGCGTACGCCGCGAGGGCGGGTGGTGACCCGGCATGCGTACCTGCATTTCGGTTTAAACATTCCGACGCGTATGGGCGAGATGCCCGTGGTAGACGAGTTCCTCGATGCCGTGGACGATTAATAACCTTTGCGCGCTGATCTATTCGCAGTTTGTGCGGTCCTAGGACCGTGCTTTCGCCAGAAAGCCGTGAATCAATGAAAAACAGTTGCCTGGCCGGATTGGCAACCTGAGGAGTAAGCACTAGAGTATGCGCGCGCAAAACGGGCTTGAGCCTTTCGCACTTCGTTGTCGCGTTTATTACGAGGACACCGATGCGGGCGGCATCGTGTATTACGTTAATTACCTCAAGTTTATGGAACGGGCTCGAACCGAGCGGCTCCGGGAGCTGGGCTTTGCCCAATCGGCGCTTGCAGGGGAGGACCTGTTGTTCGTCGTGCATTCCAGCGAAGCGCGTTATCACGCGCCGGCGCGACTGGACGACGAGCTGCTGGTAAGCGCTGAAGTAATCGAATTGAACCGTGTCAGCCTGCGCTTCAAACAGCAAGTCAGGCGAGCTACGGATAATGCGCTGCTCTGCGAAGGGCAGTTTTTGGTGGCCTGTGTGCGCACTAACAGTTTGAAACCCCGGGCCATTCCCGAAGCTCTACGTGCGGCCTTTGCCGACGTGAGCGGCGCGGGTACACACTCAAAGCAGGAGATAAAGCGTGGAAGCTAACGTCGTCGACCATTCCTCCATGTGGAGCCTGGTCAGCAATGCCAGTATCGTGGTGCAACTGGTAATGCTGATCCTGGTAGCCGCATCGGTGACCTCATGGATCATGATCTTTCAGCGCAGCAACCTGCTGCGCGCGGGTCGACGTGCCCTGGAGAGCTTTGAAGAGCGCTTCTGGTCGGGTATCGACCTGTCCAAACTCTACCGTCAGGCCGGCAGCAACCCTGATCCGGATTCGGGCGTTGAGCAGATCTTCCGTGCCGGTTTCAAGGAGTTCTCCCGTCTGCGCCAGCAGTCAGGTGTTGACCCGGAAGCGGTCATGGAAGGCGTAGCCCGTGCCATGCGCGTCGCCATTTCCCGCGAAGAAGAAAAGCTCGAGCAGAGCCTGCCGTTCCTCGCCACCGTCGGTTCCGTCAGCCCGTACATCGGTCTGTTCGGTACAGTCTGGGGCATCATGAACTCCTTCCGTGGCCTGGCCGCTGCCCAGCAAGCGACCCTGGCCACTGTGGCTCCGGGTATTGCCGAAGCACTGATCGCCACCGCGATCGGCCTGTTCGCCGCCATCCCGGCCGTTATCGCTTACAACCGTTTTGCTGCTCGCAGCGAAACCTTGCTGGGCCGTTACTACACCTTCGCCGATGAATTCCAGGCGATCCTGCACCGCAAAGTGCACACCAGCGAAGAATAAGCAGGTAATTTCCAATGGCTTTAATCGCTCGAGCTCGCAAAAAGCGCAAGCCGGTTGCCGAGATGAACGTGGTGCCTTACATCGACGTGATGCTGGTGCTGCTGGTTATCTTCATGGTGACCGCTCCGATGCTCAATCAGGGCGTGAAAGTTGATCTGCCCAAGGTTTCCAGCGAAGCCTTGCCGCAGGACAACAACACTCAGGTCCTGACCATTTCGATCAAGGCTGACAAGACCTACTACTGGAACCTTGGCAGCGAAGTCGATACTGATAAACAGCAGGACAAGGCCATGACCTTGCCGCAAATGACCGACGCCGTGAAAAAGATTATCGACGCCGGCAACGGTAACGGTAAGCGCACCCAGGTCTTCATTCGCGGCGACAAGACCGTCGATTACGGTTCCGTCATGGGTGCCATGGGCGGATTGCAGAAAGCCGGGGTCGGTAATGTTGGCTTGATTACCGAGGCACCCTGATGCAGCAAATGCGAGAGCCGTCCGCCTCGGAAAGCTACTTCTGGCCTAGTGTCCTGGCGATTGTCCTGCACGTGCTGGTGTTCGGCATGCTGTTCGTCAGTTTCGCCTTCACACCGGAGCTGCCGCCTGCCAAGCCGATTGTCCAGGCGACCTTGTACCAGCTGAAATCGAAAAGTCGGGCGACCACCCAGACCAATCAGAAGATTGCGGGTGAGGCGCAGAAATCCGCTGCGCGCCAGACCGAAGTCGAACAGATGGAACAGAAAAAGATCGAGCAGGAAGCGATCAAGGCCGCGGAACAAAAGAAGGAAGATGCGGCTCAAAAAGCCGAAGAATCCAAGAAGGCCGACGAGACGAAGAAAGCGGACGAGGCAAAAAAGGCTGATGAAGCCAAGAAAGCCGATGAAGCGAAAAAGACCGCCGAAGCCAAAAAGGTCGAAGAGAAACAATTGGCTGATATAGCCAAGAAGAAGTCTGAAGAAGAAGCCAAGAAAGCAGCTGAGGAAGAGGCCAAGAAAGCGGCCGCTGAAGAAGCGAAGAAAAAAATCGTCGAAGACGCGAAGAAGAAAGCCGCGGAAGACGCCAAGAAGAAATCTGAAGCTGAAGACGCGAAGAAGAAAGTCGCCGAAGACGCGAAGAAGAAAGCTGCTGCCGATGCTGCGAAGAAAAAATCGCAGGAAGCGGCGCGTAAATCCGCCGAAGACAAAAAGGCTCAGGCCCTGGCAGATTTGCTTTCCGACACGCCTCAGCGTCAGCAGGCCTTGGCGGATGAGCAAGGTGATGAAGTCGCGGGTAACTTCGACGATCTGATTCGCTCACGCGCTTCTGAAGGTTGGGCGCAGCCACCGTCGGCCCGCAAGGGCATGAAAGTGATCCTGCAAATCAACATGCTGCCTGACGGAACGATCTCCGGAGTCTCGGTTGCCCGTTCCAGCGGTGATGTACCGTTCGACAGTTCAGCGGTAGCGGCAGTAAAAAATATTGGTCGTTTGACCGAAATGCAGGGTCTGAAGCCAGCTGATTTCGCACCCTATCGTTCATTCAAGATGACATTCACACCTGAGGATCTAGCCTTGTGAGAAACCTTCTTCGAGGACTGCTTGTAGTCATGTTCTGCTTTGCAGGCCTGGCCACCGCAGATGAAAAAAATATCCTGGTAAGCAGTGGTAGCTCCCAGGCAACGCCGATTGCTGTAGTACCGTTCGGCTTCCAGGGCGGCACCGTATTGCCGGACGACATGGCCGAAATTATCGGTAATGACCTGCGCAACTCGGGTTACTACGCGCCGATTCCAAAGCAGAACATGATCAGCCAGCCGAGCCAGGCCAGCGAAATCATTTTCCGTGACTGGAAGGCTGTTGGCGCCCAGTACATTATGGTCGGCAGTATCGTTCCAGCGGGCGGTCGCCTGCAGGTTCAATACGCTCTGTTCAACGTCGCCACCGAGCAGCAAGTGCTGACCGGCAGCGTATCGGGCAGCGTCGATCAACTGCGCGACATGTCGCACTACATCGCCGACCAGTCGTTCGAAAAACTCACCGGTATCAAAGGTGCGTTCTCGACACGTCTGCTGTACGTGACGGCCGAGCGTTTCTCCGAGAAGAACACGCGCTACACGCTGCAACGTTCGGACTATGACGGTGCCCGCGCTGTGACCCTGCTGCAATCGCGCGAGCCGATCCTGTCGCCGCGTTTCGCACCGGACGGCAAGCGCATCGCTTATGTCTCGTTCGAGCAGAAGCGTCCGCGTATTTTCATGCAGAACATCGACACCGGTCGCCGTGAGCAGATCACCAACTTCGAAGGCCTGAATGGCGCGCCAGCATGGTCGCCGGATGGTCAGCGTCTGGCGTTCGTGTTGTCGAAAGACGGTAACCCTGACATCTATGTGATGAGCCTGGGTTCGCGTCAGATCACTCGCGTTACCAACGGTCCTGGCATCAACACCGAACCGTTTTGGGGTAAAGATGGTTCGACCATCTACTTCACCTCGGACCGTGGCGGCAAGCCACAGATCTATAAAACCAGCGTCGGTGGTGGCGGTGCGGAACGTGTGACCTTTATCGGTAACTACAACGCCAACCCTAAGCTTTCGGCTGACGAAAAGACCCTGGTGATGATTCACCGTCAGGATGGCTTCACTAATTTCAAGGTGGCGGCCCAGGATTTGCAGCGCGGAAGCGTAAAAATCCTCACTGATAGCACTCTGGACGAGTCGCCTACTGTTGCGCCCAACGGCACCATGGTAATCTACGCCACCCGCCAGCAGGGCCGGGGAGTCTTGATGCTCGTGTCCATTAATGGGCGCGTAAGGCTCCCGCTTCCTACCGCACAAGGCGAAGTCAGAGAACCTTCCTGGTCCCCTTACCTGAACTGACGCGGCGCTACACGTTGTACTTAACACACTGGGGTTCATTAGGAGTTTCACGATGGAAATGCTGAAGTTTGGTAAATTTGCTGCGCTGGCTCTGGCCATGGCTGTAGCTGTAGGTTGCTCGTCCAAAGGCGGCGACAACGCCGGTGAAGGCGCTGTTGATCCAAACGCTGGTTACGGCGCTAACACTGGTGCTGTTGACGGCTCCCTGAGCGAAGAAGCTGCTCTGCGCGCAATCACCACCTTCTACTTCGAATACGACAGCTCGGACCTGAAGCCAGAAGCCATGCGCGCTCTGGACGTTCACGCCAAAGACCTGAAAGCAAACGGCGCTCGCGTTGTTCTGGAAGGCAACACCGACGAACGTGGTACTCGTGAGTACAACATGGCACTGGGCGAGCGTCGTGCGAAAGCCGTTCAGCGTTACCTGGTACTGCAAGGTGTTTCCCCAGCTCAGCTGGAACTGGTTTCCTACGGCGAAGAGCGTCCAGTTGCTACCGGCAACGACGAGCAGTCCTGGGCTCAAAACCGTCGCGTCGAACTGCGTAAGTAATTCGTCATGCGAACGTGCCGTCGTGCTGTAACTGTTTTGGCTCTCAGCCTCGCACCGCTTGCGGTGTGGGCTGCGGTTCCTGTGGTCGATAACGACTCCGGCTATAACAATAGCGGGACTAGTAATCCGCCTGCGGGTTACGGTACGAACGGCGCCTATGCCGGGGGAGGGGTTTCGGCCCCTGTCTCGGCACAGGGCGAGCTGTTCAACCAACTGCAATCGATGCAGGAGCAGATCTCGCGCCAACAAGGCATCATCGAAGTTCTGCAAAATGATGTAGCGCGCATGAAGCAAGAGAACCTGGAGCGATATCAGGATCTTGATCGGCGCATAGGAACCGGCGTTGCACCAGCCGCGACTCCTGATAATTCTTCCACCGGTGGCAGTTTGAATGCCCCCGGTGCAGCAGCAGGCGCGGGTGCCGGAGCGGCAGCCGCTGCCACTTCCACACAAGCGCCTGCCGCGGGTAGCGAGCCGGCTGATCCAGCGAAGGAAAAACTGTATTACGATGCAGCCTTCGACTTGATCAAAGCCAAGGATTTCGACAAGGCCAGTCAGGCGTTTGCCGCATTTCTGCGCAAGTATCCGAACAGCCAGTACGCGGGTAATGCTCAGTACTGGTTGGGCGAAGTGAACCTGGCCAAAGGCGATCTGCAAGGTGCAGGTCAGGCATTTGCCAAGGTTTCGCAGCTATACCCCAAGCATCCCAAAGTGCCTGATTCGCTGTACAAGCTGGCTGATGTAGAGCGCCGCCTCGGTCACACCGACAGGGTCAAAGGCATTCTGCAACAGGTCGTGTCGCAATACCCGGGCACTTCCGCTGCTCAGTTGGCTCAGCGTGATCTGCAGAAAATGTAAGGCTGCTTGACCTGTTTCGAAGAAACCCGCGCTTGTCGCGGGTTTTTTCGTTAGAATTCACGCCCTTTTTATGAAACACGCTTTTTGGGATCTACGCGGTGGCGGGGTTCCTTGAAGTGCCTGACGGAGGCGGACAGCCTGTTTAGCTGTTATGCCCGTGGCGACTATGCAAGACACATTGAGAATCACCGAAGTTTTCTACTCGTTGCAGGGTGAAACGCGGACTGCCGGGCTGCCCACTGTTTTTGTGCGCCTGACCGGTTGCCCGTTGCGTTGCCAATACTGCGACAGCGCCTACGCGTTCACCGGCGGCACCCTTCGCCCGCTCGATGACATCATCGAGCAAGTGGCCGGTTTTCGTCCGCGCTACGTCTGTGTCACGGGCGGCGAGCCCCTGGCGCAACCCAACGCCATCCCATTGCTCAAGCAGTTGTGTGACGCCGGTTATGAGGTCTCGCTGGAAACCAGCGGTGCCCTGGATATCTCGGCGGTCGATCCACGGGTCAGTCGCGTTGTCGACCTGAAAACCCCGGGTTCGAAAGAAGCCCACCGCAACCGCTACGAGAACATCGAACTGCTCACGCGCAACGATCAGGTGAAGTTTGTCATCTGCTCGCGGGAAGACTACGACTGGGCCGTGTCCAAGCTGATCCAGTACGGTCTGGATCAGCGTGCCGGCGAAGTCCTGTTCTCGCCAAGTCACCATGACCTCAATGCTCGGGACCTGGCTGACTGGGTGGTGGCGGACAACCTGCCAGTGCGTCTGCAATTGCAGTTGCATAAATATCTTTGGAATGACGAGCCGGGGCGCTGAAATGACTGAACAACTGAACACTGTGGAAAAGCGTGCGGTCATCCTGTTGTCCGGCGGCCTGGACTCGGCGACCGTCGTGGCGATGGCCCGTGCTGAAGGCTACAGCTGCTACACCATGAGCTTCGATTACGGTCAGCGTCATCGTGCTGAACTGCATGCCGCCGAGCGCGTTGCTCGTGACTTGGGTGTGGTCGAGCACAAGGTGATCGGTTTGAACCTGAACGGCATCGGCGGTTCGGCACTGACTGATAGCTCCATTGATGTGCCGGAAACACCGAGTGAAGGTATTCCGGTGACTTACGTGCCAGCGCGCAACACGGTGTTTCTGTCCCTCGCGTTGGGCTGGGCTGAAGTGCTCGGCGCGCGTGACATCTTTATTGGTGTGAACGCGGTGGATTACTCCGGTTACCCGGATTGCCGTCCCGAGTTCGTCGAAGCGTTCGAGCGCATGGCCAATCTGGCGACCAAGGCCGGTGTAGAAGGGAATGGCTTCCGTATTCAGGCGCCATTGCAGAACATGAGCAAGGCGCAGATCGTCCAGGCAGGCGTGAAGCTGGGCGTCGATTACGGGCTGACAGTTTCCTGCTATCAGGCCGACGATAACGGCCGTGCGTGCGGTAAATGCGACAGCTGCCGACTGCGTGCAGAAGGCTTTGCGGCGGCCGGAATCAGCGACCCAACACCTTATTTTTGATTTATTTCAAATTAGGTGTTGAATAGTCCTTAAAAATCAGTATTATACGCGCCACCACACAGCGGGTCGTTAGCTCAGTTGGTAGAGCAGTTGGCTTTTAACCAATTGGTCGTAGGTTCGAATCCCACACGACCCACCATTTTTGTAGCAGTTTTAAAAGTCTGGAAGGCCCACGCAAGTGAGGATTTCCGGATTTTTTTTTGCCCGCGATTTGAGCTCACCCAGTTCCGGGCTGCAACCCGTGACGCAGGTCAGAATCATCTTTTGCATCCACTGGATATTCTGTAGCCTTGCGCAGCTTCAACGTTGTCCGTGCCTGATGATACTCACTTTCCCGGCGGTACCCTGAAGGGTCCGGAGCCGGGTGTATACTCGACTTTCGCGCGAAAGCGCCTGCAGGTCTTGCGAACATGACGCAGATTTCCGAACGCCTTCTAGTTCAAGCCCACCTTGACGCCAAGCAGCCCAAGCCGCTGACTGCCGAGGAGGAAGCTTATTACCGTGCCGCCATTGCTGCCGAGCTCAAGGCTCAGGACGCGGTGCTGGTTGCTCACTTCTATTGCGATCCGGTGATTCAGGCCCTGGCCGAAGAAACCGGTGGTTGCGTCTCCGACTCGCTGGAGATGGCCCGCTTCGGTAGCGCTCACCCGGCCAAGACCGTAGTGGTCGCCGGTGTGAAGTTCATGGGCGAGACCGCCAAAATCCTCAACCCTGAAAAACGCATCCTGATGCCAACTCTGGAAGCGACCTGCTCGCTGGACCTGGGTTGCCCGGTGGACGAGTTCTCGGCGTTCTGTGATCAGCACCCGGAACGTACCGTGGTGGTGTATGCCAACACTTCGGCAGCGGTCAAAGCCCGGGCGGATTGGGTGGTGACTTCAAGCTGCGCGCTGGAGATCGTAGAAAGCCTGATGGATAACGGCGAAACCATCATTTGGGGCCCGGACAAACACTTGGGCACCTACATCCAGCGCCAGACCGGCGCGGACATGCTGCTGTGGGACGGTGCCTGCATCGTTCACGAAGAGTTCAAGTCCAAACAGCTCGAAGACATGAAGGCGCTGTACCCGGACGCAGCGGTTCTGGTGCATCCGGAGTCGCCAACGTCGGTGATCGAGTTGGCGGATGCCGTCGGCTCCACCAGTCAGTTGATTGCGGCAGCGCAGAGCCTGCCAAACAAGACCCTGATCGTCGCCACCGATCGCGGCATCTTCTACAAGATGCAGCAGCTGTGCCCGGACAAGGTCTTCATCGAAGCGCCAACGGCCGGTAATGGCGCAGCGTGCCGCAGCTGCGCACATTGCCCGTGGATGGCGATGAACACCCTTGAGCGCCTGCTGAAGAGCTTGAAGGAGGGGGCGAATGAGATCTTTGTCGATCGGGCGTTGATTCCGCAGGCGATTCGGCCGCTCAAACGCATGCTCGACTTTACCCAGGCTGCGCGGATGAAGCTGGCCGGTAATGCCTGATCGTCGGCAGTGAGCAAAAAAACGCCCCGATCTGATCGGGGCGTTTTTGCATCTGGCGGATTACTTGGTTTTCTTCGGAATCCGTACCAGCTGGGTATTGGAATACATGTCATGCCAGCTACGTTTCTGTTTATCGAACAGCGACCAGATGAACCCCAGCCCAACGCACAACAGCGACGCAATCGACACCACAAAGCGCAACAGCGCCTGCCACAGACTGATGGATGAGCCGTCGGTGTTTTGTACGCGAATGCACCACACCTGCATGCCGAGCGTCTGACCGGACCAGGTCCAGAACTTGGCGAAGAAGCCGAACAGCACAAACAGCAGCACCGTTGACAGCAATGGATCGCCATCCAGTGCGCCGGCCTCGGTCAAGGTGCGCATTTTGTCTTCGCCGATGATTGCCATCTGGATCATCTTGTAAATGCCGCTGGTGACAATCAGCAGAGCAGTACACAACAAGAAGTCATAGAACATCGCTGCCAGGCGACGACCCAGGGTGGCGGCGGGGAAGTCGCCCTGGGGTTTGAGCAGGTGTTTCGACATGGCAGCCTCTGGACGGAAAAAAGAAGCCATTTTACGGATTTACGCGCACAAAAAAGCCCCTGATGTCAGCATCAGGGGCTTTTTCGTAACAGAAGATTAGGCTTCTGCTTGTACTTCGTCAGCCTGCATGCCTTTCTGGCCTTGCACAGCAACGAACGTCACTTTTTGGCCTTCTTTCAGGCTCTTGAAGCCGTTGCCCTGAATAGCGCGGAAATGCACGAACAGATCCGGACCGCTTTCTGGAGTGATAAAACCAAAACCTTTCTCGTCGTTAAACCACTTGACGGTACCGCTCTGACGTGTGGACATTTCTTATTCCTTTGACGCAAAAATTAATGACAGCCTCCTTCTTGTGAAAGAGTACTGGGGCTGGTTGCAGGAGAGTAAGAAGACGTCGAACGGGATGTAGCTAACTTGTAGGCTACTGCCCAGGTCACGATTCCAAGCGACCCATGCAAACACAGTGAACAAACTCTACGCCAACTTCGGGAGAAAAAACAAGCCCTGTGGAGGGCCCGTATTTGCTCGTGTCGGTGCGTTTCTGTCGCAACTAGTGCGGGCTTATGCGATAGCGGTGTTCAATTGTTTTCGATTGTTATATGCAACGTTCATAAACGAAGCTTACGGTAAAGTGATGCACTGTTTCATGGCGGTTGCGTTACACATTAGTGCACTGTTAACGCAATCGCGTTACTTATAGAAACAGTCAATCAGCCGCGGTAGTAGCGTTGTGGAACAAATGGCATTTTGCTTACAAGCAAAGGCACCTTTTTCCCACGAACAATCGCCCATACCGGCGTCTCGAGAGCGATGTAAGCGCTGTCGACGTAACCCATCGCCAACGGGCCGCCCAGCGTCGGACCGAAACCGCCACTGCAAACTGCACCAATGATGTCGCCTGCTTCATTGACGATTTCTGCACCTTCGCGCACCGGCGTGCGTTCCTGAGGCAACAGGCCAACGCGCTTGCGGCTGACACCGGCTTGTTGCTGTCCGAACACGGTTTCAGCACCAGGGAAGCCGCCCGCACGTGCGCCATCAGCGCGGCGAGGCTTGGAAATGGCCCACAGCAGGCTTGCTTCGATCGGCGTAGTTTCGGTGTTCATGTCGTGGCCGTAGAGGCACAGGCCGGCTTCCAGGCGCAGGGAGTCGCGAGCACCAAGGCCGATGGCCGCCACTTCAGGCTCGGCCAGCAGGGCGCGAGCCAGGGCTTCGGCGTTGGCGGCTGGTACGGAGATTTCAAAACCGTCTTCACCGGTGTAGCCCGAACGGCTGACAAAACACTCCACGCCCAGCAGCTTCACGCGGGCGAACTGCATGAAGGTCATCTTCGCCACTTCAGGGGCCAGGCGTGCAAGTACGGTGACCGCGGCCGGACCTTGCAGCGCCAGCAACGCACGTTCTTCGAACAGCGGTTCGATGGAGCACTGGTCGCCGATGTGTTTGCGCAAATGCGCCAGGTCCTGATCCTTGCAGGCGGCGTTGACCACCAGGAACAGTTCGTCGTTCCCCAGGTTGGCGACCATCAGGTCGTCGAGGATGCCACCGGTTTCGTTGGTGAACATCGCATAGCGCTGCATGCCCACCGGCAGGTCGATGATGTCCACCGGCACCAGGGTTTCCAGCGCCTTGGCGGCATTGGCGCCGGTCAATCGGATCTGGCCCATGTGCGAGACATCGAACAGCCCGGCCTGATCACGGGTGTGCTGGTGTTCTTTCATCACGCCCAGCGGGTATTGCACCGGCATGTCATAGCCGGCAAACGGCACCATGCGGGCGCCGAGTTCGATGTGCAGTGCGTGCAACGGGGTTTTCAACAGTTGTTCGGTGGACATATCCAGCTCCTGAAAAAGTGTGCAGATGCCAATGCGCGCGCATCAGCACTCGATAATGTTGACCGCCAAACCGCCACGGGCGGTTTCCTTGTATTTGCTTTTCATGTCGGCGCCGGTCTGGCGCATGGTGCGGATGACCTTGTCGAGGGAGACGAAGTGCTGACCGTCGCCGCGCAGGGCCATGCGCACAGCATTGATGGCTTTCACCGAACCCATGGCGTTACGCTCGATGCAAGGCACTTGCACCAGCCCGCCGATCGGATCGCAGGTCAGGCCGAGGTTGTGTTCCATGCCGATTTCGGCGGCGTTTTCCACTTGCTGCACGGTGCCGCCCAGTACTTCGCATAGGGCGCCGGCGGCCATGGAACAGGCCACGCCGACTTCACCCTGACAGCCGACTTCAGCGCCGGAGATCGAGGCGTTTTCTTTATAGAGAATGCCGATCGCGGCCGCGGTCAGCAGAAAACGCACGACGCCGTCTTCGTTGGCGCCGGGGATGAAGCGCATGTAGTAATGCAAAACGGCGGGGACGATCCCTGCCGCACCGTTTGTAGGTGCAGTCACCACGCGTCCGCCGTTGGCGTTTTCTTCGTTGACCGCCAGTGCATAGAGGTTGACCCAGTCCAGTACCGACAGCGGATCGCGCAGGGACGATTCCGGGTTCTTGCACAGTTGCCGATGCAGCGCTGCCGCACGGCGTTTGACCTTCAAGCCACCGGGCAAAATGCCCTCGTTACGGCAACCGGCGTCGACGCAGTCCTGCATCACTTGCCAGATTTTCAGCAGGCCGGCGCGAGTTTCCGCTTCCGGGCGCCAGGCACTTTCGTTGGTCAGCATCACCTGGCTGATCGGCAAGCCATAAGTAGCGCAGTGTCCGAGCAGGTCCTTGGCGCTTTTGAACGGGAAGGTCAGTGGCGTGGCGTCTTCGACGATGCGGTCGGCGCCAGCGGCGTCTTCATCGACCACAAAACCGCCGCCGACCGAGTAGTACTCGCGGCTGCGAATTTGCAGGCCGGCAGCGTCGAAGGCGCGAAAGATCATGCCGTTGGGGTGATAGGCCAACGGTTTGCGAATCATCGCCAGGTGCAGTTTTTCATTGAATTCGATGGAGTGCTCACCGAGCAGGTTCAGACGACCGCTGCTGCGAATCTCTTGCAGGCGGGTGGCGACTGTTTCGGTGTTCACGGTGTCAGGGTGTTCGCCTTCCAGGCCCAGCAACACAGCCTTGTCGCTGCCATGGCCTTTACCGGTGGCGCCGAGTGATCCGTAGAGCTCGACTTTGACGCAGGTGGTCGCTGCCAGCAGCCCTTCACGGCGCAAACCTTCGGCGAAACGCGCAGCAGCACGCATCGGGCCGACGGTGTGCGAGCTGGAGGGGCCGATGCCAATCTTGAACAGGTCGAACACGCTTAACGACATGGTTGTTCTCCGGTTTCTTGTTATAGGCGCAACGCGAAACTGTAGGAGCGAGGCTTGCCCGCGAAGCTTTTGGCAGTCTTTATGGCCTCTTCGCGGGCAAGCCTCGCTCCTACAGGGGAATGTGGTGTTCTTGAAAGTGGGGGCGAGCGAACCCGCCCCTCACTTGTTTAAGCGTAGCTTTCGATCGACGGGCAGGCGCAGACCAGGTTGCGATCGCCAAACACGTTGTCGACCCGACCGACCGGTGGCCAGTACTTGCCTTCGATCAGCGACGCGACCGGATACACCGCTTGCTCACGGCTGTACGGATGCGTCCACTCGCCGACCAGCTCCGCCGCGGTGTGCGGGGCGTTTTTCAGCGGATTGTCGTCCTTGTCCAGGGTGCCGTTTTCCACTGCGCGGATTTCTTCGCGGATGCGGATCATGGCGTCGCAGAAGCGGTCCAGTTCTTCCTTGGATTCGCTTTCGGTCGGCTCGATCATCAGCGTGCCGGCGACCGGGAACGACATGGTCGGGGCGTGGAAGCCGAAGTCGATCAGGCGTTTGGCGACGTCATCGACGCTGATGCCGCTGCTGTCTTTCAACGGGCGCAGGTCGAGGATGCATTCGTGCGCCACCAGGCCGTTGCTGCCGGTGTACAGCACGGGATAGTGCTCTTCGAGGCGCCGGGAAATGTAGTTGGCATTCAGGATCGCCAGTTGCGATGCGCGCTTCAGACCCGCGCCACCCATCATCCGAATGTACATCCAGGTGATCGGCAAAATGCTCGCGCTGCCGAACGGTGCGGCGCAGACCGCGCCTTCTTTGCGTGCCATCTGCGCGTGGCCCGGCAGGAACGGCGTCAGGTGCGACTTGACGCCGATCGGGCCGACGCCCGGGCCGCCACCGCCGTGCGGGATGCAGAAGGTTTTGTGCAGGTTCAGGTGCGACACGTCGCCGCCGAACTTGCCCGGTGCGCAGAGGCCGACCATCGCGTTCATGTTGGCGCCGTCGATGTACACCTGGCCGCCGTGGTCATGAATGATGCCGCAGATGTCGCGGATGCCTTCTTCGAACACGCCGTGCGTCGACGGGTAGGTGATCATCAATGCCGCGAGATGCTCGCGGTGCTCGATGGCCTTGGCGCGCAGGTCTTCGATGTCGACGTTGCCACGGGCATCGCAGGCGGTGACGACCACGCGCATGCCGGCCATGTTGGCGGTGGCCGGGTTGGTGCCGTGGGCGGACGAGGGGATCAGGCAGATGTCGCGACGGTCTTCGCCACGGCTCTGGTGATAGGCGCGAATCGCCAGCAGGCCGGCGTACTCGCCTTGCGAACCGGCATTCGGTTGCAGCGAAATCGAATCGTAACCGGTGGCGGCGCAAAGCATCGCTTCCAGTTCATCGGTCAGTTGCTGGTAGCCGGCGCTTTGCTCGGCCGGGGCGAACGGGTGCAGGGCGCCGAATTCGGCCCAGGTCACCGGGATCATTTCGCTGGCGGCGTTGAGTTTCATGGTGCAGGAACCCAGCGGGATCATGGTGCGATCCAGCGCCAGGTCCTTGTCGGCGAGCTTGCGCAGGTAGCGCATCAGCTCGGTTTCCGAGTGGTAACGGTTGAACACCGGGTGGCTGAGGATCGGCGATTGACGAACCAGTGCCGCTGGAATGGTCGCTTGAACGGAAGCGGCGAGGGCGGCGAAATCTGGCAGCGCTTGGCCGTCGGCCAGCAGGGCCCACAGGGTTTCGACGTCGGCCTGGCTGGTGGTTTCGTCGAGGGACAGGCCCAGACGTTCAGCATCGACCACGCGCAGGTTGATGCGTTGGGCGCGTGCCAGGTCGTGCAGCGTGGCGGTGTGCGCACCGGTTTTAATCGTCAGGGTGTCGAAGAAGCTGGCTTGCTCAACGCTCAGACCGAGGGCGCTCAAGCCTTGGGCCAGAATCGCGGTCAGGTGATGCACGCGCTGGGCGATCTGCGTCAGGCCTTTCGGGCCGTGGTACACGGCGTACATGCTGGCGATGTTGGCCAACAAGACCTGGGCGGTGCAGATGTTGCTGGTGGCCTTCTCGCGGCGGATATGTTGCTCGCGGGTCTGCATCGCCAGGCGCAGCGCCGGCTTGCCGAAACGGTCGACGGACACGCCGACCAGACGGCCCGGCATGTCGCGTTTGAACGCATCCTTGGTGGAGAAATACGCCGCGTGCGGGCCACCGAAGCCCAGCGGCACGCCGAAGCGTTGCGCGCTGCCGATGGCGACGTCGGCACCGAATTCGCCCGGCGGGGTCAGCACGGTCAGGGCCAGCAGGTCCGCCGCGACCGCGACCAGCGCGTTGGCGGCGTGGAAGCGTTCGGTCAACGCGCGGTAATCGAAGACGTCACCGTTGCTCGCCGGGTATTGCAGCAGGGCGCCGAAGAACGGCGTCACGTCGCTCAATTCACGCTCGTCGCCAACGATTACGTCGATGCCCAACGGCTCGGCACGGGTGCGCAGCACGTCGAGGGTTTGCGGGTGGCAGTGCACCGAGGCGAAAAACGCGTGGCTGCCCTTGTTCTTGCTCAGGCGTTTGCAGAAGGTCATCGCTTCGGCGGCGGCGGTGGCTTCGTCGAGCAAGGAAGCGTTGGCGATCGGCAGGCCGGTCAGGTCGCTGATCAGGGTCTGGAAGTTCAGCAGCGCTTCGAGACGGCCCTGGGAAATTTCCGGCTGGTACGGCGTGTACGCGGTGTACCAGGCCGGGTTTTCCAGCAGGTTGCGCAGGATCGGCGACGGCGTGTGGGTGCCGTAGTAACCCTGGCCGATGTAGGTCTTGAACAGCTGGTTTTTGCCGGCGATGGCTTTGATCGAGGCCAGGGCCTCGGCTTCGCTCAGGCCGTCTTCGAGGCCGAGGACGCTGGTGCCTTTGATGCTGTCGGGAATGACGCTGGCGCTCAGGGCTTCCAGCGAGTCGAAGCCGAGGCTGTTGAGCATGGCTTGCTCGTCGCCGGCACGCGGGCCGATGTGGCGCGCGATGAATTCGTTGGCGGTGCTAAGGTTTACTTGAGTCATGTCGGGCGCTCCTCAGGCTTCGGCGTTGGCTTTGATCAGACGGTCGTAAGCGTCTTGATCCAGCAGTTTGGCGACAGCCGAGGCATCACTTGGCTGGAAGCGGAAGAACCAGCCTTCACCCAGCGGATCTTCGTTGACCAGTTCAGGACTGCTGTCCAGCGCCGGGTTCACTTCCAGCACTTCACCGTCCAGTGGCATGTACACGCCGCTGGCGGCTTTTACCGATTCCACGGTGGCGGCTTCAGCGCCTTTGTCGTAGGACTGCAGCTCAGGCAGTTGTACGAAAACCACGTCGCCCAGGGCGTTCTGTGCGAAAGCGGTGATGCCGACTGTGACGGTGCCGTCAGCTTCGGTACGCAGCCATTCGTGATCTTCAGTAAAACGCAACTCGCTCATGGAAACTCCTAAGGGGGGCCAGACTCGTCTGGTGGACGCGATTGAATGCGGGCAAAGCCCTGCTTTATGGATGGCTACTAAGCAAAATCGCGGCCAATGTTTTTTAATCGTTATAAATCAATTGCTTAGGTGTTTTTTCAATGTGCACGACAATAATGGCTGTAGCGAAATCGCTACAGCCAGAAGCAAAGAAAAAAGCCTAAGTGGATCAAAGCCTTGCACAGCGGTGATCGGGAGAGTGTGTAGCGATATCGTTCCACTGTAGCGCTTTCAGTACAGATGGAGGTCGTTTTTAAGCACGATTTTTGAAGCTGACATGATCGTTCCCATGCTCCGCGTGGGAACGCCTCAATGGACGCTCTGCGTCCGCTTTGGGACGCGGAGCGTCCCGGGCTGCATTCCCACGCAGAGCGTGGGAACGATCAAGCTTCAGGGTTTGTTGGGAATGCCGTACTTGCGCAACCGATGGGCAATTGCCGTGTGAGAGGTTTGCAGGCGGCTGGCCAGTTGGCGGGTCGAGGGGTAGCTGACGTAGAGTTTTTCCAGCAGGGTTTTCTCGAACTCTTCCATGGCCTGTTCGAGGCTGTCGACGTCGCTGTCGCTCTGGCGCGCCACCGAGGTGCCAGCGATATCGAGGTCGCCGATATCGACCAGGCTGCTTTCGCAAATGGCGGCGGCGCGGAAGATTACGTTCTGCAATTGCCGCACGTTACCCGGCCAGCGATTGCCCAGCAGTGCCGGATAAGTGCCCGGCGCGAGTCGACAGACCGGGCGCTGAATCTGCGCGCAGGCCTGCTGCATGAAGTAGCGGGCGAGCAGCAGGATGTCCTGGCCGCGTTCGCGCAGGGGCGGGACTTCGACGTTCAGGACGTTGAGGCGATAGAACAAATCTTCGCGGAACGAACCTTCGCTGACCATTTTTTCCAGATCGCGGTGCGTGGCGCTGAGGATCCGTACATTGACCTTCACCTCACGATCCCCGCCGACCCGGCGGAAGCTGCCGTCGTTCAAGAAGCGCAGCAATTTGGCTTGCAAGTACGGCGACATCTCGCCGATCTCATCGAGAAACACCGTGCCCTGGTTGGCCAGTTCCATCAGCCCCGGTTTACCGCCCCGTTGCGCACCGGTGAAGGCGCCGGGGGCGTAGCCGAACAGTTCGCTTTCGGCGAGGTTCTCCGGCAATGCCGCGCAGTTCAGCGCCAAAAAGGGCGAACTGTGTCGAGCGCTGATGGCGTGGCAGGCACGCGCAACCAGTTCTTTGCCGGTGCCGGTTTCGCCCTGGATCAGCAACGGCGCATCGAGGGCCGCAACGCGCTGGGCGCGGGCCTTGAGGGTCCGAATCGACGGAGACTCACCGAGCAGCGCATCGAACCCTTCGGCATGGTCGTGGTGCAGCGCCGAAAGGCGTTCGCCGATGCGGTTCGGTTGATACAGGGTCAGCAGGGCGCCGGCGTCGGTAATCGGTGTGGCATCCAACAGCAACGTCTGGCCGTTGACGGTGACTTCCCGCAGCGGCAGGCGGAAGCCGTTTTCCAGCAGGGCTTCGAGCAGTGTCGGGTCGGCGAACAGGTCAGCAATGCTTTCGCCGTCAGGCTCGCGCCCGTACAAGGCAATCAGTGCCGGGTTGGCCAGCAACACCTTGCCGGCACTGTCCAGCGCCAGGACCGGGTCGGTCATGGCCGCGAGCAACGCATCAAGCTGCAGGTGCCGACGCTGACCGGGAAGAATGTCGACCACCGTCACTGCTTGCACGCCGCGCACGCTGAACAACGCATCGCGCAGCTCTTCGAGGACTTCCGGGCTCAAGGTCGGGGCGTCGATATAGACGTTGGGCGGGACCATTTCCACCGCATCCAGATTGAGATTGCGCCCACCGAGCAAGGCCAGGACTTCCTGGGTAATGCCGACGCGGTCGATGAAGCTGACGTGGATACGCATGGGGCGTTTTTTGGTTCTGGAGTGCGGAGGGTGGCAAGTATGCCTTGGAGGAGAGGGTTAGGTGAAATTCCAGGTCGCTGATCGTTCCCACGCTCTGCGTGGTAACGCCGCCATGGACGCTCCGCGTCCACGCTGACGCGGAACGTCAGGGGATGCATTCCCACGCTGAGCGTGGGAACGATCACAGGCCTTCAGATCCGATCCAAATGCTCAGGTTTCACCGGGTCGCCGGATTTGACGTCGAGCTGCGCCCGCACATCTTCAAACATGGCGTCGTACTCCTTGTGTATCGAGCCGATACTGGCCTCTTTGGGCATCCCGTACTTCTGCGCGATGCGCGTGGCATGCCGGGCGAAGTCGAATGCCTGATCCTTGGGCAAGAAGAACTCTTCCTTCAGGTCCTTACCCTCGACCGAACCATGCATCTTGAAGAGCATGCCCTGACCTTCCTTGGGGTCTTGGCTGACTTCATAGTCGATGCTCAGGCTGTAACTGTAATCATCCTTGTTCAGCGCGTGGCGCTCGATGTGCAGGTGACCGGGCTCGAACGTTGCCATTTGGCGTCTCTCCTTCAAAAAGGCATTGAATCAGGGCAGACCTCAAGCCTGCCCTCGGAGTTTCTTTTATTGATCGCTAATCCGGGTGTCGCCGAGTCCGAGAGTGAACCGATCATCACGACTTTTCCAGTCTGTCGGGCGAACTTAGTTCATCCTGCCCAGCGTGGTCTCATCGGCAAATGGAGGCGTTATGAAGGTGCTGCTGGAGTACCCGCCGCCCTATGACTGGTCGGCGATGCTGGGGTTCTTGTCGGCGCGGGCGATTGTCGGGGTCGAGGCAGTCGTCGATGGCGTTTACTCGCGCAGCATCGGCTTGAAAGGTGTTCATGGCACGATTTCGATCAAGCCTGCGGCGGCGGATGCACTTGAGTTGACGCTGGATTTCCCTGATTCAGCGGCTGTGCCCGAGATCATCGCGCGGCTGCGGCGGATGTTTGATCTGGAGGCGAACCTGGCAACGATTCATCGGCAGCTGGGGGTTGATCCCTTGATGGCGCGATTGATTGCCGAGCGTCCGGGGTTGCGGGTGCCGGGGGCGTGGGACGGTCTGGAACTGGCGATTCGTGCGGTGTTGGGGCAGCAGATTAGCGTGGGCGCGGCGATCAAATTGGCGGGGAAACTGGTGGCGCAGTATGGCGAGCCGTTGGCTTCATCGCTGCCCGGCGTGACCCATGTGTTTCCTCAGGCTGCCGTTTTGGCGTCAGTGGATTTGGCCACGTTGGGGATGCCGAAAAGCCGTGGTCGAACGCTGTCGGGTGTGGCGCAGGCCTTGCTCGATGATCCTTTGTTGTTTGAGCCGGATCGGGAGGGCGGCGTTGCGCGACTGCTGGCGTTGCACGGCATTGGTGACTGGACGGCGCAGTACATTGCCTTGCGACAGTTGCGCGATCTGGATGCGTTTCCGAGCGGGGATGTGGGGTTGATCAATGCGCTGGCGGCGCTTGAAGGTGAGGCGGTGACGGCTCGGGGGTTGTTGCAGCGAGCTGAAGGTTGGAGACCTTATCGAGGATATGCGGCGCAGCTTCTTTGGACTTCACTCTCCCGGCCCGACTGATGATCGTTCCCACGCTCTGCGTGGGAATGCAGCTATGGACGCTCCGCGTTCACTGTGACGCAGAGCGTCACGGGATTCATTCCCACGCAGAGCGTGGGAACGATCAGTGGTTTACCATTGCGCGCGATGTGAACCTAATTCTCCAGCAGCAAGTGCCCACTGCAACGGTGTCCCCGTTATTTTCAATGGCACATGAAGTCGATGCGCCGGCCCCCAAGGGGTCTGTTCAACCAACATCCCTTGATCGCTGTCATCTTCTGCCCGCAACGGCTCATCCGTCCCCGCGCCGTTTTCAATCAGCAACTTCGCCGTACGCGCCAACGATAAGCGCGCCGATCCACCGCGCCCCAATAATCGAATCGCACTGGCCGCCATCAAATACCCGGTAGCGTGATCGAGCGCTTGCAATGGCAATGGCATCGGCTTGTCCGCGTGTTTCCACTGCATGCCGGTGTCGGCGATCCCGCTACTCATTTGTACCAGGCTGTCGAAGCCGCGACGGTTCTGCCACGGGCCGCTCCAACCGTAGGCATTGAGGCTGACGTCGATCAGGCCGGGCGCCAGTTTCTGGCGTTCGGCGACGCCGTAACCCAGGCGTTCCAGTGCGTCCGCGCGGTAGCCGTGGAGCAGAATGTCAGCGTCCTTGAGCAGGCTTTCGAACACCGCGCGATCAGTCTTGTCGTGCAGGTCCAGGCGCGCGCAGCGTTTGCCCAGGGTGACTTCCGGCACCACGCCCGGTTCGTTCCAGGTCGGTGGGTCGATACGTAAAACGTCGGCGCCAAGGCCTGCCAGAAAGCGGCTGGCAATCGGGCCTGCGAGCACTCGGGTTAAATCCAGTACCTTGATCCCGGCCAGCGGTTGCGCCACCGAGCCTTGCCATGGTTTCGCGTTCTGGCGGCTGTTATCAGCAAACTGAATCAGCGGCTCGGCGTTCACGGCCTGACCTTGGGGATGCGCCTGCCATTGCGCCCAGGTACGCATCTCGGCGGCGCAACCACCGGCATCGACCACGGCCTGCTCCAGATCACGTTTGGCCCATTGAGCAACCTTGCTCGCCATCGCTGCACGGTCGGCACAGGCACCGAGCACTTTTTCGGCAGCGGCGCGGTGATGGGGCGCGTTGGTGTGCAGGCGGATCCAGCCATCCTTTGTGACGTAGTCACCAGCGACCGGGTCCCAGAGCGGCGGGATGCTCCAGCCTACCGGGCGGATTGAAGTGGCGAACCAGAATGAGGCCAGGCGGCGGTCGACCTCAAGGGTGGGTAAGCGACCGGTTTGTTGCTGGAGCCATTCGCTGACAGTCTGGCCGGCAGCGGCAATGCTGGCGCACGCCAGGTCGGTGACGGCAAACGCCGAGGGCAGGGCACCGCTCGAGGTGAACTTGACCTGGGTGTGAGGCAAGCCGAGTGCGGCTTGAATGGACGTGAGTAAATCAGTCATCGAAGGCCCTCCGGGAAGAGGGCTTCATGATAGATCGTTCCCACGCTCCGCGTGGGAATGCCTCAATGGACGCTCTGCGTCCGCTTTGGGACGCGGAGCGTCCCCGGCTGCATTCCCACGCAGAGCGTGGGAACGATCATTACACCCGAAACTGATCCATCAATTTCATCTGATGGGTGGTCAACGAGTTGAGCTGGCTGCAGATCTGCGCTGACTCGGTGGCCTGCCCGGTCAAGGTTTCGGTGACGGTGCGGATCGCCGAGACGTTGCGATTGACCTCTTCGGCCACGGCGCTTTGCTGTTCGGCGGCGCTGGCGATTTGCAGGTTCATGTCGCTGATGACCGTCACCGCGTCGCTGATTTTGCTCAAGGCCTGCACCGCCTGCTGGATCTGCCCGGCGTTGCTGTGGGCCTGGGTCTGGCTCGAATGCATGGTGGCAACCACGCCGCGGGTGCCGGTCTGGATGCGTTCGATCACGATGCGAATTTCTTCCACCGAGTCCTGTGTGCGTTTGGCCAGGTTGCGCACTTCATCGGCGACCACCGCAAACCCGCGACCGCTTTCTCCGGCACGGGCTGCTTCAATCGCCGCGTTGAGCGCCAGCAAGTTGGTTTGTTCGGCGATGCTGCGGATCACTTCCAGCACCGAGCCGATCTGCTCGCTGTTGACCGCCAGCGCTTCGACTTCGGTCACCGCTTTGCTGACTTCGTCGGCCAGTTGATTGATGTCGCGGGTACTGCGTTCGATGATCGACATGCCATCGCGGGCTGATTGATCAGCACCTTTGGCCGCGTTAGCCGCGTTCGAGGCACTGTTGGCGACGTCGTGTGCGGTGGCGCTCATTTCGTTCGACGCAGTGGCGACCTGGTCGATTTCGCGGAACTGCACCTGCATGCCTTCGCTGGTCTGGCGGGCGATTTCCGAGGACTGGTCGGCCGTGCCGCGCGCATCGGTGATGCTTTGTTTGATCTGCGCGATGGTCGGTTGCAGCTTGTCGAGGAAACGGTTGAACCAGCTGACCAGTTCGCCCAGTTCGTCTTTTTTGCTGTAGTGCAGACGTTGAGTCAGGTCGCCGTCGCCACTGGCAATCGCCTTGAGCATCTCGGCCACGCTATTGATCGGCCGAGTCACGCCGGACGCCGTGAGCCAGATCAGCACCAGGCCGACCAGGCCGGCAATGACCGCCACCAACACCGCTTTGAGGGTGCCGCTTTGCTGGGCGTCATCGAGTACGGCTTGCAACTTTACCGAGTCGGCCAGCAGCACTTGTTTCGGCAGGTCGATCACCACGCCCCAGGCTTTGGACTCGGCAATCGGACTGACCGGGTACACCGCGCGAATCAGGTCGCCCTGTTCGAGAATTTTCGGCGTACCACCGCTGAGCAGTTGCAGGACGTCCTTGCCGTCCGCGCCCAGGGTGTCGCCGATGCTTTTACCGACCTTGCTCGCGTCCACGCTGTAACCGGCGAGCACGCCGCTGCCGGAGACGATCAGCATGTGCCCGGCGCTGTTGAACAGATCACGTTGTGAGTCGACAGCCGCCGCTTGCAGCGCGTCGAGGGCAATGTCCACACCGACCACGCCGATGGATTTGCCATCCACCAGCAGCGGTACGGAAATGGTGGTCATCAGCATTTCCTTGCCGGCGACGGTATCGGCATACGGGTCGAGCAGGCAGGTACGCTTGCTGTCGCGAGGGCAGGTGTACCAGCTGTTATAGGGTGTGCCGCTGAGGCTCAAGGTGGTTTTGGTCATGTCATCTTCGACCATGATCGTGTTGATCCCGGCGCCGCCGGCACGGCTCCAGTAGCTGGCGAAACGACCGGCTTCGTTGGACTGGCGAGCCGCATCGTTGGCGAACTCGCTGTCCTTGCCGTCCAGACCATTGGGTTCGAATGCCAGCCAGATCCCCAGCACTTTGCTGTTGCGCTCGAAGGCGGTTTTCAGGCTCTGGTTCAACTCTTCGCGCAGCGCGCCAGCTTCAAGGGAGCGCTTGCTCGCCAGGGTGCGCAAGTCCTTGATCTGATCGGCCAGGGCGGTCACCACCAGCAGGCTTTCACCGAACGTCTTCTGCACCCGCACCGCTTGCTCGGCGGCCTTGGCCTGGAGCAGGTTCTGCACACTGGCGGTGAGCATCTTGCTGCTGGAGGCACTGACCAGCTCATCGTTCTGATCGGTCTGGTAGAAGTTCATGCCGACGATCAAGACGACCACGCCAAGCAGGCACAGACCGGACAGCAGGACGATTTTCAGGCGGATGGAGAGAGAGTCGAACATAGGACGAACTCGCGAATGGATGAGGTGTTGGCTGTGAGTCGGGATCGACCCGGTTCGCCAAGTCCATTCAGCGCCATTTCATGCACATCGGCGGGGGCGCAGGTTGCATGAACGCGAAGCCGACGAACGGTAATAGGTGATCGTTTGCGCAGGAAAATGCCCTGAAAAGGACAGAAATTCAGGAGATTATCGGCAACGATTCCGGTCGCGCGGCAGGGTGAGGCAGGAGGCTCGATCGTCAAGTCCTCCTGCAGGAGCAAGCGCCCACAGAAGGGCGCATTTAGCCAGGCCAGTTCCGGGGTGCTGGCGTAAACCTGTTCCAGCACCACGGTGAAGGTTTAGGCGCGGCCCAGCAGATAGGTTGCGTAATCGGGGATCCGATGTTCGTGCTCCTGCTCCATCATCGGGCTGCTGAGCAGGTAGTCGGCGCTGCATTCGTTGCAGGCGACGGGAATGTTCCAGACCGCCGCGACTCGCAATAACGCCTTGATGTCCGGGTCGTGCGGCTGTGGTTCGAACGGGTCCCAGAAGAACACCAACATGTCGACCCGCTGCTCGGCGATTCGCGCACCGAGTTGCTGGTCGCCGCCCAATGGACCGCTGATCATGCTCTCCACAGGCAGATCCAGGCGTTGTTGCAACAACAACCCGGTTGTGCCGGTGGCGACCAGTTCATGTTGCGCGAGCCTGTCTTTCTGCCGCTCGGCCCAGTCCAGCAAAAACACCTTGCAGTGGTCATGGGCGACCAAGGCAATACGCTTGCGCGCTGCCATGGTCTTTTGCGTAAAGCTGATACCGATCATCGGTTGCTGCTCCTGCTTTTTCACGGCGGGTTATTCAGCGTTGCACAGCGCCAGGCAGTTATCGAGCATGCGGTTGGAGAAGCCCCATTCGTTGTCGTACCAGGCCAATACCTTGAGCAACTTGCCGCTGGACTTGGTGTGGTTGGCGTCAAAGATCGACGACAGCGGATTATGGTTGAAGTCGCTGGAGACCAGCGGCAGGGTGTTGTAGCCAAGAATCTTCGAGTGCTGGCTGGCTTCTTTGAGCAGTGCGTTCACTTCATCGGCCGACGCTTCGCGCTTGAGCTGCACGGTCAGGTCCACCAGCGACACGTTGATCACCGGTACGCGCACCGACATGCCGGTCAGTTTGCCCGCCAGTTCCGGCAGCACCAGGCCCACCGCTTCTGCGGCGCCGGTCTTGCTCGGGATCATGTTCTGGGTGGCCGAACGTGCACGATACGGGTCGACATGATAGACGTCGGTCAGGTGCTGGTCATTGGTGTAGGCGTGGATCGTGGTCATCAAACCGCTTTCGATGCCCAGTTCGCGGTGCAGCACTTGAGCGACGGGGGCCAGGCAGTTGGTGGTGCACGACGCGTTGGAAATAATCTGGTGGGACTGGCGCAGAATGTCGTGGTTAACGCCATACACCACGGTGGCGTCGGCACCTTTGGCCGGGGCCGAGATGATCACTTTGCGTGCGCCGGCCGTGATATGCGCGGCGGCTTTGTCTCGGTCAGTGAACAAACCTGTGCATTCGAACACGACATCAATCTTTTCCGCGGCCCAGGGCAGTTCGGCCGGGTTACGAATGGCGCTGACAGAAATACGGTCGCCGTTGACGGTCAGGCTTTCCAGATCATGCTGGACATCGGCGTCGAACGTGCCGTGAACGGTGTCGTACTTGAGCAGATGAGCGTTCATCGCGCTGTCGCCCAGGTCATTGATGGCAACGATCTGCAGGTCCTGGCGATAACCTTGGGTATACAGTGCGCGCAGGACGTTACGGCCAATTCGGCCAAAACCATTGATTGCGATTCGAAGAGTCATTTAACAGGGCCGCCGTCGTTTTGTTGTTGGAATTACAAGATTATTCGCATAAAAATAGAAAACAAGCCTTTTTAATGGCAATATTTTGTTCAATCTACAACGAGTGACCTGAATCAACTGGTCCGACCGAACAAGAAAACCGTCTGTCATCCCATCGACAACGGTTCTTGCTCAGCATAGACAATCAGGTCGCCATATCCGTTAGCCTGGAGTTCTACACATGCATCCCCGCGTCCTTGAGGTCACCGAACGGCTTATCGCCCGCAGCCGCGCCACGCGTGAGGCTTACCTAGCACTGATTCGTGGTGCTGCCAGCGACGGTCCGATGCGCGGCAAGCTGCAGTGCGCCAACTTCGCCCACGGCGTAGCCGGGTGCGGCACCGACGACAAGAACAGTCTGCGAATGATGAACTCCGCGAACATTGCGATTGTTTCGTCATATAACGACATGCTCTCGGCGCACCAGCCCTACGAAGTCTTTCCTGAACAGATCAAAAAAGCCCTGCGTGAAATCGGCTCTGTCGGCCAGTTCGCCGGTGGCACCCCGGCCATGTGCGATGGCGTGACACAAGGCGAGCCAGGCATGGAACTGAGCCTGCCGAGCCGCGAAGTGATTGCGCTGTCCACCGCCGTGGCGCTGTCCCACAACATGTTCGACGGCGCGCTGATGCTCGGCATCTGCGACAAGATCGTGCCGGGCCTGATGATGGGCGCGCTGCGCTTCGGTCACTTGCCGACGATCTTCGTGCCGGGCGGGCCGATGGTCTCGGGCATTTCCAACAAGCAGAAAGCCGACGTCCGTCAGCGCTATGCCGAAGGCAAGGCCAGTCGCGAAGAGCTGCTGGAATCGGAGATGAAGTCCTACCACAGCCCTGGTACCTGCACTTTTTACGGCACCGCCAACACCAACCAGTTGCTGATGGAAGTCATGGGCCTGCACTTGCCGGGCGCCTCTTTCGTCAACCCGAACACGCCGTTGCGCGATGCCCTGACCCGCGAAGCGGCGCATCAGGTCACGCGTCTGACCAAGCAGAGCGGCGACTTCATGCCGATCGGCGAAATCGTCGACGAGCGTTCGCTGGTCAACTCCATCGTGGCCCTGCACGCCACCGGCGGCTCGACCAACCACACGCTGCACATGCCGGCGATCGCCATGGCGGCGGGCATTCAATTGACCTGGCAGGACATGGCCGACCTCTCCGAGGTGGTGCCGACCCTGAGCCACGTCTATCCGAACGGCAAAGCCGACATCAACCACTTCCAGGCCGCGGGCGGTATGTCGTTCCTGATCCGCGAACTGCTGGAAGCCGGCTTGCTCCACGAAAACGTCAACACGGTTCTGGGCCATGGCCTGAGCCGCTACACCATGGAACCGTTCCTCGAAAATGGCGAACTGGTCTGGCGCGAAGGTCCGATCGAAAGCCTCGACGAAACCATCCTGCGTCCGGTCGCTCGCGCATTCTCGCCAGAGGGCGGCTTGCGGGTAATGGAAGGCAACCTCGGCCGTGGCGTGATGAAAGTTTCCGCCGTGGCGCTGGAAAACCAGATCGTCGAAGCACCCGCCATGGTGTTCCAGGATCAGCAGGACTTGGCCGATGCGTTCAAGGCCGGTTTGCTGGAGAAGGATTTTGTCGCTGTGATGCGCTTCCAGGGCCCGCGTTCCAACGGCATGCCGGAGCTGCACAAGATGACGCCGTTCCTCGGCGTGCTGCAGGATCGTGGCTTCAAAGTGGCGTTGGTCACCGACGGGCGCATGTCCGGTGCGTCGGGGAAAATTCCGGCGGCGATTCACGTCAGTCCCGAAGCGTATGTGGGTGGCGCTTTGGCGCGCGTCCAAGAGGGCGATATCATCCGCGTCGATGGCGTCAAAGGCACCTTGGAGCTTAAGGTGGACGCCGAAGAATTCGCGGCGCGCGAACCTGCCAAGGGCCTGTTGGGCAATAACATTGGCAGCGGTCGCGAACTGTTTGGTTTCATGCGCATGGCCTTCAGCTCGGCGGAGCAGGGCGCCAGCGCCTTTACTTCTGCCCTGGAGACGCTTAATTGAAACTGGCTTTGGTCGGTGACATCGGTGGGACCAACGCACGTTTCGCGTTGTGGAAAAACCAGCAGTTGGAATCGATCCAGGTGCTGGCGACGGCCGACCACGCCAGCCCGGAAGAGGCCATTGCTCTCTACCTGAGCGGGCTTGGCCTGGCGCCGGGTTCGATCGGTTCGGTGTGCCTGTCGGTGGCAGGTCCCGTGAGTGGCGATGAATTCAAGTTCACCAACAATCACTGGCGACTCAGCCGCAAGGGTTTCTGCAAGACCTTGCAGGTGGATCAACTGTTGCTGGTCAACGACTTCTCGGCCATGGCGCTGGGCATGACCCGTTTGCAGCCGGACGAGTTTCGGGTGGTCTGCGAAGGCACGCCGGAACCGTTGCGACCGGCGGTGGTGATTGGTCCCGGCACGGGCCTCGGCGTCGGCACGTTGCTGGATCTCGGTGAAGGGCGGTTTGCCGCGTTGCCGGGGGAGGGCGGTCATGTCGATTTGCCGTTGAGCAGCCCACGTGAAACTCAGTTGTGGCAACACATCTTCAACGAGATCGGCCATGTCAGCGCTGAAACGGCATTGAGCGGCAGCGGTTTGCCTCGGGTTTACCGGGCGATTTGTGCGGTGGACGGTCATGAGCCCGTGCTGGATTCCCCCGAGTCGATTACCGCTGCCGGTCTGGCCGGCGATCCGATTGCCCTGGAAGTGCTTGAGCAGTTCTGCTGCTGGCTGGGTCGTGTGGCCGGCAACAACGTGCTGACCACGGGCGGACGGGGTGGTGTGTACATCGTGGGCGGGGTGATTCCGCGGTTCGCCAATTTCTTCATTGAAAGCGGCTTTGCCCGGTGCTTTGCCGACAAGGGATGCATGAGCGATTACTTCAAAGGCATCCCGGTGTGGCTGGTGACGGCGCCGTACTCCGGCCTTGTTGGCGCGGGTGTGGCGCTCGACCAGACGCAGTAATGATCGTTCCCACGCTCCGCGTGGGAATGCAGCCCGTGACGCTCCGCGTCACTGGACGCGGAGCGTCCCTTGAGGCATTCCCACGCGGAGCGTGGGAACGATCGAAGTTCATCAGGCATAATCCGCCCAATTCAAACAACAAGGATGCCGTCCCGTGAGCTCAGTCAACAAGTCGATTTTGTTGGTCGATGACGATCAAGAGATACGCGAGTTGCTGGACACCTACCTGACCCGCGCCGGTTTCCAGGTTCGTACCACGCCCGATGGTGCAGGCTTTCGTCAGGCGATGAACGAGGCGCCGAGCGATCTGGTGATTCTCGACGTGATGCTGCCGGACGAAGACGGTTTCAGCCTCTGCCGCTGGATCCGTCAGCACCCGCGCCAGGCCCAGGTGCCGATCATCATGCTCACCGCCAGTTCCGACGAGGCCGACCGCGTCATCGGTCTGGAATTGGGGGCGGACGACTACCTCGGTAAACCCTTCAGCCCACGCGAATTGCAGGCGCGCATCAAAGCCTTGTTGCGCCGCGCGCAGTTCGGGCAGGAGCGTTCCGGCAGTGAAGTGTTGGCCTTCGATGACTGGCGCCTGGACATGGTCAGTCACAGACTGTTCCACATCGATGGCGAAGAAGTGATTCTCTCCGGCGCCGATTTCGCGCTGCTGAAACTGTTCCTCGATCACCCCCAGGAAATCCTCGATCGCGACACCATCGGCAACGCCACCCGTGGCCGCGATTTGATGCCGCTGGATCGCATCGTCGACATGGCCGTCAGCCGTTTGCGCCAGCGCCTGCGTGACACCGAAAAACCGCCGCGGCTGATCCGTACCGTGCGCGGCAGCGGCTACCAACTGGCCGCCAATGTGGTTGCCAGCAATGGCCACTG
Organism: Pseudomonas sp. LB3P14; assembly: GCF_054898045.1. Lineage (NCBI taxonomy): Bacteria > Pseudomonadati > Pseudomonadota > Gammaproteobacteria > Pseudomonadales > Pseudomonadaceae > Pseudomonas > Pseudomonas sp. LB3P14. Next base: position 3,797,882 of record NZ_CM142714.1, on the reverse strand, counting down.
AGTTTTTCCGCAAAGTCGCCGCACGAATCCCCGTGCCGCGTTCGCTGCTTGGGCGGATGTTACTGCTGACGCTGTTGGCGGTGTTGTTCGCCCAGACGCTGTCGAGCGTGATCTGGGTCTCGCAACTGCGCGCCACCCAACTTGCAGGCCTGGTCACCAGCGCCCGTAGCCTGGCCCACTCGATGACGGCCAGCGTCAGTTACTTCCGCTCTTTGCCGGTAGCGTTTCGTCCATTGGTGCTCGATCAATTGCGCAGCATGGGCGGCACCCGTTTCGTGGTGACGCTTAACGACAAGCCCTTGGGCATGGAAGTGCTGCCGATCACCCCGCGCAAGGCCGCCGTGCTCAAAGTGGTGGACGAAGTGCTGCGCGAGTCCCTGGGTCACGACACGGATATCTCGGTGACCTTTGTCAGTCCCGAAGACCTGCGGATCTTCAACAGCGGGCTGAAACTCGATGAATTGCCGCGCTCATGGGCGCATTACGCGCTCACTTTGGAGCCGGTGAACCCGCCGGTATTGGTCACCCAAATCCAGATGGCGCCGGGCGAATGGCTGTACATCGCCTCGCTCTTGCCCGAGCCTTACACCAGTCTTGAAGAGCAAGGCCTGCCGGCGCAGCAAGTCTGGTTTATCGTGCTCACCAGCGGTTTCTTGCTGTTGTTCATTGGCTTGCTGGTGCACTGGCAGAGCCGGCCGCTCAAACGCTTGGCGCGTGCAGCACGGGACATGTCCCTCGGCGCGGAAGTCGAGCCAGTGGCGGAGGGCGGCGGCAGTGAAGTGGTCGAGGTTGGCCGCGCCTTCAACGCAATGCGCGAACGCATCAGCCGCTACCTGACCGAGCGCAGCCAGTTGTTCAGCGCGATTTCCCATGACTTGCGCACGCCGATTACCCGGTTGCGACTGCGGGTGGAACTGCTTGAAGACGAACAGTTGCAAGCCAAGTTCGGTCGCGATCTGGATGAGCTGGAGCTGCTGGTCAAAGGCGCGCTGCAATGCGTGAAAGACACCGACATCCACGAAAACATCGAACCGGTGGACCTTAACCACGTGCTTGATTGTCTGGTGGAGCCGTACCTGGCGCCCAACGGTAATGGTCGCGTCACTCAGCAAGGGCGTGCGCTGGCGGCGTATCCCGGTAAACCGTTGGCGCTCAAGCGTTGCATCGGCAACCTGATCGACAATGCCTTGAAGTATGGGAAGAAAGCGCATTTGCACATTGATGACGACCAGAGTGCGTTCATCCTGCATGTGGACGATGAGGGGCCAGGGGTGCCGGAGCGACGGATGGAGCAGGTGTTCGAGCCGCACTTCCGATTGGCCGGGCAGCAGCAGGGTTATGGGTTGGGGTTGGGGATTGCGCGAAATATTGCGCATAGCCATGGGGGGGAGGTCAGCCTGCAGAATTTGCGTGAGGGTGGGTTGAGGGTGACGTTGCAGTTGCCTCGGTCGGTGGATTGAGTTTCTGGCTCTTTGTCACAGTCCAGTGACAAAACCTGCCCCCTTCGTTACAAGCCCGCCACCCCCTGTTGTTTAGACTGCCCCCAGTCATAACAACAAAAAAGGTACCCCATGGACACCTTCCAACCTGCTTTCAGCAGTTGGCTGAACGCACCTGCCCATCAACAATGGCTCGCCGCCGAAGGTCTGCGCCTGCTGGCGTTTGCCAAGGCTTCAACGCTTCCCGAAGGCTTCGGCAATCTCAATGAAAAAGGCCACCTCCCGGCCAACGCTCAAGCCGAAACCATGAACACCGCCCGCATGACCCACAGCTTTGCCATGGCTCATATTCAGGGCTTGCCGGGATTTGCCGAGCTGGTGGATCACGGCATCAAAGCGCTCAGCGGCCCGTTACGCGATGCCGAACACGGTGGCTGGTTTGCAGTCGCCCATCATCGCGATGACAACACCGGCAAGGCTGCTTACCTGCACGCCTTCGTGGCCCTCGCCGCCAGTTCCGCAGTGGTCGCGCAACGCCCCGGCGCACAAGCGTTGCTCGACGATGCGATCAACATCATCGACACGCATTTCTGGAGCGACGAGGAGGGCGCGATGCGCGAATCCTTTGATCGCGACTGGAGCGGTGAAGAAGCCTACCGCGGCGCCAACAGCAACATGCACGCCACCGAAGCCTTTCTCGCCTTGGCGGATGTCACCGACGATAACCGCTGGCTGGTCCGCGCCCAGCGCATCGTCGAACGGGTGATCCACGGTCACGCCGCCGCCAACGACTACCTAGTGGTCGAGCATTTCGATCGCGACTGGCAGGCCCTGCGCGACTACAACCACGACAACCCGGCCGACGGTTTCCGCCCCTACGGCACCACGCCAGGCCACGGTTTCGAATGGGCGCGGCTGTTGCTGCATCTCGAAGCCGCGCGGGTTCAGGCCGGGATGCTCACGCCGGGCTGGCTGGCGACGGACGCGCAAAAACTCTTCGATAACAATTGCCGCCACGGCTGGGATGTCGACGGGCTGCCCGGGATGGTCTACACCCTCGACTGGGACAATCGCGCGGTTGTCCGCCATCGCTTGCACTGGACCCATTGCGAAGCCAGTGCTGCCGCCAGCGCGCTGCTTAAACGCACGGGCGAGGAGCAATACGAAACCTGGTACCGACTGTTCTGGGAATTCTGTGACAGTCATTTTATCGACCGTTGCGATGGCAGTTGGCACCATGAACTCGACCCGCAAAACCGCCCAAGTGCCGATATCTGGGCCGGAAAACCCGATCTGTATCACGCCTGGCAGGCGGTTTTGATTCCGCGCCTGCCGCTGGCGCCCAGTATGGCCACTGCCTTGGGGCAATTGTCCCGGAGCGCGCCTGTGTAACCATGTGGTGACATTCAAGCGTCCCTTCGTTACCTGCGAAGGGGTAACTCCTGTTTAAAATCCGTGCAGCGCAAGCACCAGACTTGCATGCATAACAACAAGAAAGGTAATTCTAGATGAATGCGATTTCTCGCCTCGCTACTGTCATTTCTCTTGCCTCATTGCTTCCCCTCAGTGCATTTCCCCTCAGTACGCTTGCCGCCGATTCCAAAGGTTCGGTAGAAGTCGTTCACTGGTGGACGTCCGGTGGCGAAAAAGCTGCCGTCGATGTCCTCAAGGCCCAAGTCGAAAAAGACGGTTTCATCTGGAAGGACGGCGCAGTCGCCGGTGGTGGCGGTGCTACGGCCATGACCGTACTCAAAAGCCGCGCCGTTGCCGGTAACCCGCCGGGCGTAGCGCAGATCAAAGGCCCGGACATCCAGGAATGGGCGTCTACCGGTCTGCTCGACACCGACGTCTTGAAAGACGCTGCCAAAACAGAGAAGTGGGACAGCCTGCTCGACAAGAAAGTCTCCGATACCGTGAAGTATGAGGGTGATTACGTGGCCGTGCCGGTGAACATTCACCGCGTCAACTGGCTGTGGATCAACCCGGAAGTCTTCAAGAAAGCCGGCATCGAGAAAGCGCCAACCACCCTTCAGGAATTCTACGCGGCCGGTGACAAGCTCAAGGCGGCGGGCTTCATTGCGCTTGCCCACGGCGGCCAGCCTTGGCAGGACAGCACCGTGTTCGAAGCGGTGGTCCTTTCGGTCATGGGCGTCGACGGCTACAAGAAAGCCCTGGTCGACCTGGACAACGCTGCACTGACCGGTCCTGACATGGTCAAGGCGCTGACCGAGCTGAAGAAAGTCGCGACCTACATGGACGCCGACGGCAAAGGCCAGGACTGGAACCTGGAAGCGGCCAAGGTCATCAACGGCAAGGCCGGCATGCAGATCATGGGTGACTGGGCCAAGAGCGAATGGACAGCGGCCAAGAAAGTCGCCGGCAAGGACTACGAGTGCGTAGCCTTCCCGGGTACCGACAAGGCCTTCACCTACAACATCGACTCCCTGGCCGTGTTCAAGCAGAAAGACAAGGGCACTGCTGCCGCGCAACAGGACATTGCCAAGGTCGTGCTGGGTGAGAACTTCCAGAAAGTCTTCAGCATCAACAAGGGCTCGATCCCGGTTCGAATCGACATGCTGAGCGACATGGGCAAGTACGGTTTCGACTCCTGCGCCCAGACCGCTGCCAAGGACTTCCTGGCGGACGCCAAGTCCGGCGGCCTGCAGCCGAGCATGGCGCACAACATGGCGACCACGCTGGCGGTACAAGGCGCGTTCTTTGATGTCGTGACCAACTTCATCAACGATCCGAAAGCCGATCCTGCCACTGCCGCCAAGCAACTCGGCACTGCTGTCAAAGCTGCCAAGTAACCGTTAGCCGCGCAGACCCTGTGGGAGTGAGCCTGCTCGCGAAAGCGGTGTGTCAGGTAACAGATGTATCAACTGACACGACGTCTTCGCGAGCAGGCTCGCTCCCACAAGGGATGCATAAGTAATCCTTTCTCTTCGTACGGGATCTTCCCATGAGTTCTGTTGCTGTGTTCAGCAAGGCCTCGCCGTTCGATGCACTGCAGCGCTGGCTCCCCAAACTGGTGCTGGCGCCCAGCATGTTCATCGTCCTGGTGGGCTTCTATGGCTATATCCTGTGGACGTTCGTCCTGTCGTTCACCACGTCAACCTTCCTGCCGACCTACAAATGGGCGGGCCTGGCGCAATACGAGCGGCTGTTCGACAACGACCGTTGGTGGGTAGCGAGCAAGAACCTGGCGGTTTTCGGCGGCATGTTCATCGGCATCACCCTGGTGATCGGTGTGCTGCTGGCGGTGTTTCTTGATCAGCGCATTCGTCGCGAAGGTTTCATTCGCACCATTTACCTGTACCCGATGGCGCTCTCGATGATCGTCACCGGTACTGCCTGGAAGTGGTTGCTCAACCCGGGCATGGGCCTGGACAAATTGCTGCGTGACTGGGGCTGGGAAGGCTTTCGTCTGGACTGGCTGATCGACCCGGACCGCGTGGTGTATTGCCTGGTGATCGCTGCGGTATGGCAAGCCTCGGGCTTTATCATGGCGATGTTCCTCGCCGGCCTGCGTGGCGTTGATCAATCGATCATCCGTGCCGCCCAGATCGATGGTGCGAGCATGCCGCGCATTTACCTGAAAGTGGTGTTGCCCAGCCTGCGCCCGGTGTTCTTCAGTGCAGTGATGATCCTGGCCCACATCGCGATCAAGAGTTTCGACCTGGTGGCGGCAATGACCGCCGGTGGCCCGGGTTACTCCTCCGACCTGCCTGCGATGTTCATGTATTCCTTCACCTTCAGTCGCGGCCAGATGGGCATGGGCTCGGCCAGTGCGATTCTGATGCTCGGTGCGATTCTCGCAATCATCGTGCCTTACCTGTACTCCGAGCTGAGGACCAAGCGTCATGACTAGTTTCGCTGCCAAACCTTCCATCAGCCTGAGTCGCATCGCGATCTACGGCGTGCTGATCCTTGCCGTACTCCTTTACCTGATACCGCTGGTGGTCATGCTGTTGACCAGTTTCAAGACGCCGGAAGACATCAACTCCGGCAACCTGCTGAGCTGGCCGACCGTGGTCAGCGGCATTGGCTGGGTCAAGGCCTGGGGCACGGTCGACGGGTATTTCTGGAATTCGATCAAGATCACCGTCCCGGCGGTGCTGATCTCCACCGCCATCGGTGCGCTGAACGGCTATGTGCTGTCGATGTGGCGCTTTCGTGGGTCGCAGTTGTTCTTCGGCCTGCTGCTGTTCGGTTGCTTCCTGCCGTTCCAGACCGTCCTGCTGCCGGCCTCGTTTACCCTCGGCAAGATGGGCCTGGCCAGCACCACCACGGGCCTGGTGTTCGTGCACATAGTCTACGGCCTGGCGTTCACTACGCTGTTCTTCCGTAACTACTACGTCAGCGTTCCCGATGCACTGGTGAAGGCGGCGCGGCTGGATGGCGCGGGTTTCTTCACCATCTTCCGCTTGATCATCCTGCCGATGTCCACCCCGATCATCATGGTCTGCCTGATCTGGCAGTTCACCCAGATCTGGAACGACTTCCTGTTCGGCGTGGTGTTCTCCAGCGGTGACTCGCAACCCATCACAGTGGCGCTGAACAACTTGGTCAACACCAGTACCGGGGCCAAGGAATACAACGTTGATATGGCGGCGGCGATGATCGCCGGGCTGCCGACCCTGCTGGTCTATGTGGTCGCAGGCAAGTATTTCGTGCGCGGGCTGACGGCCGGCGCAGTCAAGGGGTAATCATGGCAACGCTCGAACTTCGCAATGTAAACAAGACCTATGGTCCCGGCCTGCCGGACACCCTCAAGAACATCGAACTGTCGATCAAGGACGGTGAGTTCCTGATTCTTGTTGGACCTTCGGGTTGCGGCAAGTCGACCCTGATGAATTGCATCGCCGGCCTGGAGACCATCACCGGCGGCGCGATCATGATCGGTGATCAGGACGTCAGTGGCATGAGCCCGAAAGACCGCGACATCGCCATGGTGTTCCAGTCCTACGCGCTGTACCCGACCATGAGTGTGCGCGAGAACATCGCCTTTGGCTTGAAGATCCGCAAAATGCCCGCCGCCGACATCGAAGCGGAAGTGGCGCGGGTGGCCAAGCTGCTGCAGATCGAACACCTGCTCAACCGCAAACCCGGCCAGCTCTCCGGTGGTCAGCAACAGCGCGTGGCGATGGGCCGTGCTCTGGCGCGGCGGCCGAAGATTTACCTGTTCGACGAACCGCTGTCCAACCTCGACGCCAAGCTGCGCGTCGAGATGCGCACCGAAATGAAACTGATGCACCAGCGCCTGAAAACCACCACGGTTTACGTGACCCACGACCAGATCGAAGCGATGACGCTGGGCGACAAAGTGGCGGTGATGAAGGACGGGATCATTCAGCAATTCGGCACGCCGAAAGACATCTACAACAACCCGGCCAACCTGTTCGTGGCGAGCTTCATCGGTTCGCCACCGATGAACTTCATCCCGCTGCGTTTGCAGCGCAAGGACGGTCGTCTGGTGGCGCTGCTCGACAGTGGTCAGGCGCGTTGCGAATTGCCGTTGGGCATGCAGGACGCCGGTCTTGAAGACCGCGAAGTGATCCTCGGCATGCGCCCGGAGCAGATCGTGCTGGCGGGCAGCGAGCCGAATGGTTTGCCGATCATTCGCGCCGAAGTCCAGGTCACCGAGCCGACCGGTCCCGACACCCTGGTGTTCGTCAATCTCAACGAAACCAAAGTCTGCTGCCGTCTGGCGCCGGACGTCGCGCCGGCCGTCGGCGAGACCCTGACCCTGCAATTCGACCCATCGAAAGTGCTGCTGTTCGATGCCAAGACCGGTGAACGCCTGGGGGTGGCCGGTCAGCCGAAAACCGAGACTCACAGTGCCAATGTGGCGCAGTTCAAGGGCCGTTGAATCCGTGACGGGCGGACAGTAGCCCGTCGCAACCGATGTCACCGCGTTAGATAAAAACAGTTAATAACAATAAAACGAGGATGTAGGGATGAAGAAGAACAACAACGCTCAGCTTATCTGCCAGTTGTCAGCCATTGCGGCAATGATGCTGGCCGGTAGCGTGCACGCGGCTGACGCGTTCAGCGCCGATTCCGAATGGATGACCGGTGATTGGGGTGGCGAGCGGACCAAGCTGATCGAGCAGGGTATCGACATCAAGATGGACTACGTCGGTGAAGTGGGCGGCAACCTCCACGGCGGGTTTAATGATGACAAGACCGCGCGTTACTCCGACCAGTTTGGCCTGGGCGTGGCGCTGGACCTGCAAAAACTGTGGGGCTGGGATAACACCCAGGCCAAGATCCAGTTCACCAACCGTAACGGTCAGAACATCTCCAATGACCGTGTCGGCGACCCGCGTGCCGGCACCTTGAGTTCGTCCCAGGAAGTCTACGGCCGTGGCCATATGGTCCGTCTGACCCAATTGTGGATCAAGCACCAGTTCCTCGACGGAAAACTGGACGTCAAAGCCGGTTACTTCGGCGAAGGCGAGGACTTCAACACCTTCCCTTGCGAGTTCCAGAACCTGGCGTTCTGCGGTTCCCAAGCGGGTAACTGGGCGACCAACATCTGGTACAACTGGCCGGTCATGCAGGCTGCGGTCCGCGTGAAGTACAACATCTCGCCTGAGTTCTATGCGCAGATCGGCGCGTACAACCAGAACACGTCGCAACTGGAGCACGGTAACGGCTTCAAGCTCAGCGGCAGTGGTACCAACGGCACCGTCCTGCCGGTCGAACTGGTCTGGTTGCCTAACCCTGGCAACCTGCCGGGCGAATACCGTGTCGGTTACTACAAAAGCACGGCCAACGCCGATGACGTCCGTAAGGATGCCGACGGCAATGATGCAGCCACCAGCGGTAATGCCTATCGCAGCCACGATAGCAAACACGGTTACTGGTTCGTTGCACAGCAACAACTCACCAGCCACAACGGTGACGCGTCCCGCGGTCTGAACATCGCAGCCAACGCCACTTTCCACGACAAGGACACCAACTTCGTCGACAACTACCAGTCGCTGATGTTTGTGTACAAGGGCCCGTTCGATGCACGTCCAAAAGATGACATGGGTATCGGTTTCGCCCGTATCCATGTCAACGATGACGTGAAGAAAAACGCTGAGCTGGTCAACGCCTCCAATGGTGTCACCGAGTACGAGGATCCACTGTTCTCGCCGCTGCGTAGCACTGAGTACAACTACGAGATCAACTACGGTTTCCACGTTACCAACTGGCTGACCGTACGTCCTAACCTGCAATACATCACTCACCCGGGTGGTGTTGATGAAGTCGACAACGCGCTGGTCGCCGGTCTGAAAATTCAGTCGGTGTTCTAACGCTGTTGCGATAAGCTCCTCTCTATGTGCGCATTTTTGCGGACAGCCCAGGCTGTCCGCTTTTTTTTGGGGGCGGCGCACCCCGGGTGATTTTCAGGACCGTGGCACATGCATGAGCATCCGCTACAACGCTTCTTCAAATCCTTGCGCGAACGTCCGGTGTTTGCGTGGGAGCGCTATCAGATGCGCGACGTGCTGGTGATCGACCATCCGCTGTGTCAGGCGGTGTTCAGTCGGCAGGGTGCGCAGTTGCTGCACTTTCAGCCAAAGGGCCAGAAACCCTGGCTCTGGTGCGCCGCGAAGTGGCCGCAGGTCGGCGCGATTCGTGGCGGCGTGCCCGTGTGCTGGCCGTGGTATGGCCGTCATCCGAGCGAAAACGCCTGGCCTTCCCATGGTTGGGCACGGTTGATCGACTGGAAACTTCTGGACAGCAACACAGATGACGATGGCGTGCGCCTGCACTGGCAACTTCAGTTGTGCGACTGGCAAGTGGACCTGCACGCGCACTTGGGTGAACGCATGGATTTACGCCTGAGTACCGAGCATCAGGACAGCCTGCCGTGCCAATTGAGTCAGGCGTTGCACGCCTATTGGCGTATTGGCGACGTCGGCGAGGTAGCGCTGTCTGGGCTCGATGGAGCACAGGGTTACGACCAGTTGAACCGTCAGATTTGTCATCAGGAAGGCGAGTTGCGGGTAGAGGGGGGCTGTCAGCGGGTGTTCCAGCATGACGGCGAATTACAGCTCAAGGACCACGCCTGGCAGCGGGAGTTGTGCATCGATACCGGTGATGATGCGGACACGGTGGTCTGGCATCCCGGCTCGCGGCCGTTGCTGGGGGTGAGCTGGAATGAGATTTCGGAGTTTGTGTGTGTGGAGGCGGCGAGCGGTGGGACGGACAGCCTGAGTTTGGCGCCGGGGGAGAGGGCGCATTTGAGTTTGCAGGCGCGGGTAGGTGCTTGAGACCATGATCGTTCCCACGCTCTGCGTGGGAATGCAGCCCGTGACGCTCCGCGTCACTGGACGCGGAGCGTCCCTAGAGGCATTCCCACGCAGAGCGTGGGAACGATCAGCATCCTAATTAAACTCATCCCCAATCGGATACCGACTGGCATTCAAGCTTTCCTTGATCTTGCGCAAATGCGGCTGGAAATCCACGCCCCGACGCAAGGTCATGCCGGTCGCCAGCACATCCAGCACCGTCAGCTGAATGATCCGCGACGTCATCGGCATGTAAATGTCGGTGTCTTCCGGCAGCGGAATGTTCAGGCTCAAGGTGCTGGCCTTGGCCAAAGGTGACCCCTCGGCCGTCAGACCCAGCACCGAAGCGCCGTTCTCCCTGGCAATACGCGCCACTTCCACCAGTTCGCGGGTACGGCCGGTGTAGGAAATGATCACGAACAACTCGCCGGTATGCGCCACCGACGCAATCATGCGCTGCATCAGCACGTCGGCATGGGCGGTGACGGCCAAATTGAAGCGGAAGAACTTGTGCTGCGCATCCAGCGCCACCGGGGCCGAGGCGCCCAGGCCGAAGAAGTGGATCTGCCGGGCCTGGATCAACAGATCAACGGCGCGGCTGATCAGGTTCGGGTCAAGCGCCTGCAACGCACTGTCCAGCGAGGCGATGGCGCTGCCGAAAATCTTTTTGGTATACGCTTCCGGATTGTCGTCGGCTTCAACCGCCCGGCTGACATACGCCGCGCCGCTGGCCAGGCTCTGGGCCAATTGAAGCTTGAGTTCCGGGTAGCCGCTGACGCCGAATGAACGGCAGAAACGGTTGACCGTCGGCTCGCTGACCTTTGAGGCTTGGGCGAGGGCGGCGATGCTGAATCGGGTGGCCTGCTGTGGGTTGAGCAGGATCACCTCGGCGACTTTGCGTTCTGCCTTGTTCAGGTCTTCAAGGCGATTCTGGATCTGTTCCAGTAAATTTCGCACGCGGTCCATATATGTTCCTTAGCTCCGCAAACAAGAGAGCAATGCAAATTAGGGCCCCGGCTATGCAAATTGGGACTTTGATCGGGCCCGTAACGGTGGCCTATCCTACTGATGGCTCCGACCGACCACCACTCGGAATCAGTATTTTGCGAAAATGTTGTGGTTATTACTACATTTTCCCTTGAGTGATGCCTTGAAAAAAGGTATTTGTAGCTTAACTTGATAAAAGAACAAACATCATGCCTTCGATTACGGTTGAACCGTGCACCTTTGCCTTGTTCGGCGCCCTCGGCGATCTGGCCCTGCGCAAGCTGTTTCCTGCCCTTTATCAACTCGATGGCGCAGGCCTCTTGCACGAGGACACGCGAATTATCGCGCTGGCCCGTGAGCCTGGCAGCGAGCAGCAGCATTTGGCGTTCATCGCCTCCGAGCTGCGTCGCTACCTCGTCGCCAAAGAGCTGGACGAAGCCGTGGTCGAACGCTTTCTGGCCCGCCTGAGTTACCTGCACGTCGACTTCCTCAAGGCTGACGATTACGTCGCCCTGGCCGAAATGGCTGGCAGCGCCCAGCGAGTGATAGCCTACTTCGCGACACCGGCAGCCGTTTACGGCGCGATCTGCGAGAACCTGTCGAAGGTCGGTTTGACCGAAAACACCCGCGTGGTGCTGGAAAAACCCATTGGTTCGGACCTGGAATCCTCGCGCAAGGTTAACGACGCCGTGGCGCAGTTCTTCCCGGAGAACCGCACCTACCGCATCGACCACTACCTGGGCAAAGAAACCGTCCAGAACCTGATCGCCCTGCGTTTCGCCAACAGCCTGTTCGAAACCCAGTGGAACCAGAATTATATCTCCCACGTGGAAATCACCGTGGCCGAGAAGGTCGGGATCGAAGGTCGCTGGGGTTACTTCGACAAGGCCGGTCAGCTGCGGGACATGATCCAGAATCACCTCCTGCAACTGCTCTGCCTGATCGCCATGGACCCGCCGGCCGACCTGTCCGCCGACAGCATCCGTGACGAGAAAGTCAAAGTGCTCAAGGCGCTGGCGCCGATCAGCCCGGAAGGCCTGACCACTCAGGTGGTGCGTGGTCAGTACATCGCGGGTTACAGCGAAGGAAAATCGGTCCCCGGTTACCTGGAAGAGCCGAATTCCAACACCCAGAGCGACACCGAAACCTTCGTTGCGCTGCGTGCCGATATCCGCAACTGGCGTTGGGCCGGCGTGCCGTTTTACCTGCGTACCGGCAAGCGCATGCCGCAGAAGCTGTCGCAGATCGTCATCCACTTCAAGGAACCGTCCCACTACATCTTCGCTCCCGAGCAGCGCCTGCAAATCAGCAACAAGCTGATTATCCGCCTGCAACCGGACGAAGGTATTTCCTTGCGCGTGATGACAAAAGAACAAGGCCTGGACAAGGGCATGCAGCTGCGCAGCGGTCCGTTGCAGCTGAATTTTTCCGACACTTATCGCAGCGCACGGATTCCCGATGCCTACGAGCGGTTGTTGCTGGAAGTGATGCGCGGCAATCAGAACCTGTTTGTCCGTAAAGATGAAATCGAAGCCGCGTGGAAGTGGTGTGACCAGTTGATCGCCGGGTGGAAAAAATCCGGTGATGCGCCCAAGCCGTACGCGGCCGGGTCCTGGGGACCGATGAGCTCCATTGCTCTGATCACGCGGGATGGGAGGTCGTGGTATGGCGATATCTGAATTGAAACTGCCTCAGGGCGTCAGCGCCCATGAGTTCAAGAGCCCGGTGCTGCTGGCCGAAGGCCTGGCGCTGAATGTGGCCAAGCAACTGAGTGACGCGATCGACGCGCGCGGCACCGCGACCTTGGTGGTTTCCGGTGGACGCAGCCCGGTGGCGTTTTTCCAGCACTTGGCCAAGCAGACGCTGGACTGGTCCAAGGTCGTCGTGACCCTGGCCGACGAGCGCTGGGTGCCGGTAGAGCACGCCGACAGCAATGCCGGTCTGCTCAAGCGCTATCTGCTGCAAGGTCCGGCGGCCAAGGCTAAATTCCTGAGTCTGTACAGCGCCACCGCCAACCTTGAACAGGCAGCCGAGCAGGCCGACCGTTTGCTCGCCGAGTTGCCGCCGATTGATGTGCTGGTGCTGGGCATGGGCGACGACGGCCACACGGCCTCGTTGTTTCCCAACAGTCCGAACCTGAGCGATGCGTTGAAAGCCGACGGCACACGTCATTGCTACCCGATGCTGGCGCCGACCGTGCCGCATCAACGCCTGACCATGAGTCGCGCGCTTCTGGCCTCGGCCAAGTACACCGTTCTATCGATTTCCGGTCAGTCCAAGCTGACCACCTTGAGTGCCGCATTGGCCGGTGACGATGTCGCCGCCATGCCGATTCGCGCGTTTCTGCAACCTACGTTAGAGATTTACTGGTGCCCATGAACCAAGGATCAGCCGCTATGACAAACACATCCCCGACCGTTTCCATGGCGGACAAAGTTGCCCTGATCGACAGCCTCTGCGCCAAGGCGCGGATTCTGCCGGTGATCACCATTGCTCGCGAGCAGGACATCCTGCCGCTGGCCGATGCACTCGCGGCCGGTGGCCTGACAGCCCTGGAAGTGACCCTGCGTTCACAGTTCGGCCTCAAGGCTATCCAGATTCTGCGCGAGCAACGCCCGGAACTGGTGACCGGTGCCGGTACTGTGCTGGATCGCAACATGCTGGCGGCTGCCGAAGCGGCCGGTTCGCAATTTATCGTCACGCCGGGCATCACCCGTGACCTGCTGGAAGCCAGCGTCGGCAGCCCGATTCCGCTGTTGCCGGGCATCAGCAACGCCTCCGGCATCATGGAAGGTTATGGCCTGGGGTATCGCCGCTTCAAGCTGTTCCCGGCGGAAGTCAGCGGCGGTGTCGCGGCCATCAAAGCCCTCGGCGGCCCGTTCGGCGAAGTGAAATTCTGCCCGACTGGCGGCGTCAGCCCGGCCAACATCAAGAGCTACATGGCGTTGAAAAACGTGATGTGCGTGGGCGGTAGCTGGATGCTTGATCCTGAGTGGATCAAGAACGGCGACTGGGCCCGCATTCAGGAATGCACCGCCGAGGCACTGGCGCTGCTGGACTGATCGGCTATACCAAACACTTCGTTGTGTGTTCTACGGCTTTACGGTGCGCTTGGTCGGTGCACCGTTTTTTTTTGCCCGCAAAAAACCCTGTGGGAGCGAGCCTGCTCGCGAAAGCGGTGTGACAGTCACCTATAGGTTGGATGTGCCTCCGCATTCGCGAGCAGGCTCGCTCCCACAAGGACATCATGCGATACATAGTTACCGCATACCGAATTTCGGCCAATGCTAGCCTGCGTTCATCTTATGGAAGAGAGAACGTCATGGACGACAAGACCCCGATTACACCCGCCCCCCCGGTTTACCAGCTGTCACCCGAACAGATCGCCGGTCCGTATTTTCGAAATCCGAAATTGATCAGACGAAATATCAGCGAAGGTGCCGATGGCATTCCCTTGGTATTGCGGCTGACGATCATCGATGCCATGACCGGTCAACCGGTGACTGATGCTCTGGTGGATATCTGGCATTGCAATGCACGCGGTGCGTATTCGGGCTGGAGCAAGGTCAATCCGGATAAGGAAGTCGACGTCGATGACATCGGCTCGATCCCGCGCACCGACGACGACACCTACTTGCGTGGTGGGCAATTCACGGACAAAAAAGGCGTTGTGCGGTTTACCACGATCTATCCGGGGTTCTATGCCGGCCGTGCACTGCACATTCACGTCGTCGTACGCATTATGGAAGGCAATAACTATCTGGAAGAGCGGCATGTCGCCTGGGTCGGTCAGCTTTATTTTCCCGAGGTGGCCTCGCGCTCGGTACTCAACGCCAGGGAGTACCGCGGTCGATTCGTCTCGCCGCTGACCAACGATCAAGACTTTTTCTATGAAAGCATGGGTGGCAAAGCCTCGACCCTCAACGTTCACACCCTGGGTCGAGACTCGAATGAAGACGGCTTTTTCGGGCACATGACCATCGCTATCGACACGTTCGCGGTGTCGACGCAGATCAAGCCCAAGGACTTCGACAAGTACACTGTGTGACGTCAGCGCAGTTCGGTCAGCGCCCGGGCCAGTAAATCCATGTCTGCAGCCGTGGTGGTGAGCCCCGGCGTTATGCGAATGCACGGACCACTCGCGGCACCACTGCGCGCCACGGTAAACAGGTTGTAGTCCTTGAGCAGGCGCTCGACCATCGCCTGTTGATCGGCATGCCGGGTAAAGCGCATCGAAGTGATGCCGCAATACAGTCGCGGGTCGTCCGGGGTCATGACTTCGATCCCCGGCAATTCGCGCACCGCGCTCACCCACCGGTTGCGCAGGTAATTGAGCCGAGCACCCTTGGCGGCGGAACCGCCCATGGTCCGATGTTCCTCGAACACCAGTGGCAGGGTCAGCATCGCCGGGATGTTGGGTGTGCTGTACGGGGTGCGGGCGCGAATGTCGGTGATCGGGAAATGCATCTCGCCCATGTCCGGGTCGATGTCGGCCAGGCGCTCGGGGGCGATGTAAATGAAGCCCAGGGTCAGCGGCGCACCGAGCCATTTGTGCAGGTTGTAGCCAGCAAAGGCGATGCCCAGTTCATCGAGATTGAATTTGATCTGGCCGAGTGCATGGGCACCGTCGAGGATCACGTCGATGCCGTGCTCTTTGGCGGCCGCAGCGATCGCCTGAACTGGCATGACCAACCCGGTGCGATGGGTAACGTGGGTCAGGGCCATCAGTTTGAGTCGCGGATAACGCACGAAGGCTTCGCGGTAAGTGGCCAGCAAACTGTCGAAACTGGCGGGGTGCGGGTGCTCGATTTCGATCACCTCGACGCTGCGATTACGCGCCAGCCAGCGCATTGCCCCTTTGACCGTGTCGTATTCCAGATCACACATCAGCACCTGATCGCCCGGTTGAAGCTGATTGTAGTTTCGGATCAGCGATTGCAGACCGTCCGAAGCGTTGCGGGTGAGGGCGATGGTTTCGGCTGGAACCCCAACCAGCTCGGCAAGCTGCGCGCGGATCTCCAGGCTTTCGCCCTGTTCAAAGCGCTGACGCACGTGCACCGAGTTGCTGCGGTTGATGAGTTCGATGTTGCGCTGATACTCCTCGACCACGGTGCGGGACATACGCCCGAAGTAACCGTTTTCCAGGTTGATGGGCCCGGGTTCGACAGCGTAGCGGTCGGCAAAGGTCTTCCAGAATTGTTCATCACGGGCGCGGCGGGTGTTATCGGGCATGGGTCTACTCAATCAGGGGCCTGGCTTCGGTTTTGCAATTTCAATGGCGCGGGGCAGGTTTGCCATGTTTGGCGCGTAGCGGCTCGAGCAACTCCGACAGGCCGTTGTGATCGATTTCCTGCATCAAGGCCAGCAGGCCGCCGAGTTCGCCATGGGGGAATCCTTCTCGAGCGAACCAGTTCAGGTATTGGCCGGGGAGGTCGGCAATGATCCGGCCCTTATATTTGCCGAAGGGCATTTCACGGGTGACTAGCAGTTCGAGCTTTTCAGGGTTCATCAATTAGTCGTCTTGATTCAAACAGTCTGGAAAATACAGGCATTCTGCATGCAGGCCAAATGACAGATCATGCAAAAAAAGCGGATACAGATTTTGTGTAAAACGGTAACTAGTTGAAATATAAGGAATAAGTTGTCAATTCAAAGCTGGCATGCAGGGTGCAGTAGCTATTGCATCTTTCATCAACCCGTGAGGAATTGAAAATGACCGACATGAATAAAGAAGCCATCTCTGTACTCAACGACCTGATTGAAACCAGTAAAGACGGTCAGGAAGGGTTCAAGACTTGCGCTGAAGACATCAAACATCCAGAACTGAAATCGCTGTTCATGCAGCGTTCCGCCGACTGCGCCACTGCGGCTTCCGAACTGCAAGCGCAGGTGCGTTCACTAGGCGGCGATCCGGAAACCTCCACCAGTGTCAGTGGTGACTTGCACCGTCGCTGGGTCGACGTCAAAGCGATGTTCACCGGCAAGGATGAAGAGGCCGTGTTGAACGAAGCCGAACGGGGTGAAGACCATGCGCTGAAGGCTTACAAAGAAGCCATGGAAAAAATCAACAAATACAACCTGGTGGGCATCCGTGACCTGGTTGAGCGTCAGTACCACGGCGTCCAACGCAATCACGATCAGGTAAAAGCCCTGCGTAACCAGGCTCGCGCACGCTCGTAAGCGTTCGTTGTCTGTCAAAAACGCCAGCCAGTCTGGCGTTTTTTTGTGTCCGGGAATTAGCACTGGACGGATGATAGTTAGCTAGCTAATAATTTGTTCTTCAAGTGACTGAACCGAACCCGACTATCGTTAAATCGTCTTTCCAAGAGTCCATTACGTGCCTATCACTTTGCAGGCTTTGTTCGCGCCTGACCGCCGCGCCTTACAGTTCGCGATCAAGACCTTGATCGGTGGAGGCCTGGCACTTTGGCTGGCATTGCGCTGGGGCCTGGAGCAACCGGCATGGGCGTTGATGACGGCGTTCATCGTCGCCCAGCCCTTGTCCGGGATGGTGGTACAGAAGGGCCTGGCGCGATTGCTGGGTACGTTGGTCGGGACAATCATGTCAGTGGTGTTCATGGGGTTGTTCGCCCAGACGCCTTGGCTGTTTTTGTTGGCATTGGCGTTATGGCTGGGGCTGTGTACGGCGAGTTCGACCCTGCTGCGCAGCGCCTGGTCTTATTCATTCGTGCTGGCAGGTTATACGGTGGCGATCATCGCGTTGCCGGCCATCACCCATCCTCTGACCGTGTTCGATCAGGCCGTGGCTCGCTGCACGGAAATCTGCCTGGGCATACTTTGCGCCACCGCCGCCAGTGCGCTGCTCTGGCCGATGCGGGTCGAACGGCAATTGGCGGATCAGGCGCGGGCGGCGTGGCAAAGCGGCATGAACGCTGCGCGTGCGACCCTGGCCGGTGATGGTCAGGCGCGTAAAGGCTTGCTGGAAATCCTCGGGAAAATCGTCGCTGTCGATGCCCAGCGCGAACATGCCTGGTTTGAAGGAAGCCTGGGGCGGCAACGAGCACGCGCGATCAGCGGCTTGAGCCAAAAGCTGTTGATGCTGCTGCGCATCGCCCGTTCGGCGCGCCGTCAATGGAAGCAATTGGAACCCCAGGAAGCCGAGCAACTGTTGCCTTGGATGACCGAGGTCCAAGAGGCGCTCAACAGCCCGGATACCGCGACCCTGCAAGCACTGCGCCCGAGCTTGCTCGACGCTTCCCACGACCCGCACATTAGCTCCGCACAGAGTTACTGCCTGGCTCGTTTCACCTTGTTGCTCGATACCGCCATGGCGGCCGGCGCCGCGTTGAACGCCGTTGAGGAGGGCAAGGAAACGGTCGACCCGCCACGAACCCTGACACCGCACCGAGACCTGCCATTGGCGCTGGTGTTTGGTGCCCGCAGTGCGTTGGCGTTTCTGGTGGTCTCGTGCTTCTGGTTGGCGACCGCCTGGCCCGCTGCCTCCGGCGCGCTGCTGTTGACGTGCGTGGTGTGTAGTCTGTTTGCCAGCCGCGAGAACGGTGCGCAGATCGGCATGAGTTTTATGCGCGGGATCTTCCTGGCGATTCCGGCCGCGTTTATCGTCGGGCAGATTCTGCTGCCGCAATGGAGTGGTTTTGCATTGCTGTGCATGGGCATGGGCGTGCCGTTGTTCCTCGGCGCACTGGGCATGGCCAAACCGCAGATCGGTGCGACGGCGACCTCATTTTGTCTGCACTTCATCGTGCTGGTCTCGCCGCTCAACGCGATGAAATTCGATGTCGCGACGTTCTTCAACAGCGCTCAATCCATCGTGGTCGGTGTTGGCGCCGCCGTGCTGGCGTTCCATTTGTTGATCCTGCGCGACCCGGCGTGGCATGGCCGACGCTTGCTGGCGGCGACCCTCGACGATCTGGTACGCCTGACACGGTGCAATCTGCGCGGTGCCGAAAGCTGGTTTGGCGGGCGCATGGCCGACCGCTTGCTGCAACTGGCGCGGCACTATCCCGAGTTGCCGGAACCGGTGCGCAGCCGCTGGGACGATGGCTTGCTTGGCTTGGATATCGGCGATGAATTGCTGCATTTACGTTTGAGCCTGGCGGTGGCGCCGCTGCCGATCACGGCTCAGCGGCGTTATCTCGAACAGCTGGAAAAAATCCTCGAGCAAGGCCCGGCCGGCAGTCGCGCCGAGGCGTTGGCTCCACCGAGTGAAGCATTCTTGAAGACCTTGTATGCGTTGCCCCCCAGCGATGCGGTGAAACTGGCCCAAGGCGCGGTGCTGCAATTGCAAAGCAGCTGGCGCGCCTGGTGCCGTCAACAGGAGCACAGCCATGGGCTTGCGTGAGTGGTCGGTGGGCGGCGTGCTGCTCAGTCCGTTTCTGATTTATGTGCTGCTGGCGCTGCTCGTGACCGGGGCCTTGCGCATGCTCTTGCGCCTGACGCCGGTGGGCCGTTGGATCTGGCACGAAGCATTGTTTGATTGCGCCTTGTACGTCTGTGTATTGACCCTGATCACCGTCGTCCTCGGACCTTTATAAGGAGTTGAAAATGCGTACACCCCTACGTGTCGCGGTGACCCTGGCCCTGGTGGCAGTGGCGATCTTTGCCGGCTTCCAATTGTGGCAGTACTACATGCTCACCCCATGGACCCGGGACGCGCGGATTCGCGCCGACGTGGTGGTGATCGCCCCGGACGTCTCGGGTTGGGTGCGTGAACTCAAGGCTTTTGATAACCAGCAGGTCAAGGCCGGCGATTTATTGCTGAGCATCGACCGCGATCGTTTCGAAGCCGCGCTGGAGAAAGCTCAAGCGGTGGTCCAGACACGCCAGCAGCAACTCAACCTGCGTGAACGCGAAGCCAGCCGCCGTGCTGCCCTCGGGCCGCAGGCAATCAGCGCCGAGTTGCGTGAGAACGCGCAAATCAACGCCGGCATCGCCCGTGGCGAACTGCGCGAAGCTCAGGCCGAAGCCAAGGTCGCTGAACTCAACCTCGCCCGCAGCCAGGTTCACGCGCCCCGCAGCGGCCACATCACCAACCTGCGACTGGCCGAAGGCAATTACGTGAATGCCGGGCAGTCGGTGATGGCGTTGATCGACGATTCGACTTTTTATGTGCAGGCGTATTTCGAAGAAACCAAACTGCCACGGATTCGCGTCGGCGACCCGGTGAAGGTCTGGTTGATGAGCGCGGGCGAAGCGTTGCAGGGGCATGTGGAAAGCATCAGTCGCGGGATTACTGATCGCAATACCACGCCGGATGGGCAGTTGTTGGCGGAGGTGGAACCGACGTTTAACTGGGTGAGGCTGGCGCAGAGGATTCCGGTACGGATCAAAATTGATAAGTTGCCGGAAGGGATTAATTTGAGTTCGGGGATGACGGCGAGTGTGCAGGTGCAGGAGGGTTCACAGTGATCGTTCCCACGCTCCGCGTGGGAATGCATCCAGTGACGCTCCGCGTCACATAACGGCTGGACGCAGAGCGTCCGGGGCGGCATTCCCACGCGGAGCGTGGGAACGATCAGTGTCAGGCGATCAGCCGATGCTGATTGCCGGCAGCTTAGGCAACGTCACCGTCTGCTGCTTACGCGGCGCCAGAATCTCCGCCTCACCATCCACCACCAACTCATCACGCTGGTTAAACACGCGAGTGGCAATCCGCACACGAAACTTCGGCAGCTTCTCGAGAATCTCCAGACGCACGGTCAGTGTGTCGCCAATCTTCACCGGCTTCTGAAAGCTCATCTGTTGACTGATATAAATAGTCCCCGGCCCAGGCAATTCGCAGGCAACGGCAGCACTGATCAGCGCACCGCTGAACATGCCGTGAGCGATGCGCTCCTTGAACATGGTGCTGGCGGCGAATTCAGCGTCCAGGTGCACCGGGTTGTGATCGCCGGACATCGCGGCGAACAACTGAATGTCGCGCTCCTCGACCGTCTTGCTGTAGCTGGCGGTCTGGCCGACTTCAAGGGCTTCGTAAGGGGTGTTGGTAACCTGGGTCATCTGTTTCAATTCCTGTGACGAATAAAAAATCCACAAAAAAACTATTCCGATCTGGGTGGCCGACGATGGCTCAGCGCCTGGGCGATCCAGCTCAACACATCATTGATCACTTCATCGCGGTTGCTCTCGTTGAACAGTTCATGCCGTGCCTGCGGGTAAATAGTCAGTTGCAGGCTCCGGCTGCCGGCCTCGCGCAGCGCATGGGCCAGATCTTTCAGACGTTTGCCTTCGCTCACCGGATCACATTCACCGCCAATCACCAGCAACGGCAGGCCCGGATCAATCTGAGCGAGATTGGACGCTTTGCTGATTTGCTGCAACCCACCGAGCAAATCGATCCATAGCTGATTGGTGCAGCGAAAGCCGCAGAGCGGGTCGTTGGCATACAGATCGACCTCCGCCGGATCGCGGCTGAGCCAGTCGAACTGGGTGCGTACCGGTTTGAATTTCTTGTTGAACGAACCGAACGACAGCCATTCGATCAGCGCGCTGCGACCTTTCGGGCCTTGGCGCAAACGTTCTAGGCGCGCAATCTGCCGCGCCGCGCGATAGAGCGCCACCGGTTGGAAGTTCGAACCGCTGAGAACGGCTCCGTGCAGGCTGGCGCTGTGATGCAGCAGATAGGCCTGGGCGATGTAGCTGCCCATGCTGTGGCCGAGCAGCACGATCGGCTTGCCTGGATGTTGTTGGCCGATGTGCTGATTGAGGCAGGCCAGGTCACCCACCACTTTGCCCCAGCCATCGTTGTCGGCGAAATAGCCGAGTGTCCCGTTTTCGGCAGTTTTGCCATGTCCACGCAGATCCGGTGCATAGACGCCGTAACCCTGATCGCAGAGTTTTTCCGCCAGACGGGCGTAGCGACCACTGTGTTCCGCCATGCCGTGGGCCAACAGGATCACTGCCTTGAGTGGTGCTGTTGGCAGCCACTGGTTAACGAAAAGGCGGCTGCGGTCACTCGCGGTCAGCCAGAAAGTGTCGTGGATCATGGCGATTCCTTTGCATAGGGCTGCATGTGGCATGGGCGTCGTTGCATTGTATAGCGCATCCATAGCGTGCCGTCTGATCAGGCCACGCCACGGCACCAAGATTCACACGGTCAATGACGCCCGTGCGCATATTTGCCTGATTCGCCATAGCTGCTAGTGTCCGTGAAGCCCCGCTTTTCGCTTTCTGCTTTTTGAGGGATGAGAGAGAAAGGACAGAAAAGCGGCCCCGGATAGGTTCAGGTAAAGAGGACAAAAACAATGCAACCTGATTTCTGGAATGACAAACGCCCGGCCGGCGTGCCCCTGGACATCGACCAAGGGGCCTATAAGTCGGTGATCGAGGTGTTCGAGCGTTCCTGCAAGAAATTTGCTGACCGCCCGGCATTCAGCAACATGGGCGTCACCCTGACCTACGCCGAACTGGAACG
This sequence comes from Pseudomonas sp. LB3P14, assembly GCF_054898045.1. Lineage (NCBI taxonomy): Bacteria > Pseudomonadati > Pseudomonadota > Gammaproteobacteria > Pseudomonadales > Pseudomonadaceae > Pseudomonas > Pseudomonas sp. LB3P14. The sequence goes on along the minus strand of NZ_CM142714.1, from coordinate 3,775,773 downwards.
CTACAGCGCAGCGTTCGCCGGTTACCTGCAAGCCCACACCGACCTGGTGCCTGGGGATCGCATCGCGGTGCAGATGCCCAACGTCCTGCATTACCCGATTGCCGTGTTCGGTGCCCTGCGCGCCGGGCTGATCGTGGTCAACACCAACCCGCTGTACACCGCGCGGGAGATGCGTCATCAGTTCAAGGACTCCGGTGCCCGGGCGCTGGTGTACTTGAACATGTTCGGGCAGAAAATCCAGGAGGTGCTGCCCGACACCGACATCCAGTACCTGATCGAAGCGAAGATGGGTGACCTGATGCCCGCCGCCAAGGGCTGGCTGGTCAATACCCTGGTGAGCAAGGTCAAGAAGATGGTCCCGGCGTATTCCTTGCCGCAGGCGATTTCCTTCAAGAGCGCGCTGCGTCTGGGCCGGGGCCTGGGGATCAAGCCGCTGAATGCCGGCCTCAACGACATCGCCGTGCTGCAATACACCGGCGGCACCACCGGGCTGGCCAAGGGTGCGATGCTGACCCACGGCAACCTGGTCGCGAACATGCAGCAGGCGCGGGCGTGCCTGGGTCAGTTCGGCAAAGACGGTCAGCCGCTCCTGCGCGAAGGGCAGGAGGTGATGATCGCGCCGCTGCCGCTGTACCACATCTATGCCTTCACGGCGAATTGCATGTGCATGATGGTGACCGGCAACCACAACGTGCTGATCACCAATCCACGGGACATCGGCGGCTTCATCAAGGAACTGAAGAACTGGCGTTTCTCGGCGTTGCTTGGGCTCAACACGCTGTTCGTCGCGTTGATGGACCATCCGGACTTCAAGACCCTGGATTTCTCCAGCCTCAAACTCACCAACTCCGGCGGCACCGCGTTGGTCAAGGCCACCGCCGAGCGCTGGGAACAGCTCACCGGTTGCCGCATCACTGAAGGGTACGGCCTGACCGAAACCTCGCCAGTGGCCTGCACCAACCCTTACGGCGACAAATCGCGCATCGGTACAGTCGGCCTGCCGGTGCCGGGCACCACGCTGAAGGTGATCAACGATGAAGGCGTCGAGCAGCCCTTGGGCGAGCGCGGCGAATTGTGCATCAAGGGCCCGCAGATCATGAAGGGCTACTGGCAGAAACCCGAAGCCACCGACGAAGTGCTGGATGCCGAGGGCTGGTTCAAATCCGGTGACATTGCGGTGATCGACCCGGACGGTTTTGTGCGCATCGTCGATCGCAAGAAAGACATGATCATTGTCTCGGGCTTCAACGTGTACCCGAACGAGATCGAAGACGTGGTGATGGCTCACCCGAAAGTCGCCAACTGCGCGGTGATCGGTGTGCCGGATGAGCGTTCGGGGGAGGCGGTAAAGCTGTTTGTGGTGGCCCGTGAATCGGGTGTCAGCCTCGAAGAGCTGAAGGCTTACTGCAAGGAGAACTTCACGGCGTACAAAGTACCCAAGCACATCGTCTTGCGTGAGTCGTTGCCGATGACGCCGGTGGGCAAGATATTGCGGCGGGAGTTGCGTGATATCGCCTGATCGTTGAATGGCCGCGCTTCGCGCGATCGCGGGCAAGCCTCGCTCCTACAGGTTAGTGTTGTTCACTACGTAAGTGAACGACGCGAAACCTGTAGGAGCGAGGCTTGCCCGCGAAGCTTTTAAGGGGGGAGGGCCCAAAATACGGGGCTTCCAAGGCGGTATAGAATTTTTGCTCTAAAAATGACTATTAAATATTCAAGAGTCACAAATGTGACTGTAGAGGCTGCTTTTGGCTCTAGTCGACCCTTGGCAAAGCTGCTACTCTCGGCGCGCTTTGTGACTTCTCGGCCTAGGTAAAAGCCAGACTCACCAACAAAGAAACACCAATGAACAAACACCAATAATAATCGCATCAAATGCGGTGATGAATTCGCGTTGCTGAGGAGTGGGCTTCCATGATCGAAGACTTTTGGAAGGATAAGTACCCTGCCGGGATTGCTGCCGACATCAATCCGGACGAGTATCCGAATATTCAGGCGGTGTTGAAGCAATCCTGCCAGCGCTTTGCCAACAAGCCGGCATTCAGCAACCTGGGCAAGACAATCACCTACGGTGAACTGTACGAATTGTCCGGTGCCTTTGCAGCTTACCTGCAACAGCATACCGACTTGAAGCCGGGCGATCGAATCGCCGTGCAACTGCCCAACGTGTTGCAGTACCCGGTCGCCGTCTTCGGTGCCATCCGTGCCGGGCTGATCGTGGTCAACACCAACCCGCTGTACACCGCGCGGGAAATGGAACACCAATTCAACGACTCCGGTGCCAAAGCCCTGGTCTGCCTGGCCAACATGGCGCACCTGGCCCAGAACGTCGTGCCGAAAACCGGCGTCAAGCACGTGATCGTCACCGAAGTGGCCGACCTGCTGCCCCCGCTCAAGCGTCTGCTGGTCAACAGCGTCATCAAGTATGTGAAGAAGATGGTCCCGGCGTATCACTTGCCCAAGGCCATCAAGTTCAACGACGTGCTGAGCAAAGGCCATGGCCAGCCAGTGGCTGAAGCCAACCCGGCCAGCAGCGACGTTGCCGTGCTGCAATACACCGGCGGCACCACCGGCGTGGCCAAGGGCGCGATGCTGACCCATCGCAACCTGGTGGCGAATATGCTGCAGTGCAAGGCGCTGATGGGTTCCAACCTTAATGAAGGCTGCGAGATCCTGATCACACCGCTGCCGCTGTACCACATCTATGCGTTCACCTTTCATTGCATGGCGATGATGCTGATCGGCAACCACAACGTGCTGATCAGCAACCCGCGCGATTTGACGGCGATGGTCAAGGAACTGTCGAAGTGGAAGTTCAGCGGTTTCGTCGGGCTCAATACGCTGTTCGTCGCCCTGTGCAACAACGAAGGTTTCCGCAAGCTGGACTTCTCGGCGCTGAAAGTCACCCTGTCCGGTGGCATGGCCCTGCAACTGGCTGCCGCCGAACGCTGGAAAGCGGTCACCGGATGCGCCATCTGCGAAGGTTACGGCATGACCGAAACCAGCCCGGTGGCCACCGTCAATCCAATCCAGAACATCCAGATCGGCACCATCGGTATTCCGGTTCCGTCCACCCTGTGCAAAATCACCGACGATGCCGGCGTGGAACAGCCGTTGGGCGCAATCGGCGAGCTGTGTGTGAAAGGTCCGCAAGTCATGAAGGGCTACTGGCAGCGTCAGGAAGCCACCGATGAAATCCTCGACAGCGAAGGCTGGTTGAAGACCGGTGACATTGCGCTGATCCAGCCTGACGGTTACATGCGCATTGTCGATCGCAAGAAAGACATGATCCTGGTCTCCGGTTTCAACGTGTACCCGAATGAACTGGAAGACGTGCTTGCGACCCTGCCGGGCGTGTTGCAATGCGCAGCCATCGGCGTGCCGGACGAAAAGTCGGGCGAGGCGATCAAGATCTTCATCGTTGCCAAACCGGGCGTGACACTGACCAAGGAGCAGGTGATGGAGCACATGCGCGCCAACGTCACCGGTTACAAGGTTCCGCGCTCCGTGGAGTTCCGCGATGCGCTGCCGACCACCAACGTCGGCAAGATCCTGCGCCGCGAGTTGCGCGACGAGGAGCTGAAGAAGCTCGGCGTGAAGAAAGTAGGCGCGTAACAAACAAAAGCCCCGCAGATGCGGGGCTTTTTGTTGCCTGACTGATCGTTCCCACGCTCTGCGTGGTAACGCAGCCCGGGACGCTCTGCGTCCCAGCATCGGACGCGGAGCGTCCGTGGCGGCATTCCCACGCGGAGCGTGGGAACGATCTACTTAGAGGCGGAACTGCGCGAAATTGACGTTGGTCCCGGTCGGGCGCATGTCCTGGAGGTACGAGTCCTTGTCGGCGCTCAGTTCCAGGCTCAAGGCCGCTTTGCGTTTGCCTTCGTTGCGCACCACCAGACCTTCGAGCTTCTCGCGCAGGAACACCGTCGGCACTTTCAGGTGCAGCAGTTCGTCGGTGTCCGGCGTGTGCATCAGCAGATGAACCCATTCGTACTGACCAATGGCCAGGCGCGCGACCGGAATATCGAACCACCAGATGTTGCGGTTGCGGTTCAATTCGGTGAAATGGCAGTTATTGACGCCAAGCACAGCACCGCCAAGTTCCTGGTTTCTGCGGGCAATGGCCTGCTTTTTATCGAGTTTCATAACATTCCTACGGGATTGGATCTTCAGCGCCATGGCCTGAATACGTTGCGCATTCTCGGGGGTTGGTCGACAAACATAAAGCCCAACCTGCATTGAACGATGAAATGTCGCTGTGAAAATAAATGAAACTCCGCGCAAACGCCTCCGGTCAATCTTTGTGTAACGACTTTCCCGTTAAATTGTTCACAGGAGAAACACCATGAGCAGCACTGGCGATAAAGTAAAAGGCATGGCCAACGAAGCCGCCGGCAACGTCAAGCAAGGCGTCGGCAAGGCCACCGGTAGCGACAAGATGCGCGCCGAAGGCGTCGTGCAGGAAAAGAAAGGCGAAGCCCAGCAAGCGGTCGGCAAAGCTAAGGATGCGATTAAGAAAGGCATCGACAAGGCGTGATCCGGCCTTTAAAGAGTGTCAGAAACGGCCATCCGCGGATGGCCGTTTTTGTGTCAGTCTGAACTTGCACAAGGAAATTGTTTCAAAGTCGCCAAGTAGGCTACTTTGATGTAGAAAACGGCCCCTGAGTCGCCACGATTTCGACTAAATTTTGCGGCGAAAGGAGACGCTAATGTTTTTTCCTCACATGAAAGGTTTGCGCCTGCACCAGGTCATGGTGCGCACGGTCACCGAGTTCGTCGACGACGAGATGTCGACCTATGCCTCGGCGCTGGCCTATCAGATGCTGTTTTCGCTGTTTCCCTTCATCCTGTTCCTGATCGCCCTGATCGGTTTCCTGCACCTCCCGGACTTCTTCTCCTGGCTGCGCCTGCAGTCAGAACTGGTGCTGCCGCCCCAGGCGCTGGAACAGGTGAACCCGGTCATTGACCAGCTCCAGCAATCCAAGGGTGGCCTGCTGTCGGTCGGTATCGTGATTGCCCTGTGGACCGCATCTGCGGGTGTGCGGCTGATGATGAGCGCGATGAACGCCGCCTATGACGTGGTCGAAGGCCGGCCCGCGTGGAAGCGTTTTCCGCTGTCGATCATCTACACGGTCGGCATCGCCGGCATGCTGTTGGTCGCCGCCGCGCTGATGGTGCTCGGACCGCAGGTGATGGGCTGGATTGCCTCGCAAGTCGGCCTTGAAGACTTCATCGTCACCCTCTGGACCATCGTGCGATGGCCGGTGGTGGTGATTTTGCTGATGGTGGCAGTGGCGCTGATTTATTACGTCATGCCCGACGTCAAACAGGAATTTCGCTTTATCACGCCGGGTTCGGTGCTGGCGGTGGTGGTGTGGATCCTGGCCTCCGTGGGCTTCGGTCTGTACGTCAAGGAATTCGCTAATTACAACGCCATGTATGGCAGTATCGGTGCGATCATCGTGCTGTTGCTGTACTTCTATATTTCCGCCGCTGTGTTGTTGCTGGGCGCCGAGATGAATGCCGTGATCGAACACATGTCGACCGAAGGCAAGGACCCAGGCGAAAAAGTCCCCGGCGAGCACAGCCACGAACAAAAACACCACGTGTCGGGACTGGGTCGGGATCACTCGATCAAGCCGACCACTGACGAAGTCATCAAATGATCCGTGAAATTCTGAAAATGGGCGACGAACGCCTGCTGCGCATTGCCCCGCCGGTGCCCGCCGAAATGTTCGACAGCCCCGAGCTGTGGCAACTGATCGACGACCTGTTCCAGACCATGGAAAGCGTCGGTGGCGTTGGCCTGGCTGCACCGCAAATCGGCGTCGATCTGCAACTGGTGATCTTCGGTTTCGAGCACAGCGAGCGCTATCCGGATGCCGAGGCCGTGCCGCAGACGATTCTGATCAACCCGCTGATTACGCCCTTGAGCCCGACGCTGGAAGAGGGTTTCGAAGGCTGCCTGTCGGTGCCCGGTCTGCGCGGCGCGGTGGATCGCTATCAGCACATTCGTTACGAAGGTTTCGACCCCAAAGGTCAGCCGATCGTGCGCATCGCCTCGGGGTTTCATGCGCGGGTAGTGCAGCATGAATGCGATCACCTGATCGGCCGGTTATACCCGTCGCGCATCAGTGACTTCAGCAAATTCGGGTTTACCGACGTGATGTTCCCGGATCTTGATCCCAACGCCGACGATTGAATTCATCACAAAACACTGTGGGAGCGAGCTTGCTCGCGATAGCGGACTGACATTCAACATCAATGTTGACTGACAGGGACTCATCGCGAGCAAGCTCGCTCCCACATTTGATCTTCATTGGTCTTTAGTGCATCACTTGGCCGGTTTAACAAACCGCAACGTCATCCGGTCAGACTCTCCGATCGCTACATATTTCGCGCGATCCTTCTCGCCCAACGTCAACGTCGGCGGCAACGTCCAGACGCCTTCTGGATAGTCCTTGGTGTCCTTGGGGTTGGCATTGATCTCGCTCTGACCTTCAAGCTTGAAACCCGCATCGGACGCCAGTTTCACCACGTAATCGGTGGTCAGGTAACCGCTGTGCTTGATGTCTTCCAGCGACGCCCCGTCCTTGGCCCGATGATCGACCACCCCAAGCACGCCGCCCGGTTTCAGCACCTTGAAGAACGCCTCGAACATCAGCGGTGCAGTGTCCGCCAGCACCCAGTTGTGCACGTTGCGAAAGGTCAGGACGGTGTCCGCCGAACCGGGTTGACCCAGCACCGGCGATTTAGGATCGAACTCCAGCACGTGGGCCTTGGCGTATTGCGCAGGGGCCGTGGCGAATTTCGCCTTCAGCTTTTCCTCGTTCTTGCGCGCGTACTCACTGACCGTCGGCGCCTGAACGGCGGCGACATACTGCCCGTGGTCCTTGAGCAGCGGTGCCAGCAGTTCGCTGTACCAACCGTTGCCCGGGGTGATTTCAATGACCGTCTGGTTCGGCGCCAAACCAAAGAACTGAAGACTCTGCTGCGGATGACGATAGCCGTCACGCGCCACGTTTTCCGGTGCGCGCCAGGTGCCTGCCAGCACCTTGGCGTATTGCTCGGCCGACACTGGCGTAGTGTCGGCGGCCTGGCCCAACGCGGGGGCGAGCAAGGCGGTAAGTGTCAAAGCCAGAAGGGCAGGTTTCATGGAACGTCCCTGAGAAGTCGAAGTCGACCCCGAGGCTAGCACGCGGCAATCTCTGATTGATCACACATTATCGTCGGTTGACCTCACCAGCGGTTCTAAGCCCATGGCGATCATCGGTTTGCTGCGTGCATAACGGCTCAAGCGTTCGGCCATGGAGTAGGGCAGTGGCGGGTCGAAGGTAAAGCCGCGACGTTCATAAAACCCGCGCAAGTCTGGATGACAAAACAGCCACACCGGGCCTTCGAGGTCCTTGAGTGCCTCGGCGATCAGCGCCGCAGCGATGCCCTGTTCACGGCAGGCCGGATCGACAAACAAACCCGTCAGCCAATGCCCGTCCGCCACCGGTCGCAAACACAGTGCACCAATGATCTCGTCGCGCCTGGCCACCCAGAGTTGAGCGTCGCGGACCGCTTTCATCGACGATTGGTGAGCGCGATAAAACTTGTTCATCAAGGGCCATAAAGGCTCGGCGAGCAAGGTGTATTGGGTGTTGGGCATGGTCTTCGACTGTCGGTGCGCAAAGCGGGCGATTATAAAAGAACGCGCGCGCAGCGATAGGTGTATACCTGATCTCACATCCCGTATGAGTGGAGTACGTATCATGGCCAAAGGCATGGATTCAAAAAAAGCAGCAAAGAAGAAACCGGCAAAAACCGCCGATGAAAAGCGCGCCGACAAGAAGGCCAAGAAGGTGGATGTGTTCGGTCATTGATCCCGCGTTGATTGATTGATCGTTCCCACGCTCTGCGTGGGAATGCAGCCCGTGACGCTCCGCGTCACTGGACGCGGAGCGTCCCTAGAGGCATTCCCACGCAGGCGGTTCGACGCCTCGACGTGGGAACGATCGTCAAAATAATCTGCAAGAAAACCCTGCGCCGTTGCACAGAAGGGGACTGGTCCCCGATCTGAGCAACGCCATGCCCCATTACTTCGATACCGCCCACCGTGAAGAAATCGAAACCCTGCGCCAACGCCTGACCGCTCGTACCGAGTGGCCGACCTGGTTGCTGCTGATCGGCGTGTACGTCGGCTGGTTCAGCATTGTGCTGGACAGTGGTTGGTTGGGCCTGTGGTGGAGCACAGTGTTGTTGATTCCGTTGGTGGTGCTCTGGTTGTCGGTGCAGCACGAATTGCTTCACGGTCATCCCACCCGCTGGGTATCGCTGAACAAGATCCTCGGCTACGCGCCGTTCGCCGTCTGGTATCCCTACACCCTGTATCGCGACAGCCATTTGCTGCATCACCGCGATGAAGACCTGACCCTTCCCGGTCGCGATCCGGAAAGCCGTTACCTGAGCGCCGAGCAGTGGCAGGGCAGTTCACTGTTCGAACAAGGCCTGCACTGGCTGAACAAAACCGTGCTGGGCCGTTTCATCCTCGGCGCTCCACTGGCCTTGCTGGCGCTGGCCCGGGAAGAACTGCAACGCTTGCGTGCGGGGTCGCGACAGGCTTGGTTGATGTGGCTGACCCACGCCACCTTGACCCTGATGATGTTGCTGTTTATCGCCCGCTTCAGCGTGCTGCCGATCTGGCATTACCTGTTGCTGATCAGTGTGCCGGCGCTATCGATTGCCATGATTCGCTCCTACTATGAACACCGTCCCCACGCCGAGCCCGAGCAAAGGACGGTCATCAACGAAGCCGCCTGGCCGTGGCGCTGGCTGTTCCTGAACCTCAACCTGCACCTGGTGCATCACGACTTGCCGGGGCTGCCCTGGTACGACTTGCCCCGCGCCTACCGCGCGCGTCGCGAGCAATGGCTGGCGCGCAGCGGCGGGTTTGTGGTGCAGGGTTATGGCCAGTTGTGGCGCCGGCACGGGGTGAAGGCCATCGACAGCCCGCGGCATCCGTTCAGTTGAGAAATCCAATGACTTCAGCCTACACAGAACTTTTGATGTACGTCGCCCCCGAACCGGTCCGCCAGGCCAACGAACGCTGGCTGACGCGAATCCTCGAGCAACTGGGTACCATGCGCCGCAACGCCGAGGGCCTTTCGCTGATGGACCTCTGGCTGTCCCCGCACTTGCTGCTGACCCAAACCTGCGGCTATCCGCTGATGACGGCATTGCGCGGTCGGGTCCGGGTCATCGGTCGTCCGCGCTATGAACTGCCGGACGCCAACGGTGGCAATCATTGCAGCCTGTTGCTGAGTCGCGCCGATGATCCACGGCGCAACTTGCCGGCCTTTCGTGACAGCCGCGGCGTGATCAATGGCGAAGATTCCAACAGCGGCATGAACCTGCTGCGTCACCGATTGGCGCAACTGCATCGAGAGGGGCAGTTCTTCGCCAGTGTCGGTATCAGCGGCAGCCACCGCGAAAGCCTGCGCTGGTTGCGTGAAGGTAACGCGGACCTGGCGGCCATCGACAGCGTCACCTTTGCCTATCTGGCGCGGCACGCCGAAGAAGAAGTGGCCGGTCTGCGCGTCGTTGCTCGAAGTGCGTTCAGTCCGACTTTACCGTACATCACCGCTGTCACCGTGACCGATGAACAGGCCGAGGCGCTTCGGCAGGTGATGAACAAGACGTTACAAGAATTGCCCGACGTCGTTGAAATTCTCGGCCTGCAAGAGGTTCTGCCGGCCAGCGAAAGCGACTATCAAATCGTTCTCGACTATCAGCAAGAGGCTGAGGCGTTGGGGTTTGGGCGATTACGGTAGGCAGAATCAAAAGATCGCAGCCTCGCTTCGCTCGACAGCTGCTACAAGAAAATCGTCGAGCGAAGCGAGGCTGCGATCTTGACGATTTTGAAATAGTACTTAATGGAATATAAAAATGCTTTTTAAGTATTTTTAACGAATAAGGCTCCTTGCTAGGATCGCGTCACCGGATCACCGGACATTCAGCGACCCCTAACCCTTGGAGCCTCTATGTCCGGCACCGACCTTTCCCATCGCAACGACGTGGGCGGATTATTCCGCGCGCATTACCCCTGGCTGTGCACACGGTTGCGTCGGCATCTAGGGGCCAGTTCCAGCGTCGAAGACATCGCTGCCGAAACCTTTTTACAGTTACTCGAATCGCCGGGGCTGACCCCGATCCGCGAACCTCGCGCCTTGCTCACCACCATTGCCCATCGGTTGATCTACCAGCTCTGGCGGCGCCGCGATCTGGAACGTCAGCACCTCGATCAGTTGCAACACCTCGATCAGCATCAAGCGATCTCACCCGAAGAACGGCTGCAACTGACCCAAGCCTTGCAAGGCCTCGACCGCACGCTTGAGCGCTTGCCGGGCAAGGTTCGGGCAACCTTCCTGTTGTCGCGAATCGACGGTCTGACCTACCCGCAAATCGCCGCTGAATTGGGCATTTCCCAACGCTCGGTCAGCGATTACATGACTCGCTCCCAAGCCCTGTGTGCCCAGCACAGCGCCAACCAACCCTTGAATTCCCTGACCCGGAGGTCCGCATGAGATCGATCAAAACCCTGCTCGGCAGTTCACTGCTGGCCCTGAGCCTTGTGGCTACCCACGTTCCCGCAACGGAAAAAACCGCCCCGATTCACTTCGGCGACATCACTTGGGAAAGCGGCAGCCTCATTACCGAAATCCTGCGATTGATTGTCGAGAAAGGTTACGGCTACCCAACCGATACCTTGCCGGGCAGCACCGTCAGCCTCGAAGCGGCACTGGCCAAGAACGATATTCAAGTGATCGGTGAAGAGTGGGCCGGGCGCAGTCCGGCGTGGGTCAAAGCCGCCTCGGAAGGCAAAGTGTTTGGCCTGGGCGACACGGTCAAAGGCGCCACCGAAGGCTGGTGGGTGCCGGAATACGTGATCAAGGGCGACCCCGAACGCGGCATCAAACCCCTGGCCCCGGAGCTGAAATCCGTCGCCGACCTGGCGCGCTACAAGGACGTGTTCCGCGACCCGGAAGACCCGAGCCGTGGACGCTTCCTCAACAGCCCGACCGGCTGGACTTCGGAGATCGTTAACAGTCAGAAACTCAAGGCCTATGACCTGACCGGCAGCTTCGTCAACTTCCGCACGGGTTCTGGCGCCGCACTGGATGCCGAGGTGGCTTCGTCGATCCGTCGTGGCAAACCGGTGCTGTTCTACTACTGGTCGCCGACGCCGCTGTTGGGGCGTTTCAAACTGGTGAAACTCGACGAGCCGGCGTTCGACGCCGAAGCCTGGAAGACCCTGGCCGACGCCAACAATCCGCATCCCAAGGGCACTCGGTCGATGCCGGCCAGCCTGGCGATCGGTGTCTCCGCGCCGTTCAAGGCGCAGTACCCGGACCTGGTGGCGTTCTTCGAAAAAGTCGACCTGCCGATCGATCTGCTGAACCAGACCCTCGGCCAGATGAGCGAAAAGCGCCTGCAACCGCGTCAGGTGGCCGAAGCGTTTTTGCGTGATCAGCCGCAGGTGTGGAAGGGCTGGGTTCCCGGTGAAGTGGCCACCAAAGTGAGTGCGAGTTTGTAGTTCAGCGGCGTCAGGAAGATCGCTTTCGCGGGCAAGCCTCACTCCTACAGGATTTGTGTGGATCACCCGATTTGGATCAACCTTTCCCTGTAGGAGCGAGGCTTGCCCGCGAAGCGATCTTCAGCCTTACACCAACTCCGCAGCCAACGCCGCCTTCACGGCAGGCCGCGAATCCACCCTCCCCTGAAACCGCGCCAACGCCGGCCACTCATTCAAATCGATGGCAAACAAGGGCGCCCAGCGCAACACCGTAAACAAATACGCATCGGCAATGCTGAACCCGTCAGCCATCAAATATTCCTGCCGCTCCAGCGTCTGGCTCAACACAACAAACCGCTTGAACAGTTTCTCTTTGATGAGCGCTTTTACCTCACCCGGGAACTGCGAACTGAACAGCCAGCCCAGCCCGCCATGAATCTCGGTTGATACGAAATTCAGCCACTCCTGCAACCGCACCCGCTCGAACGTCCCGTTCGCTGCCGCCAGGTTCGCTTCGGGTCGCAGGTCTGCCAGGTATTGCAGGATCGCCGGGCCTTCGGTCAGCACTTGGCCATTGTCCAATTGCAATGCCGCGACGTAGCCCTTGGGGTTAATGGTGAGGAAGTCCTCACCACTTGCGGTTCGCTTGGTGGTGTTGTCGACGCGGATCAATTCGAACGGCAAATCCAGTTCGCGCAGCACGATATGCGGCGCCAGCGAGCAGGCGTGTGGGGCGTAATACAACTTCATCGACAGGGCTCTGGTTGGGGGGTTTGCGCCAGTGTCATAGTGCGCGGCACCCTCGGTAAAATTAATCTTTCAGAAAGCGGCCATAAGGAAAGCTACTGCCATGATGAATCTGATGCACTGGCGAATGGTGGTGGCAGTGGCTGACACGGGCAACATTACCCGGGCTGCCGAGCGGGTCGGCATGACCCAGTCCGGCGCCAGCCAGGCCTTGGCATTGATCGAAGAAACCCTGGGCGTTCAATTGTTCAGTCGGGAGAGTCGCCAGACCTTGCCGACGGCGATCGGCCTGTCTGTCATCGAACACGCGAGAACCATGCTGAGTGCCTTGGAAAACATCCGCAGCAGCGTCGATGCCACCAAAGATATTCAGCGCAGGACGATCCGCCTGGCCAGTTTCCCCATGGTGTTGGCGACTTTCCTGCCACCGTTGCTGCGTCAGTTCAATCGGCTTTATCCCGGCATTCAGGTGGTCGCGCTGGAAGTCAGTGACGATGAAGTGGAAACACTGCTCGGCGCCGGGCTGGTGGATGTCGGCGTGGTGTTGAACCCGGCGCCTGAGCGCAATGCCGGTCGCCTGGGCAGTGATGCCTGGATGGCGGTGGTGCCCGGCGGCCACGCGCTGGCTCGCCGCTCGAATGAAGAAGGGGTTTCCCTGGCAGAGTTGGCGGAGCAACCTTTTGTACTGGCCACGGGCGGTTGTTCGACCAACGCCCGCAGCCTGGCAACCGATGCCGGGCTGCAGCTGCGCGACGTTCGGGTCGAGGTCCGCGAGTGGAGCAGTGCGTTCACCCTGGTGCGGGAAAACATCGGCGTGACGCTGGTGCCGGAGATGACACTGCCGAGCCAGCGCCAGGGGCTGCGCGTGATGCCGGTCAAACCGCGTATCGATCGCGAATTTGCCTTGGTGGCCGCTGCGAACAAGCAACCTTCGGCGGCGGTGCAGGCGTTGTTGGGGATGCTCCCTGAGAAATGACCCGGATCAGCGATGAGCGATGTTTTCCAGCGCCAGGTTACGGGTGCGCGGGCCGAACCAGCCAATGGTCAGCATCACGATCAGCATGCTGCTGACAATGAACGCCAGCACACCCGGCGTGCCGAAGTGTTCGAGGAAAATCCCGATCAGCAAACTGCTGAACACCGTCGACAATCGACTGAATGAATAACAAAACCCCACCGCCCGCGCACGGATGTTGGTCGGGAACAATTCGCTTTGGTAAGAGTGATAACTGAAGCTCAGCCAGGCGTTGCAGAAGGTGATCATCACCCCGCAGAAGATCAGGCCGAAGGCGCTGGTTTGCAGGGCGAACAATGTGCCGAAGGTCATGGCACCCAAGGCCGATCCGACAATCTGCCACTTGTTCTCGAAGCGGTTGGCGAATTTCACGAACAGCAGCGGCCCGAGCGGGTAGGCGAGGGTGATGATGAACGCGTACATCAGGCTGTGCGTCACGCTCACGCCCTGGCCGGAGAGCAGCGCCGGCAACCAGTTGCCGAAGCCGAAGAAACCGATGGCCTGGAACACATGAAACACGATAAGCATCAGCGCGCGACGGCGATAAGGCGGCTGCCAGATATCGGCGAAACGGCCCGTGCCATGAACATCCACCGCCGCCAGTTCCGGCTCATCCAGCGGCTTGCCCTGATCTTTCGCGCAGCGGGCTTCGATGCCATCGAGAATCTTGCTGGCTTCATCGAACCGACCCTGTTGGGCCAACCAGCGAGGTGACTCCGGCAAGCGCGAACGCAGCCACCAGATGAACAGCGCAAACACCGCGCTCGCCAACACCACCCAACGCCAACCGGACACACCGAACGGCGCTTGCGGCACCAGCCACCACGACATCAACGCCACCGCCGGAACCGACAGAAACTGTACGAAAAACGCAAAGGCAAATGCCGAACTGCGCATGCGCTTGGGCACCAGTTCCGAGAGGTAGGCATCGATGGTCACCAGTTCGATGCCCAGCCCGATACCCACCAGAAAGCGCATGCAGATTATGCCCAGTGCCGAACTCTGAACGCCCATTGCGACGGTTGCGACGGTGTACCAGATCAACGCGAAGGTGAAGATTGCGCGTCGGCCGAAGCGGTCGGCCAACGGGCTCAACAGACTCGCGCCAAGGAACAGCCCGAGAAACGTCGCCGAGGCGAAGGCGGCCTGATCGGAAAAGCCGAACACGCCCTGACTGCCGGTGACGAAGATGCCGTCGCGAATCAGCCCTGGGCTGATGTAGGCCGTCTGGAACAAGTCATAGAGCTCGAAAAAACCACCGATCGATAGCAGCGCCACCAGTCGCCAGATCGTGGAGACGGCGGGGAGTCGATCGATACGGGCGGAGATCTGCGCGGCGCGGACGGGGTCGATTCCGTCGGGTTGAGCAATGGCGGGGGAGTGAGCAGTCATGGGCTGATCCAATGCTTATAGTTGGAGAAGCTTAGCCTGCTATCGGAAATGAATGATTGTGAATCTCGACGGCGTTGCGTCGAGATTCGCCCAGTTATTGCAATGAATGTTTACATTTTAGTTGTTTGTAGCGCGGGAGCCGCTCAAGCCAGGCCATTACAGCCGTGTTTGAGGAATCCTGGGCGCTGTGCCAATCGTTGAAAGTACTCGTCGATGGCGGGGTAGTCGGGGCGCTCCATCGGTGTCATCAACCAGCGGTTGACCGACAGCCCGATGACGATGTCCGCCAGCGTGAAGTGTGGCCCGGTGACATAAGCTTTGGTGGTCGCGAGCTGATGCTCGAGGATGCCCATCTTCTGGTTCCAGACGCGTACACCGGCGGCAATGTGATGCGGGTCCTGGAATTCCGGATCTTTGCGCACCAACGCTGTGAACGCGTAGCTCCAGGAGGCATTGAGTTCGGTGGCCTGCCAATCCATCCACTGCTCTACCCGAGCGCGCGCCGCCGGTTCGTGCGGCAGCAGTTCAGTGTTTTGGTGTTTACCGGCCAGATAGCGGCAGATGGTGTTGGACTCCCACAGCACGCCGGCCTCATCGATGATCACGGGCACCAGTGCGTTGGGATTGAGCCTGAGAAACTCCGGCGTGTGGGTCGATGCAAAACCTCCGCCCCAGTCCTCACGTTCGTAGGCAACACCCAGTTCCTCACAGGTCCACAGGACTTTTCTGACGTTGATTGACGAGGCTTTACCCAGAATCTTCAGTGCATGTTCCATTGAGCTACTCCTTCAGCGGGTTGTGCTATGGATGTTCAATAGTGTGCCCCGCAAGGACGGACGGCAAGAATGGCCAGGAGATGATCGTTCCCACGCTCTGCGTGGGAATGCAGCCCGTGACGCTCCGCGTCACTGGACGCGGAGCGTCCCTTGAGGCATTCCCACGCAGAGCGTGGGAACGATCAATCAAACAGCATCAGGTACTCTCGCGCACCTTCAATTCAAACCCCATGTCCTGCACCGGTTTCGCCACCGTGTTGCCGGCCATCAAGGTCAGCATCTGCTCCGCCGCGCGACGGCCAATCGCCTCGCGCGGCGTGCTGATGCTGCTCAGGCGCGGCACCATGTGGGCCGAGGCCGGCAGGTCGTTGAAGCCGAGGATCGCCACTTGTTCGGGAATTTTGATGCCGCAGCGCATGGCTTCGAGCAGTGCGCCCTGGGCCAGGTCGTCGTTGCCGAAGAAGATGGCATCGACATCGGGATGACTGGCGAGCAGTTGCAGGAACAGTTCGCCACCGAGACCAACGGAGGAGGCACGAGGCGTCAGTACTTCCAGATCCGGGTCATACAAACCGGTCTTTTGCAGGGCTTTGCGGAAACCTTCGCCGCGCAGCAACGTGCGTTGATCCAGTTGCGCGCCGATGTAGGCCAGGCGTTTACGACCGCGTGACAGCAAATGCTCGGCCGCTGTCTCGCCGGCAGCGAGTTGCGAAAAACCCACGCAATTGAGGCCGGCCGCGCTGTCCAGTTCCATCATGTACACGCAGGGAATGTTGCTCGCCTCGATCATGCGGCGCGAACTTTCGGTGCGGTCGAAACCGGTCAACAGCAAACCGCGAGGCTGATAGGCCATGTAGTTGCGCAGCAGGTTTTCTTCTTCGTCGCGGGAGTAATGGAAGTTGCCGATCAGCACTTCGAAGCCTTTGGGGCGCAAAACCTGATGAATGGCTTCCAGCGTATCGATGAACAATAAGTTGGACAGCGACGGCACCAATACCACCACCGAATGGCTCTGGGCCGAGGCTAACGCGCGGGCGGCGGGGTTGACCACGTAGTTGAGGTCGAGGGCGGCTTTCTGCACTTTTTCCACCAGTTCGGTGGCCACCGTGCTGACCCCGCGCAGGGCGCGAGACGCGGTGATCGGGCTGACACCGGCCAGGCGTGCGACTTCGTTCAAAGTGGGGCGGCCAGTGGTGCGCGTATTTTTATCGTTTTTAGGGGAGATCATCGGACGGCTTGCCAAACAAAATTCGAGGCACTAAGGTAGCGCTGTCTCGACGCAGCTGCAAATGCGTGAGCGGGGTTTGCCTGATCCCCGTTTTTTGGCGTTGAGAACGAACATGCTGCAACCCATAAAAATGACAAGAAGGCGTCGGCAACTTCTACCTTTGTTCTAGTGTCATAACCGGCAAAGGTAGCGCTGTCTGCGCGCTGAGGTGTTACATGAATCATCCCATCACCGCCCTGGTCATCATGGGCGTTGCCGGTTGCGGCAAGACTTGCGTCAGCGAGGCCTTGTGCCAACTCAGCGGCGCGACCGCCATTGAAGGCGACACTTTCCACCCTGCCGCCAATATCGAAAAGATGAGCGCGGGTATCCCCCTGAACGACGACGACCGTGCCGGCTGGCTCGACAGCCTGTGCGATGAACTGCGCCGCATCGACGCCAAGGGTGAACGCCCGGTGCTGACCTGCTCGGCGCTCAAACACATTTACCGTGAACGTCTGCGCAGCGCCTTGCCTGGCCTGGGCTTCGTGTTTCTTGAGCTGACCCCTGAAGTCGCCGCTGATCGTGTCTCCCATCGGCCGGGCCACTTCATGCCGTCGACGCTGATCGACAGCCAGTTCGCCACACTTGAATCGCCCGTTGGCGAGCCCCTGACCCTGGCTCTGGACGCGTCGAACCACAGCGTCGACCAATTGGCGAAACAGGCGCATGTCTGGTGGCTGGAACATGGCCTGAAGCGCGCCTCATGAGTTTTTCCCCAAGAGATAGCGCTGTCCTCATGGCTCGCGAATTACCCGCTTTAATAACAACAACAACCAGGAGACACCCCTAATGTTTGGCATGTCCCACGAGACGTTCCTGCTGCTAGACGCAGTGGTCACGGTGATCGGGCTTATCGTCCTGATCACCAAGTTCAAGTTGCACCCCTTCATTGCCCTGATCATCGCCGCAGCCTTTCTCGGGCTGACCTCCGGCATGCCGATCGGCACCATCATCAAAGCGTTCCAAGACGGCTTCGGTGGAGTGCTCGGTTTCGTCGGGATCATCCTGGCGCTGGGGACCATGCTCGGCAAAATGATGGCCGAGTCGGGCGGGGCGGATCAGATTGCCCAGACGCTGATTCGCGCGTTCGGCAAGGACAAGGTGCAATGGGCCATGATGTTCGCGGCCTTCCTGGTCGGCATTCCCCTGTTCTTCGAAATCGGCTTCGTGCTGTTGATCCCGCTGGTGTTCATCGTTGCCCGGCGTACCGGCGTGTCGATCATCAAGATCGGTATCCCGCTGCTGGCCGGTCTTTCCGCCGTGCACGGTCTGGTTCCACCGCACCCAGGTCCGTTGCTGGCCATCGGCGTGTTCGGTGCCGACATCGGTAAAACCATTCTCTACGGCCTGATCGTTGCGCTGCCAACGGCCATCATTGCCGGTCCGATCTACGGCACTTTCATTGCCAAATACATCCCCGGCCATCCTAACCAGGAACTGGTGGATCAACTGGCTCGCGAGCCAGAAGCGGCAGAGCTGCCGAGCTTCAGCATCACCCTGATCACCGTGCTGCTGCCGGTGTTCCTGATGTTGCTCAAGACCTTTGCTGACGTGGTGCTGCCGGACGGTAATTTCTTCCGCACCTTCATGGACTTGATCGGTCACCCGATCTCGGCGCTGCTGCTGGCGTTGCTGCTGTCGCTGTACACCTTCGGGCACCGTCAGGGCATGGGCTCCAGCAAAATTCTCAAGTTGCTCGACGCCAGCCTCGCGCCGACCGCCGCGATCATTTTGATCATCGGTGCCGGTGGTGGCTTCAAGCAGATGCTGGTCACCAGCGGCGTGGGTGACGTCATCGGCCACATGGCGGTGAACGCACAGATCTCACCGATCCTGCTGGCCTGGCTGGTGGCGGCGGTGATTCGCGTGGCAACCGGTTCGGCGACCGTGGCGACCATTACGGGTGCCGGCATCGTGGTGCCGGTGGTGGGGATGATTCCGGGTGTGAACCGTGAGCTGCTGGTACTGGCGACTGGTGCCGGTTCGTTGATTCTGTCTCACGTTAACGACGCGGGTTTCTGGCTGGTGAAGCAGTACTTCAACATGACCGTGGCGGAAACGTTCAAGACCTGGACCGCGATGGAAACCATCCTGTCCATCGTCGCGCTGGGCTTTATCCTGTTGTTGTCGATGTTCGTCTAAGCACACCGCACTGATCGTTCCCACGCTCCGCGTGGGAATGCATCCCGTGACGCTCTGCGTCACAGTGGACGCGGAGCGTCCATGGCGGCATTCCTTTGCTGCGCGTGGGAACGATCATCAGGCACAAAAAAACCGCATCGCTGCGGTTTTTTTGTGTTTGCCAACTGAGTCAGGCGCTGGTTTTCGGTGACAACCCATCCGCCCGAAACATCCCGCGAATCCCGCGTACGGCCTGACGAATCCGGTCCTGGTTTTCGATCAGCGCGAAGCGCACGTGATCATCCCCGTACTCACCAAACCCTACGCCCGGCGAGACGCAAACCTTGGCTTCGGCCAGCAGTTTCTTGGCGAACTCCAGGGAGCCCAAGTGCGCATAAGCCTCGGGAATTTTCGCCCAGACGTACATCGACGCTTTTGGATTTTCGACCATCCAGCCCAGTTCATGCAGGCCTTTGACCAGCACGTTGCGGCGCTGGCGATACTGCTCGGCGATGTCTTTGACGCACTGCTGATCGCCTTCCAGCGCCGCAATGGCCGCGACTTGCAGCGGGGTGAACGTGCCGTAGTCGTGGTAACTCTTGATCCGCGCCAGGGCGTTGACCAGTTCTGCGTTGCCGACCATGAAACCGATGCGCCAGCCCGCCATGTTGTAGCTCTTGGACAGGGTGAAAAACTCCACCGCGATGTCCTTGGCGCCCGGCACTTGCATGATCGACGGTGCTTTCCAGCCGTCGTAGACGATGTCGGCGTAGGCCAGGTCGTGCACCACCAACACGTCGTACTGTTTGGCGAGGGCGATCACCCGCTCGAAGAAATCCAGCTCCACGCACTGGGCGGTGGGATTCGACGGGAAGCCGAGGATCATCATTTTCGGTTTCGGAATCGAGCCGCGAATGGCGCTTTCCAGTTCGGCGAAGAAGTCCACGCCCGGAATCAACGGCACCGAACGCACTTGGGCGCCGGCAATCACCGCGCCGTAGATGTGAATCGGGTAGCTCGGGTTCGGCACCAGAACGGTATCGCCCTGGTCGAGGGTGGCCAGCATCAAATGCGCCAGGCCTTCCTTCGAACCGATGGTCACGATGGCTTCGCTTTCCGGGTCGATGTCGACCTCGTAGCGATCCTTGTACCAATTGGAAATCGCCCGGCGCAGACGCGGAATGCCCTTGGACGTCGAGTAGCCGTGGGTGTCTTCGCGCTGGGCTACGGTGACGAGTTTTTCGACAATGTGCGGCGGTGTCGGGCCGTCAGGGTTGCCCATGCTGAAGTCGATGATGTCTTCGCCACGACGACGGGCGGCCATCTTCAGCTCGGCAGTGATGTTGAATACGTAAGGGGGGAGTCGATCTATGCGCGCAAAGCGGCGCGGCGAACCTGGGTTAGCCATTGTTGCCTCGGATAACGTGAGCGCCCGGAACCGTCCGAGCGACGCTGGTCACTGCGGTGACCTGTGGCGGAATGTAAGGGCTGATGTGGCAAACTGTCCAGCGACTATGTAAACAAATTTGTCCGAAGGAAATCGGTTGATGGAATTTACCAGTGGCTTTTTGCTGAGCCTTTCGCTGTGTCTGGACATCGGCGTGGCCAATATCGCGATGATCACGTTGGCGATGCAACGCGGCTATTTTCAAGGCTTTGCGCTGGGTTTGGGAACGTGTGTCGGCGACCTGATCTACGCCGTGCTGGCCTTGGCCGGGATGACCGTTTTGTTGCAATACGAAACAGTCCGTTGGGTGCTGTGGATTGGCGGTTCAGCGTTGCTGGTGTACTTCGCTGCGAAGATGATCTATTCGGCGATTCACCATGAGGCGGTATTGGCGCAGTCCACAGAGGTGGGTCAGAACTCCCATCGGCGCGAGTTTTTCCGTGGGATCTTCCTCGCGATGTCATCACCCAGCGCCATTCTCTGGTTCGCAGCGGTGGGCGGCACATTGATCGCTCGTTCCGGCGGCGGCGGTGCGCTCAGCTCGGCGCTGTTTCTCGGCGGGTTTCTCTGCGCCGGCGTGCTCTGGTGCGTCACTTTGTGCTTCGCCGCGAGTCACGGCGGCAAGTTGTTGGGTGACAAACTGCTGCGTTATTCCTATATGGCATCGGCGGCGATCTTCTGCTATTTCGCGGTCTACGTGATCCTATCGGGTTATAACGAATTCGTCGGCGCAGGTGCCGTCGAGCAGTTGCACGCACTGTAATTGGGCGAATCGGGTTTGGCTTCTATACTTCCAGCCGTACCCACTTTTTTGTTCCAGGAGTTGAGTCATGGATGAGCAAGCAGACGTCAAACTGGCCGAGCCACGCTTCGAGAGCGGGCATTTTCTGCTCATTGCCGGGCTTGGCGGACGATTTACCGCAGACACTACTAAAGGCATTCCCGATCTCTGGGAGAAATTCATTCCTGAAATTGGCAAAATTCCCGGTCAAAAAAGCGAAGTGACCTACGGCATTTGCTGCAATCCGGATGGCAAGGGCGGCTTCGAATACATTGCCGGTGTCGAGATCGACAAACTCGACGACCTGCCGGATAAATACCGTTGGGTCGAGGTCCAGCCTCAGCGCTACGCGGTGTTCGAGCACAAGGGCTCGTTGGATAACTTGCCGCAGACCTTTCAATACATCTGGAAAACCTGGCTGCCGCAGTCCGGTCATCACGCGGCAGACGCCCCGGAATTCGAACGCTACAGCGACGACTTCAACCCCAAGCTCAACACCGGTGTGCTGGAAATCTGGCTGCCGCTCAAGGCTTGATGCCATCGGGAGGCGGACACGGCGTCCGCCTCCTGCTCGTTACTTGCCTTGCTTCATCCGTCGCGCCCGCAACAGGTCAATCGACAACGTGACAAAGCCAAACGTGCTGATGCCCAACAGCATGAGAAGTCCGATTTGAACGCTGCTCATGGTGTGTTCCCCCTATTAATGGCAAGAGACAGAACACATCAATAATCCGGACCGACGAGCAATGACAGCGCCTATACGAAGGCTTTACGGCGCCTGCGGTGATCGATATGAACACCTTATTAATTTATGATCGCAAACCTTTCCCCCGCTGATTCCGAGCTGCCATGAACACCGTCATCCGCCACGTCACACCTGCTGATCTGGACCGCTGCTACGCCATCGAAACCGTCGCCTACGAAGGCGACGAAGCCGCAACTCGCGAGAAAATCGCCACCCGTATCGCCACCTGGCCCGAAGGTTTCATCGTGGCTGAAGTCGACGGCGTTGTAGCCGGTTTCATCAACTCCGGTGCGGCGTATCAGGTTGAAATGTCGGACGAGGCGTTCAAGGAACTGATCGGCCACGACCCGGCCGGCCCACACGTGGTGATCATGTCAGTGGTGGTGCACCCGGATTATCAGGGGCAAGGTTTGGCGAAACGTTTGATGGGCGAATTCATTGAGCGGATGCGCGCGTTGGGCAAGACCAGCATCCATCTGATGTGCAAGGAGCGGCACATTCCGCTCTATGCCGGGTTTGGGTTTGCCTACATCAAGCCTTCCGCCTCCGATCATGGCGGGATGGCTTGGCATGAGATGGTGTTGGAGTTGTAACCAATCTATCGAACACCGAAGATCCAATGTGGGAGCGGGCTTGCTCGCTCCCACATTGGATCGGCGTTGTGTCAGTAAAGGCTGTCACGCACCCGAGCCGGCGCTTCCCGGTCATACGTCTCGGCATCGAACTGCCCATCATTCAAGCGCTTATGAAACGCGCCAGCCGTCGGCAGTGCAGAGCGTTCGAGATACTTCTCAGGGTTCCATAAATCCGAACGCACGATGGCCTTGGAGCAGTGGAAGTAAGCCACTTCCACCATGACCAGCATCACCGTGCGCGCCGGTTTGCCGTTCACCGCGAAGCTCTCCAGCAACGCAGGTTCAGCGCTGATTTGCGCGGTGCCGTTGACCCGCAATGTCTCACCGATCCCCGGAATGATGAACAGCAGCGACACCCGCGAATCGAGCACGACGTTGCGCAGGGTGTCGATGCGGTTGTTGCCCGGCCGATCCGGGATCGCCAGGGTGCGCTGATCAATGATCCGCACGAAACCCGGCGTGTCACCCCGTGGCGAACCGTCCATGCCATCAGGCCCCACCGAGCTGACGATCACCAGCGGCGAGGCGCGAACCATCGCCTGATAGTCCTCGTTCAAAAAGGGGATCTGCTTGCGCACGGCGCGGTCGTGGGGTTGGCCGTAGATGGCTTCCAGTTCTTCGATGCTGTTGAGCATAACCACCTCAGAAAATCAGACCCATCCGCCGTTCGTAACCGATCCGGCCCTTGTAGGCTTCGCCGCTGTCGACCCAGCCGAATTTTGCGTAAAGCGCGATGGCCGATTCGTTATCCGCATCCACCGACAACTCCAGCCCCTTTATTTCCGGAAACGCCTGACGCGCCACTTCGGGCAGGGCTTGCAGGCAGGCCTTGCCATAGCCTTTGCCCTGGGCCCGGTGATCGACTTGCAGCGCATGCAGGGTGGCGCTGTGTTCATTGGCCCACGCCGGCAACACGGGCGGGCGTTTAAGCAGCAGAAAGGCCACGGGAACATCCTCGGCCAGCAGGGCAAATCCTTTGACGCCGGGGCCGGGTTTGGACAGCAAGGTGTGTAACGCACCGTGGATGTCGCCGGAGAACTTGATTTGTTCTTTGTGAATTTCAATGGCCTCGACCTGCTGGCGCTGGCGCGCGTTCAGGCTTTCGTAAGGCACGAGTCGGGCTGTCACTGGAGTGTCCTTTTTCCAACATAAATGTGTCTCGGATTCTAACGAGTTTGCGTTCCTGGATTATTTTTATTTCGGCTGTCGATTTGGCTTTTCGCCAGACGACTAAGGGTGTCTTCACCACAAAAACCACGGAGAACCATCATGAATGCCACCACTGAAATCCAGACCCTGATCGACACCTATCGTCAGGCGGTCATCGCCAAGGATGTCGAGAAACTCATGCCCCTGTATGCCGACGACATCGTCTCCTACGACGCGGTTAAGGCCCTGCAATTTCGGGGCAAGGCGGCCTACCGCGCGCATTGGCAGGAGTGCATGGAAATGTGCCAGGGCGCGCACAAGTTTGACTTCGACCATATGAACATCGTGGCGGACGAGCACATTGCCTTCGCCCATTGGCTGGCCCATTGCGGCGGCACTAACGAGAAGGGCGAAACCCAGGCCTGCTGGATGCGCGTGACCGCCTGCTATCGGCGCGACGATGGGCAATGGCGCATCGTCCACGAACACTGGTCGGCCCCGTTCGACATGATGAGCGGCACGACGCTGTTCAACCTGGAACCCTGAGCGTAGGGCTGCTTCGTCGGGAATGTCGCGAAAGCCTCAATCTGCAGCCATAGTTCATCAGTTCGATTCAGGAGAACCCCATGAAGTATTTATGCCTGGTCTACAGCAACGAGCACGCGTTGCACTCGCTGCCCGAAAGCCCGAAGGACGCTGAATGCATGGCCTATGCCGAGTCGATCCAGGGCAGCGGCCGAATGGTCGCCGCCGAGGCGCTGGAGTCGGTGCAGACCGCGACCACCGTGCGTATGCGCAACGGCAAAATGTCGATCACCGACGGCCCGTTCGCCGAAACCAAGGAGCAGTTGGCCGGTTTCTACCTGATCGATGCCAAAGACCTCAATGAAGCCATCCAGGTCGCCGGCAACATCCCGGCGGCCCGGGTTGGCTGTGTCGAGGTGCGTCCCGTTCGCCAGTTGAATCCCTGAATAACATTCACAAAACAGGAGATTTTAATGAGTCCGCAACCCTATAAAAAACAGCCTGCCGAGTTCGAGTTGTCCATCAGCCGTCTGATCGACGCGCCACGACAAAGAATCTTCCGTGCCTGGACCGAGCCGGCCTTGCTCGTCCAGTGGTGGGGCCCCCACGGCATGACCACCCCCGAGTGCGAAATGGACCTGTGGGTCGGCGGCCAGTTTCGCACCCTGATGCACGCACCGGATGGCACCGAGTACCCGACCAACGGCGTGTTTCTGGAAATCGTTGCCCCTGAACGGCTGGTCTTCACTGACGCTTTCATCCCCGGCTGGATACCTTCGGGCAAGCCGTTCATGTCTGCCGAAGTGACACTCGAAGACCGCGACGGCAAAACCCTCTACACCGCTCGCGCCATGCACTGGAGCTTCGAGGATCGCCAGGCCCACGAGGCCATGGGTTTCCACGACGGTTGGGGACAAAGCCTCGACCGACTGGTGACGTTGGTGACCGAAGGCATGCCCGACTGATGTCTGGCGAGTCGGTACGGGCGCAGGTCGAGCAGGTATACCGCGAAGACTCGCGGCGGATTCTGGCGACCCTGATCCGTTTGCTCGGCGATTTCGACCTCGCCGAAGAAGCCTTGCACGAGGCGTTTTTCGTTGCGGTCGAGCGCTGGCAGCGTAATGGGGTGCCGGACAATCCGCGTACCTGGCTCGTGTCCACGGGGCGCTTCAAAGCCATCGATGTGTTGCGTCGGCGCGCACGCTTCATCGCGTCGCAACCGATGTTGATCGCTCAACTGGAGGCGCTGGAGCAGGCTGACTGGAGTGACGAAGACGTGGAAGACGATCGCCTGCGCCTGATCTTCACCTGTTGCCACCCGGCACTTGCGGCGGACGCGCAGGTACCGTTGACGCTGAGGGAAGTCTGCGACCTGACCACAGAGGAAATCGCCCGGGCCTTTCTGTCGGCGCCAGCGACCATTGCCCAGCGCATAGTTCGCGCCAAGGCCAAAATCCGTGACGCGAAAATTCCTTATCAGGTGCCGACCCTGGCGGAGTTGCCCGAGCGCCTGGACAGCGTGCTGCGGGTGATTTACCTGGTGTTTAACGAAGGCTATTCCGCGTCAGTCGGCGCCGAACTGACCCGTGAGGATTTGACCCGCGAAGCGATTCGGCTCGGTCGTTTGTTGATGGAGCTGTTGCCCGAATCCGAGGTGATGGGGCTGCTGGCACTGATGCTGCTGCATGAGTCCCGACGCCCGGCACGGACGTCAGCGAGCGGGGAGTTGATCGTGCTGGATGAACAGGATCGTACGGTGTGGGACGCCGAGATGATTGCTGAAGGTTGCGCACTGGTGGAACGGGCGCTGACGACCCGGCGTTTCGGGCCGTATTGCTTGCAAGCGGCGATTGCGGCGGTGCATGCCGAAGCGTCCACGGCGGCGCAAACGGACTGGCTGGAGATTGTGGGTCTGTATGACGTGTTGTTGCGGGCGGTGCCTTCGCCGGTGATTGAATTGAACCGTGCGGCGGCGATTTCCAAGCGGGATGGGCCGTTGGCGGGGCTGACGTTGGTTGAAGGGATTCTGGCTCGGGGTGAGTTGCTGGATTACCACTTGGCGCACTCGGCGCGGGCGGAGTTTTGTCGGCAGTTAGGAAGGGTTGAGGAGGCTCGGGGGGCGTATGAGCGAGCGCTTGAGTTGACGCAGCAAATGCCGGAGCGGCGATTTATCGAGGCCCGGTTGCGGGAGCTGAAGTGATGATCGTTCCCACGCTCTGCGTGGGAATGCATCCTGTGACGCTCTGCGTCACGCTCGCGAAGGGACGCGGAGCGTCCCGGGCGGCATTCCCACGCAGAGCGTGGGAACGATCATATGCGGCGATAAGGGCCGAAGGACCTTCATTCCAACATTTTGCCGAGCAACCAACTCCCCGCCGGCCCCGGCGGATGCAGCCGCGACCACAGCGCATCGACGAACACCGGTTTCGGCCAGCCGCGCACGTCCAGTTCCTCTAGCGTCCCTGCACCAAACCGCTCCACCAGCCACCGGGGCAACGGCGCCCAGCCGAATCCGCCCTGGGCCATTTCCAGCAGCATCAGATAACTCGGCGCCGACCAGACGCGTCCCTTCGCACGGCTTTCATACGGATTGACGATCGTCGCCAGACGCAGTTCCCGATGTTGTTGCAACACGTCCTGATCAATGTGGCTCAGCGCCGCCAACGGATGCTCACGAGACACGAACAGGGCAGTCTCCGTCCTTTCCTCCACGGTCGAACTGACCAGGTCCGGCGGGTAACTGTCTTGTTTTTCGGCGAAGGCGACATGCGCTCGACCACGTTGCACCAGCGCCATCAGGTCATCGCATTCGGCGATCAGGCATTCAAGCTCCAGGTCCGGATAACGCTGCTCGAAGGCACTGAGCGCCGCTTCGAATCGGTCGGACTGATAGGTGTCGGAAATCGCCACGGTCAGTTTTGGCTCGACCCCTTGGGACAGTTGGCTGGCGGTCATTTCCAGTCGGCTGGTGGCGGCCAGAATTTCCTCGGCCCGTCGCAGCATTACGTGCCCGGCCGGGGTCAGGCTCGGCTTGCGACTGCTGCGGTCGAAGAGGGTCAGGTTCAGATCGATTTCAAGGCTCGCCACCGCAGCGCTGATGGTCGACTGACTGCGACCCAGTTTGCGTGCCGCGGCAGAAAACGAACCTTGAGTCGCCGCTTGCACAAACGCCTGCAACACTTCTTGAGACGCCATGAACTATCGCCTTGATCGATGGTTATTGGTTATGAAGTATCGGCGTTAGGCTGGATCATGGCAACCACAGTCACTCAGGAGACGCTGGTCATGAACGTCAACAAATCCATCACTGAACGAATTTTCCAGGCCATCGGTTTCGAAGTGCTGGCCATCTTGATCTGTACACCGTTGCTGGCATGGATCATGGACAAACCGATGCTTGAGATGGGCGTCGTCACGCTTGTCATCGCCGCCCTTGCCCTGGCGTGGAACGTGGTCTTCAACGGCCTGTTCGACCGCGTGCTCAAACGCTTCGCCATCGTGCACAACGCCTGGGTGCGTGTTGCCCATGCGCTGCTGTTTGAAGGCGGTCTGGTTGCAGTCGGTGTGCCACTGATCGCCTGGTGGCTGAACATCAGCCTGTGGCAAGCGTTCCTGCTGGACATCGGGGTGTTGCTGTTTTTCCTGCCGTACACCTACGTTTATCACTGGGTCTATGACGTGGTGCGCCAACGGATGGTCATGAGCCGGGTCACGCCGTACAGAGCTCACTGACAAACGCCAAAAATGCCCGAACCTTGGCCGCCGGCAAGTGCCGTGAAGGGTACAAGGCAAACAGGGGAAAACGCTCGTCGGGCCAGTCGGGAAACAACTCCACCAAGCGACCCTCCTTCAAGGCCGGTGCTATCCCCAGGTCCAGCACCTGGGCGATGGCCTGGCCGCTTTCGCAGACGCTGTGCAGCGTCCCGACATCATTGACCAGCAACCGGCAATGCGGCTGCACATGGAGCACCGGGCGCCCCGGTCGATGAAATTCCCAGCCGAACGGCCGGGCGGTTTGCGGGTCACGAAACTGCATGCACACATGTCGCATGTCTTCCATGTCCAGCGGCGTCAGGGGGCGTCCATGTTTTTTCAGATACGCCGGTGAGGCGACGGTCAGCACTCGCACCTCCAACAACTGGCGCGCCACTAGCGATGAGGACGCCGGGTGGCCGAAACGCACCGCCAGATCAAAGCCGTCCGCGACCATGTCGCCCAACTGATCGCGGGTTTGCAGTTCAAGGTACAACTCGGGATAACGCTCCATGAATTGCCCAAGTGCCGGGCCCAGAATCAGCCGCGAAAAGTACGGGTCCATGTTGACCCGCAACCGTCCTCTTACCTGAGTCGCGCTGCTTGATGCCGAGTCGGCCGCTTCTTCGAGACTGGCCAGCAGGGGTGCAATTTCACCATGGAAGCGCCGGCCTTCATCAGTGAGTGTGACGGAGCGCGTGGTGCGGTCGAACAGGCGAATGCCCAGGCGTTTTTCCAGCCGGGCGATGGCTCGGCTCACGCCCGAGGGTGTCAGCTCCAGCGCTTCGGCAGCCCGAATAAAGCTGCCGCCATCGACCACCGCGCTGAACACGCCCATGCCGCTGGCGAGACTGGCATCAAAGCTCATTAATGACTCCGGATCACTTGTGCAATGACATTCATGCTATCGGAGAATGTCTGCCCTTCGCTGAAAATTCTCCCCATCGCGACAGTCGTCGCCTTCGGGCAGGAGAACAGTTCATGTACGCAGTCATGGGAATTACCGGGCAGGTGGGCGGTGAAGTCGCCCGTACGTTGTTGGCCGCAGGCAGCACGGTTCGCGCCGTGGTCCGTAGCGCAGACAAAGGCGCGGTGTGGGCGCAACGCGGCTGTGAGTTGGCGATTGCCGATGTCGATGATCGTGAAGCCATGGAGCGTGCGTTCATCGGGGTAGAGAGTGTATTTGTGATGATGCCGTCGAACTTCGACCCGTCACCGGGATTCCCCGAAACCCGGCAGGTCGTGGAGAACATCCGCCAGGCGCTTGAAGCTGCGCGCCCGGCAAGGTGGTGTGCCTGTCGACCATCGGCGCCCAAGCCACCCAGCCGAACTTGTTGAATCAGCTGCGATTGTTGGAGCAGGCGTTAACGTCGCTGGCGTCGCCCGTCACCTTCCTGCGCCCGGCCTGGTTCATGGAAAACGCTCTGTGGGATGTCGAACACGCGATGGGGTCAGGAATGATTCCGAGCTTTCTGCAACCACTCGATAAACCGGTGCCGATGATCGCCACCGCCGACGTCGGCCGGGTGGCTGCCGAGTTGTTGCAGGTGTCATGGCAGGGCAAACGCATCGTCGAACTGGAAGGCCCGCAACGCATTACACCGCTGCAACTGGGCGCTGGTTTCAGCGAACTGCTGGGCAAACCGGTGCGGATGCAAAGCGTGCCGCGTGAGACCTGGCAGGCGTTGTTCGAGAGTCAGGGCATGCGCAATCCACTGCCGCGAATACAGATGATCGATGGGTTCAACGAAGGCTGGATCGAGTTTGAAGGCGTACCGCGCAAGGGAAGGGTGGAGCTGTTAACCGTGCTGGAACGTCTGCTTTCGCGCCACCAAAAAAGTGAACGGGCTGATGATCAGCCCGTTTCTTTATTAGCGGCTATTTACAAAAACATCCCACCTGAAGCCTCGACGCGCTGCCCGTTGATCCACTGGCTACCTGGCGCCAGCAGCAGCGCAATGGCGGCTCCGATGTCGTCCGGCTGACCCACGCGACCCAGCGCGGT
The DNA here is from genome assembly GCF_054898045.1 of Pseudomonas sp. LB3P14. Taxonomy (NCBI): domain Bacteria; kingdom Pseudomonadati; phylum Pseudomonadota; class Gammaproteobacteria; order Pseudomonadales; family Pseudomonadaceae; genus Pseudomonas; species Pseudomonas sp. LB3P14. The sequence goes on along the minus strand of NZ_CM142714.1, from coordinate 3,745,855 downwards.
GTTGCCGGCAACGTAGCTGTTCACGTCGCTGTTATCACGCACCGTGCCGCCGCCGAAATCGGTTTCGATCGCGCCAGGTGCGAGGGTGTTCACGCAAATGCCGCGCGCACCGAGTTCCTTGGCCTGATAACGCGTCAGCACTTCCATCGCGCCTTTCATCGCCGCGTAAGCGCCGTAGCCCGGCAAGCTGAAGCGGGTCAGGCCACTGGAAACGTTGAGGATTCGGCCACCGTCAGCCATCAGTGGCAGCAGGTTCTGGGTGAGGAAGAACGGCCCCTTCAGATGGATGTTCATCAGCAAATCGAACTGGGCGACGGTGGTGTCAACGAAGTTCGCGGTCAGGCCGATGCCGGCGTTGTTGATCAAAAAGTCAAAGTGCTCGCGATCAAAACGGCTGCGCAATACATCGGCGACCTGCGTGGCGAAATCTGCGAAGCCTTCACTCTGGCCAACGTCGAGTTGCAGCATGGCGGCGCGACCGCCGAGGCTTTCGATTTGTGCGACCAGCGCGTGTGCCTCATCGGCCTTGCTGTTGTAGGTACCGATGACATCGATGCCTTGGGCTGCCAAGTGCAGGGCTGCGTTTTTGCCAAGGCCGCGGCTGGCGCCAGTGATCAGTGCGATTTTACGGTTCATGGGACTTCCTCAAGAGCAGTGAGTGATGGTGTGGAGGAAGTTTATTTATCCGCCCTGAAGTGATAAACAGGCTTAAATCGGAATCACTGGTCGGTTAATCCGAACAATAGAAGGTCGGCCCATGAACAAACTGGAACTGCTGCGCACCTTCGTTCGTGTCAGCGAGATGTCGAGCTTTACCCTCGCCGGTGAAAGCCTGGGTTTGCCAAGGTCCACCGTGTCCGAGCACGTCCAGGCCCTCGAACTGCTGGTAGGCGCGCGTTTGCTGCAACGCACCACGCGCAAGGTTCAGGCGACTCAGGACGGCCTGGTGTTGTACGAGCGCAGCAAGGATTTGCTGTCGCACATGGACGAGATCGAAGGGCTGTTTCGCCAGGACGAGGCGTCGCTCGTTGGACGGATTCGCATCGACATGCCGAACATTCTGGCCCGTCGGGTGGTGATGCCGCGTCTGCCCGAGTTCATGGCACAGCACCCCAATCTCGAGCTGGAAATCAGCAGCACCGACCGCCGGGTCGATTTGCTCAGCGAAGGATTTGATTGCGTGGTGCGAGTCGGCGCGCAACCGGATCAATCGGTGGTCGCGCGCCACCTCTGCGATTTTACGATGGTCAACTGCGCCAGCCCCGCGTATCTGCGTCGTTATGGCGTGCCTGAACGGCTCGAAGACCTGACGCAGCATCGGCTGGTCCATTACGTCGGCGTACTGGGTTCACGGTCGGAGGGCTTTGTGTACGAGCAAGAGGGCACGTTACAGCGAGTGCCGATGGCGGGCAGCGTCACGGTCAACAGCACCGATTGTTACGAGTCGGCGTGTCTGGGCGGTTTTGGTTTGATCCAGGCGCCGCTGACGGGCATGCAGCCCCACCTGCTCAGTGGCGAGCTGGTGGCGGTGCTGCCGCAATTCAATGCACCCTCCATGGAGGTCTCGCTGCTCTATGCCCGGCAACGGCATTTGCCGTTGCGGGTGAGAGCATTTATGGATTGGTTGGGGCAGGTGATCCAATCCAACGCATGACCTGTAGGAGCAAGGCTTGCCCGCGATGGCCGCACCACGGTCTAACCGAATGACTGCGTTATCGTTCTTCGCGGGCAAGCCTTGCTCCTACAGGTCTCGTGTGGTCAGAACAGTTTGGTGAACAACCAATACAAACTGCCCGACAACAGAATCGCCGCCGGCAAGGTCAATACCCAGGCCATCAGCAGATTGCGGATGGTCTTCATCTGCAAGCCGCCGCCGTTGGCGACCATGGTCCCGGCCACCCCCGAAGACAACACGTGCGTGGTCGACACCGGCAGGCCGAACATGTCGGCGGCGCCGATGGTCAGCATGGCGACGGTTTCCGCCGAGGCGCCTTGCGCATAAGTCAGGTGGGTCTTGCCGATCTTCTCGCCGACGGTCACCACGATGCGTTTCCAACCGACCATGGTGCCAAGCCCTAGGGCGATGGCCACTGCGATTTTCACCCACAGCGGAATGAACCGCGTGGCGTTGTCGATCTGTTGCTTGAACAGTTGCAGCTTGCCGGTGGTATCGGCGTCAAAGTTGCCGACCTTGTTCTTGTCCATCAGGCGAATGGTTTCGCTGGTCAGGTACATGTCGTTTCGCACGTTGCCCATGGCCTCGGCCGGGACTTTCGAGAGCGAACCGTAGCCCTTGACCTGTGCACCAATGCTGCCAGTGAGGGCGGCGAGGGCCGGGACCAGTTGCGGCGTGGCTTCCTTGCTGCGCACGTAATCGGACAGCACCGGACGCGGGTCGGCCGGCGCTGGCAGCGGGGCACTTTTGACCAGCGCTTGCTGGGTGACTTCGGCCACGGCGGCAAACTGCAGCGCCTGGTCTGCCGGCATGGTGCGGTTCAGCGCATACGCCATTGGCAGCGTGCCCACCAGAATCAGCATGATCAGGCCCATGCCTTTCTGGCCGTCGTTGGAACCGTGGGCGAAGGACACGCCGGTGCAGGTCAGGATCAACATGCCGCGAATCCACCACGGTGGCGGGGTGTTGCCCTTCGGTGCTTTATACAGCGCACGATTCTTGACGAAAGCCCGCAAGGCCAGCAGCAACAGCGCGGCAAAGCCGAAACCGATCAGCGGCGACAAGAGCAGCGCGTAACCGATTTTAGTCGCCTGAGCCCAGTCCACACCGCTGGTGCCGTCGCGACCGTGCATCAAGGCATTGGCCACGCCGACACCGATGATCGAGCCGATCAGGGTGTGCGACGAAGACGCTGGCAAGCCCAGCCACCAGGTGCCGAGGTTCCACAGTATCGCGGCGATCAACAGGGCGAAGATCATCGCGAAACCGGCGGAGGAACCGACTTGCAGAATCAGCTCCACCGGCAGCAGGGCGATGATGCCGAACGCCACCGCGCCGCTTGACAGCAGCACCCCGAGGAAGTTGAAGAAGCCGGACCAGGCCACCGCGAAATTCGGCGGCAAGGAGTTGGTGTAAATCACCGTGGCCACGGCGTTGGCGGTGTCGTGGAAACCGTTGACGAACTCAAAGCCGAGGGCGATCAGCAGCGCCACGCCCAACAGCAGAAACGGCGTCCAGGTGGTCACCACGGTGCCGAGTTCGTTCATGTCGTGCATCAGGCTGTAGGCGGTGAACAACAGCCCGATGGCCAGCACAGCGAAGAAAATCACGATGGTCAGCAGGCCGGGTTTTTTGTCGAGTTCCGGTTTGGCGCTACTGGCGGGCGCCTGGGCGGCGGTGAAGGAAGGAGTAGCCATGACGGACAATCCTGAGGAGGGAAGGAGTGTCGCCCATGATCGTTGCTGAATGTTACAGCGAGGCTGCGTTAAGTCAGGGTGTTGGGTTTTTGCTAATGCCGTCCCTCAGAACTCACCACCCTGATCGTTCCCACGCTCTGCGTGGGAATGCCGCCCCGGACGCTCTGCGTCCAGTGTTGACGCAGAGCGTCAATGGATGCATTACCACGCAGAGCGTGGGAACGATCGGCGGCGATCGGCGGGAATGGCTCAATAATCCTGGCGCTTACGGAATGCCCAACGCCCGGCGATCACGGTAAACGTCGCGACCAATGCCACTAGAATCCAGAACCCTTCCGGGTCGCCGGAAAGCGGCACCCCACCGACGTTCATGCCAAAAAAACCGGCGATGATGTTGATCGGCAGCGCCAGCACCGTCACCACGGTCAGGGTGAACAGTGTGCGGTTGCTCTGTTCGTTGAGGTTGGCGGCGATTTCTTCCTGCAACAGTTTGATCCGCTCGCCCAAAGCCGTGAGGTCGTTGATGATCAGCGCGAACTCCTCGGTGGACTTGCGCAGTTCCTTGACGTCTTCCTTTTGCAACCACTGCGGTGGGCGATTGAGCAGGCGCAGCAACGAGCCCGGTTCCAACGCCAACAAGCGTTGCAGGCGCACCAGCACTCGACGATTGGCACCCAGCTCAGCCCGGTTGGTCGACAGCCGCGAGGACAGCAACTCATCTTCGATCTGATCGACGCTGAGGCTGGTCTTGCGCACGATCTGGGTCAGCACTTCACCCTGATCGCGCAGCAAATGCACCAGCAATTCCAGCGGCGAGCGAAAGCACTCACCGGCCTTCACCGACGAGCGCAGCTTGTCGACCGAGTGCAGCGGTTGCAACCGAGCGCTGATGATCAGCCGACTGCGGGCGCAAACCCACAGCGTCGAGACATCCGAGGAGACCATGTTGCTGAGGTTGAACACCACATCGTTGACCACCGCCAGCAACGCCGAATCCACATGCTCGATGCGCGTCGAACGTGAACCCTCATGCAGCGCTTCGAAAAACTCGTCCGGCAATTCCAGATGGCTCTTCATCCAGCGCTCGCAGGCAGCATGAGCGAGGTTCAGGTGCAGCCAGAGAAATTCATCGCTGTCGTCCGGTTGTTGCAGGCATTGCAGCGCCTTGGCCGAATCGATCTCCCGGCCGCGCTCACCGGGGCGAAAACTGAAACCGTACAGCAGACCGAACAGGTCCGGGTCGCGATGGCTTTGGTCGATGCTGTGGTTCATGAGGTCTCGCAAGGGGAGGCGCCTGTCGCAGGTTTCACAGGTTCACTTGAGCCGCATCATCGCAAGGGTTTTTGACGGTTTTGTGACAGGTGCAGGTCGGTGGCCAAGTGCCTTCTACCGGTGGTCGGAACCGTTCAAGAAAGGCTCTGGCACGCCGATGATGCTGATGTTGAATTTCGCGATGCGGTCTTGGGCCAGCGTCGCTGACAGGGATGTCCGGACACCTTGCACGCCTGCCGGGCGTGCCTTATCCCTGTCATGAGATCACTCGATGTTTTTGCAAAAATCCCTGAGAGCGCAAATCCTCGCCCTATTGAGCGGCAGCCTGTTGGCCATGTTGCTGATCGCCTTGGCCTGCTTTCACTTTCTGTCCAGCGGTGTTCAGAACTACGCGAATCTCATCGAAGGCCCGTTGCACACCTCGCAATTGATCGATGAAGCCAACCTGCAATTCAAGGTTCAGGTTCAGGAGTGGAAAAACGTTCTGCTACGCGGCAAGCAGCCTGCGGACCTGGACAAATACTGGAAGCAATTCGAGGAGCGTCAGCGCGATGTGCAGGGCATCCTCGGTGAACTGGCCGGGCAGAAGGGCATTGAGCCGCAACTCAAGACGCGCATCGAACGCCTGCGGGACGAACATCGCCTGTTGGGTACGGCTTATCAGAAGGGGCGTGACGCCTACGTGGCGGCAGGTGCCGACCCAACGGCCGGCGACACGGCGGTCAAAGGTGTGGACCGCGCGGCCAGCGATCAGATGAGCGAGTTGGTCAGCGAATTGCGCAAGCAGGGTGCTGAGCAATCGAAGCTGATCAGTGCCAACGCCGATCGCACCGTGTTGCTGGGGATCATTGTGATGCTCGCCTCGGGTCTGCTGATCGGCTTGTTGAGCCTGTGGTTGGTCAACCGCAACCTGGTGGAACCGATTCGCAAACTGATCGAGTACGTGGCGCAACTCAGCCAGGGCAAGTTTGCCGAACGCGTGGCCAGCAGCCGTCAGGATGAGTTGGGCAAGTTGGCGGTAGCGGCCAACACCCTGCGCGATTTCCTCGCCGAAACCTTCAGCCGTTTGCAGCGCAGTGCCAAGGATCTGGACAGCGCCAGCGGTGAACTGAATTCCATCGCCAGCCTCATGGCCAGCGGCACCAACGAGCAGTTCAACCGCACCGATCAGGTGGCCACGGCGATGAACGAAATGTCCGCCACCGCGCAGGAAGTCGCGCGTCACGCAGCCGATGCCGCGCGTGCCGCCGACGATGCCGACCAGTCCGCCCAGCAGGGCGAAAAGGTCATGCAGGGCACCATTCACACCATCACCCAAATGCGCGGCGAAATCGCTAACACCGCCACGGTCATCCGTCGTCTGGAAACCGACAGCGGGCGCATCGGCAAGGTACTGGAAGTGATTCGCGGCATCGCCGAGCAGACCAATCTGCTGGCGCTTAACGCCGCCATCGAAGCGGCCCGTGCCGGTGAAGCAGGGCGCGGTTTCGCCGTGGTGGCCGATGAAGTCCGCAGCCTGGCCCAGCGCACGGCGGCGTCGATCATCGAAATCAACCAGATCATCCAAACCGTGCAAACCGGTGCGGTGGACGCAGCTCAGGCGATTGAAAGCGGTCAGTCGCGCAGTGAGGAAAGTGTCGAGCAAGTGACCCAGGCCGGCGCCATGCTGGAGCGGATCACCCATGCCGTGGAAGCCATCCGCGACATGAACCGCCAGATCGCCACCGCCGCCGAAGAGCAGACCTCGGTGGCCGAAGATATCTCGCGCAACCTCACCGAGATCACCAGCATCGCCAGTACCAACCTGGACAACGTGCAGCGCACCGAAGCGGCCAGCCACAACCTGCATGGGTTGTCGGGGCAGTTGAATGAAGTGACGGCGCGTTTAAGCGCGTAACGGGAATGGCTGTGTACCGGTTTGCTTACCGAGTCGGTACACAGTCGATCTCAAGTCAGTCGTGTCGATGTCGATGACCACGGTAATCCCATAAACCCAATGGAAAACCGCCATGGTCAGCATCACTTCCGTTTCGATCACCCAGACGGCCTCGACTGTTTCGAACAAGACTGCCGTCAGCGACAGCACCGAAGACACGTCAGTCACGGCAACCGCTGAGGCGTCCAGCGACACCACCCAGGTATCCGCCGGCGGCGCCCCCGCGGCGAGCGGCAGCAGTTCCAGCAGCAGCGAAGAATCCGATACGGTGAAAGAGCTGCGCAAGCAGATCGCCGAGCTGCAAAAGCAATTGCAGGAACAACAGCAGCAACTGCAAGCGGCCCAAGCCAAGCAGGAAAGCAGCGATGCAAAAGCGGCGGACGTCGCGGCGGCACAGTCGCAGATGGCGGCCACTTCGGCTTCGTTGCAGACCGCGACGGCGGCGTTGTTGCAGGCGTTGCAGGATGAGGGTGGCAGTACCTCCGGTTCCTTGGTCAGTACGACTGCTTAAGTCGGTGCTGGAAGGCTGAAGGTAAACGTCGTGCCCTGTTGCTCGGTCGAGACCACGTCCAGTTTTCCGCCATGGGACTGCGCAATCTGACTGGCAATGTACAACCCCAACCCGAGGCCGGCCTGCGGTGTACCACTGGCCGGTCGCGAATAGGGCCGGAACAGATGAGGCAGCGCATCCTCGGCAATCTGCCCCTGATTTTTCACACTCAGCACGAACTGACCTTCCTTGATCTGCGCGCTGATATCGATAGAACCGTCGGGATCTCCGTGGGCAACCGCGTTCGCCACCAGATTGGACAGTAACTGCGCGACCCGCTCGCGATCGCAATGAACACTGTGCAGGTCGCCGAGGGACGACTTGATGGTGCGGTCGGGATGGACGCTCTGGACCTCTGAAATCACATGCCGCACTGCATCCTCAAGATCCGGGCACGGTTCAATGTTGACAGGAATGCCACGTCCCAAAGAGCCGCGAGCGAAATCCAGTACGTCGTCGACCAGTCTGCTTGCTCGTTGGGCGCTGGTGAGGATATGCCGCACCCGTTGCTTATTCGCCGGGTCAGGGAGTTTACGCAAGAGCATTTCAGCGCCGGCGCTGATGGCGAACAAGGGGTTGCGCAGGTCATGTCCGAGCACGGCGATGAACTGTTCGCGCAGTTCGGCGGTTTCGCGTTCCTGCCTCAGCGCAGCTTCAGTTTTTTGCAGGTTTTCTTCGGCCTCGATCTGCAGCGCCAGCATGCGGGCGAAGGATTCCATGGTGCTCTGGATCGTGCTGGATTTGAGTGGCGCAGGGTTGGGGTCGAGGGCGCAGATGGTGCCGAAAAAGCGTCCGTCGGTGCGGAAAATCGGCACGGAGATGTAGCTTTCGAACTGATAGAGCCGAGGTGTGTGGTGATCGCGGTAGAGCGGGTCTTCACTGGCCTTGTCGATCACCACCGATTGATGCGCCTGGCGAATTTCATGGCACAGGGTCGTGACAAGATCCAGCTCACCTCCGACCTGCAAACCGAAATTCAGCTGGTCGAGCACTGCACACGCCGTCCACGAATCTTCGGTAACGCGAGCCACCGCGGCAAAGCGCAGGCCGGTCAACTCACGGATCACCTGAAGAATTGCCGGCACCGCGCTGATCCGACCGATCGTGGTGATGTCTGCAGCCGCTGCTTGCCCCATTTCAATCAATCTCTGCATGAACACTATGGTGGGATTCTAGCGGGCTGGCGCTGCGTTGGCGCGACTTGATTGTCTGAATCGGACATGCAAAAAAGCCGCGCGATCCGAAAATCGTGCGGCTTTTTATGTGTGCATCAGGTGTCTTGCTTGTCGCTCAGGACTTTGCCGGTGGTGGCATCGAAATCGACGTCAAATTCTTTGCCGTCAGCGGTTTTCAGTTCCACTTCGTACTCATAGTTATTGAAGTGGTTGTCCAAGTCCGTGTCGGTGACGGTCGCACCCGGGTGCAATTTCAGAGCCGCCTGGTTCATTTCTTCCAGTGGCTTGATCTTGCCGCTCTTGACCAGCTCAGGGATCTGGTCGACGCGAACATCGGCCTGGGCCAGGCCAGCGGTGAGGGTCAGGGCAGCGGCAGTGAACAGGGCAGTCAGGGTTTTCATGAGGTTCTTTCCTTGGGTGTTCTGTTTAAGTGGGATCAGGTTAGCTTTCGCAACTTAATCCACCCTTAATTCCTTAATCATGATCGTTCCAAGCTCTGCGTGGGAATGCAGCCCGTGACGCTCTGCGTCACATCCGGAGCCGAACGCGGAGCGTCCGATGAAGCATTCCCACGCAGAGCTTGGAACGATCTCAAGCTTCTCGGATTGATCAATAACCGTTGTTCTGCAACAACTGCGCAACACTGGCAGCCGCCGGGCGTTTGTAGAACTTGAGCAGTTCGCTGGCGCGGTTGGTGAAGATGCCGTCGACGCCGGCGTCCGTGACTTTCTGGTAATCCACGGCATCGTCGATGGTGTAGACGTGCACCAGCAAACCCTGATCGTGGGTGTACTGGTTCATCCAGGGTTGCACCAGGTCCGAGTAGCTCTGATCGCCACCCTTGGTCAGCGCGGCAGAAGGGCCGGTGCCGATCGCGCCCTGGGCTTTGGCGTACTCGACCCATTGCTGGAATTCGGCTTTGTCTTTCGGTTGTTGTTTGGCGTAATAAGTGGCTTTGTCTTTGTCACCGGACTCAGCAAACGTCACCTTGGACTTCGGCTCGATGCTGCCTTCACCGACCCACAGCAGGAGGATTTTCGGGACTTTCGGCATTTCCTTCTCGAGCAGTTCGAGGCTGCTCTTCTCGAAGGTTTGCAGCACGACTTTACCTTTGCCCTGGCCAACCGCCAGATCACTCTTCGCCAGTTTCGAACCGGCCGGGCTCAGCCAGCCGCGGTCCTGCAATTTATCCTTGAGGTCGCGCTCGATCCCGGGGAATTGCTTCGGCTCTTTGGTTTCGATGTACAGGCCCGGCTTGTGCAGCGGGTTGCCTTGGGCGATGTCGATGATTTCATCGAGGGTCAGGATTTTCAAGCCGGCGTACGAAGGACGAGCGCGATCCGGATAGGCGGTGTTGAACCAGCTGCCAGCATCCAGGGTTTTCAGCTCGGCGATAGTGAACTGGTTAGCCGGGCTGTCCTTGCGCTCAGGGAATTTGCTGGCGACGTCGGTGGTGCGTTGCAGGTTGTTGTCGTGCAGGGCGAAGAGCACGCCGTCCTTGCTGCGTTGCAGGTCCATCTCCAGGTAATCGGCACCCAGGTCGCGGGCCAGCTTGTAGGATGCAGCGGTGGATTCGGGTGCATCGAAGGACGCGCCACGGTGGGCGATCACTGCCGGATGCGGGATGCCCGTACGGGTTGCCAGTGCAGTGGGGCTTGGCTCGCTGGCGGCCTGTGCCTGGCCGAGGCCCAGCATCAGACTCAGCAACAGGGCGCTCTTGGTGAAGGTAACAGGCATGGTCGAGGTCCTTTCGCAGATTTACAAAGACGTATCTTTTAACAACTGAGCGCCGCTTGCGCTATCGCCAGACCGACATAAACGTGTTTAAAGCTGATTTTTTCTGCGCTTTTGTGCGGTTCTTTGCAGTACTCTTGGCCCCGGCAATTTCCCCGGCAGAGGGAAATCCATTCGCTTGCCCTGCGTGTAAACCGTCGATCACCGGTCCATTACGACCCTTTGTGAGGTTTATCATGCGCATCACTTCCGAGCTCATCTGCCAGGCCGCCGACCAACTCAAAGGCTTCGTCGGCCTCAATCGCAAGACCGGCCAGTACCTTGTTCGTTTCAGCGAAGACTCCTTCGGCATGGACGTGGCTGACGACGGCATTATTCCTACCAGTGAATTCGTCTGGGCCCCAGGTTCCGGGCACGCCATGACGCTCAAGCGTGAGTTGATTCAGTTGTTGCTGGATCAGAACATCGATGACCGGATCAACATTACCGAGCCGTTGCGGGTGTATATGAATCGGCGGGAAGTGCCGGAGATTTCGGCGGTTCGCAGTCTGGTGCAGAGCTGAGTTTTGCAGTGGTCGCAGTGGCCTCTTCGCGGGCAAGTCGGATCGCCGCACCGCTCGCTCCTACAGGATGTAATGAACCCTCGTAGGAGCGAGCGGTGCGGCGATCCGACTTGCCCGCGAAGGCGATCTCGAGAATGCTGCAACCGGTTACTGCTGAAACCGATAATCCCGCTCAACCCTGCACACCCGCGTATGACACGCCGAATACCACGTCGACCGCCCACGCTCGCGAATCTCACTGTGTTCGGGATGATGTTTCCACGCCAGAATCGCCGCTTCGCTGGTCCAGTAGGACACCGTAATCCCGAGTCCATCTTCACCCCGAGCCGATTCCACACCCAGGAAACCGGGTTGCTCACGGGCCAGTTCGACCATGCGCCTGGCGGCCTGCTCGTAACCGTGATCACCGTCGGTGCGCAGGGAGGTAAAAATCACCGCGTAGTAAGGCGCTGGCGGCGTCTTGGCGATCATGATTTCTGCCTTTTGCAGGCGGCGATCAACGCACGGACCAGCGGCGGCAGATGGCCCTTGAGCGCTGCGCGTTCAGGTTGGAACAGCGTCGCGACGAAGAACGGGTGCCCGCGCAATTCCACCGCCCGCAAGTCGCCCGAAGAATCGTGTCCAACGGCGCACAGCTGTTGGGTCAACAACTCACGTTCGAACGCTGGATTAACGCCGTAGCGGCAGCGATATCCTTCGACAATCTCAGCGCTTTCGTACGCCTCGGCGATCAACGAGCCTTCAACCAGATGAATGCTGTCGACCGCTTCCACCAGCGAACAGGTCAGTGGCGTGAGCAGCGCTCGCGCCGCATCGGGCGATGTCTCGCCATGTTCGGCATCTTCCCAGCCCAGAACATGTCGGGCGTATTCGAGCACGGCGTGTTGAAACCCGCCACAGGTGCCCAGGAACGGTCGTTGCTGTTCACGGGCAAAACGAATCGCCCGCAACGCACCGTCCCTATCGCGGTAAGGGCTGGCGGGCACGCACCAGAAACCGTCGAATTCAGCCAACGGCGTATCGGCGCTGATGCGGTCGGTGGCCAACCACTGGAACTGCACGTCTCGGCCTGCGTGTTCGGCAGCCATGCCGAGGGCGACGGGAATGGCTTGGTGAGCGGTGACGTGCGGGTCGTAATCGCCGATCAGGGCGATGCGGATTGGGCGGGTTTCCATGAGTGCGCTCCACGCTTGTTGATTCCTGGCACCCACTATAGATTGGCGTTCACGCACTCAATATTGGCGTTATCCCAATTGATCAATGCACCTGCGCACTATCGACTGGATTACCCCGACCTGTCCCTGATCCTCGCGCTGGTGCGCGGCGGCTCTCTGGCGCGGGCGTCGACGCTGTTGAAGGTCGACGTCTCGACGGTGTTTCGCGCCGTGCGCCGACTGGAAGCCGCGCTTGGCCAGCAATTGTTCGAAAAGAGCCGCGCCGGCTACTTGCCCACCACCTTGGCGCAGACCCTGGCCGAGCAGGCTGAACGGGCCGAACAGGCGCTGGAGGCGGCGCGCATTGGCGTGGAGCAGGGCGGTGAAGTCATCAGCGGCACCGTGCGCCTGACCTGCACCGATTCGGTCCTGCAAGGTTTGCTGTTGCCGGCGTTGGCGCGGTTCATGCCGTCCTACCCGGCGCTGACCATCGAGTTGAGTACCTCCAACGACTTCGCCAACCTCAGCCGCCGGGATGCGGATATCGCCTTGCGCCTGACCCGCACACCGCCCGAGCACTTGGTTGGCCGGCGATTGGCCCAGGTGTCGTATCGAGTCTGTGCCAGCGCGGCGTACCTGAAATCGGTCGACTCCGAAGACCTGGCCTCGCTGACCTGGATCGCCCCGGACGACTTCCTGCCCGATCACCCCACGGTCGCGTGGCGCCGTCAGCAGTTGCCCGGCGTCACGCCGGGTTATCGCTGCAACAGCATGTTGTCGGTGACTGAGCTGGTGCGGGCCGGGCTCGGAGTCGCGGCATTGCCGGACTTCCTCATCGGTGACGGGCTGCAACCGTTGAGCGAGCCGCTACACGGTTACGACACGGCGCTCTGGTTGCTGACCCGCCCTGACTGCCGCGCGTTGCGCTCGGTGGTGACGTTGTTCGATGAGTTGGGGCGGGCGTTGAAATTGCCTTGATGGGTGTCAGACCTTGGGCTGATCCTTGCGCACGAAGTGCTGATGCATTTCCGAGGTCAGGCTTTCGATGCGTTCGGTGAGGGCCTTGGTCATTTCGGTGAGCCGGGTGTTTTGTTCCAGCAGTTCCAACAGTTGCGCGGTGTTCTGTGCCGCATGCGCCTGACGTTCACTGTTGGCCACGGCGAGGGATTCGCGGTGTAGGGCGTCGGCATCGGACTGGGCTTTGTCCCGTGCCGCCTGACGGGTCTGGGCCAGTAGAATCAGCGGCGCGGCATAAGCCGATTGCAGGCTGAACGCCAGGTTGAGCAGGATGAACGGGTAGAGATCGAAGTGAGCGACGCCGAACAGATTGAGGCAAACCCATAGCACCACGATCAGCGTCTGCGCGCCAAGAAAGGTCGGCGTGCCGAAGAACCGCGCAAAGGCCTCAGCGCGCAGGGCAAACTTGTCGGTGCCGAAGGTAGGCGCCAAGTGTGCATGGGGGCGATGAAAGCGCAGGTGGTCGACGGGGAGGGCGGGTTGGGTGTCGGAAGTCGTGGTGGTCATGGTGCTCTCTGCATGGCGCTGGGACTGAGGCTCACTATAGCCCCAGCGCCAGTTTCATTCTGAAACACATTGTGGTGTTTGTTCAGAGCGACCTGGGATCGGCAAATCGGCAGACCTTGTCATTTATTGCAGCTCGGTTCAGAGCTGATAGCAGGCCAGGAACATGTCCAGCGCCGACTCCACAACAGTGCTCTGCAGTTCGGCTGACAGGCCGGGCAAACCCATGGAAATCTGTGGCCAGAACGCAAAGGATTTGAGCATTCCCTGAATCTGTTGTGCGGCGAAGTCGGGGGCGACCGGTTTCAAGCGGCCATCGGCCTGAGCGGCGCGGATCCACACGGTCAGGCCTTCTTCATGTTCGCCCATTCGGGCAACCATGTTCTGCGCCCGCTCGGGGGAATGGATGGTGGCGGCGATGGCCACTCGCGCCAGGTCGAGAAAATTGTCATCGCCCAGCATCTGCATTTTCGCCATCAGCATCAGGCGCATCTGGTCGCGCAGCGGCAAATCAGGGTGGTAGGGCGTTTCCTGTTCTGCCGTCACCCGCGCCCACAATTGATTGAGGATTTCGGCGAACAACTCTTCCTTGCTGGGGAAATGGTTGTACACCGTGCGCTTTGACACGCCGGCGGTGGCAGCGATCTTGTCCATGCTGGTGATGTCGAAACCGTTGGTACGGAATTCGGCAATCGCTGCCTGAATGATGGCTTCGCGTTTTCGGTCGGTCAGGCGCTGTGGAGCTGTCATAAGTACGCTTCGGCAGGAAGAAGTGAGAATTACACTTGGTAGTTTACTTGTGATCGGCTTTGCTGCAACCTAGAAACTACACTGTGCAGTGTAATGTTTTGTTAATCCTGCACAGGGAACAATAGAATCTCCGGCTGATGCGTGCGTGCCTTGGCCATTTACCGTCCCAAGCGGAGAACCGCGAATCATGTGGTTTTCCTGGAGTCATTCAGTCATGGCCACTTCAACTTCCCCTGCGGATAACGCCTCCACGCCTGAAGCATCCCGTCAGGCAGAAGGGCACTTCCGAAATCATGCGCCTGTGCAACGCGAAGGCTTTCGAAAAATGGTGCGCATCATGTGGAACATGATTTTCCACAAACCGCGTAACACCCGCCCGACCGCACCTGTCCCGGTGCAAACCCTGACTCAGGCAGCGTTGATCGCCGCACCTAATCACAGCGTTTACCGCCTCGGCCATTCCACCGTACTGCTAAAACTGCGGGACAAATTCTGGATCACCGACCCGGTCTTCGCCGAGCGTGCCTCGCCGGTGCAATGGGCCGGCCCCAAGCGCTTCCACCAACCGCCGATCAGCCTCGAAGCGTTGCCGCCGATCGAAGCGGTGATCCTGTCCCACGATCACTACGACCACCTCGATTATCAGGCCGTGCTCAAACTGGCGGACAAGGCCAAGTACTTTCTGACGCCGCTGGGCGTGGGCGACACCTTGATCAAGTGGGGCATCGACGCCAGCAAAGTGCGCCAACTGGATTGGTGGCAGGGCACCGAGGTTGATGGCATCCAGTTCATCGCCACACCATCACAACACTTTTCCGGTCGCGGTCTTTTCGATGGCAACAGCACATTGTGGGCCTCGTGGGTGATGATCGACGGCGACACGCGGATCTTCTTCAGCGGCGACAGCGGCTACTTTGACGGCTTCAAACGCATCGGCGAACAGTACGGCCCGTTCGACCTGACGCTCATGGAAACCGGTGCCTACAACGTCGAGTGGCCGCATGTTCACATGCAGCCGGAGCAAACCCTGCAGGCGCACATTGACCTCAAAGGTCGCTGGTTACTGCCGATTCACAACGGCACCTTCGATTTGTCGATGCACGCCTGGTTCGAGCCCTTCGACCGGATTCTGGCGTTGGCCTGGGAGCGCAATGTGTCGATTACCACGCCGCAGATGGGGGAGGCGTTCAACGTCATGTATCCGCAGCGTGGGAGCGCATGGTGGTTGGAAATGGAAAGTACGTTGAAGGAAGAAGGGCGTATGGCTTGTAGCGGCTACAAATCTGGGTGAAGTTTCCTACATTGCTGGTTCCTTGTGGATGACAGCCGTTTCCCACGGCTTCGGTAGGCTGTGCAGCGAGTGAAATGACTCACTCGTGATTAGCCATAACAAGGAAGCTGTAAATGAAGGACGTTTTAAAAAACCGCATGACTGCACTGGTGCAGATCATTCTGCTATCGGCTACCGGGTCTGCATTTGCTGACAACAAGGCAACGGCATCAGCCACTCAGACGCTCGAATATGCGAGCGTCAGCGAACTCGCTGAACGGATGGAGCGCAACGAGCTCACCTCCGTAACACTGGTGGAATATTTGCAGGCGCGCATCGACACGCTGGATAAGCAAGGGCCGATGATCAACGCGATTATTGAGCTCAACCCTCAGGCCATCGACATTGCCACCGCATTAGACCAGGAACGTCAGGACGGAAAGGTTCGTGGTCCGCTGCACGGCATTCCAGTTCTGATTAAGGACAACATCGACACTGCGGACCAGATGCAAACGAGCGCGGGCTCATTGGCCATGGTCGGTCAGCCTGCGGCAAACGATGCGTTTGTCGTCAAACAGCTGCGTGATGCGGGCGCCATCATTCTCGGTAAAACCAACATGAGCGAATGGGCTTACGTCCGGGAACAGGGCCTGCCTCACGGCTGGAGTGGTCGAGGCGGCCAAGGTAAAAATCCCCACGTACTTAGCGGTGAAATCTGTGGTTCCAGTTCCGGTTCTGCTGCTGGCGTAGCGGCCGGCCTCGCACCATTGGCCATCGGCACTGAAACCAACGGTTCGATCGCTTGCCCTGCTTCGGACAACGGCGTGGTGGGCGTCAAGCCCACGTTGGGCCTGTTCAGCCGATCGGGCATCATTCCAATCACACGTCTGCAAGACACGCCGGGCACCCTCACTCGCACCGTTCGTGACGCCGCACTGATGTTCAATGCTCTGCAAGGCGTCGATGCCATGGATGCCGCAACCAGCGATGCTCCGATGGGAGTCGACTACACCACGCTGCTCGCCACGGATGCATTGAAAGGCAAAAGAATCGGTTACCCGACCGAGTACGTAGGCACGAACGGCCGCGTGCTTAAACCAGGTATTGAATTCCTGATTGCATTGGCCACGCTGGAAGAACAAGGCGCTACCCTTGTGCCGTTGAAAGTTCGACTGCCCAATATCGATGGCTACTTCAACACCCTCATGGCGGGCATGAAACATGAACTGCCCGAGTACCTGGCAAGCCGCTCAGGGTTGCCGATCCAGACGCTTCAACAGTTGATCGACTTCAACGAACTTAATCCGGGCGCTGAAGGCTACGGGCAGCAGATGCTTAAAGACATCAACGAACTGGACATGACCCACGAACAGGCAACCGAACTGTTCGGCACCCTCAATGCCAGCTTCAAGGCTGCCATTGATGAGCAATTGGCTGAACATAATCTGGATGCATTATTCGCCGATGCCGATGGCTACTCGCAATTCAGTGCGGCGGTGGCAGGCTACCCTGGCATTACCGTCCCTTCGGGCATGAACAGCGATGAGTTGCCGACCTCTGTGTTCTTCTTCGGCCAGCGCTGGAGTGAGCCCCAATTGCTGGCGCTGGCTTACAGCTATGAACAAGCTTCGTTAGAACGCCAAAATCCGGCGTTTAAAGCCCAGTAAGGTCTGAGACCGGGCTGGTGATGTTGGCGTTACGGCTCTGGCAGCGCGCTCGAGCTGGGAAAGCCATCTCACCCTCCTGGAGGGGTGATCAAGTTACGCCTCAGAACGCTTGATCCTCTGCCGTCGGGCCGCTCGCCATCGAGCGGCCCATGATCTTCGCCACGGTCAAACCACGAACGTTTCCACCGAGTATTTCATCCAGTTCCGCCGATGACAGCCCAAGCCTTTGCGCCGCTTCAGCCCTGCCCAACTGACCGGTGTCGAGGAGCATACCGATCTTCATGAGGTATTCGGCTTTGGCCCTTATCCCACCCGCATCGGTATCACCCGAAGACGGGTTACTGCACCTGTCGGATTCATCGATCCCATTCATCAGCTGATACCTCACTCAACCATCGCGTAATCCGCCCGACCCACAGGATCAGGCGTCAACCCTTTCACATTCATCCCACGACCCGGCGCAAATCCCGGGAAGAACACCAGGCCATCTGATTCAAAGCGATACGCCAACGCCAGTCGGGTGACATCCAGTACATCGCGTTCTGCCTCAAATCGCTGAATGGCGTCCACGGAGACACCGGATTCCTTTGAGAGCTCTTCCACACTCCAACCCAGCATCGCTCGTGCCTGGGCACAGTGGGCCGGGGTGAATTGGAAAAGGGCGATACGTTCCAGGGTGATTTTCATCGCAAGAGAGGCCATGGTGTTCTCCGGGTTCGAGAGTGTTGATTCAAAATGTACTGTGTTTTTGTACAGTTGTTTTGAGCCCGGATCAAACTCATTTTTTGATCGGTTATATTTTTTCTCTTAGGCAGGAGCGTCGGAGCGACTACGCTATTTCTAGGCGGGATCCTGAAAGCTCAGTGGCTTTCAGCCCCCGTCAGCAGCAATGTTTGAACGTCAGCTTTCTGATTTTCAACACAAGGAAAGGTGGCGTTTCAAAGGCAAGCAGGTGGTATGCGTCACAGGGAAGGCAATCATGAAAAGATTACGGCTGCTGTGTGCCCTGATCGGTTTTACAAGTCTGCCGGTGTTGGCCGATATGGAATCGTCAAACAAAGATGCCTTTGTCACCCACCTGATAAATCAGATGACCCAGGAGGAAAAGATCGGCCAACTGCGGCTGATCGCTATTGATGAAAAGATGACTCCCGAAAGGATGCGCCAAGAGATCACCGCCGGGCGAATCGGGGGTACGTACGGCTCTGTGAGCCGTTACGTAAACCGACCCATGCAGGACGCGGCTCAACAAAGCCGCCTGAAAATACCGATGTTTTTCGGCTGGGACGTGATACACGGCCAGCGAACCATTTTTCCCATTGGCCTGGCGCTGGCCTCCAGCTGGGATATGGACGCCATTGAGTTGAGCGGTCGAACGGCGGCGAAAGAAGCCAGTGCGGACGGTATCGATTTGACCTTTGCACCGATGATAGATATCGCCCGTGATCCTCGCTGGGGGCGTACATCCGAAGGCTTCGGTGAAGACACCTATCTGGTTTCGCGCATTGCCAAAGTGATGGTTCAGGCCTACCAGGGCAAAAGCCCGAATGCACCCGACAGCATCATGGCCAGCGCCAAACACTTCGCGTTGTATGGTGCTGTCGAGGGTGGACGCGACTACAACAGCGTCGACATGGGCCTGGCCAGAATGCACCAGGACTACCTGCCACCTTATCGTTCGGCGATTGAGGGTGGCGCGGGAGCGGTGATGGTGGCGCTTAACTCGATAAATGGCGTGCCAGCCGCTTCCAATGCATGGTTGATGCAAGACCTGCTTCGCAAAGCATGGGGCTTCAAGGGGCTGGTCATCAGCGACCACAATGGGATAAACGATCTGGTTCAGCATGGTGTTGCGAAGAATCACCGCGAAGCGGCCAGGCTCGCGATCAGGGCCGGTGTTGATATGAGCATGAACGACTTCTCCTATGGTCCGGAGCTACCCGGGCTGCTTGAGTCTGGCGCTGTTTCCCAGAGCAATATCGATAACGCAGTGCGGGAAGTCCTGGGGGCCAAGTATGACATGGGGCTGTTCGAAGACCCTTACCGGCGCATCGGCGTTGCCAGTGAAGACCCCGCTGATAACAATGCCGAAAACCGTCTGCACAGAGCGCCGGCCCGTGAGGTGGCACGCAAGACATTGGTGCTGCTGAAGAATGAAAACGGGCTCTTGCCGCTAAAAAAAGAGGGTGTGATCGCGCTCATAGGCCCGTTGGCAAAAAGTACCGTCGACATCATGGGCAGTTGGTCCGCAAGCGGCGTGCCCTCGCAATCGGTGACGATCTACGATGGGCTGAAAAGCGCTATGGATAAGGGCTCGCTGATCTATGCCCGAGGCGTCAATCTCACGGAGGATCAAGAGGTTATTAAATACCTGGGAGCGTCCGAAATCGAGAACGACGCTCGTCCGGCAGCAGAAATGATTGACGAAGCGGTCAAGGCTGCACAACAAGCCGATGTTGTGATTGCAGTAGTGGGTGAGCCCCGCAGTATGTCTCATGAAGCGGCCAGTCGAACCAGCCTCGATCTGCCAGGACGCCAGAGTGAATTGATCACCGCCCTGAAAGCCACCGGCAAGCCGCTGGTACTGGTATTGATGAACGGTCGGCCACTTTCCATCGGCAAGGAGCAGAAGCAGGCCGATGCAATTCTGGAAACCTGGTACAGCGGCTCTGAGGGAGGCAACGCCGTTGCCGATGTATTGTTCGGTGACTACAACCCCTCCGGCAAGTTACCCATCACCTTTCCACGCTCCGTGGGGCAGATCCCGAATTACTACAGCCATTTGAACACCGGCCGCCCCTACCTGCCGGGTGGGCCTCGCAACTACACGTCTCAATATTTCGATCAATCCCATGGTCCGCTTTATCCCTTCGGCTATGGGCTGAGTTATACCGATTTCAGCCTGACCGACATGGCCCTGTCTTCGACCACACTGAACAAGACCGACAAGCTCGTCGCCAGCGTCATGGTGAAGAATATCGGCCAGCGCGACGGCGAAACAGTGGTTCAGCTGTATATCCGCGATGTCGTTGGCTCCCTCAGCCGTCCGGTCAAAGAACTGAAGAACTTTAAAAAAATCATGCTCAAGGCCGGAGAAGAGAAAGCGGTCCACTTCAGCATTGATGAGAACGACTTGAAGTTCTTCAACGCTCAGTTGGAATACGCCGCCGAGCCGGGCGAGTTCCAGGTGCAGATCGGTCTGGATTCTCAGGATGTGAAGGAGCAGAGTTTTGAGTTGCTGTAAGAGTGAAGGCGCGTCAGACACAATACCTGTGGCGAGGGGGCTTGTCGGAACGCCGCACCGCCCGTTCGGCTGCGAAGCAGTAGCAAAGTGCCGCCGTCTTGGCGAGCAAGCCCGTTCCCACATGGATTGCGCTTAACTGACTGGCATTAGCGGCTGCCGCTGCTCTATTTCGCCCCCTCCAGCCAAGTCGTTGGCGCCTGCCCCAGTACGCGGCGGAACATCGTTGAGAACGCCGCCGGGCTGTCATAGCCAAAATCCAGGGCAATCCGCGTCACCGGTTCGCCCACCACCAGCCGCGCCAGAGCCAGCACCACACAGGCCCGCTGCCGCCATTGGCTGAAACTCAGGCCAGTCTGTTGGCGGAACAGGCGATTGAAAGTACGCAGGCTTACATGCAACTGATCGGCCCATTGCTGGGGCGGCTGATGAGCGTCGGGCCGCTGCACAAAGCCCTGGCACAACGCGAGCAGCCGCGCATCGACGGGCAGCGGAATGTGCAACGGCAGGTGAGTGCTGCGCCCAAGTTCATGCAGCAGCAAGCCGATCAACGTACCGTCGCGCCCGCGCTCGTCATACTCCAGCGGGATTTCAACCGCCTCCATCAGCAAATGCCGCATCAACGGCGAAACGCTGATCACCTGGCAGCGATCCCCCAGATCCACCACCGCCGGTTCGATATACACACTGCGCGTGCTCACCCCCAGCATCAGCACCTCATGCGCCACCCCCGGCGGAATCCAAACCGCCCGCTGCGGTGGCACCACCCAGCTGCCGTCATGCGTGCTGACCTGCATCACCCCGGTGGCGCCGTATAACAATTGCGCCCGCCGATGCGTATGACGAGGCAACGAATGCCCGTGGGAATAATCCGTACCGATGGCCACCACCGGCCGTGGCGTGTGGTCCAGCAGATCAATCGAAACATTGCGCATCGAACAGCCCCAGTGGTTGGCGTAAACGCAAACATTATTGGCTGAGTTGCTGAAGCAGGCCAAGGCGCATCGTTCTATCGTCGACCGCTCTCAACCAATGGACGACATGCAATGTTCTATCTCCTGCTGGCACTCTTCGGCTGCATGACCGGCATCACCGCGGTGCTGTTCGGCTTCGGTGGCGGCTTCGTCGTTGTGCCATTGCTGTATCGCATGCTCATGGCCAGCCACGGCACAGACAACCCCATCGGCCAATCGGCAATGCACATTGCTGTGGCAACCTCGACCTGCGTCATGATCATCAACGCACTGATCGCCACCGGCAAACACCACCGCGCCGGGAACCTCATTCGCCATTACCTGTGGCCGTTGGGCGGGTTCATCGGCTTGGGCGCGATCGTCGGTGCAGGGGCGGCGATGTGGGTGAGTGGCGAAGTGATTCGCTATGCCTTCATCGCGTACCTGGGCGTGACCATCGCGGATTGCCTGTTACGACGCGGCTTTCTTACACCGTCCGATACCGCAATCCCACGGCGATTGGGAAGGGCAGAAGTGTCTGGCGGCGGTGTAGGAATCGGCGCCATCGCTACTTTTCTCGGCGTAGGCGGCAGCGTCATGACCGTGCCATTGTTGCGGCGTTGTGGGTTGAGCATGTCCCAGGCGACGTCCATGGCCAATCCGCTAAGTTTGCCCGTGGCGCTGGCTGGGACGCTGACCTACATGGCGATGGCTGGGTTAACCGAGTTTGATCTGGGGCCGTGGTTTATCGGTTATGTGGATCTGCTGGCATTTGCGGTTTTGACGGTGGGATCGTTGGTGGGGATTCGGCTGGCCACGCCTTGGATTGGGCGGATACCGGATCGAATCCATGCGCGGGTCTATATCGGTTTGCTAGTTCTGGTGATGCTGAGCATGTGCGCCACGTAGGGTTGGAATCGGTAGCCTTATTCGCAACAATACGCCTTCGCACTGTTCAAGATTTCACGCGGGAGAATGTCATGTCGATCCTCGAAAGTGACTGGAAGAAATTCAAGGAACTGCACAAACTTGCGCTCGATCGTTTCTGCCAAGGTGTGCTGGCTGATGCCAAGACAATTGCCCAGAATGACGCGCTCTCGGCTCATGCCAGGTATCGAATGCTTTATCGCCTGATGCATGATCGGGACAAGGACATCGTTCGAACTTTCGACCCCTACAGTCGTTCTAGTGCATTCATAGCTTTACGATTGATGGTCAAGCACGACTTGCTGACCGATGCGGAGCTGTCGGTTCTTAGCGAAGCAATGTTAGAAGAGGTCGCTGACGTTGTTCGTCAACCCTATGAGCTTGAATGGGTTGAAGAGAACGTGCGAGAGGACTGAGCATTGCACACGGCCTTAATCAAGGGACCACGAATGTTGATCTTCAACTGCACCGAAGCGGCCAGTAAGTTCTTTAGCCGCGTTCACAAGGGCAAGACAATCACGCCGGTGGATCACCAACCGCCTTCACCCACTCCCGAAGAAGATGAGTTGGGTGATTCGGCGGAGCAGTGGCTGGTTCATGCGATCACTGTTCAGCGCAAACACGTGCTGTTCGTCATTCACATACAAACCCGTTATTGCATGATTTTCGCGGACGCGAAAAAAGCCGACGTGGGTGGTTTTGTCCAACGCTTTACGGAGCGCTGGATCTACGGCTTGATGCGTCATGAGCTGCAGCACGATGTACTTCAATGGGTCGACGATGAGTCCATGCAGGAGCGTTTTGTGCAGAGCTGTCGTGAACACTTTTTCTACCGGCGCAGACATCGCGGTGCGCAAAAACACATCGACGATATCGCCTGGATCTTCGAAGATTTCGCCGCTGAGTGGGGATGTTTACCCCCGGACGAGTTCGCGGCCGGCAGCTTCGACGCGCAGATGAATGACACCCTGCGACTCAGCAAAGGCCATAAAGACTATTACTCCCCCGATGAGGAGATGATGGGTATGCGTCCGGGCATCACATCTTGCGTGATTAAACCGGCTGCCACTTATGCGGAAGCAACTGCTCGATTTCACTCGCCCGCTGCGTCGGCAGGCGCGTGAGAACATCCTTTAGATAGGCATACGGATCATGACCATTCAGCCGCGCAGACTGGATCAAGCTCATGATCGCCGCCGCCCGTTTTCCGCTGCGTAGCGACCCGGCGAAGAGCCAGTTCTTGCGCCCAAGAGCCCATGGCCGGATCTGGTTCTCCGCCCAATTATTATCAATGGGTACGGTCCCGTCATTGAGGTAGCGCGACAGCGCTGCCCAGCGTTTAAGGCTGTAATCGAGTGCTCTGCTGATGGCCGACCCTTCGGGCACAAGATCACGCTGGGCGATCATCCAGGCATGCAGGATATCCATCACCGGCACGGCTTTTTCTTGCCGTATTCGGCACCGTAAATCCGGCTCCAGGTCACGCACTTCGCTCTCGATCTCGTACAGCAACTGGATGTAACGCAGGGCCTGCTCGGCGAGCTGGCTCTTGTTTGTAGCGTGCAGTTCGAAGAACTTGCGCCGGGCATGGGCCATGCAGCCGATCTCGGTTACGCCGAGTTCGAAGCTGGCCTTGTAACCGCCAAAATCGTCGCAGACCAACTTACCTTTCCAGCCTTGCAGGAAGTTGCGAGCATGCTCACCGGCGCGGCTGGGGCTGAAGTCGTAGACGACAGCGGCTGTTTCGCAGAACTGGCTGGTGGCGTAAGCCCAAACATAAGAACGGTGGGTTTTTTTCGAGCCCGGAGCGAGCATCTGCACGGGTGTTTCATCCGCGTGCACAACCTGCTGCCCGATCACTACGTCACGCAGGGCATCGACCAGTGGCTGCAACTGCACGCCAGTAACGCCAACCCATTGAGCCAAGGTTGAACGTGGAATCGCCAAGCCGGCACGACCAAAAATCGACTCCTGACGGTAAAGCGGAAGATGGTCAGCGAACTTCGCGATCATGACATGGGCCAACAACCCGGCGGTTGGGATGCCTTTGTCGATGACCTGCGCCGGTATCGGTGCCTGGATTAGCGTTTCGCAGTTATCGCAAACCCACTTGCCACGAACATGGCGTTCAACGGTAAACACGCCCGGTGTGTAGTCCAGTTTTTCGCTGATATCTTCACCGATACGCTTGAGCGCGCAGCCGCATGGGCAGTGGGTGTTGTCCGGCTCGTGATGGATCAAGGTGCGTGGAAACTCTGCCGGCAAGGCCGTGCGCTTGGGCTTTTGCTTTTTCTCGGTCGCCACTGGGGCTATTTGCAAGGCCTGAAGCTCGGCCTCAATCGCCGCGATATCGGTATCGATCAGGTCATCAAGCAGGCTCGCCTGCTCAGGATTCATCTGCTCGCTGCGCTTGGCAAACTTCAAACGCTTGAGCTGCGCAATCTCGTGGGTCAGCTTCTCGATTACCGTTTGATCGCGGTTGATCTTCTTACCCATTGTTTCGACCGTCTTACCCATGGTCTCGACCTGCGACAGCAACTGCGCAGCGAATGCACGCAGTTGGTCGGGAGTCATTTGATCGAGATTGGGCGAGGAAGTCATGCCGTGGATTTTACCAAAGCAGGCCACTTGCGACAGCAAGCCGAGGCACTAATTACGGTTTTTAAAGCAGCGTGATTGCACCGCCAGCGCCAACACGTTGCCAAGGTAGGCCGAGCACCAAGGCCTGAAGTTGTTCGGTATCCAACTGCATTTCGCTGCCTTGTCGAATGCCTGGCCAGTGAAACTTGCCTTGGTTCAAGCGACGTGCAGCCAGCCAAACGCCAATCCCATCGTGTACCAGCACTTTCATCCGAGTCGCGCGGCGATTGGCAAACAGATAAGCACAGTGCGGCTTCGCCGCACCGAAGACCGCAATCACCCTGGCCAGCGCAGTTTCAGTGCCGGCACGCATGTCCATGGGCTCGGTGGCGAGCCAGATGGCGTCGATGCGGATCATCGCAACAGGTCTCGAAGGAAAGCGGCGCAGGCAGCAGCACTATCGGTTGGCCAGTTCACTTTGACGGTGCCGCGTGGGTGCAGAATCTCAACGCTGATATTCGATGAAGATACGTGCGCCGTTGTTTGCATAGGCAATGGGATGAATGCAGGTTGAAGCGTCGTGCTTTTCTGCGCTTGCACTCGAATCCATTTGTGGACGAGGTTTGCGTTGAGGCGATGGCTGAGGGCGATGCTGGCAATCGAAGCGCCGGGCTGGGCACACTCTTGAATGACCTGGGCCTTGAAGGATTTGGAATAGGAACGGCGTGTTGGCTGCATGAAATACCCGCTTAAAAGGCTAGAACTGGTGCCCACTTAAATTTAAGTGCACACCATGTCCTGGCGTTGCGGGGTTGGGTAGATGACTTGGCCGGACGCATACGATGATGGTGCATTGGTTGCGCAAGTACTGTGGTCTTGATGAGCCAGGTATTCAGGCTGCACGTGATCGGCGTAAAGAGGTGAAGCGGGAGATTTGGGCATTGGAGAGTAGCCTTCAGCCGGACTGAAGCGAAACGGAATGCTTCACGAGCTCTGTGTTAGCTGTCCAACCCCGGCGCTTCACGAATGATGAAGTGATCCAGGTTCTCAATGTTGGCACTGAACACCCCGAACGTCTGCTCGGGGTTTTTCTTGCTCGGCACCTGCTTCAACTCCGGCGTCACACCATAGAAAAAGCAAAACAACTCTTTTTCACTCTCGATAGCATGCTTGATCTCTTCCAGAAACGCTTTGCGCTTGCGGTAGTTATCGATCAGCTTTTTGCTCAGGTAAACGTTGACTGAATAAGGTTTCTTCTTCGCCTCGTCCGGTTGCTTGAACCAGACCTTTTGTTCGAAATCGATGCGAAA
The DNA here is from genome assembly GCF_054898045.1 of Pseudomonas sp. LB3P14. Lineage (NCBI taxonomy): Bacteria > Pseudomonadati > Pseudomonadota > Gammaproteobacteria > Pseudomonadales > Pseudomonadaceae > Pseudomonas > Pseudomonas sp. LB3P14. Next base: position 3,719,880 of record NZ_CM142714.1, on the reverse strand, counting down.
GCTTTGCGTGTAGTCCTTGATCTCCTTGATCTTGCCCCAGTAAATCAGCCCCTTGTTGTCCTGCAGATACTCGATCTTCTTGAAGAACGACCCATAAGGCGCCGTGTGCTCGCCAATCTTCAGCGGCATGCGCTTGAGCAGATCCTTGTCTTCGAAGTTCGACACAAAACACTCCACCGGGTGGGCGAAGACGCTGGTCTTGTCTGGTGCTGATTCGCGGCTCGGGTGTTCGACATCAGTGGCCGCTGGAGTGGGTCTTGGGTCGTCCCGCATGATATCCGCCACCACCGCCGGGTTTGATGGCTTACGCACATACTCACGTCGAGTCAGCAACAACTCCGATGGGAAGTGCTCCTCGCGACTGTCATCCGTTTCCACGTCGTCCACACCCGACGCCGACGCCTTGAGACTGACATAAGGACAATCCGCCACATGCCGGGTGCTGGGCGTGTTCTTGAAGTGCGGGGTGCGAACGTAATTCACATTCTTGGCGTTGAACGTCGTCAACACATTCGCCACATCAAACGCCGCCCGGCAGGCATCGTTTGGGCACTGGAAGTGTTCTTTGGCGGAATCGAATTCCATCGTCTCGTCGAAATTCAAATCGCGCACGTCATAGATCGACAGCTTGTCGTCGAGACTGAGGCAGTAGGCGAGGTCGAATTTCATGGTGGGCTCGGGTCCTTGAGTGGGAAGGGTATTAATAGCGGGAGGCGGGGCGGGTTGCACTGACTGTTTTCAATACATTGCAAAATCTGCCGCAAAATTTCGGATTACCCATCCCGTAGGAGCGAGATTGCTCGCGAAAAACCCAAGAACGCCACCGGGCATCTGGGATTTACGCATTATCGTTCACAACCTTTAAAGGAACACCGCAAGAGCAAGCGCGCCACGCCTATCGAAAATCTCAGCCTTCAGCTAGCGTGGCCAACTCCATGGAGGTGCCATATGACTGAACGGCTACAAGTAAACATGCACGAAGCACAATCCCAACTCGATCAACTCGCTGAGCTTGCCTGGCGGGGCGATACGGTTGTGATCACCAAGGACGGCAAGCCCTATCTAAACCTGCTGCCTCATATCAAAACATCTCGGGCACGTAAGCCGGGGCGGTTGAAGGGAAAAATCCGAATTTATGCGGATTTTCAAAAATCCGCCGAGGACATCACCGATGGATTTGAGAGTCACCTGTGAGGCAATTGCTCTTAGAAATAGTGGCTATTCGCCCTGTTACGTATTGAAACCCTTTGGTACTTTGGCGACGGTAGGAATTTTCCTACGGCAATTGTCGATAAAGGGCAGCGCTCGTGGCGATCAAAGCGGTTTCGAAGGAACGAATAGACAAAGCGATGCTGGAGTTTGATCATAAATTTCGGAGTAGGCGTGAGTGGCAAGGCTGGGAAAACAACCTAGCTCACCGTTATGCGGTTCACGGGGGCGGTGAACTGTATCCGGCGAAGAAAATCGTCTCTTTGGCGACCGGTATTGCCGTAGGCGAGTTCTCCGGTGGACATCCGACCAACAGTTACCTAGAAAAGCGAGGCTTCACTATTGTGGAGTTACCGCGTGGGGAGGGCGCGCCTGTATTGCAGTTCACGCCGGGGGCTGTTTACGACCGAAAAACTGAGATCAATGGACCGTTCGGTGGAAGCCTGCAAAACGGCATTGCAGCGTCCGCTACCTACCCTGCGATTTTTTTGTTCACGGGCGATAGCGGTGAGCAATACGGGTATGCCGACCATTGGGAAGACGGCGCCTTCTTTTATACCGGTCAAGGACAACGCGGGCCGATGACTTTGACTCGAGGCAACCGAGCCATTGCTGAGCATGCCAATGATGGCCGAGCGCTGCACTTGTTTAAGTCCCGCGGCAAAGGTAATGGCTACGCATACGTGGGCGAGTTTTCTTGCGCCGACATGTTTCAGCGAACCCAGCCGGATGTGAACGGCCAGGCTCGGACGGCGATTGTTTTTCGGCTAGTCCCTGTGGGTATTCCTAGTGGAGTGATTGAGGCTGAAGAAGAGGATGAGGATAAGGCTGACCTTCCCGGCTCTTTGGCTGCTGCGCGGTTGGCTGCGCTGGCTGCATGCAAACCTGGCAGTGATGAGTTAGGGCAATCTGCTCCTCGTAAGATCTATCAGCGCAGCCGTAAGGTTGCGCACTATGTGCTGATGCGCGCTGATGGTGCATGCGAGAGCTGTGAGAGGCCGGCCCCTTTTATGAAAAAGGATGGCACGCCCTACCTAGAGCCGCATCACGTCAACCGGCTCTCAGATGGTGGGTTAGATCACCCACGCTATGTGGGGGCTGTATGCCCAAGTTGTCATCGGGAAATTCATTCTGGAGTGCACGGGGCGTTGGTGAATGAGAGGCTGAAGCAGCGGTTGGAAGTAATTGAACGCTGATTGAGCGATGCGCCAAGGCTATTGACCCTAATCTCAAGAGCGCTCCAGTCGCTTTCTTTCTTCTTTACGCTCATAACATCTCCGAGGGTTGAAAACCCTCGGAGGATACTGAGTGGACTGTCTACGAAAATTCCTACGGCGAACTACGACGCTTCTTTCTGTCGATCCTACAAGGTCTAACCGACCGAATGCTTCGAAGAGTGAAGCGCCTCCACGACCTTACGCCACCAAGGCTTAACCGCTGGAACGCGCCTTCGCGTTCGATTTAGCAATAGATAAGGCATGTCCCGCAGCCGAATCCAGCCTTCATCCTGCCAATGCAACAGGCTCAACGACATCTCCGGCCAATCCAACAAACTCAACATCGGTCGATCCGCATTCTTCGACGGCCCCGCATCGCGCAAGGCCGGCACCACTTGATGAGTCAGCCACTCGCGCAACAACCGATTCCCCGGCGCGTAGTGATAAACCAACAATGCATACACACCGGACTCGCTGAGCATCAACCGTTTTTCCGGTTGCCCGTGGTACTCAATCAACAACGTATGCCGCTGATCTTCGTCGAGTTTACTGACCATCCGATCACTCAGATGAAAACCCATCAGTCGACCAAAATCGCGAGCGCAGAACCATGCTTGGTTTTCCAGGAGGAGGGCATGGAGGACGAGGTTGTGTCGGGAGAAGGCCATTACCGAGAAGGGATCAGACATAGCTGATCTCCAGAATTTCGAGAGCGTGGGATCGATCATGTTTAGGCATATCCATTACCTCTACGTTTAGATTTTGGAGGGCCTGAACCCAACGTAGAGAGGACTTAAGAAATCCCAACGAGCAAAGCCATCACACACCCGAACGACAAATCACCTAAAGGTGATTGCGGATCTGAGTGATTGGCCAAGCTTTCTACGTTGGGCGTTTCTTAGGCACCTGCAATGGAGCTTAGAGGTGCTTTGAATGGGCATCAATGCGGAAGCAGCTGTAAGTGCTGTAGGAGTTTTAGCGTTATCGCGTAGGGATGAAAATGGATATTCATTTTCCAATAAAAAAGCCCCGATCAGATCGGGGCTTTTGCTTTTTCGATTCAACGATTCAGATTGCAATCATCAAATCGCGGCGAGCTCCATGGAGTCTCAATAAAGCCTGAATTGCATTGCCCGGAATGCTTGGGGATGAACAGGGTTGTCTCATAAGATCTAAATTTTAATCTCATTAAAAAGTAAATTCTTTGAGTGTTGTCTCATTAAAGAATGAATTTTCTCGGCGAAAAATTCAAGTGCGAAACCTCTAGTTGTATAGCGAAATAGTACAAGTTGATTAGCTATTATAGGTACTGATTGGCAAGCGTCAATGCCCTCGGTTTCGAGGGGCACGCCAGAGTGAGGTAGGATGTGAGACGGAACTAGAGAGATCTATTGAAGGGTGTCTCAGTTTTTTACTTGCGCCCATCTGATCAGTCGGACCGTGCTGATTCCTGATTCTTCAGGTGGGGCAGTAAAGATGCGACCAGTGGAAATTAGATTCGCTGCATGTCCAGTGGGCGCGCTCAAATATTTATCAAGCTGATCGCAGCTACAGTAATGCGTCAGGTTTTCACGCATAACTTCCACATCATCGTTGGTGATAAGCGTCTTTTTGCCAAGTAAAAGTGGTTTTATAAACCCGCTTTTTATGAAACGGCGTGTTAATGGGCCTATCAAGATGTCAAGCTGAGTACTGGCATCTTCGATGGTGATGGAGTTGCTCAAGACTTTTTGTGTTAAAAACACTGAATTTTTGGTGAAGTAACGGCGGTTTTCACTTAAGAATTGACTAGGTGTTTCTTCTCTAAGTAGGCCAGCTCGCTCCAAATACTTTAATCGTTGAACCTCCATGCCTAGGATTTTCGCAGTATCGGTGGAGCTGATATGGGTGTCATTGGGTTGCAGCATATGGAGTTTTCGTCCTGCTTTGTGTGAGTACGTTACTGCCGCGAGCGCTTGGGCTATTTTATTCGTATCCAGTGTGGAGCGTTGGTAAATAGCTACCAAACTCCCATCAATGGCAGGTCCGGAGATCGGTTTAATGCCTACACTCATCAGCCTTGCTGTAAGCGTTGTGTTTGGGCTTCCCAATGATTTTGCGAGCGGACCGACAAAAATGTATTTTTGGTGAAAGGCTGTGACTTCATTTTTACAGAGCAGCAGTTTTCCTGATTTTCCGGTTTTTGTGTTGGATGCCATGAAATTGGCTCGGACTGCACGACGAACTACCTCCGGATAAACATCTAGATAAAGGGCAGCCTGTTCTATGTCTAGGTGCGACGGTGAGGTAATAACCAGGGTTGGAGAACCCGATAAAGTTAGCCAGTTTTGCACGGATGCCCAATCGGCTGAGTAATATTGGTGAGGCGTATTGGTTTTGACTTTCACTTTCGTGATCAGGCCTATTTTTGTAAGCGAACGAAGCTTTGGTTGGTTGATGCCAATGGCTTCAAACTCATCACGAAGCAGCCATAGTGGTGGCCTATTTTTATTGTTTTCATCTTGGGTGGGTGCGGTGACGTCATTAGCCAACAGACCGAGGGCAGTGGTCTTGATTTCTTCATCTTTGGACAGCAACCAAGGAGCAACAAAAAATAGAGCCGGAGCGTGAGTGTAATGGGCGATGGATTTCGATACCGCGATTTCGATGCTTCGCTTGTCATGCATCGCAATGGCTAACGCCAGTTCGAGCAATTCTTGTTTTTCAGAAAATTGGAGAGCCGAGGAATAACGGAGGGCTTTGAGATTGTCTAAGAATACACCGAATTTTGCTTGGTCTTGATTGTGTAAAATTGAAAGCAACTGTAGGGAGAATGGAGACGAACTCGGTTGCTTTTGACAAGTGCTCAGGTCAAACCCACATTGGCACACCGCCCCATTGCAGTCTGTCCAGGTGAGGTTCTGGTCGCAAGAGGGGCAGATCATGATGTAGCGACATTGGTGATAAGGGCATTCATCTACCAAATTAATATCTTGAATGTATCGCTGCCAGCCGTCTGCTAAACACTCGGGGCAAACAGCATGGTCTTTCGTTCTCAGGAGGTTTAGCGGAATGGCGATGTTATTGATGAGTAACGGTGCACCTCGTGTCACTTGTGATGATCGTCGGTAAAACGGCAACGGGAGTCGTGTCCTCTTATCCAAAGCCGCGAATAGCTTTGCCATACTGGAATCAATTAATTGCCATTCAAGAGGACGTGCATTGTTTTCACCGTACAGCGCTGCGGCCATCTTGGCCACAGATCTAAAGCCGTTCAGGTGAGCGGCTCGCACGAGCACACTCCTAGGGCTTTCTTCATCGCGAGCACGGGGGACGAAGCTGAGTGTCGTCATCGAACACTCCTCGAAATGATGCTGCGTATCTCTTGGGGCGCCATGGTGAAAGGATTACCGTGTTTAATCAGTGAACCTTCCAGGATTTGACAGCCATAAGAATTGACCAGGTCCTGTTCAGAGAAGACGCCGATGTTTCGTGTAAGCGCCAAGCTGAAAGCTTCGTGTAACAACTGCCTCAATGAGTTCATATTGCCACCGGTGGCTGCATAGATCCTTGCTGAGATCGTTTGGTCAGTGAGGTAAATAGAGTCTGAGAACGCCCCAATACGATTAATTTGCGCGCCGAACGACTTTAACGTTTTCAAATAATCCGATTGGCTATCGTTAGAGGCGAATTCCAAAGGCCGTAAGTTTGCGCGAAACGGATACCTTCGCGCCAGTTGGGGGTGTTCATCAACAATCGACTGGCATTCTGGCATCCCCGCTAAAACCACGGGAATGAGGGTTTCATTCATAAGTGTTTTGACCCAGTTGCAGACAAGAATCTTAGTTTTTTCGGCCCCCTTGGCGAGTAAATGATCAAATTCGTCCAAGAGTATTACTTGGGTCTTGCACGTCTTTAACAGGGTCATTAATCGGTACAGTAGGGTGGTGGCGTCACCATTCAATTGATCGCATCCAAGCTGCGCCAGCATGCTAATGGTTAATGATTTTAGTGTCGTGCCTGCGGGGAGGCCGCAATAAAATGCGGGAACTGTTTGTACGATTCCCCATTCCGTTTCGATCTCTTGTTTAGCGCCAATCTTTTGCATCACGTACTTACAAACGGTCGATTTTCCTACACCGGAAGGGCCAGTGAGTAAGGTAGAGGCAGGCTCTCTTCTGGCTGCGGTGGTGTGAATGCTTTTCAGTATTTGATCCACGGCGTCTTTGTAATAGCCGTGGGCGACAATATGTTTTGAGAACTCAGTTAGCTTGTTTTGTATTTCTGGTGACATGTAATTTACTCTAATGTAAAAGATTCTAGGTCATCATCGATCTCTGCGATGGATTGATCCATAATGAAATTTGAGGGAGGGTGGGCAGCTGTATTAGGATCAGTTTGTAACTGGCCAATGTCTTTTTTGGGTTCTGAAACTCGGGTTGATTTGTGGGAGCGTCCTTTTTTTTGAGATTTTCCGTGTTGTAGCTCGCTCAGTGAAAGATAGATTTCCGCAAGTGCACGCGCAGCCTTTGTTTTGTTAAAGGCTTCGCCTTGCTTGTCTACCGCCGCGCAAGCCAGTTGATGTTCATAGAGGGTAAGACCATTCTGATAATCAGGGTCTACAGCGTCGGCCTGAACCATAATCCCCGGTTCCTGGGGAATGGATAGCCACACGGTAGATAAATCAGATTCATCGAAATGCACGAGTGGTTTACATCCGAGTTTACGGGCCTTGGCGTCCAACCGTGGCAGTCCAGGGCCGTACCAACTGAGGTGGAGCATTTTTACCCTTCCGTTGGAAATTGCTCGCGCCTTAGTCTTTCGGCAGGTGATATCCAACTGCTGAAGCGAATAAGTATCGGGAGGCAGTTCGCCTTCTAATGCCTTGGCAAACACCACCGCCGGTGCTGTGCGGATCCCTTCATGAGGGCGCTGGTGGTAATATTCCTCCAGCCAACGCTCAAACAGCGACCTCACGTCCTCTACAGTCAAACAGGCATGACGTTCAGCGTCGTAATCACGTCTGGCCGTCGGGTTTGATTTGGTCGTCCCCTTCATAAAATGGACAAGTCCCATATTCAGGGTCGAGAAAAAACGTTCGATGAATCCTTTTTGATTGGGCTTGGCTGGGGGCAGCGGCAATACTTTGGAGCCGTAACTGCTGAAGAAGTTGAAGAAGGAGTCGTTGAGGAACTCGCCTCCATTATCGATGTAATAAACCTCTCCCTTCCCAGCAATAGGGTTCGTACTGACGAGCGACATTTTTAGGGCTTTCATCGTTTTAGCCGCACACGGCGGGGTCATAGACAACTCCCACCCGATGATCATCCTGCTTCTGCATTCCATGAATGCGGTCAGATAGGGTCTTCCTCGGACGTTCCCGTCGTCATCTACAACGATCACGTCCATCATTTGGGTATCCGCTTCGATCCGTTGAAACAGATGCTTGGGTTTCTGGATACTTCTGCCGTAACTGTTTTTCTTTTCCGCGTAGGCGCGACCTTCACGCAGCACGTCACATTTAAAGGGATCAATGCTTGCGAGCATGCGGTAGAACGTAGCCCTTGAGGGCAGCGCAATTTGGTCGTGAACGGACCGGTGCTCATTATCTTTATGGATTTGATTAATGAGCAGATTAAACACCAGTTGTCCGCTGGGTCTTTCCCGGATCAAATAGTGTTCATCAATGATGTTATGCACCATCTCATGTGTTTGATCGCTTAGCTGTTTACCGCGCGCCAGGCGGTGATGTTTGTTTTTGATGAGTGCCAGAGGGCTATCGCCACCTTGCCGATACTTTTTAGTCCAAGCATACAAAGTAGAATAGCTCGGCGGTGATGGGTCATTGTGTTCCCGCGCATGGTCCACAATAAATGCGTGGGTCGCTTCGCGAGGCAAGGTATTGCCAAGCGCATTAAGGGCGCTGACGACGTACGCGACTTTTCGATCATGAGTCGCTCGCTCCGCCTGACTCATGTTCAGGAGAATCGGGGCCTTGGATATATCGATGGGCGCGCATTGGGATCTGACCAAGTCACCTTTGCGAATCAGATCATCCACTTGGAGGTGGGTGAACGACATCTGACGCTGACTGGAGACGCCTGCCAGTTGGACACGCTTCAGGTCGGTAGCAACCACCTCAAACTCTGCCCCGTTCAGGCGGTAACGTTCATTCGTAGTGACTTTATGCATGGGGTAGGTCCGCTACCAAGCCATACGTAATTCGCGAGTCAAGGGTGAATGGCAGGTGGTCCAGATTGGTCGAAATCAATCGGGTAAACACACACCTGGCGATGGACTTCATGGACGGTGGAGACGGCCTGGACAACAGCGTGCGAAGGGTCATGCCGCTTGGCGCGCCTTTCAGACTGTCGAGTGCGTACGCGACCTCGACGTCGGTGACCAAGTGCAGGCGGTTGTACAGATTTTGGAGATTTCTTAGCTTGGGTTGGACACGAATATCTCGCTCCGTGACCAAGGCAAAACTGTATCCGTGCTGTGCTGCAATTCGTTTGAATTCGTCGATTTTTCGAAGATAACCCGCATCCTCGAAGATGTGGTCTGGCTTGACCTCAATGTACCGAATCTCGCCCGTGTCGTAGGTGATCTGAAAGTCGGGTGTGTAGCGGGTGGGAACGCCTTCGAGTGCAAACGAGAAGGTGCCGGGCTGCGGAGCGTATTCGACAACGTTTTCTGCGTATTCGAGCCAGATGCAAAAATCAGCTTCGAGTTCGCTTTCGCACACCACCACCTTGCGATTTTTTAGCGATGGGAAATGCACGATGTGTTTGCCGTACTTTCCCTTTTTAAGGGTACGACTGGGCTCGACTGTCCGACTGTTTTCGAAGGCGCTGAGTGGCTTCATGAGGGGTGTCCTGGAATGGATTTTCACCCAGCATAGAAATTCTTTTTCAGCAAGTCTAGATCGTGTTTTGTAGGTAATGTCAATGGTATTGACAAAGTGGTTTAAATTAATGTTTGCTGAGTTGACAGTCTTTTAGAATCAATGAGTTAGGATGCTATTTCGGCAATTAAATGTCTCGAAAACAAATGTCAATTTCGTCATAAATTCAGACGAACGGTAGTATTTCGTGCCGTGGGAAGACTCATTTTTCCCGCGTTCATAACCCTTAGGTCGTGAGACTGGCGTGGAGGCCGTGCTTAGGGTGAGGCAGAGAAAGGCAGGGACGGCCAGAGGCATGCGCAATCGCGCACTGGCGACGCCATGCCAAGAGTCGCAATGACCGGACGTGGCGTGATGGGCTAGGCCCGATGGCTAGAACAGGTAACGGCGCCTTGCCAGCGTTCCAATCCAAGGGGCGGCGAGGAACGCGATCACCAGGCTCACGGACAGCCAGACAACAAACAGGGGCGGTAATGGGAGGAAGACGCTAGTCAGGCCATGCGTGCTGAGATACCCATTTAACGTTGCGAGCAGCGGCTCGTAGAAGCCTTGGGCCAGGTAGTGGCTGACCCATGCCAGGCTGTACAACACGCCCGAACACAGGGCGCCCATCAACAGGCCTAACCACAGGCAATGGAGCAGGTGCGCGGAGGAGCGACGCCCGCCAAACCACGGGAGTTTAAAATTCAACTGGTCGTACACCGAAAACCCTGTGGTCAAAATCAGCAGTGTCCATAAGGTCAGCAGGGTGGTCAGCATTGTTCGTCGCTCCGGTGTGGCGTCTCTATGACCAGCATGGTGTCCACTCTGGACGGGGTCAAGAGTCGACATGAGCGATCCTGTGGCAAACAGGTCGGGCGCTGGCAGAGGGGTTGATGCTGGGGGCCGGTGATGGGGGGCGCGAAGGCTCATTCGATGGGCCGTTCTCCCCCGAGACCTCGCGACCACTTTTCCTGGGCGCAGGCGAGAGGGATGACCGATCACGCTGGGGGCATACAGCCAAGAAGAGCACCACTTAAGAGGGGGCGCGTGCAACGGGGTTTGTCTGCCGCTCAACCTCATGGCGTCATGCCCTGACGCTCGGGGCTAGCTGAGCGGTCGGTATCGCCGAGACGGGCCAAATTGCGCCGCGATGGCCTGGCAGCGCACACGGGTGCGTTCATCCACGGCGGCTTTTTGCTCCTCATCCAGGGCGGCGTACCACCGCTTCCACGCTAGCAGCGCTTCGCTTTTCTCCGTCTGATGCTGGGCCTTTAACGCCATCAACTGGCGGAACGTGTGGCCGTTCTTGTGGCCATTCTTATTGGTGCGGGGCGAGTCTGTTGGCAAGTCGGTCATGGGGCTGCTCGCTAAAAAGGGACCTTGATCTCTTCGTCCAGTATATCCACGACCTCGGGGAGCAGAGGATCCAGCCACGCGGCTTTGGCACGGCCCCACTGGATAAATGCCTGCTGATCCGCTACCGACCCGCGTGCATCCAGCGTTTGCTCCAGCGCATCCAGATATTCACGTATCGCCTGTGCACGTCGCCAATTGTGCGCGTCCGTTTCAAGCTGACCCAGTCGTTGCCTTTCGCTGTCCTGCAAGCGCTTGCGTTCCAAGGCCGCCTCACGCCGCTGCTGGCGTTGGGCATCGATGACGGCCTGACGTTCAGCGTTGACTAAGGATTCGACCGCCTTGGTCGCCATCTGCTCCAACAGTTTGTTGAGTTGTGCCTCGACGGGTAACCGATCCGAGTCCATCACCTTGCCGGCGTACCCCTCGTTGATCAGGACTTGAAGGCGACCGGTGGGGACATAGTGCGACGTGGGCCAATAGCTCCCAGCGCCCTTGGCCTGGTCCGCCAGCTGCTTAGCGGTGGGCGTGTAGGTGGCTTTGGTGCAGGCCTCAAAGAGCCGCAGGTGGTAACGCCTGCCGAGCATGCAGATGTCCACGTCGTGTTGGCCCTGCTCAACCGGGTATCCTCGGGCCTCGAACGCTTTGAGCAGCACGTCGGCGATTTTTAAGGCGCGTGCTTGCTGCGCTGGCGACACCGAAATGCTCAGCGCGGGACGTCGTGTGCTGGGCATCTCGCGTTGATCAATCACCGGCTTTTTCAGCGATTGCTGCGCCGCGACGACCAGCGGATGCCAGTGGCGGATGTGGTCAGGGACGACGATGTGATTGGCCGGGTCGCGCTCGAAAACCAGTAGCACGGCCAGCCGCTCATCCATCGGCTGTGGCGCCGGCGGTACAGGCGGTGCGGTGGTGCGAAACAGGTGCATCGGGTGCCCGATGTATTCCCGCAGCGTTGGACGTGGCGCAACCGGCTTGCCGGCTTTGAGCCGGGTCCAATAACCTCGGGGTGGCGTGGGGATCTGAAGGCGGCGACAGAGTTTCTGAAGCCCCACGTCGGACAGTTGGTAACGCGGCGCGACCACCGTGACGGCGTCCGTCCACACCTCATCGAGCAGCTTGGCCCGGTCGTACTTTTCGAGCATCGGCGCAGTCCTCCGTCAGCAGGGCGAACCCTTGTCGCAAACCGTATCATGGGCGCCGGATTTCTCGCCGCGCCGCCTGTTTGAGCCCGTGGCCCAGTGGACGGTGTCCCTTTGGCGCATAGTGCCCGGGGGACATCCCCACACAGGCTAGAGCAGTGCCATCGTGGCCGACGCATCGTTCAGCCGATACCCCATCGCCTTGTAGCCGGCCTTGCGCTTTTCCCACATCCGCAGCAAGGCGACCTGGCCCTCGTCCACGAAGTCGATCACCTGGATGTCGGCCTTGGCGGCGTGCGCTCGATGCAGGCGCCCGGCGTATTGCTGAAGGATGCCTCGCCAGGAAATGGGCATGGCCAGCACCAGGGTGTCCAGCGGTGGGTGGTCAAAGCCCTCGCCGATGAGCGTACCGGTGGCCAGGAGCACCCGAGGGGCGGCTTCGGGCAAAGATTCCAAGGCGCTGATCAGCGACGTCCGCTGTTTCTTGGGCAGGCGGCCATGCAGGGTAAACAGATTCGCGACCTGCTCCCTGAGCGCGACGTCTAGCGTCTCCACATGCTCGGTGCGTTGGGTCAGTACCAGTACCTTTCGGCCTTGCCGGTAAGCCTGCACCACCGCAGAAACGATGGTGGCCGTGCGTTGTGCATCAGCGGCCAGTCGCCTGAATACCTCCTGGATGCCCGCACCCTCGGGGACGAGGATTGGGCCGGACAGCATGCGAGGGCTCACGGACAAGTCGTGAGGGGCGCTGGCCGGGCGCGCGGCGGTATGGCGGATCGGTCCGCACTGCATGAAAATGATGGGCTGCTGCCCATCGCGGCGGATCGGGGTCGCCGTCAGCCCCAGCACGTAACGCGCGGGCGAACTGCGCAACAGGGCTTCGAAAGACACCGCCGACAGGTGATGGCATTCGTCGATGATGATCTGCCCGTAATTTTTCACGAGGTCACTGATCTCGCCCTGGCGCGACAGCGATTGCATGACGGCGATATCGATCTGGCCGGTGAGCTTGGGCTTGCCGCCGCCCAAGGTGCCGACGACTTCTTTGCCGACGCCGAGGAACGCCTGCAAGCGTTCTTGCCACTGCCGGAGCAGCTCGGTCCGGTGCACCAACACCAAGGTGTTCACACGCCGCCTGGCAATCAGCGCGGCGGCACTCACGGTTTTACCGAACGCTGTCGGCGCGCAGAGGATACCGGTGTCATGCGCTTGCATGGCGGTGACGGCCGTTTCCTGGTCAGGACGCAGCGTGCCGAGGAAACTGACATCCAACGGATGGCCCGCGAAACGCTCGTCTTCCACCAATGGCGTGATCTGGTACTGCGCCAGCAACGCCTGCACCGCGTCCCAGCAGCCACGGGGCAAGGCAATATGTTGGGGGAAATTCTGTGCGCAGCCAATCACCCTGGGTTTGTTCCACACCGACAGGCGTAGGGCCTGCGCTTTATAAAACTCGGGATTCTGGAAACGCCGCGAGGCGGATCAATTGGTTGACCAAGGGTTGAGGCAGCTGGGCTTTTTCGAAGTAGATCAGATTCGCCAGGGTGATGCTCAGGGTGGCCGGCATCGGGCCGTTGAGCTTTTGTGATCGAGGCGAGGGGGCTTTCCATGGCTGGGCACCTTCGTCTTCATCAACGTAGGCAATGGCGACGGGGTCGCGGTTGCCCATGGCCTGAGTAATGACGGGGTGGAGGCGCTCGGGGTTCATGCGTTGGAGGGTGGCGAGGAACGCCCACTGATCGGCATAGGGCTCCAGCGCATCGTCGACAAACACGCTGTGATGCTGGGCCCTGGCGCGTTTTTGCAGCGGCAAGGCGATCAAGTTGCCAAAGCCGCCTTTGGGCAGGGTGTCCTGGTTGGGAAACAACCGGTCGTAGGAACTGAGCGACAATTGCCGCGTGCGTTCACAGGCATGACTGATGATGGCCGCGCCGAGACGGCGCGCATCGCTGGCCAGCACCTTGTCCTCGAAGAAGATCCAGGCATGCGCGCCGTTGCCCGAGCGGGAGACTTCCAAGGCGACCGGTACGCCCAGCGTATGGCAGGACTCTGCGAACGCACGGGCATCGTCGCGCCATTCGGCCTCGTCGAAGTCGGCGGCCAGAAAGTAGCAGGTATCGTCCTTCAGCAGGGGATAGACACCGACGACAACTGCGCCCGCCAGATGGCGAAAGATGACGTCGTCGGTCACGGCCAGCAGTTGGCGCTGGTGGCAGTCGGCGCATTTAATCCTGGGTTTCTCGCAGATCCCCGGACGCCACTCATTCGCGCAGGCGGGCGCATAACCGGACTTGCCGCTGTTGCTTTCCCAGCGCAGCGGGTAGATGTCGGTACGGCCTCTGAACAAGCTCCGAAAGAGGGCGACCTTGCTGCGGGTGTCCAGGGCGGACGACGGATCAACGGGCGCCAGGGGGATCAGCACAGGTTCGACAGGCGGTTGCCAATCGATGCCGTGCGCGTCGAGCAAGGCAATCAAACGCGCGTTCTCCGCCTGGAGTGTCGCCAACAACTGGGTGTCGGTCACCGCATCGAGCCTCGGTGTTGGGGAATGGCCTGTGGGGTTAGGCTATCAGTCGGCGGGGGGCGGGATCAAACACAGGGCCGGGTGCGGGCCGGTGGCCGCGCCACGCCGGGGCAGTCGTCCGGCGGTTTAACCGAAGCCGTGTTATGCGCACAGTGGTTCGACTCCCCCGATACATTGCGGGTCCGTAAACCAGATTGAGCGTAAACCGGCGTCGTTTACGGCAAATCAGGTTTACGCAACCCGGCGGCTGATTCAGATCCTGCCGTTGTGTCAGCATGAAGAGGCTGCGGGTTTGGTGGCGTTAGCCACTGCCCTCGCCCTAACGTCACTGCCAATGCCGATGCCTACTCAGGTTAACCAAATGCTTCGTGTAGTAACTCTGGCAGCACCTTGGCGGCTGGTCCCGCGACGCTAAACTCCCGCTCATGCCGCGTCTGAGTAGGTTGCACATTCACATGCAACACAATCGCGCCGCGTTCTAACGCCATTTGCGGAATTGTAGCGGCAGGCTGCACCACCCCAGAGGTGCCAACGGACAACAACAGGTCGCATTCGCTGACGGCGGCGATTGCGGCGCGCCATGCCGCCTCGGGCAAAGACTCGCCAAACCAGACGACACCCGGCCGTATCTTCCCGTTGCAGCGTAAGCATCGCGGAGGTTCGAGGCAGCGACCCGCTTCGGGCTCGTCCAGCATGCCGGTGCTTAAGGTGTAAGGGCGCGCGCAGGCGAAGCACCGAGGGGTGTTTAAGCTCCCATGTAAGTGAACAATGTTGTGACTACCACCACGCTCATGTAGATCGTCGACGTTTTGGGTCACGACGGTGAGGTTGGGAACGTGCCTAGCCAGTTCTGCAATAGCCAGATGGGCTGCATTGGGGTGTGCGTGCAAGACTTTCGACCGGCGCCACTCGTACCAGCCCCAGACCAGCGCAGGATCTTTGCGAAAGGCGCGCGACGTCGCCAGCTCGGCTGGGTCAAAGCGTTCCCAGAGGCCGCTCAGAGCATCGCGAAAAGTTGGAATGCCACTCTCAGCCGATATCCCCGCGCCGGTAAACACCACGACGTGCCGAGCATTGCGAAAGTGTTGCGCATCAAACCCCATAGTTGTCTCCTGTTTGTCGGCTAGCGATAAAGCTCAAGGCCGCGCCCAAGTCGTTCGATAATCCGCTGGCGCAAGACCAGTGGTGCCTGAATGACAATGGAGCCCGTGTGGGACAGGATCCACCACTCCAGTTCCCAGCTGTTTTGAACGGTGGCCAGCAACAAAGCGCCATCCTCTTCTGGGCACAGGCGCATATCGGTGGACAGCGGCGTCTCCCGGAGCAACCGGGCGAGGCCGGGGGAGACCCATGCCTTGAGTTCAATGGGGCATTGCTCATCACCAAACTGCATAGCGCCGGTGGAGATGTAGGTTTGCAAATCGAAACCGGCGGGCAACAGTGAGGTCACTGGTAGTCGCTCGACTTGTCTTAATCGGTGGACTGCGAACTGACGGACATCTTCATACGGGTCGGCCGTTGCAATCACATAAGTTACTGTCCCTCTTTGCACCAGACCGAGCGGATTGAGGGTCAGTTGACTGGTCTTGTCTCGATGGGCGGAGTAATAGCTGCACCTGACTTTTTGCTGGTCCAGCAAGGCGTACTGGATGTTCTCCAGACACTGAGCCTCCACCTCTGGCGCCTGCAAAGTGATTGCCGGTTGTACGCTGGCGACCTTGGTCGGCCAGCTTGCAGCGGAGTTGCGTCCTTCCAGCGCCGCAAGCTTGCGTTCAGCCTGCTGGAACCTAGGCGCAAGCGCGGCGAGCATGTAACTAGGGATCAATGGTCGCAGACTCTCTTCAGCAAGCCGCAACGTCAGCGCATCGCTCAGGCTGATTGCCGTTAACTCCAAGCTGGTGGGGGGCGTCCAGGTCCAACCGAATGGCACGCTCTTCTCATTGCGTTGCAGTGCAAATATGCTGGATAGCTCATCCAGATCGCGCTCGACCGTGCGCTTGGTCGTTGGGTGACCAGCGTCCGCGAGTCGCTGCCGCAGCTCACTGCTGCTGGCTCCGCTCCCCTGTTGGGGCAGCAACTTCAGTAGCTGCCACTGACGGCTCAAGGTTTCACGGCTTTTGTTGGCGGGCAAAGAAGGATCCTCAGTAGATGGCCATCAATCATGCATCAATGTTCGAAGTGCACGCGATAGTTGCCTCTGTCTCGCTTAGCATGATCGATCTGAGACGCGACGAAATAGGTCGGCTGCGGCGTATTTCGTCATGGCCGTTACGGGAATGCATTCGCCAGGGCCATCACGTTTGACTTAGTGCCCTGGGGATCATGAAGGGCGTGCGGCTAAAGAAACACTAGCTGCTAGCCGATATGCGCTTGGTGCAGTTGATAATGCTGTGACTCTTTTCGCTCGCCCAAGCCACGCTTGGGAGCTGACGCGCGGATTCTGTCCCACGCATGAGTGGAACGTGAGTCCAGGCGTTGGCGAGAGTCGCCGGCGCAAGTTCTGCGAAACTTTTTGGAGTTGCACCTCCAATGTTGATGATTGGGATCTTGTTCTTATGAGCGGTACGAATTTCGGCGCAGCTTGGCCTGATTACTTTGATCTGATTGCGGACATTCAATGGACGCCACCCATTGCTCATGCAGACCTGTTTAAACAACCGATACAGGAGGACCAAACGGCTTATTTTTATGCCATCGTCTCCCAAGTCGATACTCGTTGGGTTACGCATTACATTGGCATGACGCACCGTCAAGCAGTGTCGGTACGCAACCAACAGCGCGATCATCGTGAGCGGTTAGCCCGACTGCAAGCAGCGCACCCTGGGCATACATTTATGCTCACGCTGGGGTCCCCGATATTCGAGAGAGGACGCCCGTCTCTCCAGAACATTTCAGCGATTGAAGGGCTGTTGATTTATGCCCACTGGCATGACGAAATGGAAAATCGGTCCAAGATTCAACGCATAGCATCTCGCAAGCACATCCATATTCGGAACACTGGGTGGAATGCTCATTTGAAGCCCGAAGTGGCAGTCGGAGTCTTTTGTGCGAAATTGCACTCCACTTGAACACCCGGTTGCATTCGACCTGACCAGTCATTTGCATTCTTTCTGACCACCAATTGCACCGGATTTTACCCTCACGCTTGTAACCAAGATCGGCAGAGAACGGCCAAAAGCTGCCCCTCAGGTAGTCTAAAAAATCAGGGGGTGATTCAGTTTCTTTTCGTACAGAACCTCGAAGCCCCAACTCGATGAGATAACACGTGACGAGAAAAGCATCCTGACGCAAAATGCAAGCCAGATGCCATCATAGGGACGACGAGGTAGTCACGGTGAGCGAGAATGCCCCCGGCCAGCTATTAGGCTTCACAATCCAATTTCCCAGGGCCCTTTGCCACCTTCTCAGTTGTACGCAGGGAAGTGTCGTCTGCATTGAGGTTCATGGCGATGTCGCGACCATTCATTGCGATGGTTCTATGTCTGCCGAAGAGGACAAGTCTTCGGTCAACAGCAATCCAGTGACGGACAAATCAAGCGACCTTTGGAAGACTTTATCGAATTGGATCAACGCAATTAACTCTGGCGAGCTTGACGTTGAGACAACAAAGTTCATTTTGTATAGGAACAAGTCGGGCAGATCAGGCATCGCGGAAGATTTCCACGCGGCGAGTTCGCCTCAAGAGATTTCGAAAGCCATAGATGACGCTGTCGACAAACTGAGTGATATCGACAAAGATCACATCGCTTGGCCGTATTACAATAACGCGGTGAACGAACAAAGAGATATCCTCGAAAAAATAATAGCCAACTTTACTATGGAGACAGGAAGTGGAAATGGCTTTGCGGAGGTAGAGATGCTTCTACAAAACCTTCACCTTCCGGAAAAATCAATTGGAGAAGTGGCGACTCATCTGGGGGGATGGATCCTTAGAAGGGTGACAGAAAAAATAAGCCAGAAAGAAGATGCAAGAATAAGCTGGGATGATTTTCACCTGGCTTTTTTAACACTATTTGATCAAGCAAGGCGACTTGAGCTAATTGACTTCACATTAGAAACGCCACCTTCAAGGGACCAAATAAGCTTCCAGATAGCGCTTCGGCCTGTTTATCTCCAGCAAGCAGAGCTGATCGGATGTGACCACGACGACCTTTTGGAGGCTGTAACTGATTTCTTGAAGGCAAAAACCAATAGAGATCGCTGGATCGAAGCAGAACTACTGGATGAAAACTTGGCAGCAGAGTTTGAAACCAAACTTCATAGATATTGGAAAGCCACTAAAAATTCATTAGGGATCATACAAAAGTCCCTTGCGCCGGAAGACAGGGGAAGGCTTTTATACAATGATTGCCAAGTCCGCAAGGAGACTATTAGGAATGGCGATCTGCCAGATTCAACAGTGGCAGGTACCTATCATGCTCTTGCAAACGGATCAAGACTTGGTTGGCATGACGACTGGGAGTCGAGATTAAAAAATGGAAAATAATCCAGACAGCCTATTGGCAGAAGAAGTACGCGAGTGGAACACCCCATTACTCAGCGCTTATCTACTATGGGAATTTACATCTGGCTATAAAGAAACTCATCCAGAAAATGCGTCGCCGGTAGGGATTCTCCACTTTATAGCTCTAGCATTACTGACGAACCCAAATCTTTGCAGGTTTGTAAGTAACAGACGGAGCAGTTTGCAATCTTATGCGCTGGGCATAGAAGAAAATAAACTGACAGACCAACTGCTTTCCTTGCAGGAGAGGATAAGCCAGCGCAAGCTGCACACCCTGGCCGCAATAGATGCCGCTATAAAAGCTGGTCTGCTTGTGTGGGACTCTGAAACAGCCATAATTCACCCAGTTGAAATAATTAAAAAGCCAAACCATGGAAAAAACCTGAAAGCTACCGTAAAGAGCTTTGGAGCGAAAGCTCGCATATTGGGAGGCTGGTTTTCCTCTCACGACACATTTGCCATTGCCAATTATTTGCGAGTGACGCTGTAATGAATTTTCAAATTATACGTTTGATAATTTGGCCAAAAGATGGCCGGCACGCCCCTCAGATCATTAAGTTTGAAAAGGGGAAGGTTAACGTAATTACTGGTGGCTCACGCACCGGAAAGTCCGCAATTATTCCAATAATTGACTATTGTCTAGCATCATCTGAATGCCAGATCCCAATCGATACTATTCGCGATCACTCTGCTTGGTATGGCATAGTCGTCGAGACAGAAGAAGAGCAAATTTTACTTGCTCGAAGTGGCCCTGTAGGTCGAGAAGCATCAAGGGACTTCTATGTGGAGCGCGGCGCGGCGCTCACAATTCCAAATGAGATACTTGAATCCAACGAGTCTATCGATGGCGTAAAGTTAATTCTCAATACAATATCTGGCGCGCCTTATTTAAGGCTTTCCGCACCGGAAGACAACCGGCCATTTCAAGAAAGACTCAGCTTTCGAGATGTAACCACTTTAGTCTTTCAAAGCCAGGACGTGGTCGCGAGCCAAAACATACTTTTCTATAAAACTCACGCATACGAACATAGAGAAAAGCTTAAAAACTGGTTTCCTTATATTCTAGGTGCTGAAAATCTTGAAACACTGACTGCCCGTCATCGACTTGCGGCTGTTCAAGCAAGACTGATACAGTTGAAACGGGAGGATGAGCGTGCGAAAAAAGTTTCGCAAACTTGGCTGGACAACATGATCAGCCAGGTTGAAGTTGCGAAATTATATGGATTGATTTCTGAAGATTTGGTTGCGCCAACGGATCCTGAGATCCTGATTCAGACAGCAAATATAATTCTTGAAACCGAACTAGAATACCCTAAGACAACCACCAAGGCGATTGAACAGGCAAATGAATCCATCGCTGCCTTGGAAAAACAAGAAGACGAAATTAGTGATGAGATTGGCCTTGTAAAGAGAAGGCTCAGAGACTTAACGCGCTTAAAGGAAAGCTTCGTCTCCTATGGTCAGAGCACCAAAAAAAGAGCTGATCGCCTACACATTTCGCAATGGCTCAAAGATATCTCTTCAAAAGACTCAGCATGTCCCGTTTGCGGTGAAAAGGGCCACATTGACTCTACTGCTGAGCTTAGTAAGATAGCGTCTGCGTTTGAAAAGGCAGAGCACGAAGCCAAGAAGACAAAGACGATACCAAATACGTTTATTCGGGAAGAGGAAACGCTCAAGCGTCAACTTGATACTGCCTTGGAGAAACGCTCAGGATTAGCAGGAAGACTTGACTTAAGAGTGGCAAAGAGCAAAAACCTTTCAGAGCAATTTGCCAGAAGAAAAAACATGTTCCTCTTCTTAGGGCACCTGCGCGCCTCCTTAACCACTTTCGAGAGCCTCTTCAATAAGAATGAAGCAGGTAAAGAAATTGAAAATCTGGAACGAGAGGAAGTCGAGCTTAAACTGAAGGTAACACCTGGATCCGTTGAGAAGAGAACTGAAGCAGCACTTATCTTAATCGAACAGAAAACTCTTGCACGACTTCAGTCTCTAGATGCTGAAAGCAAATACAAGCAGAGGCCGCCGAAGTTCTCTGTTAGAGATTTAAGCCTCAAAGTACTGAGCAATGATGCTGACTGGCATTTCTTGTCTGAGGTAGGGAGTGCGTCCAACTGGCTTTCATTTCACGTTGCCTTTATTTGTGCTCTGCATGAGTTTCTAAATGAATTAGAAGAATCCTGCGTTCCGAGTTTCGCTGTATTCGACCAGCCCAGCCAAGTATATTTTCCCAAAACAAGAATAGCTAAATCGCAAGCCGACGATGAAGATCGTAATTACTTGGATGAAGATGTTGATGCGGTACAGGGTATTTTTAAAACACTATCCAATTCAGTTCAAGCAATGAAAGGGAAGTGGCAATGCATTGTCCTCGACCATGCAGGTAAGGACATCTATGACGGCATTGAGAACGTGCACGAAGTAGACGTTTGGCGAGGCGGAAAAAAATTGATCCCACTACACTGGATAGAGTAATTATTGGTCGCCAATCTTTCTAATATGTATAGCTAGCTGATCAAATAAAAAACCAAGAACGGCCACCCAGTGAGTGTTTTTCTATTGGCCGAAAGCAGTCCTTAGGAACGTCCACTTCTGGCCGATTTCTGCCGGTGCTGACCGGCAGCTTCACGACTGGCAGCAATCGGCCGATTGTGCTGAAAAAGTCGACGATGGTTTCTACGGCATAAAAGTACGCGCTTGAGTTTGAAATCTTTACTTTGAGCAGAGGATTCTGGGCTCAGATTTCGCGTAGCAGCGCGCAAAAAAGGCTTTTTCAGCGATCAGTGTGCAGGCAGTCTGGAAGGACCGACTTTTTCAACAGTATCGGCCCGAAGCAGTCGGTCGATTGATTAGATTGGGACGGTTATGCGGGCCGACTAATAGAGTTCACCCGCCCGCTCCGCCACCGCGCAACTGCTCCAGCAAAAACCGACGCGCTGCACGAGAAGGTGCGCTGATGCTGCTCGGGTGCTGGATTCGAAAGCATTGAATGCGCTGGTGAAGCTTGAACCGCCACAGTTGGCTAAGCGGAATCCCCTGCTCGCAGAAGTCACCCAACTCAGTACATACACTCAATTCGCCCTTGTGGGGGAAATAACCTTGGCGGAACTTCGCACTGCTGGCGCCGCTAGCGAAAATAATGATATCGGGCTGCAAAATTTCTAATTGGGCTTTGAGCAATCGCTCAGAAACTTCCAATAACTTTGCAAAGTGCTTCCAACGCATTGGAGACTTTTTGTCCCAGGCAAAGCTGAACAAATTTGCCCACGCGATGCCTTGCGTACCGTGATCCTCGGCCAAGTCGCGCAGCAGGTTGAAAAAACTCTCACCTCGGTCTCTGGGTTCAAATATGTACCTGGCGAGGTGATCTTGCTGTGTGGCCATCGCTTTGCAGATGTAAGCTTCCAGGCTCTCGAATTTGTCATCGCCTTTCAGCACATCCCAACGGCGGGTTTCACGCCCGACCACCAAAATTTTATGCGGTGCGCAATGGTATGCAACCGAGGTGCCCGGCAGAAAAAGGCCAGAGAGCTTTGCGTATTCCACATCGTGGGATCGGCTACGGTCGAGCCAGTGCTGCGGCAGGCCTATCAGTACATCGCGGTAGGCATTGGCCAAGATTTGTTGCGTGCTATCCATTGCGTGGTTTCCTGAATGAGGTCGCCTTGATAGCAAAAAGAGAGCAGGCGTTCAACTCGTGTTGGCTACATGCAAAACGACATGGCATCAGCCCCCGGTTGTACTCAGCAAACCACCGTCAGCGATGCGCACCTGTGCAACGAGAGTTGAATCTCACCGATCCCCCTCTCTGCTGAGCATGGTATATCCGAGTCCAGCCTTCAATCTTCACGGCAGACTTCACTGTCCGCATGGGGTCGTTCTCTTCCGGTCATGGCCATGAAGCGTGCTGGTCAAATCCGATGCAAATGACTGGGTAAGTCGGTGCAATTATCCATTTTGCAGAGATTTCCGTTTAAGCGTCATTTGAACCACTCTGTGAAGTATGTGCTTCTAGCTTTTCCGGTGCCGTGTACGGTTGTATTCCCCCAAATCTTGAAGGGGGGTCAATGGATGAAGCCTATCGGGCGCGAATGGCCTCTTTCCTTGAGGCGGCACTCTGCGTGTAGAGCCTCCAGTAGCTCGTTGGCATCCTTGAAAGATTTGAATTGGGCACGCCGGGAAATCATCGCAAAGTCGCCAGGGGTCAGACGATTAAGGCGACCCAGGGAAGGCATCAGCTCCGCCGGGGCAGGTGTCAATTTCAGCTGTTGAAGGTGATGACTGAACAATTCCATCGCCTGTTCGGGGCGAAGAAAGTCGAAGCATATTTTGAGGTCGAAGCGCCGTAGAGAGGCGTCGTCGAGATCATCCATCAAATTGGTTGAGGCAATAAATAACCCCTGATAACTTTCCATCTGCGTGAGCATCTCGTTTACGGCCGTGATCTCCCAATTGTGTTGAGCTTTACGTCGGTCGCGAAGGAAACTGTCAACCTCATCAAGCATCAGTACCGCGTCTTCCTCCCTGGCCTGCTGGAAGGCTTGAGCCAGATTGCGCTCGGTCTCTCCCACATAAGGGCCAATCAAATCTGAAGCACGTTTTACGAGCAGCGGCTTTTCCAACTCGCGGGCGAGCCATTGGCCAAAGGCGGTTTTGCCGGTGCCGGGTGGGCCGTAGAAGCACAGGCGCGCCTCACTATGTTGGCGTAGTCCGTCCAGCAAGGTTTCCAATGGCATGTCAGCGTTGACTAGGTGTGGCGAATAGAACTCAGGTAATCGTTGTGCTTGGCTGCGCTCAAGCTTATTAAAGCCTTGAGCGTGGAGAGTGGCATCCACGAGTTGTTCAACCGTTGTGTCTAGTGCCGGGCCTTCGGGCGATTCAGCCAGCGTTTTGGCAATATTCAGGGCACGTGTGATAACAGCGGGTGTAGCCTGTTCGTGGCCAGCCAATTTGGTGATCAGATGATCGCTCAGAAGATCACCTCCGTTCTGGTAGATAATCAGCTCACGCTGTGCCTTAGGTGGGTTCCCAAGTTCCAATACCATATCGAAACGGCGTAGGTAAGCACGGTCCAAAGCCTGAATTTTGTTGGTCAGCCAGAAGCAGGGTAACGGGTTCTCCTCCAGCACTCGATTGATCCAGTTTTTTTGTTGGCCGCTTGCATGCTCCCATTGCGACGTAGCATTGCCTTCATTGAACAGATCTTCTATTTCGTCCAATACCAGCAAGGCGCGTTGTTCACGCAGGACTCGCATTGCTGAGCGTAAGGCGCGGAGCCTGCCATATCGATTAATAGGATCACCGTCGCAGTCTGTACAGGCGACCTCATACAGATCCACTTCTAGTTCCTTGGCCAGCAGCCGTGCCAGTTGGCTTTTTCCGGTACCCGGCGGACCATAGACTAGGATGTTGACCCCGGGTCTTCTCGTTGCCAAGGCATGGCGTAGATAGGGCCGAGCAACCGCCAAGGCCGGTTTGATATGCCGGTAATCGTCATGCCCGAGATGGCCAGGCAGTGCCTTGCGGAATGCATTCGAGAACAGCTCGACAGGTGTTCCTTTCTGATAGCGCAAGGGGGAGAGGATGCTGCTGTTATCGGCGTTTAGGATGTCACCCATTCGACGGTAGCGGCCGCTGTAAGTGGCGACGTCAAGTAGTCCGCTCGACACCAATAAACCTTTTTTTGCCAAGCGCTGGCGTATGGCTTCACGAGGAGCATCGAGCAAATGCGCGAGTATCACCAGGGCCCGGTTGAAGCTTATTTCCTCTAGCAGACAACAGGCATCTTCGAGCAGCCCATCGGTGTGGAGTAATGCACAGAAGCCGAGAAGTCGCTGTTCCAAATCATCAAGGCCGATCAGGCACCCTAATTGTGTGAGGTTGTCTTTCAACGGATCTGGGTATTCAGCAGTGAGATGCTGTTGTTTGAGTTGCTGGCGTTGTTGCTTTAACAAGCGCATTGCGCGTTGACGAAAACTGCTTTGACGGTCTGGTGCCTCGTCACTACGTTCGTCGAGTAGGGCGTTAAGGCCCAAGTATCGAGCGATGGCGTCGTCGTTGAAGCCATGATCGTTAATGAGGCGCTGATGTCCGCCGAGATCAAGGATCAGGGCAAACATCCAGAGTTTGGTCAATGGACAGGTATCACCCTCTGGGGAGTTCAAATGACAGCTGGAAACCAAGGGAAACATATAACCTCCTGAGCGCAGTGAGCAAGGAGGCAGGATTGACTGCTGGAACGACCAAATATGTCGCGATGAAGCGACGTAGCTCAGTATGGTGCGCCTGTACTTACAAGCACTGGTGGATGCCTAATACGAAGCTACTCGGTGGCAATGTATGGCTGGATTGAGGGGGCTGGTCCTGTTGCTACAGCTCAATAGGCAGGAGGCGTTTTATTGTCTTGGTAAAGCGCCGCCATTTTTTGGATTTCCGCGTAGATTTCAACTCTCAGTTCCGAGGGGCTGAGCACCTCAACGCTCGGTCCTTGGCTCAGGATCCAAAGCCGTAAACCTTGACTCAAGTGCACTGCACAACTCAAGTGCCAGCGCCCTGCGTCATAGGCTCGTAATTTTTGGTCTGAGCTGAGCGAGTTTTCGCTGAGACGCTGAAACATATTTTCATCGACCAGCAACTCTAGCTGGATGGGATGTTCGTCCTCCAGCCCAATTAGGCTCTTCAGTGAACTGGTATTACGGATGTCGTAATCAGCGGGTACTTGAGCCGGTTCAAAACCCGCCGTTTCAGCGGAATTGAAACGGTGCACCGGCCAGGCATAGGGAGTGGCCCGGTCTCTGCCGTCAACGATGAGCGATAGGTAGATGTTGGCGTCCTGAAAGGACAGTCCCAAAGGGGTTAACCGATAGGGCTTGGGGTGCAGCGCGCCGCGTGGTTGATAGAGTACATCCAGCTTGTTCCCTTCCAGCAATGCTTCTTGAATGGTTTGAAAGACCTGAGGGTCTATCAATCCTGGCTGTAAATTTTGGAAGCGGGAGTTGCTGATCACCTTCTTCGTCCAATCATGCAACCGGTGGGAGTGTTTGTTCAGAATGGCCTGAGCATGCTCGTACAGTTCCTGAAGATTCCCTCCAAGTGTACGACTGAGATATGGGCGCGCATGTTCGATGACCATGATCAAATTCATCGCGTCCGTTGGCTTGAGTACGAACCTCGACAATTCTTTATCGGCCCAATACACATACTCACGCCCCTCTTTTCTTCTCTTAATGCCGTATCTTTTATCGTCGATCAGCGCTTTAAGGTTGCGTTGAATCGTCCGGTCATCAACCGCCACATCCTGCGCCCTCAGCCGTTGTTGGAACTGCGCCACGCGCAGTCCAGTGGCCGTTGTATTACCGCGCGCCGTCGGGATCATGGCCAAGAGCAGCTCCAGACGAAATTTTTCTTCCAGCCGTTTTCCTGACATGTGAATGCTCTCTAAATGGCGACACAATTTGTCGTTCAGAGGGTGGATGATTCGTCTTGAGAAATCAATGTGATGCCGGAGTCGAGAAATGGCGATGTCCAAGCCTGCTAATGTCGTCAACATACTTGAAGCTTTTCTGGTCGAGCCTGAACTGCTGGAGTTTCGGGAAATCAGTGAAAGTGACGGTCTGGGGGCAGGGTTGGGGATGCCGACTCTGAGGATTGTCGAGATGTATGAGCTTCATGGGCCGGTGTCATACGCTGAAGTGAAAGCTTTGAATCCTTTAAAAGCAGTCTTAACGCGAGAATCATTTCTTCTGCTATACGCGCAACTGCGACGAGCAGCACTCGAACATGATGCCGGTGCGCTAAATGACCTCGGTTGGTTATGGCTGGATGGGCGCACGTTGATTGAGGATCCAGCGATTGCCCTGCACCTTTTCCGGCTGGCTGCGGCGGACGATTTATCTGAAGCCTTTTTCAATCTAGGGCAGCTCTATACCTACGGAATAGGTGTCTCCGTTGATGAGCGCATGGCCCAGCGATGGCTGAAAAAGGCATTTAAAGGAGGTATTCGCGAGGCTGCTCTGGAAGTCGCGTGGCTTTACGACACGCGGGATCGAAAAGGCAGTTGTGAAGCTTCACAGGTTAAGGCCGATAACCGGAAGGCATTTCGCTGGTACCGAAAAGCCGCTCGTGCCGGCGACACTGCGGCGTTTGCACGCCTTGGGAAGAGTTACCTGGAGGGTAATGGCGTATCGCGTCACGTCTCAAAGGGACTTTTTTGGTTGCAGCGAGCGGCGCTCAGTGGTGATGCAGCGGCTGCTGATGCCTTGGAGTATTTTTACGAGGATGCCCTGTACATGCCGGACCCTCAAGGACGTATGCGTTTGTTCTGGGCATCGTATGCCGAAGATCTGCGAGAACCTTTTGAGAGCCCGTCGTGTTGATTTAGGGTAAGTGAGGGGGGGCTTCCATTGTTTGGCCTGGACATTCACTGATGATCTCCAGTTTTTTATTGTGTATTGGATGAAAAAATTTAAGGAAGCGTGATGATTACGTTGAGAGATGGCGGCTCATTCAGCATTGATGCTCTGGTTTCAAAAGTTGATGACTTGGGCGGTTCCATGGTGCTTGGGCCGATTAAGGCTGCGTTGATCGATCACAAGAAGCCGGACTCATTGGATTACTGGATCAGAACCAATGGGGCTCATCGTAAAGACCAGATGCAAGCGGAAATGCAGGTAGTCGACCAGTTGGTTGCCACTGGCCGTTTTAGTCGGGTGAACATGAGCTGTCCAACAACCGGACATCGTTGCAAGGGACTGATTGTGATCTCTAAGCTTTTCCCTGAGTAGCTAACTGCACTCACGAATGAGTGCCATTGCTTTGAAAAACTCTGTTTGAACCCAGCCCCTTTCTTGGCGGAGGACAAGCAAAGTGTGGCCAGCATCATGCTTCGGTTTATGAAAGGTTAGACCGATGGCGGGTTAAATTTCGGGCTTTATGTCTTTGATTGGATGCTCCTAACGATCAAGACAGCGCTAGACACCATGACAAGCATATGGATATTGTTAGAGGCATGGCATTTTGAGATCACTACAATGCAGAGCGGCATGCAAGAAATGATTATCGAAATCGACGCGGACGTTGAGGCGTTGATCAGAGACATAAATGCTGCACCAAATGGGCAGCAACAAACAGACTTCATCGATTCGTTTCAAAAGATGATGATCGATCAGTTGATGGGGCCGTTCGGATTGACTGCTGCGATGTTCGAGGATCGTGATGGAGGCGCCATTACATCTCTGCATAACTTCGAAAAAGGGGTCGTCGCCAACGACGCAGATGAAAAACGTCATGCGGGCTGGCAGGAGGCCCAAAAGGAATCGTTTCAACGCAAGGATTACGATGCTGCGATGGATGCCGCCCACTCTGACATGAGTAGTGCCGACGGCAAGTTCTACGACGCCTACAAAAAGCCTGAGACGGAGTTTGCCGAAGGCCCGAGAATGACCGCACGGGATCACGTCACCAGCGCCAGCGAAATCGAGAGGTCTACGCGTGGTCACCTGGCACAAACACGTGAAGAGCGTGTGGCAACAGCAACGCAAAAAGAAAACGTCGTCCTGACATCTTTCAATATGAACTCCTCGAAACAAGAGTCCGATCTGAAAGTGTGGGCGGCAGGAAAAAACAGTCAAGACCCGAGTAAGACCAACGCTGAATATTACGATTTGGATCCGCAGGCAATAGATACGGCTTACGAGAAGTCCAAAAAAGCAGTGGATGGGGTACAAAAAAAGGCTGTCTTTGACAAGCAAATGGGCGAATTACTGATCGAGGGCAGCGCTGCGGCCGGTAAGCTTGCCCTTCGACAAGTACTGGGTTTACTGCTCAAAGATCTAATCGAAGGTTTGATTCAGGATGTACGGTATCTGGTCAAAGAAGGCTTTGATGGCGCCAAATCGCTGCTAACTTTGGCTGAAGAGCGAATCAAGTCGACTTACGAAAAAATTAAGTTGAAGTGGGCGGAATACCTGAAAGAAGGTGTTAGCGCGGGTCTAACGGGCTTTCTCTCAAATTTGATCACGTTAGTCATCAACTCCTTCATCACTACCGCAAAAAATGTGGTGCGGATGCTTCGGGAAGCGATACTTTCGATTGTTCGGGCGATCAAAGTGATTGTTTCCCCCCCGAAAGGCATGGCCCGTGGCGATATAGCCATGGAGGTGCTTAAAATTCTCTCGGGCACTGTCGTGCTGTGTCTCGGTATTGCGCTTGAGGAGGTCATCCAGAAAGCGTTGGAAGCCGTACCACTGCTACTGCCTTTTGCTGCGACACTGGCCCCGGTTATTACCGGTGTCATTACCGGTGCCTTAACGCTTTTCACCGTCTTAGCTTTTGACCGGTTAAAAAGTGGTATCGCTTTTCGCAACAAGGCGCTGGCCGATATCCATCGTGGTCAGCAGGTCAATCTGTTGAGGGTCAAGCAAACAGTAGTGATGATCGATAGGGCTTACAGCCACATGATTGTCTCGACTCAAGTCATGCGAGCACAATTCGAAAGCGACTGGCTCGAAGTAAAAGACGCCAAAGTCGTAACGCAAAACCGTCTAAACGACTACCGAAATTCTGTAAACAGCCTAGATGATTTACTGGAGCTATTTTAATGAGCGCGCAAGAACTGATAATCAAGGAAGATCTGACCCCAGTTAACATAGCTTCAGGTCTTCTGGATGTAATCAAGGATATTGAGTTAAGCATCGAAAATGCCAGTAGTCATGTTAGCGCTATAGAAAATCGAGGCTGGTTCAAAAGCACCTTCTCCAGTGCTAAAACCGATTTGGTGGACATCTCCAAGTCTCAGAACAAAATCAACGACCTCATGCTGGGCTTAATTCAAGAGGTCATTACCCTCAACACTATGAGCTACTCGTTCCTTGCCGCAGTAATCTGCGAGCTGGAAGAGCGCGCCAAAATGGGCTGGACGGATAGCGAAGGCCGTTTCCAAGAGCTTTCCGAAACTGGCCAAGGTTTTGCGGACAAAGCCCAATCCATTTTTCGAAAAATTGCCGAAGGTTCGAAGTCTACTCAAGACCGTATTGAACTCAATAAACAGAACATTGAAGAGGTCAAGAGTGCCCTGTCGGTAAAGGACGCGCTGGACACACAACAAAGTCAGGATATCGACAGAATCAAGACCGCGCTCGAACTCAAGACTGAACGCTTGGCCAGCATCGATGCTTTACTCAATCAAAAAAGCACCCTTGATGAACAACAGGATCATGCTATCCAAACCATTCTGGTGGAGTTGCAGGAAAACGGTCGTGTCGATCAGGAGCGGGCGCAAACCATTGAGCGCAACAGCGGTGACATTGAAGCGATACAATCTACTTTATCGCTGAAAGTGGAGGAAATCGCACGTCAGGAGCTGCATTTGGGAGCAGTCGATACATCGTTGACCCAAAATGCTGAACAAATAGCCCGCCTGAACGAGCTGCTCAATGAACAAAATGTGCTGAGTGAGAAACGAGACAACGCCATTCGAGCGATCCTGGAGACGCTACAAAAAAGCAGTCGTAGTGATCTCACACGCGCTCAGGCCATTCAGGTGCTGGAACGTGAGTTGCTGGAGTTTAAAGAGCGATTAGTGGTTCAGGAAAACAGCTTTGCACGTTATTCGTCGCGTACTAATCGCCTGCTAGTGGCTCTTGCCGGTTCTAGTCTAGTGATGGCTACAACACTGGTACTCAAAGGGCTAAGCGTGATTTGACGTGTAAACAGCATTCTTGGCGCCCCTTCGATAGTACACGCTCGTGCAGTATTGAAGGGGGGAGGAGCTGTGGGGTTTACGCAAAATAGGTTCGAATCATCAAACGTAAAGCCAGCGCCCAAGCTCCTCCAGGTTTGCCACCACTATCTGTTGTGCCGCTGCTTTGGCCTGTATTTTCGTGGGGTCTATTTGATAGCGCTGCAAAATGTACTGTACCAACGCCCCTCGGGTGCGTATCAACAGTTGGCCGTTTTGCATGCCGTAATCTGCTTCAATTATCAGCTTTTGCTCAGGTTTTAACCTTCGATCAGGCTCAAAAATCACATCTATTTCGGCCATCCAATCCACATCGGCCTCACGTTTATGACCGGACGCATGGATTAAATCCGGTACGCCGCGAAAGCGACTCAGAACAAAGTCTCGAAAGTCACCATTCTTTTCACAGTAAGCGCGTACGTGCCAGCGCATCCCGGTAAATACCAGTGTGTGCGGCACGATCACGCGTGTTTCCGGTTTGGGGTTGGCCAAGGACACATAGTCCGTTTCAAGCCGTAGACCTTCACGACAGGCCTGCAAAATTGGTCGCAATATTTCGGGGCGAATGCTGCGATCAGGGATGAGCAGCAGTTCAGTGTGCGCATAAGCAAAGGCCAGTCCTTCGATATGCGCGGCACGTTCCCGATTCTGGTTGAGCAGGTGCAGGTAAGCGCTGGCGCTTCCATCGATGAATAGCGGTTTGAACACTTTGCTTGGTTTGTAGCCTTTCAGATGTTTGTCATATGTAAGGTTTTTAGGCGCATGTTCGGTCAGGTAAGTGTTGATGTCTTTTGAGGCTTGCTGCCGACTGATGCCAAAGCTCTGCATCAGGTGACCAGTAGTCAGGCGGCCTTCCCACCAGGCAATGGTCTCGATGAGTCGGTAGCGTAATGCCAGATCCCAGCGAATCTGATTTAACTGCTGCTTACGTTTCATCGGTTGAGTACCTGTTCCATTTGTTTACCTGTACAGGCAAACATTATCGACGTGTCATAAAAGACTACATATCTTGTAACCGTCGAACAAGCGAAGGAAGCTACAAAATGGATGCGATGAGCTTGTATTGGTTGAGCATGGGAGGGGCGATGCTCATGGTGGCAGTCATGGCGTTATTGCTGTGGTTGCAGTGGCAGCATATTGATGTGCAAAAGCGGGAGTTGATGGTGCTGCGCAACCTCTTGAACAACATCGGCGCAGTCATTCGACAGCTGGAGTTGGAAAGAAAGGAATTGACTGCGGGATTGCGGGCTGAACGCGCCCATGTCGAGCAGCTCCAGAGAAAACTTTCGTTAGTGCAGTAATTCGTTCCGCGCGTTTAGTTAGCTGGGATTATGGAGAGCCTTCTGGCACTCGATACGATGGGCGCCTCGCCATGCAGGGGCAGTTCGCTGCAAGGGAGAGTGTGTATGCAAATCGTCGATGGTGTCCGGCTTTACTCCGCTTCAGATCTCTGCGGTTTTCTAGAATGCGAGCACCTGACGGCTCTTGATATGGCCCATCTGCTATCGCCTATGGAGAGGGCACCAGAAACGGAAGAAAACCGCCTGATTCAGGATAAGGGACTTGAGCATGAGGCGGCCTATCTTGAACGGCTGAAGCTCGCGTATCCCTTCGTGGTCGATATCGCTGCGAGCGGCGCGCGGTCTATCTCAAAGAAGGTCGAGTTGACACGGGAAGCGATGCAGGCCGGTGCCGATATCATTTTCCAGGCGACGTTACAGGACGATGTTTTTATTGGTCATGCCGACTTTCTCCGAAAGGTAGCACTGCCCTCAGATCTTGGTGATTACAGCTACGAAGTGATCGATACCAAACTGGCGAAAACACCCAAAGCAAAGTTCATTGTCCAGTTAGCGCTGTACTCCCAGCTGCTGGTTCCACTGCAAGGTGTTCGTCCTCACTTCATGCATGTTGTGCTCGGTGATGCAGCGCGGAGCGAACGGCCATTTCGTGTGGCAGATTACTCCGATTATCTCGATCAGGTTCTTCAGCGCTTCGACGTTTTTGTCTCTGCCCCACAACCGTCAATCACCTATCCTGACCCTTGTGATCATTGCCGCTTTTGCGGATGGCGCGACCTTTGTGCCATTCGACGCGAGCAAGATGATCATTTGTCTGCGGTCGCGAATATCAGCAAGTCCCAAATCAAAAAATTGCAAAGCGCCGGTGTTCAGACCTTGGAGCAATTGGCCAACATTCCGGAACGTATTTCAATTCCCAAACTAAACGGCGAGTCCTTGAATAAATTGAGGCATCAAGCCCGTTTGCAACACCAAGGCCGTCATAGCGACACACCAATTTATGAACTGTTGCCTCCGCAGGCTGGGCTACGTGGATTCGGCCGTATGCCTGAACGAGCGGAAGGCGATCTGTTTTTTGATATGGAGGGCGATCCGCTTGAAGAGGGTGGTTTGGAGTATTTATTTGGCTTGTACATTGATGAGTCAGGGAGCCAACGCTTCATGCCATTTTGGGGGCACTCTCGTTCAGGAGAAAAACTAGCATTCGAGGCTTTCATCGATTTTTTGATGGCGCATTTGGCGCGCTATCCGCGAGCCTACATCTATCACTACGCCAGCTACGAAGAGACAGCGATCAAGCGTTTGATGAGCCAGCACGGCACCCGTGAGACTCAAGTCGACTGGTTGCTGCGGAACGGCAAGTTGATCGATCTGTATAAAGTGGTGCGGGAGGCGATACGCGTTTCCGAACCGAGCTACTCGATCAAGTACATCGAACATTTCTACATGGAAAGACGGGTTGGCGAGGTGACCAGTGCCGGCGCGAGTATCGTGTTTTATGAGCGTTGGAAGCAGAGCGGTGATGCTGAACTGTTGGAAACCATTGAGCGCTACAACGAGGATGATGTGCGCTCCACTTACTTGCTGCGTAACTGGCTGCTTTCGATCAACCCCGCTGGCAGCAATATTGCCGCGAAGAATGTGGGGACCGTCGAAGTTGATCCTGTTGCCGTAGGGGCCAGCGAACAGGAGATTCGCCTGGAAAGTTATCGTCAGCGCCTTATTGGTCAGTTGCCGGAGGATGAATCGCAGTGGGATGACGAGGCGCTTGTCAGGGCGTTGGTTTTTCAGTTGCTTGATTTTCATCGGCGCACCGAGAAGCCGGTGTGGTGGGATATGTTCAAGCGTCAGGACATGGCGAGGGATGAGCTTCTTGAGGACATCGAGAGCCTGGCTGGGTTGACACGCACTACACAGCCACCCGTACCGGAAAAGCGCTCATTCCTTTATCAATACCGCTTCCCCGAGCAGGAGACCAAGCTGCGTATCGGGTCGCAGGGAAAGGTGGTCGAAACACTGAGCGCGATTACTCTGCATGAACTGGACATGGAAAACCGATTGGCGACCTTTAAGGCCACTGCCGAACGGCAACCTCCCGAAGACTTTGATATGGGACCCGGTGGGCCAATTAATAGCAACGTTATTCGCGAAGCATTATTCCGCTACGCCGATGCGGTTCTGGCAGGTGGTGGGCATTTTCAAGCGGTGGAGGACTTTTTGTTTCGTCGCTCACCCAGAGTGATTGGCTTGGAAGCCGGGACGGCCCTTTTAGCGGCTGGACTGGATCCTCTCGATGCAGTCAAGCAGGTGGTGCGTAACCTCGACCATAGTGTGCTGTTCATTCAGGGGCCTCCGGGTGCTGGTAAAACGTATACGGGGTCTCACCTGATAGTTGATCTGCTGCAAGCTGGCAAGCGGGTCGGGATTACCTCTAACTCTCATCACGCGATCAACAACTTGCTTGCAGCGATAGAAACCTGTGCTGAGGCGTCTGGTTTCAACTTCGTCGGTTTGAAAAAGTCCACTCAGGGGGCTGAGGACAGTCGTTTTACCGGGCGCTGCATCACGTCCCTAGTGGACAATACGAAATTGTTGGCCGCATGGAACTCGGGAGCACGCCTTGTCGCCGGTACTGCTTGGCTGTTCGCGGATGAAGCATTTAGTGAAGCGTTGGATTACCTGTTCATTGACGAAGCTGGGCAGGTCAGTGTGGCCAACCTCGTGGCGATGGGGATGTCAGCCCGCAATCTGGTGCTAATGGGCGATCAGATGCAGTTATCGCAACCGATTAAGGGTGTGCACCCAGGACGCTCAGGAGATTCGATCCTGGATTACCTGCTTGATGGCGTGGCCACGATTCCCGCGGATCGCGGGGTGTTCCTGGCGCAGACATGGCGTATGCACCCTGAGGTGTGTTCCTTTATTTCCGATGCGGTGTACGACGGACAATTAACATCGGCCCCGGGAACCGAGCGACAAGTACTGGTGCTGGATGGCGAGCGTACAGAGATACCCGATTGCGGGCTGTATTTTTGTGCGGTGGAGCACGACGCCAATAGCCAAAGCTCAGAGGAGGAAGCCGCTGTCGTCCGCGACCTCTACAGCTATTTCCTAGGGCAAACTTATGTAGATAAGGATGGCGAGGTGCATCGGGTCGACGTGGACAATATATTGGTTGTCGCACCCTATAACCTTCAGGTGCAATTGCTCAAGCGGGAGCTGCCGGCAGGCGCCCGAGTCGGGACGGTGGACAAGTTTCAGGGGCAAGAGGCCGAAATTGTGATTGTTTCGATGGCCACTTCGAATGAAGACTATTTACCTCGGGATATTGGTTTCCTCTACTCGAAAAACCGCTTGAATGTAGCGGTCAGTCGAGCCAAAACCTTGGCCTGTGTGATAGCCAGTCCAGCCTTGACGGCCATCCGCTGCAAGACACCAGAGGAGATGTCGCTGGTGAATACACTTTGTAAGGTGGTTAAGAGTGGATCAATGACGCGCGACAGGATGTAGGGCAGACGGCGCGCCGCTCCAACGGGGCGGCGCAGCTTTGCATCGAGAAGTACTCTCAGCGAACTTGGGTCGGTGCGTTGATGCATTTGTAGCCAGGGTACTGGGCTTCGGCGGTAATCTTGGCCATCTTTGAGGTCACGGCTTGCACCGTGATGCTGAAGTTGGCCTGGGGGCCTGCGGTGGCGACCACGCGCTGCATAAAAGCTGAATAGATTTTCATCAGGTGAGGCTCCTTGTTTGTTGATCTCCTAGCCTAATCCGTTTGACGACAACTTGTGTCGCGGTTGATTTTTTTGCGACTCGCCGTTGATTTACCTTTCGAAGCCCACTTTATCTAAACACGACTCACGTTAATCAGGAGCCCAAACCAATGCAGGACATATTTCTGTTGGAGCCTCAAACGAAGGTAGACCGTAAGAAGTCCTACATTCGATCTTACCCGCATATTCTCGCGCAATTGCAGACAGAGTCGGCCTTAACCGAGCGGGATTTTGTCTGCGGAGCGCACATCGTGTACGGCTGGATGCCGACCATCTTGGATCTGTACCCAACGGCTGAACGGACATTGCAGCAAGGAGCCAACTTACTCAACAAAGCGCGTGTCAATGGCGTTTTGAATCAATGCGAATTGTCCGAGCTGGCGGCGCTAGTCAACAATTCGGTGGTAGGGGCATCCAAGCTGCTGCACTTTGTTAATCCCGATGCTTTCGCCATTTGGGATTCGAAGATCTATCGCTTTATTCATGGCCATGCGGCTCATCAGTACAGAGTGAATAATACGGGGGCTTATTTGAAATATCTGGACCAGTTGAGTGAGCTTCGAAAAGACGAACGGTTTGCAGGCCTTCACTCTTCGGTCAACGAAAAAATGGGTTACCCAGTGTCACCGCTACGAGCCATCGAAGTGGTGATGTTTTTAAATGCTTGAGTGATGTGAGTAGGCGTGAAACTGACCGAGAGGTAGGCATTCCGACCTCTCTTTGTGCGTTGCTCTCTGTGGAACAGGTTGGAGCGTGGTCTCGCAAAATGGCATTTATGGGCGCGGAATCGTTACGCCGCTTTCGCTCAGCCCTGGACTGATCACCTGGAGAAATCGTTGAATTTTCAACAAGCTTATGCCGCCCTAGAAAGCCTGATTCATAGCCTCCCTAGCCTCTTTTCAGATGTCACGGTCAATTTTGCGTTCGGCGAAAATAGACCGGCCATAGGGGACTGGTTAGATCCACTAAACTTAGGCCTCCTCGCGGCCGGTGATGGCGTTGGTTCCAAGAGCGGGGTGTACTTTTTTGGCTCGCCGGAAGGCGAGATTATCTATATCGGCAAGGCGACCAAAAACAATCTGCATCACCGAGTATGGGACCATGTGAGAACCCCGCAGGTTGAGCTTGATGGAAGACGAACTTTTCCAAAGCATGGGTTCAGTGAGCGAGCTTATACACCTGAGCAAACGGCTTGTATCCTCGGAGGTGATGCCTTTCTGGGGGTGGTAACCGTGTCTGATCCCGAGCTGGTATCAATGGTAGAGGTCTACCTACATACCGTGCATGTCAAAACACATGGCTGCCTTCCCTACCTCAATAAACAGATTGGATAGGCGCCGAATGAGTTCACTTGAGGTGGCCCCCGGCAGTGCACGCGGCTGCGCATAATTGGCCGTTATGGTCAATCGCCTCCATCACTTCACCCGTGTCTGGCGAGAGTCCCAACTGGGACTGGTGGCCAAGACCCCGGTCGCTGGTCGGCCGGAAGCTATCCAGCTGGTTGAGGCGCGTGTCGACCACTAGCCTGAGTGCTCAGGGGGGCGAGAAAATGAAGAAAGCGGTGGAGCAGGACACGCTGGTGGCGTTGATCGAGAGTGGGGCGGCGCGGGAATTTAGAGCGACACGTGGGCCGGGTGGCGAGGGCTGGAGCCTGAGTATCCGGCTGGGCAGATTTTGGTTGCCGGTGCGCTCACGCCGGGAGCCGGTTAGAACGTGGGCGAGTCTGACCGCGTTGGGGCGGTTTTGCGAGAGCGTGGGCATCCGGGGGTTGAGCGTGGAGTTCTAGCGTCGCTTGGTTGGATTAACTGCCCTCCGCAGCGTCCTTCAACAGGCTGTCATTCGCCTTGAACATCAGAAATGCGTTCGCGGAGCCTGTTCCAGTGCGGCTTGAGCTGCTTCTTGATCGAGGGAGAGTTCATGATCCGGGCGGCTCGGTAGCCATAGGAGATGAAGTTTCTCCGGCCCAGATAGGAATACTGCTTATACAACTTCTTCAGGAACATCGAGCGGGGCAGCTGTCCTCTGGCAATCCGTTTGGCATTGACCTTGTCCATACATTTTCCCGCCAGCCAGATGCCTCTGTTTACGCGGTCCTGATAGCGGGCTAAAGACGATGAACGCAGGTAAATGTTGGCCCCATCGAAGATAAAGCCCAGGTATTGCAGCGGTCGGTCGGATCTAAAACCCTTGGCGGAGCGTGTGAACTTGCAGGTCTCCGTTTTGGCGGCTTGGATCTCCAAGCCAATCGTATTGACGCGTAGATCGACTAGGGCCTTGGCCTCTGCCTCCTTCTCCAGCGGCACAATCAACAGCACATCATCGCAATACCGGTAGTAGGCGCCGCCGCAGGATTCGACATAGGCGTGAATCTGCTCATCGAACCCCATCATGTACACATTGGACAACAGGGCGCTGATGGGGGAGCCTTGGGGGATACCCTTTTTGTCTTTGTTGGTTTCGATCAGGTCGCCATCACGCACCTTGGCCCGGAACTCGTGGGGCTCACAAATTCGCTTGCGGCCATGCTTGGGGTTGCTCTTTGAGAGCCCCAGCGTCTCGTAGACTTGATCCCTGTAGACGAACGAATACTTGGTGAGGGATCGGAACACCGCGTAGTGGTCGTCGGGCAAGCGGCTGGTGCCTAGTAGCGCCTGCCAGGCATTTTTCAGGTGCGTATGGTCTAGGTTGTCGAAGAAGCCCTTGATGTCGATGGCAATGACGCAGCAGGACTTTCGCGCCGCGATATCCAGAAACGCATCGCGAGCAAAATCGATATTGCTTTTGCCAAGGGCTCTAAACGCCAAGATTGCCGAGGCCCACTGGACCTTCGCCAGACGGTCCTCGTAGGCCTGGTTCAGCAGATCGCAGTAGTACGAATAAATATGGCTGTCGACGTGTGCGGCGTAGGAAATGGGCCTTTGCTTAGGGTCTTTTTTGACAACCTTCCCAATGCTTTTGTCGAAGAACACTTTCTGTGTTTGCGCGACATAGCGAATGAACGGGTAAAAGGCATGCCTAGCGACAGTCTTAGGGCTTGAGACTATATCTAGCGCCGCAACCTGGTTGATCGGGCGGTCAAAGTGCAGATAGCCCCGAGATTTGTACCAATTTTCTGGCATCAGCGTACATCCTTGTTCGAGCCAACCGGCCAGGCTTAGGATGGCGGCAATCCTCAAGCCGCCTGGCCGGATAAACCCAAATGTTCCTCACATTGTCCAATCGGTCTCAGTCACCCAGTTCCGATTTCGCCGCGATTGCTAGGATCGACGTATAGTGTCAGCGTCACACTTGGAGTACCTATGAAGATAAGTATCCGAGGGCTGCTGGCCGCATTGCTGGTCACCCTGGGTTGTTACACTTGGGATGCCGCCTTGGGGCTTGACAGCTTGTGATGCACCTTTGGATCTATATCCAAAGCGCTTGCAGGCTAGCATAAATCTGAACCGAGCCGGCACCTCGCAATTCGGGAAAAACCATTCACTTGGCTCAGTCTTATTGAAAGGAATCACCATGTCTGAATCGGCTTTCAATATTTTCGATGAACTGTCCGCATGGGGTAAGACGCTCCTAAATTGGCAGCACTTCTTGCTCAGCAAACTGGTGGCAGCTGTTGATTTGACCGATGAATCCTTGGAGGAAGTCTTCGGCGAGTATCTGATCGATCAGGGACTCGGTGAATCAGATGCGGTACGGGTGAGCTGGGACATGGTTTTGCCGCAGCACCAGGGAGGCGCGGCGGCACTGCTCAGCCCCCTTACCGCGATGACCTCTGTATCGGGGGTCAATGCGCTCGCGGCTGGCGAGACGTTGAGCTTCGGCCCCAAGCTCACGGTGGTCTATGGGCCGAATGGTGCCGGAAAGTCCGGTTATGCGCGCGTGTTGAAATCCGCGTGTTTCACGCGATCAAAAGAGACCAGCATCCTGGGTGATGTCAAACTTGCGAAGAGCAAGCAGCCCAAGCCAACAGCTACGTTTACCTTCGACGACGGGGCGAGCGTTGCCTTTGTGCACCAAGAGCCTTGCCAGCGGCTGCGTGACGGCTTCGCCGTCTTCGACTCAACCTGCATACGTGTGCATTTGGATGATCGAAACGCATTTCAGGTTATGCCCTATCTTTTCGACGTTTTCCCACGGATGGTGACGGCGTTCGGCAAGTTACAAACCAAGCTACGTGAACAAATCACTCGGCGCACGCCGGTGGCGGACAAGTTTGCGATCCAAGACAGTTTGTCTGAGGTTGCGACTGCACTGGCAATGCTGACCGCTCAGACAAACCTTGTGCGCTTGAAGGAGCTTGCGGTGTTTGGCGATGCCGAAACAACCCGACTCCAGGCTATTGAGCAGCAGTTGACCGAGTTGAGGACCACCGACCCAAAAGACATCATCAAGAAGAACGAGCAACGCATCGTCGATCTGAACAGTGTCAAAACGTCTATTGCTGCTTTGGCCGCCGGCGTCATGCCCGCGACCGTAACCAGCGTGGGCGAGGCGGCGAGACAGATTGGTGCGCTCATCGAAAAAGGAGCGGCATTATCTGCGGCCCAGTTCGGCGAGGAGCCCGTGCAGCCTGTTGGCACTCATGCATGGAGAGACCTGCTGTCTGCCGCGATTACCTATAACACTGAAGCCTACCCAGATGACACATTTCCGCCCAAGTCTGATGGTGCGCGTTGCGTGTTGTGCCATCAGGTCCTCGACGCAGAAAGTGCAGATCGCTTGGCGCGGTTTTGTCAGATGGCTACCAGCGACGTTGAGACACAGCTGGCTGACTCCCATAAGACAATGACCAACTATGGTGTCACCTTGAGTAAGGTGAACGTGGCTTTCTTCGCTCAGGAAAGCGCCGCGCGCCGTACGCTGCAAGAACTCGATGCCGCGCTGGAAGCTGACGTCACGAACTATGTGGAAGGTTATCGGCTCGTCATCGAGACCTTGACCCAGGCGGTTGCGAATGTCTCCAGTCCGGTTTTTTCCCTACTGGAATATGACACCGTTTCAGCGCGTATCACCGCTTTGGTCGAGCGCTTGCGGCAAGACAATGAAAAACTGCGGCTCAGTGACCCCAAGGCACTGATCGATGCGCTGCTGTTGGAGCAGCAGCTTCTGAACGACCGGCATTGGCTTGCTAGTCAATACGACGATATTGCCGCCGCAGTCGAAGATATGAAATGGGTGGAGAAGGCGAATCAATGTCTTCGTGGCTTCTCGGGCATTCAGCGTGAGGTCACAAGCAAACAGAAAGCTCTTGTGACTGAATTGGTTGCGAAAGGCTTCATTGCTCGCTTTATGGAGAACTGCACGGCGCTGCAACTAGCTTTGCCCGTGCAATTTCGCTTCGCTGGCGATGCAGGCAATACGGATCGGAAGATCGAAATTAGCACTGCTGGAACGGCCGGTGTTGATCCTTCCCGTGTGCTGAGTGAGGGTGAACAGACTGCGGCAGCTCTGGCGGACTTCCTAACAGAGATCGAACTCAATGGTGCCTGCTCCGGCGTCATTTTTGATGATCCGGTTACGTCCATGGATCACGTGCGCAAGGAGTTGATCGCTCAACGTCTTGTGGACGAAGCGGCGCGACGGCAGGTCATCGTCTTCACCCACGACATTCTGTTCACTAACTACTTGGCGACCGCCGCTGAGGACAAGGGTGTGGCCTTTGCGGGACGCACGGTGTGGCGTGACGACGACGATGTGCCTGGTGCCATCGACCAGCTGGCTTTTCCGCACGAACACTATGAAGGAGCCGCGCATGATCGCGCGAAGAAACATTTCGACGTGGCGCGGACGCTGACCGGAGATCCGCAGCGTGATGCGTTGGAAAAGGCATGTGGTAGCTTGCGGACGGCCTATGAAGATTTTATTCAGAAAAAACTGTTCAACAACGTGGTGCGCCGGTGGCGAGAGAACATTACGTTCACGCTGAATCAGGTTTTCTTCGATGATGCTATCGCATTACGTGTACATGACCGGATGGCGGCACTGTCACGTTACATCGACGCACATTCACACTCCGAAGATTTTCACGAGGTGCCGCTCACCCTCGAAGTGGTGACTAACGAGCTAGCCCTGTTTGATAGCATCAAGGCGGACTACAGCAAGGCTCGCAAGGAGTGGGATAGGGCTAAGCCCAAGGCTATATTCAGTTAGTCTGCCGACCGAGCACTGATGAGATTCAGATAGCCGAAATTGACATGGCCCCTTCGCTAGAAGGGGCCATATCTAATTTCAACGGTTGCTCAGTCAGTCACTGTCATCAGTGCGGCAAGCCTATTCAGGGCATTACTGATGACTCGCCCTTGCTCCTCGATATTGCTGATGATTTGCCGTGGTGTGCGGGTGTCCACATCGACTACGGCGGTCGGATTGACAGCCTTTAAGTCGAACACGGCGGCATCAATATCAGCAGCTTTTGTTTCTAGGTCTCGTGCAGTTTTTTCTTTTTCCTGAATCTCTGTGGTCAGTGCCAGCAGTTCAGCGTCGCTGGCTTTGTCTTTTTTCAAGCGTTTGAGCTGTTCTTTCAAATCCACAACTGTGGCTTTGATTTGCGCAGCGTCATCCAGCAGCGGCTGCATTTCGGCCCGCGCCTTAGCGCGGCGGGCGGCGAAATCCACTGTCCAGGAATAGCGGCTTGCGCCTTCCGGCTTGCCACGCTGCACCAACATGCGGGCATAGCTGGGGAAGGGCTTGCCTGTGTTAGCCTCATCGGTCAGCCAGTCGGCCGTAAGGATGGCGGGCAATTGCGCATCGGCCAACACCGAACCATCCGGGGCAAAGCCAAAGTGCGCCAAAGTCAGTGGCGTTTTTTTGCCGACCTTCACGTAAGACAGGTCGTAGTACCACGTCTTTTCGGTTTTCTTGCCCTTGGTGAAGAATAGCAAATTGGTTTTTACGCCCGCGCCTGCGGTAGAAAAAACGCC
The DNA here is from genome assembly GCF_054898045.1 of Pseudomonas sp. LB3P14. Lineage (NCBI taxonomy): Bacteria > Pseudomonadati > Pseudomonadota > Gammaproteobacteria > Pseudomonadales > Pseudomonadaceae > Pseudomonas > Pseudomonas sp. LB3P14. Next base: position 3,677,341 of record NZ_CM142714.1, on the reverse strand, counting down.
ACCGGGCAGGCTGACGATGGCCCATAAATCACATTCATCTACCAGCTTGCGTTTGGTTTCAACGAAGGAGCTTTCATTGGTGCGGAACAGCAGACCCTCGTCCAGCACAATAGCGCAAGTGCCTTTGGCAGCTAGCTCGCCAAGAATGTCCTGTACGAACAGCACCTGTGTGGCGCTGGTTTCATAGGCAAAGTTCTTCTGCGCATCCTTGCCTTCCTTGCCACCAAACGGCGGGTTGGTGAGGATCACATCAAAGGTCTTTGGTGCTTGGTCGAACAACGCCGCATAAGTGGCACGGCGGGTCAGCGAGTTGCCATGCCACAGATTAGGCTGGTCGATGCCGTGCAGCACCAAATTCGCTAACGCAATCGGGAACACCAGATTCTCTTTTTCGCGACCAAAGAAAGTGTCGTGCTTGAGGGTGTCGATGTCGGTGCTGGTGGCGCTTTGGCCCAACTGCCGGGCGATGTGCTCATAGGCAATGGCCAAAAAACCGCCAGTGCCACAGCAGGGGTCGTATACAGTCTGTCCGAGTTGAGGATTGACCGTATGCACCATGGCGCGGATCACCTCGCGCGGAGTGAAGAACTGGCCGCCGTCGGAATTTTTCTCACCCATCTTTAGCAGCAAATCTTCATACACCTGCGACAAGGTGAAAAAGTGCTGGTCGTCCACATGGTCGACATTGATCTGGTGAACCTTGTCGAGGATATCCCGCAGATTGGCTTCGCTATCCACGCGCACCTTTTCCACCGCCGTCATCGTACGGCCCATGATGCGCTGCTTGCGACTCGCCGCTGGATTGGGCAAGCCTGTACGGATATCAATGTCCAGACTGTGTAGGTGGGGCAGCAATTCCTTGTTGATAAACTCGAATAGTTTGCCGTCACCCGCCGCAAATAACTCCTGTCGCTTCCAACCGAAGAGCCAGCCCTCAGCCGTTTTTGGGTGGCCGGGTTTCTCGGAATAGGGCGCAGCCCAGTCTTGCCAACGGTAAGGGCTGTGCAGCGCGGGCGAGAATTTCTTGCCCAAGACCTCGGCCTCTTCGCGCTCCTTGGCTTCCTGCGTATCGAGAATGCGTAGAAACAGAATCCAGGTCAGTTCCGGTACATATTGCAAGGCGCTAGCGCAGTTGGAGCGGCGCATCACATCGCAGATGCTTTTGACGAAGCTGGAAAGCGACTGGGTGGAGGCAATGGCCTTGGGTTGTTTCTCAGTTGTGTTTTTTCTGGCCATGCTTACACCTCAAAGGCTTGCGCGAGTATTGCCTTAGGCAATTTCGAAAGGTCATTTAATTGTGATTGCAGGGCGGCTACCGCAACCTGCCAAGTACTCATCACGTCGTTCAATTGCTTCGAAAGTTTCCTCTGGATAGATATCTCGGGTAACGGTATTTCGATCGCCTCTACTTGCGATGGCGATATATGAGGAACACCAAGGCTTTGATCGTGGCCTGAGATTTTGGATATGAAAAGGTCGGTCTGGAGATAGGCGTACAAATAGTCGGCGTCGAGCTTCTGCGGATCAAGGAGAAACCTGCCGACTCGTTGAACCAACAGTGCGGGCAGATCATCTGCGCCCACCCGCGCGATCTTGATGCCGCTCGAAATAATGGGACGATCCAAGCTAATTAGCACGTCGCCCTTGCTCAGCGCATAGCTTGGGTACATCACTGCATCGCTTTGACTCAAGAAGACAGCATCATCCCAATACACCTTGCCCGGAAGAATGTTTGCGTTGCGCAAAAGATGCACACCGCTCGTTTTGAAGTTGTCGCTTTTGAAAGCGTAGCCGGATTGCAGCTTTGCAGCATCACCAATGGGCGCCCAATTCGGGAAGCTCGAAAACAAGGATTCCAATGCTCGCTTTTTGAGTGCAGCAGCTTCTCGCAACTGGGTCTGCGCCGTCTGCCGGGCGGTTTCCACTTCGGCCAGTTGGGCTTTCAGGCGAACGGCTATCTGGCGTTGCTCTCGTTCATTAGCTTCTGGAAATGGTTGCGCCTCAAGAAACTCACCTGACACGCTTGGAAATGTTGATCCATTGCCAGCCGCTAACAAGGCATCTGCCTTGTGCCTTAACCAAAGACCAATGTAGTCTGTATCAGCTTTGTCTTTGCGCGCTCGAATTGCCGCTAAGCCACGTCCGATGACATATTCCTGATCGGCGATATTTTGTCGCCCGAGCGTATTGCCTCGCACACAAAAGAGGATATCTCCCCGTACCGCGATTTTGGATGGCGCCGTAGTCCATTGAACAGCGACGGGGGTGGTTGCACCGAACTCAGCTGGGCCATTTAGTAACGGAAAACCTACTCTATTCTTGTTATATGTAGTGCCATCAGGCGATTGCCCCATTATTACGTGGGCGACGTCTGCTAATTTTGTCTCGCTCATACTCCGAACAACCTCGCCTTAGCCTCGCGCATCACCTGCGCAGGCGCGCCCAAGCCACGCAAAGCATTTAAGCCACCTGCCAGCTTGATCTCGGGCACTTCCCACAGGTTCTGACTTTCCAACGCATCGGTGCCACCTTGGGCGAACTGGTGGCCGAGGCCTTTGATCACGATGGCGGTTTTTCTATCCATGGCGTTGAACCAGGCATCATTATTACAGACGAACAGTTCGCCACGCTCAGGGCGCTTTAGGGCGCGAGCGTGATAACCGTGGTGGCCGAAGAAGTCGTACAGGTCAAAATCGTTCATCTGGTCTTTTTCTCGAATCACTTCCGGGCTGAAATTGTCGCCCAGCAGGTGGTCTATCAGTTGGCGGCGCTTTTGCGCTTCAATCCACAGGGCGCGGAAGTCATCGAGGTTATGCGCCTCGCTCACCACGCGCAGGATCACTTCGCGGCGGTATTCATCCACCGGTATCGGCGTATCGCGGCCATCGCGGCGACTGAAGATAAAGTGTCCCTGTGCGTTGATAATGACGGATTGCCCGCCAATCTCGGCAACGGCTGGGCCATCATCGTAGCCGCTACCCGTATCACTTCCATCATCCCCACCACCCTTGCCACCACCGCCTGGACGCGGCGGTTTGGTGATGAAGTCGGTGCCAAACAGGCTGGTAACGTCGGTGTAGTCGTAAAGCCAGAACTTGTATTTCTGCGTTTCTTCGTGGATACGCGTGCCGCGCCCGATCATCTGGTAAAACTTGATCGGTGATTGCAGGTAGCGAAAGAACACCACAGCATTCAGGCGTTCGATGTCCACGCCCGCTTCGAGCAGGTCTACCGTGCAGGCGATGAAAGCGCGTTCGCCGGAGCCGCGCATGGGTTCGATCATGTCCGAACCGTTGTTGGCGCCGCCCATGCATTTGAATGCGTAATGATCCTTCGGCGTCTGCCCTTGTTCCTTGCACCAGCGCACATACAGATTGTTCATGTGCTGGGCCACTCGGTCGGCGTGGATTTCACGGGTGCAGAAGATGATGACCTTCTGTTCCGGCCCGCCGTTTTCGCACAAGAGCTTGAACAGGTCTTGGCACATCTTGGGCGTGCGCAGCTCGATGAACAGTTCGTTGTCGAAGTCTTTGCCGGTGTATTCGCTCTTGGTCAGGTCTTCGGCAGTCAGCGGCAGGCCAGTTTTGATGTCCTTGGCGCCTGCTTTGAGGATGTCTTCTTTGGTGAAGGTGGCGTTATCGATGCTGGCCTTGCGTTTGACGATTTCACAGGCGGCGAGGTAACCGTCTTCCTGTGCTTGAAACAGCGTGTATTCGTACACTGGTTCGCCAAAGTACTTGCGGTTGTTGGCGGTGATCTCCTGATCGTCAGCACTGGCGTGTTTGGATTCTTCCAGTTTGCGTGGTGTGGCGGTCAGGCCGATGTGAATGGCGTTGGGGTTGCGTTTCAAAACCTCGGACCAGCGCCCCCAGGCTGAGCGGTGACACTCGTCGATGATGATGACGCTAAACGCATCTTCGCCGTAGTGCTCGGACAGAAAGCTGGCAAAGCTGTCATCATCATCTAGGCCAAGTGTCTGGTAGGTGGCGATGTGGATGCGGGCATTTTTCGCACTATTGCCGCCACGCTCGGTGCTGACTACACGGGCGTTGTCGCCAAAAGCGGCTTTAAGTTTGGCGTATGCCTGTGTGCGCAATTCATCTCGGTCGCACAGGAACAGCGCAGGTTTTGGCAATTGCCCCGCCTGGCTCATGCGCCACAACAGGTTGGTGGCGATGATGGTTTTGCCAGCACCGGTGGCTAGCGTTAGGAGCACGCGTGGAGGCGTTCCAGCCTGTTGATCAATCAGGATCTTTTCAAAGGCTGCGCGGATTGCCGCATCCTGGTAGTAGCGGGAGAGCGCCCATGCTGGGCTGTCAGCCTGGAACAGCATAGCGGCCTCGGGCCGGGCCATGTTGATACCCGTGTCTTTGGCGTAACGTGCGGTCAGGTCAGCGTGCGGTGGGAAGTCGACAAACTGGAAAGGGCCGCCTTGCAAGCTGGAGACGCAGTCGAACTCGCCATAGCGGTGACCATTGGTGGCGAAAACGTACTTCACATCGAAGCGTTCGCAATCAGCATAACCTTTCGCTTGCTGCATGCCTTTGAGCGGGTCTTCACCTTCTTTCTTGGCTTCAAGCACGGCGACGGGCAGCGCTTTGGGCATCTCGCCCACCTGCACGCAGAGCAGATAGTCCGTGCGCCCTGGACCCTTGCGGCGACGGCCTTTTGCACCACTGGGTTCGACCGGGGCTGGGGTAAGGATGGTTTCGAGCGTGATGCGTTCACGGCTGACGTAACCTTTGTCGCGCAGCACAGGGTCAATCAGATGGTAACGGGTATCCGCTTCGTTCATGCTCATAGATTTATCGGGCCCCTTTGTGCTGTTGATCCTTCATCCGCGCGGGCTGCGCGTACCCATAAATCTACTTCGGACAGTTGGAGCTTCCACGGCTAAATGAAAGCCCAAGCTTTTGCTTGGGCTTTCATTTATTTTTGCATTGTTTTGGTGCGTTCAATTCGCGGTGAATGAAAAACTTTCACGGCTTAGTGACTTTGAGCGCGGGGCTGTGTTTTTTTTGGCCACCCTGCCCACCAGCTTCATACACGGTCACCCTGTGTTGAAGAAATTGTCTGGTTGAAGCATCCAGTTGAGCGGTGTTTATAACTGACCTCTGCCTTCCATTTCTGACGTGGCAGAGGCCTCATCTTGGCGCGCCATTTCATTTTTTAATGAGACGGTTTCAGCTTTTGATGCGACTCCACGGGTGGCTTTTTCGTTTAATTAGTAGTATTTAATCCCAGCTCAACGCCCCACCAGTCTGATACTCAATAACCCGCGTCTCAAAGAAATTCTTCTCTTTCTTCAAGTCCATGATCTCGCTCATCCAAGGGAACGGGTTCGTAGTCCCCGGATACTCTTCCTTCAAACCAATCTGCGACAACCGACGGTTAGCGATGAACTTCAGGTAGTCCTCCATCATCGCCGCGTTCATGCCCAGCACGCCGCGAGGCATGGTGTCACGCGCGTATTCAATCTCCAGCTGAGTCCCCTGCAGAATCATCTGGCTCGCTTCCTCCTTCATTTCAGCATCCCACAAGTGTGGGTTTTCGATTTTGATCTGGTTGATCACGTCGATGCCGAAGTTCAGGTGCATGGATTCGTCGCGCAGGATGTATTGGAACTGCTCGGCGACGCCGGTCATTTTGTTGCGGCGGCCCATGGAGAGGATCTGGGTGAAGCCGCAGTAGAAGAAGATGCCTTCCAGGACGCAGTAGTAGGCGATCAGGTTGCGCAGCAGTTCTTTGTCGGTTTCGACGGTGCCGGTTTCGAACTTCGGATCGGAGATCGAGCGGGTGTATTTCAGGCCCCAGGTGGCTTTTTTCGCGACCGATGGGATCTCGTGGTACATGTTGAAGATCTCGCCTTCATCCATGGCCAACGATTCGATGCAGTACTGGTAGGCGTGGGTGTGGATCGCCTCTTCGAACGCCTGGCGCAGGATGTACTGCCGGCATTCCGGGTTGGTGATCAGGCGGTACACGGCCAGCACCAGGTTGTTGGCAACCAGGGAGTCGGCGGTGGAGAAGAAGCCGAGGTTGCGCATGACGATGCGGCGCTCGTCGTCGGTCAGGCCTTCCGGGTCTTTCCAGAGGGCGATGTCGGCGGTCATGTTGACTTCTTGCGGCATCCAGTGGTTTGCGCAGCCGTCCAGGTACTTCTGCCAGGCCCAGTCGTACTTGAACGGGACGAGCTGGTTGAGGTCGGCGCGGCAGTTGATCATGCGCTTTTCGTCGACCGCCACACGGGCGGAAGCGCCTTCGAGTTCGGCGAGGCCTTCGGCGATGTCGAGGTTGTCCAGGGCAGCTTTGGCACGGGCGATGGCGGCGGAGTCGGACGCGGTTACAGCGCGGGCTTCTTGCGCAGCAACACCACCAGCGGTGTCGAGGCGGTCCATGTTGGCTTCAGTTGCGTGGCCGGCGTTGGCGCCTTTCACCACGGTTTCGCCGCTGTCTTCTTTGTCGAATTCGTCCCAGCTCAGCATGACGTGTCGTCTCCTGCGTGAGGGCCAGATGCCCGTGTGAAAACTGATAGGTTGGTTTTTCACACGACCGTACTGGCCGCATTGGATAGCGTTTTTTGCAGCGGTACACGCAGGCAAATAAACATAATTTTGTACGGGGTTCCGAGAGCCTCTGACGGCGCAGAAATCGGTGAAGACTTCGGCGTGGGCTTCAGACTGGCTGTTATCCCTGTAAGGGAATATTGCAGGCCCGTTTAAGGCGGCATTATAAGGAAATTTTTGCGGCCGTGGTGGGGCGAATCCGCGCATGGTGCGGTCGAGAAGGAGGGTTTTTCGGTCGGAGCGAGGGTTTACAGGGCTTTGGCTGGATGTCGCGAGTGAAGATTTTTTTTCATAAATTTTGGCTAGCCATTTTTTTGTTCAAAAAACAGCCAAAAAACCACGTTTTTCACTACATGTTGTGTTTTGAGTCACTTTTCGATGCCCCCAGACACAACTAAGCCCGACCGTAATCGGGCTGTAAAGTCACGCTCAATGATCAGCTGAGGCGGGCTGCACCCACGTGGTCTGCACCATCCGCAGCGACCTTGGCAGCGCCGGTGTGATCGAAGCCGTCAGCGGCGACTTTGGCGGCGCCAGTGCGATCAAAACCATCGGAAGCAAGTTTGGCAGCGCCCGTGTGATCGGAGCCATCGGAAGCGAAGGACGCCGAGCCTGTATGGTCGTAACCGTCAGAAGCGACAGCCGCTTGCGTGGTGTAAGTAGCCGAGCCAGTGCGGTCGTAACCGTCAGCGGCGAAGGTGTTAGCGGCCAGGACAGAGAGGGTCAGGGCGAGGATCAGTTTGGTTTTCATGGTAGTGGCTCCAGGTTCGTTGGCGTTTTGTGCCTTGGGTATGGAATTGATACTACGCCAGATAATTCGATTAAAAAGCGCAGATAAACGCTAAAAACAATCGTAAAAAACGATCTATACGGTTCGGCGCTTCATCTGCCTTAAAGAGCGAGGCGGGTGGGTCGAACCGTTAAGGGGAGAGCGGGTGATCAGCCGTTAGAGCAGCCGTTACCCATGACGCTGTAACGCAGAATGTGGCGTTGGCCTTTGGAGTCGTCGTATTCCATTTTCGCCGGAACAACTTCGCAGACGTTCGGGATTTCGCTCATGGAGATAACTTTGGCGATGTCCAGGTGAGTGGAGTAAGTGTATTCCTCAATGGCGGGTTGCTGCTGCGCGACATCAGTCGGGACCTCGTCTGCCATGGCGGTTGCGCACAGGCTGCTGAGGGCCAGAACTAATAAAGCTTTCATTTCAAATTTACCTTTTAGAGGTCGAGTGGGGTCACGCAACCTTTTTGGGGTTGCGTGTGGAACTTAAGTACTAGGTTTTGGATTAACTGCCTTCGTGGGGGCTGCAACTTGGTTAATCACGTTGCCTTGTTGGCGAGGCTGATTTTAGGCGGGGGGGTTGCATTCATATAGGCGTGCTTTTGATAAACACCTTTGACAGATTTCGTAACAATCAACGAATAACGTTGTAGGAGCTGGCTTGCTGGCGATCTTGACGATGCGGTTTTTTCAGGTGGACCGCGTTATCGTTCTTCGCGGGCAAGCCTCGCTCCTACAGGGGTTGCGTTTTGTTCGGGACGTGCGTTCCAGACTTGTTTTGGGCTTATCACGATATTTTGTAGGGGCTTGTTACTACCATCGTCGAATGGTTCTATAGGCCCGGTCCGGCTACAACTGGGTCATACAAAAACAACTATTCCACCGAGGTAAGAAAGATGAGTGCGGCTTCTCTGTATCCCGTTCGTCCCGAGGTTGCGGCCAACACGTTGACTGATGAGGCGACCTACAAGGCCATGTACCAGCAGTCCGTCGTCAACCCGGACGGCTTCTGGCGCGAGCAAGCCAAACGCCTCGACTGGATCAAGCCTTTCACCACGGTGAAACAGACCTCCTTCGATGATCACCATGTCGACATCAAATGGTTCGCCGACGGTACCCTGAACGTTTCCTACAACTGCCTCGACCGTCATCTGGCCGAGCGCGGCGATCAAATCGCGATTATTTGGGAAGGGGATGACCCGGCCGAAAGCCGCAACATCACTTACCGCGAGCTGCACGAAGAAGTCTGCAAGTTCGCCAACGCCCTGCGCGGCCAGGATGTGCACCGCGGCGACGTGGTGACTATCTATATGCCGATGATCCCCGAAGCCGTGGTCGCCATGCTGGCGTGTACCCGGATCGGCGCGATTCACTCGGTGGTGTTCGGTGGTTTCTCGCCGGAAGCCCTGGCCGGCCGGATCATCGACTGCAAATCCAAAGTGGTGATCACCGCCGACGAAGGTATTCGTGCCGGCAAGAAGATCCCGCTCAAGACCAACGTCGACGACGCGCTGACCAACCCGGAAACCAGCAGCATTCAGAAGGTCATTGTGTGCAAGCGCACCGGTGGCGACATCAAGTGGAACCAGCATCGCGACATCTGGTACGAAGACCTGATGAAAGTGGCGGGCAGTGTCTGCGCGCCGAAAGAGATGGGCGCTGAAGAAGCGCTGTTCATCCTTTACACCTCCGGTTCCACCGGCAAGCCGAAGGGCGTGCAGCACACCACCGGCGGTTACTTGTTGTATGCGGCCATGACCCACGAGCGCGTGTTCGACTACCGCCCGGGCGAAATCTACTGGTGCACCGCCGACGTCGGTTGGGTCACCGGCCACACGTACATCGTCTACGGCCCGCTGGCCAACGGCGCGACCACGGTGCTGTTCGAAGGCGTGCCGAACTATCCGGACATCACTCGGGTGGCGAAGATCGTCGACAAGCACAAGGTCAACATCCTCTACACCGCGCCGACCGCGATCCGCGCGATGATGGCGTCGGGCAAGGCTGCCGTTGAAGGCGCTGATGGCAGCAGCCTGCGTCTGCTGGGTTCGGTCGGTGAGCCGATCAACCCGGAAGCGTGGGATTGGTACTACAAGAATGTCGGTCAGTCCCGTTGCCCGATCGTCGATACCTGGTGGCAGACCGAAACCGGTGGCAACATGATGAGCCCGCTGCCGGGCGCTCACGGCCTCAAACCGGGTTCTGCTGCACGTCCGTTCTTCGGCGTGGTGCCGGCACTGGTGGACAACCTGGGCAACATTCTCGAAGGCGTTGCCGAGGGCAACCTGGTGATTCTCGATTCGTGGCCAGGCCAGGCGCGCACGCTGTATGGCGACCATGACCGCTTCGTCGATACCTACTTCAAGACCTTCCGCGGCATGTACTTCACCGGCGACGGTGCGCGTCGTGACGAAGACGGTTACTACTGGATTACCGGTCGCGTGGATGACGTGCTCAACGTGTCCGGTCACCGCATGGGCACCGCGGAGATCGAAAGCGCGATGGTCGCCCACCCGAAAGTCGCCGAAGCGGCCGTGGTCGGTGTGCCGCACGACATCAAAGGGCAGGGCATTTATGTCTACGTCACTCTGATCGGTGGCGAAGAGCCGAGCGAGCAACTGCGTCTGGAACTGAAAAACTGGGTACGCAAAGAGATCGGTCCAATTGCCTCGCCGGATGTGATTCAGTGGGCACCGGGTCTGCCGAAAACCCGTTCGGGCAAAATCATGCGCCGGATCCTGCGCAAGATTGCTACGGCTGAATACGATGGGTTGGGGGATATCTCCACCCTGGCGGATCCGGGTGTGGTGCAGCATTTGATTGATACGCACAAGACCATGAACGTCGCTTAACCCGCCGTTCCTGAGTCATCGAAGCCCCGCCCGGCATTGCGCCTGGCGGGGCTTTTTTTCGTACTGATCGTTCCCACGCTCTGCGTGGGAATGCCGCCGTAGACGCTCTGCGTCCGCCGTGAGCGCTGTGACGCAGAGCGTCACGGGATGCATTCCCACGCGGAGCGTGGGAACGATCAATGGAGAGCCAATAATTATCGACTTCGTCTGTAGGCTCATTCCCACTGTTACCCATCACCTTTCAAGTAACTGAATGTGTAACCGCCCGCGCCGATCCGGGGCATTGGGAAACGCGAAGCCCCATCATCGGGCCTCTCCATCCCCCATAAAAAATAAGACACAACGCTGTGCTTGCCGGATTAGAAGGGTTTGCCAATAATAGGCCCGCAATTTGCAGCATAGATCGGTTCACTGTCTTTTGCTCTTGCATGAATTTGCAAGGCTGTCAACGCGCCCAAGCGGCTATCTCGGTGCTTCTGTAATTAGTTGTCGCATTGAAGAAATATCGGCTTCGGGCCTGTCGTTAGAATGCCGATCACTCGCTCGTTGTTGCTCGCGTTGAAAAAAGCGCGCGATTCCTACGACGCAGCACCGCTTTGCGGTTCCACTCATTCGCATATTGGGCTGTCGCTCACTCTGCCGTTTTAGCCCTTTACCGATGGAGTCCCAAGATGAAGAAACTCGTGCTGCTTGGCGCCCTGGCACTGTCCGTGCTGTCCCTGCCGACTTTCGCCGATGAAAAGCCTCTGAAAATTGGTATCGAGGCGGCTTACCCTCCGTTCGCTTCCAAAGCGCCGGACGGCAGCATCGTTGGTTTCGACTACGACATCGGCAACGCTCTGTGCGAAGAGATGAAGGTCAAGTGCGTATGGGTCGAGCAAGAGTTCGACGGTCTGATTCCGGCACTCAAGGTGCGCAAGATCGACGCGATCCTGTCGTCCATGTCGATCACTGAAGACCGCAAGAAGTCCGTGGACTTCACCAACAAGTACTACAACACCCCGGCTCGCCTGGTCATGAAGGCTGGTACTCCCGTCAGCGACAGCCTGGCTGAGCTCAAGGGCAAGAACATCGGCGTACAACGTGGTTCGATCCACGAGCGTTTCGCCCGTGAAGTCCTGGCCCCGCTGGGTGCCGAGATCAAGCCTTACGGTTCGCAGAACGAAATCTACCTCGACGTCGCTGCCGGCCGCCTCGACGGCACCGTGGCAGACGCTACGCTGCTGGATGACGGTTTCCTGAAGACCGACGCCGGCAAAGGTTTCGCCTTCGTTGGCCCGGCCTTCACCGACGTCAAATACTTCGGCGACGGCGTGGGTATCGCGGTTCGCAAGGGTGACGCGCTGAAAGACAAGATCAACACCGCGATCACTGCCATTCGCGAGAACGGCAAGTACAAGCAAATCCAGGACAAGTACTTCGCCTTCGATATCTACGGCAAGTAATACGTCCCGGTGACAAGTCCGAAATGGCGCAAGCAACAGGATCTCTGAGGTTTGCGCCATTTTTTCATCCCAACTTTCGAGGACCTGAATCATGTTGAAAGGCTACGGGGCTGTCATCCTCGATGGCGCATGGCTGACGCTTCAGCTCGCCTTGTCGTCCATGGTCTTGGCCATTGTTCTGGGTCTGATCGGCGTTGCGCTGCGTCTGTCCCCGATTCGCTGGCTGGCCTGGCTGGGCGACCTGTATTCCACGGTGATCCGCGGTATTCCCGACCTGGTGCTGATCCTGCTGATTTTTTACGGCGGTCAGGACCTGCTCAACCGTGTCGCACCGATGCTCGGTTTTGACGACTACATCGACCTGAACCCGTTGGCCGCCGGTATCGGCACCTTGGGCTTCATCTTCGGTGCGTACCTGTCGGAAACCTTCCGTGGCGCTTTCATGGCGATCCCTAAAGGTCAGGCAGAAGCCGGCATGGCGTACGGCATGAGCAGTTTTCAGGTGTTCTTCCGGGTGTTGGTGCCGCAGATGATTCGCCTGGCGATTCCGGGCTTTACCAACAACTGGCTGGTACTGACCAAGGCCACCGCGCTGATTTCGGTGGTGGGTCTGCAAGACATGATGTTCAAGGCCAAGCAGGCGGCAGATGCTACCCGCGAGCCTTTCACCTTCTTCCTCGCAGTGGCGGCGATGTACCTGGTGATCACCAGTGTCTCGTTGCTGGCATTGCGTCACCTTGAGAAGCGCTACTCGGTAGGCGTAAGGGCGGCTGATCTATGATCTTCGACTACAACGTCATTTGGGAGGCCTTGCCGCTGTACTTCGGCGGCCTGGTGACTACCCTCAAATTGCTCGCGCTGTCGCTGTTGTTCGGCCTGCTGTGCGCCTTGCCGCTGGGCTTGATGCGCGTCTCGAAGAACGCGGTCGTCAACATGAGCGCCTGGCTCTACACCTACGTGATCCGCGGCACGCCGATGCTGGTGCAGCTGTTTTTGATCTACTACGGTCTGGCGCAATTCGAAGCCGTACGTGAAAGCTTCCTCTGGCCGTGGCTGTCCAGCGCCACGTTCTGTGCGTGCCTGGCCTTCGCGATCAACACCAGCGCCTACACCGCTGAAATCATCGCCGGCAGCCTGCGGGCCACGCCGAACGGTGAGATCGAAGCCGCCAAGGCGATGGGCATGTCGCGCTACAAAATGTACAAGCGCATCCTGCTGCCGTCGGCCCTGCGCCGGGCGCTGCCGCAGTACAGCAACGAAGTGATCATGATGCTGCAGACCACCAGTCTGGCGTCCATCGTGACCCTGATCGACATCACCGGCGCCGCGCGCACGGTCAACGCTCAGTTCTACTTGCCGTTCGAAGCCTACATCACGGCGGGTGTGTTCTACCTGTGCCTGACCTTCATTCTGGTGCGCCTGTTCAAACTGGCCGAGCGCCGCTGGCTGGGCTATCTGGCCCCGCGGAAGCACTGATATGGAACGCATCGATCATGCATTGCCGTGGAGCCACCTGGGCAGCGAGCGCCAGATTTCGGTGTTCCGCTTCGGCGGTGGCGAGCGCAAGGCTTACATCCAGGCCAGCCTGCACGCCGATGAATTGCCGGGGATGCGCACGGCCTGGGAGCTGAAAAAGCGCCTGACCGAGCTCGAAGCCCAAGGCTTGCTCAACGGTGTGATCGAATTGGTGCCGGTGGCCAATCCACTGGGCCTCGGTCAACTGCTGCAAGGCAGTCATCAAGGGCGTTTCGAAGCGGGCAGCGGCAAGAATTTCAACCGGGATTTCGTCGAGCTGAGCGAGCCGGTGGCCGCTGCGCTGGAAGGGCATCTGGGCGATGATCCGCACACCAACATTCGCTTGATCCGTCAGGCCATGAGCGATGCGCTGGCCGCATTGCCACCGGCCGCGAGTCAGTTGCAAGGCATGCAGCGCATTTTGCTCAGCCATGCCTGCACCGCCGATGTCGTGCTGGATCTGCACTGCGATTGCGAAGCGGCGCTGCACATGTACACCTTGCCGCAACACTGGCCGCAATGGCGTTCGCTCGCCGCGCACCTGAATGTGAAAGTGGGTCTGCTGGCGGAAGATTCCGGCGGCAGCTCCTTTGATGAAGCCTGTTCATTGCCTTGGCTGCGCCTGTCGCGTCTGTTCCCGGATGCACAGATTCCACTGGCTTGCCTGGCGACTACCATTGAGCTGGGTGGTCAGTCTGATACCGGTCGCCCTGAGGCTGAGGCTTATGCCGAAGGCATTCTCGCATTCCTCGCCGAGCAGGGTTTGATCAGCGGCGAATGGCCAAAACCTGCGCAGGACGCGTGCGAAGGCATGCCGTTCGAAGGCACCGAATTGCTGTTCGCGCCGCACCCTGGCGTGATCAGCTTTTTGCGCAAGCCCGGCGAGTGGGTCGAAGCCGGTGACGAGATTTTCGAAGTGATCGATCCGTTATCGGATCGGGTCAGCACGGTGTGTGCTGGTACGTCCGGGGTGCTGTTTGCCATTGAACGGCTGCGTTATGCCCAACCCGGTTTCTGGCTGGCCAAGGTGGCGGGGCGCGAAGCGCTGCGTCACGGGCGCTTGCTCAACGACTGACTGTTTTTGTGAGAACCGACCGCATGTACAAACTTGAAGTCCAAGACCTGCATAAACGCTATGGCAGTCACGAAGTGCTCAAGGGCGTGTCCCTGAAAGCGGCGGCTGGCGATGTGATCAGCATCATCGGCTCCAGTGGCTCCGGCAAAAGTACGTTCCTGCGTTGCATCAACCTGCTCGAGCAGCCGCACGCGGGCAAGATTCTGCTCAACAACGAAGAGCTGAAACTGGTCGCCAACAAGGACGGCGCGCTGAAGGCGGCCGACCCGAAACAGCTGCAACGCATGCGTTCGCGCCTGTCGATGGTGTTCCAGCATTTCAATCTGTGGTCGCACATGACCGCGCTGGAAAACATCATGGAAGCGCCGGTGCACGTGCTTGGCATGTCCAAGGCCGAAGCCCGCGAGAAGGCCGAGCACTACCTGAACAAGGTCGGCGTGGCGCATCGCAAGGATGCTTATCCGGGCCACATGTCCGGCGGCGAGCAGCAGCGCGTGGCGATTGCCCGGGCGCTGGCGATGGAGCCCGAGGTGATGCTGTTCGACGAACCGACCTCGGCGCTCGACCCGGAACTGGTCGGCGACGTGCTGAAAGTCATGCAGGCCCTGGCCCTCGAAGGCCGGACCATGGTGGTGGTGACGCACGAAATGGGCTTCGCCCGTGAAGTGTCGAACCAGCTGGTGTTCCTGCACAAAGGTGTCGTCGAAGAAAGTGGCAACCCGCGTGAGGTGCTGGTCAATCCACAGTCCGAACGCTTGCAACAATTCCTCTCGGGCAGCCTGAAGTAATCGCTCCCGTTACGCACCAAATTAGGTCATGCTGCGCACCGCGCGCCAGATGGTCTAATTTGGTTGCAGCCGCTTTCGGCTTCTAACACTGTTTTCGTTTCGGATTGCCCGCCATGACTGCCCATCGAATTGGTTTCCTGATTTGGCCCAGCACTAAAGCACTGACGCTTGCGCTGGCTGAGGAGGCCTTGCGTGTTGCCCAGCGTGTGCATCCGGACGTTGTCTACGAACTGTCGTTTTTGCAGGCCGAACCACCGACCGAAGGCGCCTGGCAATTGCCGGGTGAGCCATGGGCCGGCAAGCTCGAAAACTTCCAGAAACTATTCCTGCTCGCCGATGAGCCACCGACCTCACTCGCGCCGGCGCTCAGTAGTTCGTTGAAACAATTGGTGCGTGCTGGCTGCGTGATCGGTGGTTTGTCTGCCGGTGTTTATCCGTTGGCTCAACTGGGTTTGCTCGACGGTTATCGCGCGGCCGTGCATTGGCGCTGGCAGGACGATTTCACCGAACGTTTCCCGAAAGTCATCGCCACCAGTCATCTGTTCGACTGGGATCGCGATCGCCTGACCGCGTGCGGTGGCCTGTCGGTACTCGACTTGCTGCTGGCCGTGCTGGCCCGTGATCACGGCGCCGAACTGGCGGGTGCGGTGTCCGAAGAACTGGTGGTCGAGCGCATCCGCGAGGGCGGTGAGCGCCAACGCATTCCGCTGCAGAACCGTCTCGGTTCCAGCCATCCGAAGCTCACGCAAGCCGTGTTGCTGATGGAAGCCAATATTGAAGAACCGCTGACCACCGACGAAATCGCCCAGCATGTGTGCGTGTCCCGTCGGCAGTTGGAGCGGATTTTCAAGCAATACCTCAACCGTGTGCCGAGCCAGTATTACCTGGAGTTGCGCCTGAACAAGGCCCGGCAGATGTTGATGCAAACCAGCAAGTCGATCATCCAGATCGGCCTGTCGTGTGGCTTCTCTTCGGGGCCGCATTTCTCCAGCGCCTACCGAAACTTCTTCGGCGCCACGCCGCGGGAAGATCGCAACCAGCGGCGCAGCAGCAGCCCGTTCGAGTTGTCGTCGGTGCCGTCCGAGCGTGGGTGATCGAGCAACCCACGCCGCAAGACAGTCGCCGAATCAAGCCTCGACTTCGGACCCTTCAGACGTCGAAATGTCCATTTCACCCCGGTTGATCACCTCTTCCACCCCAAAGTCCACGCGGGTGCGTTCGTAATAGTTGATCAGCCGTCCCAGGCTTTCCTCAGAAAACGGGTTGCCTCGCAATGAGATGTTTTCCGCCGTTTCCACTGGCAGTTCCATCAGGTCGCTGGGGAATTCGGTGATGGCATTCATGCTCAGGTCTGCCCAGTCCAGTTCCTCCAGTTGAAGTAGTCCGGGCGGTACTTCGGTAATGCCGGTGTCGTTGAGCAGGACGGTCGCCAGATCCGGCATCTGCCTCAGATCAGGTGTATGCCCCAGTGGGTTGTAGCCCAGATCGAGGTAGTCGAGGTGCTCCATGCCGGCCAGCGCGTTTGCCGATTCCACTGACAAACTGATACGGCACCTGGCAAGTGACAGCGAGCGCAGTCGACCCATTTTGAACACGGCGTCGGGAATGTTGCCTAGATCGTATTCGCGCAAGCGAAGGGTTTTCAGGTTGGGGAAAGCATCCAGGAAACGCCCGATGCGCGTTTCGCCATCGACACCTTGCAGCTCCAGCGTGGACACATGGCTGAAGTCGGCACTGAGGGCAGGCAATTCTCCATTTATCTGTTGATCGATGACCAGTTCAAACGTTGGCTCAAGCGAATCATTGAAATCATCCAGTTCGGATTCATGACGCCAGCATCGCTCCAGTGCTTACTTGAAATCGTCACGGTTGGCGTGCTCGATAAACAATTGCTGTGCATCGAACGGTTGCCCCGTCAGCGGGTGCAGCGGCGGAAGGTCGGCCGTCCATGCGGCGAGATCGTCGCTCAATTGAGAGAGTTCTGCTTCCAGCTTTGCAAGTTCTGTGCGGCCCTCTCCCAATGTGCCGGGTAATTCATACACGAAGTCGCTGGCCTGTCCGATTTCCAGATTTGGGTACAGCGCCTTGACGCGTTGGATATCCGCATCGGGTGCCGAAACACCCAGGTCGTAAGACGTCTCGAAGTAATACTGCTTGATCAGTTCTCGTGCCTGGTCGTTGAGCGGGTTGTCAGAAAGATGCACGCCGCGCTTTTCATACACCGGGCTCTCGAACAGTTCGGCAGGCAACTCGCTGATGTTGTTGTTCATCAACAAGAGCGTTTTGAGACGAATGTTTTGCAGGGCGCCGCCGGGGATGTCAGTCAGCCCGGTATGGTTCAGGTCCAGATGAACGAGTTCTGGCATTGAATCGATCTGCGGCACGCCTTCGATCGGATTCCGGTTGAGATCCAGCATCTTCAGTTTTTTCATCGATGACAGCTTTGACCAGGCGACGGCATCGAAATTGATTGCGCAATCGCTCAGTATCAATGTCTCAAGATTTGCCATTTGCCCGATGACCTCGGGAAGCGAGTTCAGCGAGAAACGGCGCAACTCCAGTCGAAGAAGCCCGGGGAATTGCTGCAGAAAGCCGGGGACGCCATGCACCGCATGAGTGCCCTCGAGCATGAGCATCGAGACATGGCTGAAGTCCGCCGTCAGGTTTGGCAGGTCTCCTGGGACAGGTTCGGCAAACCGCAGCAAATAGCGGTCGGTGCCATCCGGCGCATCGAAGTCCCGCTCGGTCTGTCGGCGCCAACTGTCCTGGATTTCCTGAGCCAGCAACCGGCGATTGTGTTGCGTCGCCTGTTGTTCCACATCGTCGAGCGGCAGCCCGGTTTCGTGGTGGACGGTGGGGGCATCGGTGACCCAGCGTTCCAGATCCCGATGCAATTGATCGAGTTCGCGCGACAGGCGTGAAAGTTCCATGCGAGCGCCGTCGGGATGGCGTTGCAGCTGGGAGACGACGGCGCGCAGCTCCTCCGCAGACAAGCCGGGATAAACCTCGCGAACCCGATCATCAAGCGTTGGCGTCGGGCGATGACTTCGGCGGTAGCCGTCCGTGCCTCCAGGCAGGCGCATGGTCGTCGGATCGTAAAAGGGTTTTCGATGAGGGTTTTTGGCGAACAGCTTGCGCAATTCCGGTTGATTGATCGCGTGCTCGGCAATGCGCTGTTTGAACGCTCTGGCGTCTTCGACAGAAACCCCCAGCGCAGTGCGCTCCGTCTCTGGCAGCACCTGAAGCAGGGCGTGATAGAAGTTAGCGGCTGGCTCGCTGTTTCCATGAACCTGATAAGTGCCGTCATCCGCATGCATCAGTGTCTTGAGGAGCGGTGCGTCGCTCGGTCCAATGTTGTCGCGCAATGACCCGGTCTCGGAAAACTCCCTGACCTCGATGCGCAGTCCGGCCGGCCAGCCGGGCATCGATTCGAGGCTGTGCAAGGCCAGTCGGTGAGTGTCCGCCGTTTCCATGCCGTCGAGAAAGAAACCTTCGTAAGCCCTGGCGACGCGTACCGCTTCCATGGCTTTGACGACCACGTCTTTCAGGCGCTGAGGAACGCGTCCGTTGTGCAGTTGCATCAGCTCGGTGCCGGAAGCGTTGTCCACCAGTTCTTGCGCGATGTCTGTTGGCAGGCCCTGGACTTCGCCCTGCAACAGCAGAACCTGACGATCATCGGTGTTTTCAAGTTCGCGGTAGCGGGATTCGAACAGCGATAGGCGCTGGTTCAGCGCTTGATAGTGGTCGGGGTGGCCGGGCTGCTCGGTCAGCGCCTGAATATCGCGATCGATTGTGTAGCGCTTGATGGTGTCGGTCAGCAATGAAGGCGGGCGCTGGCTCTCGACATGGGCCTCGCGCAATACATTGTCGTGGAAGCCGCTGATGCGCAGGATTTGCTCACGCTCGGCGCTGCTGAACGACTCGACACTGTGCCCGAGGCGGCGCATCACGGTGTCCCGGTCCCACGTCAAGGGTTGATCCAGTGTTGTTTGCCAGGCGCCATGATGGTTGTGCCGAAGCGACGGTTGATAGGCATCGGCACGGTCAGGATGCTCAATCTGAAAACGACCGGTTTCGCTATCGAGTTTGACGGTGTAGAGCCTGTCCTCAAGGCGCAGCAGCATTTTGCCCTCATGCTGATACAAGCCGAGCTGATCGGGCCTGGTGGTTTTCGGCAAATCGACAGGCTGCTCGTAAGGCGCGAGATCCGGTTTCCAGTATCGGGTTTTGCCACCGACTGTTTCGACCGGTTTGAGCGGGGAGAACAGTGCCACGGCTTCGCTGGACATCAAGCGGCTGAACGCACCGGCCGCCAGGGCGCCGCCCACCGCGAATGTCCCGAGTTGCACCACCGATTCTACGAGGGTCATCACGTGTCCGAACGCTTCGGTCTTCAGGCCTTCGGCCCAGTCGACAATGCCTTCAAAGGTTTCGTCGAGTACCTGGTAGGCCATGTAGGCCAGCACTAACTCACCCAGAAACGGAACAAAGGGCAGGGCCACGAACGTTGCGACCTCAAGAATTGTGGTCGCGACTTTGCTGAAGGTGTCCCACAGCGCCCAACGTGCAGCTCGGTTGGCGCTGGCGGTGGATACAGCCAGGGTGCGGGCGTCATTGAGGATCTTGTTCACTTGCTGCTGGTAGAGGTGAGTCCACAGACCGGTTTTGATCGGGTTCACCGAGAACTGCAGGTTGGGTTTGTCGATGGGGGTGTCTCGCCAACTGGGCAGCGGATCGCCGTGCTGGCGCTCATGCCAAATGACGCTGCTCAGACGTCGGGAGAGGTCGGCAAAAAAATGCCCTCGCTCCTGATGATCGACAAAACGACTGAAGAACGCTTGGTAAGCGGGGGAGCGCAGCTTGCGGGTCAGGTCTTTGATGAACGTCAACGAGTCGGGATAGTGTTTGAGTGGATGCTCCGGATCGTCGGGAATATAGACAATGATCGGCGTTGCCTGCCGTGAACGCTGAAGTTCGGGCGCGAACACCACGATGCCAGTCAGCACCGAGGACATCATCGTCAGGTCATGACAGTGCAGTAGTTGATTATCCAGCCGCACGCCTTCGCGACCCTCCAGAAAATCGAGAATCGCCTGCCAGGCGTCGATCGGCAGGTCTTCTCGGGTATGGGCCAGTTGCAGGGCGGCTCGAAGGGCGGCTTTGTGCGTACTGACGACGTTCGATTCCAGTACCGCGCCGGCCACCGGCTGGTTCAACCCGAGAAATGCTTTCAGGTAAGTCTCGTATTGGCCGCCGATATCCAGTTCCCGACACAGGCGGGTGAACGCCTGAATAGAGAGACGGCGCTTGATCGCGGGCAGCGTGTCGAACTGTCCGGTGGGTGAGGGCTGAGTGATGAACGTCGAGGCGGACTCATAGGCTTTCGCTTTGGTTTCCGAGTCCTGAAAATTGTGCAGGGCGGCATCGAGCAGCGACACCGTCCAGGTACGCGCGGCGCCGGACTTGATCGCAAACCAGGGGATGTTCTGCGCAATGTACAGGCGCAAGAAGGTGGTCTTGACGTCCAGTTCGAGGCCGAAGCGGGTTTTCAGCGCATCACTCAGCAGTGATTCGGCAAAGTCCCGGGCGTTTTGCAGTCTGGACAGCCTCGCCTCCAGGCGATTGCGCCGGGTCCAGTGTTCCTCGCTGGCCATTTTCAGCGACTGGTGTTGCTCGCGGGTTGCTCTGGCGTGCCCATCAGGAAGTTGCAGTCGGGCGCTTTTCAGCGCATTGCGTGTGGCGGGCGAGGCTTTTAATACCCAGTCGGGCAGATTGTTGAGCGCGTGATGGAAGTGCGCGTCCGGCGTAGCAGTAAGCTCGAGTTCTTGATTCATTGCGCTAGTCCCTTAGCGATCGGATAGAACCCAAGCAAAACAGACGATGAAGCAGGGCGTGCGGTACATATTTACCGCACCGCTCGACAACCCTGCCTATAACCTGTGCCGGCAGTTTAAACTGCGCCTTTGCGACGCTATATGTCGCATTGCCGTAAACCCGGCTGAAACCGGGGTTTGCGCTATAAGAAGTTGTCGCTTGGCGGCAAGGCCGGGCTGAAAACTGTCCTTACAATCCTCACCAAGCTCGCCAGTTTCAGGCGAGTGTTCCTCATCAGGAGACTCCGATGTCCGTTGAGCACGCTGCGGTACAACGCGCCGATTTCGACCAGGTAATGGTTCCCAACTACGCGCCTGCCGCTTTCATCCCTGTGCGTGGCGCCGGTTCCCGCGTCTGGGACCAGTCTGGCCGCGAGCTGATCGACTTCGCCGGCGGGATTGCCGTTAACGTATTGGGCCATGCGCACCCGGCGCTGGTCAGTGCCTTGACCGAACAGGCGAACAAGCTGTGGCACGTGTCCAACGTCTTCACCAATGAGCCGGCCTTGCGCCTGGCGCATAAGCTGATCGACGCTACGTTTGCCGAGCGCGTGTTCTTCTGCAACTCCGGCGCCGAAGCCAACGAGGCCGCCTTCAAGCTGGCCCGTCGCGTCGGTTTCGATCGTTTCGGCAGCGAGAAGTACGAAATCATCGCCGCGCTCAACAGCTTCCACGGGCGTACCCTGTTCACCGTGAACGTCGGTGGTCAGTCGAAGTATTCCGATGGCTTCGGTCCGAAGATCACCGGTATCACCCACGTGCCGTACAACGATCTGGCCGCGCTGAAAGCTGCCATTTCCGACAAGACTTGCGCTGTGGTCCTGGAACCCATCCAGGGCGAGAGCGGCGTCATCCCGGCTGAGCTCGAGTACCTGCAAGGTGCCCGCGAACTCTGCACCGCGCATAACGCGCTGCTGATCTTCGACGAAGTGCAAACCGGCATGGGCCGCAGCGGCAAGCTGTTCGCCTACCAGCATTACGGCGTGACCCCGGACATCCTGACCAGCGCCAAGAGCCTGGGCGGTGGTTTCCCGATCGCGGCAATGCTGACCACCGAAGACCTGGCCAAACATCTGGTCGTCGGCACCCACGGCACCACGTACGGCGGCAACCCGCTGGCGTGCGCTGTCGCTGAAGCCGTGATCGACGTGGTTAATACCCCTGAAGTGCTGGCCGGCGTCAACGCCAAGCACGACAAGTTCAAGGCTCGCCTGGAACAGATCGGTGAGAAGTACGGCCTGTTCACCGAGGTCCGGGGTATGGGCCTGTTGATTGGTTGCGTGCTGAACGATGCCTGGAAAGGCAAGGCCAAGGACATCTTCAACGCCGCTGAAAAAGAAGGCCTGATGATTCTGCAAGCCGGCCCCGACGTGGTTCGTTTCGCGCCAAGCCTGGTGGTTGAAGACGCCGATATCGATGCCGGTCTGGACCGTTTCGAACGCGCTGCGGCCAAACTGACTCAAGCCTGATAGACCCTTCGACGCCTGATATTTCAGGCGTCGAACAAATTTTTATGCCGGCCCCGCTTTTCTGTAGGAGCGAAGCTTGCTCGCGAAGGTGTGTCAGTCGACCTCACGGTGGCTGACACACCTTCGCGAGCAAGCTTCGCTCCTACAAGGGCCCGGCTTATTTTCCTCAAAGAGTTTTTCGAGAAAGGAGTGACACCATGCTGGTGATGCGCCCCGCGCAAATGGCTGATCTGGGCGAGGTACAGCGTCTGGCTGCGGACAGCCCGATTGGTGTCACTTCCTTGCCGGATGACGTTGAACGCCTGAGCGACAAGATCGCAGCAAGCGAAGCTTCGTTTTCCGCTGAAGTCAGCTTCAACGGTGAAGAGAGCTATTTCTTCGTTCTCGAAGACACCGCCACCGGCAAACTGGTGGGCTGTTCGGCCATCGTTGCGTCGGCCGGTTATTCCGAGCCGTTCTACAGTTTCCGTAATGAAACCTTTGTGCACGCCTCCCGCGAGCTGAAGATTCATAACAAGATTCACGTGCTTTCCCAGTGCCACGACCTGACCGGCAACAGCTTGCTGACCAGTTTCTACGTGCAGCCTGAGCTGGTGGGGTCGGCCTGGTCGGAACTCAACTCCCGTGGTCGCTTGCTGTTCGTGGCCAGCCATCCGGAGCGTTTTGCCGATTCGGTGGTGACCGAGATCGTCGGTTACAGCGATGAAAATGGCGACTCGCCGTTCTGGGATGCCATCGGTCGTAACTTCTTCGACCTCAACTACGCCGCTGCCGAGCGTCTGTGCGGTCTGAAGAGCCGGACGTTCCTGGCCGAGCTGATGCCGCATTACCCGATCTATGTGCCGCTGCTGCCGGACTCCGCTCAAGAAGCGATGGGCCAGGTGCACCCACGGGCGCAGATCACCTTCGACATCCTGATGCGCGAAGGCTTCGAGACCGATCACTACATCGACATTTTCGACGGTGGCCCGACCCTGCACGCCCGTGTCTCGGGGATCCGTTCGATCGCCCAGAGCCGTGTGGTCCCGGTGAAAATCGGCGAGCCGGTCAAAGGCGCCGGTCGTCAGTACCTGGTGGCCAACGCCCAGTTGCAGGATTACCGCGCGGTATTGCTTGAGCTCGATTACGCACCAGGCAAACCCGTGACCCTGGACCTGGAAGCAGCCGAAGCCCTGGGCGTCGGTGAAGGTGCGAGCGTGCGCCTGGTGGCGGTTTAACGACTGCTTTGAATGCCTGGAAAGAGAAGTGTTTCGCGGGTGGCAGCAGCGGCCCGTTTGAGGAGATAGCATGATCGTTCGTCCCGTACGCAGCAGCGATTTACCCGCTCTGATCGACCTGGCCCGCAGCACCGGCACCGGCCTGACCACGTTGCCGGCCAATGAAGAACGTCTGGCCCATCGGGTCGGCTGGGCCGAGAAGACCTTCCGCGGCGAAGCCGGGCGGGGCGATGCGGACTACCTGTTCGTGCTCGAAGACGATGACGGCCGCGTGGTGGGCATTTCCGCCATCGCCGGTGCCGTCGGTCTGCGTGAGCCTTGGTACAACTTCCGGGTTGGCCTGACCGTCAGCGCTTCCCAGGAACTGAACATCTACCGCGAGATACCGACGCTGTTCCTGGCCAACGACCTGACCGGCAATTCCGAGCTGTGCTCGCTGTTCCTGCACGCCGACTACCGCAGTGGCCTCAACGGTCGCATGCTGGCCAAGGCGCGGATGCTGTTCATCGCCGAGTTCCCACAGCTGTTCGGCAACAAGATCATCGCCGAGATGCGCGGTGTGTCCGATGACGCCGGGCGTTCGCCGTTCTGGGAAAGTCTGGGCCGGCATTTCTTCAAGATGGAATTCAGCCAGGCCGATTACCTCACCGGCGTGGGTAACAAGGCGTTCATCGCCGAACTGATGCCGAAATTCCCGTTGTACACCTGCTTCCTGTCGCCAGATGCTCGCAACGTGATCGGCAAGGTTCATCCGGACACCGAGCCGGCGTTGTCCATGCTCAAGAGCGAAGGTTTCAGCTACCAAGGCTACGTCGACATCTTCGACGCCGGTCCCGCGGTGGAGTGCGAAACCGCCAAGATCCGCGCAATTCGCGACAGCCAGGCGCTGGTGCTGGCCATCGGCACGCCGGGAGACGACGCCACACCGTTCCTCATTCATAACCGCAAGCGCGAAGACTGCCGGATCACTGCTGCTCCTGCACGTTTCGCCGCCGGCACGCTGGTGGTCGATCCGCTGACCGCCAAGCGTCTTCAACTCAACGCCGGCGATCAAGTGCGCGCCGTTCCGTTGTCCGCTGCCAGGGAGTCGAAATAATGAATTCGCTATACATCGCAGGTGAATGGCTGGCCGGCCAGGGTGAAGCCTTTCAGTCGCTGAACCCGGTCACTCAGCAAGTATTGTGGACGGGCGAGGGCGCCACCACGGCTCAGGTTGAATCGGCCGTGCAAGCCGCGCGCCAGGCATTCCCGGGCTGGGCCCGACGTACCCTGGAAGAACGCATCACAGTGCTGGAAGCCTTTGCCGCCGCGCTGAAGAACAACGCTGACGAATTGGCTCGCACCATCGGTGAAGAGACCGGCAAACCCTTGTGGGAAGCGGCGACCGAAGTCACCAGCATGGTCAACAAGATAGCGATCTCGGTGCAGAGCTACCGCGAACGTACCGGCGAGAAGAGCGGCCCATTGGGCGACGCCACCGCCGTGCTGCGCCACAAACCACACGGTGTGGTCGCGGTGTTCGGGCCTTACAACTTCCCTGGCCACTTGCCGAACGGCCATATTGTGCCGGCGCTGCTGGCCGGTAACAGTGTGCTGTTCAAGCCAAGCGAGCTGACGCCGAAAGTCGCCGAGCTGACGGTCAAGTGCTGGATCGAAGCCGGCCTGCCAGCAGGCGTATTGAACCTGCTGCAAGGTGCTCGTGAAACCGGTATCGCCCTGGCGGCGAACCCGGGCATCGACGGCTTGTTCTTCACCGGTTCCAGCCGCACCGGCAATCACCTGCACCAGCAGTTTGCCGGTCGTCCGGACAAGATCCTCGCGCTGGAAATGGGCGGTAACAACCCGCTGGTCGTTGATCAGGTCGCAGACCTCGATGCTGCCGTTTACACCATCATCCAGTCGGCCTTCATTTCTGCCGGTCAGCGTTGCACGTGTGCCCGCCGCTTGCTGGTGCCGCAGGGCGCCTGGGGCGACACACTGCTGGCACGTCTGGTGGCAGTCAGCTCGACGATTGAAGTCGGCGCGTTTGATCAGCAACCGGCACCGTTCATGGGCTCGGTGATTTCCCTTGGTGCTGCGAAAGCCCTGATGGATGCGCAAGAGCATCTGCTGGGCAACGGCGCCGTGGCGCTGCTGGAAATGACTCAACCACACGCTCAAGCCGCCTTGCTGACCCCAGGCATTCTGGACGTGACGGCCGTGGCTGATCGTCCTGATGAAGAGCTGTTCGGCCCGCTGCTGCAAGTGATCCGCTACGCTGATTTTGAAGCGGCGATCGCTGAAGCCAACGACACCGACTATGGCCTGGCGGCCGGTCTGCTGTCGGATTCCGAAGCACGTTATCAGCAGTTCTGGCTGGAAAGCCGTGCTGGCATCGTCAACTGGAACAAGCAACTGACCGGTGCTGCGAGCAGCGCGCCATTCGGTGGTGTCGGCGCCTCGGGCAACCACCGCGCCAGCGCCTACTACGCGGCAGATTACTGCGCGTACCCGGTTGCTTCGTTGGAAACGCCGAGCCTGACCTTGCCGACCGCTTTGACGCCCGGCGTGCGCATGTCGTAAGACCGCTTTCGCGGGCAAGCCTCGCTCCTACATTGGAATGCATTCCCCTGTAGGAGCGAGGCTTGCCCGCGAAGGCCGCGACTCGGTCTTAAAGAACAGTTACTGATGCCTATAACAACAGATTCTCGTGGAGCCTCGCTGATGAAATCCTATGAAGTCAATTTTGACGGTCTAGTGGGGCCGACCCATAACTACGGCGGCCTGTCCTACGGCAATGTCGCGTCCCAGAGCAACAGCCAGCAGTCTTCGAACCCGAAGGAAGCCGCGCTGCAAGGCCTGGCGAAAATGAAATCGCTGATGGAAATGGGCTTTCAACAGGGCGTGCTGGCACCACAGGAGCGCCCGGACGTGGCAGCCCTGCGTCGCTTGGGTTTCAGCGGCACCGATGCTCAGGTGATCGAGCAAGCAGCCAAAGAAGCCATGCCGCTGCTGGTTGCCAGTTGCTCGGCATCGAGCATGTGGGTGGCCAACGCCGCCACCGTCAGTCCGAGCGCCGACACCGCGGATGGCCGTGTGCATTTCACGGCGGCCAACCTGAACTGCAAATATCACCGCAGCATCGAACACCCGACCACCAGTCGCGTGCTGGGGGCTATGTTTGCTGACCAGAAGCACTTCGCACACCACGCCGCATTGCCAGCCGTGGCGCAGTTCGGGGACGAAGGTGCAGCCAACCACACCCGTTTCTGCCGTGAGTACGGCGAAGCTGGCGTCGAGTTCTTCGTGTTCGGCCGCAGCGCGTTCGACACCCGTTACCCGGCACCGCAGAAATACCCGGCCCGCCAGACCCTCGAAGCCTCCCAGGCGGTTGCCCGCCTGCACGGCTTGAGCGATGACGGCGTGGTTTACGCTCAGCAGAACCCTTCGGTGATCGATCAGGGCGTGTTCCACAACGATGTGATCGCGGTGGGTAATGGCGAGGTGCTGTTCTATCACGAGGATGCGTTCCTCGACACCGAGCAGATGCTCGCTGAATTGCAAAGCAAACTCGCCAAAGTTGGTGGGAAATTTCAGGCAATCTGCGTACCGCGCTCCGCAGTAACTGTCGAAGACGCCGTTCGTTCCTACCTGTTCAATAGCCAACTGCTGTCGCGTCCTGACGGCTCGATGCTGTTGATCGTGCCGGAAGAGTGCCGTGGCAACGAGCGTGTCTGGCAGTACCTGCAAAGTTTGACCAGCTCCGGCGGGCTGATTCGCGAAGTGAAAGTGTTCGATTTGAAGCAGAGCATGCAGAACGGCGGTGGCCCGGCTTGCCTGCGACTGCGCGTCGCGCTCAACGAAACCGAACTGGCGGCCGTCAACCCAGGGGTTATCATGACGGCACCGTTGTACGGCACGCTGACCGAATGGGTCGACAAGCACTACCGCGACCGCATGACCGAAAACGATCTCGCGGACCCGCAATTGCTGCTTGAGTGCCGGACGGCACTGGATGAACTGACGCAAATCCTTAAACTGGGCGCGGTTTATCCATTCCAGATCAATTGAACGTCGAGAGCGTAAAACATGAGCGATACCCTGCAGCTGATCCTTGAAGACACCGACGGCACGCAACTGGAAACGTCCTGCACCCGCGTCGCGGTCATGTGGCAAGGCAAAGAGCTGTGGATTCAGCAGGACGGCCGCGGCCAACTGCTGATCGGCGTGGACGTCGAAGAAGGTGACGCTGAATACGCAAACCTGCTGCTGCGCCCATTGGCGACTAATCTGGTAAGTCTGCAACTGGAAATGGAACCGGCTGAAGTCGGTGACGAAGACCATGTGCACGGCCCGGATTGCGCGCACGACCATTAAGGAAACCGCTCTATGCTCGCCCTCGGCAAACTGCTTGAACTGACCCTCGCCGGCCGCGAACCGGCGGAGAAGACTCAACTGACTGTCGAAGGCGTGCGCATGCGCTGGTTGAGTGAAGGTGCGCTGGAAGTCCGGCCACCTGAAGCTCGCGACAATGGCCTGGACTTGCTGCTATCAGCCGGCATCCACGGCAACGAAACAGCGCCGATCGAGTTGCTCGATCGCCTGTTGCATGACCTCGCCCGCGGCGACTTGAAACCGCGCGCACGTATTCTATTCCTGTTCGGCAACCCGGAAGCGATTCGCAAAGGCGAGCGTTTCATCGAACAGGACGTCAACCGGCTGTTCAACGGCCGTCACGAACAAAGCAGCGGCTCCGAAGCCCTGCGCGCCTGTGAACTGGAGCGGCTGGCGGCGAGTTTCTTCAGCCTGCCGGACCGTAATCGTCTGCACTACGACCTGCACACGGCCATTCGCGGTTCGAAAATCGAGCAGTTCGCACTGTATCCCTGGAAAGAAGGCCGTCAGCATTCACGCCTGGAACTGGCGCGCCTGCGCGCTGCCGGCATGGAAGCGGTGCTGCTGCAGAACAAGCCGTCGATCGTCTTCAGCTCTTATACCTACGACAAACTCGGTGCCGAGTCCTTTACCCTGGAGTTGGGCAAGGCGCGGCCCTTCGGGCAGAACGATGGGGTCAACGTCGATCTGCTGGAAACCCGCCTCAAACAGATTATCGAAGGCAACGAGCCGGCCCAGACCGAAGAGGCGCTGGACGGTTTGCAGCTGTTTAGCGTGGCACGAGAAATCATCAAGCACAGCGATAGCTTCCGTCTGAACCTGCCAGTGGACATCGAGAACTTTTCGGAGTTGGAAGTGGGCTATTTGCTGGCCGAAGACATCGCCCAAACCCGGTGGATCATTGAGGAGGAGGGGGCCCGGATCATCTTCCCGAACCCCAAGGTCAAGAACGGCCTGCGCGCCGGCATCCTGGTTGTGCCGACCACCGACGAAAACCTCGCCTGACTGATCGTTCCCACGCTCCGCGTGGGAATGCAGCCCGGGACGCTCTGCGTCCCAACAGCGGACGCAGAGCGTCCATTGAGGCATTCCCACGCAGAGCGTGGGAACGATCATCAGACTAGACGGCTACCGCACGAGGCTCATTACGACGCAACACACGCATCTTGTGCAGCGTGTCCGCGCACGTCTTCGCCGCTTCCTGGCCTTTATGCACGAAATGCTCGAAGAAGAACTTCTGATGTTCTTCGCCGGCATGGAAGTGGTGCGGGGTCAAAACCACCGAGAACACCGGCACTTCGGTTTCCAGCTGAACCTGCATCAGGCCGCTGATCACCGACTGGGCGACGAATTCGTGGCGGTAGATCCCGCCGTCGACCACCAGACCCGCAGCGACGATGCCGGCATAACGACCGGACTTGGCCAGCAGCTTGGCGTGCAGCGGAATTTCAAAGGCGCCGCCGACTTCGAAGAAGTCGATCTCCGACTCCTGATAACCCTGAGCAATCATTTCGGCCACAAAGCCCTTACGGCTCTGATCGACGATTTCTTTGTGCCAGCAGGCCTGGATGAACGCAACGCGCTCGCCCTGATGGTTTTTGCTTTTGCTATCGATTGCGGTGGGTTGCATGTTCTGACTCCTGTTTATGTAAAAAACAGGGCATATGAATCGAATGGGATTTAAGGGTACGCACGCTCGCACGAATGCCTGCGGACGGCCCTTTGGCGCCAATCCCGTTCTCTCTTCATCCGGACTATGACCGTCGGCCCCGGGATCACACCGGGTCTGCTGACCTTGCCGCCATCACAGCCATTGCCGTGCCTGTCGCCAAGCGCTCGCGGGCTATGCGCATTGCGCGCAATTACCGCCGGTGGGGAGTTGCACCCCGCCCTGAGAACGTTTTGCCGCCAGATTGTTTGGCGGCGAAGCGTTTTTAACACATATTTCTCACCTGTGCATTGCTGCTATCTGATGATTGCTATCGACTTTTTCGTCGGATCAAGAAGCCATTTCCTACTCAAGGGTTGATTATTCGTCGGCGTGACCGCAGTAATTCCCTACTGAAAGGGTTTTCCCCCTGCTTACCGAGGCCAGATTCATGAGCGTTATCGATCTTCGCAGCGACACCGTCACCCAACCGACCGCAGGGATGCTCGACGCGATGGCCGCAGCAGCCACCGGTGATGACGTTTACGGTGAAGATCCGACGGTCAATCGACTGGAAGCCGAGCTTGCGAATCAGTTGGGTTTTGCTGCAGCGCTGTTTGTCCCGACAGGCACCATGAGCAATCTGCTGGGCTTGATGGCCCATTGTGAGCGCGGTGACGAATACATCGTCGGCCAGCAGGCTCACACGTATAAGTACGAAGGCGGTGGGGCCGCGGTGCTCGGTTCGATCCAGCCGCAGCCACTGGAAGTGCAGGCGGATGGTTCGCTGGACTTGGCGCACGTCGCGGCCGCGATCAAACCGGATGACTTCCACTTCGCCCGCACCCGTTTGCTGGCGCTGGAAAACACCATGCAGGGCAAGGTCCTGCCGCTGGAGTATCTGGCCCGGGCCCGCAGGTTCACCCGTGAGCACGGGCTGGCGCTGCACCTTGACGGCGCGCGGCTGTACAACGCGGCGGTCAAGCTGGGGGTCGATGCCCGAGAGATCACTCAGTATTTCGATTCCGTTTCGGTCTGCCTGTCCAAGGGCCTGGGCGCGCCGATCGGTTCGGTGCTGTGTGGTTCGGCCGAGTTGATCGGCAAGGCGCGGCGTCTGCGCAAGATGGTCGGTGGCGGTATGCGCCAGGCCGGTATTCTGGCGGCGGCAGGTTTGTACGCGCTGGATAATAATGTTCAGCGTCTGACTGACGACCACACCAATGCCCAATTGCTGGCCGAAGGCCTGCGAGCCGCGGGTTATGAGGTCGAGCCGGTGCAGACCAACATGGTTTACGTGCAGATGGGCGACAAGGCCGAGGCCATCAAGGCATTTTCCGCGGAGCGCGGGATCAAGCTCAGCGCTGCCGGGCGCCTGCGTATGGTCACGCACATGGACGTCAGCCGCGCTCAAATCGAGCAGGTCGTCGCGACATTCGTCGAGTTTTCGCGCAACTGATAGCGTTAGCGGTCCAATTGACCGTTTCTATCGTATAAACACGCTGTACCCCGCGCGCAGGGCCGATATAATGCGGCCCTTTGCCGTCGCTTCGTCTGTTGACGTTTCGCACAGGCCTATGGCCGCAGCCTCCGTGGAAGAACCTAATGAAAAGCGCAGAAATCCGTGAAGCCTTCCTTCGCTTCTTCGAAGAGCAAGGCCACACCCGTGTAGCCTCCAGCTCTTTGATTCCGGGCAACGATCCAACCCTGCTGTTCACTAACGCGGGGATGAACCAGTTCAAGGATTGCTTCCTGGGCCAGGAAAAGCGCGCGTACACCCGCGCGGTCAGCAGCCAGAAATGCGTGCGCGCCGGCGGCAAGCACAACGACCTGGAAAACGTCGGTTATACCGCCCGTCACCACACCTTCTTCGAAATGCTGGGTAACTTCAGCTTCGGTGATTATTTCAAGCGTGACGCCATCACCTACGCCTGGAACTTCCTGACGTCCGACAAGTGGCT
Source organism: Pseudomonas sp. LB3P14 (assembly GCF_054898045.1). NCBI lineage: Bacteria > Pseudomonadati > Pseudomonadota > Gammaproteobacteria > Pseudomonadales > Pseudomonadaceae > Pseudomonas > Pseudomonas sp. LB3P14. Next base: position 3,645,781 of record NZ_CM142714.1, on the reverse strand, counting down.
GAACCTGCCGCAAGAAAAGCTCTGGGTCACCGTCTACGCCAGCGATGACGAGGCCTATGACATCTGGACCAAGGAAATCGGCGTTCCGGCCGAGCGCATGGTTCGTATCGGCGATAACAAAGGCGCGCCGTACGCTTCCGACAACTTCTGGACCATGGGCGATACCGGCCCGTGCGGTCCTTGCACCGAGATTTTCTACGATCACGGCGCCGACATCTGGGGCGGCCCACCGGGCTCGCCGGAAGAAGACGGCGACCGTTACATCGAAATCTGGAACAACGTGTTCATGCAGTTCAACCGCACCGCCGATGGCGTGTTGCACCCGCTGCCAGCACCGTCGGTCGACACCGGCATGGGCCTGGAGCGGATCAGTGCCGTGCTGCAGCACGTTCACTCGAACTATGAAATCGACCTGTTCCAGAGCCTGCTGAGCGCATCGGCCAAGGCCATCGGTTGCAGCAACGACAATCAGGCGTCCCTGAAAGTCGTCGCCGACCACATTCGCTCGTGCGGTTTCCTGATTGCCGACGGCGTGCTGCCGTCCAACGAAGGTCGTGGCTACGTGCTGCGCCGGATCATTCGTCGCGCCTGCCGTCACGGCAACAAACTGGGCGCCAAGGGCAGCTTCTTCTACCAGATCGTTGCAGCGCTGGTCGCCGAGATGGGCGAAGCCTTCCCTGAGCTGAAGTCCCAGCAAGCGCACATCGAGCGCGTGCTGAAAGCCGAAGAAGAGCAGTTCTCCAAAACCCTGGAGCACGGCCTGAAAATCCTCGAGCAGGATCTGGCCGAGCTCAAAGGCGAGGTAGTGCCGGGCGACGTAGTGTTCAAGTTGTACGACACCTACGGTTTCCCGATGGACCTGACCGGCGACATCGCTCGCGAACGCAGCCTGACCATCGACGAAGCAGGCTTCGAGCGCGAAATGGAAGCCCAGCGCGTCCGTGCCCGTTCCGCCAGCTCCTTCGGCATGGACTACAACAGCCTGGTCAAGGTTGACGTAGCCACCGAATTCACCGGCTATGAAGCGACTAAAGGTTCGGCGAAAGTCGTTGGCCTCTATAAGGATGGCCAGTCGGTCGACGTACTCAGTGAAGGCGAAGAGGGTGTGGTCGTTCTCAATCAGACCCCGTTCTACGCTGAGTCCGGCGGCCAGATCGGTGACTGCGGGTATCTGCAGGCCGGCAACAGCCGCTTCGACGTGCGCGATACCACCAAGACCGGCGGTGCGTTCCTGCATCACGGTGTGCTGGCGTCGGGCAGCCTGATGATTGGTGCGCCGGTTGAAACCCACGTTGAAGCCGAAGTGCGTCACGCGACTTCGCTGAACCACTCGGCGACTCACTTGCTGCATGCGGCATTGCGTCAGGTGTTGGGCGAGCACGTTCAGCAGAAAGGCTCGTTGGTCGACAGTCAGCGCCTGCGCTTCGACTTCAGCCACTTTGAAGCCATCAAGCCTGAGCAGTTGAAGGCGCTGGAAGACATCGTCAACGCCGAGATTCGCAAGAACTCCGAAGTTGAAACCGAAGAAACCGATATCGAAACCGCCAAGCAGAAGGGCGCCATGGCGCTGTTCGGCGAGAAGTACGGCGACAGCGTGCGCGTACTGAGCATGGGCGGTGATTTCTCCGTCGAACTGTGCGGTGGTATCCACGCCAACCGTACTGGCGACATCGGCCTGCTGAAAATCATCAGCGAAGGCGGTGTGGCCTCCGGCGTGCGTCGTATCGAAGCGGTCACCGGCGCCGCGGCGCTGGCATACTTGAACGCTGCGGAAGAACAACTCAAGGAAGCGGCCAACCTGGTCAAGGGCAGCCGCGACAACCTGATCGACAAGCTGTCGGCTGTGCTTGAGCGCAACCGTCTGCTGGAGAAGCAACTCGAGCAGTTGCAGGCCAAGGCTGCCAGCGCGGCGGGCGACGATCTGTCGGCTTCCGCCCTGGACGTCAAAGGCGTGAAAGTATTGGCCGTGCGTCTGGACGGTCAGGACGGCAAGGCGCTGCTGGCGCTGGTCGATCAACTGAAAAACAAACTCGGCCGCGCAGTGATCCTGCTCGGCAGTGTCCATGAGGAAAAGGTCGTTCTGGTTGCAGGCGTAACCAAAGACCTGACTGGCCAACTCAAAGCCGGTGATTTGATGAAGCAAGCCGCTGCGGCAGTGGGCGGGAAGGGCGGTGGTCGTCCAGACATGGCGCAGGGCGGTGGTGTAGACGCTGGCGCACTGGATGCGGCATTGGCCCTGACTGTTCCATTTGTAGAGCAGGGTTTATAAGGCAGTGTGTCCGGCCCGCAGTCTAGTGGCGGGCCAGAATGCTGTTTGAGTGATTATTTGGGCGCCCTTCATGGGCAGAGGCGGCTTTGAAATGGCTTTGATCGTACAGAAATTTGGAGGCACCTCCGTCGGCACTGTCGAGAGAATCGAGCAGGTCGCCGACAAGGTTAAGAAATTCCGCGAGGCCGGCGATGACCTGGTGGTTGTGCTGTCTGCAATGAGCGGCGAAACCAACCGTCTGATCGATCTGGCCAAGCAAATCAGTGGCGACGGCCAACCGGTTCCTCGTGAGCTGGATGTGATCGTCTCCACCGGTGAGCAGGTGACGATTGCGCTGTTGGCCATGGCGCTGATCAAGCGCGGCGTGCCCGCGGTGTCTTACACAGGCAGTCAGGTGCGGATTCTGACGGACAGCGCTCACAATAAAGCGCGTATCTTGCAGATTGATGAACAGAAGATTCGGGGTGACCTGAAGGCCGGTCGTGTGGTCGTTGTCGCCGGTTTCCAGGGCGTCGACGAACACGGCAACATCACCACCCTTGGTCGTGGCGGTTCCGACACCACGGGTGTGGCACTGGCGGCAGCCTTGAAGGCTGACGAATGCCAGATCTACACCGATGTCGACGGCGTCTACACCACCGACCCGCGTGTGGTGTCCGTGGCTCAGCGCCTGGACAAGATTACCTTCGAAGAGATGCTGGAAATGGCCAGCCTCGGTTCCAAGGTGTTGCAGATCCGTGCGGTGGAATTCGCCGGTAAGTACAACGTTCCGCTGCGCGTACTGCACAGCTTCAAGGAGGGTCCGGGCACCCTCATTACTATTGATGAAGAGGAAACCATGGAACAGCCGATCATTTCCGGCATCGCTTTCAACCGCGATGAAGCCAAGCTGACCATCCGTGGCGTGCCAGACACCCCGGGCGTTGCATTCAAGATTCTCGGCCCGATCAGTGCCGCGAACATCGAAGTCGACATGATCGTGCAAAACGTTGCGCACGATAACACCACCGACTTCACCTTCACCGTGCACCGCAATGACTTCCAGGCAGCGCAAACCGTGCTGGAAAACACCGCTCGCGAGATCGGTGCCCGTGAAGTCGTTGGCGATATCAAGATTGCCAAGGTGTCGATCGTCGGTGTGGGCATGCGCTCCCACGCAGGCGTGGCCAGCCGCATGTTCGAATCCCTGGCCAAGGAAAGCATCAACATCCAGATGATCTCGACCTCGGAGATCAAAGTCTCCGTAGTGATCGAAGAGAAGTATCTGGAACTGGCTGTGCGCGCTCTGCACACGGCTTTTGAACTGGACGCGCCGGCCCGCCAGGGCGAGTGATGCGTTTGCCGAAGGGCGCGGTCTGACCGCGCCCTTTTGTTTTTTTGAATGGTGCGGCCCGAAGCTGTTCTTTTGCTCGCGCTAGTCAATACTCAGGCATGTAGGGCTGCGATCGCTCCGGTTGTAGGTCGAGTGCCTTTTTTTTGCAGACTGTTGTCCCTGAAATGAAATGCGTGAGGAGAAAGGTATGCTGATTCTGACTCGTCGGTGCGCAGAAAGCCTGATTATTGGTGATGGCGAAATCACCGTGACCGTGCTCGGCGTCAAAGGAAATCAAGTGCGTATCGGTGTCAACGCCCCGAAAGAGGTTGCTGTCCACCGTGAAGAAATTTACCTGCGTATAAAGAAAGAGAAGGACGAAGAACCAAGCCATTAATTTTTATCGTTTTTTATGTTTGCAAACGGGGAAGAAGCTGGTTAATATACGCCCCGTGTTGCGGAGAGCTGGCCGAGTGGCCGAAGGCGCTCCCCTGCTAAGGGAGTACACCTCAAAAGGGTGTCGGGGGTTCGAATCCCCCGTTCTCCGCCATTATTTGCGTAGTACGTTGTAATCTGGCTTCTTCGGTAACTTGTTGAAATTACTAGAAAAAAGCGCTTTACAAAAAGATTCAACGGCCTATAATGCGCGGCAACAAATGCACTCGTAGCTCAGCTGGATAGAGTACTCGGCTACGAACCGAGCGGTCACAGGTTCGAATCCTGTCGAGTGCACCATTTAAGAGTTGTTTGCAGTAATGTGAATGACTTGGCTTCAACCAGTTGTGATCTGGTATAAAAACACAAATGCACTCGTAGCTCAGCTGGATAGAGTACTCGGCTACGAACCGAGCGGTCACAGGTTCGAATCCTGTCGAGTGCACCAAACACCAAAAAGCCCGCGTTTAACGCGGGCTTTTTGCCGTCTGGGATTTGGCTTTTCCTTTGGTGCATCCTCTCTCATCGAACTCGACATGTGCGCTACGACCTCGCTTGGTGTCGTAACGGTAGCTCGTGGCTGAATTGCGAATACTGATCTTGTCTGGCTTGCCAAGGGCGCTCTCGACGTCCTGCTGACTCATGCCGGCGACAACCCGCTGATTGATGATGGCTGCGCGGCGTTCCCTGGCGCTGATCAGGTTTCCACATTTGTCCTCGGTCTTGCCGACGACAGTCGGATCTCTCCTTTTGATTTTCATGCCTGATGTTTCACGAGTCTCGGCTTCCGGCATGAGAGCGGTCGTGCTGCCTGGCGTGAAGGTGCGCACATCCTGAAGCGAAAGGCTGTCTCCGGCCGTACAGCTCAACGTAGTGAAGGTAATGCGCCCGTTGGCCGCTTCGCAGCGGTGAACGGTCGTGGCTAGCGCCCAGGGCGACGGGCAGAGCAGGGCGATCAATAAAAAATAATGTGCATTCGATGGCATTAAACGTCCTCCATGACGGTCCATCTCAAGGGTAGTCGCTACATTTTTCGGCTGTGGTGTGTTTTCTTTTCAGGATGAGTCGTCGCAGCTTGATGGATCAGGACAGTGCTCAGGTTTGTCTTGCAAGCGCTTGTTTCAGCCACGATTTTTTAACGTTTAAAACCGTCGGGCGGTGTATCATTGCGCCCGTCAGCCCCGCCGGGGCTTGTGGAATACCTCCATGGACTTACCCAGTAGTTACTCAGTACCCCGTTTTTCCAATCATGAATTGACTGATTGATCCTTCCGGCGTGCCCCGCTGCTGGGAGTGGAGTTCGCCTATGTCTGAAGTTGAAGTAAAGAAAACGCAGGAAAGCTTGCAGGACCGCCTCGCTCAAGTTGTTGAGCTGCTGCAGCGTCAGCGGGTGGTCGAAGACCTGACTCATCGCCAGGAAGGTCCGCATCACGACCGGGTCGAGAACCTGGTTCACCGGCAAAACCTCGTCGAGTTGCAACGCAAGCTCGATGATTTGCACTCCGCCGACGTCGCCTACATCCTTGAAGCCTTGCCGCTGGACGATCGTCTGATGCTCTGGCAATTGGTCAAGGCCGATCGCGACGGCGACATTCTGCTCGAAGTATCCGATTCTGTTCGTGAAACGCTGATCGCCGACATGGACGATCACGAGCTCCTGGCTGCGGCCAAGGACATGGACGCCGACGAACTTGCTGACCTGGCCTCCGAGCTGCCGCGAGACGTCGTCCACGAGCTGATGGAAACCCTCGATGGCCAGCAGCGTGAGCGCGTACGCTCTGCGTTGTCCTACGACGAGGATCAGGTCGGTGCGCTGATGGACTTCGAGATGGTGACGATCCGTGAGGACGTCAGTCTCGAAGTGGTTTTGCGTTACCTGCGGCGCCTCAAGGAGCTGCCGAGCCACACGGACAAATTGTTCGTGGTTGATTACGACGGTGTCCTCAAGGGCGTGTTGCCCATCAAGCGTTTGCTGGTCAACGACCCGGAAAAACAGGTTTCTGAAGTCATGGCCAGCGACCCGGTGAGTTTTCACCCGGATGAAGACGCCTATGACGCTGCTCAGGCGTTCGAACGTTACGACTTGATCTCGGCGCCTGTGGTCGACAAGAACGGCAAACTGATCGGCCGTCTGACCATCGATGAAATGGTCGACCTGATTCGTGAAGAGAGCGAAAACGAAGTTCTCAACATGGCGGGTCTGCGCGAAGAAGAAGATATTTTTGCGTCAGTCTGGAAATCCCTGCGTAACCGTTGGGCGTGGCTGGCCGTTAACCTGATCACCGCGTTTATCGCATCCCGGGTGATTGGTCTTTTCGAAGGCTCCATCGAGAAACTGGTGGCGCTGGCGGCATTGATGCCGATCGTGGCCGGTATCGGTGGCAACTCGGGTAACCAGACGATCACCATGATCGTTCGGGCCATGGCGCTGGATCAGGTCAGCACCGGCAATACTTCGCGCCTGATGCGCAAGGAATTGGCGGTAGGTCTGATCAATGGCCTGGTCTGGGGCGGTGTGATCGGCGTGGTTGCCTACCTGCTGTATGGCAGTTGGTCTCTGGGTGTGGTGATGACGGCCGCCATGACGCTCAATCTGTTGCTTGCGGCATTGGCGGGAGTGTTGATTCCCATGACCCTGGCGCGGTTGGGGCGCGATCCTGCGATGGGCGCCAGTGTGATGATCACCGCTATGACGGACAGCGGCGGGTTTTTCATCTTTCTCGGGCTGGCGACAATCTTCCTGCTCTGACTTGCTGACGTTAAAAACCCGCCAATCGGCGGGTTTTTTATGCCCGAATTTCAGGCAAAAAAAGCCAGCGATTAAGCTGGCTTGAGCGTTCGGAATGAATCAGGAAGCGTCTGCGGCCATTTCGGCATCATGCGCAATCAGCGAAACAAGAGCGTTCTGCTGACGGTGGGAGAGTTGGCGGAAGCGTTGCAGCAGTTCACGTTCGTGCAATGACAGCTCCGGGCTGTCCAGGCGCATGCTCAATTCTTCGCCCAACGCGCCTTCCTGAATAAGGCTCTGCTCAAGGCGCGCGATGATTTCGGAGTTCATGCTGCGATGATGATTGCGAGCCACCTCGGCAATGCGTTCACGCATTCCGTCTGGCAGACGTACGACGAACTTGTCAGCCGTACGGCTGGAATAAATTGCCTGTTTCAATGGGCGCATATATTTAACCGGTTAGTTCAGGGGAGCGGTTCTCGGGATTGGCCGCAGGATGTCTGATAGGACAAGCGGTCTGGCCAAATGTTCAACCTGAATTGATAGAGGCTCGCATCATGCCTCAATGTAGCCAGTTCATTGGCGTCAATTCTGTGACAAATATTGAACTGGATAAAGGCGTTATGCCAGCACCAATTATCAGAAATGCGGACTGGTTTGAAAAGTTTGCTCTAGTCCGTATTACTGACCGCATCCTCCTGGCCGACAGGTGATGTCCGAAGACGCCTGAGGGTGCATGCTGTGCGGATTCGATCAGTGTTCCTTACGTGTACAGGATAGTGGCAAATGGCCGATTTACTAGGGGCAGACGTGCAGTGGGAGGCTATTTCAGGATGGATGGCAGGCTGATTTACTTGATGGGGCCTTCTGGATCTGGCAAGGACAGCCTCATCGAAGCCGCTCGAGAGCCGTTGCAGGCGCTCAATTGTGAAGTGGTGCGTCGGTTCATCACGCGGTCGGCCGAATCAGTGGGTGAGGATGCGATCGGAGTTTCCCGGGAAGAGTTCGAGCGACACAGAGTCGAGGGCGATTTCGCACTGTGCTGGAACGCCAATGGCCTGGATTACGGTATTCCGATCGAAATAGATCAATGGCTCAATGACGGCCGACATGTCCTCGTCAACGGCTCCCGCGGCCATTTGGTCGAGGCGCTGCACCGATATCCAACGCTGTTGCCGGTTCTGTTGACGGTCAAGGATAACGTCCTGCGAGAACGGCTGTTGCGCCGTGGTCGCGAGAGTCTTGCGGAGATTGAAGCAAGGCTCCACCGCAATGGGTTATTCACGGCAGAGGGTTCAATCGGTGGCACTCAGATCCATCGACTCGACAATTCAGGCGAACTGTCCACCACAGTTGCCAATCTGCTGAACCTGTTGAGAGTTATCGCAGTACCGGATCGAACTTGATCTTGCGCCCGGCAATCAGCGCCAGCACAAACAGCGCACCGAATACGCCGCAGGCGATCAGGGGCAAGGTAACGACCGTGTCCTGGACCACTGACAGATGAAGAATGCCGCTCAGTAAGGCGAGGATGAAAAATCCAGCGGCGGATTTGGACATGCGGTGCTCCTGATGGGGTGATTCAAAATACCAAACGTTCGGAAGACTGAGGCAGCGGGATGCCTTCCTGGCTCAGCTCTTGGCTGACAAAGCTGCGCTCGTCGCTCATAACCGCCAATTGAGGCGCTCTTTGCAGTTGAAGGTAATGAGGCATGCGTTGGGCAACTGGCTCAGCACCGCTCTCGGGGACAAAATGAAAGCCCAACAGAATCGCCAGGGCGATCGCGTTCGAGAGTAAAAGGGCGCTGTTCATGAGGCTGGCCTCCGCAGTTCTTTGGAAAACAGCAAAGCAGCCCGCATGCCAAAAGTTTAACTGCAATTAAATCCTTTAAAAACAATGAATTAAGTTATTTGTGCGAGGTGACTGCATTGCATTTTGCAATGATGGCTTTTTGCGGTGATGCAATTTGCACGGTAAACAAAGCCACGCCCCGCCAAGGCGTGTGCCTACACTTAAAAAGCCCAAAGGACGACATGACAAAAGCAGGCCTGCCCGTTAACATGCTCGCCGTCCATTGCACCGCGTTTCTTCGTGGTCGACCTGTGTCTCAGTAGCTCAATTGGATAGAGCATCCCCCTCCTAAGGGGAAGGTTGGCAGTTCGAACCTGCCCTGGGACACCATTTAATCCGAGCCTCTTCGGTCACCTGCCTGACAGCGCATTTACTCCTCGTCAGCAGGTCGCACCAAGAGGCAAAAAAAGCCCCGCCGGGCGATTGTCCGGCGGGGCTTTTTTACGCGCGATCACCCGACGACCTACATGGAAAGTCTGTCATTGCTGTGCCTTACTCCAGACACACCTCATGGAGTGAAATCGATGCGACGAAGAGGCGCAACGTTCTGGTTATGGACCAACATCCGATTGCCTCTCCATACCCATGAAGAAGTGCTCAGCAGTGGCGAGCACATCGAGGTGCTGGCGCGGGTCAGTCATGAGGGGGTTACCCAAGTATTTATCGGCGTCTACGGCACCAATGGCTGGGCGATTCGCGAGGAGTTCCATGACCGGCTCGTTGGTGAACAGTGCTGCGTCGCCTTGACGTGGGGCGCTCAGCGAGCGAGGGAGATTGTCGCGGACACCCAGGAGTTCGTCGCGCCGCACCGGGTGCAGTTGACGTTGAGTCCGGTCATCACCGATGAGTCGATACTGGCGCTGCGGCGGATGGAGATGACCGAGCGCGAGTCGTTGAAGCTCAGATCTGACGATGCCTGGGAGGAGTACCTGGCGGCCAAGGCGGCCATGCTGACACTGATGCGCTCAACCAAGGTCGATCCCTCGGTTTGGGCCGATAACAAGGAGCGACTCAGGCAGGCCATCGACCGACGAGCCTGGATCCAGCGCGCCTATTTGCACTGAACCTGTCTCAGGTCAGGGAGCGTCGCAGCGCCTCAATGGTTTCGATCAGGTCATCGTAGGACACCGGTTTTCCAATGTACTGGTTAAAGCCCGATTGCCGTGACCTTTGAATGTCGCTGTGTGCGCCATAGCCGGTCAGCGCAATGGCCGGCACATCCCTGACGAGCGGCAGCTGGCGTAAGGCGCTCATCAGCTCGTGGCCGTTCATGACCGGCATACCCAGGTCCGAAATGATCAGGTCGAAACGGGTGCTTTTTGCGGCATCCAATGCAGCCACCGGACGGTCGAACGCAATCACTTGCGCGTCTTCCATTTCCAGCAGCATTTTCAAGGTTTCCAGCACGTCGGCGGAGTCGTCGACCAACAGGATCGTCAAACCGCTCAGCCTGCCAGAGGCTTCCTCTACCTGGGTCGGGGATTGAGCCTCATCTTTGGTGTGGGTCAGGGGCAGGTAAACCGTGAAGGTACAACCCGTTCCGACCCCGGCAGAGTTCACCTCGACCGTTCCCCGTTGGGCTTCGGTCAATTGGCGGACCAGGGACAAGCCAATCCCCAGACCTTCACGGTTGTGGGTGGCGTGTTGCTTTTCAGCCTGGCCGAACAGGTCGAACACGTGATCGAGGTTCTCGGCCGCGATGCCGGCACCGTTGTCTTTGACGTCCAGCCGCGCCATGTTTCCAACCTGGCTGGCGATCAATTGCACGTGGCCATTGGAAGGCGTGAATTTCAGCGCGTTATTCACCAGGTTCCAGATGATTTGCTCCAGGCGCGTCGGGTCGGCATGGACCAACAATGCGCCTGAAGGCACGTGCAGTTCGACGGTGGCGTCGTGTCGGTCGTTGAGCACGACGGCGTGAATATCACGCAACACACCGGCCAGATCCACGGCGATTGGTTTCAGCTTGAGTTTGCCGGTGCGCACCCGAGCGACATCCATCAGATCATCGATGATCCGTGCCTGGCTGTTGACGGCGTCGCAGATGGTGTTGACGGCCTTGGCGGCCGGCGCCACCGATTTGGTCACCGGCAAGCGACGCAGCAGTTCGGCACTGAGCTGAATCAGGTTCAACGGATGCTTGAGTTCGTGGGACATGACCGCGAAGAACTCATCCTTGAGGTAATTGGTGTTGCGCGTTTCGGCCAACTGTTGGCTTTGCTCTTCATGCTGACGCTTGTGGCCGGTCAGGTCCCGGGCAATTTTCACGTAGCCCTGAAGGTTATCGCCGCTGAGCAGGGTAACCTCGCCGCTGCAAAAGAAGCGGCTGCCGTCCTTGTGCAGGTGCCAGCGCTCATCTTCGCTGCGACCCTGGGTGCGCACCGACAGCAGTTCGTTTTCAGGCACGCCGGACGCGCGATCTTCAGCCGAGAAAATAAAGTCGTAATAGGCGCCCTCGGCCTCAGCCTTGCTGTAGCCGAAGATCAATTCGGCGCCTTTGTTCCAAGTGGTGATCACGCCCCGCTCATCGAGGGTGATGATGGCGTAGTCGCGAGTGCTTTCGGCGACCAGGCGCATGCGTTCTTCGCCCAGTCTCAGTTCCTCTTCGGCCGCTCGACGTTTGGTGATGTCGATGAACGTCAGCACGGTGCCGTCGATGTGGTCTTCGCTGGAGCGATAGGGCAGCAGGCGGGCAATGTACCAGCGGTTATCGGTGCTGCTGACTTCGCGCTCAATCATGTTCAACGATTCGAACACCTGCACCGCGTCACCCGCCAGGTCTTCGTAATGCAGGCGATGGGTAATGTCGAGCAAGGAGCGCCCGGTATCCACCGGCAACATGCTGAAGATGTCAGTGGCGCGCGGGGTGAACCACTTGATGCGCATGCTGCGGTCGACAAACACCGTGGCGATGTCGGTGGAGGCGATCAGGTTGGTCAGGTAGTCGTTGATCTTGTCGGTTTCTTCGACCTTGGTTTTCAGCTCGTAGTTGACCGTCAGCAACTCTTCGTTGATCGACTGCAGCTCTTCCTTGCTGGTCTCCAGTTCTTCGGTGGCCGAGCGCAATTCTTCGTTGATCGCCTGCATTTCTTCGTTGGAAGCCTTGAGCTCTTCGCTGGAGACTTCCGTTTGTTCGATGGTGTCCTGCAGGTGCAGCTTGGTGCGTTGCAGTTCACGCTCCAGGTTGGACAGCACCTGGCTTTCGGTCAGCAGCACGGTGGTGGCCGCCCGCTCTGAAGGGTCAACCTCGACTTCGTCGAAGATCACCAGAAGGTATTCGTCGTCCGACTCTTCATCCTTGTAAGGGTGGGCGACCAGATCGATCAGGTAACTGCGGTCATCACGCTTGATCGGCACTTCGCGGGACTTCGCCGGCAGGCCGCTCTGCTGGACCTGGAACAGTGTGGTGCGGATCTCCAGGCGCAATTCAGGAAGAATCAGTGTCAGTAAGTTGCGCGACAATTCGCCGCCGACATGACGCAGGAAACGTCCGGCACTCTCGCTCATGTGCAGAATGTCGGCGTTGCCATCGACGATCACGCTCGGTGGTGCGGACTGTTCGAGGGCGCGTTGATGGATATCGGCGAATGACAGTTTGCGCGGCACGCTGCTTTGCGGCACCTGTTGGGAAATGTTGGTCCGCACATAACCTCCACGCGGCATGGTCGGTGTGCGCCGACTGTTGGCCGTGCCGGTCTTGGCACGGAAGATCCGGTTGCGTTTATCCACCGGGGTGAACAGTTCGTGGCACGCATCCGCGCTCTCGGAAGAACCGAGGAACAGGAAGCCGCCTGGGCGCAGGGCAAAGTGGAACATCTGGAGGATTTCGCGTTGCACTTCGCGATCCAGATAGATCAGCAGGTTGCGGCAAACAATCAGGTCGATCTGCGAGAAGGGCGGGTCGGACAACAGGCTGTGTTTGGCGAACAAGACCTTTTCGCGAATTTCCTTGCGGATCCGATAGTGATCGTCTTCCTTGATGAAGTAGTGGCGCAGCCGCGAGGGGGGCACATCGGTGATGATCGCTTGTGGATACAGGCCGGCCCGGCCGACGCTGATGGCGCGTTCGTCGATGTCGGTGGCGAACAGCTGCATCGACGCCGCGCAGGTGTCCAGTTGCAGTTGATCGTTGAGCAGCATCGCCAGGCTGTAGGCTTCTTCACCCGTGGAGCAACCTGCGGACCAGACCCGGATTTCTTCTTTCTCGGGTTGCGCGGACACGACGGCGCTGACCAGTTGCGGCACGACATCGCGCTCCAGGGCTTCGAAGGCTTCTCGATCACGAAAGAAATTGGTCACGCCGATCAGCATGTCGTCCAGCAGTGCCTTGGTTTCCTCGGGGTTGTTCTGCAAATACTGGTAATAAGCGCCCGGGTCCGGCTGGCCGGTGACCTGCATCCGGCGTTCGATCCGGCGCAACACGGTGGCGCGTTTGTAGTGCTTGAAGTCGTGGCCGGTACCGGTGCGCAACTGAATCAGGATGTCGCGCAGCATTTGTTCGGCAACTGCCGCGTCACGCTTGGACAGCGCAGCAAGGGTTTGCAGTTCCGGATCGTTGGCGGTGGGTAAAGAAATTTCCCTGGCGTTGCGCCATAGCTCCAGCAGCTTTTGCGGCATTTCCACCACGGGAAGCACCAGGTCAACCATGCGGGTTTCGATGGCCGCGCGAGGCATGCCATCGAATTCGGCGTCCTCCGGTGCCTGGGCCAGTGTAATGCCACCCTGCTCCTTGATCCGTGACAATCCGACAGCGCCGTCCGAGCCGGTGCCCGACAACACCAGGCAGAAGGCGCGTTCGCGGTGCACATCGGCCAGGTCGCGGAAGAACAGATCAATGGACGCGTGGCGACCTTCGTGCGGGTCTGTGGCAATGACCTCCAGCACGCCATCATTCATCGACAGCCGTTGCGCCGGTGAAATGACGAACACCCGGTTTTTCTCGATGGCCACCGTTTCGGTGACCTGCAGAACCGGCATCTTGGTCGATTCCTGGATGATCTTGTCAGCGATGCTTTGGTGATCGGGCGACAGATGGAGAATGATCACGAAGGCCATGCCATTGTCCTGAGGCATGTTTTCAAAGAACTGTTTGATCGCTTGCAGCCCGCCCCCCGACGCACCGATGCCCACCACCGGAAAGTCCAGGGTGCTGGGGCTCAGGGCCTTTCGCTCAGGAGCCGGGGCCGGGTGCTTGGGAGTGGTGGTCATCACGTTGCCTTTGGCGAGGGCAAACGCCTCGAGTTCAAATGGGGTGTGGGTGGGACTTAACAAATCAGGATAATCGCGATTTTCAATAACACCTTCAAATATTTAGCGCGTACTGAGCGGCATGACTTCTTAAGGGAACGCCACTACTGGCCGATAACCCGAACAGTCATGGTCTTCTTCTTAAATTGCCTGGAAATCTTCGATGCTGTCGTATCACCAAAAGCGTTTTTTGATCGTCGATGATTTCTCGGATTTCCGCAGTTCCGTCAGGTCGATGCTGCGCGAGCTGGGCGTCAAGGAAGTCGACACCGCCGACACCGGTGAACAGGCGCTGCGTATGTGTTCGCAGAAGGCCTACGATTTCATCCTGCAGGACTTTCACCTGGGCGATGGCAAGAAGAACGGTCAGCAGGTGCTTGAAGACCTGATGATCGAGAAGCTGATCAGTCATGAAGCCGTGTTCGTCATGGTCACCGCCGAGACCAGTCAGGCGATGGTGCTCAGTGCGTTGGAACACGAACCCGATGCGTACCTGACCAAACCGTTCAACCGTTCCGGCCTGGCTCAGCGTCTGGAGCGGCTGGAACAACGCAAGACGTTGCTCAAGCCGATCCTGCAAGCCCTTGACCGGGGCAAGCCGGTTGAAGTGCTCAATGCCTGCATCGCCTTGTGCAAGCAAGACATCCGCTACTCGCCGTTGTGCCTGCGCTATCGCGCCGATGCCCTGCGCGACCTGAATCAGAACGAGGCGCTGGAGCGTCTCTACGACAGCATCATTGCTGATCGGCCTTTGCCGTGGGCGTTTGCCGGTCTGGGTAAACTGCTGTTCAAGCGCGGCCAGGTCGGTCAGGCCAAGGGCGTCTACGAAAAAGCCCTGAAAGTGTTCCCGATGATGCCGGCGCTCTACGACGGCATGGCCGATGTGCTGGTCGCTGAAGGCGACACCAAGGCTGCCCAGGACGTGCTGGAAGAGGCGATCCGCTTGTCGCCGCTGGCGGTGCGCCGGCAAGCGCTGCTGGGCAAGTTGGCGATGGCCAATGAAGATTTTGAAACCGCCTCCAAAGCCTATCGTCAGGCGGTGGCGCAGGGCGCGCAGTCACGTTTCAAGGATGCGGAGAGCAACTTGGGACTGGCCCACGCCTTGATCAGCAAAGGCAGCGAGAAAGGCCTGGATACCCGGACCCGGCTGGAAATCAACACGACGCTGAGTGCGGTGGCCAAGGAAAACCCTACCGATCCGGGTCTGCAGATTCGTGCGCGGCTGATGAAAGCCACCAGCCTGCTGCTTAACGATGCCGAAACCGCCGAGAAGCTCACTGAGCAGGCGATGATGCGCCTCGATGGCATGGAACAGTTCATGAGCGCCGAAGCGGCGCTGCTGGTGGCCAAGCAACTGCAGATGCTCGGGCAGGCCAGCGCCGGTGCTTCGATGTTGAAAAACTGCGCGGAAATCTACGGCGACGACCCGACGGTGATGAAGGGCATCGCCAAGTTGACCGACGATCCAGCCATCCTCAATTCTGGCAACGCCGCTGCCGACCTCAACCGTCAGGGCGTGCGGGTATACAAGACCGGCAACCTGGTGGAAGCGCGGCAGGTGTTCCGCAAGGCCCTGGCGATGCAGCCGAAGAACATCAGTATCGCGCTGAACATGGCGCAGTCGCTGCTGCACGGCACCGACACCAGTGTCCCTTCGGCGGAGCTGGAGGAATGTCGGACCTGCCTGAAAATGGTCGGCCTGATGCCCGACACCGATGCGCGTTATTCCCGTTATCAGAAGCTGCGAAGCAAGGCGTTTGGCGAATGAACGACAGCGAACAGGCACTCGATTTTTCCACGGTAATTGCCTCCACCGTGCACGATATGAAGAACTCCCTGGCCATGCTGATGCAGGCCCACAGCCAATGGCTGACGCGCTTGCCGGATTCGCAGCAGCACACCCCGGAGCAGGGCGTCATCGACTTCGAGTTCGCCCACCTCAACGGCATGCTGGTGCAGTTGCTGGGGCTGTACAAACTCGGCGTCAACCAAATGCCATTGCAGCCGGCCTACCATGAGCTGGATGATTTCATCGAAGCGCAACTGGCGGCGCATCAAGACGTGTTCGCCAGTCGCGGCATTATGGCGACCTATGAAGTGGACCCGTTGAGCCCGTTGGGCTTCTTCGACCGGGAGCTGATTGCTTCGGTGCTGGCCAACAGCATTAACAACGCCATTCGTTACGCCCGCCACGCGGTGTTGATCAGCGTCAGCGATGAAGCCGGCCAACTGGTGCTGACCGTCAACGACGATGGCGAGGGTTATCCACCCGAGATGATCGAGCGTCAGGTCGAATACGTGCAGGGCATCAACCACAGCAGCGGAAGCACTGGCCTGGGCCTGTACTTTGCCGGGCGGATTGCCGCACTTCATCAGCGCAATGGCGTGGGCGGACGCACCGAAATCAGCAACGGCGGGCCGCTGGGTGGCGGAGTGTTCAACCTCTATCTGCCCTGACCGGTTCTTTTTGTTGGCCGCTGCTTGATATTCCGAACAGGCGGAGCCTATTTTGTACGGGTCGCCGTTCGCGGCTTGCATAACAAAAAGGATTGCGTCATGACAACCGATGGCCATTGTTCACTCGCGGAGCGATTGACGGGCATTGACGAGATTGAATGCGTCACGCCGGACCTGAATGGCGTACCGCGCGGCAAGGTAATGACTTCCGAAGGCTTTCTCGAAGGGCGGCGTTTGCAGTTGGCACGGGGGGTGCTGCTGCAGTGCATCATGGGCGGATATCCGCCAGCGCGCTTTTATGGAAGCGATGATGGCGACCTGGCGCTGGTGCCCGATCCCGCACAGATCCATCGCTTGCCCTGGAGCAAACAGCCGCGAGCTTTCGCCATTTGCGATGCGGATGAGCTGACCGGCGAAAGCTCGTCTCTGTCGACCCGTGGTCAACTCAAGGCCGTGATCGCGCGTTACGCGGCCCTCGGCCTGGCGCCGGTCGTGGCGACCGAGCTGGAATTCTTTGTCTTCGCGCCCAACACCGACCCGACTCAACCGTTCCAGCCGCCGCTGGGCCTGGACGGTCGTCGCGAGGACGGTCTTTCGGCGTTCAGTGTGAGTTCCAATAACGGCTTGCGGCCGTTCTTCAGTGAAGTCTACGCCTGCATGGCGGCGTTGAACTTGCCGCGCGATACCTTCATGCACGAGATGGGCGTCAGCCAGTTTGAGATCAACCTGCTGCACGGCGACCCGCTGCTGTTGGCCGACCAGACCTTCCTGTTCAAACATCTGCTTAAAGAAGTCGCACTCAAGCATGGCCTGATCGTGGTCTGCATGGCCAAGCCGCTGGCGCACACGCCGGGCAGTTCGATGCATATTCACCAGAGCATCGTCGAGATCGGCAGCGGGCGTAACGTGTTCAGTGACAAGGCCGGTGAGCCGACCGCGACCTTCCGTCATTTCATCGCCGGTCAGCAGGCCGGCATGGCGGATTTCACCGCGTTGTTCGCGCCGAACGTGAACTCCTATCAGCGCTTGTGTCATCCCTACGCATCGCCGAATAATGCCTGCTGGTCCCACGACAACCGTGCGGCCGGATTGCGTATTCCGGCCAGCTCCCCAGCCGCTCGTCGGGTCGAGAACCGCTTGCCGGGGGCCGATGCAAATCCCTATCTGGCGATCGCCGCCAGTCTTGCCGCAGGGTTGTATGGCATTGAACACAAACTGGAGCCGAGCGAGGCGATCCAGGGCGAATTTGAAGTGCCGGATAATCTTTCGTTGCCGTGTACCTTGCATGCCGCTATTGAACGTCTGAAACGTAGCCAATTGGCGAAGGAACTGTTCGGCAAGGAGTTCATCGAAGGCTACGTCGCTTCGAAAACCCTGGAGTTGGCCAGCTTTTTTGATGAAATTACTCCCTGGGAGCGCCGTGTCCTGGCCGCTCAGGCCTGACGTTCCATCGTCTTCGGGCTATCTTTTCGGGTAGCCCGATTCTCACTGCAAGGAGCCGCTCGGAACGCCGATGCGCCAAATCTGGAAACCTTTTCGAGCGCTTTATTTTGCCTCGCTGATGATGTTGATCGGCTCCGGCTTGCTGAGTACTTACCTGGGCTTGCGCCTGGCGGCCGATCATGTCGACAGCCTGTGGGTCGGTGCGTTGATGGCGGCCAACTATTTCGGCCTGGTGCTGGGTGGCAAGATTGGCCATCGGCTGATCGCCCGGGTCGGGCATATTCGAGCCTATTCGGCTTGCGCCGGGATTGTCGGCGCGGCGGTGCTGGGCCATGGCCTGGTGGACTGGTTGCCCGCTTGGCTGTTTTTGCGGGTCATTGTCGGCCTCGGCATGATGTGCCAGTACATGGTCATCGAAAGCTGGCTCAATGAGCAGGCGGAAGCCAAGCAACGTGGCATTGTGTTCAGCGGCTACATGATCGCCTCATACCTGGGGCTGGTGCTGGGTCAATTGATTCTGGTCATGCACCCGGCGCTGGGCCTTGAACTGTTGATGTTGGTCGCCCTGTGCTTTGCCCTGTGCCTGGTGCCGGTGGCCCTGACCCAGCGGATTCACCCGGCACCGTTGCACCCGGCACCGATGGAGCCGCGTTTCTTTATCAAACGCGTGCCGCAATCGTTGAGTACGGTGCTGGGGGCGGGGTTGATCGTCGGCTCGTTCTACGGTCTGGCGCCGCTGTACGCCTCGCAGCAAGGCTTGTCCACGGAGCAGGTCGGTCTGTTCATGGGTAGCTGCATTTTCGCCGGTCTGGTGGTGCAGTGGCCGCTGGGTTGGCTGTCCGATCGTTATGACCGGGCACTGTTGATCCGCTGTTTTGCATTTAGTCTGGCGCTGGCTGCATTGCCACTGGCGATCATCAAGCAAGTGCCGCTGGAGGTGCTGTTCATCGCCGGTTTCCTCTGCTCGTTAGTTCAGTTCTGCCTGTATCCGTTGGCGGTGGCGTTTTCCAACGACCACGTCGAGGGTGATCGTCGGGTGTCCCTGACGGCGATGCTGTTGGTGACCTACGGTGTCGGCGCCAGTATCGGACCGCTGGTGGCCGGGGTGCTGATGAAGCTGTTCGGCAGCCACATGCTCTATGCCTTCTTCAGCTTCTTCGCGTTGGTGCTGGTGTGGCGGATTCGCCCGAAAGCGGTAACCAACCTGCATCAGGTGGACGATGCGCCGCTGCATCACGTCGCCATGCCGGACAGCATGTCGAGTTCGCCGTTGGTGGCTTGCCTTGACCCGCGTGTCGATGAACAGGTGGTGCAGGACCAGATGCAGAACCCGATCAACCCTGAGCCGGACCCGGAACCCGAATCAGAACCCGAAACCGATCCGCCGCCCGAAGACCCTGATGCACCTCGCGAGCAAAGTTTTACCGAGGCCAGGCCTTAAATTTAAGGCATAAAAAAACGGGCAGTCACCGCAAGGGACTGCCCGTTTTCTATTGAAGCGTCGTATTACATGTCGTCTTTGTCGAAGCGTCGTGCTTCGCGCTGAAGCTGATAGACGAACCGCTCGACCTGGCGCTGCACCAGCCCGCTCATGTTGTGAAAGCGTACGCCGGCGAAGGTGGTGGAGATCTTCTCTTCGAAGTGCAGGTAACGCAACTCGACCGGTGCCGTCATGTTGCCAAAGGGCAGGGCGGCGATGAAGCGGTCGTAGACCTGGCCCAGTTGCAGGCTGCCCGTGATGTCGCCTTCAAAGCGCAACTTGCAGCCGGTGGCCGAGATGTCCAGGAGCTTGCCACTGATCGGCGACTTGAGTTTTTCACCCCCTAGATCGACGTTGACCAGTTGTGCCAGCTTCAATGCAGCACGGAATGCATTGCGGCGCTGATGGTAAACCACCTCGGAAGGCAGGGGGCCACGGTAGCAGCGAGCACCACCGGATTCGTCGATGGTCAACGGGCCGTTGCTTTCCCAGGCAATACGCACGCCGTCATGAAAGCCTTCAACCTTGAAGGGTTCGCCGGCCAGCAGAAAACGTTCACCGTCGCGGGGAATCATTTCGTCCAGGGCAATCATGTTTTTGTCGCGATCAAGGTCCACCAGATAACTCTGGAAGCGCTGGCTGCGCTCATGGAACGTGATGATCAGCGGATCATGGCTGTCTTGCAGCTGACGCAGGTTGCCGGAGATCTCCAGGGGCGTGGTGAGCACCTTGGGTGGCTGCGGAGCATCTTCCGCGCTTAAGGCATTGAACACGGTTCATCAATCTCCAGACAAAATATGACTACGGCTGGCTATCAGTTTGCCAGCATGTTTCGCGTCTTGATAGTGCGTGTTTTTCGGCAGGCTCAAGCCTGACTGAGCGCGCGCGGCTTCGCAAGCATGGAGGTTGATCCGCGTGCATCATAGAGCGCTGGCGGCTCGCCGCCGTTGAGGATTTTCAGCTGATTGGCCGTCGCGGCCTGTTGCACCAGAATCGACTGGCCATTCTTGATGTTGGCCGCCTGGCACTGTGCCAGAAGATCGGTCAGCACATCGCTCTGCTCCAGTAACTGAACGCCAATGCTCGAATGGCTGGCGAGTTGCTCCAGGCCGTTGCGGTTGGTCGGCAGATTGAGGCTGGCGAGGATTTCACTGCGCTTGCGGCCATGCTGATCGAGCAGAATGATCAATGCCTGTTTCTGCGCCAGAATTTCTTCCAGCAGTGGCATGTCACGACCGTGCAAGGCGAGGGACTCGGTTTGCAGTAACTCCAGCAAATGCTGTGCTGGAGCGAAATCGTCAGTGATCAGTTGCAGTAAATTAGAGTCGTGCATGGCTGGCCTTGGGTTTTAAGCGTCCAAAAGCCTGGCGCGGGCCTTGGCCTAGCGCTGGGCTTCGAAGTTGAGCAGTTTGCTGGCTACACGGTTGCTGTCGACTTTGTAGCTGCCATCGGCAATCGCTGCTTTCAACTCGGCCACACGGGCGTTGTCGACGGCAGGCTGATCGCGCAGCTTGTCAGTGACCTTCTGCAACTGTTGAGCCTCATTGCTGAGATGTACCGATTCCCCGCTTTTGGCGGTACTGGCCTGCTCGGCCGGCGTATTCAGCGGCGCGGATTTGCCGGCTTCGGCGGTTTCCTTCGCGGTGCTGGTACGTGTACTGCCGGTAAGTGACGAGGAACTGTTCAAACGGCTGAAATCGATGACCATGATAAAAAAACCTCTGGGTATTTGGACGCTTGCCATGTTTTCGGCCCTACCCGGGAAAACTTTAGGCCCATTTATCAATGAGCTTGCGCGCGTCAGCGCTTGCCCTGCCTGGGGCACAGTTTAGGTAACAGTCGGGCGGCGCGCCACATCTTCGCCACGAACAGAGATCCCTACATGGCCACTTCCACCTGACCCGGCGCGATAACTTGCGCCTTGATGACCCGCTGGGAGTTGAGGTTTTTCACCCGAATCTGTTCGCGCAAGCCGCCGTTGGACAGCGCTTCACCCGGCATGCGCACGCTGAGCGTACCACTGCGGGCGGTAATCACCACCTGGTCGCCCTTGCTGATGACTTCTGCCTGTTCCATGTGCACCAGGGTCATGACCTGATCGGCGACCATTGGTCGGGTAAGTTTCTGCCCGATCGCCTGGTCGACAGACGTCAGGTAACCCTGGTTGATCAGGCTGATGTCACGCTCGCGCAAGGTCACATCTTCGGGCTCGACGATACCGGCGCGTCGCAGCGGGCGGGTGGTGGTCACAATGTCGCGAAACAGGTGTACTTGAGCGGGTACGAAGACAGTCCAGGGGGACGCGCCCTCGCAGCGAACCTTGACCGTAACGCGACCCAGTGGTTTGGTCGGGCTCTCCAGGGACGCTGTCAATTCCTTGTCGCACATGGGCATGCGCAGTCGCGGATCGAGCTGGCTGACCTGAATTTCGTAGCGGCCTTCCGTTTGGCTGGTCGCCAGATAGTCTTCTACGGTGAATTCAAGAAAGCCCTGGGTGACGCCGATAAGCATGTCAGGCAAGGTAACCGCGTCAGCAAGGGCAGGGCAGCCAGCGTTGAACAGGCAGACGGCCGACATCGCGCAAAGCAATTTGCGGGCGTTTGATGTCAGGCGTCGGAAAAATGTCGGTTTTGTGTTCATAAAAGTTAAAAAGCAAGCGCCGTGCCGTTTAGTGATGAATGTGCGTCGCAACACACTTAAGCGTTGGTGTAGGAGTCTGTGCATGGCTGGTGTAATGGATGCAGTAAACCAGCGCACGCAACTGGTAGGGCAGAATCGCCTTGAGCTGTTGTTGTTCCGTCTTGACGGTCAGCAGCTGTATGGGATCAACGTGTTCAAGGTTCGGGAGGTGCTGCAATGCCCCAAACTGACGCTGATGCCAAAATCCAGTCCTGTCGTGTGCGGTGTGGCAAATATTCGGGGGGCGACCATTCCGATTCTTGATCTGGCGATGGCGACCGGCTCCGGTGCGCTGAAAGATCAAAGCAATCCCTTTGTGATCATCACGGAGTACAACACCAAGACCCAGGGTTTCCTGGTGCGGTCAGTGGAGCGCATCGTCAACATGAATTGGGAGGAGATTCATCCGCCACCCAAGGGCACGGGACGCGATCATTACCTGACGGCTGTGACTCGGGTCGACAATCAGTTAGTCGAAATCATCGACGTCGAGAAAGTGCTGGCAGAAGTGGCGCCGACACCGGAAGCGATTTCCGTCGGCGTGGTGGATGTCGAAACCCAGCACAAGGCGCTGTCCTTGCGAGTACTGACGGTCGATGACTCGTCGGTGGCGCGCAAGCAGGTGACCCGTTGCCTGCAGACGGTCGGTGTCGAAGTGGTGGCGTTGAACGACGGTCGGCAAGCGCTGGATTACCTGCGCAAGCTAGTCGACGAGGGCAAGAAGCCGGAAGAAGAGTTCCTGATGATGATTTCCGACATCGAGATGCCGGAGATGGACGGGTACACCCTCACGGCCGAGATCCGCAATGACCCTCGCATGCAAAAGCTTCATATCATCCTGCATACTTCGTTGTCGGGTGTATTCAATCAGGCGATGGTCAAGAAGGTCGGTGCCGATGACTTCCTTGCCAAATTCCGTCCTGATGACCTGGCATCCCGGGTAGTCAACCGGATCAAAGCAGCAGACATCAGCTAGGGGCCTTCTGCCCCTGGCGGTTAACACGATTTAAGAGGCGGCATCTTTGTCTACGGGTAATTTGGATTTCGAACAGTTCCGGGTCTTCCTGGAAAAAGCCTGTGGCATTTTGCTCGGTGAAAACAAGCAATACCTGGTCTCGAGCCGTCTCAACAAACTGATGGAACAGCAGGGCATCAAGTCCCTGGGTGAGCTGGTCCAGCGCATCCAGACCCAGCCGCGCAGCGGTTTGCGCGAGATGGTGGTGGATGCCATGACCACCAACGAAACCCTGTGGTTTCGTGACACCTATCCGTTTGAAGTCTTGAAGAACAAGGTGCTGCCCGCAGCGATCAAGGCCGCCCCTGGCCAGCGTCTGCGGATCTGGTCGGCGGCGTGTTCGTCGGGTCAGGAACCGTATTCGCTGTCGATGTCGATCGATGAGTTCGAGCGCGTGAACATGGGCCAGTTGAAGATGGGCGTGCAAATCGTTGCCACCGACCTGTCCGGCACCATGCTGACCAACTGCAAGACCGGCGAGTACGACAGCCTGGCCATCGGCCGTGGTCTGTCGCCCGAGCGCCTTCAGCGTTACTTCGACCCGAAAGGACCGGGGCGCTGGGCAATCAAGGCACCGATCAAGAGCCGGGTGGAGTTTCGCTCGTTCAACCTGCTGGACAGCTACGCGAGCCTCGGCAAGTTCGACATCGTGTTCTGCCGCAACGTGCTGATCTACTTCTCCGCCGAGGTGAAGAAGGACATCCTGTTGCGCATTCACAGCACGTTGAAGCCTGGCGGTTATCTGTTCCTCGGTGCTTCCGAGGCGCTGAACGGTTTGCCGGATCATTACCAGATGGTCCAGTGCAGCCCGGGGATCATTTACCAGGCGAAGTGATTCGTTGACGGTATAAAAAACGGGAGTCCTCAGGGGCTCCCGTTTTTTTTGTGCCGGATGATTTCTCATCCCGCCGCATTACCTGTAGGAGCGAGGCTTGCCCGCGAAGGCGGTGGGACAGTCAATAATGATGTTGTCTGACACACCGCTTTCGCGGGCAAGCCTCGCTCCTACAATTGCTCGGTGGTGCCGTGGGAAAGCGGCAGAAAAGCGGCAGGCGGCGGAAATCGGTTGCCGCTTTTCTGGCATTGCCGCGTTGCCACTGCCCGCAAAGCCCCGGTTTACGGCCTTTTTTTAATTGGCACGACGCTTGCTATGTCCATGTTACGAAAAATCAGGTCACCCGAAGGTTTCCGACATGAGCATCAGCTTCGATAAAGCGCTCGGTATCCACGAACAAGCCCTGGGCTTGCGCGCTCAGCGTGCCGAAGTCCTGGCCAACAACATCGCCAACGCCGACACCCCGAACTACAAGGCTCGGGATCTGGACTTCTCGAAAGTGCTCGCCGAGCAAAACGAGAAGACCAAGAGCGGCACTTTCGCCTTGAACATGACCAACAGCCGTCATATCGAAGCCGAAGGCCTGGGTAATGGTGACGAGTCGCTGCTGTATCGCACGCCGATGCAACCGTCGATCGACCAGAACACCGTGGACGCCCAGCTCGAACAGTCGAACTACGCGGAAAACGCGGTCGGCTTCCAGGCCAGCTTCACCCTGCTCAACAGCAAATTCAAAGGGCTGGTATCAGCCCTGCGCGGAGAGTAAGCCATGTCTCTATCCAGTGTTTTCAACATTGCCGGTAGCGGCATGAGTGCCCAGACCACTCGCTTGAACACCGTCGCCAGTAACATCGCCAACGCCGAGACCGTCTCGTCGAGCATCGACCAGACCTACCGTGCACGGCACCCGGTATTCGCCACCATGTTCCAGGGCGGCCAGAGCGGCGGCAGCGATTCGCTGTTCCAGAACCAGGACGCGGCCGGTCAAGGCGTGCAAGTGCTGGGCGTGGTCGAAGACCAGAGCAACCTTGAGGCGCGCTACGAGCCGAACCATCCTGCGGCCGACGCCAAGGGCTACGTCTACTACCCGAACGTCAACGTGGTGGAAGAAATGGCTGACATGATTTCCGCGAGCCGTTCGTTCCAGACCAACGCCGAAATGATGAACACCGCCAAGACCATGATGCAGAAGGTCCTGACCCTCGGTCAGTGATAAGGGGCGACTCAGATGAGTGTTACCGATACCACCAGTGGTTTGAGCCTCAACGACATCCTGGCCAACTCCTCGATCAAGACCACCACCACGACTGACGGCCTGGCATCTGCCACCAACAGCGCCACGGGCAGCAAATCCCTGGGCAAGGACGCGTTCCTGCAGTTGCTGGTGACGCAACTGAAAAACCAGAACCCGCTGGAACCGCAGGACAACGGCGCGTTCGTCGCCCAGTTGGCGCAGTTCAGTAGTCTGGAAGGTATTACCACGCTCAACGACACCGTGAGCGGCCTGGCCAGCAACTACAACTCGTCCCAGGCACTCCAGGCCTCGTCGCTGGTGGGGCGTTCGGTTATCGCGCCGGGCAGCAAAGCGGTGGTCGATACCTCCAAGAGCATGAACGGTACGGTTGTGATTCCCGCTTCAGTGGCCGGGGCCACTTTGAAGATCACCGACGCGGACGGCAAAACCGTTCGCACCATCGACATGGGCGCTCAGTCAGCCGGCGATGCCAGCTTCATCTGGGATGGCAAGAACGATGCGGGCGAAACGGCTGCGTCGGGCACTTACACCTTCTCGGCGTCGAGCACCATCGATGGTCAGGCCGTAGCGCTGATCACCAACCTGCCAGCGACCGTCAACAGCGTGACCATCAGCCAGACCGGCGGTGAGTTGATGTTGAACCTGGCCGGGCTGGGCAGCATCGCCCTGTCCAAAGTACAAACCATTGGTATGTAGAGCCGACTAACACGGCATAAAGGAGTGGAATATGTCTTTCAATATCGGCCTTAGCGGTCTCTATGCAGCCAACAAACAACTGGACGTGACGGGCAACAACATCGCCAACGTCGCGACCACCGGTTTCAAATCGTCCCGTGCAGAATTCGAAGACGTTTACTCGGCGACCAAGCTGGGTTCGGGCGGCAAGACCACCGGTAACGGTGTGCGTCTGGCCAACGTTTCCCAACAGTTCACCCAGGGCGACATCAACAATACTGGTAACGTGCTGGACATGGGCATCAACGGCTCCGGCTTCTTCGTACTGAACAACAGCGGCTCGCTGTCCTACACCCGTGCCGGTACGTTCAAGGTCGACAAGGACGGTTACGTCACCAACACCGACGGCACTTCGCGTCTGCAGGGCTACGGCGTGGATGCCAATGGCAAGATCC
The DNA here is from genome assembly GCF_054898045.1 of Pseudomonas sp. LB3P14. Lineage (NCBI taxonomy): Bacteria > Pseudomonadati > Pseudomonadota > Gammaproteobacteria > Pseudomonadales > Pseudomonadaceae > Pseudomonas > Pseudomonas sp. LB3P14. The sequence continues at coordinate 3,619,644 of NZ_CM142714.1, read as the reverse complement.
TCAATGGCGTGTTGACTGACCTGCGCATCGACACGTCCAACCTGGCGCCGAAATCCACCAGCACCGTTTCGTCGACGATCAACCTGAACTCGACGGCTGACGTGATCGACCAGACTGTTGCCGCCAACACGTTCGATCCGACCAAGCCGGCCACCTTCACCAAACAGTTCAGCACCCCGATTTTCGACACTCAGGGCAACCAGCACACCATGGATCAATACATGGTCAAGACTGGGGCCAACACGTGGGATACCTACACCCTGATCGATGGTCGCAACCCGGATGGCAGTGACCCTGCTGTTGCTGCTACCGCTCCGGTCGCTTCGACCATGACGTTCGACACGTCAGGCAAGTTGCTCCAGGTCAGCACCCCGGTTGTTCCGGCGACTGTTCCGCCAACGGCGACCATCAGCAGCGATCTGACGATCATGAACTGGACTCCGGGCACTGTGACCGCCGGCGTCTGGACAGCCAACGGCGCCGCCGCCAACCCGGCGGGCGTGACCATCTCCATGGCCAACACCACGCAGTTCAACGCCGATACCGCGCGTTCGATTCCTGCGCAGAACGGTTACGCCACTGGCCAGATCACCAACCTGACCATCGACGGTAGCGGAGTGTTGCTGGCTAACTTTAGCAACAACCAGACCAAGGCTATCGGCCAGATCTCGCTCGCCAGCTTCACCAACGAGCAAGGTCTGCAGCCAGTCGGTGGCACCAGCTGGAAAGAAACCTTCGCGTCGGGTATCCCGGGCTACGATGCGCCGGAAACCGGCACGCTGGGTTCGATCGCCTCCAACTCCCTGGAAGAGTCCAACGTCAACCTGACCAATGAACTGGTCGACCTGATCAAGGCGCAAAGCAACTACCAGGCGAACGCCAAGACCATCTCCACCCAAAGCACCATCATGCAAACCATCATTCAGATGACCTGATGCGGGTTCGCGGATAGCGCTGCACAAAGAGCCCCTCGCAAGAGGGGCTTTTTTGTGGGCGGGATTTTTATCAGGAGCTGAGTTTTTGGTTGCCTGTGATGGCCCCTTCGCGGGCAAGTCGGATCGCCGCACCGCTCGCTCCTACAGGATATATGTCGTCCACATGAGCAACGCGATCCTGTAGGCGCGAGGCTTGCCCGCGAAGGCGTCAGACGGGGCAGCACATTTCCATGGGCAAAAAGAAAACCCCCGACCAATCCAGAGGACTGATCGGGGGTTTCGAGTAAGCGCCTTGCAGCGCCCCGGCTCAGCTTATTGGCAAGCTTCGCAATCCGGCTCGTCGATGGCGCAAGCCTTCGGCACTGGAGCAGGACCGGCAGGCGCTGCCAGGACCGAATCTTCACCGTGGTTGCCGCCGCTGGAAACAGCGTTCAGCTTACCGGTGTTGATGGTCGACTTCTCGGTGCTGGTCGCGGCCAGGGCACGGAGGTAGTAAGTGGTTTTCAGACCACGGTACCAGGCCATGCGGTAGGTCACGTCCAGCTTCTTGCCCGATGCGCCAGCGATGTACAGGTTCAGGGACTGAGCCTGGTCGATCCACTTCTGACGACGGCTGGCCGCGTCAACGATCCACTTGGTGTCCACTTCGAAGGCGGTCGCGTAGAGCTCTTTGAGTTCTTGCGGGATGCGCTCGATCTGTTGCACCGAACCGTCGTAGTACTTCAGGTCGTTGATCATGACCGAGTCCCACAGACCGCGAGCCTTCAGGTCGCGAACCAGGTACGGGTTGATCACGGTGAATTCGCCCGACAGGTTCGATTTCACATAGAGGTTCTGGTAGGTCGGTTCGATCGACTGCGATACGCCAGTGATGTTGGCGATGGTCGCGGTCGGTGCGATGGCCATGATGTTGGAGTTACGAATGCCTTTCTGCACACGGGCACGAACCGGTGCCCAGTCCAGGGATTCGTTCAGGTCAACGTCGATGTACTTCTGGCCACGTTGCTCGATCAGGATCTGTTGCGAATCCAGCGGCAGGATGCCTTTGGACCACAGCGAACCCTGGAACGTCTCGTAGGCGCCGCGCTCGTCGGCCAGGTCGCAGGAAGCCTGGATCGCGTAGTAGCTGACCGCTTCCATCGACTTGTCGGCGAACTCGACGGCAGCATCGGAACCGTATGGAATGTGCTGCAGGTACAACGCGTCCTGGAAGCCCATGATGCCCAGACCGACCGGACGGTGCTTGAAGTTGGAGTTCTTCGCTTGTGGCACCGAGTAGTAGTTGATGTCGATAACGTTATCGAGCATGCGAACGGCGGTGTTCACGGTGCGTTCCAGCTTGGCGGTGTCGAGCTTGCCGTTGGTGATGTGGTTCGGCAGGTTGATCGAGCCCAGGTTGCAAACGGCGATCTCGTCCTTGTTGGTGTTCAAGGTGATCTCGGTGCACAGGTTCGAGCTGTGGACCACGCCGACGTGCTGCTGCGGGCTGCGCAGGTTGCACGGGTCTTTGAAGGTCAGCCATGGGTGGCCGGTTTCAAACAGCATGGACAGCATTTTGCGCCACAGGTCTTTGGCCTGGATGGTCTTGAACAGCTTGATCTTGCCCGGGTACTCGGACAGGGCTTCGTAGTACTCGTAACGCTCTTCGAAGGCCTTGCCGGTCAGGTCGTGCAGATCCGGCACTTCGGACGGCGAGAACAGGGTCCACTTGCCGTCATCGAAGACGCGCTTCATGAACAGGTCAGGGATCCAGTTGGCGGTGTTCATGTCGTGGGTACGACGACGATCATCACCGGTGTTCTTACGGAGTTCGATGAACTCTTCGATGTCCATGTGCCAGGTTTCCAGGTAGGCACACACAGCGCCTTTGCGCTTGCCACCCTGGTTAACGGCAACGGCGGTGTCGTTCACCACTTTCAGGAACGGAACAACGCCCTGGGATTTGCCGTTGGTGCCCTTGATGTACGAACCGAGTGCACGAACCGGCGTCCAGTCGTTGCCCAGGCCGCCCGCAAATTTCGACAACATGGCGTTGTCGTGGATCGCGTGGTAAATGCCCGACAGGTCATCCGGCACGGTGGTCAGGTAGCAGCTCGACAGCTGTGGACGCAGGGTGCCCGCGTTGAACAGGGTCGGGGTCGACGACATGTAGTCAAAGGACGACAACAGGTTGTAGAACTCGATGGCGCGGTCTTCTTTCTGCTTCTCTTCGATCGCCAGGCCCATGGCCACGCGCATGAAGAAGATTTGCGGCAGTTCGAAGCGGATACCGTCCTTGTGGATGAAGTAACGGTCGTACAGGGTTTGCAGACCCAGGTACGTGAACTGCTGATCGCGCTCGTGGTTGATGGCCTTGCCGAGTTTTTCCAGGTCGAAGGTAGCGAGGACCGGGTTCAGCAATTCGAATTCGATACCCTTGGCAATGTAGGCAGGCAGGGCCTTGGCGTACAGGTCGACCATCTCGTGGTGAGTGGCGCTTTCGGCGACTTCCAGGAAGCTCAGGCCTTCGGCACGCAGGGTGTCCATCAGCAGGCGAGCGGTCACGAACGAGTAGTTCGGCTCACGCTCGACCAGGGTACGGGCGGTCATCACCAAAGCGGTGTTGACGTCGGTCAGGGCCACGCCGTCGTACAGGTTTTTCAGGGTTTCGCGCTGGATCAGGTCGCCGTCGACTTCTGCAAGGCCTTCGCACGCTTCGGTGACGATGGTGTTCAGGCGGCCCATGTCCAGAGGCGCAAAGGAGCCGTCGGCGCGGGTGATGCGGATCGACGGGTGAGCGTTGACTGCTTCTTCGGCCGGTGCGTGGGCGGCGCGTTCTTTCGAGCGACCGTCACGGTAGATCACGTAGTCGCGGGCAACTTTCTGCTCGCCGGCACGCATCAGGGCCAGTTCGACCTGGTCCTGGATTTCTTCGATGTGGATCGTGCCGCCCGATGGCATGCGACGTTTGAAGGTCGCGGTGACTTGTTCGGTCAGACGGGCAACGGTGTCGTGGATTCGCGACGAAGCGGCAGCGGTGCCGCCCTCAACTGCGAGAAACGCTTTGGTGATGGCGACGGTAATCTTGTCATCGGTGTAAGGAACGACAGTGCCGTTACGCTTGATCACGCGCAGCTGGCCAGGCGCGGTGGCGGACAGATCCGAAGTCGAATCAGCGGCCTGCGGCAAGGTACCCTGCGGGTTCTCGCGAGTTGTGTCGGTTTGCATGGGTGTCTCCACATTCTCTATGTTTGTTTGGGCACCATCACGGTGCCCACCGTTCTGTCCTGAAGCACTACAACCGACGGGCGTCGGGCATAACAACTTCGGGACAGTAGGAAAAGGCTAATGATGCCGCTTCCTTGCCGAAGTCATTGGTCGCGAGCGTGGGCTCGAAACCGGATTCCATTCAGGGTGACAGTAATGACTGCAACACCCGTACCGTTCTGGCTGTTCTGGCCTTTAAAAACGGTGCCATCCGCAGGTGCGGTTTGGGCTTGTAAAATCACGCTTGGTTCAACCATAAACAGCAATAAAGCGCTTGAGTTTCTGGTCTGAAATGTGGTTGGGCTTTTTAAGCCAAAACCCTACATGTAGGGTTTTTTTGGCGCCGTGCTACAAGATAATGCGTTTTGGAGGGTGTTGCAACGTACTGCCTGTGGATAAACCTGTGCGTAAATTGTGTGTGAAAGAGGGAACAGGCGTGTAGGCCGCGACCTAGCGGGAGCGGACCGTTTTTCACTGATTTTCAGCGATTGAAAACAGTCATTCGGATTTTTAAGGGCGCGAACCCTATCACAAAAATCCGGGTTGTCCGAACGCATTTACCGGCTTGTGTTCTCGGCGAGCGACGTTTATACAATCGGCCAATGCAGATGCATTCTTATCCTCCCCCATCATTACAAAAAAGACGGGTGGATCCTTCCTTATTAGCGTTGTTGGCAAGCAGAGGTCACCGTGGAGCAAGAAGCCTGGCAGGTATTGATTGTGGAGGACGACCAGCGTCTGGCCGAACTGACCCGCGATTACCTGGAAGCCAATGGCCTGCGCGTGTCGATCGAGGGCAATGGCGCCCTGGCGGCGGCCCGCATCATCAAGGAGCAGCCGGACCTGGTGATCCTCGACCTTATGTTGCCGGGCGAAGATGGCCTGAGCATCTGCCGCAAGGTCCGCGACAAGTATGACGGCCCGATCCTGATGCTCACCGCCCGCACCGACGACACCGATCAAATTCTTGGCCTGGACCTGGGCGCCGACGACTACGTGTGCAAACCGGTTCGCCCACGTCTGCTGCTGGCGCGCATCCAGGCCCTGTTGCGACGCAGTGAAGCCCCTGAAGTGGCGCCGGAAAAACAACGGCGCCTGCAGTTCGGTCCGCTGGTGGTGGACAACGCATTGCGCGAAGCCTGGCTGAATGACAACGGCATCGAACTGACCAGCGCCGAGTTCGATCTGCTCTGGCTGCTGGTGGCCAACGCCGGGCGCATCCTGTCCCGGGAAGAGATTTTCACCGCGCTGCGCGGCATTGGCTATGACGGCCAGGACCGTTCCATCGACGTGCGCATCTCGCGCATCCGCCCCAAAATCGGCGATGACCCGGAGCATCCGCGGCTGATCAAGACCGTCCGCAGTAAAGGTTATCTGTTCGTTCCGGAAGCCTGCACGCTGTGAACTCGATCTTCCTGCGTATTTACGGTGGCATGTGCGCGGCGCTGATTCTGGTGGCGGTACTCGGCGTGCTGGCCTTGCACTTGCTCAACCAGGTGCGCGGCGAGCAGTACCGCGAACGCCTGGCCCACGGCACGTTCTCGCTGATGGCCGACAACCTGAGCCCGATGAACGAGACCGAGCGCCACCGTGCCGTGGTGGTGTGGGAGCGGTTGCTGGGAATTCCTCTGGCGCTGAAGACCTTTGCCCAGACCGACCTCGACCTCACCCAGCGCACCCGAGTGCTGCACGGTCAGGCGCTGGTGGAACAGACCGGCCCGCATGCGGCGAAGGTTTACCGGTTGGTCAGCGACAAGGAACAACTGGTGCTGACGGGGGAAGTCCAGCAGATCAGCGAGCAACTGGCCCGGGCGACTATTTACCTGCTGGCCGATGAACTGGTGCGCTATCCGGTGGGCGAGCAACCCGAGCGCCTGGCGCAGTTGAAGCGTGACAAAGGGTTTGGTTTCGATTTGCGGCTGGTTACGGTCGAACAGGCGGACATGGACGAGGACCAGAGTCGTCGGGTGTCTGAGGGCGACACGGTGATGGCGCTGGGCAAGGGCGGCGACTCGATCCGGGTGTTTGCTGGCATGGTCGGTACACCGTGGGTGCTGGAAATCGGTCCGTTGTATCAGATGAATCCTTATCCGCCGGAGTGGCTGGTGCTGATCGCCGCGCTTGGGTTGAGCCTGATCGGTTTGATCGTCTATTTGTTGGTGCGGCAACTTGAGCGCCGTTTGCGTGGCCTGGAAGCGGCCGCCACACGCATCGCCAAGGGCAGTCTGGAAACCCGCGTACCGGCACGCGGTGCGGACTCGGTGGGACGGCTGGCCTCGGCGTTCAACGGCATGGCCGAGCACTTGCAGCAGTTGCTGGCGATCCAGCGTGAATTGGTGCGCGCCGTGTCTCATGAGCTGCGCACACCCGTGGCACGCCTGCGTTTTGGTCTGGAAATGATCGGCTCGGCCACCACGCCGCAGGCGCTGGAAAAATACTGTGAAGGCATGGACCACGACATCGAAGATCTCGATCGCCTGGTGGATGAGATGCTCACTTACGCACGACTGGAGCAGGGCTCACCGGCGCTGAATTTTCAGCGGATCGATCTGGATGCGTTGGTCAGTCAGGTGATCGAAGAACTGGCGCCGTTACGCGCCGAGGTCACGGTGCAGCGCGGGTTGTGCCTGTCCGCCGCTGACAACGACGACGCGTGGGTCGAGGCCGAGCCGCGCTACCTGCACCGGGCGCTGCAGAACCTGGTGAGCAATGCCATGCGCCACGCTCAATCACGGGTGACCGTCAGCTATCAGGTGGGGCAACAGCGCTGTCGGGTGGATGTCGAGGATGATGGGCCGGGCGTGCCGGAAATGGCCTGGGAGAAGATTTTCACGCCGTTCCTGCGCCTCGATGACAGTCGCACCCGCGCCTCGGGCGGGCATGGGTTGGGGTTGTCCATCGTGCGGCGAATCATCCATTGGCATGATGGCCGGGCGTTGATCAGCAAGAGCAAAAGCCTGGGCGGGGCGTGTTTCAGCCTGAGTTGGCCGAGGCATCAGGAGAAGCGTTGAGATCCTGGTTGTCTGGTCTATCGCCTTCGCGGGCAAGCCTCGCTCCTACAGGTTCCACATTCTGTAGGAGCGAGCGGTGCGGCGATCCGACTTGCCCGCGAAGAGGCCCTTCCAAACACTGAAGATCCTCAGGCCTTGATGCTGACCAGACTCAACAACTGCCCATCCACAACCCCGAACTGCGCATCCAGCTCAGTGCCATTGCGCCACTCGCTGGACAGATCCGTCAGCAACCGCAGTCGCACTTCACCGCTCTCGGTCCACTCCAGCACTTCGGCGTGCTCAAAATAAAAACGCTGCTGAACGATCGGATAAAGCGCCTTGAACAGGCTTTCCTTCACCGAAAACGTCAGGGTCACCAGCATCGCCAACTGATCGCGACGGCCGGCGGTCATGCGTTGCAACTCAGGTGCGGTGAGGATTTCCCCGGACAGGCGTTCGGCCCGTTCAGGGTTGAGCAGGTTTTCCAGGTCCATCCCCAAGCCGCGCCAGTGGGCTTTCTTCGCGACAATCGCCGAGGCCCGGCCGGTGCTGTGGGTAATCGAGCCCGTGATGTGCGTCGGCCACACCGGTGCCCGGTCCTCGCCGATGGCCGGGATAAAGCTCAGCCCTTCCAACTGTTGCAACGCAGCCCGAGCGCACACCCGCCCGGCGAGAAACTCAGCCTGACGCTTGGCGACCGAACGCTGGATGGTGGGCGGCGGCTCGATGGCGCTGCGCTGGAAATCATCGCTGGCCAGTTGCGAGGTATCGAAGTGAGTGCTCAACAACACCGTATCGGCCAGCGCAAACGGCAGCGGCCAATGGGCATCGAGTGGGGTGCAGCAGACGGGTAGGGCGGGGGCGGGATTCATGTCGGGCATTTTGCCGGGTTGCCTTGTTGCTGGGTAGCCCTGACGTTAGACCGCGTTATCGTTCTTCGCGGGCAAGCCTCGCTCCTACGGAGTTGCATCGTCCCTGTAGGAGCGAGGCTTGCCCGCGAACGCCATCACTCGTTTTGTCTGATCAACCAAAAATCTTCTTGAAAAACGCCTGCATGTCCGCCCAGGATTTCTCATCCGCGGCTTTGTTATAGCCAATATCCGGCCCAGCATGATCGCCATGACTCAGACGATCCGCATCAGGGTTACTAAACCCATGTTTGGCGCCCTCAAGGCTGACGAACTGGTAATCGGCGCCCGCTTTGTCCATCTCGGCCTTGAAGGCCGCAACGTTATCCGCCGTTATCATGCTATCCAGAGCGCCATGTTCGACGAGGATTTTTGCTTTCACGCTACCCGGTGTGGCAGGCGTTTTGGTCGCCAATGCCCCGTGGAAACTCACCACGCCCGCCAGCGGCAAGCCCTGACGTGCGGCATTCAGCACCACACCACCACCGAAGCAATAACCGATGGCCGCAAGTTTGTCCGGATTGGTCTGCGGCTGTTTCTTCAACAGATCGAGCCCGGCCTGGAAGCGCGCACTCGCTGCGCCACTGTCTTTCAATGCAACTTGCATAAACGCCATGGCGTCCTTCGGATGCTCAGTGTTCTTGCCGTCGCCATACATGTCGATGGCCAGTGCGCTGTAGCCCAGACCGGCGAGATCACGGGCGCGACGCTTAGTGTACTCGTTGAGCCCCCACCATTCATGCACCACCACAACACCTGGGCGCGGTCCTTTCATGGCATCGTCGTAGGCGTAATAGCCGATCAATTTTGTGCCGTCGGTGCTTTGGTAGGGGATTTCCTGGGTCTTGATGGCGGCTTGGCTGAACCCGCTCAGGGCCATTAATACGAGGGCGAGGAAAATACGCATGGTCGAATCTCCTGCAAGAAAGTGATCACAACAGCCTGGTCGATTTGATTCAGCTCCGGTTCAGAGTGCGTTCAGGGTGAGTTCAGGGCCGGTTGAGTAACCTTGCCCGTACCCAAAAAGCACGTAGCGCATGAGGAAACTCCCTAATGACTGGCTTTAAGAACCTGCTTCTGGCGTTTACCGTCCTGAGCGCGAGTACCGCGGCGCTCGCTTCTGACGACAATTTCGCCAGCCTTACTCTTGGGAAGACCAGCGACAAGGTCAAAAAGTCCCACGCCCTGAACAGCTCGAACATTGACGGCGTGGCTGGCAATGACAGCGCTTGGCGCGTGCGTCTAGGCCAACAAAGCAACGAGGGCAGTTATTACGCCGCTTACGACAACGTGTCGGTCTCGCACAATGGCATTAAACTCCGTCAGGAAGACCTCATGGGCCGCTACGATCTGTCCTACCACAGCCAGTCGCCATGTTAGCCATCGTGAAGCGCCGTTGTGCCACTGGAGATGTTGATTTGCCCGGGAGAGCGTTATGAAACTGCTGGTCGTCGAAGATGAAGCGCTGTTGCGCCATCACCTGCAAACCCGCCTGACGGACAGCGGCCACGTGGTCGAGTCCGTGGCCAATGCCGAGGAGGCGCTGTACCAGACCGAGCAGTTCAACCATGACCTGGCGGTGATCGACCTCGGCCTGCCGGGCATGGGCGGGCTCGACCTGATCCGTCAGCTGCGCTCGCGCGGCAAGACCTTTCCGATCCTGATCCTCACCGCGCGCGGCAACTGGCAGGACAAGGTCGAAGGCCTCGCTGCCGGCGCCGACGATTACGTGGTCAAGCCGTTCCAGTTCGAAGAACTCGACGCGCGCCTGAATGCCTTGCTGCGCCGCTCCAGCGGTTTCACCCAGTCGACCATCGTCGCCGGGCCATTGCTGCTGGACCTCAATCGCAAACAGGCGTCCCTCGATGAACAACCGCTGGCGCTGACCGCGTATGAGTACCGAATCCTCGAGTACCTGATGCGTCATCACCAGCAAGTGGTGGCCAAGGACCGCTTGATGGAACAGCTCTACCCGGACGATGACGAGCGCGATCCGAACGTGATCGAAGTGCTGGTCGGTCGTCTGCGCCGCAAACTTGAAGGCCCGGCCGGCTTCAAACCGATCGATACCGTGCGTGGCCTCGGCTACCTGTTCAATGAGCGCTGCACTTGATTCGTTCCCTTCGTGTCCGCTTGATGCTCGCCGCCACCCTCCTGGCGGTGCTGTTCATGCTGGCGCTGCTGCCAGCCATGCAGGGTGCGTTCAGCCTGGCGTTGCAGGATTCGATCGAGCAACGCCTGGCGTCGGACGTCACCACGTTGATCTCCGCCGCACGAGTGGAAGGCAACCGCTTGCAGATGCCGGCGCAGTTGCCCGATGAGCGCTTCAACCTCACTGACAGCCGTTTGCTCGGTTACATCTATGACCGCGAAGCTCACCTGGTCTGGCGCTCGAAGGGCACCCAGCAAGAAAACATCAATTACAAACCGCGTTATGACGGACGCGGTAACGAGTTCGCGAGGATCACCGAAGCCAACGGCCAGGAATTCTTCGTCTATGACGTCGAGGTCAAACTGCTGGGTGGCAAGAGCGCGGCGTTCAGCATCGTCGCGCTGCAACCGGTGCGCGAATACGAAGACACCCTCGAAGGCCTGCGGGAAAACCTGTATCTGGGCTTCGGCGCAGCGTTGCTGGTGTTGCTCGCGTTGCTGTGGATCGGCCTGACCTGGGGCTTGCAGGCATTGCGCCGGCTCAGTCAGGAACTGGACGAAATCGAAAGCGGCACCCGCGAAAGTCTCAGCGAACAACACCCGCGCGAACTGCTGCGCCTGACCGGCTCCCTCAACCGCTTGCTGCACAGCGAGCGCGAACAACGCAGCCGATATCGCGATTCCCTCGACGACCTGGCCCACAGCCTGAAAACCCCGCTGGCCGTGTTGCAAGGCGTCAGCGAAGACATGGCCCAGCGCCCGGCAGATCGCGATCAGGCCTGGGTGCTGCAAACTCAGATCGAGCGCATGAGCCAGCAGATCAGCTATCAACTGCAACGCGCCAGCCTGCGCAAAAGCGGTCTGGTGCGCCACCAAGTGCGCCTGCGCCCCGTGCTGCAAAGCCTCTGCGACACCCTGGACAAGGTCTACCGCGACAAACGCGTGCGGGTCGCTTTCGATTTGCCGGAGCAGTGTTATGTGCCGATCGAGCAGGGCGCCTTACTGGAAATGATGGGCAACCTGCTGGAAAACGCCTATCGCCTGTGCCTGGGCGAAGTGCGCATCAGCGTGCGTGAAAGCCTGGCTGGGGTTGAACTGTGCATCGAGGACGACGGTCCGGGCGTGCCGCAGGACCAACGTGCGCGGATTCTTGAGCGCGGCGAACGGCTGGATCGTCAGCATCCGGGGCAGGGGATTGGGCTGGCGGTGGTCAAGGACATTATTGAGAGCTACAACGCGAAGCTGATGCTGGGGGATTCGCCGATGGGCGGGGCGGCGTTTCGGATTCATTTTCCGGTGGTGTGACCGCTGCTCCCGATCATTCCCACGCTCCGCGTGGGAATGCCTCCCCGGACGCTCCGCGTCCACTTCGGCAGGGACGCGGAGCGTCCCGGGTTGCATTCCCACGCGGAGCGTGGGAACGATCATTAGGCGGTGTTTAAAACCACCTCAACCCGGCTGCCCACATCAAAGCCACCCCGCGCACACCCGGCACCATGTTCATCGTCAACCCGGAGCTCGATACCGAAACCTTGCTGGCCCACGCTTGCGAGTCGCTGGCCTCGGCCAATGTCATGACCATGGACCTGGCGGATCATATGGAGGGGCCGAGTCGCCATTCGCTGTTGGGTATTGCGCAAATCATCATGCTGGGGGAGCTGGCGGTAAATCGGGCGCTGGATAACATCGATCCACAGTAAACGATCGTTCCCACGCTCCGCGTGGGAATGCAGCCCGGGACGCTCTGCGTCCCTCTCGAGAGCTGGAACGCGGAGCTTTGCTGCGCGTGGGAACGATCAGTGGCTCTAGTTTTCTTGGGCGCGGTAGGCGCCAGGCGTCAACCCGGTCCACTTCTTGAACGCCCGATGAAACGCCGAAGGCTCGGAAAACCCCAGATGCTCGGCAATCTGCTGCAACGACAAATCCGCACGCCCCAAGTGATAAATCGCAATGTCCCTGCGCAGCTGATCCTTCAATTCCTGAAAACTCGACCCTTCTTCGCGCAAATGCCGGCGCAAGGTCTGCGGGCTGATGTGCAAGTGCGCGGCCACCGTTTCCAGGTCCGGCCAACGTGAACTGTCGCGGCTGAGCAACCGGCGTAGTTGGCTGCTCAAACTGTCGCCGTCATCCGGGCGTGACAACAGGTCGGCGGGAGAGTGTTCGAGGAAATGTTTGAGCGTCCGTTCGTCCTGTAACAAAGGCATGTTCAGGTAACGACTGTGAAACAGCAGGCTGCTCTGCGCGGCGGAAAATTCCAACGGGCAGGGGAATAGCAAATCGTATTCGGCGCCATGCTCGGGTTTCGGGTAGCTGAACGTCGCCTGCTCCAGCCGAATGCGCTGGCCGATCAGCCAGCTGCCGAGTCGATGCCACACCATCAGCTGGCTCTCGGTGAGGAAGTGATCCGGGTCACGGAACTGCGAATCATCCAGGCTGAGGCGGATCATTTCGTCTTCGCGGGTCAGGGTCAGACGCGGCCCCTCGGGGAATAGGCTATAAAACAATAAGCCGCGATGGAGTGCTTTTTCCAGATTGCGGCAGTGGATCACGGCATGGCACATCATGGCGAAGCTGCCGGTTCTGCTCGGCACCGGCCCGAAACCCAAGTACTCGTCGTCCAGCGCCAGCCACAAACCCTGGATCAACCGGGTGAACTGCTCAGGTGCAATTCGCGCACGCGGTTCGTCAAGCAACTCAGGGATGATGCCCAGTTGTTGCAACAGGTGTGAATAGTCATAACCCAACCGGCGCGCACCACCGAGGGCGGCACGGGCGAAATGACTGGCGATGGTGCGTTCGCGCATAGAAGGCAGGTCCGTCCATTGAACGGCAGGATGGTAGCCGTGGTGGCCGACGATGAACAAGGCGGATATCCGCCAAATTGTAGGATGTGATTTGGCCGGTGGGCGGAAATCCGCCACATCTCTGTCACCGAGCAGTGACCAGGAAAAACCTGTAACCCTTGATGTCAAAAGGCTTGCAGGCTTTTTGACGAAGGTGGCACGGGCCTTGCGATACAACCCGCAGATGCCTGCCGTTGCGCAGCTCGACAAAACAAATCCCTCCAGTGCAGGAGGGTTCGCAATTGAAGTGTCTTGGGCAACAGATGGATGTTGTCACCGGGCACTCTTGAGGAACTTTGCAATGACGACTCGTCAGCCACTGTACAAATCCTTGTATTTCCAGGTGATCGTTGCTATCGCCATCGGCATCTTGCTCGGTCACTTCTACCCACAGACCGGTGTAGCCCTCAAGCCGCTGGGTGACGGGTTCATCAAACTGATCAAAATGATCATCGCGCCGATCATCTTTTGCACCGTCGTCAGCGGTATCGCGGGCATGCAGAACATGAAATCGGTCGGCAAGACCGGCGGTTACGCGCTGCTGTACTTCGAAATCGTTTCGACCATCGCATTGCTGGTCGGTCTGGTGGTGGTCAACATCATCCAGCCGGGTGCCGGCATGCACATCGACGTCACCACGCTGGATGCCTCCAAAGTCGCGGCCTATGTAGCGGCCGGTGCTGATCAAAGCGTCGTTGGCTTCCTGCTGAACGTGATCCCGTCCACCATCGTCGGCGCGTTCGCCACGGGCGATATCCTGCAAGTGCTGATGTTCTCGGTGATCTTCGGTTTCGCCCTGCATCGCCTGGGTGCCTACGGCAAGCCGATCCTGGACTTCATCGATCGCTTCGCCCACGTGATGTTCAACATCATCAACATGATCATGAAACTCGCGCCACTCGGTGCCTTCGGTGCCATGGCGTTCACCATCGGTGCCTACGGTGTTGGCTCGCTGGTGCAACTGGGTCAGTTGATGGCGTGCTTCTACATCACTTGCCTGTTGTTCGTTCTGGTGGTGCTGGGCGGTATCGCTCGCGCTCACGGCTTCAGCGTGCTGAAAGTGATTCGCTACATCCGTGAAGAGCTGTTGATCGTGCTGGGTACTTCTTCTTCGGAATCGGTGCTGCCACGCATGCTGATCAAAATGGAGCGTCTGGGCGCGAAGAAATCCGTCGTGGGTCTGGTGATCCCGACCGGTTACTCGTTTAACCTCGACGGTACTGCGATCTACCTGACCATGGCGGCAGTGTTCATTGCTCAGGCAACCGACACCCACATGGACATCACTCACCAGATCACGCTGCTGGTGGTGTTGCTGCTGTCCTCCAAAGGCGCCGCCGGTGTGACCGGTAGTGGCTTCATCGTATTGGCTGCCACCTTGTCCGCCGTGGGTCACCTGCCGGTTGCCGGCCTGGCACTGATCCTCGGTATCGACCGCTTCATGTCCGAAGCCCGTGCCCTGACCAACCTGGTCGGTAACGCGGTTGCCACGCTGGTTGTGGCCAAGTGGGTCAAGGAGCTGGACACCGACGTGATGCACGCTGAATTGGCTTCTGGCGGTCGCGGTATCTCCGACGAGCCTAAAGACGATGTTCTGGGCCACGTCGAAGGGGCAACTCCAACCAACGTCAAATAAGACGGCCGCACTGAAAAAACCCGCTTCGGCGGGTTTTTTCATGCCTGGGATTTGAGCGCAACGGTCAGCGCATCTGATGCATAAGGTGATTGCTGCAATGTCGTTGGCTGCCTAGTCTGGAGGCATCGTTTACGGAGAACGCCCATGCTCGGTCCACTGGCATCACTCAAGGTTCTGGATTTCTCGACACTGCTGCCGGGGCCGTTTGCCTCGTTATTGCTGGCGGACATGGGCGCCGAGGTGCTGCGCATCGAATCGCCAACGCGCATGGACCTGCTGCGGGTATTGCCGCCTCACGATCAGGGCGTCTCCGCCAGCCACGCCTACCTCAATCGCAACAAGCGCAGCCTGGCGCTGGACCTCAAGCAGCCTGAGGCGCTGGAGGTGATCAAGCAGTTGCTGCAGGACTACGACATCGTCCTGGAGCAGTTCCGCCCCGGCGTGATGGAGCGATTGGGCCTGGGTTATGACGCCTTGAAAGCGATCAATCCGAAACTGATCTACGTGTCGATCACTGGTTACGGCCAGACCGGTCCCTACAAGGACCGCGCCGGCCACGACATCAACTACCTGGCGCTGGCGGGGCTGGCGAGCTACACCGGCCGCGCCGACAGCGGGCCGTTGCCGTTGAGTATGCAAGTGGCGGATATCGCCGGTGGCTCGTTGCACGGGGTGATCGGGTTGCTGGCGGCGGTCATCGCCCGGCAGCAAACCGGGTTGGGGCAACATCTGGATGTGAGCATGACCGACTGCGCGTTCAGCCTGAACGCCATGGCCGGCGCCGGTTATCTGGCCTGCGGTGAGGAACCGGGGAGGGAGAATCAGATGCTCAATGGCGGCAGCTTCTACGACTATTACCGTTCGCGCGATGGGCGTTGGTTGTCGGTGGGTAGTCTGGAGCCGGCGTTCATGCAGCAATTGTGCACGGCGCTGGGTCGGCCGGAACTCGCGGCCAAGGGGCTCTCTCCCAAGCCTGCGGAGCAACTAGCGCTCAAGAATGAGCTGAAAGCCGAATTCGAGACGCATGACTTTGCCGCGTTGTGCGCGCTGTTTGCCGGCGTCGATGCTTGCGTGGAGCCGGTGTTGAGCGTGGGCGAAGCGGTGCGGCATCCGCAGTTGAAGGCGCGGGACCTGGTGACTGAAGTGCCGCGAGGGGATGGGACGAGTCAGGCGCAGATGGCCTGCCCGTTGAAGTTTTCGCAAGGGTTGCCCGAGCCTAAGCACATTGGCGCGACGCTGGGGCAGCATACGGATCAGGTGTTGGGGGAGTTGGGGTATAGCGCTGAGCGGATTGCAGAATTGCGGCTTGCCAAGGTCGTCGTATAGATCGTTCCCACGCTCCGCGTGAGAATGCCGCCATGGACGCTCCGCGTCCACTGTGACGCAGAGCGTCACGGGATGCGTTCCCACGCAGAGCGTGGGAACGATCAATCTAACTACTCGACCCGCATCTCCCCACTGAACACTAACGTGCTCCGGCACCGCCGACACAAATACCGCCGCCCCTGGCGCACCAAACCATGACGCTGGGCCGAAAACGGGAAATCACTGTCCGCACACGGGCACTTGTAGATGTAGCGGGTCACGCTGCGACGTTTGACGTCGTAGGTGTGGCAGCGATTGGGCGGCAGTTCGTACACGCCGCGCATGATCAGCTGCCACTCTTCACCGTGGGGCGCAATGCGGTCGCCGAACAGTTGATGGGCGATCAGGTGCGCGACCTCGTGGGCCACGGTTTGCTTGAGGAAGTCCTCGGTGTTTTCCCGGTACAGCTGCGGATTGAAGCGCAGCAGGTTCTCGTGCAAATGCGCGACACCGGCTTTTTGACCACGCAGCTTGAGGCTCACCACGGGGCGTTTGAAAGGTCGTTTGAAAAAGGATTCAGCGAGTTGGTAACAGTCTTCGACGCGGGTATTAAGTTGCTCGGGCATGCTTGATGGATCTCCAGAGACGTCGAGTATGCCGCAACCCTCGAGCCTTGCGAATCGCCGAGGCGCCGAATGGTCGTCACCGTTTTCTATCCTTTAGCATTAGAAGGCCGCCTTGCGGCGGCCTGTGTTGGCAGATCTAGTTTTTGGGTGAAGTGTTGCTAATTCGTATAGACCGGCCCCACGCCGAGTCCCCAGACAATCACAGTGAACGCCATGATGGCCACCAGCACCACCAGGCCTACGGCAAGCACCGAACTCGAAAACAGGAATCCCTCGTCTGATGGAATGTTCATGAAAGTGGGTAGCCCCACATACAGCAAGTACACCGTGTAGCAGATGGCCGCGGTGCCGACGATCATCCCAAGCCACATGTGTGGGTACAGCGCCGCCAGACCGCCGATGAACAGCGGTGTCGCGGTGTAGGTTGCAAAGGCAATGCAGCGTGCCAGGCTCGGGTTGGCGTCATAGGTGCGAGCCATCCAGTGGATGAATGCGCCCATTACCGCAACACCGCCGAGCATCGCCAGGTACGACATGACCGTCATCCATAACGCACTCTCCACCGTCAGCATCACCGGCGCTCGACTGCCAATGACCCAGCCGACCTGAGTGGTGCCGATAAACGCTGATACAGCGGGAATCGCCGCCAGGATCAGGGTGTGGGTGAGATACATGTGGCTGATGCTTTCCTCCTGGTCGCCACGAATCTCTTTCCATTCTTGGTCAGGGTGGGTGAAGAGCCCCACTACGTGATGGATCATGCCAGTCACTCCTCTTGTTTTTACCGTCGCCCCCCAGTGGAGCGCTTACGGGCCAAAGTGGCCGAGAAAGGAAAAGGTCTGGATATGTGTGTGACCTTATGTCGCAGTATAGAAAGGTCTTAACGGCGCAGGTTGCAGGGTGTTAGAGCAAATCGCGCTGTAAACACGCCTGTTAATCGCCGCAGGGTCTGTCGCTTAGAGGCTCTTCGCCCCCGAAGCGTTTTTGCGTAAAATGCCGACCTTTCGTCACACCTCACGGATTTCGCGTCATGGGCACTCTTACGGTCAACCAGAACAAACTGCAAAAGCGCCTTCGCCGCCAGGCCGGTGAGGCTGTTGCCGATTTCAACATGATTGAAGACGGCGACAAGGTCATGGTCTGCCTGTCCGGTGGCAAGGACAGCTACACCCTGCTCGACGTGCTGATGCACTTTCAGAAGGTCGCGCCGATCAAGTTCGAGATCGTGGCCGTGAACATGGACCAGAAGCAGCCGGGGTTCCCTGAGCACGTGTTGCCGGCCTACCTCAAAGCGCTGGGTATCGAGTACCACATCGTCGAGAAAGACACCTATTCGGTGGTCAAGGAGCTGATCCCGGAAGGCAAGACCACCTGTTCGCTGTGCTCGCGCCTGCGTCGGGGCACGCTCTACACCTTCGCCGACGAAATCGGTGCGACCAAAATGGCCCTCGGTCATCACCGTGACGACATCGTCGAGACCTTTTTCCTGAACATGTTCTTCAATGGTTCGCTCAAAGCCATGCCGCCGAAGCTGCGGGCCGACGATGGCCGCAACGTGGTAATCCGTCCGCTGGCCTACTGCAACGAAAAAGACATCCAGGCCTACTCGGACTTCAAGCAATTCCCGATCATTCCGTGCAACCTCTGTGGTTCCCAGGAAAACCTGCAACGGCAGGTGGTCAAGGACATGCTTCAGGAGTGGGAGCGCAAAACACCAGGCCGGACCGAAAGCATTTTCCGCAGCTTGCAGAACGTGATCCCGTCGCAACTGGCGGACCGCAACCTGTTCGACTTCACCAGCCTGCGCATCGACGAAACCGCAGCTTCGCGCTTCGTCAACGTTGTAAACCTCTAAACACAATCACTGTGGGAGCCAGCCTGCTGGCGATAGCGGCGGGTCAGACACATCATTGTTGACTGACCCGCCGCTATCGCCAGCAGGCTGGCTCCCACATGGGTCTATTCACTTACTCATCAGGAGAGGGCATGCGCGATTACAAGTGGCTGCACGAATACTGTCTGAACCGCTTCGGTTCAGCGGCTGAACTGGAAGCCCATCTGCCCGTTCCGAAAACCCCGGCGCAATTGCGCAAGATCAGCGACGACCGCTACCTCTCGACCATGGCGCTGCGCGTATTCCGCGCCGGGCTCAAGCACAGTTTGGTGGACGCCAAATGGCCGGCGTTCGAAGAAGTGTTCTTCAAGTTCGACCCGGAAAAAGTCGTGCTGATGAGCGCCGAACACCTTGAGCGCTTGATGCAGGACGCGCGGATCATTCGCCACTTAGGCAAGCTCAAGAGCGTGCCGCGCAATGCGCAGTTCGTGCTCGACGTCGCGCATGAAAAGGGCAGCTTCGGCGCGTTGATCGCCGATTGGCCGGTCACGGATATCGTCGGTCTGTGGACCTACCTGAAAAAACGTGGGCATCAATTGGGCGGGTTGTCGGCGCCACGATTCTTGCGGATGGTGGGCAAGGATACGTTTGTGCCGAGCTACGACGTGGTCGCGGCGTTGAATGCGCAGAAGATTGTCGACAAGGTGCCGACCAGTCTGCGGGATCTGGCGTTGGTACAGGATGTGTTCAACCAGTGGCATGAACAGAGTGGCGGTCGGGCGATGAGCCAGATTTCGATGATGCTGGCGTATACCGTCAATCATTGAAGCGGAAGATCGTTCCCACGCTCTGCGTGGGAATGCCGCCCGGGACGCTCTGCGTCCCTGTGGCGCGGAGCGTCACTTGATGCATTCCCACGCGGAGCGTGGGAACGATCACTGTGGGGGCGGTCAGGCGACGGAGGTTTCGCCTTCACCCGCCAACTTGCGGTTCAACTGAAACCGCCACCGCACATACAACAGCGCCGAGCAGAACACCGCCAGGCTCGCGCCCATCTCCAGCAAACCAAACAACTGTCGGTTCGGGTCATACGCGGCCAATGCGCCCTTGGTGAAATACAGGTTCACCACAAAACACATCCATGAATGCCCGCGCGCGCTGCCGACAATCATCCCCGGCGCCAGCAACAGCAGCGGCACCAGTTCGATCAGCAGAATCACCCACGGCCTTGCGCCGTGCAGGTCGGCGACCACCAGGTAGTAGGCGCAAAGCAGCCCCACCAGACCGAAAAAGCACAGCAGGCTGATGATGCGCATCGCTCGAACCCTGGGTTCGAGCCATTCGATGGAGGGCAGAATCTTCGGCTTCTTGGCCACGTTAGCGCTCCAGTTTCTGTGCAGTCTTGGCCAAGCGCAGACCCAAGGCCCGGCACAGCGCGACTTCATGTTCATTCAAACCGAGTTTGCCATCGGCCCCGGCGTGATGGCTGGCGCCGTAAGGCGTGCCGCCGCCGCGGGTTTCCAGCAGGGCCGATTCGCTGTACGGCAGGCCGGTGATCAGCATGCCGTGGTGCAGCAACGGAAGCATCATCGACAGCAGCGTGGTTTCCTGACCGCCGTGCAGGCTTGCGGTGGAGGTAAAGACCCCGGCCGGTTTGCCCACCAAAGCGCCGGTCAGCCACAGGTTGCTGGTGCCGTCGAGGAAATACTTGAGCGGCGCCGCCATGTTGCCGAACCGGGTCGGGCTGCCCATGGCCAGGCCTGCGCAGTTCTTCAGGTCGTCGAGGCTGGCGTACAGCGCGCCTTCGTCCGGAATGTCCGGCGACACCGCTTCGCACTCGGTGGAAATCGGCGGCACCGTGCGCAGGCGCGCTTCCATCCCGGACTGCTCGACGCCCCGGGCAATCTGCCGGGCCATTTCATTGGTCGAGCCGCTGCGGCTGTAATACAGAACCAGAATGTACGGCGCACTCACGGCAGCAACTCCAGCACATTCTCCGGCGGCCGGCCGATGATGGCTTTGTCGCCGACTTCGAGAATCGGTCGCTCCATGAGTTTCGGGTTGGCGGCGATGGCGGCAATCAATTGCGCTTCGCTGAGGCTGCTGTCGGCCAGGTTGAGGGTTTTGTACTCGTCCTCACCGGTACGCAGCAGTTGCCGGGCGCTGATGCCCAGCTTGGTCAGCAGGCTCTGGATTTGCACGGCGTCCAGCGGAGTCTCCAGGTAGCGGACCACCGTCGGGGTCAGGCCACGGGCTTCGAGCAGTTCGAGCGCACCGCGGGATTTCGAGCAGCGCGGGTTGTGATAAAGCGTCAGATCGGTCATGTGCGGTTCGCATCTTGCGTAAGGTGACGGCTATTCTAACTGTGCAGCGCGTAATCCAGAACCTTGGGAGGCGATGGGTCGCAGGCGCATTCAATTTTGAACAAGGATCACGACATGACTAGGCGACTGGCAACGGCATTGGCGATCATGGGCACGTTGATGCTGGGGGGCTGCGGTAACGACTATGGCATCGACCAGAATGGCCACAAAGTCGCTGCCGAACGTTTGGACAAACAATGGCTGGTGCTCAATTACTGGGCTGAATGGTGCGGGCCGTGCCGGACCGAAATCCCGGAATTGAACACCTTGGCCGATCAACTCAAGGACAAGAAGATTGGGGTGTTCGGGGTCAACTTCGACAACGTGCAGGGTGAAGAGCTGAAAAGCGCCAGCGAGAAGCTGGGGATCAAGTTCACCGTGCTGGCTTCTGATCCGGCCGATCTTTTTGAGTTGCCGCGCAGCGAGGCGTTGCCGGTGACTTACATCATCGATAACAAGGGCAAGGTGCGGGAGCAACTGATGGGCGAGCAGACGGCGGCGGGGGTGATGGCGAAGCTTGAGGCGTTGCAGGCGAAGAACTAATTGCGCTGATCGTTCCCACGCTCCGCGTGGGAATGCATCCTGTGACGCTCTGCGTCACGATCATTACGATCAGCTAGAGGGATCAACCCTCTTCGAGCCACCAACGCAACGGCTTCCCTTCCGCCGGCCAAAAGCGCATCTGCTCGATTGGCGAGACGTCCCAACGCTGAACGTTTTCCAACGCCTGGAGGAAACGCTTTTCCTGCTCCATCAACGCCGGCGCACACAGTTTGCGGGTGCTGCCGACTTTGCCGAAGCTCAGCTTGTCGCCTTCCAGGGTGTACGGCGCGAACCAGTGGTTGCAGCCGCCGTTGCCATAGGCGCGACCGTCTTCACCGAGGGTGACGGTCAGGTGGCTGTAGTCCATCAATGGACGTTCGCCGATCCACTCCAGAATGTAGCTGCGGTTCTGTTGCAATTGAACCGGCTCGGCGGCGCAGCCCAGCAGGCTGGCGCCAACCATCGCGGTCAGAGCAAGGCGTTTCATCACGCAGGCTCCTGGCATTTCGGGCACAGGTGCTTCTCGGCGATAGTGGTCCAGCCCAACTCGGCGATCCGTGCAGTGGCAGCCGGCTTTTCAGCCTTGTTGCCCAGCTTGGCGTCGACCGCGAACTCGAAGCTCAGCTCTTTGGCGCAGCTGTCGCAGTTGACTTTCCAGGTGTGGATCGCCAGTTCGCCGAACACCGGACCACTGGCCACCGCGACCCATTGGCCGGGCGGGTTGATCAGGTGGCGAACCGTTTCGACGGTCAGGCGCATGGACAAGTCCTTGGCACCCTTGAGGGTCACAACCAACACGTCGTTATTACGAATCGAGCCGCCGTTGCCGGTGACTTGATAACGCCCCGGCACAAGGGCGCGGCATTCGGTGAGGGTGTGTTGCGGGTTCATCAGGCTATAGCGGAAATCGTGTTCGACCATGGGTCCTCCAAATATGCGCGGCATGCTAGCACGGACATCAGCGCAGCATGGCGCGGGCATGTGACCTTCGATCTGGTTCAGTCACCCTTCACCAGATTCGCTGGCGCGCCCGCCGCCCAGGCGGCGATGTTCTGCAGGGTGGTCGCAGCAATCGCGCCCAGGGCTTCGTGGGTCAGGAAGGCCTGGTGAGCGGTGACGATCACGTTCGGAAAGGTCAGCAGCCGCGCCAGCACATCGTCCTGCAGCGGCAGGTCGGAACGGTCCTCGAAGAACAGCTGCGCCTCCTCTTCATACACATCCAGCCCCAGATAACCCAGTTGACCGTCCTTCAACGCGTCGATCAGTGCCGGCGTGTCCACCAGACCACCGCGTCCGGTGTTGATCAGCATCGCGCCGGGCTGCATGTGCGCCAGTGACTCGCTGTTGATCAAGTGTTTGCTCTGCTCGTTGAGCGGGCAGTGCAGGCTGATGATCTGAGACTCGGCCAGCAGTTCCGGCAGGCTCAGGTAACGAGCACCGAGGGCTTCGACTTGCGGGTTGGGGAAGGGGTCGTATGCGAGCAATTGGCAGCCAAAGCCGTTCATGATTTTCGCGAAGGTCGCGCCGATCTGTCCGGTGCCGACCACGCCGACGGTCTTGCCCATCAGGTCGAAGCCGGTCAGCCCGTGCAGGCTGAAATCCCCTTCGCGCGTGCGGTTGTAGGCGCGGTGCAGGCGTCGGTTGAGCGCCAGGATCAGCGCCACTGCATGTTCCGCCACCGCGTGGGGCGAGTAGGCCGGAACGCGCACAATCGACAATCCCAGAAGCTTCGCCACCGCCAGGTCGACATGGTTGTAACCGGCCGAGCGCAGGGCGATCAGGCGTGTGCCGCCGGCGGCCAGGCGTTCGAGCACCGGTGCGCTGAGGTCATCATTAATAAAGGCGCAGACCACCTCGTGATACTCCGCCAGCGCCACCGTATCGAGGCTCAGTCGCGCCGATTGAAAGTGCAGCTCGATGCCGGCCGGTCGCTCGGCACTGAGAAAACTGTCGCGGTCGTAGGTCTGGCTGCTGAAAAGAATCGTGCGCATGCGGTCCTCCTGGAATGTCCATCAAGCATTGATACGGGCATGGGCGGCCAGGCGATTGATGGCTCGGTCGAGGTCTTCCAGCGCGCTGGGGGCTTTCGGGTCCTGTTGTTTGAGCAGGGTTTCGCTGCGCTGGCAGGCGGCGCGCAGTTGCGGGACGCCGCAATAGCGTGTTGCGCCATGCAGACGATGGACTCGCTCGATCAGGGCGTTCTGGTCGTTGTTTTCCCGGGCAAAGCGAATCGCCTCGCGGTCGGCTTCCAGCGACGCCAGCAGCATCGCCAGCATGTCCGCCGCCAGGTCAGCCTTGCCAGCCGCCAGGCGCAAACCTTCCTCGTGATCGAGCACCTGCAACTCATGACCGCCGCCGTGGCTGTCGCTGGAACGCTCTGGGCCATGATTGCGCAGCGCCAGGCCGGTCCACTTCAGCACCACCTGGGCCAGTTGCCGTTCGCTGATCGGTTTGGTCAGGTAGTCGTCCATACCGCTTTGCAGCAGCGCGCGTTTTTCGTTGGCCATGGCGTGAGCGGTGAGGGCAACGATCGGCAGCGGCGTGCAATGCCGTTCACTTTCCCACTGGCGAATCGCTTCGGTGCTTTGACGCCCGTCCATGCCGGGCATCTGAACGTCCATCAGCACCAGGTCGAAGGTCTCGGTCTGCACCGCCTTGACTGCCGCGTAACCGCTTTCCACCGCGAGTACTTTGGCGCCCATGTCTTCGAGCAGGGTTTGCACCAGCAGCAGGTTGGCCGGGTTGTCGTCGACGCAAAGCACCTTTGGCGCACGGCTGGACAATGGCTCGCCGGGTTCGCTGCGGTGCTGACGCGGGTTGACCAGGTCGGACAAGGCCCGCCGCAACTTGCGGGTGCAGGCCGGTTTGGCCTGGAGCTGGCTGTGCGGGTTGGGCACCGAGAGGTGGAACAGCGTCTGTTCGGTGGTCGGGCACAACACCAGCACCTTGCAGCCCAGGTGTTCGAGGTCCCAGATGTGCTGGTTGAGGCGCTCCGGTGGCATGTCATTGCTGGTGATGCCGAGCACCGCCAGGTCGATCGCCTGATCGGTCTGATGTGCGCTGGTCACGCCATTGGCCAGGCTTTCCAGGGTATTGAACGGGGTGACTTCGAGGCCGCAGTCTTCCAGTTGATGCTGCAACGCCTGACGGGCCAGTTCGTGGTTTTCCAGTACCGCCACCCGGCGCCCGAGCAGTGGTGGACCGGGCAGGTCTTCGGCGTCGTCGCGGGTTTTGGGCAGGCTCAGGCTGATCCAGAATTCCGAGCCTTCGCCGGGCGTACTGTCGACACCGATCTCGCCGCCCATCTGCTCGATCAGGCGTTTGGAAATCACCAATCCCAGACCGGTGCCGCCCGGTTGCCGGGACAGCGAATTGTCGGCCTGGCTGAAGGCCTGGAACAAGGCGCGCACGTCCTGGTTCGACAGCCCGATACCGGTGTCCTGAATGCTGATGCGCAGTTGCACGCTGTCTTCATGTTCTTCTTCGAGCATGGCCCGGGCGACGATGGTGCCTTCGCGGGTGAACTTGATCGCATTGCTGACCAGGTTGGTGAGGATCTGCTTGAGCCGCAGCGGATCGCCCACCAGCGACAGCGGCGTATCGCGATAAACCAGGCTCACCAGTTCCAGCTGCTTGGCGTGGGCGGCCGGGGCGAGGATGGTCAGCGTGTCCTGGAGCAGATCGCGCAAGTTGAACGGAATATGGTCGAGCACCAGTTTGCCGGCCTCGATTTTCGAGAAGTCGAGAATCTCGTTGATGATCCCCAACAGGCTGTCGGCGGACTTTTCGATGGTGCCCAGATAGTCGAGCTGGCGCGGCGTCAGCTCGCTTTTTTGCAGCAGGTGCGTGAAGCCGAGAATGCCGTTGAGCGGCGTGCGGATTTCATGGCTCATGTTGGCCAGGAACTCGGATTTGATCCGGCTCGCTTCAAGGGCTTCCTTGCGCGCCAGGTCCAGTTCGATGTTCTGGATTTCGATGGTTTCAAGGTTCTGGCGCACGTCTTCGGTGGCCTGGTCGATGCTGTGCTGCAATTCTTCCTGCGCGTTCTGCAGAGTGCCGGCCATGCGGTTGATGCCGGACGCCAGTGTGTCCAGCTCCTGGCTGCCGAGGGGCGGCAGACGGGTTTCCAGATGACCGTCCTTGAGTTGCGCCACCGCTTGCTTGATCTGGCTCAGCGGCCGATTGATGGTCCGGCCCATGCGCAACGCCAGCAGCGCCGCACCGGCCAGGCCTGCGCCGATCAACAGCAGGCTGGCAAACAGGCTGCGGTAACCGCGCAGCAGCATGCCGTTGTGGGACAGTTCGAGTTCGACCCAGCCCAGCAGGCGGTCGGCTTCATCGGGAATCACGTCACCGGCCAGATTGCGGTGCTTGCCGAACACCGGCAGCAAGTAACGCGTCGCGTCATTGCCGCTGCGGCGCAGCATCTGCGAACTGTTGCCGACCGGTGCCTGATTGAGCATGGTCGGGCCGGCGTGGGCCAACAGAGAGCGGTCGGGCGCGAGGAACGAAACGGCGCGCACGTCCGTTTGTTCGAGAGATTGGGTGGCAATGCGTTCCAGCAGCTCGGTGTTCTTGTGGCCCATGGCCGGGGCCACCAGGGGCGCCAGTTGTTCGGCGATCATCTCGCCACGCTGCATGAGCTGGGTTTGCAGGTCGGATTGCTGCATCCAGGTGAAATAGCCGCCCAGAACCAATGCCATCAGGCTGGTCGGCAACAGGGTCAGCAATAGCACGCGGCCTTTAATTCCCAGTTTCTTGAGCACGCATCTCTCCTGCATCCAGCTATTTAATGACCTGCACGTACGTCCGGCACGCGCCACTTGCGCAGTGTAGCTATTTGCAAGCGGGCAATCTTCGTAAATTGATGTCGGCATTCGTCGGCCCGATCGCCACTTTCTACGTCATGGGCAAAGCTTGGGTTGCCCACAGCGAGGCAATCTTGAATAATCGCCAACTGAGAATTATTTGCAGATACTCATGACTCCCATCTCTATTGGCCAGCCCCGAATTCTTTCCATAGAAGACGACCTCGTGCTCGGTGCTTATGTTCACGAGCACCTGGGACGTTGCGGTTTTCAGGTGACATGGTGCCAGAACGGTCATGAAGGTTTGACCATCGCCCGCCAGCAAGTTTTCGATGTGGTGCTGATGGATATTCTGCTGCCGGGCCTGGACGGGCTGAACGTACTGACACAGTTGCGCCAAAGCCATTCCACCCCGGTGCTGCTGATGTCGGCGCTCGGTGCCGAGGCGGATCGCATCAGTGGCTTTCGCCTGGGCGCCGATGATTACCTGCCCAAACCCTTCAGCATGGTTGAGTTGCGGGTGCGCATCGAAGCGATCCTGCGGCGGGTTGCGCTTGACCGCCGACCAGCGCCGGCACCGATTGCCTCTTCGGCGGGCAGCCTGCGTTTCGACGATGAACGCTGTGATGTCTTTTATGGCGAACACGTTGCCGGCCTGACCCGCAGCGAGTACCGGTTGCTGGAAACGCTGAACCGCAGCGGCGATGAAGTCCTGAGCAAAGCCTTCCTTTATCAGCATGTCTTGCAGCGAGGTTATGCGCCCCATGACCGCAGCCTCGACATGCACATCAGCCAGATCCGTCGCAAGCTCAAGGCCATCGGTTACACCGAGCGGGAAGTGCGCACTGTCTGGGGCAAGGGTTACGTATTGAGTGCTGTCGATGAAATGGTCTGACCTGCCAGGCAGGCATTCGCTGTTCTGGAAGCTGGCCTGTTTGTTGGTGGCGTTCTGTCTGCTGATGATCTGGCTCAGTTGGTCCTGGGGACGCTACATGGAACAGAAAAACCTGTTCCTGTCCAACGAGGCCCGGGGCACGCTGACCCGCTACGCCGCCGAGGCCGAGCAGGCATGGAACAAGCGCCAGAGTGCAGGCGTCGATGCCTGGTTGCAGAGTGTCGGCCATCGCGAGTCGACATGGGTCGGTGTGATTGGCGGCGATTTGCAGTCATTGAGCAGTTACCCGCTGACGGAAAAAGAAATCCAGCGCCTGACCTTTTTGCGCGGTCTGGACTGGCCGATGAGTCGCCATAGCAAAGGCCTGCCGTGGCTGCGCGTGCCTTTTCCCAACGATCCGTCCGCCGGCAGCCTGGTCATCGAACTGCCCCAGCGTTTCATGCCCGGCCGCTACCGGGTGTTCTGGCGGGTGATCACCAACGGCGTGATTCCCGGACTGTTCACATTACTACTGTGCGTCGGTCTGTATCGGTTGCTGGTCGTGCCGTTAAACAGTCTGCGCGAACAGGCCAATGCCTGGCGTGCCGACCAGCTGAGCGTGCGCTTGTCGAGCCAAACCACCAACCGTTCGGATGAGTTGGGTGAACTGGGGCGGGCCTTCGATCACATGTCCGAGCGCCTGCAAAGCACGGTGGCCCTGCAACAACAACTGCTGCGCGACCTGTCCCACGAATTGCGCACGCCACTGAGTCGCCTGCGGGTAGCCAGCGAAAGCGAGCAGGGGCTGGCGCAATTGCGCGAGCGCATTGGCCGAGAGGTCGATGGCATGCAACGACTGGTGGAAGACACCCTGCAACTGGCCTGGCTTGACACCGAGCGCGCCCCATTGCCCGACGAAGCAATCCAGATCCAGGCGTTGTGGGAGATGCTCACGGAAAATGCCTGCTATGAAAGTGGCTGGCCGGCGAGCCAGTTGCAGTGTGCGGTGGATTCGTCCTGCTGGGTGCGCGGCAATCTCAATACGTTGGCCCAGGCGCTGGAAAACATCCTGCGCAATGCCATTCGTCATTCACCGCCGGGTGGCGTTGTGCGCCTTGGCGGACAGCGCGATGGCGATTTCTGGCATGTGTGGCTGGAGGATCAGGGTGGCGGGGTGGCTGATGAAGATCTGGAGCGGATCTTTTCGCCGTTCATCCGACTTGACGGTTCGCGACCGGGGGATGGTGGATTTGGCTTGGGGTTGAGCATTGCGAGGAATGCGGTGACGCGGCAGGGTGGCAGTCTTTGGGCTGAGAACACTGAGGTAGGGTTGCGGCTGAATATTCGATTAGTGGCTGATGATGGAGGTGTCAGTGACGACGCCATCGCGAGCAAGCCCGCTCCCACAGTGGTTCTCTGCCAGCCACAAATCGTGTGATCAACCCCGCACCCTGTGGGAGCGGGCTTGCCCGCGAAGAGGCCCTAACGTCCACCATAAAATCCGCCCTTATTCCCATAAGCCATAAGCACCGCACTTTGCGTGATATGGCCTGCCGAAGTTTGTCGGTATGATAGGCGCCCCCGCAGTCTGGATTGCGAATACGCCATGACCTTGCAGTACCCAACCATCGCCGATTGCGTCGGCAACACCCCGCTGGTCCGTTTGCAGCGCCTGCCTGGCGCCACCAGCAATACCCTTTTGCTCAAGCTCGAGGGGAATAACCCGGCGGGTTCGGTCAAGGACCGGCCGGCGTTGTCGATGATCACGCGCGCCGAGTTGCGCGGGCAGATCCACGTCGGCGATACGCTGATCGAAGCGACCTCGGGCAACACCGGGATCGCGCTGGCGATGGCTGCCGCGATCAAGGGTTACAAGATGATCCTGATCATGCCCGACAGCTCCAGCGCCGAGCGTAAGGCGGCGATGACTGCCTATGGCGCCGAGTTGATTCTGGTCAGCCAGGAAGAAGGCATGGAAGGTGCCCGTGACCTCGCCGACCGGATGCAGGCCGAAGGCCGCGGCAAGGTGCTGGATCAGTTCGCCAACGGCGACAACCCCGAAGCGCACTACACCACCACCGGCCCGGAAATCTGGCGTCAGACCGAAGGCTCCATCACGCATTTCGTCAGTTCGATGGGCACCACCGGCACCATCATGGGCGTCTCGCGCTACTTGAAAGAGCAGAACGAGAACGTGCAGATCATCGGTCTGCAACCGATGGAAGGCTCGGCGATTCCGGGCATCCGTCGCTGGCCGCAGGAATACCTGCCGAAGATCTACCAGGCCGAGCGCGTGGACCGGATCGTCGACATGGCGCAAAGCGAAGCCGAAGACGTGACCCGTCGTCTGGCCCGCGAAGAAGGCATCTTCTGCGGCGTGTCCTCGGGCGGTGCCGTGGCAGCCATGCTGCGTCTGTCCCAAGAAGTTGAAAACGCGGTGATCGTCGCGATCATCTGCGACCGTGGCGACCGTTACTTGTCGACCGGCATTTTCGACGCGCCCAACTGATGGCCAAGCAAGAGAGAGGCCTGCGCTTCCAACCCACGGGCGGCAGCAAGGCCCCGCAAATCCCGACGGGCAAAAAGCAGCGCTTGAGCATCGAGCGCCTGGCCAATGACGGTCGCGGTATCGCTTTTTTTGAAGGTCGCACCTGGTTCGTCATCGGCGCTTTGGCCGGTGAAGAAGTCGAGGCGCGCGTGTTGGGCGCCCACGGCAAAGTGGTCGAGGCACGTACCGAGCGCGTCTTCCAGGCCAGCGAACTGCGCCGGCCGGCACCGTGTCCGCATGCCGGTCGCTGTGGTGGTTGCAGCGTGCAACATCTGCCTCACAACGAACAACTTGCCCTGAAACAGCGCATGCTCGCCGAGCAATTGTCGAAGGTCGCCGGTGTCGAACCCGAAGAATGGGCCGCGCCGTTGAGCGGTCCGGAATTCGGTTACCGCCGACGCGCCCGAGTGGCGGTACGCTGGGACATGAAGGCGAAAAAACTCGAAGTCGGTTTCCGCGCCGCTGGCAGTCAGGACATTGTTGCGATCAACGAATGCACGGTGCTGGTACAGCCCTTGCAACCGATCATGACCCGCCTGCCGGAGATGTTGCGGCGCTTGAGCAAGCCTCAAGCGCTGGGGCATGTGGAATTATTTGCCGGATCAAAGCTGGCCGTTTTGCTGCGGCACATGGCGCCGCTGTCCGACGCCGACATGACGATACTCAAGGATTTCTGCGCCTTCCATGACGCCCAACTGTGGCTGCACGGTGACGGCGAACCGCAACCGGTCGAGGCTGACCAGTCGTTGGGTTATCGACTTGAACAGTGGGACTTGAACCTGGCCTATCGGCCGGGGGATTTCATTCAGGTCAACGCCGGGGTCAACGAAGCAATGGTTGCCCAGGCGCTGGACTGGTTGAAGCCGAAAGCAGATGAGCGAGTTCTCGATCTATTCTGTGGGTTGGGCAACTTCGCTTTGCCGCTGGCCAAAGTCGTTCGCGAAGTGGTGGCGGTGGAAGGTGTGCAGGCGATGGTCGAGCGGGCAGCTGCAAACGCCGCTAGCAATAATCTGAATAACGTAAAGTTTTTTCAGGCCGATTTATCCCAGCCCTTGACCGATGCCGAATGGGCGCGCGAAGGCTTTTCTGCGGTACTCTTGGACCCACCGCGTGACGGTGCTTTCGAGGCCGTGCGCAAGCTGGCGTCCCTGGGCGCCAAACGGTTGGTGTACGTGTCGTGCAACCCTGCAACGCTGGCGCGCGATACGGTCGAATTGATCAAGCAGGGCTACCGGTTAAAACGTGCCGGGATTCTCGATATGTTTCCTCAGACGGCACATGTCGAGGCCATGGCGTTATTTGAAGCGAGCTAGGACGGCTCGTCTGGTCCGACTGGCCCGCCCGTGCCGCGCTCGCATTAGCCCCGCGAGCGTTCACGGGTAACGAAAAGGTCAGCGATTTGACGCATTGAATCTGCGTCGTAGGGAAGGTAAGCAAGATGGTACAGGTGAGAGCACACCAGCCGATCAACACCGACGGCAGTATCAATCTCGAGGCTTGGCTCGATCACGCGGTCAGTGTCGATCCGGCACTGGATCGCGAAGCCTTGAAGGAAGCCTGCGAGTTCGCTCGACAGGCCGAACAGCAAGCCAATGCGGCGAAGAACCTGTGGTCCGAAGGGACGTCCAGTTTCCGCACGGGCCTTGAGATCGCCGAGATTCTCGCCGACCTCAAACTCGATCAGGATTCGTTGGTTGCCGCGATCCTGTATCGCGGCGTGCGCGAAGGCCAGATTGAATTGCCGGCGGTCAGCCAGCGCTTCGGTCCGGTGGTCGCCAAACTCATCGACGGCGTGTTGCGCATGGCGGCGATCAGCGCCAGCCTCAGCCCCCGTCAATCCCTGGTGCTGGGCACTCAGGGCCAGGTCGAAAACCTGCGCAAGATGCTGGTCGCCATGGTCGACGACGTTCGCGTTGCGCTGATCAAACTGGCCGAACGCACCTGCGCGATCCGTGCGGTGAAAACCGCCGATGACGAAAAACGCAACCGCGTCGCTCGCGAAGTCTTCGATATCTACGCGCCTTTGGCTCACCGTCTCGGTATCGGTCACATCAAGTGGGAACTGGAGGACTTGTCCTTCCGTTACCTTGAGCCCGATCAGTACAAGCAGATCGCCAAGTTGCTTCATGAGCGGCGCCTGGATCGCGAGCGCTTCATCAGCGACGTGATGACTCAGCTGAAAAACGAACTGCAGGCCACTGGCGTCGATGCCGACATCAGCGGCCGGGCCAAACACATCTATTCGATCTGGCGCAAAATGCAGCGCAAGGGTCTGGAATTCAGCCAGATCTACGACGTGCGTGCCGTTCGCGTGCTGGTGCCGGAAATGCGCGATTGCTACACCGCGCTCGGTATCGTCCACACCCTGTGGCGGCACATCCCGAAAGAATTCGACGACTACATCGCCAACCCGAAAGAGAACGGCTACCGCTCGCTGCACACCGCGGTGATCGGCCCCGAGGGCAAGGTGCTGGAAGTGCAGATCCGCACCCACGCCATGCACGAAGAAGCCGAGCTGGGCGTTTGCGCGCACTGGCGTTACAAAGGCACTGACGTCAAATCCGGTTCCAACCATTACGAAGAGAAAATTTCCTGGCTGCGTCAGGTCCTCGAGTGGCACGAAGAGCTGGGTGACATCGGCGGCCTGGCAGAACAGCTGCGGGTCGATATCGAGCCGGACCGGGTCTACATCTTCACCCCGGACGGTCACGCCATCGACTTGCCGAAGGGCGCTACACCGCTGGACTTCGCCTACCGCGTGCACACCGAAATCGGTCACAACTGCCGTGGCGCGAAGATCAACGGGCGCATCGTTCCGCTCAACTACAGCCTGCAAACTGGTGAGCAGGTCGAGATCATCACCAGCAAGCATGGCACCCCGAGCCGCGACTGGCTGAACTCGAACCTGGGTTACATCACCACCTCGCGGGCACGGGCGAAGATCGTTCACTGGTTCAAATTGCAGGCGCGCGATCAGAACGTCGCGGCGGGTAAAACCTTGCTCGAGCGCGAACTCAATCGCCTCGGTCTGCCAGCAGTGGATTTCGACAAGCTGGCCGAAAAGGCCAACATGAAAACCGCCGAGGACATGTTCGCCGCCCTCGGTGCCGGCGATTTGCGTCTGGCGCAACTGGTGAATCTGGCGCAGCAACTGGTCGAGCCGGAACGCGGCAACGAACAGCTGGAACTGATTCCACGCAAGGCCACCGGTTACAAACCAGGCAAGCGCGGTGACATCCAGATCCAGGGCGTCGGCAACCTGATGACCCAGATGGCCGGCTGCTGCCAGCCGCTGCCAGGGGATGCGATCGTCGGTTACATCACCGTGGGCCGTGGCGTGAGCATTCACCGTCAGGACTGCGCCTCGGTGCTGCAACTGGGCGGGCGCGAGCCCGAGCGGATCATCCAGGTCAGCTGGGGTCCGGTGCCGGTGCTCACCTATCCGGTGGACATCATCATCCGCGCCTACGACCGGTCCGGTTTGCTGCGTGACGTTTCGCAAGTGCTGCTCAACGAACGGATCAACGTGCTGGCGGTGAACACCCGCTCGAACAAAGAGGACAACACCGCGTTGATGTCCCTGACCATCGAGATTCCGGGACTGGATGCACTGGGGCGGTTGCTGGGTCGAATTTCCCAGTTGCCAAACATCATCGAAACCCGCCGTAACCGGACTCCATGAAACCGATGTACAGCCTTGAAGACTTGCTTCACCTGATGAGCCGTCTGCGCGACCCGCAGTTCGGCTGCCCGTGGGACATCAAGCAAACCTACGAAACCATCGTCACGCACACCCTCGAAGAAGCCTACGAAGTCGCCGATGCCATCGAGCGCGGTGACTTCGATCATTTGCAGGGTGAGTTGGGGGATTTACTGTTCCAGGTGGTTTATTACAGTCAACTGGCCCGGGAAGAAGGGCGCTTCGAATTCGCCGGGGTTATCGACAGCATTACCCGCAAGCTGATCCGTCGTCATCCTCACGTGTTTCCGACCGGCGATCTGTACGCGCCGCTGGATGTCCCGCGTCTGAATGAAGAACAGGTCAAACAGCGCTGGGAAGAGATCAAGGCTGAAGAGCGTGCCGAGAAATCATCCGCGCCTGAACAACTGTCCTTGCTCGATGATGTACCCGCCGCATTGCCGGCGCTGTCCCGTTCCGCGAAGTTGCAGAAGCGTGCAGGGCAGGTCGGTTTCGACTGGCCGGACGCCTTGCCGGTATTGGATAAAGTCCGCGAAGAGCTTGATGAAGTGCTCGAAGCCATGGCCGACAATGACTCGGCAGCGATTGCCGATGAAGTCGGTGATCTGTTGTTTTCCGTGGTCAATCTGGCGCGCCATCTCAAGGTCGATCCGGAAACTGCACTGCGTGGCGCCAACAGCAAGTTCGAAAGACGCTTCCGTTTTATCGAACAGGCATTGCGCGATACCCACCGTCCCATAGAAGATTGCACCCTCGAAGAGTTGGACGCCTTGTGGGGCGAAGCCAAACGTCAGGAAAAGAATTTGCCCAGCTGCGGTTGAGCAGTTGCCTAAGTGAGAAATAAGCACCATGAGCATTTCCCTTCGCGACCAGTTGCTCAAAGCAGGGCTGGTCAACCAAAAGCAGGCCAAACAGGTCGGCAAAGAGAAGCAGAAACAGCAACGTCTGGCCCACAAAGGTCAGATCGAACTCGATGACTCCCAGCAGCGCGCCGCCCAGGAAGCCATGGCCGAGAAGGTCAAGCGCGACCAGGAGCTGAACCGTCAGCAGCAGGAGAAGGCAGAAGCCAAGGCCCGCGCCGCCCAGGTCAAGCAATTGATCGAAGTGTCGCGTCTGCCGAAGCTGACGACCGAGGACTACTACAACTTCGTCGACGACAAGAAGGTCAAGCGCCTCTGCGTCAACACCTTGATGCGCAACAAGCTCAGCAGCGGTTCGCTGGCGATCGTGCACCATGCCGGCGGTTATGAAGTGATCCCGCGTGAAGCGGCCCTGAAGATCCAGGAGCGCGATCCACAGCGCATCGTGCAGCTGAATGTGAAGACCGAAGAAGTCGCTGCCGAGGACGATCCGTATGCGGCCTATCAGATCCCTGACGATCTGATGTGGTAAACCGTTAAGGCTGCAACAACGGCAAACCCCGCTCATGGCGGGGTTTGTCGTTTTCAATGCTGTCATTGCTTATGCGGATTGGAGCGCTCGTTGCTGCTCCAGTTTTTCCAGTTCGGCCTTGTAGCTGTGAGCGTCGGTCTCGGAGTGGAACATCCCCACCAGCATGTCTTGTTGGTGCACGTCCCACATCCGGATACCGGCGGCTATGCCTTCATGGGATTTATGTGAATCGTCGCGTTCAGTTACTTTTACAGTCATCTGCTAGCTCCAATCTCTGTTATCTGCAGCAAGGCGTGTGCAGGCCTCTGTTATATGTTTGGTTAGCTGGCTAAGTAAACGACTGAGTTTGGTAACGGACTTTTGCAAAATCGGAGAAAGTCCTGCAGCCCGCTAAATACGCGACATTCGGTCGCAGGGCGTTGAGTTTTATGACAAAAGCTTCATGTTTACATTGAAGAAAACCGCGGCTTGGTCACGGTACCTGTAGGAGCCAGGCTTGCCGGCGAAGGCGTCCTCAAGTACGTCTTCGCCGGCAAGCCTGGCTCCTACAAAAAGCATTGCAGTGCACATTTCCAGGCACAAAAAAAACGCCCCGAACCAGTCGGGGCGTTTTTATGTGCAGTGAAGCGGCGGGGTATTACTTACCCTGCCAGCGCTTCAGTACCAGCGTGGCGTTGGTGCCGCCGAAGCCGAAGCTGTTGCTCATCACGGTGTTGATGGTGGCGTCTTCGCGAGTCTTGGTCAGGATCGGCATGTCAGCCACTTCCGGGTCCAGTTCGTCGATGTTGGCGGAACCCGCCATGAAGTTGCCTTCCATCATCAGCATGCAGTAGATCGCTTCGTGAACGCCGGCGGCGCCCAGGGAGTGACCCGACAAGCTCTTGGTGGAGCTGATGGCCGGAGCCTTGTCGCCGAACACTTCACGCACACCTTTCATCTCCGCGACGTCGCCGACCGGAGTCGAAGTGCCGTGGGTGTTCAGGTAGTCGATCGGAGCGTCAACGGTGGACATGGCCATCTGCATGCAGCGGATGGCACCTTCGCCGCTTGGGGCGACCATGTCGTAGCCGTCGGAGGTCGCGCCGTAGCCAACGATTTCCGCGTAGATCTTCGCGCCGCGGGCCAGAGCGTGTTCCAGCTCTTCGACCACGACCATGCCGCCACCGCCGGCGATGACGAAACCGTCACGCTTGGCGTCGTAGGCACGGGAAGCTTTTTCCGGGGTTTCGTTGTACTGGCTGGACAGTGCGCCCATGGCGTCGAACAGGAACGATTGGCTCCAATGTTCTTCTTCACCGCCGCCGGCGAACACGATGTCCTGCTTGCCCATCTGGATCTGTTCCATGGCGGTACCGATGCAGTGAGCACTGGTGGCGCAGGCAGAAGCGATGGAGTAGTTCAGGCCCTTGATCTTGAACGGCGTGGCCAGGCAAGCGGAAACGGTGCTGCTCATGGTCCGCGTTACACGGTACGGGCCAACGCGCTTCACGCCTTTCTCGCGCAGGATGTCCAGCGCTTCCATCTGGTTCAGCGTGGAGGCGCCACCGGAACCGGCGATCAGGCCGGTACGCGGGTTGGAGACTTGCTCATCGGTCAGACCGGAGTCGGCGATGGCGTCTTTCATGGCCAGGTAGGCGTAAGCCGCCGCGTGGCCGACGAAGCGAAAGATCTTGCGATCGATCAGCTCTTCGAGGGGAAGGTCAATGGAGCCGGAAACCTGGCTACGCAGACCCATTTCGGCATATTCCGGATTGAACCGGATGCCAGGGCGGCTTGCACGCAGGTTAGCGGAGACGGTCTCTTTGTCATTGCCCAGGCACGAAACGATGCCCAGACCAGTGATAACGACGCGGCGCATGCGGATAACCCTTAGAAGTTTTCAGTGGATGTGAAAACGCCGACCCGAAGGCCTTCGGCGGTGTAGATCTCGCGGCCGTCGACGCTGACCGAACCATCGGCAATGGCCAGGTTCAGCTTGCCCTTCAGTACGCGCTTGATCTGAATGTTATAGGTCACTTTCTTGGCGGTCGGCAGGACTTGGCCGAAGAATTTTACTTCGCCCGAACCCAGCGCACGACCACGGCCCGGCAAACCTTGCCAGCCGAGGAAGAAACCGACCAGTTGCCACATGGCGTCGAGGCCCAGGCAGCCTGGCATTACCGGATCACCTTCGAAGTGGCAGGCGAAGAACCACAGGTCCGGAGTGATATCCAGCTCGGCGACCAATTCACCTTTGCCGTACTTGCCACCCTCGGCGCTGATATGGGTGATGCGATCCACCATCAACATGTTCGGGGCGGGCAGTTGTGCGTTACCTGGGCCGAACAGCTCACCGCGACTGCAGCGCAGCAGGTCTTCCCGAGTAAAGGCGTTTTGTTGGGTCATGCGAGCTCCTCAATAATCCCATGCGGCAGGTGGGGCAAATCTTCCCGGCCGATCGAAGCGTTCATGCCTCGAGTCAGCAGCCTACTCATAGACTATTGCGTTGTGGTGAAAGTCACAGCACCAAGGACATGAATGTACACTTGTGCACTGAAATTATTATTCAAGCCCCTTTTCGGGCCTGTTCGGGTGCCTAAGACTGCCGCACTTTCGCCTTTCACGCCAGTCGCAGATAGCCGAAAGGCCTGCACTACTGCACCCAGCGCTGCAGAATTTGCTGCAGATCATTGCGTTTGAAGGGCTTGGCCAGGTAATCGTTCATTCCCGCCGATAAACAGGCTTCACGGTCGCCCTGCAAGGCGTTGGCGGTCAGTGCAATGATCGGCAAGTCAGCGCAGCCGGGCAATTGGCGAATCTGTCGGGTGGCTTCATAGCCATCGATGATGGGTAGTCGACAGTCCATCAGAATGGCTTCGAAAATCAGACTCTCGGCACTGCGCACCGCCTGAGCG
Organism: Pseudomonas sp. LB3P14; assembly: GCF_054898045.1. Taxonomy (NCBI): domain Bacteria; kingdom Pseudomonadati; phylum Pseudomonadota; class Gammaproteobacteria; order Pseudomonadales; family Pseudomonadaceae; genus Pseudomonas; species Pseudomonas sp. LB3P14. The sequence continues at coordinate 3,582,045 of NZ_CM142714.1, read as the reverse complement.
CCATCGGTGGCGACGCTGACAGTAAAGCCCAGACTGCGCAACATTGCTTCGATGACCGTCTGGTTGACCGGATTGTCTTCCACCAGCAATACATTGCGCCCTTCGCCATCACCGGTGCCGGTCTGAGTACGCGGCGCCAATACCGGCAGCGTCTGTTTAGAGAGTGCCAGCGGGATTTCCAGCGTGAACACCGAGCCGCGACCTTCCTCGCTCTGGGCGCGTAACGTGCCGCCCATGCGTTCAGCCAGCGTGCGAGCAATCGGCAGGCCCAGCCCGGTGCCACCGTAACGCCTCGAAATAGAACTGTCGGCCTGCTGGAAGGCGTTGAACATCAATTCCAGGCTTTCAGCCGAGATACCAATCCCGCTGTCGCGCACGGTGCAGGTGAACCACAGCAGTTCGTGATCCAGCGACTGCCATTGCGGTTCGATGCTGATACGGCCCCGTTCGGTGAATTTCAGCGCATTGCCGATCAGGTTGACCAGGATTTGCCGGATGCGCGTCGGATCGCCCTGAACCTGCAGCGCGCGCATGTCCTCCGGGATCACTAGCGCCAGGTCGAGCCTGCGTTGCAAGGCGCTGTGCGAAAACGACTGGGCGCAACTGCTGATCAGGTCCGCGAGGTTGAACGGAATGTGCTCCAACTCCAGTTCCGAGCGCTCGATGCGCGAGAAATCGAGAATGTCGTTGATGACTTTGAGCAGGTGTTCGGTGGACTCCGAGGCAAGCGCTGCGTATTCGACCTGTTCCTCGGTCATCGCGGTGGTTTCCAGCAGTTGCAGCATGCCCAGCACGCCATTCATCGGCGTTCGCAGTTCGTGGCTCATCATCGCGAGGAAATCGGATTTGGCGTTGTTGGCCTTTTCCGCTTCCTCGCGCGTCTGGATCAACTGCGCCATCGCTTGATGCTGTTCGCGGCTGGCTTGTTCGAGGCCGTCGGCGAGGTTGTTGATGTGTTGCGACAGCGCGCCCAGTTCGGTGTCGTCGACGATCGGCAGTGGCGTTTTGTAGTCGCCGTCCTGAATCGCCTTGACCGCGTTGCCGATGTCGCGGATCGGTTGCGAGAGGCTGCCGGCCAGTCGACGGGCGATCAGAAAAGTAAACAGCAGCGCGAACAGCGCCAGGATCCCGGCCTTGAACAGGATTTCCTGTTGACGCTGGCTGAAGGCGTCATTGGACAGGCCGACGATCACCCGCCCCAGGTAATCCTCGGCGGTGGCATTATTGGTGACGCGGCTGTTCTGGAAGAAATCATTGTGCAGTTGGATACGTTGCAGCCGCACCGGCGCCTGGAACACTTCAACCTGTTGCGAGCGGTTGTGGGTTTCCGACGGTTGCTCGACGTACACCAGAATCCGGTTGGCGCTGTCCTGGACTTCCAGAAAGCGCACATTGGGCGTGGCCAGGGTGGCCTTGAGCAAACTGTCGAGCACCTCGTTGTTGCCCGAGATCACCCCATATTCGGTGGCTGGAGCCAGTTGGTTGGCGATCAGCTGTCCAGTGTGGTTGAGCTCCCGACGCAGGTCCTGAATCCGTACGAAGGTGAAGAAGCTGATCAACAGCAACGTCAGCAACAGGGCAGGGCCGAGACTGATGATTTGCGTGCGGGTGTTGATGTCCCAACGGCGACGGAAGGTCATGGGCGCTTTTCTCCTTCGGCCAACTGTGTTGCGACAGAGGCTTCATTCATCTGTTCAATCCCTAATGAACGAGCCACTTGTGGGTTACTTAAGACTTTGAAACGTTGCGGGTAGTGAGTGCGTGGCCATGTGGCCGGTGGCCGGTCGAGCAGTTCGTCGAGTATCGCCAGCCAATCGCTCTGATCGCTGTAGGTGCTGGCCAGGCTTCCCGCCCTGACAAACCCGGCGTTAGGACCGATCAGTGCCAGTTGCCGTGCATAGCTGCTGAGCAACAGGTTCTTCGCGGTTTTCGGGTTGTACACATCGGGATCATCAAGGCCCAGCAACACGTCGCTGTTTTTCAGCAAGGTCTGCAGCGGCCGGCTGTCGTTAGTGTTATCCCAGCGCTGGGTGACCACCTCAAGGCCCAGGGAGTGGGCGGCCTGATGCAGTTCTTTCAAAAGGAATTCGCTGTGGCTGTCGAAGAGCACGCCGACCCGTTTGGCCTCAGGCAGGAGCAGTCGGGTCAGGCGCAATTGTCGCTCCAGGGGCGGGTCGCTCCAGAGCAGGCTGAGGCGCGGGGGCAGGGTGGCGCCCAGATGCTGACGGGCTTGCAGGCGGCTGATGCGCAGCACCAGCGTCGCCGGGCCTTGGGCGTCTTGCACGCGCCAGTCGAGGCTCGGCAGGTCGAGTAGAATCAAACGGGTGCTGGCGGGCAGTTTGCCCGGCGCCGGCAGGCTGGCCAGTGGCTGGAAGCGCACGTTATCGGCCGGCCGCAACTCGCTCAGGGCCTGGGTGAAGGATTGCATGCCCGGGCTGTCCTCGGCGCCGGTCAGCAAAATGTCCGCGGCGGTGGCCCCCAAGGGACTCAGCAGGCCGGCAAACACCAGGCACAGCCCGGCCAGCAGGCGGCCAAGGATTGGCGTCTTCTGTGACGGGCGATGCAGCATCTTAAAACGCCAGCTCCGCGCTGAAGTAAAGCACCCGGCGCTCGTCGTAGTTATTGTCGACGAAGGTAGTGGGCTGACTGTCGAGGCGTTGCTGGAGCACGCCGGCCAATTCCAGGTTGGCCTTGCCCAGGCCGATGCGTTTGGCGATGCGCGTGTCGACCCGTTCGAAGCGGTAGCCGTTCAGCGCATCGTCACCATAGTAGAAGAGCGCGCTGTTCCAACCATGGCCCCAGTTGCGCAGCCAACCGGCGGAACCGCTGTTTCGAGCAGTCTGTTGCGCGTCCTGTGGGTTGCTCGCCTCGGCGTCGACGTAGGCGTACGTCAGGCGCAGGCGATCGGCGCTGCTGATTCGCCAGTCGAGCTGGGTTTCGGTCCCTTCGAGGCGCGAGCTGTTCGAGTTGCTGGCGATGTACTGATTGTTGCGCAGCGGTTCGCTGATCATCCCGGTGATTTCGTCGTAGAACAGCTTCACATCGACCGCCAGTCCCCACTCGGCAAAGTAGCCGTTGTAGCCCAGTTCTCGGGAGCGCATGTGTTCCTGTTCGAGGTTGCCGGGGCCGCGGGTCTTGACGAAATAACGGGCACTGGACTGGCCATAGGCGCTGGGGCGCAGGTTCTTTACCTGATAGCTCCAGTTGACGTTGTTCTCGAACATGTCCGGTGAGCGGATGGCTTCCGAGTACACCGCCCGCAGGCCATGGCGCGGGTTGATCAGGTAGTTGACCGCCACCCGAGGGGTGAGCGAACTGCCGGTCAATTGCGTGTCTTCGAACATCGCTCCGCCCTGCAGCAACCAATGCTCGGTGGCGCGCCACTCGAGTTGGCCGAACGCCCGCCAGGTGGTGTCGTCGAGGGTGCCATTGAAGTAAGTCTCGGAATCTGCCCGGTCGTAACGATAATTCATGCCGCTGACCAGCCGCAGACTATCGGACAGACTGAGGGTGTCCTGCACTTCGAGGTCGTAGCGCGACTCCCGGGCGCTTTGGTCGATATCACCGCAGAGGGTTTGTCGGGCGCCGTTTCGCCATTGGTCCAGCACTTGATTGGCCAGTGCACGCTGGACCGGGTCACCTGCGGGCGCGCCAGGGCCGGTGTAGCGTTCCATATTGCGTGCCAGGCGTTCGGTGTAGTTCGGGTTGAGCTGCCAGAGCTCGGTCAACTGCGGGCTGAACGAAACCTCGGCATCGCAGGCACGCCAGGTTTGCTGACGATCCCAGTGTTGCGCCGAGCCCTGGATATAAAGGCTGTGATCGGGATTGATGTCGAGGTTCCAGCGCAGTGAGCCGGCGTAGTCCTTGGCGATGACGTCGGAATTGTCCCCGGAAGCAGTAATCCCCGAGAAGACCGGGCGGTAGGTATATGGCCGCTGGTTGGTCCCGTCCTTGGCATTCAATTGCCAGTCGATGCTCTGGTTTTCAGTGAGCGTCTGGCTGACCGCGAGGTTGAAGCGATTCAAGCGACGGCTGTCGCGGTAATCGGCGCCATTACGGTCCGAGTCGAAGCCGTCGTCTTGTTGACCGGACAGTGACAGGCGCAGGTCGCCGTCGTCCCAGCCCACACCCTGGCTGGCGTAAAAGTCGTCGATGCCGCGCTGTCCACGGGTGACTTTCAGCCGCGTGCCGTGGCTGTCGGCCGGGTTGCGCGTGATGATGTTGACCACCGCCATCAGTGCATTGGCGCCATAGCTGACGGTGTTCGGGCCGCGGAAAACTTCGATGCGTTCGATGTCTTCCATGGCTACCGGAATGTCACTCCAGTCCACCGTGGCCAGGCCTGCGCGGTACACCGAGCGGCCATCGATCAACACTTGCAGGCGTCGCGCTTCGGTCGCGTTGGTGCCGTGATAGTTCACCGCCGCCTGGTTACCGCTGATGTTGCCAACCATCATTCCCGGCACCAGTCGCAGCAACTCGCTGATGTCCCGGGCGCCACTGGCGTTGATCAGTTCGCTGTCGATCACCGTCATACTCCCCGGCACCGCGGCCGGCGACTGCTTGAGCCGCGTAGCGGTCAGCACTTGCGGCAGCGACTCGCTGTCGAGGAACAAGTCGTCGGCGAGCAATGGCGAGCTGAACATCAGCGCCAGTACCAGCGGCGAGCGAGGTGAAGGGGAGCCAAACGACACGACACATCCTTGATAGCGAACAATTGGCGCGCATGTTAACCGAGCGCAATGACTTTTCCAGTCACGTTGTGGGCATTTTCCTCGGTTTTGTTGGTCTTCTTCCTACAAGTGTCGGTAATTGATGCGGGGGCTGGCCGCCACTGGGCCGCTCCGTATAATGCCGTCATCGCCACTGGTATGGATTAACGGATTGCATATGACTGAACAGCGCCCAATTGCGGTCCTGGGAGGCGGAAGTTTTGGTACCGCCGTGGCTAATCTGCTGGCCGAGAACGGGCATCAGGTGCGGCAGTGGATGCGTGACCCTGAACAGGCCGAGGCCATTCGGGTCAATCGCGAGAACCCGCGTTACCTCAAAGGCATCAAGATTCTTCCGGCCGTCGAGCCTGTCACGGACCTGCTGGCCACTCTGGAAGCGTGCGACCTGTGCTTCGTCGCGCTGCCGTCCAGCGCGCTGCGCTCGGTGCTGGCTCCTCACGCCGCACGTTTGAGCGGCAAGCTGCTGGTGAGCCTGACCAAAGGCATCGAAGCCCACACCTTCAAACTGATGAGCGAAATCCTCGAAGAGATCGCCCCGCAAGCGCGCATCGGCGTGCTGTCCGGACCGAACCTGGCCCGAGAAATCGCCGAACACGCGCTGACCGCCACGGTGGTCGCCAGCGAAGACGAAGAACTCTGCCAGCGGGTCCAGGAGGCGTTGCATGGCCGGACCTTTCGCGTGTACGCCAGCGCCGACCGCTTCGGCGTGGAGTTGGGCGGCGCGCTGAAAAACGTCTACGCGATCATTGCCGGCATGGCAGTGGCGCTGGGCATGGGCGAAAACACTAAGAGCATGCTGATTACCCGAGCGTTGGCGGAAATGACCCGCTTTGCGGTGAATCAAGGCGCCAACCCAATGACCTTCCTTGGTTTGGCGGGCGTCGGCGATTTGATCGTCACCTGCTCGTCGCCCAAAAGCCGTAACTACCAGGTCGGGTTCGCCCTCGGCCAGGGCTTGAGTCTGGAAGATGCCGTGACGCGCCTGGGCGAAGTCGCCGAAGGGGTGAACACCCTCAAGGTGCTTAAGGCCAAGGCTCAGGAAGTGGGCGTGTATATGCCGCTGGTCGCCGGGCTCCATGCCATCCTGTTCGAAGGGCGCACGCTGGAGCAGGTGATCGGTCTATTGATGCGTGCCGAGCCGAAAACCGACGTCGATTTCATTTCCACCAGTGGTTTCAACTGAGCACTCAATTTACAGGGGCAGGGAGCGAGACATGAACGATCCGAAAGAAGAAGCCAAGTACGAATCCATCCTGCTGCGTGTGTTGTGGATGATCGTCTACGTGCTGGTCTGGCAAGTGGCGCAATTCATCCTCGGCGCCGTGGTGCTGGTGCAGTTGATCTATCGTTTAATCTATGGCGCCCCAAGCGCCAGCCTGATGAATTTCGGCGACAGCCTGAGCCAGTTTCTGGCACAGATCGGTCGTTTCGGCAGTTTCCACAGCGACCAGAAACCTTGGCCGTTCGCCGACTGGCCGACGCCGCGTACACCGGAAGGTGAAGCGCCGCACGCCGTGGCGCCTGCACCACACCCGGCCCGAGATGAGGAGCCCAAGCTATGAAACTCTGGATACTGCGTCATGGTGAAGCCGAGCCACACGGTACTCGCCCGGACTCCGAGCGGACCCTGACCGTCAAGGGTCGTGAAGAGGTGTTGCGCACCGCGGCAGAGTTGATCGGTAAGCCGCTCACTGCAATTTATGCCAGTCCTTACCTGCGAGCGCAGGAGACGGCAGAAATTGTGCGTGCGGCGCTGAATTTCGCGCCGGAGATTCGCACCGTCGAGTGGTTGACCCCCGACAACCGACCGCAAGCTGTGGCCGAGCAGTTGGTGTCTGTGGATCATGCGCTGCTGGTCAGCCATAACCCGCTGGTGGGTAACCTGTTGGGTTACCTTCAGCATGGACATGTGCAGGACCCGGAGGCGGTGAAAACTGCCGGCCTTGCAGAACTTGAAGGCGAAGGCCCGCTGGCCGGAGCGATGAAGCTCACCGGCATCAAGCACCCGTAAAATAGTCAACCGAGCAACTGCTTGGTTGACTACGCTTGCTCCAGACCAAAAATAAAGGAGCGAGTCGCATGCCTGCTGCTTTTCGTTTGCCGTTGGACGTTTTCTACGAGCGTGAAGCGCGCCATCCCCGCCAGCGCTTTTTGGTCCAGCCCACGGGCGGCGGCCAGGTCGAAACGCTGACCTGGGAAGACGTCGGGCATCAGGCCCGTTGCGCCGCACACTGGTTGCGGGCGCGCGAATTGCCACACGGCAGCCACATCGCCCTGATCTCGAAAAACTGCGCGCACTGGATCATCGCCGACCTGGCGATCTGGATGGCCGGCCATGTGTCGGTGCCGCTCTACCCGAACCTTACCGCCGAGACCGTGGCCCAGGTTCTTGAACATTCCGAAGCGGCGTTGGTGTTCATCGGCAAACTCGATGACTGGCCTGGCATGTCTCGCGGGGTCAGCGCTGATCTGCCGACGATCAGCCTGCCGTTGCATCCGCCCGGCACGTTCGATTTCAGCTGGGCCGACCTGCAAAAGAGCTCACCGATCCAGGACGATCCCAAGCCGTCCGCCGACCAGTTGGCGACCATTATTTACACCTCCGGCACCACCGGCATGCCCAAAGGTGTGATGCACAGCTTCGCCAGTCTGGGGTTTGCCACCACGCGCGGCACGCAGTTGTTCGGCCTGAATGAGTCGGATCGGCTGCTGTCCTACCTGCCGCTGTGCCATGTCGCCGAGCGGATGTTCGTCGAGTTGGCGTCGATCTACACCGGGCAAACGGTATTTTTTGCCGAGAACCTGGACACCTTCCTCACCGACTTGCGTCGTGCACGACCGACCGCGCTGTTTGGCGTGCCGAGGATCTGGACCAAATTCCAGATGGGCGTGTACAGCAAGATCCCGGCAAAGCGCCTCGACTTCCTGCTCGGTCTGCCGATCATCGGCAAGCGGGTCGGGCACAAAGTCCTCGTCGGGCTTGGGCTGGATGCCTTGCGCATCGCGTTGTCCGGCGCCGCGCCAGTGCCGCAGACCTTGCTGCTGTGGTACCGCAAACTGGGGCTGGATGTGCTGGAGGTCTACGGCATGACCGAAAGCTGCGGCTATTCGCACGTTGGCCTGCCGGGCCAGAACAAACCCGGCTGGATCGGCAAGCCATGCCCGGAGGTTGAGGTGTGGATTGCCGAGTCGGGCGAGGTCATGGTGCGCAGTGGTGCGACCATGCTCGGGTATTTCAAGGAGCCTGAGAAAACCGCCGAAACCATCACCGAGGACGGCTTCCTGCGCACGGGTGACATGGGGGAGGAGGACGCCGAAGGTAACCTGCGCCTGACTGGGCGCCTGAAAGAGATTTTCAAGACCAGCAAAGGCAAATATGTCGCCCCGGCACCGATCGAAAATCGTCTGGCGGTGCATTCGCGGATCGAACAGGTCTGTGTGGTCGGCGATGGCTTGAGTGCGCCGCTGGGGTTGTGCGTGCTCTCGGCGGTCGGTCAGCAGGATGCCAGCGGAACGGCGCGCGCAGGTCTGCATTCAAGCCTGGAAAAACTCTTGGAGGAGGTCAACGGCGCCCTCGACAAACACGAACGCTTGCGTCGATTGGTGGTGGTCAAGGACAGTTGGGCGGTGGAAAACGGCTTCCTGACGCCGACCCTGAAGATCAAGCGCAACATGATCGAAGCCGCGTACGGTGCCCGTTTCGAAGAATGGAGCGAGCGCAGTGAAGCGGTGCTGTGGCAGGATTGAGCCACGAATAAAACCAACCAAGGAAAGCAACGATGAGTCTGTGGCGTACCACTCCCAACGTCGAGCAGCTGAACGCAATCCAGAAAAACACCATTGGCGAAGTGCTGGATATTCGCTTCGAAGCCTTCGACGAAGAGTCCCTGACCGCGAGCATGGTCATCGACCATCGCACTCACCAGCCTTATGGCTTGCTGCACGGCGGCGCCTCGGTGGTGTTGGCCGAAACCGTGGGCTCGATGGCCAGTTACCTGTGCATCGATGCCAGCAAGTATTACTGCGTAGGCCTGGAAATCAACGCCAACCATTTGCGCGGCTTGCGCAATGGGCGGGTCACGGCGGTGGCCAAGCCGATTCACATTGGCCGCACGACGCATGTCTGGGATATCCGTTTGACCAGCGATGAGGGCAAGGCCAGTTGTGTGTCGCGGTTGACCATGGCGGTGGTGCCGTTGGGTGAGAATCCACCGGGACGTTGATGTTTCAAGATCAAAAGATCGCAGCCTGCGGCAGCTCCTACATTTAATTGCGTACATCCTGTAGGAGCTGGCGAAGCCTGCGATCTTTTGATCTTTGCGATATCTCCTACCACCATTCCTGGCAGTTATGGTCATTGCTGAAGGACGTCGTCTTACGGACAATCAACCCCTGTTCTAGCTCATGGATCGACCGGTATGTCGCAGCAGATATTTTTCGCCCACGCCAACGGGTTCCCCTCGGGCACCTACGGCAAGTTGTTCGCGGCGCTGGCGCCCGAGTATCAGGTGACGCATCTGGAGCAGCACGCCCACGACCCGCGTTTTCCGGCGGACGACAACTGGTACAACCTGGTGGACGAGCTGATTCATCACCTCAAACAGCAACCGGAACCGGTATGGGGCGTCGGCCACTCCTTCGGTGGCGTGCTGCATCTGCACGCGGCGTTGCGGTGCCCCGCGCTCTATCGCGGCGTGGTGATGCTTGATTCGCCGGTGCTGACCCGTGCCGATCAATGGGTGATCCGTGCGGCCAAACGCTTTGGTTTCATCGATCGCCTGACCCCGGCCGGCCGTACGTTGGGGCGGCGCGAAGAGTTCGCCGATCTGGAAGCGGCTCGGCTGTATTTCGCTGGCAAAACCCTGTTCCGTGGCTTCGACCCGGAATGCTTCGACGCCTACCTGCAACACGGCTTGCACAAGGTGGGCGACGCGCTGCGTTTGCGCTTCGACCCGGCCACGGAAATCAGCATCTACCGCGGCGTGCCGCACACCAGCCCCGGCCGCGCACGTCAGCTGAAAGTGCCGCTGGCCGTCGTTCGAGGGCACAAGAGCCGCGTGGTGATGCGTCATCACGCAAGCGCTGTGGGGCGCATGCCGCTGGGCGAGTCTCTGACCATGCCCGGCGGCCACATGTTTCCCCTCGAGCGTCCCCAGGACACGGCCACGCTACTGAAAAATCTGTTCAGCCGCTGGGAAGGTCGCCGCCAACAGGATTGCGCATGAGCAACGTCGTTGAAGAAGTCCGCCTGAGCCTGCCGCACATCGAGCTGGCAGCGCACCTGTTCGGTCCCGAAGACGGCATGCCGGTGATCGCTTTACATGGCTGGCTGGACAACGCCAACAGCTTTGCCCGACTGGCGCCGAAGCTCAAAGGCTTGCGCATCATTGCGCTGGACATGGCCGGTCACGGTCATTCCGGGCATCGTCCGACCGGTGCCGGGTACGCGCTGTGGGACTACGCCCATGACGTGCTGCAAGTCGCCGAACAACTGGGCTGGAAACGCTTCGCGCTGCTGGGGCATTCCATGGGCGCGATTGTTTCGCTGGTGCTGGCCGGTTCGTTGCCGGAGCGGGTGACCCATCTGGCGTTGATCGACGGCATCATTCCTCCTACAGACAAAGGCGAAAACGCTGCCGAACGGATGGGCATGGCCCTGCAAGCGCAGCTGGATTTGCGGGAGAAGCGCAAACCGGTCTACAAAACGCTCGACCGGGCCATCGAAGCGCGCATGAAAGGCTTGGTAGCGGTCAGTCGCGAAGCCGCCGAACTACTGGCCCAACGTGGGTTGATGCCGGTGCCGGGCGGTTATACCTGGCGCACCGATAACCGCCTCACGTTACCGTCGCCGCTGCGTCTGACCACCGAACAGGCGATGGCCTTCGTCCAGCGGGTCAGTTGTCCTGCAAAACTGGTGGTGGCTGCCGACGGCATGCTCGCCAAACATCCCGAGTTGCTGGAGCGTCTACCCTTTAGCCGTGAACAGCTGTCTGGCGGCCATCATTTGCACCTGAATGACGAACCCGGCGCCGACCTTGTCGCAGACTGTTTCAATCGGTTCTTCGCCGTTCCTTGACTTGCGCCGGGCAACTGTCGAGGCTGGGCGGGTTGAAATGGGAGACAACCATGATAGATCTCTACACCGCTGCGACCCCGAATGGCCACAAGGTCTCTATCGTGCTCGAGGAACTCGGCTTGCCCTACACGGTGCACGCCTTGAGTTTCGACAAAAAGGAACAGAAGTCCAAAGATTTCCTCAAGATCAATCCCAATGGCCGGATTCCGGCGATCGTCGACCGCGCCAACGGCGATTTTGCCGTGTTCGAATCCGGCGCCATCCTGATCTACCTCGCTGAACTGAGTGGCAAACTGCTGCCCAAAGACCCCAAGGGGCGCTCGGTAGTGTTGCAATGGCTGATGTTCCAGATGGGTGGGATCGGCCCGATGCAAGGTCAGGCCAACGTGTTTTTCCGTTATTTTCCGGAGAAACTCCAGGGCGCCATCGACCGTTATCAGCATGAAACCCGTCGTCTCTATGAAGTACTCGACACGCGCCTGCAAGCCGTAGAGTTCCTTGCGGGCGCGTACAGCATTGCCGACATCGCCACTTATCCGTGGGTCCGCAGCCACGAATGGTCGGGTGTCGAGGTCGATGGTTTGCCGGCCTTGCAGCGCTGGATGGCGACCATGGAGGCGCGTCCGGCGGTGCAGCGTGGTTTGCTGGTGCCGGAGTACATTGATGACGCCAGTATCATCAAGGGTGCCCAGGCCATGCTGATCCGATGAGTCTATCCATGCGTTCACTCAGTCTGCTGGCGCTGTGTTGTTTCAGTCCCCTGTTGTTTGCCGCCGATGTCCCGGGCAGCCAGGACCTGCCAATCGTGCCGCGTATGGCCGATGCGCAGATCGTCGACTATCGTCCGGTCGTCGAACTTGAGCGGATCTATCCACTGGGTTCGATCCGCAAGATCAGCGGCCAGTTGCGTTTCGACGGTCAGGTCAGCGCCCGGGGGAAAACCACCTCGGTGACCTACGAGCTGCCGGCGGAGCACTCCTCCACAGAAGCATTTACTGCCGCTCGCGAAGCCTTGCAGAAGCAGGACGCCCAGTTGCTGTTCTGGTGCCAGGCTCGTGATTGCGGCGAAAGCAGCCTGTGGGCTAACGATGTCTTCGGCAATGCCAAGCTCTATGGCGCGGATGATCAGCAAGCGTATTTGCTGTTGCGCCTGGCGGCCCCGCAGGACAACACGCTGGTGGCGCTTTACAGCATCACGCGCGGCAATCGCAAAGCTTATTTGCACGTCGAACAATTCGACGCCGCTGCGCCGCTGGGCGATTTGCTGCCGACGTCTGCAACCTTGCTTCGGGAGCTCAAAAGCACCGGTGAGCTCGATTTGCCCAAACTGACCGGCGATCCTGACGATACCTGGCTGCGCCTGATCTCCCGTGGATTGAATCTGGACACCACGTTGCGGGTCAGTGTTTCCGGGCCGAAGGCCGAAGCCTGGCGTCAGGCACTGATCGGACAGGGTGTGCGTACCGCCAGGATGGAAGCCGGCAGCGTCGAGGGCGCAGGCTTGCACATCGAACTGTTGCGATAAGCTTTATCAGGCGAACGTGCAAGCCGCGTTCGCCTACTCTTTTGCTGACGGACTTTTTTCGAGATTTAGATGATCAATAACGATCGGCTGTTGGTGCAGATCCTGCTCCTGGTGCTGTTTGGCGCGAGCTTCTGGGTGATGGCGCCGTTCTGGTCGGCGCTGTTCTGGGGGGCGGTGCTGGCGTTTGCCAGTTGGCCGCTGATGCGTTTGCTGACGCGTTGGCTCAATGGTCGCGAGTCGCTGGCGGCGGCATTGCTGACGCTGGGCTGGATGTTGCTGGTGGCGGTGCCGCTGGTGTGGCTGGGGTTCAACCTCGCGGACCATGTGCGCGATGCCACGGCGTTCATCAAGGATGTGCAGGTCGATGGGCTGCCGCAAGCGCCGACCTGGCTGGGCAGTGTTCCCTTGGTGGGCGAGCGGCTGGTGGGGATCTGGAACAGCATCGATCAGCAGGGCGCGGCGATGATGCTGGCGGTCAAACCTTATCTGGGCCAGGTCGGCAATTGGTTGCTGGCGCGCAGTGCGCAGATTGGCGGCGGGATTCTCGAGCTGACGTTGAGTATCGTTTTCGTGTTCTTTTTCTACCGTGACGGGCCGCGTTTGGCGGCGTTTGTCCATGGGCTGCTGGAACGGCTGATTGGTGACCGTGCCGGGTATTACATTGAATTGGTGGCGGGCACGGTGCAGCGGGTGGTGAACGGTGTGATCGGGACGGCGGCGGCCCAAGCGGTTCTGGCGTTGATCGGGTTTTTGATTGCCGGGGTTCCCGGGGCGCTTGTGCTGGGGATTGTTACGTTTTTGCTGAGCCTGATTCCGATGGGGCCGCCACTGGTGTGGATTCCGGCCACGGCGTGGCTGGCCTGGAAGGGTGAGTACGGGATGGCGGTGTTTCTCGGGATTTGGGGGACGTTCATCATCAGTGGCGTCGACAACGTGCTCAAACCGTATTTGATCAGCCGGGGCGGAAATTTGCCGTTGGTGATTGTCCTGCTCGGGGTGTTTGGCGGGTTGATTGCCTTTGGGTTTATTGGCTTGTTCATCGGCCCGACATTGTTGGCAGTGGCCTACAGCCTGCTGACGGACTGGAGCAAGAGTCAGGCTCGGGTTGAGGATCGCCGGCCCTGAGATTTTTGTTGGGGCTTAGGGCCTCTTCGCGGGCAAGCCTCGCTCCTACAGGTATAGTGCATGACCGTAGGAGCGAGGCTTGCCCGCGAAGCTTTTGATTTAAGTGGCCTCGTTCAGGTATTTGCCCACGGTCGCCACGTTGTCGAGCGAGTACTGCTTGCTCAGGTTGGCGATCATTTTGTTCAGGGCTTCGGAAACGTTCGACTGATCGGTGGAGCTGTCCGTGTTTCTCTCGCGGCCGGCTTGCAACGCCGCTTTCAACTCGTCGCTGCTGACGCCGCCACTGTCGTCGCTATCCAGCACTTTGAGCAACGCGGCACTGGTGTCGGTGCTGGACGATGACGTGCTGCTGGTCTGCAACGCACTGGTCAGTTCGGTGGCGCTGACACTGCCGTCGCTGTCCGCATCGAGCTGGCTGAACAGTTCTTCGCTGGAGACTTGTTGAGGTGGCGGTGGCGGCGGGGCGAGGCTGGCGGCGAGTTCGTCCTGGCTGACGGTGCCGTCTTCGTTTTTGTCCAGGGCCGAGAAGATTTCTGCGCTGTCGGCGCTGCTACCGGCGCTGGTCAGGCCATTGCTCAGCTCATCGCTGCTGATGGCGCCGTCACCGTCGGCGTCCAGGGCGCTGATCAGCGCGTCAGCCAGCTCAGTGTTCGGTGCCTGATCCTGTGGCGGCGGCGGGGGGGCCATCGCGGCCATTTCTTCACTGCTCAGGCTGCCGCTGTCGTCGCTGTCCAGGTCGGCGAAATTCTTGCTCAGGCTGACCAGCAGGCCGTCGTCGGTTTTCTGCGACAGGGCGCTCTTGAGTTCGTCCTGATCCACTGCGCCGTCGCTGTTGCTGTCGAGTTTGGCGAGCAGGTCTTTCTGAAATTGTTGACTGCGGGCGGTGCTGGTCGTGGTGCTGTTGGTGCTGGTATAGCTCGTGTAACTGCTGACGCTGCCGATCATTGGGCTCACTCCTTGGAATGGGTAACCGGTGGGTGCACCGGCTTATGCAGCCTCAAGGGGCAAGTTGTCGTGGGTATGTGAGGTTTGTACCGAACGGTACACAGAGTAAGACGGGTCCTTGTAGCAGCAGGCTTCGCCATCCAATTACACGGATCGAGGTAACCGGATAACGGCGGTCAAACCACCCCCCGGGGTTTCTTCCAGGCTCAGATGTCCACCCAGGCGTTCGGCCGCCTCGCGGGCGATGGTCATGCCCAGCCCGACACCACCGGAGTTGCGGTTGCGCGATCCTTCCAGACGAAAGAACGGCTCGAACACGGCTTCACGTTTATCCGCCGCAATACCTGGCCCTTGGTCGATGACCCGGATCACCAGGGTTTCGCGAGTGTCTTGGAGCGTAATCACTGCCTGCCCGGCATAACGCAGGGCATTGTCCAGCAGGTTGTTGATGCACGAGCGCAAGGCCATCGGCTGCACTTGCAACGGTGCGCAGTGGCCGCTGGTGAGAACATCGGCGCCCTGGTCCTGGGCGTTTTCACTCAGGGATTCGACCAGCGCCTGCACGTCCATCCACTGCAGGGCCTCACTGGTGCGCTGCTCGTGCAGGTAAGTGAGGGTGGCATCGAGCATGCTGATCATGTCGTCCAGATCCTGACGCATCTGGCCTTGCAGTTTGTTGTCGTCGATCTGCTCCAGCCGCAGCTTGAGCCGCGACAGCGGCGTGCGCAGGTCGTGGGAGACGGCGCCAAGCATCCGCGAGCGTTGCTGCACTTGTTCACGAATGCGTTGCTGCATCTTGTTGAAGGTGTGCGCCGCTTGCCGTGCTTCCCGTGGGCCGGATTCATCCAGAGGCGGGCTGTCGAGGTTTTCGCTCAGCCGCTCGGCAGCATCGCTCAGACGCTGGATCGGTCGGCTCAACAGTTTGGCGCCGTACCACGCGGCAATGATGAGCGAGACCAGTTGAAAGGTCAGCGGCACCAAAGGGCCGCCGAACCACGGCCGCGGGGGGCGTTTTTCGAAGCGTGGGTCCATCGGCGGATGCTGTCCGTCGAAGTTTTCGGAAAACCCTGGCGGCGGTGGGGGCGGCGGGGGGCCGTAATAATGAAACCAGAAAAACGCCAACAGGTGCGCCAGGATGATCGCCACCAGCAGCATGCCAAACAGGCGGCCGAATAGCGTATCGAAGCGTGCACGCATCAGCCGATGTCTCTGGCGTCGAACAGATAACCCTCACCGCGAACGGTTTTAATCAACTGCGGGGCTTTCGGGTCATCACCGAGTTTCTGGCGCAGGCGCGAGACCAGCAGATCGATGCTGCGATCAAAGGCTTCGATCGAGCGACCGCGAGCGGCGTCCAGCAGTTGTTCGCGGCTGAGTACCCGACGCGGACGTTCGATGAACACCCAGAGCAAACGAAACTCGGCGTTGGACAGCGGCACCACCAGGCCATCAGCGGCGATCAACTGACGCAGCACGCTGTTCAGGCGCCAGTTGTCGAAACGGATGTTGGCCCGCTGTTCAGTGCGATCGTCGCGCACCCGCCGCAGGATAGTCTGGATGCGCGCCACCAATTCTCGCGGTTCGAACGGCTTGGCCATGTAGTCGTCGGCGCCCAGTTCCAGGCCGATGATCCGGTCGGTGGGTTCGCAGCGGGCGGTGAGCATCAGGATCGGGATGTCCGATTCGGCGCGTAGCCAGCGGCACAGCGACAAACCGTCTTCGCCGGGCAGCATCAGGTCGAGCACCACGACGTCGAAATGCTCCGCTTGCAGCGCCAGGCGCATTGCGGCGCCATCGGTGACGCCGCTGGCGTGAATGTTGAACCGGGCCAGGTAGTCGATCATCAGTTCGCGGATCGGGACGTCATCGTCGACGATCAGGGCACGAATGCTCCAGCGTTTGTCGTCGCCGGGCGCTTTTTGATCGTCGTTCACAGGTGCGTGGAGGTTGTGCATGCGTGCGTTCATCTGCCAGGTAGGCTGCCAACCACAAAGATGGGCTGCGAGGTTGTGGTTTCAGCATAGGCGTCCGGCCCGGAGGCGGGAAGTGCTGTAAGGACGTGTTGCGGCTGCCGAAGGTAACGTTGAAGGGTGTTGCAGGCGTGTCGTGTGTGTATCTGAGTCGACACAATTGGCACAAGGGCTAATCTTGCTTGAGCCGTCTCGACGAATTACCGATCATCGGGTCCCGCAGAGGCGCTGGTTCCGCTACAATGCGCGCCGATTTCGACCTGCCTGAGAGCCCACTCATGTCCGCCTGCCAGACTCCTATCATCGTCGCCCTGGATTTCCCCACCCGTGACGCCGCACTGAAGCTGGCCGATCAGTTGGACCCGAAGCTGTGCCGGGTCAAAGTCGGTAAAGAACTGTTCACCAGCTGCGCTTCGGAAATCGTTGGCACCCTGCGTGACAAGGGTTTCGAAGTGTTCCTGGACCTCAAGTTCCATGACATCCCGAACACCACCGCCATGGCTGTCAAGGCGGCTGCGGAAATGGGCGTGTGGATGGTCAATGTGCACTGCTCCGGTGGTTTGCGCATGATGGCCGCGTGCCGTGAAGTCCTCGACCAGCGCACCGGTCCGAAGCCATTGCTGATCGGCGTGACCGTGCTGACCAGCATGGAGCGTGAAGATCTGGCGGGTATCGGACTGGATATCGAGCCGCAGGAGCAAGTGTTGCGTCTGGCAGCGTTGGCGGAAAAAGCCGGGATGGATGGTCTGGTTTGCTCGGCACTGGAAGCCCGGGCCCTGAAATCGGCGCACCCGTCGCTGCAACTGGTGACCCCGGGGATTCGTCCGGCGGGCAGCGCCCAGGATGATCAGCGTCGCATTCTGACGCCGCGTCAGGCGCTGGATGCCGGTTCCGATTATCTGGTGATCGGCCGTCCGATCAGCCAGGCAGCGGATCCAGCCAAGGCGTTGGCGGCCGTAGTCGCCGAACTCGCCTAACAAAACGCCGCATAGCCAAATGTGGGAGCGAGCCTGCTCGCGAATACGGAGTGTCAGCCGACATCATTGTTGACTGATACACCGCTTTCGCGAGCAGGCTCGCTCCCACATTGGTTTTTGGGTCTCTTCAAATTTTGGATCAGACCTTCAACACCAACTTCCCGAAATTCTCGCCGCTGAACAACTTCATCAGCGTTTCCGGGAACGTCTCCAGTCCTTCAACGATATCTTCCTTGCTCTTGAGCTGCCCCTTGGCCATCCAGCCGGCCATTTCTTGCCCGGCGGCGGCGAACTGTGCGGCGTAGTCCATTACCACAAAGCCTTCCATCCGCGCGCGATTGACCAGCAGCGCCAGGTAGTTGGCCGGGCCTTTGACCGCTTCCTTGTTGTTGTACTGGCTGATGGCGCCGCAAATCACCACTCGCGCTTTCATGGCCAGGCGACTCAACACCGCGTCGAGGATATCGCCGCCGACGTTATCGAAATACACATCGACACCTTTCGGACATTCGCGCTTGAGGCCGGCGTGGACGTCTTCGTTTTTGTAATCGATGGCACCGTCAAAACCCAGTTCGTCGATCAGGAACTGGCACTTGTCCGCGCCCCCGGCAATACCGACTACGCGGCAACCTTTGATCTTGGCGATCTGCCCGGCAATGCTCCCCACCGCACCCGCAGCACCTGACAACACCACGGTGTCACCCGCCTTTGGTGCGCCGACATCGAGCAGGGCGAAATAAGCGGTCATCCCGGTCATGCCCAGCGCCGACAGATAACGCGGCAGCGGCGCCAGTTTCGGATCGACCTTGTAGAAACCTCGTGGCTCGCCGAGGAAGTAATCCTGCACACCCAGGGCACCGTTGACGTAATCCCCGACCGCAAAGCCCGGATTATTCGAGGCAACGACTTTGCCTACCCCCAATGCGCGCATCACTTCGCCGATACCGACTGGCGGGATGTAGGACTTGCCCTCGTTCATCCAGCCACGCATGGCCGGGTCCAGGGACAGGTATTCGTTTTTGACCAGAATCTGACCCGCAGCCGGTTCGCCGACCGGTACTTCTTGATAGGTGAAGGTCTCACGGGTCGCCGCGCCCACCGGACGTTTGGCGAGCAGGAACTGGCGATTGGTCTGGGTAGTCATGACAGGCACTCAAGATGAATGAAGACTTGTTGATAGACCTTCAAGACCGATGCCGCAAGTTTGGCTGATGCGGCGAATGCATATCGATCCAGTGCAGTGATAGTCGAGCCGACGGTTTTATCACTGTCACTCATGGGCGCCCAACCGGCCTTCTGATAGTGCTGCCGTGCCGCAGGCCCCTGTGGCTAGATTGCGAACACGTGATCCCCCGCATCTTCTCTTCGAGGACATAACAATGAGCATGACGTTTTCTGGCCAGGTCGCCGTTGTGACGGGCGCCGCCAATGGCATTGGCCGCGCGACCGCCCAGGCGTTCGCCGCTGAAGGCTTGAAAGTGATAGTGGCCGACCTGGACGTGGCGGGTGGTGAGGATACGGTGGCGCTGATTCGTACCGCTGGCGGTGAAGCTACCTTCGTGCGCTGCAACGTCACGCTGGAAAGCGATGTAAAAAATCTGATGGACGAGGTGGTCAATACCTACGGCCGTCTCGACTATGCCTTCAACAACGCCGGTATCGAGATCGAGAAAGGCAAGCTCGCCGAGGGTACGGTCGATGAGTTCGACGCGATCATGGGCGTCAACGTCAAGGGCGTCTGGTTGTGCATGAAGTACCAGTTGCCCTTACTGCTGGCCCAAGGCGGCGGTGCGATCGTCAACACCGCTTCGGTAGCCGGCCTTGGGGCTGCGCCGAAGATGAGCATTTACGCGGCATCGAAACACGCGGTGATCGGCCTGACCAAGTCGGCGGCCATCGAATACGCCAAGAAAAAGATTCGGGTGAACGCGGTGTGTCCGGCCGTGATCGACACCGACATGTTCCGCCGTGCCTATGAAGCTGACCCGAAGAAAGGTGAGTTCGCCAATGCCATGCACCCGGTCGGGCGCATCGGCAAGGTCGAGGAAATTGCCAGTGCGGTGCTGTACTTGTGCAGCGACGGTGCAGCGTTCACCACGGGGCATTCACTGGCGGTGGACGGTGGCGTGACAGCGTTCTGAAACCAGGCACTGCAACGTAGGAAAAAACCCGCATTTGTGCGGGTTTTTTTTCGGTTCCTCAAAGGGGCCGGACAATGTGTTTCAAATGGTTAGAACCGAGGGTTTTGGCGGCGTTGTCGCACAGCTCATCGACCGCTCCTGTGATTAACTGTTTCCCGCAAAACGGACAGGAGTTTGCTTGCTCATGGAGTTGAGAATCGATCGACGGGCATTGGTGCCGGTCGTACAGCAAATCGTCGACGCGCTAGCCTGCTGGCTTCGCCGTGGCGAGGTGCCGCCGGGGACGCGTTTGCCTTCTGTGCGGCAAATCGCCCGGATCAATTTGCTCAGTCAGTCCAGCGTCGTTGAAGCCTGTGAGCGTCTGGTGGCTCAAGGGGTGCTGGCGTCGCGTCATGGCGCCGGTTTCATTGTCGCCATTCCAGCACTGGCCACTCAGGGGCAACAGGATTGCCCCTGGTTCGAGGGGGCAGAAGTGAAGCAGGGCGGTACCTCGGGCGAGCTCAACTTGGGGTGTGGTGGGCTGCCCGAGAGCTGGCGCGAAACTGACGACTTGAGCTACGCGATCTGTCAGGTCAGCCGCACCGACATGGCTGGCTTGTTCAACTACAGCACGCCGCTGGGCCTGCCAGCCTTGCGCCAACAGATCCACAAACGCCTGAAACAGCTGGATATCGTGGTGGAGGAAAGCCGGATCCTGACAACGGCGGGTGCCAGTCAGGGACTGGACCTGATTGTGCGGACCTTGTTCAAGCCGGGTGATTGCGTGGTGGTAGAGAATCCCGGTTATTCCTTGCTGTTCGATCTGCTCAGGCTGCACGGTGTCAGCATGATCGAGGTGCCGCGAACCCCGCGCGGGCCGGACATTGAAGCGCTTGAGGCGCTGCTGGTGAAGGACCGGCCTCGCGGGATCTTCATCAATAGCTTCTATCACAATCCAACGGGCAGCAGCCTGGCGCCGGCGGTGGCGCAGCGGGTTCTGCAACTGGCTAAAACCTATGGCCTTCTGGTGATCGAAGACGACGTCTATGCGGATTTGCACAGCGGCCCCGGTACGCGGCTCGCCGCGCTCGATATTGATGACAGCGTGATCTACGTCGGCAGTTATTCCAAAACCCTCAGCAGTTCCTTGCGGGTCGGTTTTGTCGTGGCCGGCGCCGGGGTTATTTCGCGGCTGGCCGAGGTCAAGATGATCAGCAGCATGGGCGCTTCACGGTTTTGCGAGTCGGTGCTGGCAAGCCTGTTGGCCAACGGTGCCTACCGCAAATTGGTACAGCGCCAGCGCCAGCGTTTGAGCAATGACAGGGAGGCGGCGTTACAAGTGCTTGAAGACGCCGAGTGGGAGGTCTTCGGCAAGCCGGTCGGAGGCCTGTTCATCTGGGCGCGATCTCGGATGTCCGACTACGCTCAGGTGCGGACTCAGGCACAGCGCTTCGGTGTCCTGTTGTCTTCTGCGACGGCATTCAGTCCCACCGGAGAGGCCAATGACTGGCAGCGCATCAATGTGGCCTATGCCTGTGATCCGCGGGCCCGGGCATTTTTTCAGGCCACCGCTCTGGATCGACCTCAAGCGTTCTGAAAACGACGTGAGCGTAGCTTTTTGCCATTATTCCGACGCCAGAGACTTGTGTTGATACAGGCCCGTTGCGAATCTGCGTCAACAGACTATATCAGGGGACTAAGTGCAATGATTTCGGCCGTGCAAGGACGTTTTGCCAACCTCGGTATGGCGAAAAAACTGGGTGTCGGATTTGTACTGGTGCTGCTGTTGACAGCCTTGGTGGCGGCCATCGGCGTATGGTCCCTGCAAACCATCAGCCAGCGCTTCGACGGGCTCAAGCAGATGTCGTCGCTCAACAGCGGTTTGCTCAAGGTGAGACTGCTCGAGCAGGAATACGCCTTGCACGGCAACCCCAAAACCGCCGATGCCCTGCACGAGGGCGTTGACGGCCTGATCGCCCTGGCGACCCAACTGAAAGCGGCGTCTGCGGCCAACGTGCCGGTGATGAATGACGTCGAGCAGTCACTGGGGGCCTACCGCAAGGCCTTTGACGAGTTCGTCTCGCTCAGCCAGGCCAAGGACCTGGCGCTGGAGATGGCCAGTTGGTCGGTGTCCAGCGTGGCCAATAACCTCGACGTGCTGCAGGCCGGGCTGGCCGATGACGGCGCTTATACCTTGAAGGAATCCGAAGGCAAGGACGGCGGGCAGTTCATCGAACAAGCCAATCAGGTCAGCCAGGTGTCGCGGTTGATGTTGCAAGCCATGAACGAAGCACGTGTGCGCCTGGACCTGAGCCGCAAAGGCGACGACAGCGCGGGGCAGGGAAAGATTGAGCAGGCCGACCAGGCACTGACCCAGGCCGAGCAGCTGAAAACCACGGTCAAGGATGAGGGTTATCAGACCGTCCTCAATGAAGTGGTCGGGCACATTGGCGGATTCAGCGAAAAACTGGCCGAGTACACGGGCCTGCTGGCGCAGGAAAAGACTGTCTATGAGCAGCTGCATCAGCGCGCCGCTCAGGTGGTGGAACGGGTGGATCAGGCCTATGTCGCCGAAGACCAGTCGATGCAGACGGAGCTGAAAAAGAATTCGCTGCTGATCATCGGTTCCTCGGCGCTGGCGCTGCTGGTCGGGCTGATTGCGGCCTGGGTGATTACCCGGTTGATCGTGGCACCGCTGCGCAGTGTGATCCGTGTCGCTCAGCAGATTGCCTCCGGCGATTTGAGTGCGACGGTTGAAGTGACCCGCCGTGACGAGATCGGGCAGTTGATGCAGGCCATGCAACAGATGGGTGCCGGGCTTAGCAGTATTGTCAGCGGTTTGCAGGCGGGTATCGAACAGTTGGCCAGTTCAGCGCAGTCGCTGTCGGCGGTGACTGAGCAAACCAATCTTGAAGTCAGCAGCCAGAAGGAAGAAACCGAACAGGTCGCTACCGCGATGAATCAAATGACCGCCACCGTGCATGACGTTGCGCGGAACGCGGAGGAGGCTGCCCAGGCGGCTCAGACGGCGGATGGCAAGGTTGAAAGTGGTCAGCAGGTGGTGCGCCAGAGCATGGCGCGGATCGAGCAGTTGGCGGATTCAGCGACCTCGGCCAGTTCGAGCATCGAAAGTTTGAGTGCGGAAATCCAGAACATCGGTACGGTGCTGAGCGTCATCAAGAGTGTGGCCGAGCAGACCAATCTGTTGGCCCTCAACGCGGCTATCGAGGCGGCGCGGGCCGGCGAGCAGGGCAGGGGCTTTGCGGTGGTGGCCGATGAAGTGCGGGCCTTGGCCAAGCGCACTCAGCAATCGACCGAGGAGATCGAACGATTGGTGAGTGCCTTGCGCTCGGCGGCTCAGTCTTCTGTTCAGCAGATTCAGAACAGTGGCGAGTTGGTGAAGCTGGCGGTGAGTGATGCGTTGCAGACTGAGAGTGCGCTGGGGAGTATTGCGGCGGCAGTGTCTTTGATTCAGCAGATGAACCAGCAAATTGCAGCGGCTGCCGAGGAGCAGAGTTCGGTGGCTGAGGAGATTAATCGCAGTGTCACGAGTATTCGCGCCAGCGCGGATCAGTCTTCGTTGGCGATGCAGGGGAATGCGGCTTCCAGTATTGAGTTGGCGCAGTTGGGGGTTGAGTTGAAGGGGATGGTGGGGCACTTTCGGCTCTGATTTTTGATTGAGTGTATATCCGTTGCTGCGGTAACGGCCGCTTCGACCACCTCTCGATGTGTTCGACTGCGTCGAACGGTGCTGTGCAGTGGTCAACTAATCCGGACACCTCGATAGGTGGATTTGATGCCATCACCCGCTCGTAAACGGTCGGCGGGTGTACGCCGCTTCATTGTGGGAGCGAGCCTGCTCGCGAAGGTGGCCTGATAGTCGACCTTTCTGTCCTGGCTGTACCCGCCTATCAAACGCGACGCAAAAAAAAGCCACCTGTTCAGGTGGCTCTCTCTTCTGCTTTATCTAATCAGTCGTAGATCGCTTTTTTCTTCCAGTCCGCATCGGCCTCGACGTCTTTGAGGCCTTCGGTCAGCTGGTTCACTTCGCCTTCTACCGGGGCGATGTTGTCCATGACTTGTGCGTTGGCGCGAGCCAGGAGTTTTTCCAGGTATTCCAGTTGTTCGGCGTAGACCTGGGGTTCCTGTTGTTTGCGCAGGTATTGCACGCCGCGTTCGAACGCCAGGCGGGCCTGGCCGGGCTGGTTCTGTTGCAGGGCGTGCTGGCCGAGGTTGTTGAAGAATTCGATGTGCAGCAGGACCAGGATGTGGCGAACTTCGCGGATCCAGCGTTTGGCTTCGTTGGTCGGCAAGAAGCCGTCCTGTGCAGCGCGGGTGATTTGGCCGTGCAGGGCTTCGAGCAGGAAGCGTACGTCCTTGGCTTTGGCTTCGGTCTGGATCGGTGCCGGCGGGTTGTTGACCGGGATCGATTCACCCTGGCCGACCAAGGCGCTCAGTTCGCCGATCCGTGCCTTGAGGTTGGAACTGGTTTTTTCCAGATTGAGCAGGCGTTGGCAGACGTTCAGTTCCAGACGAGTCAACAGCAGCTTGAGTGCCGGTGTCATCAACTGGCCGGGGAAGGTCTCGGTGATTTCACCGCAACGACGCAGACGATCGTTGAGCTCAACTTTGGCGCGGGCCTTTTCCAGCTTGTTGTTTTCCACCACATGGTTCATGTAGCCAATGGCGATCAATAGTGCGATCCCGGCTACGACTAGCAGGGTGATCATGAGTGGTGTCACCGGTAAGACCTCTTTATGGGGTTCGCGTGCGAGTGTAGTGGCTTGGCATTGGGACGCATAGCGCCGCTCAGCGAGTTCAATCGGCTACTGCACTGCCTGTATCGGCCGCGTTCCTGCTTATATAAGTAATAGCGTGCGAGGTGCACATTGCCATCATCTTTGGCGTGGGTGGACTATAACGTCTTGGTGGATGTCAGAATATAGGCGTCAAACGCCGGGCGACGGAAAAGCCGGATTAGTGTCTTAAAGCAGGGCGAAGTCATTGATTTAAATAAATTTATATCTGGGGGTTGACGACCCCTCAATCCATCCATAGAATGCGCGCCACTTACAGCGTAAAGCACACAGCGAAACGCGGTAGGGAGTGAATGTTGTACGTGTGTCCCCTTCGTCTAGTGGCCTAGGACACCGCCCTTTCACGGCGGTAACAGGGGTTCGAGTCCCCTAGGGGACGCCAATGCGGGAATAGCTCAGTTGGTAGAGCACGACCTTGCCAAGGTCGGGGTCGCGAGTTCGAGTCTCGTTTCCCGCTCCAATTTTAAACAGCGTTGCTTTCGGGCAGGGCTGAGTGAAACCAGAACCGATATCTTCGGATACGGATTTGGGCACTGAAATACACACCATGTGTTTCAGTTAGCGTGTCCCCTTCGTCTAGTGGCCTAGGACACCGCCCTTTCACGGCGGTAACAGGGGTTCGAGTCCCCTAGGGGACGCCATTTGCGGGAATAGCTCAGTTGGTAGAGCACGACCTTGCCAAGGTCGGGGTCGCGAGTTCGAGTCTCGTTTCCCGCTCCATATTTAACGAAAACGCCGCTCAGCAATGAGCGGCGTTTTTGTTTGTGCGTCATCCATAAAAAAGGACCGTAAGGTCCTTTTTTTTGTATTGGAATCAAGACGACCAAAGCGTCGGCCCCGCCTGAACAGCGGGTCCGAAAGAGCATCAGAGTTTCGGCAACTGCCCGATGCGCCCCATCATCTCGGTCACGATCTGCAGGTCCAGCAGGAACTGGTCGACAGTCTTGAACTCGTTGTCGGTGTGGCCGGTGTACTTGACCTCGGGCCTGGCTAGACCGAATTGCACGCCATTGGGCAGCTCATGGACCGAGGTGGCGCCGGCGGAGCTGCCGAACTTGTGTTCCATGCCCAGGTTTTCAGTGGACACCGCCAGCAAGGCCTTGACCCATTCACCCTCAGGGTTGCGGTACATCGGCTCGGCGATCGAGTAGGTGAAGGTCGCCGCTACGTGGGTCTTCTTGCTCCAGGCGCCAATCTTTTCAGCAATTTTCGCCTTGAGCGCTTCCGGGGACTCGCCCTTCGGCACGCGCAGGTTGACCGCGAGCTTGAAGGCTTTGTCATCCATCCCGACAAAGGTCAGGGAAGTGGTCAGCGGACCCATGAAGGCATCGGAGAAGCCGACCCCCAATTTGCCACCCAGGTAATCCAGGCCCCAGTTGTCGGCGGCGTAGCGGGCAGCGTCAGTGATGTGGTTGTGCTTCAGCGCGACTTTTCCATCAACGCTATGGATGAAGCCCAGCATCCTGGCCACTGGGTTAACACCGGACTCGGGCTCGGAGGAGTGAGCGGAAACGCCGGTGAAGGTCAGCTTGACGTCCTTGCCGTCGACCTTGGCGTTTACCTCGAAGTTACCGCCATTGCGCTTGGCATAATCCGTACCGGCCTTTTGCAGGCTGGCAGCCAGTTCGGCGGGCTTGTCGGTGACAAGGGTGGCCACCGAAGCAGAAGGAATCTGGTTGGTGGCCATCCCGCCAGTCATCGAGATGATTTCGGCGCCCTTGCCTTGACCATTACGTCGCGGGAAGTTGGCCATGACTGTGCCGTAGCCTTTCTCGGCAATCACCACCGGATAGCCGCCATCCAGCGCCAGGTTGTAGTTCGGCGTCGGGTTGTGTTCGAAGTAATAAGGGATGGCGTCGCCGGTGGTTTCTTCGGTGGTGTCGACCAACAGCTTGAAGTTCCTGGCCAGTGGCAGCTTCTCTTCCTTGATGATCTTCATGGCGTACATCGCCACCACGATGCCGTTTTTGTCATCCTCGGTGCCCCGGCCATACATGCGGTCGCCGATCAGGGTGATTTTGAACGGATCAAGTTGGGTGCCGTCTTTCAGGACCCAGTTCTCTGGTGTCACGGGTACCACATCGGCATGCGCGTGAATGCCCACGACTTCATCGCCACTGCCTTCGAGGGAGATCTCATAGACGCGGTTGTCGATGTTGCGAAAGTTCAGGTTGAAGGCCTGGGCCAGGCCCTTGATCTTGTCGGCGATCTTGATGAATTCAGGGTTGTCGTGCTGGGCTACACCGTCCACTTGGAAGGTCGGTATTTCCACCAGTTCACGCAGGGTTTCGGCGGCCGCACTGCCATATTTCACCCGGGCATAAATACCCAGCAGGCGATTGATCTCGTTCTGCTGTTCGGCAGACAGGGTTTTGTTGTCGAGAAAGGCACTGATTGCCGGGCCGAGGTTGGCGGTTTTGGCCAGGTCACTCTTGGCCACGCCTCCCAGGAATTGCCTGAAATCCGTGACTGATGTGTCACTGAAGGTCTTGAGGATAGTCGCGCTCTGTTGCGGGCTGATGTTGGCGTGCGCGAGCGTGGTGAACGACGAAAGGCCGGCCAGTATCAGGGTTGACGCGGCCAGGTGCTTGAGTGAGAAATTCATTGCTGAGGGCATTCCTTTGCAGGCAGTTTGTGAGAAGTTTCTGATCGATGAGACAGAAACGTTACCAAGCTAACACCACGAGAGAGCGATAGGGGAGTCCCCGAAGTGGGATCTGTCGCACAGAAACGCAAAAGCGGCGCACAAACGAAAAAGGCCCGCCAGTCAGACTGAGCGGGCCTTTGGCATGGGCGCAGGTTTTACATCGACAGAATCAGGCGCCCGGCGAACAGGATCAGAATCACCCCCATGGTGCGTTCGAACCAGTGCCCCATGCGCATAAACAGCAGCCGTACCCGGGCACTGGAAAAGAACAGCGCGACGATCACAAACCACAGCGCATTCACAAAACACATCCAGATTCCGTAAAGCGCCTGGATCTTCAGTGGCGTTGTGGCGCTGATGATGGTGGTGAAGATCGCCAGGAAAAACAGTGTGGCTTTCGGGTTGGTCGCGTTGGTCAGGAATCCGGTGGTAAATGCCTTCAGCAATGTTTGTTCTACGACCGGTTCGTCAGGCTTGTCGCCTTCCAGTACGGTCTTGGGCTTGCTGCGCAACAGGCTGACACCGAGGTACAAAATGTAAGCGCCCCCCACAACCTTGGCCACCGTCAGCAGCCAAGGGGTCGTGTGCATCAGCGCGCCGACGCCGAGCAGGGTGTAAAGCACATGCACCGAAATGCCTGCGCCGATGCCCAACGCCGTGCAAATTCCGACCAATCGACCGAAGCGCACACTCTGACGGATGGTCACTGCGAAGTCCGGCCCGGGTGCGACCACGGCCAGAAAGTGGATAGTTGCCAGCGCCAGAAACTCGCCCAGGTAATTCGAAAGCATCTCAACTCCAGAAAGTAAGGGGTGAAGCATTGCCGCGATAGCCGACAAAGAATGAAAGGCTCAAGCGCGGGTCGGCCACACCCGGTGTCACCGAGTGCATGCAGCGCGAATTGAACATGATGAAATCACCGGGTTCAGGAAGAATCTCCAGGGCCGGAGTGCCGAGCAGAGCCGGATCGATGCCGTAACTGTCGCCACGCATTTCGTCGAACTGATCCGGAGAAATGTCGTGGTCCCACATCTGCAGTGCACCCCCCTCGGTGGGCATGTTCAGGTAAACATTGCAGGCGAACTGCGCTTCCAGGCTTCTGGCCTGGTAACTGTCCGGCGCGTCCTTGGCGAAAATATCGTGGTGGGCCAGAAAACAGATCCCGGGTTTCACCACCCGGGACAACCCGACATACATCTTGCGACCGTAGAGATTTTCCAGGAGCGCACCCGCCGGCCAGGACTCATCGAGCATGCAGCGCAGGGTGTCGACGGGGGACGAATAGGGCGCACACCGGTTGCGCAATTCCGCAATGTTGCGGGTGGCGCGTTCGAAATAATCTTCGATCAGCAGCGGCTGGTTTTCCGCTTCATAAAACGCCATGCCGATACGGCCGATGCTCGGCGCATTGATATAGCCTTCGAAACCAGGGGCGAGGATCTTGTCGCCAATCTGAATCGCCAGCGGCTTGGGCAACAAGCCTTTGACGCGGATGGCGAGGACTTCTTCGTTGGCCAGTTTTTTTATGCACGTCTCATCGAGACGCTCGACGTCAAGCATCATGTCTTAGGTCCATCTATCAGATAGTCAACAGAACCCGCGACCGCAGGTCCCCCCGGCGTCAGGCGATGACGAGAACGGCATCGCCCAAATGCTCAATTCACGCTGTAGTGGACTGACAGCGTTCCTTTCTTCTGCGAAAGGGACGCGATCGTGACCGTTCCCAAATCCTTCAGGCTACGTACATGGGTGCCGCCGCAGTCGTAGGCGGGCAGGTCACCGAAACCGATTTCCCGGGCGCCTTCGCGAAGTGACGTCAGACGCGGCAGGTCATGGGTGATCCACTGCTCAATGCCGTGCTGAAGGGTCTGGGCGTCAACGTCCTGTGCTGAATCCGCCGGTTTGAACTGCACACGTCCTTCGCCCGGCCAGTGATGAGCCTTGATCGGCATCCAGCCCATGACCTGGATGAAGTGGCCGATCAGATGGCCGGCAGAATGCAGGCGGGTATTTAACTGGCGGCGTTGTTCGTCGACCCGAATCTGAGTCATGCCGAGTTTTACCGGGTGGTCGACGAAATGGATGATCCGGTCCGGATCCTGAACCACGCGCAGCACCCGGCTTTCGGCGATCCAGCCGGTATCAAAGGGCTGTCCACCGCCTTGGGGGTGAAACAACGTGGCGCGAAGCACCACAGCAAATTCGTTCTCGTGGGGCGTGCAATCCAGGACTTCCACATTGGCCTTGAGGTCATCACTATGGAAAAAGAGGCGAAGCGTCATATTCCATGCCCTTATTAACAATTCTATTTTTTATTATATGAAGCGTGGAATTGCGTGATAATCCGTTCAAACATCAAAGGACTGTTGCGTTGTGAGCATAAATCTTCCACTACAGCTGCTCGGTGAAATGGCGATTTTCGTCAAGGTTGTCGAGACCGGCAGCTTCTCCGAGGCAGCTCGCCAGTTGGGTGCTTCACCCTCGGCGGTCAGTCGCAGCATTTCGCGTCTGGAGAAGGCGCTCGCCACTCGTTTGCTGCAACGAACCACGCGCAAGTTACGCTTGAGCGACGGTGGCGAAGAGGTGTTCAAGCGTTGCCAGGAGATGGTCAGCGCGGCCAAGTCGGTGATGGAAATCAGCGGTCAGTTCACCCATGAAGCGCAAGGACTGGTGCGAGTCAGCGTGCCGAAGGCGGTGGGGCGGTTCGTGATTCATCCACATATGCCGGAATTTCTGCGGCGTTATCCCAAAGTGGATGTGGAGTTGTTGCTTGAAGACCGCCAGGTGGATTTGATCGACGACAACGTTGATCTGGCGATTCGTATTACTGATCGGCCACCCGCTGGGCTGGTAGGGCGGCAATTGCTGACCATCGATCATTTGCTCTGTGCAACCCCGCAATACCTGGCCGAGCACGGCACACCGACTCATCCTCACGACTTGCTCAATCACAGCTGCATCTACCTGGGCGAAACCCCGAGCGATGCGCGCTGGAAATTCAAGAAAGGCACCAAGGCTGTAACCGTTGGTGTACGCGGACGTTATGCGGCCAATCACACCGGCGTGCGGTTAGGTGCGGTGTTGCAGCACATCGGGATTGGCAGCCTGCCGTACTTCACCGCGCGTTATGCGCTGGAGCAGGGGCTGATCGTGCAGGTGCTGCCGGACTGGACCTTTCTGGCGTCATACCACGGCGGTGCCTGGTTGCTGCATTCGCCAACCCGTTATCTGCCACCGAAGTTACGGGTGCTGATCGACTATCTGGTGGAGTGCCTGGAGAAAGAGCCGACCCTGGGTAAGCCTGGCAAGTTGAGTGATTCGGGCAAGGTCGCGGCGGAGTATGAGTTGCCGGAGAGTGATGGGTTGCTCTGAAGCGAAGATCAAAAAAAGGCCCGCCTGTTCAACCATGCGGGCCTTTTGAATTTCTGACCGTGGATCAGTGCTTGCTGTCCTGGTTCGACATCGCCAGCAGCTGTTTTTCCTGGTTCCAGTCGAACGGTTCGTCGTTTTGTTCGGCTTCGAAACGACGTTCTTCCAGCGCCTGGTACAAGTCGATTTCATCGTCGGGCATGTAATGCAGGCAGTCACCGGCGAAGTACCACAGCAGGTCGCGCGGGACCAGATGGGCGATTTGCGGATAGCGGGTGATCACCTGGCACAGAATGTCCTGGCCCAGGTATTGGCTTTCGATCGGATCGACCGGCAGCAACGCACGCAGTTCGTCGAAGCGCTCCAGGAACAAGGCATGGCTTTCTTCGGGAACCTGTTCGGCCTCACCCACGGCGACCAGGATGCTGCGCAAGTGGTCAAGCAAGACGAGATGATCGGCAACGACGTTGGACACGAGATAAGTCCTCAAGAGCAAAACGGGCGCAGGAGTATAAAGCCCCTGCGCCCTTTTTCCCATGGTAGAGAGGGTCGCCTGGATCAGCGGACCTTTCCTTGCGCCAGCGCCAGCTCCTCTTTGTCGAAATCATCGACATCGATCACCTTGCGCCGCGCCGCTTCGGCGTCACGCAAGGTTTGCGCTTCCACTGGCTGCAACACACCAGCCTCAAGCGCTGCATCGATGTTGTGTTCCCCGGCGACGGGTTTGACCTGACCGCTTTTGAGCGCGACATGAAGCTTTTTCTGCAGCGGTTGCGCGGCACTCAGCAGGTTACACGCGTGTTGCAGGGCGCCGACCGGGTCCTCGGTCGATTGCGGACGGTAGCAACCGCCGAGCAACTCTTCCAGGGTTGGATCGCCTTTGGCGCGGCCGATCACGGCGGCCACTTCGGCGCCGAGTTTATCCGACGGCCCTTTGTGACGACGGCCGAACGGGAACACGATCACCCGCAACAGGCAACCCAACACCTTGTTCGGGAAATTGGTCAGCAGTTCATCCAGCGCACGCTCCGACTGACCCAGGCTTTCTTCCATGGCCCAGGTAAACAGCGGTGCCATGTGCTCCGGTGAATCGAGGTCGTGGTAACGCTTGAGCGCGGCGGAGGCGAGGTACATGTTGCTGAGCACATCCCCCAAGCGAGCCGACAGACGTTCGCGTCGTTTCAGTTCACCGCCCAGCAGCATCATGCTCAGGTCGGCAAGCATGGCGAACGCGGCAGCCTGGCGGTTGAGGGCGCGGAAGTAACCCTGGCTGAGCCTGTTGCCCGGCATATGTTCGAAATGGCCGAAACCAAGGTTCAGCACCAGGGTGCTGGCGGCGTTGCTCACGGCAAAACCGATGTGCTTGAGCAGCAGACTATCAAATTCGGTGAGGGCCTGATCCTTGTCCTCACGACCGGCGAGGGCCATTTCCTTAAGCACGAATGGATGGCAGCGGATCGCACCCTGACCGAAGATCATCAGGTTGCGCGAGAGAATGTTCGCGCCTTCCACGGTGATGAAAATCGGTGCGCCATTCCAGCTGCGACCGAGGTAGTTGTTCGGTCCCATGATGATTGCCTTGCCGCCATGAACATCCATGGCGTGACTGATGCACTCGCGGCCGCGTTCAGTGAGGTGGTACTTGAGAATCGCCGACAGCACCGACGGTTTTTCACCGAGGTCCACCGCGTTGGCGGTGAGCATCCGCGCGGCGTCCATCATCCAGGCGTTGCCGCCGATGCGCGCCATCGCTTCCTGAATCCCTTCAAATGCCGACAAAGGAACATTGAATTGCTCACGGACCTGAGCGTACTGGCCGGTCACCAGACTGGTGAACTTGGCGGCGCCTGTGCCAACCGCTGGCAACGAAATCGAACGCCCGACCGACAGGCAGTTCATCAGCATCATCCAGCCTTTACCGAGCATTTCCTGGCCGCCGATGAGGAACTCCAGCGGTACGAACACATCTTTGCCGGCGTTCGGGCCGTTCATGAATGACGCACCCAACGGCAAGTGACGGCGGCCGATTTCAACACCGGCGGTATCGGTCGGGATCAACGCCAGACTGATACCCAGGTCTTCCTCCTCTCCCAGCAGGTGATCCGGGTCGTAGGCCTTGAAGGCCAGGCCGAGGAGGGTGGCGACCGGGCCCAGCGTGATGTAACGCTTTTCCCAGTTCAGGCGCAGGCCCAAGGTTTCCTTGCCGTCCCATTCACCTTTGCAGATCACCCCGGTGTCGGGCATGGCGCCGGCATCAGAGCCGGCCAGTGGGCCGGTCAGTGCGAAGCACGGGATGTCGTCACCGCGCGCCAGTCGTGGCAGGTAATGGTTGCGTTGTTCGTCGGTGCCGTAATGCAGCAGCAGTTCGGCCGGGCCGAGGGAGTTGGGGACCATCACGGTGGACGCGAGGTCGCCGCTGCGGGTCGCCAGTTTCATCGCCACCTGGGAGTGGGCATAGGCGGAGAAACCCTTGCCGCCGAACTCCTTGGGAATGATCAGGGCGAAGAAGCCGTTTTCCTTGATGTGGGTCCAGGCTTCGGCCGGCAGGTCCATGGTTTGACCGATCTGCCAGTCGCTGACCATGGCGCAGAGTTCTTCGGTCGGGCCGTCGATAAAGGCCTGTTCCTCTTCGCTCAGCTGCGCTTTTGGATAGGACAGCAGTGTGTTCCAGTCCGGGCGACCGCTGAACAGTTCGCCGTCCCACCACACTGTGCCGGCATCGATCGCATCGCGTTCGGTTTCCGACATCGGCGGCAGGGTTTTCTGGAACCAGCTGAACAGCGGCGCACTGAAATATTTACGGCGCAGGTCGGGGAGCAACAAGGGCGCTGCGACAGCCGCGATCAACACCCAGAGAACCAGCAGCAACCAGCCTGGCGCGCGGCTGAAAGCGCCCATCGCCACCACGTAAACGGCAACGACGCACAGGGCGGGCAGTGGGGCGATACGACGGTGGGCTAAATACGCAATCCCGACAACCAGAACCAGTATCCACAACAGCAGCATATTTAATCCTCCGTGAAACCAGGGCAAAACCAACCTTCAGAGCTTAGACGGCATCCGCAAAACAGGGTGGTCAGAGCGATGTGATTGAAATCGTGGGAAGCCTTCGATGAGTTTTGTAGGACCGGTTGGTACCGGGCCGCGCAAATCGTTCGTTGGGCGGGGCGGCAAAGCGTCCATGTTTGGCCGAAACGTCGTTATCTCTGTGCTGAACGTGTCGCTAGACTCGTGGCTTCCCCAGGAGATTGTTCTCATGCACGAGTATCTGAGTTCCGGCCGCTTCATCGATAGTGACCACCCGTCGGTGGTGGAGTTCGCCGAAAAACATCGCGGCAGCCGTCGTGACCCGCTCGAGCAGGCGATCAATCTCTATTACGCCGTGCGCGAAGCCGTGCGTTACAACCCTTACACCTTCAGTCGCGACCCAGACACCTTGCGCGGCAGTTATGCGTTGGCAGCGGGGGAGAGTTATTGCGTGCCCAAAGCCACGCTCCTGGCCGGATGTGCCCGGCATTGTGCGATCCCTGCGCGTATCGGTCTGGCGGACGTGCGCAATCATTTGTCGACGCCGCGGTTGCTCGAGTTGCTCAAGAGCGATGTGTTCGCCATGCACGGCTATACGGAGCTGTACCTGAACGGTCGCTGGGTCAAAGCCACGCCAGCCTTCAACCAAGGCTTGTGCGAACTGTTCAATGTCGCACCACTGGAATTCGACGGAATCAACGACAGCGTATTCCATCCTTTCAATCGCGACGGCGAGCAGTTGATGGAGTATCTGGTCGACCACGGCCAGTTCACCGATGTGCCTGAAGCGTTCTTTTTCGAGCACCTGGAGAAGTGCTACCCGCATCTGTTCGGCGACAAGCTGCCAGTGCTGCTGGGTGACATGCAGAGCGATTTGAGTCGCGCCTGATCCGGCGTATGCTGCCTGCGCATTCATCCATAAAGAGGCGGTCATGCTGAAGATCTGGGGTCGGAAAAACTCATCGAATGTCAGAAAACCTTTGTGGGCCGCCGAGGAGCTGGGCCTGGCCTATGAAGCCATCGATGCGGGCGGCGCCTTTGGTGTAGTCGATACGCCGGAGTACCGCGCGATGAACCCCAATGGTCGCGTGCCGGTGATTGAAGAAGACGGTTTCGTGCTGTGGGAATCCAACGCCATCGTGCGTTACCTGATGGCTCGCCACGCCAACGGCACAGCCTGGTATCCAGAGGATCTGCAGGCCCGGGCCTCTGCCGACAAGTGGATGGACTGGACCACTTCAAGTTTTGCCGGGCCGTTTCGCACGGTGTTCTGGGGCGTATTGCGCACCCCGGAAGACAAGCGAGACTGGCCGGCCATCAACGCTGCGATCAAGGAATGTGATGGCTTGCTGTCGATGGCCGACCAGGCGCTGGCGACCCAACCGTACCTGTCCGGCGATGAGATCGGCATGGGCGACATTCCTTTGGGCTGTTTTATTTATGCCTGGTTCGAGATGCCGATCGAGCGTGCGCCGCAGCCTCATCTGCAAGCCTGGTACGCACGCCTGAAACAGCGTCCGGCGTATCAGAAAGCGGTGATGACCGCGTTGACTTAATACTCACTATCGACACACTTGACTGTACTTGTGTGGCGGCGACAAGCACCATTGCGCTCGTGCGCCGTGGTTGTATTAGTCGCCGCCCGCCCTTATTTGTCCCTTTCTTCCCTTCTTGGTGCGTAAATCCGATATGAGTTCCGCTCTGTCCATCCGGCAGCTAACCAAAACCTACGGCAACGGTTTCCAGGCCCTGAGTGGTATCGATCTGGACGTCGCCGAAGGTGACTTTTTCGCCTTGCTCGGCCCTAACGGCGCCGGCAAATCCACAACCATCGGCATTCTCTCGACCCTGGTGAACAAGACCAGCGGGACGGTGAATATCTTCGGTCACGACCTGGACAAGAATCCTGCGCAGCTCAAGCGCTCCATCGGCGTGGTGCCCCAGGAATTTAACTTCAACCAGTTCGAAAAGACCTTCGACATCGTCGTGACCCAGGCCGGTTATTACGGCATCCCGCCGAAAATCGCCAAGGAACGCGCCGAGCAATACCTGACCCAACTAGGCCTGTGGGACAAGCGCGATACGCCATCGCGTTCACTGTCCGGCGGCATGAAGCGTCGACTGATGATCGCCCGTGCACTGGTTCACGAACCGCGCCTGCTGATCCTCGACGAACCGACGGCGGGTGTGGACATCGAACTGCGACGTTCGATGTGGACATTCCTCACCGAGCTGAACAAGAAAGGCATCACCATCATTCTCACCACCCACTACCTGGAAGAGGCTGAGCAGTTGTGCCGCAACATCGGCATCATCGACCACGGCACCATCGTCGAGAACACCAGCATGAAACAGTTGCTCGGCCAACTGCATGTGGAAACGTTCCTGCTCGACATTAAAAACACGCTGCAAACCGCGCCACAGTTGCTCGGTTACCCAACCAAGCTGCTCGACAGCCACACCATCGAAGTTCAGGTCGACAAGGCCATGGGCATCACCGCGCTGTTCACCCAATTGGCGCAGCAGAACATCGAAGTGTTGAGCCTGCGCAACAAAACCAATCGCCTCGAGGAGTTGTTCGTGTCCCTGGTGGAGAAAAATCTGTCGAAGGTGGCGGTATGAGTTCCGAGCTGCAACCCAACCTCGTTGCCCTCAATACCATCGTTTACCGAGAGGTCAAACGCTTTACCCGGATCTGGCCGCAGACGCTGCTGCCGCCGGCAATCACCATGGTTCTGTACTTCGTGATCTTCGGCAATCTGATCGGCCGGCAGATCGGTGACATGGGTGGTTTCACCTACATGGAGTACATCGTGCCGGGGCTGATCATGATGTCGGTGATCACCAACTCCTACGGCAACGTGGTGTCGAGTTTCTTCGGCAGCAAGTTTCAGCGTTCCATCGAAGAGTTGATGGTGTCGCCGGTATCGCCGCATACGATTCTGATCGGCTACACCCTGGGCGGCGTGCTGCGCGGCTTGATGGTCGGGGTCATCGTGACCCTGCTGTCGCTGTTCTTCACCCAGTTGCAGGTGCATCACCTGGGTGTGACCATTCTGGTGGTGGTGCTGACGGCGACGATTTTCTCGCTGCTGGGCTTCATCAACGCCGTGTTTGCACGCAACTTCGATGACATCTCGATCATCCCGACGTTTGTGCTGACACCGCTGACGTACCTGGGCGGGGTGTTTTACTCGATCTCCTTGCTGCCGCCGTTCTGGCAGACCGTGTCCCTGGCCAACCCGGTGCTGCACATGGTCAACGCGTTCCGTTACGGCATTCTTGGCGTTTCGGACATCAAGATCAGCGTGGCGATCACCTTCATGCTGGTGGCGACTGTCGTGTTGTATATCGGTTGCGCACGGCTGCTGGTCAGCGGTCGCGGGATGCGTACTTAAAAGGACGACCGCGTCGCCTGCAATCGCGAGCAGGCTCGCTCCCACATTGGATTTATACTGCCCACATAATTTGTGATCGACACGCAACCCATGTGGGAGCGAGCCTGCTCGCGATGGCGCCAGCCCAGACACCGCAATAAAAACGGCCTCCCAAGTGGAGGCCGTTTTGCGTTTACTGCATCCGGTTTTTCTTGCGCCGCCGCCACTGCCGCCCAACCCACCAGCGCCAGTACATCATGGTCAGGCAATAGGCGAGGGCACCCAGTACCAGCCCCATCACCACTGAACCGAGCAAAAACGGCTGCCACAAGGAAGAGAGTTCGCCGCTTATCCATTCCCAGGTCAATTCATTCGGCAGATGGCGTGCAGGGACGTCCATCAACCAGGCACCGGTCTGGTAAGTGCAGAAGAACACAGCCGGCATGGTGATCGGGTTGGTCAGCCAGACCAGACTGACGGCAATCGGCATGTTGCCGCGCACCATGATGGCAAGAATGGCGGCGACCAGCATCTGCAACGGAATCGGCAGGAATGCCGCGAACAGACCAACAGCCATGGCCCGTGCAACGGAATGGCGGTTGAGGTGCCAGAGGTTCGGGTCATGCAGCAGTGTGCCGAGAAAGCGTAAGGACTTGTGTTCCCTGATGCTGGTCGGGTCTGGCATGTAACGTTTGAATAAGCGCCGGGGCATAAGGCTTCTCGGTCGGTTAAGGCGGCAAGTATGTCTGGATTCTATGCACCGCCCATTCAGACTTTGTGACAATTAATAACGATGCCCGTGCGGTTAGCCGGCTATGCCTAGGAGGGGACTCTCAAGGACGGGCGTATGCGCACAGGGATGATGGCGCTGGCGTTGGGTCTGTTGATCCTGCGTTTTTTACCGGTATTACCGCCGGTCTGGTTATGGATGTTGTTGCCGGTGATCGGTTTGATGGTGCTGCCGTTTCGCAGCTATCCATTGGCATTTTTGCTGTTCGGCTTCAGTTGGGCGTGTGCGCAGGCGCAGTGGGCACTGGATGATCGACTGCCGATGAGCTTCGATGGCGAAACCCGTTGGGTTGAAGGGCGGGTGGTGGGATTGCCCCAGAACACTGAGACAGTCGTGCGTTTCGAACTGGCGGACGCGCGGTCTCGACACGGTAAGTTGCCGCAACTGATACGCCTGGCCTGGTATGACGGACCGCTGGTGCACAGCGGCGAACGATGGCGACTGGCAATCAAGTTGAAGCGTCCTGCCGGGCTGCTCAACCCCCATGCCTTCGATTACGACGCCTGGCTGCTGGCGCAACGCATCGGCGCCACCGGGACGGTCAAGGATGGCGAGCGGCTGATGGAAACCCGGTGGGCCTGGCGCGACGGCATTCGCCAGCGTTTGCAGTCCGTGGATGCCCAGGGGCGAACCGGTGCGCTGACGGCGTTGGTGCTGGGGGATGGCGCCGGACTGAGTCGCGAAGACTGGCAGGTGCTGCAAGACACCGGCACCGTCCATCTGTTGGTGATTTCCGGACAGCACATCGGGTTGCTGGCAGGGGTGGTGTATCTACTGATCGCCGGGATGGCCCGTTATGGCCTGTGGCCTAAACGCTTGCCTTGGCTGCCGTGGGCCTGTGGACTGGCGTTCACGGCTGCTCTCGGTTATGGGCTGCTGGCCGGTTTCGAGGTGCCGGTGCGACGGGCCTGCGTGATGATCGGCCTGGTGCTGTTGTGGCGGCTGCGATTTCGTCATCTCGGTGCCTGGTGGCCATTGTTGCTGGCGCTCGATGGCGTTTTGCTGCTCGACCCGCTGGCGAGCCTGCAACCGGGTTTCTGGTTGTCATTCGCGGCGGTGGCGGTGTTGATTTTCACCTTCGGTGGTCGGTTGGGCCCATGGCGTCGGTGGCAAACGTGGACCCGCGCCCAATGGCTGATCGCGATCGGTCTGTGCCCATTGTTGCTGGTGCTCGGATTGCCGATCAGTCTCAGCGGGCCAGTGGCCAATTTGCTGGCGGTGCCGTGGATCAGTCTGGTAGTGCTGCCTCCGGCTTTGCTGGGCACGTTGTTTTTACCCCTTCCTTATGTGGGCGAAGGGCTGCTGTGGTTGGCAGGAGGTTTGATCGACCTTTTGTTCAAGGGCCTGGCACTGATGGCCGGGTGCTTGCCCGCGTGGGTGCCGGTGGCGATCCCGTTGTGGGTATGGGCACTCGGCGCACTGGGTGCCTTTCTACTATTAATGCCTCGGGGTGTGCCGTTTCGCTCGTTGGGCTGGCCGATGCTGCTGTTGCTGGTCTTTGCGCCCCGGCAAATGTTGCCTGACGGCATTGCCGAAGTCTGGCAGCTGGATGTCGGCCAGGGTCTGGCAATCCTGGTGCGCACCCGTCATCACACGCTGTTGTATGACACCGGGCCACGTTTCGGCGATTTCGACCTGGGCGAGCGGGTGGTGCTGCCTTCGTTGCGCAAACTGGGCGTGAACGGACTCGATCTGATGCTGATCAGCCACGCCGACGCCGATCATGCTGGCGGCGCCCGGGCCGTTGCCAATGGGTTGCCGGTGAAGCGGGTCGTCAGTGGCGATCCCCTGGCGCTGCCTGCCGAGTTGCAGGCCGAGGGCTGCGAGAGTGGCAAGCAATGGGTCTGGGACGATGTGAGGTTCCAGCTTTGGCAATGGTCTTTCGCCCGCGACAGCAATCAAAAATCCTGCGTCCTGCAGATAGAAGCCAACGGTGAGCGAATGTTGCTAACCGGTGATATAGACGCCGCAGCCGAGCGAGCCCTGCTCGACAGTCCGCTGGCGGTACCTACGGACTGGCTGCAGGCGCCGCATCACGGCAGCCGCAGTTCATCTTCGATGACGCTGCTCAACGGGCTGCAACCCAAAGCGGTGATGATCTCCCGCGGCCAGGGCAATTCATTCGGTCATCCCCATCCCACGGTCATCGCGCGCTATCAAAAGCGCGGTATGTTGATCTATGACAGCGCCGAACAGGGCGCCATCCGTCTGCAACTGGGACGCTTCAAGCCGCCGTGGACGATGCGTCAAGAACAGCGTTTCTGGCGCTCTACGCCATAACCCGGGGTTATTAAAGCCCGACCGGTTGCGACATCACGGTTTTCGGTGCGCCGACCCCCTATGTTAGAGTGGCGCACTTTTTCGAGGGGACTGTCACTGTGTGGGAATTGGTCAAATCCGGCGGGTGGATGATGATACCGATCATTCTGAGTTCCATCGCGGCCATGGCGATTGTCGCCGAACGTCTCTGGACCTTGCGAGCCAGCCGTGTGACCCCGGAGCATTTGCTCGGGCAGGTCTGGGTGTGGATCAAGGACAAACAACTCAATAAAGACAAACTCAAGGAACTGCGCGCCAACTCGCCGCTGGGCGAGATCCTGGCTGCCGGTCTGGCCAACTCCAGGCATGGTCGCGAGATCATGAAAGAGTGCATTGAAGAAGCTGCCGCGCGAGTGATTCACGAGCTCGAACGCTACATCAACGCGCTGGGCACCATCGCCGCCATGGCCCCGTTGCTGGGTCTGTTGGGGACGGTATTGGGCATGATCGATATCTTCAGCGCGTTCATGGGCACGGGCATGGGCACCAATGCTGCGGTGCTGGCTGGCGGTATTTCCAAAGCGCTGATCACCACGGCCGCGGGCCTGATGGTCGGCATCCCGGCAGTATTCTTTCATCGATTCCTGCAACGCCGGATCGATGAACTGGTGGTGGGCATGGAGCAGGAAGCGATCAAACTGGTCGAGGTGATACAGGGTGACCGTGATGTTGACCTGAATGGGGGCAAAGCGTGAAATTCCGCCGCAAACCGCGGGAAACGGTAGACATCAACCTTGCGTCGCTGATTGACGTGGTGTTTATCCTGCTGCTGTTTTTCGTCGTGACCACCACGTTTACCCGTGAAACCCAGTTGCGCGTTGATCTGCCGGAAGCGGTCAGCGGTTCGCCAGCCGAAGACCAACAGGTCAAACACCTGGACGTTGCCATCAGTGCCGAAGGCGCGTTCTCGGTGAATAATCAGGTATTGCCCAAGAACGACCTGGCGACCCTGATGGACGCGCTGCAGAAAGAATCCAGTGGCGACACCAACCTGCCGCTGTCCATCAGCGCTGATGGCAAGACTCAGCATCAGTCCGTCATCACCGCCATGGACGCCGCCGGCAAGCTTGGTTTCAGCCACCTGCGCATGACCACTGTCGAGGCGGCGCCGCCCGCGCCCTGATGGCCATGTCCGATCGCTTGCTCACCGCGTGGTACGAAGGTCATCCGGCCCTGAAGTTGTTACAGCCGCTGGAGTGGCTGTATCGGCGCGTGGTCATGAGCAAGCGCAAGCGCTTCCTGGCGGGTGAGGGTGAGATCTATCAGCCACCGGTGCCGCTGATCGTCGTCGGTAACATCACCGTCGGCGGCACGGGCAAGACGCCGCTGATTCTCTGGATGATCGAGCACTGCCAGCGCAGCGGCCTGCGGGTCGGCGTGGTCAGCCGGGGTTACGGCGCCAGGCCGGCGCAATTGCCGTGGCGGGTTGAGGCGGATCAAAGCGCCAGTATCGCAGGAGACGAGCCGCTGTTGATCGTCCAGCGCACCGGCGTCCCGTTGATGATTGACCCGGACCGTAGCCGTGCCGTCAAAGCGCTGCTGGCGAGTGAACCGCTGGACCTGATCCTCTCCGACGACGGCATGCAGCATTACCGGCTGGCCCGCGACCTGGAACTGGTACTGATCGACGCCGCCCGCGGCTTGGGCAACCAGCGTTGCCTGCCCGCCGGGCCGTTGCGTGAGCCGGCCGAGCGCCTGCAAAGCGTCGACGCGGTGCTCTACAACGGCGCAACTGCCGATCGCGACGGCGGTTTTGCCTTCCAGCTTCGACCCACCGAACTGGTCAATCTGCAAACCGGCGAACGGCGTCCCCTTGACCACTTTCCCGCTGGGCAGGCCCTGCACGCCGTGGCTGGGATCGGCAATCCGCAGCGTTTCTTCACGACCCTCGAAACGCTACACTGGCAGCCAGTCCCGCATGCGTTTGCCGACCACGCCGAATACAGCGTGCAGGCCTTGAATTTCACACCGTCATTGCCGTTGGTGATGACCGAAAAGGACGCGGTGAAGTGCCGTGCCTTCGCCGCCGCCGATTGGTGGTACCTGGCGGTCGATGCTGCGCCATCGCCGGCCTTCGTGGCCTGGTTCGATACGCAGCTGATGCGCCTGTTGCCGGCTCGTCTTTTGCCTTAAATCCGTTTTTATCCAGGGAATGCTCATGGACACCAAATTGCTCGATATCCTCGCTTGCCCGGTCTGCAAAGGCCCGCTCAAGCTCAGTGCCGACAAAACCGAGCTGATCAGCAAGGGTGCAGGTCTCGCTTACCCGATTCGCGACGGCATCCCGGTGATGCTCGAAACCGAAGCCCGTACCCTGACCA
Organism: Pseudomonas sp. LB3P14; assembly: GCF_054898045.1. NCBI lineage: Bacteria > Pseudomonadati > Pseudomonadota > Gammaproteobacteria > Pseudomonadales > Pseudomonadaceae > Pseudomonas > Pseudomonas sp. LB3P14. Next base: position 3,539,907 of record NZ_CM142714.1, on the reverse strand, counting down.
CCGACGAGCGTCTGGATAAATGACCACAGCCTTTACCGTTGTCATTCCATCGCGTTACGCCTCCACCCGCTTGCCGGGCAAGCCGCTGCTGCTGATCGCCGGCAAGCCGATGATCCAGCATGTCTGGGAACAGGCGAGCAAAAGCAGCGCCCAACGCGTGGTGGTCGCCACTGACGATGCGCGCATCGTTGAGGCCTGCAAAGGGTTTGGCGCCGAAGTGGTGCTGACCCGCGAAGATCACAATTCCGGTACCGATCGCCTGGCCGAAGTCGCCACGAAACTGGGCCTGGCGCCGGACGCCATTGTGGTCAACGTTCAGGGTGACGAACCGCTGATCCCGCCGAGCGTGATCGATCAGGTGGCTGCCAACCTGGCCGCTCACACCGAAGCGCGCATGGCCACGTTGGCCGAGCCGATCGAAGACGTGGAAACCCTGTTCAACCCCAACGTGGTCAAGGTCGTCAGCGACCTTAATGGCCTGGCGCTAACGTTCAGCCGTGCCACGTTGCCGTGGGCCCGGGACGCGTTCGCCAAAAGCCGCGAGCAATTGCCGGAAGGCGTGCCGTATCGTCGCCACATCGGCATCTATGCCTACCGCGCCGGTTTCCTGCATGACTTCGTCAGCTGGGGCCCATGCTGGCTGGAAAACACCGAATCCCTGGAACAGCTGCGAGCCCTGTGGCACGGCGTGCGAATTCACGTCGCCGACGCGCTGATCGCACCGCCCACCGGCGTCGATACCGTTGAAGACCTCGAGCGCGTTCGTCGCCTGCTGGAGGCCTGATGCGGGTTTTGTTCGTCTGCCTGGGCAACATCTGCCGTTCGCCCACGGCTGAAGGTGTGCTGCGACACAAACTGCGCGAAGCGGGGTTGGCCGATCAAATCGAAGTCGCCTCCGCCGGCACCGGTGACTGGCACGTCGGCAAGGCCCCGGACAAGCGCAGCCAGGCTGCGGCGAAACTGCGCGGTTATGACCTGTCCGCTCAGCGCGGCCAGCAAGTGACCCGTGCGGATTTCACCACCTACGACCTGATTCTGGCGATGGACAACAGCAATCTGCGCAACCTCAAGGCCCTGCAACCGGCCAAGGGCAAGGCCGAGCTGGATCTGTTCCTGCGTCGCTACCAGTCGGAAATCGATGAAGTGCCGGATCCGTATTACGACGGCGACCAAGGCTTTGAGCAGGTGCTGGACCTGATCGAGCGCGCCAGTGATTTGCTGGTGATCGAATTGAAGGGACGGTTATGAGTTTGCAGGTACAAGCCCGGGTTTCGCTCAAACCGTTCAACAGTTTTGGTGTCGACGTTCAGGCCCGGTTATTTGCCGAAGCCCATAGCGATGCCGACGTGCGTGAAGGCCTGGCCTATGCGGCAGAACATGACGTGCCGCTGCTGGTGATTGGCGGGGGCAGCAACCTGCTGCTGACGGCCGATATCCAGTCGCTGGTGCTGCGCATGGCCACACGCGGGATTCGCATCCTGAGTGATGACGGCAGCAAGGTCGTTATAGAAGCCGAGGCGGGCGAGCCTTGGCATCCGTTCGTGCAACACACGCTGGCGCAGGGTTTGTCCGGTCTGGAAAACCTCAGCCTGATCCCCGGCACCGTCGGCGCGGCACCGATGCAGAACATCGGCGCCTATGGTGTGGAGATCAAGGATGTTTTTGCCGGCCTGACTGCTTTGGATCGCAAGAGCGGCGAGCTGCGGGACTTCACCCTGGAAGAATGCAACTTCGCCTACCGCGACAGCCTGTTCAAACAGGAACCGGGGCGCTGGTTGATCCTGCGGGTACGATTCATCCTGGACCGCGCCGCGCACCTGCATCTGGAGTACGGCCCGGTGCGGCAGCGCCTGACCGAGCAAGGCATCGATCACCCGACCGCCACCGATGTCAGCCAGGCGATTTGCAGTATCCGCAACGAAAAACTTCCGGACCCGGCAGTGCTCGGTAATGCCGGCAGCTTCTTCAAGAATCCTTTGGTGCCAGCGGCGCTTGTCGCGCAACTCAAAGGTGAATACCCGGATCTGGTGGCCTACGCACAACCCGACGGGCAGATGAAACTGGCGGCAGGCTGGCTGATCGAGCGGGCCGGCTGGAAAGGTTTCCGTGACGCCGATGCCGGCGTGCATAAATTGCAGGCGTTGGTGCTGGTCAACTACGGCAACGCGACGGGTCTGCAATTGCTGAACCTGGCGCAACGCATCCAAAAAGACATTTCAGAACGTTTCCATGTTGACCTGGAAATGGAGCCTAATCGGTATTGAGGCTACGCTTTCAAGACTGATTTCAAAGCCCTGCACACCTTCAACTGTGCAGGGCTTTTTTGTTAATGCTGAGTTAACTTAGCCACCTAACGATGCAAACGTTTGCTCCACCAAAGGCCCGATGCAGACGCTATCGTCCGCAAAAGAGAGCCTCATTAGCCTGAGCCGATCTGCGTGATGCCAACCGCCAACCCCTGGCGGCAGATTGCTCGACCCCATAACCAATAACTATGCGGGCGTGCCCATGATTACCCTGAAGCTCAATGGTCAAGACCATCAACTCGATGTCACCGAGGACATGCCGCTGCTCTGGGCGATCCGCGACGTGGCCGGTTACAACGGCACCAAATTTGGCTGCGGCATGGGCCTGTGCGGCGCCTGCACCATTCATATCGAAGGCGCTCCGGCGCGCAGTTGCATCACGCCGATCGGTTCGGTAGTTGGCCAGAACGTCACCACCATCGATAACCTGCACGCCGACCCGGTCGGGCAAATCGTTCAGCAAGCCTGGCTCGACACCGCCGTGGCCCAGTGCGGTTTCTGCCAGGGTGGGCAGATCATGTCCGCCACAGCGCTACTCAAGACCAACCCGAACCCCAGTGACGAACAGATCGAAGAGGCGATGGTCGGCAATATTTGCCGCTGCGGCACTTACAACCGCATCAAGACCGCCATCCGCCAGGCATCCACTCACCTGAAGGAGGCCAAGGCATGAGCCAATTACCGAATGATTTTGCGCTGAGTAACCTCAGTCGCCGTGGCTTCCTTAAAGGCGTCGGTGCGACCAGCGCGTTGGTGCTGGCGGCGAGCTGGGGCTGGCAAGACGCGTTTGCTGAAGAAAAAGAGAAGAAGTTCGGCGCCGACGGCATGCCCAACGGCTGGATCGATGATCCGAAGGTTTACATCAGCATTGCCGCTGACGGCATGGTTACCGTGGTCTGCAACCGTTCGGAAATGGGCCAGGGTGTGCGCACCAGCCTGACGATGGTGGTGGCCGATGAGCTGGACGCGGACTGGGCGATGATGAAGGTGCAGCAGGCGCCGGGCGACGAAGTGCGTTTCGGCAACCAGGACACCGATGGTTCGCGCAGCATGCGCCACTGGTACGAGCCGATGCGTCGCTGCGGTGCTGCCGCAAGGACCATGCTCGAACAAGCGGCTGCCGAGCAGTGGAAAGTGCCGGTCAGCGAATGCCATGCACAGCTGCATAAAGTCATCCATAAACCGTCCGGTCGTGAACTGGGTTACGGTGCCCTGGCCGCCGCTGCCGGTGCGTTGGCAGTACCGGCGCGTGACAGCCTGCGGCTCAAGCAGCCGTCGGAATTTCGCTACATCGGCAAGGAAGGGACCAAGGCCATCGACGGTGCCGACATCGTCAATGGCCGCGCCATTTATGGTGCAGACGTACATTTCGACGGCATGCTCTACGCCACCATTGCGCGCCCTGCGGTGTACGGCGGCAAGGTTAAGTCCGTCGACTCCAGCGCCGCGATGAAAGTCCCGGGCGTGATCAAGGTCCTGCAGATCGAAGGCCATCCGCTGCCGTCGGAGTTTCAGCCGCTGGGCGGCGTGGCCGTGGTGGCTAGCAACACCTGGGCCGCGATCAAAGGCCGCGAGGCGCTGAACATCGAGTGGGATGACGGTCCCAACGCCAGTTACGACTCGATCGCCTACCGCAAAGAACTGGAAGCCGCGTCCCTCAAGCCCGGCAAAGTGGTGCGCAATACCGGCAACATCGACGAGGCCATGAGCAGCGCCGACAGCACGCTCGAAGCATCCTATTACCTGCCGCACCTGACGCAGGCGCCAATGGAACCGATGGTCGCCATCGCCCGCTTCAAGGACGGTGTGTGCGAAGCCTGGGCCCCAAGCCAGGCACCCCAAGTCACCCGCGAACGAATTGGCGAACGCCTGGGCATTCCATTCGATAACGTCAGCTTTAACGTCACCCTGCTGGGCGGCGGTTTCGGTCGTAAATCCAAACCGGACTTCATCATCGAAGCTGCGATCCTTGCCAAGGAATTCCCTGGCAAGGCTGTCCGGGTGCAATGGACGCGTGAAGACGACATCCACTGTTCCTACTTCCACACGGTGTCGACCGAATACCTGAAGGCCAGCCTGAACAAGGACGGTCTGCCGTCCGGCTGGTTGCACCGCACCGTGGCGCCGAGCATCACCGCGCTGTTTGCGCCGGGCATGAACCACGAGGCGGCCTTCGAACTGGGCATGGGTTTTACCAACATGGCGTACGCGATCCCCAACGTGCGCCTGGAAAACCCGGAAGCGGCGATTCACACGCGGGTTGGCTGGTATCGCTCGGTGTCGAACATTCCTCACGGTTTTGCGATTCAGAGCTTTGTCGATGAACTGGCGCACAAGGCCGGCCAGGATCCGCTCAAGTACCAGATCAAATTGCTCGGCCCGGACCGGCAGATCGATCCGCGCACCTTGAGTGAGGAGTGGAACTACGGCGAATCGCCCGAGCGGTATCCGATCGACACCGCGCGGCTGCGCACGGTGCTGGAAACCGCTGCCAAAGCCGCAGGTTGGGGGCGTGAAATGCCCAAGGGGCGAGGCCTGGGCCTGGCGGTGCATTACAGTTTCGTCACCTATGTGGCGGCGGTTATCGAGGTTGAAGTCAAAGACGACGGCACGCTGATCGTGCACAAGGCCGATATCGCCGTGGATTGCGGTCCGCAGATCAACCCCGAGCGAATTCGTGCGCAGTTCGAAGGCGCCTGCGTCATGGGCCTGGGCAACGCGGTGCTGGGGGAAATCAGTTTCAAGGACGGCAAGGTTCAGCAGGACAACTTCCACATGTACGAAGTGGCGCGCATGTCCCTGGCACCGAAGGAAGTTGCGGTTCATCTGGTCACACCACCGGGCGTAGTGCCGTTAGGCGGTGTCGGTGAGCCGGGCGTGCCACCGATTGCGCCAGCGCTGTGCAACGCAATCTTTGCCGCCACGGGCAAGCGCATCCGCGATCTGCCGGTTCGCTATCAGTTGCAAGGTTGGCAGAAGGTGCAGGCCTGATGGACAGCGTCGATCTGAATGTCCTGCGCAGCGTGCTGGAATGGCGCCGCGCCGGTCAGCGGGTGGTGTTGTACAGCGTGGTCCAGACCTGGGGCACCGCGCCTCGGGCACCTGGCGCCATGTTGGCCTTGCGTGAAGACGGCGTGGTGATTGGCTCGGTGTCCGGCGGGTGTGTCGAAGACGATTTGATTGACCGGCTCCACGACGGTCGTATTCCAGCCGATGGGCCGCCGGTGCAGTTGATCACTTACGGCGTTACCCGTGAGGAGGCGGCACGCTTCGGTTTGCCGTGCGGTGGCACCTTGCGCCTGACCGAGGAGCGGGTCGGCGACCCGGCTTGGGTTGCCGAGTTGCTGGCGCGCTGCGAGGCGCATGAAATCGTTGCGCGAGCGCTGAATATCGAGACCGGTGAAGTGGTTTTGCAACCAGCCAACAAGACTGATGTGCTGACATTTGACGGGCAGACCTTGCGCGCCCTCTACGGCCCGCGTTGGCGCTTGTTGCTGATCGGCGCCGGGCAACTGTCCCGTTATGTCGCCGAGATGGCGCGGCTGCTGGATTTTGAAGTGCTGATCTGCGATCCACGCACCGAGTTCGTTTACGGCTGGGAAGAGCAACACGGGCGGTTTGTCTCGGGCATGCCCGATGAAGCGGTGCTCAGCATCCAGACTGACGAGCGTACGGCCATCGTCGCACTGACCCACGATCCTCGACTGGATGACATGGCGTTGCTCACGGCCCTGGACTCCAAGGCGTTTTATGTCGGTGCGCTGGGCTCGCGGATCAACAGCTTGAAGCGCCGGGAGAACCTGGCTCAGCTAGGCTTGTCACAGCAGGCCATCGAGCGGCTGCATGGCCCGATCGGTTTGCACATTGGCAGCCACACACCGGCGGAAATTGCCTTGTCGCTGCTGGCCGAAATTGTCGCGATCAAGAACGGCGTCGAACTGAAGCAGAAGAAGCCGTTGCAGGAGGTCGTATGAGTGAACCTATCGGCGTCATCGTGTTGGCGGCGGGGCAGGGCAGTCGGTTTCGACAGGAGGCCGGTGCCGACAAGGACAAGCTGGTGGCGGATTGTACGGGGCGCGATGGCGCTGTTCATTCGATGATCGAGCAAGTGCTGGTGAATTTGCCGGGCTCCCTTGAGAAGCGCGTTCTGGTGACCACCGACGATCGCCCGCAAGTGAGTCGTATGGCCCAGGCCTATGGCTGCGAGATTGTGCTGATCGAGTCGACGGGGATGGGAGACAGCATCGCGGCCGGGGTGGCGGCGTGTCCACAACTCGGTGGCTGGCTGATAGTGCTGGGGGATATGCCGTTTATCTTACCGTCGAGTATCCATCGGGTGGTGGCGGGAATCACTGATGACGCCGTCAGTGTTCCGGTGCATGAGGGTGAGTACGGGCATCCGGTGGGATTTGGGCGCAGCTTTGGTCCGGCGTTGATGGCATTGTCCGGTGATCGAGGTGCCAAGGCGTTATTTGCGCAGGCGAGGGTGGTCGAGGTGGCGGTGGACGATCCCGGGGTGTTGTGGGATGTGGATACACCTGAGAGGTTGGTTTTCGCCTGATTTACCGTCATCGCGAGCAGGCTCGCTCCCACATTGTATCTGCGGTGTTATCACTATTTTGTAATCACCGCCGAACCCTGTGGGAGCGAGCCTGCTCGCGAATGCAGGCGACTCGGTCTTTCAGACGAAATAAAAAAAGCCCCGCCTGGATCACCAGGCGGGGCTTTTTAATGGCCGATGGAATCAGACGAGAGGTTTAGGCTCGTGTTCTTTTTCCAGGGCTTGCTCGTGTTGCTCTACCGCGTCCTGAACGGAGCGCGGCGCTTCTTCGATCACCGATGCAGCGGGTTCGGCAGCAGCGACTTCAGCAGCCGGGGCAGGTGCTGCCTCGACGACTTCAGCGACAACCGGTGCTGGTTCGACAGCCGCCGGAGCAGCAGCGGCAGCCAGTTCGGCTTCCTTCTGCAGACGCTCTTCTTCACGCTTGCGGCGACGCACTTCACGTGGGTCGTTCGGCGCACGGCCGCTTGGCGTCAGGGCGCTGACAGGGGCGGCTTCGACTTCCGGTGCAGCCACTTCGGCAACAACCGGCGCTTCAACTACCGGAGCAGGCTCGGCAGCAGCAACCACTGGCTCGGAAACCATGGCCTCGGCTTCTGGCGCTTCGGCGGCGGTTGGCTCGGCAACCCAGTTGAATGCGGTTTGCTCTTCGCGAACTTCACGGACAGCTTCGGTCACTGTTTCGGTTGATGTTTCGACAACCGGTTCTGCGGCAACCACTGGCTCAGCGGCAGCTTCAAATACAGGCTGTGCTTCACGAACCGGGGCCACTTCGATTTCCGGAGCGGCGGTGGCTTCGACCGGAGTCGTTGCTTCAACCACTGGCGCTTCCACTGGAGCAGTTTCCAGGGTGGTAGCAGTAGCGCGTTCGGCTTGCTCGTTAGCCTGTGCTTCGGCTGGAGCGCTGATCACGGTGCTGGCAACGGCTGCGGTAACAGCCAGGCCGGCGGCCAGATCGGCAGCGCTTGGCGCTTCGTTGGTGTCGGCAGCTTCGTTACCTTCGGCGGATTCGGATTCTTCCGAACCTTCGATCACATTGCCGTTGGCATCGCGCTGACGCTCACGACGGTTGCTGCGACGACGCTGGCCACGGGAGCGGCGGCGTGGACGATCGCCTTCGGCGTTGTCCTGACCGTCTTCCTGCAGTTGCTCTTCGTTGGTGGTCAGCTCTTCTTCAGCGACTGCGGCAACGGCTTGTTCGGCACGTGGCTGACGTTCTTCACGCGGTGGGCGTGGAGCACGTTCTTCGCGTGGCTGGCGAGCTGGACGCTCTTCAGCGGTAGCAGCAGCGGTCGGAGCGACATCCAGAGGCTCACGCAGTTCACGAACCGGACGCTCTTCACGATCGCCACGTGGCTTGCGATCTTCGCGAGGAGCGCGCGGTGCACGTTCCTCACGAGGGGCACGTGGAGCGCGTTCTTCGCGGGCTACTACTGCTGGAGTTTCTTCGCGGGCTTCGCGTGGTTCACGTGGTGCGCGTTCTTCACGCGGTGCACGTTCCTCACGAGGCTTGCGTTCTTCATCGCGGCGACCGTTACGGTTGCGGCTCTGCTGACGACCGTTGCGACGCTCTTCATTGCGGGCCGGACGCTCAGTGGTCGCTGGTTTTTCAACCACAGCCGGAGCGGCAGGCTCTTCCTTGGTCGCAAACAGGCTGACCAGCGACTTCACCAGGCCTTTGAACAGGCTTGGTTCTGGCACGGCGACCGGTGCTGCAACAGGTGCGGCGACGACTTCGGTCGGAACCGGAGCGTTGGCGCGGGCCGGTGCAGTCTTGACCGCGGCTTCCTGGCGAACCAGGGTGCGGGTTGCAGCGGCAGGCTGGACTTCTTCGACCTCGGCAGCGGCAGCAGCGATTTCGTAGCTGGACTGATTGATGCTGGCTTCCGGGCTGTCATCACGCAGACGCTGAACTTCGAAGTGCGGTGTTTCGAGGTGATCGTTCGGCAGAATGACGATGCGGGCACGGGTGCGCAGTTCGATCTTGGTGATCGAGTTGCGTTTTTCGTTGAGCAGGAACGCAGCCACCGGGATCGGCACTTGGGCGCGAACTTCGGCGGTGCGGTCTTTCAGGGCTTCTTCTTCGATCAGGCGCAGGATCGCCAGCGACAGCGATTCAACATCACGGATGATGCCGGTGCCGTTGCAACGCGGGCACACGATGCCGCTGCTTTCGCCCAGCGATGGACGCAGGCGCTGACGGGACATTTCCAGCAGGCCGAAGCGCGAGATGCGACCGACTTGCACGCGAGCGCGGTCGGCTTCCAGGCATTCGCGGACTTTCTCTTCCACGGCGCGCTGGTTCTTGGCAGGGGTCATGTCGATGAAGTCGATGACGATCAGGCCGCCGATGTCGCGCAAGCGCAACTGACGGGCGATTTCTTCGGCGGCTTCAAGGTTGGTCTGCAGGGCGGTTTCTTCGATGTCGCTGCCTTTGGTGGCGCGCGCCGAGTTGATGTCGATGGACACCAGGGCTTCGGTCGGATCGATAACGATAGAGCCACCGGAAGGCAGTTCAACGACGCGCTGGAAGGCGGTCTCGATCTGGCTTTCGATCTGGAAACGGTTGAACAGCGGAACGCTGTCTTCATACAGCTTGATCTTGCTGGCGTACTGCGGCATCACCTGGCGGATGAAGGTCAGGGCTTCGTCCTGGGCTTCAACGCTGTCGATCAGCACTTCGCCGATGTCCTGGCGCAGGTAATCGCGGATGGCGCGGATGATCACGTTGCTTTCCTGGTAGATCAGGAACGGCGCGGAGCGATCCAGCGAGGCTTCTTTGATGGCGGTCCAGAGTTGCAGCAGGTAATCGAGGTCCCACTGCATTTCTTCGCTACTGCGGCCCAGGCCGGCAGTGCGAACGATCAGACCCATGTCGGCTGGCGCAACCAGTCCGTTCAGGGCTTCACGCAGTTCATTGCGCTCTTCACCTTCGATACGACGGGAGATACCGCCGGCACGCGGGTTGTTCGGCATCAGCACCAGGTAACGACCGGCCAGGCTGATGAAAGTGGTCAGGGCGGCGCCCTTGTTGCCACGTTCTTCTTTCTCGACCTGAACGATAACTTCCTGGCCTTCGCTCAGGACGTCCTTGATGTTGACGCGGCCTTCGGGGGCTTTCTTGAAGTATTCGCGAGAGATTTCTTTGAGGGGCAGGAAGCCGTGGCGCTCAGAGCCGAAATCGACAAAGGCAGCCTCAAGGCTTGGTTCGATGCGAGTAATCCGGCCTTTATAGATGTTGGCCTTTTTCTGCTCGCGTGCACCGGATTCAATGTCCAGGTCGTAGAGGCGTTGGCCATCTACCAGTGCAACACGCAACTCTTCGGGTTGGGTTGCGTTAATCAGCATTCTTTTCATGTAGTACCGTCGGTTTCCGGGCTGCCGGAAACGGCGTTCGGCACACACGACTTCTCATGGTCGGTGTCAGGTGCGTCAGGAGTGGTTGGACACTCCAGTGTCTAGCGAACCCCGACCAATTGGGCCGGTGTCGCGACGTACGCGTCCTGCTTGCTGTGGCTACTTAAGCACTCAGTCAGGAGGAGGAATCAACCAGCGGCTGTGGACGAGATGAAGCGTCTTGATAAAGCCTATTGCTACACAGTCCAGCGGTTGTGCATCTCCACCCTACACGTATCCCTGAAAATTCGGGTGCTGCCGCGCGCAGAATCCGCAGCGGGTTGGCATTTACCGTGAGCTCCGAAAGGGGAGGTCACGCATCATGGCTAATTTAGGCGTTGTTTCCGAAGCGTTCGCTCGGGGTTGTTCGTAGCTGACTGCACTTTGTGAACTGGCCGTGAATATTTGCTCGCAAGGCGAGTGAAAACTCTGCTTTGCGGCATGCTTCAGGCCTCATGTCACCTGCGCTCGTTACAACTGCAAACTCTACCGTTTCGTAGCGAAAGCCCCGTAGGACGGCCTCTCGTCCTCGTGAATTGCGTGGTCAGGGCCGGTTTTTGACCGTTAGTCCGCTGTCCAGGCCACTTTTGGCGGCGTTCGCGACTATAGCAGCAATGATTAAGTGCTTCAATTCCATAAAAATTGTTATCATCCGCGCCATGACGACTACTGCCCCTTCGACCCCAGCCGTACAACTGCTGGAGGTCTCGCCGGAATATGCCGGCCAACGTATTGATAACTTCCTTCTCGCTCGGCTCAAAGGCGTGCCCAAGACCTTGATTTACCGCATTTTGCGCAAGGGCGAAGTGCGGGTTAACAAAGGTCGGATCAAGCCCGAATACAAGCTGCAGGCGGGCGATATCGTGCGCGTGCCGCCGGTTCGCGTGCCTGAGCGAGACGAACCTGTGCCACTGGCCCAAGGTTTGCTGCAACGCCTCGAAGCCTCGATTGTCTTCGAGGACAAGGCGCTGATCGTGATCAACAAGCCTTGCGGCATCGCGGTTCACGGTGGCAGCGGCTTGACTTACGGCGTGATCGAAGCCTTTCGTCAGTTGCGTCCCGATTGCAAGGAGCTCGAACTGGTTCACCGTCTCGACCGTGATACCTCCGGTCTGTTGATGATCGCCAAGAAGCGCAGCATGCTGCGTCACTTGCACACGGCATTGCGCGGCGATGGCGTCGATAAGCGCTATATGGCGCTGGTCCGCGGTAACTGGGCGGCCTCGATCAAGCAAGTTCGTGCGTCGCTCGGCAAGAGCAATCTGCGCTCCGGCGAGCGCATGGTCGAGGTCGACGAGGAGGAGGGGAAGGAGTCTGTGACCGTGTTCAAGGTCCTGCGCCGCTTCGGCGATTTTGCCACCCTGATCGAAGCCAAACCGATCACTGGTCGGACTCACCAGATCCGCGTCCATACTCTGCACGCCGGGCATTGCATCGCTGGCGATGCCAAGTACGGCGATGAAGGTTTCAGCAAAGAAATTCGTGACCTGGGCGGCAAGCGCCTGTTCCTGCATGCCTACATGCTGACCGTGCCGCTGCCCGATGGTGGTGAGCTGAAATTGCAGGCGCCCGTGGATGAGATGTGGGCCAAAACCGTGGAGCGCCTGAGTGCACCCATCTGATTACAAACTGCTGATTTTCGACTGGGACGGCACACTGGCTGATTCCATTGGTCGGATTGTCGAGGCCATGCATGTCGCGTCCGAGCGGTCCGGATTTCAGTTGCGCGATGATTTTGCCGTCAAGGGCATCATCGGTCTGGGCTTGCCGGAAGCGATTCGTACCTTGTATCCGGACATTGGCGATGCCGAGCTGATCGCCTTTCGCGAGCACTACGCCGATCACTACATTGCGTCAGAAGCCGTGCCTTCGCCGTTGTTCGAAGGCGTTGTCGAGTCGATGGAGGCGTTTCGTGCCGATGGTTATCACTTGGCGGTCGCAACCGGAAAGGCTCGTCGCGGGCTGGACCGGGTGCTGAAGGCGCATGGCTGGGAGGATTATTTCGATATCACCCGTGCGGCCGACGAGACCGCCAGCAAACCCCATCCGCTGATGCTTGAGCAGATCCTCGCTCACTGCGAGGTTCGCCCTGAGCAGGCGCTGATGGTGGGCGATTCGTCCTTCGACCTGCAGATGGCGCGCAATGCCGGCATGGACTCCGTGGCAGTCAGCTATGGCGCTCAATCGATCGAGGCGTTGAGGCTGTTCGAGCCGCGACTGGCCATTGATCGTTTTTCAGAATTGCATGCCTGGCTGAGTCAGCGGGCTTAATACGTTTTTGCTGGGGTAGAAGTCATGACCGACGAATGGAAAGCGCCCGCCAAGGCGAGCGCAGAGAGCGGTGACGAGAAAAGCTGGAAGCTGCTGGAAAAGACCCTGCTGGCCAGTGTGCAGGAGCAGCGCCGGTCCCGTCGCTGGGGGATTTTCTTCAAATTGCTGACCTTTGTGTACCTGTTGGGTGCGCTGGTCCTGTTCACGCCGCTGATGGACATGGAAAAAGCCGCCACTCGCAGTGCCAATTACACCGCGCTGATCGACGTGACCGGCATGATCGCCGACAAGGAGCCTGCCAGCGCTGACAACATCGTCGGCAGTCTGCGTGCGGCTTTCGAGGACGAGAAGGTCAAGGGTGTGATCCTGCGGATCAACAGCCCGGGCGGCAGTCCGGTGCAGTCGGGTTATGTGTATGACGAAATTGTCCGTCTGCGCGGCTTGCACCCGGATACCAAGGTGTACGCGGTGATCTCGGACCTTGGGGCTTCCGGTGCTTATTACATCGCCAGCGCGGCCGATCAGATTTATGCCGACAAGGCGAGTCTGGTCGGTTCCATTGGTGTGACGGCGGCCGGTTACGGCTTTGTCGGCACCATGGAGAAGCTCGGCGTCGAGCGTCGGACGTACACGTCGGGCGAGCACAAATCGTTCCTCGATCCGTTCCAGCCTCAGAAGCCTGAAGAGACTCAGTTCTGGCAGGGCGTGCTGGATACGACACACCAGCAGTTCATCAATAGCGTGAAAAAGGGCCGTGGCGACCGTCTCAAGGACAAAGAGCATCCGGAGCTGTTCTCCGGGTTGGTCTGGAACGGGGAGCAGGCGTTGCCGCTGGGCCTGATCGATGGTCTGGGGAATGCCAGCTCGGTGGCGCGTGATGTGATTGGCGAGAAAGAACTGGTGGACTTTACCGTTCAGGAATCGCCGTTTGATCGCTTCTCGAAGAAGCTTGGTGCCAGCGTGGCTGAGCATCTGGCGATGTGGATGGGCTTCCAGGGGCCTTCGTTGCGCTGATTCTCCTGTCACATAAAAAAACCGGCTTTTGCCGGTTTTTTTTTGACCTTTAAGGTATCTGCACGCCTTCTGCGAGCAGCATGTCGACCAGGCGAATCAATGGCAGGCCTATCAGGCTGGTGGCGTCAGGGCCTTCGGTGCTTTGAAACAGGCTCACCCCTAAACCTTCGGCTTTGAAGCTGCCAGCGCAGTCGTAGGGCTGTTCGGCGTGCAGGTAGCGTTCGATGCGCGATGGGTCGAGTGTGCGCATGTGTACGGTGAAGGGCACGCAGTCGACCTGGCAGGCGCCGGTCTGGCTGTTAAGCAGTGCGAGGCCGGTGAGGAAGGTCACGCTGATGCCACTGGCAGCCAGCAGCTGCTCGCGGGCCTTTTCGAAGGTGTGCGGTTTGCCGATGATCCGGTCGCCGAGTACCGCGACCTGGTCGGAGCCGATGATCAGATGAGCGGGGTGGATGTCGGCCAATGCGCGTGCTTTTTCCTCGGAGAGGCGCTTGACCAGCGCAATGGCGGACTCGTCCGGGCGATGGCTTTCGTCGATATCCGGCGAGCTGCAGGTAAACGGCAGCTGCAAGCGGGCCAGCAATTCCCGGCGATAAACCGAGCTTGAAGCGAGTAATAAAGGCAGCATGCGCATCTCCAGAAGACAGGCGCGAATTCTAGCGAGGCTTCCAAGTGACGGACAGGGCTGAATTTCCTTTGACATGGCCGGGGGCATCCCTATAATGCTGCGCCTATGTTGAATGACCCGATTCCACCTCACGTTGACCCGCGCAAATTGGCTGATCGTGGCACCACCCTTCAAGGTGAAATGCTGCTGGCCGATTTGGAGAGACTCTGCGACCCGCTTTCCGATACTGTCGGTACGGTGCAGGCTAAATTCGTTTTTGAACGAGATGAACGTAAGTCTGTGGTAATCCACAGCTTTATCGACACCGAAGTCAAAATGGTTTGCCAGCGTTGTCTTGAGCTGGTCACCCTGCCGATCCATAGCGAATGCAGTTATGCTGTGGTGAAGGAGGGTGCGAATACCCAGTCGTTGCCGAAAGGTTATGACGTGCTGGAACTGGGCGAAGATCCTTTGGATCTGCAGTCACTGATCGAGGAGGAGCTTCTGCTCGCCTTGCCCATTGTGCCTGCTCATCATCCGGAAGAATGCCAGCAGCCGGCGGGTCTCGATGAGCCCGAACCGAGCGAGGACGAGGTAACGCGGTCCAACCCGTTCAGTGTATTGGCGCAGTTAAAGCGTGACCCAAACGTTTAGGAGTTAATCAATTATGGCTGTTCAGCAGAACAAAAAATCCCGCTCTGCCCGTGACATGCGTCGTTCGCACGACGCCCTGACGGCAAGCACTCTGTCTGTAGAAAAAACCACCGGTGAAATTCACCTGCGTCACCACGTATCGCCAGAAGGCGTATACCGTGGCCGTAAAGTGATCGACAAGGGCGCTGACGAGTAATCACTTGTCTGCTCAAGTCATCGCGATTGACGCAATGGGCGGGGACTTCGGTCCCCGCAGCATTGTTCAGGCCAGCCTTGCTTGTCTGTCTGCTACGCCCTCGCTGCACCTGACCCTCGTCGGTCAACCCTCTCTTCTTGAAGAATTGCTCTCTGGCCAATCGGCTGTGGATCGCTCGCGCCTGTCGATTGTGGCGGCGTCCGAAGTCATCACCATGGACGAAAAACCTGCCCAGGCCTTGCGCGGCAAGCCCGATTCGTCGATGCGTGTGGCCCTGGAGTTACTGCGAGACGGCAAGGTCCAGGCCTGTGTCAGTGCCGGCAATACCGGCGCGCTGATGGCGTTGTCGCGGTTCGTGCTCAAGACCTTGCCAGGCATTGATCGGCCAGCGATGGTTGCGGCGATTCCGACGCAGAAGGGTTACTGCCAGTTGCTCGACCTGGGCGCCAATGTCGATTGCAGTGCCGAGCATCTGTTGCAGTTTGCGGTGATGGGGTCGGTGGCGGCGGAAACCCTGGGTATCGTTCGTCCGCGCGTGGCGCTGCTGAACATCGGTACTGAAGACATCAAGGGTAATCAGCAGGTCAAGCTGGCGGCCACGTTGTTGCAGAGCGCTCGCGGCATCAATTACATCGGTTTTGTCGAAGGTGACGGTGTATACCGTGGCGAGGCGGATGTGGTGGTATGTGACGGTTTTGTCGGCAATATCCTGCTCAAGTCCAGCGAAGGCCTGGCGACTATGATTGCCGGGCGCATCGAAGCCTTGTTCAAGAAAAATCTCGCGTCGAAAGTGGTCGGTGCGCTGGCATTACCGCTGATGAAGCGTTTGCAAGCCGATCTGGCGCCTGCGCGACATAACGGCGCAAGTTTCCTTGGTTTGCAGGGGATTGTGGTCAAAAGTCATGGTTCAGCGGGGGTTCAGGGCTTCCAGAGTGCGATTCAGCGCGCCTTGATCGAGATCCAGGAAAACCTGCCGGAACGCATTCATGGTCGTCTGGAGGATTTGTTGCTTTAGGCGTTTTCGTCGGACAATGCTTAAATGTGACCGCTCAGTTCAATTTGCCATCCAACTGTCAGTTTCTTGCGTTCCTCCAAGCGGGACGTCAATTCTCCGACGACAAGATCATTAGGGGCTTGTTACATGTCTGCTTCCCTCGCATTCGTCTTTCCGGGACAGGGTTCGCAGTCCCTCGGCATGCTGGCCGAGTTAGGCGCGCAACATCCAGTTGTCCTCGAAACATTCAAAGAAGCTTCCGATGCTCTGGGTTACGACCTGTGGGCACTGACCCAGCAAGGGCCGGAAGAACAACTCAATCAAACAGATAAAACCCAGCCGGCCATTCTGACCGCCTCGATTGCCTTGTGGCGTCTGTGGCTGGCTGAAGGCGGCGCGCGTCCGGCTTATGTTGCTGGTCACAGCCTGGGCGAATACAGCGCTTTGGTCGCCGCAGGCAGTCTGAGCCTGGGCGACGCGGTGAAGCTGGTTGAATCCCGGGGCAAGCTGATGCAGGAAGCCGTTCCGGCCGGGCAAGGTGGCATGGCCGCCATTCTCGGTCTGGACGATGCTGATGTGCTGGCAGCCTGCGCCGAAGCGGCGCAAGGCGAAGTGGTCAGTGCGGTCAACTTCAACTCCCCTGGCCAAGTGGTTATCGCCGGTGCCAAGGCAGCGGTCGAGCGCGCCATCGAAGGCTGCAAGGCCCGTGGTGCCAAGCGCGCCATGCCATTGCCGGTCAGCGTGCCGTCCCATTGCGCGCTGATGCGTCCGGCGGCCGAGCGTTTCGCCGAGTCGATCGCAGCGATCGACTGGCAGACGCCGCAGATCCCGGTGGTTCAGAACGTCAGCGCCAATGTGCCGGCTGATCTGGAAACACTCAAGCGCGATCTGCTTGAGCAGCTTTACAAGCCTGTACGCTGGGTCGAGTCGGTTCAGGCACTGGCCGCCAAGGGTGCTACCCAGTTGGTCGAATGCGGCCCTGGCAAAGTGCTGGCGGGTCTGAACAAGCGTTGCGCCGAAGGCGTGTCGACATCCAACCTCAATACCCCCGACGCCTTCGCTGCCGCTCGCGCAGCGCTGGCCTGAATCAGGAGAAGCCTGCATGAGTCTGCAAGGTAAAGTTGCATTGGTCACCGGCGCGAGCCGCGGTATCGGCCAGGCTATCGCCCTGGAATTGGGTCGTCAGGGCGCCATCGTTATCGGCACCGCGACGTCTGCCTCGGGTGCCGAGCGCATTGCCGCTACCCTGAAGGAAAACGGTATTCAAGGCACTGGTCTGGAACTCAATGTCACCAGCAATGAATCTGTCGCGGCGGTGCTGGCTAGCATCACTTCGCAGTTCGGTGCGCCGGCGATCCTGGTCAACAATGCCGGTATCACCCGCGATAATCTGATGATGCGCATGAAAGATGACGAATGGCATGACGTCGTCGACACCAACCTGAACAGTCTGTTCCGCCTGTCCAAGGGTGTTTTGCGCGGCATGACCAAAGCCCGTTGGGGACGAATTATCAGTATTGGCTCGGTTGTGGGTGCCATGGGCAACGCAGGCCAAGTAAACTACGCAGCCGCCAAGGCCGGTCTGGAAGGTTTCAGCCGTTCACTGGCGCGTGAAGTCGGTTCGCGTTCGATTACGGTAAACTCGGTGGCTCCTGGGTTCATCGACACCGATATGACCCGCGAACTGCCTGACGCACAGCGTGAAGCCTTGCAGACGCAGATTCCGCTGGGCCGTCTGGGACAAGCTCAAGAGATCGCGTCTGTGGTCGCTTTTCTTGCATCCGACGGTGCGGCTTACGTTACTGGGGCTACAATCCCGGTGAACGGCGGGATGTACATGAGTTAAATGTGACGGGTTGCTTCAAAAAAATGTCATACGAGCTGTCTAAAATCCGTTATAAAGCTGCAATCTATTTATAGGCAGAGGGCCGCTGGGTTTGAGGAGTGAAGCTTTCAGTTGAAAAACTGAAAAGTCTTTCTATACACTTACCCACTGGCCAGCTGCCTGAATTTGTCCATTAGGAGTGAAAACAAGGTATGAGCACCATCGAAGAGCGCGTCAAGAAAATCGTTGCTGAGCAACTGGGCGTTAAAGAAGAAGAAGTGGTCAACACTGCTTCCTTCGTTGAAGACCTGGGTGCCGACTCCCTTGACACCGTTGAGCTGGTGATGGCTCTGGAAGAGGAATTCGAGACCGAAATCCCTGACGAAGAAGCTGAGAAGATCACTACTGTACAAGCTGCAATCGACTACGTTACTAGCCATCAGGCGTAATAGTTTGTAATCGTTGCTTGCTGTCATGGAAAAACCGCACTGCCATCACGGCGTGCGGTTTTTTCTTTAGGCCTGATGCAAAGTCGTCATTTGAAAAAGGAGAGTGCTGTGTCGCGTAGACGCGTCGTAGTCACCGGTATGGGTATGTTGTCGCCACTGGGTACGGATGTGCCGAGCAGTTGGCAGGGCATTCTGGCTGGCCGCAGTGGCATTGGTCTGATCGAACACACCGACCTTTCTGCCTATTCCACCCGTTTTGGCGGCTCGGTAAAGGGCTTCAATGTCGAGGAATACCTGTCGGTCAAGGAAGCTCGCAAGCTCGACCTGTTTATTCAATACGGTCTGGCAGCAGGTTTTCAGGCAGTTCGTAACGCAGGTCTGGAAGTCACCGACGCCAACCGTGAGCGCATCGGCGTGGCCATGGGGTCGGGTATTGGCGGACTGACCAATATCGAAGAAACCAGCCGCACGCTGCATGATTCCGGCCCACGACGGATTTCTCCGTTTTTCGTGCCTGGCTCGATCATCAATATGATTTCCGGTTTCCTGTCCATCCACCTGGGTGCACAGGGACCTAACTACGCCATCGCCACTGCGTGTACCACCGGTACGCACTGCATTGGCATGGCGGCCCGCAACATCATGTACGACGAAGCCGACGTGATGATTGCCGGCGGCGCCGAGATGGCGGCTTGCGGTCTGGGCATGGGCGGCTTCGGAGCCTCCCGCGCACTGTCGACCCGCAACGACGAGCCGACCCGCGCCAGCCGACCATGGGACAAGGGCCGTGATGGCTTTGTACTGTCCGACGGTGCCGGTGCGCTGGTTCTGGAAGAACTGGAACACGCCAAGGCTCGCGGCGCGACTATCTACGCCGAGCTGATCGGCTTTGGCACCAGTGGCGATGCCTACCACATGACTTCGCCACCGGCTGATGGTGCGGGTGCTGCGCGTTGCATCACCAATGCGCTTCGCGATGCCAAGATCAATGGCGATCAGGTTCAGTACGTAAACGCTCACGGCACCTCGACTTCGGCGGGCGACCTTGCCGAAGCCTGCGCGATCAAGTCGGTGTTCGGCGATCACGCTTACAAGCTGGCGGTCAGTTCGACCAAGTCCATGACCGGTCACCTGTTGGGTGCGGCGGGCGCGGTCGAGGCGATCTTCAGTGTGCTGGCGATCAACAGTCAGGTAGCGCCGCCGACCATCAACCTTGATGAGCCGGACGAAGGTTGCGACCTCGATTTCGTACCGCATACCGCGCGCAATATGAATATCGATGTGGTGCTGTCCAACTCCTTCGGGTTTGGCGGTACCAACGGCTCGCTGGTGTTCCGCCGGTTTGCTGACTGATGGACAGCTGGGTCGACGGTCAGCCGGCTGACGCTTTGTCGCTGAAGGATCGCGGCCTGGCTTATGGTGATGGTCTGTTCGAGACCATCGCTGTGCGCAACGGCACGCCAGTGTTGCTGGATCGGCATCTGGTGCGTTTGGTCAAAGGTTGCCAGCGATTGGCAATTAATCTCGACCATGCGGCGGTGTGCACTGAGTTACTGACCTATGCCCAAGCGTTGGGCGAAGGTGTGCTAAAGCTCATCGTCACGCGTGGCGAAAGCGCACGCGGTTACGCGCCCGATCCTTCGGCTCAGGCGCGACGCATTATGCTGGGTAATCCTCCTGCGGTTTATCCTGCTGCCAATGCGGAGCAGGGCGTTCGCCTGTTCCCCTGTGCGACGCGGCTTTCCAAACAGCCTCTGCTCGCCGGACTCAAACACCTGAACCGTCTTGAACAGGTCATCGCCCGTTCCGAATGGCAAGACACCGATCATGCCGAAGGCTTGATGCTCGATCAGGCCGGGCGTGTCATTGAAGGCGTGTTCAGCAATCTGTTCCTGGTGCGCGATGGTGTACTCATCACGGCCGATCTCAAACGCTGTGGCGTGGCCGGCGTGATGCGTGCCGAATTGTTGTTTCAAGCCGAGTCATTGGGGATCCCCACCCAAATCACCGACATCACCCTCGATCAGCTGCAATGGGCTGATGAAGTCTTTGTCTGCAACAGCGTGTATGGCGTTTGGCCTGTGTGCGCCTATGCAGCACTGAGCTGGCCGGTTGGTCCGCTCACCCGTAAACTCCGAACCATTGCCCGCGCGCTACTGGATGCTTGATACGTGAGACGTAAATTCTTGCTGCTGCTGGAAACCGGATTGGTTCTGGCGGGGCTGTGTCTGGGCGCTTCCGCCTGGAAAATCCATTCGGCGCTGGAACAACCGCTGAACATCACCCAGGAAGAACTGCTGGAAGTGCCCAAAGGCACGACGCCGACCCGCACCTTCTATCGACTCGAAGCCGATGGCGTCATCAAGGATGCTTTTTGGCTTCGCGTGTATTGGCGCTTCAATCTCGCCAAACAACCGTTGCACAAGGGCGAATACCGCATGCAGCCCGGCATGACCGTTGAAGGACTGATTGACCTGTGGAAACGCGGGGAAATAGTTCAGTACAGCCTGACCCTGGTCGAAGGCTGGAATTTTCATCAGGTCCGCGCTGCTCTGGCCAAGGATGAAAAACTCGAAAAGACCCTCGACGGTTTGAGTGATAGCGAGGTGATGGACAAACTCGGCCACACCGGGATCTTTCCGGAAGGTCGATTCTTCCCTGACACCTATCGCTTCGTGCGCGGCATGACCGACGTCGAGCTGCTGAAAAAAGCCTACGACCGTCTCGACGAAGTCCTTGCCAAGGAGTGGAGCCTGCGCGCGCCTGATGTGCCGTACACCGAACCCTACCAGGCGCTGATCATGGCCTCGCTGGTGGAAAAGGAAACCGGTGTGCCGCAAGAGCGTGGACAAATCGCTGGCGTGTTTGTGCGGCGCATGGAAATGGGCATGTTGTTGCAGACCGATCCGACCGTGATCTACGGCCTCGGTGATCGTTACAACGGCAAATTGACTCGCGCCCATCTCAAGGAGGCGACCCCGTACAACACCTACATGATTTCGGGCCTGCCGCCGACTCCGATCGCCATGGTCGGCCGCGAAGCGATTCATGCTGCGCTGAATCCGGTGGCTGGCAATAGCCTCTATTTCGTGGCTCGTGGTGATGGCAGTCACGTGTTCTCCGATGATCTGGACGCGCACAATAACGCTGTGCGTGAGTTCCAGATCAGACGCCGCGCCGACTACCGCTCCAGCCCCGCGCCGACCACGGCGCCAGAGGCGACGGATGAGCAGGCACCGATTCCGGCCGCATCGCCCGACACCGCCCCCGAGGCTTTGCCGCAAGTGCCGCCGCAAGAGCCTGCTGAAGCGGCGCCACCCGAGCCGCAAGCGCCTGCCCAGGAACCGTCACAGGAGCCGGCGCAAGAACCCGTTCAAGAACCCGCTGCTGCACCTGTGCCCGAACCGGATGCAACCGCGCCGCAAAGCCCGCAATGACTCTGACTAAGGACTGCCTGTGACTGGCTTGTTTATTACTCTGGAAGGCCCGGAAGGCGCGGGCAAGAGCACCAATCGCGAATACCTGGCCGAGCGCCTGCGCGCCGCCGGGATCGAGGTCTTGCTGACCCGCGAACCCGGCGGCACGCCGTTGGCCGAGCGGATCCGCGAAGTACTGCTGGCGCCGGTTGACGAAGTCATGAACCCGGACACTGAATTGCTGTTGGTGTTCGCCGCGCGAGCCCAGCATCTGGCCGAGGTGATTCGCCCGGCGCTGGCCCGTGGCGCAGTCGTCTTGTGTGATCGCTTTACCGATTCGACCTACGCCTATCAGGGCGGCGGTCGCGGCCTGTCGCTGGAGCGCATCGCGACCCTGGAAACCTTCGTCCAGGGCGATCTGCGCCCGGACCTGACGTTGATTTTCGATCTGCCGGTGGAAGTGGGCCTGGCCCGCGCCAGCGCTCGCGGTCGTCTGGATCGTTTCGAACTCGAAGGCCGGACCTTTTTTGATGCGGTGCGCAGTGCTTTCCTCAAGCGTGCTGAAGCGGATCCTGCGCGTTATGTCCTGGTCGATGCCGCCCAGCCGCTGGCGCAGGTTCAGCAGTCACTGGATGCCTTGCTGCCGCGTCTGCTGGAGTTGACTCGTGGCTGAAGCCTATCCGTGGCAGGACAGTCTCTGGCAGCAGTTGGCCGGCCGCAAGCAACATGCTCACGCCTATCTGCTCCATGGCCCGGCCGGGATCGGCAAGCGTGCGTTGGCCGAGCGCTTGATGGCCAGTTTGCTGTGCCAGCGTCCATCCGCCCAGGATGCTTGCGGCGAATGCAAATCCTGTCTGTTGCTGAAGGCCGGCAGTCACCCCGACAACTACATTCTGGAACCGGAAGAAGCCGATAAGGCGATCAAGGTCGATCAGGTTCGTGACCTGGTCAGCTTCGTGGTCCAGACCGCGCAGATGGGCGGCCGCAAAGTGGTGCTGATCGAACCGGCCGAGTCGATGAACATCAACGCCGCCAACGCCCTGCTCAAAAGCCTTGAAGAACCTTCCGGCGATACTGTTTTGCTGTTGGTCAGCCACCAGACCAGTCGTCTGTTGCCGACGATCAAGAGCCGCTGCGTGCAGCAGGCCTGTCCACTGCCGAGCGAAGCCATGAGTCTTGCGTGGCTGGCGAAGGCTTTGCCGGACTGCTCGGAAGAAGAGCGCGTCGAGTTGCTGACCCTCGCCGCCGGTTCGCCACTGGCCGCCGTCAACTTGCAGACCCAGGGCGTGCGCGAGCAGCGCGCGCTGGTGGTCGATGGCGTGAAAAAGTTGCTCAAGCAGCAACAGTCGCCAACACAATTGGCCGAAGGCTGGAATGCAATTCCACTGTTGCTGCTATTCGACTGGTTCTGCGATTGGTCGAGCCTGATCCTGCGCTATCAGCTGACTCAGGATGAAGAAGGGCTGGGACTAGCGGACATGCGCAAGGTGATTCAGTACCTGGCGCAAAAAGCCGGCCAGGACAAAGTCCTGAATATCCAGGACTGGATCCTCGTCCAGCGCCAGAAAGTGATGAGCAAAGCCAACCTCAATCGGGTGTTGTTGCTGGAAGCGCTGTTGGTGCAATGGGCGGGTTTGCCTACCCAGAAGTGACCGTGTGGGCCTAGACTCTGAGCATCAGCAGTGGAGGACAGCATGAATGAACTCGTCAATCCTGGGCCGCGCAACGGCATTTTGTCCCTGACGATCAAGGACAAGTCCGTACTTTTCGCGGCCTACATGCCATTCATCAAGAACGGTGGCCTGTTTATCCCGACCAACAAGAGCTACAAGTTGGGCGATGAGGTATTCATGCTGCTGAACCTGATGGATGAGCCGGAAAAAATTCCGGTCGCCGGCAAGGTCACCTGGATCACGCCAAAAGGTGCACAGGGCAACCGGGCCGCGGGAGTCGGCGTGCAATTCAACGACGGCGACAACACGGCCCGCAGTCGAATCGAAACCCATCTGGCCGGAGCCCTGAAGTCCGACCGTCCCACTCATACGATGTAAGTTGCAGCCCTTTTATGCTCGTAGATTCCCATTGCCACCTTGATCGCCTAGACCTCACCGCCCACGACGGCTCGCTGGATGCTGCACTGGATGCGGCCCGTCGACGCGGGGTAGGACATTTTCTGTGTATCGGCGTCAGCGTCGAGAACGCCGCGGACGTCAAAGCCCTGGCCGAACGTTACGACGACGTCGACTGTTCGGTTGGTGTACATCCGCTGGATGTGCAGCCGGGTGCAGCGCCGGCGCTGGATTGGCTGTTGCGCGAGCTCAACCACCCGCGCGTGGTGGCGATCGGTGAAACCGGTCTGGATTATCACTACGAACCGGAAGCGGCAGAGCTGCAGCAGGAGTCGTTTCGCCTGCATCTGCAAGCGGCGCAGCAGACGGGCAAACCGGTGATCATTCACACCCGGGGGGCTCGCGCCGATACATTGAGCTTGTTGCGCGAAGCGGCGCTGCCCCAGGCTGGCGTGCTGCACTGTTTCACCGAAGATTGGGACATGGCCAAAGCGGCGCTGGACATGGGGTATTACATTTCCTTGTCCGGGATTGTCACTTTCCGCAATGCCGACGCTCTGCGTGACGTGGCCAGTAAAGTGCCAGCTGACCGATTGCTGGTGGAAACCGACTCGCCCTACCTGGCGCCGATTCCTCATCGCGGCAAGCCGAACCTGCCGCAGTACGTGCGCGACGTAGCGGAATTTCTGGCAATGTTGCGAGGTGAGTCCTACGAGCGGTTTGCCGAGCAAACCACCGAAAACTTCAAGCGACTTTTTCCGCTGGCGCATCTGAAAGGTTAAATCGCAGGCAAAAAAAACCCGGGTTCTGGGGGGTGAATCCGGGTTAAGACCATTAGGAGTAAAACAAAGGCACGCGGTCCGTTGGTACCTATATCGGCGCGACACTTGGGGGAGATGCCCCGCCGACATTTGAAGTATTGATCAGTATTGCGCCGAGTCCAGTTTACCGGCCGAGATTTTTTAAACAAATTTGGAATACGCGCGCTTCTGTTGAGTTCTCATCAATCTGCAAAGATGTCGGAATTCATCAAGAAACACTTATATGGTCGGATGATCCGTGCATTTTTGCGCAAGTTAGGCATAATACGCGGCTTCGAATTTTGACCCCTACAGACCTTTTCTTATGCATAAAGAACCTCGTAAGGTCCGTGAGTTTCGTCGCCGCGAGCAAGAAATTCTCGATACCGCGCTCAAGCTGTTCCTCGATCAAGGTGAAGACAGTGTCACCGTCGAGATGATTGCTGATGCCGTCGGTATCGGTAAAGGCACGATCTACAAGCACTTCAAATCCAAGGCCGAGATCTATCTGCGCCTGATGCTCGATTACGAGCGCGATTTGAACGAGCTGTTGCATTCGGCCGATGTCGACAAGGATAAGGAAGCCCTGTCCCGCGCCTACTTCGAATTCCGCATGCGCGACCCACAACGCTATCGGTTGTTCGATCGCCTGGAAGAAAAGGTGGTCAAGGGCAATCAGGTGCCGGAGATGGTCGAGGAACTGCACAAGATCCGCGCCTCGAACTTCGAACGCCTGACCCTGCTGATCAAGGGCCGGATCAGCGAAGGCAAGCTCGAAGACGTGCCGCCATACTTCCATTACTGCGCGTCCTGGGCGCTGGTGCACGGCGCTGTGGCGCTGTATCACTCGCCGTTCTGGAGCAATGTGCTGGAAGATCAGGAAGGCTTCTTCCAGTTCCTGATGGATATCGGCGTGCGCATGGGCAACAAGCGCAAGCGCGATAACGACACCCCGAGCAGCTGAACCATTCAGTTGCCTTATTGCGCCATTATTTCGCTACGTGGCGCAGTACCGCAGGAATATACTCAGGCTTAGGTATTGCTAAAACTTGATTTGTGAGTCAAGTTTTAGCGGTCCGAATATTCTTCCGCCGGAGTGATCCATGATCGTTGACCGTCAAGGCAGGCGTTTCCGCAATTTGCGAATCAGTCTGACTTCAGCCTGCAATTACGCTTGTACCTACTGCGTGCCCAACGGCAAGCGGTTGGTTGCTGCGCAGGATGAATTGTCGGCCGAGGCCATGGCACGCGGTGTGGCGTATCTGATCGAGGCCGCAGGCATCGAGCGTTTGCGCATCACCGGTGGCGAACCGCTGGTCAGCCCCAAACTCGAAACCTTCATGACCGCCGTCGGACAGATGGGCCTGGCGGACATCAGCCTGACTACCAATGGCCAGCTGCTGGCGAAGAAACTGCCACTGCTGGTGGACGCCGGCATTCGTCGCATTAACGTTTCCCTCGATACCCTGGATGCCAGCGCTTTTCGCAGCATTGCCCGTGGCGGCGATCTGGCGACTGTGCTCGACGGTATGGATCAGGCCAGCGCAGCCGGCCTGAAGATCAAGGTCAATATGGTGCCGCTGCGTGGGCAGAACCTCGATCAAGTGATGCCGCTACTCGATTACTGTCTGGAGCGCGGCTATGAGCTTCGTTTCATCGAGCTGATGCGCATGGGCCACCTGGCCAGCGACTCCAATGCTTTCCTGCAACAGTTTGTCAGCCTTCAGCAGTTGCTGAGCCTGATCGGTGAGCGCTACGAGTATCTTCAGGCCGATGCGCCAGTCGACGCCACGGCCGTGCGTTACGAGATTCCGGGGCAAGGCCACTTCGGTGTGATCGCCAACGAAAGCGTTCCGTTCTGCCGCACCTGCTCGCGGCTGCGTTTGTCGTCCACGGGCTGGCTGCATGGCTGCCTGTCGTCGAGCAATCGCCACTATGTCGGCGATCTGCTGGACAAGCCTCGCCATCAGGCGCTGCCGGCGTTGCAGCGACTCCTGGTGAAAGCGTTGGGCGACAAGCAGGAAGTGGCGTTCTCCGGTGGCGCGACCATCATGAAGATTATCGGCGGCTGAACATCCCTCATCGCGAGCAGGCTCGCTCCCACAGGAGAATGCATTTCACCTGTGGGAGCGAGCCTGCTCGCGAAAGCGATCTATAAGACGCTGATGTTCCCGAGCTGGCGCGGAAGCTGCATCCCATGGCCATTCGCCGGTTTTCCGTCACCGGCCTCTGGAGGGTAGGATGCGTAGCCTGGTTTTGCTGCTGGCCGTTTTGGCGCTGGGTGGCTGCATGAATGTCAGCGATCTGGCTGAAGGGACTCGCTACCACATGAGCGACGCGGGGCTGCTTGACCATAGCGACAGCCGCCGTGTGAATAACCTGCGCATTCAACCGGACTCATTCGTCTATATCGCCCAAGGCGCTTTTGTGCCGCCAGGCAGTGCTGTCTACCCACGACCTAACGTAATAGCCGAAGTCGCCTTCGATGGTTTTGTCGAATACTTCCCTATGGTCCGCCGCGCCCGTGCCCCGGAAGGTCTTGATCAAGCCATGGGCGAGGCCCGTGCCGCCGGTGCCCATTACCTGCTCTATACCCGGTTCGCCAGGTCCGACGACCGTATCGGCAACTCGGACGAATGGCTCGATCAGGAAGCCGTGGATCGCCTCGGTATCGACAGCGGCGTGATTCAGATCATGTTGATCGAGACCAGCAACCAGTATTTGATTGATACTGCACGCATCAAGAGTCGTGGCGGTTTACTGACGTTCCACGACAAAAAGCCAGAAGACCTGATGGGCCCGCCGCTGGAACAATACGCGCGCAGCCTGCTGGGGCTCAGCGACCAGTAATTCAAAAGGAGAACGCCATGAGTGGCCCGCAAAAAGCCAACGATCTGTTGGGGCAAATCCCCAAAACCAAAGGCTTGCCGCCGGTCCACCTGTGGAACCCCGACTTTTGCGGCGACATCGACATGCGTATCGCCCGTGATGGCACCTGGTATTACCTGGGCACGCCGATCGGGCGCAAGCCGATGGTCAAACTGTTCTCCACCATCATTCGCCGCGATGGTGACGATTACTTCCTCATCACCCCGGTCGAGAAGGTTGGCATCAAGGTCGACGATGCGCCCTTCGTGGCGATTGCCGTGGATGTCGAAGGCGAGGGTGAAACCCAAGTCTTGCGCTTCACCACTAATGTCGATGAGACCGCCGAGGCCGGCAGCGAACACCCCATGCGCGTGGTGATCGACCCGGTCACGCAGGAGCCTGCGCCCTACGTGCATGTGCGCACCAACCTTGAAGCCCTGATCCACCGCAACGTGTTCTACCAACTGGTGGAGCTGGCCGTCACCCGCGAGATCGACGGGCAGCGCTGGTTAGGCGTGTGGAGCGGTGGCGAGTTCTTCCCCATCGGGCTTGAGCCGTAATTGGATCAAAATGTGGGAGCGGCGGTGCGGCGATCCGACATTGGATCTCAGCGTGCTTCTAAAAAATCAAATTGACACTCAATCGTATGATGATTAGCGTGGACACCCATCGCGAACGGCTTTGTGCCGTCCCTGAATCGAGGTGTCCATGTCCAGCAGTTTTCATGCGTCGACGGTCGATTGGCTGGGTTGCTGGATCGCCACGGGCCAGGTCAAACCGGGTGAAACCCTCAAGGTCGAAGCCGACCTGGGCGAGCAACTCGGTGTCAGTCGCACCGTTATTCGTGAAGCCATCAAAACCCTGGTCGCCAAGGGCATGCTTGAAGTCGGGCCAAAGGTCGGCACGCGGGTGTTGCCGGTACGACGCTGGAACCTCTTCGATCCGCAAGTCGTAGGCTGGCTGTCGCGCAGCGGCTTGCCGGAAAACTTCGTCGACGACTTGCTCGACTTGCGTCGCACCATCGAACCGATGGCCGTACGCTGGGCTTGCGAGCGCGCTACCGTCGAGCAGGTTCAAGCCATCCTTCAGGCTTACAACGCATTGGAGAGGGCAGTGGACAGCGGCGTCGATTACAACCGTGCCGACCAGTTCTTCCACGAGTGCATCCTCGCCGCCAGCCACAATCAATTCATCGAACAAATGGTCCCGGCCCTCGGCGCGCTGCTGGCGGTGTCTTTCGAAGTGTCCGCCGCCGACCCGGACGAATTGCGCCGCACGCTACCGATTCACAAAGACATGGCCGAGGCCATCGCTGCCCGGGATACCGCGCGAGGTGTCTGGGCCTGCATGACCCTGATCGATAACGCCGACCTGGCCATCAAGCGCTTCTACCCGCAAGTCATGGCCGACAAGAAGGCCAGCTGACAACAATAAAAAAGCAGGAGGTTTCATGACGTGGACTGCCGTTACCGAACATCGCGCGCAGCTCGGCGAAGGCCCGTTCTGGGACGCGCCGACCCAGGCGCTGTACTGGGTTGATATCGCCGGTCAACAGGCACTGCGGCTGATTGGTGCCAACGTGCAGATCTGGCAGATGCCCGAGCACGTGTCTGCCTTCATTCCCTGCGAAAGCGGCGATGCACTGGTGACGTTGAACAGCGGCGTGTATCGACTCGATCTGGATTCCCCCGGCCTGGAGCCACGACTGACCTTGCTCTGCGTCGCCGATCCGCAACCCGCCAATCGCGCCAATGAAGCCCGCTGCGATGCTCAGGGCCGACTCTGGCTCGGCACCATGCAGAACAACATCGGCGAGCAGGGCGAAGACGTGCCCATCGTGCGGCGTTCCGGTGGCCTGTTTCGCATTGATCGCGATGCTCGGGTCACGCCGTTGCTTCGAGGGCTGGGCATCCCTAATACGTTGCTGTGGAGCGAAGACGCAACCACCGTGTATTTCGCCGACAGCCTCGACCGCACGATCTATCAGCATTTCATCCGCACCGACGGCAACCTCGACCCCGCCAAAGTCTGGTTCGGGCCCCATGAACGCGGCGGCCCTGATGGCTCGGCGATGGATGCCGAGGGTTATATCTGGAACGCGCGTTGGGACGGCAGCTGCCTGCTCAGACTGACCCCGGACGGGCAGGTTGATCGCGTGATCGAGCTGCCGGTCAGCCGCCCCACCAGTTGCGTATTCGGTGGCGAAGACCTGAAAACCCTCTACATCACCAGTGCCGCGAGCCCGCTCAACCGTCCATTGGACGGCGCGTTGCTGTCGATTCGAGTCGATGTGGTCGGAAAAGCCTGTACTCGTTTTGCCGGATGAGTCCCAAAATATGGGATGTTAAATTATATATTGAGATTATTTGCGGGTCGGGTTTATAGTCGGCCATCAGTTACACGCACTCACACTTAAAAAAACAAAACAGGTGAAGTGATGCAGCGATTTTCCAAAAAGCCTTTTGACCGGACATCGACAGATGCCCGGTTTTTGTCGTGCCTTCGAAAAGGAGTCTTGATCCATGGCTGAACCTCTTTCCTTGCCACCGGTGCCCGAGCCACCGAAGGGTGAGCGACTGAAAAACAAGGTCGTACTGCTGACCGGTGCCGCTCAGGGTATCGGCGAGGCGATTGTCGCGACGTTCGCTTCCCAGCATGCCAAGCTGATCATCAGCGATATCCAGGGTGAGAAAGTCGAAAAGGTCGCGGCCCACTGGCGGGACAAAGGCTTTGATGTTCAGGCGATCAAGGCCGATGTGTCCAGGCAGCAGGACCTGCACGCCATGGCCAAACTGGCGATCGAACTTCACGGTCGGATCGACGTGCTGGTCAACTGTGCCGGGGTCAATGTGTTCCGCGATCCGCTGGAAATGACCGAGGAAGACTGGCATCGCTGCTTCGCCATCGACCTGGACGGCGCCTGGTACGGCTGCAAGGCTGTATTGCCGCAGATGATCGAACAGGGCATCGGCAGCATCATCAACATTGCCTCGACCCATTCCACTCACATCATTCCCGGCTGCTTCCCGTACCCGGTGGCCAAACATGGCTTGCTCGGCCTGACCCGCGCCCTGGGCATCGAGTACGCGCCGAAAGGCATTCGCGTCAACGCCATCGCGCCGGGCTACATCGAAACCCAACTGAACGTCGATTACTGGAACGGTTTTGCCGATCCGCATGCCGAGCGTCAGCGCGCCTTCGATCTGCATCCGCCACGTCGCATCGGGCAGCCGATCGAAGTCGCGATGACGGCCGTTTTCCTGGCCAGCGATGAAGCGCCGTTTATCAATGCTTCGTGCATCACCATCGACGGTGGTCGCTCGGTCATGTACCACGACTGAGTAAATCGGGTTTCAGACGCGGAACTACGCCTGAAATCCAATCATCATACGATATGACTATTAGCTATACGGTTTGATTGGCATTCAAATAACGCTCAAAAAAAATAACAAGGAGTCAGCTTATGAATCGTCGTCGTGGGATCCGTTCCCTGTGCTGTGCCGCTTTGGCGGTCACCGCGGTCAGCCTGAGCAGTTCGTTGCTGGCGGTCGAGGAAGTGAAGATTGGTTTTCTGGTCAAGCAGGCGGAAGAGCCCTGGTTCCAGACCGAGTGGGCGTTCGCCGAAAAGGCCGGGAGAGAGAAGGGCTTCACTGTCATCAAGATCGCCGTGCCGGACGGCGAGAAAACCCTCTCGGCCATCGACAGCCTCGCCGCCAACGGTGCCAAGGGCTTCGTGATCTGCCCGCCAGACGTATCCCTCGGCCCCGCGATCATGGCCAAGGCCAAGCTCAACGGTTTGAAAGTCATCGCAGTCGATGACCGCTTCGTCGATGCCGGCGGTAAGTTCATGGAACACGTTCCTTACCTCGGCATGGCAGCGTTCGAAGTCGGTCAGAAACAAGGCAACGCCATGGCCGCCGAAGCGAAGAAGCGCGGCTGGGACTGGAAAGACACCTACGCGGTGATCAACACCTACAACGAACTCGACACCGGCAAGAAACGCACCGACGGTTCGGCCAAAGCCCTGGAAGACGCCGGTCTGCCGAAAGACCACATTCTGTTCTCGGCGCTGAAAACCCTCGACGTACCGGGCAGCATGGACGCCACCAACTCGGCGCTGGTGAAACTGCCGAGTGCGGCGAAAAACCTGATCATCGGCGGCATGAACGACAACACCGTGCTGGGCGGCGTGCGCGCTACCGAGAGCGCCGGTTTTGCCGCGGCCAACGTGATCGGCATCGGTATCAACGGCACCGACGCCATCGGCGAACTGAAGAAGGCCAACAGCGGCTTCTTCGGCTCGATGCTGCCGAGCCCGCACATCGAGGGCTACAACACCGCGAGCATGATGTTCGACTGGGTCACCACCGGCAAAGAGCCACCGAAATACACCGCGATGGACGACGTGACACTGATCACTCGCGAGAACTTCAAGCAGGAACTGGAAAAGATCGGCCTCTGGAACTGAGGCGCGGTTGATTTCATCGGCGGCCCTGGTGACGGGGCTGCCTGATCTGTGTGAAGAGGTGGTTATGGCGCAAACAAAAATACAACAACACAGCGGCTGTTCTTTTAGTGGCAGTGGCAGCTTGCGCTTCAACGGGATCGGCAAGACCTTTCCCGGGGTGAAGGCGCTGGATGGCATCAGCTTCGTCGCCCACCCGGGGCAGGTTCACGCCTTGATGGGTGAGAACGGCGCCGGCAAATCCACGCTGCTGAAAATCCTCGGCGGTGCTTACACCCCGAGCAGCGGCGATCTGCAGATCGGCGAGCAGACGATGGCTTTCAGGTCCACCGCCGACAGCATCGGCAGTGGCGTCGCAGTGATCCATCAAGAGCTGCACCTGGTCCCGGAAATGACCGTGGCAGAGAACCTGTTCCTCGGTCATCTGCCGGCCAGTTTCGGCCTGATCAATCGTGGAGCGCTGCGGCAACAGGCACTGGCCTGCCTCAAGGGCCTGGCCGATGAAATCGATCCGCAAGAGAAAGTAGGGCGCCTGTCCCTGGGTCAGCGTCAACTGGTGGAAATCGCCAAGGCCTTGTCCCGTGGTGCGCATGTGATCGCGTTTGACGAACCCACCAGCAGCCTTTCGGCGCGGGAGATTGATCGTTTGATGGCGATCATCGGTCGCCTGCGGGACGAAGGCAAAGTGGTGCTTTACGTCTCCCATCGCATGGAGGAAGTGTTCCGCATCTGCAACGCGGTGACAGTGTTCAAGGACGGTCGCTTTGTGCGCACTTTCGACGACATGAGCGAACTGACTCACGATCAGCTGGTGACCTGCATGGTCGGTCGCGACATTCAGGACATCTACGATTACCGCCACCGTCTGCGTGGCGCGGTGGCGCTCAGGGTCGACGGTTTGCTGGGGCCGGGTTTGCGTGAGCCGGTGAGTTTCGAGGTGCACAAAGGCGAGATTCTCGGGTTGTTCGGCTTGGTCGGCGCCGGTCGCACCGAGCTGTTCAGGATGCTCAGCGGCCTTGAGCGCAACACCGCCGGACGCCTGGAGTTGCGCGGTCATGAACTGAAGTTGCGTTCACCCCGCGATGCGATTGCCGCCGGGATTCTGCTGTGCCCCGAGGACCGCAAGAAGGAGGGCATCCTGCCGCTCGCCAGCGTCGCCGAGAACATCAACATCAGCGCCCGCGGTGCCCATTCCACTTTCGGCTGCCTGTTGCGTGGCCTGTGGGAGAAGGACAACGCCGACAAGCAGATCAAAGCACTGAAAGTGAAGACGCCCAACGCGGCGCAGAAAATCATGTACCTGTCCGGCGGCAATCAGCAGAAGGCCATTCTCGGTCGCTGGCTGTCGATGCCGATGAAAGTCCTGCTGCTCGACGAACCGACGCGCGGCATCGACATCGGTGCCAAGGCCGAGATTTACCAGATCATTCACAACCTGGCGGCCAGCGGCATCGCGGTGATCGTGGTGTCCAGCGACCTGATGGAAGTGATGGGTATTTCCGACCGCATCCTGGTGCTCTGCGAAGGCGCAATGCGCGGCGAACTGTCCCGCGAACAGGCCAATGAATCCAACCTGCTGCAACTGGCTTTGCCGCGCCAACGCGCTGACGGCGTGGCGAACTGAGAGGTGACTATGACAATCCAAAACAACGCTCTGCCCACCCAGCGCAAACCTCTGGACCTGCGACGCTTTCTCGATGATTGGGTGATGCTGTTGGCGGCCGTCGGGATCTTCGTGCTCTGCACCTTGCTGATCGACAACTTCCTCTCGCCGCTGAACATGCGCGGTCTGGGCCTGGCGATTTCGACGACGGGGATTGCCGCTTGCACCATGTTGTATTGCCTGGCGTCCGGGCACTTTGATTTGTCGGTGGGATCGGTGATTGCCTGTGCCGGCGTGGTCGCCGCGGTGGTGATGCGCGACACCGACAGCGTGTTTCTCGGTGTGGTTGCGGCGCTGTTCATGGGGCTGATTGTCGGGTTGATCAACGGAATCGTGATTGCCAAGCTTCGGGTCAATGCGTTGATTACCACGCTGGCGACCATGCAGATCGTTCGCGGCCTGGCTTACATCTTCGCCAACGGCAAAGCGGTGGGCGTGTCGCAAGAGCAGTTCTTCGTCTTCGGTAACGGCCAGTTGTTGGGTATGCCGGTGCCGATCCTGATCACCATCGTCTGCTTCCTGTTTTTCGGCTGGTTGCTGAACTACACCACCTACGGGCGCAACACCATGGCCATTGGCGGTAACCAGGAAGCGGCGCTGTTGGCCGGGGTGAACGTTGACCGGACCAAGATCATCATCTTCGCCGTGCACGGGGTAATCGGGGCGTTGGCCGGGGTGATTCTGGCGTCGCGCATGACGTCCGGTCAGCCGATGATCGGCCAGGGTTTTGAGCTGACGGTGATTTCTGCCTGCGTGTTGGGCGGGGTGTCGTTGAGTGGCGGGATCGGCATGATTCGGCATGTGATTGCCGGGGTGCTGATTCTGGCGATTATTGAGAACGCGATGAACCTGAAGAACATCGATACGTTTTACCAGTATGTGATTCGGGGTTCGATTTTGCTCTTGGCCGTCGTCATCGACCGCTTGAAACAACGCTAACCCCTGCTAACTGATCGTTCCCACGCTCTGCGTGGGAATGCCTCAATGGACGCTCCGCGTCCGCTTCGGCAGGGACACGGAGCGTCCCGGGCTGCATTCCCACGCAGAGCGTGGGAACGATCATGTGTAACTCCTTCCGTCACTTCCCCTAAATACTCCTTGCCCGCCCAATCCCGTTTCGGTTATCACGTTGTACATGATTAGACAGGTACGATTTGACAAGAAACAACGGGTGGTCGACGAACTCATCCGGCGCATCGAAAGTGGCCTCATGGAGGATGGCTTTCTGCTGCCGGGCGAGCATCAATTGGCTCAAGAATTCAAAGTCAGCCGCGGCACGCTGCGCGAAGCCCTGGCCGAGTTGAAACGGCGCAACTACATTGCGACGCAAAGCGGGGTGGGCTCCATCGTCACTTTCGACGGTGTAGTGCTCGATCAGCGCAGCGGCTGGGCCCAGGCCCTGGCCGACAGCGGGGCGCTGATCAACACCGAAGTGCTGCGGCTGGAGGCGGTCACCCGTCCTGACCTGTTGTCGCGTTTCGGCACTGACCAATTCATCACCCTCGACCGGCGCCGCCGTTCCAACGAAGGCAAGCTGGTCTCCCTCGAACGCTCATTGATGCCTGCCACCGGAGGCCTGGAAAGCCTGCCGCGGGTCGGCCTGATCGATAACTCCCTGACCATCACCCTGGCCGCCTATGGCTACATCGGGGAGCGCGGTGATCAATGGATCGGCGCCGAACCCTTGAACGCCGAAGACGCCGAACTGCTGGGACGTCCGGTCGGCACTGTATTCCTCAAGGCCTTGCGCACCACCTACGACCGTCAAAACCGCTTCATGGAGCAGGTCGAAAGCTTGCTCGACCCGGTGCACTTTCGCCTGCATTTGCAGTTTGGAGAGTCAAAATGACCGCGCTCAATCGAGCCTTGGGTGCGTTCTACGGACTGGCCCTGGGCGATGCGCTGGGCATGCCGACCCAATCCCTGAGTCGCGCCGAAATCAAGGCGCGCTTCGGCGAGATCACTGACCTGGAAGACGCTGGCCCGGATCAACCGATTGCAGCCAACATGCCCAAAGGCTCGATCACCGATGACACCGAACAGGCGATTCTGGTCGGTCAATTGCTGGTTGAAGGCGAGGGCCGGATCGAACCGGCGATGCTCGCCCAACGGCTGATCGAATGGGAAGCCGAGATGCAGGCCAAGGGCTCGCAAGACTTGCTTGGCCCTTCGACCAAACGCGCGATCGAAATGATCCTCGCCGGCCATTCGCCGGAAGAGGCGGGGCGCTACGGCACCACCAATGGCGCGGCGATGCGCATCACGCCGGTGGGGCTCGCGGCGGACGTCGCCAACCCTGAACGTTTCATCAACGCTGTCGTGCAGGCTTGCCAGGTCACCCACAACACCACGCTGGGCATTTCCAGCGCGGCAGCGGTGGCGGCGGTGGTCTCGGCCGGTATCAACGGCATGGATTTGGGCGAGGCATTGAACCTCGGCCAGCAAATCGCTCAGCAAGCTGAAAGCCATGGTTACTGGGTGGCTGGCGGACGCATCGCCTCGCGCATCAGCTGGGCGCGGACCATCAGCGTCGACAGCGACAAGGCATTGCTGGCGGATTTGATGTACGACGTGATTGGCACTTCAGTGGCTTCCCAGGAATCGGTGGTGGTCTCGTTTGCCCTGGCTCAACAAGTGGCCATTGGCGAAGTGAACGCGTTCGAAGCACTGTGCATGGCCGCGAGCCTTGGCGGCGACACTGACACCATCGCGGCGATTCTCGGCGCCATGCTCGGAGCCTGCCTGGGACTTGAGAGTTGGCCGGCGGCGATGATCGAGAAGGTCAAAACCGTTAACGACCTGGAGCTGGAACCGTTGGTGCAGGGGCTATTGGCCTTGCGTTGACAGCACTGGCATCTTCGTCGGAACGCCGCCCGGAGCAGGCTCCCACAGGGATAGTGCAAACCTTAAGGTACACGCGGTACCTGTGGGAGCGAGCCTGCTCGCGAAGGGCGCGCCGCCCATTTGAATTTTTCACCGCAACGGAACGCACAAACACGGCCAGGACCGCCGGGATGTTATGTCGACTTCCGAAACTGCCGACAACCACAACAATGGCAACAGGAGTATTTTTCATGAGTTCATCGAACACCGGGCAAAGCGCCGGGCAACTGGAAACCCGTGGCATCGAGCCGGTGCCGGAAGCGGAATGCAACGGTCATCCGCTGCAACTGTTCTGGGTCTGGTTCGCGGCCAACATTTCTATCCTCGGCCTACCGCTGGGTGCGACCCTCGTAGCCTTTCGCGGGCTGGCCATCTGGCAGGCGATCATCGTCGCGATCCTCGGTGCTGCCGGCTCCTTCGCGGTGGTCGGGATCATCTCCATTGCCGGTCGCCGTGGTCGCGCTCCGAGCCTGACGTTGTCGCGAGCGATCTTCGGCGTACGCGGCAACATCGGCCCGACCCTGGTCTCGCTGATGTCGCGTCTGGGCTGGGAAACCGTCAACACCACCACCGCGGCCTTCGTGCTGTTGTCGCTGTGCTCGATTCTGTTCGGTTCGCCGGTAGAAGCCAAAAGCGCACCCGTGCTGACGTTGATCTTCATTGCGATTTTCGTACTGCTGACCCTGTCGGTGTCGGGCCTCGGTCACGCCACCTTGCTGGTGATTCAGAAGTGGGCTACTTACGTGTTCGGTGCGCTGAACCTGCTGGTGGGCGGCTTCCTCTGCGCCACCATCGACTGGAGTGCGGTGTTCAACGCAACGCCCGCGCCGTTGAGCGCGATGATCATTGGCGTCGGCACCATGGCCGCTGGCACCGGGATCGGTTGGGCCAACGCGGGTGCCGACATGTCGCGCTATCAGCATCGCAGCGTCAAAGCCGTGCGCCTGGTGGCTTCGGCTGCGTTTGGTGCGGGGATTCCGCTGGTATTGTTGATCACCCTCGGCGGTCTGCTGTCGGTGGGCAACAATGACCTGGCCTCGGCCACTGACCCGATCATTGCAATCCGCGACATGCTGCCGACCTGGATGGCCGTGCCATACCTGATCACCGCGTTCGGTGGGTTGCTGCTGTCGAACAACCTGTCGGTGTACTCCGCCGGTTTGACCACGTTGACGCTCGGTCTGAAGGTCAAACGCGTCTACGCAGTGGTGGTCGACATCGTCGCGATCTTCGCCGGTTCGATTTATTTCATGCTGATCGCCGACAGCTTCTACGGTCCGTTCATTACCTTCATTTCGCTGCTGGCGGTGCCGATCACGGCGTGGGTCGGGATCTTCGTCGTCGACCTGATTCACCGTCATTACTACAGCCCCAAAGACCTGCTGGACGTCAGCCCGAGCAGCGCTTACTGGTACAGCGGCGGTATTGAGTGGCGCGCCTTCGGTGCGTGGGCGGTGGCGATCGTATTGGGCTTCAGCTTCACCACCATCGGCACCACCGAACAAACTGTCTGGTTCCGCGGCTTCCTGTCCGACTCCTGGTTGGGCCATAACGGTCTCGGCTGGATCGTGACGTTCCTGGTGGCCGGCGGGATTTATTGGGTACTCGGCGGGGCCAAGGACCGTCGCGCCGCGATAACCGAGAACGCTCATGCCTAGATTGCTGCACACCGGCCAGGTCATGATCGACCTGGTCATGGCCGTGGATAAACTGCCTCATTCGGGCGGCGATGTGCTGGCGCAGTCCGCCAGTTTCGAGGCTGGCGGCGGCTTCAATGTGATGGCTGCCGCCCAGCGCAATGGCTTGCCGGTGATTTACCTCGGTCGCCACGGCACCGGGCGTTTCGGCGATCTGGCGCGCGAGGCGATGAAGGCTGAAGGCATTCGGATTGGCATCGAGCGCAGCGCCGAACGAGATACTGGATTGTGCGTCGCGGTAACCGAAGCGTCAGCGGAGCGCAGTTTCATTTCCTACATCGGTGCCGAGGGTGAGTTGACCGCCGAGGACTTGGCGAGCGTGCCGGCCGAGGCGGGTGACTATGTCTACGTCAGTGGCTACAGCCTGCTGCATGGCGGCAAAGCCCAGGCGCTAGTGGATTGGGTTCTGGATTTGCCGCGAGGAATCAACGTGGTGTTCGATCCGGGCCCGCTGGTGGATTCGCCGGATGAGCCGTTGATGCAAGCCTTGCTGGCACGCATCGATCTGTGGACCAGCAACAGTGTCGAGGCGTTGAAGTTTACCGGTACGTCGGACATTGCCGAGGCCTTGAACCGGTTGGCCGATCATCTGCCGGCCGACGTCTTGATGGTGGTTCGTGACGGCCCTCAAGGGTGCTGGATCAGCCAGCGTGGAGACCGCCAGCATGTGCCGGGTTTCAAGGTTGAGGCGGTGGACAGCAACGGCGCGGGGGATGCGCATGCCGGGGTATTTGTGGCCGGGTTGGCGCAAGGATTGGTATCGGTTGAAGCGGCGCGGCGGGCTAATGCGGCGGCTGCGTTGGCGGTGACTCGATGGGGGCCGGCGACTTCACCTGGTGTTGCAGAGGTGGATGCGTTAATCAGCAAGATTTTCGACGCCTGATCTACCGCTTTCGCGAGCAGGCTCGCTCCCACAGGGGATTTGCGAACGACACAAATCCCCTGTGGGAGCGAGCCTGCTCGCGAAGGGGCCATTAAATTCACTACAGATCCTGGGTTTACCCAGCCTTGCGCAACGCCTCGATCAAGGCCTGCTTGCGCATGCTCGAGCGTCCCGGAATCTTCTTCGCCCGGGCTTCTTTCATCAAACTGTCGACGGTCTGGGTATCGCGCGAAGCCTTGCTGGTACGCGAATGACCTTCACGGCTGGCCACCGCACGTCGAGCCGATTCCTGGCGATCTTCTGACTTGGCACTCGCCGGTTTCTTGCGTCCGGAACCCCCTTTGCGTTCACCGCCGCCCGACTGCTTGTTCACCGTCGCCCAGGCTCGGGCCTCAGCTTCATCTTTTGAGACACCTTTGTGCTCGTAGCTCTCTTCGATGTGCTCGGCCTTGCGCTTCTGCTCGGCGGTGTATTTGTCTTTGCTTCCACGAGGCATGGGATTTCTCCTGCTGCTTGTAGAGTCTGTCTAACGGTCGCAGCCGCGCACGACTGCGACCTGATTCGTCTTGCTAAACGTCCAGCTTGCGCGCCGCTTCAACCCCTGCGGCACTGAGTTTGATCGGCAAACTCAACGAATGCTCACCCGCTTCGTTGCAAGTCACATGCCCATGTTGAATCAGGCCGCGATCCTGCAGCGTGGCGAGGGTGCTGGCCACGACTTTCTCCCCCCGGTAATTGTCCAGGACCTCTTTGCCCAAACCACTTGGATGGGCATGCAGCAGACGGGTCAGGACTTCTTTCTCAAGGTTTTTATCGACGTTCATGGTTACCTCTTCATGGATGTGGATAGGTCGCTCGCGTCGGCGAACTCTCCATTTAATGAGTGTCCTTACCTGATGTTGGTCTGCCCCCGATTTGGATTGGTGCCTGATGAACGACGAACGGTCTAGGCCTGCTGCAGCGCTTTGCTGATAACGGCGCGGCGCCAGACCAGCCGGCCGACGCTGATCAGCCAGTTCAGCAGGGCCACTGCCAGTACCGTGAGCAGCAGCGCTGACATCCCTTGTTCGACGATGATTTTTCCGGCCAGCAACGGAAAGCCGAACACACCGATGAAGTAGGACAAGCTGAACAGCAGCAAGGATTGCGCGGTGGTGCCATTTGGCGCCTCGTTGGCCGCCAGGCCATTGATCACCGAATAGGTCAGCCCGTAACCGACCCCGAGCATCACTGCCGCCAGCACGTAGCTGAACCTGTCGTCGACGACAAAACCGAACATCAGGATCGAGCCCATCATCAAGCCCGACAGCAGGCAGGACGCCCAGAATGGGTCGCGCTTGACCACGAAGCTGGCGATCAGCATTCGGCTGCTGATCGCTGCGCTCATGAAGCCGAGGAAGAACAGTGAATAGTCGAGTGAGCGCGCCGCCGCGTAGCTGGTTTGAAAACTCGACAGACCGCCGAATACGCAACCACCGAGGCCAACCATGATGATCGGGAACACCGCTCTGGACGACAGCACTTGCGCCGCTGCACGCCAGGAAATTCGTGACACCGTTGCCGAGTGGGCGGGTGCCTTCTTGAGCTGCGAATCCAGCCGCCAGAACAGCAACACGCCCATCAGGCTGGCCAGCGCCGCCAGGTAAAACGCCGCGGTGATCGGATACCCGAGGGCGCTCGCGGCGCGCCCCAGTAATGGACCGCTGCCGATCCCGGTCATCATGCTGCCCGACAGCAGCGCAAAGTATTTCGCGCGTTGGGCAGGCGTTACCAGACTCGCCACGATGATCGGCCCCAAGGTGTAGAACACGCCCCAACCCAGCCCCAGCAAGAGCCCGAAAAACAACAGCAGATTGCCGAAGCCTGGCGTCAGGGCGAAGCCCAGGCTGGCGGCCACCAGCAAGACGCCGAACAGGGCAATTGATCGAGCGGCGCCGAGCAAATCGGACAAGTGTCCGGAGACGATGACCGCGACAAAGGTGCTGAGCATCGCCGCCGAAATCACACTGCCGGCATCGTGCTCGTTGCCGCCGCGGGAACCGATCAACAGCGACAGCAAAAAAGTCGAGCCGTAGGACAGCGACAGCAAATAGCTGGCGAGGCAAAACAGGCCGAACAACCTGCTGGAGACTGGGGGTGTTGCGCTAGACATGACGCGGTTCCTTGACCCGATAGAAGAGAGCTTCATCTATCTATCACGCAAGGCATCGATGTTAGGTCTGAGGTTATCGATTTCAGGGTTAGCGCTGGCCGGAGTAAAGCTTCAGCAGGCGCCGATTTCTTCCTTGAACAACACCATGAAGCCCTTCAACCGTTCGTGGCGAATCTGCGCCAAACGTTGGCCGGTGGTCGTCTGGAATCCGTCCGCCAAGTGCAGCAGTTTGGTCTGGAAGTGGTCAAGGCAAAAACGTTTGTCATCGTATTCCCGTGCCTTCGCCTCGGGATCCTGTGGGTCGTACAACGCGCTGCCCATACGTCCGGCGATGTAAAAGGTCCGCGCCACACCGAGCATGCCGAGAGAGTCGAGGCGGTCGGCGTCCTGCATGATTTTGGCTTCGAGCGTTGTCGGCGCGATGTTGGCGGAAAAACTGTGCGCTTCGATGGCATGGGCAACAGCGCTGACTTTTACGCCTGGCCAGGCCATGTCCGCCAACACTTTTGATGCCTTCACGGCGGCCAGCCGCGACGCCTGAGAACGCAACGGCGAGTTCTTCTCTACCGCCACGCAATCATGCAAAAGCACCGCCGCCAGCAGCACCTCAAGATCCCCACCTTCTTCAGCGTGGAGTGATCGCACGTTGTGCCAGACCCGCTGCAAGTGCGACAGATCATGAGCGCCATCTTCCGACGGCTCCAGCGCGTGGGGTAGCAGTTGCGCAGCGAGGAGTTGCAGTGGCGCGAAAGCATCAGTGTTCATAAACATCCTGTTAAGTGAAAACGTCTTTTGCAACGACATAGCCCTGTAGCAGCAGGCTTCGCCAGCTGCTATGTATGGACTCGCCCTCACTGTCTACCCGCTTTTGAAAAACCGCCGCCCCGTTGCATCTATGTATTAGGCCTATTCGAGGAAGCCGTCTTCGGCTTCTGGCCAAAATTGGAAGAGCTCGTGGTTTGCCGATTACAGTCAGGCCTCGAAGGCCAGTAGCAGCTAAGGCATCAATCCACGCCGGTCTTACCTGGGGTCAATTTTTTTTCAGCAAAGGGCCGGACAGTTAGTACCTCGGTGGCAGAACTCTGTCGCTCAGTGGCTCATCGTCGCTTGCTGGCCATCACCAGCCTGGCGACGATAAGTCTGGTCATTCTGTAGAAGCACCCAGACGATTCGCAGGTTGCGGTTGGCTAACCTGACCGCAGCCTCCTTACGGCCCAGTCGGCTCATCCAGCGCAACAAGCGGCGGTCATCGGGTTGCTGGGAATCAGGTCGTAGTTGTTGCAGTACCGCATGGGCTCCCTGGATCATCAGGCTGCGTAAATAAACATCGCCGCGCTTGGTCATGTCCCCCAGCCGGACCGTCTGCCCGCTGCTGTGCTGGTCAGGCACCATGCCAAAGTACGCGGCAAACTTGCGGGCATTGGGAA
This sequence comes from Pseudomonas sp. LB3P14, assembly GCF_054898045.1. Taxonomy (NCBI): domain Bacteria; kingdom Pseudomonadati; phylum Pseudomonadota; class Gammaproteobacteria; order Pseudomonadales; family Pseudomonadaceae; genus Pseudomonas; species Pseudomonas sp. LB3P14. Next base: position 3,497,311 of record NZ_CM142714.1, on the reverse strand, counting down.
ATCGCTCAGGCTTGGTTTCCTTGGCCACCAGTGCCGTGGCAGTGACTGGGCCGATGCCGCGCACAGTCATCAGTCGCTTCGCCGTCATGTCGGCGTTGGCGGCCACTTCCAGGCGCCCCGTCAGCACGCTGATGCGTTCGCCCAAATGGCGCCACTCGGCCAACAGTTCGTCGATCAGTTCACGCAGCAGGCCCGGCACCGGCTGGGTGGCATCTTCCAGTACCCGCGGAATTTTCTGGCTGATCGCAACATCGCCCTGCGCCAAGGCCACGCCATGCTCGAGCAGCAGGCCGCGCATCTGATTACTCACCGCCGTGCGTCGACGCACATAGCCTTGGCGGGCGCGATGCAACGCCTGCATTGCCAGCGCCGCAACGCTTTTGACCGGCACTGCGTAGATCTTTTCATCGCGACCAGCCCGCAGAATCGCCAGCGCATCGTTGCGATCATTTTTAGGCCCGCTGCGATGTGTGGCCACCAAACCGGCTGGAAGAATCCGCGCCAGATTGCCTTGGTCTTGCAGCTGCCGGGCCCAGGCTTGAGCACCCGGACCGGTCTCCATCAGAACCACGACATGAGGCGGCAACTGGCGTAGAAACTCATAAAACGCCTCGCGCGACTTGATCCGTTGCTCGTAGTGCACCTGGCCGAGGACGTCTTCACCGGCGACCTGAAAGACCTGCTTGGCCAGATCGACCGCCACGGTTGTGCAGGCCGACAAATCGGAAGAAGACAGGGATTGATCAATCGAAGTATGCTTTTTCATGGACTCGCCCTCGCTGTCGTTGGCTGTTTAGACTGCCATCGTGGCGCATTGACGCCTCGGCTTGGGCGAGTCCATCCAATTACACATGCTCCATGGATCAGCTTTGAATTTCCAGTGTGACGAGCGCCGCTCGCCGACTTAGTATGGCGTTTTCCACTTTTGACGAAGGCACGTCCATGACGATCGAGATCCGCCCGGCGACCCCGAGCGATGCACCGCAAATCCTCGGGTTCATCACCGAACTGGCCGACTACGAACGTGCCCGCCACGAAGTCATCGCCAGCGTCGCCGACATCGAACGCAGCCTGTTCAGCGAAGGCGCCACCGCTCACGGCCTGATCTGCCTGCGCGACGGCTTGCCGATCGGCTTCGCGGTGTTCTTCTTCAGTTATTCCACGTGGCTGGGCAGCAACTGCCTGTACCTCGAAGACCTCTACATCACCCCCGAACAACGCGGCGGCGGTGCCGGCAAAACCTTGTTGCGCCATTTAGCAAAAGTCGCCTGCGCCAATGATTGCGGCCGATTCGAGTGGAGCGTGCTGGACTGGAACAAACCGGCGATCGAGTTCTACAAATCCTTGGGGGCTCAGCCGCAGGAAGAGTGGGTTCGGTATCGGATGGATGGGGCTGTGTTGCGGGAGTTTGCAGCGGGCCATTGATCGCACGCGACATCCTTTAAAGATCGCAGCCTTTGGCAGCTTCTACCTTGATTTGTAGGAGCCGCCGAAAGCTGCGATCTTTTTTTGTCTTTATCTCAATATATGGGATGTATATTTATATATTGAGATTTCTATGCGTCAGGGTTTATAGTCCAGCTCACTCACTGCCAATAAACAAAACAGGTGAATCGATGCTGGCGCAATTGATCGCGCTCGATTGGGGGACAACCTCATTACGTGCTTACAAACTCGCCGCGGGTGGCCAGGTGCTCGAACAGCGTTCGCTGTCGTCGGGCATCATGCAGCTGCCCAGGACGCCGCGAATGATTGCGGGTCAGGCATGTACCGACGGTTTTGAGCTGGCCTTCGATGAGGCCTGCGGTGACTGGCTCGACGCGCAGCCCGACTTGCCGGTGATTGCTTGCGGCATGGTCGGCAGCGCACAAGGCTGGTGTGAAGCGGCTTACCGCGATACGCCGGCGAACGTCGCCAATCTCGGAACTTCCCTACAAACGGTTCGCAGTCTTCGCGGTGTCAATGTGCACATCGTGCCGGGCGTGATTCAGCGTTCGCGCCTGCCGAACGTGATGCGCGGTGAAGAAACCCAGGTGCTTGGCGTTCTGCACAATCTAACGGGTGAGGCGGGCAACGATCTGTTGATCGGCCTGCCGGGCAGTCACTCGAAATGGGTGGAAGTGGCCGACGGCTGCATCGTGCATTTCGATACCTTCATGACCGGCGAAGTCTTCGCCGTGCTCAGCGAACACAGCATTCTGGGGCGCACCCAGCAAAAGGGCGCGTCCTTCGATGGCCAAGCCTTTGATCGTGGTGTGCAAGTGGCCCTGTCGGCGGATGGCGAGATCGGGCCGTTGTCGACATTGTTCAGTGCCCGCAGCCTCGGGTTGACTGGCGAACTCAGCGCCACCGCCCAACCGGATTACTTGTCCGGTCTGTTGATCGGCCATGAACTGTCAGCGTTGGCGAGTGTTCAGCGACGCCGACGCAACAGCGTTCATCTGCCTTCGATCATCCTCATCGGTAATTCCCAACTCTGTGTCCGCTACAGCCGGGCTCTCGACGCTTGCGGTTTTGCCCGGGTGACCCTGGCCGAACAAGCCACCGAACGCGGCTTGTGGCAGTTGGCGGTTGCCGCCGGACTGATCACACACACTCATCCCGTTAAACCTGACTGGAGGTCTGACATGCTCAAGCAAGCATTGGCGCAAAACGGTCTGATCGCGATTTTGCGTGGCCTGCGCCCGCAAGAAGCGGCAGCCATCGGCGAAGTCCTTTACGCCGCCGGATTTCGCGTCATCGAAGTGCCGCTTAATTCCCCTGAGCCGTACGAAAGTATCCGCATCCTGCGCAGTACCTTGCCCGCCGATTGCCTGATCGGCGCGGGCACGGTGTTGACGCCGGAACAGGTCGAACAGGTGAAAGCAGCGGGGGGCCAAGTGATCGTCATGCCTCACAGCGATGCCAAGGTGTTGCGTGCAGCGAAAGCGGCGGGGTTGTTCCTGTCGCCGGGTGTGGCGACGCCGACTGAAGCCTTTGCTGCATTGGCCGAAGGGGCGGACGTGCTGAAGATGTTCCCGGCCGAGCAGATGGGCCCGGCAGTCGTCAAAGCCTGGCTCGCGGTGCTGCCTGCGGGAACGATTCTGGCACCGGTCGGCGGGGTCACGCCGGACAACATGCAGGTGTTTATCGACGCAGGGGTCAAAGGATTCGGCCTCGGTTCCGGGTTGTTCAAACCGGGCATGACACCTGAGGAAGTGGCCGTAAACGCCAAGGCTTACGTGGCTGCCTGGAAAGCCCTTCGCTAAGACTTTTTGGCGCCGCGAGCGCTGCATCTATAAGAGCTGCACTTATAAAAAGAGAGCAAAAGATGAAAATCACCAAACTGACCACCTTCATCGTTCCGCCGCGCTGGTGCTTCCTCAAGGTTGAAACCGACGAGGGCGTGACCGGCTGGGGCGAACCCGTGGTCGAAGGTCGCGCGCACACGGTTGCCGCCGCCGTTGAAGAATTGTCCGACTACCTGATCGGCAAAGACCCACGCAACATTGAAGACATCTGGACCGTGCTCTACCGCGGCGGCTTCTACCGGGGTGGCGCAATCCACATGAGCGCGTTGGCCGGTATCGATCAGGCACTGTGGGACATCAAGGGCAAGGCCTTGGGTGTATCGGTCAGCGACTTGCTGGGCGGCCAAGTGCGGGACAAGATTCGCGTCTATTCGTGGATCGGCGGCGACCGGCCGGCGGACACCGCTCGCGCTGCGAAAGAGGCCGTCGAACGTGGTTTCACTGCGGTGAAAATGAACGGCACCGAAGAACTGCAATTCCTCGATTCCTTCGAGAAAGTCGACCTGGCCCTGGCCAACGTCGCCGCCGTGCGTGACGCGGTGGGCCCGAACGTCGGCATCGGCATGGACTTCCATGGCCGGGTGCACAAGCCCATGGCCAAGGTGCTGATGAAGGAACTCGACCCGTACAAACTGATGTTCATCGAAGAGCCGGTGCTCAGCGAAAACTACGAAGCGCTGAAGGAACTCGCGCCGCTGACCAGCACACCGATTGCCCTCGGCGAGCGGCTGTTCTCGCGTTGGGATTTCAAGCGTGTGCTCAGCGAAGGTTACGTCGACATCATTCAGCCGGATGCTTCCCACGCCGGCGGTATCACCGAAACCCGCAAGATCGCCAACATGGCCGAAGCCTATGACGTGGCGCTGGCGCTGCATTGCCCGTTGGGCCCGATTGCGTTGGCGGCGTGCCTGCAACTGGATGCGGTTTGCTACAACGCGTTCATCCAGGAACAGAGCCTGGGCATCCACTACAACGAGAGCAATGACCTGCTGGATTACGTCAAGGATCCGCGGGTGTTCGACTACGACAAAGGCTTCGTGAAAATCCCCAACGGCCCGGGCCTGGGGATCGAGATCAACGAGGAATACGTCATCGAACGCGCGACGGTCGGCCACCGCTGGCGCAACCCGATCTGGCGCCATGCCGATGGCAGCTTTGCCGAGTGGTGAGTTCTCCCTGACCCACCGCAAATCCCTGTGGGAGCCAGCCTGCTGGCGATTTGGTCGGCACATCCAGCATTTATGGTGACTGACACACCGCGATCGCCAGCAGGCTGGCTCCCACAGTTTGATCTCCATGGACAGGGAGATCTGCATCATTCCAGTTTCATATCGACCTCAATAAACATAAGAAGAGGCATTCCCCATGCAACCGCAAACCCTCACCGGGCAGGCGTCGTTGGTGTCGCCCAGCCGCAAGCGTTTTTTCATCATGGTCCTGCTGTTTATCACCGTGGTGATCAACTACCTGGACCGCAGCAACCTGTCCATCGCCGCTCCGGCGCTGACCAGCGAATTGGGCATCGATCCGATTCATGTCGGTCTGATTTTCTCCGCATTCGGCTGGACTTACGCCGCCATGCAAATCCCCGGCGGCTGGCTGGTGGATCGCGTCCCGCCGCGGATTCTTTATAGCGTCGCGCTGCTGTTATGGTCGATCGCCACCGTCATGCTCGGCTTCGCGGCCAGCTTCATCGCACTGTTCGTGTTGCGCATGGCGGTCGGCGCACTGGAAGCACCGGCGTACCCGATCAACAGCCGTGTGGTCACCACCTGGTTTCCCGAGCGCGAGCGTGCCACAGCCATCGGTTTTTACACCTCCGGGCAATTCGTCGGTCTGGCGTTCCTGACGCCGGTATTGGCTTGGCTGCAGCATCAATATGGCTGGCACATGGTGTTTGTCAGCACCGGTGTGGTGGGTATTCTCTGGGCGGTGATCTGGTACGCGGTGTACCGCGAGCCACGGGATTTCAAAGGCGCCAATGACGCCGAAATCGACCTGATCCGCGAGGGTGGCGGGCTGGTGGATATCCAGGCTGAACAAGCCAAAGTCAAAGCCAAATTCAGCTGGACCGATCTCGGTATCGTTCTGACCAAACGCAAATTGTGGGGCATCTACCTCGGTCAGTTTTGCCTCAACTCAACCTTGTGGTTTTTTCTGACGTGGTTCCCGACCTACCTGGTGAAATATCGCGGCATGGACTTCATCAAGTCCGGCCTGTTGGCGTCGCTGCCGTTTCTCGCAGCCTTCGTCGGTGTGCTGTGTTCGGGGTTCTTTTCCGACTGGCTGATCCGCCGCGGTTACACAGTGGGTTTCGCCCGCAAGTTGCCGATCATTGGCGGCCTGCTGATTTCCACCTCGATCATCGGCGCCAACTTCGTCGAGTCGACACCGCTGGTGATTGCCTTCCTCGCGTTGGCGTTCTTCGGCAACGGGCTGGCTTCGATCACCTGGTCGCTGGTTTCAACGCTGGCTCCGGCGCGATTGCTGGGACTGACCGGCGGGGTGTTCAACTTCATCGGCAACCTGTCGGCGATTACCACGCCGATCGTCATCGGTTTTCTCGCCACCGGTGATTCGTTTGCCCCGGCGATCACCTACATCTCGGTTCTGGCGTTGATTGGTGCGCTTTCCTACATCTTGCTGGTAGGCAAGGTCGAGCGTATCAAGTTGTAGTCGCAGCCGTCGGGCGACCATAATGCCGCCCGTTCACTCGCTCAACGGTAAAGGCTGGATATGCAGGAAGACGCCCCAAAAATCGCCAAGGACGCCGCACCGACCGGCACCCAGACACTGCTTCGTGGTTTGGGTGTGGTTCAGGCCGTGGCCAGTGGCGCCCGCGATCTCAAGGAAATCGCCCGGCTGATTGGCACGACACGCAGCACCACCCATCGTTTGGCCAGTTGCCTGGTGGACGAGCGTTACCTGCGCGTGGTGCCGCAAGTCGGTTATCTGTTGGGGCCGAAACTGATCGAGCTGGGTTTCCAGGCGCGCGAAGAGCTGCCGCTGGTGACCCTGGCCGGGCCGTATCTGGATGAGTTGTCGGCGTTGACGGGCGACACCATTCATTTGGCGATTCGTGAAGGCGACGAGGTGCTGTACCTGCACAAGAATCCGGGGCGCAATGGCCCGGAAATGCGTTCGCGGGTCGGCCATCGCATGCCGTTGGCGCGTACCGGGATCGGCAAGGCGCTGATGCTCGATGACACGCAGGAAGAATGGCAGCGGTTGTACGAAGTCAGCTTGCCGGCCGGTGGGAAAAATCAGTTCTGGCCGCAGCACCCGGAGCAGTCCTGGGAGCAGTTTCAGCAGCGCATGGTCGAGTATGTGACGGGCGGTTATGCCTTCGATCTGGAAGACAATGAACCGTCGATCCGCTGCGTGGCAGCGCCGATCCGCGATGCCAGCAAACGCATCGTTGCCGGCATCAGCATCGCCAGCACCGTGCCGTATATGCCGCTGGAGAAAATGGCCGAGCTGATTCCCCTGATCAAAGGGGTCACAGCCCGGCTGTCGGCGGAGCTTGGCGCCAAGGTCTGATCAGACCTTCAGTGTCGCCATGTCGATCACAAAGCGGTACTTCACATCACCTGCAATCATGCGGGCGTAAGCCTCGTTGATCTGGCGAATGTCGAGCATTTCGATGTCGCAGGTGATGTTGTGCTCGGCGCAGAAATCCAGCACCTCCTGGGTTTCGGCGATGCCGCCGATCAGCGAGCCGGCCAATACGCGACGGCTCATCACCAGTTTGCCAGCGTGGACCGGTGGATCGACCGGCTCGATCAGCCCGACCAGAATGTGCACGCCGTCGAAACGCAGCGTATCGAGGTAGGGATTGAGGTCGTGCTGCACCGGAATGGTGTCCAGCAGGAAGTCGAAATAGCCGGCCGCAGCCTTCATCTGATCGGCATCGGTGGACACAATCACGTGGTCCGCACCTTGGCGACGACCTTCTTCAGCCTTGCTCGCCGAGCGGGTAAACAACGTCACTTCCGCACCCATGGCCTTGGCGAACTTGATACCCATGTGGCCGAGGCCGCCCATGCCGAGAATCCCGACCTTGTCGCCAGCCTTCACGCCGTAGTGTTTGAGCGGCGAGTAAGTGGTGATACCGGCGCATAGAATTGGCGCGGCGCTGGCCAGGTCGAGTTTCTCGGGGATGCGCACCACGAAGTGCTCGCTGACCACGATGCTGTCGGAATAGCCACCCATGGTGTTGCTGCCATCAACCCGGTCCGGGGTGGCGTACGTCATGGTCGGACCTTCGAGGCAGTATTGCTCAAGGTTCGACTGGCAGGCTTCGCAGCTGCGGCAGGAGTCAACCATGCAGCCGACGCCGACCAGATCGCCGACCTTATGCTGGGTGACGTTCGCACCGACGGCGGTAACTTTGCCTACGATCTCGTGGCCAGGCATCAGTGGGTAAACGGCAATGCCCCACTCGTTGCGTGCCTGATGGATGTCGGAATGGCAGACGCCGCAGTAGAGAATATCGATCGCCACGTCGTCGGCCCGAGGGCTGCGGCGTTCGAATTTCACGGGGGCGAGGGGAGTGGTGGCCGACTGGGCGGCGTATCCGATAGCGGTGTACATGATGAACCTCGCAAAAGCTGTGACAGATGAGGTGGCACATTCTGGGCGCCGCACCTGTCACCGGCCATGGCGATTCCTCCGGGTGTCATGCCTAATCCTCCGGCTTGTTTCTTTGATTGGTCAAATGGGCGATCAGACCTGCGATGATCCTTTCATCCCTTTTTCCGCGACTTTTTCTGTGAAGAGCTCTCCATGTTGTTGACCCGTCATCTCGATGCCAATGCCACCCTGGTTTCGCTGATTGAGCCACTGGCGATCCGCGACGGTTTCGCCCCTACGGCATTGCCGGGGGTGCAAGTTTTGCGGGCCAGTTGCGACGTGGCCCGTGGTCCGCAGATTTACGAGCCGAGCCTGGTCATCATCGCGCAGGGCAGCAAACTGGCGTACCTCGGGCCGCGTACCCTGGAATATGGTGCCGGGCATTATCTGATTCAGGCATTGCCGGTACCTTTTGAGTGCGAAACTTTTTCGGCACCGGATGGGCCAATGCTAGGGATTTCCATCGCCATTGACCGGGTACTGCTCGGCGAGTTGGTGTTAGCCATGGGGCTGGCGCCGGGGCGCAATATTCCTGCGCAGACGCCGGAGTCGATGACCTCGGCTGTGCTCGACAATGACATGCGCGGTTGTGTAGAGCGGCTGTTGCGTTGCCTGCACGATCCGCTGGAATGCCAGATCATGGCGCAGGCGCGATTGCGTGAGTTGCTGTTCGTCGCGTTGCGTGGACCGCAAGCCGATGTGCTGCGGGCGCTGGTGGAACAACAGGGACAGTTCGCCCGGATCGCAGCATCGCTCAGCCATTTGCATGCGCATTACACCGAGCCGTTGAACGTCGAGACGCTGGCCAGTTGCGCGAACATGAGCGCGTCGACGTTTCATGAGCATTTCAAGCGCAGCACGTTGTTGTCGCCGGTGCAGTATTTGAAGCGTTTGCGCTTGCTCAAGGCCCAGCAGTTGTTGCTCGCCGAAGGTTTGGGTGTGGCGCAAGTGGCGCATCGGGTGGGGTATCAGAGTACGTCGCAGTTCAGTCGCGAGTACAAGCGCTACTTCGAGCGTAGTCCGGGAGATGAACGCGCTGCTTGATACACCATTGATCCCCTGTGGGAGCGAGCCTGCTCGCGAAAGCGGTCGATCATTCAGCATTGATATTGATTGATACACCGCATTCGCGAGCAGGCTCGCTCCCACATTGGTATTTGGTGTTTCATAAATTCCAGGCAACAAAAAGGCCCCCATTCGGGTAATGCCGATCAGTTAAGCCCTTTCGCTTGACCTTTGGCCGCAAGAAATCAAAATCCGATGCCTGTACTGGCATCGGATTTTTTTATGCGTCTCGCTCGGGCACTGGAACTGACCCACACCATCGTCTCCACTCCAAACTCAATCGAGGGATTGGACTCCTTGCTCGACCCTTCTTTGGTCGAGCAAGCACTTGAACAGGCAGGCGTAGCGACCCTGCGCAAGCGGCGCTTGCCGTTGGAAATGATGCTTTGGTGCGTGATCTCCATGGCGTTCTTTCGGCGCATGTCGGCGTGGGATGTGGTCAGCCGCATGAATATCATGCTGCCGGGCCAGCGCCCGCTGGTGGCACCCAGCGCCGTGGTTCAAGCCCGTCAGAGATTGGGCAGCGAGGCTGTACGACAAGTCTTCCATCTGACTCAGAAAAGTTGGCATGAAGCGGCCTCTCATCCAACTTGGGCCGGTTTGCGTTTACTGGGGGTCGATGGCGTTGTCTGGCGAACGCCCGATACGCTGGAAAACCGTGCGCGTTACGACTCCGCCAGCAACCAGCATGGCGACACCGGTTTTCCTCAGGTACGCATGGTCTGCCAAATGGAGTTGACCAGCCATTTGCTCATCGGCAGTGCGTTTGACGGCTATCGCAGCAACGAGATGAAACTGGCGGAGCAGTTGATCGAAACCACCCCTGATCACTCGCTGACGCTGTTTGATCGTGGTTTTTATTCGTTAGGTTTACTGCATCAATGGCAGCAGGCAGGGATCGAGCGTCACTGGCTGATGCCGCTGAAAAAAGGCTCGCAGTACGAAGTGCTTCAGCGTTTGGGGCGCCAGGATGCGGTTGTCTCATTAAGCACTTCGCCGCAGGCCCGCAAGCAATGGCCGGGGCTGCCGGAGCGCCTGACCGCGCGGCTCCTGAGCAAAACGGTCAAGGGCAAGGTGTGTCAGATCCTGACGTCGATGGCCGATCCGCTGCGCTTTCCGCCCGACGAAATCGTCGACCTGTACAGCCAGCGATGGGAGATCGAATTAGGATTTCGGGAGATGAAACAGACTTTGCTCAACAGCAGTTACACGCTGCGCAGCAAGACGCCGGAGATGATCGAGCAGGAGCTGTGGGGAGTACTGCTGGGCTACAACTTGTTGCGCTATCAGATGGTGGAAATGAGTCGTCACTGTCCAGGAATTTACCCATGCGAAATGAGCTTTAGCGCGTGCACCTGGGCGATTCTCGGGTTTATCAACAGCGTCTCCGCCGACCGTTCCGGGAACATCCCCAAGTACCTGGCCGAGCTTCATGCCTCAGCCATGCATTACGTCCTGCCTCATCGGCGGGAGGAACGCATTTATCCTCGGGCTATTAGGCTCAAATCCCCGAAGTATCCGATCAAAAATAAAAATGCCAGTCAGCTTAACTGACTGGCATTACCCCATTCGGGAGCCTTGATGTTCAGCCGTTCGACTTACATGTTCGGATAAGTCGGGCCGCCAGAGCCTTCCGGCGCCACCCAAGTGATGTTCTGTGCAGGGTCCTTGATGTCGCAGGTCTTGCAGTGAACGCAGTTCTGGGCGTTGATCTGGAAGCGCTTCTCGCCGTCTTCCTTGGTCACTACTTCGTACACGCCGGCCGGGCAGTAACGCTGGGCAGGCTCATCGTACAGGGGCAGGTTCTTGGCGATCGGGATGCTCGGGTCGGTCAGTTTCAGGTGGCACGGCTGTTCTTCTTCATGGTTGGTACCAGAGATGAACACCGAGCTGAGTTTGTCGAAGCTGATCTTGCCGTCCGGTTTCGGGTAGTCGATCTTCTTGCAATCGGCCGCCAGTTTCAGGCAAGCGTAATCCGGCTTGTTATCGTGCAGGGTGAACGGCAGTTTGCCGCCGAAGATGTTCTGGTCGAGCCAGTTGAAACCGCCGCCGACGATGGCGCCGAACTTGTGGATCGCCGGGCCGAAGTTGCGGCTGGCGAACAGTTCGTCGTAGAGCCAGCTTTTCTTGAAGGCGTCGACGTAGGTGGTCAGCTCTTCGGTGCCGTCTTTTTCAGCAAACAGCGCCTCGGCTACGGATTCGGCGGCGAGCATGCCGGACTTCATCGCGGTGTGGCTGCCTTTGATCTTGGCGAAGTTCAGGGTGCCGAGGTCGCAACCGATCAGCGCGCCGCCCTTGAAGACCATTTTCGGCAGCGAGTTCAGGCCGCCCTTGCTGATGGCGCGTGCGCCGTAGCTGATGCGCTTGCCGCCTTCCAGGTACTGCTTGAGCACCGGGTGATGCTTGAGGCGCTGGAACTCGTCGAATGGCGACAGGAAAGTGTTGCTATAGGACAGGTCGACGATCAGCCCCACTACGACCTGGTTGTTTTCCAGGTGATAGAGGAACGAGCCGCCGGTGTTCTCGGTGCCCATGATGTCCAGCGGCCAACCGGCGGTGTGGACCACCAGGCCTGGCTGATGTTTGGCCGGATCGACTTCCCAGATTTCTTTCAGGCCGATGCCGTAGTGCTGGGCGTCGGCATCGCTGTCGAGGTTGAAGCGCTTGATCAGCTGCTTGCCGATATGGCCGCGGCAACCTTCGGCGAACAGCGTGTACTTGCCACGCAGCTCCATGCCTGGGGTGTACAGGCCTTCTTTCGGATGACCTTCGCGGTCAACGCCCAGATCGCCAGTGATGATCCCGCGAACCACGCCATTGTCGTCGAACAGCGCTTCCTGGGCGGCGAAGCCTGGGTAGATTTCTACGCCCAGGTTCTCGGCCTGCTGGGCCAGCCATCGGCACAGGTTGCCCAAGGAGATGATGTAGTTGCCTTCGTTGTGCATGGTCTTGGGCACAAAGAGGTCAGGAATCTTCTGCGCGCTGTCGGCGTTCTTGAGAACGAAGATGTCATCGCGGGTGACCGGTGTATTCAGCGGTGCGCCGAGTTCTTTCCAGTCAGGGAACAATTCGTTCAGGGCGCGGGGTTCGAAAATCGCCCCGGAGAGAATGTGAGCACCGACTTCGGAGCCTTTTTCGACCACGCAGACGCTGATTTCCTTACCGGCTTCGGCGGCCTTCTGCTTCAATCGGCAGGCGGCGGAAAGACCAGCGGGGCCGGCACCGACGATGACCACGTCGAATTCCATGTATTCGCGTTCCACAGGTTATCTCCTACTCAAGGCTCAACAGTTTTTTTTCTAATTGGAGGTTTGGTGTCGCATCCATGAATTCCTGCGCAATGCAGGAAGAGGACAATCGATGAGCCACCTTTCTCTCTAAGGTGGCGCATTATATCTACACCACTCCTAGCGTCCAATACAAACGTTTGTTTGAATCGGCTCAAAGCCAGAGAAATCAAAGTCACGCGGCTTATGACTGGCCATTTTGCCGTATTGACCGGAATAGGCGTTCCGGTCAAGATACGGTCGGTTTTGCGCTCGCCGTAGGCTGACTGTTGGTTTCAAGAGCACCTCTAAAGACAGGGCGATGGCAGTACAGGGTGGTGCGCCGTGCAAGTTTGCTGCGCAGTTTACACGTCGCGATATTGAATGACTTGTCGGTCATCACTGACGAACGGTCATCTGCATCGTGAGCGCTTGTCACTTGACACCTTTGCCAGCGTTTTTAGAGGTGCCCTTGCGCCGATGAGCATCAAACCGCCAGGTTCGCCTAGGCGACTTTCTTTTCACCGGAGAGTAACGAGGAATCCATGAAGGTTCTTGTAGCTGTCAAACGCGTTGTGGATTACAACGTCAAGGTTCGCGTCAAGGCGGACAATTCCGGCGTCGACCTCGCCAACGTCAAGATGTCGATGAACCCGTTCTGCGAAATCGCAGTGGAAGAAGCCGTACGCCTGAAAGAGAAAGGTGTTGCGACTGAAATCGTCGTCGTCTCCATCGGCCCGTCCACCGCTCAAGAGCAACTGCGCACCGCGCTGGCTCTGGGTGCCGACCGCGCCATCCTCGTCGAATCCGCCGAAGATCTGACCTCCCTGGCCGTTGCCAAACTGTTGAAAGCGGTTGTCGACAAGGAACAGCCTCAGCTGGTGATCCTTGGCAAACAAGCCATCGACAGCGACAACAACCAGACGGGCCAGATGCTCGCAGCATTGAGCGGCTACGGTCAGGGCACGTTCGCGTCCAAAGTCGAAATCAGCGGCGACACCGTTGCCGTGACTCGCGAAGTCGACGGCGGCGCGCAGACGGTTTCCCTGAAACTGCCAGCCATCGTCACCACCGACCTGCGTTTGAACGAGCCGCGCTATGCGTCCCTGCCAAACATCATGAAAGCCAAGAAGAAGCCTCTCGAAGTGCTGACTCCGGACGCTTTGGGCGTTTCCACCGCCTCCACCAACAAGACCGTGAAAGTCGAAGCGCCAGCTGCACGCAGCGCGGGTATCAAGGTCAAGTCGGTGGCTGAACTGGTCGAGAAACTGAAAAACGAAGCGAAGGTAATCTAATCATGACTATCTTGGTAATCGCTGAACACGACAACAAGGTCGTGGCCCCGGCCACACTGAACACCGTGGCGGCTGCCGCCAAAATCGGTGGTGACATCCACGTTCTGGTTGCAGGCCAAGGCGTTGGCGCCGTGGCTGAAGCCGCTGCGAAAATCGCTGGCGTGGCGAAAGTGCTGGTGGCCGATAACGCCGCCTACGCTCACCAACTGCCGGAAAACGTCGCGCCGCTGGTCGCCGAGTTGGGCGCTGGCTACAGCCACATCCTGGCTGCCGCTACCTCCAACGGCAAAAACATCCTGCCGCGCGTTGCCGCTCAGCTGGACGTTGACCAGATCTCCGAGATCATCTCGGTCGAAAGCGCTGACACCTTCAAGCGCCCGATCTACGCCGGTAACGCCATCGCAACCGTTCAATCGAACGCTGCGGTCAAAGTGATCACCGTGCGCGCCACCGGTTTCGATCCGGTTTCTGCTGAAGGTGGTTCGGCGGCTGTTGAAGCCGTTGCGGCTGCTCACGATGCTGGCACTTCCAGCTTCGTCGGCGAAGAACTGGCCAAGTCCGATCGTCCGGAACTGACCGCTGCCAAGATCGTCGTTTCCGGCGGTCGCGGTATGCAGAACGGCGACAACTTCAAACACCTGTACGCCCTGGCCGACAAGCTGGGCGCTGCCGTCGGTGCTTCCCGCGCCGCGGTCGACGCAGGTTTTGTACCCAACGACATGCAGGTCGGTCAGACCGGCAAGATCGTTGCTCCACAGCTGTACATCGCGGTCGGTATCTCCGGCGCGATCCAGCACCTGGCCGGCATGAAAGACTCCAAAGTGATCGTTGCGATCAACAAGGACGAAGAAGCGCCGATCTTCCAGGTGGCCGATTACGGCCTGGTGGCAGACCTGTTCGAAGCCATCCCTGAGTTTGAGAAGCTGGTCTAATCCAGCGGCCTGACTTATAAAGAGCCCGACCTTTTGGTCGGGCTTTTTTTTGTTCCGGATTTGAGTGGGAGAGTGTTGCCATGGATCTGCGCCGCGTTTACGGCTGGTCATTGCTGCTGGGTCTGACGGTGTTGCCGGTGCTGTCCGTCGCTGCGGGCAAGTGCGAACGCCTGGTGGTGACCGGCAGCCCGGATGCGCCACCGTACCTGTGGCAAGACCCGCAAAACCCCAAGCACCTGATCGGCGCCAGTGCTGATCTGTTGCAGCACGTGGCGGGGGAGTTGGGCATCAAGGTCGAATTGCTTTATGCCGGCAAACGCTCCCAGGCCCTGGATGAAGTGCGCAGCGGGCGCATGGACATGCTGGCCGACGCGCCGTTGACGGTCAGTGAGCTGGAAACCCTGGATTACATTCATCCTCCGATACTGGAAAACGATTACCTGGTCTGGACCCGCAAAGATTCGACACTGGTCTACAACGAAGCGCAGGACCTTCACGGTCATCCCGGCGCGCTGTCGGAAAAGTCTCGTATGACCCCGGCATTTGGCACGTTCGCCGAGCAGCAATTGACCCTCGTTCGTACTCCCAACCTGACCCAGGCCTTTCAGAAATTGCTGCTGGGCGAGGTGGAATTTGTCCTTGCCGGACGCTACTCGGGCATGGCGGCCGCGCAGACACTTAACTTGGCCAACGACCTGATCGCCCGTCCACAACCGATCGACAAACCCGGCCTGTTCCTCGCGGTTTCCCACAACTCAGCCTGCAACGATCCGTGGTTGCGCGGACAGCTGGCCAAAAAGATGACAGAATTGCCCGCGTCCGGACTGACGGAAGCCGTGCTGCAACGCAATATCGAGCGCTGGAAGGCGCAAGTCTCACAACCGCAGCAGCCACCTGTCAGTACCCCAAAACAGTAGGGATTTTTAGTGAGTATTCGACCTCTTTTCGCTGCCCTGGCCGTTCTGGCTCTGGCGGGTTGTGCAGCCGATCCGGCGCCGAATGAACAAATGCGCCTGACCGAACAGGCACTCGAGCAGGCCAAGGCCGTGGGCGCCACTGCCGACGACGTGCCGGAAATGAAACTGGCCGAAGACAAGTTCAACCGCGCCAAGGGCAGCATGAACGACCAATCCTTCAAGAACGCGCGCATGCGGGCCGAGCAGGCCGAGCTGGACGCGCGCCTGGCCGAAGCCCGGGTACTGACCCTCAAGAGCGAGGAGCAGTTGAACGTGCTCAATACCCGCATCACTCGCCTGCGCAAGCAACTGGGAGATGCCCAATGAGCCTCAAGACCAAAGCACTCGGCGGTTTGATCCTGGCAGGCAGCGTAAGTCTCTATGGTTGTGCCGGTCAGCACAGCGAGGCCGCGTTGCAGCAAGCCAGTACTGACTTCCAGAAGGTCAAGGAAGACTCCAATGTGCTGCGTATTGCGCCCAAGGACGTGATTCGCGCGGGTGAGTCGCTGGCCCGCGCCGATCGTCTGTCCAGCTACTGGGGCAGTGGATCGGACGTGTTGCATTACGCTTACCTGAGTGAGCGCTACAGCGAAATCGCGCGCGAACACACCAATCAGGTGCTCAACGAAGAACGTGCAGCGAAGCTCGAACTGGAGCGTCAGCGCCTGCAACTGGCCCTGCGCGAATCCAAATTGCTCAGCGTGCAGCAGCAGGGCAAGTGGCTCGAAGAACAGATTGTCGCGCTGGCGACCACCCAGACCGACCGTGGCCTGGTGATGACCTTGGGCGATGTGCTGTTCGACACGGGCGAAGCGGAGTTGAAAAACTCGGCGAACCGCGTGGTGTTGAAGATCGTGCAGTTCCTGCAGCTTAACCCCAAGCGCGTGGTGCGCATCGAAGGCTACGCCGACAGTACCGGCGGCAAGCAGGAAAACCTCAAGCTGTCTCGCGACCGTGCGCAATCGGTAGCGAACGTGCTGATGGATCTGGGCATCGACGACAAACGCATCCAGGTCGAAGGTTATGGCGATGAATACCCGGTGGACGTGAATGCCTCCGAACGGGGCCGGGCACAGAACCGTCGGGTGGAAATTGTGTTCTCCGACGAAAAAGGCCAGCTCGGCGCTGCCCGGTAGGAGCTGGCGGAGCCTGCGATCTTTTGATCTTGCTCTTGATACTCAAGTGGGCCTGAAAAGATCGCAGCCTCGTTTCACTCGACAGCTCCTACAACCCGGCCTGCCCGTCAGCGCCGGGTTTTTTTACGCCTGCTAATCAACTCACAAAACAGTACAGTTTTTGCTGACACTGCACTGTACGGTCGACTATTGTGGCAACTGTCCCAGTACACTTCTAAACTGTTCCGGTATTGTTTCACACAAGAATAAAATGCCCGTGAAATCGAGTGCTGCGTCATGACCAATCTCTTGCTCTACCAACGTATTGCTCAGCAACTGGCCGAAGACATCCGCCGTGGCGTCTATCAACCGGGGGAGCGCGTGCCTTCTGTACGCAAGATGAGCTCGCAGCTCAACGTCAGCCACGCGACGGTGTTGCAGGCTTACGCCAACCTCGAGGATCAGGGGCTGATCCGTGCCCGGCCGCAATCGGGATACTACGTGCACCAGACCCCGGCCCTGACCGCGCCGACACCGGACATCGCCAGGGTCGAACGTCCCGGCCTGGTCACTCGCAGCAGCATCATCCAACAAGTCCTGGTCGAATCCCGCCGCGAAGGTGTGTTTCCCTTGGGCGCGGCCGTACCGAGCGTTGATTATCTGCCGGTGCGGGCGCTGCATCAGCAACTGGCCAAAGTCACCCGTTTCCATAGCCCGCGGGCTTTCAGCTACATGTTCAGCCCCGGCTTTGAGCCATTGCGCCGTCAGGTTGCTATTCGCATGCGCGATGCCGGCGTGGTGGTCGATCCGTCGGAAGTGGTGATTACCCACGGCTGCGTCGATGCCTTGCAGATGTCGCTGCGCGTGCTGACCCGGCCGGGCGACTTGATCGCCGCCGAGTCGCCGACCTACTACGGTTTGCTGCAACTGGCTGACCTGCTGGGCCTCAAGGTCATCGAAATCCCCAGTGATCCGGCCACCGGTATGAGCCTCGAAGCCCTGCAGTTGGCGGCCAACCAGTGGTCGATCAAGGCGCTGGTGCTGACCACTCGCCTGAGCAATCCATTGGGCGGCACCATGCCTGAAGAGCGGCAAAAGCAACTGCTGCGTCTGGCCTCGGATTTCGATATCCAGATTGTCGAAGACGATATCTACGGCGAGTTGATGTTCGAGCAGGGTCGCACCAAGTCGCTTAAAGCCTACGATCGGCTGGACCGGGTGATCTACTGCTCAAGTTTCTCCAAAACCCTGTCGCCGGGCGTGCGGATTGGCTGGATGATTGCCGGCAAGTACCAGCAGGAAATCCAGCGTTTGCAGACCTTCAGTACCCATTCGGCCTGCAGCGTCACGCAAATGGGCATTGCGGCCTATCTGGAGAACGGTGGTTACGACCGGCATTTGCGCTACATCCGTCAGGAGTACCGCAAGAACCTCAGCGCTTTCCAGCTGGCGGTGCAGCAATACTTCCCGGAAGGCACGCAGATGACCCGGCCGACCGGCGGCTTCATTTTGTGGGTCAGCCTGCCGGGGCGGGTCAACACGCAAGAGCTGCACGTTCGTGCGTTGCAGCAGGGCATCAGTATCGCGCCGGGGCTGATTTTCAGTAACACCGAGCAGTTCAACCACTGCATACGGCTGAACTGCGGCACACCCTGGAACCGTGAAGCCGAACGTGCATTGATGACCCTGGGCATGCTCGCCACCCAGCTCTGTCAGGAGATGGCTGGCGGCCTGTAACGGGGCGGGCAGGTTATGCCTGTCCGTGCTTGTCATGTTGCCTGCAACAGGCGAGCATATGGCCTCCTGCCGTTTGCGCCGTTGGGTCCATGAAATCGATTTTCCCTGCCGTCTGGCTTTCGATCTGCCTGCTGATAACCTTCCAGGCCGAAGGCGTCATGGCGGCTTCCGTTCAGGAAAAGCCGGCAGCCAGCGCCACATCGAAAAAACCGGCTCCTGCCAAAAAAGCCGCGCCGGTCAAAAAGAAAGCGGCAGCGGTGAAAAAACGACCGCCGATTGCCTCCAAGTCCAAACCCGCCAGTGAGGTCGTGAAAACCAAACTTCCTTCGGTCGACCTGGATTTGAGCCTGCCTCAGGACATGGCCGAGGAGCTAAAACCGATCGGTACGGTCCCATTGCCCCGGCACGACGCTGTGTTGCCACAAATGTTCGGTGACAAGAGCACGCCGTTTCAGCTCAACGGACGGTTGATCAGCAACGAAATGCAGTTGCAACTGCGCAACGAAGAGCGCCGTGAAGTCGAAGGCGCAGCGCTGGAATTCGAGTTCAAGCGGTAATTCCTTCCCATCTGTGACCCGCTGGCCAGACGCTTTGTCGGAGACTGGTCAGTCACGCTCGTTTGAGCGAAAAAACCCGGGTCCAGGCAATTTTAAACAAGCGTTTTAGCGGTTACTCTGTGCCACGTCCATTAACACATCGCCCGTCGCGAGGAGCTCGTCGTCATGAAATGCCGTGAAGGCTGTGGCGCCTGTTGCATTGCCCCTTCCATCAGTTCACCGATTCCCGGCATGCCCAAGGGCAAAGCCGCCGGAGAACGTTGCATACAACTCTCTGCCGAAAACCTTTGCGGTATTTTCGGCAAACCGGAACGTCCTGCAGTGTGTTCGGCGTTCGAAGCCGACATCGAAGTCTGCGGAAACAGCAGTGACGAAGCGATCAAATTGCTGGGTTGGTGGGAGCAAATGACGGCGGCGTGATGTGTCCAACGAACGGAACTTCAACAATAAGGAATAAGATTATGGGTTCGCTGCATCGTATGGCTGTGTTGTGTGGTTTGACGGTAATGCTCGCCACCACGGCCGCCCACGCCGAAGACTGGAAAGTCGCCAAGGAACAGGACGGTATCAAGGTCTCCTTGAGTGAGGTGGCCGGTTCCGATTACAAGGCCTACCGTGGTGTCACGCTAATGAAGACCACCTTGGCCAAACTGCGCGCATTGCAGGAAGACGTGCCAGGGGCCTGCGCCTGGATTCACGAATGCAAGACCCAGAAGTTGCTCAAACATGAAGGTGATCAGAGCTGGACTTACACCCAGTTCAATACCCCTTGGCCGGTCACCGAGCGTGACTCGGTGCTGCATGTGATCACCGTCGAGGGTGCCGATGGCAGTCTTACCCGTAAGCTCGAAGGTGTGCCGAAGTACATTCCTGAGGAAAAAGGCTTTGTGCGGGTGACCAAGGTCGACGGTTTCTGGAAGTTCGTGCCCAAGGGTGACCAGATTGAAGTGACCTATCAGGTGCACACCGAGCCGGGCGGTAGCATACCGTCGATGGTGGCCAACAAGTTTGTGGTCGATGCGCCGTTCAATACCTTGAAAGCCCTGAAAGAACGCGCTGAGAAGTAATTGCTCTTTTGATAAAACGCCCTGACTGGTTCGGGGCGTTTTTTATTGGGTATGGCGGGTTATTTGATTGGGGGCATATCCGTTTCTGCGGTCATGGCGACTGGCGGTTTCGCTTTTACAGTGAGTCACTTGGAAAAGCCCCAAGTAATCAAGGGCTCTTGCCCCGCCATTCGGTGCCTCGCTTTGGCTCGGCATGCCCTCACTCCGGCATTGCTCCGGGGGCCCGCCGCCATCGGCCATCCATGGCCGGGGGCGGCTACCGCGGCATCCTTGCCGCGGTGCCCCCTGCGCAACGCCTGCATTCGGCCTCTGGGAAAGGGGCGGCGGATCTACAGCTAAAGCAACAGCAACAGCAACAGCAACAGCAACAGCAACGGCAAGATCAAAAGATCGCAGCCTCGCTTCGCTCGACAGCTCCTACAGGGAAATGCGTTCACTTGAAGCCAGGCCGGCCGGTAGGCCGCCTCGCTTTGGCGGTGTACGCCCCCTCGAGAGGCCGAGTGGAGGTTCTGCGCAGTGGGCAACCCGGCATGGATGCCGGGTTAGCCGCGCACGGCCATGGATGGCCGATCGCGGCGGGCCCACGGAGCAGGACCGGAGCGCGGGCACCCTGAGCCTAGGCGAAGGGCCGAACGAAAGGGGCAAAAGCGCTTTGGTTACTTTCGCGCTTTTCGAAAGTGACTCGCTGTAAAAGCGAAACCGCCAGCGGCCGTTACCGAAGAAACGGATATGCCCCCGACCAAAGAGCCGCCGTCACAACAGAACCGGACATACCCCCGAACTAACAGGCATCAGGATCTGGGGCCTTTATTGTGTTTCCGGATATCGCGTTGCACGAAATTTTCACAAAGTCTCCAAGACAATTCGCCCGCGCCAAACATGCCGGGCAGTAATCAATGGCAATGCCGCGGTTGATCGTGCAACATTTGCGCACCGCGCAAGCCCCGGGGCCGAGAACTGGCCAACAGAGGGCAGGGCGCCGCTGTATTTTTGAAACTTCAACTTCCAATGGGTCCTAAAACGACATGGCAAACCCGGACGCCCTGAGTCAGCAGCGAGCTTCTAGTCGCCTGCTGCAACCGACCGTCAAATCGCATCTGGCCTACACGCTGCTGTGTGCCCTGGTCATGATGGTCATGTTCAGCCTGCTGCGCGTTGCGCTGCTGGTTTACAACCGCGAGATGATCCTCGACACACCGGCCTCGACCTTTCTCGAAGCGTTCTCCAACGGTTTGCGTTTCGACCTGCGTCTGGTGGTCTATCTCAGTATTCCGTTGTTGCTGGCGCTGTTCAGCGCCCGAGCGATGGCCGCACGCGGGTTCTTCCGTTTCTGGCTGACCATTGCCTCGAGCATCGCGCTGTTCCTCGGCCTGATGGAGATGGATTTCTACCGCGAGTTCCACCAGCGCCTCAACGGCCTGGTCTTCCAGTATGTGAAGGAAGACCCGAAAACCGTAATGAGCATGCTCTGGTATGGTTTCCCGGTGGTTCGCTACCTGCTGGCCTGGGCCGTGGGCACGTTGATCCTGACCCTGGCGTTCAAGGGCGCCGACCGCGCCACCCGTCCTCGTGGTCCATTCAGCGGCGGCAGCATCGGCACGCGCCAGATCGCCCCGTGGTATGCGCGCATCGCGGTGTTCGTCGTCTGCCTGCTGGTCTGCGTGGTGGCCGCTCGTGGCACGCTGCGTCAGGGCCCGCCACTGCGTTGGGGTGACGTCTACACCACCGACTCGAACTTCGCCAACCAGTTGGGCCTCAACGGCACATTGTCTTTGGTCGCAGCGGCCAAGAGCCGGATGTCCGAAGATCGCGACAACATCTGGAAGGCCACCCTGCCACAGCCTGAAGCGCAGAAAGTGGTGCGTGACATGCTGGTGATGGCGGACGACAAACTGGTGGATACCGAAACCGCAGCAGTGCGTCGCGATTACACGCCGCCGGCCGACAAGACCCTGCCGATCAAGAACGTCGTCGTCATCCTGATGGAAAGCATGGCCGGTCACTCGGTGGGTGCCTTGGGCGCACCGGGCAACATCACGCCGTACCTCGACAAACTGTCGAAGGAGGGCCTGATGTTCGACCGCTTCTTCTCCAACGGGACCCATACCCACCAGGGTATGTTCGCCACCATGGCGTGCTTCCCGAACTTGCCGGGCTTCGAATACCTGATGCAGACGCCGGAAGGCAGCCACAAGTTGTCCGGCCTGCCGCAATTGCTCAGCGCCCGTGACTACGGTGATGTCTATGTCTATAACGGCGACTTCGCCTGGGATAACCAGTCGGGTTTCTTCAGCAACCAGGGCATGACCAACTTCATTGGTCGTAACGACTTTGTGAATCCGGTGTTCTCCGATCCGACCTGGGGCGTGTCCGACCAGGACATGTTCGACCGAGGTCTGACTGAGCTCAAGGCGCGGGAAAACGGCAAGCCGTTCTATGCGTTGCTGCAAACCCTCTCCAACCACACGCCATACGCCTTGCCGACGCCATTGCCGGTCGAGCGCGTGACCGATCGGGGTAGCCTGAACGAGCATTTGACTGCCATGCGCTACGCGGACTGGGCGTTGGGCCAGTTCTTTGAAAAAGCCCGCAAGGAGCCGTATTTCAAGGAAACCCTGTTTGTGATCGTCGGCGACCACGGTTTTGGCAACGAGCGTCAGATCACCGAAATGGACCTGGGCCGCTTCAACGTGCCGATGCTGATGATCGCACCGGGCATCCAGGAAAAGTTCGGCCAGCGTGACCACACCGTGGGCACGCAGATCGACATCGTGCCGACCATCATGGGCCGTATTGGCGGCGAAGTGCGTCATCAGTGCTGGGGGCGCGACCTGCTTAACCTGCCTGAAGGCGACACTGGTTTTGGCGTGATCAAGCCATCGGGTAGCGAGCAGACCACCGCCATCGTCACGGCTGACCAGGTTCTGGTTTTGCCCCAGGATAAGGCAATGGCGCCGAAGATGTACCAGTACGAACTGGGCGCCAAGCCTCACGCCGAGATCGTTCCGGATGCGCCGCGTACCGCTGAGCTCAAGCTCAAGCTCGAAGCGTTCCTGCAGACGGCGACCAAGAGCCTGCTGGACAATACTGCGGGTGTGGTTGACGGCAAGCCGGACTAAAAATTTGACGCAATAAAAAAGAGGCCCTTCAAAAAGGGCCTCTTTTTTTGCCTGCTAAAACCTTTATATCTTGCCGAGCAACAGCAGGATCAACAGCACCACCAACACGACGCCGATGATACCCGACGGGCCATAACCCCAACTTCTGGAGTGCGGGAACACCGGCAAACCACCAATCAGCAAGAGGATCAGGATTACGATAAGAATTGTGCCCATGTCTATTTCCTTGTTGGAAGTGTTCTGGATTACCTGGCGTTTAAGTGTCAGCCGGGATGCTATAAAACCAGGCTGCTTACAAAATCCGACTGTCGCGTATGAAGGAAAATTCCAAGTTTTTTTAATGTTTTTCGAAGAAAGGCTTATTTCGTTTTTTAATACTCTAGTTGGTTCAGGCGCTCCCGCGGTTTGCTCGGGCCATTCAGCAATCTGATGGAGCGTGGGTCGGGCATTGTCCTTCGCTACACTCGATGCATCTTCCCCGGAACTACAAGGCTGTTTGCTATGCAAAATCGCATGATGATCACTGGCGCGGGCTCGGGCTTAGGTCGCGAAATCGCGCTGCGCTGGGCGCGTGAAGGCTGGCAGCTGGCCTTGTCGGATGTCAGCGAACCCGGTCTGCAGGAAACCCTGAAGCTGGTGCGTGACGCCGGTGGTGATGGTTTTATCCAGCGTTGTGACGTGCGCGATTACAGCCAGCTGACCGCCTTCGCCCAAGCTTGCGAAGAGAAACTCGGTGGCATCGATGTCATCGTCAATAACGCCGGTGTTGCCTCGGGCGGGTTCTTCAGTGAGCTGTCCCTGGAGGACTGGGACTGGCAAATCGCGATCAACCTGATGGGCGTGGTCAAGGGCTGCAAGGCCTTCCTGCCGCTGCTGGAAAAAAGCAAAGGCAAGATCATCAACATCGCGTCGATGGCAGCCCTGATGCAAGGCCCGGCCATGAGCAACTACAACGTCGCCAAGGCTGGCGTGGTGGCGTTGTCCGAAAGTCTGCTGGTCGAACTGGCGCAGCAGGAAATCGGCGTGCATGTGGTGTGTCCGTCGTTCTTCCAGACCAACCTGCTGGACTCCTTCCGTGGCCCGACGCCGGCCATGAAAGCCCAGGTCGGCAAGTTGCTGGAAAGCTCGCCGATCACCGCTGCCGACATTGCCGATTACATCTACCAGCACATCGCGGCCGGCGAATTCATGATTCTGCCGCACGAACAGGGCCGTATGGCCTGGGCACTCAAGCAGAAGAACCCGCAATTGCTCTACGACGAAATGACCGTCATGGCCGACAAAATGCGCGCCAAGGCCAAACAAACCGCAGGCTGAGCTTGCCCGTGCACACCACCGTCGTTAGGGTGGCCGCAATCGGCCATCCTCGCGAGACGTTTGCATGCTCAATTACCTGTGGTTTTTCCTTGCCGCGCTGTTTGAAATCGCCGGATGCTTTGCCTTCTGGATGTGGCTACGCCAGGGCAAAAGCGCCTGGTGGGTTGTGCCGGCTCTGCTCAGCCTGACCTTGTTCGCGCTGCTGCTGACCCGCATCGAAGCGACCTACGCCGGTCGCGCCTACGCCGCTTACGGTGGCATCTACATCATCGCGTCGATTGGATGGCTGGCGGTGGTCGAGCGGATTCGTCCGCTGGGCTCGGACTGGATCGGCGTGGCGTTGTGTGTAATCGGGGCGAGCGTCATCCTTTTCGGCCCACGATTCTCCGCTGCCTGAAGGATCGGTCCTTCATTCAAAGGATTTGTCAGACGTTTCCTTAGGAGGCGTTCGTCCTGTGCTGTAGGGCGGGACTGATTGTCTGTCAGCGCATTGAAGAGCCGCTGCACGCGGGGCATCTTCAGGGTCCGATAACCCTGAAGGATGAATGTCATGCTTGTACTCAGTCGCGTTGTGGGCGAATTGATTTCCATCGGAGACGACATTTCCGTGCGCATTGTCGCCGTCAACGGCAACACTGTGCGCTTCGGCGTCGAAGCGCCGCCGAACGTCAACGTGCACCGTGCCGAGGTCTACGACCGCATCCAGCTCAAACGGGCAAAAAACAAAGGGCGCTGAAGGCCTCAGTCGAACAGGTGCTTGGGCACATCATGCTTGAGCATCAACTGGCATTGCTCGCTGTCCGGATCGAAGACAATCAGCGCCTGGCCCTTGGTCAATGCCTGGCGAACACGCAGAACACGGGTTTCCAGCGGCGTGTCATCACCGTTGTCCGTACCGTCACGGGTTACGAAATCCTCGATCAGGCGGGTGAGGGTGTCGACTTCAAGTTGGTCGTGGGGAATCAGCATGGGCACCTCGGCTAAACAATGTCGCGATGCTACGGCGAATGGGAGGTTGCGGCTAGCCTCGGTCTCACGTGTTAGTGATCGTTCCCACGCTCTGCGCTCATCGTTCTACATAACTCTGTTTTCAAGTATTTTTGAAACTCGAAGAAATGGAGAACGAAGATTGAATTGGGCACAGGACGAAATGAAAACCGCCGACTTGGGTGATGGCCGTTTAAATGCCAGGCTCGCCAGCTTTTTAGGACGCCTAGCCGATCATCCCGGCAACAGCATCCCGACCGCTTGTCGAGGGCTGGCAGAAACCACGGCGGCCTATCGATTTCTTGATAATGAGAAAGTCACGTTCCAGAAGGTGTTGCGGCCCCATCAGGACGCGACCCTGCAACGGATGCAAAGCAGTCCCGTGGTGCTGTTGGCGCAAGACACGACCGAGATGGACAAATGGGTCAATCTCGGTCCCAAAGGGATGGGCACGATCAAGGCGCAGAAGAAGTTTTCTCGACGTCTGCACCCAACCATTGCCTTTACCCCCGAACGTATTTGTCTGGGCGTCGTCGATGCTCAGTGGTGGAGCCGCGATAAACCGAGCCCCCGCCATGAGCGCCGAGATAAAGGGATTGATGAGAAAGAGAGTCAGCGCTGGATTGACAGTTATCAAACCAGTTGCGCGATTCAGGGGCAGCTACCGCAGACCCTGGTGGTCAACCTCGCCGATGCTGAGGGTGATCTGTACGAATGGTTTGTTGATTATCAGCAATTCGCTCCAGACACGCAGGCCCAATGGATCGTGCGGGCGGCTCAAGACAGGCGCTTGCTGGGGGCTGACAACGGGAAGTTGTGGTCGGCACTGGATCAGGCACCGTCCTTGGGAACACTCAAGGTTGAAGTCAAAGCTCGTCCCCAGCGCCCCGCCCGACTGGCTGATGTCACCTTGCGCGCGGCAACCGTGACCCTGCGTGCCCCCGACAGGCCGGGTTATAAATTGCCCAGCGTCTCGATCAATGCTGTGTTGGCCCGTGAAGAAAACGCCATAGACGGTGTTGAACCTCTGGAGTGGCTGCTGCTGACCAGTCTGCCGGTCACTAGCCTGGAGCAGGCGAGCACCGTGGTTGAGTGGTACGGGGTACGCTGGTCTATCGAAGTGTTTTTCAATGTGCTGAAGAATGGTTGTCAGGTCAGTCGATTGCAGCTGGAGACCGAGGAACGGTTGTTGCCCTGCATTGGTTTGTACCTGATCACGACCTGGCGTGTGCTGTACAGCCTGATGCTGGGACGTGCTTGTCCCGATCTAAGCTGCGAGATGGTGTTTGAGGCTTCGGAGTGGAAAGCAGCCTATATCGTGGTCAAACGGTGCCAACCGCCCACTGCGCCCCCTTCTTTAGGAGAAATGGTTTTACTGGTCACGAGCCTGGGAGGCTACTTGGGGCGTAAAAATGACGGACCTCCCGGCCCCAAGGCCATGTGGATAGGGATGCAACGAATACGTGAGTTTGTTATCGCATTAGACGCCCAGCGTGCGCTCATCGAGAGTTGTGTAGAACGATGAGCGCTCTGCGTGGGAATGCCTCCAGGGACGCTCCGCGTTCCAGCTCTCGAAAGGGACGCGGAGCGTCCCGGGCTGCATTCCCACGCGGAGCGTGGGAACGATCGAAAACTCAGTTGTCTGAACGCTGCCCCACCAAACTATCCACCGACGGCACCCGCGTATCGCTTTCCATCTGCGTCTCATGTTCGATTTGATGACTGAACCGGTCCAGTGAACCTTTGGCCGGTTGTGCATCGCTGGCAAACACCGGTGGACTGAGGATGTAGGCGCCGAGCAGGCGGCTGAGGGCGGCGAGGCTGTCGATGTGGGTGCGTTCGTAGCCGTGAGTGGCGTCGCAGCCGAAGGCGAGCAGGGCGGTGCGAATGTCGTGCCCGGCAGTGACCGCCGAATGGGCATCGCTGAAGTAGTAACGGAACAGGTCTCGACGCGCCGGCAATTCATTGTCACTAGCCAGGCGCAGCAGATGCCGTGACAGGTGATAGTCATAAGGTCCGCCGGAATCCTGCATCGCCACGCTCACGGCATGTTCGCTGGAGTGCTGACCCGGCGCGACCGGGGCAATGTCGATGCCGACGAATTCGCTGACGTCCCAAGGTAATGCCGCCGCGGCGCCGCTGCCGGTTTCCTCGGTAATGGTGAACAGCGGATGGCAGTCGATCATCAGCTCTTCGCCGCTGTCGACGATCGCTTTCAATGCCGCCAATAAGGCTGCAACACCGGCCTTGTCGTCGAGATGTCGAGCGCTGATGTGGCCGCTTTCGGTGAACTCCGGCAACGGGTCGAAGGCGACGAAATCGCCGACGCTTATCCCCAGAGAGTCGCAATCGGCACGGGTGGCGCAATAAGCATCCAGGCGCAGTTCGATGTGATCCCAACTGATCGGCATTTCATCTACGGCGGTATTGAATGCATGCCCGGAAGCCATTAGCGGCAGCACGCTGCCACGGATCACGCCGTTGTCGGTAAATAGGCTGACCCGGCTGCCCTCGGCAAAACGGCTGGACCAGCAACCGACGGGGGCCAGGGTCAGACGACCGTTGTCCTTGATCGCGCGAACCGCCGCGCCGATGGTGTCGAGGTGGGCGGAGACCGCACGGTCGGGGCTGTTTTTCTTGCCCTTGAGGGTGGCGCGGATGGTGCCGCGGCGGGTCATTTCAAAGGGAATGCCCAGCTCTTCAAGCCGCTCGGCGACATAGCGCACGATGGTGTCGGTGAACCCGGTCGGGCTGGGAATGGCGAGCATTTCCAGCAGGACTTTTTGCAGATAGATCAGATCCGGTTCGGGAATTTTGCTGGTCATGGAAACTCCTGATGAGTTAAGCGCTGATCGTTCCCACGCTCTGCGTGGGAATGCCTCACCGGACGCTCCGCGTCCGCTTTTTGGGACGCAGAGCGTCCCTGGCTGCATTCCCACGCAGAGCGTGGGAACGATCGTGAGGGGGGAGCGTTAGACCGCCGGCTGACTATGCGCAAACAACAAATCCACAAACCGCTCGGCCGTTGGCTGCGGTTCATGGTTGGCCAGTCCGGCGCGCTCATTGGCTTCGATAAATACATAGTCCGGTTGATCGGCGGCCGGCACTATCAGGTCGAGCCCGACCATCGGAATATCCAGCGCACGTGCCGCACGCACCGCTGCATCCACCAACGTCGGGTGCAGGATCGCCGTGACATCCTCGAGAATGCCGCCGGTATGAAGATTCGCCGTACGCCGTACGAACAGATGCTCACCGGCCGGCAGAATGCTGCTGTAGTCATAACCCGCCGCGTGCAAGGTGCGCTCGGTCTCATGGTCCAGAGGGATTTTGCTTTCGCCGCTGGTAGCCGCTTGACGACGCCGGCTCTGGGCTTCGATTAGCGCACCGATGGAATGCTGACCATCGCCCACCACCTCGGCAGGCCGGCGAATCGCGGCTGCGACCACCTCAAAACCGATCACCAGAATCCGCAAGTCGAGGCCTTCGTGGAAGCTCTCCAACAGCACTCGACTGTCGAACTGGCGGGCGGATTCGATGGCTTGCTGGACCTCTTCGATGGTCCGTAAATCCACCGCGACGCCTTGGCCCTGTTCGCCATCCAGTGGCTTGACCACCACTCGTTCGTGCTCGTCGAGAAAGGCCAGATTGTCATCGGCATTGCCGGCCAGTTGCTGCGCCGGCAGGTTTAAACCCACGGCCTTGAGCACTTTGTGCGTCAGGCTTTTGTCCTGGCACAACGTCATGCTGATGGCGCTAGTCAGATCGCTGAGGGATTCACGGCAACGTACGCGGCGACTGCCATGGATCAATGTGAACAGGCCGGCATCGGCGTCATCGACTTGCACTTCGATGCCGCGGCGGTGAGCTTCCTCGACGATGATCCGTGCATAAGGATTGAACTCGGCTTCGGGACCCGGGCCAAGAAACAACGGCTGATTGATGCAGTTTTTGCGCTTGATCGCGAAGGTCGACAGGTTGCGAAACCCGAGCTTGGCGTAAAGACTTTTCGCCTGGCGGTTGTCGTGCAGCACTGACAGGTCCAGGTAACTCAGCCCACGGCTCATGAAGTGCTCGATCAAGTGCCGCACCAGCACTTCACCGACACCCGGTCGCGAGCATTGCGGATCAACCGCCAGGCACCACAAGCTACTGCCGTTCTCTGGATCGTTGAAAGCCTTGTGATGATTGAGGCCCATGACGCTGCCGATGATCGCGCCGCTGTCCTCATCTTCGGCCAGCCAATAGACGGGCCCACCCTGATGGCGCGGGGTCAGCAAACTCGCGTCAACTGGCAGCATGCCGCGCAACTGATACAGCTGATTAATCGCCTGCCAGTCTGCGTCGCCCTGGGCCCTGCGGATGCGAAAGCCGCGAAACACACGAGTGGACTGGCGGTAGTCACTGAACCACAAGCGCAAGGTGTCGGACGGGTCGAGAAACAATTGGGCCGGCTCCAACCCCAGCACTTGCTGAGGCGCAGCCACGTACAGGGCGATGTCGCGTTCACCGGTTTGCTCGTTGAGCAGCTCTTGGGCCAGGCTCGCCGCGTTCGGAAAGGTATGGCCGATCAGTAACCGGCCCCAACCGCAATGCACGGCGATCGGTGCGGCGCCCAATTCGCTGCCGTCTTCGGCCAGACGCGCCTGCAAGCGTTCGTACGAGGGCGCCTGACCGCGCAACAAGCGCTGGCTGTAGGCCGTGGCGTGGGGTTTCATCGATCAGATTCCTTGTTCACTGAGCCACAGGTTCAGGGCTGCCAATTGCCACAGCTTGGAGCCGCGCAACGGAGTCAACTGGCCTTGCGGATCGGTCAGCAGGCGGTCGAGCATCTCGGGCTTGAACAGGCCGCGATCCTGACTCGGATCAAGCAGCAGCTCGCGCACCCAGTTCAGCGTATCGCCCTGCAAATGCTTCAGACCGGGGACCGGGAAGTAACCTTTCTTGCGGTCGATCACTTCACTCGGAATGACCAGCCGCGCGGCTTCTTTCAAGACTTGTTTGCCGCCATCTGGCAGTTTGAATTTGCCCGGCACGCGAGCCGACAGTTCCACCAGGCGATAGTCGAGAAACGGCGTGCGCGCTTCCAGGCCCCAGGCCATGGTCATGTTGTCGACGCGTTTGACCGGGTCGTCCACCAGCATGATCGTGCTGTCCAGACGCAGGGCTTTGTCCACCGCTGCATCGGCGCCGGGCTGCGCGAAATGTTCTTTGACGAAGTCACCAGCGGCGTCATTCGCTGTCAGCCATTTCGGCTGCACAGTGGCGGCGTAGTCGTCGTAGCTACGGTCGAAAAACGCATCGCGATAGGCCGCGTACGGATCGGCGGCACCGTCGACTTGTGGATACCAGTGATAACCGGCGAACAACTCGTCGGCACCCTGGCCGCTTTGCACCACCTTGCAATGCTTGGCCACTTCACGGGACAGCAGATAGAAAGCAATGCAGTCATGACTGACCATCGGTTCGCTCATGGCGCGGAACGCGGCGGGCAGTTGCTCGATGATCTCTTTTTCGTCAATGCGCAGTTGGTGATGCTGCGTGCCGTAGTGCTTGGCGATCAGGTTCGAATACTGGAACTCGTCGCCGCGCTCGCCGCCGGCATCCTGGAAACCGATGGAGAAGGTCGACAGGTTTTCAACACCGACTTCACGCAACAGACCGACCAGCATGCTCGAATCGACACCGCCCGAAAGCAGAACACCGACGTCGACCGCCGCACGTTGACGGATCGCCACCGCGTCACGGGTGCTGTCGAGTACACGGTCGCGCCAGTCTTCGAGTGTCAGATTCATCTCGTCGGCGTGTGGGCCGTAGGGCAGGGTCCACCAGGTTTTCTGCTCGGTGGTGCCGTCCGCTTCGATGCGCATCCAGGTGGCCGGCGGCAGTTTTTCGATGCCGGCCAGCAAGGTGCGCGGCGCCGGGACCACGGCGTGGAAATTCAGATAATGATTGAGTGCCACCGGATCGAGGATCGGGTTGATGTCGCCGCCTTTGAGCAGCGCCGGCAGTGCCGAGGCAAAGCGCAGACGCTGACCGGTGCGAGACAGGTACAGCGGCTTCACGCCGAGACGGTCGCGGGCGATGAACAGGCGTTTGGCGTCGCGCTCCCAGATGGCGAAGGCGAACATGCCATTGAGCTTGGGCAGCAGCGCTTCGCCCCAGGCGTGATAGCCCTTGAGCAGCACTTCGGTGTCACCACCGGAATAGAAGGCATAACCGAGGCTTTCAAGCTCGGTGCGCAGTTCCGGGAAGTTGTAGATCGCGCCGTTGAAGGCCAGGGACAGGCCCAGTTGATTGTCGACCATCGGCTGCGCCGAGCCGTCCGACAGGTCCATGATTTTCAGGCGACGATGGCCAAGGGCAATCGGCCCCTGGCTGTGAAAGCCCCATGCATCCGGGCCGCGAGGGGCCAGGTGATGGGTGATTCGTTCAACGGCCGCGAGGTCCGCAGGTTGATGATCAAAGCGTAACTCGCCAGCTAATCCGCACATAAATTCCTTACCGGTTTTTCCGTTGGGGAGGGTCAATCAATACGCGCCAAAAACGGCGGGTACTCAGAAACTGACCCGGCTGAATCCCCGGAGTTTTAGACCGATAAGTTATAAGGCGAACCGTCAGACTTTTCCGCGGATCAATTGGCGCACGGCAAAACGGTTGGGATGACAGGCCTCGGCGACTGCCCTGGGCAGGGGCAGAGGTTCGTTCTCGATCCACGCCGCGAGTAATTCACCCGACAGTGGCGCGGTGATCAGACCGCGAGAACCGTGGCCGCTGTTGACGTAAAAACCCTCAAGCCAGGGGCAGGGCGTGTCCGGTACTTGCCGGGCGTCCTTGCTCAGTACGGCGTAGGCGTCGGCGAATGCTGCTTGCTCGGCCAACGGGCCGACGATCGGCAGGTAGTCCGGGCTGGTGCAGCGGAACGCGGCGCGTCCTTCAAGCTGCTGCGGGTCCAGTTCTTGAGCATGCAGTCGAGTGGCCAGGTCGGGGGAGATTTCCTCGAGCAAGGCCAGGTTGCCGAGGTGTTCGGCGAGGGTCGGGGTCAGGTCATCGCTCTTGAAGTCGAAGCTGGCGCCGAGGGTGTGTTCGCCCAGTCGAGCCGGCGCCACATAGCCTTCGGCGCAGACGACGGTGGCCAGGCTCTTGCTTTCAAGTGTTTGCGCCAGTCGGGTGATCTGGCCACGAATGCGTTTGAGGGGCAGCTCGGCGCTTTGAGGAAAACGCTTGATCTCGGCGGCGCCGGCCAGGATCACCACGGGGGCACTGGTCAGCAAATCATCACCGTCCCAGGCCTGCCACTGATCATCAACCTTGCGCAGTTCCAGTACATCGCGATGGGGCAACCACTGGATGTTCACTGAGGACGCCTGCCAATGGCACAACGCTGGTGGATGAACCCAGCCGCCTTCCGGGAAAAATAATCCGCCGTGCTCAAGGGCGATGCCGGCCTGGGCCTCGGCTTGCGGTTGATCGAGCAAGTGCACCAGGTCAGGCGCAAAGGCAACGGCCAATTGCGCCTGACGCTCCGCTTCCTTGGCGTTGAAGGCCAGTTGCAAGACCCCGCAATCGTCCCAGTCGACGCCCCGTTGCAACTGTTCAAGCAAGCGCCGGGTGTGACCGAAACCACTGACAATCAATTGCGACAACGCCGTGCCGTGGGCCGAAAGCTTGAGGTACAGCACGCCCTGAGGATTGCCCGAGGCTTCCTGTGCCAGCGCGTCGTGACGCTCCAGCAGACTCACTTGCCAGCCCCGCGCAGCCAGGCTGGCGGCGCTGGCGCAACCGGCCAGGCCGGCACCGATCACCAGGGCTCGACGTTCGCCGGTCATTGGCGTTGGGCGCGCAAACCATGGTTTGGCCGCGGCGGGCGCCGGGACTTCTTCAGGCCAGCCGAGAAACACGCCGCGCAGGATTTCCCATTTGTGGCCAATGCCGGGCGTACGCTTCATCTTGAAGCCCGCCGCATTCAGCAGGCGGCGCACCCAACCGGTGCTGGTGAAGGTGCTGATGGTCGAGCCGGGTGCCGCCAGACGCGCCAGTTCGGCAAACAGTTCGGCGGTCCACATGTCGGGGTTTTTCGCCGGGGCAAAACCGTCGAGAAACCAGGCATCGATTTGCGCGTCCAGTTGCGGCAACTGCTCCAGTGCATCGCCGATCAACAAGGTCAGCGTGACACGGCCGTTATCCAGCACCAGCCGCTGGAAGCCTTGATGGATCGCCACGTACTGCGCGAGTAACTGATCGGCAAACGGCTTGAGCTCCGGCCACAGGGCCAAAGCACGCTGCAGATCGGCCTGGCTCAACGGGTACTTTTCGACACTGACAAAATGCAGTCGCGCTCCGGTCACCGCATGCTGCTCGAACAACTGCCAGGCGCACAGAAAATTCAACCCGGTACCGAAACCGGTCTCGCCAATCACCAGCAGCCCGCCCACCGGCAATGCAGCAAAACGTTCACGCAGCGCGTTCTGTTCGAGGAAGACGTAGCGGGTTTCGTCCAGCCCTGACAGATCGGAAAAATACACATCATCGAACACCCGCGAGCGCGGGAGCCCTTGGTCGTCCCAGTCGAGCTGGGCGTGGGGCAATACAGGTTTCATGGCAGGCTCGGCAACGACAAGGCGGCCATTCTAGCCGATCGCCGATTATCGGGCGGTGATGATGGTGCGGACTCGAACCGCTTTTCGTAGGAGCATGGCTTGCCAGCGAAGGCGTCCTCGAGTGCGCCTTCGCTGGCAAGCCATGCTCCTACAAAGAACGGTGCAACAGCATGGGGAATTTCCCCGTCGTCCACCTGCCCAATCCGTTAGTCTTGCTCAATCCTGGAAGGAGGCCGTCCCATGTTCGAATCCGCCGAAATCGGTCACGCCATCGACAAAGAAACCTACGACGCCGAAGTGCCGGCCCTGCGTGAAGCCTTGCTCGAAGCGCAATTCGAACTTCACCAGCAACGCCGTTTTCCGGTGATTGTTCTGATCAATGGCATCGAAGGCGCCGGCAAGGGCGAGACGGTCAAGTTGCTTAACGAATGGATGGACCCACGCTTGATCGAGGTCCGCACGTTCGATCAACAGACCGACGAAGAGCTGGCGCGGCCACCGGCATGGCGCTACTGGCGGATGCTCCCGGCCAAGGGCCGCATGGGGATTTTCTTCGGCAACTGGTACAGCCAGATGCTGCAAGGCCGGGTTCATGGCTTGTTCAAGGACCCGGTGCTGGATCAGGCGATCAATCAGTCCGAGCGCTTTGAAAAAATGCTCTGCGACGAAGGCGCGCTGATCTTCAAGTTCTGGTTCCACCTCTCCAAAAAGCAAATGAAGGCGCGGCTCAAGGCCCTGGCGGATGACCCGCTGCACAGCTGGCGCATCAGTCCGCTGGACTGGCAACAATCGCAAACCTACGACAAATTCGTGAAGTACGGCGAACGCGTGTTGCGCCGTACCAGCCGCGACTACGCGCCTTGGCATGTGATCGAAGGGGTGGACGCTCATTACCGCAGTCTGGCAGTGGGCAAGATCCTGCTCGAAGGTCTGCAAAATGCCCTGAAGCGACCCAAGGTCCATCCCGACAAGGTCAATGCTGCGCCGTTGCCCATCAGTGTCGATCAGCTCAACCTGCTCGATAGCCTGGATTTGACCCAGCGTCTGGACAAGGACGATTACGAAGAACAACTGATTACCGAGCAGGCGCGATTCTCAGGCCTGATGCGCGACAAACGCATGCGTCGGCACGCACTGGTGGCGGTATTCGAAGGCAACGATGCGGCAGGCAAGGGCGGGGCGATCCGCCGGGTGGCGGCGGCCCTCGATCCACGCCAGTACAGCATCGTGCCGATTGCCGCGCCCACCGAAGATGAACGTGCGCAGCCCTACCTCTGGCGGTTTTGGCGGCACATCCCGGCCAAGGGCAAGTTCACGGTGTTCGATCGTTCGTGGTACGGGCGGGTGCTGGTGGAGCGTATCGAAGGCTTCTGCCCGCCGGCGGACTGGTTGCGGGCCTACAGTGAAATCAATGATTTCGAAGAGCAGATCGCCGAGGCTGGGGTGATTGTGGTCAAGTTCTGGCTGTCCATCGACAAGCAGACGCAACTGGAGCGCTTCCAGTCCCGGGAGGAAATCCCCTTCAAACGTTTCAAGATCACCGAAGATGACTGGCGCAATCGTGATAAATGGGACGACTACCGCGCGGCGGTCGGCGACATGGTTGATCGCACCAGTACCGAGATATCGCTCTGGACGCTGGTGGAAGCCAATGACAAACGCTGGGCGCGGGTCAAAGTCCTGCGCACCATCAACCTGGCGCTGGAAGAGGCTTTCGACAAGTCCGACAAGCACGACAGGAAGGTGAAAAAGCAAAAGTAGTGAGCGATGGTTACGCATACGCGGGGTGAATGATTGTCGCGGTCGGTAATGCAGTGGACTTATGCTCGGTCCACTCTCAACCGACAACAACAATGAGGTATGCCATGCGTGAAGTGGTGATCGTCGACAGCGTGCGGACCGGCCTGGCCAAATCCTTTCGCGGCAAGTTCAACCTGACCCGTCCGGACGACATGGCGGCTCACTGCATCAACGCACTGTTGGCGCGCACGGGCATTGACCCGGCCAGCGTCGAGGATTGCATCGTCGGTGCCGGCTCCAACGAAGGCGGCCAGGGCTTCAACATCGGTCGCAACGTCGCGGTGCTGTCGCGCCTGGGTACTGGCACTGCCGGCATGACCCTCAACCGTTTTTGCTCGTCGGGCTTGCAGGCGATCGCCATCGCCGCCAACCAGATCGCTTCGGGTTGCAGCGACATCATCGTCGCCGGTGGCGTCGAGTCCATCAGCCTGACCATGAAAAGCGTCAACACCGACAACCTGATCAATCCACTGCTTAAAGAGCAGGTGCCAGGCCTCTATTTCCCGATGGGGCAGACGGCCGAAATCGTTGCCCGTCGTTACGACGTGAGCCGCGAAGAACAGGATCTGTATGCGCTGCAAAGTCAGCAACGTACCGCGCAGGCTCAGGCCGCTGGATTGTTTGACGATGAAATCGTGCCGATGGCGGTGAAGTATCGCGTTGAAGACAAGGCCACCGGTCAGGTGCAGATCCTTGACGGCATCGTCGATCGCGACGACTGCAATCGCCCGAACACCACCCTGGAAAGCTTGGCGGGATTGAAACCGGTGTTTGCCGAAGACGGTTCGGTGACGGCGGGCAATTCTTCTCAGCTGTCCGATGGCGCGTCGATGACGCTGGTGATGAGCCTGGAAAAAGCCCTGGAACTGGGGTTGAAGCCGAAGGCGTTCTTCCGTGGTTTCACCGTGGCCGGTTGCGAGCCGGACGAAATGGGCATCGGCCCGGTGTTCTCGGTGCCGAAGTTGCTCAAGGCCAAGGGGTTGCAGGTTGCCGACATAGATCTGTGGGAACTCAACGAAGCTTTCGCATCCCAGTGCCTGTGCAGCCGCAATCGGCTGGAGATCGATAACGACAAGTACAACGTCAACGGCGGTTCGATTTCCATCGGCCATCCGTTCGGCATGACCGGTTCGCGTCAGGTCGGGCACCTTGTGCGTGAATTGCAACGGCGTAATCTGCGTTACGGCATCGTCACCATGTGTGTGGGTGGCGGGATGGGGGCGACCGGGTTGTTCGAAGCTGTGCGTTAACCCTCAGAACTTCTATTGATTGTTACATCGCCTTCGCGAGCAGGCTCGCTCCCACATTGGATCTGTGGCGCACACCAGATCCCTGTGGGAGCGAGCCTGCTCGCGAATGGAGGCGCCACGGTCTATAGGCTCATACGCAAAAGCAGCATCCGCTCGATGTAAGCCTGTACCTCCCGCGCCAATTTCTCCGGGTTTTCAAACGGCCCCTCCAGGGTGTTTTCCCGAGTGCTGAAATACAACTCCCCATTCACACGACACACCCGGTCACAGCGAAAGTGCGTGGCGGGGGCATTGTCCTGGGCGCGTTTGCCGTACATGGCGATCTCCTGAGTGATGTTCCTGCTGGCGAATTCAATGAGCTTATGCATGAACCACTTACAACGCCTGGCCAGCCGATCGACGGCATAGCGCCAATTTAATGGTGCGACCTGCACAGTTTCATTCGCGGCCAACACCCAACTGTCCCTGTGTGCCGAACGACGCTAAGCCTAGAATGACCGTTCTCGCCACTTGGCTTCGGGGTTCGCCATGCACATTTCATCGGGTCGCTGGGTTTATGGTCTGTTCCTGGCCTTGGTGACCGCGTTGCTGTGGGGAATCCTGCCAATCAAACTCAAGCAAGTGCTGCTGGTGATGGACCCGGTGACGGTGACCTGGTTTCGCCTGATCGTGTCCGGCGGGTGCCTGTTCATTTACCTGGCGGCGACCAGGCGCTTGCCGAGCCGCAAAGTGCTCGGGCCGCGCGGAGGCTGGTTGGTGCTGATGGCGGTGCTCGGCCTGGTGGGCAACTACGTGCTGTACCTGATGGGCCTGAACCTGCTCAGTCCCGGCACCGCGCAACTGGTGGTGCAGATGGGGCCAATCATGTTGCTGATCGCCAGTCTGTTTGTGTTCAAGGAACGGTTCAGCGTGGGGCAGGGGATTGGCCTGTTGGTGCTGCTGATCGGCTTCGCGCTGTTTTTCAATCAGCGGCTGGCCGAGTTGCTCACCTCGCTGACCGATTACACCGCCGGTGTGCTGCTGGTGCTGTTGGCATCCACGGTCTGGACCTTCTACGCCTTGGGCCAGAAGCAATTGCTCACGGTGTGGCATTCGTTCCAGGTAATGATGGTGATCTACCTGTTCTGCGCGCTGCTGCTGACGCCGTGGGTGCATCCGCTGGAAGCGCTGCAACTGAGTCCGCTGCAAGGCTGGCTGCTGCTGGCGTGCTGCATGAACACCCTGATCGCCTATGGCGCGTTTGCCGAGGCTCTGGCCCATTGGGAAGCGTCGCGGGTCAGTGCGACGCTGGCGATTACGCCGTTGGTGACGTTCGCTGCGGTGGCCGTGGCGGCGTGGTTATGGCCGGACTATGTGCATGCCGAGCAGATCAACGGTCTGGGTTATGGCGGGGCAGTGCTGGTGGTACTGGGGTCGGCGCTGGTGGCGTTGGGGCCGTCGTTGATTGCCGGGCTCAAGGCGCGGCGGGTGAGGATGGCCTAAGTTGATCGTTCCCACGCTCTGCGTGGGAATGCATCCCGGGACGCTCCGCGTCCCTGCCGAAGCGGACGCAGAGCGTCCATTGAGGCATTCCCACGCAGAGCGTGGGAACGATCAGTTGGGGAGGGGGCTCAGCCCTTGGCACCGGCCTCCAGCATATTCTCCGGCCGCACCCACGCATCAAACTCTTCATCCGTCAGATACCCAAGTTGCAACGCCGCCTCACGCAAGGTCAGCCCTTCTGCGTAAGCCTTTTTGGCGATCTCCGCCGATTTGTCATAACCAATGTGCGGATTCAGCGCGGTCACCAGCATCAACCCACGTTCCAGGTGTTCAGCCATTTTCTCTGCATCCGGTTCCAGACCCGCGATGCAATGCTGCTGGAAGTTGCTGCAGCCATCGCCCAACAGGCGGATCGATTGCAGCAGGTTGTGGATGATCACCGGTTTGAACACGTTCAATTGCAAATGGCCCTGACTCGCTGCAAAACCAATGGCGACGTCGTTGCCCAAGACCTGGCAAGCAAGCATCGATAGCGCTTCGCACTGAGTCGGATTGACCTTGCCCGGCATGATCGAGCTGCCCGGTTCGTTGGCAGGCAGTTTCACTTCGGCGAAGCCTGCTCGTGGCCCGGAGCCCAGCAGGCGCAGGTCGTTGGCGATTTTCATCAGGGTCACGGCAAGGGTTTTCAGCGCGCCGGACAGTGTTGTCAGCGGTTCATGGCCAGCCAGGGCGGCGAATTTGTTCGGTGCGGTGACGAACGGCAGGCCGGAGAGGGCGGCCAGCTCGGCAGCGATGGCTTCGCCAAAACCGTGGGGTGAGTTCAGCCCGGTGCCGACCGCGGTGCCGCCCTGGGCCAGTTCACACACCGCCGGCAGCGTGCTGCGGATCGCCCGCTCGGCGTAATCCAGTTGCGCGATGAACGCCGAGAGTTCCTGGCCGAAGGTAATCGGCGTCGCGTCCATCATGTGGGTCCGGCCGGTCTTGACCAGTTTCATATGCCGCGCGGACAGCTCGGCCAATCCGCCAGAGAGTTCGCTGATCGCCGGCAGCAAATGCTGTTGCACTGCCTGAACGGCGGCAATGTGCATGGCGGTCGGGAAGCAGTCGTTGGAGCTCTGAGAGCGATTGACGTGATCGTTGGGGTGGACCGGCGCCTTACCGCCGCGAGCATTACCAGCCAGTTCATTGGCGCGCCCGGCGATCACTTCGTTGACGTTCATGTTGCTCTGGGTGCCGCTGCCGGTCTGCCAGACCACCAGCGGGAACTGGTCGTCGTGGCTGCCGTCGAGCACTTCGTCGGCGGCCTGTTCAATCAGCCGGGCGATGTCGGCGGGCAGGTCACCGTTGCGGTCGTTGACCCGCGCCGCGGCTTTCTTGATCAGCGCCAGGGCATGCAGCACCGCCAGTGGCATACGCTCGTTGCCGATGGCGAAGTTAATCAGCGAGCGTTGCGTCTGAGCGCCCCAGTAGGCTTCATCCGGGACTTCCACCTGGCCAAGGCTGTCGGTTTCGATACGGCTCATCATGCACACTCCTGTAGGTCTGATAGCGCAGTTTAGGCCGTGATCGTCGGTTGTGGTTCCATCAGTCTGGAATTTGACCGTTCAACCCCTCTAATTCAGGCCCTGTAAGGCTTGGGGTTGAGCGACACACTTTTTTAGGCGCAGAATGGACGCCCTTGGGGTTTTACCTCGCCTGCTAGAAAAGGAAACTCGATGACTCGTCTTCGTGCCATCTGTACCGCGGTTGCACTGGTTTGCGCCAGCGGCCCTGTTTTTGCCGATACCGCCAGCCACAACGCCAGTGCCGAAGCTTTCCTGACCCTGGCGCACGCTGACAAATTGGGCACCCCGGTGTACATGCAAGTGCAGCAAATGTTCGCTCAGCGCTTTGAACAGACCAAAGCACCTGAATCGAAAAAAGCCCTGCTGGAAACCTACCAGGCCAAGGCCAACGCCGCTCTCGACGCAGCCATTGGCTGGAACAAGCTGAAGCCGGACATGGTCAAGCTCTACACCACCAACTTCAGCGAATCCGAGCTGAAAGACCTGGTCGCGTTCTACCAGTCGCCACTGGGCAAGAAAGTCCTGGAAAAAATGCCGCAGCTGACTCAGCAATCGGCCCAGATGACTCAAGCCAAACTGGAAAGCGCAGTGCCTGTGGTCAACAAACTGCTGGCTGACATGACGGCCGAGCTGGAGCCTAAAGGCGCCGCCGCTCCAGCCAAGAAAAAGCCTTAAGCGGAGTTCGGTATGACCATGCAACAACGCATCGAATCGACGCTGGGCCTGTTGCAGCCGCAGCATCTGCAAGTGCTGGATGAAAGCCACATGCACAGCCGTGGGTTGCAGACCCACTTCAAGGCCGTGGTGGTCAGCCAGCAGTTCGAAGGGCTCAACCGGGTCAAGCGTCACCAAAAAGTCTACGGCACGCTCGGCGAGCTGATGGGCGAGTTCCATGCGTTAGCGCTGCATACCTACACGCCGGAAGAATGGGCACAGATGGATGCGGCTCCGGCCTCGCCAACCTGTGCCGGCGGTAGCAAGCATTAAGCATTGGTTTTTTGCTAGAATCCGCAACGCGCCGCTCACCCGGCGCGTTTTTTTTCGCATCCGGTTCACCCCTTACGAGGGTAGCCACCTGGAGAATCACCCATGACACAACAGATTGTCGTGGCGGCACTGTATAAGTTCGTCACCCTGGAAGATTACGTCGCCCTGCGCGAGCCGCTGCTGCAAGTAATGGTCGACAACGGCATCAAAGGCACGCTGCTGATCGCCGAAGAAGGCATCAACGGCACCGTGTCCGGCAGCCGTGAAGGCATTGACGGGCTAATGGCCTGGCTCAAGAACGACCCGCGCATGGACGACATCGACCACAAAGAGTCGTACTGCGACGATCAGCCGTTCTATCGCACCAAAGTCAAACTCAAGAAAGAAATCGTCACCCTCGGCGTTGAAGGCGTGGACCCGAACAAAAAGGTCGGCACCTACGTCGATCCAGAGAACTGGAACGCCTTGATCAGCGATCCTGAAGTGCTGTTGATCGACACCCGTAACGACTACGAAGTCTCGATCGGCACCTTCGAAGGCGCCATCGACCCGAAGACCACCAGTTTTCGCGAATTCCCCGACTACATCAAAGCCAACTTCGACCCGGCCGTGCACAAGAAAGTCGCAATGTTCTGCACCGGTGGCATTCGTTGTGAAAAGGCGTCGAGCTACATGCTCAGCCAAGGCTTCGACGAGGTTTATCACCTCAAGGGCGGCATCCTGAAGTACCTCGAAGAGGTGCCGCAGGAAGAAACCAAATGGCAGGGTGACTGCTTCGTGTTCGATAACCGCGTGACCGTTCGTCACGACCTCAGCGAAGGTGACTACGATCAATGTCATGCCTGTCGGACACCGATCAGCGTCGAAGACCGCGCGTCCGAGCACTATGTGGCCGGCATCAGTTGCCCGCATTGCTGGGATAAGCTGAGCGAGAAGACCCGTCGCAGTGCCATCGACCGGCAAAAGCAGATCGAACTGGCCAAGGCTCGCAACCTGCCTCATCCGATCGGCTACAACTACAAGCAAACTCCTTCAGAGGCTTGAATCATGTCTGCGCAACGCCTGCTCTATGTGATGGACCCGATGTGTTCCTGGTGCTGGGGCTTTGCGCCGGTGGCCAATGCGCTGGTCGAGCAGGCGCAGGCGGCGGGTGTGGATGTGCATCTGGTGGTGGGCGGCTTGCGCACCGGCAGTGGTTCGGCGCTGGAGCCGACGACCCGGCGCTACATTCTTGAACATTGGCAAGCGGTCACCGAGGCCACTGGCCAACCGTTCAAGATCGAAGGTGCATTGCCCGAAGGGTTTGTCTACGACACCGAGCCCGCCTGTCGGGCGCTGGTCACCGCGCGCAGCCTGGCGCCGGATTGCGCGTGGAAACTGCTCGGGCTTATTCAGCACGCGTTTTACGCCGAAGGGCGCGACGTCACCCACGCCAGTGTTCTGGTGGAGCTGGCGGAGCAGGCTGGTCTGCCGCGCATCGAGTTCGCCGCTGCGTTCGACCGTGCCGATATGCACGCCGCGACGGCTGCCGATTTCACCTGGGTCCAAGACTTGGGCATTGCCGGTTTCCCTACTTTGCTGGCTGAGCGTGATGGTCAATTGGCGCTATTGACCAATGGCTATCAGCCGCTCAGCGTATTGTCTCCGTTGCTCGGCCGCTGGCTGGAGCGCGCTGCCTGTGCATGATCTGCCCGACGACGCGCCAGCTCCTTCGCGTGTCGACCGTCTGAGCTGGGTGGAAATCCGTCGCCTGGCGCTGCATCACAAAAAATCCCTTTGGATCGCCAACGGCGTCGCGGTGCTGGCAACCCTGTGCAGCGTGCCAATCCCCTTGCTCTTGCCGTTGCTGGTCGACGAAGTATTGCTGGGCCACGGCGACGCTGCGCTGAAAATCATGAACCACGCGCTGCCTGACGTCTGGCAGAAAGCCGCAGGCTACATTGGCCTGATGCTGCTGGTGACGCTGGGACTGCGGTGCGCCGCATTGCTGTTCAACGTGGTGCAGGCGCGGTTATTTGCGGCGCTGGCCAAGGACATCGTGTATCGCATTCGCGTGCGACTGATTGAACGGCTCAAGCGCATTTCGCTGGGTGAATACGAAAGCCTGGGCAGCGGCACGGTCACCACCCACCTGGTAACCGACCTGGACACGCTGGACAAATTCGTGGGCGAAACCCTCAGTCGTTTCCTCGTGGCCATGCTGACCCTGGTCGGCACCGCCTCCATCCTGATGTGGATGCACTGGAAGCTGGCGTTGCTGATCCTGCTATTCAACCCGTTGGTGATCTACGCCACGGTGCAGTTGGGCAAGCGGGTCAAGCACCTGAAGAAACTCGAGAACGACAGCACCTCGCGCTTCACCCAGGCACTCACCGAAACCCTCGATTCCATTCAGGAAGTGCGCGCCGGCAACCGCCAGGGCTTTTTCCTCGGGCGCCTGGGTCAACGCGCCCGGGAAGTACGCGATTACGCGGTGAACTCGCAGTGGAAAACCGATGCCTCGAACCGTGCCAGCGGCTTGCTGTTCCAGTTTGGTATCGACATTTTCCGTGCGGCGGCGATGCTCACCGTGCTGTTTTCCGACCTGTCCATCGGCCAGATGCTCGCGGTGTTCAGCTACCTGTGGTTCATGATCGGGCCGGTGGAACAACTGCTGAATCTGCAATACGCCTACTACGCCGCTGGCGGTGCGCTGTCGCGGATCAACGAGTTACTGGCCCGGGCCGATGAGCCTGAATACCCCGGCGGTGTCGACCCGTTCAACGGTCGCGAAACCGTGGGCATCGAAGTCCAGGGTTTGAGTTTCGGTTACGGCGACGAACTGGTGTTGAGCCAGATGAATCTGTCGATCGCTCCCGGTGAAAAAGTTGCGATTGTCGGCGCCAGCGGT
Source organism: Pseudomonas sp. LB3P14 (assembly GCF_054898045.1). Taxonomy (NCBI): domain Bacteria; kingdom Pseudomonadati; phylum Pseudomonadota; class Gammaproteobacteria; order Pseudomonadales; family Pseudomonadaceae; genus Pseudomonas; species Pseudomonas sp. LB3P14. The sequence continues at coordinate 3,453,402 of NZ_CM142714.1, read as the reverse complement.
GGCGGCAAAAGTACTCTGGTGCAGTTGCTCCTGGGCTTGTACACGCCGCTCGCCGGGACGATCCGCTTCGGCGGTTCGACCCAGCAGGAAATCGGTCTGGAAACGGTCCGGGAAAATGTCGCCGTTGTTCTGCAACATCCGGCGCTGTTCAATGACACCGTCCGCGCCAACTTGACGATGGGCCGTGAGCGCAGTGACGAAGCCTGCTGGCAAGCGCTGGAAATTGCGCAGTTGCACCAGACCGTTAGAGAACTGCCCAATGGCCTGGACAGCATTGTCGGGCGCTCCGGCGTGCGGTTGTCCGGCGGTCAGCGTCAACGCCTGGCCATTGCGCGGATGGTGCTGGCCGAACCGAAAGTGGTGATCCTCGACGAGGCCACCTCAGCGCTGGATGCCGCCACCGAATACAACCTGCACCAGGCGTTGGCGCGGTTCCTGAGCAATCGCACCACGTTGATCATTGCGCACCGGTTGTCTGCGGTGAAGCAGGCTGATCGGGTGCTGGTGTTCGACGGCGGGCAAATTGCCGAAGATGGCGACCATCAGCAATTGATTGCCGATGGTGGTTTGTACGCCAAGCTTTATGGGCATTTGCAGCAGCACTGATTGCCTGAATTTAGCTTGGATCGTTAGGGGAACGGGCAGGACTTGAAGAGCTTGAAGAGCTTGAATGGCTTGAAGAACCTGAATCTGAATCCGAACCTGAAGAACTCGAACTTGACGAAGTGCTATCGTCAGCGGCCGGACGCTTTTGCGTATTAGGACGCTTACCCCAAATCACGTTCAAGGCATCGGCTCCACGCTCATGGCCAAACTCTTTCAAAACGATTGAACAGGAATTGCAGGGGGGAAGAGTAGTTACAACAGTGATGGATTTAATATCTTCAGGGTTCGGATACTTCTCATTGATGAAAGCAACTAGTTTACTTTCGCTATCTACCGATGTAATCCGGTTGATGTGATCGGATTTGCTGGCGTCGTCTATGGGGTGCGGTATTGCCAGCAATTTTCCATCGGCGCTCTGACGGAGTGAGGTTAGATCAGTGCCTGGTTTCAGTTTGTCAATATTGAAATAGGATGTGCCATTAAAACTTATCTCCGGGACATTTTCTCTGTTTTTGAACAGTGGAAGATGCCGGGTATTGTCACCTGCACCGGAAACACTGACATAAACCTCGTCGCGCCCAGCCGCATTTTTTACTTTGGCATAGGCAATATTTCTAAAACTAGCTGAAGTCTGATGGACGGGGATAAGCTTGTGTAGCGCTTCCATCGCCTGGTCGATGCCAACCGCAGTTTTACTTGTGCCTGAAGATCCGGGAAGTGTCGATCCACTAAACAGCGCATCAAATGTCTCTGCGGTGGATTTCTGCAGGTCTGCTGGCGCCTGAATATTTGGTTTCCATAGTTTTGCTCCGTCCGGTAATTCAACAACCATCATCCTGGTCCTTTGGTCAAACATCAGAGCTTCGGCCGGACTGGTATCGACCTTTAACCATTTCATATCGGTTGGAGGGTTCAGTGATGTGCCAATAGGTATTGCGATTTCATTCATTTTTGTGAGTGCTGCTTCGACTGTGTCGATTCCATGAATTCGCGCGTTGTTATTGGCGTTGAGCGAGCCTGAATAGACGATTTCCAGCTCTTTTCCAAAAGTCCCTTTGAGCAATTCATTTGGGCTAAGTTTTTTCATCGTTAGCGGCGTTAAAATATTTTCGTGAATCGGCAAGGAGGTCATGTAATAGTTGTCAATATTGAGTCTGGTGAAAATATACTTAGTCTTCTCGTCGATAGAAGGGACGATAATCGCACCTACAATATGCACGTCATCGATGTGCTCCGCAGTACCCGTTACTTTAATGCTGCCATAAATGCCCGATTGGAATTCTATTTCGGCTGATACTAATTCTTTAGGAATGGGGGTTCGTTGAGTGAGACCGACCCATTCGAGCTTCCCTTTATAGGTATTTAACTTGTCGTTTATATGGTGATAGATTTTACCTTCATAGGCGAGCAGGCTGCTGTCTTTGGTTGACTTTGGTGTCGAGGGGTAGAACGTCTCGTCTCCAAACCATGGGGCCCAACCTTTTTTTTCCCTGATTGTTCCTATCGGGGGCCGGTCGGCAGGACCGTCAGTTGATACGTAATTGTTTTTGCATATATCACCAAGAGCACGCCTGGCGCGACAGGGGCGCTGCTTCAGTTTGTTACTGGTATCAAGGCTGCTGACACGACGCAATGTTTCGCCATCCAGTCGATAAGGTATGTCATTGATAAACATCGTGGTTCGGCCGTCTACTTCAAGTATCTCGCGAACACGGCTGTTTTCAGCAACCTCGACTACTACATGACTGTCGGTTTTTTCAAGGGTGTTGTAGTGAGATTGACCTAACGAAAATTCACCTGAAGCATTGGAAATCTGGGGGGCCATAGGGCCTGCCGGATTGTGGGTCAATCAAATGATACGAAGGAATGTTGCCAGCATTCGCACGGCGCAGCACGACATCATCGATACCGTTTACAGATCCCAGTTGGTCACCTGCTGCAAGGGGTTTCCAGCGACCAGGATCTGTTGCCTGAGGCAAACCCTGTACGAAATCGTATTGACCTGTTCTTCCCGCCAGCCCTTTGAGCTTGAAAAGGCCGAATTTGCCAAGCCTGAATACACCGGCTCCCAATGCTCCGAGCAGTGTCGGTATTCCATCGATGGGGTTCAGATTGTTCAACGTCGAGATGAACAGTTTTTTAGTGAGCGTTATAAACGAGGGTAATGTTGCTCGTATGCTCAACTTGCCTGGGACCGATGCCAGTCTGATGGAGCCCGAAGCGAATTTTCCGATGGGAAGCAAAAACGTGGCGACATCGATAAATATACCGAGAAATCCATCTTTGATTTTGTTCGCATCGCCTGAAGCCAGATCTTCGACACTGCTCCAGAATGGAATAATTAGCTTTGTGATTTTGAGGATTGTGTCCTTGGCTTGCTGTTCTTTATCGAATTTTGTTTGATCATAGGCGGCAGTTTTGTAAAGCTCTTCGTCGACGAAGAAAAAGCTGTGAGCGATAAAATAAGTAATCTTGTTTAAGCGCTGCGACTTTAAAGTGCAGGGGTATGATGTGTAGTTCTCACTGATTTTTGGTGCGGGAAATGTTTCTCCGATTTGGTCGATGATTGCCTTGCAAGTTTTATCCTTTTTTGGTTTTGTGCCCTTTTCATGAGCGTCCCAATCAAAAGGTAGTGTTTTGGGGTCGAGGTAATTAACAGGAAGGCTCCCCCAATACGCTTTTGTAAGCTCGCCTCCGACAAGCTCCGACTTGAAGTTGGCTAACCTGCGAATGATGCCGGCGGAGGGTAGTAATTCGTAATAAGACTTTTGGTTTCCATGGTTGACCGCCAAAAAAAATCCTTTGCGCGCCCGTAACGGTAGGGTGATGGCGAGGGTTTCTCTTCCTGCTTCTTTACCGGAAGCTCTTCGGAGCGTCAGTACTTCTACTTCGCCGTACTCCAGGGCCAGACGATCAGCCAATGGCAATGAAGCCAGTTGAGACAGAATCAACTTCTGGTAGGCACCGCGCTGAAGATATAAATGGATATTGAACGATGCCTTGAATAAAAATTTCACGTCAGGCAGCTTGATAACTTTGTTTTGATGAGCAGGCCGGATTGCATTGCTGTCCACGATGTTGTCTGTGTCGAGTTTTATCCACTTATCAGAAACTACGACGCCATCGGTGAAAAACCACTTTTTACCGTTGTATATATTCCCCGACGCGTAGACATCGACAAATGTGTAGGCGTTTACTTGTGTTCTTCCTGCTGGGCCGCCATGCCGTATCGGATTGACGGTGTACTGATTGGCCTCCTCTACCAATTTTGTGTGCTCCGCATTGAACGTGCCAGAACCGAAAATTTTGGTCAGTTTGCTTTTGGCGATTGTCAGTCGGTTGGGAGTAGGCGCAGCAAGACACGTGATGGCCTCGTTAAGAAGGTCTGTTTGAATCTTCAGTTCGTTGGTAGCGAGAAGGATTGTCTCTTCAGTATGGTAGTTGTCGAGTTGCTGACTTAAACAACCGTTTGTGATCGCCCAATCAAGTGTGGGGGCTATCCTGGTCAAAGCAATTAAATCTAAAAGTTCGGCGGATGCACCTTCGGATTTTTTTATTGGAAAGTCTACAAGCTGTTGGAACGTCATTCGCGGGATCAGAGAACGGTCGATGGCTTTGGCGAGATTTACGCCATGGACAAAGTTGACCCATACGATTGAGCTTCTATAGGGCAGGTCTTCCGGAATACCACGAACCTGAAACTCGGCTGGTAACTGCGGCTTTAACAGAGGCGCAAGCAAGATGGCTTCGTTAGTCGTGGACACATGCCCCGAATCAATCAGGTAGGTTTCAAATTCGCTGCGCAGGGTTCGATAGCTTTTGCCCCAGTTGGAAGGCTGTTCAAGTCGAAAACGTTTAATGGTGTCATCGGGTTTGTCATTCGTGAGGCTATACCAGCGCCGGATGGCCTCTGCTACCAACTTTTTTTTGATGGCGCTATCAGGCTCTTCATCGGGCTGTGCGCCATACCATTTCAGTTGTTCCAGCAGTTTCTGCGCCAGCCGTTGCGCTTTATTACCGCTGAGCAGCCGATCCAGGAAAATGGCAGGGGTTGCGCGCAGTTGATCGGCCGCAATATTGACCAGCGCTTCCTTCCCCAGACTTTCAATGACAGATGTTTCATCGTCGTCAAGGATCAGGCTGACGGCATCGAGTAGTGGCCGATGATCGGATTCCGGGATGAGATCTCCAATATCCATGCCGGTTGCCAGACCGAGCGTATAACTCGCCCGCAACTCTTCCAGCTCCTGAATCAAGGTGTTAAGCGTGTCAGCGTTTTGCGGCTTCTTTGGCTGCAGGCCGTAGTACCACAGGAGTTGAGGAAGGCGGAGTAAGCGGTCGGAGCGTAGTTGTCCACCGATGTTGAGCAAGGACTTCTTGATACTTTCCGCGAGATTTCGTAGTGATTGCCGGTCGGTCACGGGCAACGGGACCATTTTTTTGTTCGCGTCAGCGGCCTCAAATTCAACCTGTCCTTCCTTGAGCGTGGCTGTCAGATAGAGGGTGGCGGTACCTCCTGTTTTGGTACGCAATAGAGCAAGGTAGTCCGGGTGATCCAGGAGTTTTTTCAGGTGGGCTTGTGCAATGTCATGCTCCTGAGCCAGGGGAGAATGGGGTTTCGGAGAAAGAAATACACCGGACAGAGGCATGGAGGCGGTTTTGGCGTTGCGCAGCGATGTTATCAGCGCATCAAACTCCGCCAGTTGCGCCAAATGTTGTAGGTGGGTTGTAGCCGCGGGAAGGGTGGTCAGCATAAATAAAGAGAGCCTGTAACTGTAAGTGGGCTCTCATTTTCCGAGTCTAAAGCGCCGTCAATGCGGTACATATGTATTGGCTGTCTCGAAGTTTGGTCCTTTGCTCGCTTGCCGGGATCGAGAACGCACCCTAGTCTAGCTGTAGCGATCACGTTGGATGCTGATCTGGCAGTGCTAAAACAAGGGACCTCATGAATCAAACGCGGACTCTCGGAACGCCACGGTTGTTGGGCATCGTCTGGCCATTCATCGCCGTAGTGCTGTTTCAGGCCCTGCTGGGCGGTGTCAGCCTGTACGTTCTGTCGGCGGTCCGCGGCTATGTTGCCGGTGAAAGCCTGTGGTCCAAGGGCCAGAAAGACGCCATCTATTACCTCAATCTCTACGCCGACAGTCGCGACGAGACGATCTTCAACAAATACCAGAACTCGATCGCCGAGCCTCAGAGCGGTCACGACTTACGTGTGGCGCTGGACCATCAACCACCGAATATCGAGGCGGCGCGACTGGCGATCCTCAAGGGTGGCAACCACCCGGACGATGTTTCCAGTCTGATCTGGCTCTACCTCAATTTCCGGCACTTCAGTTACCTCGAAAAAGCCATCGACCTCTGGACGGTGGGCGACGCGTATCTGGTGCGTCTTGATAGTGTTGCGCGGGAAATGCATCAGCGCATCACTGCCAGTCAGGCCACCGATACCGACATCAAGCGCTGGAAAGACCAGATATTCGCCATCAACGATGGCGTGACACCGGCGGCGAAAGCCTTCAGCGATGCCTTGGGTGAAGGCTCGCGGATGATCCTGCGGCTGCTGCTGGTGACGAACCTGGCCACTGCCCTGGGCTTGATTGCATTGGCCTTGATGCGCACCCACAAATTGCTCAAGCAGCGTCATGCGTTCGCTGACGCTCTGCAGTTGGAGAAAGACCGGGCGCAAGTCACCCTGCAATCGATTGGCGATGGCGTGATCACCACGGATGTCGACGGCGCGATCGCCTACATGAACCCGGCCGCCGAGGCGTTGACGCACTGGAAGGCCGAACAGGCGACAGGTTTGCCGCTGGCGGCGCTGTTTAATCTGCTGGACGAGAACGCTCAGGCCGATGGCTTTACGCTGATCGAGCACATTTTGAGCGGACAGCTCAGCGGTGGCAGCGAACACTCCAAATTGATCCAGCGCCTGGATGGCAGCACGGTGTCAGTCACCCTCGTCGGTGCGCCGATCCGCACCGCTGGCAAGGTCAGCGGCACGGTGTTGGTGCTGCACGACATGACCCAGGAGCGGCAGTACATTGCCAATTTATCCTGGCAGGCGACCCATGACGCCTTGACCGGGCTCGCCAACCGCCGCGAGTTCGAATATCGCCTGGAACAGGGCCTGCACAACCTGGCGCGGCAATCGGGGCGCCATGCGCTGATGTTCCTCGATCTGGATCAGTTCAAACTGGTCAACGATACCTGTGGTCATGCCGCGGGTGACGAGTTACTGCGGCATATCTGCGCCTTATTGCAGTCCGGTTTGCGCGAAGGCGATACCCTGGCCCGGCTGGGTGGCGACGAGTTTGGCATCCTGCTGGAGAACTGCGCCCCGGAAGCCGCTGAGAAAATCGCCGAGGGCTTGCGGCAGACCGTGCAAAACCTGCACTTCGTCTGGAAAGGCCGACCGTTCGTGACCACGGTGAGTATCGGGCTGGTTCACGTCGCTCAGAACCCGACCACCCTCGAAGCCGCGCTGCGCGCTGCCGACATGGCGTGCTACATGGCCAAGGAAAAAGGCCGCAATCGGGTTCAGGTCTATCACGCCGACGATTCGGAACTGTCCCTGCGCTTCGGCGAGATGGCTTGGGTGCAGCGCTTGCACATGGCGCTGGAAGACAACCGCTTCTGTCTATACGCCCAGGAAATTGCACCCTTGGGCCATATCGAAAAGGGCGGCGGACATATCGAAATTCTGTTGCGCCTGCATGACGAAGCCGGACGCATGATTCTGCCCGATAGTTTTATTCCGGCTGCCGAACGTTATGGGCTGATGACGTCCCTTGACCGCTGGGTTGTGCAGAACGTATTCAAGATCATTGCCCAAAGCATTGCCGAAAAGCACAAAGGGCCGTTAGCCATGTGTGCGATTAATCTGTCAGGCACAACTATCGGAGATGACGCGTTTCTGCACTTCCTGCGTGAACAGTTTGTTACTTACTCCATACCGCCTGAAATGATTTGTTTTGAAATCACTGAAACCAGTGCAATTTCCAATCTTGGAAGTGCAATTAGATTTATTAATGAACTCAAAGGTTTAGGTTGCCACTTCTCGTTGGATGACTTCTGCGCCGGAATGTCCTCATTCGCCTACTTGAAACATTTACCTGTAGACTTCCTGAAGATCGACGGGAGTTTCGTAAAGGATATGCTGGACGACCCGATTAACCGCGCCATGGTCGAAGTGATCAATCACATCGGTCATGTCATGGGTAAGCGTACGATTGCCGAGTTTGTTGAAACACCCCAGATCGAGCAGGCATTGCTGGAGATCGGGGTGGATTACGCTCAAGGGTATGTTATTGAACGCCCGCATCTGTTTACCTGCGACAGTTTACAAAGTCGTCCTTCCAGGCCTCAGCCTTTGTTAATCAAGGCGCCTGGCACGTTCCGTTGAAATCTCTTGCTGATCCTTATAATCACAATCAAAAGGAGCTCGACAGTGATCGACACATTCAACCGAACCGGACCACTCATGGAAGCTGCAAGTTACCCCGCCTGGGCTCAGCGCCTGATCCAGGATTGCAGCGAGAGCAAACGCCGGGTTGTCGAACACGAACTGTATCAGCGTCTGCGTGACAACAAACTCAGCGCAAAGACCATGCGCCAGTACCTGATTGGTGGCTGGCCAGTGGTCGAACAGTTCGCGTTATATATGGCACAGAACCTGACCAAGACCCGCTTTGCCCGCCACCCGGGCGAAGACATGGCGCGTCGCTGGCTAATGCGCAACATTCGCGTCGAATTGAACCATGCTGATTATTGGGTGCACTGGAGCCGTGCGCACGGTGTCAGCCTGGAAGATCTGCAAGCGCAACAGGTTGCCCCTGAACTTCACGCTTTGAGCCACTGGTGTTGGCACACCAGTTCGGCGGATTCGCTGATCGTTGCCATTGCCGCTACCAACTACGCCATTGAAGGTGCGACCGGGGAGTGGTCGGCGCTGGTCTGTTCCAGTGGCGTCTACGCGGCATCGTTCCCGGAGGAAGATCGCAAGCGGGCCATGAAGTGGCTGAAGATGCATGCCCAGTACGACGATGCTCATCCGTGGGAAGCACTGGAAATCATCTGCACGCTGGCGGGCATGAACCCAAGCAAATCCCTGCAAGTGGAATTGCGTCAGGCAGTCTGCAAGAGCTACGACTACATGTTCCTGTTCCTGGAGCGTTGCATGCAGCTTGAGCATGCGGAAAAAGCCCCGGTCGCGCGTGAGCGTAGGGCGCTGGCCGAGAGCTGATCCGTTAGTTTGTTCCATTGAAAAAGCCCGCTCCCTCTGTCTGAGGGGCGGGCTTTTTCGTAAGGACAGCCAATCACTAGGCGCTGACTTTTAGTCCAACCAGCCCGGCAATGATCAGCGCCACACTGGCCAGCCGGAACAGCGCCATGGATTCGCCAAACAGAATGATCCCGGCGATCACTGTCCCGACTGCACCCACACCCGTCCAGATCGCATAGGCCGTGCCCAGCGGCAATTCCTTCATGGCAAGGCCCAGCAAGCCAAGGCTGATGGCCATGGCGGCAACGGTCAATGCGGTGGGGAGGGGACGGCTGAAGCCATCGGTGTATTTCAGGCCGACGGCCCAGCCAACTTCGAACAGGCCAGCGAAAAACAGAATGATCCAGGACATGAGAGACCTCCATCGATTGACGGGGTCGTCCCCAGATTAATGACTCGATCGAGCCGCGAGGTCGTCCTCGCGTTGCGCAATAGAGTGCCCATCATTAATCCGGGGATCAAGTTTTCGGATCAGTCGACAGCCTGCTGAGCTGCTGTTTCCCGATCTTCTTTCTCGCTCATCCGGCGGAAATAGGTCGAGAGCAGCGCCCCGGAAATGTTGTGCCAGACGCTGAACAACGCACTCGGCACCGCCGCCAGCGGCGAGAAGTGCGCACTGGCCAGGGCCGCACCCAACCCGGAGTTCTGCATGCCGACCTCCAGCGCCAGGGATTTACGCTGGGCCAGTGGCAGCTTGAACAGCCTCCCGGTGAAGTAACCCAGCAGATAGCCGAAGCTGTTGTGCAGCATCACCACGGCCATGATCAGCAGGCCGGACTCGGCGATCTTCGCCTGACTGGCGGCCACCACCGCTGTGACGATGATCACGATGCTCACTACCGATATCAGCGGCAGCACCTCCACCGCGTGGCGAACCCGATCGCCCAGCAAGCGCTGGGCAACTACGCCAAGGACGATCGGCAACAGCACCACTTGCAGGATCGACCAGAACAGTTCCATGAAGGACACCGGCAACCAGGCCGAGGCCAGCAGCCAGATCAATGCCGGAGTCAGCAGCGGGGCGAGGAGGGTGGTGACAGCGGCAATGGCCACCGACAGCGCCAGATCCCCACGGGCCAGCCACGTCATCACGTTCGACGAGGTGCCACTTGGGCAGCAACCGACCAGGATGACGCCGACAGCGATCTCCGGCGGCAAGTGGAAAGCCTGGCACAGCAACCACGCCACACCGGGCATGATCACGAAATGCGCAACCACGCCCAAGGCCACGCGCCATGGATGGCGAGCGACTTCAGCGAAGTCTTCGAGTTTGAGGGTCAGGCCCATGCCAAACATCACCAGCCCCAGCAGCGGCACGATGGCACCCTTCAGGCCGATGAACCAGGTCGGTTGCAGGAACGCCACGACGGCGAAAATCAGTACCCAGTAAGCGAAGGTGTTGCCGACAAAGCGACTCAATGCAGCCAGTGCACGCATGGCCTGATCCTTATTGTTAAGTAACACCACAAAACCAATGTGGGAGCGAGCCTGCTCGCGAAGGCGTCATCACAGTCAACATCTATGTCGACTAACAATCCGCTTTCGCGAGCAGGCTCGCTCCCACAGTAGATGTCGCCAGCCTTTAGATCCCCTGCGGAGTCTCTTCGCCGCCCAACGCTTCAACCAGCGCCGGCAGGTAGTCGCCGAAGGTCAGCATCATCAGGGTGAAGCTGGCGTCCAGTTGACCGAGGGCTTCTTCGCCACCGTCCTGTTCCGCCTGGTCTTGCAGCAGGTCTTCGAACTTCAGGCGCTTGACCACCATCTTGTCGTCGAGGACGAAAGACAGCTTGTCTTGCCAGGCCAGCGACAGCTGAGTCACCACTTTGCCGGTGCTCAAGTGCAGCTGAATCTCTTCGCTGGTCAGGTCCTGACGCTTGCAACGCACGATGCCGCCATCTTCGTGGGTATCGCGCAGCTCGCATTCGTCCAGCACGAAGAAGTCGTCCGCGGCTTTCTGGGTGGTGACCCATTCAGTCATGGTCGCGGTCGGCGACATTTTAACGGTCAGTGGACGTACCGGCAGTGTGCCGATCACTTCACGCAAGGTGGACAGCAAGTCTTCGGCACGTTTCGGGCTGGCCGAGTTGACCAGAATCAGACCCTGCTTCGGTGCTATGGCAGCGAAAGTCGACGAACGACGAATAAAGGCGCGCGGCAGGAAGGCCTGGATGATTTCATCCTTGATCTGGTCGCGCTCCTTTTTGTAGACCTTGCGCATTTGTTCCGCTTCGATCTCTTCGACCTTTTCCTTCACGGCGTCACGCACGACGCTGCCCGGCAGAATGCGTTCTTCTTTACGCGCGGCGATCAGCAGGAAGTCGCCGCTGATGTGCGCCAGCGGAGCATCTTCGCCCTTGCCAAATGGCGCGACGAAACCGTAGGTGGTCAACTCCTGGCTTGCACATGGACGCGCCAGTTTGGTGGCCAGTGCAGTTTCCAACGCCTCGGCATCAAAAGGCAGATCTTGGGTCAGGCGATAGATAAGCAGGTTTTTGAACCACATGGGGCGAGTCTCTCCTTTATGCAAAGGGGGGCATTATTCTCTTCGCGGCGCCATAGGCCAACCCTTCTCTAAGCCTTTGGAAGGCCTGAAAAATTATTTTAAAAAGTGCTTGCCAGAGGTGAAGTCGCTCCGTAGAATGCGCGCCACACCGAAAGTGAAGGGTGATTAGCTCAGCTGGGAGAGCGTCTGCCTTACAAGCAGAATGTCGGCGGTTCGATCCCGTCATCACCCACCATTCGCTTCCAGTGTTACGCGCAGCGGTAGTTCAGTCGGTTAGAATACCGGCCTGTCACGCCGGGGGTCGCGGGTTCGAGTCCCGTCCGCTGCGCCATATTCGGTAATCTGGAACGCTGAACGCCAGGTCACCACGGAAAAGCCCGCTAACGCGGGTTTTTTTCTGTCCGTAGTTCCTGCAGGGTGTATCGTTTTACGGGTTTTCAGATTTTTTTGATTAATTTATCAATTAAATCAACACGTTATGAAAATCTGTGGCACAATGCGCCCCGCAACGAAGGTAAAGGGTGATTAGCTCAGCTGGGAGAGCGTCTGCCTTACAAGCAGAATGTCGGCGGTTCGATCCCGTCATCACCCACCACTACTTTCAATGTTACGCGCAGCGGTAGTTCAGTCGGTTAGAATACCGGCCTGTCACGCCGGGGGTCGCGGGTTCGAGTCCCGTCCGCTGCGCCATATTCGGTAATCTGGAACGCTGAACGCCAGGTCACCACAGAAAGCCCGCTTAACGCGGGCTTTTTGCTGTCTGGGGTTTGGCTCCTGCCGGGTTCCACTGAGAAAGCGACCTTCGGGTCGCTTTTTTTCGTTCTGCCTTCTTATTGTTCGGCATTGCGGCTGTGTCGGTAGTCGCTCACGGCGTCATACACGGCTTTGCGCAACCGGTTGATGCCGCCAATGGGGCGATGAGCCTCAAGGCCAAACCACGGGTTGAACGACTGGTTATCGCATTGCACGTTCAGCGCAGGCGTATCGAAGTCCTGGGGGGGGACTTTGAGCCGCGCCACGGTCTCGAACAGGGCATCGCTTTGCTGCCATTCAATGCTCGTGTCTTCGATCGGCATGTACTTGGCCGGGTCCTGGCGTTGTATCTGCAGGACGAAACAGGCCGGCATCCGATCGGTCGACAGTTGCTGGTTCAGCGCATTGCGCAGGAAGTTCGGCAACTTCTGGTTTTGCGCGGGAAGGTTGTAGGCCGGGCAACTTGCCATATCGGGCATGACGCGGAACTTGGCATTGGCTTCGCCGAATTTGTAGGGCGAAACCGAAAAGTAAGTCGTCTGGGTCGGACTTTCCGGGGCGGGTGACAGTGTTGCCAGCGCGATAAACAGATGGCGAACCTGCCAGGTCCGCGGGTCCCAACCCGGGAAGAACGCCATCAGCTTCTTGCCGTCAGCCTGTGCGGCTACATTCTGACGGTACTCGGCGACATCGCTGACGAAGAAGTTCGGATGGCTGAACATCACGAAGTCCTGTTCGCCACGACTCTGTTGATCGTTCAGCAGTTGTTTGCCGGGTACATCGAGCAACTTGATCGCCATGCCCCTTGCATCGCGGATGCTGTCGAACTGCGGGTAGGCATTGCCGTTGGAAAGTCGCATCGTCGCTTGCCAGGTTTTGCCGGGTTCGCTGAACACACCCTGACGCAATTCACCCGCCAGATCTGGCAGCACCTCAACCTCGGCCTTCACACAGCCATGGGCCTTGGCATGGGCGTCACGCAGATAGCGGGTGCTTTCACGGTGCTGGTCGACGATGCGCACGGCTGTCTGGATGATGTCTTGGGTCATCGCTGATTCGCTATCCGGAATCAGTTCTTCTGCCGAAACCGGGCCGCTGTGCTGCCAGGCGAACCATGCCGTGGCCAGCGCCCAGCCGAGCAATCCAAGGCCCAGCGACCACAGCAGGGTTTTGCCGAGAAAGGCGCCAAAACGCATCCAGAGTCTACTCATGGCAATTGCGACTCCAACGGGCCGCCCAATACTTTCAAATATTCCAGCAACGCCCAGCGCTCCTCCGGTCGCAGCCAGCGGCCGATAACGCCGTTGCCACGCTTGCCTGCGCGGAACTCATGGCCACTGTTGTGATTGCCGGTGATGCGCGTGTCGAACAAAAATCCATTGGTGAAGGCCTCAGTGCGATAGCCGAGGTGCCTCGGGTCGTACTCGAAAGTGCCTTTGTAGAAGAGGGTTGCGCGTTCATCCTGGGGCGAGAGCAACTGATAAATGTTCGGCACCGAACCGTTATGCAGAAACGGTGCGGTGGCCCAGACTCCTGCCAATGGTCGCGCCTTGTAGGCGCGCAATTCGCGCACGCCAATCGGCAGGCCGAAGCCATCCATGCCCGGTCGTTCGGCTGTAGAAATGTTTGCTTCACGGTAGGCCCGGTTTCCGACGAAAGCGGTGATGTAGGCCAACCCTTTAGCCGATGAGAGCTTGCTCATATCCAGCGATTCAGTGGGCGTTGGCTGCAATTGCACATCCAGTTGCGCCAGCTCTGCCGGGTCCCATTGCAGGGCTGTGAGGTCGAAACGATGGTCAGCGATGTTATTGGCCGCGCCGGCGTCTGTGCCAATGAACTCCGCGGGCAGCATTTTCAAATGTTGCACCCAGCGCCCGTCGCTTTGGACCGATCGAGGTACATGGCAGCCGGCGCAGTTCTCGGTGAATAATTCGCGACCTTTTGCGGCCTGGGTTTTGTCGATGGCGCCCAGCAGTTCTTCCGGCCAGGCCGGTGGTTTTAGCCGTTGCAGGGTTTGTTCGATCAGGTGCAGGTCGCGCAAGCGGACACTGGACGGATAGCGGGCGTCACCTTTAAGCGGTTGGCCGTTAGCGTCGAAGAAATTCAGCGTGGCACCCACACCCAAGGCCTCACCGATGTTGCGGGCCATCGGCTGCTGCGCCGAACCGTTCCACTGCACCCAGTCGAAGGTCCACATGTCCCACAGTTGTGGATAGTCGACCGGAGCGTCGGCCACGCGGTAGTTGGCGGGGGAAATAGCATCGCCGAAACTGGCGTTGGCAATACGCCCGAAAGCGTCGGTGCGGCCGGGGCCTTCTTCGGTGGGGTAGAGCCCGCGATGGGTGTCGTTCCAGGCCACCTTCAAGAAAGTGTCGAGAGAGACTTTGACGTCTTTGCGCAGTTGTTGATGCCGGGCATCGTAGTCCTGGCCCAACACTTTGCGTGCGAAACGTTCGAATTTCCACGGGTTGTAGTAAGTCGACGTCAGACTTGCCACCAGCGCTTGCCCGAAACTGCCGCCGCGCAACATAGGAACGCTGGATGGCAGAACGTGCTGCGCCGAACCACCATCGATGCGCACGGCCTGGCCGTTAAAGCGCAGTTCGCCGGTGTGGCAGGCGGCGCAGGTGATGTCCAGAAACTCGTCCTGGCTTCCAGGGTTCTGATGACGGGCAAAACCTACGGGTAGATTGCCGGGGTTGTTCGGTGTGGGTCTCTGGCTGGGGTCGATCAGAAAACCGAAGCGGGCGAGGTATTCGGGAGCGGCGAATCGCTGTTGCGAGAACGGCAATTCGAGGGCCTTGAACCAGTCATAGCGCAAGCCTTTGACCTGAGTACCCTGAGGTGTGAAGTAGTAAGTCTCGCGGTCGGCGGCGCTCCATTGCTCCAGGTAATGCACCTGCTGCACGGGTGACCAGGCCGGCAATTTCGGATTGGCGACGTAGTACAGAGCCACGGCGAGGCCCAGCCCCAGGAGAACTGCGAACAGAACCAGCAAGCGGAAGAGGAGACGCAAGATAAACATCCTTGTCGATTTTATAGCTCCCTTATGCCTCAGCACCTGAGGTGCGGCAAGTGGCCATTACGCCAGATGCTGTGGGATCGGTATCGGTCTGTGTGAGCAAAAGATGACAGAACCTTCATCATCCCATTCCCGAAATGCGTTAAAACACCTGAACTTATCAGAAGTTTCCTGCTCTCATGCCGGTAGCCATTGGTCGTGGCCGCCTGATAAGCTCGCGGCTTTATTCGATTGCCCTTTAGGCGCATGAACAAGGAAATAGCATGAAACAGCATCGGTTGGCGGCGGCGGTGGCCCTGGTTAGCCTGGTACTTGCGGGTTGTGATTCGCAGACCAGCGTAGAGCTGAAAACCCCGGCGCAAAAAGCTTCCTACGGGATTGGCCTGAACATGGGCAAGAGCCTGGCTCAGGAAGGCATGGATGATCTGGACTCCAAAGCCGTAGCCCAAGGCATCGAAGATGCCGTCGGCAAGAAAGAACAGAAGCTGAAGGATGACGAACTGGTCGAAGCCTTCGCAGCACTGCAAAAGCGTGCTGAAGAGCGTATGGCCAAAATGAGCGAAGAGTCGGCAGCCGCCGGCAAGAAATTCCTCGAAGACAACGCCAAGAAAGCCGGTGTAACCACCACCGCTTCGGGCCTGCAGTATGAAGTAGTGAAGAAGGCCGATGGCGCACAGCCTAAGCCGACCGACGTAGTGACCGTTCACTACACCGGCACCCTGACCAACGGTACTGTTTTCGACAGCTCCGTCGAGCGTGGCAGCCCGATCGATCTGCCGGTCAGCGGTGTGATTCCGGGTTGGGTAGAAGGCCTGCAACTGATGCACGTTGGCGAGAAGTACAAACTGTACATCCCTAGCGAATTGGCTTACGGCGCCCAAAGCCCAAGCCCGGCGATTCCAGCCAACTCGGTGCTGGTATTCGACCTGGAACTGCTGGCGATCAAGGATCCAGCAAAACAAGACGCCACTGCCCAGTAACCGGCGTCTGCTCTAAAAACAACGCCTCGCTTATGCGGGGCGTTGTTGCATCTGGCGTTCAGCGAAGGTAAACAAAGCGAACGGATGCTGTAGGCTGGAGTCATAGCCATTGAGGACGCCTGTGCTAGCCGCGTCAGAACGCCAAGTCAATGAAATCTTGGGTTTTTTTATGTGAGTAAAAAACGCCCGATCTGAGTTAAGCCCTTATGAAACGGGGCTTTCAGCCATGAAAAGCAGCTCTGTTCACAAGGTTATCCACAATTTGTGTGGATAACATTTCAGTGGGAGGAATGATGAAAACGCCTTGGAATTTCGCTCGTTTCCTGCCTCTGGCTGGACGGCTGCTCGCGCGTGGACGTTTGCCGACCTTGCTCTTCGCGGTGGCCAGCAAAGGTGCCAGCCAAGGCAACCGCCTGGGCAAACTCAAGGATGATCTGCGCTTGTTGCAAGCACTCTGCCTGGCTTATTGGCGCGGTGAGTATCGGGCCATCAGCCCCAAAGCCCTGATATCAGTCGTGGCAGGCCTGATGTACTTCCTCAGTCCAGTGGATGCGATTCCGGATTTCATTCCGGTGTTCGGCATGCTCGATGACATCGCAGTGCTGGCTTGGCTGATGAAAGTCCTCGACGACGAACTCAACGCCTTCCGCGCCTGGCGCAATCGTCAGCTGCCGGAGAAGCTCGCAGTGGTTGAGCGCCTACCCGATACCCCGGAACAACTTCAGCTTCAGGGGCCAAAAAAAAACTGAGTTGATTCAGTCTCATCCACAGATTGATGCCCCCCGCGACCTTGGCCGCTGTTAGGATTACACTTCTAGGGAAAAGTGCCGACTCGCTAAGTGTTGTTGTCCTACGGGGTAGTCATGGATATTCAGATAATTACACGCGAAGGCGAGCCCGAATATGCGGTTCTGCCGTGGGCTCAGTATCAGGCTCTACTGAAAGCAGCAGGCATCAACGAACAACCGCCGCAGGTCGCTCCAGAGCGTCACGCGGCAACACCAGACCAGATTCTTCCGGGTCTGGATCAACTACGAAGTTTGCGCGAAGGGAAGGGCATCGCCATCGAGGCGCTGGCCCGCACGGTAGGCATCAGCCCGTCTTATCTGGCCTTGATCGAAAGTGGCGAGCGTCAACCCGACGCTGCGATTCGCCGCAGCCTGGCCTGGGAATTGACGGTGCCAGGGTGGAGGGATGAATCGTGAGCGTACGCATCAGTCGTCAACATTGGGACGGGTTGCTGGGTGAACTGGATCAGGCGCGCCGCCAGCGCCATCTTCTGACATATCGTGCGTTGCTCGAACGTTTGCAACTGCCCACGCCGGCCATGCAAACCCTGACTGCCGCCCTTGAACATCTGGCCGCGCTGGACGCCAAGGCCGAGCAGCCCTTGCGCAGCTCGCTGGTGATCAGCCAGGGTGCCAGCCGCTTGCCGCGCACCGGTTTCTTTGAATGTGTCGAGCGTCTGGGGCGTTTCTCCGGTCCTTCCGATGGCATCGCCGCAGCGTCCTGGCATGCTTCGGAAGTGGTGCGGGTGTTCGAGTACGAATACCCCGAGTCGGCGGAGGCCTGAGTGTTTCTGCGACTCAAGGCGAAGGCCAGTTACTGGCTGGCGCGTAGGCTGTTTCACTGGTCGTGGTTTGTGCGTCAGCCGCGTGGCTGGAGCTGGCTCGAAGGCCAGTTCGCCCGCATGGCGAACCTGGGTGATGTCGGCGCCCAGAGCTTCTATGGCCACATCCTGACCTTTCGCGGGGTCGGCCTTGGGGCACGCGAGGAGGGTGTGAGATTGCTGCGCCTGGCGGCGTTGGCGGGGGATGGCAAGGCAGCGTACCAGGTGGGCGTGATCAGTCTTGCCGGAACGCCGAGCAAGGCACCGGATCCGGTTGAAGCTGCGCGGTTTTGGGAGATGGCTGCCAAAGCAGGACATCCGTTGGCGGAGATCAAACTCAGAGAGCTGGAGTCCCGTCACTCCGAGCCTCCACTTACGAATTAAGGTTGCCTGAACTTGCCCGCGATTACGTTAGCTCGATCACCGCTGCCCGACGAGCAATTCTTCTCCAGGCACCGCCAGACTATCAATCACATGCACGCTATACCCCGGCACATTCTTCGCGTGGTGCTTGGCTTGCGAGGCCATCTCCGCCAATTGGCTTGCATCGAGTTGTCCACAGGCCTGTGGATGCAAGTGCACCACGCCGATCGACAGTGACAGCAACGCAAACTCCTGACGCACGCCCTGACGGTTTGGGGCGATGAAGCAGCCAGCTTCCAGGTGTTCGCTGCGGTAGAAGCGTCGGCACTGGCTCTGGAAGTCGTCCAGCAACTGGTTCAAACGTTTGCGCCAGTCTTCCGGGCCGAGCACCAGCAGGAAGTCATCGCCGCCGATATGCCCGACGAAGTCGCGGGAAGGGTCGACGCGATCATTCAGGCATTGCGCCAGGCACAGTAGGACTTCGTCCCCGCGGCCGTAGCCGTAGATGTCGTTGAAGGGTTTGAAACTGTCGATGTCCACGTAGCAGATCACCGATTCCCGTTGCTGTTGCAGCAGTCGTGTCAAGCATTGCTGGATCGGCACGTTGCCAGGCAACAGGGTCAGCGGGTTGGCGTAACGGGCTTGCTGGATCTTCAGTTCGGTAATCAGTTTGAGTACGTCGATCACTCGGCCCAGTCCCAGGTAACCGCCGTTGAGGGTGATGATGAAATCTTCTTCGATGCGCTGCCGCGCGCGGCTGGTGATCAGGCGACTCACTTGTTGCAACGACTGGCTCATCTCAACGGCGAGGAAGTCATCGCTCATTAAGCGGCTGATCGGTTTGCGGGCGAACAGGTCGGTGGCAAAGGGTTTGAGCAGTGCGTCGGAGAGCGAATGCCGGTGGACGATCCCGCAGGGCTGGCCTTGGTCGTCGAGCACCGCCAGGGAGTTCAGGTTGGCCTGGCGACGGAAGGCTTCCAGCACCGTGGCGGTCGGTGTATCGCGACCCACTGCCGGTTGGTCGTTGAGCAGGGCACTAAGGTCACTGCCTTCATCGTTCAGCGCCACGGCGGAGCTGTCATGTTTGGGCATCATCGCTCGTGCGTCCCGAGGCGGTTGCTCTTGAGGCCGACAGAGCAAATAACCCTGGACCAGGTCGACGCCCATCTCGGTCAATACCGCGAGTTCTTCCGGCAGCTCGATGCCTTCGGCGATCACTTGCGCCCGCGAGGCCTTGGCGATTTGCAGGATAGAGCCGACGAATTCGCGCTTGAGGGCGTCCTGGTGAATGCCGTCGATGAAGTGTCGATCAATCTTCACGTAGTCTGGACGCAGTTCGGACCAGAGCCGCAAGCTCGAATAGCCTGCACCCAGATCATCCAGAGCAATGGAAAACCCCATCGCTCGATAGTGATGCAACGCGGTTTGCAGCAGCTCGAAATCGTCGGTCGGGGTCTGTTCAGTCAGTTCGATCACCACCTGACTCGGCGGTATGCCGAAATCCTGCAGCAGTTGCAGGGTGCGACCGGGTTGGTGTGCGGCTTCGAGCAAGGATTCCGGGGAAACGTTGAGGAACAGTTTGCCGGGCAGTTGTTGTTCGTTGAAGCGGCGGCAAGCGCTTTGACGGCAAGCGATCTCCAGTTCGCTCAGGCGGCCAGCCTGCCGGGCGACGGCGAACAGTGCGATGGGGGAATGCAGCGGACTGTTGGAGGGGCCGCGACTGAGCGCTTCGTAACCCAGAATGCGTCGCTCAGAAAGGCAAATGATCGGCTGGAACAGGCTGTGCAAACCGCTTTGAGCCAGTATGGAACTCAAGGCACTCAGCTGTTCTGTGGTGGTCATGGCTTTCTCTGGCGATAAAAAAAGGACTGGGAGCACACTCTTGGATAAAGAGGTGCTCCCAGTCCTGTATTTCACGACAGGATGATGACTGTTTGATGACGCTCCGGGGAGCGTCACCATTAAATTGCCATCATCTTGCTTGTAACAACTTAGTGCTTGGCTACCGCGGTGTTGAGTTTCAGGTAGTCCAACAGAATCCGCCCGGTCTCACTCAAGTAAGCATCGTCTTCTGGTTTGGTCTTGTCTGGCTCGGCCGCGATCGCGTCTTCGTCTTCTTTCTTCAGCTCTTTGAGCGGTTCTTCGCCCTTGGCCTTGCGACGGATATTTTCCATGGCAAGTTGCTTGGCTTCGATATCAGCGTGTTGGGCACGACGATCAGCTTCATTGAGGCTGACGGTTTTTTCCGCCATCAGTTTCTGTGCCAGGGCCAGTTTGTCGCGGATGAATACGAACTCCGCGTCTTTGGCCGAGCGTCCGTCATGCTCGGATTTAAGCTGCGAGATGTACGGCTTGAACGGGTCGACCGCAGGCTTGATGGCCGCACGGATGGTGTCCCACGGCATGGCTTCAGGCAGTGCGCTTTCGCCGATTTCCTTGGTGTCGATGATCGACGGGTAATCGATGTCCGGCAGTACGCCCTGATGCTGGGTGCTCTGGCCGGAAACCCGGTAGAACTTGGCCAGGGTCAGTTTCAGTTCGCCATGGTTCAGCGGCTGAATAGTCTGCACGGTGCCTTTACCGAAGGTCTGGCCGCCGATGATCAATGCGCGGTGGTAATCCTGCATGGCACCGGCAAAAATCTCCGAAGCCGAGGCGGACAAGCGGTTGACCAGCAACGCCATTGGCCCTTTGTAGAAGGCACCCGGGTTTTCATCTTCCAGCACATCGACCCGGCCATCGGCATTACGCACGAGAACGGTCGGACCTTTGTCGATGAACAGACTGGTCAGCTCGGTGGCTTCCTGCAGGGAACCACCGCCGTTGTTGCGCAGGTCGATGACTACGCCGTCAACTTTGTCTTTCTGCAACTCGGTCAGCAGTTTCTTGACGTCGCGAGTGGTGCTCTTGTAGTCCGGATCGCCAGCACGGAAGGCCTTGAAGTCCAGGTAGAAGGCCGGGATCTCGATGACGCCGAGCTTGTAGTCCTTGCCGTCCTGTTTCAGGTTGAGGACCGACTTCTTCACAGCCTGGTCTTCAAGCTTCACTGCTTCGCGGGTGATCGGGACGACTTTGGTGGTCTGGTCGTTCGGCGCGTTGCTGGCCGGGATCACTTCCAGGCGCACCACGGTGCCTTTCGGCCCACGGATCAGCTTGACCACTTCGTCCAGACGCCAGCCGACCACGTCGACCATTTCCTTGTTGCCCTGGGCAACGCCGATGATCTTGTCAGCCGGTGCGACTTGCTTGGTCTTGTCGGCCGGGCCTGCCGGCACCAGACGCACGACTTTCACCTGGTCGTTGTCGCTCTGCAACACGGCGCCGATGCCCTCGAGGGACAGGCTCATGTTGATGTCGAAGTTCTCCGCGTTATCCGGCGACAGATAGTTGGTGTGCGGGTCGTAGGACATGGCGAAGGTGTTGATGTACGCCTGGAAGATATCTTCCGGACGGGTCTGGTCCAGGCGCGCCAATTGGTTCTTGTAGCGCTTGGTCAGGGTTTCCTGAATCTGCTTGGGCTCTTTGCCGGCAATCTTCATCCGCAGTACTTCGTCCTTGACGCGTTTGCGCCACAGGTCGTCGAGTTCTGCAGTGGATTTGAGCCAAGGGGCGTCCTTGCGATCGATCAGCAAGGTTTCCTTGGTGGAGAAATCAATTTTGTCGACGCCTTTGTTCAGCTCGGCAAGGGCGAAGTCCAGACGCGCTTTGACGCGGTCCAGGTAGCGCTTGTAGATGGTGAACCCGGCGTTCAGGTCGCCGCTTTTGAGGAAGTCGTCAAACTGGGTTTTCCACTTGTCGAATTCGGCAATGTCGCTGGCCATGAAGTAGCTGCGCGACGGGTCCAGCAGCTTGAGATAGCTGTCATAGATGATCGCGGAGCGCGCGTCATCGAGCGGCGGCTTGCTGTAGTGATGGCGCTTGAGCAACTCGACGACATTCAGGCTGGCGATCACTTCATCACGATCAGGCTGAAGCTTGTCCCAGCTATTGGCTGCAAACGAATTGGTCGACATCGGCAACAGACCGATACCAATGAATAGGGCTAGGGCGGTGCTGGGGAAAAAATGCTTCATGCTGATTCGACGCGGGGACAATTGATCACGCATATTAGGCCGTCTTTGAAGTCGCCGGTTCCACAAAGGGCCGGTCAAAAAATGCAAGAAAGCCCGGCGCTACAGCAACGGGCTCAGTCCAGACTCACTATGGAGGCACTGTGAAAGCATTGCAAGGCGTTGAAGGTCGAGTGGAGTGGGTGGAAGAGCCCAGTCCTACATGCGATGTAGGACAAGTTCGGATTCGAGTGGCGGCTGCGGGTCTCAATCGCGCCGATTTGTTACAGAAGGCGGGTCTTTATCCGCCACCGCCGGGAGCCAGTCAGGTACTGGGTCTTGAGTGCTCGGGGGTGATCAGCGAGGTGGGACCCGGGTCGTCCTGGCAGGTCGGGGATCGGGTCTGCGCCTTGCTGGCCGGGGGCGGGATGGCCGAGGAGGTAGTTGTCGACGGACGGCACGTGTTGCGGGTTCCCGAAGGTTTGTCCCTGACGGAGGCTGCAGCGCTGCCGGAAGTGTATGCGACCGTTTGGCTGAATTTGTTTCAACTGGCGGCGCTCAAACCGGGTGAGAAAGTGCTCCTGCACGCCGGAGCAAGTGGAATCGGTTCAGCTGCCATTCAGCTGTGCAAGGCGTTTGGTAACCCGTGCTGGGTCAGCGTCGGTTCCGCCGAGCGTTTGGCTTACTGCGAAGCGCTGGGCGCGCAAGGCGGGGTAGTACGAAACGGGGATCTGGACAGCTTGAGCGATCTGGCGCCGTTCGATGTGATCCTTGATCCGGTCGGCGGTAACTACGCGACGTTGAATCTGAAACTTCTGGCCCGCGACGGCCGTTGGGTGTTGATCGGCCTGATGGGCGGACGTGAGGCGAAGCTGGATCTGGCGCAAGTGCTGGCCAAGCGCGTGCAATTGCTGGGTTCGACCCTGCGCAGTCGCGACGAGCAGTTCAAGGCGGATTTGTTCAGTGATCTGAGCCAGCATGTCTGGCCGCTGTTTGCCGAAGGGCGTTTGAGTCCGCAACTGGCCAAGACCTTCCCGATCAAGGATGCCGAAGCGGCGTTTGCTGAGTTGGCGACCAATAAGGTGGCGGGGAAGTTAGTGTTGGTGATCGACCCAAGCCTGACCTGACCCTTGTCACAGATCGTTCCCATGCTCTGCGTGGGAATGCCTCAATGGACGCTCTGCGTCCGCTTGGGACGCGGAGCGTCCCGGGCTGCATTCCCACGCAGAGCGTGGGAACGATCAGAGCAAAGAGTTACTTCCAGATATGGATCGGCCAGCCTGCTTTTTCGGCGTGCTCAAGCAACACTGGATCCGGATTCACCACGTGCGGGAAATCCACCTTCAGCAACAGCGGCAAGTCATTGCGTGAGTCCGAGTAGAAACTCGCGCCTTCCAGATTTTCCTCCTCCGCATCCAGCCATTCCAGCAAGCGCGTGATCTTGCCTTCGCGGTAGGTCAGCGTGCCGACGGTGTGGCCGCTATAAACGCCGTGCGCGACTTCCAGCTCGATGCCGAGAATCTCGTCAATGCCCAAACGATCGGCAATCGGCCTCACCAAGTGCGTGCCCGACGCCGAAATCACCAAAATCCGGTCGCCGGCCTTGCGGTGGGCTGCAATTGCTTTGGTGGCGTCACTGAAAATGATCGGCTCAATGAAGTCTTCCACCCAAGGCCCGACCAAATGATCGACCTCTTGCGGTGTGCGCCCGATCATCGGCTCCAGACTGAAGGTCATGTATTCCTCCATTCGCAGCTTGCCGTGGCTGTAGGCGTCCATCAGTTCGTTGTTCTGACGCATGAACGACTCGGGATCGACCCAACCCAGGCGGCCCATTTGCTCGCTCCAAAGGGTGGCGCAGTCACCGTGGATCAGGGTTTCGTCCAAATCAAAAATTGCCAGGGCCATCAGTGCGGTTCTCTCTTCAACATCAGCAAAGGCATCAGGCTACCTCACAGAGGGCCGTCGGATCGATGGAAAGCGCCAGACGCTGACCATCGGGATGCAGATCGGCCGCCGAGCGGTTCAGCACATCCACCACCAATTCCACGCCCCGGGCTTCAACCCGGTAGCGAATCACGTTGCCCAACAGGCTGTGGCTGCGGACTTGCGCGTCGAGTTCGCCGTTCAGGCTCAGCTCGATGGCTTCCGGGCGAATCGCGATGCGGTGGGTAATGGGGCGCTGCAGCAGTTTCGAGGCGCTGTCGGCGTCCAGCAGGTTGTAGTTGCCGATAAAGCCTGCGGCAAAAACATCCACTGGCGCGGTGTAAAGGGTTTCGGCATCGCCGCTCTGTACGATTTTTCCCTGATTCATCAGGAAAATCCGGTCAGACATGGTCAGTGCTTCTTCCTGATCGTGTGTGACGAAGATCGTGGTCAGGCCGAGTTCACGCTGAATCTGACGGATCTGTTCGCGCAAGTGCTTGCGAATCCGCGCATCGAGGGCCGACAGCGGTTCATCCAGCAGCAACAGACGTGGCCGGGTCACCAACGAGCGGGCGAGGGCGACCCGCTGGCATTGGCCGCCAGACAGTTGATGCGGATACCGCGCGGCGAAGTCATTGAGTTCCACCAGTTTCAGCACTTCGGCAACACGTTTTTGGCTGTCGTCGGCGTTGACCTTCTGCATGCGCAAACCGAAGGCGACGTTCTGTTCCACGGTCATGTTCGGGAACAGTGCATAACTCTGGAACACCATGCCGATCCCGCGTTTCTGCGGGCTCAACGGCACGATATCGACGCCATCCAGCAGAATCTTGCCGCCATCCACCGACGTCAGGCCGGCGATGCAGCGCAGCAGCGTGGATTTGCCGCAACCGGACGGGCCGAGGAGGGTGACGAATTCGCCCTTCTGGATTTCGCAGTTGATGTCGCTGAACACCGTGGTGCCTGCATAGTTTTTCTGCAGGTGTTGGACGCTGACATAGCTCATTCGCTTTTGTCCTTGTTCAAGATATTGGCCGCCCAGGTCAGAACCAGCACAAAGAAGAAGTAGGAGATCACCAGCGCACTGGTGAAGTGGCCGCTGCTGTTACGCATGTTGTTGAGGTAGACCTGCAGGGTTTCGTAGCGGGTCCCGACGAGGATGTTGGCGAACACGAACTCACCGAACAGGAACGAGAACGACAGCAGCAACGCCACCATCAGCCCCTTGCGCAGGTTCGGCAGCACCACCAGGAACGCGGCTTGCCAGGTGCTGGCGCCCAGCAACTGAGCGGAGTCCATCAGGTCGCGCAGGTTGATCGCTTGCAGGTTGTTGGTGATCGCCCGGTACATGAACGGCAGCGCGATGGTGAAGTAGCAGCCAATCAGAATCCATGGCGTACCGACCATCGCAAACGGCCCGGAACCATAGAGCTGCAACAGCCCCACCGAGGACACCACCGGCGGCACCGCGAAGGGCAGCAGGATCAGGATGTTCATCAGCGCATCAAGTTTGGGGAAGTGGTAATGCACCACAAACAGCAGCGGCAGAATCAGCACCACCGACAGAATCAACGCGCCGACGCAGACCAGCAGCGATTGCCCGAACGCATTGAGAAAGCGCGGATCGCTCCACAGCTGGACGTACCACTTGAAGGTAAAGCCGCTGGGCAGAATGGTCGCCGACCAACTGCTGGCGATCGAGTAGATTAACGTCCCGGCCAGCGGCAACAACAGAATGGCAAACAGCAAGTACACCACCACCCGGTGATAGACACCGATGGGGCCCAATTCAGCGCGAGACATGGTAGCTCCTCTTCAGCAGCAGCTGATGCACGATGGTCACCAGGGTCATCAACGCCACCAGCACCACGGCCAACGCACTGGCGAGGTTCGGGTCCAGGGAAATATCGCCGGACACCATCGCCGCGATGCGGATCGGCAGCACGTTGAAGTTGCCGGTGGTCAACGCGTAGACCGTGGCGTAGGCACCGAGGGCGTTGGCCAGCAAGATCACGAAGGTGCCGAGCAGTGCAGGCGTCAGCACCGGCAAACCGATGTGGCGCCAGAACTGCCAGCCGTTGGCGCCGAGCAATTGGGCGGACTCACGCCAGTCTTCGCGCAAGGCGTCGAAAGCCGGGTAGAGCAGCAGCACGCCCAATGGAATCTGGAAGTAGGTGTAGAGAATGATCAGCCCGGTTTTCGAGTACAGGTTGAAGTCCTGAATGATCCCGGCCTGCTTGAGCATGATGGTGAAGCTGCCGTTGAAGCCCAGCAGGATGATGAACGCGAAAGCCAGGGGTACGCCGGCGAAGTTGCTGGTCATGTTGGCGAAGGCGTTGACGAAGTTGCGCAGTTTCGAGTCGACCCGGCGAAGGGAGTAGGCGCCGAGCACCGCGATGATGATCCCGAACACGCTGGACCAGAAGCTGATCTCGAGACTGAGCTGGATCGCCTGCAGATAGAACCTCGAATTGAAGATTTTGCTGAAGTTGGCGATGCCCCAGCCGAACTCTTCCGATTGCAGGCTGTTGATCATCACCCAGCTCAACGGGGCGATCTCGAATACGATAAAGAACAGCGCGAAGGGCACCAGGCACAGCACCGCCAGCCATTTCCCCCGAGTCATGGCATTCACTTGAGGAGCTCCCGGCAGACAGGTTTGTCGTGGGCCACGCCCAGCAGTTCGCAGACGGTGCCGCAGATTTCAGTCTGTTTCGGTGCAGCGTTGGTATTGAAGCTGAAGGCATCGCCGAGGACGAACAGCGGCACTTCGCGTTCTTCCGGCAGCAGGCCGTTGTGGGAACGGTCGTTGTTCATGCCATGGTCGGCGGTCACCAGTACCTGATAGCCGGCGTCGAGCCAGGTTTGCAGGTAGTCGGCCAGAATAATGTCCGCCGAGCGGGCGCTGTTGCGGTATTGCGGGGTGTCGAGACCGTGCTTGTGCCCGGCGTCGTCGATGTTCATGGGATGGATCAACAAAAAATTCGGCGCGTGGCGCAAGCGCAGGTTTTCGGCGTCGGCGAACAGGTGCGAATCCGGGTAGTGATCGTTCCAGTAGAAGTGACCATGTTGGATCGGCAGGTCGGGGTTGTCGGTGTGACGATCCCGTGCGGCAACGAAGGGCGAATTGTTATACAGCTCGCTGACCCAGTGATAGGCCGCGGCGGCGGTTGTAAGGCCGGCATCCGTGGCGTAGTGATAAATGCTGCGCTGGTTGGACAGGCGCGAGACGTTGTTGTGGACGATGCCGCTCTCGATGGGCGGGACGCCGGTGAGGATGCATTCGTAAAGCGGTCGGGACAGGGCCGGCAGTTCGCACTCCAGTTTGTAGAGCGACGCGCGTCCTGCGCCAACATAAGCCTGCAGGTGCCCCATGGCGTGGCGCGCGACTTCGTAATTGAGGCCGTCGAGCACGACAAGGATGACGTTGTGCTTCATAGGGGCAAAACTCCGCAATACAGGAATCAGAGGTCTCGAATTCAACTCAATCCACTGTGGGAGCGAGCTTGCTCGCGATGACTGCTGCGCATTCAACATCAATGTTGACTGTACTGCCGCCATCGCGAGCAAGCTCGCTCCCACATGGATCTCCATCAGAGATCCAATCGGGGATCTACAGCATCACTTCATTTCGACGATGACTTCTTCGTTCCACTTCTGAGGCAGTGCCTTGGAGGTCTTTTCCCACGCATCCGCGTCTTTGATCGGCGTGACCTTTTTGTACTGTTCGTTAGGCAGCAGTTTGGCTTTGACGTCATCCGGCAGTTTGACGTGCTCGGCGCGGATCGGACGGGCGTTGCCGCGCGCCAGGTTGATCTGACCGGCATCGCTGAAGATGTATTCGCGGGTCAGCTTGGCGGCGTTCGGGTTTTTCGCGTATTTGTTGATGATGGTGGTGTAACCGGAAATCACCGAGCCATCGGAGGGAATCAGCACCACGTAATCATCCGGATTCGCCATCTTGGCCTTGTAGCTCAGGCCGTTGAAGTCCCAGACCACGCCGACTTCGATTTCACCCTTTTCCATCGTGGCGATGGTCGGGTTGGCCATGGACAGGCGTCCTTGTTTGGCGATATCTGCGAACAGCAACAGCGCTGGTTGCAGGTTCTTTTCGTCGCCACCGTTGGCCAGTGCTGCGGCCAGTACACCGTTGGCGGCCTGGGCGGCGGTGCTCACGTCACCGATGGAAACCTTGTATTTACCGGTTTTCAGATCAGCCCACTTGGTCGGGGCTTCGGAGCCGTGCAGCAGCTTTTTGTTGACGATGAACGCGATGGTGCCGGTGTAGGCCAGCGCCCAGTTGCCGTCCTTGTCTTTGGCCCAGTCCGGGACTTGCGCCCAGGTGCTCGGTTTATACGGCTGCACCACGCCTTGTTTGACCGCGATCGGACCGAAGGCTGCGCCAACGTCGCCGATGTCAGCGCTGGCGTTGTCTTTCTCAGCGGCGAACTTGGCGATTTCCTGCGCCGAGCTCATGTCGGTGTCGATGTGTTTCAGGCCGTAAGTCTTGGCCAGGTCTTCCCAAGTGCCTTTCCAGTTGGCCCAGTCATCGGGCATGCCGACGCTATTGACCGCGCCTTCCGCTTTCGCAGCGGCTTCCAGGGTTTTCAAATCATCAGCGGCCATGGCGGCAGTGCACATGGCAATGGTCGAGCCTAACAGTGATGCCAGGAAAAGCTTTTTCATCCGAAGCTCCTTTGGGCGTTTTCAACGCTGCGATTGCGGTTGTGTTGGTCTAGGTCAGCAATACCTGAGCCAATTTAGGCCGGCTGGATGACATTTTGATGTCGACGACCGGTCTACCTCTATGTGCTGCGCTGGAATGCTCAGGCTCCTGGGTAAGCGTAGACCATGGCTAAAGGGCTGATATGAAAGGACTTGGCCGTGATTTTGCAGGCGTCTGGCTCAACCGTTCGGCGGCTTTGTCATCTGTCAGTCATGTGCAGTGCCTAGGCTTGCAGGGAGTTGATGGGAGCCGATTGAATCGCGGTTCCGCCCCGAAACAGTGCTGGTCTAGTCCAGATAGGTAACGTTGATGCGTATTGAGTCAACCAAAGCGGTGACAGCGATCGGGCAGGTTCTGCAGGAACAGCTTGACCATGGCCTGTTAGCGCCCGGTAGCAAACTGCCGGCCGAGCGCAAGCTCAGTGAGTTGTTCGGTACCACGCGGATCACCGTGCGTGAAGCGTTGTTGCAGTTGGAAGCCCAGGGGCAGATTTATCGGGAGGAGCGCCGTGGCTGGTTCGTGTCGCCACCGCGCCTGGCGTATAACCTGATGCAGCGCAGTCACTTTCACGCGATGGTCAGTGCACAGGGGCGTGTGCCGTCCACCGAGGTGATTTCAGCGCGGTTGCAACCGGCATCGGCGGCGGTCTGTGCGTGGTTGCAGTTGCCGGCGTTGTCGAGCGTGATTCAGATTTGCCGGGCGCGGCGGATTGATGAACGGCTGGTGTTGTATGTGGAGCATTATCTGAATCCGCAGTTTTTCCCGGGGATTCTGGATTTCGATTTGAATCAGTCGATTACCGAGCTGTACGCGCGGCATTACGATTTGCACTATGGGCGGGTGCGTTTCGATATTGTGCCGACGGCGTTGTCGGTGGATGCGGCGGCCGCTCTACGGGTGTCGGTGGGAAGTCCGGGGTTGCGCATCGCTCGGGTCAATTACGATCAGCATGAGCGGTTGATCGATTGTGATCTGGAGTTTTGGCGGCATGATGCAATTCATGTCGGGGTTGATGTGGTCTGAGCCTGGCCGCCACAGGCTGAGCGCTTGTACTGCGACATTATCCGAAGCGGTAAATGTCCATGCCCAAGGCGCCCATGGTGAACCCCTTGTGAGCCACGCTGAAGCTTCCTCCGGCGCCACGGGCAAAATACAACGGCAATAAATGTTCATCACTCGGATGGTTGCGCACGGCATTCGGTGCTTGCTGACGGTAGTCGTGCAACGCGGTTTCGTCGTTGGCAGCGAGTTTTTCGATCATCCAGTCACGAAATGCCTGGGCCCAGGGTTCGACGCTTTCCGGACCGGCGTGCCAGTCCAGTTCGCGCAGGTTGTGGGTGATGCTGCCGGAACCGATCAACAACACGCCGTGTTCGCGCAGACTCGCCAGCGCATGGCCGACGCGGGTTTGCAGGGACGGGCCGCCACGGGTGGGCAGCGAGACTTGCACCACAGGGATATCGGCGTGTGGATACATCAACGACAAGGGCACCCAGACCCCATGGTCGAACGGCCGTTCGGCGTCGATGCGTGCGGGCAGGCCATCGCTCTTCAGCAGTTCGACCACCTCTGCGGCCAATTGTGGATCGCCGGGCGCCGGGTATTGCACGTCGAATAACGCCTGTGGAAATCCGCCGAAGTCATGCCAGGTTTCAGGCTGTGGGTTGCCGCTGACGAGCAACTCATTGCTTTCCCAATGCGCGGAAACAATGATGATGGCCTTGGGTTTCGGCAATTCGGCGGCCAGGCGAGCGAGGGCGGGCCCGCTGGCGCCCGGTTCCAGTGCCAACATGGGCGAGCCATGGGATATGTACAGGCTGGGGAACATGAATGAGCTCCTGAGGCGTAAGATGGCATCATCTTCAGTCAGATCATTGATCTAAATCTAATATAAGTTTTAGGGTCTTTTGATCGAATTTTCGGGATTAATTATGCAGCCGGAGTTTTGGCACAAGCGGTGGACGTCGAATCAGATCGGCTTTCACCTGCCGGAAGTGAATCCCTATCTGCAACGGCACTGGCCGCAGCTGGGCCTGGAAGAGGGCGCGCGCGTACTGGTGCCGTTATGTGGGAAAAGCCTGGATCTGCTGTGGCTGGCGAAATGCGGTCACGAGGTGTTGGGAGTCGAGTTGTCGGAAAAAGCGGTGGAAGACTTTTTCCACGAGCATCAATTTGATCCGGACGTCAGCGACCAAGGCCCCTTCACTGTCTATCGGGCGGGCTCGATCGAGATCTGGTGTGGAGATTTCTTCGCGTTGACGGCCGGCGATGTCGCCGATTGCAGTGCGCTGTACGACCGCGCGGCGTTGATTGCCCTGCCGCCGACAATGCGCGAGCAATACGCCGAGCATCTGAAGCGGATTTTGCCGAAGGATTCTTTGGGGCTGCTGATTACCCTGGACTACGAGCAGGCGCAAATGGACGGACCGCCCTTTGCAGTGCTGGATGACGAAGTGCAACGGTTGTTCGAGGCTTCGTGGGAGTTGAAGATTCTGGAGGACCAGGACGTTCTGGGCGAGAGCTGGAAGTTCCTGGAAAACGGTGTTACGCGGCTTGAAGAGCGGGTGTATCGCCTGATGAGTTGATGGAACAGCAAGGCACAAAAAAGGGGCGATCAGATGATCGCCCCTTTTTGTATCACCGCAGAACTGTCAGCCCCGACGACGCAACGCGTCGATGCGTTCTTCCAGCGGCGGGTGGCTCATGAACATGCGGGCGAACCCCTGTTTGATGCCACCGTTGATGCCGAAAGCAGTCAGGGTGTCCGGCATGTGCACCGGCAGACCCTGTTCCGCACGCAGGCGTTGCAGGGCGCCGATCATTGCGGCGGTGCCGGCCAGACGTGCACCGGCTTCATCGGCACGGAATTCGCGTTTGCGCGAGAACCACATGACGATGGCGCTGGCCAGAATGCCCAGGACCAGTTCGGCGAAGATGGTCGCCACGTAGTAGGCAATGCCCTGGCCTTCTTCGTTCTTGAAGATCACCTTGTCGACAAAGTTGCCGATGATCCGTGCGAAGAACATCACGAAAGTGTTCACCACACCCTGGACCAACGCCAGGGTGACCATGTCGCCATTGGCTACGTGGCCGATTTCGTGGGCCAGAACGGCTTTCACTTCATCCGGCGAAAAACGCTCGAGCAGGCCCTGGCTGACCGCGACCAATGCGTCGTTCTTGTTCCAGCCGGTGGCGAAGGCGTTCGCCTCATAGGCCGGGAAAATACCGACTTCGGGCATCTTGATCCCGGCTTCCCGGGACAATTGCTCGACGGTTTGCAGCAGCCATTGCTCGTGACGTGTGCGCGGCTGGCTGATGATTTGGGTGCTGGTGCTCATCTTCGCCATCCACTTGGAGATGAACAGCGAGAACAGCGAACCGGCGAAACCAAAGACCGCACAGAAAATCAGCAGCTGATTGAGGTTGAGATCAACCCCGTTGGCCGCCATGAACCCGTTGAAGCCGAAAAGGCTCAGGGTGATGCTGGCAATCAGCACGACCGCCAGGTTAGTGGCCAAAAACAGCAGGATGCGCATCATGGTTGTAGAAATCTCCTCATGCTAAAGATGTAGCGTACTGCGGGGTATATAAGGTGCTGACCCGGGCTATTCAACCGGGTGACTATTTCAAACTGTTTCCTACGGCAACAGTCTAGCTGTTTGAAGGGCATTTCCGACGTCGATAGGGGACGGGTTTGTCAGTCATTTCACGTCGCAGGCCCCGTCGTTGTTAGACGCGAGCGCGTAACGAGTCATCAGTCAGCAATTGAAGAAGCGATGTTCGGCAGGGCGCAAAGATATGTTGCTGAATCAATCACCGTGCGACTTGCGCAAGCGTCGCACGGTGACAGGCCGCTTACTGGCGATAGGACTTGAGGAAGTTGCCAATACGTCCGATGGCCATGTCCAGGTCGTCCAAACGCGGCAGGGTCACCACACGGAAGTGGTCCGGCCATGGCCAGTTGAAGGCGGTGCCTTGAACCACCAGCAGCTTCTCCGACAGCAGCAGGTCGAGCACGAATTTCTCGTCGTTATGGATCGGGCAGACTTTCGGGTCGATCCGTGGGAACGCATACAGCGCGCCCATTGGCTTGACGCAGCTTACGCCGGGAATGGCGTTGAGCAGTTCCCAGGTACGGTTGCGCTGTTCCAGCAGGCGACCTTGGGGTAATACCAGATCATTGATGCTCTGATAACCGCCGAGGGCTGTCTGGATAGCGTGCTGGCTCGGTACGTTGGCACACAGGCGCATGTTCGCCAGCATGTCGATGCCTTCGATGTAGCTCTGGGCGTGGTGTTTCGGGCCGGAAATGGCGATCCAGCCAGAACGGAAACCGGCCACGCGATAAGACTTGGACAGACCGTTGAACGTCAGGCACAGCAGATCTGGCGCCAGGGAGGCCGTGCAGATGTGCACGGCATCGTCGTACAGAATCTTGTCGTAGATCTCGTCGGAAAAAACCACCAGGTCGTGCTGACGGGCCAGTTCCAGCATGCCCAGCAGGACTTCTTTCGAATACACCGCGCCGGTCGGGTTGTTCGGGTTGATGATCACCAGAGCTTTGGTGTTCGGGGTGATCTTGGCCTTGATGTCGGCCAGATCCGGCCACCAGTTGGCCTGCTCGTCGCACAGGTAATGTACCGGGTTGCCGCCCGACAGGCTCACCGCGGCGGTCCACAGCGGGTAATCCGGGGCCGGCACCAGCACTTCGTCGCCGTTGTTGAGCAGGGCCTGCATCGACATCACGATCAGCTCGGAAACGCCGTTGCCCAAATAGATGTCTTCAATGCCGACGCCTTCCACCTGCTTTTGCTGGTAGTACTGCATGACGGCCTTGCGGGCACTGAACAGACCCTTGGAGTCGCTGTAGCCCTGAGCGGTCGGCAGGTTGCGGATCACGTCCTGGAGGATTTCATCCGGCGCTTCGAAACCAAAGGGCGCCGGGTTGCCGATGTTCAGCTTGAGGATGCGATGGCCTTCCTCTTCCAGGCGTTTGGCGTGCTTGAGCACTGGGCCGCGAATGTCGTAGCAGACGTTGGCGAGCTTGTTCGATTTGCTGACCTGCATGGCGATGTGTTCCCGAAAATGAACGATCCAGGCGGCGTATGAACAACCGTGCTGGGAATCCTGCGTATTCACACAGGCCTGACGCCTTGAAATGCAGCACCCATAAATCCGTTTGAATGCGCGTGGTCTGGCTGCCAGACTGGCGTTTGACGAGGCGCAATCATACGTGCCGCCTGATCCGTGGAAAAGGTACAGATCGGGCTTTTTCAGCTGCTGAGGTGTGATGATGGAAAAGTTGGAAAAAACCCTGGAAGAATGGAAAGCAATGCTCGACCCGGAGCAGTACAACGTTTGCCGCCTCAAGGGCACCGAACGACCGTTCTCCGGCAAATTTAACGACACCAAAACTGACGGTGTTTACCACTGCATCTGTTGCAACGAGCCGCTGTTTGATTCCAAGACCAAATTTGACTCCGGCTGTGGCTGGCCGAGCTTCTACGCGCCGATCGGCGACAGCGCCATGGTCGAGATCCGTGATGTCAGCCACGGCATGATCCGTACCGAAGTGGTCTGCGCCAAATGCGATGCGCACTTGGGGCACGTGTTCCCCGACGGTCCACCGCCGACCGGTCTGCGTTATTGCATCAACTCGGTGTGCCTGGACCTGGTACCCCGCGGTTAATAAGCCAGAGGGCGATCCGATGATCGCCCTTCGGATATTTAAATTGCACACAATTCAATTGCTCGCTATGTTTGTCTCATCTTCCCTCATTTAGAGTCCGAATCATGAGCGACAACCTGCTGAGCATCCCTTGCACCACCATCAAGGGTGAGCAAAAGACCCTGGCGGATTTCGCCGGCAAAGCCGTGCTGGTGGTCAACACGGCGAGCAAATGCGGCTTCACCCCGCAGTACAAAGGCCTTGAAGAGTTGTGGCAGACCTACAAGGACCAAGGTCTGGTAGTGCTGGGCTTTCCATGCAATCAGTTCGGCAAGCAAGAACCGGGCAACGAAGGGGCGATTTCCGAATTCTGCGAGTTGAACTTCGGCGTCAGTTTTCCGCTGTTCAAAAAGATTGAAGTCAATGGCGCGGGCGCCCATCCGCTGTTCGTTCAACTGAAAAAGCGCGCGCCGGGTGTGCTGGGTTCCCAAGGCATCAAGTGGAACTTCACCAAGTTTCTGATCGGCAAGGACGGCCAGCTGGTCAAGCGCTTCGCCCCCGCGACCAAGCCGCAGGACCTGAGCCGCGAGATCGAAGCCCTGCTCAAATGAACACCTTGTCAGTCGATTCCCTGAAGCTCGACAGCCAACTGTGCTTCAAACTGTACGCCGCTTCCCGGGCGGTGATCCGCGCCTACAAGCCGATGCTCGATCAGCTCGGCCTGACCTACCCGCAATACCTGGCGATGCTGGTGTTGTGGGAATGGCAGGAGGCAGCCCCTGAGCAGCCGACAGTCAAGGCGTTGGGCGAACGCCTGGCACTGGATTCCGGCACCCTGACGCCGTTGCTCAAGCGTCTCGAGCAACTGCAACTGGTTCAGCGTCAGCGCTCGGCGCGGGATGAGCGTGAAGTGCACTTGAGCCTGTCGCCCACCGGCAAGGCCTTGCGCGAACAGGTCGGGCCGCTCAAGGCCCGTCTACTGTGCGACAGCGGTGTGGATCTGGATCGCCTGAATGATCTGCGCGATGGCCTCGATCACCTGTTGGGACAAATCAAAGCACTGTCGTAGTAGGGATCCACAAGTCCAGCAGGGCAGCCAACTCTTCCCGGCGGAAGGGTTTTGCCAGGTAATCGCTCATGCCCGCCGCACGACAGCGTTCGCGCTCTTCGGACATGGCGTTGGCGGTCAGGGCGACGATGGGCAGCTGTGGCCAGCGCCCGCTGCGACGGATTTGCCGACTGGCCTCGTAGCCGTCCATCACCGGCATGTTGCAGTCCATCAGCACCAGGTCGAATTCGCTGTGCTCAAGCTGATCCATCGCCTCGCCACCGTGACCGGCGACGATCACATCGCATCCGAGTTTCCCGAGCATCCCCTTGGCCACTAATTGGTTGACCGGATTGTCCTCCACCAGCAGCACGCGTCCGCGTCGTTGTGGGGAGAGGGTGTCGAGCCGGGCATCGTTGATCGTGTTGAGTTCCGGCTGCAGGACTCGTCGCAGAGTCTGGTACAGCGCGTTGCGCGCCAGAGGCCGCGCCTGTTGCTGCAGGGGGGCAAGGGCGACGGCTTCTTCGCTGGGCATGAAGCTGCCGTAAGCGGTGACCAGCAGAATGGGGGCTGTACACGAGGGACGCAGGCCAAACAGGCATTCGGGGCAATCGGTAATCAGTACATCAGGGTTCAGACCCAGCAACGAATCCTCGATGGAACGCTGCTGATAGTCGAGCCCCCAGCCGGGCAACACACTGCTCAACAGTTCTGCCAGACCGCTGCTCGCGGCGGTGATTGCGATGACCTTGCCCTGTAAAGAAGCCGGGGGAAGGGCGCGGGTGTGGATGGGCAGCGGCAGATCCGCGCAGAACTGGCTGCCGAAGCCTGCTTCCGAGCTGATGGTGAGGCGCCCTTGCATGACTTCGCAGAGGTTGTAGGTCAGTGCCAGGCCCAACCCGGTCCCGCCGAATTGCCGGGTAATGCCGGCACCCGCCTGGGTGAAAGGCTGGAAGATCTTGACCTGGGCGTCCTGGGCGATACCGATGCCGGTGTCGCAGACTTCGATTCTGACGCCGTCCTCGAATGTCGAGAGGCGCACATCGACCCGACCGAAACGGGTGAACTTGAGGGCGTTGGACAACAGGTTGCTGACGATCTGTCGGACCCGGGTCGGGTCCCCGAGCACCAGCGCCGGAAAATGCGGATCGATCAGGCAGCTCAGTTCGACGCTCGGCGCGGCGTTCTGTGACAGCAGGTTGGCGGTGTCCTCGATCAGCGAACCGAGGTCGAACGGAATATGTTCGAGCTCAAGTTGGCCGGCATCGAACTTCGACAGATCGAGAATATCGTTGAGCAGTTCCACCAGTACTTTGCCCGAGTCATGGGCGATGGACAGCTGTTGCTGTTGCTCGGCATTGAGCGGACCGTCCAGGGAAAGCGCGATCATCCCCAGCAGGCCGTTGAGCGGCGTGCGGATCTCGTGGCTCATGTTGGCCAGGAACACCGAGCGCGCGTCGGCCATACCCAGGGCGGTGCTGCGGGCGACTTCCAGCTCCTGATTGGACTGGCTGAGCCGAGTGTTGATCGCCTTGAGTTCCGCCGTGCGGGCCGAGACGATGTTCTCCAGTTGCCCGAGGTAGTCGGTCAGGCGATTTTCGGCGTTGCGTCGTTGCTGGATTTCGGTGGCGATGTTTTCGAACTGTTGATTGGCAACCTTGACCAGTACACCGATTTCATCGTTTTCATGGTCCGTCGGACACTCCAGCGACGTCGACTCCGCGCTGCGCGGGTCGCGAATACTGAGTTCACGGATGACCCGCACCAACGGCTTGGTCAGCATCACATAGAACAGCGCCAGCAGGATGCCGGTCAGCAGCAGGCTGCGGGCGAAACCATTGAGCAGCGTCACCTCGGCCCGGCGCAGGAACCGGTTGCCGAATGAATAGGTGTCGACGTCCAGACGCAGGGTGCCGAGGGATTCGGTCGGCAAGTGATCCAGGTAGAGACGGTCTTCGAACTGCCGGTTGGCGCCGAACAGGAAGTCGCTGATCACTCGATAGTTACTTTGCACGCCTGGGCGTTTGTCGTTGGCCAGCACGTTATTGTTGTTGTCGATCAATTGCGCGCCGATGATCGCCGGCGAACGCAACAGGCCCAGGGTCAATTCCTGAGCGAGTTCGGCGTCGATGTTGTAGGCGATACGGGACGCGGGGTTATGGCTGATTTCCAGTAAAGACAGGATTTCTCGGTTGATGGAGGCGTCTTCACTGGCATAATCGATGCCTATTTGCAGCAGACTGAGCAGCGTGCCCAGAATAAAACCGACCAGCACAGTAAGCCTGGCTTGCTTGTAGGACAGCCGGTTGGTGAACTTGATATCCATGGGGTGTCGAACCACTTCCGTTTCCCTTCGCTGCTCAAGCATAGCCGATCATGCATGGATACCGATGTTCTCGCGAGCCCTTGTGCAAAGGGATGAACCGGACACCGAACGCTGTGTTTCGTCGCTGTATCGCCATCATTACTGTGAACGTGCCCGAGGAGAAGACGTGGATTCCCGATTAAATGCTTTTCTTGAACGCGCCGATGCCGTTTTGGCCCGTATCGAACCGCTGCTGCCCGCACCTCGGCAAGCCATCGACTGGAACCACTGCCTGGCTGCACGCTGGCAGCGCGAGGGGCGCAGCGGTTTTCTGCTGCCGCTGCAAGTCAGCCTCGACATGCGTTTGTCCGACCTGATCGGCGTCGACCGGCAACTGGAGCAACTGGGGCGAAATACCCAACAGTTCCTCGACGCAATGCCGGCCAACCACGCGTTGCTCTGGGGCTCGCGCGGCACCGGTAAATCGTCGCTGGTTCGCGCCTTGCTGGCCGAACACGCCAAGGCGGGTTTGCGGCTGATCGAGATCGAACGCGATCACCTGGCAGACTTGCCGCGTGTGGTCGAACAAATCGCCAAGCTGCCTCAGCGTTTCGTGCTGTTCTGCGATGACCTGTCGTTCGAGTCGGGCGAGGGTGACTATCGGGTGCTCAAGAGCGTGCTCGACGGTTCTCTCGAACAGGCGCCGGATAACGTTTTGCTGTACGCCACTTCCAACCGTCGCCATCTGGTGCCGGAAAAGGAAAGCGATAACGAAAACTGGAAAAGGGTCGACGGCGAACTCCATCCCAGCGAGGCGGTGGAAGACAAGATTGCGCTGTCGGACCGTTTCGGATTATGGCTGTCGTTCTACCCGTTTACCCAGGAACACTTCCTCAACGTCGTCGAGCACTGGATCGGTCAACTGGCCGACAAGGCGGGCCTTAAATGGCAGCGAGATGAAGAGCTGGACATCCTCGCGGTTCGCTGGGCTACGGGCCGGGGTAATCGCAACGGGCGATGCGCGTATCAATTTGCCCGCTATTGGGTCGGGCTGAAGCTGTTGGAGCACAAGGCATGATCGATTTACAGAAGAGCGGCCAGGGCCTCGAAGGCTACGGCATGCTGTGGGCGCAATTGGAGTCATTGCTGGCGGACGAGCGGGATTTCATCGCTAACGCCGCGCAGTTCTCGGCGTTCCTGTACAACCAGCTCGATGACCTGAACTGGGCTGGGTTCTACCTCAATCGCAACGAAGAACTGGTACTCGGCCCTTTTCAAGGGCAGATCGCCTGCGTGCGGATTCCATTCGGTCGGGGCGTGTGCGGGGCTGCGGCGGCGACCTTGCAGACCCAGTTGGTCGAGGACGTGCACGCATTCCCCGGACACATCGCATGCGACAGCGCATCGAACAGCGAACTGGTGGTGCCACTCGTCAAGGACGGTCGATTGATTGGCGTGCTGGACCTCGACAGCCCGAAACTGGCGCGTTTTACCGCTGAAGATCAGGCGGGTATCGAGCAATTGGCGGCGATTTTCCTGCGCCTGACCGACTGCTGATCATGCCCTCAAGCCTGCCTTGACCAGCAGGCTAGACGGATCCACCGCATCGATTTGTTGGGGGTCGAGGAATCGATCGGCGTACTGCAAATATATTTGTGCGTTGATGAACAGCCCGAACAACTCAGAATCGATGTGGGCGTCCCGGCACATGGTGGCCATGATGCCCAGCGCTTCGCTCAACGACTTGGCTTTCTTGTAGGGGCGATCGGCGGCGGTCAGTGCTTCAAAAATATCGGCAATCGCCATCATCCGCGCCGGTAGGCTCATTTCTTCACGCTTCAACTGTTTGGGATACCCGGTGCCGTCCATTTTTTCATGGTGGCCGCCGGCGATCTCCGCGACGCTGTTGAGGTGGCCTGGGAAGGGCAGGTGGCTGAGCATCAGAATCGTCTGCACCATGTGGTGATTGATGATGTAACGCTCCTCGCGGGTCAGGGTGCCTCGGGCAATGCTCAGGTTGTAGAGCTCGCCCCGGTTGTACTTGTAGCGCGGCACATCGAGTTTGAACCCCCAGGGATTATCCTCCGGAATCAGTTCGGCTTCGGGTCGTTCGAACAGGTGCTCGGGTTTGTCCGCCAGCAACGGCTCGCTGACCGGCAGTGTCGGTGCCGGGGTTCGCCCCTGGCGCCGGTTCTCTTCCCAGGAAACGCCCAGCCGGTCATCCAGTGTTCGGGTCCAGGTGCGCTCGGCCATTTTGTGCAGGCGTTGCAGGTCGGACTCGGCCATCGCCTCGCCACCCAGGTTGCAGCGGGCAACGAACGCGAAGTCATCGTCCAGCCCCGCCAGAGTGGCGTTGCGCCGTTCGGCCAGGTGCTGCTCGTCACCGCCCAGGGCCATGGCTTGCCAGTAGTTGATCCAGACATCGCGCTTGAGCACTTCGAAACGGGTACGGATTTCGTGGATGCGGTCGTTAAGCGTTTCCAGCTTCGTGGCTTTATCGACCACGTATTCCGGCGTGGTGACCTTGCCGCAATCGTGTAGCCAGGCCGCGATGTGCAGCGCTTCCCATTCATCTTCGCTGGGTTGGTAGCCACTGAAGGCCGGGTCCTGGCTGGCCGCCGCGGCTTGGGCGAGCATCAGGGTCAGCGCCGGCACTCGCTGGCAGTGACCGCCGGTGTAGGGGCTTTTGGCGTCAATCGCACCGGCCAGCAGTTGAATGAAGGAGTCCAGCAGTTGTTTTTGTTTGGCTTGCAGACGCTGACTTTCAATACTCACGGCGGCCGCACCGGAGACGGCCTGGAGGAACGCGATGCGGTCCGGACGAAGTTTTTCCAGATCGCTCTGGTTGCCGGTATCGGCCAACAGCAGGATCAGCAGGCCCACGGTTTCGTTATGACGATTGTGCAGTCGAATACCGATCAGATGAACGCGGGGGCACTCCAGCGCAAGCAGCACCTTCTGCAAATCTCCGGCCTGTTCGAAACCAAGCGTGGTGACGACGTTGTCGGCATTCGACAGCTGCCGTAGCCATGCAGGGCTTTGCGGAGCCTGGAGTTCGTGTCCTCGAAGATCAAATGACGGCAATGCCTGTGAGGTGCCGTTAATGACCAGACCCTGCGGCGCCATGCGATCGCCATCGCTTTCGCGCAGGTAGATCAGACCGGCCTGGGCCTGGCCGATTTTCACAGTTTCAAACAACACGCGTTCCAGCAAGGGGGCAAAACGGACCTCGGCACTCAGGCTTTCGGTGATTTGGAAAAAGCTCGCCAGGGTGTCTTTCATGCGCGTCATCGACACGCTCAGTTGGTCGACTTCGAGCACGGGAGAGCGACGTGAGGCCGGAAAGTTGAAGTCGAAACTGCGAACCGCATCGGCCTCCCGCACCAGCGCGCGCAGGGGTTTAACCAGAATCCGAGAGGTCAGCCAACCCAGCGGCAGGCACAACAAAAGCGTGGCCAGGGTAATCAGCGCGCCTTGCCAGCGCATGCGGTAGGCATCGGCGAGCAATTCATCTTCCGGCACCAGCAGCGCCAGTTGCAGTCCCTGGGGGCCGCCCTCCTGCATGCTGCTGCGGGCAACGATCCATTGACGACCGGCGACATCCAGGCGGTTACCTTCGGGGGGATTGTTGAGCAATGCGCCAAGACTGGGGCTCAGGTCGGTGGCTTTGATCAGGCGGGCAGTCTGATCGTCAATGATCAGTTTGCTGCTGTCGGGATAAGCAATGGCATTGCCCTGGGCATCGAACAGCACAATTTCGGTACTGGGGGTCACCACATGTTTGGCAAGGGTCGCGGAGAGTTCCGCCAGGGTCAGATCGGCGCCTATGACGGCTTGTTCGCCGCTGCGCCGGGCCAGGGTGGTGCCGACATTGTGGGTGGAGAAAAAAATGTAGGGTTCGGTAGTGATCTGATCCCTGTCGCTGCGGGCGTTGGCATACCAGGCGCGGGTTCGCGGATCGTAGGTTTCGTCTGGATTGTCGTGGTGGCTGATGAGGGCCAGATCTTGATCAAAAAACAGTGATTGGAAGCGGGCCTTTGCGCTGTTGCCGGTTCGCTCAATGCTCCACACCTGATAAGCCGCAGTGTCCGGGGCATTGAGGAGTGTTTTCAGACCGGGGGTTCGCAAGGGCCGAACCATGAAGAAATCACCATTGTCGTAGCCCAGATACAGCGAGGCCAGGTCGGGGTTGTCCTTGAGTGACTGGCTGAAGGGTTTGAACAGCGCCAGGCGTTGCTCGAGGTCAGGTGCCAGCGTCGCCGGGTAATCCGCCAACAGGCTCAGCAGATGACGAATCGGCTCATAGGTGGTGTGCAGGTCCAGGCGGACGTCCTGCTCGATGCGGTTGAAGAGCTTTTCACTGCTGGAAAGAATGATCTGCGTGGTGTGCCGGTAGTTGAAAATGCCCAGTACCACTCCAGTCAGCATCAGCAGGAGAGTGAACATCACGCTGATATGGACGTGCAGGGGAAACCGCCGTTGATCCGGGCGCAGTGGGCTGGGCATTGCAGGTCTCTCCATGATGGTTAACACACTGCTCAGCGTCCAAGCATAGTTAAGGCTCTGTCATTCTGCTGTTGTCGTTTTGGCCAATCTGATGCTGCAAGGCTTGCTCCAGTTCGAGCATGGCGCGCTCTATAGCCTTGCTGCAATCGGCCACCTCGTCGTGATGGAACGCTTCATTGCAGGCCTTTTCCAGCGCCTCGCAGCTGTCGATCACCCGGGAGGCCTGGACGATTCGGGCGGCGCCCTTGATTTTGTGGGCGACGTCGAGAAATGACTGAGGGTCTTTGGAGCGGGACAGGGCCAGCAATTCTTGTCGGTCCAGACGGTTGCTGTTCAACAGTTCGGCCAGCAATCGCTGGTCCAATAGCGGATTTCCACCCGTCAAAAGACGCAGTCCTTGCAGGCTGAACGCCGGATCGCGGACGGTCGGCCTGATACCTTCAAGCCATTGACTCAAGGCTGTCAGGGTGAGGGGCTTGAACAGGCAGTCGTCCATCCCGGCTTGTTTGCAGCGTTGTATTTCTTCCGGTTGCGCGTTGGCGGTAAAACCCAGAACGGTACAGGGCGGGCGTTGCGTTTGTTGTTCCTGTCGGCGAATGGCGCGGGCCAGTTCGTATCCGTTCATGATCGGCATGTTGCAATCGACAATGACCAGATCGAACGGCTCTGCTTTCCACGCCTCGTATCCCGCTTCGCCATCCGCCTGGACGCTGAATCGATGCCCCAGAAACTCCAATTGCTGGCACATGAGCAAGCGATTGGCCGGGTGATCGTCGACCACCAGAACGTTCAAGGGGGACGTCGTGGAGTGTATGTGCGCTTCAACAGTCTCCGGCACGTGCTCGAGTGGCAGTGTTGCCAGGTGCAACGAAACCTCGACTTGAGTGCCCACACCCGGCTGGCTGCTCAATTGCAGGCTGCCACCCATCATCTCGCACAGGCTGCGGCTGATCACCAGACCCAGTCCTGCGCCACCTCTGTCTGATTGTGCGCAGTTATCGGCTTGAGCGAAGGGTTCGAATAACCGCTGCTGATCCTGTTCGCTGATTCCTATGCCACTGTCCTGAACGTGCAGCAGCATCTGAACCCGCTTGGGTTCGGCGGTGGGCTGCAGGTCGACGATGATCCGGACCTGGCCGTGCTCGGTAAACTTGATGGCGTTGCTGACTAGGTTGGACAGCACCTGCTTGAAACGCATCGGGTCCAACAGGACATCAAACTCCGAATTGGCAGGGCGGAATTCCAGCAGCAGTCGGAGATTTTTCTGGCGCGCCAGTCCATCGAAGACCCGCACGACCGAGCTCACGATTTCACTTGGATTGACGCGTTCAGGGCTCAGGCTAAGACGCCCGGATTCGATCCGTGCAATGTCGAGAATGTCCCCGATCAGTTCCAGCAGGTCCTTCGCCGAGTTGTACGCCACATCGATGGCCGGGCGATCCGG
The DNA here is from genome assembly GCF_054898045.1 of Pseudomonas sp. LB3P14. NCBI lineage: Bacteria > Pseudomonadati > Pseudomonadota > Gammaproteobacteria > Pseudomonadales > Pseudomonadaceae > Pseudomonas > Pseudomonas sp. LB3P14. The sequence continues at coordinate 3,409,610 of NZ_CM142714.1, read as the reverse complement.
GTGCTCATGATCGATACGCTTGAGCGTCAGTTCGAGCATGCCGATGACCGCGTTCATCGGGGTGCGGATCTCATGGCTCATGGTCGCCAGAAACGTGCTTTTGGCCCGGTTGGCTTCATCGGCGCGCTCTTTCGCGCAGCGCAGCTCATCGAACAGTTGCCGCCGTTCGCTGATGTCGATCCAGCCGCCGATGATGCCTTGCACTTCACCGCTCGAATCACGGTAGGGAAGAATCCAGTGGTAAATCGTCAGCCTGCGGCCGCCGATGTGCAACGCGCGGTCGAGAATCAGCGGTATACCCTCGGCCACGACACGTTGGTAATCGGCCTGATATTCCCGGGCTTCGAACGCATTGCTCATGTTGCCCTGCATGACGCTTTTGCCGATTACGTCTTCACGTTTCGCGCAGAAGGCCTCCAGGTAACTGTCGTTGCAGCTTTGCAGCAGTCCCTGGCGATCGCGTACATAGATGGGATGAGGCGTACCGTTGACCAGCGATCGCATGAATTCGAGTTGATCGTTCAACGCGCGCTCGGCCGCCTGACGCTGCTTTATCTGGCGACGCATGTAAGCGTTCCAGGCAAAGGAAATCAGCAGCAGCACCCCGGCACCGATAACGATTTGGTAGAACAGTCGGTGATAGAGGCGCCAGGTACTTTGTGAAGACGCCGAATAGCCACGCCAGCGGCTGTTGATGATGCCCAGTTCTTGCGGCTCAATGCTCAGCAGCGCCTTGTTGAGGATGGCGTTCAGTTCTTTGGCATCTCGGCCTGTGGCCAGGGAGAACGCGGCCTGCCGGGTACCGATAGTGGTACTGATTTGAAGTGTGTGCTCGAAGAGCCGCGATGAGATGAAGTAGTTGGCAATCACCAGTGAGTTCACCGCGCCGTCTGCCTTGCCCTCGGCCAGCAACTCCACGGCGCTGAACGCGTCCGGTGTTTCAATCAGCTTGATCTGTGGAAACTCGCTGCGCAGGTAATCCACCAGGGGATTGCCTACGGCGATTGCCAGGTGTTTGTCCTGTAACTGCGCAAGGCTTGTCGGGCTGTCGGCGGCTTTGCGAGTCAGCAAGACAAAGGAGTTTTGCAGATAGGGGCGGGTGAAGTTCAGCGTCGTTTCACGTTGGGCGCTGGGGAGCAGGGCGGCGATCAAGTCGGCCTTATTGTCCCTGATCTGCTCGATCATCTCGTCATCGCTGCGGCTGCGATGGACGTCGAAGCGCAACCCGGTGCGCAACCTGATCAGCTCGAGCAAGTCCGCGGTAACCCCGCGAAAGTTGTTATTGCTGTCGAAAAACGTCAGCGGCGCAAAGGCCTCGTTGACCACCACACGGACTACCGGATGTTGCGCCAGCCAGCGTTCCTCGTTGTGGGTGAGCTGCAGTTTTTGATCGGTGAGCAGAATGTCACTGCCGGCACTCCAGCGTTTGGCGATGTTATCGCGTTCGCTGGTGGGGATCGCCCAGAGCATTGCGTTGATGATCCCGAGCAATTGCGGGTTGTCCTTGTGCACGGCAAAGCTGAAACCGTGGGCTTCGTGTTTGCCGAAGTTGGCCATGCGGATGTTGTTCAGATAGCCCTTGTTGATCATGTAATGGGTGGAAATTGTGTCACCCAGAAAAACATCAGCCTGGTCGAAGGCCACTGCATTGATCGCATTCTGGTAAGACGGAAAGGACGTGATGATCGCCCTCGGATACATTGCCTTGACTTCTTCCAGCGGCAAATAGTGATACACCATGCTCAGCCGTAGACCGGCCAGGCCATCGGTCAAGGATCTGGTTTCTCCTTCGCGTGTCACCAGAACCGGCTGATCTACGGCGTAGGGTGTGGAAAGTACAATGTCGGTGTTATGCGCTTCGAATCCATTGGCGCTACCCAGCAAGTCGACCTCGCCGTTTTCGAGTGCTTCGATTGCGGCCTCCCGGGACGCAAAGCGCATAACCTTGATTGGCAAACCGGTTGATGTACCCAGGATGCCCGCGTAATCGGCGGTATAACCTTCGTAGTCGTGACCACGGGTGGTCAGGTCGAAAGGGGGGTAGTCCGGGGCTGATGTGCCAAGGATCAGTTCCCGTTTATTCTTGATCCATTGTCGTTGTGATGTATCCAGTTGGACTTCCTGGTGTCCGGTCATTGAGCGACTGAGCAGGGTGTAGTTCTCGCTGACGGTCTGCCCAGCGAGCACTGAGGTGCTCAGGCATAAACCGGCGGCCATCAGTGTCAGATAATCCTTTATACGACTGGGCATCCTGTCTCTCACACTAATGCGTTACGTTTTGCCATATCGATGAGTTCAACCAAAGATTTGGCTTTGAGTTTTTGCATGAGGCGTTTTTTGTAAGTGCTGACAGTCTTGTTGCTCAGAAACATACCTTTGGCAATTTCCTTGTTGGTGCGGCCTTGGGCAAAGAGTTGCAATACCATCAGTTCTCGGTCATTGACCGACTTGAACAGTTCCAGGTCGGCGAAGCGCGCGTCATCACTACGAACAGGATTCAAGGCCTGACTTGGGAAATAGTTGTAACCTGACAATACGGCTTTTATAGCACTGACCAGTTCACTCAGATCTTCCTGTTTGCACACATAGCCAGATGCGCCGGATTGCATGCAGCGAATACCAAAAAGTGTCGGGCACTGTGCTGTTAACACCAATGTTTTGAGGCGGGTACTCATTGCGTTGAATCGGGCGAGAACTTCCAGGCCATCCAGTTTGGGAATGCTGATGTCAAGAATGACCAGGTCGGGCGTGCATTCGCGAACCATCTGCATGGCGTCGACCCCATTATCAGTTTCGCCGACGACTTTGTAACCTTCATGTTCAAGCAACATTCTGACGGCAAGGCGGATGACCGGGTGATCGTCGACAATAAAAACGGAGTTCATAATCAAATCCCATACGAGCTCAAATAAAGCGCGCACCTTAGCTCAGATAGTTGAGGTGACGCATGAACTGACGGACCTGTAGCGGCAATATAGGATGATTCCTACAGATGAAGAAGAATCGGACTACGTATCAACTGGATTTTTTATGAAGAAGGATGAAGTTTGTTGAGGGTTAGTCGAGATGTTGCAAGTATTGATTTGTAAGTTTTGAGTTGTGTTTGTGCTGCATTTTTAGTGTGTTTAGTATGCGTTTTTTACAATGAAGCTAAGGTCAACAAGTTTCTAAATTCTGATTGTTTCAACGGTTTGATCAAGTAACCCAACAATGGCAGCCCGTAGTCGTTGGCCTTTTTTTCAAGTTTGTCCAGTTCCGCGGAGGTCAGGCTACTTAACAGTATTGCCTGTCTAATCATCCCCCGGTGGCTGGCGAATTCGACCAGGTCAAGCCCGGAGAGGTCGGGCAGACATTGATCGCATAAAAGAATATCAAACGGTTGCACAGCCTTGAGCATTTGTTGCAGCGCGCCATCGGCACTGTCGGTGGTGGTCAGTTGGGTGAAACCGTAACTCTCAAGCAGGTATTGAGTCGCCTTGAGTTGAAAGGGATGATCTTCCACCAGCAAGATGCGCAGATCGTCTTTGAACATAGGATTATTCACGCTTCTTCTGTCGAACTGAGGGAAGCGGGATTATTTCGCGAGGTTACTGAATAATCGATCAGTTAGCTCAGCACATGTTGTAGGGGGATTCGGCGAACGTTGAGTGCACTTGGGTTTTGAGAGGTAAATCAGCCATCGCAGGCAGTGTAATGGCTGATCAACCGGGTCTCATCAGTGGCTCGAACGACCGGTCATCTCCAGAGCCATTTCGCTCGCGTAGCTGTCGGTCATACCGGCGATGAAGTCAATCATCCGTAGAAACGAGGTGTGCAATGGGCCGTTAGGATCGGGTGCATTGTTGCCCAACAGGTCGAGGATGCGGCGACTCTTGAAGGATGGCGTTCGACCGTTATGCTGTTCCAGTGCCGCGCCGCAGAAGGCGTTGAGCAGGATTTCCAGCGTGGTGTATGCACCGATTTCATGCAGGGTCTTGCGCTTGTCCTGGAAGATTTTTTTGCGCGCCATGTCCTTGGCATTCAGTACGCAACGCTTGGCAGGACCGTGCATGTGCTCCACCAGATCACCGGGCAACGTGCCGGCCAGCAACGCATCCTGTTGCTCGACAAAGGCGCGGGCTGCGGCGTTGGTCAGGTGTTCAATGGCTTTGCCTCGCAGGATCGCCAGTTTGCGCCGACGCGAATCCTGTGGACCGAGCTGGCGATAGGTTTCCGGCAGATCGTCACCCACGAGGTCCAGCAACAGGGACTCGACTTCGGCGTATTCCAGCAACTCCATCTCCAGGCCATCTTCCAGATCGATCAGCGCGTAGCAGATGTCATCGGCAGCCTCCATCAGATACACGAGCGGATGGCGCGCCCAGCGTTGTTCCTCGAGTTGCGGCAGACCGAGTTTATGGGCGATCTGTTCCAGTAGCGGCAATTCGCTCTGATAGCAGCCGAACTTGTGTTTCTTGTAGCCCAGTGAATCCGCGTGTTTTGCAGTCCATGGATACTTCAGATAAGTACCCAGCGTGGCGTAGGTCAGCCGGGTGCCGCCGTCGAACTGGTGATATTCCAGCTGGGTGAGTACCCGAAAGCCCTGGGCATTGCCTTCGAAGTTGAGGAAGTCATCGCGTTCGACTTCGCTCATTGCATCCAGCCAGCCACGGCCGGCGGCTTGCTGGAACCAGTGGCGAATCGCGTCTTCGCCGGAGTGGCCGAAGGGCGGATTACCGATGTCATGGGCCAGGCAAGCCGATTGCACCACCATCCCCAGGTCGCTGGGCTCGCACCAGTCGGGCAGGGCGCTGCGGATGGTTTCGCCGACGCGCATGCCCAGCGAACGGCCGACGCAGCTGACTTCCAGCGAGTGGGTCAGGCGCGTGTGGATATGATCGTTGCTGGTGACCGGATGGACCTGGGTCTTACGCCCGAGGCGGCGGAACGCTCCCGAGAAAATGATGCGGTCGTGGTCTTTGTGGAAAGGGCTGCGGCCGAGTTCTTCCGGGCTGTGCAGAGGCTTTCCGAGGCGTTCGCGGGTAAGCAGGGTTTGCCAATCCAAGGCTGGTTCGCTCCGTCAGGTGACTGAGCCCCTAGCTTCCCGTTTCGCACCGGTGCCTGCAAGTGGAACTACAGCCCGACGGCGTCAATATCGATGAGCAGCAGTCGCTCACCGTTGTCGAAAAATTGCCCGGCGGTGAGGCAGTACTGGTTGCTGGTGGCGTCGCGGTAAGTATTGGAAAGCGTCAGCCTGCGCTCATCCCAACCCTCTGCCAGCAGGTGATAGAAGTAGGGACGCCATGACCAGTTGTGGCCCAGGTAGCGGTTGTCAGCCTCCCAGCCGTTATTGCGCCATTCAAGGTTGGGCGTCAGCTGCGTGCCGTGGCGGTCGCATTGATAGAAGCGCAACAGCCAAGGGAATGCATCCAGTTGTGGCAAGGCGCTGAGCGGTGCACGGGCCTGAGCCCATTCTTGCAGGATGGCCATCAGCTCGCTGAGTTGCTGGCGCATGATCATCAGGCGTCCGCGCTCAGCCAGCTTCTGCTGAACATAGCGCTGACGCAGCTGAGCGAAGCGCTCGACAAAGGCGTCCGTGGCAAAGAAATCGGCTTGCGCCCGGGCGAACAGAAAACCCTGGACGTAGCGCGAACCGCATTCCAGGGCAAAATTCAGTTGAGCTTCGGTTTCCACCCCTTCAGCGATGATCCAGCAACCGGTTTTCTCCGCCATTTGCGCCAGAGCCTTGACCACGTCGCTGCTCGGTCCACCTAACGCAGCGGCCTGGAACAAGCGCATGTCGAGTTTGAGAATGTCCGGTTGCAGCGCAAGTACGCGATCAAGCTGAGAGTAACCGGCACCGAAATCATCGATGGCGATCCGCGCGCCAGCCTGTCGGTAGCGTGCCACGACATCGGCCAGGCGCTGAATATCGCCCCCCAGTTCGGTGATCTCGAAGACAATGCGTTGCGGGTCAACGTTGTGCCTGCTCAATTGCTTGAGGCTCGGTAGGGCCTGGTCCTGCCGCAAGCGGTTGATCCAGCGTGGCGATATGTTCAGGCTCAGAAACCAGTCCGAGGGCGCTTCATGCAGACGGCTCAGCGCGTTATCGCGGATCAGGCGATCCAGACGACGCAGCGCGATAGCGGGCGTTCGCGGGTCGGCGAACAGCGGCCCCACCGAGGCCAGTTGACCGTCGGCCTGGCGCAATCGGCCGAGTGCCTCGACGCCAGCGATGCGGCCGGTAGCGGTATCAATGAATGGCTGAAAGCAGGCGAGCGGTTGCCCGTCGATCACGAGGCCTCCTTGGTCAGGTCTTGTTCTTGGATAAAACCTGGTCACCGGTCAGGCACGCAGGATTGAACCCCTCGATAAAGAGGTTCATCCCGGTGATGTTGCAAGAATGCAGCCAGAGGATGGCTTTAGCGGTTGTGCGAAGAACCCTGCATGACCAGCTTGATCAGCGGCCCCAGCGTGGTGCCCAGACGAACCAGTCGAGTGAGGCTGCTGATGCCACCGCTCTTGGCGCCCTTGCCAGTCAAAAATCCCAGCAAGGTGACGGCTGCCACGCCCCAGAGTGGGGCGTGCTTGATGCCGAAACCATCGTGCAGGGTTTGCGTCATCCCGCGCATGCGCTGCAAGGGTTGCAGCAATTCCCGGGATTCGTGGCGCATTTCCTGGCGATGCATTTCCATGCGCAAGCGGATCAGCGCCTTGCGCATTTCTGTACGCGAGCTGTTGTGAGGCAGTTCAGGCAGATTCATGGCAGCAGGCGCTCCCGATCATTGGCCAATTCTTCCAGGGTGCCGTGGAAGGGCGAGGATTCATCGAAAATCGCCGCTCTCAAGCGCATTGCACAGAATATGGCCGCGAGTGTGTAGAACACGCAGAGCCCAATGATGGCCGCCAGGCGATAGGTGTCCCAAAACAGGATCAACACCAGCGTCGACAACCCCACCAGTAAGAGCAAGGCAAAAACCAGCGCCAGGCCTGCAAACAGCAACAGGCTTACAGTGCGCGCTTTTTGCTCCTGCAATTCGATGCCGAATAGTTCGACATGGCTGTGCAGCAGTCCAAGAAAAGCGGCACCCAGGCGCCGCGGTGAGGAGCTTGGGCCCGTCGCGGACGAGCCGGATTCGCCGATCGCCATATCAGCGCCGCGTTGCCAGCAAACCAATCAGGAAACCTACGCCAGCCGCGATGCCGACCGATTGCCATGGGTTTGCCTGAACGTAATCTTCGGTGGCGGTGACGGCTGCCTGGCCGCGTTCGCGCAGGGAATCTTCGGTCAATTTCAAGGTTTCGCGGGCACGCAACAGACTGTCGTGGATCTGCTCGCGCAACTCATCGGCCTGATCGCCGGCCAGGGATGCGGTGTGTTCCAGCAACCGTTCGGTGTCGCTGACCAGTGTTTGAAAATCGGTCATCAGGATCTCTTGAGCAGTCTTTGCCTTGATGCTGGCCATGGGTGGATCTCCGTAAGTGGCTTCTGTTGCTTTCGAGTATGAGCCTTGCGCGAAGGTTCAGTACAAATGACTGGTACAACTTTTGCTACGTCGTGGTGCATCTGCCTGCGCCGTTGCGCTGTTGCTGGGCATGATTTCAAGAAAAACCTTAACTCAAACAATCAAAACCCGCGCAAACGTCCCGGTCTTGATTTGCCTTCATGAATTTTGTGCGCCAGCTTCCATGATTTCGCCGGCTCGGTCGTGGTCCACGCCATGGGCGGTTGGCTGGCCCTGGCAGCGGTGTTGTTGCTCGGGCCGCGGCAAGGTCGCTATCGCGAAGGGCGCCTGGTGGCGTTCGCGCCCTCGAGCATTCCCTTTCTGGCGTTGGGGTCGTGGATCCTGATCGTTGGCTGGTTCGGTTTCAACGTGATGAGCGCGCAAACCCTGCAAGGTGTCAGTGGACTGGTGGCGGTGAACTCGTTGATGGCCATGGTCGGCGGTACCGTGGCGGCGCTGATCGTCGGGCGCAATGACCCGGGTTTTCTGCATAACGGCCCGCTGGCCGGGTTGGTGGCGATCTGCGCCGGTTCCGATCTGATGCATCCGGTGGGGGCACTGGTGACGGGCGCTATCGCCGGGGCTCTGTTCGTCTGGTGCTTTACCGCGGCCCAGGGCAAATGGCATATCGATGATGTGTTGGGGGTTTGGCCGTTGCATGGTTTGTGTGGCGTCTGGGGCGGGATCGCCTGCGGCATCTTCGGTCAAAGTGCCATGGGCGGTTTGGGCGGCGTCAGCCTGATCAGTCAGTTGATCGGCACGGCACTGGGCGTGGTCGTGGCGCTGGCCGGCGGTTTTACGGTGTATGGCGTGATCAAGGCGTTCCATGGTTTGCGCCTGAGTCAGGAAGAAGAGTATTACGGTGCGGACTTGTCGGTGCACAAGATTGGCGCCGTCAGCCAGGATTAGATGTCCCGCCTCAACGCGGCTGATGTGCGTCAGCGTATTGCCGCAGTCCGTTGCCGTTCATGGTTCAAGGGTCGAGTATTCAATGGCTCGACGGCTTTTCGGGGCGGGCCTAGAATGGTTACTTAATTTTTTTCGGTTGAGCGCTCATGCTTCCTGAATGTCAGCTGTTCGGCACCGTTGGGTGTCATCTCTGTGAAGTGGCTGAAGCCATGCTGATGGAATTTGTCGAGCGTGAGGGTCTGCTGGTGGAGCTGGTGGATATCGCTGACGACGAAACATGGTTCGAAGCTTACAGTCTGCGTATTCCGGTGTTACGACGGGTCGATACCGGCGCTGAGTTGGCCTGGCCATTCAGTGCCGAGCAAGTGGTGGCACTCCTGAGTTGATCAGTTTTTGTGGCGGCGAATTTCCCGGCTGTCGAACTTTGCGATTGATCCCTTGGCTTTACCTCTACTGTTCGGATACTGTATGCGCATACAGTTATGCGTAATGCCTGCCTTGCGCAGGCGGTCCGGGCGGGAGAGGGATGAATCGTGGTCAATGTCGAACAATTGAAGAACAGCGTGAACCGGATGTCGGCGGACGTGGTGCGCGAGGCTGTCCTCGAATTGCGTCTGGATGGCCTGGTGACAGAAGGAAAAACCCCTTTCAACAAACTGCATTTCAATACCTGTTTCGCCGAAATCGAAGCCTTGTTCCAGCGCGCGGGCTATCACCGGCAGCTGGATGTCGTGGGTTATCAGGGGTTGTTGTACGCGCTTTATGATCCCGGTCGCTGGGAAGCGGTCGATGTGTTGCGCTGGCTCAAGGAATTCACCGAAGCGGCAGCGCGCACGCAGATACCGGCTTGAGGATTCTCTTCTAGGTTCGTTCCGGCCGCTGTTGGATAATGCTGCCCTGTATTGAGGGTTAGAGCTTTTCGTATGTCCACTTCATCTTTTTCTGCTGCACACAACCAGGCCAGCACGCTCTACTTGCCGCCTGGCCCGTGGCAGACCGTACTCGATTGTCTGTGCGAACACTTCAGTGCCATCGGCCGTGAACAATGGCTGGACAGAATCGCCCGCGGTCGTGTGCTTGATGGGCATGGCATGCCCATCGCCCTGGACTTGCCCTACAAGGAAGGTTTGCGGATTCACTATTTTCGCGAAGTGCCGGACGAAAAACCGATCCCGGTGGTTGAGTCGATTCTGCACGCGGATGAACATCTGGTAGTGGCGGACAAGCCGCATTTTCTGCCAGTGACTCCGGCGGGTGAATACGTAGAGCAGACCCTGTTGCGACGGCTGATACGTCGACTCGATAACCCGCATCTGGTGCCATTGCATCGCATTGACCGTCACACGGCGGGGCTGGTGCTGTTTTCCGCCAACCCTCAGAGCCGTTCGGCGTATCAGTCGTTGTTTCCTAGGCGGCAGATCGAAAAGCGCTACGAGGCAATTGCCCGAGCGTTACCTGAACTCTCTTTTCCATTGGTCCATAAGAGCCGGCTCATCGATGGCGAGCCTTTCTTCCGCATGCAGGAAGGTCCTGGCGTCAGCAATACCGAGACGGCAGTCGAGGTCAGGGAGAAGAACGGTGACCTTTGGCGTTATGCGCTTTACCCGGTGACGGGCAAGAAACATCAGTTGCGGGTGCACATGACAGCCTTGGGCGCCAGTATCTGCAACGACCCGTTTTATCCGCAGGTACTCAAGGATGTTGAGGATGACTATGCCAATCCTTTGAAACTGCTCGCTCAGGGGCTACGGTTTGTGGATCCGGTCACCGGCCAGGAAAGAGTATTCGAAAGTACCATCACCCTGCAGTGGTGATTGCGAGTTCAGCAAATCGGCTGATCTTCAGCCACGAAAAAGCCCGCATAAAGCGGGCTTTTTCATATCCGGTTGTCACCGCAAAAATTACAGCTCCTTAACGGTACGAACCTGATCCTTGTTGATGCGGGTCTGCTTGCCATCCAGTTGTTCGAATTCGTAGAAACCCGAATCCTTATCGAACTTTGGAGCGTCGACAGCCTGGATTTCTCGACCGTCATTCAAGGTGATCACTGTAGGCGATGCACAACCGGCGAGGGTAGCGAGGCCCAGTGCGAGCATGAAAGTGGCGAGGGTCCGTTGAGTCATGAGTGTGTCTCCGAATATGAATTCTTTTGGTTGCTGAGCTTGAGACGTGTACAGCGCGCGCAAGTTCCTTCTCCTGTCAGTCTGACACAGTGTTGGGGGCACTTAACAGTTCTGGTGTGTTGAGGTTGGCCAGGCGCGGGTCATTGTCGGGGCATTGCAGGGCGGTAGCACCCAGTTTGCGCATGAGGCGACCCGGGCTGCGTTCGCCGTCGTTCCAGGCACTGTCGAAATCTGCCAAGAGTGCCACGGGGATAATGCACAACAAGGGTTCCCAGTGTTCGTCATGGCGCAGCATCAGCGGTTGGTCCGGGTGCTGGCTGGCGGTTTCGCGCATGCTATTGAGCAGCACGGCATCGATGCGCGGTACGTCACAAGGCAGCACCAGCAGATGCGCATGGCGGGCGACCTTCAAGCCTGCGCGAATACCGGCCAGGGGGCCTGGAAAGTCGCCTTCATCGTCATGAACCAGCTGGTCGGCGTAGGGCGCGTACTTTTCCAGGTTTCTGTTGCAGGAGATGATCAGGTCATCGCTCAGCGAACGGGTCTTGCGGTGCAAGTGGGCAATCAGTGGCTCGCCGTGCCATTCCAGCAACCCTTTGTCCTGTCCGCCCATGCGTTGGCCGCGACCACCTGCCAGGAGCAGAATGGAACAGGACGGCAAAAGTGTGTTCGAGGTCATGGCAGGTCTCCATGGGGGCGGCGAAAAAATGAGGCGCTGTGATATAACACCGGGCTGTTTCTCCTACAACTGGATGAGCCTATGAAAGCCAAGGCTGATGTACCTTTCGCGCCGCTCAACATCGCGGTGCTGACGGTCAGCGATACCCGTACCCTGGAAACCGATACCTCAGGCCAGGTCTTCGTCGACCGGTTGAGTGCAGCCGGTCATAACCTTGCGGCCCGGATTCTGCTCAAAGATGACCTCTACAAAATTCGCGCGCAAGTCGCCAACTGGATTGCCGACGATGTCGTGCAGGTCGTGCTAATCACTGGCGGTACTGGTTTCACTGGACGCGACAGCACTCCGGAAGCGGTGAGTTGCCTGCTGGACAAACAGGTCGACGGTTTTGGTGAGCTGTTCAGGCAGATATCGGTGGCGGATATCGGCACCTCGACTGTTCAGTCCCGTGCGCTGGCCGGCCTGGCCAATGGCACGCTAGTCTGCTGTTTGCCGGGCTCGACCAATGCCGTGCGTACCGGTTGGGATGGCATTCTTGCCGAGCAGCTCGATTCGCGGCACCGCCCGTGCAACTTCGTGGCTCATCTCAAACAGGCGGCACTCTGTGAATCCCGCGGGTAAGCCAGGCAAGACGGGTAGTCTGCTGGCGGTCGAGGTGGCACTGGCACGCTTGCTGGCAATGGCTGAAGCCTCACCGATTCGTGAGCGTGAACGCTTGCCGTTGGCGCAGGTTCAGGGTCGTGTGCTGGCCGATGACCTGGTCTCGACGCTTGATCTGCCACCTTGGCCCAATAGTGCCATGGACGGTTATGCCTTGCGCACGGCTGACTGGACTGGAGAGCCACTGGTGGTCAGCCAGAAGATTTTTGCCGGACAGGCTCCGGAGCCCTTGAAGCCCGGCACCTGTGCACGAATCTTCACCGGTGCGCCAGTTCCCGCAGGTGCTGATTGCGTTGAGATGCAGGAAAACACCGAGGTTCAGGCGGATGAGCGAGTACGTTTCACCGAAACCATGACCTCAGGACAAAACATCCGTCCCCAAGGCCAGGAATCCACTGTCGGTGAATTGATTCTGCCAGCCGGCACGCGCCTCGGGTCGATCGAACAGGGGCTGGCCGCATCGCTGGGATGTGCAGAGCTGGACGTGATTCGCAAGGTTCGTGTTGCTGTTCTGTCCACCGGGGATGAACTGATTGAACCGGGTCAGGCTCTGGGGCCGGGACAGATCTACAACAGCAATCGAGTGTTGCTTTGCAGTTGGTTGCAGCGCTTGGGCTGTGAGGTGATCGATGCCGGTATTCTTCCGGATGATTTAACAACCACTCGCGCTCGCCTTGGTGAATTGAAGGATGTCGACCTGATTCTTTCTACCGGTGGTGTATCGGTGGGAGAGGCGGACTTTCTGGGCATTGCCTTGCGTGAAGAGGGCGAGTTGACGTTGTGGAAACTCGCCATCAAACCAGGCAAACCACTGACATTCGGGCATTTTTGCGGCGTACCTGTGATTGGTTTGCCCGGCAATCCGGCGTCGACCCTGGTGACCTTTGCTTTGTTGGCAAGGCCCTATCTCTTGCGCCGACAGGGCGTAAAAGAGGTTGAGCCCCTGAAGTTCCAGGTGCCGGCAGGGTTTGCCTGGCCCAAAGCAGGCAATCGGCGCGAGTACTTGCGTGGACGTCTGGAGAACGGCCGGGCAATCATCTACAAGAATCAGAGTTCTGGTGTACTGCGTAGCGCCGCCTGGGCCGATGGTCTGGTTGAGGTGCTGGAGGATCGCACGCTGATTGAAGGTGACTGCGTAAGCTTTATCCCGCTGAGTGAAGTTCTGAGCTGATTCCTGCCGCAGGCTTGCCGCAAACCCGGTTGAACGAACCGGGTTTTGCGTTCATGGCTAACCCTTAATGAGCCAGGAGTGTCACGACCTGATCAAAACGGCTATTGGCGATCCAGGCCAGAAGCCCGATGACCACGGTTGTTCCGCCAGCCGAATAGGCAAGCCTGTGTTTGATGGATTTGACGTCACTACGGACTTCATCCATGTCTCGTCGGATGTATTTGAGGTGTGTCTCCAATTCAACGACGCGAGGTTCCATATCAACTTCTCCAGTGGGTTTTGCGCTGTTTTTGAATTCAGCTTGATGATTGGCGCGTTTTTCTGCGAGCGGTACGACCGGAATGACCGGTGACCTGATCTCATGGCTTTGCATGGCACGTCCCTGTGTGTTTCCTGCTGATGTTTGATAACCGCAGACGCCAAGGTGTACCAATCGCACTTGCCGGTCAATTGAGCCGATTCCTCAGGTTTTGTAAGAAAAAGTCCCGCCTTGTAGGACGCCATACTGCTCGCCTTCAAATAATTCAAATTCTTGCGACTTTTATGTAGCGCGACGAGGTCAACATCTCCCATACGGAATTCAATCATGGGAGTGACAACAATGAGCGAACGCAAGGCGGTGTTGATTCTGCATGGCAAGCAAGCGCTCAACGAGGCGGTTCGTTCTGCCGTCGAGGGCAAGCGCAAACAGGGTTGGGAGCTAGCCGTTCGAGTGACCTGGGAGGCCGGCGACGCACAACGGCTGGTGGATGAAGCGCTGGCGGCAGGCTACAGGCAGGTTATCGCCGGCGGCGGTGATGGCACCTTGCGTGATATTGCTGAGGCCATGGCGGCGCATTCGACGCAGGCCAGCCTGGTACTGATGCCCCTGGGCACCGCCAATGATTTTGCTCGTGCCGCCGGCGTGCCTCTGGAGCCCGCTCAGGCACTGGATCTTCTTGACACTGCGCCGAGCGCCATTGATCTGGGGGAGGTCGGTGGGCAGGTGTTCCTGAATATGGCCACGGGCGGTTTTGGCAGTCAGGTCACTGCAAACACCTCGGAGGACTTGAAAAAAATCCTCGGGGGCGCGGCTTACCTGTTCACCGGTTTATCGCGCTTCAGCGAGCTGCACGCGGCCTATGGCGAGTTGCAGGGTCCTGATTTTCAGTGGAGTGGCGAGCTGTTGGCATTGGGCATCGGCAATGGCCGGCAGGCTGGCGGTGGACACGTGTTGTGTCCAGAAGCGCTGGCTGACGATGGCCTGCTGGACATCAGTATTCTGCCTGCTCCGCAGGAAGTCGTCGGTACCTTGAAAAACCTGCTGGCCGATGGCTTCGGCATCGACAACATGTTTGTGCGAGTCCGGCTGCCGTGGGTCGAAATAAAGGTCTCGGAAGGCCTCTACATCAACCTCGATGGCGAACCTCTGGAAGGCGACAACTTGCGTTTCTCGGCACGGCCGGCGGCACTGCGCGTACATTTGCCTGAAAACTCGCCGCTGCTGGGGTCATCGCAATCGATCAATCATCCAGGCTGATGATCTGCTCGCGAACGGCGAACAGCACCAGGCCCGCCACATCGTAGATCTGCAAACGCTTCATGATCTGCGAGCGATGAGTTTCGACCGTCTTGATACTGAGGCCCAGGCCGTTGGCGATCTCCCGGGTGGATTTTCCGCGAACGATCAACCGAAGGATTTCCAGCTGACGCGCTGTCAGGTTGTGCGAGTCGGCAGGTTCCGGCTGGTGTTTCTGAGATCGGATCAGCGCCTGGTTGATGACGGTGTGAGCGATGGCCGGGCTCAGGTAGCGTTCGTTGTTACGCAAGGCTTCCAGGGCATGTTCGAGCTCGGTGGCCGTGGTGTCCTTGAGCAGGTAGCCATGTGCGCCGGATTCCAGTGCCTGCATGATGAGTGCAGGATCGGTGTGCATCGACAGGATCAGCACCTTGCTCTGCGGGCGTACTCGCTTGAGTCGCTGCAATGCTTCAAGGCCACTGGTTTCCTTCATGGAAATATCCAGCAGGACGATGTCCGGGGACAGCTGCTCGACCATCTCGAGCAACTGCGAGCCATCATTGGCCTCACCGATTACCGCGTAGCCGGGAATATCCAGCACCAGAGCGCGCACGCCTGCCCTGATAAGCGAGTGGTCATCCACCAGAAGTAAGTTACAAGTCAATGCATAACCTTATTCGAACTGGCCCGTTCGAGCGCACGAGGCGCCCAGGGAAAGAGAGCTTCGATTTGAGTGCCTTTGCCCGGCTCGCTGGTAACGCTCAGTGTGCCGCCGAGCTGATCGATCCGTTCCGACATCCCCGCCATTCCGCGTTGCCCTTCACGACCTGGATCCGTCGATGGCGCGAAACCCAGACCATCGTCGCTGATCGACAGCGCAAGTCCCTGAGGCAGACGTTGCAGGCGGACCACCAGATTTTTCGCGTCGGCATGGCGCAGTATATTGGTGACCGCTTCCTGGGTTATTCGAAAGGCGGCCACCGCCATTTCTTCCGGTATACCGGTTAAGCGCTGATGGCATTCCAGACTCCAGTGCACCGACGTGTTGGCCAGTGTCTTGAGTAAATGCGCACGCAGACTGGCTTCCAGCCCGAGACTGGTCAGCTGCCTGGGATTGAGAATGGCCGATAGATCCCGAACTTTGGTCAGGGTTTCTTCCAGCGTGTCGCAGAGCACCGAACACTGGCCCTGAAGTTCTTCGGGCATTCGGCGTTTGAGCCAGTCACTTTGAAGTTTTGCCGCGGTCAGCAACTGTCCGATGTCGTCATGCAGTTCCCGACTGAGCCGGTGACGTTCGTTTTCTTGAACCTCCAACAGCCGGTCGGCCAACTCTTGAGGTTGAAACTTTATCGATTTGCGCGAGAGGTAATGCTCTACCCAGACGCAGGTCAGCGCCGCAACATTGAGCACCAGCAGGCTCAGCGGCAGGCGAGTGGACAGACTATAAATCAGCAGGCCAATCGCCGAGCAGGTACACAACATAAGCGTGATCAGGCGCGCGTTTTTTCGGGAGGGTGGCCATGCGGTGATTGACTTGAGGCTGGCGTACATAGCGGATGGAGCCAATGGATGATCGCTGCGGGAAGACCGGTCATAACGGATGACGGTCTCTGTCTGGAGTCACTCTGCCATTAATTGACGTCAACTAATGGGCGGCATAATACCACTTAAGATACCGTTGGTCGCGTTTGGTATATATTTCTGCAGGGGCAGGAAATAAGAGGTTATGGACGGCAGTTCCATAATGGAAAAAGTTGGGTGGCAGGAATTGTTTATTTGTTTCGAGTTGTCGTTAGCAGGTATGGATTATTCAATTGCGACATAACTTCGCGAAAGTTAGAGAGGCAGTCACGGCAATAAAAAAATCGGAGCGCGGCATACTGCTCCGATAAATTCAGGCTTGCCGCCCTGAAAAGGAGACGAGTGCGAACGGTTTGAAATTAGCGGGTGGATGAAACTGACTGTGTCCGACCTGAAAGGCGAAGGCTTCGATCAGAGAGGTCTGTTCACTGTCATCGAGGCTGAGTTGGCCGGTGTTCTGATCGATAAGCTCGAGTTGCCAGGCGATCAACGTCAGGCAGTCTTTCAGCGCACCCAAGGCCTGCTCGTGCAAGTCCATGTGATTCTGGGCGTGGCTCAGCAAACCATGAATGTGCAACGAAAACTCCGAAACAGCTGCCAGAGCGAGCGCATCAGCCTTTTTGGCCAGTTTGAGCAGGGTGCTAAGCATGCAGTCGATGGCGTCCATGTCATTGCTGATCAGTTGCAAATGACTCAGGCATTCCTCGGTTTTGGCCAGAAGTGTCTCAGCTTCGACGAGAAACTCCGCGTGCTGCTGAGCCCATTCTTTACGATCGTTCGGCATGTTTATCTCCACAACGTCATGTCAAATGAGGGAATGCCGTGTGTGTCGACGAGGACGATCAGGGTACCGGCATTGCCGTGCCATCGTGAGATCGCGCTCCGGCCTGTCTGGTTGCAGGCTGGGGAACTCGATAGGGTGAATGGACACTTACCTGCGATCGCACACAAAAGCCTGACTCCGTTCATGCAATGAGAATGGCGTCACATTAATGGCTATTGGATATTGCGAATATCAGGTTGGGCCTGATTGCTACTAGGGGAATCCCTTACACAGAGGAACCAACCGAACGAAACGAGGTCTCGCGGGAGGGAATGAAGCAGATGAAATCACTTGGCCAGTAAAGCATGATGTTAATGTGACATCAATGTTCGATCGTGGCATTTTACAGGGGGGGTCAAGGTTGGGCAAAAACAGCCGATAACCCCCTTTAGTGAATTCATCAGAACAAGCCCAGGAGTCATTGATGGCCGGCATTCTCGACACGGTAGACCAACGCACGCAACTGGTGGGTGAGAATCGCCTGGAAATTCTCATGTTCCGGCTGGCCGGACGGCAATTGTTCGCGATCAACGTCTTCAAAGTACAGGAAGTGCTGCAACTGCCGAAGCTGACCCTGATGCCCCAGCGTCATCCGTTTGTCTGCGGTGTGGTTAATCTGCGTGGCCAGACCCTGCCGGTGATCGACCTGTCCCAGGCCATTGGCATGCGTGCGCTGGTGCCAAGCCCGACCAGTACAATCATCGTCACCGAGTACAACCGTTCGGTGCAGGCGTTCCTGGTCGGTGGTGTGGACCGTATCGTCAACATGAATTGGGAAGCCATTCTGCCGCCGCCGGCCAGCGCCGGTCGTCAACATTACTTGACCGCTATCAGCAAGGTCGACGACCAGTTGGTGGAAATCATCGACGTCGAAAAAGTCCTGGCGGAAATTGTCCCGTACAACGCCAAGGTATCGCGCGACAAACTCGACGATCCGGTTCTGGAACGTGCCCGTGGCCGTGAAGTGCTGCTGGTGGACGACTCTAACGTGGCGCTGTCGCAATTGCGTGACACCCTGGGTCAATTGGGCGTGAAGATGCACATCGCCAGCGATGGCTTGAAGGCACTGAACATGCTCAAGGCCTGGGCTGATACCGGTGTGAACATGACCGACAAACTGCTGATGATCTTCACCGACGCGGAAATGCCGGAAATGGACGGCTATCGCCTGACCACCGAAATCCGTAACGACCCGCGTCTGCGTGGCCTTTATGTGGTGCTGCATACCTCGCTGTCCGGCAGTTTCAACGACTCGATGGTCAAGAAGGTCGGCTGCGATAACTTCCTCTCCAAGTTCCAGCCGGACAAACTCGTCGATGTGGTGCGCGAGCGCCTGATGCTCGACGCAGTGCCTGCCTGACACCCCCCGCAGAGGCTGGCCTGACGTCAGCCTTTGATTCGGCGATCAAGCTCGTATAGGGTGGCGTTTTTTACCCACCAGGGAGCTGGCCATGCTGCGTCTGAGCGCGCTTTATCGTTATCCGTTGAAATCCGGCAAGGGTGAGATCCTGCAGCAGGTCAGCCTCGACAAGCTGGGCCTGGACGGTGATCGACGCTGGATGCTGGTGGACGAGGCCAGCGGCCGCTTCCTGACCCAGCGTGCGGTGGCGCAGATGAGTCAGTTATCGGCGTTGTGGAATGCCGACGGTGGCTTGACCCTTGGTGCTCCGGGGCGCTCAGCGATCGATATTGCCTTGCCCGCCAGCGACGCTGAGCTGCGGGGCGTGACGATCTTCAAAGACAGTCTGCGAGTGCCCGATGCCGGTGATGAGGCCGGGGCCTGGGTCAGTGAGTTCATTGGAAAGCCGACGCGACTGGTGCAAATTCCTCTGGATCGCGCGCGCACCACTCAAGCGGGCTACGGGAGGGACGACGATCAAGTGGCTTTCGCCGATGGTTTTCCACTGTTGCTGATCGGGCAGGCGTCCCTGGAAGACTTGTCGCAAAAGGTCGGGCGTTCGCTGGAGATGCTGCGCTTTCGGCCGAATCTGGTGATCGAGGGCAGCGAAGCGTATGCCGAAGATGGCTGGAAGCGTATCCGCATCGGCGATGTTGAGTTCCGCGTGGTCAAGTCGTGTTCGCGCTGCATCCTGACCACCATCGATCCGCAAACCGGCGTGCGCAGTGATGATCGTGAACCGCTTGCAACTCTGCAGAAATACCGCGCTCAGGAAGACGGCGCCATGTTTGGCCAGAATTTGGTCAACGACGGTAATGGCCAGCTTGAAGTCGGCATGCCGGTCACGGTCCTGGAATAAACGACCCTGAACGAAAAATGCCCGTGTCCTTGGACACGGGCATTTTTTTGTCGTTGTGAAAACCCGGGGGTTTAGCCGCGGTATTCGCACAGGTAAGCGGTGTCGACGGCCACTTTCAGCTGGAACTTGCTGTTGGCGGGTACGTTGAACTGGTCGCCGGCGGCGAAGGTTTCCCAGTCGCTGCTGTCCGGCAGTTTGACGGTCAGGGCGCCGGACACCACGTGCATGATTTCACGCTGGCTGGTGCCGAATTCGTATTCGCCCGGTGCCATGACGCCGATGGTCGCAGGACCTTCAGCGGTGCCAAAGGCGATCGACTTGACGGTGCCGTCGAAGTACTCGTTGACTTTAAACATGGGCGATTCCTCGAAAAGGGCTAAAAAGGGCTGGCCAGTATGCACAAGGCCCTTGGCGCCGTCACCTCTCTAGAGGGGGAGAACCAGTGGTAACAGACGCGCTGTATTACGCGCGTCTTCCAGCGCCCGGTGTTGCTGCCCGGTGAACTGCATACCCGCCAGTTGCAGCGCACCATTGAGCCCCAGCGGGCGTTCCAGCCGGCGAGCCTTGGCAAAGCGCTGCTTGAGGTTCATGTGCGGCACCCGGCTCAGGGCGCTGTCGAGTTGCAGTTTCTGCCATTCCTGAAGCAGCTGTTTGCGATCGTAATCACCCCAACTGACCCAACCTTCGAGGCGCGAGTGATGCTGGCCGAGCCAGCGTTCGAACGACGCCCAGACCTCGCTCAGCGGCTCGGCGGCATCGATGTTGGCCTGGGTGATGTGTGTCAGCTCCCGACAAAACGGAGTCAGCAAAGGCCGACGCGTCGGGCGCACGAAGCACTGGAAGCTATCCAGTTCTCGACCTTTTCGGTCCACCAGGGTGGCACCGATTTCGATGATTTCCATTTCAGTTACTGGCCAACCACCCTCATCGGTGGTGGCTTCGAGATCAATGACCAGCCAGTGAGGCATCGCAGGGTTCCTGGTATCCGCGTCCTGATAGGGCTTGAGCGTAGCCAAACCCGGCGGATCCGCCTAGCGGCTTATTCGACCTCCAACAAAATCTGACGATTTTTCACCTGATCACCGACCCTGACCTGCAAGCGTTTGAGCACGCCATCGATGCCTGATTTCAGCGGATGCTCCATTTTCATGGCCTCCAGCACGACCAACAACTGGCCTTTGCTGACTGGGCTGCCCTCAGTGACCAGCACGTCGACGATCACCCCGTCCATCGGAGCCTTGAGGGTGCCGGTGCTGACGCTGACCTGGCTGCTGACCAAGGCCTGGGTCCGATCTATCAGCCGTAAACTGCCGGGCCGGGTAAACAGCCAGAGTTGTCCGGCTTCAAGACGGTAGGCATGGCGTCGCCGGATACCGTTGATTTCCAGGCTGGCCAAGCGTCCATCGCACTGGATGATCGTTAATTCAACGTTTTGCTCAGCGACTTGAATCCGATACGGTTCCCCCGGCACAGCGTTCAATTCCACTGACCAATCCTGATCATCAAGGCCGATTCGAAAGTGCAACGGCACGCTGGCGTTGTTGCGCCAACCGGCCAGTGGCGCGGGATGAACCTGCGCCGAGGCCTGATAGAACAACGCTGCGGCGATTGCCAGTGCTTCGGCGTCGGGTGCACGGGGATGCAGGCAGGCATGGTCGGCAAAATACGTCGGGATGAACCTGGTGCTGAACTCACCACTGATGAACTGCGGGTGCTCCAGCAGGCTGGCGAGCAAGCGCTGATTGCTTTGCACGCCGAGCAGCACGCTGTCCTGCACCGCCCGCAGCAACTTGCGCCGGGCTTCTTCGCGGGTGGCACCGTGGGCAATGATCTTGCCCAGCATCGGGTCATAGAACGGGCTGACGTTCTGGCCTTCGATCAGGCCATGGTCGATTCGTACGTCGCCCTGCAACGCTGGCTCCCACGCGGTGATGCGACCGGTTTGTGGTAGAAAGCCGTGTGCCGGATCTTCGGCGTACAAACGGACTTCCATGGCATGCCCGTTGAGCTGTACGTGTTCCTGACGCAGCGGCAGCGGCAGTCCTTCAGCGATGCGGAACTGCCAGGCCACCAGATCGAGGCCGGTGATCAATTCAGTCACCGGGTGTTCCACCTGGAGTCGGGTGTTCATCTCCAGAAAGTAAAACTCCCCGCGCGCATCCAACAGAAACTCGACGGTGCCAGCGCCGACGTAATTCACCGCGCGACCGGCCTTGAGCGCCGCTTCACCCATGGCCTGACGCAATTGGGCGGTCATCACCGGGCAGGGCGCTTCCTCGATGATTTTCTGGTGGCGGCGCTGGATCGAACAATCGCGCTCGCCAAGGTAGATCAGATTGCCGTGCTGGTCGCCGAACAGTTGAACCTCGACGTGGCGAGGATCAACCAACGCCTGCTCAAGGATCAGCTCGTCACTGCCAAACCCGTGCAGGGCTTCGGAGCGGGCGGTGCGCAGCTGCTCCAGCAAATCTTTGGCCTCGTGCACCAGGCGCATGCCACGCCCGCCACCGCCGGCGCTGGCCTTGATCATCAGCGGATAGCCAATCATTTCGGCTTCGCGGCTCAGGGTGGCGTCGTCCTGTTTGGCGCCCTGATAGCCTTTGATGCACGACACACCGGCTTCGATCATGGTGAGTTTCGACAATCGCTTGCTGCCCATCAGTTCGATGGCTTCGGGGCTGGGGCCGATGAAGGTGATGCCGGCATCCCGGCAGGCGAGGGCGAACCTGGCGTTTTCCGAGAGGAAGCCGTAGCCGGGATGGATCGCGTCGGCACCGGTGCGCCGGGCAGCGTCGAGCATTGCCGGGATGTTCAGATAGGACTGCTGCGCCGCGGCCGGGCCGATGTTCACGGATTCGTCGGCCATCTGCACATGCAGGGCATCGGTGTCGGCATCGCTGAACACCGCGACCGTGCGATAGCCCAGGGCCTGGGCGGTGCGCTGGATGCGGCAAGCGATTTCACCGCGGTTGGCGATCAGGATTTTTCTGAGGGCGGGCATTGGGTCTTCTCTCAAGTTGTGCGGTGCAAGTGATGGCCTCTTCGCGGGCAAGCCTCGCTCCTACAGAGCTTTGCGCAAACCTGTAGGAGCGAGCGGTGCGGCGGTCCGACTTGCCCGCGAAGCTCTTAAATGGCCCACCCCGGTTTTCGCTTTTGCACAAAGGCCATGGTCCCCTCAATACCTTCAGCCCCGGAGACCGCCTCGCTGAACCACTCGGCCGCTTCATCCAGCAACGCATTCGATGGCTGCCCGGCACTCGCCAGCAACAGCTTTTTGGTCGTCGCATTGGCCTCCGGCGCGCAGCACAACACATGGGCCAAAATTTCATCGAGACGCTCGGCCAACGCTTGCGCATCATGTTCGACAAAATGCACCAATCCCATGCGCCGCGCCTGTGTGCCGTCGAAACGTGCTGCGGTCAGTGCCAGTCGGCGAGCCTGAGTCAGGCCGATGCGCTGGACCACGAACGGGGCGATCTGCGCTGGCAGCAGACCGAGGCTGGTTTCCGGCATACCGAATTGCGCCTGGTGATCGGCCAAGGCGACGTCGCTGACGCAGGCCAGACCAAAACCACCGCCGAGCACCGCGCCTTGCAGCACCGTGATTACCACTTGCGGCGCGTGTTGCACCTCTTGCAGCAGTGCACCAAACGCTCGATTCAGGTCGCGATAGGCGCTCGGACCTTGAGCGCGTGCATTGGCCATGTCCTTGATGTCGCCCCCGGCGCAGAAATGCCCGCCGGCACCGCCGATCACCAGCGCGCGAATGGCTCGGTCGTCACGCACTGCTGCCAGCACGGCGCGCAGTTCAGCGACCATCTCCAAGCTCATGGCGTTGCGGCTTTGCGGTCGATTGAGGGTGATGTGCAGGACACCGTTATGGGGTTCGAGCAACAAAGTCTGGCAAACAGGCAGGGTGCTCATTTCTTTTTCCCCGGCAGGATGCCCATGAGTTTGCAGATGATCCCCAGCATGATTTCGTCGGCACCGCCGCCGATCGACACCAGCCGCACATCGCGGTACGCGCGGGCCACCGGGTTGTCCCACATGAAGCCCATGCCGCCCCAATATTGCAGGCAACTGTCGCTGACTTCACGGCCCAACCGTCCTGCCTTGAGTTTGGCCATGGACGCCAGACGGGTGACGTCCTGGCCTTTGATGTATTGCTCGGTGGCCTGATAGACCAGCGCCCTCAGGCATTCGATTTCGGTTTGCAGCTCGGCCAGCCGGAAGTGGATGACCTGGTTATCGATCAGCGCATTGCCGAAGGTTTTGCGCTCCTTGCAGTACTCGATGGTGCTGTCGATGCAGTACTCCAGGCCCTTGATCATGTTCGCCGCGCCGAACAGCCGTTCCTCCTGGAACTGCAGCATTTGCATCATGAACCCCGCGCCTTCGTGGCCAATGCGATTGCGTTGCGGCACCCGCACGTTGTCGAAAAAAACCTGAGCGGTTTCCGAGCTGCGCATGCCGAGCTTGTCCAGGTGCGAGCTGAGACTGATGCCTGGCGTGTTCATCGGCACCATGATCAGCGACTTGTTGATGTGGGGTTTGTCGTCCGAGGTGTTGGCCAGCAGGCAGATGAAATCCGCGCTCGGCGAGTTGGTGATCCACATCTTGCTGCCATTGATCACGTAGTCGTCGCCGTCCTTGCGGGCGGTGGTTTTCAAACCGGCCACGTCGGAACCGGCGCCGACTTCGGAAACACCGATGCAGCCGACCTGCTCGCCAGTGATGGCCGGGCGGAGAAACGCTTCGCGCAGTTCATCGGAGCCGAATCGCGCCAGCGCCGGGGTGCACATGTCGGTCTGAACACCGATGGACATCGGAATCCCGCCGCAATGAATGGTGCCGAACTCTTCGGCAGCGACGATTGAGTAGCTGTAGTCCAGGCCCATGCCACCGAACTTTTCCGGTTTGGAAATCCCCAGCAGGCCGAGGTCGCCGGCCTTGCGAAAGATCTCGTGGATCGGAAAGCGTCCGGCCTTTTCCCATTCCTCGACGTGAGGATTGATCTCGTGATCGACGAATTGGCGGACGGTGCGGCGCAGTGCTTCGTGTTCCTGGGTGAAGATCATTTTTTATTGTTCTCCTGAATGATCGTTCCCACGCTCTGCGTGGGAATGCAGCCTTAGACGCTCTGCGTCATCAAAAACGGGCTACACCAAAACTGTTGGTTTGCAGCGGCCGCACGTCGGCCTCATGGCAGATATCCAGCAAGTACCCGAGCAAGGTCCGGGTATCGCGAGGATCGATCAACCCGTCATCCCACAGGCTGGCGCTGCCATACAGCGCGGTGGACTGGCTGTCGAGTTTCTGCGCGGTGACGTGTTCCAGCATGTCGAGCATTTTCGGGTCGGGCACCAGGCCGTCCTTGGCCTGTTTGGCCTCGGTGACGATCCGCAGCACTTTACCGGCCTGGGCGCCGCCCATCACCGCCGTGCGGCTGTTGGGCCAGGCGAAGATGAAACGCGGGTCGAGGCCACGGCCACACATCGCATAGTTGCCGGCGCCGTAGGAACCGCCGACGACGATGGTCAGTTTAGGCACCCGGGCGTTGGCCACCGCTTGAATCATCTTCGCGCCGTGTTTGATCACGCCTTGCTGCTCCGACTCGGTGCCCACCATGAACCCAGTGGTGTTGTGGAAAAACAGCAGCGGCGTCCGGCTCTGGTCGCAGAGCTGAATGAACTGCGCAGCCTTGCTCGCACCCTTGGGGGTGATCGGTCCGTTGTTGCCGATGAACCCGCAGGCGCGGCCTTGAATCTGCAAATGGCCGCAGACAGTTTGCTGATCGAACTCGCCCTTGAATTCGAGAAAGTTCGAGCCGTCGGCAATCCGCGCGATGATCTCGCGCACGTCGTAAGGTTTTTTCGTGTCGTCAGGAATCAGTCCAAGCACTTCGTCGATGGGGTAGAGCGGTTCTTCCCAGCGCCGCGCAGACGCTAAAGGTAACCGGTCATTCCACGGCAACAGGCTGACAATCTCGCGCACCTGCCGCACGCCATCGGCATCGTTCTCGGCCAGGTATTCAGCGGTGCCGGCGATTTGCGCGTGCATCTCGGCGCCGCCCAGTGCTTCATCGGTGGCGACTTCGCCGGTGGCAGCCTTGAGCAGCGGCGGGCCGGCAAGAAACAGCTTGGCCTTGCCTCGCACCACCACTACGTAATCCGAGAGCCCCGGCTGATAAGCGCCGCCGGCCGTGGCCGAACCATGAACCACCGTGATTTGCGGCAGGCCCATGGCCGACATCCGCGCCTGATTGGCAAAGCTGCGGGCACCTTCGACGAAAATCTCCGCCGCGTAATTGAGGTTGGCGCCGCCGCTTTCGGCCAGGGTAACGACCGGCAGTTTGTTCTCCATGGCGATCTGTTGCAGACGCAGGGATTTTTTCAAGCCGCTGGGGGAAATGGTCCCGCCCTTGATCGCACTGTTGTTCGCCACCACCAGAACCCGAACGCCGGACACGTAACCGATCCCGGCGATCAAACCGCCGCCAGCCGAACTGCCGTCCTTGTCGTCATGCAGTTTGTAGCCGGCCAGGCTGGCCAGTTCAAGGAACGGTGCGCCAGGGTCCAGCAGCAGATTGAGGCGTTCGCGGGGCAACAACTGGCCGCGTTTGTCGAACCTGGGTTTGGCTTCGGCAGCCTTGTTCAGCAGGTTCTGTTCGAGCTGGCGGACATGCTCGATGCCGACCAGCATCGCCGCTCGATTGCGGGCGAACTGCTCGCTGAGCGGGTCCACGTGCGACTGAATCACCGGCATGGCTTATTCCTTGTCCTTGAGCACGTCCGGTAAGTAGGCGCGGTGAAAACCGTTATACGACTCGCTGATCTGCGCCTTGTGTATCGGCCAGGCGCGCCCGCCCAGGCTGGCGGCGCCGTCGATGCGCAAGGTGCTGCCGCTGACAAATGCCGCTGCCGGGCTGAGCAGGAAAACGATCGCCGCGCTGACCTCCGATTCGGTGCCGATGCGTTTGAGCGGCACGTGCTCGCGCAACGTCGGGATCACCGCTTTGAATGCGCCTTCGTAGGTGTCCATACCGCTGGACGCGATCCAGCCCGGCGCCACGGCATTGACCCGCACCCCGGCGTAACCCCATTCGAACGCGGCGGTCTTGGTGAGGTTATCCATGCCCGAACGCGCTGCACCCGAGTGGCCCATGCCGGGCATACCGCCCCACATGTCGGCGAGCATATTGACGATGGCGCCGCCGTGCGTGCTCATGGACTGGTTGAACACTTCCCGGGCCATCAGGAAGCCGCCCATCAGGTTGGTGCGCAACACCGTGTCGAAGCCTTTTTGATTGATCGACGCCAGCGGCGACGGGTACTGCCCGCCGGCGTTGTTGACCAGGCCGTGAATCGGTCCGTGCTTGCGGATCAACTCGCTGACCACATGCTTGACCGCTTCTTCCTCACGAATATCGCAGACCATCCAGTCAGCCTTGCCGCCATCCTCGGCAATCTCGGCCGTGACGTTTTTCAGCTTGTCTGCCGTGCGCCCGAGCAGCAGCACATGGGCGCCGAGGGCCGCCAGTTCGTGAGCGGTGCAACGGCCGATGCCGCTGCCGCCACCGGTGACGATGATGTTTTGGCCTGCAAACAAATCGGCTTTGAAAATCGAATCGTAAGCCATGGCGACAGTCCTCTAGTTGACTTGGTCGGCGATGCGCTGAGGCACCGGTATCTGGATTTCCAGCAGTTGCTGGGCGAAGGCTTTGCCTTGCGGATCGATCCGCAGGCTGGCCACACCACCGCCTCCAAGGGCGTTTTCCAGCAGAAAATTAAGGCTGTGGGTGCCCGGCAGATACCAGCGTTCGACACGGCCGTGGATCGGGTCGAGGACATGACTCATCCAGTCGACGATCACTTCTGGCGTCAAGGCCTCGGCAATCCACGGCAGGTACTCCGGCTCGCGGGCCAAGACGCCGATGTTGCTGTGGTTGCCCTTGTCACCGGAGCGCGCCACGGCGAGTTTGACCAGGGCCACGCTGGCATCGGCCCGGTCTGAGGGTTTCGGTGGGGCGCACGCCACGGGCAGGTCGGCGGTGTCGAGTACATCAACGGCGGGCAGGGCGCATGGGTGGCGCTGGCCCTTGAGATCAATTTCCAGCGTGCAGGCGGTTTTGTCGATAAGGAACGAGAACAGCCGGATCAGCGGATACACCGTCGGCCGTCCACCGACAATCCCGGTCAGTCCCGGCGCCATGCCGGTGGCGGCCTGGGCGATTTCCCGGGAGAACACGATCAACGCCTGTTTACCCGGATGGCGCACCGCAAGTTTGATCACCACTTCGCGGTTGTCATGGCGCTGACCGTGGGTGCCGTAAGTGGCTTCGCTGCCGAGCAGTTCGATGTTCACTTCGCTGTAGGGTGGCCAGCCGCGCTGGCTGAAGATTTCCGACGTCTTGTTGATGATGGCTTCGCTGACTCGACGCGCCTTGTCGACCGCATCGATCCCCGCGATCAGGCAACTGGCGGTGCAGCGAAAACCGTCCGGGTAAGTGGCGCTGACCTTGTACTGATCGGTCGGTGGCAAGCCTTTTGCGCCGTGTACCTGAACCGCATTTTTGCCTTGTTGCACAAGTTTTACTTCAGTGAAATTGCAGACCACGTCCGGCAGCAGATAGGCCTGTGGGTTGCCGATTTCATACAGCATCTGCTCGCCGACCGTCAGCGGTGTGACCAGTCCGCCGGAGCCTTCGGGTTTGCTGACGATGAACTGGCTGTCGGCGCTGACTTCGACGATGGGGAAGCCGATGTGTTCGTAGTCGGGCACCTCACGCCAATCGGTGAAGTTGCCGCCGGTGCACTGGGCGCCACATTCGATGATGTGGCCGGCCAATGCGGCCTGGGCGAGTTTGTCGTAGTCGTGCCAGGACCAATCGAATTCATGCACCAATGCAGCGCTGACCACGGCGCTGTCGACCACGCGCCCGGTGATCACAATGTCGGCACCCAGGCGCAGGGCTTCGACGATGCCCGGCGCGCCGAGGTAGGCGTTGGTCGAGACGCACATCGGCGGCAGGGGCGCGCCGCTAAACATTTCATGGATACCGCTGCTGCTCAGCTGTTTGAGCTGCGGCTGCAGGTCATCGCCCAGCAGCACGGCGATTTTCAATGCCACCCCGGCCTTGTCGCAGGCAGCGGTCAGGGCGGCGGCGCAGGCCTGTGGATTGACTCCGCCGGCGTTACTGATGACGCGGATTTTCTGTTCGGCGAGTTGACCCAGCAGCGGGCTGAGGACTTCGATGAAGTCGCTGGCGTAACCGGCCTGAGGATCTTTCATCCGCGCGCCGGCCATGATCGACATCGTAATCTCGGCCAGATAATCGAAGACCAGATAGTCCAGGCGCCCACCTTCCACCAGTTGCGCGGCAGCGGTCGAGGTGTCGCCCCAGAAGGCGCTGGCGCAACCGATGCGAATTGTTTTAGGCCCAGTCAACTCCATAGTCACCTCCGACAGAAGTTCATCGAGACTACCAAGCAAGCGCTTGGTTTGTAAACGGCTTAAATATCTTCTTCCCGAGCGCTTGCTTGGGCGCCCCGGCCAGCTTAAATTGCCCGCGCAACCCCACTGTTTTAGCGGTGAGCGGCGTATTTGATTGATCGACTGTAGGAGAGAACGGGTGGACGAGCAAAAAGCCCTGAGGGTGATGCGCGAATTGGTCGACAACGGCCAATTGACCGACCCGGACAGCGCCCGTGGCAAACTGCTGCAAGTGGCGGCTCACCTGTTCCGCAATAAAGGATTTGAACGCACCACCGTGCGCGATCTGGCCGGCGCCGTGGGCATTCAGTCAGGCAGTATTTTTCATCACTTCAAAAGCAAGGACGAGATCCTGCGGGCGGTGATGGAGGAAACCATTCGCTACAATACCGCGTTAATGCGTGCAGCCCTGGCAGAAGCCGGCAGTGTGCGCGAGCGAGTGTTGGCGCTGATTCGTTGTGAATTGCAGTCGATCATGGGCGGCAGCGGCGAGGCCATGGCCGTGTTGGTCTATGAATGGCGTTCGCTGTCCGAAGACGGGCAGGCGCAGGTGCTGGCGCTGCGCGACATTTATGAAGACCTCTGGCTACAGGTGCTGGGCGAGGCCAAGGACGCCGGTTTTATTCGCGGGGATGTGTTCATCACCCGCCGCTTTCTGACGGGTGCGTTGTCCTGGACCACCACCTGGTTTCGCGCCGGCGGCAGCATGAACCTCGATCAATTGGCCGATGAGGCGTTGATTCTGGTGCTGGAAGAGAAGCAATAAGTTTGTTTTGAGTCGCGAGGAAACTGGCTAAGTGGCCGAAACCGCCTAGCTTGAATGCATTGATGCGTATTTTTTGGGGAGTGGGGTGTTTTGAAGTCTTCGCCAATTAGGACGGCTTCGCGGCTTTTGCTGGCGACGCTTGCGGTGTTATGCGTGATTCCTGCCCAGGCAGCACAGCTGGTGCGAGTCGGTGCCGCCCATTTTCCTCCTTATACCGTGCGCCCGGAATCCGGTGCTGACACCGGTTTGCTGCCGCAGTTGGTCGAGGCACTCAATGCCTTGCAGGGCGACTACCAGTTTGTGTTGGTGCCCACTTCCATTCCCCGGCGTTTTGGTGACTTCAAGCAAAGCCGGGTGGACATGGCGATTTTCGAGAACCCGGACTGGGGCTGGAAGGACATCCCGCACACCAGTGTCGACATGGGGCTGGAAGATGCCGAGATTTTTGTCGCGCAACGCCAGCCCGATGGTCTGCCGGTTCGTCAGCAGAATTATTTTTCCGACCTCGCTGGCAAGCGTCTGGCGCTGTTCAGCGGCTATCACTACGAATTCGCCAATTTCAATGCCGATCCAAAATTCCTCGCGCAGAACTACAACGCCACGCTGACGTATTCCCATGACAGTAACCTGCTGATGGTGCTGCGCGGGCGTGCCGACGTTGCCTTGGTGACGCGCTCGTACCTGAGCGATTACCTGCTGCGCAACAAGGAAGTCGCTGATCAATTGCTGGTGTCCCAGCGTATCGATCAGGTCTATCACCACTACGCCATCCTCCGTCCGGCCGCACCCATCAGTGGCGTGGCGTTCGGCAAGTTACTGCAAGGGTTGCGGGACAATGGCGAGATGCTGAAGATTTTCGACCCCTACAAGATCGCCGTGGTGCCGGTCCCGGGTAGTTGAGATCGCGCCACAGGTCGCGTATTTGCCGACTTCTCTTAAATTTCCCGCGGTGGCTCACGTCACATCGTTGAACTGTCGACGATTAACGTGAGCCCCACCCATGTCCAATCTGAATGACCTGACTGCCCTGGCCTTGCCGACAGGAAGCCGTCTTGTAGCCGATGAAACCGAAAGCCGCCTGTGTCTCAGCCTTGAAGGGCAGCCGCTGATCGAATTGCGCCTGACCCGTGAGCCCGAGTTGCAGGTGCAGGTCGAGGCACGCTTCGACCGCCCTGACGGTCAGGCATTCTGGGCAGCCTGTTATTGGCTGTTTGCCCGTGACCCGGGCTGTCAGCGCCTGATCTGGCAACTCGATGTAGCCCCCACCGATGCATTGCTCAGCGGGTTGCTGATCCCCACCGAACTCGTCGGCCAGTATCGCTGTGAGCGAACACTGTTCTGGCAATTGCCTCAGCCTTGGCTGGGTGTGTCGCTGACATCGAGTTATCCACAGCAAATGATCATCAGTGGCGGCAAGCGTCATCCGCTGCGCCCGATGAAACCGCGCGGTGAAGTCTATCGGCGTTTTGATGCGCGCCTCGGTGCCTGGATTTCCCTGCGCACGGTGGAGATCGACCTGGACCTGGCGCGTTTCAATCGTTGGCAGAACAGCCCGCGGATCGCGAGCTTCTGGCAGGAGGAGGGCAGCCTCGAGCAGCATCGCGAGTACCTGAGCAAACTTGAGGCCGACCCCCACTCCTTGACGCTGATCGGTTGTTTCGATGATCAGCCGTTCGCCTACTTTGAAGCCTATTGGGCCAAGGAAGATCGCATCGCGCCGTTCTATGACGTCGGCGATTACGACCGCGGTATTCATATGCTGGTGGGTGAAGAAAATCACCGTGGCCCGCACAAGGTGGCGAGCTGGTTATCGGCGCTGACGCATTACCTGTTTCTCGACGATCCACGCACCCAGCGGGTGGTCGCCGAGCCTCGCGCCGACAACGCGAAGATGATCGGGCATATGCAGAACCAGGGTTTCCACTGCGAGAAAGCGTTCGACTTCCCGCACAAGCGCGCGGCGTTGATGGTGTTGGGGCGTGAGCGGTTTTTTGATCGGTGTGTGTTGGCTTGATGCATAAAGCTCAAGGTCTGCATCGACCTTAAGTCAGTCTTCGCGGGCAAGCCTCGCTCCTACAGAATTTATGGTTGGATCACGGGTTGCGATTCACCAAAAAACCTGTAGGAGCGAGGCTTGCCCGCGAAGATTTTAGCGGCGGGCAAAGGTATCCACACGACTGCCCGACACCTTGCGGCAGTGCACCAGCGCATCACGAATCATGAAGTTCACCAGGGTCGGCGAGACGCCAAGCTCCTTGGCGATGTCCTTTTGCGGCACGCCGTGCAGGCGATACATCTCGAAGGCGTAGCGGGTGCGGCTGGGCAACTCGGTCAGCGCATCGGCAATGTTTTCCAGGGTCGAGAAGTTGATGTGCGAGGTTTCCGGCGAAGCGCCTTGAATCACCACGTTCAGGCCTTCCTCTTCAGGGCCCGAATACTTCTGCTCCAGCGCCTGTTTACGGTAGTGATCGATCGCCAGGTTGCGCACAATCTGGAACAGGTAGCTGAGCTGAGCCTTGAACGAGGACGTGATCTGCGGCGCTGATTGCAGCCGGAAGAACGCATCCTGCACCACGTCTTCCGCACGCGACCGGCAGCCGGTAATGCGGGCTGCAATCTTGACCAGAATCAGTCGATTGTCGACGAATGCCTGAAGTAGCGGTGAATCGCACCTGCTTGTGGACACTTGTTCCGTCATGGAAATCACCTTGCTGCCAATAGGTTAGTGGGACGGCAAGCCGGGGCTCAGCCGTCCAACACATCGAGCGACAAATTATGTTGAATGATAATGATTGTCAATTGAGAAAGAGAATTAATGCTCCGCAAAGGTGCAAAGTGAGAACTGCGGCACGCTGACGCGTCCGGCCCTGTTGGGGTCCACGCCTTCCGACTAATTATTTCAAGACGTCAACCGTTCTCATTGGTGAATGGTTCCGGGTAGCGGCTGCGGCCAAAACAGCATTCCCAAGCCTCGCGCGGTCGGCGAAGACCGCGTCCTGCACGCCCTCGAAGGGGCGTGACGTCAGAAAACCGATTTCACTTGCAAGCCGAATTCAGGCAGGAAACCTCATGACCGACGCGTTCGAACTCCCCAGCACACTGGTCCAAGCCCTTCAGCGCCGAGCGGCCCTGACGCCGGACCGGGTGGCCTTGCGTTTTCTCGCCGAAACCCAGGATCAGGCTGTGGTGCTCAGTTATCGCGAGCTGGATCAGCGGGCGCGGACCATTGCTGGCGCGTTGCAGGTCGAGGCTACGTTTGGCGATCGTGCGGTGCTGTTGTTTCCCAGTGGCCCGGATTACGTCGCGGCGTTCTTCGGCTGCCTGTACGCCGGTGTGATCGCGGTGCCGGCCTATCCGCCGGAGTCGGCTCGTCGTCATCATCAGGAGCGTCTGCTGTCGATCATTAGTGATGCCGAACCGCGTCTACTGCTGACGAGCGCCGGTCTGCGCGATGCGTTGCTGCAAATCGACGGTGCGCCGCCGTTGCTGTGTGTCGATACGCTCGACAGTGCATTGGCCGAACGTTGGGTAGCGCCGAACCTTGTAGACGACCACATCGCGTTCCTGCAATACACCTCCGGCTCCACCGCGTTGCCTAAAGGTGTGCAAGTCAGCCACGGCAACCTGGTGGCCAATGAACTGCTGATTCGCCACGGCTTCGGCATTGATCTGAATCCTGACGACGTGATCGTCAGTTGGTTGCCGCTGTACCATGACATGGGCCTGATTGGCGGTCTGTTGCAGCCGATTTTCAGCGGCGTGCCTTGCGTGTTGATGTCGCCGGCGTATTTCCTCGGCCGGCCGTTGCGCTGGCTGGAAGCGATCAGCGAGTACGGCGGCACCATTAGCGGCGGGCCTGATTTTGCCTATCGGTTGTGCAGTGAGCGGGTCAGTGAATCGGCCCTGGAACGCCTCGACCTGAGTGGCTGGCGCGTGGCGTACTCCGGCTCCGAGCCGATTCGCCTCGATACGCTGGAACGCTTCGCCGAGAAGTTTGCGACCTGCGGTTTCACCCAAGACAGTTTCATGGCGTCCTACGGGTTGGCCGAAGCGACCCTATTCGTGGCCGGCAGCCCTCGGGGTCAGGGCATTGGAAACCTGTGCGTGGACGATAAAGCCCTGGCACAAAACCGTGCGGAGCCAGGCGAGGGCAACCCGATCATGAGTTGCGGCATCAGCCAGCCGGATCACGCGGTGCTGATTGTCGATCCGATTGCGCTCAACGAGCTGGCTGACAACACGGTCGGCGAAGTCTGGGCCGCCGGGCCAAGCATTGCCCACGGCTACTGGCGCAACCCCGAAGCCTCCGCCAAGACGTTCGTTCAGCACGCCGGCCGTACCTGGCTGCGCACCGGCGACCTGGGCTTTATGCGCAACGGTGAACTGTTTATCACTGGGCGCCTGAAAGACATGTTGATCGTGCGTGGTCACAACCTTTATCCACAGGACATCGAGCAAACCATCGAACGCGAAGTGGAGGTGGTGCGCAAAGGGCGGGTCGCCGCTTTCGCCGTCAACATCGAGGGTCAGGAAGGCATCGGCATTGCGGCGGAAATCAGCCGCAGCGTGCAGAAAATCCTCCCGCCCGACGCCCTGATCAAAGCCATCCGCCAAGCCGTGGCCGAGGCGTATCAGGAAGCGCCAAGCGTGGTGGTGCTGCTCAATCCGGGGGCGCTGCCCAAGACATCGAGCGGCAAACTGCAACGCTCGGCATGCCGCAATCGCCTGGCGGACGGCAGCCTCGACAGCTATGCGCTGTTCCCGTCGGCGGACGTCGACAGTCAATCCGCAACTGAATCAGGTTCTGAACTGCAAACCTTGATCGGCCAGATCTGGTGCGAGCAGCTCAGCGTCAAACAGGTCAGCGCCGACGATCACTTCTTCCTGCTGGGCGGCAACTCCATTGCCGCCACTCAGGTAGTCGCACGTCTGCGCGAATCACTCGCTCTGGAGCTGAACCTGCGCTTGTTGTTCGAAGCGCCGACCCTTGGCGCGTTTGCCGTCGCTGTCGCTCAGCAACAACAGGACGGTGGACTCGCCCAGGGCGCGATCACACCGCTGTCGCGCACCGAAGCCATGCCGCAATCGCTGGCGCAAAACCGTCTGTGGATCACCTGGCAACTCGACCCGCAGAGCAGCGCCTACAACATTCCTGGCGCCTTGCGCTTGCGCGGCGAGCTGGATGAACACGCCTTGCGCGCCAGTTTCCAGCAGCTGATCGAGCGTCACGAATCCCTGCGCACGCGGTTCTTCGAGCGCGACGGTGTGGCGCTGCAACAGGTCGATGCAGCGAGCGAGTTCAACCTGCAACTCATCGATATCAGCGACCTGCCAGCTGCCGAGCGTGAAGTCCGTGCGCAGCAAATCCGTGAGGACGAAGCCCGTACTCAATTCGATTTGGAAAAAGGCCCGCTGCTGTGGGTGACCCTGGTGCGCCTCGATGAAGAGGACCATCAACTGTTGGTGACGATGCATCACATCATCGCCGACGGTTGGTCGCTGAACGTGCTGATCGACGAGTTCTCGCGCCTGTACGCCGCAGCGTCCCAAGGACAAATAGCGACGCTCGCGGCACTGCCCACGCAATACGCCGACTACGGCAGCTGGCAGCGCCAATGGCTGGCGCAAGGGGAGGGCGAGCGTCAGCTGGCTTACTGGAAAGCGCAATTGGGCGATGAGCATCCAACCCTGAGCCTGGCCACCGACCATCCGCGCTCGGCGCAACACACTCACAGTGCTGCCCGCCATTGCGTGAAGCTGGGCGCGACCCTGAGCGAAGCCATTCGCCAGACCGCCCAGGCCCATGAATCCACTTCGTTCATGCTGTTGCTCGCGGCGTTCCAGAGCCTGCTGCACCGCTACAGCGGTCAGCGTGACATCCGCATCGGCGTACCCAACGCCAACCGTCCGCGCCTGGAAACCCAAGGGCTGATCGGATTCTTCATCAACACCCAGGTGCTGCGCGCCGAGCTGGATTCGCAGCTGCCATTCGTGGAGCTGCTGGCGCAAACCCGTCAGGTCGCGTTGGGCGCACAAGCGCATCAGGATCTGCCGTTCGAACAATTGCTCGAGGCCTTCCCGCACGCCCGCGAACAAGGTTTGTTCCAGGTCATGTTCAACCACCAGCAACGGGATTTGAGCGCATTGCGTCGACTGCCAGGGTTGTTGGCCGAAGAGCTGCCGTGGCACAGCCGCGAAGCCAAGTTCGACCTGCAATTGCACAGCGAGGAAGACCAAAAGGGTCGCCTGAGCCTGTCCTTCGACTACGCCAGCGAACTGTTCGACGTGGCGACTATCGAGCGTCTGGCCGATCATTTCAGCAACCTGCTGCAAGCCATTTGCGAGCAACCGAAAACCTCGATCGGCGACCTGCAACTGCTGAACCCGTCCGAGCTCGATCAGCAAGCATCATGGAGCGCCGCACCGTGTACGCCGGCCAGTGTGTGGCTGCCCGAATTGCTCAACGAACAAGCGCGTCTGACTCCGGAGCGCACCGCCCTGATGTGGGACGGTGGCGGCATGGACTTCGCCGAACTGCACACCCAATCCAACCGCCTGGCCCATTACCTGCGCGACAAAGGCGTCGGCCCGGATGTCTGCGTGGCCATCGCCGCCGAGCGTTCGCCGCAGTTGCTGATCGGTCTGCTGGCGATCATCAAGGCCGGTGGCGCCTACGTGCCGCTGGACCCGGACTACCCGGCCGAACGTCTGGCCTACATGCTCAACGACAGCGGCGTCGAATTGCTGCTGACCCAAACCGAGCTACTTGACCGCCTGCCGGCCGCCGACGGCGTCAGCGTGATCGCCATGGACGCCTTGCATCTGGAGAGCTGGCCGAGCCAGGCACCGGGCCTGCACTTGCACGGCGACAACCTGGCGTACGTGATTTACACCTCCGGTTCCACCGGCCAGCCGAAGGGCGTCGGCATCACCCACGCAGCCCTCGCCGAGCGGCTGCAATGGATGCAGAACACCTATCGTTTGAACGACACCGACGTGCTGATGCAAAAGGCGCCGATCAGTTTCGACGTGTCGGTGTGGGAGTGCTTCTGGCCGCTGATTACAGGTGCACGCTTGCTGATCGCCGGCCCCGGCGAGCACGGCGACCCGCATCGCATCGCGCAGCTGGTTCAGCAATACGGCGTGACCACGCTGCACTTCGTACCGCCACTGCTTTCGTTGTTCATCGATGAGCCGCTCACCACCGAATGCACCAGCCTGCGTCGGGTGTTCTCCGGTGGCGAAGCCTTGCCCGCCGAACTGCGCAACCGCGTGCTGGAACAACTGCCAGCCGTGCAATTGCACAACCGTTACGGCCCGACCGAGACCGCGATCAACGTCACTCATTGGCACTGCACATCCGCCGATGGCGAACGCTCGCCGATTGGTCGTCCGTTGGGCAATGTGTTGTGCCGCGTGCTCGATGAGGCACTCAATCCCGTTCCGGCCGGTGTGCCGGGCGAGCTGTGCATCAGTGGCATCGGTTTGGCGCGCGGCTATTTGGGTCGTCCGGGCCTGACCGCCGAACGCTTTATTGTCGATCCGCTGGGTGAGCAGGGTGCTCGTTTGTACCGCACCGGTGACCGTGCGCGCTGGACCGCCGACGGTGTGATCGAATACCTCGGCCGTCTCGATCAGCAGGTCAAACTGCGTGGCTTTCGCGTTGAACCGCAAGAAATCGAAGCCCGTCTGCTGGCTCAGGACGGCGTCGCTCAAGCCGTGGTGCTGGTGCGCGAAACAGCGGTTGGCGGACAGTTGATCGGTTATTACACCGCCACTAAAACCAGAGAAACCGAAGACACTCAAACCGCCCGCCTGACAATAGCGCTGGCCGCTGAGTTGCCGGAGTACATGGTCCCGGCGCAGCTGATGCGTCTGGACGAAATGCCCCTGAGCCCCAGTGGCAAACTCGATCGTCGCGCCTTGCCAGAACCGCAATGGCAAGTCCGCGAACATGTCGAACCGGCCACCGCGCTGGAACAACACCTCGCCGGTATCTGGCGAGAAGTATTAGGCCTGGCGCAAATCGGTCTGCGCGACGACTTCTTCGCCCTCGGCGGCCATTCCTTGCTGGCCACGCAAATCATCTCCCGTACCCGTCAGGCCTGCGACGTCGAGTTGCCGCTGCGCACGCTGTTCGAAAACAGTGAGCTGGGCGCGTTTACCGAACAGGTTCAACTGATCCAGGCCAGTGGCAAAACCAATCAGCAGCCGCCGATCGAGAAAGTCGACCGCAGCCAGGCGGTACCGCTGTCTTATTCCCAGCAGCGCATGTGGTTCCTCTGGCAGATGGAACCGGACAGCCCGGCCTACAACGTCGGCGGCATGGCGCGGCTGCGCGGAGTGCTTGATATCGGGCGCTTCGAAGCAGCGCTGCAAGCACTGATCATGCGTCACGAAACCTTGCGCACCACGTTCCCGAGTATCGACGGCGTGGCGCAGCAACGGGTTCACCCGGAAACCGGGATGCGCATGGACTGGAAGGACTTCTCCGCGTTCGACGTTGATCTCCGCGAACAACGCGTCCAGCAACTGGCCGACGACGAGGCACATAAACCCTTCGATCTGGAAACCGGACCCCTGCTGCGCGCCTGCATGGTCAAGACCGCCGAGCACGAACATTACCTGGTGCTGACCCTGCACCACATCGTCACCGAAGGCTGGGCGATGGACATCTTCGCCCGGGAACTGAGCGCGCTCTACGAGGCCTTCGTCGATGACCGCGAATCGCCGCTGCAACCGCTGCCGGTGCACTACCTGGATTACAGCGTCTGGCAGCGTCAGTGGCTGGAGTCCGGCGAACGTCAGCGCCAACTCGATTACTGGACCGCGCAATTGGGGCGTGAACATCCGCTGCTGGAATTGCCCGCCGACCGTCCACGTCCTCCCGTGCAAAGTCATCAGGGCGAACTGTTCCGTTTCGACTTGAGCGATGAACTCGCCGCTCGCGTTCGCGCCTTCAATGCACAAAACGGTCTGACCCTGTTTATGACCATGACCGCCGCGCTGGCTGTGCTGCTTTACCGCTACAGCGGCCAGACCGACCTGCGCATCGGCGCGCCGGTGGCCAACCGGATTCGTCCGGAAAGTGAAGGGCTGATCGGTGCGTTCCTCAACACCCAGGTGCTGCGTTGCCAGCTCGACGGGCAAATGTCCGTGGGTGAGTTGTTCGAGCAGGTTCGCCACACCGTGATCGAAGGCCAGTCCCATCAAGACTTGCCGTTCGATCACTTGGTGGAAGCCTTGCAGCCACCGCGTAGCGCGGCTTACAACCCGCTTTTCCAGGTGATGTGTAACGTTCAGCGCTGGGAATTCCAGCAGAGTCGCACATTGGCCGGCATGACCGTCGAGTACTTGGCCAACGATGCGCGAGCGACCAAGTTCGACCTCAACCTGGAAGTCACCGACCTTGATCATCGCTTGGGCTGCTGCCTGACCTACAGCACCGATCTGTTCGATGAACCACGCATTGCGCGGATGGCCGGGCACTGGCGCAACCTGCTGGAAGCGCTGCTGGCCGATCCGCAACAGCGCCTCAGTGAACTGGCATTGCTGGAAGCCAGCGAACAGCAAAACCTGCTCGACAGCCTCGGCGTCGAGCTGGGCGAACATCGACTCGACCAGTGCATTCATCACCTGTTCAGCGAGCAGGCCCTGGCCCGCAAAGACGCGCCAGCCCTGACGTTCGCCGGACAAACCCTGAGCTACGCCGAACTCGACAGTCGCGCCAATCGCCTGGCCTGGATGCTCCGCGAGCGTGGTGTTGGGCCGCAGGTTCGGGTCGGTCTGGCGCTTGAGCGGTCGCTGGAAATGGTCATCAGCCTGCTGGCGATCCTCAAGGCTGGCGGCGCCTACGTGCCGCTGGACCCGGAATACCCGCTGGATCGTTTGCACTACATGATCGAAGACAGCGGCATCGGTTTGCTGCTCAGCGATGCGGCGATGTTCGAAGCGCTTGGCGAACTGCCGCCAACCGTGGCTCGCGGGTGCCTCGAAGAGGACGCCGCCACACTGGCCAATTACCCGGCCACCGAACTGCCGTTTATCAGCCTGCCA
Source organism: Pseudomonas sp. LB3P14 (assembly GCF_054898045.1). Lineage (NCBI taxonomy): Bacteria > Pseudomonadati > Pseudomonadota > Gammaproteobacteria > Pseudomonadales > Pseudomonadaceae > Pseudomonas > Pseudomonas sp. LB3P14. The sequence goes on along the minus strand of NZ_CM142714.1, from coordinate 3,370,110 downwards.
CAACATCAGGCGTACCTGATTTACACCTCGGGCTCTACCGGCAAACCAAAAGGCGTGGTGGTGTCCCACGGTGAAATCGCCATGCACTGCCGCGCCGTGATCGAGCGCTTCGGCATGCGCCCGGACGACTGCGAGCTGCATTTCTATTCAATCAACTTCGACGCCGCGACCGAGCGTTTGCTGGTGCCGTTGTTGAGTGGTGCTCAAGTCGTTCTGCGCGCTCAAGGCCAGTGGGACGCGGAAGAAATCTGCGGGCTGATTCGCAGCCACAACATCAACATCCTCGGCTTCACGCCGAGTTACGGCAGCCAGTTGGCGCAATGGCTGGCGACTCAGGGCGAGACGTTACCGGTGCGGATGTGCATCACCGGTGGCGAAGCCCTGACCGGTGAACACCTGGCGCGAATTCGCGCAGCGTTCAAACCGAGCCTGTTTTTCAACGCCTATGGCCCGACCGAAACCGTGGTCATGCCGCTGGCCAGTCTGGCGCCCGAGCAACTGGCAGAAGGTCTGGGCAGTGTGCCGATCGGCAGCGTGATCGGCGCTCGCGTGGCGTACATTCTCGATACCGATCTGGCGTTGGTCCCGCAAGGCGCGACGGGCGAGTTGTACGTCGGCGGCGCCGGTCTGGCGCAGGGTTATCACCAGCGTCCGGGCATGACGGCGGAACGTTTTGTAGCTGATCCGTTCGCCGCCAATGGCGGGCGTCTGTACCGCACCGGCGATCTGGTGCGCCAGCGCGCCGATGGTCTGGTGGAGTACCTCGGGCGCATTGACCATCAAGTGAAAATTCGTGGATTCCGCATCGAACTGGGCGAGATCGAAACCCGTCTGCTGGAGCATGAATCTGTGCGTGAGGCCGTGGTTTTGGCCCTCGATGCACCGAGCGGAAAACAACTCGTCGGCTATCTGGTGACCGACGTTGCCGGGCAGGACGAAACTCAACAAGCCTCACTGCGCGAAGCCCTGAAAAATCACCTCAAATCCCAGTTGCCGGACTACATGGTGCCGACGCACCTGATCCTGCTGGCCAGCATGCCGCTGACCGCCAACGGCAAACTCGACCGCCGCGCACTGCCGGCGCCGGACCCGGAGCTGAACCGTCAGCATTACGTGGCGCCTAGCAATGAGCTTGAACTGACGCTGGCCGCGATCTGGTGCGAAGTGCTGAATGTCGAAAAAGTCGGCCTCAACGACAACTTCTTCGAACTGGGCGGTGACTCGATTCTGTCGATTCAGATGGTCAGCCGTGCGCGGCAGCAGGGCATTCATTTCAGCCCGCGTGACCTGTTCCAGCACCAGACTGTACAGACCCTGGCCGCCGTGGCGACCCGTACGGAGCAGGTCACGGCCGAGCAAGGTTTGCTGACCGGCGAATCACGTTTAACGCCGATCCAGCACTGGTTCTTCGACACAGATATCCCCCAGCGCCAACACTGGAACCAGGCATTGCTGCTGGAGCCGACCGTGGCGCTGGAGCCCCATCGCCTCGAACAAGCATTGCTGGCGGTGACCGAACAGCACGACGCCTTGCGTTTGCGTTTCACCGAAGTCGCAGGTCAATGGCAGGCCGAGCACCAAGCGATTTCCGATGCGCCGGTGCTGTGGCAAGTGCGTGTTTCGACCATGGACAAATGCGCGGCACTGTTCGCCGATGCCCAGCGCAGCCTCGACCTAGAAGAAGGGCCGTTGATGCGGGCGCTGCTGGTCGACGGTCCCGAGGGCCAACAACGGCTGTTTATTGCCATTCACCACCTGGTGATGGACGGCGTTTCGTGGCGAGTGCTGCTGGACGACCTGCAAACGGTGTATCGCCAACTGGATGCGGGGCAGTCGACAAAACTGCCGGCGAAAACCAGTGCCTTCAAGGACTGGGCCGCACGCTTGCAGGCGTATGCCGGCAGCGAATCCCTGCGTGAGGAACTGAGCGGGTGGCAGTCGCAACTGGCCGGTGAAAGCGTCGAATTGCCGTGTGATCGACCCGAGGGTGGCCGGCAGAGTTGTCATGCACAAACCGTCAGCGTGCGCCTCGACAGCGAGCGCACCCGACAATTGTTGCAGCAAGCGCCGAGTGCCTATCGCACTCAGGTCAACGACTTGCTGTTGACTGCATTGGCCCGCGTGTTGTGCCGCTGGAGCGGTCACGCGTCGGCGTTGGTTCAACTCGAAGGCCACGGCCGTGAAGCGCTGTTCGACGAAATCGACCTGACGCGCACCGTCGGCTGGTTCACCAGCGCTTACCCGCTGCGGCTGACGCCAGTGGATGGGCAGGGCGACTCGATCAAGGCGATCAAGGAGCAACTGCGTGCGGTGCCGCACAAAGGTCTGGGTTATGGCGTGTTGCGTTATCTGGCCGATGACCTGTGCCGTCAGAGCATGGCGGCCTTGCCGGTGGCGCCGATCACCTTCAATTACCTCGGTCAGTTCGACCAGAGCTTCGGCGCGGACGCCTTGTTCCTGCCTCTCGATGAAGCGGTCGGCGCGGCCCATGATCCTCGCGCGCCGCTGCCCAATGAGCTGAGCGTCGACAGTCAGGTCTATGGCGGTGAGCTGGTGTTGCGTTGGACCTTCAGCGCCGAACGCCACACTGTGCAGACCATCACTGAACTGGCAGACGCTTACCTCGGCGAATTGCAGAGCCTGATCGAGCATTGCCTGGGCGACGATGCGGGCGGCCTGACACCGTCGGACTTCCCGTTGGCGAAACTGACCCAACCGCAACTCGATGCGCTGCCCATCCCGGCCGTCGCCATCGAGGACGTCTACCCGTTGACACCGATGCAGGAAGGCATGCTGCTGCACACCTTGCTGGAACCGGGCACTGGCCTCTACTACATGCAGGATCGCTACCGCATCAACAGCGAGCTCGACCCGCAGCGTTTCGCCCAAGCATGGCAAGCGGTGATCGCGCGTCACGAAGCCCTGCGCGCGTCGTTCTGCTGGAACGTCGGCGAAGACATGCTGCAAATTATCCACAAGCCGGGCAGCACGCCGATCGAGTATCTGGACTGGACCGCAATCGCCGAAGCCGAGCAGGAGCCGACGTTGCAGGCACTGCTCAAAAGCGAGCGCGAGGCCGGGTTCGATCTGCTCAACCAGGCACCGTTCCACCTGCGTTTGATCCGGGTGGGCGCAGCGCGTTACTGGTTCATGATGAGCAACCACCACATCCTGATCGATGCCTGGTGCCGTTCACTGCTGATGAACGATTTCTTCGAAATCTACACCGCACTGGGCGAAGGTCGAGATCCACAGCTGGCCGTGCCACCGCGCTATCGCGACTACATTGGCTGGCTGCAACGCCAGAGCCTCGCCGAGGCGCGGCAATGGTGGAAAACCAACCTGCAAGGTTTCGAGCGCACCACGCCGATTCCGAGCGACCGGCCGTTCCTGCGTGAACATGCCGGTGAAAGCGGCGGCATGATCGTCGGCGACCGCTACACAAGGCTGGATGCCCGTGACGGTGCGCAACTGCGCGAACTGGCCCAGGCGCATCAACTGACCATCAACACCTTCGCTCAAGCGGCTTGGGCGCTGGTGCTGCGACGTTTGAGCGGCGATCGCGACGTGCTGTTCGGCGTCACGGTGGCCGGGCGTCCGGTGGAAATGCCAGAGATGCAGCGCACCGTCGGGCTGTTCATCAACAGCATCGCGCTGCGGGTGAAAATGCCCGAAGACGATCAGCGTTGCAGCGTTCGTCAATGGCTCAGTGGCCTGCTCGACAGCAACATGCAGCTGCGCGAGTACGAATACCTGCCGCTGGTGAGCATTCAGGAAAACAGCGAACTGCCCAAGGGCCAGCCGTTGTTTGACAGCCTGTTCGTGTTCGAAAACGCCCCGGTGGAAGTCTCGGTGCTGGACCGTGCGCAGAGCCTCAACGCGACGTCGGATTCGGGCCGAACCCACACCAACTTCCCGCTGACGGCGGTCTGCTATCCGGGCGATGACCTGGGCTTGCACCTGTCTTACGACCAGCGTTATTTCGATGAATCGACCGTCGAACGCATGCTCGGCGAGTTCAAGCGGTTGCTGCTGGCGCTGGTCGAAGGTTTCCACGGCGACATGGCCGATCTGCCGCTGCTGGGTGCCGAAGAACAGGACTTCCTGATCCACGGCTGCAACCAGAGCGAACACGATTACCCGCTGGAGCAAAGCTACGTCGCTTTGTTCGAAGCGCAAGTCGCTCAGCATCCGCAACGGATCGCCGCGAGTTGCCTGGATCAGCGGCACAGCTACGTTGAGCTGAATAAACGCAGTAACCGTCTCGGCCATGCGCTGATTGCGGCCGGTGTCGGGCTGGATCAACCGGTGGCGTTGCTGGCCGAACGTAACCTCGATCTGCTGGGCATGATCATCGGCAGCTTCAAGTCGGGCGCCGGTTACTTGCCACTGGACCCGGGCCTGCCGAGTCAGCGTCTGAGCCGGATCATCGACTTGAGCCGTACGCCGTTACTGGTTTGCACCCAAGCCTGCCGCGAGCAGGCCGTCGCGCTGCTGGAAGAATTCGGTTGTGCCAGTCGACCACACTTGCTGGTCTGGGAAGACGTGCAAGCGAGCGATGCATCGGTGCAAAACCCGGGCATCTACAGCGCTCCGGATAATTTGGCCTACGTGATCTACACCTCGGGCTCCACCGGTCTGCCGAAGGGTGTGATGGTCGAGCAGCGCGGCATGCTCAACAACCAGTTGAGCAAGGTGCCGTACCTGAATTTGAGCGCCGCCGATGTGATCGCTCAGACCGCCTCGCAAAGCTTCGACATTTCGGTCTGGCAGTTCCTCGCCGCACCGCTATTCGGCGCTCGGGTGGACATCGTGCCGAACACCATCGCCCATGATCCGCAAGGGTTGCTGGCGCATGTGTCGGCCCAGGGCATCACCGTGCTGGAAGGCGTGCCATCGCTGATTCAGAGCATGCTCGCCCAGGAACGCATGAGCCTCGACGGCCTGCGCTGGATGCTGCCGACCGGCGAAGCGATGCCGCCGGAGCTGGCGCACCAATGGCTGCTGCGTTACCCGGATATCGGGCTGGTGAATGCCTACGGTCCGGCGGAATGTTCGGATGACGTGGCGTTCTTTCGCGTTGACATGGCATCGACTCGTGGCAGTTATTTGCCGATCGGCACGCCGACCGACAACAACCGTTTGTACCTGCTCGACGGCGCGCTGGAACTGGTGCCACTGGGTGCGGTGGGCGAATTGTGCGTCGCCGGTACTGGCGTCGGCCGTGGCTACGTCAGCGATCCGCTGCGCACCGCTCAAGTGTTTGTGCCGAACCCGTTTGGCGCGCCCGGTGATCGTTTGTATCGCACCGGTGATCTGGCCCGTCGTCGCAGTGACGGCGTGCTGGAATACGTCGGGCGTATCGACCATCAAGTGAAGATCCGCGGCTACCGCATCGAACTGGGCGAAATCGAGGCGCGTCTGCATGAGCAGCCGCAAGTCCGCGAAGCGGCGGTGGGTGTGCAGGAAGGGGTCAACGGCAAGCATCTGGTCGGCTATTTGGTAGCGGCTGATTCTTTGATCAATCCAACCGAGCGACTGGAGCGCATCAAGCAACGCCTGCGCGCAGAACTGCCGGAATACATGGTGCCGCTGCATTGGTTGTGGCTCGACCGGATGCCGCTGAATGCCAACGGCAAACTGGATCGCAAGGCCTTGCCGGCGCCGGAAATCGGCCAGTTGCAGAGCCAGGACTATCAGGCACCGCGCAATGAGTTGGAGCAGACGCTGGCTAGTATCTGGGCGGAGGTGCTGAAGGTCGAGAAGGTGGGGGGGCGTGACAATTTTTTCGAGCTGGGCGGGCATTCATTGCTGGCGACGCAAATTGCTTCGCGGGTGCAGAAAGCCCTGCAACGTGATGTGCCGCTGCGAGCGATGTTCGAATGTAGCACGGTGGAGGAGTTGGCTGAATACATCGATGGGCTGGCGGCGAGCGACATCACCGAGGAGAAGGTGGATCGTCTGAATGATCTGATGGCGGAGTTGGAGGGGCTTTAAACATCAAAAGATCGCAGGCTTCGCCAGCTCCTACACAGGCTAGGCGTACACCTGTAGGAGCTGCCGCAGGCTGCGATCTTTTGATCTTCAATCCGGTTGACTGCCGAGCACATGCGGCTCAGGCTGCTTGTGCTTTTTTGGGTGGATCGCAATTCACAAAGGAGACAGTCAATGCCCTTCGTAACGGTTGATGGACAACCCCTTCACTACATTGATCAAGGCACTGGCCCAGCCGTTCTGCTGGCCGGCAGTTATCTGTGGGACCAGGCCATGTGGGCGCCGCAAATTGCCGCGTTGTCGCAACACTACCGGGTAATTGCTCTGGACTTATGGGGCCACGGTGAATCCGGGCCACTACCCCAAGGCACGAATTCGCTGGATGACATCGCACGTCAGGCACTGGCGTTGCTCGATCATCTGGACATCGACCGTGTCACGCTGGTCGGTCTCTCGGTCGGTGGCATGTGGGGCGTGCGTCTGGCGCTGTCGGCGCCGCAGCGGATCAACGGTCTGGTGCTGATGGACACCTTCGTCGGGGTCGAACCCGAACCGACTCGCCAATACTATTTCTCGCTGTTCAAACAGATCGAAGACACCGGCGTGATTGCGCCGCAGCTACTCGATATTGTGGTGCCGATCTTCTTCCGTCCGGGCATCGATCCGCAGTCGGCGCTGTATCAGGATTTCCGCGCCAAACTGGCTGCATTGCCGCCTGAACGGCTGCGCGAGAGCATTGTGCCGATGGGTCGGATTACGTTTGGGCGTGATGATCTGTTGCCGCGACTGGGCGAGTTGAATCCTGAAACCACGCTGGTGATGTGTGGCGATCAGGACAAACCGCGGCCGCCATCGGAGACGAGGGAGATGGCCGAGTTGATCGGTTGCCCATCGGTGCTGGTGCCGGAGGCGGGGCATATCTCTAATCTGGAGAATCCGGAGTTCGTCACCGAGGCGTTGTTGAAGTTTCTGGCAAAACTCAAGTAAAGATCGTTCCCACGCTCTGCGTGGGAATGCATCCTGTGGCGCTCTGCGCCACGATCTGAAGCGGACGCGGAGCGTCCGGGGCGGCATTCCCACGCAGAGCGTGGGAACGATCAATGGGGCCGGTGAGGTCACTTCGGCCCGAGAATCTGCACCAATTTATCCGGCGAAGGCGCGCCTTGCTGCTGTTGCAACTCGCCCTTGTCGTCCGTGTAGAAAATCGCCGGGGTGGCCTGCAGCTCCAGGTCTTCCATCAGCTGCATGTTCGCCGCCAGTTTCGCCTGAATCGCCGGAGGTACGTCTTTCAGGGCTTTTAGCGAACTGTCCTTACCGGATTTCTCGTGGTCTTCCAGCGCTTTCTGCGGATCCTTGGCGGCCAGCAGCGCAGCCGATTTGCCCGGGCTGTCTTCTCGAATGATGCCGACCATAATGTGCCGCAGCTGCACCTTGCCAGCCTTGACCCATGGCCGCGCCTGCTCCCAGAACATGTTGCAGTAAGGGCAATTCGGATCGCTGAACAGGTACACGATCCGCGGCGCATCTTTCTTCCCGTCACCGATCCAGTTGCTGGCTTCCATTTTGCCCCAGACTTCCTTGGCCATCGGTGCGTAAACCAGCTTCTGCAGCGGCGCGCTGCTCAGGTCGTTGCCGTCGGCGTCGTACAGATTACCGAGCAGCACATGCTTGCCATCGGGAGTCAGGTAAAGCGCGATGCCACGGCTCTGGTACTGCGCCGCATAACCACGCAGACCGTCGGGTGCGTCGAATTGGCCGACGATTTTCGCGCCCTTGGCTTCGATTTTCTTGATCGCTTCGGGCAGCTCTTCAGCCTGTACCGACGGCAAGTGCAGCAGGGCGGCGCCCAGGGTCAATGTCAGCAGGTGGCGGAGGCGGGACATGGCAGTTTCCTTGAAGAGGTGGCCGGTGCGGCAGGATTCGGGGTGTCGAAGTTTTCCAGGGCGCGGGCCAGGCTGGCTTCCGACAGCTCGCCCAAGTGGCTGCCCAGCAGGCGACCGTCGGGGTTGTAGAACAGCGTAGTCGGCAACGCCATGGAGCCGACGGCCTGGCCCAATCGGCCACTGCCATCAAACAACACGTTGGACAGGCTCAAGCCCTGGGTTTCCAGAAAGGTACTGACGCTTTGCATGCTTTCAGCCTGGTTGACGAACAGGAACGTCAGGTCCGGGCGGTGTTGCTGGGCGTTTTCCAGCACCGGCATTTCCCGACGACACGGCGGACACCAGGTGGCCCAGAGATTGATCACCAACGGGCCGCCCTTGTAGTCGGCCAATTGCACGGTTTCACCGGCGGCATTGCGCAGGGCAATTTCCGGCAGGCGCGTGCCTTGTTCGTAAATCGTCAGGGAGAACGTCGCCAGCAGCCAGAACGCCAGGCCGCTGGCCACGCCAAAGCCCAATGGACGGCGTAAACCCGGGCGACGCCAGCCTCGATACAACGCGGCGAGCAGCAGCACGATCACACCGGGCCAGGCGAGGAAACCGCCGTCGCGCAGGTCGATGATCTGCCACAGATCGTTGCGGTACTGCGCCCAGTAGGCGATCACGAAGCTGATCCGGGCGGCCAGCATGCCCAGCAGGAACAGGCTGAACAGCACCGACTCCGGGTTTTCGCCGCCGCGCTTGGCCACCCGCCAGCCGACGAAGGTCGCCAGCGCCAGGGCACTGATCAGCAGCAGGTGATTAAGCGCGATGGCAAAAGTGCCGAGGGTAAAGGTCAGCATTAACGGGCGTCTCGGGTGGTGGTCCAGCGTTGCAGGAAAGTATCGGCATCGACCTCACCGGTGATGCGCTGGCTGCGACGCTCGATGCCGTCGGCACCGATCCACAGCAGGCTCGGTGGCCCCGGCACTTTATAACGGCCGAGCAGTTCGCGGCTGGCGGCATTGTCGGCGGTGACGTCCAGGCGTAGCAAGCGCACATCGCTCAAGGCTTCCAGTACGTGGGGTTTGCCGAATACCTGTTTTTCCATGACCTTGCACGACACGCACCAGTCGGCGTAGTAGTCCAGCAGCACCCACTGGCCTTGAGCCCGTGCCGCGTCCAGTTCCCGTTGCAGTTCGGCGGGGTCCTTGAGGGTGGTGAAGGCGTCGTGGCCGACAGGGGTTGCCGCACGGCTCGAGTTTGAAGTGCTGTAGACCTTTAACGGCTTGAACAGATCGTCACTGCCACCGGCGGCACCCACCAGCAGCAGGCTGCCCCACAAACCCAGTAACAAAGAGCTGGCCCCGAACACATGAGCGGTCCGTCCGAAACCGTCGGATTGGCGCCAGGCGCTGTAGGCCGCGAGCACCAGCAAGGCGCCGCACAAGCCGACCCACAGGGATTCATCCAGCACCGGGCGCAGCATCAGCAGGGCAGTGGCGAGGAACAGGAAGCCGAACACACCTTTGAGCAGGTTCATCCAGGCGCCGGGTTTGGGCACAAAGCGATTGCCGACGGTCACCAGCAACAGCAGCGGCACACCGATGCCGATGCCCATGGCGAACAGAATCAACCCGCCATGCAGCGCGTTGCCGCTTTGCGCGATGTAAAGCAAGGCGCCCGCCAGTGGGGCGGTCATGCACGGGCCCACCAGCAAACCGGACAAGGCACCCAACACACCGGCGCCGAACAGATTGCCGCCGCGCTGATTGCGCGAGACATTTTCCAATCGATCACGCACCGCCACCGGCAGTTGCAACTCGAAGAAACCGAACATCGGCAACGCCAGCAACACAAACACAGTCGCGAAACTGCCCAGCAACCAAGGGTTCTGCAACAACGCCTGCAGATTCGCCCCGAGCAGCGCGGCCAGAACGCCCATCGCCGCATACACCAGCGCCATGCTCACGACGTAGCTGGTCGCCAAGGCGAAACCGCGCTTGGGCGTGGCGCCACTGCCGACGATCAAACCGGCCAGAATCGGCAGCATCGGCAACGAGCAAGGCGTGAAGGCCAGCAACAGCCCCAGACCAAAGAACACCAGCAAGCTCCAGCCCAGCGCCTGTTGTTGCAGGTCGCTGGCCAAGGCTTGATCTGGCGCTTCGTTTGCCGCAGCGGTAGTCGATCTACCGCCCAGATCCACGACCTGAGTGTGCGGCGGATAACACAAACCGGCATCGGCACACCCCTGGAAGCCCACCTTGATCTGACCCGTGGCGCCTGCCGGGATCTTCAGTTCCAGGCCTTGGCGATAGACCTGCTGTTCGCCGAAGAACTCATCGCTGTGCGCTTCGCCGTCAGGCAATACAGGCTTGTGTTCCGCGGGCAAGCCATCGAACTTCAGGCGTTGCTGGTAGAGGTAATAACCGTCGGCGATTTGCCAATAGAGCTGAGTTTCACCGGAATCGAGGCGTTCGGAGGTGAAGATGAACGCCTTGCCGAGGGGAAGAAAGTCGGGTTTGGTCGCGAACGGATCAGTCCCTGCCTGGGCCAAACCCGAGATCAGTAGAACAAAGAATAGAAACAGTTGACGCATGGGTAAGCCTTATCCCTGTGCAAGTGGAATGCACAATGGGTGGCGGCGATTAACCGATGATTAACCGTAACAACCTTGTGGCAATGGCCCTTGCGGCATAATGTGCGCTTAATCGGCCAACTGCCTAATGACCTTTTTTCTACGGGGCTCCCCATGCATGTACTGGTTTGCGAAGACGATGAGCTGATCGCCAGCGGCATTGTCGCGGGCCTCACCGCTCAGGGCCTGACGGTAGAGCACGTCGCTACCGCGTCGTCTGCCCGGGCGATGCTCAAAGTGGCGGAATTCGATGTGATGGTGCTCGATCTCGGCCTTCCCGATGAAGACGGCCTGAAACTGTTACAGCAGTTGCGTCACAGTGGCCTGGAGATTCCGGTGCTGATTCTGACGGCGCGGGACTCGGTGACGGATCGCGTCGATGGCTTGCAAGCGGGCGCCGACGATTACTTGCTCAAGCCCTTCGACCTGCGTGAACTCGCCGCGCGTCTGCATACGTTGTTGCGACGGGTGGCGGGGCGCAGTGTCAACCTGATCGAGCACGGTCGGTTGACCTACGACCCGAGCAGCCGCGAAACCCTGCTTGGCGGCCAGCCGGTGGACCTTTCCCGTCGCGAGCAGTCGCTGTTGCAGGCCTTGCTGCATAACCGGGGCCGGGTGTTGTCCACCGAGCAGTTGAAAGACAGCGTTTATGGTTTTAACGATGAGCTGGAAAGCAACGCTCTCAATGTGCATATCCATCACCTGCGGCGCAAACTCGGCAATGGCATTGTCGAGACGGTGCGCGGCCTGGGCTATCGCCTGGGGCCGGCCGATGGCGCAGAGGAATTGAAAAAGTGATGAGCCTGCGTTTGCGTCTGAGCCTGACACTCGGCGCCGCTTTTGCGCTGATCTGGGCCCTGGCTGCGGCCTGGATGCTCAGCGACCTGCGCAACCAAATGATGTTTTCCCTCGACCAGCGGCTGGTGGCGTCGGCACGCATGGTTGCCGGCCTGATGGAGCAAATGCCGGCGTTGCCAAGCAAGGGCGAGGGCACCCATTTCAGTGCTGAACAACTGAACATCCCCGGCGGCATGGCCTGTCAGGTCAGTTCGTTGCGTGGCGAAATCCTCGCCCGCAGTCACACCGATCCGCAACAAACCCTGGAAGCCGAGAAAATGGGCTTTCACGACCAGATGATCGATGGTGCACCGTGGCGTAGTTTTACTCTGGCGCGCGGCGATCTGCGCATCACCACCGCTGATCGGCAGATCGAGCGTGAGGCGCTGAATATGTCGATCCTGCTGGCGGCGTCGGTGCCGGTGGGCGTGGCCTTGCTCGGTTGCCTGTGCCTGCTCTGGCTGGGTATCGGCCAAGGGCTGGCGCCACTCAACCGCATGCGCGATGCCTTGATGCGCCGCAGTGCCGACTCCCTGGAACCGCTGCAGATCCAGCCGCTGCCCAGCGAACTGCAACCGTTGCTGGACACCCAGAATCAGTTGTTCCAACGGATCGGCAAGACCATCGAACGGGAACGCCGTCTGACCGGTGACGCCGCCCACGAATTACGCAGCCCGCTGACGGCGATCAAGACCCACCTGCAAGTGGCGCGCATGACCGACGGCGCGGCCCGGGATCAATCCCTGGCCCGGGCCGAAGAGGGCGCCGATCGCCTGCACCGGACCCTTGAACAATTGCTGCTGCTGGCGCGGGTCGAGGGCAGTCTGTCGTTCGATGACGGTGTGCAATGCAGCGCCGAGCAGGTGGCGAAACTGGCGATTCAGGACGCCGCCAGCGGTGATCGTCAGCGGATCAAATTTCAGGTGCCGCCGAAGATCTCTCACGCCCCGGTGCAAATGCCCGCCGTGCTGTCGATTGCCGCGCTGCGCAACCTGTTGGACAACGCGCTGCGCCATACCCCGGGCGACGGCGCGGTGGAGTTGAGTCTGGTAACCACCGGCAACCGTGTGCAGTTTATGGTTCGCGACCATGGGCCCGGCATTGCCGAAGATGATCTGCAACACCTGACCCAACGCTTCTGGCGCAACGGCCAAAGCACCGGCTGCGGTCTCGGTCTGGCGATTGTCCAGGCGATTGTCCAGCGTTGCGGTTGTACGTTGCATTTCGACAGCCGGCCGGATGGGTTGCGGGTTGAGTTGACCATGCCTTTGCAGCCGAGTTAACGGACCACACAATCTACCTTGTGGGAGCGAGCCTGCTCGCGAAAGCGGCGGCACATCCAGCATTGATGTGCCTGAAACGCCGCCTTCGCGAGCAGGCTCGCTCCCACAGGGGGCTTATGTTGCACATCAAATGTAACGTCTCTCCATTGGCATTCGAGCCGTCACCAGCGCTATCGTCCCCGGCAGCTTTGACTCAATGGATTGAGGTAACAGCGCCATGGATGCACCCCTACACATCTGCAAGGCAACCCCCGCCGACGCCGGCATCATCAGCCGGATCGTCGAGCGCTCCATTCGCGTGGGTTGCGCGCTCGACCATCGCAACGATCCGCTGACCGTCGCCACCTGGACCCACAACAAAACCATCGAACACGTGCAGCCCTGGCTGACCGACCAGCGGTTGTACCTGAACATCGCCCTGTTGCAGGACAAACCGGTCGGCGTGGCCATGGCCGCGATCAGCGGCAAGGTCGCGTTCTGTTACGTGCAGCCGGAATGGTTTCGTCGCGGGGCCGGGCAAGCACTGGTGCACGACCTCGAAGGCTGGTTGACCGATCAGGGTTTGCGCCAGGCACGACTCAACAGCACCCGTACCAGTGAAGCGTTTTACCGTCATCTGGGTTACCAGCCTTGCGCTGAAACCTTCGCGGTGGCTGGGCTCCATGCCATTCCCATGCGCAAAGCGCTGACACCCCCTTCATAGAAAGCTGATCGAGGGTCTAAATCCTCGGTGCCCTGAAGCGTTTCCAGAACAGGAAAACCTTATTGAGGGGTCGAGAGATGTCAGTCGCTACCAGCCTTATGGAAGATCAGTCGGCCCGGATCACTCCGGCGCCGACCGAGACGCTTTATCAGTTCCACGAATCGCCGTTACTGGCCCGTCAAAACCAGCAGGAATCGAATGCCCGCAGCTATCCGCGACGCATTCCCCTGGCCCTCAAACGTGCCAAGGGTATTTATGTCGAAGACGTCGAAGGCCGCCGTTTCATCGACTGTCTGGCCGGCGCCGGGACCCTGGCCCTGGGGCACAACCATTCGGTGGTGATCGAAGCGATCCAGCAAGTGCTGACCGATGAGCTGCCCCTGCACACTCTCGACCTGACGACCCCGGTCAAGGATCAGTTCGTTCAGGACCTGTTCGGTTTGCTGCCGCCGGCATTGGCCGCTGAAGCCAAGATCCAGTTCTGCGGCCCGACCGGCACCGACGCGGTGGAAGCCGCGCTGAAACTGGTGCGCACCGCCACCGGACGCAGCACCGTGCTGTCGTTCCAGGGCGGTTATCACGGCATGAGCCAGGGCGCGCTGAGTCTGATGGGCAGCCTGGGGCCGAAAAAGCCCTTGGGCTCCTTGCTCAGCAGTGGCGTGCAGTTCATGCCGTATCCCTACGATTACCGCTGCCCGTTCGGGCTCGGCGGCGCGCAAGGCGTGCAGGTCAATCTGAATTACCTGGAAAACCTGCTGAATGATCCCGAGGCGGGTGTGCAATTGCCGGCGGCAGTGATCGTCGAAGCAGTGCAGGGCGAGGGCGGGGTGATCCCGGCCGATCTCGACTGGTTGCGCGGCCTGCGGCGGATTACCGAAAAGGCCGGCGTGGCGCTGATCGTCGATGAAATCCAGAGCGGTTTTGCCCGCACCGGCAAGATGTTCGCCTTCGAACACGCCGGGATCATTCCGGACGTGGTGGTCATGTCAAAAGCCATCGGCGGTAGTTTGCCGCTAGCCGTGGTGGTCTATCGTGACTGGCTCGACACCTGGCTGCCGGGCGCCCATGCCGGGACTTTCCGCGGCAATCAGATGGCCATGGCCGCAGGTTCTGCGGTGATGCGTTACCTGACCGAACACAAGGTCTGCGAGCACGCCGCTGCCATGGGCGAACGCTTGAGCGAACACCTGCGCATCCTGCAACGGGACTTCCCGCAACTGGGTGACATTCGGGGTCGCGGCTTGATGCTTGGCATTGAACTGGTCGATCCGACGGGTGCGCCGGATGCATTGGGTCATCCACCGATTTTCGGTCGTCTGGCGCCACTGGTGCAGCGTGAATGCCTCAAGCGCGGCTTGATTCTTGAACTGGGCGGCCGTCATGGCGGCGTGGTGCGCTTCCTGCCGCCGCTGGTGATCACTGCGGCGGAAATCGATCGGGTGGCCGAGATTTTCGGCAGGGCCATGGCCGCTGCCATCGCCAGCCTCTAAATTTTTCAGCCTCTGGCACGTTCCTTCTACATAACGGCTGCGCACGCAGTGCAGCCCACCCTACAGCGATGGAGAAACACCATGACTTCAGTATTCGACCGCGAGGACATCCTCTTTCAGGTCGTGGTCAACCACGAAGAGCAATACTCGATCTGGCCCGACTACAAAGCCGTGCCTGCAGGCTGGCGTACCGTAGGCAAGAGCGGCCTGAAAAAGGAATGCCTGGCCTACATCGAAGAAACCTGGACTGACATGCGTCCTCTGAGCCTGCGTCAGAAAATGGAAGAACAGGCGGCGGTGGCTCACTAAGTCACCGCGCAAAAAGAAGCCCGCTGAACCGATATCGGTCAGCGGGCTTTTTGTTAGTGATCGTTCCCACGCAGAGCGTGGGAACGATCTTCCTAGGCGGCAGGTTTACCGCTCAACCCCTTGATCAGCAAATCCACATTCCCTTCCAGCTCGGCCACTGGATCCGCCGCATCGACACTCAACACCACCAATCGACTCCCTGCCTCGGCAATCACCGCTTTCACCGCATCCGACGGCTGTCGATGATGCAACACCACCGCCACGTCATTGTCCTTGAGTGTCGCGCCCAGTTGCTTGAGCGCTTCAGGTGTCCACTCGGCATCCGGCCGCGCATCGAGGCCGATCAGCTCCAGGTTGAGGCCGCCAATCAGATAGCCTAAGTGATCACTCAGGCTCATCACGCTGAGGTTGTCGGCGCTGGCCAACCGCGCTTCGCTGTCGGCGCTGAACTTGAGCAAGCGTTGTTTAAGCGCCGCCAGGTTGGCCTCGATTTTCGGCTTGGCCTCGGGCGCCAGACGCACCAGGTCCGCCGCCATCACGTCCGCCATCCGCCCCATGTTGTTACTGGAAAACCACGGCTGACTGTTCAACCCATCGACCTTATTGCCAGGTTGCACGGCGATGCCGGGCAGGGCGCCATCCACCGGGCGCGCGGCATCGACCTCAACGATACGGATGTTGCTGCGTCGAGAGATCGTATACAGCGGGTCATCCGCCCACAACGAGCGCAGGCCGATCACCGCATCCGCGTCGGTCGCCAGTTTGGCCAGCGCCGGAGCCCCACGGCCTGTGAAGTACGCGGTCTGACGGCTGCCGGGCAGGTTGGCTGGCGCGGCACGTTCAAGGTTGACGTCAGTGCCTTTGAGCAAGACTTCACCCAGACCATAAGTGATCGGCAAGGACGCCAGCACGCGCAGCGGTTTGGCGCTGTCAACTGCAAAGGTTGTGTTCACCAGCCCGCACAAGGCCACTGCCAAGGTCAATTGACGCAAAGTAAATGACATTTATCCGAGATTCCCTTTCAGACTGGGGACAACGCCACGCGCAATGGCGGCGAGAGCGAAGGCGATACCGGCCACCAAAATGATCGCGGCGCCGGACGGAATAGGCAGATCGAAGACAATCGGCGCGAGGATCCCGCACAGCGTGCTGACCGTGGCGATCAGCACCGAGCACCAGAAAAAACCCTTGAGCGACTGGCTGAGCAAACGCGCCGCTGCCGCTGGAATCACCAACAGGGCACCGACCAGAATCGCGCCGATGACTTTCACCGCCGCCACGGTGATCAGGGTCACCAGAATCACAAACAGATAATCCAGTGTCTTCACCGCCACACCACGGACCGCCGCCAGTTGCGGATTGAAACTGGCCAGCATGATGCGGTTGTACAGCGGTAAGGCCAGCGCCATGACCAGCGAACCGACGATGGCCAATACCAACAGGTCATTGCCGTTGACGGTCAGCACCGAACCGAACAGCACGTTTTCGAGGATGTGCACGTTGATCTTGCCCGCCAGAATCAGCAGCAGACTGGCACCCAGCGCCAACGACACCGAGAGGAACACACCGATCAACGTGTCCGGCGCCAGACCCGTGCGGTTGCGCAGGTAGTTCAGCAAGATGCCAAACAACAAGCAGTAGCCGAACAGACTGCCGTAAGGCCCGGTGTAAGGTTCGCCCAGCAGAATGCCGATGGCCACACCGGTCAGCGCCGCGTGGCCTACCGCTTCGGAGAAAAACGCGAAGCGCTTGACCACCACCAACGTACCCAAACCGCCCAGCACCGGGCCGATCAGCAAGCCGGCGAGCAGCGCGTTGACCACAAATCCGTAGGCCAGCGCCTCGGGCAGATAACCCGAGGAGGCCCAACCCTGAACCATCAAACGAAAGGCTTCGTAACTCATCAGGCAGCGCTCCGAGGATGGGTCGAAAACAGGGTCAGCAGGCGTTCCGGGGTCAGCGCCTGTTTCGGCGTGGCATCGAACAGTACCCGGCGATTAAGCCCTGTGACGCGATCCGCCAATCGTCCAACCGCTTCCAGATCATGTTCGATCCACAGCACGGTGATCCCGCTCTGGCGCCAGTCGCCGAGCAGCCGTTCGAACACCTGAATACCGGCCTCGTCGAGCGCCGACATCGGTTCGTCGAGCACCAACAACTGCGGCGCCGGGATCAGGCCTTGAGCCAGCAATACCCGTTGCCGTTCACCGCCGGACAACGCACCCATGCGCCGCTTGCGTTTGTCCTGCATACCGACCCGTTCCAGGGCTTCGCCAATCGCGGCGGCGTAGTGCTTGCTCAACCCGAGAAACGCCGGACGCCGCTGGCACATCGCGGCCATGAAATCGTCGACGGTCATCGGCAAACCCCGATCAAATTCCAGGGCTTGAGGCACGTAGCCGATGGTTCCCGGTGTGCCGGGCCATTGCAGGCTCAGACGACCCTGATGCGGCATCTGCCCGAGCAGAGTCTTGATCAGCGAACTTTTGCCGCCACCGTTGGGGCCGACCAGCGCATGCACGCTGCCGGGCTGGACCTGGAACGTGACGTTGTCGAGGATCGTCGTGCGGCCCAACGTCAGGCTGACGTCGGCGAAATCGAGGGTCGGCCCCGAAATCTGTGGGAGCGACGGTGCGACGATTCGACCTGCTCGCGAATGCGGTGTGTCATTTAACGATGATGTTGACTGACTGGACGCCTTCGCGAGCAGGCTCGCTCCCACAGGGGATACGCTGATGGTTTCTTTGGCGGTCATTGGCCGGACTCCTGAATCGCCCGGACCACGGTGTTGAGGTTGCCGGTCATTTCCTTTTCGTACTTGTCGGCGGTGTATTCGCCATAGGAAATGTGCGACAACGGATACAGCTTCACCCCGGATTCACGCTGGATGGTCTCGACGTAGGTGGACGGGAAATCCATCTCCGAGAAGATCACCTTCACGTCCAGTTCCCGCAGTTGATCGATGGTCTTTTTCAGCTGACTCGGGCTCGGTTCGATGCCGTGGGCCGGTTCGACCACAGCGATCACTTCCAGGCCGAACTCGCGCAGCAAATAGTCATAAGCCGCGTGAACCGTGGCCACCCGCAGTTCGGCGTTCGGCGCCCGGGTCAGTTTCGCCAGGGCGTCGGCGCGCATCTGCCGCAGGCGCTTGCCATAGGCGCGGGCGTTCTGGGTGTAGGCCTTGGCGTTGGTCGGGTCGAGCTTGCCCAGTTCCCGGGCGATGTTGTTGACCTGGGCAATCGAGGCGCTGATCGACAGGAACGTGTGCGGGTTTACGACTTTGCCGGCGCCGCGAGCGGCGACGCCGGTGGCGGCCAGCAACGGTACGTTTTCGTTGGCTTCGATCACCGGGATGTTCGGGGTTTCGCTGGCGGCGATCATGCGGTCGGCGAAGTCGTCATGGCCGACGCCGTTGAGCACGATCACGTCCAGCCCGCTGATGCGCTTGATGTCTTCGGCGCGCGGCTCGTAGGCATGCGGGTTGAAACCGGCCGGAATCAACGGCACCACCTCGGCCTTGTCACCGACGATGTTCGCCACGTAGCTGTAATAAGGGTGCAGGGTGATGCCGATGCGCAGGCGCTTGGCCTCATCAGCATGGGCCATGGGTGGCAGCAGACAGGCAAACAGGCTGATCAGCAGCAGGCGCAAAAGCGGACGACGTTGAGATGAAATAGGCATGGGAAAGCGGTCTTCTCTCGGGTGAAGGCGAGGGTTCAGTGCCGGTGCTGGCGGGTCACGCCGGCATCGAATTGCGCGACGATCTGCTGCCAACCGGCGCTTTCGAGCGCGGCGTCGGTGAGATCGGTCGGGGCCGCGAGGGCTTTGCCGCGGTTGAGCCAGACGTCCGGAGCATCGTCGACAGCGGTCAAGCGCATCAAAAACGAACCCGCCACGGTGGGCGTCTGGCTCTGGCCGAAGTAAGCCTTGGCGTCGAGCAATTGCCAGGCATGAGCGCCACGGCTGACGGAACTGGCGTCCTGGGCAAACGGCGCAAAACCTTCATCGGCGAGGGCTGCGGGGGCGGGGAGCGCCTGTTGCTCCTGACGCAGCAGGTGAATTTCATCGAGCGTCACCCGCAGGTCGGCGTAGATGCCTTGCTCGGACGCGCTCAAGTCACGGCGGGCATCCAGTTGATGGCTGCCAACGCTGCTGACTACCTGAGACTCACCGCGCCAGGCGACCACCGAGCCGGCAACCGTCAGGATCATCAGGCACAACAGCAACACATAGAGGGTTTCATGGCCGGCACCGGCCGGGCGGACGACGTGCGTGGTTGGCGTACTCATGGGGCTTCGATGTCCGCTTGGTCGATCTCAACGACGTGGCCAGGGCCTGCGTCGAACAGCACGTAGAACTCGGCGCCGGGCTTCTTGAAGGTCAGGGTTGAATCGGCACCGAGCTTGCCCGGCACCAGGATGGTTTCGTCGTAGCCGATCACATCCAGGGTCACGCCCGGCGCGCCGCTGCCGTCGGAGAAACCGCCGGTGCATTTGATCTGCTCGGCGTCGATGGCTTTGCATTCGCACATCGGGTTGTGGGCCAGGGCGCTGGCGCTGAAACCGGCACAGAGCACCAGCAGTGCGGCGCTGAGAGGACGTATAACGTTGATCATGGTTTGCCTCCTTGTTGGTTCAGCCAGGCGAGGGTGGCCGGGGATGCCTGACTCAGGGGGACAGATGCCTGATGCATGGCGCCGTCCCAGCCTTCCATGGTGATCCACAGCTCGGCGTCGGCTTTGGTCTTCTCGGGGATCGGCAGCATCGCGCCCATGAGGTACGGCGTGCCGAAGAAAATCACCCCGGCCGCGCGCAGGCTGCGTGGTTTGCCAATGCGCAGGTAAGTCGCCTTGACCTGATCGCGACAGCGGTCGCACAGCGCCGCGTTGAAGCTCTTCATGAAGCCGGCCGGGCCATCGAGGGTCGGTGCATCGTTACGCAACTCGGCCAGACGCAGGCTCCAGGGGCCCACCTGAACCTCGCCGATTTCCCGCTCACCCAGGCCGGTGTCACCGCGAAACAGCGCGGCGTCGGCGAAGTATTTGGGCATGAACCCCAACGGCACCAGCAACAGCAGAACGTTGATGTGGAAGCGCCATTTGTGCCAGAAACGGCTCAGTGTCGACCCCGGTTTTTCTGCGGCGAACAGGCTCATTGGCTGATCTCCGTGGTTTCACGGCGGGTGGCCGGAACGGTCTGACTGCGTGGGCGTTTGTTGCTGCGTTTGAGGGCGTTGGCCGTGGCCAGGGCGGTGCGCTTGGTCCAGATCAACAGGCCGCTGAGGACCATCATGCTGAGGATCAGGCCGAAGAGGAACCAGATCAGTTTGATCCAGATCCCGCCGAAATCGCCGGTGTGCAGCGGACGCATGGATTCGGTCACCAACTCCAGGCCGGAGCGGTCCGACAACAAGCGGGTGGCGGCGATGTCGCCGGTATACGGGTTGATGTCGGCCGTCTGGAACATCAGCGGATACGAACTGCGTCCGCCCACCGAGAGATAGCTATAGGCATTGGCGGGCAGGCTGACGAAGCTGTCGTCCAGGCCGGGAATACCTTCCTTGGCTTCGCGAATGGCGGTCTCCAGGCTGATCATCGGCGCAGGCGAACCGTCGGCCGTCAGCGGGACACTTTCGCGCGGAACCACGGCAGCCACCGGCGCGGTGGAAATTGAAATCTGGTTATCGAACATGAACGCCTGAATCAGGAACCAGGTGCTGGTGACGGAAATTACCGCGATGAACCAGATCGACCAGATGCCACTGAGGCGATGAAAGTCGCCCCAGAAAATCCGTGCGCCGTGACGAATGCGCAAAGTCGGGCGGAAGAAACCTTTCCAGAAGCGCTTGTAGACCACCAGCCCGGTGACCAACGAAGCCAGCAATGGCAGGCTGAGAAACGACACCAGGTACCAGCCCCAGCTGTAGCCATTGGTAAACGGCACCAGCCACCAGCCATGCAGTGCGCGGGTAAACGCCTTGAAATTGAATTGTGGGGCAGTGCCCTGAATGACGCCGCTGTAGGGATTGACGTAAACCGTCACGGAGCGACCGTCGGGGTAGCTGACGTCAACGTCGAGGGCGAAGTGTGATTCATCGGGCCGGCTGATGGCCTCGACCAGGGTATTGGGCTCAGCCTTCTTGATAGCGGCGATGATCTGGTCATAGCTGAGCAGCGGCGCATCGTCCGAGGGTTGGCTGGCGCGCATTTGCGGGTTGGCCAGCCAGACGATTTCCTGGCTGACCACCGCCAGGGTGCCGGTTACGCAGACGATCAGCACGAAAAACCAGATCGGAAGCGCCAGCCAGCTATGGACCAGAAACCAGAGTCTTGAACGGGATTTCTTCGACATGAGTAAAGGTCTTGTTTCGATGAGAGGGCCGCCGCTAAGGGCTTCCCAGCGTTGAGGTCCATGAAAGGCCGGGCCGTGGCTTTTGCCTGCGCGGGCGACTGCATCTAAATAAGACGGATGAGCATCGAAAATCCCGAAGGGGGATGTGAAAGAAAATGTTTCGTGATATCGATTGGCTGGTTTCTGTAGGAGCAAAGCTTGCTCGCGATTGCTTTCTGTCATTCAACATTGATGTTGACTGGGCTACCGCTATCGCGAGCAAGCTTTGCTCCTACAGAGTCATGAGCGTTGTGTACTTGCGCCGATCCAACACGAAACCTGGCGGCATGAGCCGCCAGCTTAGCAGTGGGGTGCAGCGATCAGAGCAGGAAACCCAGCACTTCAGCGAGCAGCAGTTCGGGGGCTTCTTCGGCGATGTAATGGCCGGCGGGCAGCGCCTTGCCACGCACGTCAGTGGCGACGTGTTGCCATTCCTTGAGCGGTTCGAAACAGCGCCCGACCGTGCCTTCTGCACCCCATAGAACCAGCAACGGCAGATTCAAATGACGGCTGGCTGCGATATCGGCGCGGTCATGCTCCAGATCCGTGCTGGCGCTGGCGCGATAGTCCTCGCAGATACCGCGCGCGGTGCCCGATAGTTTCAGGCAGCGCAGGTACTCAGCGAATGCTTCAGGCGTGAACGGTTTGAGCCCGGCGCTGCGACTGCCCATCACGCTGCGCAGATAAGATTCTGGATCAGCTTCAATCAATGTTTCCGGCAACGGTGCCGGGCGGATCAGGAAGAACCAGTGCCAGTAGGCGCGGGCAAAGGCTTCGTTGGTTTGCGCGTACATCGACAGGGTGGGCGCGATGTCGAGCAGCACCATGCGTTGCACGGCAGCGGGATGATCGAGGGCCAGCCGATGGGCAACGCGGGCGCCACGGTCGTGGGCCAGCACCGAGAACTGTTCGAAGCCCAGGGACTTCATCAGCTCGACGCTGTCCCGAGCCATTTCGCGTTTGGAATAGTGAGTGTGGTGATCGTTGGCCGGCGGTTTTCCACTGTCGCCGTAACCGCGCAGGTCGGCGGCAATGACGGTGAAGTGCTCGGCCAGTTGTTCGGCGATCTTGTGCCAGATGACGTGGGTTTGCGGGTGACCGTGCAGCAATAACAAACCCGGCCCGCTGCCGCCGATGCGGTAGGCAATGTCTACACCGTTGACGTGGCGCTGGTCTTTCAGGAATCCGGCGAACATGGGTGACTCCTTTTAATAGATGCCAGCATCCTGAAATCGTTGAGTCCTTACGACAAGGCGCAAAGCGTGGTGCGCTTGTTCATGAAGTGTGTAGAACCAAGATCGTTCCCACGCTCTGCGTGGGAATGCCTCAATGGACGCTCTGCGTCCGCTTTGGGACGCGGAGCGTCCCGGGCTGCATTCCCACGCAGAGCGTGGGAACGATCATTGGGTTCAACCCTTTTGAAACATCTCCTTCGCCCGCTGCTCAATCTGCTCCTGCGTCAGATCTTCCTTGCGCGTGGCCAGAAACCACAGATGCCCATAGGGATCCTTCAAGGTCCCCGAGCGGTCGCCATAAAACTGATCCTTGACCTCGGACACCACCGTGCCACCCGCCGCAATCGCCTGTTTATAAGACGCGTCCACATCGTTCACGTACAGATGCAGGCCCACGGACGGCGACGTGTCCGGATTGCTCAAAGGGCCCTGATCGCAAGGCGTGCCGAGCATGATCGGGCAATCGCCGATGCGCAGTTCGGCATGCCCGATGCCGCCATCGGGCATGGACAGGCGCATGACTTCGGTGGCACCAAAGGCTTTCTTGTAGAACTCGATGGCTTCGGCCGCTTTTTGAATGCCCAGATACGGGGTGATGCTGTGATACCCCTCTGGAATGGGTTTGACGCTCATGATGGTTCTCCCTGTTCTTGTCGTGAGTGAAAAGGTGTTCCTTCGCCGATTTCCGGTCGAACAACTATAGGTCAGCGTTTTTCGCTCGACCGAACCCCCGACGAGCAGCAGTCACTGTTCAGCCATCAACAGCGAAGCAGCAGATTGCTCGGGTTTCTCATCGAAAACACCTTTGAAAGGCCCTGAACTCCCCGAAAACATTGGTTCGGACGGTCAGGCACAGAAGCTGCAATACCCTCCGGTAAACATTGGTACCGAGAGACTTGTATGCCTGAATCTGCCGTTTATCGGATCAACCCTCCGGCCGCCCATCGGATCACCGACGAAGCCGAAGCCCTGCGTGTGGCTAAACGTGTCGCCGCGATCTTGCTGGAGCAAGACGCCGAGCGCGATCGCACGCGTCAGGTGCCCGCCGAGATCGTCGATTTGTATTCCAACAGCGGTTTGTGGGGCATTAGCGTGCCGAAAGCATTTGGCGGCGCGCAGGTGTCCTACGCGGTGCTGGCGCAGGTCATCGCGATCATCTCGGCGGCCGATCCGTCCCTTGGGCAAATCCCGCAAAACCATTACTGCCTGCTGGAAGACATTCGCCTGCAAGGCACGCCTGAGCAGCAAGCGCACTTCTTCGGGCTGGCGCTGCAAGGTCACCGCTTTGCCAATGCCTTGTCGGAAACCGGCGGCAAGAACGTGCAGGATATTCAGGCGACCCTGCGCCGTTACGGCGACGGCCATGTGATCAACGGTCGCAAGGGTTATTGCACCGGTTCGCTCTATGCCCACTGGCTGGCGGTGCTGGCGCTGGACGAAGAGCAGAAGGGCCAGTTGGCCTTTGTCGAGCGCGGAACCAAAGGGCTGGTGATCGTCGACGACTGGGACAGCATCGGTCAGCGCACCACCTCCAGCGGCACGGTGCTGGCTGAGGACCTGCACGTCTCGGCGTTCAATCTGTTCCCGACGTATCGCTCTTATGAAACACCCACCCTGGCGGGCCCGTTTGCGCAGTTGACCACCGCGGCCATTGACGCCGGCATCGCCCGTGCGGCCCTGCGCGACACCATCACATTTGTTCAGAAATTCGCTCGGCCGTGGATCGATGCGGGTGTGGAAAAGGCCAGTGAAGATCCGCTGACCATCATTCAGGTCGGCGGCCTGGAGATTCGTCTGGAAGCGGCCGAAGCCTTGCTGGAACGCGCCGGTTGGGCGCTGGATGCCGCACGTTCGGCACCTGACGAAGACAACGTCGCGCAAGCCTCATTGGCCGTCGCCAAAGCTAAAGTGCTGACCACCGAAATCGCCATCGAAGCCAGCAACAAGCTCTTCGAACTCGGCGGCACCCGCTCGACCCTGAGGAAGCACAACTTCGACCTTCATTGGCGCAACGCCCGGGTCCATACCCTGCATGACCCGGTACGCTGGAAATACCACGTGGTCGGCAACTGGCTGCTCAATGGCGTCAAACCCCCGCGTCACGACTGGTCCTGACCATGGCCGAGTGGCTGAAAAACATCTATTGGGCCGACATCGCCCAGGCCTGTCTCGACACTCTGAGCATGCTCGGTGCCGCCCTCGGTTTTACCGTGCTGCTGGGGCTGCCGCTGGGCGTGGTGCTGTTCCTCACCGGCAAGCGCCAATTGCATGAAGCGGTCGGGATTTATCGGGTGCTGTCGGTGATCGTGAACATGCTGCGCTCGCTGCCGTTCATCATTTTGCTGATCGTGCTGATTCCCCTGACCACGTTGCTGGTGGGCACCTCCCTCGGCGTGCCGGGGACTATCCCGCCACTGGTGGTGGGTTGCACGCCGTTCTTCGCGCGCCTGGTCGAAACCGCCTTGCGCGAAGTCGATCGCGGGGTCGTGGAAGCGACTCAGGCCATGGGCGGCACCACCTGGCAGATCATCCGCCACACCTTGTTGCCCGAAGCCCGGGGAGGGCTGCTGGCGGCGGTCACGGTGACCGCGATTGTGCTGGTGGATTACACGGCGATGGCCGGGGTGATCGGCGGCGGTGGCCTTGGCGACCTGGCGATCCGCTACGGCTATCAGCGTTTTCAGACTGACGTGATGGTGGTCACCGTGGTGCTGTTGCTGATCCTGGTCCAGGCCCTGCAAGTGACGGGCGACCGATTGGTTGCGCGCTACAGCCGACGATAGACATTCGATTCAAACATTAAAAAACGGCCCAACGTCCGCCCCACGACGGCCACTCAATCTGCCTAGGAGCACAGCATGAAAAAGACCCTGGCCATTCTGGCTGCCGTCCTGTCGTTCAACGTTCACGCCAACGAAAAACTCATCGTCGGCGCCACCCCGGTGCCGCACGCGGAGATCCTCGAATTCGTCAAGCCGACCCTGGCCAAGGAAGGCGTGGACCTGGACATCAAGGTCTTCACCGACTTCATCCAGCCCAACCAGCAATTGGCCTTGAAGAACCTCGATGCCAACTATTACCAGTACCGACCGTTTCTCGATGACTACAACAAGACCCGCCATACCGATCTGGTGCCGGTGGTCGGCGTGCACATCGAACCGTTTGGCGCTTACTCGACCAAAATCAAAAACATCGCCGAGCTGAAGGATGGCGCCACGGTGTCGATTCCCAACGATCCGGTGAACACCGGGCGCGCACTGGTGCTGCTACACGAAGCCGGCCTGATCAAACTCAAGGACCCGAGTAACACCCTGGCCACTCAGCGCGACATCATCGAAAACCCCAAGCACCTGAAAATTCGTGAACTGGAAGGTGCGCTGCTGGCGCGTTCGGTGAGCCAGGTGGACCTGGCGTTTGTCTTCGCCAACTACGCCCTGGAAGCGGGAATCGACACCAACAGCGCGTTGATCGTCGAGAAGGGCAAGAGTTTGTACATCGAGTTTCTAGTGGCGCGGCCGGACAACATCAATGATCCAGGCTTGCAGAAACTGGCCAAGGCTTTGAATTCCGATGAGGTTCGGCAGTTCATTTTGACCCGCTACAAAGGGCAGATTGCGCCGGGGTTCTAAACTTCGGTCGGCCTTGAAGACGCCTTCGCGGGCAAGTCACGCTCCCACAGGTTTTGCGTCGTTTGTAATAATTGCGAACAACACAGAACCTGTGGGAGCGTGGCTTGCCCGCGAAGGCCGCGCCGCTATTTCGGGTCAGTTCCCGATTCCAGCAGCTGCGCCCCGGGCCCTCGCTCCCCCAACACATCGCCAAAATTGCGCAACGGACACGCCTCCATCGACAGACACCCACACCCAATGCAGCCATTGAGCCGGTCCCGCAGCAGCACGAGTTGATTGATCCGCTCATCCAGATCCCGACTCCACTGCGCCGACAACACCTTCCAGTCCGCCGCCGTCGGGGCGCGGTTATCCGGCAGGGACTTGAGCGCCTCGCCAATCTCCGCCAATGGAATTCCCAGCCGCTGGGCCACTTTGATCAACGCCACCCGCCGCAACACTTCCCGTGGATAACGCCGCTGGTTGCCTTGGTTGCGATTGCTTTTGATCAAACCCTTGGACTCGTAAAAGTGCAGCGCCGTGACCGCGACGCCGCTGCGCGCAGCCAATTGGCCGACGGTGAGTTCCTTGTGCAAGTTTTCCGAGGTGATCATTTAAAAAATGCCCCTTGACCTCTAGTTAACTCAAGGTTTTACCCTGCAAGCCTTCGGATCGCAAGATCCGGCTTACACGTAAGTGGGGACTATTCATGCAAGCGTCAGAGAAAAATCGCAGCTTCACCCAACTGATCGAATTCGAGATCGAACCCCATCAACAGCCCGCGCTGGTGTCGGCCTTGACGAAACAGACCGAGCGCCTCGCCCAGGGCTACAGCGGTTTTCTGAGTGCCAGCATCCAGGCCAGCGACGATGGCCGGCGGGTGCTCAACTACCTGCAATGGCAAACACGAGAGGCGGGAGAAGCCGCGTTTCAAAACTTTGAAAGCGGCGAGCAGGATTTCTGGCAGCTGATCCGCGCCCATCAGGCGAAAACCGTGACCTTCGGCTCGTTCCAGGTGCTGCACAGCCTGGAACGCAGCCACGACAACGCGCTGCACTGCAATCTGGTGGGTTAGATCGACAGCTGCATGACACGCTCGCCCTGGAGATTTTCCGTGGGCCGGCGCTTGTTCACCGCCAGCTCGCCGATCTTGATCAGTCGTGTGCGCGTTACGTTGCGGCTCAACCCCAGCAGCGCAGCGGTGTGCACCTGGTTGTAATGGCTGAATCGATAGGCCGCCCGCAGCAAAGCGTCTTCGACTTTCTCGTGCAGCGCGCCGGCCTGTTCTTCGAAGAGCTTTTGAAAGGCCCGATCGAGCAGGGCTTCCGGTGAGTCGTCGACGTTGCTGTGGTAATCGTCCTGACGCTCGATGCGCATGTTCGACAAGCGCAAGTCGTCGCGTTCGATCACACCGTTACGGCAGATCAGCAGGGTGTGGTGAATGACGTTTTCCAGTTCGCGGATGTTGCCCGGCCAACTGTAGCTGCGCAGTTTCAGTTCGGCTTCTTTGCTGATGGTGATGGTGCCGTAACCGAGGCGCTGGCTGTAGGCTTCGACGAAGTGTCGGGTCAGCGGCAGGATGTCGCCGGGGCGGTCGCGCAGCGGACTCAACTCCAGGCTGACCACGTCGAGGCGGTAGTACAGATCCTCGCGGAAATGCCCGGCGTTGATGGCTTTCTCCAGTTGCACATTGGTCGCGGCCAGCACGCGCACGTTGATGGGAATGCTCTTGCGCGAACCCAGTCGCACCACTTCGCGCTCCTGCAACACCCGCAACAATTTGACCTGAATCGCCATCGGCAAATCGCCGATTTCATCGAGGAACAACGTGCCGCCGTCAGCCTCTTCGAACCAGCCGGCCTTGGCGCTCAGCGCACCGGTAAAGGCGCCTTTTTCATGGCCGAACAACTCGGCCTCCACCAGGGATTCAGAGAACGCGCCGCAGTTCACCGCCACAAATGGCCGGTTGCGGCGGGCGCTGAGGTTGTGGATATGCCGCGCCACCAG
Organism: Pseudomonas sp. LB3P14; assembly: GCF_054898045.1. Taxonomy (NCBI): domain Bacteria; kingdom Pseudomonadati; phylum Pseudomonadota; class Gammaproteobacteria; order Pseudomonadales; family Pseudomonadaceae; genus Pseudomonas; species Pseudomonas sp. LB3P14. The sequence goes on along the minus strand of NZ_CM142714.1, from coordinate 3,341,755 downwards.
TTCCTTGCCGGTGCCGGTTTCACCGATGATCAGTACGCTGGCTTCACTGGGTGCGACTTGTTGAATGTGGGCGAGCAAGGCTTGGGATTTAGGGTCTTCGAACACCTGCGCCGTGGCGCGGATCGAGGTGGCCAGGGCGGGTGAGGGCGGTAAGGTCAGCAGTTGCATGGGCAGGCTCCATGAATAAGGCTATGAATAGAAAGTCGGGATCGGCAGGGACTGGTTCAACGCCCAGTCACCCAGTTCATGGAGTTTGTAATCCACTGGGTCGTGCAGGGTTTGCGTGCGCAGGTTGCGCCAATGGCGGTCCAGTCGCAGTGAGGCATGAGTCGAACGGGCGCCGGTCACTTCAAACAATCGGCTACAGAGTTCCAGACCGTTGCGAGTGGCAGCTACCTTGGCCGTGGCAATGGCGGTAGCGAGGTGCCCGCGTTCTTCGGCGCTGAGGTTCGGGCCTTTGGCCCAGGCCTTGTCGAGCAACCCGGCAGCGCGCTCGACCAGCAGTCGAACACTTTCGAGGGCCACCCAAAACTCACCGTAGTGGCTAAGTACATAAGGGTCCTGACGCACATCCTGAGCGCTGGATTTGTGCCATGGACGGGTTTCGGTGAGGGTGTATTGCCGCGCTTCTTCGAAGGCACCTTCGGCAATGCCGAGGAACATGTGCGTGAACGTCAGCTGGGCAATCAACGGCCGAAGGCAGGCGAATGGCGTACTCAGCGGACCCGGATCGAGCAGCAACTCCGACTCTTCGACCCGCACCCGTTCGAACGTCGCGCTGCCGCTGTCGGTCTGGCGCTGGCCCATGTTGTTCCAGTCGTTGTGCAAGGTGATGCCGCTGCGACCGCTGGGAATCGCGGCGATCAACAGCTTGCCGCCAGCGCTTTCATCCACCGCCGAGGCGATCAGCATTTGCGAATCGCTGGCGCCGGAGCAGAAGCTTTTCTTGCCGGAAAACTCACGCCAGCCCCCGAGGTTTTTCACCACGGTGCGGGTGTCCAGCGGGTTGAGGGCGTTGCCCCAGAACCAGTTCTTGCGAGCCGTCTGTTCGAACCACGGCTGCCACTGCTCGGGCCGGGCGAACAGGCGCACGGTGGCGAGCATCAGGTGATGGAAGCCGAAGACATGGGCAATCGAGCTGTCGACCTTGGCGAACTCGCGCACGATGGTCAGGGTGTCACTCCAGCTGGCGCCGAGGCCGCCATACTGGGTGGGAATGCTTAACGCGAGCAGACCGCTGTGGCGCAAGGCGTCACGTTCAGCTTTGGGCGTACCGCCACGTTCATCGCGCTCTACAGCGGTCAGGGCAAACTCGGCGGCCAATCGGCGGGCGGTCTGCAAGGGGGACAACAGGGCGCTTTGCGGCTTGGCAGTCACGCGGGGTTCCTTCTTTCTGGCGACATACGCTGATCGTTCCCACGCTCTGCGTGGTAATGCCTCTAGGGACGCTCTGCGTCCAGTGACGCGGAGCGTCACGGGCTGCATTCCTTTGCTGCGCGTGGGAACGATCAGCACAGGGTTTCTGGGTCAGGCCGAGGCTTTAGCCGGGAGCACATCATTGGCGATCATTTCGCCAAACGGCCCGGTGAGATTAGTGACGCCGCGCCCCGCCAGGCTGGCGTACGGCTCAGGCAACAGCGGGAACACCAACTCGGCAAAGCGATAAGCTTCCTCGAGGTGCGGATAGCCGGAGAAGATGAAACTCTCGATCCCCAGGTCCGCGTACTCCTTGATTCGCGCCGCCACTTGCTGCGGATCGCCCACCAGCGCCGTCCCGGCACCACCGCGCACCAGGCCGACGCCGGCCCACAGGTTGGGGGAGATTTCCAGGTTGTCGCGACGCCCGTCATGCAACGCTGCCATGCGCCGCTGACCTTCTGAATCGAAACGCGAGAACGACTTCTGCGCTGCCGCGATGGTCTCGTCGCTGATGTGCTCGATGAGTTTATCCGCGGCTTTCCAGGCTTCTTCAGCGGTCTCGCGGACGATCACGTGCAAGCGAATTCCGAACTTCACCGTGCGACCGTTTCGCGCTGCACGCTCACGCACATCGGCCAGTTTTTCCGCCACGGCGGCCGGTGGTTCGCCCCACGTCAGATAGACATCAACCTGCTCGGCGGCCAGTTCATGGGCGGCTTCGGAAGAGCCGCCGAAGTACAGCGGTGGATAGGGTTTCTGCACCGGCGGATACAGCGCCTTGGCGTTCTGTACTTGCAGGTGTTTGCCTTCGAAATCCACTGATTCGCCTTGCAGCACCCGGCGCCAGATTTTCAGGAATTCGTCGGTGACTTCGTAGCGTTCGCTGTGATCGAGGAAGATACCGTCGCCACGGTTTTCATCCGGGTCGCCGCCAGTGACCACGTTGATCAGCAAGCGGCCATTGGACAGTCGATCCAGCGTAGCGGCCATGCGCGCCGAGACCGTCGGCGAGATAATTCCCGGCCGGATCGCCACCAGATAACGCAGGCGTTCGGTCAGCGGCACCAGCGCCGAAGCAATGACCCACGAATCTTCGCAAGAGCGTCCGGTTGGGATCAGTACACCGTGGTAGCCGAGGCTGTCGGCAGCCTGGGCCACTTGTTTCAGGTAGTTGAGTGTCACCGGGCGTGCGCCCTGAGTGGTGCCCAGGTAATGGCCGTCGCCGTGAGTCGGCAGAAACCAGAAAACATCCATGAAGAAATCCTTAAGCGATTTTCAGCAGATTTTTGGGGTGCACGCCGAACAACGGCGCGGCGCGTTCTGCAGCTAGGCGTATGCGGGCCTTCAAGGGCTCACTGGTTATTTGGTAATTGGAGAAGTCGGCTTCGGTGGCATAGACGCCAATGGGCAACGTCAGGGCCTGGAAGAAACTGAACAGCGGTCGCAACTGGTGATCGAGCACCAGTGCATGACGCTCGCTGCCACCGGTGGCGGCCAGCAATACCGGCGTGTCGATCAGCGCGTTGAGGTCGATCAGGTCGAACAAGTGCTTGAGCAGTCCAGGGTAGGAACCGCGATAAACCGGCGCAGCGACGATCAGCAGGTCGGCGTTCTCGATCGCGTGCAGTTCGGCTTCGATCTCGGCGCTCAATTCCTGACGGGACAGCGCGGCGCCCAACGGTCGGGCGATGTCACCCAGTTCAATCAGCTTGCTTTCAATCGGTAATTGCTCGGCCAGCTGCGCCAACAGCGCCTGAGTCAGCACCAACGTGCGAGACGGACGCCAGGTACCGCCGGAGAGGGCAACGACTTTCAATGGACGCGACATGAATCAGTTCCTTTTTAAACAGTTGCTCAGGGAGCAGTGAGTAGTCACTAACTTTGAGCAAGAGCTGTACCAATCCCTCGGAGCCCCGATTCACGGGGCTTTCAGCGCGTTGGCCGGTAGATGCTGTTCGATTAGCAGAGCTGTTTGTTGAATGACTGTTGCCTGGCGAACAGTTGCCTGGGCAACAGTGCAGTGAAGCGATGGAGTTGTTATAAAGGCTCTGTGTTATTCCGTAAAAGACCATAAATTAATATTTATAGATCGTTTGGAGATATGAAGCGGTCTGGCTGAGCAGCGTTAGTTAAAGTCGATAGCCACTATCGAGAACGTTGATTTCTGCTGATCGGATGCCCGGCGTAGCCTGTGTTCATTGCCCCGAACCCAGCTGTCAGGACGTCACAATGAAACCTCTAATCGCTACTTTCTTGCTGCTTGCAGTCTCCGTTCTCGCCGGATGTGCTAGCCATGTTTCTCCGGAATTACGGCCCTACACCGCCGAAGAAACCAAGGAACTGGCGCTTGAGGCCTTGAATCGTCGCGGTCTGTCTTTCGAGGAGTACCACGCGAAGAAAGCCGAATTGCTCGGCCAACCGCAAAAGTCGGTCAGTTTCGACAAACAAGGCGAAATGAACGCGGAACGTGCTGTACAGCTTCACGGTCGTCCTAGCTGAGACTGTACTGGTCGAAGTTTTACGTAACTGTCCATGGGTTTCCCTCAAGGCGTGCGATAGGGTCAACACCTGACTGACCTGATGGACCGCTGCCATGACGCTCTCGCTCGATTTGCTGCTGGGCTTCGCCCTGTTTGCTCTCGTCACCTCGATTACTCCCGGGCCCAACAACACAATGTTGCTGGCATCGGGTGTGAACTTCGGCTTTAACCGCACCATTCCCCATATGCTTGGCATCACCTGCGGCTTCTTCGTGCTGGTGGTGGCGGTAGGTTTCGGCTTGGGCGCAGTGTTTCAAACCTATCCTTTGCTCTACAGCGTTCTGCGTTACGTCGGCGCGGCGTATTTGTTGTATCTGGCGTGGAAAATCGCGCACTCCGGGCCGGTCTCCGAGAGCGAAAAGGGCGAGAGCAAGCCGATCAGTTACTTGGGCGCGGCGGCTTTTCAGTGGGTCAATCCCAAGGCCTGGATCATGGCCATCGGTGCCATCGGTGCCATCAGCACCTACACGCCAATGCAAGGCTACTTCACCAACGTGATCGTGATAGGGGCTGTGTTCGCCGTGATCAATCTGCCGAGCGTCGGTGTCTGGGCAGGTTGCGGCACATTGTTGCGCAACGTGCTGAAGGATCGCCGCTGGTTGCGATTGTTCAATTGGGGCATGGCCTTGCTGCTGGTGGCTTCGCTGTATCCGTTGTTGCTCGATAGCTTTAGCTGACGCATTGCTTCAACCGGTTGGCCGATGCCTGTTAAGCTCGACTTCAGGAGCGTTCCTACGCACTTTTAAATGAAGTTGTTCTTCTTTAACGGCCTCCGATCAGGTATTTCTAACGCTCTGAACGATCGGCGCAGCTCACGAGGTTGCGCTTTGACGTTTCAGTGACGAGCTTCCTGATCCCGGAACACGCTCTGCGAGTCTTTTATGAATAAACGTCCGTTGTATTTCGACTACGCCGCCACTACGCCGGTGGATGAGCGAGTCATCAAGGTGATGGTCGAGTGTCTGGGTTTTACCGGCAATTTCGGCAATCCAGCGTCCAGCTCCCATGCGTTCGGTCAACAGGCCCGGCAATCGGTCGAGCAGGCACGGCAACAGGTCGCGGAACTGGTCGGCGCTCAGGCGCAACAGATCGTCTGGACCTCCGGCGCCACCGAATCGAACAACCTTGCCCTTAAGGGCGTGGCCCAGGCCCGCGGCGTTTCTGGCGGCCACATCATCACCAGCCAGATCGAACACAAAGCGATTCTCGACACGGCGAAGCAGTTGCAGGACGCCGGTGTTGCGGTGACTTATCTGGTGCCTGACGCCGAGGGTTTGATTACCCCGCAAGCGGTCAGCGAAGCGATGCGTGAAGACACCTTTCTGGTGTCGCTGATGCTGGTCAACAACGAGCTGGGCACCCTCAACGACATCCCGGCCATCGGTCAGGTAGTGCGTGATCGCGATGCGTTGTTCCATGTCGACGCGGCCCAGGGCGCGGGCAAAGTGGCGATCGATCTGGCCAAGTGGTCGGTGGATCTGATGTCCTTTTCCGCCCACAAACTCTATGGCCCCAAAGGCATCGGCGCGTTGTATGTCGGGCCTCGCGCGCAACAGCGCTTGCAGGCGCAGATCCACGGCGGCGGTCACGAGGGCGGTTTGCGTTCCGGGACCCTGGCGACTCACCAGATCGCCGCCATGGGCGTGGCCTTCGCCTTGGCAGCCGCCGCGTTCGAGGAAGAAAAAGCCACGATCGTGCGGCTCCGCGAACGCTTGCTCGAGCAACTGCTGAGCATCCCCGGGGTTCGGCTCAATGGCAGCCCGACCCATCGCATTCCCCATACCCTGAGCCTGACCTTCAACGAAGGCGAGTTCAATTCCGCGGCGCTGAGTAGCTCGATCGCGTTTTCTGCGACCTCGGCCTGCAACTCCGCCAGCAATGCTCCCTCCCATGTGCTGCTGGCCCTGGGGCACGACGCCCGCTCGGCGAGTCGCACCATTCGCTTGAGCCTGGGCCGGTTCACCACCGAGCAGGACATCGACCAAGCGGTACACCTGATTAAAGCGGCCTGCGCCAGTGCTCCGGCATTTTGGCAATAAGGTCTGAAAGTGCCGGCGTTGATCGGCACTCAACAATAATGATGAAGTGATTAGCAGGAGACATGATGAGTACGCAGCCTTCGATCAATGGATCGGTACCCCAACGCCTGGCGCAAACCCGCGAACTGATGAGCCGGGAGGGCATTCACGCTCTGCTGGTGCCGTCGGCCGACCCGCATCTTTCGGAATACCTGCCGGGTTACTGGCAAGGACGGCAATGGTTGTCGGGCTTCCATGGCTCGGTCGGCACGCTGATCGTTACGCCGGACTTTGCCGGTGTCTGGGCCGATAGCCGTTATTGGGAACAAGCGACCAAGGAACTCAAGGGCAGCGGTATCGAATTGGTCAAACTGCAACCGGGTCAACCCGGCCCGCTGGACTGGCTGGCCGAGCAAACCCCCGAAGGCGGCGTCGTCGCGGTAGATGGTGCAGTGATGGCCGTGGCTTCGGCGCGTACGTTGGGTGGCAAACTCGAAGAACGCGGCGCACGTCTGCGCACCGACATCGACGTGTTGAGCGAAGTCTGGAGCGACCGTCCGACGCTGCCGAATGAACCGATCTATCAACACCTGCCGCCTCAGGCGACTGTCAGCCGCGGCGAGAAACTGGCCAAGCTGCGTGAGGTTTTGAAAGGTCGCGGTGCCGACTGGCACTTCATCGCCACCCTCGATGACATTGCCTGGCTGTTCAACTTGCGCGGCGGCGATGTGTCGTTCAACCCGGTGTTTGTTTCCTTTGCCTTGATCAGCCAGCAGCAGGCAACCCTGTTCGTGGCGCTGAGCAAGGTCGATGCCGAGCTGCGCGCAGTCCTCGAACAGGACGGCGTGACCCTGCGCGACTACAGCGAAGTGGCCGCCGCCTTGCGCGCCGTACCGAGCGGGGCGAGTCTGCAAGTCGATCCGGCGCGCGTCACCGCCGGGTTGCTGGATAACCTGGACAGCGGCGTGAAGCTGGTCGAAGGCCTGAACCCGACGACGTTGGCCAAGTCGCAAAAAAGCCTGGCCGATGCCGAGCACATTCGTCAGGCCATGGAGCAGGACGGCGCGGCGTTATGCGAATTCTTCACTTGGCTGGACACAGCGTTGGGTCGTGAGCGCATCACTGAACTGACCATCGACGAACACCTGACGGCAGCGCGTACCCGACGTCCGGGATATGTATCGCTGAGCTTCAACACCATTGCCGCGTTCAACGCCAATGGCGCAATGCCGCACTACCACGCCACCGAAGAAGAACATGCGGTGATCGAAGGTGATGGTCTGTTGTTGATCGACTCCGGCGGCCAGTACCTGGGCGGCACCACCGATATCACCCGGATGGTGCCGGTCGGTACGCCCACCGATGAGCAGAAGCGCGATTGCACGCGGGTACTCAAAGGCGTGATTGCGCTGTCCCGTGCGCAATTCCCGAAAGGCATTCTGTCGCCGCTGCTCGATTCGATTGCCCGCGCGCCGATCTGGGCTGAAAGCGTTGATTACGGTCATGGCACCGGTCATGGCGTCGGCTACTTCCTCAACGTGCACGAGGGCCCGCAGGTCATCGCCTACCAAGCCGCCGCCGCGCCACACACTGCAATGCAGCCGGGCATGATCACCTCCATCGAGCCAGGCACTTACCGTCCGGGACGCTGGGGTGTGCGGATCGAGAACCTGGTGTTGAACCGCGAGGCGGGCAAAAGCGAATTCGGTGAGTTCCTGAAGTTTGAAACCCTGACGTTGTGCCCGATCGACACTCGTTGCCTGGAGCCGTCGTTGCTGACGGATGACGAAAAACAGTGGTTCAACGCCTACCACGCCGAGGTGCGCGAGCGCTTGAGCCCGTTGCTCGACGGTGCAGCTCTTGAGTGGTTGAACACCCGCACTGCGGCTATTTGATCGGTTGGAGTTCAGGCGCTTCATAGAGCGCCTGGCTCATGTGGTCGACGAGATTTAACGCAGGGCTTCAAGGACGAAGTCCAGGCGATCCTGACCGAAGAACAGCTGATTATCGACAAACATGCTCGGGGCACCAAATACGCCCCGTTGCACTGCTTTCTCTGTGTTGTCCTTGAGAGCGGCTTTGACTTCCTCATCGGCAGTCAGGGCCAGCACCTCATTTGGATCAAAACCATGCTGTGTCAGGACTGACGCGACAATCGCCGGATCATCGAGGTCGCGGCCTTCAACCCAAAGTGCGTGAAACAGGCAATCGATGAACAGCTGAAAGCGTTCTGGATGGCGCAACTGCATGCCGGTGATGGCGCGCATCAGCATCAGAGTGTTGATAGGAAAGTGCGGTTGGAACTTCAGCGGCACGCCGTAGCGCTTGGCATAGCGGTCCAGGTCCTGAAACATGTAACGGCCCTTGGCCGGTATGGTTGCCGGTGAAGCGTTGCCGGTGGCTTTGAAGACCCCGCCCAGCAACATCGGCTTGTAGATCAGCTGGCTGTCGGTCTGCTCGCAGATCTTCGGCAGTTGGGTATAAGCCAGGTAGGTGGCGGGGCTGCCGAGGTCGAAATAGAACTCTACGGTTTTGCTCATGGTCGATGCGCTCTGCTTATTATTTTAGGGGTGGGTTTACCAGCGTTCGCTCCAGGGACGCAGGTCCAGCTCGAAGGTCCATGCGTCACGGGGCTGGCTGTGCAGGTACCAATAGTTCTCGGCGATGTGCTCAGGATTGAGAATGCCGTCCTGTTCCTTGGTCGCGTACTTCTCGGGGAAACTCTCGCGGATAAAATCGGTATCGATGGCACCGTCGACTACGACGTGGGCGACGTGAATGTTCATCGGTCCCAGTTCTCGAGCCATGCTTTGCGCCAGGGCGCGAATCCCGTGCTTGGCGCCGGCAAAAGCCGCAAACCCCGCGGCTCCACGCATGCCTGCGGTGGCACCGGTGAACAAGATAGTGCCCCGTTGACGCTTGGCCATGCGCTTGGCCACTTCACGAGCGTTGAGAAAACCTGAGAAACAGGCCATTTCCCAAATCTTGAAATATTTGCGCGCGGTTTCTTCGAGAATGCTGCAAGGCACATTGGCGCCGATGTTGAAAACGAACGCTTCGATTGGGCCAATCTGGCTTTCGATCTGCTCGACCAACGCAATCACGTCCTCTTCCTTGCGCGCATCACAGGCAAAACCGTGGGCTTCTCCGCCATCGGCCTTGATGGCATCCACCAGCGGCTGGAGTTTGTCCGCGCTGCGGCGGGTGACACACGCCACAAATCCTTCCTGCGCAAAGCGTTTTGCAATGGCGCCGCCAGTGGCATCCCCTGCGCCTACAACCAGTACGACCTTCTTGTTATTCATGGGTAGATCCCTTTGCTAAACGATCGTTAACTGAACGAACGTTATGCTACGATTCGGCAAGCGTCAAGGCGATCAATCCTGAGGGCAAGGCAATGCGTTACTCGGCCAATCACAAACTGGAAACCAAAGAGAAACTACTTGAAAGCAGTGCGGTGTCGGCCAAGAAGTCAGGTTTTTCAACGGTAGGTGTCGACGGTTTGATGAAGGCGATCGGCTTGAGTGGCGGGGCTTTCTACAGTCACTTTTCATCGAAGGATGAGCTGTTCGCCTCGATCGTCGAGCGTGAGCTGTGCCAAAGCCTGGAGCGTTTAGGGGCGGACCAGAATCGTGACAAGCTCGAGCGCTGCCTGAAACACTACCTGAGCATGGCCCATGTGGAGCACCCGGAATCCGGTTGTGCTTTGCCGGTATTGGGGGCTGAGATTGCCCGTTCAGACGTGATGATTCGTCAGCAGGCGGAGCACTGGATTTGTCGGCTTCAGGAGAGTTGGGCGCAGGTTCTGGAAAGCGACAGCCTGGCATGGGCGATTCTGTCGCAATGTATCGGTGCGATGGTCGTGGCACGAATGCTGGCCACTCCAGACATCCAGCGCGCGGTGCTGAAGTCCAGTTACGATGAGATTGGCCGCCAGATTGCAGGTCCACGAACCTGACAAGGCGGCATCAACCTATTTGCAGATGACGATCATGCTGCGGCTGGTATAGCCGGCAGGGTTGAGGCCGAACGGGTAATCGCCTGGTTCCTCCACGGCGTCCCCCGATTTGGCGATGACCTTGTAACCTTTGGGTGCGCACGAGTTGGCAGCGCTGGTGTAGCACTTGTCCCAGGATGACGAGAGCCCGGAACAGTTGATATGCAGACCTTTCTTGCCGTGTTTTACCTGGGTTTTCGATGTCGCCGCGCAGCCCGCAACCGCAAGTACGGCGATCAGTATCAAAATTCGTTTCATTGCTGTCCTTATAGCGTCCCGGATCTTTGCGCCCGGGTCTGGCTGCATTCGCTTTCGCTTCAAGCGTTCTGATATCCCTATCTGAAAAATCCATGTCTGACACTGGGTTACGGGCCTAAACATGGCCTAATTGCGCGGCAAATACCAGACCCTCGTCAAATCCTGTCTCAATCTGCAGCGACTGCAGGCTTGGCCGCGCTCCCCATCGTCATGGTCGCGCCTATGGAAGCCAGAATGATGCACATGATGGCCATCCATTGTGACAGTGACAGGTACTCATGGAGAAACAACAGGCCTGACAGTGCGCCGATCGCAGGTTCAATGCTCATCAACGTGCCGAAGGTCCGGGTTGGGATTCGGGTGAGGGCGATCATCTCCAGCGTGTAGGGCACGGCGGTGGACAGAATGGCGACAGCGATCGCCACGGGGATCAGTGACGGAGTGAGCAGCGCAGCGCCAGCATGGACAATGCCGATAGGAGCTACAAATAGTGCCGCAATCATCACCCCCAGTGCCGCGGTCTGCACGCCATTGTCGGCGCCGGCCTTTTGGCCGAACAGAATGTACAGCGCCCAGCAGACACCCGCGCCCAATGCATAACCGGCGCCTACCAGATCGATTCCCGCAGTCGTTTCTCCCGTAGGTATTAACAGCATTAAACCGATGGCGGCCAGGGCGATCCACAAAAAGTCGATCGCGCGACGTGACGCAAAGATGGCTACCGCCAGTGGGCCGGTGAATTCCAGTGCAACCGCGATCCCCAGGGGGACGGTTTGCAAAGACATATAGAAGAGGAAGTTCATGCCGCCTAACGCCATCCCGTAGACGATGACAGTGCGCAGGGATTTTGCGGTGAGCTTCGCTCGCCAGGGGCGCAGTATCAGCATCATGATCACGCTGGCGAAGATCAGTCGTAGGGTGGTGGTCCCTTGCGCGCCGATAATGGGGAACATACTTTTAGCAAGGGAGGCTCCCGACTGGATCGATGCCATGGCTATCAATAGCAGGCCAACCGAAAACAGAGTCGAGGCAAGGCTGCGGCGCTGGTCATTCATTGCGTGGCATCGTCCGAAGTAGAAAGCGAGAGTGTTGTTGGGCAATATACTGCGCATTCGTTGCGGGTGCGTCTATATATAGCAGCGATTTTGAACATCCTTATAGAAAAGCGTAATTAGGTCTTGACGGCAGATTCTGGAAGTCTATAATTCGCCCCACTTCCGGCGCAGTCGAAACGGAAAACTCCTTGGTAAACAATGAGTTACGCAGTTTTCGCCAGCGGTTACGCTTCAGGTCATCGAAGCCAGAAGGAGTTGAAAGAGCAGGGTTGTTTGGCTCTTTTAACGATTCGATCTTCTCGGTCGAAAGCGGTGTAAAAGAGGTGTTGACAGCAGCGAGTAACGCTGTAGAATTCGCCTCCCGCTAACGAGAGATCGGAAGCGCAAGTGGTTGAAGTTACAAAGGAAACTTTGAAAACTTCGAAAAATAACCGCTTGACAGCAACAGAGGCTGCTGTAGAATGCGCG